>JACKKZ010000001.1 GCA_024236195.1 Sphingomonadaceae bacterium
TCGCCTGCCTGAACCTGTCATCCAGCTGCCGCGCTTCGCCGTCGCGCTGCGCATGGCGTTCACGCCATTCCGAAACCGGTCGCGAGCCGAAAAACCAGCCCAAGGCAATCCCGCAGCCAAGGCCGAGAAACAAGGAGATGAGCGCAAACAAGGTCGGGTCCATTGCGCCAGTCTAGGCGGAACGGAGGGGGAACGCCAGAGGCTTCTCAGGGTTTTCCCCGACCGCCCGGATCACGCCGCCTTGCGCGCCTTTTCAAGCTTCTTGAGCGCCATGTTGCGCTTGAGCCGCGAGAGGTGATCAATGAACAGCACCCCTTCCAGATGATCCATCTCGTGCTGGATGCAGGTGGCCATCAGCCCTTCCATCGCCTCTTCATGGACCTTGCCATCAAGGTCCTGCCAGCGCACGCGGCAGGCAGCGGGGCGTTCCACCTCGGCATAAATGTCGGGCACGGACAGGCACCCTTCCTGATAGATGCTGAAGTCCGGCGAAGGATTGAGAATTTCCGGGTTGATGAAGACGCGCGGTTCCTTCTTCGTCGGCTGGTGGTGATGGTGATGGCCATCATGATTGCAGGGAACCGGTTCAGCCTCTTCATCCTCGGGCTGGAGATCGATCACCAGCACGCGCAGCGGCACCCCCACCTGAATGGCGGCAAGGCCGATGCCGGGCGCATCATACATGGTTTCGAACATGTCATCGACAAGCGCACGCAGATCGTCATCAAAGCGGTCTACGGGCGTCGAGACGGTCTTGAGCCGCGGGTCCGGCACTTCCAGGATTTCACGTATCGCCATGACGGCCAGATAAGTGCGATGCGAGCGCTTCGCAAGCCATTCAGGCAACCGGCCGCCGCGCTCTCAACGCCTGGGCCAGCGTGCCCTCGTCCAGATAGTCCAGTTCGCCCCCCACCGGCAGGCCATGCGCCAGCTGCGTGACCCGCACCGGCAGCCCCTCCAGCCGTTCGGCAAGGTAATGCGCGGTCGTCTGCCCTTCGAGCGTGGCGTTCATGGCCAGCACGACTTCGTCAATGCCGCCAGCCCGCACCCGGTCAAGCAGTCTGCCGATGGACAGGTCTTCGGGCCGCACGCCATCAAGCGCGGAAAGCCGCCCGCCCAGCACGTGATAGCGCCCGGTAAACAGCTTGGCCCGGTCAAGCGCCCACAAATCCGCCACATCTTCCACCACGCACAGCGCGCGCGGATCGCGGCGGGAATCGGCGCACAGGCCGCAGGGATCGCGCGTATCGACATTGCCGCAGGTGGCGCATTCGACCAGCGTTTCGCGCACGGCGGCCAATGCCTCCAGCAATTGAACGAGCGAGGTTTCGCGCCGTTTGACCAGCCACAGCACCGCGCGGCGGGCGGAGCGCGGCCCCAGCCCGGGCAGACGGGCGAGCGCGGCGGCGAGGCTTTCGATCTCTTGCGATGCCATGGTCTGCCAGATAGGGCGTGAAGCCCGGTCACAAAAGGCTTCGCACAGGCTTATGCGCATCATCTTCATGGGCACACCCGCATTCGCGGTGCCGACGCTGGCCGCGCTGCATGATGCGGGGCACGAGATCGTGGCCGTCTATACCCAGCCGCCGCGCCGCGCCGGGCGGGGCAAACAGCTGCAACCCTCCGCCGTGCAGCTTGAAGCGGAAATTCGCCATATCCCGGTCCGCTGCCCCGCCAGCCTGCGCGATCCGCAGGTTCAGGCAGACTTCGCCGCGCTGAATGCCGATGTGGCGGTGGTCGCCGCTTACGGACTGATCCTGCCGGTGCCGGTGCTCGAGGCTCCTAAACATGGTTGCCTCAACGTACATGCCTCGCTCCTGCCGCACTGGCGCGGGGCCGCACCGATCCAGCGCGCGATCCTGGCGGGAGATGCCGTGACCGGCGTTACCATCATGCAGATGGAACAGGGGCTCGATACCGGGCCGATGCTGGCGACGGTGCGCACGCCCGTGGAGGACAAGACGGCGGGCGAACTGACCGAGGAACTGG
>JACKKZ010000002.1 GCA_024236195.1 Sphingomonadaceae bacterium
CTTGGGTTGTAGGATTATTGCAGTCTGGGGGGACTGAGACGGGATGGCGGGGAAACGCGAATTTCTCTATCACCAGCTCTTCGTAGGGGCTGAACCGGATGGGCGGCTGACGGCCACAAACCGGCTGTTGATCCTGGTCATCATTCTTGCCGTCGCCGCCGCCGCGCTTTCCACCGAACCGCTGATTACCGGCGAATGGCACCATGTCTTGCTGATCAGCGAGCTGGTGTTCGGGGCAATCTTCCTGCTCGAATATGTCGCGCGCATTTATGCAGCTGCGGAAGTGCCCGGACCGGGAACGGACTGGCAGAAGCGCTGGCGCTTCATCCGGTCGCCGCTGGGGTTGATCGACCTGCTGGTGGTTGTTTCCACTCTCATCCCCTTCATCACTGCCGATGCCGCCATGCTGCGGACTGTGCGCCTGCTGCGTGTCTTTGCTGTGATGAAGTTTGGCCGCTTCTCCAAGGCAATCCGCGAAATCAGCAGCGCGATTGGCGAACGGGCAGACGATCTGATCGTCACCATGGCGCTGGCGGGCGTGCTGCTGCTGGTCGGCTCGACCGCCATGTATATGACCGAAGGACATTTGCAACCGGACGAGTTCGGCTCCATCCCGCGCGCCTTGTGGTGGGCAATCATTACGCTCACTACGGTCGGCTATGGCGATGCCTCCCCCATCACTCCGCTGGGCAAGGTGTTCGCTTCCGTGGTTGCACTGTGCGGGATTGCGCTGGTCGCCATGCCCACCGGCATTATCGCGGCGGCCTTCTCTGACGCGATGCAGCGCCGCCGGGATGAAAAGCTGGAGGAATTGCGCCGCTACCTTGAGGAAATCGAGGAAGAAGAAGAGGTTATCGAAGAACGCCTCGCCGAAATGACCCGCCCCGGCCGCCGCCGCAGGCCCTTGCCCAGGAAAGACAAGTAGCAGGCGTGACCAAGGACCAGATTTTCGAATTCTTCCGCCGGTTGGCGGAGGATAATCCCGAGCCGGAGACGGAGCTGGAATATGGCAATGCCTACCAGCTGGTGGTGGCAGTTGCCCTGTCTGCGCAAGCGACCGATGTGGGCGTGAACAAGGCCACCCGCGCGCTGTTTGCCAAGGTGACCACGCCGCAGCAAATGCTCGATCTGGGCGAGGATGGGCTGAAAGAGCACATCAAGACTATCGGCCTGTTCAACTCCAAGGCGAAGAATGTCATCGCGCTAAGCCAGCTGCTGGTGGATGAATATGGCGGTGAAGTGCCAGATACACGCGAAGACCTTGTCCGCCTGCCCGGCGTGGGGCGCAAGACCGCCAATGTCGCGCTCAATTGTTGGTTCAAACAAGAGACTTTCGCAGTCGACACGCACATCTTCCGCGTCGGCAACCGCACAGGCCTCGCCAAGGGCAAGACCCCCGACCATGTCGAAGCGAAGCTGGAAAAGCGCGTCCCCCAGCCCTTCCGCCTCCACGCCCATCACTGGCTGATCCTGCATGGGCGCTACGTCTGCAAGGCAAGGACGCCGGAATGCTGGCGGTGCGGGGTGGCGGATTTGTGCAGCTTCCGGAAGAAGGTGCTGGAGAAGCCCAAGGGGCGGTGATGGCGAGCCTGCAATCCCCCCCCACCTTGTCATTCCCGCGCAGGCGGGAATCCAGTAACAGGCTATCTATGCAGCGCGACTTTGCCCCTTGCGTCTACATCCTCGCATCGCGCCGCAACGGTACGCTCTATATCGGTGTCACCTCGAATCTCCTGCAACGCATTGCCCAGCACCGCGAGGGCATTCTCGGAGGTTTTACCAGGCAGTACGGCGTCAAGATGCTGGTCTGGTTCGAGCCGCATGACGACATCGAACAGGCCATCCTGCGCGAAAAGCGGCTCAAGAAATGGAACCGCGCATGGAAGCTGCGCCTGATCGAAGAGAGCAATCCAGCGTGGCGCGACCTTGCGGAGGATTTCGGATTTGCGCCCTTGGCCACCGCTGGATTCCCGCCTTCGCGGGGATGACAATGTGGGGCTGGAGTGGGTGAAGGGCGTTAGTTAGCGTTCACGACCTCGAATCTCATGCCAGTATTCTTTTGCCACATCGTCATCAATTTCCACGGGCATTGAGCTTTCCGGATAGAGGCGGTCCATGCCGTCTTTCCGGGGACCGGATATCCAAAAATGATCGCCATTATCTTCGGCAATATGGTTGTATTTATAGCCCCCGCTAAACTTGTAGAATGTGCGACCGCCATAGTGGATGGACCGGCCAGATTTTGAAAATGTGACACGTCCTATTCGTGCTGGTCCATTGAGGCCTTCTGATTTGTCCTCAATGTACATGATCCGAGTTTTTGGCTTGGACATTGACCCCTCAAACGTCATCCGCCGAGTGCAAGGTTGAAGCCCGTTTTGAAGCATCAACGACCTGTTGGGCATTGGAAAGCAAACCCTCGATATCGTCGATCACTTGTTCAACCTGATCGTCATGCATGACGTAGGGAGCTGCCACCTGTTGAAGGTAAGCGGCACGCTCTTCAGCCTGCATACTCCACCATCCAATGTGGCCACTTTCGTCAAAGACTGTCTTTGAGATTGACCAACGATCCTCATGCGAAAAATGAATGGCTCTGCCAGCGATGTCCGGACGCGCGACCACCGCGATCTGCGATGCCAGACCGGCAAGCGGTTCGTTCAGCAACACGTCCGGATCAAATTTTTCTCCAAACTTCGCCTTGAGGATAATCCCGAGGAGAAGCGCTGCGGCGCCGTTCAATTGGAGCGTATCCGCTTCGGGATCATAGGTAGGGAAGTTTTTCATTGGACTGACGCTCCACCCTAAACATCATCCGCCGAGATCATCTCTGCGCGGTCAATCTCGCCCGTCAGGCTCGCCACAGTCGTCGCCACGGCGGCGTCGCCGGTGACGTTGGTGGTGGTGCGCATCATGTCCATGATCCGGTCCACGCCCGCTACGAAGGCGATGGTTTCCAGCGGCACGCCCACCGCTCCAAACACCAGCGCCATCATGATCAGTCCGGCGCCGGGAATGCCCGCTGCGCCCACGGCCCCCAGAGTGCCAAGGATCGAGATCAGGAAATACTGGCCCCAAGTCAGGTCCACGCCGAAAATCTGCGCGCCAAACAGGGTCGCCAGGCCGAGATACATCGCCGTGCCGTTCATATTGATCGTTGCGCCCAGCGAGATTACGAAACTGGCGACCGAATTGCTCACCCCCAGATTGCGCTCTGCACAGCGCAGGGTCACCGGCAAAGTTGCGTTGGAGCTGGCGGTGGAATAGCTGACCGCGATGGCGTCCACGATGCCGCGGAAGAAGTCGATCACCGGCAATTTCGCGATGAATTTGATCATCGACGAATACATCACCCCGATAATCAGCAGGCAGCCGAGATAGTTGAGGAACACCAGCTTGCCCAGCGCGGCCAGCGCCTCCAGCCCTAGCGTGCCCGCCACCCATGCCATCAGCGCGAAGACACCAAAGGGGGTCAGTTCCATCACCACCATGGTGACTTTTTGCATCACCACGCTGCCGCTATCGAAGATCTTGAGGACCGGCTCGCCCTCTTCCTTGGCCATCAATATCCCGATGCCGAGCAGCAGCGAGAAGATGATCAGCGGAAGCACATTGACGTCTGCCATCACCTGTACCGGGCTTTGCGGGACCATGGAGAGCAACATGCTGCGCCAGGTCGCTTCATTCGGTTCGGGCACCGGCCCCATGTCGATCATCGACGTATCGACACCCACGCCGGGCTGCACCACCGTGCCAAGGAACAGCCCCAACCACACCGCGATCTGACCGGTCACCACGAACAACAACAGCGCCCGCCAGCCCACGCTGCCCAGCTTGCGCAAATCGCCTATGCTGGCCACGCCGGAAACGAGGCTGAAGAAGATCAACGGCACCACCAGCATCTTGATGAAGCCGACAAAGATGTCGCCCACGATCTTGATGCTTTCCGCCCCCGGCCCCCACAGCCAGCCAACCAACACACCAAGGATGAGCGCCGCGATCACGCGCTGCCACAGGGGGATTTTGAACCACGCGCTCATAGACTCAGCCTTCGCTTCTCAATTCCTCCCCCAGCTTGTCTGGGGGAGGGGGACCAGCCGCAAGACTGGTGGAGGGGTATGGAGGTGCTCCGCCTGCGCCCCTCCACTATGCTACGCATGGTCCCCCTCCCCAAGCAAGCTCGAGGAGGAATTATCCAGCCAGCGCATCCTGCACGATGCGCGCATAGATGTGGCTCAGCGCTTCAAGGTCCGCCAGCGCCACGGCTTCGTCGCGCTTGTGCATCGTCGCATTGCACAGGCCAAATTCGATCACCGGGCAGAGGTCTTTCAGGAAGCGCGCATCCGATGTGCCGCCGCTGGTCGAGCGTTCCGGGTCAATCCCGCTTTCCGCCTCAATCGCGCGGGCAATAATGTCACTGAATTCGCCGGGGGGCGTCAGGAAGGGCTCGCCCGAAATGATCGGCAGCGCCCGCCCGCCATGCTTTTCCGCGATACTGCCAATCAGCTCCGCCAGCGACGCGCCCGAATGCTGGTCATTGAAGCGGATCGAAATGCGCGCCTTGGCCTTGGCGGGAATGACATTATGCGCGGCATTGCCGACTTCCAGCTCCGTGATCTCGATATTGCTCGGCTGGAACCAGTCGGTCCCTTTATCCAGCACCAGTGCGTCAATCTCTGCCAGCATGGCGACAAGCTTGGGCACCGGATTATCCGCGAGGTGCGGATAGGCAACATGGCCCTGCACACCTTCAACCTCCAGCCAGATATTGACCGAGCCGCGCCGCCCGATCTTCATCATGTCGCCCAGCCGGTTGACGCTGGTCGGCTCGCCCACAAGGCACAGGTCGGGCACATCGCCGGTTGCGCGCATATGGTCGATCAGGGCGCGTGTGCCGTGCAGCGCAGGGCCTTCCTCGTCCCCGGTGATAATGAAGCTCACCGTGCCCGCCTCCACCGGGACAGTCGCCACGGCCGAAACCATGGACGCAATCGAACCCTTCATATCCACCGCACCGCGCCCATAGAGCAACTCGCCCCGCCGTTCAGGAGCGAAAGGCGCGCTGGCCCAGCCATCGCCGGGGGGGACCACATCCAGATGCCCGGCAAAGGCGAAATGCCGCGAACCCCCCGGCCCGCGCCGGATCGCGAAGAGGTTCTCCACCGGGGCCTCGTCACTGCCCGCAGGCCCGTCACCGCGCGAAAAGCGATGCACGGCAAAGCCCAGCGGCTCCAGCATCGCCTCCAGCACATCGAACACCAGCCCGGTGGCAGGCGTGACGCTGGGCGCTGCGATCAGCTCTTCAGCCAGCGAGGGAACGTCAGAATAGTCGCGCATAGATTTCCGCTCAGCTCAGGTCGTGGGGGCCTTGTCCCATTGTTCGATCACCCATTGCTCGTCTTCCGAGGCGGCGATCCATTGCTGCATCCAGTCATGTTCCCACATCGCCTCCATATAGGCCTGGGCAAAGCCGGGCACAGCGACGCCATAGGTCACGAAACGGCTGATGACCGGCGCATAGAAGATATCCGCCGCGCCGAATGTGCCGAACAGGAAGGGCCCGCCCTGCCCGAAACGCGCGCGCGCCTCTGCCCACAGGCCAAGGATGCGCACGATGTTATGGCGCACTTCGTCCGATACGGTCACGCCTTCATGGCGGCCTCGCACGTTCATCGGCAGCGTACGGCGCAGCGGCAGGTAAGAGCTGTGCATTTCCGCCACCATTGCGCGCGCCATGCCGCGCGCGGCGTCATCCTTGGGCCAGAAGCGGTCCCGCCCGACCTTGTCAGCGAGATATTCCATGATCGCCAGACTGTCCCAGATCACCACCTCGTCATCCCACAGGATCGGCACCTTGCCGCTGGAAGGCTGGACCTCGCCCATCTGCTGCTTGGCGGCTTCCCACTCCTCGCCTGAGATGTTGACGGTGATCTCGTCAAAATGGAGGCCCGATTGCTTGGCCGCCAGCCAGCCGCGCAAGGACCAGCTTGAATAGTTCTTGTTGCCGATAATCAGCTTCATTGCCTGCTCCACCGCTGCAGCATGTCTGCGCGATAGGCGTTCAGCCACGCGCTGTCGAGGCTGAACAAGTGGAACACATGGAACAGTGTCCTGGCCCGAATAAACCTGCCTGCGCAGGTGCCGCATATAGGCGTCGAGATAGCGGCGGGCTTGTGCGGGTTCCATCCGGCAGCCTGTTGCAGAAACCGGGCGTGTAGGAAAATTGGCAGCGCGCGCTTGCCGCATTTTGTTCGCGCAGAGGAAAGGAGACCGCTGAGAAGGTTACGGCTTCGCCGAGTTTGTTTCACGCAAAGGCGCGAAGGCGCGAAGGCGCGAAGGCGCGAAGATTATTGTCCTTCGGCGACAGCCAATTTGCATATAGCAAGACATCCACTTGTGCTTTGGTCGCGTTGTTTGCTGCCTGCTGCCGCAGGCAATCCTTCTTTGCGCCTTTGCGCCTTTGCGCCTTTGCGTGAGAAAAATAATCTTCGCGGTCTCCTTTCCTCTGCGGTCTCTGCGGGAACCAACAAACCCCCAACCCAGCCATAAGGACCAACCCCTACAAGCTCGAAAAACGCTTCAATCCGCTCCCCAAACGCCGTTCTCCTACCCCGGAGGACCAAACAATGGCGAAATTCGATCTTGTCGTGCTGGGCAGCGGCCCCGCCGGGCGCAGGGCGGCGATACAGGCGGCCAAGCTGGGACGCAGCGTGCTGGTGGTGGATGACCGCAAGAAGGTGGGCGGCGTCTCGCTGCATACCGGCACCATCCCTTCCAAAACGCTGCGTGAGACCGCGCTAAACCTCTCCGGCTGGCGCGAGCGCGGCTTTTACGGGGCAGGCCACCGCGCCAAGCAGGTGATCGAAAGCGATGACCTCGCCGTGCGCATGGCCAAGACCTTCGACTATGAAGTCTCCGTGCTGGAGCACCAGTTCGCCCGCAACGGCGTGCGCACCATGGTCGGGCGCGGACGTTTCGAAGGGCCACACAGGATCGCCGTGGACCGCGCAATGGACGGGCAGGTGGTCACCGAAGTCGTCCATGCCGATAAAGTTCTGATCTGCGTCGGCACCGCCCCCTATCGCCCGGACCATATCCCCTTCAACGGAACCACTATCGTCGATAGCGACGATTTCATCACTTCCCCGCGCCTGCCGCGCAGCCTTGCGGTGGTCGGCGGCGGGGTGATCGGGATCGAATATGCGACGATCTTCAGCGCGATGGATGTACCCGTTACGCTGATAGAGCCGCGTGACCAGTTGTTGCCCTTCATGGATGCAGAGATCGTGGACCACCTCGTCCATCTGATGCGCGATCGGGGGATTGCCCTGCGGCTGGGCGGATCGGTGGAGGAAGTGCGGCTGGCGACCAATGGCCAGCCGGTTTGTATCCTGTCCGACGGGCGGCATGTGGCATCCGAAATGGTCCTCTTCACTGCAGGCCGGGTGGGCGCGACGGGCGGGCTCAACCTTGCCGCTGCCGGGCTCAAACCCGATGAACGCGGGCGGCTGGAAGTGGACCGCACGACCTTCCAGACCAGCCAGCCCCATATCTACGCCGCAGGCGATGTGATCGGCTTCCCCAGCCTCGCCTCCACTTCGATGGAACAGGGGCGCGCAGCGGCCTGCCACGCCTTTGGCACCGGCAATGCCCTGCCTGACAGCAACCATCCCTATGGCGTCTATGCCGTGCCCGAACTCTCGTCGGTCGGGCTGACCGAGCAGCAGGCGCGCGAGCGGGGCCTGCCCTATGAATGCGGCATCGCGCGCTTCCGCGAGACATCACGCGGGCACATCATGGGCATGGAATATGGCGTGTTGAAACTCGTCTGCCACCGCGAGACCCGCCGCGTGCTGGGCGTCCACATCATCGGCGAAGGCGCGAGCGAGCTGGTCCATATCGGCCAGGCGGTGATCGCGCTGGGCGGGACAATCGACTATTTCGTCGAGAACAGCTTCAACTATCCGACGTTGGCGGAAGGCTACAAGGTCGCCGCACTGGATGTGTGGAACCGGCTGCAAACGCGGCTGGGGGAAGTGGTGGAGCTGAAGGCGTCCAAACCCTCATCCAACTCCGGCTAGCGAACAAGTTCGCAAGCCTGCATATCCTGCTCCCACTGGGAGAAGGTTTGTGTCACGCTTCTTCTCCCGGTGGTAGAAGGATGCTGGAGCTTGGCGCGCAGCGCCTAGCGGAAGCTGGATGAGGGTTTCAGACCTCGCGTATTCAGCCTCAATCAGCTTTCAGCGTCAGCCAAGACCGCCGCGCGCAATTCGGGAATGCCCATCCCCTTCTCCGCGCTGGTGACGTGGATCAGCGGGAAGGCAGCGACATGTTTGCGCGCTTCGGCTTCGGTCGCGAGGCGGACCTTTTCCAGCTCGCTCGCCTTCACCTTGTCCGCTTTGGTCAGCACGACGCGGTAGCCAACAGCCGCCTCGTCGAGCATCTTCATGAATTCGCGATCGACGTCTTTCAGCCCGTGGCGGCAATCGACCAGCACCAGCGTGCGGCGCAGCACTTGCCGCCCGCGCAGGAAGCTGCGGACCAGTGCCTTCCATTTCTCGACCACCTTCACCGGTGCCTTGGCAAAGCCATAGCCGGGCATATCGACCAGCCGGAAGTGCAGCGGTTCACCCACATCGAAGAAATTCAGCTCCTGCGTCCGTCCCGGCGTCACCGACGCGCGCGCCAGCCCCTTGCGGTTGGTCAGTGCATTGAGCAGCGAGCTTTTGCCGACATTGGAGCGCCCGCAAAAGGCAATTTCCGGCGCGTCCGGCTCCGGCAGGAATTTGAGCTGCGGCGCAGACAGGAGGAACGCCACCGGCCCCGAAAAGAGCTTGCGCGCGCGTTCTTCCAGTTCGGCCTGCGCCTGCTCTTCTTCGGGCGTGCTCACGCCTCAGCCCTTGTCCTTGGCCGCTTCGCGGGCGCGGTCTTCCTTGTCCTTCGCCGCCTGCGCTTTCAGCTGCGGATGCTTGGAATAGAGATAGCTTTGCTGCGCCAGCGTGAGCAGGTTGGATGTTACCCAGTAGACCAGCAGGCCGGCCGCAAAAGGCGCCATCACGAACATCAGCACCCACGGCATGATGGAGAACATCTGCTGCTGGATCGGGTCCATTGCCGTGGGGTTCATGCGGAAGGTCAACCACATGGTGATCCCCAGCAACACCGCCAGCACACCCAGACCGAAGATAATCATCAGCCAGCTGGGCACCTGAATCCCCACCAGCGACAAGACCCAGGCAAGGTTCGCTGGATCGGGCGCGGACAGGTCCTGAATCCACGCCACGAAGGGTTTGTGGCGCATTTCGATCGACAGCATCAGTACCTTGTAGAGCGCGAAGAAGACCGGGATCTGCAGCAGCAAGGGAAGGCATCCGGCCAGCGGGTTGATGCCCTCTTCCTTGTACAGCTCCATCACCTTTTGCTGCTGGGTCTGCTTGTCATCCTTGTAGCGTTCCTGAATCGCCTTCATCTTCGGCTGCACTGCGCGCATCGCGGCCATGCTGGCGAATTGCTTCTGCGCGATGGGGAACATCAGCCCGCGCACGATCACCGTCAGCAGGATGATGGCGAGGCCGAAATTGCCAACGAGGCCATAGAGCTTGGTCAGCACCAGCCAGATCGGCCAGGCGAAAATCTTGAACCAGCCCCAGTCGATAGCGTTGCCGAAATTGTCGATCCCGCCATCTTCATACATGTCGAGGACCGCGGTTTCCTTCGCCCCCACGAACAGGCGCGTGGTGCGGGTAAACTGCTTGCCCGCCGGGACCGTAACCGGCTGGTAGATCATGTCCGCACGGAATTTCTCATTGCCGAGCGAACGGAAATCGGTCGCCGGATTAGTGCCAGCTTCAGGCACCAGTGCAGAGAGCCAGTAAATGTCGGTAAAGCCAATCCAGTGGGCGCGGCCATCAGTCTGGCCTTCTTTCGGATCATCCACGAGATCATCATAATCCGGGCCAAACTGGACCGAATCCCCGAAGGCGCCAATCGGCCCCGAATGGATATTCCAAGTGCTGGCGCTAGCCGTTTTGCTGGTGCGATTGACCAGTGCGAAGGGCTGGATCACCACCGGGCCTGCACCGGTGTTGGACATGGTCTGCTCGGCAGAGATCATGTAATGCTCATCCACGCTCAGCACGATGCGGAAGCTCTGGCCTTCGCCATTGGCCCATGTCAGGGTGACCGGGCTGTCCGGCCCCAGCGGCCCGCCGCTGGCGTTCCAGACCGTCTTTGCATCGGGCAGCTTCACGCCCTCACCAACCCAGCCGAATTGCGCAAAATGTTGCGCGGGCGTACCAGCGGGCGAGAAAATCCGCACCGGGCCGCTGTCTTTCTCAACCGTCTGGCGATGGGTTTTGAGCACGACATCGTCAATCAGCGCGCCAACCGGGTTAATAGAACCGGCGATTTCCGCAGCATCAATCTTCACGCGATCCGTGCTGGCGAGCGAGATTTCGAGGTCAGCCTCTTCCTCAGCAATGTCAGCCGGGTCGGTCAGCCCGCCTTCGCGGGTGGGCTTGGCCTTGGCACCACTGCTTTCCGCACCCTGCGCTGCAGGCAGCGCGTCAGGCTCTGTGCCATTGGCAGCAACGGTCTGTTCCGCTGCGGGCTTGTTCGCATCAGGATAGAAATAGCGGATGCCAGCATCCCATCCCAGCAGCAGCACTGCACACAGGGCTAAAGCGATCAGCAGATTGCGCGAATTGTCCAAGGTGGGATCCCGTTCTTCAGTCTTGATCTTTGGTGTCAGGGCACCGGGTCATAGCCATGCCCGCCCCATGGGTGGCAGCGCAATAGCCGCTTAAGCGCCATCCATCCACCCTTGATCGCGCCATGTTTTTGCAAGGCTTCGATCGCATATTGCGAGCAGGTGGGGGCATAGCGGCATGAAGGCGGCAAAATGCGCGACGGGCCCCATTGCCAGGCCCGCGCGATGAAGATGAGGATATGCTTCACCGGCCGCGCCCGAAAGGCTTGCCACCGGGCTTACCCTTGCGCGGTTTGCGCGGCGGATCGCCCTTGCCCTGTGCAGCGCGTTGCAATGCCATGGAAAGTTCCTCGCGCAGCTTGCCAAAATCCCGCTCGACCCCGCCTTCGCGACCGATGAGGATATGGTCATGCCCGGCCAGCCCTTCAAGCGGCAGCGCATCCCACAGCAATTCGCGAAAGCGCCGCTTCATCCGGTTGCGGACCACCGCATTGCCGATCTTCTTGGTGACAGTGATGCCATAGCGCATGGATTCGCTACCGTTGGGCCGGGTAAGCAGCACAAAACCCGGCCGCGCCACCCGCACACCGCGATTCGCGGCGAGGAAGTCCGCCCGCTTGCGGATGACGGAAAGCTTAGGTGAGGATTCGGGAACCATGGGTGCTACATACGCCAACGGGCTCCCCTAAGGGAGCCCGCAAGGCCGACTGGCCGCCCGCAGCCGCTCCGGCGAAGCCGGAAACTGCGGCGAGGACGCGAGCGCAGAGGCGCTCGCGCAAACAGTTACGCGCTGAGGTTCTTGCGACCGCGGCTGCGACGTGCGCGCAGGACCTTGCGGCCACCGACAGTGGCCTTGCGTGCGAAGAAACCGTGGCGGCGCTTGCGCACCAGGTTGGAAGGCTGGAATGTCCGCTTCATGTCGTCCTCAAAATTCCAATATTTGGCTAGCGCCAATAATAAAGGGCCGCCGATGCGGCGACCGCCATAAGTGAGCGCGCGATTAGAAGCTCGCGCCCCCCAAGTCAAGATAGGCCAGCTTCGGCGTAGCGTCTTTTTCTGCGGCCGGAGCCGCTTCACCCGACAGCCAGCCCCGCATATCGCCTGCATCGAGCCACTTGGCCTGCGAGAAGGGCACCGAATTGGTCATGTCGTAGAAGGCGCGAGCCTCTTCCTCGGACATGCCCATTTCGCGGTAATAGTCCACATAGGCCCGGTTTTGCGGGGCATTGGGGGCGAAATCCTTCGCCTGACGGCCATAGACATCCATCCAGCTATGCACCGCGAACTGCGCGCCATCCTCGATCTGGCGATTCGCACCGGCGAGGAACAATTCCACTCCGCCCGAACGAACCGAACCGCCAGCCGGGACACGGGTGGCGATGCCTGCTGCGCGAATCATCCGCCCCAGCTGCATATTCGCCCCATCATCCGAGGTGCCGGGCACTTCGACGAGGTCGAGCACTTCAAGCTCAGGATAATCACGCAGCATTGCCGCAAAATGGGCCGGGGTCCGGGCATCGGTGAAGCTGACCAGTTCGGCCCGCTTCCCGTCCACGATCCGGAACGGTCCGTAATCAGCAACAAGCTGGGGTAGCGGCTCGGGCTGTGTGGTTACGAAACGTTCGGAACCGGGCATTGCGCGGAAAGCGGTTTCGTCTGCGGGTGCGGACACAGTCCGTACCGTGGTCGTTACTGAAGTCCGCACAGGTGCCTGCCCCGGGGTCTCCACCCATTCCTCTTCCGTGATCACTTCATAGACGACCTGCCGCGCCTGCGCGGGGGCGGCGAAGAAGGCAAGAAGGGCCATGGCGAGGGCGACAATGCTGCGCATGGACACTGTAATGCCCTGCGCGCGTAACCGCTTTGCCAAGCGATATCCTTACAAAGAGGTTACGAAGCTGTGCCGTTGAGGGACGGTTCGGGGGCGGCGGGTTAACGCCGGATACGCTTCACTCTCGACTCCGCCCTGGAATCACGGCAGAAGGCAAGAGAACAAACAGGGGGTAAGCGCTTGGTCGCTCTGGTTCGCACAGTTGCCTATCTCGGGCTGGAGGCTCGCCATGTTGAGGTGCAATGCCAGGTTGCGCCCGGCATGCCACGCTTCAACATCGTCGGGCTGGCGGACAAAGCCGTGGGCGAAAGCCGCGAACGGGTGCAGGCGGCGCTGTCTGCCATGGGGCTGGCCCTGCCGCCCAAGCGGATCACCATCAATCTCTCGCCCGCTGACCTGCCCAAGGAAGGCAGCCATTACGATTTGCCGATTGCGCTCGCCCTGCTGGGTGCGATGGGGGTGACCGATGCCGAACAGCTGACCGAATTCATCGCGGTGGGCGAACTGGCGCTGGACGGGCGGATCGTCCCCTCCCCCGGCGTGTTGCTCGCCGCGCTCCATGCCAGCGAGCAGGAATGCGGCCTGCTTTGCCCTGCCGCACAAGGGGCTGAAGCGCGCTGGGCGAGCGGGGTGCCGGTGGTGGCCGCGCCCGACCTGATCAGCCTGCTCAACCATCTGAAGGGCACGCAGGTCTTGCCTGAACCGAAGCAGGGCGAGATCGAACCAGCCGCGCCGGGGCCGGACCTCAAGCGGGTGAAAGGGCAGGAAACCGCCAAGCGCGCGCTGGAGATCGCGGCAGCGGGCGGGCACAATCTGCTGATGAATGGTCCGCCGGGTGCGGGCAAGAGCCTGCTCGCGAGCTGCCTGCCGGGAATCCTGCCCGAGCTAAGCCCGGCGGAGGCGCTGGAAGTCTCCATGGTGCAATCGGTCGCGGGACTGCTGGAGGGCGGGAAGATCAGCCGCACACGCCCGTTCCGCGCGCCGCATCATTCCGCCAGCATGGCCGCGCTCACCGGTGGCGGGCTGAAGGTGAAACCGGGCGAAGTCAGTCTCGCCCACCTCGGCGTGTTGTTCCTCGATGAACTGCCCGAATTCCAGCGCGCGGTGCTCGATTCTCTGCGCCAGCCACTGGAAACGGGCAGCGTCGATGTCGCGCGCGCCAATGCGCATGTGACGTTCCCTGCGCGAGTGCAGCTGGTGGCAGCGATGAACCCTTGCCGTTGCGGCCATCTGGGCGATCCGGCGCTGGCCTGCTCGCGCGCGCCGCGTTGTGCGGCGGATTATCAGAGCAAGGTCTCCGGCCCGCTGCTCGACCGGATTGACCTGCATGTGGAGGTGGACCCCGTCAGCGCCGCTGATCTGGCCCTGCCTCCGCCAGCAGAGGGCAGCGCGGAAGTGGCTGCCCGCGTGGCCGCCGCCCGCGCCATCCAGACCGCGCGCGGTGAAGAAAGCGGCGCGCGCACCAATGCCGAGCTCGACGGCGACGCGCTGGAACGCTTCGCCACGCCTGACGATGCCGGGCAGAAATTGCTGATGCAGGCAGCGGATGCGATGCGCCTTTCCGCGCGCGGCTATACCAGGATGCTAAGAGTAGCGCGCACCATTGCGGACCTTGCCGGGGCGGCGCAGGTCGGGCGTATCCATATTGCCGAAGCGCTCAGCTATCGCAGGCAGCCTCCGCGCGCCTGATCGAAGGGGCCCCTACCAGTCGACGATTTCGCCTTTGACTGCCTGCTTCTTCGCGCCCGCGATCCAGCCGACAAAATGCGTCACATCGGTATAGACACCCGGCGTGTCGCGCAGCCCGCAGCCGGGGCCGAAAGATACCAGCCCGACAAGATAGGTAATCCCGCCCTTGCGCGTGACCAGTGGACCGCCGCTGTCGCCCTTGCAGGAATCAACCCCACCCGGTGCCCCTGCGCAAAGCTGGCCAACCCCAACCGTCAGCCCGCGTTCGCGGAAATTGGGGTTGAAATTGCACTCGCTGCTGACCCGCAAGGTCAGGTCCGCCTGTTGCAGGATTGCCGAGAAATATTGCGGCTGACCAAAGCGATCCCTTACATCGGAAGTATTGAGCGTTTCGCCCGTCAGTCCCCAGCCCGTTACCCTCGCTTCCGTGCCTGAAGGGAAGCGCATGGAAACGCTTGGCGGCAGGGTCACCTGATTGATCCCGCGACCCGTCGGTTTCTTGGTGAGGCGCAGCAAGGCAATATCATTGCCATCGCGCGCGCGGCGATAGCGCTTGTGCCGCACCACCGCGTCAATCTCGAAGATCTGGCCGCCGTCATTAATTGTATCAGACCCCAGCCTGATCCGGCGCCCGTCAAAAAACAGGCTTTCGCGCCCACGCCAGTCGCCAATGCAATGCGCGGCAGTGATCGCCCACCTGCCGCCAATATAGGCCGCCCCGCAAACATGGTTGTGCTGCCAGGAAGGCACTGGCTTGCCAAAATCCCTCAGGTCAATGCTGCGCTGGCGCGGCGTCAGGTAGCTTTGCGCACTTTGCCCCGCACGCAGGATTTGCGCCTGCCACGGGGTTGCCCCGGCCGGAGCATCAATGCCCCTGATGAGTCGCTTGTAGCGGTCTTGCCAGAGATTGTAGAACCGTTCTTGCTCATTAGTGCAGACGGGCAATTGCGGCCCTGGCGCGGGAATCCAGCGGTCACCGGGCCGCTCAACCCGGCAGCGCCATTCTTCATTCGGCGCAAACAGGGCAAAATGCAGGGCATCCGGACCGGCTACAGCCAGATATTCGGGCACAGCCCGCCATAAGTCAGGCTTGCGGACGTTGAGCATTTGCGCGAACTGCTGCGCCTGTTGCGGGCTGAGACCGGTGAGGAAATCGACCAGCTCCATCCCGCCCCCTGGCCGATCATCGAGCAGCAAGTCGACAAATATTCCGCGTCGCCCGACTGCGAGATTATCTGTGACCCGATACACTGCTGCCCGGGTCGGTGCATCGAGCGGGGCGAGCAAGATGCGCAGCGGACGGTCCTGTTCAGGCAGGATTTCCTGCCGGATCAGGACCCATGAGACGGCCTGCTCAGCAAAGGGATTATCGGGATCAGGCTCGGCCGTCGGAAGAGTCCGAGGGACGATAACCGGTATCTCGTCCTCTTCCTCCTCCAGTGACGGGGGGCCGGGCAGCGGTTCCGGGAGGACCACCACCGGGATCGCTCCGCCAGCGTCCAGAACCGCGTGGGGCAGGCCCTGCTCAGCGGCAGCTACGCCGTTGGGCAACGCCCCGGCCATTGCCAGAAAAGCTAGTGCAAGACGCTTCATTGCCCTTGCCCCGATCAGCCTGGCGGCTTCATCGGGCCGCGATCCGGGCCTTGCCAGCAAAACGCTGGCAGGGCCCGGAAAGGATTAGCGGCCGATATCGTTGCCGCGGATTTCATCCTCTTCCTCAGCGGCAGGTGCGGGCGCAGCTGCCGTGTCACCTTCGGTCATGGCATCGGCCTCAGCGGCCCCTTCTTCCATCGCGCCTTCTTCCATGGTCGCATCTTCAGCTACCGCGGTTTCATCAGCCATGGTGTCTTCCGCAGCATCTTCCGCCGGAGCGGAACAGGCAGCCAGGCCCAGCGCAAGGGCACCAGCGAGCGATACAAAACCAATTTTCTTCATGCTTTCCCCCGTATAATCTATCCCTGCAGGAAGCCGAGATCGCGCAAGACTGCATCAAAGCGGGGTTCTTGTCGAATCGGGTCCAGCAGGGGATCGTTGAGCGCAAGGACCAGCCCGGAATCGCGCAATTGCCATGCCTGCTCAATTGCGGTCAGGGCGTCCGCTGACCGCCCCCATTGCGCCAGCACAACCGCTTGTTGGTAAAGCGAATTCTCGCCATATTCAGTTACCAGCTGGGCCAGCCGCACCTCACCTGCGGCAGCCCCCGACAGCTTGGCATCGGTCAAAGCCAGCCCGCACAGGCGCGACAAATTGCTCGGTTCCTGCTCGTAATGCGCCCGCGCCGACTCGGCATCGCCTGCCAGCCAGTCAATATCGCCGAGGAGCCGGTGTGCGACATTGACCTTTTCATTGAGCGACAAGGCCGTGCGCAGGGCACTGGTTGCTGCAGCATAATCACGCGCGGCAAATTCCACTGCGCCTTCGGTGCGAAAAACCGAGCTGTTGAGCGGATCGAGCCGTTCGGCACGCGCCACTGCTTCACGGGCATCATCAAAATCGCCCATGAACCCGGCATAAAGTGCAAAGCTGCCCAATATCCCGGCATTGCCATAACCCAGCTCGAAACTGGTGCGATAGGGCTGGCGCGCAGCCTGCATGTCGAGCTTGCCATTGGTAAGGATGAAGCCCAGCGCCGAATGGCCTTCGGCCAGATCCGGGGCCAGCCTGATCGCTTCGCGCGCCGATGCCATCGCGGCATCATAGGTGGCCTGCAATTGCGCGCCGGTGGAATAAGCGCTGCCGATCACCGTCAAGGCGCGCGACCGCGCCGCATGGGCCGCGGCATAGGCCGGATCGCGCGCAATCGCCGCATCGAAGGCCGCCAGCGCCGCGCGGTCCGAGGATTCGCTTGCCGCCAGATCATACAGCGCCACGCCTCTTAGAAAGTCATCCAGCGCCTGCGCATCGCGGGTTCCGCCGATCCGTTCGGTGCGGATCGTGTCATCGGCGGAGAGCGTAGCGACCAGCGCATCAGCGACCATGGTTGCGATCTCGCCCTGCACCGCCAGCACATCGCGCAGGGGGCGTTCAAACACCTGTGACCATTGCTCCAGCCCGGTCCCGCCATTGACCAGCCGCGCGGCCACCCGCAGCCGGTCATCCCCGCGCCGAACGCTCCCTTCGAGGATAAAGGCCACACCCAGCGCCCTGGCGATTTCTTCGGCGCCCTTGCTGCCATCGCGGAACATGTTGGAGCTGGTTTGTGCGGCCACTTCGATCTGGCGATTAAGCGCCAGCGTCGCGCGCAATTCTTCAGCCAGCCCGTCAGAGAAATACTCCTGCTCCGGATCGCCGCTGAGATTGTCGAAAGCCATCACGGCGATGCTGGCATCATCCGGTCTGCTGCCACCCAGCAAGCCGCCGCGCCACAGCGCCAGCCCGGCCCCGGCGACCAGCACAGTCGATCCGCCAGCCAGCAACATCTTGCGGCGTGACAGGCCACCCGATGCCCCTTGCGCTGGGCCTGTGAAATTGAGTTGCGTGCCCGGTTCTGCCGCTACATGGCCGACAGCGCGCAGCAATTCAGTGAATTGCGCGGCGCTGGCATCACCCTTCCAGCCAGACAGGTCGATATACTGGATCTGGCGAAAGCCAAGTGGCGGTTCGCTGCCGTCGAGCGAAACCGAGATCATGCAGCCCCGATCCCGGCCGCGGGTGGCTTCATCGCGCACCCAGTGGGATTCGATCGAGCGGGCGCTCCACAGGACCACCACGACCTCTGCCTGTTCCAGCGCAGCCTCAGTGGTGTGCGAGAAGCGGTCACCCCCCGCCAGCAAGCCATCCCACCACACGCTGATGCCATGGTCTTCCAAAGCCGCGATAATCGGCATGGCCGCTTCGCGGTCCTCGCGCGAGTAGCTCAGGAACACTGTATGTGTGGCTGCCGCAGTGGCCACCCAAGCCTCCCATACCATTACAGGGGTTTGCTTAGTTGCTTCTGCCTACTATCGCTTGAGCTGACAAGCCCGCTGGCGGGCTGCCAGCGAAGGGGAGCATAACAAGCGATCATGGCACATGTCCCGCCACCGCCCGTGCCCCGCCTGTGCCTGGGCGTTACCGGCCATCGCGATACCCATCCCTTGCTGGCTGGAAAGCGCCCGCAGGTAGAGCAGGTATTCAATGAAATATGCGACCGGATCACTGCCGCGATTGCGAATGAGGCCCAAACGCTGGGGGATGTCGCGCCGGTCCGCTTGCATGGTGTGCTGGCTGACGGAACGGATCGGCTGGCGGCAGAAGCTGGCGCAGCGCGCAATTGGGACCTGGTGGCACCGCTGCCTTGCGGGCGCGATTTCTACACTGCCATTGCCAGCCTGCCTGCTGACGGGGCAGACGTGCGGGCGCTGCTGGCAGGCAAGGATGCGCAAGCCCCTGATGTGCAACAGCGCGCGGCTGCGCTGCGCGCATGGCTGGGCCGGGTGCGCCTGTTCGAACTGGCCGAATGCGATGCCAAGCTGTCCCCCTTCCTGCTGGCGACCGTAGATGATCCCGACAATGCAGAAGCTGCCCGCCAGTTTGAATGGCACTTGTCCGAACGGGTAGCGATGGCCGGGCGGGTGATGATCGAGCAATCCGATTTCCTGATCGCCGTATGGGACGGTGCCCTGCGCAATTTGCCCGGCGGCACCGGCCACACCATCAATGAAGCCTTGCATCAGGGTGCCGCTGTGGTGCGGATCGACCCGGCTGATCCGGGCAATTGGCATATCCTCCATGCACCGGAAGAGCTCCATGCCAATCCATCGACCGAAGGGCGCGAAGACGCCTTGGCCGCGCTGGTGCGCACAGCCCTGCGCCCTGGCGAAGGCGGTGCGTTGCGCGCTGGCGCGACAGCACTCGGCAATGAAGCCTGGCATCCGCGCAGCCACCCGCTGGCCAATGCCTATCGCCGGGTCGAAGTGCTGTTTGACGGCGAAGGGCGTCCCTTCCGCTCGCTGAAAGAGGAATATGAAGCGCCGGAGGCCATCGCCAATGGCAGCGCAGCCGCGACGATGCAGGCCATTCGCGACCTGCCGAGGCTGGAGGCGGATTTTGCCACTCGGGTGGACCAGGCCGCGCTGCGCCGCTTTGCCTGGGCTGACGGGATATCGACCTGGCTTTCCGATGCCTATCGCGGCGGGATGATCGCCAATTTCGTCCTTTCTGCTCTCGCGATTACCGCCGGGTTGGCCTACCAGCCGCTGGGGCTTGGCAAATGGCCCTTCGCGCTCGCTGAATTCCTGTTGCTCTCCACCATTGTCACCATCACCGCCTTGGGTGTGAAACGCCGCTGGCACACGCGCTGGTTTGCCACGCGCCGGGTGGCCGAATATCTGCGCCATTCGCCGATCCTGCAGGCGCTGGGCGTGGCCCGCCCGGCCGGGCGCTGGCCTCAGGGGATCAAGACCAGCTGGCCCGAATATTATGCCCGCGCCGGCTGGCGCGAAGTCGGCTTGCCCGAAGTGGCGGTAACGCCGGACTATCTGCGCAGCGCGCTGTCAGATCTGCTGGCCCGGCATGTGCAAGATCAGCGTGACTATCACCGCAACAAATCGCGGCGGCTGCACCGCATCCATCACCGGCTGGACAAGATTTCGGAATGGCTGTTCATCCTCGCCGTGCTGTCAGTCTCCGCCTATTTGCTGGTCGAACTTGGCGCGGCGCTGGGGTGGCTGGCAGCAGACCTGCCCTATCTCATTGCCAAGCCTGCAACCTTCCTGGGCGTGGCCTTCCCGACCTTTGGCGCGGCGCTGGCCGGAATGCGCTATTTCGGCGATTTCGAACGCTTTGCCAGCATTTCGCAAATGACCGCCGAGAAGCTGGACGGGATCGACCAGCGGATCACCCTGCTGCTCTCCGCAGAAAATAACTGCCTCACCTATGGCGAAGCGAGCGAGCTCGCCCATGCAGCCGATGCCGTGGTGGTGAGCGAGATCGAAAGCTGGCAGTCCGTGTTTGGCGGCAAACACATCACTGTGCCGGTTTGACCAGGATCTGGTGGCGGCTCAGAACCGCTCCGGGCGGACCACGTCCACTTCCGACCGCAGCACCACCAGCCCATAGCTTTCCAGCAGCGGGGCAATGGATTCCAGGAAGCGGTCCGCGCGTTCGCTGTTGGCCACTGCGAGGAAGATGTATTTGGCAGTGGCACCGCTGATCAGGTCTTCGCTCCATTCCCCGCTCCGCCCTTTGCCGCTGGTTGTTCGGTAGAGCGTATAGCCGGTGAAGCCTGATTGATCCGCAAGCTCGCTCAACCTCGGCGCGAGGGGGGCGTCAACCAGCACTTCCAGCCGTATCCGGCGTGTCATCTCGATCATGCGACTGCTCCGATCTGTTCGGCCATCCAGCGAAACAGCGGAATGCCGAGGACTATATTGAAGGGGAAGGTGACCCCCAGCGACATGGCAAGATACAGCCCCGCATCCGCTTGGGGCAGCGACAGGCGCATGGCCGCCGGGACCGCGATGTATGACGCACTCGCCGCCAATATGCCCAGGGCCGCGGCAGTTGGCGCGTCGAGCCCGATGGCGGTACCGGCCAGCACACCCACAGTGCCATTGACCAGCGGGAAGACCAGCGCAAGCACCACCAGCCGCGCAGTCAGCGCGCGCGTTTGCAGGATGCGGCGCATGGCAATCAGCCCCATGTCGAGCAGGAACAGGCACAGCACCCCGGTAAAGCCTGCCTTGAACAGCGGGCTGATCGGTTCGAACCCGGCCGGACCGATCAGCAGGCCGATGGCAAAGCTGCCCAGCAGCAGCACGACCGATCCGTTGAAGAACACTTCATGCAGCAAATGGCGATTGAGCAAGCCGCCGCTGCCATCGCGCCGCGCAATCAGCAGGCCAGACAGGATCGCGGGGGTTTCCATCATCGCCAGCACCGCCACCATGAAACCAGCAACCATGAACCCGTCTGCGCCATAGATCTGGCTGGCAGTGACAAAGGTCACCACGCTGACCGACCCGTAATGCGCCGCCACCGCGCCGCTATTGACCCGGTCAAGCCGTCCGAACCGGCGCAGCGCGGGGGCAATGGCAAAAGGAATCAGCGCGCTAAGCAGCAGGCCTGCCACCAGCGCCTTGGCCAGCTGCGCATTGACGCCGGCATTGGCCACTTCCACCCCGCCCTTCAGTCCGATGGCCGCCATCAGGTAGAGCGACATGCCTTTGGCGATTGTCTCCGGCACGGCCAGGTCAGATCGCACCGCCGCCGCGAGCACGCCCAGCAGGAAGAACAGGACTGGTGCAGAAAGCAGGGTCGCAGCAAGCTGGTCCATGGGGAAACCTATCCTATGCGCACACGGCCCCGACCTGCGCCAACAGGCCGGGGCATCAAAGTTGGCTGGTGTTTATTCCGGGGCGACCAGCAGCCGTCCGTTCAGCAACTGCACCGGGCGGGCATTCATGCCCATGGCCTGCTCCATCGCGGCAATCTGGGCCGGACTGGCTTCCACGGGAGTGGACAGGACATGCCAGTTGACCCCTTCGCTGCAGGGCGGCGTGGTGAGCGAGCCCATATAGCGATAGACGGCGCGATCTTCCGGTAGCAGTTTCCGAGGGTCGAAGCTGGCACCAGCCACGGTCTGCGCGGCCTGTTTCTTCATCGGTGCGGCATCGACCAGCTTCTGCAATTCGGCATTGGCATCGCCCGCTTCGAACATCACGCCCAGCACCGCCAGCGCGCCATCATCCGCCGCATGGACGAAATGCGCGGTCAGCGGATAGGCCTTGCCATCCACCGTATGTTCGGACGGCGTATGGAAATGGACCTGCACCAGCTTGAAGCTCTTGCCGCCGCTGACCATGGTCGATCCTTCGGCGAAATTGGCTTGCACCGTGTGCCCATTATGCAGGACAGTCAGCGGCCCGGCCTGCCAGTTCACGTCAACGTCTATGTCCCCTGTTGCATTGGCTTGGCCAAGGTCAATCGGGGACTGCATGATCCCGGCTTCGCATTTCTCGAAATCCTTGTGCAACTGACCCCAGCGGTCAGCGCCACGCGGACCTTCATAGGTCCAGTCAGCCGCAGCAAGAGCCGGAGCCGAAGCCAGACCGACACTGGCCAAAGCGACAATCAGGGATTTTTTCACAGGCATTCTCCTCAAAGATAGGGGGTAAGGGAATGGGCGAGATAGGCAGCATAGGCTGCCAGCAGGACGGCCCCGATCCAGCGGGACACGTGCAGTTTGAAGGCCACCATCAACCACAGCAGCAAGGCGAGGCCAGTCAGCAGCGGCATTTCCAGCGTCGCAAAACCTGCCGGGATGGAGCTGGGCGCCGCCACCAGCACCACGCCGCCAATGGCGAGGATATTATAGATGTTGGAACCAAGGATATTGCCCAGCGCGATCCCGCCCTGCTTGCGGTATGCGGCCACGGCAGAGGTCACCAGTTCGGGCAGCGATGTGCCAATGGCAACCACGGTCAGGCCGATCACGGTTTCGCTCATCCCGGCAATGCGCGCGATTTCGACTGCGCCGCCAACCAGCAGATGCGCCCCGGCGACGAGCAACACCAGCCCCGTTATCAGCAGCAACACCGGCTTGGCATAACCATTGAGCGGCGCATGGATTTGCGTGTCCGCCATTTCCAGCGCTTCCGCACGGCTATGCGGGCCGCTGGTCGCAGATGCGGGCGAGCCGCCGCGTTCCAGCACATAACTCCAGTAAACATAGCCGATAATGCCCGCGATCAGGACAAAGCCGACCCATGGCGCGGGCGAGGCATCGAGCGATACCAGCCACAATACCGCCGCCGCACCAACCGCGATCAACGGATCACGCCAGGCGCTGAATTCGCGCGTGGCAATCGGGAACATCAGCGCCGCCGCGCCCAGAATGAGCAGGCTATTGGCAATATTCGATCCGGCGACATTACCCCAGGCAATTCCCGGCGAACCTGCCAGCACGGCATCAAGGCTGGCCGCCAGTTCCGGCAGCGAGGTGCCAAAACCGACGATAACTGTGCCCACCAGCGCGGCGGAAACCCCAGCGCGCTCGGCAATGCGCACGGCGCCGCGCACCAGCAATTCACCGCCCCCGATCAGCAGCACCAGCCCGCCGATCAGCGCGGCCAAAGACAGACCCATGCTCATGCCACATTCTCCTGCCGGGCTTCACTTGGCGCCGTCCCCTTGCCGAACCACAGCAGGGCAACGCCCGCCAGCGCCGACACCAGCGACCCGCTCAGCACACCCAGCTTCACCGCATCCATTTGCGCCGGATCATCAAAGGCGAGCGCCCCGATAAACAGGCTCATGGTGAAGCCGATCCCGGCGACCAGCGACAATCCATGCAGTTGCCGCCAGTTCACATCGTCGGGCAGACTCGCCATGCCCGCTTTCACCGCGATCCACGACAGACCGAGGATGCCCGCCTGCTTGCCCAGCACCAACCCCAGCGCAATGCCCAGCGGCAGGGGCGCGAGCAAATCCGCAAGCTCCAGCCCGGCCAGCGAGACCCCGGCATTGGCGAGCGCAAAGACCGGCACGATGAAAAAGGCGACCCATGGATGCAGGCCATGCTCCATCCGCTCCAACGGGCGCTCATCACCTGCCACCATCGGGATTGCCATCGCCGCCGCGACCCCGGCCAGCGTGGCGTGGACGCCCGATTTGAGCACCAGGACCCACAGCAGGATACCCAGTAGGACATAGGGCCAGTTGCGGGCGACACCCATGCGGCCCAGTGCCACCATCACCGCCAGCACTGCGCCTGCACCGATCAGCATACCCGGCTGGATATTCTCGGAATAGAAGATCGCGATAATCGCAATCGCGCCAATATCGTCAATCACGGCAATCGCCAGCAGCAACGCCTTGAGCGCCACCGGTACACGGTTGCCCATCAGCGCCAGCACACCCAGCGCAAAGGCAATGTCGGTCGCGGCCGGGATCGCCCAGCCGCTGGTATTTTCCGGCATTCCGGCATTGATCCACAGGAACACCAGCGCCGGTGCCGCCATCCCGCCAATCGCGGCAAAAAGTGGCAACGATGCCTGTTTCCAGCTCGCGAGCTGACCATCCAGCACTTCGCGCTTCACCTCCAGCCCGACAAGGAAGAAGAACAGCGCCATCAGCCCGTCATTGATCCACAGCAGCAGCGGCTTGGAAATGCCTGCTTCGCCAATCGCGGCGGTCACCTGCATGCCCAGCACACCATTATAGCTGGCGGCGAGCGGCGAATTGGCCAGCACCAGCGCAGCCAGCGCCGCCACCATCAACACGATCCCGCCAGCACTTTCCTCTGCCAGGAATTCTTTCAGCATCGGGGTCAGGCGGCGAACCATGTAAGCTCCTTGGTATTCATACATGCAGGAAAGGGGGGCGCGACACGCAGGCTATCAGAGGGGGGAGGGAGATAGCTGCGTGCCGCGCACGGCCAGGACGGGATGGAGGAACCAGGCCGTTGGGAGTGCTGGATGCCGGAGCGCCCCGACACCCGATATTTCTCTTTGTCTGGAGCCTATATGGCGCAACAGCACATCATTGACCAATTGAAAGACTTCCTGCATTTCGATAGATATCATCTATCGCACATTGTTTTCGTTTCGGTGCTGCCATGCCAACCCTTCGCCAGCTACAATATCTCGCCACCCTTGCTGACACCCAGCATTTCGGCCGCGCAGCGGCGGCAGTGCATGTTTCCCAGCCCACGCTCAGCCAGCAATTGCGGCAATTGGAGGCCAAGCTGGGCGTGACGCTGGTCGAACGGGGTGACACGCCGGTGCAGCTGACTCCGGTCGGACGCGAAATTGCCCAGCGCGCGCGGCGGGTGCTGGTGCAGGTGGACGATATCGTTGACCTGGCCCGGCGCAGCACCAGCGGCATTGCCGGGACAATCCGCTTTGGCGTGACCCCGACGCTGGGGCCCTATCTGATGCCTGCCGTCGTAGCGCAATTGCACCGCGCCCACCCTGACATGCGGCTCTATATGCGCGAAGGCATTCCCGATGACCAACTGGCCGAATTGCGGCGGGGCGGGCTGGACTTGCTGCTGGTCCCGCTGCCCGTGGCCGGGGCCGATCTGGAAGTGGAGCCACTGTTTCGCGAACCGCTGCACCTCGTTGCCCCGCCCGACCACGCGCTGTGCAGCAAGACCCAGCTGACCACGCAGGACCTCGCCGGGCAAGGCGTGCTCAGCCTCGACACCCGCCACCATTTCCACCGTCAGGCGCAGGCCATCTGCGGGGAATTCGGGGCGGAGCTGCTGCGCGATTATGAAGGGACCAGCCTTGACAGCCTGCGCCAGATGGCCGGATCGGGTCTTGGCCTTGCCATCTTGCCGGAGCTCTACCTACACAGCGAAGTGGGCGGGGAAGACATGGTTCAGCGGCTGGAAGTCAGCGGCTGGTCAGCTACCCGCTCGATCGCCGCTGTCTGGCGCGAAGGCGCCGCCTATTCGGATACATACCGTCTGGTGGCAGGAGCTATCGCTGCAGAAGCAAGGCGGGTCATGGCGCAATCATTATAGGTGCTTGCACGATCCGCGCGATCAGGCACAAGGGGCGCAACAGGAGACAGGGTCAGAACCATGGGGGCAGACAAGCGCAGCAGGGTGACGTCATTCGACGTGGCCGCGAAGGCGGGTGTGAGCCAGTCCACCGTCTCGCGCGCCCTCTCTGGCTCGCAAACCATTACCGAGGCCACCCGCAGCCGGGTGCTGGAGGCTGCGCGCGAGCTGGGCTATTTTGTCGATGAACGCGCTGCCCGCTTGCGCCGGGGGCAGACCGGCACCCTTGTCGTGATCGTCATCACCCGCCCCGGCGAGACTCCGCAGCAGGTCAACCCTTTCAGCTATTCGCTGCTCGGCGCAATCTGCGCAGCGGCGGCTGGGCACGGCTTTGAAACGCTGGTCTCGTTGCAGGCCGAGCCGGAAAGCTTCTTTGGCCATTATGTTGACCGCAATCAGGCCGACGGGATGATCGTGATCGGCACCACCGCCAACCAGCCAGCATGGGACTATTTCCGCGAGATAGGCACCACCGGGCAACCGATTGTCTATTGGGGGTCCCCGCTGGGTGACCTGGACTGGGTCAGTTCCGACAACCAGCAGGGTGCGCGCATGGCCGCGCAGCATCTGGTCGACTGCGGTTATCGCAAGATCGCCTGTATCGGCGCCGGGGAAACCCGCCAGCGCCAGTTTGCGGAGCGAGTGGAAACCTATCGCGCAGTCATGGAAGAAGCCGGGCTGGAAGCCTTGCCAATCCCGGTGGAAGAGGGGTGGGAGCGAGACGAACAAGGCCGCCGCGCCATTGCCGCCATGCTCGCACAAGGTCAGGAATTCGACGCTGTCTTTGCCGTGTGTGACGCGATTGGCTTTGGCGTGCTGGAGGGGCTGCGCGCTGCCGGGATCAGCGTGCCCGCCGATGTCGGCGTGATCGGGTTTGACGGTCTGCAGGCAGGCGAGCACACCTCCCCGCCGCTCGCCACGATTGAGCCGGACTTCGCCTCCGCCGGGGCCAAGCTGGTAGAGGCCGTGCTGGACCAGTCGCCTGACCAGCCCCCCCGGCGCGTGCCGGTGCGCCTGCTGGCCCGTGGCAGCACCGCCCGGCGCTGACGCAGGAAACTGCCATGCGCGTTGCCCTGTTCGAACCAGAAATCGCCGGAAATGTCGGTGCCGTACTGCGCCTCTGTGCCTGCCTTGGCGCACCGGTTGAATTGATCGAACCGCTGGGCTTCCTCTGGGATGACAAGCGCGTGCGCCGTGCGGCGATGGATTATATCGACCATGTCACGATCACCCGCCATGCCGGTTTCGATGCCTTTTGCGAGGCTGTGCGCCCTGCCCGGCTGGTGCTGTTCACAACCAAGGCGAGCGAGTCCGCCTATGGCTTCACCTACCAGCCAGACGATGTGCTGCTGTTTGGCAAGGAAAGTGCGGGCGTCCCGGCGGCAGTGGCAGAACGCTGCGACGCGCGGCTGCGCCTGCCGATCCGGGCAGAAGTGCGCTCCATGAACCTCGCCACCAGTGCCGCGCTCGCGCTGGGCGAAGGCTTACGCCAGACAGCACAGTTGCCACCGCTTGCCATCTGAACCGGTATGACGCAGTCTGTCACCAGACCGGGCAATCCCGGCAGGAGAGGGGCAAGGCTGGCCATGCGGGTAACGCAGGATTGGGGCAATTGCAGATGAGCGGGGGGGACGGATCCTCTTTGGCCACCCATGTGGCTGGCGCGCAGCAACATGCGCCTGCCACCACCATCTATCTCGCGGCGCATCGCGGGGCGACAGAGCGGCAGTTGCTGGAAGAGTGGGTTGCCAGCCGCCATCAGAGTGGCGGCGCGCCGCACCGGCTGTTCCTGTTTGCCCGGCAGGATGCGCCCTCTTCCGAAGAAGTCGCACGGCTGGTCGCTTCGCTCGATGACGAGCAGGTGGTTCTGGCCCCGCTCCGTGTGACATGGCGGCCGGAGCTGTTCGAAGGGCGCCGCGCAGCGCGCTGGCTCGACCTCGCCTTGCTCCGCAATCCACGCAAGCCGCGCGAGGGGGCCAAGCGGCGACTGGTTGCTGCGGGGCAGCAGGAACGATGGGCGATTGTCCAGGGCGAACCCGCCACGCTCGGCCAGCTACGCCAACGCTGGAAACAGCGCACCGGGGGCGAAGCGGATAGCGACTTTGCCGGTTTTGTCGCGCGGCAGGCGGAACTTTCACTCGAGCGTGCAGAATATCCGATCCACGGTGTGACCTATAAATTGCCGCAAGTGGACCGGCAGGATGTGATGGCCACGCCCGGCTTCCGCGAAGGGCTGGAGAAGCTGGCCCGCGAGAGCGGTGAAGATGTAGGGAAACTGCGGCGGCAGGCAGCGGAATATCTCCACGAATTGCGCACCGAACGCAGCCCTTTCATCCTCGACCTGACCATGCGGCTGTTCCGCTGGAGCTATTCGCGCGCCTATGGCCAGATTGATATCGTGCCAGAAGAAGTGGCCGCTTTGCGCCCGCTGTTCGAGAAACACTCCGCGCTGATCCTGCCTGCGCACAAGACCAATCTTGACGGGCCGATTGTCGAGACCGTGCTCTATGACAATGGCTTGCCACCTGCGAGCCTGTTTGGCGGGATCAACATGAGCTTTTGGCCGATGGGGCCGCTGCTGCGCAAGGGCGGCAAGATTTTCCTGCGCCGGGGGATCCAGGACGATCCGCTCTATCGTTTCGTGCTGCGCGAATATCTCGCCTATCTGGTCGAGAAGCGTTTCAACCTGTCGTGGTTCCCCGAAGGAACCCGGTCGCGCACCGGTAAATTGCTCCCGCCCAAGCTGGGGCTGATGAATTATGTCGTGCAAGGCTATCGCGAAGGGCGGATCGAGGATTTGCTGCTGGTCCCTGTCGCGCTGGTCTATGACCAGGTCTACGAAACCGCCGATTTCATCCGCGAGGCGCAAGGCGGCAAGAAGCGCAAGGAAAGCTTCGGCTGGCTGGTGTCCTACCTGCGCGCATTGCGCCAACCCTATGGCAAGGCCTATCTGCGCGTCGGCAAGGTGATGTCGATGCGCGAAGCGCTCGGCCCGCCGGAAGACCAGCCGCCCGCCGGATCGCCCGAAGCGCGGCTGGCGATGCAGAAGCTGGCGCTCGCCGTGTCATGGCGGACCAATGAAGTGACCCCGATCACCGGCATCGGGCTGGTCAGCTTTGCCCTGCTGGGCAGCGGCGGGCGCGCCGTGCCGCGTGGGCGGCTGGCGCGCTACCTCGCCATGCTGGCGGAAAATGCACGGGTGCGCGGCCTGCCCATGGCGCAAAGCGCCGCGCTGGACGAGCCGGGCAAGCTCGATGCCGCGCTGGATGCGCTGGAGGGATCGCGCGTTATCACCCGCTTCGATGAAGGGCCGGAAACGGTCTATTCGATTGGCGAGGGGCAGCATCTCGCCGCAGCCTTCTACCGCAATTCCATGCTTCATTTCGTGCTCGAACGCGCGATTGCGGAAGTGGCGGTTACGCTGGCCGCTGCGGAGCCTGTCGAACGCCGCGAGAAGATATTCATCGATTCAGCCCTGCGGCTGCGCGAAGCCTTGAAGTTTGACTTCTTCTTCCGTGAACGGGCCGAATTCCTTGCCGCACTGGAGGAGGAATTGGCCCGGACCCATGCCAATTGGCGCGAAGAATTGCTGGGGGCGAGCGGCCCGGAGCATGCCTTCCGCCGCATCTTCGGGTTGGGCACGGCCCATGCTGCGCTGCGCAGCTTCCTGGAGGCTTACCTGGTGGTCGCCGATTGCCTGGAAGTACTGCCGGACGATGTGCCAGCAGACGAAAAGGCCTTGTCAGATGCTGCACAGGCACGCGGGCGGCAATATGTGCTGGAACAGCGCATCCGCAATCCGGAGACTGTGTCGCAGCAGCTGTTTGGCAACGCGATTGATCTGGCGCGCAACCTCAAGCTGCTGGCACCGGGGCCGGACTTGCCGGCGCGCCGGGCGGAACTGGCCATGCGGCTGCGCGGGGCGCATGAATGCCTCGATCTGATCGAACGGGAGACGGTTGCGCGGCTGGGCAAGCTGGTGGGCGGTCAGCCCGCCGGGTGAGCTTCCAGCCAGCCCAGCACATCCCCCAGCACGGTTTCGCGTTCGGGCTCGTTGAAGATCTCGTGATAGAGCCCCTCGTAAATGGTCTGGGTCTTGTCCGGGCTGCCCATGGCGCTGACTATCGGCTGAACCGGCGCATGGGGCACGAGGCTGTCCGCGTTTCCGTGCATGTACAGCACGGGCACGAGCAAATGCTGCACTTCATGCGGGTAGCGGGCGATTGCCGCCATCATCTGCTGCGCCGTACGCGCAGGCACTTTGCCAAGCGTAACCAGCGGATCGGCGCGATAGGCAGCGACCACCGCCGGATCACGGCTGACCGCATCGGAATCCAGCTCCACCGTGCCCATCTTGGGCGCGAGGAAGGACAGCAGACGCAGCACCAAATTCATCGGCGCAGACACGCCGCCGCCAATTGCCGGGCCAGACAGGACCAGGCCAGACAGCTTGTCCTGCCGGCTCAGCGCGTAATAGAGCGCCAGCGACCCGCCCATAGAATGCCCGACCAGCTTGACCCGCTCCAGCCCGCTTTCCCCGCGAACCTTATCGACCAGCCGGTCCATATCGGCGACTGCTTCGTCAAAACTTTCGATTACCGCCCGCGCACCGTCAGACTGGCCATGGCCATGATGATCGAGTGCATGGACGGCATAGCCACGCTCGGCAAACCAGCGCCCGAAGGCTTCATAGCGGCCCGAATGTTCGGCATAGCCATGGGCGACAACGAGGTGATCCTTCGCAGCACCGTCGGGCTGCCAGCTACGGAAGAAAATGCGCCGTCCAGCGACCCCGACAAAATGGCCTTCATTCCCCATCGGGCCAGCTCCTCAGCGTATCGACATAGAGCTGGCGCACTTCCGCAATCCGTTCGTCCAGTTCAGGCACGGTCCAGTCATGCGTATGGATCGGCGGCAAGACAGCGATATCGACTGTGCCGGGCCGCATGATCTTGGCATCGCGCGCACCGACATCCAGCGCATTGCGGATCACCACCGGGATAACCGGTACACCTGCCGCCATCGCCATGTGGAATGCGCCCTTCTTGAACGGGCCAACCTCCACCGTCATGTCGCGCACCCGCGTCCCCTCTGGCGCGATGACGATGGAATAGCCTTGCTCGATCATGTCGACCGCAGGCTGGATCGCCTTGCGCGCGGCCTCTGGCCCTTCGCCCGCGCGCTCGACAAACACCATCGGCATAAGCTGCGTGGTAATCAGGCTGATCGGGTTGTTCTTCAGCTCTGCCTTGCCCACCCCGGCAAAATCGGTGCGCACCAGCGAGCTGATGAAGAAGGCATCGAAATTGTTGCGATGGTTGAACAGGAACACCGCCGGACGCCGCGCCCGGACATTCTTCTTGCCCGTGATATTGAGCGAAACCCCGCAGGACAGCAGCACCGCGTCTGACCATGCAGGCATTGCCATATTGGCCCCGGCGCGCTTGTCCCGCGTGATCGTGCCCCAGGCAAAGCCGGAATAGAACATCGGCAGCAGGCTGAACAGGCCGGTGGCGGTGCGCGCCAGCAATTCGGGCGTGGTCGATCCACGGCTGCCATGGCGCAGCACACCCCAGCCATTCGCCGCCGCCGCCGCTGCCAGCGCGCGGCCCGGATTGGTCGGCACCGGATGGCCAACGGCTTCCATCAGGCCGATTTCCTCGTCCCCGTCGGCGTAGAACCAGCAATCCTTCATCTTGGCCTTGTTCGCCTTGACGAAGGCCTTCACGGCATTTGCCTTGCCCACGCCCCACATTTGCGGCTCCAGCACCTTGCCGGTCAGGATGCCGTCTTCATCCACTTCGCAGACGGACGTCATCACCTGGTCAACACCAAGAAACCGCGCCGCCGGTTCGACCTGATAGCGCGTGGCGGAGCTGGCAATCGCAATCGTATGGCCTGCCCGCCGATGCGCAGCCAGAATGCGCGCCATCTCGGGATAGATGCGATCTGCGATGCTTTTCTCAAACAGCTTTTCGCCCAGCGCCATCTGCTCTTCATCGCCGCGCCCGACCCATTTGCTGATCGCCTGTTCCAGCAGTTCCTGCATCTCGATCGCCTTGGCCACCGATTTCCATGCAGCAGTGGCAAGATCCGCCAGGTCCTGCGGTGTGACCTGACCCTTCTTGAGCTGATCCTGCAGGAAGACATTGGCGGAATAGCCCGCCATCAGCGTACCATCGAAATCGAAGATGACGACAGTCTTCGGCCCTTGCGGCCCAGCCTCAATCGCGGCGATGACATCTTCGACCGAGCGCTCGGCCGCGCTGCCCCGCACCGCTTGTGACGCCTTCAACGCCTTCTTCGCCTTGGCCTGTGCAGCCTGCTTGGCCGCACTATCCGGCGAATCGGCGACCTTTACCTTTTTGGTGTCTTTTCCCATCGGGATGCAGCTTAGGCTGCAAGGGCCATGAGGGGCAAGCAGGCTGGTATGATCGCCCTGTCCTGATCTGGTTCACCCGCCCTGGCGAACCGATCCTAAAGGCCGAGCAACACCTGCAGTTCGGCTACGCCGCCAATCACGAGATCGGGGCGACAAAACTCCTCGCAAGCTGCCCATGCTTCGCGGCTGGTGGTGCCGGTGGTGACGCCAATACCGATAGCCCCGCCCGCGCGGGCCATTTCGGTTTCAACGCGCGGATCGTCTCCCACCACGGCCACTTCGCTGACCGGCACACCCAGCTGCTCCGCCACGAAACCCATCGCATGGGCAGAGGGTTTGCCAGTCACTTCCGGTTCGCGCCCGGTCACGCGGGCAATCGCACCGCTGATCGCACAGCTATACCCGAAGGCCGGGCCTTCCTGTGTAGCGAAGAAGGGCACGTCGGAGGCAGTGAAGAAATGCGCCCCCTCCATCACCCGGCCGCAGGCGGCATGGATATCATCCATATTGCAGTCCGGATGCCACGCGACATAGACCGCATCCGCATTCTCCGCCCCTGCCTGCCCCGGCATGACGCAAGCGATCCCGTCTTCGCTCAGCGCATCGGCAACACCTTGCGTGCCGAGCACCAGCACCTGTTCCACCCCGCGCTGCGCAAAGACACGCGCAGCCACGCTGTTGGGCGTGAACAGGTTGGCATCCGGGATCGGCAAACCGACATCGCGCAGGCGCGGGCCTTGCTTTGCCGCCGGGTAGGCGCTGCCATTGGTAAGCGCGAGATAGGGGATACCCGCTGCCTGCAAGGCAGTGAGCAGCTCCACCGCGCCGGGGATCACCTGATAGCTGCCCAGCCGCCGGTTGGAGAGGATCAGCGTCCCGTCCAGATCGAACATGATCCCGCTCACCTTGCCGGGAAGCTTTGCGTCATCGGACATGGTCAGTTGCTTTCCACTTCCAGCTTGAAGCCTGCCTTCTCCACCGTCAGTTCGGTCAGGTCGCGGCGGGAGAGGACATCGCGCAGCAAATTCATCACCGGCTGCGCTTCGGGCACATAGGTGCGATTGGCGGGGCCAGCGGCCTGCATCGCATCGACCAGTTCCGCAGGCATGGTGGCGCGGAGCAGGAATTCCTCGTCCGGCAGGTCCTTGCCGATGCGTTTGCGCAGGTCGGACAGCTCCGCCATGCCCTTTTCCGCTTCCAGCTCCTTCGTGCGCGGGTTGGCCATGATCTTGTCCATGACCTCTTGGTCAACCGGAGCATTGGGCCGCCCGAACTTGCCGATGGCAAAGCGGATGACTTCATCGGGGATGACGGACCAGCGCTCCTTGCCGGTGACATTCATCACCGCCTGCGTTTGCAGCATCTGCGCGAACGGAGTCATCACGATGGGCCAGCCCAGTTCTTCGCGGATGCGGCCCAGTTCCTCGATCACCGCCCCTTCCAGATGCGGCACACGCTGGTCGGCCAAATGGCGGCGCATCGTGCCGACCATCCCGCCGGGGAGGTTGTGCTGGAAATAGGCTGCGTCGAACGGCATCGGGCTGCCAGTGGGAAGGCCTTCCGCCTCGGCAATAGCGGTGAACCATGCGTCGATCTCCGCCACTGCCTCGTCATCGACATCGACCGTATGGCCGAGCGCGCGCAAATTCTTGACCGTGCGCATCACCGGCGGGTGAGAGGTCCCGTCCGACACCCCGCCACTCGCGCATTGCAGCGCGGAGACGCCCAGCTCCGCCGCTTCGCAATAGGCGGTTTCCGCCAGGCCAATCGTGCAATGCGAGTGCAGTTCGAGCGGCTTGTCACCAATCTCGGCCAGGATCGCCGGGATCAGCGTGTCGATCCGCTTGCTGGTGAGCAGCCCGCCGGGGTCCTTGATATAGAGCGCGTCAATATCGGGGCTGGCGGCCATGATCCGCGCGGCCTCGGCATAATGCGCATCGTCGTGGATCGGGCTGATCGTATAGACCAGCGCGCCCACCACCTGCTCACCCCCGGCGCGCTTGACCAGACGGGCGACTTCGACATTCGACGTCGCGTCATTCATCGGGTCCGCCAGCGCGAAGCGGCGGATGCCATTGCGCGCCAGCACGCCGAAAGCGAATTCCATGAATTCAGGCGTTGCTGTTTCCCACGAGATGAAGCGGAAGCCGGTGGAGAGGAATTGCAGCGGGGTGGTCTGGCAGATCTCCGCCATGGCGCGGATGCGCTCCCACGGGTCTTCCTGCTTGAAGCGGACGGCCACGCCCATATGGGTGGAGGTGGTGAAGTCGATCGCGGAAAAGCCCGCGCGCTCCATCGCCGGGGCAATGCCCAGCGTCTTGGCGGTATCGATCCCGGTTGCGCCCCACAGGCACTGATTGCCATCGCGCAGGGATGTTTCGACGATCTGGATATTGGCCATTGCCCTACCCTGCCTTCACGCGGATCAGCGGCTGGCCCTCTTCCACCGCCGTGCCGTTTTCTGCGAGCAGTGCCGTGACAATGCCCGCCACGCCTGCGCGGATCGGGTTCATCAGCTTCATCACTTCGATGATGGCGATGATCGTGTCCGGCTCCACCCGGTCACCCACGGAGACGAATGCCGGATCGCCGGGGCGCGGGGCGGCATAGTAGTTGCCGAGCAGCGGCGCGACCACATCCTGCTCCCCGGCTGCGGGACCGCCCGAAGCGGGTGCCGCAGCCGGGGCAGCAGCCACCGGGTTGGAGGAGGGAGGTTCCGTCCCGGCAATTTCGTTATCCTCAACGGGCGCGCTCCAGCTGCCCCCCGCACCGCCACCACGGCTGATGCGCAGGCGGAAATCGCCCATTTCCAGCTTGAGATCGGTGAACTGGCTATCGTCCAGCAGCTTCGCAATCTCGGCAATGTCTTTGGCAGTCAGGATCACCGGCGGCCCCCGAAAATGGTCATGACATGGTTGAGCGCATTGGCTTCCGGCTTCTTGACCGGTGCCGCCTGTGCGTCTTTCTGCGCCCAGACGGTTTCCGGGCGGCTTTGCAGCAGCAGGATCTGGCCGTCTTTGTCGATGGCCCATTCAATGTCCTGCGGCTTGCCATAGTGCCGCTCCACCTTGCGGCCGACATCGCGCAAGGCCTGCAACTCATCGTCAGACAGGCAGGGGCCGGTGCTTTCTTCGCCTTCGAGCGGCAATTCCCTGATCCCGCCACCGTCGGCAGGGACTTGCTTGGCGTGCTTGTTGGAAATCTCGCGGTCGGAAATCTCGCCGGTGATCTTGCCCATTACCCATTTGTCCGGCGTGACTTCGCCCGAAACAACGGCCGAGCCGAGACCCGGAGCGCCTTCGATTGTAATCACGGATTTGTCCCCGGTGATCGGGCTGCGGGTGAACATCACCCCGGCACAGCGCGCATCGACCATCGCCTGCACCACCACCGCCATCGCCACGCCTTCTTCGGGCAGGCCGTGCTTCTTGCGGTAGCTCATGCTCTCGACCGAATAGAGGCTGCCCCAGCATTCGCGCACACGGTGGACCATGTCCTCCGCGCTCAGCACCCACAGGAACGTGTCCTGCAACCCGGCAAAGCTCGCATCCTCGGCATCTTCGGTGGTGGCGGAAGACCGCACGGCGACCTGCGCCGCGCCCAGCTGGGCATGGGCGCTGGTGATGGCCTGCTCGACTTCGGCAGCCATGGGCTCTTCCTCAATCCGGCGGCGGAGCACCTCGGAAAGCTTCGTCACCGCACCAAGGTCATTGCCATCCAGCGCATCGACCTGCGGCCGGATCGGCTCGCGCGCTTCGAGCGCGGCTAGGAACAGCTCGAAAGCGTGGGTGGTGACGACGAAGCCGGGCGGTACAGCAATGCCCGCCTGCGTCAGCTCACCCAGCGAGCCGCCCTTCCCGCCCACGGTCGGGCGGTCAGCAATGCCGACATCAGCGAACCATGCGACGGACTGGCTCATCTTACGCGTCCTCCAAAACCGGCGCAGGATCGAGGATCGTCACTGTCCCCTTGCCGCCATCCACGCGGATGCGGGCGCCGTCGGGGATGCGTTCGCTGGCCTTGCCGGTGCCAACCACGGCGGGAAGGCCATATTCGCGCGCGACAATCGCCATGTGGCTCATCGAGCCGCCAATGTCGGAGACGGCAGCGCTGATTTTCTGGAAGATCGGCGCCCAGGTCGGGTTGGTCACCTGGCAGACGAGGATGTCCCCCTCCTGCAAGCGGTCGATTTCCTTGACCGATTTGATCACCCGCGCGGTGCCCTCCACCAGCCCGCTGCAGGCGGCAAAGCCCTTCAGCTCATTCGGATCGCCTTCGCCATCGAACAGCCAGCTGTCGAGGTTTTCACGGGTGATGCCCCACAACATGACAATCGCCGGATCGTCGATCACATCAGGCACATGGCCCAGCGCGGGCGGCACGGTCGTCTCCGCCCATTTTGCGATCGCCGCGGCGCGTTCCTTCACGATAGCAGGCCAGCGCTTGGGACCGACCGGCGGGGAGCCGGAGGACCATGCCAGCATCAGATCCACAATCGCGCTTTCCAGCTCGTAATGCGTCAGATGGAACACGTCCTCTTCCTTCTCGAAGAAGCCGTGTTCAGCGAGCAGCGCGCCGTATTCACGGATCTTGTTGAAGAAGAGATTGGTGTACCAATGCTCGCAATAGAATTTGTGGCCCTCGACATAGGGGAACACGCGATGCGCCAGCTCGATCAGCTGGTCATAGGTCGCCTTGTCTTCCTCCGTGTCGAGAAGCTCGCGATAATCCGCCACCAGCTGCTCGCGCTCTTCCACCAGCCGATCCAGCGGGCGTTCGATATTCTCGCCCTTCTTCACCTTGTCGATATAGCCGGGCAGCGCGGCGAAGGGCATGGAGAGGTCATCGTTCCAGCTGCGGTGATAATGGTAGAAGCCATCACCGACATTCACGTTGAACCACGGGTTGCGGCTGGTCTCCAGCTCATCGAGCCAGACCTTGCCTTTCTCGCCCAGCTGGTCGAGCGCGCCAAGCACCTCCTCTACGCCCTTGTCATTGGTGAAGTGGCCATCAATGCCCAGCTCCACAGCGCGACGGGCAAGGCGCTTGACTTCCTCATCGGGCTTGAAGATTTCCGCTTCCATCCCTGCGACCATCCGGCTGATCGCCTGATCGGAAATCTCCGGGAAAGCGCGTTTGCAGAAATCGAAGAAGGTCAGATAGGCGCCATAGCCGAGCAGCAGGAATTCGAAGTGGTGATGCCACATCCGGTAATAACCTTCGAGCTGCTTGCGATAAATGTCGAGCAGCGCGTGGTTGGCGGCGACCCCCTTGCCGGTGTGGGTCGTCTCCATCGGTTCCAGATCAGGCAAGATCGGCTTGGGCAAGGCCTGCGCTTCTGCGATCAGCGCCTTCATCTTGTCCTTCCACTGGTCGTAGAGGCGTTCCCAATTTTCGTAATAATAGAAACCGCGCTGCTGGAATTCCAACGCGCGCGCTTCGATCTCCGCCGGGTCCGTGACCGGCACACCGCCAATATAGACGCGGCCGTTGATGATGCGGTGGTCAATCCCCTTGGTGGTGGGCAGCACATGGACGCGAGTATTGAAACTGCCCAGCGCGCAATAGGCCGCCTCCGCCGTGATCATGTCGAAATGATACATCGGCTCCGGAAAGTGCATCGAGTTATAGAACCAGAAGCGTTCATCATCTTCCGGGGTAAACTGGGTGTAATAGGGATAGGCTGCCTGCGCGCCCTCCGTCCCCGGAACAACCTCCACCGAACTCGGCAGGGGGAAGCTCTTTTGTTCGTTGCCCATTTCCATTCCTCTCCCGATGGGGGCCCGCGAGCCATTTGCTGACTTCACCGGCATATGTCTTCGAAACTATGCCGCCCTTGCGCCAAGGCCAAAGGATTTGTGCGCAGGCCCATTGGGACAATTGCGCAGCAAGCTGTCCAATTTAACTATTGGACTGATGCCCGGCCCGATATTGGCGCGGGGCCACAGCATAGCGCTTGCGGAACAGCCGGGTGAAATAGCCCGGATCAAGGAAGCCGCACCGCCAGGCGATCTCCCCCACGGCAACATTGCGATAAGCGGGATCGGCCAGCATGTCGCCTGCGCGATCCAGCCGCGTGGCGTTCAATTCCTGGACGAAGCTGGTCCCGCTGCCCGCCAGCAGCGCCTGAAGATAGCGCTTCGAAATACCAAGGTCATCGGCAATCCGCTGGGGCGTCAGCTCCGGATCGGCGAAATCACTTTCGATCCGCCGCAGCACCTGCCGTGCCAGTTGCGCCCCATGGCGGCCTACGGGCGGTTCGTGGAATCCGGTCGCCAGCGCCAGCAGGCTGCCCACCTGTTCCGCCACCATGCTGCGCGGGAGCGGGCTGGTATCAAGCGAATCCAGCATGGTCTCCAGCAGGGCACCGAGCGGCGCGCCCCACCCTTCGCGGACCGAGAGCGGCTGGCCCAGCAAGGCCTGCGGATCGGGCAAATAACGATCCAGCCAGCCGAGCGGCATCATCAGATCAGCCACCTCATGCGAGGTCTGCATATCCATCTGGTAGTGCTTGGTATTGTCGAGCAGCACGAAGCTGCCCGGCGCAACGTCAAAGCGGCGACCAGCCACCTGCGTATCCAGCACGCCTACCCGGGCATAGACCAGCTGGATGGACGGGGTGGCCTTGCCCGCCTGCCCTTCATCGCCTTGCCGGATCACGCGCTGGGCCGGGGCATGGAGGTGCAGCAGCCGCAGCTGGCCGATGCCATGGCTGCTCCAGCGCGCGGCAAAGGCATTGTCGTCGAACGGGATAACCACCATGGGCGCGATATTGGATGCGGCCCAATCCTGCCACTGGCGCATCGCCTCTGGCTTCGCCAGCCCGTGCGAGGTCCAGCTGGCATCGCGGGCTTCACTGGCATCACCTTTATCACGCAGGGTCACCATGGTCAGCCGCCCTTGCGCGCGAGCCCTTCCGCCAGCAGCGAACGCGCCATGGCGGTAACATCCTCGACCGAGCGCTGGTCACTCCACACAGCATAGCGCAGACCCAGGAAGACATTCATCCCCATCAGTGCCCAGGCATGCGCCTCGTCAATATCAGGCCGCAAGTCTCCTGCTTCGGCCCCGCGCTGCAAGCGTTCGAACATGCGCGCGGCGGTGGCTTCATAGTGCTGGCGGTAGCTGTCGGGATCGACGAATTCGGACTCGTCGATGATGCGATAGATTTCCTTGTGTTCGCGAGCGAAGGTGAGAAAGCCTTGAAAAGCAGCGGATTCGATATCGAGCGCACGGACATCCACTTTCCCCGCCAGCTCGCCGACAGCCTCTGCTGCGCCTTGCTTCACGCGGGCGCTCATGTCCTGCACCAGCGCGCGGAACAGCGCCTCTTTCGAATCGAAATAGGTGTAGAAACTGCCCAGCGCCGTGCCCGCGCGGGTGGTGATCCCGCTGATCGAGGCTTCGTGGAAGCCCTTCTCGCCAAACTCCGCAGCGGCTGCATCCAGCAGCTTGCGCCGGGTGCGCCGCCCGCGTTCGGTGCGGGGGAGCTTGTCGTCCTGCTCAACTGGTGGGGATGCCTGCGTGTCCATTTCGCCACAGCTACGCGCGCAATGCTGACTTGGCAAACACTAGAACTTGAAAGTCGGTTCAACTTTCAATACCAACCACGTCAGAACCCAACTCAGGGAGAGTGAGAATGACTGCCTTTACCCCGAAATTCGGTGCCCTTTTGCTGTGCGGCGCGGCTGGCGCTGCGATTGCGGCAACTCCTGCCATGGCGCAGGGCGCTGGTGGCGCTGCTGCATCGCAGGACAATGGCAATGCACCCATCGTTGTGACTGCACGCAAGCGCGAGGAAAGCTTGCTGGACGTACCAATTGCGGTCACGGCAATCGGTGACGAACAGCTGGCAGACATGGGCGCGAACGACCTTTCCGGTGTGCAGGGCGCCGTTCCCAACGTCAACATCGTTCAAGGCCGCGGCTCTGCCGCATCGGCCAATTTCTTTATCCGCGGGATCGGCCAACCGGACGCATTGCAAACTTTTGACCCGGCAGTGGGCGTCTATGTCGACGGTGTCTATATGAGCCGCATCCAGGGGGCGCTGCTGAACCTGTTCGATGTCCAGCGCGTGGAAGTGCTGCGCGGGCCGCAGGGCACGCTCTATGGCAAGAACACGATTGGCGGTGCAGTCAACATCGTGTCAAAGAAACCGGACCTGTATGACCTGACAGGTGAAGCCAGCTTCACCTATGGCAAATATGACGAGACCACTGCCAAAGGTTATGTCTCGGCCCCGATCGCGCCGGGCAGTGTCGCACTGTCGGTGGCCGCCCTGTATGACAATCGCGACGGTATCGTGACCGATCCGCTGACTGGCCGGGAATATAATGACCGTAACAACCTTTCCATGCGCGGCATCCTGCGCGCGCAACCGAGCGAAACGGTCGAAGTACTGTTGTCGGCGGATTACACTCGCCAGCGCAATGAATTGACCTTGGGCTGCGCCACCACGCCGCAGATCGGGTTTGACTATAATGCAACCTTCACTGGCTTGACGCCATTTGTCATCGCGCCGGCCGGGGATTGCGACAATTTCAACTACCAGGCTTCGACCAGCTTCACCGGAGATGAAGGCCAGAAGCTGGAACATTGGGGCGTTTCCGGCACGATCAATATCGACCTGTCAGACACGCTGTCGCTGACGTCGATCAGCGCCTATCGCAAGCTGACACCTGACCTGTTTATCGATATTGACGCGACCACCGCCCAGACCGGCGACGTGTTTGTCGGGATCAATCAGGAACAGCTGAGCCAGGAATTGCAGCTCAAGCTGGATATGGACCGGCTGGCCGGGGTGTTCGGCCTTTACTACCTGAACGAGAAGGTTTCTTCACATCAGGAAGCCTATGCTGACAGCTATTTGCGCTATGTTGGCACACCGCTGGATTTCATCCGCACCATTGACGACGATCAGGAGCTGGACAGCTACGCCGCCTTCGGCCAGTTGACCTATGATTTCACCGACCAGTTCTCCATCACGGCGGGTCTGCGCTACACGCATGAGAAGAAGCGCTATTTCCGCACCACCAGCGCATTGCTCTCCAGCCCGATCTTCACTGCCGTGCAGATACCCAGTGGCTTCACCTTCCCTGACGACCTGCCGGCGCCATTCAACAGCGTGGACAGTGTGTCCTTCGACGCATGGACGCCAATGGTTTCGGCCAGCTTCAAGCCGACGCCGGATACGCTGATCTACGCTTCGGCCAGCCGCGGCTTCAAGTCGGGCGGCTTCAATGGCCGCGTCAACGGGCTGGGCGATGTTACGCTGGAAGTGAACGGCCAGACTGAACTGGTCCCCTTCTTCGCCCCGGAAAAGGTGTGGACCTATGAAGTCGGCGCCAAAGGCAGCTTCCTTGATGGGCGGGTCAATCTCTCGGTCGCGGCCTTCCGCTCGGACTACAAGGATTTCCAGGCCCGCGTGGGTGGCGGCAACACCGGCATCACCGGGGGCAGCTTCCCGGTCATCAATGCCGGTCAGCTGAAGATCCAGGGCGTGGAATTCGAAGCCGTGGTCAAGCCCTCCACCCCGCTGACGCTGATGGCTTCGGTCGGCTATCTTGACGCGGATTACAAGGAATTCGCCGATGGCCGCCGTGCGCCTGCCTTCAGCTGCAACCCCACTGGAACCGCAGTCGTCTGCGAACCGGCCTTTGCCCCGCCAATCACGGCGCGGCTGGCGGCGGATTACACCGTTCCGGTTGGCAGCAATGCCACGCTCAGCCTTGGCGGAGACATGCGCTTTGTCGACAAGCACTTCCTGTCAGTCGATAACCGCCCCGGCCTGACGGAAAAGGGATACTGGCTCGGCAACATTTATGCGCAGGTCGATTTCGATGGTTTCTACCTGCGGGGCATGGTCAAGAATGTGACCGATACTCTCTATCGCACCGATGGGCAGGAATTCAGCGCAGTCGCCAATATCCAGACGGTCTATTTCGGTGACCCGCGCACCTGGCAGGTAACCGCTGGCTTCCGCTTCTGATCGGGCGGAGCAATGGCTGAACAACAGGCGTGGCGCGCGGTGCATTACCGCAGCGCTGACGACCGGCTCGACCTCTTCGCCCGGGATTACCCGGGCGGAGAGGGGGCCTCCCCCCTGCTGATGATGCACGGGCTGACCCGCAACAGCGCGGATTTCGAGCCGCTGGTGCAGCATCTGGGGGATAAATACCGCATGATCGTGCCCGACCAGCGCGGGCGCGCGCGGTCAGAATATGATCCTGACCCGGCCAATTACCGGCCCGATATCTATGTCCCGGATATGTGGGCCTTGCTCGATACGCTCGGGATTGAGCGGGTCACGCTGGTCGGTACCTCCATGGGCGGGCTGATGTCCATGATTATGGGTGCCACCCGGCCAGACCGTATTTCCGCCATAGTGCTCAACGATATCGGCCCCGAATTAATGCAGGAAGGGCTTGACCGCATCCGCACTTATGTCGGAGGTCGTGCAATTATGAAGGATTGGGACGAGGCTGCCGATCGCTGCAAGGCGATCAACGAGACAGCCATGGATGGATTTACGGCGGCCGACTGGCTCGCTTTCGCCCGGCGCACTTGCGAGCAAGTGCCCGAAGGCGGCATTCGCTTTGCCTATGACCCGGCAATCGCTGCGGGCATGGCAGAGGAAGACCCGGCGACTGTTCCCGCCGATCTGTGGCCGATGTGGGACACGCTCTCTGACATTCCCGTGCTGGCGCTGCGCGGCGCGAAGAGTGATTTGCTCAGCGCGGAGACTGTGCAGCAGATGAAGGCGCGCCATTCCGGTCCCTTCGCCCATGCCGACATCGCCGGGCGCGGCCATGCGCCGATCCTTGACGAACCCGATGCGCTGGCAGCCATCGAACCGTTCCTGGCGGCATATGGCTGAGGGCATGGCACCCCCTGTAGCTCAGCCGCGCACAGGCCCGAAACCCGGTGTCGTGCTGGCCATGCTGTTGCTGGTCTACACTTTCAACTTCCTCGACCGGCAGATCCTCGGCATCCTGGCCCAGCCGATCAAGGACGACCTCGGCCTGTCCGATGCGCAATTTGGCGCGCTGGGCGGAATTGCCTTTGCCCTGCTCTACTCGATCCTCGGCGTCCCGCTGTCATTGCTGGCAGACCGCACAAGGCGCAGCTGGGTGATTGCCGGTGCGCTGGCATTCTGGAGCGGGTTTACCGCGCTGTGCGGCACCGCCACGCAATTCTGGCAGATGTTCGCTTTCCGGCTTGGCGTCGGCATCGGCGAGGCTGGCGGGGTCGCCCCGTCCTATGCGCTGATCGCGGATTATTTCCCGCCGCATAAGCGCGCCCGCGCATTGGCAATCTTTTCACTTGGCGTACCCATCGGGCTGGCAGGCGGAACCCTGCTGGGTGCCTATATTGCCGAGCTGGTCAATTGGCGCGCGGCCTTCCTGTTCATGGGCATTGCCGGGGTGATTCTTGCCCCGATTTTCCTGTTCGTGGTGAAAGACCCGCCGCGGCCCAAGAGTGCTGCCAAGCCTGCACCGCTGCTTTCGGTTTTTCCGATCATCACCAAAAAGCCCAGCTTCTGGCTGATGGCCTTTGCCGCCAGTTGCAGCTCGCTTTGCGGCTATGGCCTGGCGCTGTGGACCCCCGCCGTGCTGATGCGCAGCTTCGGCCTCGACATGATCGGCACGGGCCAGTTCCTTGGCGGCTTGCTGCTGATCGGTGGCACCGCTGGTGTGTTCGCCGGTGGCTGGCTGGCAGACAAGCTCGGCATGGCAGACAAGAGCTGGTATCCGCGCCTGCCCGCTATCGCATGGCTGATTACGCTGCCCTGCTTCGCCACGGCCCTGCTCGTGGATATGCCGCTCTGGGCCGTGTGGCTGTTGCTGCTGGTGCCGAATGGGCTCAACATCCTCTGGATCGGCCCGCTGACCACGGCTGTGCAGCACCTCGTCCCGCAGCATATGCGCGCTACCGCTTCGGGCAGCTTCCTGATGATCAACAATCTTATCGGCATTGGCGTGGGCCCGACGCTGATGGGCTTCCTGTCGGACCGGTTCGAAGGCACATATGGCGACGATGCGTTGCTCTATGCGGCAGTCGCCTGCCTCGGCTTCTATCTGGTGGCGGCAATCCTCGCGCTTTTGGCCAGCCGCACGATCAGCAAGGATTGGGTGGACGATCACGCCCCAGCCTGAGCTGCAAACACCTCCTGCCAGCACTTGATTAACGTCTGGACCGGGTGCAAGCGGGGAATTGAAACGCCGCCATCTCAAGAGTTGTCCAATGCCTGCTTTTGCTCCGCTTGATCGCGCTACCTTGCGTGCGCCCTATCGCATGGACGAGGCGGCCTGCATTGCCGAACGCCTCAGGCAGGCAGCCCCTGCCAGCGCTACCCATCCGCAAGCCAGCGCGCTGGCCGCCACGCTGATCGAAGGCGCGCGGGCGCATAAGGCGAGCGGGCTCGACGCCTTCCTTCACGCCTATGGGCTTGCGACGGAAGAAGGCATCGCGCTGATGTGCCTTGCCGAAGCGCTGTTGCGTGTGCCCGACCATGCCACCGCCGATGCACTGATCCGTGACAAGCTGGCCGATGTAGAATGGGGCGACCATCTGGGCGAAAGCCCCTCCACCTTCGTCAACGCCGCCACTTTCTCGCTGATGCTCACCGGCGAAGTGCTCGACAAGCCCGAAGAGCACCAGCGCGGAATGGGTGCAACTTTGCGCCGCGCCATCGGGCGGCTGGGTGAGCCAGTGATCCGCAAGGCGGTGACGCAGGCGATGCGCATCCTCGGCGGGCAATTCGTTTTCGGCGCACGATTGACGAAGCGCTGGAGCGTGCCGCGCCGGAACGCAAGCGCGGCCTGACCCATAGTTTCGACATGCTGGGCGAAGCGGCGATGACCTTTGCCGATGCCGAGCGCTACCGCGCATCCTACGCTGCCGCCATCGCCCGGCTGACGAGTGAGTCCGATGGCGATGTGGGCACGTCCCCCGGCATTTCAGTGAAGCTTTCTGCGCTCTATCCGAAATATGATTTCTACCATGGCGAGGCGGCGGTGGCGGCGCTGGTGCCGATTGTGCGCGACCTCGCCCTGCAGGCCCGCGATGCCGGGATCCATTTCACCGTCGATGCCGAAGAGGCCGAGCGGCTGGAACTGTCGCTCGACATTATCGAAGCACTGATGGCTGACAGCGATTTGTTCGCAGGTGGCTGGGACGGCTTCGGCCTCGCCATCCAGCTTACCAGAAGCGCGCCCTGCCCCTGTGCGACTGGATCGCGCAACTGGCGCGCCGACACGGGCGGCAGCTATTCGTGCGGCTGGTCAAAGGCGCCTATTGGGATAGCGAAATCAAGCTGGCGCAGGTCGGCGGGCTGGCCGACTATCCGGTGTTCACCCGCAAGCTGGCCACCGATGTTTCCTACCTCGCCTGCGCGGGCCGGTTGCTGGCGGCGGGCGATGTGGTCTTTCCGGCCTTTGCCACGCATAACGCCTATACAATCAGGGGCCATCAAGGCGCTGGCTGCTGAAAGCCGTTCTTCCTTCGAATTTCAACGGCTGCATGGCATGGGCGAAGACGTTTACGCCGCGCTGGGGAGCGGAAGAGAAACGCCTCGGCCAACCACAAACACGGGTGCGCATCTATGCACCGGTGGGCGGGCATAAGGAATTGCTCGCCTATCTCGTGCGCCGCCTGCTGGAAAACGGCGCGAACAGCTCCTTCGTCAACCGCATGGCCGACGCGCAAGTGCCGGTGGCAGAACTGGTCACCGATCCGGTTGCGGAGCTGGCCGCGCTGGAGCCGAAGCGGAACGAGGCGATCCCCCTTCCCGCTGACATCTTCCCTGGACGGGTCAACAGCGCGGGCACGGATCTGTCCGACCCGCTGGTGCGCGAACCATTGCTGGCGCGGCTGGAGGCGATGGAAGACCGCCTCTGGCAAGCCGCTCCCACGCTGATCGCTGACGGTGAAGGCTCCACCTGCGAAGTACGCAGCCCGCAGGATCGCCGCCAACTGGTCGGCACGGTGCAGGAAGCGAGCGCCGCCGATATTGACGCTGCGATGGACGCCGCCCGCGCGATCCAGCCGGGCTGGGATGCGTTGGGGGGCGAGAAGCGCGCGCTCTTGCTCGAAGAAGCGGCTCGCCTGTTTGAAGAGCATACCGAAGAGTTCCTCTCGCTCTGTCGCCGCGAGGCGGGCAAGACCGTGCTCGACGGGGTGCTGGAAGTGCGCGAGGCGGTTGATTTCCTGCGCTATTACGCCACCGAGGCGCGCCGCCAGTTCACCACGCCCGAAATCCTCCCCGGCCCCACGGGGGAAGAGAATAGCATCCGCCTGCACGGGCGCGGCGTGTTCGTTGCGATCAGCCCGTGGAACTTCCCGCTGGCGATCTTCACCGGGCTGGTCGCCGGACCGCTGGCGGCGGGCAACACGGTGCTGGCCAAGCCGGCCGAGCAGACCCCCCTGATCGCGGGCCATGCGATCGACCTGTTCCACAAGGCCGGGGTGCCGCTGGAGGTGGTGCAATTCGTCCCCGGCGACGGTACGGTCGGCGCGATGCTGACCGGCGATCCGCGCATTGCCGGGGTGGCCTTTACCGGATCGACCGATACCGCCCGCGCGATCAACCGCAGCCTCGCCGCGCGCGATGGCCCGCTCGCCCAGCTGGTCGCCGAAACCGGCGGGCAGAACGCGATGATCGTCGACAGTTCGGCCTTGCCCGAACAGGTCACGCGCGATGTGGTGGCAAGCGCCTTCCAAAGCGCAGGCCAGCGCTGCTCCGCTTTGCGGGTACTCTACCTGCAGGACGATGTTGCCGATACCATGCTCGAGATGATCCTGGGCGCCTTTGAGGCGCTGGTGATCGGCGATCCCGAGGATCTTGCCACCGATGTCGGCCCGGTGATCGATGGCGAGGCCAAGGCCGGTCTCGACGCGCATATCGCCGCCATGGCGTCAGCCGGGAAAGCCATCTGGCAAGGCGAGTCTGGCAGCGAGCATGGCTGTTTCGTCCCGCCGACGATTATCGAAATCACCTCCATCGCTGAGCTGGAACGCGAGAATTTCGGCCCCGTCCTGCATGTCGTGCGGTTCAGGGCGGGCGAGCTGGAGCAAGTGATCGCGGATATCAACGCCACCGGATACGGCCTCACCCTCGGCCTCCACAGCCGCATCGAAGCGACGCACCGGCTGGTTCAGGCGAAAGCACGCGTGGGCAATCTCTATATCAACCGCAACCAGATCGGCGCGGTGGTGGGCAGCCAGCCCTTTGGCGGAGAGGGCCTGTCGGGCACCGGCCCCAAGGCTGGCGGCCCGCATTATCTCGCCCGCTTCGCCACCGAACGCGTGACCTGCACCGACACGACCGCCGCCGGAGGCAATGCCAGCCTGCTGGCCAGCGGATAGGGGCTGTTCATTAACCGCTTCTTGGCGCGGATATGCTAAGGGCCGCGCATGACCAGGACCACTATCGTCACCGGCGCGGCAGGCTTTATTGGCGCTGCCTTGTCCGAAGCCCTGCTGGCGCGCGGAGAGCGCGTGATCGGGATCGACAATTGCAATGATTATTACGCTGTCTCGCTGAAAGAGGCACGGCTGCGCCGCCTGTCTGACCGGCACGGTGATAGCTTCACCTTCCACCGGCTCGACTTTGCCGACAATGCCGCGCTGCTGGCCGCGCTGGAGGGGACGGAGTTCAGCCACATCGTCCATCTCGGCGCGCAGGCGGGCGTGCGCTATTCGATCGACAACCCCCATGCCTATGTCCAGTCGAACCTCGTCGGCCATGTGAACATGCTGGAATTGGCGCGACACCGGGGGGTGGCGCATATGGTCTATGCCAGCTCCAGCTCGGTCTATGGCGGGAATGACAAAGTGCCTTTCTCGGTCGAGGATCGCTGCGATCACCCCGTGTCGCTCTATGCCGCGACCAAGAAGGCGGACGAGCTGATGAGTGAGACCTACGCGCATCTGTTCCGCCTGCCGCTCACAGGCCTCAGGTTCTTCACCGTCTATGGCCCGTGGGGCCGGCCCGACATGGCACTGTGGAAGTTCACCGCGAACATCATCAATGGCAAGCCGATCCCGGTGTTCAACCATGGCGATATGTACCGCGACTTCACCTATATTGACGACATTATCGCGGGCGTTATCGCCTGCCTCGACCATCCGCCCGCTGACGATGGCGCGCAAAAACCCGGCGGCAGCGTGAAGCCGCATGCGGTCTACAATATCGGCAACAACCAGTCCGAACCGCTGATGAAGCTCATCAACGTGCTTGAGGATGCACTGGGCCGCAAGGCTCAGATGGAAATGCTCCCGATGCAGCCGGGCGACGTGCACAAGACCTTCGCCGATATCGAAGCGATCCGCAACGATCTGGGTTACGAACCGACCACCAGCATCGAAGTGGGCGTGCCGAAATTCGTCGAATGGTATCGCGGGTATAACGGGTAAAAGGCGGATCGAAGCCCCTCCTCTTCAGGGGAGGGGCAACGAGACTTGGCAGCTTGCTGCCTAGTCGCAGTGGGGTGGGGGTTGGCCGCCAGCCCATCGCATGCTGACAGCCCCCACCCCAACCCCTCCCCTGAAGGGGAGGGGCTTGAGTAACCGCGAACGTCCCCCTGCTCCTACCGCTTCGGTTTCCCGCCCGGCTTCTTGCCGAATTTTCGGCCGACGGGCTTGCCGCCACCCCCTTTGCGGTCATCACCCTTGCGATCCGGACCCTTGCGATCCGGGCCTCTCCCGCGGTGGAAGGGCTTGGCGCGCACACGCGGGCCGCCGGCATTGTCGCTGCGGCCTTCGCGGCGGTTGCGGCGCGCGACATCGCGCGGGGGTTCGGCGGAAGCTTCGATGTGGATCGTGTCGTTCTCGTCCTCATCCTGCGCGGTGCGCTCGACGGCATCGGCAAAGCGGTCCGCAATAGTGCGCGGTATCTGGAAGTGAGTTTCGTTCGGCCCCACCCGGATCGCGCCGATTTCATTGCGGGTGATATGCCCGCGGCGGCAGATCAGCGGCAGGATCCAGCGCGGCTCGGCATTGTGGCGGCGGCCGACCGCCATGCGGAACCAGACCGTGTCTTCAAAACCGGGGCGATGGCGTTCCTCGCGCGCTTTTTCGCGAGCAGCGGGCGTGTTCGCGGCCAGCTCTTCCGGCTCCGGCATGGAGCTGCGAGCCGCGCGCACCAGCATGGCGGCTATTTCCTGCGGGCTGCGTTCAGCCAGCAGGCGCTCGGCCAGTTCGCGGTCATCATCCTCCACCTCGACCGGCTGGAGCAAATCGGCGAGCAGCCGCTCGCGGTCCTGCGCGCGGATCGCTTCGCGGCTGGGCGCGTCGATCCACTCGGCCTCCACCCGCGCATGGCGCAGCATGGATTCCACCCGGCGGCGGCGCGGATAGGGGACGACGAGCACGGCCGTGCCCTTCTTCCCCGCGCGCCCGGTGCGGCCTGAGCGATGCTGCAACGTCTCTGCATCGCGCGGTATCTCGACATGAACCACCAGGCTGAGCGAAGGCAGGTCGATCCCGCGCGCGGCCACGTCAGTCGCAACGCAGACCCGCGCGCGCCGGTCACGCAGCGCCTGCAGCGCATGGTTGCGCTCCGACTGCGAATGCTCGCCCGACAGCGCCACCACGGCAAAGCCGCGCTCCTGCAAGGTCGCATGGAGGTGCCGCACATTGTCGCGCGTGGCGCAGAACAAGATCGCGGTCTCCGCCTCGTGGAAGCGCAGCAGATTGACCACCGCATGTTCGATCTCGGACGGGGCAACCGTCACCGCCTGATAGGCAATATCGCCATGGCCGCGATCATCGCCGCGCGTGCTGATGCGCAGTGCATCGCGCTGATACCGGCGGGCGAGCGCTTCGATCGGGCGCGGCATGGTGGCGGAGAAGAGCAGCGTGCGGCGGTCCTCCGGCGTGCCGTCGAGGATTTCCTCCAGCTCTTCGCGGAAGCCCATGTCGAGCATTTCGTCCGCTTCATCGAGCACCACGGCGGCCAGCCCTGACAGGTCCAGCGCGCCGCGCTCCAGATGGTCACGCAAACGGCCCGGCGTGCCGACCACGATGGTTGCGCCTGCCTGCAGCGCGCGGCGTTCCTGGCTGGGGTTCATGCCCCCCACGCAAGTCGCAATCCGCGCCCCCGCCCCGGCATAGAGCCAGCCCAGCTCGCGGCTGACCTGCAAGGCAAGTTCACGCGTGGGCGCAACCACCAGCGCCAGCGGCCCGCGGCTGCGGCGCAGCGCGCCCTCTTCGCTGAGCAATTGCGGCGCCATGGCGAGGCCGAAAGCGACGGTCTTGCCCGAACCGGTCTGCGCCGAGACAACAAGGTCGCGCCCCTCCGCCTCCGGCTCGATCACGGCGGACTGGACAGCGGTCAGCTCGGCATAGCCGCGCTGCGACAGGGCTTCGCCCAGGACGGGCGGCAGGAAGGAAAAACTCATCACACTCACAATCACTTCGCGGCCCGTGCTGCTGGGCACGGGCGACATTGGGTCACGCAAACTGGCGGGACAGGTCAGCGATACGGCGCGCTTCTGGCGGCGCAGGGCATCGGAATGGCGCGCCTATAGCGGGATTGTTCGGGTTTGGCTTGGGAAAATTTGGTGCTGCGAAATGCCGCCTCACCTAGCTCACATCGCCATCTGCACCTGCGCTTACGTCCTGTGGCTGCACCTCGTCGCGCTTCAATTGAGGCGCAGGGGGCTGCCAAGCCCTAAGCTGGCTCAAAACCAAGCCATAGAATTCCAGAGTTAGGGCCTCGAGTTCTGCAATGAATGTATTGCGCCCACCAAACTTCCGACCGTCTTCCATTCGCATGGCAACAGTAAAGGAATGAGGCAGCATGGTCTTAGATGGGTGGGAATGCACCTCTGGATCATTCCTCGCGTCTGAAAGTGAGCTTTCGATGACCGGTGCAGCTCCCGGCCAATGAGACTGGATACGAATTGCCTCACCTTCACTGCCTTCTAGCTGTTTCAGCAGCCAATTAACGCGTGAAGCTTGCCTCACTTTGTCCAACGGAGCCGATAGCCTTGAAAAGATTCGCAAGGTACGGCTCGAAAGGTCCGCTTCAATCTCTAGTTCGGTTGCAGCGTTTGGTATTTGCAGCGCGGCTTTCAGCAGCCTTTTTTCAGCTACCAAACTACAATCATTGCTCTCCCAGACAGAAGCATCATTTCGAAATTTTGGTGGTAGCTTCAAACCGACAGTTGCACCTGTTTCTCGGCTCAACAGTAGGCAAAGATCATTCAATTCTGAATGCCAACTCGATACAACCTCCGAGACCTCGATACTTGTTTTCGGAGTAGACAGGCCGCCGCGTATCCGATCCAGAATCTCGGTCCAAGAAGGCGACATTTGTGTGAAACGCTGCAGTCCTGCACTGGGATGTAGGAGGAAACGCTCCAATTCATGAAGGACAAAACGATGATCGCTGTCCTCGACTGTCTCCTTGCTATCCAGAAGTTTGATAGCAGTCAGAAATGAAAACCAAGACAAGTGAAAAAGCTCGGTCTTCTTCAATAGTCGCTTGTCAACCGCGATTGGATGCTTGCCAGGCGAAGATGTGAAATCATTGGAGATCGTGATCAGAGCTTCCACGCCCACGTCGCGCGCGATACCTAGATACCTCTCAACTTGATCTTTGCTGAGCTTCCCATTTCCGATCTTGGCCTCAATGAGCGCTCTCCAAACAGTCTTACCTGTTTTGACAACAAGAATCCCATCAGGACGGCTATTTGGGTCGCTACATTTCTCAAAACTGACTTCAGTGAAAGCTTCGACCTTGGTACGCGCACCGACAGGTCGACCGAGAGGCCGCAAAATCGCATCGGCGAACTCTGTGACATGCGACATTGTCGCTAAAAGGATGGACAGAGTGCGGCCTTCCTTCGAACTCTCCGCAAGCACCGGAAACAACCGAGCCTGCTCACCCTTGCCCTTAATTTCAGCCAGACTTTCGAGATTCATTTTGGCCCTCCCCCGATAAAGCGGGCATGCGCTAACCTAATGTGAAGCGCCAATCAGCCTCAAGTAAAAAAATCCTGACCTTCAATGTTCTATTACAATGGCTCCACGCTGTCCTACATCCCGCCACGATGACGGTTCGCCATAATGTAGACGCAGCCGCCCTTTTCCATGCGCACTTCATGCCGCATCGCGGTTCGCGAGGAAAGCCAAGCCCCGTGTCAAGCACGGGGCGACGGGGAGGGGTTAGGGGTGGCCATGCGATTGGCCTGTTTGCGCGCAATGTTGCGATGCGGCCCTCCCCAGTCGTTCAGCCCGCAAATCCCTCAATAAAAACCAAATCGTCGCCCCGTGCTTGACACGGGGCTTGGCTAATCTTGATCCGGGTGCAAGGCCTGCTCGGATGGATACCATTGGTCCCACAGATCGAGCCAGTCCGGGTTGTCTGCCTCGACAAGCGCGAACTTCCATTCCCTGCGCCATTTCTTGACGAGTTTTTCGCGGGCGATGGCCTGCTCAATCTCCTCGTGCCGCTCGGCATAGACCAGCAGCTTCTTGTTGAAGTCTGCGACGTGGATTGAGCCCTTGCCTTCGCGGTGCTGCCAGACGCGCCGGATCAGATCGGAGGTGACGCCAACATACATCCCGCCGCGATAGCGGTTTGCCATGATATAGACCCAGCCGCCCCTTTCCATGCGCACCTCATGGCGGATCGTGGGTCGCAGGGGAAGCCTAGCCCCGTGTCATCCTGAGCCTGTCGAAGGGACGGGGCGACGAGAGGTTTTTGGTCGAGCCTTCCCCCTGTCCTACAGCCCCCCATCTGTGCTCTACCCTGCGCGATGGAATGTGCGCTTTTCTCTCCTCTCCACTATGCCGAGGTCAGCCACCAAGGGGTGTTTTCTCCCTATAGGGTGTCACCCTGTCCGTCACCTCGCAAGGTATTGGAAAAGCTGGATTTCGACACTGGTTTATGGGTTACACATTGTCACATGTGTAACCCTGTTGGTGCGATCCGGGAGGTCGAAAACCCTCATCCAGGCTACGCTAGCTCCATACGGAGCAAGCTGCGCCATCCTTCTCCCACCGGGAGAAGAAGTTGGACGCGCCTTGCTCACCCAGGTCCTCCTCATTTTGCGTCAGCCAAATGGGGAGGGGGACCGCGAGGCCGCAGGCCTCGGGGTGGAGGGGTATGGGGCGCTGCCACCCCTCCGTCACAGCGCCTTACGGCGCTGCGCCACCTCCCCAAATGGCTGTCGCAATTTAGGGAGGATCGGCATGACAAGGGGGATAATCCACGCCCTCCCCTTGCCCCGGCCCGCCCCTTGCGGAATCACTCCGGCATGGCGATTCTTTCAGACAAGTGGATCCGCGCGCAGGCGCAAGAGCATGGCATGATCGAGCCTTTCGTGGAGGCGCAGCGGCGTGAGGGGTGCATTTCCTATGGCCTCTCTTCCTATGGCTATGACGCGCGCGTGGCGGATGAGTTCAAGATCTTCACCAATGTCGATAGCGCGGTGGTCGATCCGAAGGATTTCGCCTCCAACAGCTTTGTTGATCGCAAGACTGATGTCTGCGTGATCCCGCCCAACAGCTTTGCGCTGGCCCGGACGGTGGAATATTTTCGCGTGCCGGAAGATGTGCTGGTGATCTGCCTCGGCAAGAGCACCTATGCGCGCTGCGGGATCATCGTGAATGTCACGCCGCTGGAGCCGGGCTGGGAAGGCCATGTGACGCTGGAGTTTTCCAACACCACGCCGCTGCCGGCGAAGATCTATGCCAACGAAGGAGCGTGCCAGTTCCTGTTCCTGCAAGGCAATGAACGCTGCGAGACGAGTTACAAGGACCGCGCGGGCAAATATATGGGCCAGCGCGGGGTAACTTTGCCGCGGCTCTGAGCCGGGAACCGTTGCTGCCGTAACGGCTTTGACTCAGGTGACTGGCAGGCGCATCCCTTGCGCAAGATAAAGACCCTGGGGAGATGGCCCGATGACGACCCGCGAATTCGATATTGTGATCTATGGCGCGACCGGTTTCACCGGGCGGCTCGTGGCGGAATATCTCGCCACGCATTATGCCGGGCGGGCAGATGCGCCGAACTGGGCAATGGCCGGGCGCAGCGCCGCGAAGCTGGCGGAGGTGCGCGACGAAATCGGCGCGCCGGACACCACGCCGCTGGTGGTCGCCAATGCCGATGATCCGGCGAGCCTGGCGGAGCTGGCCGGGCGGACGAAGGTGGTGTTGACCACGGTCGGGCCTTACCAGCTCTATGGCAGCGATCTCGTCGCCGCCTGTGTCGCTGCCGGGACCGCCTATGCCGACCTCAGCGGCGAGCCACTGTGGATGCGGGAAATGATCGACCAGCATGGCGAGGCCGCCAGGGCGAGCGGGGCGCGGATCTGCTTTTCCTGCGGGTTTGATTCCATCCCCTTCGACCTTGGCGTGGCGTTCCTCCAGCGCGAGGCGATCGCGCGCCATGGCAAGCCCGCTCCGCGCGTCAAAGGCCGGGTCCGCAAGATGCAGGGCGGTGCCTCGGGCGGGACGATGGCAAGCATGACGGAGACCTTCAAGGCGATTGCCAAGAAACCCTCGCTCGCGCTGTTGCTGAAATCGAGCTTTGCGCTGACGCCGGGTTTCGAAGGGCCGTCGCAGCCCTCCGGCATGATCCCGGAATATGACAAGGCGACCGGGACATGGACCGCGCCCTTCGTGATGGCGCCGATCAACACCAAGAATGTCCACCGCACCAATTTCCTGCTCGGCCACCCGTGGGGCGAGGATTTCACCTATGACGAGATGGTGATGACCACCCCCGGCGAAGCAGGCAAGGCGATGGCGGAGATGATGGCCAAGGCGAACCCGCTTGGCGACAAGAAGCTGAAACCCGGTGACGGGCCGAGCAAGGAAGAGCGCGAAAACGGCTTCTACGACATCCTCTATATCGGCGAATATCCCGATGGCACCACGATCCGCGCCAGTGTGAAGGGGGATCGCGATCCCGGCTATGGCTCGACCTGCAAGATGCTGAGCGAGACGGGCATGGCGCTGCTCCACAGCACCGGAGAAGGCGGCATCTGGACGCCGGGCGCGCTGCTGGGCGAGGCGCTGCAAGCCCGGCTGGAGGACCATGCCGGGCTTACATTTGCGGTGGAGGAATAAGGCCTAGAGGCTTACCCGCGCGCTGAGTTTGAAATTGCGGCCCGCCAGCGGGACAAAGTCCTTGGTAAAGCTGGCATGGCGGCGCCCTTCGGCGTTGAAGATATTGTCGACCTGGAACAGGATGGTCAGATTATTACCGCCCCGCAGTGGTTTCCACGCCAGCGAGGCATTGACGAAGGCGAAGCTGTCCGTCGCGGTTTCAAACGGGGCGGTGCTGGTCTGGCTGTCAAACCATTGCACTTCCACGCGGCCATCGAAATGCTCGGTCTTGCCTTCCAGCGCGCCAAGCAGGCTGAGCGGCGGGATGCGCGGCAGCGGGGTGCCATCGGATAGCCGCGCGCGGACATAGTCGCCGCGCAGGTCAGCCACGAGCCGGAACGGGCCACTGTCGATAATCGGGAGAGTGACTTCGCCCTCCACCCCGAAATAGCTGGCATCGCCCTGGAGGTAGGCAAACACCGGCAGCGCATCTTCTTCCAGTCCGGTTTCGGACAGGTAGATGTAATCGCTGAACCAGTTCTTGAACACAGCGAAACTGATATCGGCGAGGCCCAGCCGCCCGCGGACATAGCCCTCCAGCCCCCAAGCGCTTTCCTTCGAGAGGCCGGGGTCACCAACTTCATAGGCTTGCGTGGCGATATGCGGACCGTCGGAAAACAGCTCTTCCCCGCTCGGTGCGCGCTGGGCGCGGGAGCCGGTCACGCCGAAGCGCAGCCCACCCTCTGTTTCATGGGCGATGCCGATAGCACCGGACAGAGTCGAGAAATCCCGCTCCACACCCAGCGGGTTGGAATTGACGGCAGTCGATTCATAGCGTCCGGCGAATTCCAGCTGCACCGGCCCCACGCCCACTTCCTGCAAGGCAAAGACAGCGAACTGGTCGGTCCGGTTGGGTGCGACAAAGGCCTCGGCCCCGATCGCTTCGAAATCGCGGAAGTAATATTGCGTGCCAATGGACCCGCGCCAGCTGCCCTGCTGCTTCTGGATCAGCTCCGCCCGCGCCTCAATGCCTGCCACCTTGAATACGGTGCCCACTTCGTCGCCTTCAAACTCGGTGTGGGTATAGTCGCTATAGCCAACACGCGTACGTAACTGGGAGAAGAAGCCGCCGCCGAGCGCCAGCTCGCCGCGCATGTCGGCGCGATATTGGCGCATGCCAATGGTCACATCGCCTTCGCCATGGCCATCCTCACCCTCGGCGGCGACAAGGCCCTTAAGCGAGGCTGCACCTTCTTCGTGAAGATGGCCCATGCCGGGGCGGCCGGGCACCCCATAGCTGGTGTCGTAAATGCCGAAGGAGAAACCAAGATTGCTCTCCCCCGCGAACAAGGCAAGCCCGGCATTGGCGGACCATGTTTCCGTCGCACTGTTCGGGAGCTTGCCGCGCTGCAATGCCGCCTCGCGCAGCTCTTCGGCTTCGTCCGGCTCGCCATCCAGCTCGTGTTCTGCCGCATCGGCGAGCAAATCGGTACGCAGGCCTGGTGCGATCACGTAGCCCGGTACCGACAGATCATCGGTCTTGCGATAGGCACCATCGGCATGGAAGACGAACATCTGGCCCAGCGGCAGGTCAAGCGAAGCGCCTCCCTCGCGCAAGTCAGCGGCCGTGTTGAAACCCGCCAGCGCGTCGATGTGGAACGGTTCTTTCATCCGCCGCAGCGGAATGCGCTTGTCGATCACGTTGACCGCCCCGCCAATCGCTTGGCTGCCGAACAGCAACACCGCGGGGCCGCGAAGGACTTCGATCCGCTCTGCTGTAAGCGGGTCAATCGACACGGCATGATCGGCAGAAGTGTTGGACGCATCCAGCGCGCCCAGTCCATCCACCAACACCTTCACCCGCTCCCCGGAAAAGCCGCGCAAAACCGGGCGGGACGCACCGGGAGAGAAACCGGTCGCCGAAACACCGGGCAGCTTGGCAAGAACTTCGCCCACCTGCCCGTCGAGGTTGCTCTGCAGCTCCGTCCCCTCCATCACGGATGTGCCAGCCAGCACGTCCAGCTGGGTCACACCCACAGCGCTGACCACGATCTCGCCAAAATCATCAACCCGGCGATCATGAAAATCGTCCGACGGGGCATCCTGGGCAGCAGTGTTGCTCTCGCGCTGCTCTTCCGCATGCGCAGGCACAGCGAGGCCAAGAGTGAGGACGAGAAGGGAAGTACAGGCAAGCGAAGGTGGGAAGCGCATGGAAAATCCTGTCAGCAGGCCGGGAAATCAAAATTATATGATATGTAATTACATTACGGCAGCTAGGTGTGCGAGCAGCCCGGCGCAAGGGGCATTGCCCCCCCAGACGAAGAAATGTGCAATAGCTGCGATGAACGCAGCATTTCCCCGCATGCAGGCGACGGACGACCACGGAGGGAGAGAAAATGGAGCGGGCGAAGAGATTCGAACTCTCGACCCCAACCTTGGCAAGGTTGTGCTCTACCCCTGAGCTACGCCCGCTCACTGGCGCTACCGGAAGCAGTTGTTCCGGTGGGGAGGCGCGCGGTTAGCACCGGGTTTTGTGACTCGCAAGAGGGAAATCGCACTCTCGGCTAACTCTTTTGCTCAAAGGGGACAAACCCGGCCAAATAGCCGCTTTGCCCTTCACAAATCCGCGCAAAGCCCCATGTTGCAGCTTCGGAATTTTTCGCGTTCAGGGGAATAGTGCCATGGCCAGCATGGGTCTCAACATCGACGAGCAGAAGGCAGTCGACCGTTTCAAGCAGAATATCGTCGAGCCTTCGATGACCAATCTCGTCATCCTCGACTTCTGGGCGGAATGGTGCGGCCCGTGCAAGGCGCTGACCCCGGTGCTGGAAAAGGTCGCAGCGGATTATGCGGACAAGGGTGTTGTTCTGGCCAAGGTCAATGTGGACGAAGAACAATTCATCGCGGCGCAATTCCAGGTGCGGTCCATCCCGACCGTCTATGCCATGTTCCAGGGCCAGCCAGTGGCAGACCTGACCAATGCGCGCAGCGAATCCCAACTAAAGCAGATGCTCGACCAGCTGCTGGAAAAGCTGCCAATCCAGCCTGGCGGCGGCCAGCCGCAGCAGGATGTGTCGCAATTCCTCGTCATGGGTGAGCAGGCATTGGAAGAAGGCGATGGCGAACGGGCGGCGGGGATCTTTTCCCAGATCGTGGAAATCGCGCCGGATAGTGCGCCCGCCCATGCCGGATTGATTCGTGCACTGGTCGCTGCGGGCCATGCCGAACAGGCACAGGCTGTATATGACGCACTCCCTGAGGGAATGGCAGGCGATGCCGCGATCCAGCAAGCCAAGAGCGCGCTCGACCTTGCCGGGACACAAGTAGACGAAGGCGAGCTGGCCACGCTGAAAACCAAGGCTGAGGCCGACCCCACCGACATGGGTGCCCAGCTTGCCTATGCCGAGGCCGCCTATGCGGCTGGTCAGCGCGATGCAGCGGCAGATGTGCTGCTCGCCATGGTGCAGGCGGATCGAGAATGGAATGACGGCGCCGCGCGGACCAAGCTGTTGCAGATCTTCGAGGCGGTAGGGCTGGAAGACGATTGGGTCGTCACCACCCGCCGCCGCCTGTCCAAGATTCTGTTCGGATAAGGCATCTATGCGGCTCACCATCTTCCCCCTGAGCGGCGCAGTGCTGTTTCCGGGCCTGCAATTGCCGCTGCATATCTTTGAGCCGCGCTATCGCGCGATGGTCAGCGACGCGCTGGTGAAAGACCGGTTGATTGGCATGATCCAGCCACAGCGGGCAGAAGAAGGCGCGCCGCTGTTCACCATAGGCTGCATCGGGCGCATCGGTGATGTCGAAGCGCTCGAAGATGGCCGCTATAACATCATCCTCGATGGCGAGGCGCGCTTCCGGCTGGTGCAGGAGCTCGATGTTTCCACCCCCTATCGGCAGGTGGAGGCCGAGCAGATCACCGAAGCCGAAGACGCGGTGCTGGCCAGCATCGAACGCGCCAGCCTAGAGCGGGAAGCAAAACGCTTTGCCGACGCGCAGGGTTACAGCGTCGATTGGGATTCTGTTGCCCGGCTGGACGATGAATCGCTGGTCAACGGGGTCAGCCAGATCGCGCCTTTCGATCCGGCGGCAAAGCAAGCCCTGCTCGAAGCCCATACTCTGGGCGAACGCTGCGAATTGCTGGTGCAGTTGATGCAGTTCTTCGGGCGGCGCGACGGGGATGACGACCGGGTGACGTTGCAGTAATCTTTCCGCAGGCCCACGCTCTCCGGCGTGCGAAATCCTTGTGTATGGGGCCTTTCGCACCAATTGCAGAGTTTACACTGAGTGGTTGCTTTCCAGCCGTGCAGCGCTGCGCACTGGTTTGGTGCGACAAGCGAAGCCGAAACCCCTCATCCAACTGCGGCTAGCGAACAAGTTCGCAAGCCTTCATATCCTTCTCCCCTTGGGAGAAGGATGCTGGAGCTTGGCGCGCAGCGCCTAGCGAAAGCTGGATGAGGGGCTACGCGAGAGCATTCAAAGGCGCTACGCAGCCGCCTCGACCAACCCAAAACCCCCGCTGATCCCGTCAATCACATATTGGATCGCCAGCGCCGCCAGCAACACACCGAGCAAACGGGTAATCACCGCTTCCACCCGGTCACCCAGCAGGCGGATCAGCGGGGCGGCGGCGACAAGGGCAATAGCTGTCAGAAGCAACACGGCACCCAGCGCAGCGAGGACAACGAGGCTTTCCTCCGTCCCGTTTGCTTCGTTCTGCAACAGCATGACTGCCGCAATCGCGCCCGGCCCGGCAAGCATGGGCATCGCCATGGGGAATACTGACACATCCTCCACCTCTGGTGTCAGATCATTTTGCGCGTTAATCTTCTCGGCACGCTCTTCGCGCCGCTGGGTCCGTTTCTCGAACACCATTTCCAGCGCGATCAGGAACAGCATGATCCCGCCGGCAATGCGGAAGCTGTCCAGCTCGATATGCAGCGCATTCAGCAAGTCCTGCCCGAACAGCGCAAAGATCACGAGGATGACGGCGGCAATGATCGTCGCGCGAATTGCCATCACCCGGCTCTGTTGCGGGCTCGCCCCGTGGGTCAACCCCGCATAGATCGGGGCGCAACCGGGCGGGTCAATCACCACGAACAGCGTGACAAAGGCGGAGAGGAACAGTTCGACCATGGCCTATTTCCCTGCCGCTGGGACAGTGTGGGACAAGGCCTGTGCCCATTGGCCGTCTTGGAGGTAGATCGCCGAGAATTTGCGCGTTCCGTCCGGCAACTGGCCCCAGCGCCATTGAAGGGTGCCGTCTTTGGAGCTGGTATATTTGAACTGCATGTCGGGTGAGCTGATAGTCAGTCCCCCGGCAGAACCCGGTACTTCGGGAATGGTTTCGCCCTTCGCGCATTGGGCGACATTGCCTTCGATGAAATTATAGGCCTCGACGAGGATGGCATTGTCCTCGCCTTGCGCCGTTTGCTCTGCCAGTCGCTTCTGCTCGGCCCGGGTCAACTCCGCATCGGGCCAGCCGAAATCATAGACATATTTATACTCGCCATCGCCTTGCCGTTCCCAGACAGTGACGAAATAGCCGAATTGTCCCTCCGGCTCGGCAAAGCGACCAAAGGATACAACCGTGCCACCGTCACAGCTGGACCATACGGCGCGCGGTGCCCATTGCACGGATTTGGGCGGGTCCAGCTTCCCTTCCAGCCACGGCAAGGCCTCTATCGGGCCGCCCTGCCCATGCAGAACCGCGCCGGGCGCGGCGAAAGCACGAAAGGCGGTCCATTGCCCTTCTTCCCGCGCCATGCGCGCAAAAGCGAGCTCGCGCGCTACGACAGCACTGGGATTGGCCGTTTCCGGAAGCTTCATCGCAGGCGCACCGCGCGCGCTGCGCTGGCCACCCTGCCCGCCCCCCGCAGTGCTGCAGCCAGCAAGGAGGAGAAGCGGGATCAAGGCCGGGATCAGGGCATGGGATAGGCGGGTCATGCGCCGCTTCTAGCTGCGCACTCACCCGCTGCCAATCCTGGTTTCAGCGGCAACCGCCTGCGATCAGAGATCAGCCGGAACGGCCAGCCCTTCATTGCGATGTGCAGCGACCAGCGCGTTGCGCAGCAGCACGGCGATAGTCATCGGGCCTACACCACCGGGGACCGGGGTGATTGCGCCTGCCACTTCGCGGGCGCTGGTAAAATCGACATCACCCACCAGTCGGCCCTTGTCCTTGCCCGGTTCCGGATCAAGGCGGTTGATGCCGACGTCGATCACGGTCGCACCGGGCTTGATCCAGTCACCCTTGACCATTTCCGGGCGGCCGACAGCGGCCACGACAATGTCGGCCCGACGGACGACATCGGGCAGGTCCTTGGTGCGACTATGCGCGATAGTGACAGTGGCGTTGGCATCGGTGAGGAGCTGCGCCATCGGCTTGCCGACAATGTTGGAGCGACCGACCACGACAGCTTCAAGGCCGGAAAGATCGCCCAGCCGGTCCTTCAGCAGCATCAGGCAGCCGAGCGGAGTGCACGGCACGAAGCCTTCCTGTCCAACCGACAAGCGCCCGGCGTTGATGATGTGGAAGCCGTCCACATCCTTGTCCGGGCTGATCGCGCTGATCACGGTCTGCTCGTCAAGATGGCCGGGGAGCGGCAACTGGCAGAGGATACCGTCGACGGCGGGGTCATTGTTGAGCTGGTCCACCAGCGCGAGCAGCGTTGCTTCGTCCGTATCGGCGGGCAGGCGGTGCTCGAAGCTTTTCATCCCGGAGTCCACGGTCGCCTTGTGCTTGGACCGCACATAGACCTGGCTGGCCGGATCTTCGCCGACCAGCACCACCGCAAGCCCTGCCTTGCGGCCTGCTGCAACTTCAAACGATGCGGCAATCGTGCCGACTTTCTTCCGCAAGCCTTCTGCGAAGGCCTTACCGTCAATCAATTGTGCGCTCATGAATAGGTAATCGCCAAATTTGTAACCACGATCTGCAGGATGGTCAGGCCAATAATCAGGACCAGCGGCGAGAAATCAATCGCACCAGTGCTGGGCATGATCCGCCGGATCGGGTTGAGCACGGGTGCTAATACCGCGTCAATCGAGCGATAGACCTGCATAATGAAGTCGTTGCTGGAATTGATCACGTTGAAGGCAAACAGCAGCCCGATCACGAACTGCACAATGATCAGCATGACAAGGACGTTGATGAGCACGTCCAGTATCTGCGCGATGGTTATGAGGACCAAGGTTCTTCCTTTCGTCGGCTGCGTTTGCCGCCACCCTGTTTATACAAGCCCTAGCCGAGCAAGCAGCGGTGTATCAACCACCCAATACGGATCGCGCCGCTTTCAAGCATCCCCTGCGCGGATCAGCGTACCAGCGCCGCGTGCGGTGAAGAATTCCAGCAGCATCGCATGCGGCACGCGACCGTCGAGAACAACGGCTGCTTCACAACCTGCCTCCACCGCGTGGACGCAGGTTTCCAGCTTCGGGATCATCCCGCCGCTGATCGTGCCATCTTCCCGCAGCCCGGCGATATCCGCCGGGGTCAGGTCCGTCAGCAAATTGCCCTCTTTATCCAGCACGCCCTTCACATCGGTCAGCAGGAATAGCCGCGCTGCACCCAATGCCGCAGCAATCGCACCCGCCATCGTGTCTGCATTGATGTTATAGGTATGCCCGTCCTCACCCGCACCAATCGGCGCGACAATCGGGATCATCCCGGCTGCCACAGCCGTATCGAGGATGGTCGTGTCCACCTTGCTCGGCTCGCCTACAAAACCCAGGTCAATCGCCTGTTCGATATTGCTTTCCGGGTCCTTGGTCGAGCGTTGGACCTTGGTCGCGGTGACGAGGCCTGCATCCTTGCCCGAGATCCCCAGCGCCTTGCCTCCGGCATTGGCGATCCAGCTGACCAGCTGCTTGTTTATCGCGCCCGACAGGACCATTTCCGCGACTTCGGCGGTCGCCTTGTCCGTCACCCGCAGCCCGTCAACAAAGGTGCTTTCCACGCCCAGCTTCTTGAGCATCGCGCCGATCTGCGGGCCGCCGCCATGGACCACCACCGGGTTGATCCCGACAGCTTTGAGCAGCACGATATCTTCGGCAAAATCCTCTGCCGCCTCGGGGTCGCCCATCGCATGGCCGCCATATTTGACCACGAAAGTGCGCCCGGCATAGCGCTGGAAATAGGGCAGCGCCTCGATCAGCACTTCTGCCTTGGCCAGCATCTTCGAATCCTGCGTATTGCCCATAATTGTATCCTTGCGCGCCGGGATGGCTGCGGCGCTTAGCGATTCGTTCGCGATTGGGGAAGCGCTAGGGGAGATTCCCTAGGGGCGAAACCGGAATAGGGGAAAATCACTCGGCCAGCGACAGTACTGAGCGATGCGCGCCACCCTCGCCTTGCTGCTTGCCCTGTTCCTGCTGCTTCCTCCATCGGCACATGCGCAGCAAGCAGGAGGAGCCCGCTTTGTCCCCTGCAATAGCGGGCCGCGCATCACTTGCGTTGTCGATGGCGATACATTCTGGCTGGACGGCACCAAGATCCGCATTGCCGATATCAACACACCCGAAACCAGCCGCCCGGCCTGCCCCCATGAAGCAGAGTTGGGCCGCCGCGCCACATGGCGGCTGCTGGACCTGCTCAATGATGGTCCTTTCACCCTCGCCCGTCAGGGGCGTGATGAAGACCGTTACGGGCGCAAACTGCGCGTGGTCATGCGCGATGGCCAATCGCTGGGCCAAGTGCTGGTCGCAGAGGGGCTGGCGGAACTGTGGCAGGGCCAGCGTGGAGATTGGTGCGTGGCAAATCGCTCCTGAGCTACGCATTTCACAGATTCTGCTCACAAAATTTCTTCGGATTCGCAACTATTGGAAGAATATGCTATGATCTCCTCCTAGATTGGAATGAAACGTGGCCAGTGAGATCCGCAGCAAGCTCGCAGCCGCCTATGCGGCTTGGCATGAAAGCCGGGGCACCACCCCGCAGCACTTCTTTGCCTTGATGGCTGACGATATACTGGTTCATTCGATCCTCGAAAATTCTTTTGCGGGCGAGCCGCTGGGGCGGAGCTTTTCGGGCCGGTCAGAGGTGCTGACCTATTATGCTGTCCTTGCGGAGGGGTGGGAAATGGTCAGTGCGACCACTGATTCCATCCTGGCCGAGGGCAATCGCGCGGTCTGGATCGGCCGTGCCTGCTGGCGCAGCCGCAAGACGCTGAAGCAGATGGACAGCCCCAAGGTCGACCTCTGGACCTTCAATAGCGAGGGCAAGGCGACCGAGCTGTTCGAGATGTATGACAGCTATCCCTATGCCGTGCTGTCGGGACGTATTCCTGCGCCAGAGCAGAGTTAACCTGCTGGCAAGATCTCGCTGCGATTATGCGCGATGGCCCTGAGTAGCATGTCCACCGGACATCGCCGGGCCAGTGGAGACGCACCATGGCCCAGTTGGACGGGCAGGCAGGCGGCAAACGCAGCGGCAGTGATCGGCGCGCAAGCGACCGGCGCGTGGCCGATATGCCGTTTGAAGGGCCGGATCGCCGCAAGGGTGACCGCCGTTCAGGCAAGGACCGCCGCGAACAAGCCGGCCACTAAGGCACTTTTGCCCTTTACCGGAATTTTACCCCCTCGACCCATTGGCGAGGGGCCGCTAGCTTGCGGGCAATTCATGGACGGGGCCAAGACATGACTGAACAACCACAGGAATCCACACCGACGCCGCAGCCGCCGGCACCCGGTAGTTTCGACCTGAACCAGCCGACCGTGGTTGCGCTGCTCTATATCGCGTCGTTCTTTTCGGGCGGCCTGACCAACCTTGTCGGGGTGGTTCTGGCCTATATCTGGAAAGGCCAGCCCAAGGCAGAGTGGGAAGCCAGCCATTACGAATATTCCATCCGCACTTTCTGGCTCGGCTTTGGCCTTTCGATCATCGGCATTTTCCTGTCGATCATCGGGATCGGCATCCTGATCATCTTCGGCGCGCTGGTGCTGGTGATCGTCCGCGCCGTGCTGTCCATGCTCAAGGCGCAGAAGCATGAGCCGATGCCCAATCCCGGCAGCTGGACCATCTGAACAAGCTTCCCAAACCCGCCCGTTTTGATCGCAAGTGGCAGCGTCAGAGAAGGCTGAAGCGCGCCTGGCGTCGGCTGGCGCCATTCCTCGCCCTCGCGCTGTTCGGGGCGCTGGGCTGGTGTGTGTGGCAGCTGCCCTCCAGCGGCGGTGACTGGCAGGAAAGCAGCACGCGTTTCACGCTGTGCGGGGAGAAAGGCTCTGGTCAATGCGTGATTGATGGCGACACGCTCGCCATCGGTCGGCGCAAGGTCAGGCTGGCTGGCTATGACGCACCGGAGCTGGACGGGGCCTGCGAGGCCGAGCGCAAGCTGGCCCAGCGTGCAAAGGCCGAACTGCGCGACTGGCTCAATGCTGCGCCCTATGCACTGGATGGCGGGGATGACCCGCCGCGCGACAAATATGGCCGGGAGCTGCGCAGTGCGCGCAGGATGGTGGACGGCAAGGAAGAATGGCTGGCCGACCACATGATCGGCGCAGGGCTGGCGCGCGACAATGGCTGGGGCGCAGGCCCCGCGCGCTGGTGTGAACAACAATGAAGCCCCTCCTCTTTAGGGGAGGGGTTGGGGTGGGGGCTGTCAGGGTGCTGCCTGCCAACCACACGCCCCACCCCACTGCGACCAGGCCCTGCTATGCAGGACCAAGTCTCATTGCCTCCCCTAAAGGCGGAGGGGCCTTAAACCGAGCTAGCCTTGCGCAGCTTTCGCTTCGGATGCCAGCTGGCGTTGCAGCACGGCAATCCGCTCACGCTCGCGCGTCCAGGCCTTTTCCGGATGGGCAGACACCTGATCGAGCAGCATGCGCAATTCCTGCTCGCGATCGGCATGGGTTACGGGTTGCATGGCGACTCTCCTCTCAATCACTCGATAGGGCGAGTATAGCACAAGCGGATGTGCGCCATTTGACTGGGCGCAAGGTAGATTCGACGGGCCTATTCTTCCCAGCCGAAGCCGCGGCGCAATTGCTCTGCCTGCGCGGGCGGCATGCGCTGCATCAGCACCGCGACGGTGCGATAGCCATGGGCCTTGCCATCGGCATCCCACCATGCCCAGTCGCTGACTTCGGAGAGCGGCACCTCCACCCGGTCACCTTGCTGCCAGCCTTCCAGCATGGGGACATTGGCGAGCCGACCGCTCAGTACATCCCCATTGCGGGTTACCCCGCCGACCCAGATATGTTCAAAACCCTCCAGCGGGAATTTGAAGGCAAAGCCGCCCGATCCTTCCGGCGGGTCTGCCAGCAGGGCGAGCCATTCGGGCAAGGTCGCCTGCGCTTGTGCAATCGCCGCGTTCATTTCCGGGTCTTGCGCCTCGACCATGGTGATCGGGTCATGCTCGCGGCCGGGCGTGTTGTTATTGTCTTGCGCGGCGAGCTGCAGGGCAGGCCATGCGAGCAGCAGTGCGGCAAGGAGGGCGCGACGCATCACGGTGCCTCGATGGTAAAGCCGGGCACGGGCCGGGTTTCGACAAAGCCGCGATGATACATGTCCATCACCACATTCACGGTCTTTTCCTGCCCGTCTGCGCCCACGCAGGTCACGCGGTAATTGTCGACGATATTGCCATAGACGCCGGGACCGAGATTGCCGGAGCGAGTGAAGGCGGGCGCGCTGCCATCCGCGCATTTGAGCCGTCCGAGATAGGCGCGCTGGCCCTGCGGCATGGCGGCGCGCACGGGGTTTTCGCGGCTGCCCAGCGGATAGGCAGAGGCCGCCACCATCGCCTCTTCCAGCTCCTTGCCCTGCAGCACGGACTGGCCGGATAGCATCCGGTTGAGGATCAAATCATCGCTGGCATTCCCGGCCGGAGCGGTCGTGGCACAGCCCGCCAATGCCGCGCCGAGCGCTGCCGCCAGTATCATTCGAAGTCGCATGGGTAATCCTCCCTCCCGTCAGGCAGGGAAGAGTGCACGAAGCGAGCGGGAAGACAAGCGCTTTCCGGGCGTTACACCGAAAGTCGCCAGCCCCTATTCAGCGGGGGCTTCCTCGCCTTCGGGTGCGACCGGTGTCATTTCCGTTTCCGGCACATCCACCGGCACGGCTGCCGGATCAACATCCGACACAATCAGCTCGCCGCCGCTTTCATCGGTGGCGTCAGCTTCATAGGTCGGCTCTTCCGCCTGCTGCGAACAGGCAGTAAGCGCGAGCGCCCCGGCAAGCGGCAGCGCGACAAGGGCGGTTTTGCGGAAAGCGGACATGGGCAAGTCTCCTGAGTGATGGGAGTCGGTTCCGCAGGGGAGTGTCTCACTCACGGCGGCGTGACGCAAGCGGGCTTGTTTTTGATTTCATTTGCGACTAGTGGCGCCATTTCCTGCCCCGGCCAATCCTCTGCAAGGATGGTCCGGGGGCGAACTGCGCGAGAAGGAGGCAGATCATGTTTGCATTGCTGATACCTCCAGGCACGCAGCCCCGCGTGAAAGCACGCGCACTCGCCTGATCCGTCCCTCGCGTGAGGGGCGGCTTCGTGCAGCCCCCGCTGGAGGGACAATCCCATGTATTTACGTTTCACGGTGCCCGGCACCGTCACGCGTGCGCGCGTGGCGCCGGGGCCGTTCCGCATCGCCTCTGACACCTATTGGGAAGGCGATTACGACAATCACCCGGTGCTGATCGCAATCCGTCGCGAGCTGGACTGGTTCAATGAATGGCTGCCCGTCCCGCGCCGCTTCGGCGTGGTGGCGAAGGGCCGCGTCTGGAGCGACGGCGTCTGCTGGTTCCGCGAAGATGCGCATGACGCGATCGAGCATGCCTCGATCATGGTGGCGCTGCTGCGGGAATGCGGTGTGCCGATCGAACGGAACTGGACCCGCGACCCGGGCCAGATCCTCTATCGCGACCGCTGGCAAGTGGTCGCCAAGCCGGAGCGAGCGATGCTCCATTGAACCTTGTGCCCGCCCCTTCGCCCATGCGCCGGAGGGGCGGGTGCTCACCCACAGGAGGTTACCATGACCAAGGAGTACGACGACGCACCCTGCTTTCGAGCGGACCAGCAAACGCCGCAAGGGCTTCCCCAGCGAGACCCGCGTGAAGCGCAGCCTGCGCAGCGTCAGGGGCGGTAAAGTAGAACTGCTCGATAAGCTCGGCCGCAAGGGTCCCTGCCCCTGCGGCTCCGGACGCCGGTTTCAGCAAATGCTGCCTGCAGAGCGGGAAGTATGACGGGGCGGAACGGCGGGATTATTGGCGGTAGGGGGGCGTAAGCGGCGAAGCGGATTGCTTCGCCGTGTGGCGGGTGGAAGAGCGGGTTCGCGCTTAATTAGCGAAGCAGCCGGACGGACAGGAGCGCGGACAAAGGTTCTGCTCGAATCACGGATTGGCGCCGTGGGGGATCCGGACTGGCGTTTTATACTGCAAACGCATTTGCTGTATTCGCGGGTGTTGTTGGAGGGGGTAGAGGGCTAGCAGCACTCTTGGTGTGCGCTACCAAAATGGTACTCTTTCACAGATGCTCTATACCGGAAGCATGATACCCCCAATCTACACAAAGCAAGAATCTAGTTACAGGTGAGGTCACCTGCACTTCGGCGACCGCGACGGACGTGGTTGGAGAGATTTTTGGCTGAAAGTGTGCTCAAAGATGAGACGCGTTTTTGCCCCCCGTTTCTGCAAACCCCCGTTGTACGCAATTAGGCATCGGTTCATGCCTCAAAAACAATCACGAATCACACAAAAAGTGACCACTCATTTGGGGGTGTATCCCCTTGAATTCATCGATTTCGGCGATGAGTCTGACAAGGTCAGAGCCAATCAAGATGGTCGGCTCTTTCATCTTTGTGATGTTCCGATATCCAATTCCATACCCAATAATACCCGATTAGACCCGATCTCGCACGGGCTTTCTTGGAGGCAGTCAGGGCAGGTGAAAACCGGGTCCTGCTTCTTGGGTAGCGCGTGACGCGCTGCAATTCTACAAGCTGTTCTTCACGGGAATGGGTCTTGAAGATCAGCCGGAGCGAGCGGACGACACGGCTTCATCGATCAGTGCGTCCAGATCGGTGGCACCAATATCGACAAATGCTGTCCGGGCTTCTTCAATGGTCAGATCGAACAGGCGCCATTTGACGGCCTCCTCGATAGATTTCGACAGATCGCCTTTTTTCATGCCGCGCTGAGCCAGATATGTGCGCAGGTCGATGTCGGTCTTGCTATCGACATTGACGGTCCAGCGTGTGACTTCATCACCCATGGTAATATCCTTGCGACATGACAGGCGTCCATCATGATAAGCGCTTATATGCAATTTGCGTTGGACTGAGCAAGGAAGGCCGGAGATGTTCGTAGCGAGGCGGCGTCGGAGTGATCGCTTGAGTAGCGATGCACTATTCCTCGCTAATTTAACATAAGAAATATTATCAATTCGGGCGATTGTAAGGCGGTGGATTCTATCTGGAAGTGCGAATTTCGAGGATTTGCGGGGCTATGCCGCCCCACTCGAAAGGATGTGCAATGCCCAGCAACTTACCGTCATTTCAGCCTCGCGGAACGCGATCGGATCATGTTGCTGCGCGAAGCGCGCGTGTCGGTAAACCGAATTGCAGCTGAGCTTGGACGGCATCCGTCGTCGATCTATCGCGAACTGAAGCGCAACTTCTTTTATGACGAGGACGCCTGGTACCGCGGGTACTTTGGTCGAATTGCGCATGACAAGGCTGCCAGTCGGCGCCAGCGCGGCGGCAAGGTGGTGCGGGATGGAGCCCTGACATCGCATATTGTTGACCGGCTGGAACTAAGTTGGTCTCCGGAATAGATCTCGGGTCATCTTCGGCTACATTCTGGCACGGGGAAGACGGTGTGCCATGAGACGATTTACCAGTTCGTCTATGGTCTGCAGGGGCGTCAGCGAGGTCTCTGACGGCATTTGCCGCGGCAGCGCAAGTCTCGCCGTCGTCGCTATTCGCGCAGGCCCCGAGGTCTGAACATCCCCACCGAAAACACCATCGCGCAGCGACCAGCGGTCATCGCCGAGCGATGCCAGTTTGGCCATTGGGAAGGCGATCTTATTGCGTTCAAACAGGAATTTGGCAAAGCGAACGTGACTACGCTGGTTGAGCGTCGTAGCCGGTATGTCGCGCTTGCGCGCAACCCAAGTCGGCACCCAAAGGGGGTAATGGCAGGGATCGAACGCCAACTAGCTCCCCTTCCCTCAGGCCTACGCAGGAGCATCACATTTGATCGCGGCACGGAGTTTGCCGCCTTCCCTGTGCTTCACGAAGGACTCGGCATGACGAGCTACTTCTGCAAGCCATCAGCGCCATGGCAAAAGGGCAGCGTTGAAAACAGCAATGGTCGGATCCGCCGCTTTCTTCCCCTCGACACTGACATCAACCAGCTGTCAGACGCTGACCTCACCGCCCTCGCCTATCGGCTCAACCATACACCTCGCAAGTGCCTTGGATACCGGACACCTGCTGAAGTTCTGGGGGAGCAAATTGCGGACCATGGGTATTCTTGAATTTTGTTGCCAAGGGTGGGGCTCGCCCCTCCCTTGGCAAGCTGCTAACCGTTCAACAGAAGTTCGCACTTCAAATGGAAATCGCAGGGATCCCACCTGTGCGCCGCCAACCATTGCCAGCGCTATCGCCCTGCTGCCCGACATCCGGAAATGGTCGATACCTCGACCAGCCATATCGGCTTTCGCTGCGTAATCCGAGGCTGAGCCAGACCAAAGGCCTGTCAGGCAAAGATTGCGTCCCTGATCCAGTCGATCGAGCAACGATCCGCCTCCAGTCGTGCTGCGCCGAGAATGCGATTCCAATATGTCTCCGCGCCATGCGCGAGCCGCCACTCATGCAGGCGGCGGGTGTAGAGTTGCAGGTCGAATTCCTCGCTGATCCCGATGGCGCCATGCACCGCATGTGCGGTTGCCGCGATGCGCGGAGCAGCGGTGCTGGCGATGGACTTGGCGGTAGCGACTGCGGCAAGGTTGAGGGGCCAGCCACCGGCGCAGGCAAGTTGCGCCGCCATCCGCATGGCCACCACATCCTCGGCCATGACTGCCAGCTGCTGCTGCAGCGCCTGTTGCCGTCCGATTGGCTTGCCGAACTGCACGCGTTCATTGGCATAGGCGGTGGTCATTTCAAGCAGGTGATCGGCTGCACCAGCCATCGAAATGGCCCGCAGCACTGCGGCGATGGGAAGCAGGCCATTGTCCGGTCGTTCAATATGGCGACCGCCCCCGGAGCCGGTCAAAGTCAGCATCGCGTCGACACTCCCCCGAACCCCGGTGGTTACCAGCCCGGCGGCATCTGCACTGACCAGTTCGCACACATCTCCAAAATCGACCAGCGCATGGGCACAGGTTTTGCCAAACGGAACCGGCATGCCCGCACCATGCAGGGCAACGGCGAGCGTGATCGGGCCAGGAGGCAGGTCAAGACCAGCATTCGCCAGCATCGCGCGCGCCACCATTGTCTCACCCACTGGCAGGGGCACGGCATGACGGCCCAGCGCGCGCAGCAGCGGTTGGATTTCCGCAAGTGTCAGGCCAAAGCCACCTGCGTTTTCGCTCACCAGCGCGTCGAGGAAGCCGGATTGGGCTATTGGCTCCCACATGGAGTCAAAGCTGCCACCTTCTTCCACCTCCCTGATTGCCGCAGGTGTGCAGGCAGACCGGAGCATGCGGTCAAAATGTTCGAGCAGTTCGTTGTTTTCCATGGCGCAGCTCCTCAGCGGAGGCCCAGCCCGCGGGCGATGATGCCGCGCAGGATTTCCCGAGTTCCGCCGCGCAGGGAGAAACTGGGGGCAATTTGAGCCACGAAGGCCAGCGCCCGATAAAGCTCCGCCGCAATCGCTTCTCCGGGATGGCTGGCAAGATCATCGCCGATCGCATTGGGCAACTCCTGCTCGAAGCTGGTGCCCAGATCCTTGGTGATCGACGCTTCGACCACCGGGCTTTCACCAGCTGCAAGCCGCGCAGTACAGGCAATCGACATGGCGCGCAGCGTAGCCAGCCGCGCGGTGAAATCGCCGACAAGTGCCCTTGTCGCATCGTCGATCCGCCCATGTTTGCGGAGATGCGCGATCCAGCCATCGAGCAATACGACGCTGGAATAGATCCGTTCCGGCCCGCTCCGCTCAAAGGCGAGTTCGGCTGTCACCTGCTTCCACCCTTCCCCCTCGGTCCCGATCAGCGCATCGGGGGGGAGATCCACATCCTCCAGAAAAACCTCGGAAAAATACGCGTCTCCGGCAAGATCCGTAATCGGGCGGATTGTTATGCCCGGCACTTTGAGGTCAATGATCAGCTGCGACAGGCCCTTGTGCCGGTCTTGCGGGTTACCCGAAGTGCGCAGCAGCGCGATCATGTAGTCCGAATGAAGCGAATTGGTGGTCCAGATCTTCTGCCCATTTACCCGCCAGCCGCTTTCGGTCCGCTCCGCACGGGTGCGCACGCTGGCAAGGTCCGAACCGGAACCCGGCTCGCTCATCCCGATGCAGAACAGCGCTTCACCCTTGCATATGCGGGGGAGATAGAACTGGCGCTGTTCTTCTGTGCCGAAATTGAGGATGAGTGGCGCGCTTTGGCGATCAGCGATCCAGTGTGCGGCCGGCGGCGCACCGGCATTGAGCAGCTCTTCCACCACCACGAACCGCGCGAAGGGGCCACGTCCGCCGCCGCCATATTCCTTCGGCAAGGTCAGGCCGAGCAGCCCCTCCTGCCCCAGCTTGCGGCTGAAAGCAGCATCGAACCCGCTCCATGAGCGCGCCCGCGCATCCATCGGCATCTGCGCAACCGCATCCTGTGCAAGCTGGCGCACCAGTGGACGCAGGGCTTCATCTTCTTCAGGCAAACGGGCAAGGGTGAGAGTGTCGAACAAATGATGCGTCCTGTGGCAGGTGGAGGAAGCATCCCTGCCCTTTCGCCCCCAAGGTTCAAATATTTAATTGACCCGCTCTGATAGTCATTCGATATCACTAGCTTCGAGCGCAACATTCACGAAGTTCCTCGCCACCGGCCCTGCATCCTGCCTTGTGGCAATGCCCATTTCGATCTCGACCGGCTCGCGCAGGGGGCGAAGGGCGACGCTTTCCGGCGCAAAGCGCGCCATGCGGGCCGGGACCAGCGAGACGCCCAGCCCCGCCTGAACGAGGCTGAGCACGGTCTGCACCTGCGTGACCTCTTGCGCGATATTGGGGCTGAACCCCGCGTGCTGGCAGGCGAGCAGGATGATCGAATGGAACACGCTCACCGGCCCGTGGATCACGAATGGCTGCGCAGCAAGGTCGGCGAGCGCAAGAACCTTGCGCCTTGCGAGCGGATTTCCCGCCGGGATCGCCGCAACCATGCGGTCCCGCTCGATCACGCTGATCTCGCCCTCAAAACGCTTCATCACCGGGAGACGCACCAGCCCGACATCCAGCTCATGCTGCTCCAGCGCGGTGGCGATGCCGATGCTGGTCATTTCCTCCAGCACCAGTTCCACACCGGGATAGCGGGTGCGGAAAGCCGGGATGATGCTGGGTAGCAACTGGCTGACTGCCGAGCCGACAAAACCGATCACCAGCCGCCCCGTTTCCCCCTTCACCCCCAACCGCACAGACTCGTGCACCAGCTCTGCCTGCGCAAGGGTTTCACGCGCTGGCCCCAGCGCTGCTTCCCCGGCTGCAGTCAGCCGTACCCCGCGGCTGCCACGCTCAAACAGTTGCGCGCCCAGGTCTTCCTCCAGCTTGCGGATCGCCACGGTCAATGGCGGCTGCGAGATGTTCAGTCGTTCTGCCGCGCGATGAAAATTGAGCGCCTCGGCGAGCGCGGAAAAATAGCGAAGCTGGCGCAGGTCCATGATACACAATGCCTATCGAATGAAGTCGATTTAATATTAGCAACACCTGCGTTTCGGGCATAGCCCGCTATTGTTCGCGCAACACGGCAGAAAGAGGAAATGCAGTCCATGGAACCCTTCCTGAAGGTCGAACGTCACGGCCCGGTGGTGGTGGCGAAACTCAACCGCCCGGAGCAGCGCAACGCGATCTCCGAAACCGCGCATAGCGAAGAAATCCGCGACTTCTGCGGCGAACTGACCCGCGATACCAGCGTGCGCGCGCTGGTGCTGACCGGCGAAGGCAAGGCTTTCTGCGCGGGCGGCAATGTGAAGGACATGGGCAACAAGGCGGGCATGTTTGCCGGCGCCCCCTACGCGCTGCGCAATGCCTATCGCACCGGTATCCAGCTGATCCCGACCGCGCTGTATGATCTTGAAGTGCCGGTCATCGCCGCGGTCAATGGCCCTGCCATCGGCGCCGGGCTGGACCTTGCCTGCATGAGCGACATCCGCATCGCATCCGACAAGGCGCTGTTTGCCGAAAGCTTCGTCAAACTGGGCATCGTGCCCGGCGATGGCGGTGCCTGGCTGCTGCCACGCGTGGTCGGCATGGCGCGGGCCAGCCAGATGACGCTGACGGGCGAAATGATTGACGCGGCCAAGGCGCTTGAATTCGGTTTGGTCAGCGAGGTGACAACATCCGAAGCCCTGATGGATCGTGCAATGGAACTGGCAGGCAGCATCGCCGCCAATCCGGGCCACGCCACCCGCATGGCCAAGCGGTTGCTGCGCGAAGGACAGGATATGAAGCTCGCTCCGCTGCTTGAATTGTCCGCCGCTTATCAGGCGCTGGCGCATCATACAGAGGACCACCACGAAGCGGTGCAGGCCTTCCTCGACAAGCGCGCGCCGGAATTCCGCGACCAATGAGCGAAGCCGCAATCCAGCCCGGCGCGCTGGCCGGGATCAAGGTACTCGACCTTTCGCGTGTGCTCGCCGGGCCGTGGTCGACGCAAATGCTGGGTGACCTGGGCGCAGAAGTGATCAAGGTGGAACAGCCGGGCATGGGCGACGATACGCGCCGCTGGGGCCCGCCATTCCTGCCCGATGGATCGCGCGATTCCGCCTATTATCTCTGCACCAACCGAAACAAACGTTCGATTGCCGTGAATATGGCTGATCCCGAAGGGGCGGCGCTGATCCGCAAACTGGCAGAAGACGCCGATATCGTAGTCGAGAATTTTCGCGTCGGCGGACTGGCAAAATACGGGCTCGACTATCCTTCGCTCTCGGCAATCCGCCCCGGACTGATTTATTGTTCGATTACCGGCTTTGGCCAGACCGGCCCGCTGAAGGACAATGGCGGCTATGATTTCCTGATCCAGGGCATGAGCGGGCTGATGAGCGTGACTGGCAGCGCCGATGGCGGACCGACCAAGGTCGGCATCCCGATCAGCGACCTTGTTACCGGGCTGTATGCCACGATCTCGATCCTCGCCGCGCTCAACCACCGCAATGCCACCGGCGAAGGGCAACATATCGACATGGCGCTGCTCGATTCGCAGGTCGCCCTGCTGGCCAACCAGGCGTCCAACTTCCTCAATGGCGGGGTCATCCCCCGGCGCATGGGCAACCAGCATCCCAACATGGTGCCTTACCAGGACTTCTCCTGCGCGGATGGCGATGTGCTGGTGGCCACCGGCAACGACAAACAGTTCCGCAGCCTGTGCGAATTGCTGGGGCGCAGCGACCTTGCCAGTTCCCAGGACTATGCCAGCGTCCCCTTGCGCAGCGCCAACCGCGCTGCCCTGCTGGCGGAACTGGCACGGGAACTGGCCAAATGGAAGTCGGAAGACTTCATCGCCGCCATGCGCGCGCATGGCGTGCCGGGGGGGCGGATCAACGATATTCCCGGTGTGCTCTCGCATCCCCAGATAGAAGCGCGCGGGATGGTGCATGAAATTGCCCGCAAGGACGGAACGCCGGTCAGCTTCCTTGGCTTTCCGGGCCAGCTTTCGGCCACACCTGCCAGCTATCGCACCGCACCGCCCCGTTCTGGCGAGGATACTGCCGCCGTGCTGCGCGAGCGACTGGGGCTGGACGAAGAAGAGATCACGCGCCTGCGCGAAGCAGGCATCATTGCGGAGGAATTGTGATGGAAGGGCTGAACTTCATCGACGGCCAGTGGCGCGCGGGCGAAGTCCCGTTCGAGACCTGGAACCCGTCAGACATTGACGAGAAAGTCGGCACCTATTCCCGCGCCTCCGCCAGCGATGTGGAAGAGGCGATGGCCGCAGCCCGCCGTGCCCAACCCGGCTGGCGCGCTTTCAACATGCAGGCCCGGGCCGATCTGCTGCGCAAGGCGGGTGACCTGCTGATCGCGCGCGCGAAGGAAATAGGCACGCTGCTCAGCCGCGAAGAAGGCAAGACCCTGCCTGAAGGGATCGGCGAGACGATCCGCGCGGGCCAGTGCTTCCACTACTACGCCGGGCTGGTGGTCGCCGCGAAAGGCGAATGGTTCGATTCCATGCGCGACGGGCACAATGTCCTCGTCACACGCGAACCGGTGGGCGTGGTCGCTGCAATCACGCCGTGGAATTTCCCGATTGCGCTGCCTGCATGGAAAGTGGCGGCAGCACTGGCCTATGGCAACACGGTCGTGCTCAAGCCTGCCAGTTACGTCCCCGGTTGCGCCGTGATGCTGGCCCGGATCCTCGAAGAGGCAGGCCTGCCTGCCGGCGTGTTCAATCTGGTGATGGGCAGCGGATCAACCGCAGGCGACATCATGATCGATGCTGCCGATGCGCTCAGCTTTACCGGGGGAACCGAGACCGGACGGCAAGTGCTGCTCCGTGCAGCGCAGACCATGACCAAGTGCCAGCTCGAACTGGGCGGAAAGAATGCGCTGGTGGTGCTCGACGATGCCGACATGGACCTGGCCGTTGCCATCGCCTCCAACGGGGCGTGGATCCAGACCGGCCAGCGTTGCACCGGCACGGAACGCTTTGTGGTGCAGGCCGGAGTTTACGATCAATTCGTCGAACGCATGGCGGATGCGGCAAACGCCTACAGGATTGGTCACGCGCTCGATGCCGATACACAGATCGGGCCGGTGGTCAATGGCCGCCAATTCAACGAAAACCTGCAATTCGTGCGCGATGCGCAAGGTGAAGGCGCAGAGCTGGTTGCAGGCGGCGGCGAAGTCGAATGCCGCACGCGCGGCTATTACATGGCCCCCACGTTGCTGGCGGGAACCAGCAATAAAATGACCTGCAACCGCCATGAGAGCTTCGGCCCGATTGCTGCGGTGATCAAGGTGGACGATGTCGAGGAAGCGATCGCAGTCGCCAATGATTGCGACTTCGCGCTTTCGGCGGGGATTGCCACCACCAGCCTCAAACATGCCGAGCAGTTCCGGCGCGCATCCAACGCCGGGATGACCATGGTCAATGCGCCTACCGCCGGCCTCGAATATCATGTGCCATTGGGCGGACGGTCTCCCTCCGGCTACGGCTCACGCGAAACGGGTACGGCGGCGGGTGAGTTCTTCACCGAGATCAAGACCTCCTACATCAATCACGGCGTCATCTGAGGAGACATTACATGGCGATGAAAGTTGGATTTATCGGCCTGGGCGCCATGGGCCTGCCGCTGGCAAAGAATCTCCAGCGTGGCGGGTTTGACGTCAATGGCTATGACATTGACCCGGCGCGGGCAGATCAGCTGGTCGCACTGGGCGGGCGCAGGGCAGCGTCAATTGCCGAAGCGTCACGCGATGCCGAGATCGTCATAACCTGCCTGCCTGCAACGCCGCATGTCGAAGCCGCGGTGCTGGGTGCCGACGGCGTGCTCGCCAATATCGACAAGGGCGCGCTGTTGCTGGAAACCTCCACTATCGATGCCAATGGCACAGACCGGGTGATCGCGGCTTGCGAAAAGCAGAACACGCCCTTCGTCGATTGCCCCATCGGGCGGCTGGTGCTGCATGCCGAACAGGGCAAATCGCTGTTTATGGTCGGCGCCAATGACGAAGATTTTGCTCGCGTCGAACCGCTGCTGCAGGCGATGGGCGAGGTAATCTATCGCTGCGGCGTGCGCGGCATGGGCAGCCGGATGAAGCTGGTGAACAACTTCCTGCTCCTGACCGTGGCCGAGGTCAGCGCGGAAGCCGTGGCGCTGGGCACCAAGCTGGGGCTGGACATCGACACCATCCTGAAGGTGACCGGCGGCACAACCGCGCAGAACGGCCAGCTTCACACGCTGATGGTCAACAAGGTGCTGAAGGGCGACACCATTCCCGGCTTCACCATCGACCTTGCGCATAAGGACATGACCCTGGCGATGACTGCCGCGAACGAGAACCGCATGGGCCTGCCCGTAGGCAGTGCAGCGCATGCGGTCTATAGCGGCGCGCGCGCGACCGATTATGCCAGCAAGGACTATTCCGCCCTGCTCGATTATGCTTGCGAACGGGCCGGGGTTGCCCCGCCGCGTACAAAGGATTGATTAGCCATCTCAGTGGTGATTGGCATGGTGCAGCACGATCCCGCGCGTTTCGCGGGCCAGCAGCACAGCAACGCCAGTCACCACACAGCCTGCGATCACATAGGCCACCACAGGCCAGGTTGCATCATAGGCGCGATAGAGGCTGAGCGCGATCATCGGCGCGAGCGACCCGGCGAGGATCGAACTCGCCTGATAGGCGATCGATGCACCGGAGTAGCGCAACCTCGTTGGGAACAATTCGGCAATGAACGCCCCCTGCGGCGCATACATTGCGCCATGAGTAATCATGACGGAAGAAATCGCCAGCACCAGTGCAGCTTCGCTTCCCTTATCGAGCAGACCGAAGAAGAACAGGAAGCTCACGCTCACCCCGATCACGCCGAACATATAGACCGGCTTGCGCCCGATGCGGTCTGACAGCCAGGCGAAGAAAGGCATGGTCAGGCATTCCAGCGCCGATCCGACCAGCACCGCATTGAGGATCAGGTCGCGGCTGCCACCCTTGATCTCGGTGAAATAGGTGATCGCGAAGATCGCTGCGACATAGTAGGACAGGTTCTCGCCAAAGCGCAGCCCCGCGCCCACCAGCAAGGCACGCGGGTTGCGGCGCACGACTTCTACCGCCGGATAGGCTTCAACTCCGGAAGCATCAGCCTCCTGCTCGAAAATGTGGCTCTCTTCCACCGCACGACGCAGCCAGTATCCGATCGCGACCAGCACAATCGAAGCAAGGAATGGCACGCGCCAGCCCCAGCTGAGAAACTCATCTTCCGGCATCATCGCGGTCACCACTGCAAACACCCCGGCGGCAAGGAGATTGCCAGCCGGAGCGCCAACCTGCGGCCAGCTGGTCCAAAAACCGCGCTTGTCGGGGGGTGATGTCTCGGCAACCATCAGCACGGCACCGCCCCATTCTCCGCCGACTGCAAAGCCTTGCAGCAACCGCAACAGCGTGAGCAGGATCGGCGCGAGCACGCCCACCTGCGCATAGGTGGGCAGCAGGCCGATGGCGGTGGTCGAAAGCCCCATTACCACCAGGCTTATCATCAGCAGCTTCTTGCGCCCGATCCTGTCACCGAAATGGCCAAAGATCACGCCGCCCAGCGGCCGCGCGACAAAGCCCAATGCGTAGGTGCTGAAGGCAAGCAGCGTCCCCACCAGCGGGTCCGACATGGGGAAGAACAGCTTGTTGAACACCAGCGCAGCAGCGACCCCGAAGATAAAGAAGTCGAACCATTCGATCATCGTCCCGATGATGCTGGCCCCAACGACCTTGCCCAGTTGCTGCGATGCGGATTGTTGCATGTCTCAGTTACTCTCGATCATTTCGCATCGGGCAAAGAAATGGTGAACTTGCCGAGCTTCCCGCCGCGTAAGGGGTAGCCAATCCCGCCCGCCATGGGGTAGGCGGCCACGGGAGAGCCGCGATCCCGCCCGAGGTCGAAGGTTTCATCAATAGTGAAATGATGAGGCGTCGAAGCAACCAATCGTCCACGCACCGGCTCCCCGCCATCGACGGACAGTGCCAGTTCTCCGCCACGGGCAAAGCCCTTGCCATCATAGGCAAAGGCAACCGTCAGCCGATGTGCCCCCGGTGCAAGCGCCTGCGCGCCCCGGATCGACAAGGTCTGCAGATCGAACAGGCGATAGGTGAATACGGGAAATCCTTCGGCATCAATCCAAAGCGACCAACCCGCCGAGCTGCCGCCAACTGCGCCCACGACGCCTTGCACCTTGCTGCTTGTTTCAATCTCGGCAGCAATGCTCCACGACCGGTTTGCCATGGCTGGCAAGGCGTCCTCGGGTACACCGCGAGTGCCGGGCAGGAAGGTCACCCTGCTCCGTCCACCACCCAGCGATGGCAAGCCGCTGCGCCCCACCACCTGTCCACCCAGCGGCAACACGTTGTTGCGTTTCGCTTCTTCCATGAACAGGCCTTCCATCGCGGCGAGGCGTTCAGGTTCCTTCGCGGCGAGATCGTTGGCCTGCACTGGATCACGGCCAAGATTGTAAAGGGTCCATCGATCTTCGGAGACGGGCCGGGCAAGGAAATTTGGGACCGTCCACGGCAAGCGTCCATGATCTGCCGCCGCGAACCAGCCATCGCGATAGATTGACCGGCTGCCGAACACCTCGAAATACTGGATGCGATGCTGTTCGGGTGCCTTGGCATCGGCAAAACTGTAGCGCAGGCTGGACCCGTCCAGCGGTGCCTGCTCCACCCCGTCCACCTGCTCTGGCAGTGCTAAGCCCAGCACATCGAGGATGGTGGGGACGATATCATTCACGTGGCCAAACTGACTGCGGCGGCCACCGGCCATGTCGCTCGCTATTCCGTCTGGCCAGCTAACCACCAGCGGGTTGCGTACCGCGCCCAGCCAGGCAGGCATGGTCTTGCCCCACTGGAACGGGGCGTTGCTGGCCCAGGCCCAGCCGGAATTGACGTGGGTATAGGCGCGCGCTGTGCCCAGATCGCCAATCCGCGCCAGCCGCCCGGCGGAATCCTGCGGCAGCCCGATCAGCGGAGCCATGTAGTTCAGGCTGCCTTCCAGCCCGCCCTCCAGGCTCGCCCCATTGTCTCCCACGACGTAGAAGATCAGCGTATTATCGAATTCGCCGCTCGCGCGCAGGCTATCGAGCAAGCGCCCCACCTGCGCATCGGTATGCGCCATGAACGCTGCGTAGCCTTCCATCGCACGCGAGGCGAAGCGCTGTTCTTCCGGCGAAAGTGAATCCCAGGCAGGAATTTCCTCCGGACGTGGAGGGAGCACAGCACCCTTGGGGAACAGTCCCATCGCCTTTTGCCGGGCAAATGTCTGTTCGCGCAGTCTGTCCCACCCCTGGTCGAACTGGCCGCGATATTTGTCGATCCACTGCTGCGGCACCTGGATCGGCGCGTGGATCGCGCCCGGTGCGAAATAGAGCAGGAAGGGATGATCGGGGCGCAGCGCCTTCTGTTCCTGCATCCAGGCGATGGAGCGGTCAGCAAGGTCCTCCGTCAGGTGATAGTCCTCACCGTCTGGCCGGTCGACTGGGACCGTCCCTTCATACAGCGTCGGTTCGAACTGGTCGGTCTCGCCACCCTGAAACCCGTAGAAATAATCAAACCCGTCGCCCGTGGGCCAGCGATCGAAGGGGCCTGCCTGCGAACTTTCCCAAGGCGGGGTCTGGTGCCACTTGCCAAAGGCGGCCGTGGCATAGCCCTGCAAATGCAGTAGTTGCGCGATCGAGGCCGTATCCGCACTGCGCACCCCGGAATAGCCGGGGCGGCTGTCTGCCGAGTTCATCACCGCGCCGATCCCCGCGCGGTGTGGATTGCGCCCCGTCAGCAGCGAGGCGCGAGTGGGTGAGCATATCCCGGTGGTGTGGAATCGCGTATAGCTGAGCCCCTGCCGGGCCAGCGCATCAAGATTTGGCGTGGCAACCGGACCGCCGAAGGTCGAAGTTGTACCAAACCCGACGTCGTCGAGCAGGATGATGATCACATTGGGCGCATTGGCCGGGGCCTGCCGGATGAATTCTGGAGGTGGCTCGGCTGCTTGCGCGAAGAGTGCCCCATTGGCTGACACCATCACCCCGAATGCGACCGTCGCTGCCAGCATGTTCGCTGCCCTGTGGCCAAACCCAGCCATGTTATCTCCTGCCGAAGAAATGGAACGGGCCGCCAGTTCCCGTTGGAGCTGACGGCCCGAAACCCAATTTGCTTTGTCAGCCGAGGCTTAGAAGCGATAGGCTGCCGTTACGCCGAATTCACGCGGATTCATGACGTTGACCGTGCGATAGCCCGAGTCATAGACACCACCACCCACTGCAGCGAGCAAACTCGGGTACTGCCCCGTTCCCAGCGAGATATTCGTGATCTTCTGCTGGTTGAACAGATTGCGGGCAAACACACTGACTTCCCACTTGTCGTCCGGACCGCGAACACCTGCGAACATATTGAGCAACTGGCGACCGTCGTAGTCGAAATTCTTCTGCTCCGAGAAGAAACCCGGACGATGCGTAAGCAGCGCACTCACAAAGGGTGTGTAATCCCCCATCGGGAAGCGCACTTCGGTGTTCATGCTCATGCTGAAGTCCGGCACTTCTGACAGGCGGCCATTGGAGATGCAGTAGCTGACGTTGGGCGCATTGGCTGTAGCGTCATATCCCTGCACAACGGGTGTACCGTTCTGGTTGGGCACGCCCGAGCCGTCAAAGTCGTTACAGGGCAGCGCAGCGTTGGAATAGCGGCCCTTTGTATAGGATGCCGAGAAGTTGAAATCCCAGTTATCCGTAATCCGACCGTTCAGCTGCGTTTCGATACCCTTGATGTCGGCATCGCCATTATAGTTGAACGAGAGGAAGCCCGATCCGCTGCCATTGAGCGCAGGGTCAGTATTCCAGAAGATCAAGTCAAAGCGGCTGAGATAGCCATTGAACTTCTGGTAGAAGGCCGAGAAGCCATAGTTCAGCCTGCCATCGAGGGCTTTGCCCTTCACACCAACTTCGAAGGAATTGGTGCGCTCCGTTGTCGTACGGACCAGATCGTCAGTGATCCCGACCGGGAGCGACACACCCGTCGAAGGCACACGGAAGGAGTTCCCGTAGGCCGCATAGACGGTCATGTCCGGGTTGACATCATACGAGATGCTCGCACCGCCGCTCCAGAGGTTGAGATGGGTGTCCTGCAGGTTTGCAGGAATAACTTCCCGGGCAGGCACCACGCCAGTCAGCAGGCCATCGAGCGCGAGCTGTGTCTGCTGGGTCTTACGAACCAGCGAATAGCGAATGCCGCCTTCGATCCGCAGCGGACCGGAAACATAACGAGCATTTACGTTGAACGAAGTAGTCTCCACCCGGATCGGCACAACCACTTCAACGGCCAGTGGTGCCCGGTTCGGGAATGTAATGAACGAGCCGCCCGGACCGAACGGCGCAAGTACGAACCCGTTGGGGTCCGTATTATAGACGAACAGGTCGCTATCGATATTATTGAGCGCCCGGCCCTTCTGATTGGAATGGAAGATGCCCAGACCCCAGCCGAAACCTTCGGTATTGTTCGAGGTGAGGCGCAATTCCTGCGTATCGACCGGATAGGTGACATCAACAAAGCTGTTGTCGATGATGCCCACCAGTGCATTGCCCAGGTCTTCATCACGATTGGTGATGATCCGCGAGCGCTGATGCGCGCCAACGAAGGACAGGGTTGCGAAATCGAGATCCCAGTCGAAGGCCAGATTCCACAGGTGGGTCTTGTTGTTGACCTGATAAACCCCGTCTGTGACCGCGCTGTAATCACCCGCAGTCAGCGGCGGCCCCGACTGGACCGTGGTATCCACAGCGAAAGGACCTCCACCAAAAGCCGGTGGGACGAAGAACGAAGGAGTGCCGAACACTTCGGCATAGATGGTCTGCGGGTTGTTGCCCGTGCCAACCACCTGCGTGAACTGGTTGTTACGCGCATTGGTGTACTGGTAGGTCAGGTAAGCGGTGAAGCTGTCATCCGGCTGGAAACCCAGCGTCACGCGACCGCTTTCCGTACGGCCGCGCGAATATTCGCCACCGCGGGTGATGTTGCGCACGTGGTTGATGCGATTGCCATCAACGAGGCCGGCCACGCGCACGGCGAACATGTCGCCCATGGGCATGGATACTGCGCCTTGCAGGTTATAGCCATGGCGGTCGGTCAGCGAACCTTGAATATATCCGTCCACTTCGCCGAAATCAGGGCGGCGTGTGCCGATCAGGATCGCACCGGCAGGAGCCGTCTGGCCGCGCAGCTGGCCCTGCGGGCCGCGCAGCACTTCGACCTGCGCGATATCATAGATCGCGGTGTAAACGGTCTGCGCATCGGCGGGAATTTCGTTGTAATAGACCTGCACTGCCGGAGCCGTACCCTGATCGGGGTCGAAGGACTGGCCGCGCAGCGAGGTGGTGTTGTTACGGCCACCATTGTTGGTCAGTTCGAGGCCCGGAGCGAGCTGCGAAATGTCCTTCACATCGAAAATCTTCAACTTTTCGATATCTTCGCCAGTGGCAACGTCGACCGTCATCGGAACTTGCTGCAAATCGCGCGCGTCGCGCGTCGCAGTCACCACGATCTGGCCGCGTGTATTATCTTCCTCGTCAGCCGTCTGGGCGAAGGCCAGTTGCGGCACAGCCAGCATCGAAACGCCGCAGCAAAGCGCTGCAGTGCGTGAAAGCGCGATTTTCTTCATATATTCCCTCCCAAAAACTTCTTGAATAAATCAATCAGGCTGCTTGCAGGTTGAGCGGCGAGACCGGCGCATCCTGCGGGTATTCTACCGGGGTGCCAAAATCATATGCAGCCACCAGCGTCTTGATGAATTGCGGATCGCGCACTGGATCGCTTGGCATCTCAAAACTGATCCCGCGGGCGCGCAAATCCTTGATAAAGGTCTCGAACACCTGATCATATGTCAGGTCATCCGTGCCATCCATGTTCTTCTTGAGTTCGGCAAAATCCTCGAACACTTCAGCCGACCAGTGGACCAGGAAACGCAATTCGTCGGTGCGATGCTGCGCAATCACCTGTCGCCAGTCTTGAGCAGCCAATTGTCCTTGTCCGACGGGTCACCGGTGAAAACCGTATCGAAAGCCAGCCCTGCCGGACGCTGCTGGTCCAGCGGGCCATTGGCTTCACCGCGGTGCATCATCATTTCGTTCTGGACAACGACGCCGCGATTATAGATCGGCGGTTGCAGCCGCCCTGGAGCCTTTGCCGGCCCTTCCGGCCAATAGGTGAAGCCACTGCCAGGGTCATGGCTGAACCAGGTAATGACCTGCGCCATTTTGATCAGGTAGTCCGTAAACAGGCCGGATTTACCCATCACTGCACACAGCCAGGTCGGCGAATTTTCGTAGCGCACACCGCGGAAACTGGGCGAATCGAGGTGTCCGGGATCCATATTTCCACACGGGCCATTCACATTGAACAGCATCATCTGCGGCTTGGCGTATTGCGCCCCCCAATAGGACTTCGCATGCTCAAGGAACTGCGCATTGTAGAAACAGTCATGGATTTCGGGATAGAGTGCGGCCGAATAATTGGCATAGAAACCCCGGAAAGTTGGGGTCAGGAACATGTCCAGTGTGGGCGTAAAGCCTTCCGGGAAATTCCCTGAGAGCGTCGCAATCAGCTCTTCCGCATTGGCGAAATGCTGGGCAATGATCAGTTTCCACGGACCTTCACTGCGCACAACATCGAGCAACCGCGCAAGCTGATCATCCGTATATACATCCTGAAGAACCCGCGGCGGAGCAACCGGCCGCAGGATATCTGAAAGATGGGCACGCGATTCGAGGTCGGTCATATTCTCTCCCAACTGACGCAAGTTGGCGTTTTCGCCCTGGCTGCAGCAAGTTAGTTTGGACTTACCATCAGCAATCTGCGTCGGTCAATCTTTCAAGTGATCAACATGGCCGCAAATACGCATTTATGCAATGATGTTGCACTCAAGCATCACAATCCGCAGTTACCTGAACTCAACTATCCGAGAATCGTAAATCGGTAGAGGGCAATTGCCAGATGCTCCCCAAGTATGTAAGTGGGCGCTAACTTGAAGGGAGAAGCGATGACTGACCTGATGAGCGACGCCGCCGGTGCGGCGCGCGGATTGCCGATGGCTGACAGCCCGGAACTGGACCGCGCACTGACAGAAGCCAACCTGCACACCATGCTGGCAAGCTATACCTACCTGTCGCAGGATTCGGACCTGCTGGAGCGCTTCGCCCCTTTCATCCGCCCCGCCTTTTCGATGGACCCGGTCGAAATCCCCGCCGAACTCGCGCAGGAACTGCGGGTGAAACTGAAAGCTCTGCTGACCACCGGTGAAGGCATTGCAGCTGGCGCGCCTTCCGATGCGCTCGTCCAGCGGATCATGACGGTAACCGCCGGCGAAGAAGTTGCCGACGAATTCCTCGAACTGGTTTACGACCAGTGTGGCTTCAAGCCCTGGGTTGATCGGTCGAAGCAGGCTGGTCGTGCCCGGCCCCCGGCAGGTTTCAAGGTGCTGGTGATCGGCGCCGGGATGACCGGCATGGCTGCGGCAGTGAAGCTGGCCGAGGCCGGTTATGACTATGTCGTTATCGAGAAGAACCCCGAAGTTGGCGGCACCTGGTGGGAAAACCGCTATCCGGGTGTTGGCGTGGATACGCCAAGCCATTTCTACAGCTTCAGCTGGAAGATCTGGACTCAGTGGAACCATTACCACCCGCATGGCCATGACATGCAGGATTATATGGTCGAAGCCGCCGATGAGGCCGGTATCCGTGATCATATCCGCTTCAACACCATGGTTGAGTCGCTGGTCTATGATGATGCAACGGGACGCTGGACTGTCACCATCCGCAACAGTGATGGGACCAGCGAGGAAATCGTCGCCAATGCCGTGATCAACGGCCATGGCCCGGTCAACCGTTACCAATGGCCCGATATCGAAGGGCTGCAAGACTTTTCGGGCAGGGTTGTGCACACCGCTGCCTGGCCTGACGATCTCGACGTAACCGGCAAGCGCGTGGCGGTGATCGGGACTGGTGCCAGTGCTGCCCAGCTGGTCGGCGCGATTGCTCCGCTGGTTGCCGACATGACCCAGTACCAGCGCACCAAACACTGGGTGATCTTCAATCCTGAAATCGCCAATGAAGTGAGCGAAGGGATGAAGTGGGCGCTGGCCCATATCCCGACCTTCAAGGAATGGTTCCGTTTCCGCGTCTATTGGTCAGCCGCTGACGGGCTGTTCGAGAATGTGCTGCAGGACCCGGCATGGGCAGGCAATCCGATTGCCGTTTCACAGTCGAACGAGTTCACCCGGCTTTATGCGCTGAGCTATATGCAGCAGAAATTCGCTGACCGGCCCGATCTGATGGAGAAGCTGACCCCGGATTTCCCGATTTTCTCCAAGCGGATCATTCTCGACAATGGCTGGTATGACGGGCTGTTGCAGCCCAATGTCCACCTTGAGGACAAGGGCATCGCGCGGATCCTGCCGAACGGCGTGGAGAGCAAGGACGGCAATATCTACGAATGCGACATCATCGTCTGCGCCACCGGATTCAACGTGTCCAAGATGATCGGCAACCTGACCGTGAAGGGGATTGGCGGCCGCGATCTGGGCGAGGAATGGGGCGAGGAAGATCCGCGTACCTATCTCGGCATGGTGATGCCCGGTTACCCGAACCTCTTCTGGACGGTGGGTGCCAACAGCGCGCCTAACCACGCAGCAGGTCAGAACCTCATCTCCGAATGCCAGGTCAACTGGATCATCGAAGCGCTCGACCGGATGGTCGAGAATGATGCCAAGGCGTTCGAGATCAGGCAGGATGTTTTCGAGGCCTGGAACACCAAGGTGCAGGAACGAATGCCACAGATGATCTGGTCACATCCGGGCGCAAACAGCTACTACAACAATTCCAAAGGGCGCGTATTCCTCTCATGGCCCTGGCGACTGGTCGATTTCTTCAATGAGACCCGGAGTCCGGTAGAGGGCACCTACACGCTGCATAAGTAGGCGGTCCGGGCGGCAGCTCAGTTGCCGCCCAGGCTGACCATCCCGACCCTTTCCAGCAGGAACAGGACAATTGGCAAGCTCAGCATCGCTGCCAGGGTGGTCAGCACGATCACGGTGGCGGCGATGCGGCTGGCCCTTTCACCTGCCTGCACAGCGACCACATAGGCACTGGCGCCGGTCGGCATGGCCGCCATCAGAATGGCAGTCGCATTCCAGATCGGGGGCATTGGCGGGAACAGCTCCAGCAAGCCGAAAGCGGCCAAGGGATGCAGCACAAGCTTGGCCAGCATCAGGCGGAGGGAAACCGCTGGCTGCACCCGCTCGAACGGTCTTGCCATGAACATGCCGATGGCCACTAGCGCGCAAGCGGCAGTCGCGCCGCCCAGCGTCTGGAGCGTGGTGAGCAGCGGCACAGGCAAGCGCAGCCCGGCCAGCGCCGCAGCCACCCCGGCTACAGCGCTGACAATCAGCGGATTGGTCCCGATCTGGCGCAGCGAGCGCCCCAGCCCGGCCAGTAACCCGCCCCGGCGATGGCGCAGCATTTCATCGACCAGCACCGCCCAGCCGAACACGATGGAGGCGTTAAGTGCAATCACCACTGCGGCTGGACCGAGGCTCGCTTGCCCCAGCACCACGAGGCACACCGGCAGGCCGACAAAGGCGCTGTTGCCATAGCCGCCAACGAGTGCGGAAATATTCGCCTCACCCGCTGGCGTATGCAGCAACCGCTCGGCAGCAAAGGTCACGACATAGACCAGCGCCGATCCCCCCAGCACGACTCCAACCATAGCGGGCACGGCAAGGTCAGCCGGTTTCATCGTGGCGAGCGTGACGAAGGTCAGCACCGGCAGGGTAACCTGCCCGACAAAGCGGGTCAGCACGGGTTCTCCTGCCTCACCCAGTAGCTGGACCTTGCCCGACCAATAGCCAAGCGCGATCAGGGCGAAGACCGGAAACAGCGCCCCGATTATGGTTCCGATCATCGTCTGCGCCCGGCCAGACTGTCAGTAGCGCAGCCCGATCGCCCCATCATGGTAGATCGAGGCCCCGGTGACGAATTTGGCTTCATCCGATGCAAGATAGACAAAAGCATGCGCAGTATCTTCCGGCTGGCTGGCGATCCCCAGCGGATTCATCGCCGCCAGTGCCGCTTCTGCCGCTTCGGTGGATTCCCACATGCCCTGTGCGACCCAGGATTCCAGCCCTTCCCGCAAGATCGGTGTCATCGTCACGCCCGGATGGATCGAATTCACCCGGATTTTCTGTGCGCCCAGTTCCAGCGCCGAACATATGGTGAGCATGCGCCCGGCCGACTTGGAGACATGATAGCCGATATTGGTGGCGTTGGGCATGTAGGATGCCATGGAGAGGTTGTTGATGATTGCCCCGCCCCCTTCAAAACGGTCAATCGCCGAGGCGAGATGCGGCACGCAGGCCTTGGTCCCAAGGAACAGCGCATCATGGTTGACCGCCATCACCTGCCGCAGATCCTCCAGCGAGGTCTGCATGACTCCGCCATGGATTGACAGGCCCGCATTGTTGACCAGCACATCCAGCTGGCCAAATTCGCTGATCGTCGCATTGACGACGCGCGCCCAGTCTGCCTCGCTGGTAACATCATGCTCCAGCAAGCGAAATGCACCAGCATGCCCGTCTGCATTGACCAGCGCCTCGATCTCGCCTGCCTCTTCGCGGCGATAATCGGTGGCCACCACGGCCTTCGCCCCTTCGCGCAAATATGCGCGGCTGGCCGCGACCCCGATATTGCCCAGCCGCCCCGCACCGGTGATGATTGCGACCTTGCCTTCTAATCTTCCCAACATTGCCATTGCTCCTATTGGATGAAAGCCCGGAATGCGTCCCACGGCACATCGGAGGTGAAGAGCGAGGATTCGTCCATTGACCCCTCAGGGATGAAGAAGCCGTCCGTATCCATCACATTGTCGAATTGTTCGCGCGCGGTTTCCATCGTCCAGTCCTTGTCCGTGGCGCGATAACCACGCGTGACGCCTGCAAAGACGCGGGTGTAGCCACCGCCGCCAACCGAGAAGAGTTCGCCATTGCACGGCGCATCGGCATGGGCGAGCATTGCCACCACCGGAGCGACGGCCCGGGGCGGGAAATCGCGGATCATCAGCCCATGGATATCCGGCCCCATCAATTCGGTCATGCGGCTGCCCGCAATCGGCATGATCACATTGGTCGTGACATTGCGCCCGGTCGCCCGGCTCGAACTGGCGAGCGCGCGGGTCATCGCCCAGACCGCGCCCTTGGCCGCCGGATAGGGTACTGCGCTGCCCATGCCGAACCATGAACCCGACGCGATATTGACGATCCGGCCATAGTTCTGCTGTTCGTTCATCAGCTTCCACACCGCGCGGCACATGTAGAAAGTCCCGCTGGCGGAAACCGCCATGTCGTTTTCCCATTGTTCGTCAGTCACCGTATCGAGCGTGCCGGCCGCGCTGACGATCCCCGCATTATTGACGAGGATATCGACCCGCCCCCAGCGGTCGAGCGCATCCTGCACGATGGCATTTGCATTGGCGCTGTTCGCCACACTCAGCGTGTTGGCAGCAGCTTCACCGCCTTGCTCGCAGATCTCGGCAGCTGCAGCCTCGGCATAAGAGCCATCAGCCCCGACGCCCGCGAAGTTGCCGCCAAGATCATTGACCAGCACCTTGGCCCCGCGCAGCGCCAGCAGCCGTGCATATTCCTTGCCCAGCCCGCCACCGGCCCCGGTGACAATCGCCACCTGCCCGTCAAACCGCATTTCGCCCATCGAATCTTCTCCCAGATTTTATAAGTGATTGCTTACTTGGATAAGGGTGTGATGGCCGCTGTCAATCGCCAACGGCCATGTCATTACTGCTGCCAGACCTGTGCAAAGAAGGGGCTTCGACTTGCAGCAGGCGCGTACCAGGCGGGGTCGAGCATGCAGGTGGGGCACCAATGCCCGCCCTTCAACATCAGGTTTGGTGACATGGTGAAGCTGTGGCCGTTGCAGCATTCCCAACCTACCGGCTCGAAGGGAGCGCAGCCGTCTCCCGCATGGCATTTGCCACCCCGGTAATGCGCTGCCAGCTGCAAATCGGCACCGCTCCATGTGTCACGCGGCTTTGTTTCATCATAGCCGTGATCGAGAAGCCTGGGCTGGCGCGAAGGTGCGGAAAACTCAAAGCCTTCCCAGTCGCGCGGTATGGCCTCCCATTCCCCGCGTGAGCCAAAGTAGGCCCGGATGTGCTCCTCGTCATTGGTTGCAAACCAGTTCAGCGTGCCCCCTGGGCCTTTGGCCATTTTCTCCAGCTGGCGCTTCACCAACCATGGCGCAACCTTGGGAACGAGCCGAACAGGCGCTGGCAGCTGGCGCTTGTAGTCTTCGATAAATTCACTGAGCGGCTGGCCGCGAAATGGAACCAGTTCCTCCAACCGGTCGGAATCGGAATACCACTGACCATGAAAATTGTGCGTGGCAAACCAGTGTGGTCGCAGCACTTTTTCATAATTGGGCATCTGCCGCCGCATAAAATCATGGTTGGTAACGCGGTTGGCTTCGCCCCCGCCGATATTGAAGAAATTGCCCCACAAGGCGTCAGGCAGTTGATCTGCGCAAAACCCCGCCATCAGGCGGCCGCTATCCGCTGCGGTCGACCATTCGAACACGCCGTTGAAAGGATTGTGAAACATGATCGGATCATTGATCTGCCACATGCGGAAATGCGCCATGCCGCTCTGGCGCAGCGACACCCATTGGCGGATGCCCGACTCTGCGATGACTGCTTCCGCCATGGTCTTGGTAATGGCGTAATGGTCAAAGGTGCTGACCTTGATCGGATCGCCCGTGCGGCCCCAGTGGATCGGCGGATTTCGGTCCCCCGTCTGGGCAACCGTGCCGATATAGACCAGGCGTGTGGTCCCGGCCTGGCCCTGATCAACTATTGCATCGACAATATTGCGGGCCCCGCCGACATTCACCGAAGTGACAAGGTCGGGCGGGAGATTGTCAGCGAGGGGTGAGACAAGTCCGCCAACATGGAGCACGACATCGCACCCCTTCACGGCAGCGGCGACGGATTGCCGGTCGATCAGGTCGCCCCACGCAATCTCAGCCAGATCGCGGGCGATAATGTCTCGCACCACCGGGTGCGCCCTTTCTTCCGGACGAATAAGCACACGCAAGTGCGGGCGGTCAGGCCGTGCAACAATCTGCTGCACCGCTTCGCGGCCCATATTGCCGGTTGCGCCGGTTAGCAGCACAAACTTTCGTGTATCTGTCACGTTCCTGCTCCTGTGGGGAAGGAGATTTTCCTTAGCCGAGTTGATCCTGCGCCATGATCACAGCCGGATCGCCAGAATGGATCGCCCAGATCGCATCGCGCCGGACAATGCGCCAGCCTTCCTGCCGCCGTTCCCAGCGGTCGACATATTCGCCGCAGGAATCGAAGATTGCGCCTGCCGGGTCATCGGCCCGCTGGTGGCGAGCCTGGACATAGGCGCGGCTGGTGGCCTTATCGCCTTCGACATCGACCATGATACTTCCCAGCAAATGCTGGCTCGGCCCGCATTGGTCGAGGAAGCGCTGCATATTGGCGCGCAGCGCGGCCATCCCCCGCTGCTCGCCGCCGGCACCGTAATCGAAGGCGATATCTTCGGCAAAAACCTCGCCCAGCCGGTCCCATGCCTTGTTGTCGAGTATGCGGGCAAAGATGGCGAGACCGCGATGGATTTCACGCTCATCACACAGTTGCTGAAAATCCATTCCGAGCCATCCCCTCCAGCATTGGCCTGCTACCAGTCATTGCGCGGCAGGCTACCCCTGTCCAGCGTGACGGCCAATCAGGAGAGGGTCAACTCAGCGCGATTGGGCTCACGCGTCCAGCTCCAGTAATCGGCCAAACGGAAGGGGCAGGAGACATAGTTGCGGCCCTTGGAATTGAGGTAGTAACTCCTCGCCTTGGGATGCGCCCAGACCATTTTCTGCATCTGCTCCTCCACCCGGTGGTTCCAGTCCTCGTAGGCTGCAACCGTAGGTTCCACCGCGTGCTTGCCTTCAGCGACTAGCATGTCGAGTGCTTCGAGCACGTAATTGATCTGTGCCTCAATCACCATATTGACCCCGGCAGCGTGGTTGGGGGCGCTGTTGGGTCCCAGCGTGAGGAAGAAATTGGGATATTCGGGAGCCATCACCCCGAGATAAGACCGCGCTTCATCCTTGCCCCAGGCCGCAGCAAGGTCTGCGCCGCCCCGTCCATAGACCTTGATCGGGCCAAGCGCAGGGGCCAGGTCGAAGCCGGTCGCAAGGGCGATAACGTCCACTTCGTAACGCGTGCCATCCTTCATCACGATGGCATCTTCCTCGATATGGTCGATCGTGCCTGTCTCCAGCGTGACATTGGGCTTCAACAGCGTATCCAGCCAGCCGCCATCGGCATCGAGCACGATCCGCTTCCCGAAGATCGGATAATCGGGGACAATCTTTTCCAGCAGTTCCGGCCGGTCAGCCAGCTTGTTCTGGATGTAGTAAAGCGCGTAATCCCGTGCCGCCTGGTTCTGGGCGGAAATCGAGTTGTCGCTGTCATCCCAGCCTTCGTCACCGCAGACATTGCCGTAGAGCCCGTCCCCGGTGAACCAATAGACGCGGAAGCGGAACCATTCCTTGTAATGCGGGATATTGCGCAACGCGAAACGGATGTTGTCGTTGACGTTGACGTTGATGTCCGGGTTGTTGAGCACCCAGTGCTTGGAACGCTGGAAGATGGTCAGTTCCGCCACATCGTCGGCAATTGCCGGGGCGAGCTGGGCAGCGCTGGCACCTGTGCCGATCACCGCCACTCTCTTGCCCTTCAGCTCCACCGAATTGTCCCATCCGGCGGTGTGCATCTTCGGGCCTTTGAAGCTGTCGAGGCCCGGAATGTCGGGCATTGACCAGCGGTTGAGTACGCCATGCGCAAGGATCACCGCATTGGCCTCCTCCACCCGCTCTGCGCCATCTGCACCGCGTAGCGTGACCAGCCATTTGGCTTTGCCCCCGTCCCAGTGCGCTTCAGTCACGGTTGTGCGGAACTGCACATGGGCGGGGATGCCATATTTCTCGGCGACCCCGGTAAGGTAGTTGTAAATTTCCTTGCCCTTGGGGTGGTAGTGGCTCCACTCCGGATTGAGCTCAAAGGAATAGGAATAGAAATGACTCGGCGTATCAACGCCGACACCCGGATAGGTGTTTTCATACCAGGTGCCGGCCAGCGCATCATTCTTTTCGATGATTGTGTAATCGTACCCAGCTTCTGCCAGCTTTATGCCAGCAGCAATGCCGGTCATGCCGCCGCCGATTACCAACACGCGGAAACCAGCTGGCGGTGAAGCGCGACCAGGGCGCTCCTTGCGCGGAAGGACACGCTCAAAGCCCATCTGGTCATAGAGCACGGGAACAATCGCCGGATCGACATTCTCGCCCACGCTTACGCTCATCATGTGGCGCAGAAGTTCTGGATCAATCGGGCGCTCGGTTGGCGGCGTCGGGTCGGTCAGCAACGCAAACACCCGGCCACGCAGGTCCTGCGCCATGTCATCGGGAACAGAAGAGGGTGCCTCGGCCGTGTAGATTCCGGTCAAATAGGGGGCGAAACTGTCGAGATAATCCTTGTCCTGCACATAGGTGGTATAGACCATCAGCAAGGTCGGCAGATTGGCGTCAACCAGCGCAGCGCGCAATCCATCCCTGTCGGTGATGGGCAGCGCGCAATCCGAAGTCAGCTTCGCCGGGCTATTCGCATTCATGAGGGCACCTCTTCCAGTCGCATCGTGATAAGGCGCGCGAGTCGCCCTTGCTTGTAAGTGACTACTTACTTATAAATAATGGCGCTGGCAAGCCACGATGGACAATTCGCACACCACGCCTTACGGAGCTGGAACGGACATATCCCCTGGTGGTGCTTGCCGCCGGGCCAACCATCAGCCTAGTGGATTGCATGCAGCGCAAACGTATTACCGGGCAAGAACGCAAGACGCTGATCATGGAGGCGGCCAAGCGTGTCTTTTCACGGACTGGCTATGAAGCCGCGAAGACCCAGGAAATTGCCCGCGAAGCCAAGGTTTCAGAAGCGCTGATGTACCGGCATTTCCCGTCGAAACTGGCTCTGTATCGTGCCGTGCTGCGCCAGACGATCCGCGAGCAGGACGAAAATTTCGAGGAACTCTTCCCGCGCGAACGTAATGCCCGCGGGATCATCCAGACGCTGAAGATCTATTTCACTCACGCTGCTTCGCTGCAGGATGATGACATGCAACAGCGCTTTCGCATGCTTCTCGCCAGCCTGTCAGGTGACGGAACCTATGCACGGCTGGTCTATCGCCGGTCGCAGCGCACGATTGACAGCTCCATTGAAGAGGCACTTCAGAATGCGCGCGAAGCCGGTGAATTGATTGGCGAGGGCATTCCGGTCGCCAACACTTCGATGTTCATCGAACATATCGGCACGATGATGAGCGCCATTGTCGCCATCTCACGCGCAGACACGCCCTATGCCACCGTGGGCGACGAACTGATCAGCCAGGCCGTGCGCTTCTGCTGCCGCGGCCTTGGCTTCACCGACGAGGCGGTCACCCGTTACCTAGACGAGTGATCGCGTTCGCTGGCGGGCTCAGCCGTGGGCGAAAAGCAGTTGGACATTCTCAGCCAGCGCCCCTTCGGGATCTTCCGAGAACTGCACGCGCACACCATGGTCAGGCTGATCCGTTAGCGGACCGACCAGCTTGCCGCCATTGGCCACGATCCGCGCGTTCAGCGCTTCGATGTCGTCGGAGATAAAGCCAAGGATGACCTGCTGGTCGCGCGGTTTGGGGCGGTCGGTGAAGTTGAACATGACCAGCGTCTGGCCGGTCATCTCGCCGGTTGTGCTCAGGATCACTTCGCGAAATGTCTCGCCTTCCCCTGCGCTTGCGCCGGCAACGCGCTGGACGGGCTTCAGCCCATATACAGCGCAATAATAATCGCTCATCTTCTCTTCGTCAGCGACGATGAGCTTGGTGAACAGGCTAGGGATAAATGGTGCATCAGCCATGGAATCATGTCTCCTGATTGGCGGGGTTGGGTTCTAGATGATAATCGCTCCAGACGGGGGCGGCCATTGCATCAGCAAAGGCCTGGTAAGTCCATGGCCAGGTGGCGGGGATCCCGGTCTTGTCGAGATACCAGCTGGAACAGCCAGAACCGAAAATCGTCTTTTTGGCACTTTCAATCCGGCGTTCTTCATAATCGGCAAAGGCTTCCGCCCTTGGCTCCACCCAGCGGGCATCCCCAGTCCGCAACGGCTCGGCCAATTGATCAAGATAATCCCACTGGCGCTCCGCGATATCAATGAGCGAGAAATTGCCCACTGGCCCGGTAGGGCCGTTGAGCATGAAGAAATTCGGGAATTCAGGCAGAGTCACGGCGTAATAGGCCGTGGGCCGTTCCGCCCAGAACTCATCGAGCAACCTGCCCTCACGACCGCTCACGACAGCGGGACGGATGAATCGATCTGCCAGGAAACCCGTCGCCAGTACCAGCACGTCGAGTTCATGGAACGTGCCATCCTCCATCCTCACGCCCTCTGCTTCGATCCGTGCAATTCGCCCGGTTTCCACTTCGACATTCGGCGCCTGCACGCAGTCGTAATACTGCCAGCTATAGATCAGCCGCTTGCAGGCGGCCCGATAGTCTGGACGCAGCTTCTCCCGCAGGACGGCATCCTTGACTGTCCCCTCCAGGTTCTGGCGGCAGATTTCCTCGATCTGGAGCATCTGCGGACTGTCGAAATCCGTGATCCCGTCAGTGAAGCGCATGACATTGGCCCAATATTCCGGATCATTGCGGATGGCATCGATCAGGCCGACATCCTTGCGGAAGGCTTCACGCTCTGCATCGCTATATTCAAATTGCGGTACCGGCATGATCCATTGTGGCGAGCGCTGGAAATGGACCAGCTTTTCCGCCCTTTCATACAGGGCAGTAAGCAGTTGAATACCGGTTGATCCGCTGCCGATGATGCCCACACGCTTGCCGTCAAGGTCTGCCTCATCATCCCATTGTGCGCTGTGAAAAGCCTTGCCGGAAAAATCTTTCAGCCCCTCGATATCGGGAATGTTGGGGTGATGGAGCACCCCTGATGCAGCTACCACCACATCAGCTTCAGCCTGCCCGCCATTGGAGAACGTCAACGTCCAGCATGCTCTTGTATCATCCCACATGCAGCCGGTGACTTCATGACCATAGCGGATGGAAGAGGCCACGCCCCATTCCCGGGCGACCCATTCAAAGTAGGTCAGGATTTCTGCGCCGCTCGAATAATAGGCTGACCATTCGGCATAAGGCGCAAAACTGTAAGTGTAAGCATGGGCAGGCACGTCACAGGTCAAGCCGGGATAGCGATTTTCGCGCCACGTCCCGCCGAGCCTGTCTGCCTTTTCAAAGACGGAAAAATCAGCATCACCGCGCTGATTGAGGCGTATTGCAGCAAGGATTCCAGCCATCCCCGCACCAATAATCGCATAGCGCAATCGTCTGCCTTCATTGTCGGCCATTGCCGAACCCTCCCGATATTTTCCCTGCTTCGCGGCCCTAGGCCATCAGCGAACCGCCATTCACATTGACGACCTGCCCGTTCACCCAGCGCCCGTCATCCGACAACAGGAGCGCAACCATGGCGGCAATATCCTCCACTTCACCGAGGCGGGTCGTTGGTGTCGCCGCCAGCACCTGTTCGATAAACTGGGGCGGAACCTGCCCGCCGGCTTCCATCTCTGGCGTCATCACGAAACCGGGGGCCACGCAATTGGCGGTGATCCCTTCGCGTCCCCAACGGCTTGCCACATGGCGCATCAGGGCATTGAGCCCGCTCTTCGCCATAGCATAGCTGGGACGCTGCGGTTCGGCGCAATGGGCAGAGACGGAAGTTGTATAGACAATTGCGCCAGACTTGCTCGCCAGCAGGTGCGGCAACACGGCCCGGGTGCACAACAGGTGCCCCCGCAAATTCACGGCGATAGTGCGGTCGAATATGTCGAGTTCGACATCGACAGCATCGGTATCGGCGAAGATTGTCCGCATGTCGGCAGCATTCACATGGGCCCCGTCGAGTCCGCCCAGCTGTTCCACCGCAGATGCAACGGCAGCGTTCACCGACGCCTCCTCGGCAACGTCCGCTTCCACGGCGAAGGCCCGCCCGCCTTCGGCAACGACACCTTCCGCCACGGCCTGCGCCCCTGCGATATTGATATCCGCAGCGCAGACATGCGCACCTTCGTCAGCCAGTCGGCGCACGGTCGCCGCCCCGATCCCGGTCGCAGACCCGATCACAATGATACGTTTGCCCTCAAGCCTTGCGGTCATGGCCGCGATCCTCCTGTCACTCGAGCGGGCAATGCGGGCATTCTCTGGCGCGCTTACCACCGAATCTTCGAAAGATTTGGTGTTTGACCGTCAATTGTCGTAGATGAATTCCTGATTCGTTACGCAATAGCAAGCCCAAATTGGCCAAAGCCTCTGTCGGCAATGCGGAGAGGGATGCGTGGATGGTCGATGGGCAAGGCGAACAGCCACGCCCCATCACTTCCGCTCCGGACCGGATTACGGCATGGACATCGGCCCCTGATCGGACGGGATATTCACGCATGACTTCCAACCGCTTCCCCCATCTTCTCTCGCCCGGCCGGATCGGCACGCTCGAACTGCGCAACCGGATTGCCGTGACTGCAATGGGGGTGAGTCTGGCCGAGATGGACGGCAGCGTGGGCGAACGGATCATGGCCTATCACGAGGAGCAGGCGAAGGGCGGCGTCGGGCTGATCATCACCGGCGTTACGGGTGTTGCCTGGCCGGTCGGCTGCGTGCAGCTGAGCCAGACGGCGATATCGGAAGACCGCTTCATTCCCGGCCTCAAGCAGCTGACTGATCGCGTCCATGCGCATGGGGCAAAGATTGCCGCGCAACTGCACCATGGCGGGCTGGTGGCCGCTTTCTCGCATGCGGCATGGGGGCATCCGCTATGGGCCCCTGCCTATCCCCCCGCCCCCAAGGGGAATTTTACCGACTATTTCCTGATGGAAGAGCTGGCGGGCCTGCAGGGGATGAAAATTCCCGAAATCAAGGTGCTGGAAAAACCCGATATCGAGCTGGTCATTTCCCAGTTCCGCGCTGCTGCCGGACGGGCCGTGGCGGCGGGCTTTGACGGCGTGGAAATCCATGCGGGGCATGGCTATTTGCTGTCATCCTTCATTTCGCCTTACACCAACACCCGCACTGACGAATATGGCGGCAGCCGCGAAAACCGGATGCGGCTGTTGCTCGAAGTGCTGGCGGCGATCCGCGAGGAAGTCGGCCCGGACTTCCCCATGTGGGTCAAGCTCGATTCCCGCGAAGTGGGCAAGCCGGGCGGGATCACGATTGAAGACGCTGCTGAACATGCCCGCATGGTCGAAGCGGCCGGAGCCAATGCCATCACCGTGACCACCTATCACGAAACCGGCAATGGCAAGCTTCATTCAGAATCGCATACGCCGCATATTGACGCTTTCAACCTGCCTTCTTCCGCGCAGATCAGGCAGGCAGTTTCCATCCCGGTAATTGCCTCCGGCAAGGTCGAGCCGGAGATCGGGGACCGCACAATCGGCATGGGCGAGGCAGATTTCATCGCCATGGGCCGCAAGCTGCTGGCGGATCCGCAATTGCCGAACAAGCTGGCCGCCGGTGACCCGGAATCGGTGCGCCCCTGCATCTATTGCTATACTTGCATCAGCGCGATCTACATGGGTGATTGCGTGCGTTGCGCGGTCAATGCCGATTTGGGCCACGAAGCCATGCCGACTGCCGCCAATGCCGCAAACAAGCATGTGGTCGTGATCGGCGGCGGCCCCGGCGGGATGGAAGCGACCCGGCGGCTAACGGCTCTCGGCCACCGCGTCACACTGATCGAAAAGAGCGAGCGACTGGGCGGAACGCTGCGCTTTGCCGGGCTGGCCTATGAGCCCAACGAGCGAATCCTCGAATGGCTCAAGCGTGAAGTTGCCGCCTCCGGGGCGGATGTCCGCCTTGCAACCGAAGCCACGCCCGAACTGCTCGCTGAACTGGGTCCGGATGAAGTTATCGTCGCCACCGGTGCCATCCGCGGCATGCCGGAGATTCCGGGTAACGACCTGCCGCATGTCTTCTCCGGCGATGACATGCGCAAGATGATGTTTGGCGAAACCAGCGACGAGCTGAAGCGTAAGACCGGCCTGTTCACCCGCCTCGCCACCAAGGTCGGCGCAGCGACTGGCGCCACCGCCAATCTCGACCTGGTGCGCAAAGCCACCCACGCATGGATGCCGCTGGGCGACAGGGTCGCCATCATCGGGGGCGAACTGGTCGGTATCGAACTCGCTGAATTCCTGCACGAACGTGGTCGCAAGGTCGCCGTGCTCGATCAGTCCCCCCGTATGGGCAAGGGGCTGACACTGGTGCGCCGCATGCGAATTCTGGCTGAACTGGCCGAACATGGTGTGAATCTGTGCCCCGGCGCACAAGATATCCGGATCACCTCCGACGCGGTCACCTATGTTGATGCGGCAGGGGAACAACAATCGGTTCCCGCAGATACAGTGATCGTGGCACAGGGCGCGACTGGCGACACCTCACTGGCCGAACGTCTCGAAGCGGCCGGCTACACAGTCCAGGCCATCGGTGATGCTACTGGTGTGTCCTACATCGAAGGCGCCATTCACAGCGCGCGTGACGCGGTGCGAACTCTGACCAGCCGCAGCGAGGGGTGAACCGCCCCAACGGCTGCAACATCCTGGTCGGTTTCGAGACTTTTCGAGGGGGTAAGCAATGGGATTGAGAGGCGTGAACCGCGTTATGATCGCGGTACATGATCTGGAGAAGGCAAAGCAGCTGTACAGCGATATGCTGGGCGCCATCTTCATGGATGCAAACTGGACCGGTGAGCCCTACGGAATCAACGTGGCAATCGCCTGGGATGCAGGAATCGAACTGTGCGCGCCGATGCCCGGTCGGGAGAAAGACAGCGCCGTGTCGCAATTTCTCGAACAGCGCGGCGAAGGCGTCATGAATGTCTTCTTCGGCGTTGACGATGCGGACAAGGCGAATGAACGGGCCTCCGTTCACGGTCATGCCTGCGTCCACGTGCTCGACTATACGCAGGATGAAATCGACCAGCACCTCGGCGGGTTATTCACCAGATATCAGGAACTTACCCTGAACACGGCAGAGACTTGCGGGTTTGCGATCACCCTCGCCCGGATCGACGAGAAGCCCGGAGCCTAGAGCGGGACGCCTGCCGCTGCGCCAGCATGGCCCATTCCATCATGGCCACCTCGCACTGTACGCACCCCTCCGCATTGTAAGCGAGTAGTCACTAACAATTGACAGTTGCGCCGGGCTGGCCGATGGTCCCTTGCGGAAGGGGGCCTGCGTGACCAGCAAACCGGCAAGGAAACGGATACCAGCGCCCGAACGGCGCGAGATGCTGTTGCGCGTTGCCCGCAAGCTGTTTGCCGAACTTGGTTTCGAACGGACCAAGACCTCACAAATCGCTGCCGAAGCCGATGTTTCCGAGGCGCTGCTCTATCGCCACTTCCCTTCCAAGGAAGCCCTCTATCGCGAAGTCCTGCGCGAAACCCTGCGCGAACAGGATGAGATGTACGACCTGGTCGGCGTACCTGAACCAAGTAGCGAAAGCCTTGTCCTGATTATCCGCGAATTCCTCTCCTCCTGCGTTGGCACGCCCAAGGGCGGGCTGCGTGAAGGGTTGCGGATCATGCTGGCGAGCCTGTCGGGTGATGGCAGCTATGCCGGGCAAGTCTATCGCCGCGCGATGCGCAAGCAATTGGCACCGATCACTGCGGCACTGACTGCTGCCGAAGCGAATGGTGACCTCGACGGCCATCGCCTCGCGCCTGAAAGCGTCGCGATGATGGTCGAACATGTCGGCACGATGATTTCAGCGGGACTCTCGCTGCCGGGTCGCAGTACGCTCTACCCTGCGGATAGCGAGCAATTGCTCGATGATGCGACCTGGTTCTGCTGTCGCGGACTTGGACTGAGCAGCGCCGCCATCACTCGCTGTCTTGCAGCGACCAGCGGCAATGTCGTGCCGCTTGCCGCGCGCCGCAGAACCAGGTCCTGAACCAATATCCCCCACGCAAGCGGAGTTACGAAATGGGTGCCTATACAATCGAGAACGGCGTAGTTGACCTTGGCGGAGTAAAGCTGCCTCTGCCCGACAATGTCAGCCCCGAAGCGCAGGCCTTCCTTGCGTCGCATCCATGGGGGGGAGATGCCCAGAACGCACCGCGCATCCCCATGTGGCTGACCCGCGAAGTGGTGGACCCGGCGTTCCAGATGCTCAACGGCATCGCGCTGCAGATGTGGCCTTGCGATGTGGAGGACACGCAGGTCGGCGGCGTTCATTGCCATCGCATCCGCAAGCAGGGCGCACCGGCTGAGCTGGATTCGAAGATCATGATCAATCTGCACGGCGGTGGCTTCGTGATCGGCTCTGGCGCGCTGGGCGAAGCGATCCCCATTGCGGGGGAAACCGGCGTGGAAGTGGTCGCGGTTGATTACCGGTTGGCCCCCGAACACCCCTATCCCGCCGCGATTGACGATGTCGTTGCAGTTTACAAGGCGCTGCTGAACGAAGGCTACCAGCCGGAAAACATGGTGATTTTCGGCACTTCAGCAGGCGGTTTCCTGACCGCCATGACGATCATGCGGCTGAAGAAGGACGGGCTGCCCCTGCCCGCCTGCTGCGGCATGTTCACCGCCGGGGGGGATGTTGCCAATCTGGGGGACAGCTTCAATTACCTGACCCTATCAGGCTTCTACGGGCATATCGGCCACCCGATGGAAGACCCGGAATGCGAACGCGCGGTGTTCCTGGGTGATGCGGACCGTGACGACCCGCTGGTGGCGCCGATCAAGGGCGACCTGTCCGACTTCCCGCCGACGCTGCTGGTTACCGGCACACGCGATGCCGTGCTCAGTTCCGCCGCCATGTTCCATCGCGCATTGCGCCGTGCAGGGCGTGAGGCTGAACTCTATGTCTTCGAGGCCATGCCGCACGCGCATTGGTACAGCTTCCATCTGCCCGAAGCGCGCGAGGCCATCGACGTGATGGCGCGCTTCTTCGAGAAGCAGCTGGGAATCGGCTAGGCTGCGAAAAGCGCCACCAACAGGAAGAAGATTGCCCCGAACACAACATTGAGCAGCTGGAGCCGCCCGAAAGCGGCTTCGCTGCCCACCGGGGCGAAGCGCCGTGCTGCCATCGCGCCGGTCCAGACCATCCAGAGATCGACCGTACCAACCACCAGCAGCGCTGCGATCCCGGCCCATTTACCCCAGCGACCGGCGAAATCTGCCATAGCCTCTTGCGGCCAGGGCGAAAGCTGGCCTTTGATCATCAGGCCAACCGCCAGCCCCATCACCACGATATAGGGCACCAGCCAAGCCGCGCTGGTCAGCAAGGTAAGCGGCTGACGGGCAAAGAAGCGGTCAGCCGTTGGTGGCAGCGACAGGCGCAGGCTTGCCAGCAAGGCCAGAATGGCAAGCACCGTGGCGACAATGGAAAGCGTTTCCACCACCCTATTCCGCCGGTTCTGCCAGTTGGGCACTGCCTGCCTCGGCGCCGCGCGGCAGGGCGAAGGTCTGGCCCGGCCTGCCGAAGATGACCCCCAGCTTGCTCCGCCATCCCGGTGCGGCGCGAAAGTCATGCCATAGCGGTACGAATTCATGGCCCAGCACCTTGATCGGATTGGCTGTCTCCAACTGGTGGGTGATCCCGAACACGGGCGGGACATCGTCTTCCATCCGTTGATAGGTGCCGAAGACATGATCCCAGATCATCAGCAGCCCGCCATAGTTCTTGTCTATATAGAGTTCGTTGCAGGCATGATGCACCCCGTGGTTGCAGGGCGTGACGAACAGCCATTCAAACCATGGCGCCAGCCGCCCGATCCGCTGCGTATGGCAGAATGTCTGGAAGGCAGGAATGTTGAGCGCAAACAGCACGAGCATCAACGGGTTGAACCCTATTGCGACGAGCGGGGCCCAGATCAGGATACGGTAGAATGTCTGGAACGGAACGAAGCGCAAGTTGACAGTAAAGTCATAAGTCTTCGCTGAATGGTGGATCGAATGATCTGCCCAGAACAGGCGCACTTCATGCCCCAGCCGATGGAACCAGTAGAAGGCGAATTCCCCGGCGAGCAAATAAATGGGGATGGTCCACCAGTTGACCGGAATGCGCAGCGGTGTGAGGTTGTAAACCACGCCGAGCACTCCTGCGAGGACCGCGTTGAGTGCCAGCTGTTCGATAAACGGCCCGACCGTGAAGAAGAACAGAAGGCTGTTGAGCCCTTCCCCGCTCCACAACGACTTGCCCTCCAGCCGCCGCATCAGCATTTCGGCAAGCAACACGAAAAACAGCAGCACCGCGCCGCCTAGCCCGTAGATCGTGAAGAAGCTTTTTACTCCCTCTGTCAGGTCACCCGCCATGGCTCTCCCCTTCCTGGCTGACACCGCGCACTAGGCGCGTAGTTCTGTCTTCAGCACTTTCCCCGCGGCGTTGCGCGGCAATTCGGTCACGATCTCGACCAGCCGCGGCACCTTGTAATTTGCCATGTTCTGCCGCGCCCAGGCAATGAGTTCATCGGCGGTTGCGGTCGCGCCGGGGCGCAGCACGACAAAGGCCTTGCCCAGTTCGCCCATGCGTTCGTCCGCCACACCGATGACGGCAGAAACCTCAACCGCAGGATGGGCTGCGAGCAGCCCTTCCACCTCAGCGGGATAGACGTTGAACCCGCCGGAAATGAACATGTCCTTCTTGCGGTCAGTGATCTTCAGGTAACCCCGTTCATCCAGCGTCCCGATATCGCCCGTATGCAGCCAGCCATCAGCGTCTACCGCTTCGGCAGAGGCAGCGGGATCATCGAGATATCCGCGCATCACAGAATGGCCGCGCACCCAGAATTCACCTGCCTCGCCCGGCGGCATGTCCTGCCCGCTATCGTCAACACAGCGTACTTCGATCCCCGGCATGGGATAGCCGCAGGTATTGGCGACTGTCTCGGCATCGTCCCCTTGCCGGGTCATGGCGATCACCCCGCATTCAGTCATGCCATAGCCATTGACGATATTCTGCATGCGCAGCTCCGCCCGCATCCGCTCGACCAGCGCAGGGGCCACGGGCGCAGCCCCTGTCACGGCGACCCGCAAGGAAGAGAAATCGCGCGGCTTCCCGCCAGCCAGTTCCTGCAGCAGTGACTGGTAGATGGTGGGCGGACCGGGGATGAAGCTGATCTTCTCCTTCTCGATCAGCCGCACGGTTTCCGGCACGTCAAACACCGGCTGCGGCACGATGGTCGCCCCGCGCAGCAGGCAGGCGACCCAGCCCGCCTTATAGCCAAAAGTATGGAAGAAGGGATTGACGATCAGGTAGCGATCGCCCTCGCGCAAATCCACCCGGTCAGCCCAGTTTCCAAAAGTTGCCGTAACCTGCCGATGGGCGGTAAGCGCCCCTTTCGGGCGACCGGTCGTGCCCGAAGTGAAGATGATATCGCTGACATCATCGCCGCTCAATGCGGCAAGGGCGGTTGAAACCGCCGGGTCTTCTGCGCCCTGACCACGAGAGACAAAGGGGTCCCATCCCCCGTCGAGCCGTATGATCTCTGCCAGTTCGGGCAAATTCTCACCCGCCAGCAAGGCAGCATAATCCTGCCCCAGGAAATCGCCCGGCGCGAACAGCAGCTTTGCGCGCGAGCGGCGCAGAATGTCGGCCGCTTCCGAACCCTTGAAACGCGTATTGAGCGGGACAATCGCCGCACCCAGACAATGCGCCCCCAGCGCAGCAAGGATCCACTCGCGCGAGTTTGGTCCCCACACGCCAATCCGATCACCGCGGCCCACACCACACGCAAGCATGGCCGATGCCGCAGCGCGCGCATCAGCCCATAGCTCGACAAAACTCCAGCTGGCGCCGCCCGCAACCAGCGCTGGCGCATCCGGCCAGCGCTCTGCCGCAGCTTGGGCGGCAGCCGGGATTGTCTCCGGCCAGTTACGGGGGGCCGTGGTCACCACAGCGTCCTCAGGCGACCTCGAACAGGCCAGCTGCGCCCATGCCGCCTGCAACACACATGGAAACGACCACATATTTAACACCGCGGCGCTTGCCCTCGATCAGCGCATGGCCAACGAGGCGGCTGCCGGTCATGCCAAAGGGGTGCCCGATGGCGATACCGCCGCCATTGACGTTCAGTTTTTCCGGGTCGATCCCCAGCTTCTGCTGGCAATAGACAGCCTGGCTGGCGAATGCCTCGTTGATTTCCCACAGGCCAATATCTTCAATCTTCAGCCCCGTGCGTTCGAGCAGCTTGGGGATGGCAAAGACCGGGCCAATGCCCATCTCGTCCGCCCCGCAGCCGGCGACCTGGAAGCCGCGATAGATGCCCAGCACCGGCAGGCCTTCTTTCTGCGCTGTGGCAAGGTCCATCACCACCTGTGCCGAGGCACCATCGGAAAGCTGGCTGGCATTGCCGGCCGTGATGTGCTTGCCTTCCTGGATGACCTGCCCGTTCTTGAACACCGGCTTCAGCCCGGCGAGCGCTTCATAAGTCGTCCCTGCCCGCACACCTTCGTCATGCGCGAGGGTAACTTCTTCCTTGCCGGTTTCGTTGCCTTCCTTGTCGAACAGCGCCTTTTGCACGGTAATCGGGACGATCTCGTCATCGAACTTGCCTGCTTCCTGCGCGGCGGCGGCACGCTGCTGGCTCTGCGCGGCAAAGCGATCCTGCGCCTCGCGCGTCACGCCGTAACGTTCAGCAACGATTTCAGCGGTTTCGATCATCACCATATAGGCATTCGGATCGGCCTGCTTGATATATTCGGACCGATTGCGGAACTGCGGGGCATGCTTGTTGATTGTCAGCGAAATGCTTTCCATCCCGCCAGCCACCGCCACGTCGATTTCGTTGCAGATGATCCCGCGTGCTGCGAGGGCAATCGAGTTGAGGCCCGAAGAGCATTTGCGGTCCATGGTGATGCCGCCGGTCGTATCGGGCAGCACCGATCCATGGACGGTCAGCCGCCCCAAATTGTAGCTCTGGGTATTCCAGTGGTTACCGACACCGAGATAGAGGTCATCGACCCGCGCCGGGTCGATCCCTGCACGCGCAATAGCGGCATTGACGACATGCGACGACAGGACGGGGGCCTCGGTGTCATTGAAAGCGCCGCGATAGGCCTTGCCGACACCGGTGCGGGCGGTGGAGATAATTGCTGCTTCGCGCATGGTCTTGGTCCTCTCAGGATGCGTCGTGCATGTTGCCCGGGCCCCAGAAGGCCCGCATTTCGACGACTTCATTGTCGTCATTGAACTTGAACGTATCGATCACGTCGATCCGCTTCTTCGAGCCTTCCCAGTCCAGATGGACAGCGAACGGGAATACCGCATAATCCGCCACCACCCGCACCGGTCCGAGCAATTCCAGCTTGGCCCCTGTCGCCATGGAAAAACCATAGAACTCCAGGATTTCCGCTTTCCCGCGCTTGAGCGGAGTACCCACGGGATCTTCCACAGTCGCATTTTCAGCGTAAATTGCCGCCACGCGTTCGGCACTGCCTGCTGCAAAGGCCGCGACATATTCGTGCACGGCGGCTTCCATCTTGGCGGGATCGGGCATTGGCTTACTCCGGATAATAGCGACTGATAGTATCGATCACACAGGCGGGTTTGTCATTGCCTTCGATCTCGATAGTGACGCGCACGGTGGACTGCACCGCGCCCTTGATTTCTTCCACCCTGACCACTTCCCCCACTGCACGGATGCGGCTGCCGACCAGCACCGGCGCAAGAAAGCGCATCCGGTCTGCACCGACATTCACGCCAGCGGAAAAGCGCTGAACCTCGATCAATTGCGGCAAGAAGAAATTGACCAGGCTCATGGTGAGATAGCCATGCGCAATCGTCCCGCCAAAGGGGCCATCCTTTGCGCGTTCGACATCGACGTGGATCCACTGATGATCGCCGGTCACTTCGGCAAAGCCGTCCACGCGGTCTTGTTCGATCGCCAGCCATTCGGTCGGCCCAAGCTGCGTGCCTTCTGCGCCCGCCAGCGCCGCCGGACTTTCAAAGACCTTCGGACCGCCCATCTTCACGCCCTCTGGCTCGAAACCGGAACGATCTCGCCGGTCATATAGCTCGACAGATCGGAAGCGAGGAACAGCATGACATTGGCGACCTCCCAGACTTCCGCCGGACGGCCATAGGCCTCTTTCTCGACCAGTTTTGCGAGCGCTTCTTCTGTGGTCACTTTCGCGAGGAAGGGGTGCATGGCAAGGCTCGGCGCGACCGCATTGATGCGCACACCATGATCGGCGGCTTCCAGCGCTGCACAGCGGGTGAAGGCCATCACCCCGGCCTTGGCCGCGGCATAGTGTGCCTGGCCCTTTTGCGCGCGCCAGCCAAGGACGCTGGCATTGTTGACCATCACCCCTTGCCTTGCTTCATACATCACCGGCAGGAAAGCGCGGGTCATGCGGAACAGGCTGGTCAGCGTGACGTCGAGCACGCGGCTCCACTGTTCGTCACTCATCTCCACGACATCGACCTCGCCACCCAGACCGGCATTGTTGATCAGAACATCGACACTTCCAAGAGCTGCAATGGACGCATCACGCAGGCCCTGAACCGCTTCTTCGCTGGTCACATCGCACACGAAAGTGGCGGGGCGTTCGCAGCCAACCTCATCCGCAATCCGATCAGCCGCTTCCCCCAGGCGTCGCTCGTGGAAGTCGCTGATCAGCAGGCGCGCACCTTCTTCTGCTGCGCGTTTGGCAACAGCAAAGCCGATCCCGGTCCCGGCGGCAGCAGTTACCACCACCGTCTTGCCCTTCATCATGCCAAGCGGGGTCGGATAGGGGGGGACAGCTACGCTCACAATTCACCTCTGGTCTGCAAAATTCTCACAAGTCACCACGCGGTTCACGCGGCATGCCAAGGCCGCGTTCGGCGATCAGGTTCCGCTGGATCTGGTTGGTGCCGCCATAGATCGTATCCGAACGGCTGAAGAGGAACAGATTGGGCAACATGCCCCATTCATACGCGCTGCCTCCGGCGATTTCGCCGGCCTGACCCAGGACATCCATGGCCAGTTCGCCCAGGTCCCGCCGCCAGCTTGCCCACTGGATCTTGTAAGTCAGCGCCGCGCCGTCGATCTTCGAATGATCGGAATTGGAGAGCATGCGCAGCGCACCATAGCGCATCAGACGCAGGCCAATCTCTGCCTTGGCGATGCGCTGGCGGATCAGCGGGTCATTCGCGGCGCCATTATCCTTCGCGGCGGCTATGATGGCATCCAGCTCGTTGCGGAAGCCCATCTGCTGGCCCAGAGTGGAAACACCGCGTTCAAAGGCCAGCAGGCCCATGGCGATCTTCCACCCATCCCCGATATTGCCGATCAAACTGTCAGCCGGGCAGCGGGCATCGGTGAAGAAGGTTTCGTTGAATTCCGCATCGCCATTGATCTGGCGGATACCGCGCACTTCGATCCCGTCCTGGTCGAGCGGCATCATCAGGAAAGTCAGCCCCTTGGGACCTTTCGATCCTTCCTCTGTCCGCGCAACCACGAAAATCCAGTCGGAAATATGGGCAAGGCTGGTCCAGATTTTCTGCCCGTTGACCACCCATTCGCCGGATTCCAGCCGCCCCTTGGTGCGCACCGAGGCCAGGTCAGACCCTGCATTGGGTTCTGAAAAGCCCTGGCAGAAGATCGTCTTGCCGGCTGCAATATCGGGCAGGAAGCGCTGCTTTTGCTCCTCGGTCCCAAAGGCAAGGATGGTCGGCCCGGCCAGTTCGATCCCGATATGGTTGATGCGCCCTGGCGCCCCTGAACGGGCATATTCCTCGGCGAAGATAACCTGTTCGGCGAGCGTTGCATCACGCCCGCCCCACTGTCTGGGCCAGCCGATGCAGCCCCAGCCATGCTTGCCCAGGTGCTGTTCCCACTCCTTGCGCCGTTCCGGCATGTCGGTGAGGGTGTGGATGCCCCGGATATCGGCGAATTCGCCTGTCATCTGCGCCTGCAACCATGCGGCACATTCAGCGCGGAAAGCCTCTTCCGCTTCGCTAAAGCCCAGCTTCATGCCGCTTCTCCCAGCACCATCTTCGCTATTTCCTCGCGGTGGAAATTGCCTGCCCCCAGCATCGACTGGATCGAACGGGCCCGCTTGAAGAACAGATGCGCATCATGTTCCCAGGTGAATCCGATCCCGCCATGCAGCTGGATCATGTTTCCCGCGCACATGAAATAGGTGTCGGCGCAGAAACTCTTCGCCGCATGCAGTGCCAACGGCGCCTCGTCCGATCCCTCGTCCACCGCGCAGGCAGCCCAATAGACCGCGCTGCGAGCCTGTTCGATTTCGATCATCATGTCGGCAAGGCGATGCTTGTAGGCCTGGAATGAGCCGATCTGGCGACCGAACTGAACCCGCTCCTGGGCATAGGCGACTGTCCGGTCCAGCGCTTCCTGCGCCCCGCCCAGTGCCTCTGCAGCGAGGCACAGCCAGCCACCGGTCTGCAAAGCCTTGATCGCGGCATCCGCATCAGCCAGCGGTTCAGCGGCTACATTGTCCAGCACCACCCGGGCCAATGGACGGGTCTGGTCCATGGTGACATGCTGTGTCACCGAAACACCCGGAGCATCAGCACGCACCAGCCATGCCTGTCCCGGCGTGACGAAGACGAATAAATCCGCCGCCCCGCCATGCGGGACCGGGTCGATCGTGCCCGAAAGCTTGCCACCGTTCCAGTCAAGTGCAGGCATCCCCTCGCATGCTGCAATGGCTTCGCCTGCGATCAGCTGCGGCAGCCACTCGGCCTTCTGCTCGTCTGTCCCGCCAGCAGCAATCGCGCCCGCACAAGTGGCAAGGCCCAGCAAGGGGATTGCTGCGACCTGTGCGCCAGCGGCTTCGGCAACGATGGCAAACTCGACCATGCCCAGCCCGGCACCGCCCAGTTCCTCGTCAATGCCGATCCCGGCCAGCCCGAGTTCGGCGCAGAAAGCAGACCACAATTCCCGGTCGATCCCGTCGCCCGCCATGGCCGTCCGGGTCCGTTCGCTGGTCGCATTCTCGCGAAAAAAAGACTGCACTGTCTCCGCGATCATCGCCTGTTCGTCGGTAAATGCGAATTCCATTGCCCTGCCCTCAAAGATTTTCGCCGACCGTGACGGGTCGGGTTTCCTGCCAGTCAGCCTGCACCGTAAACCGGCTTTGCCGGTTCGCGCGTTTCGATCAGCTTGCGCACGATGGGATCAAGTTCGCTGGCTTCAAACCGTGCGCCCTTGTCATGGCTCGGACTGTCCGACCAGCCTTGCGAAAGGAAGATTTCGCCGCCTTTCAGCTCGAACACCTGCCCGGTCACGCCCTTTGACCGTTCGGAGACGAGATAAGCGACCAATGGCGCCATGTTCTCCGGCGCGAAGACGTCAAACTCGCCTTCTTTGGCATCCATGTCGAAGCCACCGGTATCGGTCATGCGGGTGCGTGCATTGGGGGCCAGCGCGTTGGCGGTCACGCCCAGACGGCCCATTTCCGCTGCCTGCACCAATGTGAGCGTGGCGATGCCGCCCTTGGCCGTGGAATAGGCGGATTGCCCAACCGAACCCTGCAAACCTGCTCCGCTGGTGGTGTTGATGATACGGGCATCGACCTGCTTGCCCGCCTTGCTCTGCGCACGCCAATATTCAGCGGCATGGCGCGAGGTGCAGAAATGCCCGCGCAAATGGACACGGATCACCGCGTCCCATTCTTCGGGCGAACAGGTGAAGAACATCCGGTCGCGCACGAAGCCGGCATTGTTGACCACGGCATGCAAATCGCCCCATGTGTCGAGCGCTGCCTCGACCATGCGCTTACCCGCGTCCCAATCAGCCACGTCGTCGGTGTTGGCGATAGCTTCGCCGCCCATTGCGCGGATTTCGTCCACCACCTGTTCGGCAGCGCCCTTCGTCGCGCCTTCTTCGCCGTGAGTGCCGACACCCAGATCGTTGACGACCACCCGGCACCCTTCTGCCGCCAGCCCCAGCGCATAGGCCTTGCCCAGACCGTTCCCGGCCCCGGTGACAATGGCGACGCGTCCTTCACAAATTCCCATCACAACCTCTCGATAATCGTCACATTGGCCTGCCCGCCGCCTTCGCACATGGTCTGCAGGCCATAACGGCCGCCTGTGCGTTCAAGCGCGTTGAGCAGAGTGCACATCAGCTTGGAACCGGTCGCGCCAATAGGGTGACCCAATGCAATCGCCCCGCCTTGCACATTGACCTTTTCATGCGGGATGCCGAGTTCCTTCATCCACGCCATCGGCACGGAGGCGAAGGCCTCGTTGCATTCAAACAGGTCGATATCATCGAGCTTCATGCCCGACTTCTGCATCGCATAGCGGGTTGCCGGAATCGGGCCGGTCAGCATCCAGACCGGATTATCAGCCCGCACAGACATGTGATGGATACGCGCGCGCGGCGTCAGCCCATGCTCCTTCACGGCCCGCTCGCTGGCAATGAGCAAAGCAGCAGAGCAGTCGCAATTCTGGCTGGCATTGCCCGCGGTCACCACGCCGCCTTCCCGAATGATGTTGAGCCCTGCCAGACCTTCCAGCGTAGTGCCGGGGCGGATTGTCTCGTCACGGTCCAGCCCTTCGAGCGGGGCAATCTCGTTGGCAAACCAGCCTGCGTCAGTTGCCGCCTGCGCGCGCTGGTGGCTGGCAAGTGCAAATGCGTCCAGCTCTTCACGGGTAATCTGCCACTTTTCGGCAATCATCTCGGCCGAGCGGATCTGGTTCACTTCCTCGTCGCCATAGCGGGCATCCCAGCCCCTTGCACCGATGAAGGGGCTTTCAAAGCCATAGGCTGCACCCGCCGTCATCGCCGCCATGATCGGGATACGGTTCATCGCCTGGCTGCCCCCGGCCACGACCAGGTCCTGCGTCCCGCTCATTACGCCTTGCGCGGCAAAATGAATCGATTGCTGGCTTGACCCGCACTGGCGATCAATGGTTACGCCGGGCACTTCTTCAGGCAGGCCCGCCACCAGCCATGCGGTGCGGCCAATATCGCCTGCCTGACCGCCAATGGTTTCCGTGCAGCCCCACACAACATCCTCGACCGCTGCGGGATCGACATCGTTGCGCTTGAACAATTCGCGCAGTGGGTGCGCGGCAAGGTCCGCCGGGTGCAGGTGGGCAAGACTGCCCTTCTTGCGCCCGACAGGCGAGCGCACGGCATCGACGATATAGGCTTCAGGCATGCTCGATTTCCCTGGCAAAGGTCTGGTCCGGCCCGGTCGGCTGGGTGAATATCCGCTGCGCCACGCGCTGGCGGTGGAAGTAGGGCGTGCCCCAGCTGTTTGTCAGCGCCAGTGCCCGTTTCAGGAACAGGTGGACATCCACTTCCCAGCTATAGCCCATCGCTCCATGGACCTGGATCGAAATGCGTGCGGCATTGTCCGCCGCCTCCAGTGCTACCAGCTTGGCATGGCTCACCCGGGCGCGCGACTGCACATCGCCATGAGCCAGTTCGGCAGCGGCAGCCTGCACCACCGGACGCGCGAATTCGATCGCGACCTGTGCCGTTGCCAGGTGATGTTTGACCGCCTGATAGGTTCCGATCGGCTTGCCGAATTGCTGGCGGTCCTTGGCATAGTCGACCGCCATATCTACCGCCCGCTGCGCAAGACCGAGGCCCTGTGCGGCAGAGAACAAGGCACCGCGATCAAGCGCGAGGTCCCAATCCGCCTGCCCCAGCCGGGTGGCACTGGCCGTATCCCACGCAACCGCAAACAGGCGGCGGAACGGGTCGATACTTTCGCGCGGCGTAAGCGTGACCTGATCAGGCGCCGCAAGCCATGCTTCGCCATCGCGATGCAGGATTATCCCGCCGGCAACATCCGCATCGGCCACCAGCGGGTTCTGCGGGTGCTGGATCGCGATGCTGACCGAAGGGTCCGCCAGCAAGGGATGCTCCGGATCAATCGCAGCCAGCAGCGGGGCTGCCACACCGGCACTTTCGACCAGCGGATCGGGCAGCGCGGCGTAACCGGCCTGTTCCGCAATCAGCGCAAAGTCCAGCTCGCCCAGCCCCATGCCGCCAGACGCTTCGGGCAGGAGCAGCAGGCCAAGCCCGTTTTCGGCAATCGCATTCCAGCGTGCTTCGATCCGCGCAGCGCCGCTTTCCATCTGCTCGAGCCACTGGTCTGGCCCGCTCATGTCGGCGAACAGCTGGCGCGCAGTTTCGGCGAACATCAGCTGCTCTTCGTTCAGGGTAAAGTCCATCATTGCCCTTCCCCCTACCTGCGCGGCAGGCCGAGCATACGCTCGGAAATGATGTTGCGCTGGATCTCATTCGACCCGGCATAAATCGGGCCGGAGAGCGAGAAGATGTAATCGTCGATCCAGTCATGCGCGCCCGGCTCGGTGATCAGTTCGGCTTCGGTGCCAAGGATCGCCAGCGCGGTGCGGTGCAAATGGATGTCCATTTCCGACCAGAAGATCTTGTTGGTCGATGCCTCGGGTCCGATCTTTGCCCCGCCCATCAGCATGCTTGCCGTGCGATAGATCGACAACGCATAGGCTTCGGCATTCATGAAGGCCCGGATGACTTCGCCTTCCAGAGCCGGGTCGCAGCCATCCTTGCGTGCTTCCCACAGCTTTGCCAGTTCAGCGGCAGCAACCTGATAACGCGCCGGGCTGCGCAGCATCAATCCGCGTTCAAAGCCCGCTGTGGCCATGCAGATATGCCAGCCCTGTCCTTCATCACCCAACCGGTTGAAGGCAGGCACGCGCACATCCTCAAGGAAGATTTCCGCAAAGCCGACATGGCCGTTGATCTTGCGGATCGGGTTGCGCGTCACGCCTGGTGCATCAAGCGGGAAGAAGATCAGGCTCATACCCTGGTGCCGTTCGGTCCCCGGCGCGCGGAACAGGCCGAACGCCCAGTCGGCAAAGGCAGCCCGGCTGGACCAGATCTTGTGCCCGTTGAGGACATATTCGTCGCCATCAAGCACAGCGGTTGACCGCACCCCGGCAAGGTCGCTCCCCGCCATCGGTTCAGACCATGCCTGTGCCCAGATTTCCTCGCCGCTTGCCATCGGTGGCAGGAACCGGCTCTTCTGTTCATGCGTGCCGAATTCCATCAGCGTGGGGCCGAGCAGGAAGATGCCATTCTGGTTGACACGTCCGGGCGCCTTGGCGCGGTAATATTCTTCCTCGAAGATCAGCCACTGGATCAGATCCAGCCCGCGTCCGCCATATTCCCTGGGCCAGGTGACCATGCCCCAATCGCCAGATTTGAGCGTGGTTTCCCATTCCCGGTGCGCCTCGAACCCGGCACGCGTAGCATCATAATGCTCCAGCGGCGCCTTGGGCACATGCGCTTCCAGCCATGCGCGCACTTCTGCGCGGAAGGCCTGCTGCTCTTCTGTATAGGTCAGTTCCATCAGAATTTCGCCGCGCCCTTGCTATCGACAAAGGCATCGCGCGCTGTCTGGCTGTCTTCGTGCATATACATTTCGAGGGTGAAGCCCTGCTCCATGCGATAATGGTCGCTGGGGTTCCACGGTTCGATAAGGTTCAGCGCCTGCTTGGCAATCACCAGCGCAGCGCGGCTCTTGGAAGCGATAATCTCGCAGAAGGCAAATGCCTCGTCCTTGAGCTGCTCAAGCGGAACAACCTTCTCGACCGACCCAGCGCGGTGGAGTTCCTCCACCGGAACCTTGCCGCCGGTGAAGAAATTGGCGCGCACCTTCTGGACCGGCAGCATGCGCATCATGAAGGCTGCGCCGCCCATGGCCCCGCGATCAATCTCGGACAGCGAGAGATAGGCACCTTGCGCTGCGATCACGGCGTCGCAAGCACCGGCAATGTTCACCCCGCCGCCGATCACGAAATTATGCACGGCGGCCACCACCGGCACTTCCGCTTCACGGATCGCCTTGAAGGTTTCGTAATTGCCCTTGTTGAGCGCCACGATCAATTCGGGATGCGCCTGCATCTCCTTGATATCGACCCCACCGCAAAAACCCTTGCCTTCGGCTCGGATCAGCACGCAGCGCACCTCCGGATCGCTGCTCGCTTCGCGCACCATGCCGGGCAACGAAGCCCACATCTCGGTGTTGAAGGCATTGACTGGCGGGTGTTCAAACAGAATTTCCGCGATGCGGCCATGCTTGTTCAGGGTAATCGGCATTTGCTTCGCCTCAGGCTGCGTTGTTTGTCTTGATGGGCGCACCGCCTGCAAGGGCGGCTATGCGTTGCTGCGCTTCATCCACGATACGATTGACCAGTTCCTGGCAGGACGGGACTTCACTGATCCGCCCACCGACTACGCCGGTTGCCATCACGCCCTTTTCGATGTCGCCATCGACCACTGCGCGCTGGATCATCATTGGCATGGTGGCCGCCATCATCGCGTCTTTCAGCGAATCATAATGCCCTTCGGCCTTCATTGCCCGCGCGCTCCGGAGCAGTTCGCCCCATGAGGCGCCAGTGCGCTGCTTCATGATCAACCCTGCTTCCAGTGCCCGCTTCCACATGGCGAGCGAACCGGATTTCTCGATCCGGTCCATCATCGCGGTGCGCACCATGCGCTGGGGAATACCGTCAAGCTTGGTAGTGACGAGAATGTCCCCGGTACCGGCCTTGAGATAGCCATCCTTGGTCGTATCGGGCACCGGGCTTTCGCTGGTGAGCAGGAAGCGTGTGCCCATTGCAATGCCCACCGCGCCATAGGCCAGCGCCGCCGCGAGGCCACGTCCGTCGCCAAACCCGCCTGCTGCGATCACCGGCACATTGACGGCATCGAGCACTTGCGGCAGCAGCACGGTGGTAGGGACTGATCCGGTATGCCCGCCCCCTTCGCCGCCTTGCACGGTGACCATGTCGACACCCAGTTCGACCATTTTCACTGCATGTTTCACTGCGCCGACGGTGGGCACGCACAGGATACCGGCATCCTTGAACCGGCCGATCATCTTCGCGTTCGGTCCGCGCCCAAAGCTGACTGCGCGGACCTGGTCCTTGTTTTCAAGGATAAGCTCGACAATCTGGTCCGCCCCCGGCTGGAAGCTGTGGAAGTTGACGCCGAAAGGCCGGTCAGTGCCCTTGCGCACGGCAAGGATCTTCGCCCGCGCTTCATCCGGGGTCATCACCGCAGCACCCAGGAAACCGAATGCACCTGCATTGCTGCTGCCGATCACCAGCGAAGGCTCCGCCACCCAGCCCATTGCGGTCTGGATGATCGGGTAGCGGCAGCCCAGCCGCTCCACCATCACTGTGTGCAGCGGATCGCTCATGTCTTTGCCGCGTCCTTCTTGTTGGCGGCGGCCATGGCTTTGCCATCCATGCCGGCAATCGAGTTACCCATTACGAGGTCACTCTGCGCATGGGCAAAATGGTGCATGTGATATTGCGCATCCATGGCATTGCGCTTGCCCATCAGTTCTTCGACATGGTTGACCGCCTGCTTGGTCAGCCAGTTGCCAAGGCGCGGCTGTTCGGCGAGCTTGTCAGCCCATGCAGCGACGGCGTCTCGCAATTCCTCGCGCGGGACGATCTTGTTGACCATGCCAAACTGTTCAGCGCGCTGCGCGCTCATCCGCTCGCCCAGCAGCAGGAATTCCTTCGCCACGCGCGGCGGCAGTTCATAAGCATGAGCAAAATATTCGACGCCGGGGATGCCCATCATGCGGTTCACCGGGTCCTGGAAGAAGGCGTCTTCCGAAGCGACGATCAGGTCACACACCCAGGCCAGCATCAGCCCGCCAGCGACACAGGCTCCCTGGACCATGGCGATGGTCGGCTTGGGGCAATCGCGCCAGCGGCGGCACATGCCGACATATTGCTCTTTTTCGCGCGTATAGAGCAATTCGGCCGCCGGCTTGTTGGTATGGCCGGGGATCAGCTGGCGATTGTCAAAATCCTTGTGCAGGTCCCGCCCCGGCGTGCCGATATCGTGCCCGGCAGAAAAATGTTTGCCATTCCCGCCCAGCACGATGCAGCGCACATTGTCGTCATTGGTTGCCCGGACAAAAGCATCGTCAAGCGCGAAGGTCATCTGCCCGTTCTGCGAATTGTTGAAGCCGGGGCGGTTGAGCATGATCCATGCGACATTTCCGATCACTTCATAGGTGACCGGCTCGTCTGTCTCATAGGTGATGTCGACCTGTTTGGGTTCGACCAGCTTGTTGAGTTCGCTCATTTCAGCCCCTCCTTCCCGGCGGGTTATCCTTGAAGACCTTTTCGCGGACATTGTTCGGGTCGAGCTCGGCGATCAGCGCCAGCTGTTCTGCGGTCGGTGCCGGTGTTTCAGGGATATCATCGCCAATCTTCGCCAGCTCGAAGCCGGTATTGTCCTGCACTTCGTCGAAGCTGACACCTGGATGGAGCGAGATGACGCGGATCTGGTGATCCGGTCCGCCGAAATCCATCACGGCGAGGTTGGACACGATGATCCTGAGGTCCAGCCCCTTGGGCGGCTTGCCGCCAAGGTAACGCGCCGGATTGTACCCTGCCATGCAGACAAAATCGACTTCACCTTCCACAAAGGCACGCTTGTTGTGGTTGGGCATGAAGAAGCTGTTGGGGTGATAGACGGAATTGCCGGGGAAACCGCGCGCACCGAGCATCGCCACTTTGGGCTTAGCATGGTCACCGATTACCGAGATGTTGGCCTGGCCAAATCGGTCAAGCTGCACCGGACCGACCATCGAATGGCGGCGACCACCCCAGAGTGCATCGAACACACGGGCATAGTTACCGATGCCTTCTACCACGCCTGCACGGCCGCCGGGCGGCACTGGCTCTTCAGCATAGTAGACTTCGCCATCAGTCGTCTGCAACAGCGGGTTGAAGGTCTTCTTGGCCAGCGCCGTACCCAGCCGCGGCAGGGGGCCGATACCGGTAGCCATGATTTCCCCGTCATTGCGCCATGCCTCGGCACAGGCGGTGATGACGAGTTCGGCGAGCGAGAAATTACAGTCAGTCACAACGCCTCTCCTCAATATGCCGGCTTCTTGAGCGCGTTGATCGCATCAGCGCCGCCAACCGCTTCGAGATAGGCCGCTTCGCCGCCGTCAATGTGGCGTGCCTTGTATTCCGCCCATGCTTCCGGCGATTCCGCGCTTCCTGCGTAGGTCTTCAGGTGACCCAGATCGAGCTGGTAGTCCGGATCGGCACTGGTCGGGTGCGCTCCGTAAGGAGCTTCAACCACGCCGGTGATGCGGGCGCGTTCGACCAGCGCAAAGCGCCCGTTCTCACGCATGTCGAGGTCTTCGGTCGAAACCAGCCGTTCAGTGCTGGCATAGACCTTGTCCGCCGCGCGGCAGAATAGCTCGTCAAAGAATGGATCAGGCGACATGGTCAGGATGTTGCCTTTCTCGTCGCTGCGATGCGTATGAATCAGCGCAGCATCGAGGTGCAGGGCCGGGGCCGCAATCAGTTCTTCGCCGTCATCATAAGGGCTGGTAACCGTCTTGAAGGTGATCCCCTGCTGGTTGAGCAAGTCTGTGCCGATACCAATGCGGGTCGGCAGAAACGGCAGCTGCATGGCCGCTGCACGCAGCATCCAGTGGAACATGCCTTCGTCCAGTTCCGCGACTTCGATCGTACCGGCCTGGCGGGCATTGCGGAAATGCGGCTCCAGCGGGATCTGGTCCATTGAGACGAAAGCGAAGACAAGCTTCTTCACCTTGCCCGCCGCGCACAGCAGGCCGACATCGGGGCCGCCATAGGAAACGACCGTCAAGTCCTTGAGGTCTGACCGCAGGATTTCGCGCACCAGCGCCATCGGCTTGCGCCGTGTAGCCCAGCCGCCGATTCCCAGGGTCATTCCATCTTCGAGCTGCGCCACCGCTTCGGCCGCAGTCATCCGTTTGTCGAGCATCCGGAAAATCTCTCCCAGTAATTTACGATACCATTAGTATCGTATTTATCCAGCTTCCGCCAGTGCTTTCTGCCAGGCCCATTCATGGCCCCATTCGCTGGGCTGTGTATGCGCCGTGGTTTCCCAGTTCTGCCAGTCAATCACCAGCGGATCGTAACCGATTTCCATGTCGAAGCCGGTCGGCGTCTGCATGTAAAAACCAAAGGTACGATCATTCACATGGCGGCCCAGAGTTGCGCTTTCGGGAATGCCCGCCGCCTTCATCCGGTCATTGCATTTACCGACATCAGCCATGGTTTTCATTTCGAGCATCAGATGCACACAGCCCGATGGCGGGATCGGCATTTCAGCCAGCGCGATCGAGTGATGCCGCCCATTATCCGCGTGCATGAAGGCAAAGCCCATGCCCGGATCGTTCGGATCATCGGTGAAATGGAAGCGCGGAAAATCGGTATCACCAAAGCCCACTACATCCTTGTAGAAATCATGCGTCGCGGTGAAATTGGGCGCGCAGAAAACCGCATGACCCATGCCCATATCGCCCGTGATGAAGCCGGAGACACCGGCAGGCGAGACGAATTCAACATCGTCGCGCGTATCGCCGTGGAAGAATTCCAGCCCGTTGCCATCAGGGTCGCTGGTGCGGAAGAAGGCTGCCACGCCGCGCTGCACGGCCTCTTCGGCAGTGCCATCCTCCACCGGGCGGCCAGCCGCCTCCACCTTGCCACGCAATGCCGCAAGCTCTTCCGCACTGCCCACTTCATATGCCGCAGCGATGAAATAGTCGCGGCTGCCTTCGCGAATCCAGAAACGGAAGGGCCGGTCGTCCACGCGGTAGAAGGCAGAGCCTGCGGGCGCATTTTCGCCGCGCATGACCCCAACCACCTTAGTCATGAAGTCATCCCATTCAGCGGGCTTTTCGGTTTCGACAATCACATAGCCAAGCGCTTTGACACCCATCGCTTCAGCTCCCTTTCACCAGATCCAGAAAATAGGGGCGCTCACCCCCGCCATCGACATTGACCCGAGCCCCGCTGACCCAGCCAGCCCCATCCGAGCACAGCCACATCACAGCATTGGCAATATCCTCGCCACTCCCCATGCGCTGAAGCGGGATCGAACCGGCAACCGCAGCCTGCGCATCCGCTCCACCGTAAGTGTGCTCAGCAGTTTCGGTCGCCATAAGCCCGGCAATGATTGCATTCACGCGAATCCCGTCCGGGCCCCATTCCTGCGCCAGACTTTGCGTCAGGTTCAGCAGCCCCGCCTTGGCCGCGCCATATGCCGCCGTGCCCGGCGACGGACGAATACCGGATACGCTCGCGATATTGACGATGCTGCCACCACCTGCAAACTTCATGGCCGCATGGACCGCCTGGGAGAGATACATCGCAGAACTCAGATTAAGCCGCAGGATCGAATCGAAGAAGCGCGGGCTCGCCGTCGCTGCCTCCGCCTGGGGTGAGCCGCCAGCATTGTTCACGAGCATGTCGATCCGACCGCCCAATTCCAGTGCATGTGCAGCCAGCGCCGCGCATTGATCGGGGTCGCGAATATCGGCTGTGAGAAAGTGCACCCCGTCCGGCAGGTCATCGGGCTGATTGCGCCCGCAGGTTACCACCAGCGCGCCCGCGTCAACGAGACGCGAAACGATTGCACGGCCCAGCCCCCGGGTTCCACCGGTGACAATCGCTGTCCGCCTTTCAAACTGTTTCGCTCCGCCTGCCATCCCGGCCAGCCACTCCCTGCCATACGATCTTTGGTTTCAGCCCTTCCAAAGGGCCTGCACTCTTCACTATCGCAAGTCAAATCGCTTTTCAATTGACGATTTGCGTATTCCATGGCACAAATTTCTACGAATGAAGGGGTTCAACGCCAAGTTGGCCCGAATCGTCAGGAAGAGGCAGCTTGAAATGGCTACAATTGCATCGATTGACCGCACACCAGACCAGATCCCGACCCATGATGAACTGGTTGCGCGCGCACGGGCGATGATCCCAACGCTCAAGGCTCGTGCCAAGCAATGCACCACTGAACGGGATGTTCCGGCAGAGTCGATTCGCGAATTCCACGAAGCCGGCTTCTTCCGCATGCTCCAGCCCAAACGCTGGGGCGGCTATGAAATGCACCCTAACACCTTCTTTGAAGTGCAAAAGGCGCTGGCGGAAGGCTGCATGTCCACCGGCTGGATGTTCGGTGTGGTGGGCTGCCACCCCTATGAAATTGCCCTTTTCCCGGAGCAGGCACAGCAGGACATGTGGGCTGATGACAGCTCGATCCTCGCCTCTTCATCATATCAGCCGGTGGGCAAGGTCACGCGGGTTGATGGCGGCTTCCGCCTTTCGGGTCACTGGGGCTTCTCGACCGGTGCGGTGCATTGCAACTGGGTGGTTCTGGGTGCCATGGTCCCCCCTGCCAAGGAAGGCGACCCGCCGGATATGCGCGCTTTCCTGCTTCCGCGCAGCGACTACACCATCGACCGCGACGCATGGCAGGTGTTCGGCCTGCAGGGCACCGGCAGCCATGACATCATCGTCGACGATGTTTTCGTGCCGGAACACCGCACCCATCGTTCCATTGACGGATTCCTGTGCGACAACCCGGGTCAGGAACTGAATAACGGCGCTCTCTTTACCCTGCCCTGGGCGCAGGTCTTTGTGCGTTCGGTTTCGACCGCTGCTTTCGGAGGAGCCAAGGCTGCGCTCGCCGCTGCGATCAAGATCGCGCAGGATCGGATATCGACCAATACCGGCAAGGCATCGAAGAATGACCCCTTCCTGCTTGCCGCAATCTCAAAAGCCCATGCGCAGATCCTCGAAATGGAAACCACGCTGCGCATCACTTTTGAAGAACTGATGGACTATGCCGAACGGGGTGAGCCGATCCCGATGGAGAAGCGGGCGCTGTTCGCCTATAATTCCTCGGCTGTCGTGCGCCGCCTGGCAGATCTGGTCGATGATATGGTGCAACTGCTCGGCGGCCGGGCGATCTACAACAGCAGCGAGATTATCCAGCCCTGGCTGGACCTGCTGGCAGGCCGCGCCCATGTCGCCAATGATCCGAACAACCGCACGACCGACGTGCTGGGCACAATGATGGGTCAGGAACCGACCTTCACCTTCATGTAAGGAACCTGCAAGTGACCGAACTGAAGGGTGCAACCCATAGGGTCGCAGGCGGCCATGATATCCATATTCAGGAAGCCGGCAGCGGCCCTGCCGTGGTGTTCATCCACGGCAGCGGACCGGGAGCATCGGGCCTGTCCAATTTCCGTCAGAATGTGGATGCCTTCGTCGCTGCCGGTTATCAGGTAATCCTGCCTGACATGATCGGCTATGGCGCGTCCTCCAAGCCCGAGGGGATCGACTACACGCTGACCCTGTTCACAGACACGCTGTATGACGCCTTGCGCGCGCATGGAATCGAACAGGCCACGCTGGTCGGCAATTCGCTGGGCGGCGGAGTCGCGATCCAGATGGCGCTGGATCACCCCGAATTCGTGCGGAACCTGATCCTGATGGCTCCTGGCTGCATCGAGGAACTGGACATTTATTTCGCCATGCCGGGGATCGCCAATATGCGCTCTTCCTTCGGCAGCCCGGAATTCTCGGCGGCAGATCAGCGACGTCTCAACGAAAGCCTCGTTTTTGACCCCGCCCATGTGACGGATGAACTGGTGGCCGAGCGCTATGAAGTCGCGCGGGTCCAGCCCAAGGATGTAATCACGCGGATGCGCACACATAATGTGCGCCCGCGCTTGTCCGAAATCAAGGTGCCGATCCTGCTGTTCTGGGGTTATAACGAAGCCTTCATGCCGCTCACCGGCATCGGCTATTTCTTCGAATCCTGCGAGGATGTGCGCTGTGTGACCTTCAACAAGGTTGGCCATTGGGTGCAGGTCGAACGCGCAGAAGAGTTCAACCGCTACTCCACCCAATTCCTGGACGAAAAGGGCTGACGCGATGGCGGAGATTTCGCTCCATCGCCCATTCCCGGCCAGCGAAGTAACGGGCTGGGACTTCGAGACTGACGTCGCTGTGATTGGCTTTGGCGCGACCGGGGCCTGTGCAGCAATCGAAGCTGCCACTGCAGGCGCTAAGGTCATGCTGTTTGAACGCAATTCCGGCAGCGGCGGGGCCTCCGGCCTGTCGGGTGGGGAAATCTATATCGGCGGGAATGGCGGCACCGAAGTGCAGCGTGCAGCCGGCTTCAATGATACTACCGCTGATTTCGCTGCCTATCTCAAGGCTGCGGGCGGCCCCTGCGCGGACGAGGCCAAATGCGAGCTCTATGCCGAACAGGCACTTGACCATTTCGCATGGCTTAAGGCGCAAGGCGTGCCCTATCGCGGGAATTACCTGCCGGGCAAACATATCGAGCCGACTGACGATTCCACCCTGATCTGGTCAGGGAGCGAGGCGGCGGCACCTTTCTGCAACCTCTCCAAACCTGCCCCGCGCGGCCATGTGATCCAGCATATGGGCTGGGGCGGCGGGCGCCCGTTGGTCGATATCCTCGAAGCAAGAGCGCGCGATCTGGGCGTGGAGGTGGTGGTCGATGCCCGCGCGGTGGCATTGGTGCAGGACGGTAAACGGATCGTGGGCTGCGTGGTGCGGATCGACAATGCAGACCGGTTCGTAAAGGCGGCAAAGGGGGTCGTACTCGCAACCGGCGGCTTCGTGATGAACGAAGAGATGCGGCGCAAATATTGCCCCGACAGTTTCCGGGTCAACTCCCCCATCGGGGACCAGGATGACGGGACCGGAATCAACCTGGGTGTCGGCGCGGGCGGCGATGCCATCCATATGGACCAGTTCTTCACCACCTGCCCCTGGACCATGCCCGAACCGCAGGCGCAGGGCGTGTTCGTGAATGTCGCCGGTCAGCGTTTCATCAATGAGGATTGTTATCACGGCCGCGTCAGCCGCTGCGCCGTGGACCAGCCGGGGGGCAAGGTCTACCTGCTGCTCGACAGTGCCCATTTCGACCAGCCCCTCGAAATGGCAGGTATTACCATCGCCGGTACAGGTGACAGCTGGGAAGAGGTCGAGGCCGAACTGGAAATGCCTCAGAACACGTTGGCTGCGACCATGCACTTCTACAACCGCCATGCGGCCGAGGGGCGTGACCCGCTGTTCGACAAGAAAGAACCGATCCTTGTTCCGCTTGACCAGGCGCCATTTGTTGCGCTCGAACTGAACTTCCAGACCAGCTATTTCAGCTTTTTCACGCTGGGCGGGCTAAAGACTTCGACCGATGGCGAAGTGCTTGACCGTACAGGCGTGCCAATAGCCGGGCTGTTCGCTGCGGGGCGCTGTACCAGCGGGCTGCCCGCATGGGGCCATGGCTACAGCTCAGGCATGAGCCTTGCTGATTGCACCTTCTTCGGGCGACAGGCCGGACGGAAAGCGGCCACGCAATGAGCGGATGCAAGGTCATCGCCTTGCTGCGAAAGCGCGCAGAGCTGACCCGTGCGGAATTTATCGACTATTACGAAACGCGACACGCCCCGCTGATCCTGTCGCTCCTGCCGAACATCAAGCGATATTCGCGCAATTTTGCCGATTTTTCTGGCGCTTTCGCGCTCGAAGGCGCGGCGCCGTTTGACTTCGACTGTGTCACGGAAATCAGCTTTGCCAGCCGTTCGGACTATGACGCATTCCTGGCCGTCGCAGCAAAGGATGAAATCGCGCAAACAATTGCCAGCGACGAAGAAAATTTCCTCGACCGCAGCGGCACGCGCATGTTTCTGGTCGATGAGCATAGTAGCGACATTTCGCCCTGACGGCGCATTTGTGGGAGTGAGAACAATGATCCTGAAAAACAAAGTCGTCATCATCACCGGGGCCGGACCGGGCATGGGCCAGGCTATGTGCCGGGGTGCGGCCAAGGAAGGCGCAAAGGTGATCGTCTCGGCCCGGTCAGTTGCTGCAATCGAGGCCATCGCGGCCGACATTGTCGCACAGGGCGGTGAAGCTGTGGCGGTGCCTTGCGATGTGGCCCGGACCGACCAGTGCCAGACGCTGGCCAAGGCGGCGCTCGACAGATGGGGGCGGATCGACGGGCTGGTGAACTCGGCCTATTACCACCCGGACTGGCTGCCGCTGGAAAGCCATTCGATCGACCAGTTGCTGATGGCGATGGACGTGATCGCCGTGGGCGCAGTGCGTATGGCGCAGGCAGTTATCCCGTCCATGCGCGCACAGGGTAGCGGATCCATCGTCAATGTCTCCACCCTCGCGACACGCAAACCCATGCCTGCCGAAGGTGGCTATGCCATGGCCAAGGCTGCGCTCAACCAGTGCAGTCGCCAGCTCGCGGTGGAGCTGAGCGGCAGCGGCATAAGGGTCAACACCGCATTGATGGGCTGGATGGCCGGCGCTCCCTTGCAGCAATTCTTTGACGGGCTGGATGATGGCGGCGCGTTCGAAAAGCAGCGCGCATCGGAAATCCCGGTGGGCCATATCCCGCCCGACGGCGATTGCGCCAAAGCGGTCTATTTCCTGCTCTCGGATTACGCGAGCGAAGTCACCGGGGCCGCGCTTGATGTCAATGGCGGCGATTGGGTCGCAGTGTAGGGGGACAGACAATGCTGCTGGACTGGATGAAGACGCACCCGACGCTGGAGCAGGATCCGCTGGAGGGCTTTGACCCCGACGCCGTGACCGTCAGCATTGCGGTGGACATCGCCGCACCTGCCCGCGTTGTGTGGCAAGTGCTGACTGATTTGCCCCGCTATAATCAATGGAACCCCTTTTGCGTCCGCGCGGAATCGACGCTGGAGATGGGGGCTCCCGTGTTCATGACGCTCGTGAACTACGCCGTGCCCGGATCACTGGTGCCCAATTGCGAGAATGTCTGCGCCTTCGAGCCGGGCAAGCTGCTGAGCTGGGCAATGCCCTATTCCGAAGCCTGGCCCTATGCTGCAAGGCGGGACCAGGTGATCGAAACCACTGGCGAGGAAAGCTGTCGCTATTTCTCCACCGATGCATTCCTCGGCACCAACGGCATCCATGTATTCCGGTTTGCCGGGCCATGGGTAAAACGGGCATTTGACGACTCCGCGCATGCGCTGAAAGCTCGCGCAGAGTCCCTTTACGCCGCCGAAATGGAAGGTTGAAATCATGGCATACACCCTTCAGCAATTGTCTGACTTCGAGGACATCCGCACCCTCAAACATCGCTATTTTCGTGGGATCGACACTGCCGACTGGGAACTGGTGCGTGGGTTGATGTGCAAGGATGTGACGGTTGATTACAAGGGCGGTGGCTACCGCGTAATGACCAATGGCGTGGAAGAAACCATGCTGATGCTGGCCAATGCTTTCCCGTCAAATTCGCTTGCCATGCACCACGGACATATGCCCGAAATCACCCTTACCGGGGACGATACTGCTGAAGGCATCTGGTATCTTGAAGACGTCTTCATCAGCCTTGAACGCAATGACCACACCTTCGGCACTGCGATCTATCGCGACCGCTACCGCCGCGAAGGGGGTAGCTGGAAGATCGCCCATACCGAATATGAGCGGGTGATCGAAATCGTCTATCCGCGTGACGAGGCCGGACAGATCCATTCGCATATGCTTGCCCGGACCGGATTGAAGCCGGAAGAGCGCACCGATGTCTCGCACCTGCTCGTATGGGAATAAGGTTATAATTCCGGCACCGGCTCCATTGCTGGCGCATCCTTGATCCAGCTCATCACTTCATGACGTTCGGCAATGCGCCAACCGTCTTCAGTGCGCAGCAGCACGTCGCGATACCACAGGCCAATAAAGAAGGTCTGGCGGTTCCCCTGCTGGTCTTCATGGACCATGGGGTTGAACAGGATCGTCTTGCTGGTCGCCCGGTCCCCGTCGATTTCCAGCTTGGTAGTCGCTACCAGATGCTGAAAGGCAGGAAAACGCTCGAGTGCCCTTGGCAGCCATTGCTTGATTTCGGCAGGCGATCCCTTTGCACCGCCGGTTTCGCTGTAGTCAATCCTGGCATCAGAGGTGAAGATATCGTCCAACGCATCCCAGTCGCGCTCGTCGATTGCGAAACTGTAACGGGCGAACAGGTCCTGTATCTCCAGCCGGTCGGAAATTTCCTGAAGCGACATTTTCGGCATCACGCACCCCTCCTCGCTTCGCATCCTGCACAGTATGTCCGGGAATGTGAAGCAGGTACGTAAGGACTTACTTGTTCTGGCTAGGTCCGCGCGCTAGGCCAAGCGGCAATGCCCAGCCGGGCCCATTATGTATCGCCGGGAGACAGGAACCGATGCTTTCTAAAGTCACACTCAACAACACCGATCTTGCAGTCAGTCAGTTCTGCTATGGTACCAACATGCTCGGAACGGCGTTGGATCAGGGCAAGACCAATGAGATCCTTAACTGTTTCGTGGAACTTGGTGGCAACCTGCTTGATGGTGCGCGCATGTATGGCGACTGGGTTCCTGATGCACCATCGGGTGCCAGCGAACGGGCAATCGGTGCATGGCTCAAGACCCGCAATCGCGACGATGTAGTCATCATCACCAAGGGCTGCGGAATGGATTTGCGCAAGGGTGACTGGCAACCACGCGTAACGCCGGAAGACCTCGCGACCGACTTGTCGCAGAGCCTGGATCACCTGCAGATCGACACGATCGACCTCTACTTCCTTCATTCCGACAATCCCGGTGTGCCGGTTGAACCAATGATCGACGCACTGCTCGAACATCAGGCAGCCGGGCGCATCCGCCATTTCGCTGCTTCCAACTGGTCGGCCGCGCGCATTGCCGAAGCCAATGCCTATGCCGCCTCGCTGGGCCAGACCGGCTTTGCCGCTTCGGAAACCTTCTGGGGCCTCGCCGTGCCCAATGTCGAAGCCGCAATGCAGCAGGGATATGTCCATTATTACGAAGGCGAGTATGAGGAACTGCATGCCACCGGCCTGCCGATCCTCGCCTATGGCGCGCAGAGTGGTGGCTATTTCACCAAGCTGGCCAACGGCACCGTCAACGATATGCTCAAGGCGCGCTACGACAACCCAACCAACAAAGCTCGCTTCGCTGCTGCGCAGGCGTTGGCGGAAAAGCATGGTGTGTCGATCAACGAAGTCGTGCTGGCCTATCTGGCTTGCCAACCGAACCAGACCATCCCGATCTTCGGAGGCAGCAGCCCGGAACAGGTCCGTGACAGTGTCAAGGCGGCAACGCTCAACCTTGATGCAGCTGAGCTGGCCCAGCTGCGCGCTGGCTGACATTGACAAACCGGCTCGCCCGGCGGTCGTTGCTACGCGGTTGCGCCGGGCGAACCAGTACCATTCGGCGATAATTGGAAGCGGTCAGCCCCACCTGTTTGTGAAATGCGCGTGAAAACGCGCTGGTGCAGGAAAAATTGAGTTGCTCCGAAATTTGCGCAATCGGCAGATCGCCGCGGGCAAGCAATTCCTTTGCTTGTTCAATCCAGAAGCTTTGCACGAATTCCGACACAGTCCGCCCGGTGAGGCGGTGGAACTGGCGCTGCAAATGACGCGTACTGATGCCGCAGGCAGAGGCGATTTCTTTAACCGCCATGCGCCCTCCCCGATCAGCCAACATGTCCTTGATGCGGCGGAATTGCCAGTCGGGTAGCAAGCCGCAGCCGGACTGCTGCCCGGCTTCAGCGCGCAATTCTCGCGCCACGGCGACCTCCAGCATCTCGCCCAGTGCGCCAAGAGCAGCACCGCTGTCAGGCGCATCAAGTTCCATTTCATGCTGGATCAGTTCCAGCACCGCACGCAACTGGGGTGACTGGATGTTGAGCAGAGCCTTGAGCAAATCGAAGTCTGGCGCAGCTTGCGGGGCAATCAAGCGCTCGCTGGCTTCCTTGCTGAGTTCACAGCGCAATATCCGGATCTTGCCGCCTGGACCGCGGGCACGGACCAAGTGCCCTGGATAGCGGATGAAGACGCTTCCCATGAGGCAGAAATTTGCGGGATCGAGCTCCGGAAAGCAGGCGGTCCCACTTGAGGAATAGGGGGGGAGCGACCGCTCTACCGCCAGGTTCTCCTGACTGCTGGTATAGTCGACTATGGATGGCCAGTCCCATTCGAGCAGAGATACTTGCAACTGGCCGCCTGCCAGACGCTTTAGCTCTTTGGGACTGTCATCTTGCTTCGCCATCAGAACGCGTCAGACACCAGCGGCCCGGACATCAATCCCAATGGGATTGAGCCCGGGTCACAGGTAGCGGGATCAGAAGCCAGCCTTCAATTCTACACCGAACACGCGCGGTTCAGACCACGGCGAGGTCTGCGAGAAATAGCCGCCCAGCTGTGAACCGATACCGATCACGAATTCACGCGAGCGGTGATCGAACAAATTGTTCACGAAGCCGGCAACCGAAACATCGGCGATTCCCAGCGGCTGGTCCCACACGATGCGGGCATTCACCACTTCGCGCGGATCGGAGAGCCAGAAGGCATTGCCCGGAACACCCGGACCAGCCACTGACGAAGTGTAGATTTCGTCCTGGTAGGAATAGGTCGCATAGGCAGTAAGCGACGAATCCCCCGTGTCGATAATCCGCCAGTCACCCGTAATGGTAATCGAATGCTTGGGAACGAAAGGCAGCGTAAAGAAGCTGGTCACATCGTCGCCGACATTCACCGGCGAGCCCGGATTGACAGCAGGATCAAAATTCGTCCCAGCCGGGGCAAGGATCGATTTTAGCTGTGGATCGAGGTAGGCATAGGACAGCTTAAGCCCCACAGCATCGACAGGGCGAAGCATGAATTCGACTTCTGCGCCCTTGATCGTAGCACGACCGGCGTTGCTGGTGGCAACCAGCGTCAGGTCAACCGGGTCAACCGTGAAATCGAGCTGGAGATCCTTGAACTTGTTGTAGAATGCCGAAACGTTCAGCGTCGCCCGGCGATCCCAGAACTGCGATTTGAGCCCGACTTCGAAAGCTTCCACCTTTTCCGGACGGAAAGTAGCCGTCGCAAAGATTGGCGCGCCTTCGCCCGAACCACCCGCCTTGTATCCGCGCGAATAGCGGGCATAGGTCATGATGTCCGGTGTCCACTGCATGGACAGGTTCACCGAGGGGCTGAAATTGTCAAAGGCCTGACGATTCGAAACCGCTGTTTCAAAGGGGAAACCGAAGAAATAGCTGCTGCGCACGGCGCTGCGCTTGTCATCTGTATAACGCCCACCAAGGGTCAGCTTGAGCCGGTCTTCCATCATGCGGACGGTTAGCTGCAGGTAGGCCGCCTTGGAAATCGACCGCGCATCAACTTCGCGGGTGGTCGAAACAAAGGTAAACGGCTTGAGCAGCAGCGGAGCAGCAAGCTGCTGACCCTGATCGTGCGAGGCCGTTTCCTTGAAGTAGTAAAGACCACCGGTAAAGTCGATCATGTCACCCAACGTGCCGACCAGCTGCAGTTCCTGCGTATACTGCTTGGCGTTATACTGGTGTTGCTGTTCCACCGTAAGATCGAGACCTGGGACCGGCGGCGATTGCGCCACGCCGTAATTGACTGCCTGGTAGGCATCGGTCTTGCGATAGGACGAAAGCGAACGGATGGTCAGCCAGTCCGAAGCGTCCCACTGCAAGGTCAATTGGTGGTCCTGGAAATGCGCCTTGCTCAGCCCGATATCCAGCGGGGCATAGGTGCGATCAATGTCCGGGTTGTAACCCGGTACCGAAAAGGCAAGGTCCGGATTCACGTAATAGGGTTGCGTCGAAGTAACCCGGCCGCGATCATAAGCGTAGTCCATCGTGAAGGATGGGGCCGGAGTCCAGCGCACAGCAACACGCCCGGCCAACTGGCCGCGCTTGCCATAGTTGTTCACTGCGCCCGGATTTTTCACCCAGCCATCCTGGTCGGTATAGACGATGGTCCCCTTAACCGAGATGTTTGCAAATTCGGGCAGGTTGAGGTTCGCCAGCGCACGGACATAAGCGCGGCTGCCGAAAGTCAGGCTCATATCAGCGCCAAGTTCGCCAGTGGGCTTCTTGGAAATGATATTGACTGCACCGCCAGTCGTGTTCCGGCCATAGAGCGTGCCCTGCGGCCCACGCAGCACTTCGATACGCTCCGGGTCGCCAAGGTCGAGCAGCGCAGCCTGCGGACGGGAAATATAGAAACCGTCCATGTAGAGCCCGACGCCGCCATCCTTGGTGATCTGGCCGGCATCGGCCACGCCCTGGCCGCGCATGGTCAGCGAAAGCGTGTCGGACGAATTGGGATAGACCGCAACATTCAAACTGGGTGCGATCTGTGAAATACCCTTGAGGTCGCTGCTCGCCTGATTTTGCAGCGCTTCGCCAGTCACAGCCGTAATCGCAAGCGGCACTTCCTGCAGTTTTTCCTCGCGCTTCTGCGCGGTGACGACGATTTCGCCATTATTGGCTACCTCGTCCGCAGCGAGTGCGGGTGCAGACAAGGCGAGGCCGCCTGAGATCAGGGACGCCGCAATGGCACCGCGAGCACAAAAAGAAGTAAAGCTGACTTTCATTTGAAGCACCCTCCCAATGGTGCGAACGCCCCTTTCAAGGACGTCCAGCAATCATGATTCTGATAAATACGATACTATCAGTTTCGACTTAGCCCAGCAAGGCGGGGCAGACCCACTCGGCGTCACCAATCGCCAATGCTGTCCGATTGGGTTCATTTGGTCGGCACAAGAGCATTGCCATTGACGAGCAAACCTCCCCCGATGTCCACATTTCGAGATCGAGCCAGACCCATTCAAAGCCGTCCCATGCGGGCTTGCGCTGCGTGACCGTGCCACCCAGATTGACCGTCATGCCCGGGCAAACCGGCCGGTTCATTTTCAGCCGCCAGCGCCCGATCCGGGCGCCCTGCCCTGCCCATTGCAGCGCATAGCCATGCAGCCATCCCGTCTGCGTGGGCGCGTTCATGATGATCCCCGGCAGGTTCATCGCCAGCGCATGGTCATGGTCATGGTGCTGCGGCTGCCAGTCACGGCTTGCGGCAGCCCCCATCACGATATCGCGCGCCGTTACGACACGGCTCAGAGTGGCTAGAGTTTGGGCGAAATCGCTCATGCTGGCTCTCCCCCGGCATAGCCGAAGAAGCCCATGACTTCCGCGCCGAACAAGGCATTGCTTGCTGCGCAGCGATATTCAACGCGGATCGTCCAGTAACGCCCATCGCCCAACCGATTGTTTTTCGCTTCGCTAACATCGACCAGCCACTGCTCGCAGCGGACCCTGTCGCCGACACGGACAGGCCGCGCCAGTTCGGTCTCTGTGCGAGTGACCACGGCGAGTGGCAGGCCAAGCCGTTGCTTGACCAGGAAATGCAAAGCCAGGCCGGGTGCTTCTTCGCTGCCGTCCGGCTGCCACATCAGCGGCCGATTCCACGCGGAGAGCAAGGCTGGCGGCGCTATCAACCCGGCAGTCTGGCCGGTCCAGTAGTCAGAACAGCCATCCTCCACAGCCGCCGCAAAGAAACGGATCGCACCTGCCTCCACCGGGCCGTCACTGACCTGCGCAAAATGTGCCTTGCCAGCCAGATCAGCGACCTCAGCAGGGAATTGCGCCATGGCCATTGCTTAGCGCAGCGGCAGGCCAAGCCCGCGGCGGGCGATAATGTTTTTCTGCACTTCCGACGTGCCACCGCCGATCGTGTCGAGCGGTGTGGTCTGGTAGAAATGTTCCCATACCCCATTGTCCACCGCGCCATCGGCGCCGCTGCGCAGCAACCCTTCAGGACCAAGGTGATCAAGCACGAAATTGGTGATTTCCTGCGCCAGTCTTGTGCTGAAAACCTTGTACATCGCCGCTTCAATCGCCGGGACACCGCCCTTGCTCGCGGCATCGACCACGCGCCGCTGGAGCATCTTGGCGGTTTCGACTTCCGCCCCCAGCCTGCCGACCGCGCGGCGGACGCCCGCGTCCTCGCTCAGCGGCGCGCCATTGCGTTGGCGTCCGCGCAGGGCCTCCAGCGCGCGCTCGAATTTCGAGAGCAAGGGATTGACCGTGTAGAAAGTGAACCGTTCAAAATCGAGCGCCTCGCAGACATAGGTCCAGCCCTTGTTGAGCTCGCCCACCAGTGCTTCGGGACCGACGCGCACATTGTCGAAGAATACTTCATTGGTGCGATGATGGCCCATGGTCTCAATCGGACGAATTGTCAGCCCGGGATGGTCCATTGGAATCAGGAATACGCTGATCCCCTTGTGTTTGGGCGCATCAGGATCGGTCCGCGCAGCGACCCAGTACCATTCTGCGAAATGCGCCGAAGTGGTCCAGACCTTCTGCCCGTTGAGTACCCAGCCCTCGCCATCCGCCTCTGCCTTGAGCTTCAGGCTGGCAAGGTCCGAACCCGAACCCGGCTCCGAGTAACCCAGCGCAAATTCCACTTCGGCATCAAGGATCAGCGGCAGGAAACGCGCCTTCATTTCCTCACTGCCGTGCCGGATGATGGTCTTGCCGATACAGCCAACACCTTTTCCGATCAGCGGAGCCCCCCGCAGGGCAAGTTCCTCGTTGAGGAGATATTCAAAAATGCCGGGGATTTCCTGCCCACCAAAATCCTTCGGCCAGGACATGCCAAGATAGCCCTTGGCACCCATCCGCTTGCAGAAATCGCGGCGCTCCTTGCTATTGGCAAGCTGCGAATGGGCATCGCGATCAGGGTCCATGAAGTCATGGGCTTCGGGATGCCTTGCTTCTTGATCGAGGAATTCGCGAACGCCGCGGGCAAATTCCTGCTCTTCCTGGGTAAGCTTGAAATCCATTTTCAGTCCTGTCCCTTTTCGAGCGCGGCAAGGCCTGCGGCCAGTTTCGCGCGCACTTCGTCCAGCTTTGCTTCCTTGACCACGCCGTAGCCCTTTACCCCTTCAAAGGCAGCAGCGAGTTCCGCCGCCTGGGCAAGGTTGCCGCCACTTGCCCGCGCGAATAATTGCTCGGCCAATGCTTCGTATTCAGCACCCAGCGCCCGCTCCAGCTTGCGGTGGGATGTACGGCCAAAGACATCGAACATCCCGCCTCGCAGCCCGCGCATCTTCGCCAGCAAGCCGAAGGCAGCCAGCACCCACGGCCCGAATTCACGTTTAGTTTCGCGCCCGTCCGGCCCGCGCCGCGAGAATATCGGCGGGGCAAGGTTGAAGCGGATCTTCAGGTCACCGTCGAATTGCTCGGCCAGGCGGCGCTGCAAGGTACCGTCGGAATAGAGCCGGGCGACTTCATATTCGTCCTTGTAGTAGAGCGCCTTGAAATAGCCACGCGCAATAGCAGCGGTCAGCACACCAGGAGAATCTGTCAGTCCGCCCTCGATGCTCGACGCTCGATCAACCAACTCGCGATAGCGCGTTGCCAGTTCCGGGCCATCAAACGCTTCGAGCATGTCAGCGCGGCGGGCGACTGCGTCCTCCAGCGTTTCCATTGCATCGCCCGGCTGGTCCCGGTGCGCCAGCCAGCGCGCAGGCGCAGCGTCGTCCACTGCCGCGATCCGGCCCAGCCGGAAGGCGGTGAGGTTCAGTTCCACCGCTGCTCCATTGAGCCGGATCGCCTGCTCGATCGATTCCAGCGACAGCGGGATCAACCCCTTTTGCCAGGCATGCCCCACCAGGATCATGTTGGTGCCGATGGCGTCGCCCAGCCGCGCCAGTGCAATTTGCGTCGCATCGAGACCGGCCATCGCCTCTTCCCCGATCCGCCGGGCAATTACCCCGGCGAGCCGGTCGGCATTGAATTCAAGGTCGGGATTGCTGGCAAAAGCAGAGGTCGGCGCAACGAAGCGGTTATAGACCACCCGTGTATGGTCACGCGCCATCTTAGCCAGGTTCTCGCCCCCGGCTGCCACCACGAGATCGCAACCGATCACCGCATCGGCGCTGCCTTCGGGGATACGCGCGGCGTGGCTGCTACCGGCAGTCCTGGCAAGACGGACATGGCTGGTGACCGGGCCATTGCGCTGAGCGAGGCCGGAAATGTCCAGCACGCTCACGCCGATCCCTTCGATATGCGCAGCCATCCCCATGATCGCGCCGACGGTAACCACACCATTGCCGCCGATCCCGGCAATCATCAGGCTGTACACATCATCAAGCACCGGCAATTGCGGCAGCGGCAATTCCATTGCATCTTCGCCAGACAGTTCACCCGCGATCGCAGCAGGCTTGCGTGGGGTTCCGCCTTCCACGGTGATGAAGCTGGGGCACAGCCCCTTTACGCAGCTATAATCCTTGTTGCAGACCGACTGGTTGATGCGCCGCTTGCGCCCCAGCGGGGTTTCTTCCGGCTCGATAGCCACGCAGTTGGACTGGATGCCGCAATCGCCGCAACCTTCGCAGACTTCGGGCATGATGAACAACCGTTTGTCCGGATCGGGCAGCTTGCCGCGCTTGCGCATCCGGCGGCGCTCGGTGGCGCAGGCCTGGTCGTAAATGATCCCGGTAACGCCCTTCACATCGCGCATCATGCGCTGGACTGCATCCAGTTCGTCGCGATGGTGGAATGTGACACCAACGGGGAAATCGCTGGCGTTATGGCGCGAAGGGTCATCGGCAACGACGGCAATTTTCTTCACGCCCTCTGCCACCAGCTGCGCTGCCACATGCGGAGCGGAAATGCTGCCATCAAAGCTTTCGCCTTCGATCGGCTGACCGCCGGTCATGGCAATCGCGCCATTGAGCAGGATCTTGTAGGTGATGTTGACATTGGCCGTCACGCAAGCGCGCACCGCCAGCAGACCGGAATGGAAATAGGTACCGTCCCCCAGATTCTGGAAGATATGGTCGTTTTCCATGAAAGGGGCCTGCCCGATCCAAGCTGCGCCTTCGCCGCCCATATGATAGAGCGTGATGGTCCGTCGGCCGGGAAGCCAGGTTGCCAGCCCGTGGCACCCGATCCCGCCCATTGCCACTGATCCTTCAGGCACGTTGGTCGAAGTGTTATGCGGGCAGCCCGCACAGAAACTGGGGGAACGGACCAGCCCGCCTGCGGCCGCCATCACCTCTGCCCCGGCAGCTTCAATATTGCGCCCTTCAAGCCGCGCCCGTGCGTCATTTGCGAGATCGCTGGCGAGCAAGCGGGAGCGGATGGCCTTGAGCGCAGTGGCCGGGGCGAGCTCACCCGTCTGCGGCAGCAAGGGCGCGCCTGATGGATCACGCTTGCCCGTCAGAGCAGGGCGGCGATCAGCAGGCATGTTGAAAAGCAGATGCGCCAGCTGTTCTTCCACCACCGGGCGCTTTTCTTCCACCACGAGCAGTTCAGTACAGCCTTCGGCAAAGGTGCGCATACCCTCCGGCTCGATAGGCCAGCTCATGCCAAGTTTGTAAACCGCCACACCTAGGTCGCGTGCCGCTGCATCATCAATGCCGAGCAGGCGGAGTGCTTCGAGCACATCAAGTGTAGCCTTGCCAGTGGTGACGATGCCCAGCCGCCGCTTGCCGGTATTGCCTAGCACCACCCGGTCCACTGCATTGGCGCGGGCAAAGGCTTTGACCGCTTCCATCCGCAAGTCGAGGTGGCGACTTTCGGTCATCACTGGCATCAGCCCCAAGCGGAGGTTGAGACCGCCTTCGGGCATCTCGAAATCACTTGGGGTCCTGAACGCCAACCGATCAGGCGACACGTCAACCCGGGCAGAGGTTTCGACCGTGTCCGTGACACATTTGAAGCCGATCCAGGCCCCCGAATAGCGCGACAGCGCAAAGCCCAGCAGGCCAAGGTCAAGGTAATCCTGCACATCAGCGGGGTTGAACACCGGCATGCCGAAATGGATCAGCGCATGGTCGCTCTGGTGGGCGATGGTTGATGAGCGCGCAGCATGGTCATCACCGCACAATGCCAGCACCCCGCCATAGGCAGAGGACCCCGCATAGGAACCATGTTTGAGCGGATCGCCCGAGCGATCAACGCCCGGCCCCTTGCCGTACCACAGGGAAAATACGCCATCGTAGGGGGTCTGACCAATCTGGTCGAGCTGCTGCGTGCCCCACACCGCTGTCGCCGCGAGATCCTCATTAATACCGGGCTGGAAACGTATGTCGTTCTCGGCGAGGAATTTCTGCGCCTGCCACAGCGCAAGATCGTAGATGCCCAGCGGGGAACCGCGATAGCCGGAAATGAACCCGGCAGTATTGAGCCCTGCAGCAATGTCGCGCTGGCGCTGCATGATGGGCAGGCGCACCAGCGCCTGGCTTCCCGTCAGGTAAACATGCCCGGATTGCGCGGCATATTTGTCGTTCAGCGAAATGCTCATCCCGCGCTCGTCTCGACCAGTTCGACCGTCACGCCCATCCCGTCCTGGATTTGCGCAACCCGGTGGCCGGGGCGAATTTCACGCGGAGGGAAGGGCACAAGATAGCCCGCAGCCTGCGCAGCATCTGCCAGCGCGTCCAGATTACAAACATAGATCGTCAAATAGCGCAGGCCCGATTCTGCTGCAAAAGCGCCATTGTGCGCTTCGCGCTCAACGCCTCCGTCGGGAATGCACAGGCGCAGGGTCGTATCACCGGCCTTCAGACGCAGGATGGTGAGACCGGGGAAGCTGATTTCCCCTTCCACCGGAAAACCCATCAACCCGTGCCAGAATGCCAGCGCAGCATCGCGATCAATAGTGACGATACCGGCGTCAATGTGCCCGGCAAAAAGCTCTGCGCCCATTTACTTGTCCTTCCCACCTTCTGCGATGGCTTCCGCCGTCAAGCCATGATGCCCCCACAAGTCGCCCGGACTGCGGAAGCGCGGCGTCCAGTCCGGGCCAACCGTAATCGCACCCCAACCGATTTCGATTTCCACACCGGAAGGCGATTCGCAGTAGAAGGAGATGATGCGGTCATTTGAATGACGTCCCAGCGAAGCGGTAACCTTGGTCCCCGCAGCCAACACCCTGTCATAGGCAAGCCCGACCATATCGATATCGGTACATTCAAACATGATGTGATGGATCGCATCAAACGGCGCGACCTTCATCAACCCGACCGTGTGGTGGCGGCGGTTGCAATGGAAGAAGTTGACAGTCTGCCCTTCCCCGACTTGATAGAAATCGGTCATCCGGAAACCGAGCAGGCCGGTGTAGAAGGCGGCGCTTTCTTCGTAGTTGCTGGAAAACAGGTTCACATGACCCATTCCCATGTCGCCGGTGAGGAATTCCATCCCCTTGGAATTGCGATAAAGGTTGGTCACACGCGGGCCATGGAACATTTCAACCGCGTTGCCCGAAGGGTCGCGGGTGAATGCAATGCCAGACACTGCTCGTGATTGGCAGTCAGCAGCATCGCCGCGCCGCACGGCATGGCCTGCCGCTTCCAACTCTGCCATGGCAACCTGCAATTCGGCTTCGCCTGCCACTTCAAAGCCGAGATAGCGCAAACCCGGCCGTTCCTGCCCATCGCGCATCGGATGCACGGCCAGTCGCCAGCTCCATTCGTCAACCCGAAAATAGACCGACCCGTCGGGCCCCCGCCCGTCCCGGCCCTGGTCGAGGTGAGCCGGAGCAATTGGCGCACAGCCCGGATCAAGGCCGATAATATCACGCCCAAAGGCCAGCCATGCTTCGGGATCGGGCGCGTCGATGCCGACATAGCCAAGACCGATGATGTCCATGAAAACCTCTCCAGATGCTTTTGCGATACTATCAGTTTCGTATTTCGAGTCAACAGTCCCGCGCAAATGCGCTATACACCTGAATCGGCACTGGACAGCCCTTATCACTTACGATACTAATGGTTTCGTTATTAGGTAATAATCCCACAATTCCGGGAGGGAGCAGGAATGGATCTCGGCCTGTCCGAAGAACAAACGGCGCTGCAGGATTCGCTTCGCTCCATGCTGGCAGATCGCTTCCCGACGGCGGCGCTGCGTCGTTGTGAAAGCGACCCTGCTCAGGCATCGGCGATATATTCCGATCTCCAGCAAATGGGGATCGGTGCGATCCTTATTGCTGAAGGGCATGGGGGGCTGGGCATGGCGATGGCCGATCTCGTCGTCGCCCAAAGCGAACTGGGGCGGGCATTAGTGCCCCTCCTCTTCACTGAAAGCAGCGTGATGGCTGCAACCCTGCTGGAACTGGCAGGTGGGGCCAAGGCTGGCGAGCTGCTCACTCAAATTTCCGCAGGCGAGATTCTTGTCAGTTGCGCCGTTCCGGCCGAGAGCCAGATCATCGCGTCTGGTGCTGGCGAAACTGCACCCACCCTATCGGGTGAAGCGCAACTCGTGACTGAGCCTGCACTCGCAGGATATCTGCTGGTCGATGCGATAGACGAGCACGGCCAGCGCCTGACCTGCCTCCTGCCATGTAATGCGGCAGGCGTTACAATCAGCGAACAACCCAACCTTGCCGATTTGTCGCTGGCTACTGTGACCTTTGCGAATGCACCGGTTGAACAGGTGATTGCTCGCGGCGAGGCCGCAGATATCGCATGGGCGACGGCGCAAGACCGCATGAAAATCGCCATTGCCGCACAGGCTGTCGGTGGAGCCGAACACATCCTTGAAATTGCGCGCGATTACGCCAGAACACGCGAGCAGTTCGGGCAGCCAATCGGCAGCTTCCAGGCTATTGCCCACATGCTCGCCGATGCGTTGGTCAACCTCGAAGGGGCCCGCATCCTCACCTTTCGGGCTGCTGCCGCCATGGACGAGGGGGAAGATTGTTCGACCTGGGCACGCATGGCCAAGATGAAGGCCGCCCAGACCTTCCGCGACATCTCGGCCATGGCCATCCAGATCCACGGCGGGATCGGCTTTACGCTGGAGGCCGACCCGCAACTCTTTTACCGTCGGGCAAAGCATCTCCAGCTCGCCTATGGCGAACCGCTTGACTTGCAGGAACAGGTCGGTGCAGCCCTGTTCGATGGCAAGCACAGGGTGCTCGAAGCATGAGTGACAGGCTACTGGACGGACGCCCCGCCATTGTGACGGGCGCAGCCGGTGGAATCGGCAGGGGGCATATCGCACATCTCGCTGCAGCGGGCGCGCCGGTTGTGATCAACGACCTCAACATCGAAGCCGCGCAGGCCATGGCAGACGAGATTGTCGCCGCCGGGGGCAAGGCGATCGCATCGGCGCACAATATCGGCAGCCGCGAAGGCGCAGAAGGGCTGGTGCAGGCCTGTATCGAGGCCTTCGGTTCGGTCCGCATCCTCGTCAACAATGCGGGCAATCTGCGCGACCGCACCCTGCTGAAAATGACCGACGAGGAATTCGACAGTGTCTTGACGGTGCATGTCAAAGGCACCTTCTGGTGCGCTCAGGCAGCTGCCCGCGCCATGGCTGAACAAGGTAGCGGCGGAGCCATCGTCAACACGACATCGGGCGCGCATTTCGGCAGCTTCGGCCAGACCGCCTATTCCGCTGCCAAGGGCGCCATCGCTTCGATGACATATACCTGGGCAATGGAGCTGGCTCGCCATGGCATCAGGGTCAACGCCATCGGCCCGCTCGGCACCACCGCCATGTCGCAAACCTATCGCGACGCCGATGGCAAGAAAGGCGACGATTTCGATCCTTCGATGAATGGCCCTGCGCTTGTCTATCTGTGCAGCGATGAAGCCGCCAATGTCTCCGGCCAGATCTTCGGCACAGGCGGGCAGCGCCTGTCGCATATGGTCCAGCCGCATTATGGCAAGACCTTGATCAAACCCGATGGCTGGGATCTCGACGCGCTGCGTCAGCATTTCCAGACTCACATGCCGGGCGAATTCGGTGCTTTAGGCATCCTCGGCAAACCCTATCCCTTCCACGGTGGCGTGCACGCGCCTGAGCAGGAGTGATGCCAGCCATGGCCGGGATTATCGACTGGGGCTGCCATATTGCCAAACATCGCCTGCCGCTTGCTATCCTCTCCGGCAAGCCGGCAGGCGGTGGACCTGAACGGTCGCTGGCATGGGCGGATGAAGATGCCGTGACACTGGCGGTGGAGGCGGCACGGCAAGCGCTTGACGGGCATGACCGCAGCGAGATCGACCTGCTCGCTTTCGCCACTACGACCCACGCATTCGAGGAAAAGCAAGGCGCGGCGCTCATCGCGGCGGCGCTGGGACTGTCCACTGATACCCGTACGCTCGATATCGGCCATTCGCTGCGTGGCGCAGTAGAGGCATTGTTGCTGGCGGACGACGCCATCCGCTCAGGCCGCGCACGCAAGGCTCTGGTGATTGCCAGCGATTGCCGCATGGGGGCACCCGGCTCCGCGCTCGAACGCAATGGCGGTGACGGTGCAGTTGCATTCCTGCTTGGCAGCACGGACTGCACGGCAACAATCACAGCCCATGCGGCACAAAGCGAGGAAATAGTCGATATCTGGCGGCGCAGCGGCGACCGCTTCGTGCATGGCTGGGAAGAACGCTTCACTTCGCAATATGGCTTCCTCGAACCGAGCACGGCAGCTGCAGCGAAACTGCCAGCCGCCGCTGATGATGCGCGCCGTTTCTGGGCGACCAGTGCGCCCGACCAGCGTAGTTCGGCCACGCTAGCCCGCGTACTCAAGGCTAATGGTGACACCATGCCGACACCGCTCTGTGGGACAGTCGGCTTTTGCGGCGCCGCCCATGCCCCGCTGATGCTCGCAGCGACCCTTGAGCTAGCTGAGGCCGGGGACGAAATCGCAATGCTGTCACATGGTGACGGAGCCGAAGCCCTCTTGTTGACTGTTGGGAAATCGGCCGAAAAAAAACGTTTTACCGATAGTCTTACGACCCGCATCCCGGTGAGCTCGCAAGCCGCCTATCGCCGGGCGCGGGCTATTGATCCGGGCGAATACCCGCCGCTTGATGACCAAGGGATTTCCGCCACCATCCATTACCGCGACCGCGCCGAGGATTTGCGCCTCCAGGGGCAGCGCTGTTCCTGCGGGGAGCCGCAATTCCCTAAGGGGCGTGTCTGCATCCGCTGTGGCAAGAAGGACAATTTCACGCCTGAGGATTTTGCCGAGCGGACCGGCAGCCTCGTCACCTATACGCTCGATGCGTTCTTCCCTTCCCCCAACCCGCCAACGGCAGTGGGGATCGTCAAGGTAGAGAACGGCCCGCGCATTTACCTGCAGGTGGCGGAATTGCCGGGCAAGGAGCCGGAGCTGGGCATGGAATTGCGTTTCGTGTTTCGCCGTATCCATGACGTTGGCAAACGTCCCAATTATTTCTGGAAGGCCGTGCCGGCCGGGAGGCAGGGATGAGCCTGAAAGACAAGGTAGCCATCGTTGGCGTCGGCTGCTCGCAATTCGCCGAACACTGGAGCAAGGGATCGGAAGACCTTATCGTCGAAGCCGTATTCGAAGCCTATGAAGACGCAGGTATCGAAGACGCCAGCCGCCAGATTGACGCGGTATTCTGTGGCTCGCTCTATTCCGCCATGGGCCCGGTCGATGTGTCCGACGCGCTCAAGCTGACGAAGCCGGTCACTGCGGTCTACAACTACTGTGCCACCGGCACCGAGACAGTGCGGGCCGCCTGCATGGCTGTGGCGGCCGGTGTTTATGAAACCGTGCTGGCCGTGGGGTATGACAAGCCCAAGGATCGCGGCGTATCCGGCCCCTCGGTCAGTTTCCGCGGTGTTCGGGATATCCCCGCCACACCCGCCGGATGGTTCTCCTTCCTCTGCGCGCCCTATTTCGCGAAGTATGGCGCAGGGCGCGAGGATCTGGCGAAAATTGCGGTCAAGAACCACCACAATGGTACGCTAGCGCCCAAGAGTTTCCTCAAGAAGGAAATCACGGTCGAGGATGCGCTCAATGCCCGGATGATCTCGTGGCCGTTTGGCCTGTTCGATTGCGCCGCGCAAACCGATGGTGCTGCTGCAGTTATCGTTACCCGCGCCGACCTGGCGAAGAATTACCCCAGCCAGCCGATCTATGTGAAGGCGATCACATCGCATTGCTCGCCAAATCCGCATACCGATCCGGATCACGACTTCCTGCGCTGGAAGGCGACCGAATATGCCGCCGCCGATGCTTATCGCATGGCCGGGATTGACGATCCTTTCAACCAGATCGACGTGGTGCAGCTGCATGACTGTTTCACCATGACCGAGCTGGTTTCCTACGAAGACCTTGGCTTCATTCCCAAAGGTGCGGCCAAAGAACACATCGCCAGCGGCACGTTCGAGCTGACCGGCGAGTTACCGGTGAACACTGATGGCGGGCTCAAGAGCTTCGGTCACCCTACCGGGGCCACCGGCGCGCGGATGATCGTGGAGAATGTCCTGCAGCTGCGCGGGAAGGCTGGCGCGCGGCAGGTCAAGGGGGCGAAGCTGGCGCTGAGTCACAATATCGGCGGCTATCCCACCGGCTGTGCAGTCAGCATATTGGGCGTCGAATGAGCACATACGAAACCCTGCGGCTTGAAGTGGCGGATGGCATCGCTGTCCTCACACTCGACCGTGAAGACCGCCGCAATGCAATCAACAGCCGGATGAACATCGAACTGCCGCGCGCGTGGCAGGCAATCGAGCAGGACCCGGCAATCCGCGTGGTGGTGGTCACGGGAGCTGGCAGCAAGGCCTTCTGCACCGGAGCCGACCTTGCTGATTTGCCGGTGAGCGAAGACCCGGATCTGGCCAGATCGCTTGCGTCCATTGCCTGGACAGGGCGCCAGAATGGCGTGACCAAACCCGTCATCGCCGCCGTAAACGGGCTGACCGTGGGCGGCGGGATTCATTTCATCGCCGATGCCGACATCGTGCTGTTTGCCGATCATGCGAAGCTGTCCGATACCCATGTCGCAGTTGGACTGGTGGCCGCGCTCGAACCGATCTCGCTCGCCCGTCGGATGCCACTGGGCGCAGTGCTCAAGCTGGCTCTCACCGGGGGTGACGAACGGATGGATGCCGCTAAAGCACACCGCCTTGGCCTTGCCGACGAAGTTCTACCTGCTGATGCGTTGATTCCGCGCGCAATGGAACTGGCCCGCTCGATCGCGCGCCATTCCCCCACCGCAGTCGCCCGCAGCCGCGCCGCCATCTGGGCCGCCAAGGAACTGCCGCTGGAACAGGCACTGGCAGAAGGCTGGCGATTGATCATGCGGCAGGATGGCCATCCCGATATTGCCGAGGGTGTGAGCGCCTTCCTCGAAAAGCGCGAGCCCCGCTGGCAAGATCGCGAACCGGGGGACCTCGATTGAGCTACGGCACCTTGGCTATTTCCCGATGCGGCGGTGTCGAGATCATCGCACTCACCAGCGATGACGGGATGAATTGCTACACGCCTGAAATGGGCGAAGATCTGGTCGCTGCCCTGCGCGGCGCAGCTGCAGACGATGCTGTGCGCGCCATCGTTCTGACCGGGCGCGGGCGTGCCTTTTGCGCCGGGGCGCATCGCAGCACCTTTGCAGGAACCATCGGCCCGTCGGGATTCCGCATTGGTGAGGAACATTTCATCGCCGGTTTTGCGCAGGAGTTTGCCGCGCTGCCCAAGCCGGTGGTCGCCGCTTTCAACGGATCAGCGGCAGGTATCGGCGTGACCATGAGCCTGCTGTGTGACCTGAGGCTGGCTGTGCCAGGGGCCAAGCTGAGGCTCAACTTTGCCGAGCTTGGCATCATGCCCGGACTTGGTTCGACCAGGCGACTCGTCGAGCTGGTGGGGATGGCAAAGGCCAAGCGCCTGCTGTTGTTTGACAGGATGGTGCTGGCAGAAGAGGCACTCCAGATCGGACTGGTAGACGAAATCGTCCCGCCACAGGCTTTGCTGGATCGCGCCATCGCGCTGGGTGAAGCAGCCGCTGTGGGCCATCCGGGTGCCAATGCCGAAATCAAGGCCTGCCTCAATGCAGCATATGACGGAGACCTGTCTGCTGCCCTTGTCCGTGAATCAGAGGCTGCACAACGGCTGCGCAGATCGCGGGAGCAAGAGCAGTGACAAAGGCAATCCCCTTTGACGATCTTGCCGCTTTCGCCGTGCTGGTCGAAACCGGCTTCGGGCAGTGGGGCCAGGCCACTGCCATCAGCGCGAAACAGGCGGATGACTTTGCCCGCGTCACCGGTGTTGCTGCACAAGATGGGATGCTGCCCGGCTGTATGCTACAATCATTGCTACCCCGGCTGGTGCCAACGCCTACCTGGATTGTGGAAGGTCATTCGGGCGCGCTCAACCTTGGTGCCCCGACGACCCGTTTCCCTTGCCCCGTTGCCGTTGGCGCGAGCGTACAAGGCCGCAGCCGTCTCGCCGCTGCACGCGAACATCCGCGCGGAACCATTCTCGGCATGGAGTTTGAAATGCGCGAACCAGGCGCGAACGGGCCCTGCATGCGCAGTCTGATTGAAGTACTCTACCTCGGTGGTCGGCCATGACACTGTCTGGTAAAGTGGCAATTGCCGGGATCGGGCAGACCCGCTTTGGCAAGGGGTTGGAACAATCCGAACGCGAACTGGCCTGCATCGCGATTGACGCGGCATTGCGCGATGCAGGGATTGAACCGGGCACCGTGGATGGCCTTGCGTGCTACACGATGGAAGACACGCCCGATTTTGAGCTGGTGCGTGACCTTGGGCTGGGGTCAATCCACTACTTCGCAAAAATCGCGCATGGCGGCGGTGCCGGTCCGGGGGCAATCGGCAATGCTGCAATGGCAGTCGCCACCGGGCAATGCCGTGCGGCGGTGGTCTGGCGCGCACGCAAGCGTTCAGGCGCGGCTACGCGGGTATGGGCTCGGTCTTCACCCGTTTTGGAAGATCACTGGAAATGGTCGCGCCCATCCGGCCTGCTGCGCCCGGTCGACGAAGTTGCCATGCTGGCCCGCCGATATATGCACGAGCATGGGGATATCGTGCCTGCTCTCGCTGAAATCGCGGTGACCCTGCGGGCCTATGCCAATGCCAATCCGGCGGCAACCATGTACGGCAAGCAAATGAACCATGCGGACTACCACGATTCTCGCATGGTGGCAGATCCGCTGCGCCTGTTCGACAATTGCCTAGAAAGCGACGGCGCAGCAGCGCTGGTGCTGCTGCCAGCGGATCAGGCAGGCAAGGATGCTGTGTTGGTCGAGGCTTTCGCGCAAGGCATGGTGCCCGGGCACCAGTCCATGTCCGACTTCCACCGCGCTGACCCGCTTTCAGGCAGCAGTTCCGTAACAGCAGCGAAACTGTGGAGCATGACCCGCTACACACCGGCAGATGTCGATGTCGCGCAATTCTACGATGCCTTTTCGCCGCTGATCCTGTTCTCGCTGGAAGCCTACGGCTTTGCCGCGAAGGGTGATGGTACGCGGTTGATTACCGAGGACGGGATCGGCCTGACAGGACGCTTGCCAGTCAACACCGCCGGCGGGAGCCTTTCGGAAGCCTATCTTCATGGCTTCAACCTCGCTTTGGAGGCTGTACGCCAGTTGCGTGGCGAAGCGACGACGCAGGTGCCCAACGCAAGGCTGGCGCTGGTGACCGGCTGCGATGTGACACCCAATGGTGCGCTGCTGCTGCGGAGGGGCGCATGATCAACGGCATTCCCCTGCCCGCGCGCGATGGCCCGTTCGAGGAAGGCTTCTGGGCTGCGCTGGACCGCGGCGTACTCGCCCACCAGCATTGCGAAGCCTGCGCCACATGGCATTTCCCGCCGCGCTGGCGTTGCCACTGTGGCGGAGCGCTGACCTACCAAGAAGTCTCCGGCGCGGGAACGCTGTGGTCATGGACTGAGGTCCACCCACCCGTACTACCTGCTTTTGCGCCCTTCGCACCCTATGTCGTCGGGCTCGTCCAGCTTGACGAGGGTGAGGGCCTGCGCATGGTCGGCAATCTCGTGGTTGCCTCCGGTGACCCGATCAACCGGGTCAGGCCCGAACAACTGCAAATCGGCATGAAAGTGCAGGCCGTCATTGGGGAAATAGCCGATGGCATCCCCTGGCCCTCATGGAAAATTGAGCCGTCTATCCCCACAGGAGAAATGCCTTGAGCATTGAATATGATCCCTTCTCGACCGAGGCGATGCGTGATCCGCATCCGATCTATCGGGAATTGCGCGCTGAAGGCTGCCCGCATTTTGTCGAGAAACGGCGCGCCTGGGCACTGACCCTTTACGATCATCTGCGCACTGCCAGCCTCAAGAATGAATGGCTCGATTTCACTCCGGGACAGACACCTTCCCAGCTGATGCTGGGCGAGAAGGGCCCGCATACATTCATGACCATGAATGCACCGGAAAACCGCAAATGGCGCGGTATCCTTGAACCTTTCTACGCCGCCGGAGCGGTTGAGCGCGAATTGCCGCGTATTCGCAGCCTGATCGAAAGCGAGTTTGACCAGCTCAGGGGGCGTGAGACTTTCGATGTCTATCGCGATTTTGCCAATCGGGTGATGTGCCTCAATGCTGGCTACAATCTGGGAATTGACCGCGAAACAGCCATTGTCGCGCGTGACCTGATTGACAGGATGATACTGAATCGCGTGCCGGGGCAAGAAGGCGCTTCTACGCCGGATAGCCAGCAGGCGGCCGGGGAGCTAGGCGGCATCTTGCATCAGCACGTGCAGCGCATGCGGGCTGATCCCGCTGCGGGGGGGCCACAAGGGATTGCCCTGCGTGATGCCGAAGTTGACGGAATTCGCCTCACTGACGAGGACTTGCTCGCCTATCTCTTCAGCCTGCTGGTGGTCGGCTCAGAGACCACGCCAATGGCCGTCGCGGGCACACTGTACTATCTTGCACAGCATCCGGAACAGAAGGCGATGGTCCTCGCTGACCATTCACTCTTGCCGAAAGCTTTCCGCGAAACTTGCCGATACGACCAGCCGACCAACATGCTCGCGCGCCGTGCGGCCAAGGATTTCGAACTGGGCGGCGCGCAGGTCAAGGCAGGGGACAATCTCCTGTTCCTCTATGCCTCTGCCAATCGCGACGAGAGCCGGTTCGAGAAAGCTGAAAATTTCGACATCAATCGCGAGAACAAGGGCGACATGAGCTTTGGCATCGGTGCCCATTTCTGCCTCGGCGCGGCGTTGGCGCAGGCTGCCGCGCAGATCATGCTCAAATCCATGCTTCATGCGATGGAGGATTATGAAGTGGTCGAAGAAGAGTGCGAGCGCGCCTTTGGCGAGCATCTGAACGGCTATATCAGGATGGTAATCAGGCCTCGCTGGAAATAGCGCGCAACCCGGCAATCACCACCCGCGCCATCTGGCGGAAATCACCAAGCTGGAAATTGGACGGGTCAAAGAACGATCGGTGCAGCATGGGCGAGATAATCAGCTCATGCGCCAGTTCCGGGTCCGTACCAGACGGCAGTTCGCCCCGCGCAATCGCTCGGCGGATCAGGTCCACGCCCGGACCGCGCCGCGAGGCCACCGTTTGCCGGAGCTTCTCCGCCAGCATGTCATTGTGCATGGCTTCAGCCACCAGCGCCGGCAACACGCTGGGCAATGGCGTCGTTGCCAGATACTCGCCATATTGGCCGATGTAGGCGACAAGGTCTTCTTCGAGCGAGCCGGTATTGGCCACTTCGATCAGCGGCAACAGGTCAAAAGCGGCAATCGCCAGCTCTTCCTTGGTGGCCCAGCGGCGATAGATCGTGGCTTTGCTTGCCTTTGCCCTTGCGACCACTGCATCCACCGTCAGCCCTGCGAAACCACCTTCGCCCAGAATCGCCAGCGTCTCGGCCAGGATGGCTGTCTCACGCGATTTGTCGCGTGGCCTTCCGGGCGAGCGCTTGCTGGGTTTGCGTGCGGTTGCTGTCGGCAATGGGGTTTCCCGTCTGGATCGTGCCTGCGACAAACGCGAAATGCACATTGAAACCCCTCGGTTAGGTGTTTCGCCCCCTGCGATCAAGCCTCAACCCCTTCTCTCCAGCTCGCTGGCCATCTCTGCGATTGCTTCGGGAGTGAGGCCTTCATGCCCCCAGACATCGCCTTCGCAGAACTGGTTCGGGGTCCAGCTATCGTCAAGCAGCAGCCCTTCGCAGCCGATTTCGATGTCGAAACCCGATGGTCCGCGGAAATAGAAGGAAAGCATGCGGTCATTGACATGCCGGCCGAGTGTGCTGGTTATGGTCCAGCCAGCCTTGACCACCCGGGTCAGTGCCTTGCCGACCTGATCGAGGTTTTCCATCTGGAACATGATGTGATGCACGCCGCGCACGTCTCCAACACGTGTCAGGGCGACGGTGTGGTGGCGGGGGTTGCAGTGGAGGAAATTTGCCGAAAGGCCCGCATCTGCGTCGATGATCAGGTAATCGGACAGCCGGAAGCCGAGCACTTCGGTGTAGAAATCATAACAGGCTTCCAGCTGCGAAACGAACAGGTTGAGATGCCCGAAGCCCAGCTTTCCGGTTATGAATTCATGGCCATGCGGGGAGATGAACTTGCGATCGATGGTTGGGCCCCAGAAAATTTCCAGTGCATTGCCAGCAGGGTCAGACAGGCGCGCAAGTTCCCGCACAGAGCGCTTTGCCGCCTGTGAACCATCACATTTTTCAACATCGACACCTTTCGCTTCGAGTGTCGAGAGCAGGTCCTCGAACCCCTGCTTCGTATCCGCGTCAAAACCGAGATAGGCGAGGCCCGGCGCGCCATCTGCCGGATGGACTGCGACACGCCACTGCCATTCGTCCATCTTGAGGAAGACGGACCCATCCGGCCCCACGCCGCAACCCGCGCTTTTCGGGCCGGGATCGGCCGGGTCGCCGGGAACACCCCAGCTTTCACCGGGTAGCGCGCGGGCCGGCATCATGCCGAGGTCGCGCGTACACAGATCGAGCCACTGCCTGGGATCATGGGCCGTGATCCCGATATAGCCAAGTGAGGATATAGCCATGGAAAACCTCGCTTTTTCAGGTCAGGCGGCAGCCGATCACGATTTGAGCGTGAACCGCACCGGCATGCCGATGAAGCCCGAGAGATGCTCGCCATAGGCGCGTTCGACTTTGTCGAATTCGACATCGAAATTTTCGATATCTTTCAGCATTTCCTCGATGATGATGATCCCGGCCTCGATCCCCACATGCATTCCCAGGCAGACATGCGAACCCATGCCGAAGGTCATGTTGGGTTCGAGGTCACTGCGGAAGATGTCGAACGCGTCGGGACGGTCGAACTGCGCTTCGTCGCGATTGGCAGAGGCATAAACGAAAAGCAGCTTCTGCCCCTTGCAGATCTGCTGGCCGGCAATCTCGAAATCATCGAGCGCAGTGCGCGCAAGCATGTTGGTCGGCTGGTGGAAGCGGGCCGTTTCGAGGAAGGCCTGCCGGATCAGCGAGTGGTCCGCCAGCACCGCCGCTTTCTGTTCGGGATGCTGGGCAAGGTAGTAGAAGAACGCCGCGATCACCATTGGCGTGGTTTCTGAACCAACAATCAGCAGGGTGATCATGTAGAGCAGCAATTCGTGGTCGGTCAGGCGGCGCCCGTCGATCTCCGCCTCCATATAGGCCTTGGTAAAGCCGGTGGCGCGTTCGGGATGCTCGCGAATTTCGGCGATATAGGCACCCAGCCGCTCAGCCAGTTCGGCAAAGGCCTGCTGGTTGCGCTGCGAGGTCGCCCCCTTCTGGCCGCGTTCGCGATGGAGGATATCGTCGATCAGTGCACGGTAACGCTCACCATCTTCGCCCGGCAGGCCAAGCTTGTAGCCTGCATTGATGCAGAAGAAGCGGTTGGCATAATCGCGATAGACATCGAGCTGCCCGCGGTCGCGATTTTCCAGCCACAAGCGGCGCGCCAGTTCGCGATAGCGTGGAACCTGTGCCTGCACCGCCTGTTGGGTGAAGTCGCCCGCAATCACTCCCCGCCATTTGCGGTGTTCAGCCCCGTTCTTGGTGGAGAAGCTTTCCAGCACTTCTTCTCCCAGCAACACTTGGCCCGGAGTCTGCCCATGGGTGAAATCGAGGCATTTTCCCTTCAGGCTGGCGCTCTTCACATCGTCAAAGCGGGTAAAGGCCCAGGCATCATATTTCTCGATATGATGCGGGCACCCCTCAGCACGCATCTGCCGATAGAACTCGGTCGCATCGGTCATCGCCTCGTCGCTATAGGGGTCGTATTCAATGCCCATCCGCTTTTCCTTCCCAAGTCGGCACCTTCGGTTCGCTGGCACCTGATGCAACAAATATACGGTAACATTGGTTTCGTATATTGACCTGAGTCAAAAATGCCACCCCAGCGGGCAGGACGAGAGTCGCCGGGTTAAGTGCCCGCCCGGGCCGCGCAGCGGGCTTGAGTCCGTAATCGCAAAATCGGGCGTGATCTGCGCACCAAGACGGTTTGCGTCTGCCCGCCCCCCGTCACTAAACTTGTCGGGTTCAAAGGTGGCCTGCTGACAAGACCGCCGCCCTATCGAGAGGAACGCGCGATGACGCATTCATTCCTGCCAGCCCCGCCGGATCATGTGCCCGAAGAACTGATGGTGGATTTCGACATGTTCGATATTCCGTCCGGCGTCGAGGACCCGGCCGAAATCTGGCGCGAACTGAACCGCCGCGCTGTGCCCCGGATATTCTACACCAGGCACAATGGCGGCCACTGGGTGTTCATGGACTATGACGATATCGTCGAAGCCTATCGCGACTGGGAACGCTTCTCCACCCACTATGCAGTGGTGCCACCCATCGAACCCTTCCCGGTGATGCAGCCGCAAGGGGTCGATCCGCCCCAGCACAAGGTCTTCCGCAGCCTGCTCGCCCCGCTCTTCACCCCTGTCGCCATTCGCGACATGACGGAAGAGCTCAAGCGTCGCACGGTCATGCTGGTCGATAAATTCGCTGATCGCGGCCATTGTGACTTCATCGCAGAGTTCGCAGCCCAGCTGCCCACCGGCACTTTCCTGCACCTGATGGGCCTGCCCGAAGAGCGCCTGCCCGAATTCCTCAAGATTTCGGACGTCTTCTTCCGCAGCACGGATGAGGCAGAGCGGCAGGCCAATGCCATGCAGGTCTATGGCATCATCAATGAGCTGTTCACGGAAAAACAGGCCAATCCGGCAGAGGATATCGCGACCCTGCTGGTGCAGGCGCGCGGAGAAGATGGCGAATTGCTGCCATGGCAGGACAAGCTCGATTGCGCTTTCCTGCTGTTCGTGGCCGGGCTGGACACGGTGACCAACACCATGGCCTATGTCTGGCGCTATATGGCCACCACCCCGCAGGCGCGGGCGACGCTGCGCGAAAAGCTGGATGATCCCTCCGAATTGCTGCTGGCAGTGGAAGAGTTGCTGCGGATCAATTCGGTTTCCAACCTGTTCCGCCGGGTCAAGTCAGACATGGATTACAAGGGCGTGTTCCTGAAGGAAAACGACCGCGTGATCATGCCCAACACCATTGCCAACCGCGATCCCGCCGTGTTCGAGAATCCGGAAACGATTGACCTTGATCGCAAGGTCAACCGCCATGTGACCTTTGGCGTGGGCCCGCATCGCTGCATCGGATCGCACCTGGCCAAGCGAGAAATCCTGGTCGCGCTCGATTACTGGCTGCGCAAGATCCCGGAATTTGAACTCGCCAGCCAAATGCCTGAAGGCAATGCCTTCGGCGGGCCGGTGATGGGCTTCAAGAGCCTGCCGCTGACCTGGAAAGTCTGATCTCTACCTATCTCCAGCCAGCGCGCGGCGGACGGCATTGATTGCATCCTTCGCGCGCTGTGCCGGGGAATAGTCGGGCGTGATCGCCGCATTGCGCGGCACTTCCACGCTGAGCGGGCAGCCTGCGGGGAGCGCTGCAACAAATCCGGCCAGATCAAAACACCCGTCACCGGGAAGCAGCCGGTCAGAGGAAGCCTCAAAATCAAGCTCTTGCGCGGCGCGTGTCGCCGGGCCATCGCAGAGCTGGCCATAAAGGATGGTGCCCACCGGCGCGGCGGCCAGTGCGGCGATGCTGCCGCCCGACCGCATCAAGTGGAGCAAGTCGGCATTGATTCCCACTTCACCGGGGCGGCCGACCGCCTGCACCAGTTCCAGCGCCTCTGCCAGCGAACGGATTTGCGAGACGGGATAGAATTCCACCCCGACTTTCAGCCCGAACCCGCGCGCCATATCGCAGAATGCCGCAAATTTGTCTGCCCGGCGCGCCGGGTCACGATCATAAACCAGCACATTGACCAGCCCCGCACCCAGTTCCGCCGCGCATTCCATCGCCACGGCAAAATCGGCAATCTCGGTCCGCCCGGCGAGGGTAAAGGGATAGGCAAGGTCGAGCGACATTTCGAGGTCGCGCAGCACGCGGCCAAATTCGCGCCGCTGGGTGAGGTCGCTGTAAATGTCGAAGGGCGGCATCAGCGGCAGCACATCCATCGATTCCATGAACAGGCAAATTCCCTCGCACCCCGTTTCGCGGGCGATTTGTGCCAGTTCGATCGGACCGCAATCAACGGTGGTAATATGGTCGAGGGCAAGTCTTCGCATCATATCCTATCTCGCAGTCAACTGGTCCGCCGGGGTTTCATAGTGCCGGACTTTCAGGCGCGTCACTTCCAGCATGGGTGGCACTGCGCCAATCTGCGGCTCCCCTGGTAGCCAGATGACTGCCTTGGCCGGGAAGGCCGGATCGCTCCACGGCGTCAGGAAGTCGATGGAGACCCCGGTAGAGAATCCGGCCAGCGATCTTGCCCATGCCAGTGCGTCCTCACGCATATGCTCGCCGTTCACCAGCAAGGCAGTGCGCAGGCCGTCGGGTGCAGCAACCGGACCGGGCGAGAGCGGCATCTGCTCTGCCGCCGCCGGGCGGTTGCGCGGCGCATCCATGAATTGCGCTTCATCCGCGCGGATCGTTTCGCCCACCGGCCCCTCCAGCAGTCTGGCAATGGCGGTGGGGTCAGCCACATGGAATTCGCTGATCGTGTCGAAACCGATATCCGGCGCATCGAGCAAATGATTGCGCGCATAATTTGTGAAGGGGAAAAGCGTGGCTGCAAGTGGCGCGTGCTGCGCCTCGTAATAAAGCTGAAAGGCTTCGCGCGTTGAAGCGGGCTTGTGCACCAGCGTGCAAAGGCTCCTCATCTTCTTCCCCTCCCCATCACGCGTTCAAACCGGCAGGCAGCCATGCCGCAATGCCTGCGGGCAAGCAAAGGCAAAGCAAATCCCGGCCTGCATCATGTCCCATCGGGTTTGTGCTGGCCCGATCAGCCACCGGCTGCCAATCGCCCAAGCAGCGCCAGCTTCCAGCTCGGATCGTCATCGCCCGCTGTGCCATGCGCGGCATCAGCCCCCAGCTGTGTCATTGCTTCCTCGTCCACCTTGCGGATTTCGCCATGGTCGAAGACCAGCGAGCGGTGGAGGAATTTCCATAGGCCTTGCCGCTTTTCATAGCGGTCGAGGTAGCGGCCATGGACGATCACCTCCTGCCGGTCGGGCGGATGCGTTCGGTGCCATGCACGGACCAGGTGTTCGCCTTCCGCATGGTCGCCATCCACCGCAATCACGCTGTTGCTGATCGCATGAATAGTCAGCTCCCAGGGTGCCATGGCCTGCGGTAACCAGGCGACGAATTCATCCGGCCCGCCGCGGAACATCGCGCCGTGATCGTCAATTGCATCGTCGTGATAGAGCGAGCGGACCAGCGCAAAGTCGCGCCGGTCGCAGCCGCGGCAATAGAGCATGACGAGACGCCGGATCGCGGCTTCATCCTGCCATTGCCCCTGCGCACTATCCGTTCCCGCCATACTGCACCCTCCCTGCCCAATGCCAGCTCAATACCTGCCGGCCAAGCTCTCTGCACTCTCATGTGAGTGTTTACTTACTAATTCCCTCAAGCCATAAGGCCAAGCAAGATTCGGCGTTGGTGCGGCCTGATCCGGGTATGATCCGGGTCCGCTGCCAACACGGCAAGGAGAGGGATTATGAGCAGCGACACATTGACCCGGCCCGACGATGTGGCCCTGAGCATGGGCCATATCGCGCTCCATTATGGCAAGGCCGAAGATGGCCCGTTAGCCGCCCGGCTGATGACGCTGCTCGGCTTTACCGAGACCCAGATGCTGCCCCTGCCCAATGGCAATTTCTACCGCTTCGTGGTGGACAATGCCCATTTCGCGCGCGGGGATGGGATCATCTACCTCTCTGCACTCACCGAAGCGCAAATGAAGCTGATCGACGCGATCAACGAAAACTTGGGGGTCGGCACCGAAGGCGAGCATCCCGCCGTGCAGGGGATGCGCGATGCACTCGCAACCGATCCCGAAGCGAGCTTCCATTTCGGTTTCCTCGTCAAATCGCTGGAGGAGCTGGAGGAGCGCATTCTCACGCTGCAGGAACTGGCTGACAGCGACCCCGAACTCAAAGGCCGCGTGCGCATCGGCATGAACCGCGCCCGCCCCGGCGATGCGGAAGTGGACGCACGGCTCGATGCCTCGCCGCTATTCGGCAATGTCACCCGCTTTGCCTATGGCAGCGCGGGCGTGCAGGTCTTCGTGATCACCGATATCCTCAAGGCAAGCCAGCTGGGCGACCATGCGATCCTCGAATTCGACTATGTCTTTCCGGGCCGCGAACAGCATATCCTCTCGGTCGTGGAACTTTAAAGTTTCACCACCCGGCATTGCGGGACGGGGAATTCCTCTGCCTCAAACCAGCGCCACAGCGCGGTGCCACTGCGGTGGCCGGCAAGGTCCACCCAATTGCCGAAGCCCGGATCATGGTCGGCACAGACCACCACGATCCGGCCATCCTCCTCATAGCGCGCCTGATGTGAATTGACCCACACCTTCTGGTGGACATGGTCGAGCGATTCCATCCACCAATTGTCGATCTGGAAGTTCCACATGCGGCAGTTGGGCGGCATGACTTCGAGCACCCATGCCTCGCCCGGTTGCAGCTCGAAATAGGCGTGGCCGTACCAGATCTTGGGATCGCCGCCTGCGCGCTGGAACACGGCCTGGTCGCCTTCGTAGATGCGGTTCACATGCGGCTTGAACCATTCGGACCAGTTGGCAAAAGTGCCCGCCGTGCCACGCGTCCACGCCGCTGCGCCCAGCAATTGCTGGCGAATTTTTTCAGGCGTGAGCAGACCCGGCACAGCGGGGCCATCACTGATCCGTTCGATGGCAACCTCTGCCGCCTGCTGGCTCGCCTTGTCCTCGAATGTCTGGCGCACGATCAGGAACGTGCTGTCATCGGCCAGTGGCAACCAGTTGCCGGATTGCGGCTGCTTGCTGGCGATAATCTCGAAGGAGCCATCATCATCCACCTGCATCTGCTCCAGCTCGATCTCCCCGGTCGAGGCCATCGTCCCGTCAATCGCATAGCGGTTCGCCTTGGACCCGAAGCTGAGATAGGGGACGGTGTTGACCTTGCCCCGGATGCGATAGGTCCGATCCCCGGCGATTACGGCCTGCTGATAGAGATTGTCCGGATTGTCCGCCCCGATCTTCAGCTTGTCATCCGTCAACAGGAACAGCCGCGGAAAATCAGGGTCGGAGGAATCGACCAGCATGTTGAGCGACGTGCGCGCAAGGCGGCTGAGGTAACGCAGCCCCTCTGCCTGATCGAGCGCATTATCCGGCGCTTCTGCCCGTGCAAGCACTTCGCCAGCCTTGGCCAGCTCCGCGCAGAATTCGCGCCACACCGCGTCGAGTTTTTCTCCCATGACCTGTTCCCACCCTTCTGCTTGCTGCCCCTGCGCGGGGCCATGATTGACACAATGACTGGCTTCGACGACGCTCGGCCCAACGCCCATTGCCGGAATGCACTCGCCCATGACCGAAACGCTCGAACACCGCCTGCAGGCGCTCGAAGACCGCGAAGCGATCCGCGAACTGATCGCCAGCTATGGCCCGCTGGCCGATAGCGGCGATGCTGCGGGGGTGGCGGCGCTGTGGGCCGAGGACGGCAGCTATGGCGTGGTCGGCTTCGCCGCCGCGCAAGGGCGCGAACAGGTGGCCGGGCTCATCTCCGGTGAGTTCCACCAGGCGCTGATGCAGGCTGGCTGTGCGCATCTGCTTGGCCCCGTGGCGATCACTCTGGACGGCGATCATGCCACGGCACGCGGCCACAGCGTGGTCTTGCGCCACACCGATACCGGTTTCGAGGCCTATCGCGTCTCCGCCAACCGCTGGGAACTCGCCCGGATCGAAGGCGCATGGTGCGTCACCCATAGGGAAAACGCTCTGCTCGACGGTCAGGAGGCTGCCCGCGCACTACTCAGCCCGCCAGCTGGCCACCGTCGATAACATAGAGCGAGCCGGTTACCTTGCGCGCCCTGTCGCTGGCCAGCCAGGCGAAGACTTCAGCGATATCTTCCGGTTCGCAGGACCCGTCCACCAGCTTGGGCGCGTTGCGCATCACCAGCGTCCAGTCCACCCCTTCGGCAGGCGGCGGGGTTGCCGCCATGGGCGTGTTCACATGGCCGGGGCAAATCGCATTGACCCGCACCCCGCGCCCGGCGAATTCCACCGCCAGCCCCTTGGTAATCGCTGCCACGCCATGCTTCGAGGCGGAATAGGCGATGGTATAGGCGATCCCCTGCAAGGCCGCCGTGGAAGCGGTGTTGACGATATTGCCCTTGCTTTCGATCAGGTAAGGCAGCGCAGCCTGACAAATGGCAAACACGCTGGTCGTGTTGACCGTCAGGATGCGCTGAAAATCTTCCAGGCTGAATTCTTCCGACGGCCCCCATTTGAGCATGCCCGAAATGTTGCACACCACGTCCAGCCCATCGCTCGCGGATGTATCGACCAGCGCGCGGCAGGATGCCATGTCGGTGGCATCGAATGGCACGATGCGCGGCGCACGGGCCATCATCCCGGCAGTCTCCGCCAGCCCGGCCTCGTTGATATCACCAATGATGACATCGGCCCCTTCGGCCGCAAAGCGGATGGCCGTGGCCCGCCCGATCCCCGAAGCCGCGCCCGTAATAAGAACCTTCTTGCCCTGAAACAGCATCACTCTCTCCATTCTGTCTTGATTTGCGTAGTAATACACTTCACGCTCTACGCAAAGGGAGAAGGCAATGACTCTGGAAGAAAGACTCCAACGGCTGGAAGATGACCGCGCCATCCGCGACCTCAAGGCCCGTTACCTGCGCGCCTGCGACAGCCAGGACCCGGCGACAGTGCGTGACACATTGCTGCCCGAAGCAAAGATCGCCTTTGAAGGTTTCCCACCCTTCGACAGCCGCGAACCATTTGTTGCTGTCTATGAGCAATTCGGCTGCCAGCCGGGCATCTTCGATATCCACCACGCCGCCAATGGCGTGATCACCTTTGACGGGCCCGACCGCGCCACCGGCCAATGGGCGCTGACCTTCCACAATGTGAACCTGGCGCAGCGCACGCTGACTCAGTTCGGAGTGGAATATGACGATGTCTATGTCCGCGAAGGCGGCCGCTGGTGGATCGCCGAAACCCGTTCACGCAAGAAATCCGCGCTGGTCCAGTCGGTCGATGAAGATGGCAATGCCAGGGTCGTGCTGATGGGCGAGGACAAGGGTGCTTTCGGGGAGGGTTAAACCTCCCCGCGCACTCTGTTCCTTCAGAATTTGGCCCCCAGCGTGACACCCCATGTCCGGGGATCCGGGAAATAACCCAGCGTCAGCCCGCCAAAGCCGGGTCCGAAATCGATAAAGTTCGACGGGGAATCTTCCTTGGTCAGGTTGCGGACGAATGCAGAGAGGCTCAATGCCGCCCCCCCAACCTGGATATCCGACACGGAAACCCGCAGATTCACGATAGTCCGGCCATCTGACCGCGTCGTGAACGCCCCCTGGTCTGACGCGGTTGGCGTCTGCAGGGCATAGGGGAAAGTGAAATATTTCGAGACATAATTGATATCGCCATAGAAATTCAGCTTGCCCCAATCGCCACTGAAGGCTTCCCAGTCGAAGCCGGCCGAGGCAGTGACCTTTGGCGTGTGCGGGAATGCGCGGTTGTCTGACACATCCACCCCGCCATCGGTATAGCGCTTGTACCTGGCATCGAGCAGCGCCAGTGACCCGTTCAGCGTCAGCGTGTCGAGCGGACGCGCAGTCGCTTCAAACTCCAGCCCCTTGATCTCGGCCGATGCAGCATTGCGCACAATCGAGGCGGCAGCCCCCGAAGCAGTGAAGATCGCGAGTTGGATATCCTTGTGGTTGTCGAGGAAGGCGGCGACATTGAAGGTCAGCCGCCGGTCCATGAATTGCGATTTGAAGCCGACTTCGTAGCTATCGACCTTTTCCGCATCATATGGGTCGCACAGTTCGGCTGCACCAAAGGGGCATCCTGCCGCCAGCGCAGCCGGATCATAGAACACATTGGTTTCACCATTGAAACCGCCCGATTTGAAACCCTTTGCATAGCGGGCATAGACATTGAAATCGGGCGAGAATTCATAGCCAAGCGTGATTGCAGGCGAGAAATCATTATAGGTCGCGTCTGCAATGTCGCCATAGCCGATGTCCGCCACCACAACCGGGGCGAAGATCCCGTTGGCCACATCCATATTCACCCGCAGGTAGCGCCGCACATCCTTTTTCTCATGCGTGTATCGCCCACCCAGAGTCAGCTTGAGAGCATCGGTGAGGTCGAAATCGAGCTGGGCATAGAGCGCCCAGGCCTTGGTGTTCGAGCCGTAATCCGACTGGAAATCCGCCCCGCCGCCGAAGAAGCTCTGTGGATTGAGCGTCTCTGCAGATTCGTCAAAATAGAACGCACCAAGGACATAGGCCAGCCGATCATTCATCGCGAGGCCTGTCAGCTGCAGTTCCTGGCTGAAGGCATCGTAGTCGGTAATGCGCTGGGTGTAGGCAACCGGCATCGGGGAGCCGTCGAGATCCAGCCCGTCCGACCACGCCAGGTTGCGATAGGCCGTAATCGACTTGACCGTCGTAGCACCAAGATCAGCAGTCAGCGTCAATGCGTGGCCATAGCTGCGGGACTTCTCATAGACCGCGCCATCAATCGAGGCAGTCGTCTGGCGATCAGGATTGGCATACAGGTCGAGCGGGAAGTATGCCCCGCCAAACGCATAACCGGGCGAGCCCGGATCGAAAATATCGCGTGGATCGCCGTTGCGGTTGACGCGCAGCAACTGGGCAAAGGGCGGCTTCTGATCCTGTTTGGAATAATCGTAAGTGTAATCGACCGTCACCGAGTCAGTCAGTTCGGCGCGCAGTTGCACCATGAAGCTGCCACTGCGGATTGTATCGGTTTCATCCACCACATTGGGCAGTGCGGTAAACACACCAGGCACCGCATTGGGCACAATTTTGACCAGTCCGTCCCGGCGTTCATACTGGCCGGAAACCTTGGCTGAAATTGGCCCCATTTGCGGCAGGTCCAGCACGCCCTTGAATTTCCACTGGTTGAAACTGCCATAGGTGATTTCGGCGCGGCCACCGGCTTCGCCACTCGGCTTTGCCGTTACCAGGTTCACTGCCCCGGCCAGCGCATTGCGGCCATAGAGCGTACCCTGCGGGCCGCGCAGGATTTCCACCCGCTCAAGATCGGCAATATCGAAGATGGAACCCTGCGCCTTGGCGATATAGACGCCATCAAGATAAAGGCCGACTGCAGGTTCCCAGGTGATCGCCGGATTGATGGTGACGGAACCACGGATGGCAATTTGCGAGATTGTCTTGCTGGACGGTGCGCGCTCAAACTTGACGTTGGGGGCGACCGAGCCAAGATCGTCAATCGAAGCGACCCCGCGGCTTTCCAGATATTCCGCGCCTACAGCCGTGATCGCGATCGGCACTTCCTGGATATTCTCTTCACGCTTCTGCGCTGTGACGATAATCACCCCGTCACCCCGGACGCTATTGGCTTCCTGCGCCATCACCGGCGAAGAGACCAGGGCGAGAGAGCCACAAAGGGCAGAAGCTGCAAGCAGATGTTTCATGATATCCTCCTCCGGTTCGCGAATTTCCATTCGCGTAACTCAAGTGAGCAATGGATACGTTTTCGCAGCCAAGCTTGCAATATATGACAATAACACGTTAATGCTGGTTCAATTGATTACGCAAAGACTGTGGCGCCTGTGCCACGCACCAGGGAGAGCGGAAAATGGGTGGCCTGTCGCTGGAACAACGCATTGACCGGCTGGAATCGCTCGATGCGATCCGGCAGCTGCCTGCCAAGTACGCGCTGGCGCTGGATATGCGGGATATGGACGCGATGGTCTCGCTTTTTCCCGCAAATGTCCGGGTGGGTCGGGAAAGTTCGGGGCGGCTGGCGCTGCGGGCCTATATGGACACGACGCTGCGCAGCCCCTTCACCGGCACATCGCACCACATTGGCGGGCATATCATCGAATTCGACGATCCCGACCATGCGCATGGCGTGGTTTATTCCAAGAACGAGCATGAGACCGGCGATGAATGGGTCATCATGCAGATGATGTATTCGGACAATTACGTGCGACAGGACGGGCGCTGGTATTTCGCCCGGCGGCTGCCGCTCTACTGGTATGCGAGTGACCTCAACAAGCCGCCGATTGGCGAGAAGAAGATGCGCTGGCCGGACAGCGAATGGGTTGAGGGCAACTTCCACAAACTGTTCCCCAGCTTCGAGGAATTCTGGGCGCGCGAAGGCGACCATGGCGGACCTGTGGCGGAGCCCGCCCCGCTGGAGAAATTCCTCGAAACCATGCGCCGGGGCAAGGAAGCGCCCAAGGTAAAAGTCAGGGCGACGGAGGCGGAGTGATGGCCAGCGATGCCAGCGCCATGCAGCCATTCATCGGCAGCTGGGAATTGGTGGATTTTATCCGCACCAGCAGCGCAGGGGAAACGGATCGCCCGCTCGGCGCCGTCCCGGCCGGGCTGATCAGCTATACCGCCGACGGAACTGTATCGGTGCACCTTGTTGCCACTGACGGCAGACCGGGGCGGCTGATGCCCGAATATTCGGGCTATTACGGCGCCTTCCGCGTGGATACGGACCGGCAGGTGGTGATCCATGATATCGAGCAGGCATCGCATGAATGGCTGCGCGGGACGCAGCAGGTGCGGCAATATGCCTTTGACGGTGACCGGCTGACCCTTTCCGCCGCAATTGATGAGGAGCGTATGGAACTGAGCTGGCAGCGCAGGTTCACCGGGCAGTGAGCGATCCTGCCGCCAGCATGATCCCGCCCAGCCCGTGGGACTTGCGCCCGCGCCAGCCGCTCCCCGCAGCAGGCGCACCGATCACCCAATGGGGTCTGGCGATTGACGCGCCGCTGACACTCGCCGACCCTGATGCGCATGGCTGGGCGGGCGAAGCGGACATGGTCGTGGTGGGGCTTGGCGGGGCAGGTATCGCCGCCGCGCTGGAAGGGCTGGAACGAGGCCTGTCTGTCATCGCGCTCGACCAGTACCAGGGCGGTGGTTCCTCGGCAGCCAATGGCGGGGTCTATTATGCCGGTGGCGGTACCGCGATCCAGCGCGAGGCCGGGGTGGAAGACAGCCCGCAGCAGATGTATGCCTATCTCAAGACCGAAGTGGGCGATGTCGTGTCTGACGATACGCTGCGCGACTTTTGCGACACCAGCGCGGCAACGCTCGACTGGCTGCGCGGCCATGGCGCACCGTTCGAGGCAAGCTATCACGCTGAAAAGACCTCTTACCCGCCGCTCGACAAATTCCTCTACCACCCTGACAGCAGCCTCGCCGCGCCATTTTGCGATATTACTCCGCCTGCCGCGCGCGGGCACCGCGTATTCCACCGCAACGGAAACAAGCCGTGGGGGATTGGTGCGGGCATGTATCAACCTTTGCGGCAGGCCGCGCTGGCAAAGGGCATGCGTTTCCATTCCGGGGCCGAGGTGCGCCAGCTGGCACTGGACAGCAGCGGGCGCGTGATCGGTATCCGCGTGTTGCGCTTTGCTGACAAGGCGCTGCGTGACCGGCATGCGAAACTGGTCGAAAAAGCCAGCGCATGGATGGCGATGCTGCCCGGAACATTCCCCGGTTCGCGCATCACCATGGCGCGCGGCTACAAGCTGCTGGCAAAGGCCCGCGCGATGGAAGCGCAGGGCCGGGTCAGCGAGTGGTATCGTGCCCGGCGCGGCGTGGTGTTGAGCGCGGGCGGGTTTATCTGCAACCCGGAAATGGTGCAGCATTTCGCGCCCGATTATGCCCCCGGCCTGCCCAATGGCACATTGGGGGACAATGGCAGCGGGATCATGCTGGGTGTCTCGGCAGGCGGTGCAACTGCGCTGATGGAGCGCATTTCCGCCTGGCGTTTCCTCAACCCGCCCAAGGCATGGGGGCAGGCGATGCTGGTCAACGGCCGGGGCGAGCGCTTTACCAACGAAACATGGTATGGCGCGCGCGTGGGCGATGACATGGTCGAGCGCAATGGCGGGCGCGGTTATATCATCCTCGATCGCAGGCTGTTCAAACAGGCTTTGCGCCATGCCTTCGGTCCCGGCGTGCTGGGCTTCCAGCGCGATATCACGCTGGTCAACGCCTTCTTTGCCGCGACCAAGGGGGCGACGCCGGAAGAGCTGGCCCGCAAGATGGGCTTCGATTCAGCCGCCTTTGGCGCCACTATCGACGCCTACAATTGCGCGGCACGCGGCGAGAAACCAGACACCTTCCACAAGACGCCCGATGAAATGGCCGAACTGGGCCCCGGCCCATGGTACGCCATTGATGCTTCTGTCGATGCGCGCATGTTCCCGATTGCCTGCATGAGCGTGGGGGGCCTGCTGGTGAGCGAAGCAAGCGGGGCCGTGCAGAACACGGATGGCAAGGCAATCCCCGGCCTCTACGCCGCAGGCCGCAACGCCGTCGGCCTGTGCTCGAACCTCTATGTCAGCGGGCTGTCCTTCGCCGACTGCATCTATTCGGGCCGCCGGGCAGCGCGGGCGATGGCGGTTTAGGGCCTGATGGCATAGGCTCGCGCAGCCCTAACCCATCTCTGCGATCAGTTCGTCCGTTCGGTGGCGCAGCCGTGCAAGCAATGCCGGTTCGCAACTGGCGGAAATATCATTGAGTTCGTCGGGATCTCCCAGCCGGTCGAACAGCAATTCATTGTGCCCTTCCTGCCGCGGGAAGCGCATATAGGTATAGCGCGCATCACGCACGCCTTCGCTGCTGGGCAGGAAGGATTCGAAGCCTTTGCCGAATTTATACAGGCCGGGCAGGTAATGCTCGTAGAGGAAATCCTCCCGCCAGCGGCCGGGAACGCGCTTTGCCCGCCACAATGGGGAAATGTCGCGCCCCTGCATTGCCGGATGCACCGGCAGCCCGGCCACGGCGAGGAAACTGGGTGCAAAATCGACATTGAGCACAGGCGCAGAAACGCGCCCCGGTCTGCCAACACCGGCCCCGGCCACGATCAGCGGGATGCGGATCGAAGCCTCAAATCCGAACCATTTGCCTTCCAGCCCATAGTCGCCAAGCAGATAGCCATTATCGCTGCTGAAGACGACCAGCGTATCCTCCGCCAGCCCCTGCCGCTCCAGCTCCACCATCACCCGGCCCAGCGCCCGGTCAATCCCGCTGACGAGCGCGAAATATTTCCGCACCGAATCCTGCCACAAACCAGGGTTGGAGAAACGCTGCTGCCACCGCCGCCGTGCTTCCGACTTTTGCAGGAAGGGCGGCAAAGCGTTGAAAGCTGCCTCGGTCATGGTTGCATTGGGTGTGAACTGCGTCGCTTCATAGGGCGGCAGCATGTCCGGTTCTGCCACATAGGGCCCCATCACCGGATCGCCATTATCCTTGGCATGCGGCGCCTTGAAGCCCAGCGTCAGGCAGAAGGGCTTGTCTCCCGGCTGGCTGCGCAGGAAGGCCTCAGCGGCTTCGGCCACGCGCACAGTGTGATGTTCAGCCCGGTCGTTGTCGCTGGCCGCGTAATAGGCATCGAAGGAAGCGATCTCGTCGAAATCCTCGCGCAAGGCGTCATAGGGATCATGCGCCCCTTCCGGCCCGCCGTCATCGATCCCGTATTTGCCGAAATAGCCCGTGCGATAGCCCGCTTCACGCAGCAGGCGCGGATAGGTGATCGCTTGCAATGCAGCAGGCAGGCGGGTGTTGAAATCCCACACGCCGTGCCGCCGGGCATAGGTGCCGGTCTGGATCGATGCGCGGCTGGTGCAGCAGATCGACGTGGTGACAAAGCAATTGTCGAACACCACGCCCTGCCTCGCCAGCCGGTCAATATTGGGTGTCTGCACCAGCGGGTTGAGAAAGCCCAATCCGTCAAAGCGCAGATCGTCTGCCAGCAGGAACAGGATATTGCTGGGTTTGTGCCTGCGCCAGAGAGAGGTCCGCCAACACCCAGCGCCAGCGCACCTGCTGCCCCGCCAGCGAGGAAGCGCCGCCGGTCGGCCGAACCCGTTCCTGCCGCCTGATCGCATTCAGCCATCTGCCTCTCCCCGGCGATCATCCGCCCGCGCCAATCATAGCGCGGGCAGGCGGGCATTGGCAAATATCAAACGCTTGCGTACTATTGTGCAGCGGCGTCCCAGGTCAGCTTCAGCCCGGTGAAACCCATCACCGAACCGCCGAACACCGAATGCTCCGGCTGGTCATCGGCCAGCGTGAATTCGGGAACCCGGCGGAGCCATTCCTGCAGCGATACCATCACTTCACGCTTGGCGAGGTGCGAGCCGACACAGCGGTGCGGCCCGACACCAAAGGTCACATGCACATTGACAGCCCGGTCGAGGTCGATGGTCTGCGGGTCGGCAAACACCTTGGGATCGCGATTGGCAACGGTGTTGGGCAGCACCACCCGGTCATTCTGGCGGAACTGCACCCCCCGGAATTCGCAATCATGCTGGATCCGGCGATAGAGGTTTGACACGGCGTTGATCCGCATCAGTTCCTCAATCGCGCGCAGGAAAGCGTCGGGATCGTCCAGCCGGTCACGGAAATGCTTCCGCGCGGCCGGATTGGTCGCCAGATAGCGCCAGATATAGGCCATGGTATTGGTCACCGTATCGAGCCCGGCGACGAACAGCAGGAAGCCGCAATTAAGGATATCGGTCCAGTCGTGCTGGTTCCCTTCCTTGTCGCGTGCGGTCACGATAGCGCTGGCAATATCTTCGCCCGGACTGGCTTCCTTTTCCCGGAACAACTGCTCCAGCACGGCATAGATATCGACGATGTTCTTCGCCCGCTCGTCCGGATCGGTCGAGCGGAAGAAGACATTGGCGAGGTCAAGGAATTCATCCAGCCGTTCTTCTGGCAGCCCGAACAGGTAGAGGAAGGTCCCGGTCGGGTAGCGTTCAGCGAAATCGGCGATGAAATCGCATTCGCCCTTGTCCGAGAATTCTTCCAGCAAGGCGACCGCGCGTTCGCGCAGATGCTTCTCCATCCCGCGCACGGCAATCGGGGTGAACATCGGGGCAAGCAGGCGGCGGAAGACATTGTGTTCGGGCGGATCGACCCCCTGCGGCTGCACCACCGGGAAGGGTTCGATTGGCGGGATCGGCGTCTGGTAGGTCGAGAACACCGTGTGGTCGCGATAGGCCTCGACGATGTCGGCATAATCGAGCAGCACCCAGTGCCCGCCATTGCGCGGTGTATAGAAGATCTTCGGCACACCCCGGCGCACGAGATCGTGCCAGATCTCAGCCGGGTCGCTCACCCCCTCAGGGATATGGAAGAAGTCGAAATCGACGATCAGCTCTGGCGGGACATGGTCCGGCGGCGGCGGCTGGAATTGCAGGGTCATCTTGGCCAGCCCTCAGCTCTTGGTCACACGCAGCGCACCTTCCGGGCAGTTGCGCACGGCAAGGCGAACCTTTTCCTCGAACTCGGCGGGGACTTCGGCATTCTCGATCACGCATTTGCCTTCAACCGCATCGGTCGAAAAGACTTCAGGGCACAGATCCTCGCAACGCGCATGGCCCTGGCACAGATCAAGATTGACGACGACTTTCATGGCGCAAACTCCCGGTGGATGTGGTTTGCGCACAGGTTAGCAAGCGAAGCCACGCTTCACCAAACCCGCATCGTAACCCGATCGGACATATAAAACCTGACCTGTCATGAAGCGGACAAAGGCCGGGCTGATCGCATTGCAGGCTTTGCAGCCAGCCTCCCGAATGCAACAAAGCTGGCTGGACTGGTCCCGCCTTGCACTTCGGGCACCAGCCACGGGAGGATTGCTGCGGAAGGGCCCATGAGCGAGCTTCAATTCGATTTTGTCATTGTTGGCGGCGGCGTTGCCGGCTGCATCCTTGCCAATCGCCTGTCGGACAATCCGGCCACGCGGGTATTGCTGCTGGAGGCCGGGGGGAAAGATAACAGTCCGCTGATCCGCGCGCCCGGCGGCTTGCTGCCCATCATGATGTCCGGCAGCCATGCCTGGCGCTACATGTCCGCGCCCCAGCCACATCTCGACAATCGCCCGCTCTACTCCCCGCGCGGCAAGGTGCTGGGCGGTGGTTCCTCGATCAATGGCATGGTCTATGACCGCGGCTTCCATTCCGATTATGATCGCTGGGCGCAGGCCGGCAATGCCGGCTGGTCCTTTGCCGATGTGCTGCCCTATTTCCGCAAGCTGGAAAATTACCTCCCTTCGGACGACATATGGCACGGCAAAGGCGGGCCGATCCAGGTCACCCGCGCAGGGCAGGATCATCCTTTCGCCCGCGCCTTTGTCGAGGCCGGACAGCAGGCGGGCCATCCCTATAATCCGGACCTCAACGGCGCAGATCGTCATGGCTTTGGTGCGGTTGACCTGACCGTCGGCAAGGGCAAGCGTTCCAGCGCTTCCTCTGCCTATCTCCACCCGGTGATGAAGCGCGCAAATCTGACCGTGCTGACCGGCGCACTTAGCCGCCGCATATTGTTCAACGGCAAACGCGCCAGCGGGGTCGAATTCGCGCATGGCGGCGCAGTGAAGACCGCCAGCGCCACGCGCGAAGTCATCCTCTCTTCCGGCGCGATCAACAGCCCGCAAGTGCTGATGCTTTCCGGTATCGGCCCCGCTGCCCATTTGCGCGAACATGGGATCGAAGTGGTGCATGATCTGCCCGGTGTCGGCCAGGGATTGCAGGACCATCTCGCGGCACATGTCCGCTACAAGGCGACCAAGCCGCTTTCGATGCTGCGCTATCTCAACCCGCTACGCGGCGCAGTGGCGATGGGGCAATATCTGATATCGAAGACCGGGCCGCTGGCCGATCCGGGCATGTCGGTTGCCTGTTTTGTCAAATCCGATCCGGCGCTGGACGAGCCCGATATCAAGATGCTGTTGATCATGGCGCTGTTCAGCCAGAACGGGCAGAAGATGGTGCCAATCCATGGCTATTATGCGCATATCAACGTGGCCCGCCCGGAAGCGCGCGGCTCCGTAACACTGGCCAGTGCCGATCCTGGCTCACCGCCGGTGATTGACCAGAACTACAACGCGACCGAGAATGACCGCCGGGTCATCCGCCGGGGCGTGCAGATCGCGCGCGAAGTGTTCAACCAGCCCGCCTTTGACGACTATCGCGGTGACGAACTGGCCCCCGGACCGCAAGTGCAGTCTGACGCGGAAATCGACGCCTATATCCGCGCCACGGCAGAGGCGGATTACCACTCTGTTGGCACCGCCCGCATGGGCAGCGATCCGATGGCAGTGGTCGATAGCCAGTTGCGCGTCCGTGGCCTGGAAGGGCTGCGGGTAATCGATGCTTCCATCATGCCGCATCTGCCCGGAGCGAACACCGCCATCCCGGTGGCGATGATTGCAGAGAAGGCCGCCGACATGATCCTGGGCAAGCCCCCCCTGCCCGCGGCCGATATCCCGCAGGCAAACACATGAAGGTAGAGGCAATGGTCTGCCATGCGCCGGGTGAGCCCCTGCGCATGGAATTGCTGGACCTTGACGGGCCGCGCGATGGCGAAGTGCTGGTCGAGATCATGGCCTGCGGGCTGTGCCATACCGACCTCAGCCAGATCGAAGGGAAGGCCGCGCCCTTCCCTTTCCCGGTCGTGGTTGGCCACGAAGGCGCAGGGATCGTGCGCGAAACCGGCGCAGGCGTGACCAGCGTTGCGGTGGGTGATCATGTGGTGCCGCTGGGGATCGGAGAATGCGGCGAGTGTCCCAATTGCCTCTCAGGCAAGACGAATCTGTGCCAGGCATGGCTGGCGGAAATCGCCGCGCCGGAAGCGCGCTTCTCGCTCAATGGCCAGCCGGTATCCTCCTACACCGGGGTCGGTGCGCTCGCCCGTTTCGTGGTGATGAAGGAACGCAGCGTTGCGAAAATCCGCAAGGACGTGCCCTTTCACCTCGCCTGCACGATCAGCTGCGCGGTGGCGACGGGCGTAGGTGCCGCGATCAACACCGCACATGTGACTGCGGGTTCCAGCGTGGCGGTGTTCGGGCTGGGCGGAATCGGGCTCAATGTGGTGCAGGGCGCGCGGCTGGCGGGCGCAGCGCAGATCATCGGGGTCGATATCAACCCGGACCGCGCCGAACAGGCCAGACCCTTCGGCCTGACGCATTTCGTCGATCCGGCGGATGGTGACCCGGTCGCACGGGTACAGGCACTAACCGGCGGCGGGGCGGATTACACTTTTGAATGCGTCGGCCACGCGGCATTGATGCAGCAGGCATTTGACGCATCGCGCATCGGCTGCGGCTGCTGCACAGTGCTGGGTGTGCCGCCCGATGGCGAGGTGATGCGCATCGTGCCCTTCAACCTCCAGCTGGGGCGCACGGTGAAGGGCAGTTTCATGGGCAATATCAAGGGCCGCAGCGAGCTGCCTCACCTGCTCGACCATTATGTGGAGGGGCGGCTGAACCTTGATGAGCTGGTCACGCACCGCCTGCCGATCGAGCAGGTCAATGAAGGCTTCGAGCTGATGAAATCAGGCAAGGCGCTGCGGGCGGTGGTGAGCTTCGGGCAGGAGGGCTGAGCAGGCGGCGTCAGTGGCGCTGCGAATGCAGAAACCCGCCGTCGACGACCAGTTCCTCGGCAGTGATATAGCTTGCCTCGTTCGACAACAGGAAGCGCACCACCCGGGCGATCTCCTCTGCTTCACCAAAGCGGCCAAGGAAAATCCGGCGGGCGAACAGCTGCTCCATCATGTCGCGCGCTTCACCCAGAATCGGCGTGTCGATCATGCCGGGGCTGAGCGCATTGATGCGAATGCCGTGCTGCCCCAGTTCATCCGCCATGGAGCGCACCAGCGATATCACCGCACCCTTGGCCGCCGAATAGATCGGGATCATCGCATTGCCGAAATGCGCATTGATGGAAGAAAGCGCCACCACAGCGCTGCCGGGATTGGCCGCAAGATCTTCCCTGAAGGCCTGTACAAGCTGGACAATGGCACGTGCATGCAGCGCCAGCCCGGCATCCCAGTTTTCTGGCGTGACCCCTTCAATCCCGGTGACAGGTGATGTCCCCGCGCAATGGACGATGCCGCCGATGCTGCCCAATGCCTCGCGCGTCTTGAGCGCCGCCGGGGCGATAGCTTGCGGATCGCTGAGGTCCACTGCCAGGCCAGTCGCCACCACGCCTAAATCGCGCGTGATAGCGGCTGCTGCCTGCATCACCCCTTCGGCATTGATATCCCACAATGCCACTGGCCGCCCCACCGCCGCCAGGGCGCGGGCACTGGCAAGGCCAATCCCTGAAGCACCGCCTGTCACCACCACCCCGGTTGCGGGCAGGCCCAGTTGCGGAACCAGCGCGTCGATTGCTTCAGCCATGGCGGCCTTGCCTGCTCAGCCGACGCCCGGAGCGCCGGGCATCCCGTCATAATACTGACCCACGATCATACCGCCATCGACCACCAGCTCTGCCCCATGGATGTAGGACGCATCGTCACTGGCGAGGAACAGGCTGGCCTGCGCAATTTCTTCCGGCCCGCCGATCCGCTGGAGCGGGACATTGCCATATTGCTTGTCCACTTCCTCGCGCGGGGCAGCAGCGTAATTGCTCATGATCGTATCGACCCCGCCCGGATGGACCGAATTGACCCGCACGCCTTTGTGCCCCAGCTCCATCGCGGCAACCTTGGTCAGCCCGCGCACACCCCATTTGGACGAGGCATAGGCGGCGAGGCCGTTGGCACCCTTCATCCCGTCCACTGAGGAAATATTGACGATCGCCCCCTTGCCGCGCGCAACCATGCCAGGGCCGACCGCCTTGATACCGAGGAATTCGCCGACAAGGTTGATCCGCAGCACACGTTCGTAATCGGCGAGGCTGGTTTCGAGCAGGCTGGAGAACAGCAGCACCCCGGCATTGTTGACCAGCGTATCGACCGGGCCAATCTCCGCCTCGACAGCCGCCACCACCTCGGCCCAGCCATTTTCGTCCGTCACATCGAGCCGATAGAAACGCGCATCACCGCCCAGTTCTGCCGCCAGCGCAACACCCTGTTCCTCCAGCACGTCGCAGATCGCGACCCTTGCACCTTCGGCGGCGAACAACCGGCTGGTCGCTTCGCCCATGCCGCGTGCGCCGCCGGTGATGATTACCACCTTGCCATCGAGCCTGCCCATAGAAACTGATTCTCCCCTTGGCCCGGCCTGCGCGGGTCTGTCAGATGATGAATTGTGAAAAGGCGCCCCAGTTCACGCCTGAATCCGGATCGAGCGCATCCACCGAATCGCGCGGGACGATGAAATCGTCGGTCGCCATGATCGTTTCGAAATGGTCGCGAATATCTTCCATGGCGGGGAATCCCTGCGCCGCATGATAGCCGGGGTTGAGCCCGATAAAGACGCGCCTGATGCCATTGCCGCCGATGCGGAACATCTCGCCGCTGACCGGTACGTCTTCATGGACGAGGAAGGCCGCGGCGGGCGCAGCGGCTTCGGGTGGATAGTTGCGTAACATGGCGCTGGCCACTTCCTCACCCAGCAGATGAGTCATGCGGCTGGCGGCGGTCGGCATGACGCAATTGACCCGCACATCCTTGCCATGGTTAGCCGCGGCAGAGGCCAGCCCGCGGGTGATCCCCCATGTCGCGCCCTTGGCCGCCGGGTAGCCAACCCCGCTGCCCATGCCGAAAAAGGAACCCGACGAGACATTGAGTATCCGGCCATAGCCGCGATCCCACATGCCCTGCCACACGGCGCGGCACATCTGGAATGTGCCGGTTGCGGCCACCGCGATATCGGTATCCCATTGCTGGTCAGCCATCTTGCTGATCGGGCCGGTGCTGGTGACGATCCCGGCGTTATTGATCAATATGTCGACTTGCCCCCAAAGCTCCTCAGCCTGCGCCACAATGGCATCAGCCCCTGCGCGCGTCGCCACCGTATCGCCATTTGCCGCCGCTTCGCCGCCTGCAGCGGTGATCTCTGCCGCCACCTTTGTCGCTGGCCCCATGTCGGCACCATGCCCGGTAAAATCCCCGCCAAGGTCATTGACCAGCACTTTGGCGCCTCGGCGCGCGAGTTCCATCGCATAGGCCCGGCCAAGCCCATGGCCAGCGCCGGTCACAATGGCCACTTTCCCGTCAAACCGCATCATTGGCTGGCCCTCATACCCCAAAGCCGCCGCCGACCGAGATTGACTGGCCGGTGGTGTAGGACCCTTCATCCGATGCGAAATAGACGCAGGCATGGCCGATCTCGGCAGGTGTCCCCCACCGCTTGAGGCACAGCAGCTTGAGTGTTTCTTCAACCCATTGCTGGTCCAGTTGCCCCTGGCTCGTCAGCTCGTGCATCTGGCCTGCATCGATCACACCCACTAGCACCGAATTGGCGCGGATTTTGTGCTTGCCCTCTTCCTTGGCGATGCCTTTCACGAGCTGCTCGTTGGAGGCCTTGACCGCCACTGACATGCCATCCCTGGCCGGCCACCAGTCATGCCCGGCAGAACCGAGCGTCACGAAGCTGCCGCCGCCCTGTTCGCGCATATGCGGGATGAGCATGGTCGCGGTCTGGAAGAAGCCATGCACTTCCACCTCGAAGGCATGGCGCCATTCCTCCATCGGGGTTTCCGCGAGATAGCGCTGGTTGACCAGCGGGCCTGCGCCCCAGACCACCGAATGCACGCGGCCATGCGTGGCAATGGCTTCGTCGATGGCCGCCTGCAACTGGGCCGCATCGGTGACATCAGCCTGGTGCACGCTCCCCTTGCGCCCCAGCGAAATCGCATGGTCGGCCGCAGCCTGCGCCGGGTCGGGCTTGCTGCGATAAACGACGGCGATATCGCTGCCACATTCGGCAAAGGTGAGGGCAACCCCGCTGCCAATGCCGCCGCTGCCGCCGAAGATCAGCGCGCATCCGTCAGGAAATGTTGCCATCCCGCTACTCTCCCAGCATTTGGCCCAGCAGTGGGCCCATCACACGGGCCCGTGGCGCGGCTCAGGCCGCGCTTTTGTCCACCCGCTTGTCCAGCGTCACATGCATGCCATCGGATTTGGCCTGCATGGCCTTTGTCTCCGAACGGGGGTTGTGGAACTGTTTGTACCACTGGCGCACCTTGCCATAGGGGCCGTCATTCGGGATCGCGAGCGGGTTGAGACAGGCGCGTTTATTGGCCCAGATTTCCACATCCTGCGCAAAGGCCAAACGGCTGCCTTCCTGATATTCCAACGCAGCAGCACGGTCTGCATCGGTGGTCTCACGCGAGCCATCATGCACCTTGACCATCAAGCCATGCCAGGCGCGAACCTTGTCTTCTTCGATCGGGGTGTTGGCGATCATGATGAAGCTGTCAAAAGCGCCTTCCATCTCCGACTGGAGGAAGCCCGGCCCTTCATACCAGGTATCGAGCATGAGCATGTCTTCAGGATTGGCAGTCAGCGTGCGATGGCCCGCGCTGTAATATTGGTGGACTTCATTGCCCTTGAATTCATTGGCGAAATATTGCCACTCGGTCGCACCGTGGATCGGGGTGAAGTGGCCGTAATCGGCCATGTTGTCGATGATCTCTACCGGGTGGACATCCAGGTCGCCCATCAGGTCGATCTTCCATTCGACCCAACCCGGCTCGCCATAATGGCCACCGAAATTGGCCAGCGGAACGTCGGGCTCCTGCTCCTCCGGATCGTGCCATGCCCAAAGAATCCCTGCGCGTTCTTCCACCGGGTAAAAGCGCAGCTTGGCTGCCTTGGGCACGAAGTCCGAGTAGGGGATATGGTTGCAGCCGCCCTCGGGGCCGAAGCGCCAGCCGTGAAACGGACAGCGAATATTCTCGCCTTCCATCTGTTCGCCATCGAGCACGATGTAAGACGTCGTGTTCTTGGCGAGATGCGCACCCATATGCGGGCAGTAGGCGTCGCACAGATAGGGCTTGCCCGATTCGCCGCGGTAGAGGACGAGATCCTTGCCGAAATAGCGGTGGGAGCTGGGGGTGCGGGTCGCTTCGCTTGCTGCGCCGATCATGTACCAGCCGCGGGCGAAGGGAAATTCGCCGAAGCCATATTCGCTAGTCTTGGCCATTGATTGCCTCTCCATCAATTATCTACGCATTGTGCCGCGTTATGGGGGAAGTGCTACAGGAAATCGTAGTGAACTGCGAGGGCACTTGCTGTGCACTATATCTGTGCAATAATGCACGCATGATGGAATGGAGCGATTTGCGGATCTTCCTCGCAGCCGTTCGGGCGGGTTCTTACACGCTGGCGGGCACGCAATTGGGGATCAACCGGACAACCGTGGGGCGGCGCGTGGACGCGCTGGAGGCCGCGCTAGGCGTGGCGCTGTTCAAGGAGACAGCTTTCGGCCACGAACCGACCCGCGAAGGACGCATCCTGCTGGAAAGCGCGGCGCGAATGGAGGCTGAAGCCGAAACGATGTTGAAAGCGCTCGGTTCGGTGGAACTGCCAAAGGAAACCATCCGCATCGCCAGCAGCGCCGGGATTGCGAGTGAATTCCTCGACTGCTTCGACCGCTTCCAGCAGGCCGTGCCAGAGGCAGTCATCGAACTGATTGGCCTGCCCGATCCGCTGGAAGCGGTAAGCGCGCGGCGGGCCGATATCGCGCTGGCCTTGGTCCGCCGCCCGCCGCGACGCCTGTCCGGGCGCCAGGTCGGTGTGCTGTCGCAGGCGCCCTATCGCAAGGCAGGCAGCAGCACCCTTCGCAAACTGGGTTGGGGGCGCGAAATCGAAGCGGCGATTCCCGGCCAATGGACCGTGGCCAACCCGGTCGGCGATGGTGCGGAAGAGGCAGGCGTGGCACGGTTCAACAACTGGGACCAGCTCAAGCTGGCCGTGATGCAGGGGATGGGGAGCGCCAGCCTGTGGTGCTTTGCGGCCGACCGCCATGCAACGCTGGAGCGCTTGTCCTCACCCGATCCGCGCCATGACAGTCCGCTCTGGCTGCTCCATCGCAGCAAGTCGCCGCCCAGCCCCTGCCAGTCCGCATTGCTTGACTTCCTCGCCCGCGAAATCCCTGCGATGCTGGCAGGCAGCAACGGAGAATCCCATGGAGACGAGTAACCCACCCCCTCCCGGCCAGGCCGCGATGAAAGCGGCCTTGCAGGCCTATATCGACTGCACCAATGTCGGCGATGCAGCCGGAATTACCGCGCTGTTTGCGCCAGATGCCGTGATCGAGGACCCGGTAGGTACGCCGCCCAAGACGGGCGCTGAAATCGCTGCGTGGTTCGCAGATTCAGTCGCTTTCGATGCACGCATTGCGCCACTCGGCCCCATTCGTGGTTCGCATGCGAACGAAGCCGCCTTTGCCTTCGATGTCGAATTCACACCGCCCGGCAGCCCCCGGCTGCGCATCCGCTCGATCGACGTCTGCCGTTTCAACGATGTGGGTCTGATCACCAGCCTGCGTGCCTATTGGGGGCCGGAGGACATTGAGCCCGCCTGACGCGGAGGCTTGCGCTCACATGTAAGTAAGTCCATACTGACATACATAAGAACAGGCTGGTGAAGCGATTCGCCAGCCAAAAACCTGTCCGGAGAACGAGCCTTGTCGACCGATCCCAACATCTTCCGCCCTGTCGCCGAACCGCAAGTGATCGAAGGTGCCTTCAACGAAGACCAGCATGCGCGCATGCTCGACGTGGTGCGCAAGAACGGCCCGTGGTCGCTGATCCTTGCCCAGCATTTCAAATCGCCGGAAGAGGTTGTCGCCACCACCTCCGGCTCGGTCCCTGAAGGTTTCACTCCGACTTGGGACATGTTCCTCAGCCCGGTCTTCCGCGGCTATTTCGCGCAGGGTCACACGATGCTGCACCCCGAAATCGAAGATTGCTTTTTCAACACCAAATTCCTCGATCTCGTGCGCGGATATTGGGGGGCGGCCTATGCGACGCCCGAGAACATGTTGTTCAATATTCAGGGCCCCTGCTCCGGCGGCGGTAGCCCGCATGTGGACGCCACGCGCTTCCGCGGCATTTCCTACCAGAGCACGCCGGTGTGGCTGATGAACACCATGGTCAAATCCGGCCTGTTCAAACACTGGCAGGCGCGCAAGGCGCAGGTCATCACCTGGTATTACAAGGGCAAGATCGGCGGCGGTTTCAACTACTGGCCCGAAGGTCCGCACAAGGAGCCTAAACAGATCCACGCCCCGATGTGGAGCCGTGCCGTGGTGGTCGAAAACGAAATGATGTTCCACACCGCTGAAAGCTGCGGACCGGCCGCCATGCGCCGCCCCGAAGGCCTCGCCATCAATTCCCTGATGGAAGCCGACCCGGACAATGCTGGCGGCTGGCGGATCACCACCGATGGCCAGGTGATCCAGCAGATCCCCGAAGAGGAATTCCGCTTCCTCGTCCACTGGGGTGCGGACATCTTCATGGATTTCGACGAGTTGAAGCGTTCGCTCGACCATTCAGACGACATCGGTCACGAACAGGTGTTCGACATGCTGATCGCCGATCTGCGCGCGCGCGGGTTGACTTTTGAAGTGCCGACTGACCCGATGACAGACAAGGCCTTCATCGGCCTGCTGACGCGCACCTATGATCCGGGCCAGCCCGCAATCTTCCCGCCCGAGCCGGAAGAACTTGCAGCCTGACATTTGGGGGTGCCGCAAGGCGCCCCTTCTTCATTCGCATGGCTGATTGCAGCTAGAGTCAGGACTCATTAATCGCGCTGTCGAGGTTTGAGGCAAAATGGCCCAGGGCAAGGAGGAGAGGCGAAGGAATATGTCCGTCTTTCAAGCCGATCCGACGCCGCACTGGGCCATTTTGGTCAAATCCTGAAAGGACGCTGGAATGACTTCCATCTCGGCCAAAAACACTCTTGGAAATACATCCAGTATTTCCGGCGCGCGTTTTCGCCCGATATGTTCGTCATTCCGGCGCCTCGACAGCGTGATTAATGGGTCCTGACCCTAAGTCTGTGACATACTAGCGAAGCTTTGGGAGAAGACATGATGGCGAGCATCGGCAGCGAAGAGTTTACAGCAGCGCAATTGCCCGGCCGGGAGGTGCTGCTGGAGCAAGCGGGCGTCCGCACCGGCCTGTCCGATTTTGGTGATGAGTGGTTCTTCGAGCCGATGGACCATTTCCTTGCTGCAGCAAACAGCGAAGCCCGGCTGACGCCTGAAGGGGCCGCCGGGCAGGTGGAGGTGATCGTCAAGGGCCTCGCCAGCCGGCTACGCATGGTGGAGGATATCCGCCGCCATCCCGAAATCCTTGACGAACAGGTGGAAGTCGCCGGGATCATCCTCGGCCTGCCGCGCACCGGCAGCACGATCTTTCATCGCCTGCTCGCCAGCGCCCCCGGCATGACCGCAATCCGCTGGTTTGAAGCGCAGAACTATGCCCCCTTCCCCGGCGAAGAACATGGCAATCCGCAGGAACGCCGTGCCTATGCGCAGGCCATGATTGACGGCTGGCTGCAGGCCGCGCCCGAACTCGCTTCAATCCATCCGCTCGACCCGGATGCGCCGGACGAGGAAATCCTCGTCCTGGGCCAGATGTTCGTTTCGACCATGATCGAAGGGATGAGCTACGTGCCCTCCTTCTCACGCTGGCTTGATAATTATGACCAGTCACGCGGGCATGAGGACCTCAAGACGATCCTCAAATATCTCCAGTGGCAGGTGCCCGAACGGCGCGGGTGCAAATGGATCCTCAAGAGCCCGTCCAACCTGCCCTATACCGAAATTGCCGCCAGCGCCTTCCCCGATGCGGTGCTGGTGATGACCCATCGCGACCCGCTCGATGTCGTGCCCAGCTATGTCAGCATGGAAGCAGCGCTGTACAAGCTCAGCGCCTGCCTGACTGACCGCGAAGTGGGCACCTTCTGGTTCCGTCGACTCGTCGAATGGATGCGCCGGTTCGAAGCTGCGCGCGAACGGATTGGCGAGGACCGCTTCATTGATATCGACTATCGCGCCGTCGGCCGTGAACCTTTGGTACAGGCCGAACGCGTGCTGGCGCGCATGGGGATAGCGAGCGACGCCTCGATGGAAGCTGCCCTCACTGAGTTTCTCGCTGGCAACAAGCGCGAACAGCGCCCCCTGCATGATTATTCGCTGGAGAAATTCGGCCTCGACGAGGCCGCCATCCGGGCAGAATTTGCCGCCTATCGCGCGCGCTATATCGACAATCCCTGAACTGGAGAGACACCGCATGACCTTGGAAGAAAGCAAATTCGCAGGCGGTGTCGCCGTGATCACCGGGGCCGGTTCGGGCATTGGCGCGGGGCTGGCCCGGCGCGCGGGCGAAGTGGGCATGACTGTAGTGGTGACCGATATCAACGCGGCGGCTGCCGAAAGCGTGGCGGAAGAAATCCGCGCGGCCGGCGGCAAGGCAGAGGCGATGGTGGTCGATGTTTCGCAACCTGCCGAGCTTGACCGGCTGGCCGAGGCCGTCTTTGCCAAACACGGCAGCGTGCGGCTGCTGGTCAACAACGCCGGGATCGAAACGCTGGGCTTTGCCTGGGAAATACCCGCCGAACGCTGGGAAGCAACGCTCAACATCAATTTGCACGGCGTGATCCACGGGGTGCGCGCCTTCGTTCCGCGCATGCTGGCAAGCGGCGAGGAATGCTGGATCGGCAATCTCGCTTCGGTCGGCTCGTTCGGCATGATGCCAACCCAGTCGGCCTATATGGTGACCAAACACGCCGTCCAGAGTTTCAGCGAGTGCCTCTATCTCGAAATGGAGCTGAAGAAGGCCCCGATCCACGTCGCCTCGATCATTCCCGGCATGATGAAGACCAATATCTTCAACGCCGACCGCGGTGCGGGCGAGCCGGTAGATGGCGCGGGCTATCGCAAGACCATGCACGACATGATGGCCGCCTATGGCATGGATTTGGCTGAAGGATGCAAAGTGATCATGGCCGGGATCGCCGCCAATAATTTCTGGGTCTCCAGCCAGCCGGAAATGACCCAGCAAATGCTCGCGGGGCGGATTGCCTTCTTCAGCGAACAGGCAACCCCGACACTGAATGAGCAGACCAAGCAACTGCTCGGAGTGGCCGACTGAGGGCAGAACCATGCGCGACTATCAGACAATCCGCTACGAGACCGAAGACGGCCTGCTGCGGCTGACGCTCGACCGGCCCGAACAGATGAATGCCTTCACCGTCGAAATGGCGGATGAGCTGGAGCACGCCTATCGCCGCGCCAGCAGCGACGATGCGGTCCAGGCTGTGGTCGTAACCGGCGAAGGCAGGGCGTTCTGTGCCGGGATGGACCTGTCTGTCGGCGGCAATGTCTTCGGACTCGACGAGAGCCTCCAACCGACGCTGGCGGACTTGCAACAACGACCGGTGCGCGAGGAGATCGAGCGCGGTGTGCGCGATACGGGTGGGCGGGTGGCGCTGGCGATGTATGATTGCACCAAGCCGATCATCGGCGCGATCAACGGCGCGGCGGTGGGGATCGGTGCGACCATGACGCTGCCGATGGATTTTCGCTTCGCCAGCGAGAAAGCCCGGATCGGTTTCGTGTTCGGGCGGCTGGGGATCACGCCGGAAGCTTGCTCAACCTGGTTCCTCCCGCGCATCGTGGGGATGGAGCGGGCGCTGGAACTGTTCTACCGCGCCGACATATTGACCGCACAGCAGGCGCTGGACTTCGGCCTGGTGCGCGAAGTGGTGGCGCCAGATGATCTGGTCGAAACTGCCTGCGCCTTTGCCCGCGAGCTGGTGGCCAATCGCTCACCCGTCAGCATGGCGCTGATCCGCCAGATGGTGCTGTCCAACAGCGCCCAGCCCCACCCGCGCGCCGCGCATGATGTGGAATCGCTGTCGATGTTCTACCAGAGCATCGGTGACGGACAGGAAGGTGTAAGCGCCTTCCTCGAAAAGCGCGAAGCACGTTTCACCGGCAAGGCATCAGCCATGCCGCCCTTCTACCCCTGGCACGAAGTCTGATGGTTCAGTCGTTCGCCCCGGTCATATCGCGCGCGGCGATATAGCCGAAGGTCAGCGCCGGGCCGAGTGTGACCCCGGCACCGGGATAGCTTTCACCCATGGCCGAGGCGGCGTTGTTACCCACCGCATAGAGCCCGCCAATCGCCGAGCCATCTGCCTTGACCACCTGTGCCCTGGCGTTGGTGCGCAGGCCGCCATTGGTGCCGATGTCACCGGGATAAATCGGCATGGCATAGAACGGCCCCTGGTCCACCGGGCGCAAGCAGGGGTTCGGGCCATGGCGCGGATCGCCATACATCTTGTCATAAGCCGCTTCACCGCGATGAAAATCGGGGTCTTCACCCCTGGCGGCATATTCGTTGAAGCGGGCGACGGTGGCCGACAACGCGGCCGGGTCCACCCCCATCTGCTCGGCCAGTCCTTCGATCGTCTTGGCTTTCTTGAGGATGGTCTTGACCATGCCGTTCTGCGCCCAGTCGGGTACCAGCGGCAACAGTGGCCCCATCGGGAAGAGATGGCGATATGTATAATCGAACACCATCCAGCTGGGCGAAGCATCGCCGTGGTCGCGCGCGCGGCGGGCCATGATCTGGCCGGTTATATGATAGGATGCGGCCTCGTTAAGGTAACGCTCGCCTTTCTGGTTGACCATGATGCAACCTGGCAACGCCCGTTCGATCGTGCACAGCCGTCCGCGATCTTCGCCCGGCACATAGAAAACCGGTGCAGCCCAGGCAGACTGCAAATTCATCGTGTCTGCGCCCGCAGCAGCCCCTGCGCGAATGGAATCGCCGGTATTGCTGGTCACCCCGCCTGAATATTGGGCGACAGTATAAAGGTCCATGTTTTCGTTGCGCAACGCCTGGTTCTTGTCGAACCCGCCTGCGGCCAGCACCACGCCCTTGCGCGCACCGATACGGTAAGGCTTGCCCCGATGCTGCACCAGTGCACCGGTAACCGAGCCGCCTTCCACCACCAGCTCGGTCAGCGGCGTTTCCAGCCAGAGCGGCACCCCGGCATCGTTCAGACCCTTGCGCAGCGCACCGGTCAGCGCATTGCCGAGGGTCAGGCGTCGATCCTTGCGGCTGGTGAAGCGGAACGGCCAGTCGAACCAGTATTTGGCCAGGTTGATCGCCAGCTGCGTGGCCCAGCCCTTCCCGCGATAAAGCAGCTGGTATGTCTCGGCGAAAGTCCAGTTGAGATAGCCGAACAGGCTGGCAGCGGGCGACGGGAAACGCTGGCTGCGCAAATCCTTGCCCAGTATCCGGCCATCCAGTTCCAGCGGCAAATGGGTGCGGAAACCAGTGGGCGAGCCGCCGGGATCCTCTGCATGGTAATCCGGATAAGGCAGCGCGGCATATTGCACCGGCGTATGGTCAGTCAGCCAGCGCAGCATCGGCGCGGCATTATCGACATAGGCGCGGATATTCTCATCCGGCACATTATCGGCAGACAGCCCCCGCAAATAGGTGAAGGCATCGTCAAGATTGTCCTCGAACCCGCTGGCGGCAGCGATATGGCTGCCGGGAATCCAGATGCCCCCGCCCGATGTGGCGGAGGTGCCGCCCCAGCAGCTGTCCTTTTCCACCACCAGCACCTCGGCATGATTCTGCGCCCCGACCAGCGCGCTCATCATCCCGCCCGCACCGGAGCCGACAACGAGGATATCGACCTCTTTATCCCAAAGCTGTGCCATCACTGAATTCCTTGTCGTCCCGGGCCGACCGCTCAGGCCGGGAGGTAGAGCTGCACCGACTTGCCGCCATCGACCGGCAGGGTAATGCCGGTGATGTAGCTTGCTGCATCGGATAACAGGAAGGCGATGGGTTCCGCCAGTTCTTCCGGCCTGCCCCCGCGCGCCATCGGGATTGCTTCAACTGTGCGCAGCGCAGTTTCGCCCGAATAGCGCATGTAGTCCTCTGTCGCGCGGGTCAAGACCATGCCCGGCGCAACGCAATTCACGCGCACACCGATCTGCGCGCCTTCCATCGCGGCAACCGACGTAAAATGCACCATCGCCGCTTTCGACGCGGAATAGCTCGACAGGCGCGCCGCAGCCCGCAGCCCGTTGGTGGAAGCGATATTGACGATCGAACCGCTGCCCTGCCCTGCCATCACCTTCATCGCCGCCTTGGTCGCCACGAAAACTGCATCGGCATTGACTGCAAAATCCTTGCGCCATTTGGCGAGCGTAATGTCGGCAATCGCGCCGTAATTGTTCGACATGGCATTGTTCACCAGCATGTCGAGCCGGCCGTGCCGTTCGGCAATCCCCGCAATCAGCGCCTCAAGGGCATCTGTATCCGACACGTCGAGCCGGTGTGCTTCACAAGTGCCGACCGCGTCCAGTTCCGCCTTCGCATTGGCCAGACGTTCGGGGTTGCGACCGCAGATGGCGACCATTGCCCCACGGCGAGCGAGCAGCATGGCGGTCGCCAGACCAATCCCTTCGCTCGCACCGGTAACCAGTGCGACCTTGCCTTCCATATCTCGCAACATGCTTCCAATCCCCATATCCATTTTGTGCAACGCGTTTTGCGGTAGCACTTGCCATTTTGTCAACATCATGCGTAGAATGAGGCCAGATATATTACGAAAAGAGAGGATTCCATGGCAGGCCTTGCAGGAAAGGCAGCATTAGTGACGGGTGCAGGCCAGGGAGTCGGGCAGGGAATCGCCCTCGCCCTCGCCGCTGCTGGAGCCAGGGTTGCGCTGGCCGGCAGGACACTCTCCAAGCTGGAAGACACCGCAGCAATGATCCGTGAGCGCGGCGGCGAAGCCCTGACGCTGACCGGCGATGTCAAAGCAGAGGCGGACCTTTCCGCATGGGTCGAGCAGGCTTGTGCCACATTTGGCCAGCTCGATATCCTCGTCAACAATGCGCAGGAAGTGCCACTGGGCAAGCTTGAAGAGGTCAGTGACGAGGCTTTCCTCAACGGCTTCATCTCGGGGCCGCTGGCCAGTTTCCGACTGATGAAGCTTGCGCGCCCGCATATGGCTGCACGCGGCGGCGGGACGATCATCAATCTATCCTCCTCTGCGGCCAAGCGCTGGGACATGGCGGGTTACGGGGCCTATGGTGCGGTCAAGCAAGCCACCCGCGCACTCACCCGTGCGGCGGCTTCCGAATGGGGCCGCGAGAATATCCGTGTGCTGACCATCGCGCCGCATGCCGAATCGCCGGGCCTCAAATGGTGGGTTCAGAACAACCCCGAGGAAGCCGAGGCATTCTTCCGCACCATCCCGCTGGGCCGGATCGGCAGGCTGGAAGAAGACATCGGCCGCGCGGTCGCTGCGCTGTGCAGCGATGAACTGGGCTATCTCACCGGCGCCACCATCCCGCTCGATGGCGGGCAGGCGAATTTCGACTGAGGCCGCCCGGTGGAGAAGATCATCTATGCGCTGTGGCGCCCACCGGGGCTGGAGCAGGAAGCGTTCAACGCCGCCTTGCTCGAACAGCTTCCCCCTGCTCTGACCGCAGCAGGAGCGGAGCGGGTGCGGATCAACCTGAGGGACGCTGCAGTCGCCCCCGCCGCCGGGCTGGTGCAACGCTGGCAGGACCCGCAGCAGGATGCCGTTGTCCAGCTGTGGTTCCCCTCTGCCAATGCAATGTTTCGCCAGCCGATTGATGCCGCCATCGCGGCCGCCTGCGGACATTTTGCCGCCTGGCTGGTGGTTGAATCGACAATTATTGCCAACCAGCAGCACACTGCCAAAGCGGGGGAGCGAACATGGGGCTGGTCGCAAGCCAGCTTCATCTCTTTCCGCCCGGACATGGCACGCGCTGATGCGATTGCACATTGGCACAGCCACCACACGCGTGTGGCGATAGAGACCCAGACCAATTTTGAATATATCCAAAACCTTATCGTCATGCCGCTGACGGATGGTGCGCCGGATTATGATGCCTTTGTCGAGGAATGTTTCCCTGCCGAGGCTATGACCGATCCGGCGGTCTTCTTCGATGCAGTAGGGGACGCGGCAAAATTCGACGCCAACCTCGCCGCAATGACGCACAGCTGCGCTGGCTTCATTGATTTCGCCCGCATCGATATTATCCCGACCAGCCAGTATGATTTGGGGGCTGAGCGCTGAGATGGGTGCCGCCTCTGATCTCACTCCGCATATCCTCAACCGGACAGAGGTGTCTGGCGGGCGGATCGAGCTGGTGGAATGGCACTGGCCGAGCATGTTCGAGTGGGAACAGGTGGAAAACGAGTTGATGCTCGAAATGTCGCTGCCTCCGCTGTCCGCCGATGCCTCGGCCTGTTTCCCGGAAATTGGTGGCGACAAATATGCCTATATGGGCACTCTGTTCATCCGCATGCCGGGAGTGCTGATCCGCGGCCGCTCTGCTGGTGGGCATATCCGGGTGATCCGCTGGGTTTTCGACCAGACGGCGTCGGCCCGCATCCTCGCTGAGCGCGAAGATCCGACGCTGGAGCTTTTCCAGTCGCTGCTCAATATCCGCAATGACAATCTGCGCACGATCATGCGGCTGTCGCAAAAGGAGCTTGCCAACCCGGTCGACCGTTCGGAGCGCGCATTGCAGGCATTGTTCGACCTCTCGACGATTGAAGTGAAGCGGCTGCTCGATCATCGGCCCGATCGCCTCACCAGCGGGCGGCTCGCCGCATGGCAATATCGCCGCATCCGCGAGCGACTGACACAGGGTGGGGAACGGCCCAGCGTAGGCGAGCTGGCAGAGCTGTGCGGTATCAGCCCACGCCACCTCCATCGGCAGTTCCTGGCGCTGACCGGCGAGACGATCTCCAACTATGTCGAAAACTTCCTGATCAAGGAAGCGAAGGAAATGCTGGTGGAGCGCAAGGCACCGATCAAGACGGTCGCGCAGGCATGCGGCTTCAGCCATCCGAACAGTTTTTCACGGGCATTCCGGCGCGCAACCGGCCTGTCCCCCCAGCAATTTCGACAGCGGGCGCAGGCGCTGGAAAAGGGCATTTGACTCAATCGGCAGCAACAGGTCGAAACCGGGCAAGCAGATAAAGGCGAAGAGGAAGAGATGGCAGAGGGTAAAGTAGCATTGGTGACCGGCGCGAGCCGGGGTGCAGGGGCCGGGATCGCGCGCGGGCTGGGTGAACTGGGCTATACGGTTTACGTGACTGGCCGCACCATCACCCCCGGCGATGCCAAGGGCTGGGACGGCTCCGTCCTGCCCGGAACGGTTTCGGAGACGGCAGCGCAGATAACTGAACTGGGTGGCAAGGGCATCCCGGTAGTGTGCGACCATGGCGACGATGCCCAGGTGGCCAAGCTGTTCGAACAGATCATGGACGAACAGGGCCGGCTCGACATGCTGGTCAACAATGCCGCCTATATGCACCATCAGCTAATCGAGAAGCTGCCATTTTGGGAAAAGGAGCTGGAAGCCGTCAATATCCTCGATGTCGGGCTGCGCTCTGCCTATGTCGCCAGCTGGCATGCAGCCAAGATCATGGTCCCGCAAGGCAGCGGGCTGATCGGTTTTACCTCCAGCTTTGGCGCAACCTGCTATATGCACGGCCCCGCCTATGGCGCGCAAAAGGCCGGGATCGACAAGCTGGCGCATGACATGGAGCATGATCTGCGCGGCACCGGTGTGGTGGCTGTATCCATCTGGCTGGGCCCGCAGATTACCGAACGGTCCGAAATCGCGCGCAAGACCAATCCGGAACAGTACGAACAATTCATCGCCATGGCCGAGAACCCGGAATTCACCGGGCATATACTCGATGCCATCGACAAGGCGCCCAACCGGGATGAATTGTCCGGCCAGACGCTGATCGGCGCGGAAATCGCGCTTGAACTGGGCATCCAGGACCGCGGGAATGACCGGCCCTCGCATCGCGAAATGCTGGGCAATCCGCGCGAGAAGAACCCGGCGGCGATCTACTGACATGACCGACCAGCTTGACCCCTACCTGCTGAAGGCCGCCGCGCCGGGCACGATCTTCGAGATCGGCGAGCGCGACGGTTTGCGCCAGTTCGTCAACGCCCCGATGGATCTGAGCGCCATGATCGAGACCGCCCGGCGCCATGGCGAGCGGACCTTCATCGTCGAAGGGGACCGGCGGGTCAGCTACGCACAATTGTTCGACTGGCGGGACCGGATGGTACCGCTGCTGAAGATCGCCAAAGGCGACCGGGTCGGCATCTGCATGCGCAACCGGGCAGAGTGGATCATCGCCTTCCTCGCGGTCATAAGGGCAGGCGGGGTTGCGGTCTTGTTCAACAGCCGCGGCGCACCGGACGAACTGGCCGCGATGGTAGCAGAGGCCACCCCCGCACTGGTGATCGCCGATAGCGAGCGCGCGGCAAAGCTGACTGAAGGTGGCTATGCTGGCCGCCTGATCGACCTGACCGGGCCGGAAGCTGCCGCTGCACAGGCAAAGGACCTGCCCCCGGCGCAAGATTTCCCGGCCATCGCGCCGGATGACCCCTGCACAATCCTGTTTACTTCCGGCACCACAGGCAGGCCCAAAGGTGCGGTACTGACCCATCGCAGCCTCATTACCGGCCTGCTTTCGGTGCAGATGTCAGGGCTGATGATCCTTCACAAGATTGCCGATGATTATGGCATTTCGGCCGAACAATTGATGCAGCAATTGCCCCAGCAGGCAGTGATGCTGGTGTTCCCGTTGTTCCATATTTCAGGGCTCGGATCGGCCTTCCTTTCCCCGCTGTTTTCCGGCCACAAGATCGTGATGATGCGCCGCTGGGATGCGCAAGAGGCGATGCGGCTGGTCGAAGCGGAAAAGGTAACGATGATCTCCGGCGTGCCCACGATGATGTGGGACATGCTCAATTCGCCTGCATTCCCCACTGCCGATCTTTCCAGCCTGACCAATATCGGGATCGGCGGACAGGCGACGCCTGTGCGGCTGGTTGAAGCGATCAATGCCGGGATCCCCAGCGCGGCCATCGGTACCGGCTATGGCATGACCGAATGCTCCGGCTCGGTCGCCCAATCGGTCGGCGGCGATTTCGTGCGCAAGCCTGCCTCTGCCGGGCGCGTCCTGCCCATGGTGGAGATGGCCATCCGCGGCCCCGATGGCCAAGAACTGCCACAAGGAGAGGCGGGCGAAATTACGGTGCGCGGGGCAATGGTGATGCAGGGTTATTGGAACCGGCCTGAAGAAACTGCCCAGATCCTCTCCCCCGATGGCTGGCTGACTACAGGCGATGTCGGCTATATCGACGAGGAAGGCTATGTCTTCATCATCGACCGCAAGAAAGACATGGTGATCTCCTCCGGCGAGAACATCTATTGCGCCGAGGTAGAACGCGTCATCACCGAAATGCACGGCATCCACGAATGCGCCACTTTCGGCCTGCCCGACGAAAGGCTGGGCGAGAAGCTGGTCGCAGTGGTGCGGGCAGATGGCGTGTCTGCAAACGATATTGCCGCCGAAGTGAGCGCAAAACTCGCCAGCTATAAGGCACCGGCTGAAATCGCCTTTACCGCTGAACACATGCCCCGCACCGCCACTGGCAAGGTTGACAAGCGTGCCCTGAAAGCACGCTGGCCCGAACTGATTGGAGAAAAATAGAATGGCCTATCCCAAGGATATTGGCGTGATCGACTGCATGCTTGGCATTCCCGAAGCAGAAGACCGCTCGGAATGGTTTGCCGCCTTTCGTCCGCTGATCAAGGACCAGCAGACGCTGCAGCAATTCGCGATGCCAGCGCAATATATGTTCAAGGATATTCCCACCTCGGGCGCACAGGATGATTTCATCATCTGGACGGTTGAGCAGATGGACCGGTTCAACATCGACAAGGCGCTGGTCGGGTGGAATGACAATGACACCTCGCGCCGCGCCAAGGAAATGTATGGCGACCGTTTCTTCTTCGATCTGCCCTGCGATCCCAATCGCGGGATGGAAGAGGTAAAACGCATCCGCCGAATCCACGAAGAAGTCGGCCTGTCGGCGATCAGCGTTTTCCCGGCCGGCACGCTGCCGCAGGTACCGATCAACCACAAATATATGTTCCCGCTCTACACTGTGGCGTCGGAACTGGGCCTGCCCGTCTGCCTCAATGTCGGCATTCCCGGCCCGCGCATCCCTATGGAAACCCAGAAGGTCGAGCATCTCGACGAGGTCTGCTGGTTCTTCCCTGACCTCAAGATCGTGATGCGCCATGGTGCGGAACCGTGGGAAGCACTGGCGGTGAAGCTGATGCTCAAATGGCCGAACCTCTATTATTCGACCAGCGCCTTCGCCCCCAAACATTATCCCAAGGCGATCATCGATTATGCCAATACGCGCGGGAGCGAGAAGATCATCTATGCCGGCTATTTCCCCATGGGGCTGAGCCTTGACCGGATATTTTCCGACATGGAGAATGTCCCCTTCAAGGAAGATGTCTGGCCAAAATTCCTTAGAGAAAACGCCGTCAAGGTGTTCGGACTGTAGGGAGAACGGAGCCGGGAAGTCTGCTCCATTCTTCAACCACCGGGTGCAAGAGACAACCCCTTCACCCGGTGCCCGCAACACAGGCGGGCACATATGCAAGGAGAGCGATCATGTCGGATAATGAACAGAAAGCAGCCAATGATGCCCGCACGGCCCCGGTTGCCGTGTGGCAGATCCTGGAAAAGCTCAAGGGGCAGGACCTGGTTGACTGGCGCGTTGCCGAAGTCACCAACCGCACTTCCATCAAGGAACGCAACCTTGATATCGGCTATCCTTTTGGCTGGTATGCAGTCGAACCGGACGATTTCATCGAGGCAGGGCAAGTGAAGCCTGCCCGCTATTTCGGCAAGGATCTGGCGGTATGGCGCGGCGAAGATGGCAAGGTCCGGATTATTGACGCCTATTGCAAACATCTGGGCGCGCATATGGGCTATGGCGGCAAGGTCCATGGCAATTTGCTGGAATGCCCGTTCCACGCCTGGCGCTATGACGGTGAAGAAGGGAATGTGAAGGAAATCCCCTATGCCCGGGTCATCCCGCCGCAGGTGAAGCGCCGTTGCACCAGCACCTACCCGACCACTGAAGCCAATGGCTGGATCTGGATGTGGTACCACCCCGAAGGCATTGACCCGCTATGGGAAGTTGCCGTGCATGAAGAAGTCGGGAACCCCGAATGGACTGACTATGAAATGCACGAATGGATGGTCTATGGATCAATCCAGAACATGGCCGAAAACGGCGTGGACGTGGCCCATTTCAAATATATCCATGGCACCGCCGATGTTCCCGCCGCAGAACTGCGCTGGGGCGAATGGGGCCGGGGGGCCGATGTGCGCGCAAAGATGGGCACTCCCAGCGGCGTGGTCGACGGGCTGATTTCCTATGACACCATGGGTCCCGGCCAGAGCTGGGTCAAATTCCATGGCATTTCGGAAACGCTGCTGGTCGCCAGCATTGTCCCGGTGGAAGAGGACGTGCTGCGGGTCCGCTATGGCTTCACCCAGCCGCGCGCCGAAGTGGAAGGCGCAGGCGCCGGTCTCGCCAAGGCGCTGATCCGCGATATCTGCAAGCAGCTGGACCAGGACAAAGTCGTCTGGGATCGCCAGAAATACGAACCCAACCCGATCATCTGCGACGGCGACGGGCCCATCCCGCAATTCCGCAAATTCTATTCCCGCTATTATGTGGGCGAAGGCGGAACGCCCGGCTCGGCCCGGCTGGAGGCAGCCGAGTGAGCCTGACCCGCAGGACAGTGCTGGCAGCGGGCGCGGCGGCAATCGCCGCGCCCGCCATCGCCCGCTCGGCAAATCCCGTCGGCAGTCCGCTCGACACACATGACGCGCTGGGGCTCGCCAAGCTGGTGCGCAAGCGCAAGGTCTCTCCGACGGAATTGCTCGAAGATGCGATCCGGCGCGCAGAGGCCATGGATGCGCGCTTTAATTTTATGGCCCAGCGCCATTATGATTTCGGGCGCAAGGCGATCGATGCCGGGCTGCCGCAGGGACCCTTCACTGGTGTCCCCTGGCTGCTCAAGGACCTGCACACCTATATCGCAGGCGAAGTCACCGAGAATGGCAGCCGCCTCTACAAGGGCTATCGCTCGCAAGTGACAAGTGAGCTGGTGAAGCGATACCAGCGCGCAGGTTTCGTGATTTTCGGCAAGACAACTTCGCCCGAATTCGGGCTGACCGGGACCACAGAGAGCACCATTTACGGAGCGACCCGCAACCCTTGGGACCCCACCCGCATTGCGGGCGGCTCTTCAGGCGGCGCGGCGGCGGCGATTGCGGCGGGCGTTATCCCGGCTGCCCATGCCAGCGATGGCGGCGGTTCGATCCGTATCCCGGCATCCTGCTGCGGCTTGTTCGGGCTGAAACCCAGCCGCGGGCGTGTGCCGATGGGGCCGCTGCGTACAGAAGGCTGGGGCGGAATGTCCACCAACCACGCCATCAGCCGCAGCGTGCGCGACAGCGCGGCGATCCTCGATGCCAGCTGGGGGCCGGAAGCCGGTTCCCGCTACAGCGCCCCGCCCCCGCGCGATGGCAGCTTTCTAGACCAGGTTACCCGCAAGCCCGGTCAATTGCGCATCGCCCTGATGCTGGAGGCACCGACAAAGGCGCCAGTTGACCCGGAATGTATCGCCGCTGTGCGCGAAGCGGCTGCGCTGTGCGAAAGTCTCGGCCATGTGGTGGAAGAAGCCGCGCCCAAGCTGGACGCTGCGCAACTGGCCTTTGCCAGCTTTGCCACCACTGCTCCCTCGCTCGCCGCCGACGCGATGGATCGGGCCAAGCTGCTCGGCATCGAACTTGGTCCGGATGTGCTCGAACCGATGACACTGGGATTCATCGGCTATGCCAAGCAGTTCAGCGCGATGGATGCAGCGCGGGCCAATGCGGTCTTCCAGACCGCTGCTGTCACCATGGCGCAATTCATGGAGCGCTATGATCTGGTCCTGACGCCCACGGTTGCTTCACCTCCGGTTGAACTGGGCTGGATCAGCCTGACCCCCGGCGTAAGCTTTCAGGAATGGGGCGAGCGTGCGGCTGGCTTCACACCGTTCACGCAGATCGCCAACCAGACCGGACAACCTGCCATGTCGGTGCCGCTGGGCATGTCGAGCAAGGGCTTGCCCATCGGTGTGCATTTCATCGGGCGCTACGGCGCGGAGGATACGCTGCTGCGCCTTGCCGGACAGCTTGAACGCGCCGCCCCTTGGGACAAGACAAGGCCGAAGCTGGATTAACCGGCAAGGCCAAAACGGGAGAGAAGATGATGATCGAAACAATTGCACCCTGGCTGGGACTGCTTGGCCTGATCGGGCTGGCCGGATTGGCAGGGATCAAGCACCCGGTGGAGAAAGGCCGCGCAGGCGGGGCCATCCGCTTGCTGGGGCTGGTCGGCCTGCTTGGCTTTACCGGTTTCTGGATCGAAGGCGGCGGTGCCGCAGGTGCCTTTGGCGCAATTGGGTTGTGGAACCACCAGAATCCGAAACTCGCCAATTGGGGCAAGCTGGGCTGGCTGGGAGTGGTAGGCCTGCCCTTCATCGCGGCACATTTCGCCTGACAGGGTACAATGCGACGGGTCGCCACCGGGCTCGTCCGCAAGATGCGCAACGACGTGTCAAGGGGGAGAGATGATCATGGGCCTTATCCGCAACAGTGCCATCCTCGCACTGGTCAGCACAATGCTCGTCCCGCTGTCGCCGGGCGGGCAGTCCTCAGCGCTGGCGCAAGCGGAACCCGCCAGCCAGCAGCAGCAACAGCGCCCCAATGTGCTGGTGTGGATGATGGACGATGTCGGCTTTGCCCAATTATCCAGCTTTGGCGGACTGGTGGATACGCCCAATATCGACCGGGTGGCGCGCATGGGGCTGCGGTACGAGAATTATCGCACTGCCCCCATGTGCTCGCCCGCGCGCGCTTCCTTCCTTACCGGGCGCATGCCGCACACCGTGCATATGGGCGGCCATGCGCTGCAATCCTTCCCCTACCCCGGCTATGACGCCAGGGTTCCGGCAGAAGCCGGCACAATCGCGGAGAATTTGCGTCAGGCTGGCTATGCCACTTTCGCCGTGGGCAAGTGGGACCATTTCCCCGGCCCCGATGCCTCCCCTGTCGGGCCCTTCACCTATTGGCCGCTGGGGCAGGGATTTGAACGCTTCTATGGCTTCCTTGCAGCAGATACCGACAATTTCCATCCGACACTGGTACGCGACAATCAGCCGATCGCTGCGCCACATGATCCCGATTACCATCTGAGCGCGGATATGGCCGACCAGGCCATTTCCATGATCCGCACCCGCGATGCCACACCTGCGGGCAAGCGCCCCTTCTTCCTCTATTGGGCAACCGGGGCCGCCCATGCCCCCCACCACGCACCGCAAGCCTGGATCGACCGCTACAAGGGGCGCTTCGACATGGGCTGGGACAAGGCGCGCCAGCAGATCCTCCGGCAACAGCTTGCAGCCGGGGTCGTACCCAAAGGGACGAAACTTGCGCCCCGCCCCGACGCCATGCCCGCATGGGACAGTCTCTCTGCCAAGCAGAAGCAGCTTTATTCACGCCAGATGGAGGCATTTGCGGCATCGCTCTCCTATGCCGATGCGCAATTCGGCCGGGTCCTCGATGAACTGGACGCGCGCGGCGAACTCGACAATACGATCATCATCGTCGTGTCTGACAATGGTGCCAGCGCGGAGGGCGGACCCAACGGGGCCCTGACCGAAGCCTATATCGGCAACGAAACCCCGGTCAGCTTCGACGACAACTACGCCTTCCTCGATGACTGGGGCGGCCCGCGCACGCATCCGCATTACAGCCTCGGCTGGGCCATCGCCGGCAACACGCCCAATCGCTATTTCAAGCAAACCGCGCATGATGGCGGAATCCATGTCCCGCTAATTGTCGCCTGGCCCAAAGGCATCGCCGCACATGGTGAAGCGCGCCGCCAGTTCGTCCATGTCAGCGATATCGCGCCGACCCTTCTGGACCTCACCGGTGTAACCCCGGCAAGCTTCGTCAACGATGTGCGCCAGAGTCCGATGGAAGGGCGCAGCTTCAGGCTCACGCTCGACAGCGCAGGCACATTGCGTGACGGGCGCGCCCAATATTCCGAGCTGTGGGGCAACAAGAGCCTGTGGGAAGGCGGCTGGACCATCGTTACCAGCCACCGCATGCAGACCTGGGAAGCAGCACAAAATGCCGGGCAACCCTTCGATGAGCCGTGGGAGCTCTATGATGTTGCCAGCGACCCCGGCCAGACCACCGATCTTGCCGCGAAATATCCCGACCGTGTCGCTGCGATGAGCAAGGAATGGCAGCAGCAAGCGGAACGCCACAATGTCCTGCCGCAGCACAATGTCGGTGAAAACACCCCCGAACTGGCCCGGCAATTCATGCAGATGATGCAGTTCATGAAGGGCAAGTGGAGCTATTCCAACCCGGTCACCAATGTGCCCTTCGTGCTGGCACCGCCGGTCAATTTCCTGCCTTTCACCGTGACATCGAAGCTGGTTCTGCCCGAAGGCCAAGCGAATGGCCCGGTCTTCGCCTATGGCGGGCAATTGCCGGGGATGGGGCTCTATCTCGAAGACAGCAAGCCGGTGTTCCTGTTCAATGCCATCAATGGCCAGAAATACCGGATCGCGGCACAGGATGCGCTTCCCGCGGGAGCAAGCGAGATTACGGTCAAACTCTCACGCGGCAAGCTGGATGCCACCAACCGGGCAGACTGGACCATCACCATCAGTGCCAATGGCAAGCAGGTAGCGCAGGATGTGATCCATATCGAAATGCCGCGCATGATGGGCATTTCGGCCACGTTTGAAGTGGGGAACGATATGGGTGACCCAGTGCTGGAAGGCTATCCGGCAGGCAGGCCAATCAACGCGAAGATCGACAATGTGACCTTCGATTTCCTTGCGCGCTAGATTCAGAAGGGAACGGCAGATGAAGGCAATCAGGCTCCTTGCAGGTTGCGCGGTGGCGGTTGTTCTTTCTGTGCAGGCTATTGCCGGCACACAGCCCACGGGCCCCTCGCTGCCCTTCCCCGCGCAGGAATTCAAAGGGACGATCTCCCCCTCCTATGCCCGGGCAAGGCCGGATTTGCACCGCCCCCGCACGGCCCCTGCGGGCGCACCCAATGTGCTGGTAGTGATGACCGACGATGTGGGGTTTGGCGCGGCGAGCACCTTTGGCGGGCCGATACCCACACCCAATCTTGACCGTCTGGCGGCCAACGGGCTGGTGTACAACCGCTTCCACACCACCGCCATGTGTTCCCCCACGCGTGCTGCATTGCTGACCGGGCGCAACCACCATCCAGTGCATAATGGCGTGGTGGCCAATCTTACCACCGGCTTTCCCGGTTATGACAACCTCCTGCCGAAAAGTGCGGCGACGCTGGCGGAGGTGCTGCGCCAATATGGCTGGAACACCGCCATGATCGGCAAGCATCACAATGCCCCCGAAGCGCAGGTTTCGGCGCAGGGGCCGTTCGACCTGTGGCCGACCGGGCTGGGGTTTGAATATTTCTTTGGCTTCATGGCGGCGGAAACCAACCAGTTCCATCCGGCGCTCTATCGCGGGATCCAGCGCGTCGAACAACCGGTGAACACCGTAATGGCGCGCGGATCCATCCTCGAACGCGAATTGACCGACGATGCCATCCGCTATGTCCGGCAGCAGAAATCGGTCGATCCCGACAAACCTTTCTTCCTCTATTACGCAGCCCCCACTGCGCATGGGCCCTTGCAGGCACCCGAAGACTGGATCACGAAGTTCCATGGCAAGTTCGATAAGGGATGGGATGCCACCCGCAAGGATATCTTCGCTCGCCAGAAAGCGATGGGGATCATTCCCGCCAACACCGTAATGACACCAATGCCGGACGGCATTCCCGCGTGGGACAGCCTTGATCCCGGCCAGAAGCGCGTGGCGGCGCGGTGGATGGAAACCTATGCGGCGATGCTTGCCTATCAGGACTACCAGTTCGGGCGGCTGATGGACGAGTTGGAGCGCGAAGGCCAGCGGGACAATACATTGGTGATCTTCATCGAAGGCGACAATGGCGCGGCGACCGAAGGCCACTTTTTCGGCAAGATGAACCCGATGGGCGGCTTCGCCAATGAAGTCGATGAAAGCGATGCCTATGCGCTGGAACAGATCGACGCGATTGGCGGGCCGGAATCGGCGGGTAATTACGGTTTCGGCTGGGCGCTGGCGCTCAACGCACCCAATCCATATGCCAAACAATATGCCTCGCACCTGGGCGGATTGCGCAACGGCATGGTCATTTCATGGCCCGCCAGGATCCAGTCACGCGGCATTCGCAGCCAGTTCACCCATGTGAATGATGTGATGCCGACCATCCTCGAATTGCTGGGGATCGAGCCACCCGCCTCGGTCAACGGTGTTGAGCAACAGCCGATTGACGGGACCAGCTTCGCCTACAGCTTCGCTGCGCCCGCTGCGCCCGAGCGGCACCAGACCCAGTATTTCGAGATGATGGGCAATCGCGGCATCTACCATGATGGCTGGTGGGCAGGCACCACCCCGCTGCGGGTGCCATGGGGCAATGCCTATTCCAGCGGGCGCGACCCGATGGAATATGACTGGGAGCTCTACGATCTACGCAGTGACCCAGCACAAGCGCGCAATCTTGCGGCGAAAGAGCCGGAACGACTGGCGGCAATGCTGGCGCTGTTCGATTCCGAGGCCTGGGCCAACAACGTCTATCCGCTGGATGACCGGCTGACACTGGCCCGCTTCCAGGCCGCAGCCAAGCGCCCGCGTGCAAAATATACCTATTGGGGCAGCGGTGTGAGCGTGCCCGTGGTCAATGCCGCGCCCTTGGTTGGATTGGGCTTCACCATTGAAGCCCAACTCGACCTGTCCGAGGCGCCCGCAAGCGGAGCAATCCTGGCCTATGGCAGCAAGTTTGCAGGCTGGAGCTTTGCCATGGAGGATGGCGTGCCCGTGGTCGTGATGGCAGCATCGCAAGTTCCCGGTGACCAGTCGATCGTCCGCGCGAACGAGCCGGTGCCAGAAGGGAAAGTGAAGCTGTCCTTTGAATTCCTGCGCGAAACGGGGCGGAATGCGGGAGGCGAAATGGTGATCCGCGCCAATGGCAAGGAGATTGGGCGCGGGCGGATCAAGCGCAGCATTTCCAACCTCGTCGAGCAGACCGACACGCTCGATATCGGCTTCGATGCCGATACGCCGGTGGTGGAAGGCAAGGGTAGCCAGCCCTTTACCGGCAAGATCGAGCGGGTCGATGTGATGCCAAAATTCCCGCAGCCACCGCGCTAATATTCGGGATCAGAGAGTCGCATGGCTCGTTCTCGCGCGTGGGAAAAACCACCATGCTCTATGGCTTTCAGTGGCATAGTCCGCAATTATAGGCTGCAAGCACCAATCGGTGCGGAATTTGCGAACCATAGGGGTTGCTGAAAAGCGCAGTTGGGGGAAGATAGACCATGGCACTTGATCCACATGTCGCGGCGTTACTCGAAATGCTGTCACAGATGCCGATCCCTGACTTGGCGACGGCCACAGCTGACGAGATGCGCGCAGCGGCAGACAATCCCATGCAGCTGGGTGAACCGCTGGCCATGGCCCGGGTGGAAGAGATCGAAATCCCGCTGGAGGGCCGGACACTCGCCGCCCGACTCTATGTCCCGGCCGATGCAGGCGATGCCCCCCCGTTGACGCTCTATTACCACGGTGGCGGCTGGGTGATCGGCACGCTCGACACGCATGATTCCAGTTGCCGTGCCCTGGCCGCAGCCAGTGGATCGGCCGTACTCTCTGTCGCTTACCGTCTTGCGCCCGAATGCCGCTATCCCGGTCCGGTCGAGGATTGCTATGGCGCGCTGTGCTGGGCTGCGGGGCAAGGGGAGGCGCTGGGCGTGGACGCAACCCGTCTGGCTGTTGCAGGTGACAGCGCGGGCGGAAACCTTTCTGCGGCAATGGCAATCCTTGCGCGAGATCGCGGCGGCCCGCCGCTGCGGTTCCAGTTGCTGATCTATCCCGTCACCGATGATGATCTGACGCGGAAATCCTACCTCGATCATGGTGGCGGCGACAAATTCCTGAGCACCGAGATCATGCGCTGGTTCTGGAAGCAATATCTTGGCGACACCCCCTCCAGCGAAGCCCCGCTGGCGGTGATGCTGCGCAATACCGATCTCTCCGGGCTGGCACCCGCAGCGGTGCTGGCAGCGGAATGCGATCCGCTATGTGACGAAGGCATGGCCTATGCCGCAAGGCTGGAAGCGGCGGGCGTCCCGACCGAGGCAGTCGCCGCACCGGGCATGATCCACGGTTTCGTCAGCATGGCCGGGGCAATTCCTGCCGCGCAACAGTGGATCGACTGGGCAGGCAATGCCCTGCGCCGGGGACTTGCATGAGACGCGGAATGAACCAAAGCAGGGCCATGCGCCTTGTGACAAGGATATGACAGGCAGAATGGCCCAGAATGTAACTTTCGATCCGACCGATCATGCGATTGTCGAGCAGCTCCGGCTCAATGGTCGGGCAACCAACCAGCAGATTGCTGAGTGTCTTGGGCTTACGGCAACAACCGTTTCATCGCGTATCAAGCGGTTGGAGGAATCCGACCAGATGCGCGTGGTGGCAGTTTCGGATTTTTCCGCTCATGGTTTTGACTTCCTGATGAAACTGGCGATCGAAGTCGACGGCAGGCCAGCCTCCGAAGTGGCTGCGGAAATCGCAGAATTGCCTGAAGTCTTCGCCACCCACCTGGTCACCGGACGCTATGATATCGATGCTCTCGTGGCACTGCGCGATTTTGACGACCTGTCCCCCCTGCTGCTGGACAAGGTCTCCAAGATCAGGGGGATCAGGGCGATGATCCCGTCCATCGTGGTCGATATCGTCAAGTATCAATTCGATGTCGCACCGATCGAAACCAAGGCTTGACCAGCATGTCCAAATTGCAACTTGATGAACTCGACCTTCAGCTGATCCAGGCGCTGGCGCAGGATGCCCGTGTCTCCAACCGCAAGATCGCCACCGAACTGGGCGTGACCGAAGGCACCGTGCGCGGGCGGATCAAGCGGCTGCAGCAGGACGGGCTGATCGCTTTCACCGCTATCTCAAGTTTCGAAATGGCCGAGAAGTCGCGCCTCGCCTTCATCAGCGCGCAGGCCGATGTCGAGCGGGTGCGGGATATTGCGCAGGAAATCGGCGAATTGCCCCTGATCAACGCGGTGATGATCACTATGGGCCAGTTCAACATCCTGGCCATGTGCCTGTTCCACGAACTCGACGATCTGGTTGAAATTGCGTCAGACAAGATTCTGGCGCTGCCGGGCGTGCACCACGTCGAGACCTCGATTGCGGTCAAGACGGTGAAATACAACGCCCGGATGGCCAAGATCACCCACAAGCAGGCCGATCAGGACTGACCGGCCACGCGCAGGATATCAGATAGCGGTTGCCCCGCCGTCAATCACCATCGGGTGGCCGGTAACGAAGCTGGCCGCATCCGAGCACAGCCACGCCACCGCCTGGGCGATCTCGTCCGCCGATCCCATGCGATTCATCGGGGTCATGGCATCGATGACTTTCTTCATCTCGGGATTGGCGACCAGCGGCGCCGTCATCGGTGTCTCGATCACGCCGGGGCACACGGCATTTACGCGGATGCCCGCCTGCGCCCAGCGCAGCGCACCGTGACGGGTCAGCCCGACCACGCCATGCTTGGATGCGGTATAGGCTGGCTGGCCCGGATTACCGACCAGCCCGTTGATCGACGCGGTGTTGACGATCGCGCCGCCCCCGGTCTTCAGCATGGCTTCGGCTTCTTCGCGCATGCACTTCATCACACCGGTCAGGTTGATGCCGATGGCACGGTCCCAGACCTCGTCCTCATATTCATTAGCCATGAGGATGTTGATCCCGGCATTGTTGAAAGCAAAGTCGAGCCGCCCGAACTGTTCGACCGTTGCTGCGACCATTGCCTTCACCTGCGCCCCGTCGCTGACGTCGCAATGGAAATAGGCCGCCTTGCCGCCTGCTGCTTCGATCAGAGCGACCGTCTCCGCCCCGCCATCGTCCTTGACATCGCTCACCATGACCGCCGCACCGGAACTGGCGAAGACCAGCGCCGCAGCACGCCCGATCCCGCCGCCTGCGCCCGTCACCAATGCTACTTTTCCGTCAAAACCGTAATTGATCATATGTCCTCCCTTGGCCGCGTCGCGGCATCTCGAATTGATGAATGAATTTCCCTCAGGCTCGATTATCCGACCCGCGCCAGCCAATCGGGATATCAGGGCCGGTCAGATCAATGATCTTCTTGAGCAGACGCTTGGCCTCATGGATCTCGCCTGGAGTCAGCTGGTCGAGCAGGTCGGTCTCGAAAGCCTTGGCAACAGACAGAGTCCGCACCAGGCATTCCCGCCCGCGCGGCGCAAGGCTGTAGCCTTCTGCATCCGAAACCAGCCAACCATCTTCTTCCATGGCCGCAAGCATATCAGGCCCGGTACAGAGGCCGGTGTGTTCAAGCCTTTCGGCAATGGTTTGCGGGGATGCTGGCGATGCCATGCTGAGCACCGACAGGACGAGATATTCTGTCTGGCCAATTCTCATCGCTTCATAGGTCTCGCGCGCCGGGCGTGAGGCCTGGAAATGCGCACGCGAGAGCAAGTAGAACAGGAAATCATCCGTGAAGCGACCATGCTCGATATCGACCGTCTCGTCGCCCTGCCCATCCGGGCGGCTGCGCGTTTCGGCATAGCGCCCGCCATGGAACACCAGCGGCGGCGCTTCGCTCTGGTCGAATGACAGGACTTCGCCCACCAGAATCACATGGTCGCCGCCTTCATACTGGTGCATGGTGCGGCATTCGAACAGTGCCGCATATTCACCCAGCACCGGCGATCCCGCTTCACCCTTGCGCCAGTCTACACCGCCGAATTTGTCTTCTCCCGAGCGGGCAAAGCGATTGGACATGTCTTCCTGTCCGGCGGACAGGACATGGATGGCGAAGTGACCGCTGGAGCAAAAGGCATCCAGGCTCTTCGATGATTTCGCCACTGACCACAGCACCAGCGGCGGATCCAGCGAAACCGAATTGAAGCTGCTGGCGGTAACGCCAACCGGCTCGCCCGCATTATCTAGGGTAGTCACAATGGTCACCCCGGTCGGGAAACTGCCGAGCGCAGCACGGAATTGCCTTGGGTCGTGGGTCAAGCAAGCTCTCCTGCGCAAATTTCCATGCGTCCAGCCCGGACAGGCAGGATTGACCAACAGAAATTCACTAGCCTCTCCTACGCGTTATGGCGCTCAATAACTCAATATAGCACGATATGCGGAGAGCAACAGGCCCAATTATTCGAATATTGCACCATGGCAATTGACCTCGCCCCACCCCGCGCCTAGCATGCAGCGTCAAAGACAAAGGTGACATGCGGTGCGAGAGGTAGCATGGATCGAACGGGAAATAAGGCCGTTCGGGCTTGAGATTGAACTGAAGCTGGACCAGCCTTGGCCAGAAAGCTTCGCGGCGCGGCTGCCGGAACTGTTTGCCCGCCACAAGCTGCTGCTGTTTCGCAACCAGAGACTGAGCGAGGAACGGCAGGTCGAACTGATGGCGCTGCTCGGCCCGGTGCTGGGGGCGGCAGGCGAATATCGCGAACTGTCCAGCGACGGAAACCTCGGCGATGGCCCGCTGGCCTGGCACAGCGACCTTGCCTTCACCGAAAAACCCTTCCAGGCAATCTCGCTGCTCGCAACCGAAGTGAATGACGGGCAGAGCTGGACCGCTTTCACCAATGGAGCGGACTGTGCCGCAGCTCTGCCTGGCGAGCTGGCCGACCGTCTGGCTGGGCTGGAGGCGACCACCGTCATCTCCATGATCCAGTCCCACCGCGCGGTAGGCTGGGACGTTCCCGAGTTCCTGCCCAGCCAGACGCGCCCCTTGCTGGCATCTCACCCGAAAACCGGGGAACCGGTGCTGTATATTTCCGAGATGCAGACCGCCCGGGTCGAAGGGCTGCCTCGTGAAGAAAGTGACGCCTTGCTCGCCGATCTCTTCGCCCGGCTATATGCAGCAGAGCGCGTCTACCGCCATCACTGGGAAAATGGTGACCTGCTGGTGTGGGACAATTTCGCGCTCCAGCATTCGCGCTGCGACCTTGCCGGTATGCACCCGCGCCGAATGCAGCGCATAGTCTGCGCAACGAAAAGCTTTTTCGAGCTGCTGCCACAATTCTCGCTCGACGATCCGCGTATCGCCGCCTGGGGGCAAGGCAGCGAGCTGGCCCTGAGTGAGGGAGACTGACCATGGCTGAAGACATTCCCTATCTTTTCCGCGGCGTAATGCCGGTGGAGACGCCCAGCAGCGTGCTGGTTTCCTCCTCCAAATATCTCAACAATCCGCGTCTGCGCGAATGGCTGGCGATGATCCTGCTGCGCCGCAACGGGCCGGACCTTCCCCCGCCAGCCGAAATGTACGAATTTCTCGGCATCCTCGAAGAGCTGCGCGACCGTCCGAAGATCGAAGAAATGATCACTGCCGAGCGCAAGGTGAACCCTGCACTGGATGCGTGGTTCAAGGAAGGTCATTACTCGACCTACAAGATCGAGGATTTCGCCCGTTATGCGCCGGGTACGCTGGGCGGCATCTTCTACCAATGGATCACCGAAGGCGACTACCAGATCCAGATCGTGCCCTGGAGCGAGCCGAAATCCCAGCTCGATTTCTATAATCTGCGCTCCGGCCAGACCCATGATTTCGAGCATATATTGTGCGGCGGCGGGTTCAATTTCATGGGTGAGCTGATCCCTTATTGGTACCGGCTGACCAATGTCTTCAAATTCATCAAGGACCCGGAGCTGGCGGCGGAATTGAGCCTGATCCAGATCTTCGGTTCGCTGCGCTACACGGTACGTACCATGCTGCACTATCCGCAGGTCTGGCCCACCGCCGTAAGCTGCATCCAGCGCGGGATACGGGTGGGACAAGAAAGCGACGCGCTGTTCCTTGCCAGGCTGGAGGATTACTTCCATCTGCCGCTGGAAGAAGCGCGCGCTGCAATTGGCGTGCGCGGAGCCGAAGATTTCGACACGCATGCCGAAGGGGCATTCTGGGCCAGTGATGGCGATGCTTCGCTGCTCAAGGCGGCAGCAGAATGAGCTTGCACTGCGACCTGCTGGTGCGCGGCGGCCTGATCGCAGATGGCAGCGGCGAGGAGCCCTTTGTCGGCGATGTAGCCGTCACCGGCAGCCGGATCGTCTGGGTCGGCGCGCAATATTCCGGAACATATGACGATGTGCTCGACGCAGGGGGCCTGCTGGTCACACCCGGCTTTGTCGATATCCATACCCATTATGACGGACAGGCGATCTGGTCAGAGGAACTTTCGCCTTCTTCCTCGCATGGCGTCACCACTGTGGTCACCGGCAATTGCGGGGTCGGTTTCGCCCCATGCCGCGCCGCTGACCATGATATGCTGATCCGCGTGATGGAGGGAGTGGAGGACATTCCCGGCGTGGTGATGGCGCAGGGGCTGCCGTGGGACTGGGAGACATTCCCCGAATATCTCGACGCGCTGGCCAGCCGCAAACGCGATATCGACGTGGCCTGCTTCCTCCCGCACAGCCCCTTGCGCGTTTATGCGATGGGCGAACGCGGCGCGCGGCGTGAACCGGCGACGGAAGCGGACATGGCGCAGATGCGCAAACTGGCGAGTGAGGCGCTTGAGGCCGGGGCTTTGGGCTTTGCCACTTCGCGCCTGCTGATCCACCGCACAAAGGCGGGCGAACAGATTCCCAGCTATGCCGCCGATGATGCCGAACTGGTAGCGATTGCGAGTGCGATGGAGGATGCCGGGACAGGTGTGTTGCAAATGGTGCTGGATGCGCCCTTTGCCAGCTGGAATGATGAACTGGCGCATCTGCTGCGCGTCACTGAAAGCTGCGGCCGCCGGGCGACCTTTACACTCGGCACGGACAATGACGGTCCGCCTGTATGGGAAGATGCACTGCAAATCTGCGAAGAGGCGCGATCCAGAGGCGTGGAGGTCGCACCGCAGATTTTGCCGCGCCCGATCGGGATGGTCATGGGTTTCGAGCTTTCGACCCACCCCTTCTGCCTGTGCCCTTCCTACCTGCCGCTGGCGGATCGGCCGCTGGCAGAGCAATTACCCAGTCTGACCGATCCCGACTTCCGGACAAAGCTGCTCGGCGAAGTGCCACAGGAAGGTCATCCGCTGTCGATGATGACGCGCAACTGGGACTGGATCTTTCCGCTCAGTGACCCGCCCGATTACGAGCCGCCACTGGAAAGCAGCGTGGGCGCGCAAGCGCGCAGGCAGGGCCGCCCGCCTGAGGAGGTGGCCTACGAATTGCTGATGGGCGAAGCAGGTAACGGGCATGGCTTGCTCTACAATGCGCTGGGTAATTTCCATGAAGGCCGGCTGGATGCGCTGCGCGCCATGATGGACCGCGACGATGTGGTGCTGGGGCTGGGTGATGGCGGCGCGCATTATGCGGCCATCTGCGATGCCAGCTACCCGACCTTTCTGCTGACCTATTGGGTGCGCGACCGCGAACATGGCAGAGTGCCGTTGGGTCAGGCCGTGCGGGCTCTGTCCGCACGCCCGGCCGAGACGGTGGGCTTGTATGACCGCGGGCGGATTGCCCCCGGATACAAGGCGGACCTCAACGTGATCGATGGTGATGCGCTGCACCTCCATGCGCCCGTGGTGCGTTATGACCTGCCCGGTGGCGGCCGGCGACTGGATCAGCTGGCGAGCGGTTATGTCGCCACGATCTGCGCGGGCAAGGTGATCCGCCGTGCTGACCAGCCTACCGGCGCAAGACCGGGGCAAGTGGTGCGCGGGCAGCAATCCGTCCCGGCCTGACCCACCCGGCCAGGGTCAGGCGAGGCGGGACTGCCCGCCATCGACCATCAGCGTCTGCCCGGTGATATAGCCTGCCGCATCGCTGGCAAGGAATACCGCCGCGCGGCCGATATCCAGTTCGCAATCACCAATCCGCCGCAGCGGCACCTTGGCGATCTGGGCGTTGTAAGCATCGGGGAAATGCTGGCGCCACTGTTCGACACCCGGCGAATTGGCAAAGGGACAGATGATGTTGATGCGGATCCCGTCCGGCCCCCATTCATTGGCCGCCGTCTTTGACAGTGCACGGATGGCTTCCTTCGCCGCGCCATAGGATGCCTGAGTGGGCATACCGTCAAGCCCGGCGCCGCTGCCGAAATTGATGACACTGCCCTGGCTTTCCGCCAGGTGCGGATAGGCCGCCTGCATCAGCACGAACGTAGGCCAGAAGCCTGTATCGAATGCAATCGCCGCATCGGCCAGCGTGTGGTCGAGCAGCTTGAGCTGGCGCGAGGCCTGCGCGGCATTGACCAGCGTATCGAGCCGCCCGAAGCGGGTGATGGCAGTATCGATTATCGAGGGCAATTCATCATGGCGGCTGAGGTCCATCGCCATGAAGGCGACCTCGCCGATTTGGGAAAGCTCTGCTTCAGTCGCCTTGCCCGTTTCTTCCTCGCGGTCGACGATGAGGACTTTCGCCCCTTCGCGCACAAACGCTGTCGCCACCCCTTTGGCAACGCCGCGTGCACCGCCCGTCACGATGGCGACCTTTCCGTCCAGTTGCCCGCTCATGCTGTTCCCCTGCCTGTTATCGCCGGATAGTCTGTATAACCTGCATGGTCATCGCCATGCCCGGTGTAGAATGTGGTGCGATCAGCCTTCGCCAGAGCGGCCCCGCTGCGGAAACGTTCCACCAGATCGGGATTGCCGATGAAGAGATAGCCGAATGACACAGCCTCGGCCTTGCCCGCTTCGAGTACCGCCCGCGCTTTCTCCAGCGTCAGCCCGCAATTCTCGATCACCGCGCCCGACCAGTTCGTGCGCACCAGTTCAAGCGCATCAAACCCGTCATTGGGGATATGGATCAAATGGCAATATGCCAGACCCAGCCCGTCAATCGCGCGCAGCAGCGTGGTATAGGTTTCCGCCGGATCGGCATCGGCCATTCCGTTGAACCTCACGCCGGGGCAAATACGAAAGCCCACCCTGCCCGGCCCGATTTCCGCCGCCAACGTTTCGAGCAGTTCAACCACGAAGCGCACCCTGTTCTGCGCGGACCCGCCATAGGCATCTTCGCGCAGATTGCTGTTGGAAGAAAGGAATTGCATCGGCAGATAGCCGCTGGCGCAATGCAGTTCGACACCATCCAGCCCCGCCGCGCGGGCATTGCGGGCAGCAGCTGCGTATTCGGCGATCACGCCCGGAATTTCGCTGGTTTCGAGCGCCCGTGGCATCACCGTAGCAACCGGGACACCATCAGGCCCGGCGATGGGATCGGGGCAGGCAATGGCGGAAGGCGCAATCGTTTCAGCATCGGGGTTCTTGTTCGCTGCAACGGCAGCGCGGCCGACGTGCATCAGCTGCATCACGATCTTGCCGCCAGCCTGGTGCACGCCCTCGGCCACCGCCCGCCAGCCTTCGACCTGCTGGGCACTATGAATGCCCGGCGTCCGCCAATAACCCTTGCCATGCGGGGACGGCTGCGTCCCTTCAGTAACGATCAAACCGGCAGAGGCGCGCTGGCGGTAATATTCCGCCATGGCCGGCGTCGGTTCGTCATTGGGCCCCGCCCGATCGCGGGTCATCGGGGCCATGACAATGCGGTTTGCAAGTTCCAGCTCGCCCAGTCGCACAGGAGAGAATATGTCGGTCATCGCCTGCTTGCCTGCCAGAACGTTCCGCGCAGGGGAAGCTTCTGCGGCCTGAACGGTGCATTTTGGGCATCAGCGGCGCGGGATGGCAGCTTCTGCCCTTGCCTTGTTTCAGGGTTGGACTTCCAGCCGTTCCAGCACGACTTCCCTGCGTTCGACAATATCCGTGGCAGAGCGGGCGAGTTCGACAGTGTAGGTCCCTTGCGGGACAACCCATTTGCGCAGGGCTGGATCGAAATCGCCGATCACTCGCGGATCGGCCATAATGCTGACTTTGCTGCTTTCGCCCGGTTGCAGGTCACTGCGTCCCCATCCCACCAGCCGCTTTGCCTTGCCGGGGCGGGAGATATAGACCTGCGCCACATCCGCGCCTTCCCGCTCTCCGCTGTTGGCCACGGTGAAGCTCACGGCCAGCCGCTTGCCGCCCTTCACCTTGTACTTGCCGTAAGCAAAACTGGTGTAGCTGAGGCCGTGACCAAAGGGATAAAGCGGTGTCAGCCCTTTCGCGTCGAACCAGCGATAACCTGCATCCGACCCTTCGGGATAGGTAATATCAAACGGCTGCAAATCCGCCTGCACCCCATAGATCGCGCGCGCAGCCTTATCGGCCTTGGGGGCATCGCTCCCCGGCAGTTTCGGATTGGGCAACTGGTCAACTGAACGCGGGAAAGTGACCGGCAAATGACCGGACGGGTTGACCCTGCCCGTCAGGATGCGCGCTATCGCGGTGCCGCCTTCCTGCCCGCCATACCATGCCGCAAGGATCGCGGGCACCTGATCATGCCAGGGCATGTCCACCGGGTTGCCGGTTTCCAGCACGACGACAATTTTCGGATTGGCTCCGGCAAGGCTGGCAATCAGCGCATCCTGTTCGCCATCGAGCGAAAGGTCGGGGTGGTCCATCGTTTCTGCTGCAAATTTGTCGGCAAAGACGATCACCAGATCGGCGTCTGTTGCGGCGGCGGTTGCGGCGGCGGGATCGCTGCCATCCACATAGGTGATGGCCGCAGAAGGCAATTCACGACGCAGCGCATCAAGCGGCGGCGTCCCCCCAAAGGCGCGACGGGCAAAGGATTTCATCGGATCCTTGCTGACCTGTTCAAAGACTTTGAAGCCACCGACCGGGGCAACCTGGCTGGAGCCGCCACCGCTGGGCACGCCCTTGTCCGCATTCCCGCCAACGACGAGGATTTTGCCTGCCGAAGCAGCAATGGGGAGAATGCCGCCTTCATTGCGTAACAGGACAATTCCCTGTTCTGCCACTTGCTGTGCAATGCGGCCATTGGCGGCATAGTCGATTGGCTGGCGGGCGCGCTCATCCCATCCGTCCAGCCGGTGGCGGTAAATGGTGGAAAGGATTCTGCCCGCGGCCCTGTCCAGCGCTGCTTGCGGGATCTCCCCGCTTGCCAGCTTCGGGCGCAATTCGTCAGAGAACCAGCGTTTGCCATCAAGCTGATCTCCCGATTGCTGGTCCAGTCCGGCAAGGACCGCTTCGGTCGAATGGACTGCACCCCAATCGGACATCACGAAACCACGAAAGCCCCAGTCGCCGCGCAGCACGTCGGTCAGCAGGAACGCGTTTTCGCAAGCGTAACTGCCTCCCACCCGGTTGTAGGCGCACATGACCGAACCCGGATCGCCCTCCTCGATCCCGATCTGGAAAGCCAGCAGGTCGCTTTCACGCAGCGCCGCTTCATCCATCACGACATTGGCGACATGCCGTCCGGTTTCCTGGTCGTTCACCGCGAAATGCTTGATCGTGGCAATCATCTTCGGATTGGACTGGACCCCGGCAATTTGCGCCCCGACCAACCGACCGGCCAGCAGCGGGTCCTCGCCAAGATATTCAAAATTGCGCCCTGCGCGCGGGTCACGCACGAGGTTGACCCCGCCCACCAGCATCACGTTGAAGCCTTTGGCGCTGGCTTCAGAGCCAATCATCGCTCCGCCTTCACGGATCAGTTCCGGATTCCATGTGGAAGCCATCGCGAGACCGGATGGCAACGCCGTAGCATGATCACCGGGGCGCATGTTCATCAAGTTGGACACGCCAAGGCTGGCATCGGTCTCGACCAGCGCGGGGATGCCAAGCCTCGGCACACCCTGCACCCACCCTGCCCCGATCACGACGCCCTCGGCACGTTTTGCAGGCGGCAAGAGCGCGGGCATCTTTCCATGGAGGAGGGCAATTTTCTCATCCTCGTCCATCTGTGCCAGTGTTTCCGTGGCCATTTTTCCTGCTTCCGCGTGGGACCGCGGCGGCTGGACAGGTGCATCTTGTGCGGCGAGCGGCGCGTGAACCGCGACAAGCGCGCAAAGCGAGCTGGTGAAAATCCTCATGGCGGTTCGGTCCCTCTGTGTCTGGCCCCACCCTGCCCATTTGCGACCGGATTGTCAATAAATCGTCCGATAGCGTTCGATTTAAGTCTGGCTCCTTGCAAGTCGTTCGCTTTCCCGCGAAACATCAGCCAATGACCACGTCACAAAAACCCGCAGAGACAAAGGCGCAGGCCGCGCGCGGCCCAGGTCGCCCCAGCGCCAAGCGCGCCGCCGCGATTGACCATCTGGTGATCGAAACAGCCAACCGGCACTTTCGCGAGCAGGGCTATGACGCGGTTTCGCTGGAACGGATTGCTGCGGATGCCGGGATTTCCAAGGGAACGCTCTATGCCCGCCATGCTTCCAAAGAGGCGCTGTTCCTGGCCGTGTGGCGCGAAGCTGTGGGCCGTTGGTCGGCACGGGCTGCCGCGCAGGACCATTTGCTGACCGCCGATTTGCGCCAGACGCTGGCGCATCATGCAGCCACAATAGTAGATTCACTGCGCGACCCCGAAGTGCTCGATTTTCAGCTAATGATCCTCGCCAATGCCAGCCGCTTCCCTGAAATTGCGCGGGAAATCCAGGCCATCGGGCATGAATATATCGCCGGTGTGGTCGCACAGGACATTGCCGATGCTGCGCTGCGCGAAGCATTGCCGGTACGCGATGCTGCATCGGTAGCGAACCTGTTCGTTTCAGCCATCACGGGATGGTTGTTGCAGAGGGGCGCAGGGGAAGCACCAAGCCGTGAAGAGGCCCTCGCCCATGCCATGCGCGCGGTCGATCTGGTGATGGCCGCAAGGGCAGCGTGGTAGCCTCTTGTATTTCGAACGCAACCGTGCGATAAATTACCCGCGAAGTTTCTCGAGAGGACACACCATGATCCGTACCGCCCTTGCCGCCGCCCTGCTTCTTTCGCCCGTGCTGGCCCAACCGACCTTCGCTGAAGAAACCGCAGAGCCCGCCGCACAGCCCAAATATTCGACCGCAGACACTGATATTGGCACGCTGCTCGACAATCCGGCAACGCGCGCCATTCTGGAAAAGCACCTGCCTGAAGTGGTCGATTCGCCGCAGATCGACATGGCGCGCGGCATGACGCTGAAGGGCATTCAGATGTATGCGCCGGATGATATTACCGACGAGAAATTGGCAGCGATTGACGCCGAACTGGCGCAGCTCGACACCGAATAGGCCTCGCTTCAGAGGAGCGGGAGAGCCATGGCTGCAACTTTCAACCGGCGGCAAGCCCTTGCCATTTCGGGTGGAGTGATCGCGAGTTGCGCCCTGCCCGCTCCGGCATTTGCCGCCAGTCGCAGCGCCGCCTCCGGGATCGCCGGGGCACGGACCTGTGGGCTGAACGCACCGCTTGCGCTCGGGGATATGGCTCCGCGCTTTTCCTGGTACCTCGCCGATATCGGCGAAAGCCAGAAGGCCTATCGCATCCGTGCTGCGCGCAACTTGGCGGACCTGAAGGCCGGGCGCTCGCTGCTGCTCGATAGCGGTAAGGTTCCATCCTCCGAATGCCTGTCCGTTGCCGTTGCTGGTGCCGCCCTGCCGTCGCGCACCAGCGCAGTGTGGCAGGTGGAAGTCTGGACCAATCGCGGCAAACGCGTGAGCAAGCCGGGAACTTTTGAGACAGGTCTTTACCCCGAAGACTGGCGGGGTGGCTGGATTGCAGCTGAAACGCCCGTCGCAAAGCGGGACCGCGAGGCCGGTCTGCACTGGATCATGGTGCCGGGCAACCAGAAGGTCGGTGCTGCGGCGGCGTATCGCTGGACCTTCGAAGGGGACGGTGGAGTAGCCGAGATCCTCCTTGCAGCGCATGAGATGGGCGCAGTGACGCTGAACGGGCAGCCGCTGGAACCGTTGCAGGATGGGCCGGTTCGCTGGACCCAAATGGCAGTCTATCCGGTGACTCTTGCTACGGGCCGCAATGTGCTGGCAGTTGACGTGACCCGCCACGCGGGGTTTGGCGAACCGCGCCCGTTCCTGGCCGCCATGCTGCGCCATGGCCCGGAACTGGTAAATCGCACCACAAACGCCGACAGAGGCTGGAAGGCCAGCCTCGACCCAGCTGAAGGCTGGCGCGATCCCGCCTATGATGACAAGGACTGGCCAGCCGCCGAAGCGGGCAGCAAGCAATTGCCCGCAGGCGAACCCTGGCCGGTCTATCCCGCAAACTATTTGCGCAAGCGATTTACCGCAGAAAAACCCGTCCGCTCCGCCCGTCTCTATGCCACAGCGCTCGGCTGCTACGAAGCGTGGATCAATGGCGAGCGGATAGGCGACGCCATGCTCGCCCCTGAATTCACCGATCCTTCCAGGCGCGTCCTTTACCAGGCCTATGATGTCACCGATGCCGTGCGCCAGGGCGCCAACATGCTTGGCTTCCATGTCGGCGATGGCTGGTACGGTTCCAAATATTCGGGCAGCGCCCGTTTCTCCTTCGGACCTGCCCCCTGCCGTCTCCTCGCCCAGCTTGAGCTGGAATATGCGGATGGCAGCCGCGAAGTGATCGCCAGTGGCGAGGGATGGGAGACCACCCAAAGCCCGGTGCTGGGGCACAGCATCTATGACGGCGAAGTACATGACGCGCGGCTCGATCGGAACGATTGGGCCATCCCCGATGGCAGCAGCGAAGGCTGGCGCGCAGCAGAACTGGCCGCTGCCCCTGCCATCGCGATCGACCCGCAGCGGTGCGAACCGATCCGCGCGAAGGAGAGGCGTTCGGCGCAGAAGGTTGCACGGCTGGGGCCCGGCCGCTTTGTCGTCGATTTCGGACAGAACTTCGCTGGTTGGGCTGAACTGGCGCTGGACGCGCCACGCGGCACAGAAGTGACGATGAAATTTGCCGAACTGGCCAATCCCGACGGCAGCGCCAATCAGGCCAATCTGCGCAGCGCATGGGCACGGGACGTCTATATCGCGGCGGGAACGGGGCGCGAGCAGTGGGTGCCGCGCTTTACCTATCACGGCTTCCGCTATGTCGAGCTGGAGGGCGTGCCTGACGACCCCTCGAAATGGTCGCTTACCGGCATTGTCGGTCACCAAGACCTGCCCGTCACCGGCGAATTCCGCATTGGCGATGCGACTATCCGAAAGTTCTGGGAAAATTCACTGTGGAGCCAGAAATCGAATTTCTGGGGCCTGCCCACCGATTGCCCGCAGCGTGACGAAAGACTGGGCTGGATGGGGGATGCCGAAGTCTTCTGGCCCGCTGCCGCCTATAATATGGATGTTGGCGCCTACACTGCCCGCGTGATGGACGACATGCGCGCCAGCCAGAGCGCCAAGGGGGCCTTCCCGGATGTGATCCCGCCCTTCGTGCCCGGTTTCAGCCTGACTTCGCCCGGCTGGGCTGATGCAGGGGTGATCCTTCCTTTCACATCATGGTGGCAATATGGCGATGGCGGCGTGGTGGAAGCCAACTGGGCCGCAATGGACGCCTATATGGCCTATATCGCCGCCGCCAATCCGGACCACTTGTGGCGGAAATTGCGCGGGGCGGATTATGGCGACTGGCTGGCGGTCGATGCCCCGGTCGAGAATCCGGGCGCGGCCACCACCCCCAAGGATCTGATCAGCACCGCCTTCTGGGCGCGAAATGCCGCGATGATGGCACAGATGGCTGCTGCGACCGGTCGCAACGATGATGCAGCTCGCTACAACGAGCTGTTCGCGACCATTCGCGCCGCATTCACCGCAGCCTTCCTCAATCCCGACGGGAGCCTGGGCAATGGCAGTCAGACCAGCCAGATCCTTCCCATCCGCTTTGGCCTGCTGGAAGGGTTCGCTATCCAGCGCGCCGGCAAACATCTGGCTGCCGATATCAGCAATCGGGGTAATCACCTCTCCACCGGCTTCCTGGGCACACCGCATATCCTCGACGCGCTGGCCATGTCCGGGCATGAAGATCTGGCGATGACCCTGCTGTTGCAGCGGGATTTCCCGTCATGGGGCTATATGGTGGAAAAGGGCGCCACCACCATGTGGGAGCGCTGGAATTCGGATGGCGGCGATGTCGGCATGAACAGCCGCAACCATTATGCCTTTGGCGCAATCGGCTCCTTCCTCTTCCGCCGCATCGCCGGGATTGATGCAGCGGCACCTGGCTTCACGCGCCTTAATATCGCCCCGCTCATGGATCCCCGGCTCAAGACCGGTGGCGCGACCTATGCGAGTGCGATGGGCGAAATCCGGACCGACTGGGTGCATGAAGGCAGCAAGTGGCAACTCGATGTCCATCTTCCTGCTGGTGTTACCGCAGCAGTGTTGCTTCCAGACGGCAAGCTGAACAAAGCCGCTGCAGGAAGCCATCGGTTCTCTGGTTGAAAGAACTGACCGTCTGGTAGTTCATAGGGCGTAGGCAGCCATTCTTCCGCGCAAATGATCGCGTCAAGGACCGCCTGAAGAATTTCTGCCGAACTTCCGCAAAGTGAGCCGAAACTGCTCTCCCTCTAGGAACTGCTATGCTTTGGCCACAGTTCATCCTTGATGTTGTTCGCCGCTCGCACGAGGCGTTCAGCGGCAGCAGACAAAGTACCATCGTTCTCGGCCAGATTGCGGAATGACGCCGAGAGGGCGAGCGGAACCGAGCCGTCGGGCGCAAACAGGGGGACCGCTACACACCGCAAGCGCTCCTCGATCTCTTCGCGGTCAAAGGCCAACCCTTGTGACCTCACATGATCAAGCTCATGCGCAAGTTCGGCGGGATCAGTGATCGTGTGAGGTGTAAGCGCAACAAAGGGGCCGTTGGCAAGATAGGCGTTGCGCTCATCCTCCGGCAAATGGGCGAGCAGGACCTTGCCGATACCGGAGCAATACGCCTCCAGCTGTCCGCCCACTTCGGTAAAGAGCCCCCCTTTCGAAACACCGGCCTTGGCACGATAGGTGACCATGTCGCCATCAAAGCTGCCAAGGTGGACTGTCGTGCCGAGGTCCTCGGCCAAGGCTTCTACCGCAGGCATGGCAAGCCTCGCGATAACCTCTTTGGGTTCGATGAGATAAAGCAGCCGGAGAAGTTCAGGCCCTGCCATATGCCGCCCCCCCGAAACCGGGGTAAGGAAGCCGAATTCGACCAGCGAAGTGGCCTGTCGGTGAGCAGTCGCCACGGGCAGACCGACCTTGCGCGCAAGGGATGAAAGGTTCGATTTGCCTCCATCCTCGATCACCACGCGCAGCAATGTCAGTGCGCGCCCGAGGGACGAGAGTGTTGGAGTGCCTTTTTTCACAATGTGAGATAATATGCGGACCCCTCGCTATTCGCAAGGCCTCGCCTGAGGTATCCCGGATTCGCGATAGAAACGGGACAGGATGATGCCGATGGGCAATATCTCACATGAAGAGGCGGCAAAGCGGCTGCGTGATGCCTATGCTGGGCAGCCTGTGCCGCCCCTGCGCGACGCGCTGGATCCGACCGACGTAGTTGGCGCCTATGCCGTGCAGGAAATAAACACGCGGTTCTGGGAAGCTCAAGGCCGCAGGATCACCGGTCGCAAAGCGGGGCTGACCGCCAAGGCGGTGCAAGACCAGCTGGGTGTGAACCAGCCGGATTTTGGCGTGCTGTTTGACGATATGGAAATCGCTGACGGAGGAATTCTCGCTCCTGAGCGGTGTATCCAGCCCAAGGCAGAAGCGGAGATTGCCTTTATCCTCGCGGAAGACCTTCCTTCCGTTGAAACAACCGCAGAAGATGTCGCAGCAGCAGTGGCGACCGTGCATGCCGCCATCGAAATCGTCGATAGCCGCATCGCGGATTGGAAGATCAGCTTTGCGGATACTGTCGCGGACAATGGCTCCTCGGCCTTCTATGTCCTCGCCAAGGACGGGTTCCCGCTCGACGGGCTGGACCTTGAAGGCGCGCCCATGACCATGACGATCAATGGCGCAGAAGCCTCCACCGGAATCGGCGCCGCTGCGCTGGGCAATCCGCTGAATGCCGCCGCCTGGCTTGCCCGCACCCTGGCCGAACGCGGCGAACCGCTCAAGGCAGGGGATATCCTGCTCGCAGGGGCGCTGGGCCCCATGGTCACCCTCACCCCAGGCGACCACGTCGAAACGACTGTGGGCGGGATCGGCACCTGCAGCTTTACCTATAGCGATCCAGCCGAGGGCTGAACCGCTACAGGCTCTTTTGTTTAACGCATTTTCGGACGGAAAACCGGTTCCAACCTCTCCTGAAAATGCTTGATGGAGAAACACAGTGAGCGCGAAGACCAAAGTAGCCATTATCGGCTCGGGCAATATCGGCACCGATCTGATGATCAAGATCATGCGCCTGTCCAAGACCCTCGAAATGGGCGCGATGGTGGGGATCGACCCGGACTCCGATGGCCTCGCCCGCGCCAAGCGGATGGGTGTTGCCACCACGCATGGGGGAATTGACGGCCTGCTCGCCCTGCCCGAATTCGCCGACATCGAAATCGTCTTCGACGCCACCAGCGCGGGCGCACACAAGCGCCACAGCGAAGCGGTGCTGGCAGCGGGCAAGCGCATGGTCGACCTGACCCCGGCGGCCATCGGTCCCTACACGATCCCGCCGGTCAATGGCGATGCGAACCTTGATGCGACCAATGTCAACATGGTGACCTGCGGCGGACAGGCAACGATCCCGATCGTCGCCGCTGTAAACCGCGTGGCCAAGGTCCATTATGGCGAGATCGTCGCTTCGATCAGCTCGAAGAGCGCCGGCCCCGGCACACGCGCCAATATTGACGAGTTCACGGAAACCACATCGCAAGCCATCGTCGATGTGGGCGGTGCAACGCGCGGCAAGGCAATCATCATCCTGAACCCGGCAGAGCCACCATTGATCATGCGCGATACGGTCTATTGCCTGTGCGAAGAGGCGGAACAGGACGCCATTCGCCAAAGCGTGGAAGACATGGTGGCCGAAGTGCAGACCTATGTTCCCGGCTATCGACTAAAACAGGCGGTGCAGTTCGAACATTTCGGCTCCAACCGCCCGCTGCGCATCCCTGAGATGGATGCCGAGTTCACCGGGCTGAAAGTCAGCGTATTTCTCGAAGTGGAAGGCGCGGCACACTACCTGCCCGCCTATGCCGGTAATCTCGACATCATGACTTCAGCCGCGCTCAAGACCGCGGAAAAAATGGCCATCCGCATGCACGAAGGAGCAGCAGCATGAGCTTCGACCCGACCCAGACCAAGCTCTATATCCAGGACGTCACCCTGCGTGACGGGATGCACGCGATCCGCCACCAATATGGCCTCGACCACGTGCAGGCGATTGCCAAGGCGCTCGACGCGGCCAAGGTCGATGCCATCGAAGTTGCGCATGGGGACGGCTTGCAAGGCTCCAGCTTCAACTATGGCTTTGGTGCGCATACCGATTGGGACTGGATCGGCGCGGTCGCCGAAGTGCTGGAACATTCAGTGCTGACCACGCTGCTGCTGCCCGGCATCGGCACGGTGCATGACCTCAAACACGCCTGCGAAATGGGCGTGAAATCGGTCCGCATTGCGACCCATTGCACAGAAGCGGATGTCAGCAAGCAGCATATCGAAGCAGCGCGCAACCTCGGCATGGATGTCAGCGGCTTCCTGATGATGAGCCATATGACCGATCCGGAATCACTCGCCCAGCAGGCCAAGCTGATGGAAGATTATGGCGCGCATTGCGTCTATGTCACCGACAGCGGCGGCGCGATGAACATGGAAGAATATGCTGCGCGTCTGCAGGCTTATGACCGTGTGCTGAAGCCCGAAACGCAGCGCGGGGTGCATGCGCACCACAACCTCTCGCTGGGCGTCGCCAATTCGATGGTGGCAGTGCAGAACGGCGCAATCCGCGTCGATGCCAGCCTCGCCGGCATGGGTGCGGGCGCGGGCAATGCCCCGCTGGAAGTGTTCATCGCTGCGGCTGACCGCAATGGCTGGAACCATGGCTGTGACCTGTTTGCGCTGATGGATGCAGCCGAGGAACTTGTGCGCCCGCTACAGGATCGCCCGGTGCGCGTGGACCGCGAAACGCTGACGCTTGGCTATGCCGGGGTCTATTCCAGCTTCCTGCGCCATGCCGAAAAGGCTGCAGAGGATTACGGCCTCGATACACGCAAGATCCTGGCCGAAGTCGGTCGGCGCAAGATGGTCGGCGGGCAGGAAGACATGATTGTCGATATCGCGCTGGACTTGCTGAAGGACTGACGCAAGTCAAGCGAAGGTCCTTCGCATGACGAAGATACTGGTGATCGGCGCAGGTGCAGTGGGTTCGTGGTTTGCGGGCCAGTTCCACCGCGCCGGTTACCATGTCACCCTGCTGGCGCGCGGTGCCCGGTTGCAAGGGCTGCGCAATGAGGGCCTGTTGGCAGAGCAGGACGGCGCCGCTCTCGCACTGCCTGTCTCCGCCTGCGATTGGGACAGCCTGCCCGACACTGCTGACTTCACGCTGCTGGCGCTCAAGACATACCAGCTGGAAGACGCTCTTGACAGTCTGGCATCAGCAGCCCCGGCGGTGCGCAGCGCGCTTGTTACGTTGCAAAACGGCATCGACGCGCCCGACCAGTGCCGCCGCCATTTCCCCGATGCCCATGTGATCGCCGCGCGAATGCACGGCTTTGTCCAGATGGAAGGTCCGCTGGTGCGCCATGTGGGCGTGCCCGTGTCGCTCGCCTTCGGGCCATGGCGGTCAGAGGAACAAGGGCCCTCAGAAGCCTTCGCAACCCTGCTGCGCTCGGCTGCCATAGGGGCAATGCCAGCAGCCGACATCGAAGCGCAATTGTGGGAGAAGTTCCTGCTCGCCGCGTCTTCGGGTTCTACAGGGGCCGCACTGGGTATCCGGGCGGGCCAGTTGCTTGATGACGTAGTGGGCGCAGTACTGCTGGCAGAAGCGATGGGCGATGTCGCACGGCTGGCACAGCATCGCGGGATCGCCATGCCGCAGGATGTCGTCGCGCATACGCTTGCCTTCATGCGCAGCTTCCCGCCCGATGCGACCACTTCGCTCCAGCGTGACCTCGATGCCGGGCGACCCAGCGAATATGGCGCGCTGACCGGAGCGGTCTTGCGGATCGCGGCAGAAAGCGGTGTGGAAGCACCCGCCTTTGAAAGGATCGAAGCGCTGATTCGCAGCCGGGGGATCAGCCCCGCCTGACAGCCTACCCGCGCTGCTTTGCCAGTGAAGCTTCGTACTGGCTGGCCAGATCTTCCACTATCTCCGCAGTGGAACGCGCACCTGGGGTTTGCCCCACGCCATGGCCTGCTCCCCAGATATCCTTCCACGCCTTGGACGAGGAATGAAGGTTGGAGAAATCGGGTGCAGCCGCGGGCTTGGCATCGCCTGCATCTAGTTGGGCTTTCTCAAGACTTGGCTTGAGCCAGTTGGCAGGCACACCGGATACGGCATCGGTCGTCACGATATCGGAAATGCTGCATTGCCCCAGCAATTCGCGGTTCTCATCGCTCACCAGGCTTTCGCGTGCAGCGATGAAATGCGTGCCCAGATAGGCAAGGTCAGCCCCTGCCACGCAGGCGGCATGGACAGAGCGGCCACTGGCAATCCCGCCAGCCAGCGCAATCGGGCCATCCCAGAAGCTGCGCACTTCCTCGACAAAGGCGAAGGGGTTGAGGCTGCCCGTATGCCCGCCTGCGCCATTGCAGACGAGGATCAGCCCGTCGGCCCCGCCCGCAATTGCCTTGCGCGCCTGCCCCACGGAAATGACATCGGCGAACACCGCTCCGCCATAGGCGGCAAGCAGTTCAGGCAACACCGCAATACCCGGCTCACGTGTCAACAGCGCCAGCTCGTGATCGAGTGGAAGGAGGTCAGGAGCAGGCGCGGATTGAGGAGGCATTGCGTGGCGATTCTGGCGGGCGTCGAACTGATTTGCAATCCGATGCGGTGGATGGCCACCTAAAGATATCGCTCAAAATCCATACTATGGTGCAGCACCCTGACGATCAGGATTTGATCCGGAAGTGGGACATAGAAGATCACGTGAGCCTGCTGCCTGATACGGCGCATGCCAACCCCGAGTTCCTCGGCGCTGCGCCCCAGATGCGGGTTCTCGAGCAAGGAATCAAAGCAGGCCTGCAGCTGGCCGCGATATTTGCGTGCCTGCTCGATACCAAATTCGGCGATGGTATAGTCCGCAATTCCACTCAGATCGGAGTCGGCCAGTCTGCTAATCGACAGCTTAGCCATTGCCGGAACGGCTGCGCTCCTCAGCAGCTGCCCAGATTGCATCCAACGACCGGTCACTGATCCCGCTATCAAGGCCCTCGGCTATCGCCTGCTTCAAATGTGCCAGCTTGTTCTGACTTTCCTGGTCGCGCCGCACCAAATCGCGAATATACTCGCTGTCATTGGTGAAATCGCCGCGGGCGATCTGCGCCTTTATCCATGCGTCCTGATTGTCACTGAGCGTGATAGTTTTTCGGATTGTTGCCATATGCTGCTCCTGACACCGGGACTATCATACAATTGGTGCATGCAGAAGGACAACTTGGGGTGCCAGTGGCATCATGCAATTCCGCCAGTCCTACGGTTTAGGCGCAAAATCCACCGCTTTAGGCACATTTCCTCGGCCCAAGTCGCAGATAGGAGCGGAGTCCTGTCGTTTAGGGAAACCGACAATGGTGAAGCGATTCTGGCGCACTTTTATGGATCATGCAATATGTGATAACATGTTCTATCGCATTTAGCGCGAGCCTTGCGCCGATGTGTGGCGCGCTTGAGTCCAACCGATACCTATGCAAAGGGGATACACCCCCAGAAACCGGTTGAAATAGGTATACGGTGTGAAGCTGCTCGCCAAACCAATCATCGCTGGTTTGAATTGGACGCCACCCATTGTAGGGATTAAAGAATTTCGGTTGGCCAGCCCCCTTTCGATGCGAAGGTAATTCATTCGGGGAACATTTGTATCCGTCAGTTTCTTGCACAATCCAATCAGTTAGATCGTCGAGGCCAAGCTTTGTGGCGATTAACCTAGCCTTGCGAAGAATCGAAGTTATAGATGCGGATTCATCTAGGCATTCTTTTTGTAGCTCAACAACAATGCCCTTAGCCAATGTAAATCACTCCGCCGCAACCTCATCGCCGAACAGGCCCGGCCCGTCGTCCTGGACCTCTTCTTCATTCGCAGCCTTGGCTTTGCGGCGCGAATCGAAACTGGCCCACACATCGTTCCAGTTGCCGCGCGTCGCGCCCTTGGAATATTCGGTGGCCCGCGTTTCGAAGAAATTGGCGTGTTCCACCCCGTTCAGCAGCGGCGCCAGCCACGGCAGCGGATGATCGTCCACCATGTAGATCGCCGGGAGGCCAAGCTGGCTGAGGCGCCAGTCGGCGATGAAGCGGATATATTTCTTGATTTCCTTGGCCGTCATCCCCGGCACCGGGCCGGCTTCGAACGCCAGGTCAATGAAGGCGTCTTCCAGCCGCACCGTCTTCTGGCAGCAATCGATGATGTCTTCCTTGACCGCCTTGGTCAGGCAGCCGCGTTCCTTGACGAAGGCGTGGAACAGCTGAGTGATCCCTTCGCAGTGCAGGCTTTCGTCGCGCACCGACCAGGTCACGATCTGGCCCATCCCCTTCATCTTGTTGAAGCGGGGGAAGTTCATCAGCATGGCGAAGCTGGCGAACAGCTGCAGCCCTTCGGTGAAGCCGCCGAACATGGCCAGCGTGCGGGCGATATCCTCGTCACTGTCCACGCCGAACTGCTGCAGGTAATCGTGCTTGTCGCGCATTTCCTGATATTCCAGGAACATGCCATATTCGCTTTCGGGCATGCCGATGGTGTCCAGAAGATGCGAATAGGCGGCGATGTGAATCGTCTCCATGTTGGAAAACGCGGCCAGCATCATCTTTACTTCGGTCGGCTTGAACACGCGGCCATATTTGTCGTGATAGCAATCCTGCACTTCCACATCGGCCTGCGTGAAGAAGCGGAAGATCTGCGTCAGCAGATTGCGTTCATGGTCCGAAAGCTTCTGCGCCCAGTCGCGGCAGTCCTCGCCCAGCGGGACTTCTTCCGGCATCCAGTGCACCTGTTGCTGGCGCTTCCAGAAGTCATAAGCCCATGGATATTCAAAGGGCTTGTAGGTCTTCCGGGCTTCGAGCAGCGACATGTTGTGGTCCCCTGTTGGATTGCGAGCGACCTGCATAAGGAATCATGCCTGTGATTCGAAAGCAAGGGGGGTGTTTCAGGCGGGGATAAAATTGGCTTGCATTGCGCGCCATGCAACAGGCGCAGGGACGATGCAGGGCAGCGCATTTTGCGCTATAGTCACCCGGACGGTGCGAGTCGCGATGCGAGTGGCACGATGTGACGCACCGACATGACCGGCACGGTCCGGGACGGTGGCAATATGCGCCCATGGCCATTGGCCTGCCAGCGCCCTCCCCACCAATGGACCGCGCGGGCCGCGACGCGGGGCAAGTGCGCAATGCCTTTATCCCCGCAGCCGCGACGCGGGGGCTCCAACACCCCGTGAACAGGCGCCCCTCCCTATTCCCCGGGAGGGGCGTTTTCGTTTGGGGCTGCGTTACATCAGGTTCACGAACAGGATAATTGCCGCAATCACTGCGATGGCGGCAGCGAAGCCGAATGCCGCTTCTGGCGGGATATCCGGCCGGGCCGGCCAAGCGAATAGCGGCCCGTCATGTTCGGGATCATTGGCGCGTTGCCACACATTGTATGCCATGTAGCAGACGGACAAAGCGATCAGTCCGGCGACAGCGGAACGATGGGCTGTGGCCATGTAAATCAGGAAGGCGGGGGAGATGAACAGCAGCTCGACCAGCAGGCCCTTTACCGCGCGCGGCCAGTCGATTGGATCGGGCTTTTCGCCGATGGCGTCTTCATATTCCCGCAGCTCTTCCTGCAGCATATAGGGATCGCGCGCGATCCGGCGCGCAAGCCGCCAGCGGTGCCATGAGTAGGCGATAAAGCGGGAAATTCGCACCAGCAATACCGTGACGAGCACCATAAGGATGCCACCAACGGTTAACGGGTCGATGCGGTCAAACCCAGCCCTGAAAATGTCCCACACATCCCCAAACATGTGGCCAAACTAGCAATTTGGTCACCTGTGGGAAGCTCCTGTTTTCCGGTTGGTTACGCCAGCATCCCGCCCAGCAGGACCGCTGCGCCCAGCATGGCCGCGCCGACAACGGCCAGGATCGGCCCCTGCTTCTTCGATTTGGCTGCCTTGTCGGGATCCTTGATCACCTTGTCGGCAGCGAATGTGAAGATCAGGCCCGCCACCAGCAGGCCGATACCACCATAAGTCAGCATGTCATTTCCCCTCGCAAATCGCGCCTTGCGCAGCGCGAGGGGCAAAGGACCATGAATGCGGCAGGCGGACAATACCCGGAATATGGTGGTACCGCCCGCCGCGCCGTCCTTACTTCCAGAACAGCCCGCGTTTCAGGCCGCGCTCTTTCCGGTTTGCCCACATCTGGACATAGAGCCAAAGGCCGGAGATCGAGAAGAAGATCAGGGCAAAGCCTGATAGGATCGAGATCGCCGTGCCCACGGGGCCGAACTCCTCACCCGAATGGAGGTGATGGAAGAAGCCGGTCAGGCTCTTGAAGCCGGTGTCGGGGCGCGGGGGCGAACAGCGCCAGCCTTCGGGGCAGACGAAGCCCGCCGGCGGCTGCATCTGCGCGGCCAATTCCGGTGAGGCTTCCGCTGCAGGCCACAGTGCCGCCGCATGGCTGAGCACACCAGTCACCGCGATGAAGAGCATGAATATGCCGAAGAAAACCGAAATCCAGCGATGCCATTTGCGCATGGAAAACCCCTTAATGCGATTGCGAAGCGTTCGCGATATCGCAGACGCTGCTCAACGCATCAAGCGGGAAATCACTCGCCATGCAAGTCTTGGCGTGTCGCGACTTGTAACCGGGATGCGGCGAAAGGTAGCCCCCTCCTCTTTAGGGGAGGGGGTTGGGGGTGGGGGCCGTCGGAGTTCTCAGTGCCAGCCACACGCCCCCCACTGCGAATAGGGTCAGGGGCTTGAAGACCTTAACCGGCAGGCTGCGTTTCACCCTTCATCATGGCGGTTTCCTTCGCCGTGGATTCCGGCCCGGTATTGCGCTTGTTCAGGCCATTGGCACTCGGATTGCGGTTGAACAGTTCAGGGTCACCGGGACGCTGCTCCAGCCCGAAAATGTTGGACAGGCCGGGATGGCGACCCAGACCGTTGTAAAGGTCAAACCCGCGATCCAGCCAGTCGCGCAGCGGGTCGTCATTGGCGAGCGCGGGCGTATCGCAGACCGATGCCAACCACAGGAATGCGCCCAACATGCGATGGTCGGCATAATTGGGCTCATCACCCCCGAACCATTTGTGGTCGCGCAGCGTGGTGCGCATCAGTTCGAGATTGTGCGATATCTGGGGCAGGCGATCTTCGCGGCCGATGATGATGTTTTCGATTTTCTGCCCGCCAAACATGCGCTCGCGGCTGGTGGTGACATATTCGTGATCCACTTCCAGCGAACGGTCGCGATAGCTCTTGATATAGCAGGTCATCCACGGGCCGACGGCGGTGGACCACAGCCAGCCTTCCAGCATTTGCGTGACCGGCACCAGCGAGGGATCCCCGATCAGCGTTGGGCGGTCAGGATATTTCTTGTCGAGATATTCCGCGATCAACCAGCTATCGAGCACCCATTCACCATCGACCACGATCGCCGGCAGGCGTTCGCTCTTGCCACCAGTCCGCTCCGGGATACCGGTGAAGCCGCCGGGCACGATATCCATTTCCAGCCCCTTGTGCGCCACGGCCAGCTTGGTCGCCCAGACAAAGGGGCTGATCGTTGCCCCGCTGGCGAGCTGCAAATCGTAGAAAGTGACTGTGTTGTCCTGCGCCATGGCATCCTCCGAATCTTTTATCGGCAGGGTGCCTAGCAGGTCAGGGCATCATTGTAACTATCGTTATGATGATGCAGTGAGGCTGTTGAACAGGCGATCTGCTTCTGCCAGCAGTTTGGGGTCAAAATCGAGCGTGACGCTGGTCTTGGCCTTTTCCTTGTGCGCGGCGGGGCGCGCGATCAGGTCCTTGTCACCCTTGCGATCCTTATTGATCGTGTCGATGCTGGAGAACACACCTTCGACGCTATCGTCCGAGGTCGCGAAGAGTGCGAAATCCGTGCCGAATTTTGCGTTCACTTCCGCGATGATCGAGCCGAAATCGCTGGTCACGCGGCTGAATTCGGCGATCACGACATCGTCCCTCACTCGCTCAACCGCGCGGTAAAAATTGACGTAGCGGCGCAGCAGGCGGTTCTCGTCATCATCAGGGAAGGCAACCTTAAGACTGCGAATGGCGTCCGTCGGTCTGCGGATCAGCGCTATCACGGGCAGCCCGCGTCGCACACCTTCAAGGATCTGCCCTTCGACATGCAAATGATGCGCGATCTTTACTTCCTCTGGCTGCGCCTCCTGGAAAGCGACAACGGAAAACGTATTGGCTGACCGGGCATAGCCTTCGATAACGATCTGCGTATCCGGCGCGATCAGCAACTTCTGGTGCGTTTCCGGCGCGAGCGCACGATATATCGGTATGAACAGGGTAGGATGGGGCGAAAGCCAGTCGCGGATCAGTTTCTTTATCGCCATGGCCAGCCTGTCATACTGCTCTTGTGTGAGGCACTGGTCCTAATGCGGCGGGAGGCAGCATTCAACAGCCAATGTTGCAATGCAGCAAGACGCTCAATCGCGCTTGCGCTTCTTTGACGAGAACCACGACCCACCACCCAGTACGGTAATGCCGAGGAAGAAGCCGAAATCGTACCAGCCGCCATTATTGGGCACGGCGTAGACGGCGACATCGCTTTTGAAGAGCGAGATTATCCACGCAAAGGGGAAGATGAAGCCGTGCCACAGGCCCATGAGGAAGCCGGGGGTGTCGCTACCCCGCTCCACCGCTTCCGGCACCTGCGTTGCGCAGGCGGCGAGGAGGAGCAGGAGCGGCAGGACGAGCAGCGCCCTGCCGCTTTGGTGGTGCCTCACTGGCAGCTCAAACACTCGTCATAGTCCGTCTCTTCTGCCCCCGCAGCCAGCTCGAACTTCTGTGCGTCGGCGGTGTTGTCGGCTTCCACCCCGCCTGCAAATCCGGCGCGCTGCACCGATTTGCTGCGCAGGTAATAGAGCGACTTGATGCCCTTCTCCCAGGCCTGGAAGTGCAGCATCATCAGATCCCACTTGTCGACATCGGCCGGGATGAAGAGGTTGAGGCTCTGCGCCTGGTCAATGAAGGGCGCCCGGTCCGCCGCGAATTCCAGCAGCCAGCGCTGGTCGATTTCGAAGCTGGTCTTGTAGACCGCCTTTTCTTCGGGGCTGAGGAAATCGAGATGCTGGACTGATCCGCCCTTTTCAAGGATCGAGTTCCACACATTGGTGGAGTCCTTCGATTTTTCGGCCAGCAGCTTTTCCAGATAGGGGTTCTTGACCACGAAGCTGCCCGACAGCGTCTTGTGCGTGTAGATATTGGCCGGGATCGGTTCGATGCAGGCGCTGGTGCCGCCGCAGATAATGCTGATCGACGCGGTCGGCGCGATCGCCATCTTGCAGCTGAAACGCTCCATCACGCCCTGTTCCGCCGCATCGGGGCAGGCCCCGCGTTCAGTGGCGAGCAGGGCCGACGCCTCATTCGCCTTGGCGCTGATGTGCTTGAACATCTTGAGGTTCCAGGCCTTGGCCATCGCGCTTTCGATCGCGATCCCCTTGGACTGGAGGAAGGAGTGATAGCCCATGACGCCAAGGCCCACCGAACGTTCGCGGCTGGCCGAATATTTGGCCCGCGCCATTTCATCGGGCGCGCGGTCGATATAATCCTGCAGCACATTGTCGAGGAAGCGCATCACATCCTCGATGAACTGCTTGTCGCCGTTCCATTCGTCCCAGTTTTCGAGGTTGAGCGAGGACAGGCAGCACACCGCCGTGCGATCATTGCCCAGGTGATCGCGCCCCGTGGGCAGGGTGATTTCCGAACACAGGTTGGAGGTCGAAACCTTCAGCCCCAGCTCGCGGTGATGCGCCGGCATCATCCGGTTCACCGTGTCGGAAAAGACGATATAGGGTTCGCCCGTGGCGAGGCGGGTTTCGACCAGCTTCTGGAACAGCGAACGCGCATCCACCGTGGCGCGCACGCTGCCGTCCTTGGGCGAACGGAGCGCGAATTCGGCCCCTTCGCGCACCGCCTGCATGAATTCGTCAGTCAGCAGCACACCGTGATGCAGGTTCAGCGCCTTGCGGTTGAAATCGCCCGACGGCTTGCGGATTTCCAGGAACTCCTCGATCTCGGGATGGGAGATGTCGAGATAGCAGGCGGCTGAACCGCGCCGCAGCGACCCTTGCGAAATCGCCAGCGTCAGGCTGTCCATCACCCGCACGAAGGGGATGATGCCGCTGGTCTTGCCGTTGAGGCCAACCGGTTCGCCAATGCCGCGCACCTGGCCCCAGTACGTGCCGATGCCGCCGCCCGCGCGAGGCCAGCCAGACATTTTCGTTCCAGGTGTTGACGATGCCTTCGAGGCTGTCATCGACCGAGTTGAGATAGCAACTGATCGGAAGGCCGCGCGTGGTGCCGCCGTTGGAAAGCACCGGGGTCGCAGGCATGAACCACAGGCGCGAAATATAGTCATAGAGACGCTGCGCATGATCCTGATCATCCGCATAGGCATCGGCGACGCGGGCAAACAGGTCCTGGTAGGATTCGCCGGGGAGAAGATAGCGATCAGTCAGCGTTTCCTTGCCGAATTCGGTCAGCAGTTCGTCACGCGAATCGTCAGTGACAACAGCGAAGCGGCGATCCATCACCTTCTTGCTGTCATCCTGCACGGCTGCCTTGGCCACTTCGGCCATCGCCCCGGCGAGAGCTTCACCCGCTTTTTCCGAGACCAGCGCGTCGCTGCCCTTGTCTGCCTGATCCATGCTTACCGCTGCCTTCTTCGCCTTGGGGGCCGGGTCTGCCGGAGCCTTTACGTCCATAGTTTCCTGCTCCAGCGCCATCGCTGCATCGTCGCTTGCCTTGAATTCCATTGTGCCCCGCTAGCCCCTTCGAGTGATCATTGCCGCCCGACAATGATGTTCCGCATGTGTTCGACTCAGCGAGGAAGCCCCCGCCTAGCATTTTTCAGGCCGGTCCGGGACTTAAACTTGTCCACTGACCTGCCCACAGGACTGCCCCGGAACACACCCGAACCGGACCGAATCGTTCCCCGCCGGGCGGTGAATGGCCCGCATGCGATTAACTAGGTCTGGTAGGTACCCCCAGAGGTCCAACCACTAGATAGTGAATCAGGCCGGACTCCCGCGCAAGAGGGTAAACCGGCATTTACCATGCCCAGCCAGGTCAGCCATTAGGTGTATTGCCTTGCTGCAGTGCAGCGACGCGCGGGAAAAGCTGGACTCGCGCGCGGCGCAACCCCCAAATCGAATCTGTGAAGAAAAATTTGGTGATTGAATCAATCGAATCCGCGCGTGAATCTTTCGCATATCCTCGCGGCAATTTTGTTACGGAAAATTGCGCGCGCGCATAGGGGCTTATACGGCTGACGCCTGTTTCGCATGCCCGGCAATGGCATCTGCCATCGGCTCAACAAGGCCGAGCGGAAGATTGTGCCCCATACCAGCGAAGGTCTTCAGATTCGCGCCGGGAATATGCGCCGCCGTGTCATGCCCGCATTCAACCCTGACCAAGGGGTCATCTTCGCCATGCACCACCAGCGAGGGCGCGGTGACACCCGCCAGCCGCTCGCGGCGGCAACCATCGGCAATGATCGCCGCCATTTGCCGACCAACACCTTCCGGATAATGGCTGCGATGGAAATCGCGCGTGACGCGGGCTTTCAGCAGTTCCTCGTCATAGGGATAGGCCGGGCTGCCAATCGTGCGGGCGATCTTCATGCCATGCGCGACATTCACATCCTCATCAGCCGAATCAGGACGCTTGAGCAGCACCCGCATAGCTTCCTTGTCGGCTTGGGGCAGTTTGTGATGGCCGGTGGTGGACATGATCGAGGTGAGCGAGGCGATGCGCTCGGGATGCGAAAAGCCCATATGCTGCACGATCATCCCGCCCATGCTGGCACCAACTACGTGCGCGCGCTCTATCTCCAGCGCATCAAGCAGGCCGATCCCGTCCTTCGCCATATCCGCCAGTGAATAGGGGACGCGCGGGGTTATACCGAGGCGCTTCATAAGCATCGCCTTGACCACGCCGGGCGGCCGCAACCCATGGAATTTCTGCGACAGGCCGACATCGCGATTGTCATAGCGAATGACATGGAAGCCGCGCGCCACCAGCGCCTCGACCAGTTCGATCGGCCACAGCGTCATCTGCGCCCCCAGCCCCATCACCAGCAACATGGTGGGGTGAGCCGGGTTACCGTGCGTATCGTAGTGCAGCATTACGCCATTGGCGGTGGTTTCGGGCAAGGCATCCTCCTGTTCAGGGGAACGTCTTGCCCGCAAACCGGGTCAGTCAGCAAGGGGGCCCGCATTCTAGCGGGGCGCAAAGCCCCCTCCTCTTCAGGGGAGGGGGTTTGGGGGTGGGGGCTGTCGGCGGACGCGGCGCCTGCCGCGCGGCCCCACCCCACTGCGACCAGGCAACAAGTTGCCAAGTCTCGTTGCCCCTCCCCTAAAGGCGGAGGGACGCAGGGTCATTCTGCGCCGAATGTATATTCCCCGCGTTCATGGATCACATTGGCGCGGCCAACCAGCAGATCATCCACCCGGCCGACCCGTTCGAGATCCTTACCCGTATAAGGCAGTGAATGGAGGACATAGCGCATGGCGTTGAGCCGGGCGCGCTTCTTGTCGTTCGATTTCACCACCGTCCACGGGCAGTCCGCCGTGTCTGTGGCGAAGAACATCGCTTCCTTCGCCTTGGTGTAATCCTCCCATTTGTCGAGGCTGGCGAGATCGACCGGGGAGAGCTTCCACTGCTTGAGCGGGTGGACCTTGCGCTCGGCAAAGCGACGGCGCTGTTCCTCCTGGCTGACTGAGAACCAGAATTTGATCAGATGGATGCCGCTGCGCACGAGGTTGCGTTCAAACTCCGGCGCCTGGCGCAGGAATTCAGTATATTCCTCATCACTGCAGAAGCCCATCACGCGCTCCACACCTGCGCGGTTATACCAACTGCGGTCGAACAGCACGATTTCGCCCGTCGTGGGCAAATGCTCGACATAGCGCTGAAAATACCATTGGCCCTTTTCGACTTCGCTGGGCTTTTCCAGCGCGACCACGCGCGCGCCGCGCGGATTGAGATGTTCCATGAAGCGCTTGATCGTTCCGCCCTTGCCCGCCGCATCGCGCCCTTCGAACAGGATCACTAGCCGCTGCTTGTTCTCGCGCACCCATTGCTGGAGTTTGAGCAGCTCGGTTTGGAGCACGAATTTCTCGGCCTCGTAATCCTTGCGCAGCATCTTGTATTTGTAAGGATAGCCGCCATCGCGCCAGTCATCGGCCAGTTCGTCACTGCCCACGCGCGGTCTGCCCGGAGGCTTGGGCAAGCCGAGATGCTTGCGCAGCCGCGCCTCGTCGTCGGGTGAAGATCCGGAGAGGATCGCGTCAATCCCGGCGCTGTCACCGCGCTTCGAAATGTCATCCACGGCCGCCTCTACGGCCTCAACCGCCGCTTCGGTGCGTTCCGCCGCCAGGCCCTCTTCCATTGTCGGCTTCTTGCTGCCTGCCGCATTCTTCTTGTTCGCGCTGCGCGCCATAGGTCTTTTCCTCCAATCCAAAGCAAGCCGGACGCGCAGAGGCCAATGGCCATTTGCGCGTGCCAGATTGCTGCACGTCGATCCTGTCGGAAGACTTGCACAGGCCCGGCAATATTCACCGAAAAAGCAAGGCTTTTTGCGAGTCTTTCCTTGACACAAATGTCCGCCTGCGGGGGATTGGAGTCAAACGGATAGGGCGCATGATGAGTTGCAAGGAATGCAACAAAGCGGCGAAGCTTGAACAGGTCGGGACGCCTACCTACCACTATCGAAGTAACATGAGGCCTCGCCTCGTCGTTGGGCTAAAGAATTGCACACAGGAGACGAACCACTTGCCAAAGATGGTCCGGATTGTCCTAGCGGTCCTGCTGTTTCCGCCGATGCTGTTTGCTGCCTATATATCTGTTCAGGCTGGCTGCTTCCTCTGCATGGAAGACGAACTGGCTGGCAGTTGGTACGAAATTGTCGCCAACCTGACCCTGCTACTTATGGGTTGTGCAGTGGCAGGAGCGTTCTTCTGGAATTGGTTCAAAGGCGAGATATAACAGCGGAACTTCAATTGTTTTCCGAGATAGAAATGAGAGCGGGTCTGACGGTGACCTGCAGAAAGATTGGAAAATCGCCATTTGCATGCGATCAGGGCTGGAACTGTGGGGGTCCAGAGGACAATGTCGGTGCAGCCTAAGGCACCAGCACCGTATCCTTCACCCCCTCATCCGTCTCCGGATAATCGAGCGTGTAGTGCAGCCCCCGGCTTTCGTGGCGGGCGAGCGCGCTTTTTACGATCAGCTCGGCACATTGGTGGAGGTTGCGCAGTTCGATCAGATCGGTGGTGACGCGGAAGGAACCGTAATAGTCCTCGATCTCCTGCCCCAGCAAGGCAATCCGGTGCGCAGCGCGCTCCAGCCGCTTGGTCGTGCGGACGATGCCGACATAGTTCCACATGAAGCGGCGGATTTCTGTCCAGTTTTGCTTGATCACCACTTCTTCGTCGGAATCGGTCACCCGGCTGGCATCCCATTCGCGCACAGCTGGCGGGTCGGAGAGCGTATCCCAATTAGCGAGAATGTCCTTCGCGGCGGCTTCACCGAAAACGAAACATTCGAGCAGTGAGTTGGACGCAAGCCGGTTCGCCCCATGCAGCCCGCTTTCGGTTACTTCGCCCGCCGCCCACAGGCCGGGCAGATCGGTGCGCGCATTAAGGTCCACCAGCACCCCGCCGCAGGTGTAATGCTGCGCGGGGACAACCGGGATCGGCTCCTTCGTCATGTCGATGCCGAGGCCGAGAAGTTTGTCATAGATCGTCGGGAAATGGCCCTTCACGAATTCCGGCGTTTCGTGGCTGATATCGAGATGGACATAGTCAAGGCCATAGCGCTTGATCTGGTCGTCATTCGCGCGCGCCACGATATCGCGCGGGGCCAGTTCCATCCGCTCGGGATCATATTGCTCCATATAGCGCTGGCCAGTGACCGGATTGCGCAAATGCCCGCCCTCGCCGCGCACCGCCTCGGTGATGAGGAAGTTCTTGACCTCAAGATTGTAGAGACAGGTCGGGTGGAACTGCATCATCTCCATATTGGAGACCCGTGCACCCGCACGCCAGGCCATCGCAATCCCGTCCCCCGTCGCGCCGCGCGGTGCGGTGGAGAACTGGTAGACGCGCCCCGCCCCACCGCTCGCCAGGATCGTGGCGCGCGCGACATGGGCTTCGACTTCGCCGGTTTCCTCGTTCAGCGCATAGGCACCCCAGACGCGGCCAGAGCCTGAATAGCGCGCTTCATGCCGCCCGGTGATCAGATCAATACAGGCGCGACCTGCGAGCAGGGTGATGTTGGGGTTCTCTTCCGCTGCCTTGAGCAGAGCGGCCTGCACTGCCCAGCCGGTCGCATCATTGACATGCACGATCCGGCGATGGCTGTGTCCGCCCTCACGGGTCAGGTGCAGGTCTTCGCCGTCAGTGTTGAAAGGCACGCCCAGCTCAACCAGCCGGTCGATAGCAGCTGGCGCATTCTCGATGACGAATTCGACACTTTCACGATCGTTGAGCCCGGCCCCGGCAACCATCGTATCTCGCACATGGTTTTCGAACGTATCCCCCGCATCGAGCACCGCCGCGATCCCGCCTTGCGCCCATGCGGTGGAACCACTCGCCAGCCCGCCCTTGGCCAGCACGAGCACTTTTCTGTGCTCCGCCAGCGCCAAAGCCGCCGTCAGTCCGGCAGCGCCACTGCCGATGATGAGGACATCATGTTGAATTCCGGTCATACCCCGTCATGCCGGGAAGCAGCGCGCAGGGCAACAAAGTCCTGCTTTACCCTGCCCCGGTGAGCTGGACGAAGACATCCTCTAAGTCCGCTTCGCGCGTGGTCACATCCTCGATCGCAAAGCCCTGATCCTGCAGGATACCAAGCACCTGCCCGGCGGTGTTCTTGTCCTTGTCATAAGTGATTTCGATGGTCTGCTCGCCCGTCAGTTCGCAGCGGCTAAAGGTTTCGTGGCTCGGAGCCTTCGAAATCTCGCCCGCCACGGTCACCGCTACGACCTTCTCTCGCGCCATGCCGACAAGGTCTTTCGTAGGCTTGTTCGCGATCAACTCGCCATGGTTGATAATGGCGATACGGTCACAGAGTTCCTCGGCTTCTTCGAGGTAATGGGTGGTTAGCACCACTGTCACCCCTTCGCGGTTAAGCTCTGTCACCAGTTCCCACAACTGGCGGCGCAGCTCGACATCGACCCCGGCGGTCGGCTCGTCCAGCACGAGGATCGGCGGTGAATGAACCATCGCCTTGGCCACCAGCAGGCGGCGCTTCATCCCGCCTGACAATGTGCGGGCATAGGCGTTGCGCTTGTCCGCCAGCCGCACGGCGGCGAGTAATTCCTCACTCCGCCGCAAGGCCTCCGGAATGCCATAAAAGCCCGCCTGATTCTGCAGCACTTCGTATGGCGTGAAGAAGGGATCAAACACGATCTCTTGCGGGACGATACCAATAGACCGCTTCGCATTGCGCGGCTGCTCGTCAATATCGAAACCCCAGATATTGGCGCTGCCGCTGGTCTTGGTCACCAGCCCGGCAAGGATATTGATAAGGGTCGATTTGCCCGCCCCGTTCGGCCCCAGCAAGCCGAAGATGCCGCCTTCCGGCACATCGAAGCTCACGCCCTTCAGGGCGAGCTTGCCTTCGCTCGCATCCGCACCCTTGGGCGGGGCGTAGCGTTTGACAACATTGTTGATGGAAATGGCTGGAGGGGTGCTCATGGGCCTCAACTAGAGCGCGTTACGTGCGCTGGCAATGGGGCGAGCGGCAGCCCGAAAGCGCTGTAAACCTTACCACGCCGTTTACCGGCTTCGCCACAAGGCTCGTTTACACCTTGCCTGTACTTGTCAGCAGCATGAAGGGGCCAGATTTCATTTCCGGGATGTGCCGGCTGGTGATGCGCATGGTCGCAGCTCTGGGCGTGTGCCTGGCTGCGATGGGGCCACTTGCGCTCCCTGCCCACGCACAATCCGTGGCAGCCCCGATTGAAATTGTTGTGCTAAAGCCGCTCAGCATCCTCAAGACCGAAGACATTGATTTTGGGAATATTCTGGTGAACGGCGCAGGCACAGTCGATCTGACACCATCGGCTAACCCCACCTGCACGACAAGTGCCAACCTGATCCATTCTGGCAATTGCCAACCCGCTGAATTTGTGGGGGTTGGTAGCGTTGCGCAGCTTGTCCGTTTCCGGCGTCCGGCAGGCAATAACATTACCCTGACCGGGCCGGGTACAGACATGGTGATGGACAACATCACCATTGATGGCAGCCCGACCATGATCTTCCTTGGTAATTTCGGTCGCAACAGCCGATTCCTGATCTCCTCGCTGGACGGCTATTGGGAAATCCGTGTCGGCGGAACTCTCAACGTCCCGGCCAACCAAACTGCTGGCGTCTATTCCGGGACCTTGCAGATAGACGTGGCCTATTTCTGATCCCCGTTGCGAATCCGCGCCTTCCGCAGTAACGGCAGGGCGATGAGTATTGCACCGCCCGAAGTAACCCTGGTCGAAACCGCGCGAGTGAGCTGCGATGGCGCTGGCGCCATTCGCGGTGGTGAAGCCTATCGCCCGGCCGCGCTGGGGCATCCGCGCGTCTATCTCGAAATTGACGAGCATGGCTATGTGGACTGCGGCTATTGTGACCGGCGCTTCGTGCTCAAGGGCGGTCCCGCTGATGGCGTAGATCAGTCCGACCTGCCGGATATTGCGTCAGGTGCCAGCGCGCAACCGTGAATTGGGCCAGCGCCGCTTTGGCTTGTGCATGGGCTTGAATTAGGCTGAAATTAACTATCAATCGCCATAGCATCCGTTCCACAAGAACGGGGCCTTATCTTGCATTTCCGGCTTTCCTTCCAGTCAATGCTGCTGGCAGCGATGGTATTCTTTGTTGTTGCAATGCCTGCGGCTGCGACAGCCCAGGACCAGACGGCGAATACCAAGATCGTTGTGGTCCGCCCGCTTACTCTGGTGAAGGATGAAGACCTGGATTTCGGCTTGATTCTGCCGGGTAGCAGCCAGGGATTTGTCATCCTCAATCCTGATGGCAGTGTCACAACATCAGGTGGCGTCATCGCTGTTGCGGGCGACCCGCAGGCTGCAACTTTTTATGGCTATGGCCGGTATCGCCAGTATCTGCGCCTGCGCATTTCCGCGAACCGCTATTTCCTGCGCCGCCAGGGCGGTAACGAGACGATGCGGATGGACGATATCGTGATCGGCAGTAATCCGCCAACCGAACTGACAACCAACCCCCGCCTATTCTATATTGGCAGCCCGGATGGCTTTTTCGGCTTCTCGCTGGGCGGGAGACTGAGAGTTGGTGCAAACCAGACCCCCGGAGTTTATGTCGGCGAATTTGATGTACTGATCGAGTATCTCTGACCTGACGGCCCTGTGCAGGTCGCTCACCACACCCTATATCCACTCACATGAGTGACACGACCGATCCCCGCGCGCTGATTTACGGCAACCAGCTCACCCCCAACGAAGCGCAGACCCTGGCCCACGAAACGCTGGCCGGGTGCGATGATGGCGAGCTCTATATGCAGTTCGTCGCCAGCGAGAGCTTCCTGTTCGACGATGGCCGCCTGAAAACGGCGGATTATTCGCGCGAAAGCGGCTTTGGCCTGCGCGGTGTCTCCGGCGAGATGACCGGTTTCGCCCATGCCAATGAAATCAGCACCCCGGCCATCCGCCGTGCGGGGGAGACCTTGCGCCTCCTGGATCCGGCAAGTGGCGCGCCTGCCAGCGCCCCGCAACGCAGCAACCGGCACCTCTACACCGATGCCAGCCCGCTTGACGCTGTCCCTTTCGAGGCCAAGGTCAAATTGCTGGAAGCGATTGATGCCGCTGCCCGCGCTCGCGATCCACGCGTGGCGCAGGTGACCGCAGGCATGGCCGCAAGCTGGAGCGTGGTGGAAATCGTCCGCGCCGATGGCTTTGTCGCGACCGATATCCGCCCGCTGGTGCGCCTGAATGTCAATGTCGTTGCCGAGCAGGATGGCCGCCGCGAAACCGGCGCATTCGGCTTTGGCGGGCGCTATCTCTATGATGCACTGATGAGCGAGGAAGGCTGGAACCGCGCGGTGGACGAAGCGGTTCGGCAGGCGCTGGTAAACCTCGAAAGCGTCGATGCCCCGGCGGGCGAAATGACCGTGCTGCTCGGCCCCGGCTGGCCCGGTGTCTTGCTGCACGAGGCCATCGGCCACGGGCTTGAAGGTGACTTCAACCGCAAGGGCACCAGCGCCTTCTCCGGCCGCATCGGCGAACGGGTGGCGGCCCCCGGTGTGACCGTGGTCGATGATGGCAGTCTGGCTGACCGGCGCGGCTCACTGTCAATTGACGATGAAGGCACACCCACCAGCGAAACCGTGCTGATCGAAGACGGCATCCTGAAAGGCTATATGCAGGACCGGCTCAACGCCCGGCTGATGGGGGTCGAGCCAACCGGAAACGGCCGCCGCGAAAGCTATGAACACGCGCCTATGCCGCGCATGACCAACACCTTCATGAAGGCAGGCAAGGATGATCCGGCGGAATTGCTCAGCCGGGTAAAGAAAGGCATCTTCGCCAAGAGCTTTGGCGGCGGGCAGGTCGATATTGTTTCCGGTAAATTCGTATTTTCCTGCACAGAGGCCTATCTGGTCGAAAATGGCAAATTGGGGGCGCCGATCAAGGGCGCAACGCTGATTGGCGACGGGCCCAGCGTGCTGACCAAGGTTTCCGGTATCGGCAACGACCTTGAGCTGGACGAAGGGATCGGGACCTGCGGCAAGGGCGGACAAAGCGTCCCTGCGGGAGTTGGCCAGCCGACCTTGCTGGTGGATGGGCTGACCGTGGGCGGAACTGCCTGACGCCGCCCCCGGTCAGGGCGGGTTAAGGTGCACCGATGCAACCTCAGGCGATGAACAGAGTCGCTTCTGGAATTACGCTGGCGGTTGCCACCATCGGGCTGGCTCTGGCCCCGCAGGCCAGCAGTGCCCGAAGCCTGCAGGAAAAGGCCGCTGAGAGGCTGGACAAGCTGCTCGAAGGTCGCGTTGCAGGTGAGCCACAAGACTGTATTTTCCTGCCGCGGACAAATTATCACTTGCAGGTCCTGCATCGCACCGCACTGGTCTTTGGCCGGGGCAAGACGATCTATGTCAATTACACCGAATCCCCGGAATTTATCGACCGGGGAGATCCCATCATATTCAAGGGAATGGCCAACCGGCTGTGTGATTATGACACTGCAAGTCAGGGCATCATGCTCGACAAGTTCATTCCCTATACGCGTGTGTCCGAGCCAGAAGCTGTGAAAGGAGAAGCACAATGAAACCTCTCATCAAGTCCTGCGCCCTTGGCGCGATGGCCTGTGGGCTCCTCGTCGCCAGCCCGGCAGCAGCGGATAACCATGAAGCAGCTGATGCGCCTCAATTGAGCAAGGGTGAGCAGCGCCTTGCAAAGATGCTGGAGGGCCGCGAAGCCGGAAAGCCGGAAAGCTGCATCTACACCCGCGGCAATGGCAGCCTGCAAGTCATTGACAAAACTGCCATCGTCTACAGGTCAGGCAAGACCGTGTGGGTCAATCGCACCCAGCATCCTGAATCGCTGGACGACAGTGACTACATGGTGATCCAGAAATTTGGCGATGCTTCAAGGCTGTGCAAGCTGGACAATGTCACCACCCGGTCGCGCACTGGCAACTTCTTCTCAGGCGTGATCTTCCTTGAAGACTTCGTACCCTATCGCAAGGTCGACAAGGACGAAGGCTGATCCATCAGCGGCGGCGTTTGCGGAAGGTGTAGATCCCACAGCCATAGTCGAATGATCCGGCCACATCGCCGGGAAGCGCCCCCGTGTGGAGCATTCCCGCGTCGTCCACATAGTCGAACCGTTCCAGTGCCATCACCGAGCTGATGCACTCCAGCGCCGGGATCGTGCGCGGGTCAAACACGCGGTGGGCGTTGAATTGGACCTCGTCTCTGCGCCCGATAGGGACCGATAGATAAAGCCGCCCGCCCGTTGCCACCAGCGCGGCAAGGTTGGTGATGCCCTTCAAATGCCCATCGACATCGACGGGGTCGGTGTAGCGGCCCAACCCGAAATGTTCGATTGCATGCAGGCAAGAGACTGAGTCTGCTTGTCCGAGTTCCTGCGGCTGCATCAGGTCGGCCTGCAGGAACGTAATGTTGGGATGCGGCGAAGGCGGCAGCGGGCGGACATCGACCACTTCCACTGGCCGGAATGCCGCGAGATGCGCGACAAAGCCATCCACGCGTGAGCCAATGTCGAGATGGCGCTTTGGCGCATCTTCATGCACCAGCCGCGCAACCAGCAAATCCTGATGGAAATAGTGCCCGCGCGCTGATCCCGCGCTATCCGCATAATCCGAGAGGATGCGGAACGTCCGGTCGATTTTCCCGCCCTGCCTGCGCCATTCGGCCCGTTGCTTGCGGTAGAGCGGATAGTGCCGCCAGGCCGCGAGTTTGCGCGGGTCGAAGCCGAAGGACATCAGGCTGCGGGCGGCGAGGCGGGCAATATTCATGCCGCTGCTTTAGGGGCCCGCCTTGCCCCGGTTTATCCGGGAGACTGCCTAATCCTGCGCGCAAACCAGCCCGCCTGTGCGATCACCAGCGCAGGCAGCCAGACCCAGCGCAGTTCAGACAGCATCGTCTCCCACCCCCGCGCGCTGAAGAAGTTTGCGCCAATGGGCGACACGCGGATCGGTGTGAATACCGCGAAATGGCGCGTAGTCTCGAACGGCCAGTAGAGCGCCACCCCCAGCCCGCCATCGGTGAGCATGTCGAACAGCCCATGCGACGCCGCCGACAGGTACAGGAACAAGGCCGCCAGAGTGCTCCTCGCCTCCCGCCAGACCAGTGCGAGTGCGGCAGTCACCAGCCCGGCAAAGACCAGCGAATGCGTCGCTCCGCGGTGGCCCCAGTCAGCAGCGTAGTCGATCCCGAAACGGAAGCCGAGCACGTCACCATCGGGCAGCATAGCCAGCGCTGCTCCCGCAATTGCCACTTTCGGGCTGATCCTTCCCGGCCCCATCGCCACCGCTGCTGCCAGCGGCACCACGGCATGGGACATGATCGTTGACATCAGGCGGCGCCCTTCCCGGTATTGCAGTCACTTCGCGCCGGGCATCCTGCACAGTCCGGTGCGCGCGGGCGGCAATGGGTCTGACCCAGTTTCTTGAGTAGCAAATGATGCTCGTCCATTTCCGCCGCGCTCCATTCTTCCGGCAGGATCGGCATCAGTGCATCATAGCTGCGCGCCGTATCCGCTCGTGCAGGCACGATCCCCATGCGCTGCATGATGCGGCGGTGGTGGCCGTCAATCACCATGACCGGCCGATCGAATGTGGACGTGTTCATGACCCCCGCACTGATCTTGCGCGCGACACCCGGCAATGTCTCCAGCCATTCCATCGCAGCGGCGGTGGTCATCCCGCCCAGATGCGAAATGTCAACCGCTCCGCACCGGTCAATGATCGCCAGCAGGCAATCTTTCAGCCGCCGCGCGCTTTGCTCCGGAAAGGTCTGGCGATGCAGCCGCGTCGCCAGATCCTCTACCGGCAGCTCCGCGACTGCTTCCCAGCTGGCGCATTCCGCCAGCAAACCATCAGTGGACGCATTCGAGACAGCCGTCTTGCTACGCGCCCCAATCACGCCGTGCACCAGCACCCATTCGGGCGCACGGCGTTTTTCTGGCGGCCGGATGATCCGCCCGAACCGCGCAATCAGCGCGTCCTGCAAGCGGCGCAGCACATCACTGCGCGGATCTGAACCAAGGGGAAGCAGCGGTGCGCAATCCGTCAGCGTGTGTAAGTCAGGCTAAAGGTCACCGGCACGGCTGTGCTGATGGCTGGCAATTGCGCGAGGTTGCGCAAGGCTTCCATGCCCTCGCCCAGCCCGAATGCAGCTGCGTCGAGGATGATCGGGCGCGGCGTAGTCACCAGCACGGTGTCCGGTCCGGCACGCGTGACATCCAGCGTTGTCTCAATGTCGCTGCTCACTCCATGCAGTTCCACGGTAGCAGTGACAGGCACCGCCTTGCTCTGGCCAACGGCGAGCTCACCAATGCTCGCCGGGTCTATCTGCGCGGTCACTTTCGCTTCCGGATGAGTGCCAACCTGAAACAGCACATCGCGCATCCGCTCGTCGCGGATTTCGACATCGGTATCGACTGTAGCGAGGTCAATGGTCAGCGTCGCGGCCCCTTCCGGCGTAACCGCACCGCCCAGCCCCTTGAACCCATGCGCTTCACCGATATTGCCTGCCTTGACAGTCACGAAAGACAGGTCGCTATTGGCACCATCCAGCGTCCAGCTACCTTCTGCAAGTGGCGCAGGAGCAGGCTGCGAACAGGCACCCAGCGTCAGCAGGGAGACAGCAGCGAAAGCACGAAGGGATTGGTTCATGGGATCTTTCTCCTTGGCAGCAGCGAAGTGGGGGTGGCTGCTTTCCTGACGTCGCAACCCTAACCGATCCACAGCCAGGGTTCAAAGGGATGCTGCGCCGGAGTTCACGCTCTTGCCCACCATCCCAAGATTAGGGTATATACCCTAAGTGCAGAATCAGAAGGGAGAACTGATCATGGCCAGTCCGGCAGTTGTTAAGGTCAAACCATCCACCATCGATCCGATCGATGTCTCGCTGAAAGAGCTCTATGTCGAGGATCGCTGGCAGGAACCCTTCCGGCGGCTGCGTGCGGATGCGCCGATTCAATATGTGCCGGAATCAAACTTCGGGGCCTATTGGTCAGTCTCAACCGCCAAGCCGATCATCCATATCGAAGCACTGCCGAAGATGTTCTCCTCCAGCTATGAATATGGCGGGATCACGCTGGCCTTTGAGACGGACAGGCTGATGCCGGGCGAACAGCGCCTGCCCATGTTCATCGCGATGGACCCGCCGCAACACACGGAGCAGCGGCGCACGGTTGCCCCGTCCTTCGGCCCGTCCGAAGTTGCCGCGATGAAGGAGGAAATCCGCCAGCGGACTGGCGATCTGCTGGACTCGCTGCCGGTCGGCAAGCCTTTCGACTGGGTGCAGGATCTGTCCATCGAACTGACCACCGGCATGCTCGCCAAGCTGTTCGACTTCCCGTGGGAAGAGCGCGCCAAGCTCACCCGCTGGTCTGATGTGGGCGGCGATGTGGAGCTGATCCGCCAGCCCGGCGGGATGGACAAGCGGAACGCGGAACTCGGCGAAATGGCGATGGCCTTTGCCCAGCTATGGCAGGAACGTATCCCCAATCCGGGCAAGGATTTGATCTCAGTCATGGCGCATTCCGAAGCGATGAACCATATGAGCGAGCAGGAATTTATCGGGAACCTGATCCTGCTGATCGTGGGCGGTAACGACACCACCCGCAATTCCATGTCCGCCTATGCCTATGGGCTGGAACAATTCCCTGAGGAGCGGGCAAAGCTGGAAGCCAACCCGGATTTGATCCCCAATGCTGTCCAGGAAATCATCCGCTGGCAAACCCCACTCGCCCATATGCGGCGCACGGTGATGGAGGATAACGACCTGCTGGGCGTGGAGATGAAGAAGGGGGACAAGGTCGCTCTCTGGTATCTCTCGGCCAATCGTGACGAGGAAGTGTTCGACGATGCGGATTCGATCCGCGTGGACCGCGAGAATGCCCGCCGCCACCTCGCCTTCGGTTATGGCATCCACCGCTGCGTCGGTGCGCGCGTGGCAGAAATCCAGCTGGTGACCTTGCTGGAGGAAATGGCCAAGCGCCGCCTGCGCGCCAATGTCGTGGGCGAACCGACGCGCGTGCCCTCCTGCTTCGTGCATGGCTATTCTTCGATGCAGGTGGAGCTGTCGCGGTATTGATGAGCCTAACCCACCCCCCATATCGTCGGCCCGCACCTGATGCGGACCAAGGCTTCTTGTCTAGCGCAACGCTTGGGGAAGTAAGCCAAGCCCCGTGTCAAGCACGGGGCGACGAGTTTGGAGAGCTTAGGAGCGAGGTCAGATTACCAGCGACCAACACCCAATGAAAACCAAGGACCGCATCATCCTGCAAGCCCGGCTGCTCTTCAACGAGCGCGGCTATGGCGATGTCACGACCGCAGCGCTAGCCGAAGCTTGCGGGATTGCGGAAGGCAATCTCTGGTACCATTTCCGCACCAAGCGCGACCTGCTGCAAGCCATCGCCGAGCAATTCGCCACGCGTGTGGATAGCCGCCTTGGCCTGCGCCCGGACCCGGCGGACCCGGTCGGTTCCTATTGCCATATGCTCGGCGTGCTGATGCAGGAATTGCGCGACTTCCGCTTCCTTTACCGCGATCAGCCGCATTATGGCGAACATGTCGAACCCATTGCCAGCAGGGTGAGCGAGTGGCTGCGCGCCACCGATACCAGCATAGCCGCGCATCTGGCGGCACTGGCGGAAGCTGGCCTGCTGGGCTGGCCGAAAGATCGGCTGGCGGCGCTGGCGACCAACGCGACCATCATCCTGCGCTATGGTCTCGAGCATTATGGCGAGCTGGGCGAACCCGAAGGCGCCGTACGCAAGACCTTGCGCCAGCACGTGACGCTGTTCGAACACGCGCTCGCGGAGGAAGTGTTGGATCAGATCAGGACGGCGATTGCCGAAATCGAGCGGGAAGTGCGGGCGGCGGCTTAAGCCCTATCTCCTCACTCCCACTCGATCGTCCCCGGCGGTTTGCTCGTGAAGTCATAGACCACGCGGTTGATACCCTGCACTTCATTGACGATCCGCGTCGCCACGCGGCTGAGGAAGGCGGCGTCGAACGGATAGATATCCGCCGTCATGCCATCAGTGGAAGTAACGGCGCGCAGCGCGCAGACGCAGTCATAAGTGCGCCCGTCACCCATCACGCCCACCGTGCGCACCGGCAGCAGGACGGCAAAGGCCTGCCAGATCGCATCGTAAAGCCCGGCGTTGCGGATTTCGTCCAGATAGACCGCGTCCGCCTTGCGCAGGATGTCGCAGCGTTCCTTGGTCACTTCGCCCGGAATGCGAATGGCAAGGCCGGGGCCGGGGAAGGGGTGCCGGCCCACGAAGATATCGGGCAGGCCCAGTTCGCGGCCGAGTTCACGGACTTCGTCCTTGAACAATTCGCGCAGCGGTTCGACCAGCTGCATGTTCATCCGTTCGGGCAGGCCGCCGACATTGTGGTGGCTCTTGATCGTCACGCTTGGCCCACCGGTAAAGCTGACGCTTTCGATGACGTCGGGATAGAGCGTGCCTTGCGCCAGGAAATCGGCCCCGCCGATCTTCTTCGCCTCGTCCTCGAACACGTCGATGAAGGTCTTGCCGATGAACTTGCGCTTGGCTTCGGGATCGCTCACCCCGGCCAGTCCGTTCATGAACAGGGTTTCGGCGTCCACATGCACCAGCGGGATGTTGTAATGACCCTTGAACAGGCTGACGACCTGTTCCGCCTCGCCCAGTCGCATCAGCCCGTGATCCACGAAGACGCAGGTCAGCTGATCGCCGATCGCTTCGTGAATCAGCACTGCCGCCACTGCTGAATCGACCCCGCCCGACAGCCCGCAGATCACCTTGCCGTCGCCCACCTGGGCGCGGATTTCCTCGATCTTGGTCTTGCGGAATTCGGCCATGGTCCAGTCACCGGCCAGGCCGCAGACATGGCGCACGAAATTGGCGAGCAGGCGCGCGCCATCGGGCGTGTGAACCACTTCGGGATGGAACTGCATGGCATAGATGCGGCGTTCATCATCCGCGATGACCGCATAGGGCGCACCGGGGCTGGCGGCGACGGGGCGGAAGCCGGGCGCCAGCCGCGTCACCTTGTCGCCATGGCTCATCCACACCTGATGGCTTTCGCCCGGATGCCACAGCCCGTCAAACAGCGCGCAATTCTTCGTGACAGTCAGGTACGCACGGCCAAACTCGCCGCCATCGCCCACTTCGTGGCCAGGGCGCACTTCGCCGCCCAGCTGCTTGCTCATCACCTGTTGGCCATAACAAATGCCAAGGATCGGGATGCCTGCTTCAAACAGCAGTTCCGGGGCACGGGGGCTGCCTTCCTCAGGAACGCTGGCGGGCGAACCCGACAGGATAATGCCCTTGGGCTTGAGGCGGTGGAACGCCTCTTCGGCAAGGCTGAAAGGCGCGATTTCGGAATAGACCCCGGCTTCGCGCACGCGGCGCGCGATCAGCTGGGTCACCTGGCTGCCGAAATCGACGATAAGGATGGAATCGGGGAGAAGTTCTGCGTCCATGGCGGGGCGTTAGGGCGGCTTTCCGAACCTGTCCAGTGAGGGCGCGGGAGTGGCAAGAAAAGGTTAAACACGTAGTTGCAAAATACGCAACCCAAGTGAAAGTTTTCTCATTTGTATAAAGCGAGGCGAAACATTATTTCGCCCCTCGAGCCGGTCGGGACCCTGTCCTCTCCCCCATCTCCCCCTTGGGTCCCGTCCGGCGAAAATCATAAAAGGAGCCGAGCCATGCGTCATTTCGCATCGCATATCGTGGCTTTTCTTGCAGCGGCTGCAATCAGCACGCTGACTCTGGGCGCAACCATCGCGTAAGCCAGCGTCCGGCAAGAAAGCCTGATAGGGCGCAGTCACCCACCCCACCCCCGGTGACTGCGCCCTTTTTCTTTGCTTCGCTGCCTCGTGGATAAATCGCCGCGCCGCGCTCCGCTTTGCTTGGGAATGCAGGCGCCACCCCCTATATGGGCCCGTATGAGCGAAACTCCCGAAAAGCAGCAGAATACCAACGGCTATGGCGCAGATTCGATCAAGGTCCTCAAGGGCCTCGATGCAGTGCGCAAGCGGCCCGGCATGTATATTGGTGATACCGACGATGGTAGCGGCCTGCACCACATGGTGTTCGAAGTCTCCGACAATGCGATTGACGAAGCGCTGGCGGGCCATTGCGACCTGGTGCTGATCGAGCTCAACCCCGATGGCTCCGTCTCGGTGGAAGACAATGGCCGCGGCATTCCGGTGGACATGCACAAGGAAGAGGGTGTTTCCGCTGCCGAGGTCATCATGACGCAGCTGCACGCGGGCGGGAAATTCGAAAACACCAGTGACGATAACGCCTACAAGGTGTCAGGCGGTCTTCACGGCGTCGGCGTGTCCGTGGTCAACGCGCTCAGCGAATGGCTGGAGCTGACGATCTGGCGCGATGGCCGGGAACACTGGATGCGATTCGAACATGGCGATGCAGTGGAAAGTCTGCGCGTCGTGGGTGATGCCCCCAAGGTGGAGGGCAATTCCGATCCCAATGGCTTCAAGAAGGGCACCCGCGTGACCTTCAAGGCGTCGGAGGAAACCTTCAAGAACGTCATCGAATATGACTTCGAAAAGCTCGAACACCGCTATCGCGAACTGGCCTTCCTCAATTCCGGCGTGCGCATCCTGCTGCGCGACAAGCGGCACGAGGATGTGGCCGAACATGACCTGTTTTACGAAGGCGGCATTGCGGCCTTCGTGCAATGGCTGGATCGCAACAAGCAGGCACTGGTTCCCGATCCGATTTCCGTATCAGCGGAAAAGGACGGAATCGGGATCGATGTCGCGCTGGAATGGAACGATTCCTATTACGAGAACGTCTTGTGCTTCACCAACAACATCCCGCAGCGCGACGGTGGCACGCATCTGGCCGCCTTCCGCGCCGCGCTGACCCGGTCGCTGAACAATTACGCTGATCGCTCGGGCCTGCTGAAAAAGGAAAAGGTTTCGCTTTCGGGCGAGGATATGCGCGAAGGGCTGACCGCGATCGTCTCGGTCAAGCTGCCCGATCCCAAGTTCAGTTCGCAAACCAAGGACAAGCTGGTTTCTTCCGAGGTGCGTCAGCCGCTGGAAAGCCTGATGAGCGACAAGCTGGGTGAATGGCTGGAGGAAAACCCGGCTCATGCCAAGGCGATCATCCAGAAGGTCATCGACGCCGCCGCCGCTCGCGAAGCAGCGCGCAGGGCGCGCGAACTGACGCGGCGCAAGGGCGCGATGGATATCGCCTCGCTCCCCGGCAAGCTGGCTGATTGCCAGGAACGAGATCCTGCAAAATGCGAACTGTTCCTGGTCGAGGGTGACAGCGCGGGCGGATCGGCCAAACAGGGGCGTGACCGGCATTATCAGGCAATCCTGCCACTTAAGGGCAAGATCCTGAACGTGGAGCGCGCCCGGTTTGACCGGATCATCTCATCCAAGGAAGTCGGCACGCTGATTCAGGCGATGGGCACCGGCATCCGCGATGAATTCAACATCGAGAAGCTACGCTACCACAAGATCGTCATCATGACTGACGCTGACGTGGATGGCGCGCATATCCGCACGCTGCTGCTTACCTTCTTCCACCGGCAAATGCCGGAGATCATCCGCAACGGCCATCTCTACATCGCCCAGCCGCCGCTCTACAAGGTCAACAAGGGCCGCAGCGAGGTTTACCTCAAGGATGCGGCGGCGCTTGACCGCTATCTGGTCGATGCAGGCCTGCAGGGCCGCGTGCTGGAAAGCGCGGGCGGCGCGCGCGGCGGAGAAGAGCTGCGCGCACTGGTCGATCATGCCTTGCGCATTCGCAGCCTGCTGGGCTTTGTCGCCCGCAAGCATGACCCGGCGCTGGTTGAACAAATGGCACTGGCCGGGGCGCTCGCCCCTGATCTCTCATCCGACCAGCGCGAAGCGGCGATGAAGCTTGCCGCAGAGCGCATGCAGATGGGCGATAGCGAAGCCAGATGGAGCGCGCATATGGCCAGCGATGGCAGCGCTGCCTTCGAACGGCTTTGGCGCGGGGTCACCGATGCGTGGCTGATCGAGCCCTCCTTCATCGCCAGCGCTGAAGCGCGCAAGCTGCATTCGCTCGCTACCGAACAGGCCGAGGTCTATGCCCGCCCCGCGCTGCTGGTCCGCGCCAGTGCAGCCGAAGCGGTGCAGGATGACAGCGAGGATGGAGCTGATGTGGCGCTGCTTTCCAGCGACAATGCTATCACCCGCCCGACCCAGCTGCTCGACGCCGTGCTTGCCGCCGGGCGCAAGGGATTGTCGATCCAGCGCTATAAGGGGCTGGGCGAGATGAATGCCGAGCAACTCTGGGAGACCACGCTCGACCAGGAAAACCGCGCCCTGTTGCAGGTGAAGGTGGAAGATGCCGATGTGACAGACGAAATCTTCACCCGCCTGATGGGCGACGTGGTCGAACCGCGCCGCGAATTCATTCAGGATAATGCGCTGAACGTGGCCAATCTCGACGTCTGATCTGGATCGGCCCGCAAGGGAGACTGCCCATGGACGCCGAGCAGGAAAAGGAAGGCATCGAAAAGGGCGGCTTCGTGCTGTTCCTTGCGCTGGTCACGCTTGCGCTGCTGGTGGTCATCGCCCCGTTCCTCTCGCCTCTGCTATGGGCGACGCTGGCGGCGATCATGTTCCAGCCGATGTTCCAGTGGTTCCTCGCCCGCCGTCCGGGTAAGGATAATCAGGCTGCTATCGCGACCCTGCTGGTGATCTTTTTTGCGGTGATTATCCCGACGTTCCTCGTCGGCAGCGTAGTGGTGGAACAAGCCGCCGGCGTAGTGAAGGCCTTTCGCGAAGGGCACTTTGACGTGACCGGATGGGTGGGCGAGATTTACTCCGCCCTGCCTGCAAAGCTGCGGACGGAGTTGGACAGTTCCGGTCTGACAGACCTCACCATGTTGCAGGAACGGGCGCAGCAATTCCTCAAGGAAAGCGCCGGGCTGATCGCGCAACAGGCGGTGGCGATTGGCGGCAGCGCCTTCGGTTTCGTGCTGGCCTTTGGCGTGGGGCTCTATGTCACCTATTTCCTGCTGCGCGATGGCACGAAGATTGGCGAAGCCGTGCTGCGCGGCCTGCCGCTCGACCGCCATATTGCTGACCGGCTGGCAGAGCGCTTCCTCGGCATTGTCCGCGCCACGATCAAGGGATCGGTCGTGGTCGGTATCGTGCAGGGCATACTCGGCGCGCTCACTTTCTGGATCGTAGGGATGCCTTCCGTAGTCTTGCTGGGCCTGTTGATGGCGGTATTCTCGCTGCTGCCAGCAGTTGGCACCGGGATTGTCTGGGTGCCTGTGGCGGTGTGGTTGCTGGCGACCGGTTCCGTCTGGGAAGGCGTTGTGGTGATCATTTCCGGCGTAGCGGTAATCGGCATGGCCGACAATGTGCTGCGCCCGATCCTCGTGGGCCGTGACACCGGCATTCCCGACTGGATCATCCTCGTGACCACGCTGGGCGGGATTGCGACTATGGGCCTGTCCGGCATCGTGCTCGGCCCGGTTGTGGCCGGGCTGTTCCTCGCCGGCTGGTCAATCCTGCAGGAGCATCACGAAGAGGCTGATCTGGCAGACACAGAAGAGCAGGTACAAGCCTGATTGGTGGTGTACAGCTATGATATCCATCGTCTCTCTCGCCTTTGTGCTGCTGGCGGCCGCATGGCTGTTCGGCGTATCCGGACTATGTGCCCTTTCCCCCGCTCGTGCACAGCAGGGTCTGGCCGCCATGGGCAGCAATCTGACCATCCATGTGGGCGAACATCTCTTGCGGGGGGCAACCGGGGCCGCGCTGGTCCTGCGATCGGCGGATACCAAGACACCTGACCTGTTCTTGCTTGGTGGCTGGTTCATCCTCGGCAGTTCGTTGTTGATTCTCGCCCTCCCGCGGCGCTGGCATCATGCCTATGCACAATGGTGGGCAGCGCGCATTCCGTTATGGGCCTATCGGGCGTTCGCACTGCCCACCGCCTGTGCAGCGGGGGCTCTGGCCTATGCCGCAATCTGAACATGACGCCATCATCCTGGGCGCGGGTGCGGCTGGCCTGTTCTGCGCTGCTACCGCCGGGCAACGCGGCAAGCGTGTGCTGCTGCTGGAGCGTGCGGAAAAGCCGGGCAAGAAAATTCTGATTTCCGGCGGCGGGCGCTGCAATTTCACCAATATCGGCGCCGGGCCGGGCAATTACCTCTCCGCCAATCCGCATTTCGCCAAGTCAGCCCTCGCCCGCTACACGCCGCGCGAATTCCTCGACCTTGTTGAAAAGCACGGCATTGCCTGGCACGAAAAGACGCTGGGCCAGCTGTTCTGCGATGGCTCTGCGCGGCAAATTGTCGATATGCTGCTGGAAGAATGCGCGGGCGGCGAGGTTGACCTGCGTTGCGGGGAAGAGGTCGAGGCGGTCACCCACGATGGCAACGCCTTTATCGTGACCACGCAAGAGGGAAGGCACAGCGCAGCAAAACTGGTGATTGCCACGGGCGGGCCCTCGATCCCGAAAATGGGCGCAAGCGATTTCGCCTACCGGCTCGCACGGCAATTCGGGCTGAAAGTGGTTGAACCGCGCCCGGCCCTGGTCCCGCTGACCCTGGGCGGGGAGGACCTGCTGTTCCGCGAATTATCCGGCGTTTCCGCTCCGGTCGATGCCACTGCGGGAAAGGCGACTTTCCACGAAGCGGCGCTGTTCACCCATCGCGGTCTGTCCGGCCCGGCGATCCTGCAAGTCTCCAGCTATTGGAAACCGGGTGAGCCAGTGCTGATCGACTTCCTGCCAGGCACCCCGCGCGACTGGTTGCTGGAGGCAAAGCGCAGCAATCCGCGCGCCACGCTCAAAGCGCTGCTGCGCGAAAGCCTGTCAGAACGGCTTGCCGCCACGCTGGCAGAACGGCTGGGGCTGGAAGTCGAACTGGGCAATGCAACAGACAAGGCTTTGCGTAAGGCAGAAGAGCAACTGCGCCGCTGGACCTTCCACCCCAATGGCACGGAAGGTTTCGCCAAGGCCGAGGTGACCGCAGGCGGGATCAGCACCACCGAACTCTCTTCGCAGACGATGGAAGCAAAAAAGCTCCCCGGCCTGTTCGCGATCGGCGAGGCCGTGGATGTGACCGGCTGGCTGGGCGGCTATAATTTCCAATGGGCCTGGGCCAGTGGCCATGCCGCCGGGCAAGCGCTTTAGGCACCGTGCTTCAACGAGGCGAAAACCTCGGACAGCTCAGCGAAATCCGTCCGCACCTGATCCAGCGTAGGCCGGTCAAAGCTCACGACATTATCGAGGATCGCACGCTTGGCATTGGCATACATATTGGTGAGAACATCGGCGAGCGGCTGGTTGCGATCCACGCCCATTTCCAGCGCGGTCAGCGCCGACAGCGCGCGAGTCAGCCCTCTGCTGCGGGCCGTTGCATCGCCGCGCAGTTCCGCTGCAATCGCGCTGCCGATCCCCACGGACACCTGCTCACAACACATGGTGACAAGTTGTTCCGGCCGCGCGCTACGAATACGCGCATCCACTTCGCTGCGACGATAGGCTTCACCCGGATCACTATAGGCGAGCATCAGCGATTGCTCCCGTTCCAGGCATCTATCTGTTGCTGCAGAAAGGACAGCGTCGCTTGCGCTGCGCCAATGCGGACATCAGCACGGCTGAAGCGGGTGAGCAATTGCGAGCGGAGCGCTTCCTGCTTCTCCACCAGCTGTGCCGTATCTTCGCTGGCGTCGCGCGAAAGCCGCTCGTAGCGCGCCAGCGAGCCGGCCAGCGAACCGGGATCACCCGTGCTGGAGGCAGAGCGCGAGATCCGGTCAACGGTCGCATAAACGCCGTAAAGCCCGCTGGTGAACATTGCCGCTGCGCCGTCCGGATCGCGTTCCAATGTTGCCTGCAGGCGCGCGCCATCCAGCCGGAAGGTCCCGTCGCGTTCCGTTGCCAGACCAAGGTCGGACAGGCTGCGTACGCCCGTTTCCGGCGCATTGGGCATGATAATCTCACCCGCAAGGCCGGAGAAGGCGCGCTGCAAGGCGCGTGCACCACTGTCGCGCGAGAGATCGCCGGTCAGCGGATCGGTGGCCGCCTTGAGCTGCCCGGCCACTTCGTTGAGCGCCGTGACAAGATCCTGCATCGCCTCGGAAATGCTGTTCGCCGGATCGGAGAAACTGATCGTGGTCGGCGCGCCGATATTGGTAGCCGTCAGGTTGAGCGAGAGGCCCGGTGCAATTTCCCCCGTATCATTGCTGGCGCTGGTCATGGGCAGGCCATCCAGCTCGAAAGCGGCATCGCCCGCCTGTGCTTTCAAATGTGCTGGATTGCCGCCAGCAGCAGGATTCCACGCCAGCGCCGCGAGGCCTTCCTCACCCAGCGTTTCGGTAGCTTCGAGGATAAAGCCGTTCGTTTCACCTTCCTGCCCCTTGAGCACCAGTTGCGCACCATTCGTGGTCTGCGCGACATAGGCATCGACGCCTGCGCCCTTGGCATTGATAGAGGCGGCGATGTCCGCAAGCGAAGAGCCACTGGCAATGTCGATGGCGACCGGATCGCGGCCTGTATCGGCGATAAAACCGCTGCCACTGGTGACGCCGAAACGCAGCACCAGTTGACCAGCTCCGACCGTATCCGTTGCATTGGCAAAGGCCGGGCTTGCCAGCGTTTGCGCACTGGCGAGCGCAGTGACTTCAAGGCTGTAGCTGCCGCTGCCACTCGTCCCGGGCGGGACGCTGGCGCTGGCGACAAAGCTGTTCGCCACGCTCGGCTGCGCCGACAGATCGCCATTGCGCACCCGATCGCCCAGGGCGCTGGCGAGTTGGGAGAGCATGTTCTTGAGTTCCGACGCAGTCGAAATCTGCCGCTCAAGCGTGTCGCTCTTTTCCGCCAATCGGCGGCTGCGCAGGTCGAATTGCGCCGTAGCGAGGCTGGTCGCCAATTGCGCCATGTCGATGCCGCTGCCGGCACCCAGTTGCGTGACGAGGGATGTACTTTCCATGGTAAGGAGAACGGCAACGGAAGGCTGGACTTAAGCCTCCCGTTGCCCATCCGCGTCAAAGCGCAGTTCCAGCGGCACAGCGATTTCTGGCAAGGGCACATGCTCGCCGCGCTTGAGCGAGAGTACGAAAGCCACCACAGCTGCAACGGCTGCATAAAGCTCTTCTCGGATCGTCTGGCTCTCACGCGTCGTGAAGAAAATCGCACGCGCCAGTTGCGGATATTCAAGCATCGGCACGCCGAATTCTCCCGCCAGTTCGCGCATCGCCAGCGCCTTGTCTCCGCGCCCCTTGGCCAGCACGATGGGGGCGGAAGCACGCGCCGGGTCATAGGTCATCGCGATGGCAAAATGGGTCGGGTTGGTGACGAGGAATTGCGCCTGCCGCATCGCCCCGGTCACCGCCCCGCGTGCAATCTCGCGCTGGCGCTGCTTGCGGGCCTGTTTGGCCTCCGGCGACCCTTCGGCTTCCTTGGCTTCGTCTTTCAGTTCCTGATGGCTCATCTTGAGCCGTTTCTGGCGGCGGCTCCACTGGATGGGCACATCGACCAGCGCAATGACCACCAGCCCGCCCGACAGGGCGAAGAGCAGCGAGGTCAGGGCGCCCCAGCCAGCCGTCAGCTGGGAGGAGAGGCTGCCGCGGCCCAGCCCGGCAATCGTCTCCACCCAGCCAAGGCCCCACAGCCATGCGATGCCGCCCAGAAGCGCCACCTTGGCCAGCCCCTTGCCCATTTCAATCAGGCCATTCATCCCGAACATCCGCTTCAGGCCCGAAAGCGGATTAATGCGCGACCCCTTGAAGGCGATATTGCCGCCGACCCAGCGACCGTCCCCAATTCCCAATTGCGCCACCAGCGCCGCGATCAGCACCGGGATGGCGAGTAGGAAGATTGGTGGCAGGAGCGTCTTGAGCGCGCTGGTCATCACCACGCCGGGCTGGAAGCTCTCCAGCTCGCCCCGATCAAAGCGAAATCCCGCGCGGGCCAGTTCAGCCAGATCCGCCAGCAACCACGGCCCGGCCAGCACCAGCCAGCTTGCGCCCACCAGCATGACCGCTGCTGTCGCCAGCTCTTTCGAGCGCAGCACATCCCCTTTCTTCGCGGCTTCGCGCAGCCGCTTGGGGGTTGGATCAAAGGGCTTCTCGCTGGCGTCGCTCATGGGGCAATCACTTGCGCGGCCTGCGCCAGTGCAGTTTCGACAATCCCGGTCAGCTGGTCATAGATAATGGGGGCCGCAATAATCAGAGCTGCCAGCCCTGCCAGCACGCCCGCAGGCAGGCCCAGCGCAAAGAGGTTCAGCGCCGGGGCGGAGCGGCTGAGCACACCGGTGACGATCTGCACCAGCAACAGCACCAATGTCACCGGCAGGGCGATCCGCACCGCCGTTTCAAACATGGTCGCAGCGAAAGATGGTACCAGCGCCAGCCGCTCGGCCCCTAGCCAGGTCTCACCCGGCGGGAAGGTGCGATAGCTCTCCGTCAGCAGCGCAATGAAGTGTAGATGCCCGCCGAGACTGAGGAAGATCAGGGTCAGGACGATGGCGAAATACTGGCCAAAGGCGCTGATCTGCGCCCCGCTGGCCGGGTCGCTGGTCATCGCCATGCTCATGCCCATCCCCCCGCCGATTACTTCGGCAGCGGCGGACGGAGCGGCAAAGGCCAGCATCAGGACAAAGCCGAGCGTCAGCCCGATCAGCACCTCGCCCGCTGCGGCCAATAACCCCTGCACACTAAACAGCGCCTGCGGCACCTCCACCGGCAGCCAAGCGGCGATGAAGATCGCCAAAGCGCAGGTCAGGCATATCCGCGCCAGCACCGGAATATTGGCCGCGCCGAAGAAGGGCGCAGCCATCAGCGCTGCCCCCACGCGCAGCATTAGAAAGGCGACACGCCAGAAATCCGCCTCCAGCGCGCCAAAGCCGAAATCGAGCCCGATCATGGTCTATCAATGATGGATAGTGGCGATCTGGGCGAAGACCTGCTGCAGGAAATCGCTCAGCAGCGCCATCATGCTCGCCCCCATCAACACCAGCACCAGCGCAATCGCTGCCAGCTTGGGCACGAAAGTGAGCGTCTGCTCATTGACAGAAGTCGCTGCCTGCACCAGCCCAACCACCAGCCCGACTGCCAGACTGGAAAGCAGGATCGGCGCGGCCAGCAACGCGGTGGTCCACAACATGCGATCCGCATAGGACAGCAACAGGTTCATTTCGTCCATCGTCTGGCCTCCATGCTAAACAAAGCTCGCCGCCAGGCTGCCCATCAGCAGCGCCCAGCCATCGACCAGCACGAACAGCAAGAGCTTGAACGGCAAGCTGACCAGCATCGGGCTCATCATCATCATGCCAAGGCTCATCAGCACGCTGGAGACCACGAGGTCGATCACGAGGAAGGGCAGGAACAGCATGAAGCCGATCTGGAACGCCGTCTTCAGCTCACTGGTGACAAAGGCCGGCAGCAGGATCGAGAACGGCACATCCTGCGGGCTGGCCCATTTCGGGGCCTTGGCGATCTCCGCAAACATGGCGAGGTCGCTTTCGCGGGTCTGCTTGACCATGAAGGCGTGGAATTCCTTGCCGCTGGCGGCAATCGCCTGCTCAGCGTTGATGCTGCCCGCTGCATAGGGTTCGATCGCATTGGCATTCACCCGTTCAAGCGTGGGCGCCATGATGAAGAGCGAGAGAAACAGCGACAGCCCCACCAGTACCTGGTTAGGCGGCGATTGCTGTAATCCCAGCGCCTGCCGCAGGATCGCCAGCACCACGATGATCCGCGTGAAGCTGGTCATCATCAGGATCAGGGCGGGCAGGATCGTCAGCAGACCCATCAGCAGCAGGAGCTGCAATGACAGGCTCAGTTCGGACCCTTCCACACCACCGACAGAGCTGAAGGCGCGATCGAGCGCACCCGGCACCGCCACTTGTGCGTGGACGATTGCAGGCGTGAACAATGCGGGGATGGCGAGGAGCCACTTGACGCACTTACGCATCAACCGTCTCCCGCGCCGGCGCTTCACCCAGCCGGGTCAGGCCATTGCGCCCGGTCGCGACCAAAATCTCCCGCCCGTGGAATTCCAGCACGGCAAGGCGCTGGGTGGGGCTGAGCATCACGGTTTCGACCACGCGCACACTGCGGCCTGACCCGCCCTGCGGCGCGCCCAGGCGACCTTGCAACTTGCTGGCAAGGCGCAGGCTGCCCCAGATCATCGCCCCGATCAGCGGGAGCAACACCAGCAGCTTGAGAATGTACCAGAGCATCAGCCTGCCTCCCCCGTATTGCCTGGCGCGCCCGCCAGTTCGAGGATGCGCAGGCCAAAGCGATTGCCTTCCGCAACAACTTCGCCCCGCGCGATCAGCTTGCCATTGACCATCACATCCAGCGGCTGGTCCGTCAGACGGTCGAGCATCACTACGCTTTCCTCTTGCAGGGCGAGCACGTCGCGCAGGCTCATTTCCGCGCGGCCAAGTTCCACGGTCAGGCGGACATCAATGTCCTGAATCAGGCCGAAACCGGCTGCTGGGGCGTTCATGCGGGGATCTCCTGCATCTCTGGAATTGGGGGCATGGGCGGGTTCAGGGGCGTGTCGGTCACCTTCAGGGCGACGCAGTCATCCTGTTCCCCCAGCGTGCCATGGGCGAGCACCGTGCCACCTATCGAGAGCGGCACTTTGCGGGCGACCGAAACGGGCAGCACTTGTCCCACCGCCAGCCCGGCGAGTGTGCGCAGGGGCAGGCGCATATCGACCAGCCGCGCATCGAGCTGCAGCGGCATCTCCGCGAAAGGAACGTCGAACGGGCCACGCGCGATATTGATCCCACGCGGCTTCGGTGGGTGGCTGGTGGCGAAGAGCCGTTCCAGCACCGGCATGGGCAGCGCCAGCGTGAGTTCGCAGGGCCGCGCATCGCGCGCGGCAAACTCGAACACCAGCACCGCCAACTGTGCCTCGCGAGGGAAGGCTTCCAGCGTGGTATAGTCACTATCGCTGGCGAGCAGGGACACGGCTCGGTCCGGTCCGAGCACATCGTTCAACGGCCCCAGAACCGCTGCATGGATACGCGACAGCAGCAGTGTGCCGGAAGTCGGGAAAGCGCTGGGCAGCGGGTCCGCTACATCGCCCACCCCGCCAAAGGCGCGGTCAAGCTGGGCAAAGACAGCCAGCGCCTCGACAGATAGCAGCATGGCCGGGCCATGGGCTTCGCTGCCGAGCACTGCATTGCCAGCCAGCGGACCAATCCGTTCTGCCAGCGCCGGTTCGCTCAGCCGCTCGATATCGAGCGTGCGCACGGCTGGCACCTTGCCACCACAATAGGGCGCCAGCGCCGCAGGCAGGAGTCGTGCAAGCCGCCCGCCCATGCGGGTCAACCGCGCCAGCAACTCCTCCTCGCCCACGCGCCGCCCCATCAGGGCTTCGCAATGGTTCGCGGCAATCCCGGCCGCGGTAAAGGCGCGTTGGGGCTTCACTGGACGATAAAGGACCGGAAGTGGACATTATCCACGCCACCAAATCCTTCCTCTTCGATCAGCACTTCATTGATTGCCTTGGTCAGCCGTTTCTGCAGTTCCTTCTTGCCTTCGGGGGTGAAGACCAGCTCTTCCGGCGTGTCGGCGAGTTCAACCAAAATGCGCGAGCGGATTGCCAGTTCATGCGATTCCAGCCACATCAGCACGCGACCATCACGGCGGGTTGAAGCCGCCAGGCTCATCTGCACGAGCGAGTCCGAATGCTTCAGGTTTGAAGTGAAATCGTCAGAAAAGGCATAATAGACAGTGCGGTATTCACTACCACCTTCGCCATAGACGGTTTCCAGTCCGGCCTCCTTGCCTTCCTTCGGCGGCGCATAGGGATCGGCTTCATCCTTGCGCACCAGCGCCGGACCGCGATCCTTTTCCTCTTCGTGGCCACCGATTACCCCGGCCGCCATCAGGCCGAACACGCCGCCGCCACCGGCAGCGGGCAGCGCGACGGCAAGGATGATCTTCATCATCATCCCGCCTTTCTTCGCGCCTTCGCCCTCTTCTTTCTTCTTGCTCATTGCGTGCCCCTTTTGGTCTCAATCATGTCAGGCGTAGGTACCGCGCGGCGGGGTGCCATCGCGGCCAGTGTCGGAATGGCTCTGGCGCTGCTGGCGCGCAGGTTGGTCGCGCCGCGCATCCTCGCGCGCGCGGCCTTCGCCCGCAGAGCCAGACATGTCGCGCTCTGCGTTGCCCACCATGCGTGGCTGGTGTTGCGGCTGGCTGTCGCCCTGGCGGAAGCTGCCCGCCTGCTCGCCCGGCTGGGCAGCCGCAAGCGCGTGTGGCAGGGCTGGGTCTTCGGCGGCTATCTCGATCTGCAGTTCCCCGCCGCGAGCTTGCGAGAAGCGCAAGTCAATCTCGCCAAATTCTGCGTGGTCGAGCGAAATCTGCGCTTGCGCAGGGGCAAAGGCCTCGCGCGCAGCGGCCAGCTGGTCCACCAGCCGGGCAATCGCTGTGCTATCCATGGCAGGCGCAATGGCCGGATCATGGGGCATGGCGGGAGCCGGAAGATCAGCCTGGATGGCGGGCTGCGTGGCAGTGGTCTGCGCAGGCGTTTGCGGCACTGGCTGCGCTGCGGCAGGCAAGGCCTGTTTGGGGGCCACAACCGGCTGGGGCGCATCACGCTCTGTCCCGGATGTCGCAGGCAGTGGCGCCAGCGGCGAGCGGGAGCTGGCAGCGCGGGGCGAGGCGTTTGCCAGTGTCGGCAAGGCTTGCGGCGCAGCGCCCTCAAGCTTTTGCGGTTCGGAGATATCACGCCGGGTCGGCTGGGAAGCCTTCCCGCTCTGGCCGGAGTCTGTCACGGCCCGTCGCGGAACGGCGGAAATGACGACCGGGGTTGCTGTTGGCACCTGCGGGCGAGGCGATTCTGCCTCTGGTACAAGCGCACCGGGCGTGGGCGCAGGGGCGGGGCTTTCAGCCTTCTGGCCCTTCCCAAGCTCAGGCTCTGCAACAGGGACAGAAGCTGGCAGCGTCGGCGCCGGGGCGAGATTGACCGGCAACAAGACTGCCTCTGACGCAAGATCCGTTTCCGGGAACGTGACGGGCTGCTCTAATTGCGAGGTTGGGCGCGGAAGATCAGGCCGGACATCCTGCTCGCGAAGGGACGGGGCCACCAGCTGCACGCTTGGCGCATGGGGTTGGTCAGTTGACTTCTCACGCTCCATGATCGGAAGCGTTTCGAGCGGCTTGCGCTCTGATTTGATATAGCGCGAGACAGGCATCGGTTGGTCGGCGGGCTTGGTTGCCAGCTTGCCAACCGCCATCGGATCGCTGACCGGGTGTGGTTCTGGCTTAGCCAGCTTCGCGCCGCGCAGCGGCTTACTGACAGGAACAAGTTCCGGCGGGGGTGCTATGGGCGTTTTTGGCGGAACCACCACGCCCGGCGCGGGACGCATGACTGGCACGAGAGACGGTTGCGCTTCGCTCTTAAGGGCCGGAGCGGCAACAGGCGGCAGGTGCTTGCCGGTGCTTGCCGGTTGCGGCAATGCCTTGCCGCCCAATCCGGGGGGGTGCGGCAGTTCCGGGTTCGCGCTTTCTTCTGCAGCCACGACCTGCTTGGCAACGGCCAACTTGGCCAGCGCGGCGGAAAAGCCTGGAATTGCAGGCTTTTCCGAAGCTGGAGATGGCAACGTGACACCTTCTCCAGCAGCGGGCTGGATAGTGGCGAAAAGCTTTGCGAGCAGCGAAGGCGGGGTCTGGGTCATCATATGCCCAACCCTATTCAAGAGCTGTGCCAGACTTGCGCGCGGGGCTCGCATCGGGCTTTGGCGCGCGGATTGCCCGGTCGAGGCCGGTGGCATGATCCTCTGCCGCGCGGCGGCGCTGTTCAGCTCCGGCCAGTTCGGCCAGCTTGGCATCGGCCATGCGGCGCGCCTGCTCGGCGTTGCCCGCTGCCTGCACCGATATGTCGCGCAACCCGCTGGCAAGCGCGTGGCGCGCGCGCAATTCGAGGCCATCGCTGACCCTGGCAGTCGCAGCATAATCGCTGGCAAGGCCGAGGCTGCGCGCGGCCACACCTTCGAGACGCGCGCGGTTTTCCTCGGCTGCTTGTGCCTCCAACGCATGGGCGCGCTTCTCGACTGCGCGGACGCGTTCGAGCAGTTTCGCGCGGCGCAGCGAGCGTTTGGGATCAGCCATCGCTCAGCAGCGCGGCAAGCTCGCTGATCGACTGGTTCAGCGCCACCCGCTCACCAGGAGCCTGCCCCAGGAAGGCAGAAATTTGGGACTGCAAAGCCATGGCCCGGTCCAGCTGCGGGTCTGACCCTTCGCGATAGGCCCCCATCAGCACGAGGTCGCGATTGGCTTCCTGCGCGGCGAGCAATCCGCGCAATTCGCGCGCAGCACTGGCATGGTCTGGCGTGACAATGTCGGCCATCACCCGGCTGAGGGAGGCGGGCACATCAACCGCCGGATATTGCCCGCGCTGCGCCAGTTCGCGGCTCAGCACGATATGCCCGTCAAGGATTGCTCGCGCTGTATCGACCACCGGGTCATTATGGTCGTCACCATCGGCGAGCACGGTGTAGAGCCCGGTGATCGAGCCGCCGCTGTCGGCGGAATTCCCTGCGCGTTCGACCAGCTTGGTGATGGTCGCCAGCGCTGACGGTGGATAGCCCCTTGCCGCACCCGGTTCGCCCAGCAGCAGGCCGATTTCGCGCGCGGCATGGGCGATGCGGGTGAGACTGTCGATTACCAGCAGCACGCGCTTTCCTTGCGCGCGGAAATATTCGGCAAGGCTGGTGGCGAGCAACGCCCCGCGCAACCGCAGGTTTGGCGCATGATCGGCGGGCACCGCCACAACAGCGGTCCGCTTGGCCGTCTCGCCACTCATATGCCGTTCGACGAAGTCGGACACTTCGCGCGCGCGTTCGCCGATCAATCCGACAATGACGACATCAGCATCGGCACCGCCGGCGATCATGTCGATCAGCACGGACTTGCCGACGCCGGAACCGGCCATCACGCCGATCCTCTGCCCGACACCGAATGTCGTCAGCGCATTGAGCGAGCGCACACCTGTATCGAAACATTCTCTCACACTCGCCCGGTCGAGCGCGCCGCTGCGCACCCCGCCTGCAGGCCAGGAGGCGGAGGGATGCAAGGCCCCGTCGCTGTCGATGGGGATTCCCTGCCCATCGACAGCGCGCCCCATATAGGCCGGGCCGACCGCGAGCATGCCAGGTCGCCCCTCGGGCCGCACCCGCGCGCCGGGGCGCAGCAGCACCGTGTCTCCCAGCAACATCATCAGCGTGCGGCCATTGCGGAAACCGATCACTTCGGCAGTGAGCTGCGCACCCGCACCATGCGCAATGCGGCACAGCGCGCCGACCGGCACCGACAACCCGCTAACCTCCAGCAATCCGCCATCGCAGGCGGTCACCAGCCCATAGCGGCGCGGCGACAGGTCAGGCGGGGCCAGCGCCAGCCCGTCAAACAGAGGCTCCAGCGTGGTCAGCATGCGTCGAACGCTTCGGCAAGGATTCGGCGCCATTGGCCGGGGCCATCCTCGACCCCGCCATCTTCGGTTTCGATCCGCAAGGCCCCGCGTTCCAGCGAGGGATCGGCTTCGACCGCCAAGCCCTGCGGCAAGCGGTCGCGCAGCAATTCGAGATCGTCAGGATGAAGCCGCAAACGCCGCTCATCCTGCGCGCGCTGGAGCATGCCCAGCGCTGCCTCAATCCGCGCGGTCAGCCCGTCCGGATCGAGCGCGAGTGGCAGCACAGCTTCCTCGCACAAGGCAAGTACGGTCAACCGCAATTTCTCGCGCAAGCCCTCCAGCGCTTCGGCATCGAGCTGAGCCAGCGAGACCTGCAACTGCGCCCATTGCGCCTCATGCGCCGCCAGTATGGCCTGCGCTTCAGCCTCTGCTGCGGCGCGCCCTTCGGCGAGGCCTTGTTCATAGGCGATCTCGACCGGGTCCTGCTCATCGACCGGTTCCAGCACCGGCTCGCGCGAGACGCGAGAAAAGCGTGCATCAGGGGCAAAGCCCTGCCGTTCGCCAAAGGCCGCAAAGGGCAGGCTAGACATAATCCTCGTCCCCACCGCCCAGCACCAGCGTACCGTCAGCGGCAAGCCGCTTGGCGATGGCGACGATTTCCTTCTGTGCCGCTTCGACATCGGCTTTCTTCAGCCGCCCGCGCGCGTCGATTTCGTCCTTCACGCCATCGGCAGCGCGGCTGGACATGGCGCGGAAGAACACCTCGCGATGTTCGTCCTCTGTGCCCTTCAGCGCGTCGATCAATGTCTCGCTTTCCACTTCGCGCAGCAGCGCGCCCATCTGTTGCGGGTCGAGCTCGAAGAGATGTTCGAACTTGAACAATTCGGCTTCGATATCCTTGGCCAGCTTCTTGTCGATCTTGCTGATTTCGGGGACGATCCGCTTGCCCAGCGCGCGCGAGGAATTGTTGATGATGTCGGCCGCTTCCTGCAGCCCGCCAATCTCCAGCGGACGGCGACCATGGAGCTGGGCGATCCGGGTGGAGAGCGCCTCTTCCAGCATTTCCACCGCATCGGCCGAGACTGGCCCCAGCGTCGCGATCCGGTGGACCACCTGTGGCTGGGTATGTTCTGGCAGGCCCGAAAGGACCATGGCCGCGACCTCAGGGTCGAGCTGCACCAACAGGACTGCAATCGCTTGCGGATGTTCGCCTTCGATCAGCGGCAGGATCACGTCCGGTTCCAGCCAGCGCGCCAGCTCCAGCGCGGAGTTCTGCTCGCCATCATCCGGCGCAATGCGGCGCATCAGGCTGTCAGCTTTTACAGTGCCGACCGCACCCGCCATCATCCGGTGCACCCGGCCCACGCGGTCATGCGCAGTCAGGCCCAGCCGGTCAGCCTTCTCGGCAAAACCGGCAATCGCCATGGCAATTGCCTGCGGCTCGATCTCGCCCAGCGCGCACATGCGCGAGCCGAGCAGGCGCAGTTCCTCAGGCGTAAGGCGGCCGAGCAGAGCGGAGGCATCCTCATCCTCCAGCAGCATCACCATCACCGCTGCCTGGTCCGGGCCACAGACCGGTTCCGGCGCGGGCTGCGTCACCGCATTCTCTACGCCATCATCCAGCTCGCTCATGCTTCCTCTCCCTGCGGCTGGGCGTTGTCAGCCAGCATCTGGCGCAGCGCGATCAGCGCATCGTCTGGCTTTTCGCGGACGATCCGCTGCGCCAACTCGACCTGCGCGGCGAGTTGATCGCGGTCGGGAGCTTCACCGGGCGCGGGCAGGCGGACTTCGCCGTCCTCGCTCTCTTCACCCGCATCGCTATCCTTCCCCGCGACGCTCTCTTCCTCATCCGCTTTTGCTGCGCCTTTATCGCCACGCAGGATCTTGAGCAGCGGGCGCACGCCGAGCAGCAGCACCAGCAGCACGCTGAGCAGCGCCACGACATTGCGCAGGATGGTGGCGAACCACGGGGTTTCCCAGAAGTTCATGTCTTCCATCGAGACCGGTTCGAAGGGCCGCATGATGACGGTGACCTTGTCCCCGCGCGCGGTATCCGCCCCGGTCGCGGCCGCAACAAGGTCCTCGATCTTCTTCAGGTCTTCCGGCTTGGCATCTTTCATGGCCGCCTGGCTGAGCGCGACCGCGACCGAGAGCCGCTTCACCCCGCCCGGCTTGTTGCTGGAGACCGCAACTTCGCGGCCGAGCTCATAGGTGCGGCTGGCCGAGCTTTCGCCATTGATCGGCGGCGTTTCATCAGCGGCGGCTTCCGTCCCCTGCGGTGCACCGGGGACCGGCGTGGCGGCTTCCGGGGCTGTATTGGTCGTCGCGCCGGGCACGCCGATCGCTTGCCTGTCCGCACGGGTTTGCGCTTCACTGGTGACTTCACGGCGAACAGCGCCTTCCTTGTCATAGCTCTCCCGCGCGCTGGTAACTTCGTCCATGTCCAGTTCGACCTGGATTTCAGAGGAGAAATTGCCTGCCCCCAGCATCGGGGTGAGCAACTGGTCCAGCTGGCCGCGCAGTTTCGCTTCCATCCGTGCCTGCAATTCCAGCCGGTCGGCTTCTTCGCCCGATTGCTCCGACAGCAAGCGACCATGCTGGTCCACGATCCGCACATCCTCGATCGACAGGCCGGGAACCGACGCCGCGACAAGGTTCGCAATCGCAGCCACCTGACTGTCAGACAATTGCCGCCCACGCGCCATACGCAACATGACAGAGGCCTTGGGCGGCGTATCCTCGCGCACGAAGACGGATTTCTCGGCCTGTGCGAGGTGGACCCGCACCGCCTCCACCCCGTCAATCTCCATGATGGTCAGCTGCAATTCGCGTTCCTGCGCGGCGCGCAGCCGGTCGCCTTCCAGCGTGCGGCTCGCCCCCATGGGCAGGCTGTCGAGCAATTGTGTGCCGCTTTCGGGCGCAGCCAGCGCGCCATTGGAGGCAACCAGCATCCGCGCGCGATAGAGGTCATCCTCGCCCACGCTCAGCGCACCGCTATTGTTGTCGATGGTGTAATCAATCGCCGCCTGATCGAGCGCGGCAACCACTTCCGCCCGCTCCCCATCGCTAAGCGAGCTATAGAGCACGCGCTGCGGCGGCGGGCTCATCGCGGCCCATGTCAGCGCCAGCAAACCGATCCCGGCGACCCCGCCAAACCAAGGCAGAGCCTTGCGCACCGGTGGCTGGGCCGCGAAGGCACCCAGACGGCTCAGCACACTTCCGCCCGCCGGATCGCGCAGGGGATCAAACAAATTCGTGGGCGGCGAAGGGGGTGAAGCGGGGACGAGATCACTCATCTATCAAACCCCCATCCGCATGATTTCCTGATAGGCAGACAGAAGCTTGTTGCGGACTTGCAGCGTCGCTTCGAAAGCGAGGCCCGCTTCCTGCCGGGCGAGCATGACCTTGGCGATGTCCGTGACTTCCCCGCGCTCATAGGCGGCAGACATTTCGCTCGCGCGGTTCTGGGTTGCGCTGACATTGTCGAGCGCGCCTTTCAGACTATCAGCAAAGCCGCCACCAGCCGGTTCCGCCGTAGGGGCAGCGCCGTCGGCCTTGCCGCCTTGCTTGAGCTCCTGCAGCAGCCGGTTTCGCTCCAGCAATTGCTGGCGCATGGCGATAATATCGCCCACGCCGCCTCCGGCTCCGCCAATGGCACCGGGGCCGCTCACAACCGGCCTCCGCCAATCGCGATCCCGGCTTCACGGAACGACGCGAGGCGATAGCGCAAGGTGCGTTCGGAAATGCCCAGTCGCTTTGCGGCTTCAGCACGCTTGCCACCACAGGCGTCGAGCGTTTGCATGATCGCTTTCGCTTCCGACAAAAGCACGACCTTGGACAGTTTCGCCGAGCCATCCGCTGCCATGCCCGGCTCTACCGCACGGGCAGCCTGGTCAAACGCAATATGATCCGGGCCGATCTCCCTCGCCCCGCTGCTGAGCACCAGCGCGCGGCGGATGACATTCTCCAACTCGCGTACATTGCCCGGCCAACCGTGCATCCGCAGCATGGCCAGGGCGACATCGGAAATCCACGGCACATGGTCCGGGTCGGGCGCATGGCGCATCAGCAGCGCAAAGGCGAGCGGGGCGATATCGGCCGGGCGTTCGCGCAGAGGGCGCAGGCTGATGGGAAAGACATTGAGGCGATAGAACAGATCTTCGCGGAAGCGGCCTTGCTCTACTTCCTGCGCCAGCTCGCGATTGGCGGCGGCGACAATGCGCACATCAACCTTGATCGGCTTGGTCGCGCCCACAGGCACCACTTCGCCTTCCTGAAGCGCGCGCAGCAGCTTGGCCTGCAAGGAGAGCGGCATTTCCGCGATCTCGTCGAGCAGCAGGGTTCCGCCATCCGCCGCGCGGAAGAAACCTTCGCCTGCCTCACTCGCGCCGGTGAAGGCACCCTTGCGATGGCCGAACAGCATGGCTTCCAGCATGGTCTCCGGGATTGCAGCGCAATTGACCGCGATGAAGGGCCCGCTGCGGCGGGTGCTGCGATCATGGATGAAGCGGCTCAGCACTTCCTTGCCCGTGCCGGTCGGTCCGCCGACCAGCACCGGGATGTCGGTTTGAGCGAGGCGTTCAGCGAGGGCGAGGACAGAGAGGCTTTCCGGGTCGGCCGCAACCGGCCCGCCTGCTTCGCCGATACAGGCGACCAGTGCCGCCAGGCTCGCTTCTGCCACCGGGTCGGCATAGCTAAGCACCCGGCAACCCTGCTCGTCACAGGTCAGGCCCGGTAGAGGGTGGCGGGCGACAGCAATCGCCCCCCGCGCACCCTCGCCAGCATCTGCCAGCATCACCGGACCATCGGTGAACAGTGACGGCGCGAGGCCCGCCAGCTTTGCCGCCAGTGCCCCATGCGCCATTTCAAAATTTTCGGTGGTGTTGAGCTGCCCCATCACGCCCCCCGGTTTGTTAACCAATCTGATGGAGCGTTTGTGCGGGTGTGACGACCAAGGAGCCGCTAATTTCAGCCCTGTGTAAACTACCTAGTCACTTTGTTTCCCCGCACGCGCGCGAGGGTGGCCTGACAAAGGGAAATGCGCCCTCACCCTAAAAATCCCAGCCGCTGTGCCGGTCTTGTCTGTGGCTGCCGCGATGCAACACCTCGCAACGGCAGTGTCGAAACGGAGACTGCAAGGGAGTTTGCAACAATGTCTGTGATCAATACCAATATCAGCTCGCTCAAGGCAGCCAGCGCGTCCCAGTCCGCCAACAAAATGCTTGGCACGGCCATGGAACGCCTGTCTTCCGGCAAGCGCATTAACAGCGCGAAGGACGACGCCGCCGGCCTCGCCATCGCCACCACCATGACAGCGCAGGTGCGCGGCATGAACCAGGGCATCCGCAACGCCAATGATGGCATCGCGCTGGCCCAGACTGCAGAAGGTGCGCTGAACGAAGTCACCAACATGCTACAGCGTGTCCGCGAACTGGCCGTCCAGTCGAAATCGGCGACCTATCAGGACACGGACCGTGCCTATATGGAAAAGGAAGTCGATGAGCTGCAGGCGCAGATCAGCGACATCCTGAGCAACACCGAATTCAACGGTAACACGCTGTTCAGCACGACTTCGGGCACGGACACGACCTTCGCCATCCAGACCGGTGCCAATTCGGGCGATACGATCACCCTGACTGTGGCCGGCGTTGACGGTACGAAGATTTCGGCGACCGCACTCGATGTGTCTGACGTCACCAAGGCGACTGCAACCATTGGCAATGTCGATGATGCGCTGGATGGTGTTGCTTCAACCCGCGCCACGCTGGGTGCAGGCCAGAGCCGCCTCGAATCCGCGGTGAACAACCTCACGGTCAATGTCACCAATTTGTCGGACGCCCGTTCGCGGATTGAAGATGCTGATTATTCGGCGGAAACCGCCGCGCTCGCCAAGGCACAGATCCTGAGCCAGGCCTCGACTGCAATGCTCGCCCAGGCGAACCAGAGCCAGCAGAACGTCCTCTCGCTGCTGCGCTAAAGCAGGGAAAATCGCACATCCCTCCGGGGGCCCGGCATCCAATCAGGATGCCGGGCCTTTCGCATTTGCTTCAATGGGGTAGGCGCAAACGCGAAATGGGAGAGAAGAAATGCAGCCTCAGGCCGCGTCGGAGAGGCGGTCTGCCTCGCGGTCCTGCCAGTCGATTACGGCGAGGTAATTGCGCAGCCGGTTCAGCTCCAGCGAGGCGATCAAATCATTCTCGTGATAGGGCAGCAGGAAACCGGCGACATCTTCCGCCCAGTCCGCACTGCCATCGAACAACACGCCCAGCCCGAACACTGCCGGGATGTGCGCAAAGACCAGCGGCTGGCCTTCGCTGTCCGCAACCGAAATGAAATCCTCGATCGCGGTCAGCACGCCGTTGCGCGGCCCGCCTTCTTCCAGCGCGACAGCAAACTGGCCCATGCCGCGCATCCCGCGATCATTCTGGCAACCGGCATTGTCCAGCGTCACCCCGGCATCAAAGCTGTGGGGCAGGCGGAATTCTTCGGGGATCCGTTCCGGCGCATAATAGAAGTCCCGCCGACCGCAGGGCCAGCTGATATCATGCAGGAACACCAGCAAGGGCCGGTCTTCCCCGCGCGCCAGCGCATGGGCGTGGCGCAGCTCGTTCATGACAGTATAGTAATTGTGGTCGCCATCAATCACCCAGGCATCAACGCCAGACAGGCCTGCCATCACATCGAGGCTGGGCTGCGCAATATGGCGCACATGCGGGTTGGCCTGCACCCAGTCGAGGAATTCCTGCTTGGGTGCGGGATCAATGCTGGTCAGCTGCCCCCCGGTTTCGAGGCAGTAATCTGCCAGGCACTGGGACATGCCGCCAAACTCCGCACCGATCTCCACCACCTGCCGCGCTTTTGCACGGGCAAGGCATTTCAGGATCAGCGGCGCGAATTCGGCCATGGAATGGATCAAAAGGTCGCTCATAAGCACAGCTCCTCAGCGGTCCTATGCGCTTCCGAAGCTGAAACGCGATTAACCTTGGTCGTAAACACTGGTCGAAAAACGACAGTTAAGATTTTGCCACCGACTTCTGCGGATGCAGGTGGATGGACGATCATGAAGCCTGCTTGCGCGCTGCAATCGTAAAGGCCGGGCGCAATCTCCGGCAGGCTGTCAAATTCAGCTGTGGCGTCGATCCGGCTGCTGTTTGCCCCGTGGCCCCGCCGCCCAAGGAAATCCGCCTGGTCTTCGAAAAAGGCGCTATCAAGCTGCAGGTAATCGCAAGCCGCCCCGAATTGGAGCGCCACGGCATAGCGGCTTTCGCCAATCGGGATCGCAGCCATGTACCAGCCATCCTGCGTCGCATGGGCGGTGACTATTTGCGACTTCGCATCCTGCGTCGTCGCAAACACCGCCGGGATCGCAAGGGTCGCCTCGCTGAAGTCAGCAAAAGTCAGCGGCAATCCGAAACGCTTGGTCGCGAGCAAGGCTAACCGCGTTGCGGCCCCCTGCCCGGCCAGCTCGGCGGGGAGATACATGCGTTCCGATCCGCGCATGTAGAACAATCCGCGTTCGCGCAGGCCGCGCCGGGCAATTGCCGGATCGAACAGAGCGACAGTCTTGGCGGTACCCATGTTCACATCATGCTGGAAGCGGTCGATCACCGCCAGCTCGTGCATTTGTGGCAGGAACATCAGCCGCGCCATCGCCGCGGCCGCTCCCCGCCGCCACAGGTCGAGGGGGCATGGATCGGCGACACGGATGGTGGCCGATGCCTGTTCGCGGACAAAGCGGAGGGCACCGCGCTGCATTTTTTCGCGCTGGGCCGATTGTTGCGGGTCAATCTCATTGGCGCGGCGGATCGGCGAGCCATCCTGTTCATAGTCCACCACAGAACCACAATCGCTGGTACAGGCCTGTTCCAGCACGGCGACATTGGCGCAGAGTGCCTCCAGCGCATGAGCATCATAGTGCCGCGCATCGACAAAACCTTTCTTGTCGAGGCCGGGGCTGTCCATCTCGCGCAGCAGCAAATAGCGACCAGCGACATGCACCCCCAACTCCCTGGCAAGCAGGGCATCAACGCGGTTCTGGACCGAGCCATTATAGCCGAGGTCCACCAGCATCAGCACGTCGCCGCGTTGCGGATCGACCGTGCGGCGGACATGCGCCACAAGCCGCTCGGCATAAGCGCGCGAGGCACGGGCAATGCGGCGGCGGCGCGGGATTTCACGCAGTGCCTTCCACAAGGCGGCATTGCCCTCCTCGGGCGAAAGATCGCCCAGCAGGGTGTTGATCTCGCCTTCCTCCATCAGCAATTGCCGCGCCAGCGTTTGCGGGCGGACGCCGAGTTCCGCCTTGGCATAGGCGAGAACCGCCTTCTCGTCCGACAGGCTGGCGGCGGTCGCGGTGAAGCGGCTCAGTTCAACTGCATGGCCGGGATTGGCCGCCCCTTGTGGCGTCGCCTGATGGACCAGCTGGGGCAAATGCCCGTCGCGCATCAGGAACAGCCAGTGGACAGTGCCGCCGTGCTTTTCCTCCAGCGCCCTTGCCTCTGCCTGTAGCCAGCGCTCGAAACCCGCAAAGACCGGGCCAAGTGTGGCGGCACCCAATTGCTCCGCCGGATCATGCAATTGCGGCATGGCCAGCGCCAGCCCCGCCCGATGCGGTTGCGGTGCGCCCAGGCGATCCTGCGCGGGCCCTTCCACCATGGAAGACACCGCGCTTTCCAGCCGGATCTGCTCCCGCACCGCCTGCGGGAATTGCACTAGGTGGACAGCGTTGACGCCAAAGGGCGCAACCCCGCCGACATCGGCCGCGCGATTATCGCCAAGGTGGACGACCTGCTGCGGCGCGACCCTCAGCTTCGCCAGCACATCTTCGTACAGCCCTTCGCCCTTGGACTTGCCATAGGTGGAAGAACAGAAAATGCAGTCGATCATCGCAGCGACATCTTCGCCTGCCGATGCTGCGATCAGCTCGCTCAATTGCGCTTCATCGAGATAGGTGTCGGAGACGATCACCACCTGCATCCCGCGCACCTTCGCCTCGCGCATCAGTTCGACGGTGGGGGTAAAGGCATAACAATGGCGCGCTTCTTCGGCCAGTTCAGCCTCGATCGCCAACTGGACCTGTTCGTCTGACCCATTGGGAAAGAGCGCGCGATAGATCGCGTCGATATGCACTTCATTGCGGCCACGCTCCAGCCGCTCGGCCTTGCGCGCCTGTTGCTCGGCGCGGGCGCGCTGGGCCGGGCTGATCCCCGGCAGGCACGCGAAGATATCTGCTGGCGCATGGCAATCGCGCCAGATCAGCGTGTCAAAACAGTCAAGCGACAGCACCTTTGCGCAGGGCCAGGCATCCAGCAGTTGCGGCAATTCATGCGGTAAGACAGTGGCAGTCATGGGTAAGCTCCCGTTCATGGGTTCACCCAATGGCTAGGCATGTATGGTTAGCGCCGGATCGCTGACACCCTCCGCATTTTCACCTATCCCCGTGCCAACTCCTCTCCACAGGGGAGAGGGATAGGAAGGCTTGGTGAGCGCAGCGAGCCTAGCCGGACTTGGGTGAGGGGCTACGACCTGTCAGTATCGCTGGTAGCTGGACGTCAAAACCCTCACCGAGGCTACGCTAGCTCCTAACGGAGCAAGCTGCGCCATCCCTCTCCCACCGGGAGAGGGGGATTATTTGTCCATCAGCAGGATTGAGATGCGGCGGTTGCGCGGGTCCTGCGGATTATCCTCCACCAACAGCTCCCGATCCGCTACGCCTTCGATCCGGGCAAAGCGGTTTGCCCCGATGCCTTTGCGGATCAGCGCCTGCCGTGTGGCTTCCGCGCGGCTGGCGGAAAGCGACCAGTTGTTGCCGCGCACACCATCCTTCCACGGCAGCGAGTCCGTATGCCCGCGAATGGTCAGCTGGCCGCCTTCCGGCCTGACCATCTGCGCAATCGCACCGACCAGTTCCTGCGCATCGCTGGTGAGGATCGTCGTGCCCATGGCGAACATGCTGAAATCCGCGTCGTCGACCAGGTCAATGCGAATGCCCTCGGTCGTATCGACCATCCGCAAATGTTTGGCGAGGCGCGCAAGGCGGCGGTTTTCTGCCAGCTCTTCCTGCAGCCGCTCACGCATTTTCTGCACACGTTGGATTTTACCTGCCCCTTCCTTGGGCCCGCCCGTGGTGTCGCGCGGTATAGTCAGCGTCTTGGTCCCGGTCTGGCCCTGGCGATAGGGATAATTATCGACATCTGTGAGCGAGGCACCGCCCATCAGCCCGTCTGACCCGGCGCTTTGTTCGCGCGTCTTGACCAGCGTGGGGGTGAAGTAATCCGCCAACCCCTTGCGCTGGTCCTCAGTCGTCGCGCCCAGCAACCACAGCAGCAGGAAGAAGGCCATCATGGCGGTCACAAAGTCCGCATAGGCGACCTTCCACGCCCCGCCGTGGTGCCCGCCTGCGACCACCGTCACTTTCTTGACGATGATGGGGGCGGGGGGCGGTTCAGCCGTTTTTCTTGCTGCCATTTCAGCGGCCCCTCAGCGCGTCGAGCAATTCGGACAGGCCGGGACGGAAGGCATGGCCCAGCCCGGAACGCGCGCTTTCCACCACCAACGGCTGCGGATAGCCATGGAGTGAGGCGATAATGACCTGCTTCACCGCATGGAAAATCTGTTCATCCGCATCGAGTACCTGCTTCAACCGGCCCGCGAGCGGCGCGACAATGCCATAGGCGAGCAGCACGCCCATGAAGGTCCCGACCAGCGCAGAGCCGATCATCCCGCCCAGTACTTCCGGCGGTTCGTTGATCGAACCCATGGTCTTCACCACACCCAGCACGGCGGCAACAATGCCCAGAGCGGGCAACGCATCGGCGAGGCCCTGAAGCGCGTGCTGCGGTTCATGCTCTTCGTGGAAATGCGTCTTCATCGCATTGTCCATCACTTCCTCCACCGCATGCACTTCCAGCGTGCCGGATGAGACCACGATCAGCGTCAGCGTGTCACAGATCAGCGCGGTCAGGGGCTGGTTGGCGAGGATCGACGGATATTCCGCAAACAACGCCGAATTCTGGGGCTCCTGCACATGGGCCTCGAGAGCTACCGGCCCTTCTGACTTGAGCATCTTCATCAGCTTGCTGGTCAGGGCGATGGCATCAATGTGATCTTGCTTAGTGTGTTTGGGGCCCTTGAATATCTTGCCGAAACTGCCGCCAATCGCTTTCAGTTCATGCAATGAGTTACCGGTAATTAGCGCGCCCACCGCCGCACCGCCAATGATGAGCATTTCGTGCGGGATGGCGTGCATCACAGGGCCTAGCGCGCCGCCGGTGAGGGCGAAGCCGCCAAACACCATGAGCAGCAGGACAATTATGCCAATGGCAGCATACATGGGACAATTTCCTTCCGGTTCTCGGATCAGCGCAGCATGTCGAACAGGGTCAGGCCGGACAGGCGGACAAAGCTCGCCTGGCTTGCCTCGAGCACGGTCATGGTATGCTGCAATTTGGTGATGGTTTCGGCGATATCGGCCCCGCCAAGGTCCGCCTGTTCGGCATCAACCAGCTGACCGGCGGCTTCGCGACGCTCGCTCAATTGATCGACCCAGTTCATGCGTGCGCCAATAACCGTTTGCGCGGTGGTCACGCGCTCCAGCCCGCTATCGAGCGCGGAGAGCGCATCGCGGCTGGCGGTAACAGGATCGCCGCCAGTCGCCTTCAGTGCGTCTGCCAGCGTGCCGATCACGGCGAACAGATCTGTGGGATTGCCCTGATGATCGAAGGCAAAGGCTTCCGGCCCTGCCAGACCTTGCGAAACCTCCTGCCCATCGCCCAGATCGACCAACGAGGCAGAGCCCGTGCCGATATAGGCAATCGAGCCATCGGCTTGCCGCTCATAGGCCAGCCCAGTCGCTTCACCACCGAACAGCGCATGGCCTGCACCATTGCGGCTATTGGCGATGCTGAGCAGGTTCTCCTGCAATTGCGCCACTTCTTCGCCAATCGCAGCGCGGTCTGTGTCAGACATGGTGGCATTAGCTGCCTGCGTCGCCAGCTCACGTGCGCGGGCGAGCAAATTCGCCGTGCTGGACAGACCATTATCGGCAAAGGCCAGCTCGCTGGAAGCACGGTCAGAATTATGCCGCGTCACTTCATCCAGCCGCTCACGTCGGCCGAGCAGCCGCAGCCGGGCAGCGGCAACCGGGTCTTGCGAGGACCGCTCCAGCCGTTCGCCGGTCGAAATCTGCGTCTGGTACCCTTCAGCCCGCGCGCGCAGGCTGCTGATCTGGCTGCTGGCCCGTTCGTAGAAGGCGCTGGTGGGAAGTGTCGTCATGGCGCTCACCCAATCCCGATGATGGTGTCAAAGATTTCGGAGGCGACCTGCATCACCCGGCCTGAAGCCTGGAAGGCTTGCTGGTAACGCACCAAAGCCGCCGCCTCCTCCTCCAGGTCAACGCCGGTGAATTCGACCAATGCGAGATGCGCGGAATCGGCGATCGTATTGAGCGCTTCTGCTGTCACTTCGCGGGCGGCAACAGTTGCGGAAATATCAAAAATCAGCCCGTTGGCTCGGCTTGCTGCTCCGCCACCGGTCACACCGTTAGCAAGCGCCGCGCGCATGGCGGCAAGGTTGGTGCCATCGCGGCTGCCAGCAGCGGCACCAGCAGGCGCAGTCGCCAGTTCCTCGCCAGACAGCAGCGCAACTGCCACGCCCGCGGCCCCGCTGCCTGCAAAGAGCGGTTGGCCCGGTGATCCATCCAGCGCCACCCCGCCAGCCTGTACCGAATTGACGGCCGCCGCGATTTCGTCCGCCAACGCATCCAGCCGGGTCGAAGCGGCGGAGGCTTGCTGCAAGGCAAGCGCCTTGCCCGCCAGACTACCGCCATTGAGCGCCAGCGGATTGCCGCCCAGCGTAAAGGACACAGTTCGATCCGCCGCCGTTTCCATGCCGATTGACTGCGCGACATCATTGGCCACCAAGACATCACCACCAGTCCCGCCAATGCGAACCGTGGCGAGCCCCAGCGGGTCGATCTGGGTAGTGATATCAGCGCGCTCTGCCAATTCGCCCAATATTCGATCGCGCTGGTCAAACAGGCTTGCCTGCTCGCTCGTATCCGGACCAACCCGGGTCAGACGAACATTGATCCGCGCCAGCTCCTGCGCAAAGAGATTGACTTGTTCCACCCCGGCCTGCGCTTCGAAACGCAAATTGTCGTTGGCCGCCTCGAGACTGCTTGCGGCAATGTTGAAGCTGCCTGCAAGGCGCTCGGCCCCGGCGAGGGCCGCGGCGCGCAAACTGGGATCGACAGGATCACTTTCCAATTGCTGCAAGGCGGCTTCGAACTCGACCACTGCATCGAACACGCCCGATTGCTCCAGCGCGCTTTCGACAGAGCGCAAGCCATCGACTTCCGCCTGCGCACGGGCGGCATCGCTGCTAGTGCGGCGCGCTTCGGCGGCTCGGAAAGCATCGACGCTGCGGGTCACCCCGGTAGCACGCACACCCGCGAGCGAGATGTCGCCCACCCGCCCGGCTCCGGCAGCGGCGGAGACTTCCTCCAACCGGATACCGCGCCGGACATAGCCCTCGGTCGCTGCATTGGCGATATTCTGCGCGGTCACATCCAGCGCGGAGCGTGCTGCCCTGGCCCCGCTGGCACCGATGGAGAGAAGGTCAGAGGCCATCGCTTAGGCTCCCTTTTCCATATGGCGGGCGAGCTGCATTTCGATCATGCTGGCAAGGCCCAGTGCGCCGGTTCCGGCGGCAATCTCCGCAAAGCGCGCGTCGCGCATTTCCGTGAAGGTTTCCATACCTTGCCCCCCGAACAGCTCATCCCCGCCAAAATCTGTGGCACGGGCGCTGGCGAGCAATTGGCGCAGGAAGATCGCTTCGAACTGCTTCGCTACCTCTGCCAGACGTGCCCGTTCGCCCCCCGGCGCCGGGGCAGCACCGGGGGACTGGGGGTACGCGCCAGGAAGGGCGAGCTTCGTCTGCATCAGATCACCTGCATTTCCGCCTGCAGCGACCCGGCCTGTTTCAAGGCTTCGAGGATCGCGACAAGGTCGGCCGGGCTGGCACCCAACAAATTGAGCGCATCGACCACTTCAGCCAGCGAAGCGCCGGGTTCGAACAGGGTCACACGCTGACCTTCAGGGCTATCGACAGCAATCGAGCTGTCCGGCTCCACCGTCGTCTGCCCCTGGCTGAAAGGGGCAGGCTGGACCACAGTGGGATTCTCCTCGATCCGCACCACCAGGCTGCCATGGCTGATTGCTGCGGGTTTGAGCCGCACGGCGCTGGAAATCACCACTGTGCCGGTGCGCGAATTGACCACCACCTTGGCGGCGGCTTCCGCAGGATCGACCTGCAGCATCTCGATTTCCGCCATCAATGTCGCGCGGCGGTCTGCGCCGTCAGGCAGAGCCAGCGCCAACGTGACGCCATCCTCGACCTGCGCCATGCCGGGATAGCGGGCATTGATCGCATCGCGCACCCGCGCGGCAGTGAGGAAGTCTGCGCGGGCAAGGTTCCAGCGCAGCACTGGCGCCGTTTCGAAACCGGTCGCGACAGCGCGTTCGACGCTGGCACCGCCGGGAATGCGGCCAACAGTCGGCACATTGACGGTCAGCTTGGAGCCATCCTGTCCGGACACACCCAGTCCACCAACCGCAAGGTTGCCCTGCGCCATAGCGTAAATCTGGCCATCCGCGCCATAGAGCGGAGTCAGGATCAGCGCCCCGCCGCGCAGGCTCTTGGCCTTGCCCATGGCGGAGATCGTCACGTCGATCTGCTGCCCCGGCTTGGCAAAAGCCGGTAAATCAGCGGTAACCACCACCGCCGCTGCATTCTTGAGCGCGGGATTGACCCCGGCGGGCAATTGCAAGCCGAAGCGGCCCGAAACGCCCTTCATGGCCTGCGTCAGGTAGGCGAAATTATCATCGCCCGTGCCGTCCAGACCGACCACGATGCCGTAGCCCGTGAGCTGGTTGGAGCGGACCGACTGGAAGCTGCCAAGGTCGCGCACACGCTCAGCGCTTGCCGGGGCGGCGAGGCCCAAAACCATGAAAACGAAGAGAAAAGTGAACAGGCGCGCCATCAGAACGGGCTCACCATGTTGAAGAACTTGCTCAGCCAGCCTTCGCGGCTGGCACGCTGCACTGCACCCTTGCCGGCATAGGCAATGCGCGCGTCGGCTACGCGGGTGGAGGCGATGCGGTTATCAGCGGTGATATCCGCGAGACGCACGATGCCCGAGAGCTGGATCCATTCTTCGCCCTGGCTCAAAGTCATCAGCTTTTCCCCGCGTATCAACGCTGTCCCATTGGGACGGACCTCGGCGATGGTCACGGAGACCTCGCCATTGAGCGAGCTGGTCTGCGCCGCATCGCCCTGCCCTTTGAACGACGAGGAGGAGCCGGAATTAAGGTTGCCAGGATCGAAAGAGAACGGGCCTATGCTGGGTGGGGTCAGGTCGAAACTGCCACTTCGACTGGTTTTCGACGATGTCGACTTCGACGTCGACAGCCGCTCGACCAGCACCACGGTCAGCAGATCACCCACGCGGTGCGCACGGTCGCCATAATGAAGCGGTGAATAGCCATCGGCGACACGGAAGATCGCACCATCCGCAGGCGGTGTCGTCGCAACCAGCGGCGCAGGCGGCAAGGTGGCTGCAAAGCCCGCCTGCCGGGTAGTTCCGCCACAGGCGGCGAGCGACAGAGCGCCGCCAAGCACAAAGAAAGTGCGAAAAGCCGTCATGGCGAACCTCACAATGTCTGGTTGGCGTTGCGCAGCATTTCATCGACTGCGCTGACCATCTTGGAGTTGATTTCGTAGGCCCTCTGGGCTTCGATCATGTCGACCAGTTCCTCGACAACATTGACGTTGGAGGCTTCGAGCATGCCCTGTCGCACATTGCCGCGCCCGGCTTCGCCGCCGGGGCCAAGCTGGGCGGCACCGCTGGCACCGGTCTCGACGAGGAAATTGTCACCGATCGCCTGCAGCCCTGCCGGATTGGCAAAGCTGGCAACCTGGATCTGCCCCAGCTCCACCACTTGCGCTTCGCCATCCACTTGCGCGGAGACGATCCCGTCGGGCGAGACCGTGATCGAGGTCGCGTTTTCGGGAATGGTGATGGCGGGCTGCACGGCATAGCCCTGCTGCGTCACTACCTGCCGTTCCGCCGAGAGCGTGAAATTGCCCGCCCTTGTATAGCCAAGCTGGCCGCCGGGCAGTTCCACCTGGAAATAGCCCTGCCCGTCGAGTGCGAGGTCGAGCGGCATGGAGGTGGTGTTGAGCGTGCCTTGCGAGACGATCTGGCTGGTCGATTGCACCTGCACCCCGGTGCCGAGGTTCAGCCCAGTGGCATAGGCCGTCTCCCCGCTGGAGCGCTGGCCCGCCACGCGCGCTTCCTGATAGGCGAGCGTTGCGAAATTGGCGCGGTCGCGCTTGAAGCCGGTGGTGCCGACATTGGCGAGGTTGTTGGCGATCACGCGCATCCGCGCATCCTGTGCCTCCAGCCCGGTGCGGGCGACCTGCAAGGCGGAAGTGGGCATTGTCTAGTCTCCCCTGAATATCAGGTCAGGCGCATCAGGCCGCTGCCTTGCTCGTCCAGTTCCTTGGCCGTGCTGAGCAGCTTGGTGCGCATTTCGAAGAGGCGCTGCGCCTCGATCATTTCCACCAATACCTCGGTGGATTTCACATTGGATTGTTCGAGGAATCCGGGTTTTACCCTAGCCGCCTCGTCCACCGGCAGAATCCCGCCGCCTTCCACGCGGAAGAGATTGTCCAGCCCCTTGGCAATCGGGCTGCCTTGCCATCCGGCCAGCTTGATCCGCGCAATTTCCTGCGGCGGCGCGTCGGGCTGGGCCGGGTCGGTGACCATCACCGCACCATCATCCGCGATAGAGACAGAACCGCTCAGTGGCACCGTCACCGGGCCGCTCGCCCCCAGCATGGGATGGCCCGCACCATTGACCAGCAAGCCACTGGGCGAAACCGACAGATCGCCGCGCCGCGTATAGGCTTCGGACCCGTCCGGGGCCTGCACCGCGATCAGTGCATCGCCGGTCACCGCAATATCGAGCGGCTGGCCGGTTTCCATCAACTCGCCCGCTTCCATCCGCGCACCGGTGACGACCGCGCTTTGCTGCGCGCGCACTTCCAGCTGGTCGCTTTCCAGCGTCACCGGGGTGCGTTGCATCAGCTCTGCGCGGAAGCCCGGCGTGCGCGCATTGGCCATATTGTTAGCCAACACGCGCTGCTGGTCCATCGAAGCGCGCATCCCGGACAGGGCGGTGTAGATCAGGCGGTCCATGGGTCAGCCCCTGCCTTAGGTCCGCAGATTGATGATCGTCTGGCTGATCTGGCTCGCCGTATCTATCGCCTTGGCATTGGCCTGGAAATTGCGCTGGGCGGTAATCAGCCCGACCAGTTCCTCGGCAATATCAACGTTGGAGCGTTCAATCGCGCCGGAAACGATATCGCCAAAAGTGCTGGTACCCGGTGCGCCATAACGCGGGGCGCCGGAATTGCCGCTGGCTTCCCAGTTGGAAGAACCCGCCTGGATCAGCCCGGCGGTGGAGACGAAATTGGCCAATGCGAGCGTGCCGATAATCTCGTTTGTGCCATCGGCAAAAGTGGCCACGGCCTGCCCTTCGCGATTGACCACGACCGAGGCGAATTCGGCCCCGCTCGCCCCGACAGAGGGAACCTGCACATCGAACGGCGTGGTGCCGGTGACGGTGCCATCGGGCGCGGTTGCCAAGACTTGCAGGCGATAGCCAGAGGCATCGGTCATATAGCCCTGCCCATCGGTGTGGAACGCGCCATTGCGGGTGAACAGCAGCTGGTCTGTCTTGATATCGCGCGTGGTGAAGAAGCCTTCGCCATTGATCGCGAGGTCCAGCACATTGCCGGTCTGCTCCAGCGGGCCGAGCGAGAAATTCTGGCTAACCGATTCCACTGTCGCACCGATGCCCTGCGCATCCTTGGTAAAGCTGGCGCCCACGACAATATCGGCAAATTCAGCGCGCAGTTTCTTGAAGCCGGTGGTCTCGGCATTGGCGATATTATGCGAGATGACGCCAAGGTCGATCTGCGCATTCTTGAGCCCGTTGAGCGAGGTATAGAAGGACATGGGGGGTTACTCCTGTGGCTGGGTTTCTGTTGGTGTTTCAGTTGTGGTTGAGGGGGTCGCCGCTGCTTCCTGCGCAGCGAGCAGCGCATCGAGCTTGCCCGAGATCACTTGCAGCGTTTCATTCACCGAATTGATGCCCGAAAGGCTGGTGAACTGCGCCATTTGCGCGAGCATTTCCTTGTTATCGACCGGCTCGAACGGGTCCTGCTGCTGGATCTGCGTCGTCAGCAGGCGGAAGAAATCGGCCTGGCCGAGATCACTGAAGCCCCGACCGGCCTGGGCGCCCGAGGGCGTGCTGTTGGTCAGCGTCGCAAGGTTGATCGTGCTCATTTCATCCTCATCGTTTCCAGCATCAGCTGCTTGGCAGTGGTCAGCGCTTCGAGAAGGTTCTGGTACTGGCGGCTGGCCTCCAGCATCTCGACCATCTCTTCATTTTCATCGACTGCGCTCAGCCAGACATTGCCTTCGGCATCGGCGAGCGGGTGGTCAGGGTCATAGTGCTTGACTGGCGCCGCATCGGACCGGCGCACGGCATCGACGCGCACGGAGCTGAGCCCGGTTGCGGCATCGAGTTCCTCCGCGAAAACGGGGCGCAGCGGGCGGTATGCCTTGTCCGCACTACCCGCCACGCTGCCGGCATTGGCAAGGTTGGAGGCGGCGGCATTCATCCGCACCATTTGCGAGGACATGCCGCGCTGGGCGAGATCGAACAGGCTCATCGGAGCGCCCATACTCATTCACCCTTCAGCGCGCGGGTCATGGTGGAAACGCGCCCGCGGACAAATTCCAGCGTGGCGGAATAGGCGACCGAGTTCTCAGCAAAGGCGATTTGTTCGGTGGAGAGCTCCACCGTATTGCCATCAAGGCTGGGCATCACCGGGACGCGGAAGCGGGTGGCGCTGCCCACTGCCCGGTCTGCATCCGCCCCGCCCAGCCGCGCATCCAGCGCAGCGGCAAAGTCGATATCCTTCGCCTTGTAGCCGGGCGTCGCGGCATTGGCGATGTTGGAGGTAATCATCCCCATACGTTGCGAGCGCAATTCCAGCGCTGCCCCGTGAATGCCGAATATGGTCTCGCTCATGGCCATGCCTTTCGCGTTGCGATTGTTGGGGCAAGCAAGAGCAAGCGGTGTGCCAATCCCGGAAATGCGTGACTTAGGCGGGTAGTGGCGCGCTGAAACGGCAAGGTGGTGCCGGGGATCGGCAAAGTGCTGCCAGCCCCTCCTGTTGTTCCTGCGGAACAGCTTCGCTTCCAGAGGAGGGGCAACGAGACTTGGCGGTTTACCGCCTAGTCGCAGTGGGGTGGGGCCATTCGGCAGGCATAGCGCATGACCGACAGCCCCCACCCCCAACCCCCTCCCCTGAAGAGGAGGGGGCTTTTTTCCAGCCTGCCAGCATCTGAAATTCCTGCCTGACCCGCCGTTCTCCCCCTGCAAGGAAGGACGCCGCGCATGATACCCCACAGCCTGATCGACCCACTCGCCCTCACGCTGGTGCTGGGCGGCACCTGCGCGGCCACGCTGCTGCGTTGTGGCTGGCGGGAGAGCCGGGAAGCGGTCGGCGTGATCTTGCGATTGCTGCGGCCCCGGTTCGATGCAGCCAGCGTGCGCGCCGCGATGGCGGGCTATGTCCAGCGGATAGATACAGACGGGCTGCTGCGCGCTGAACCGCGCGCGACAGGAGATGCGGAGATTGACGAAGTGATCGCCGCCCTGGCCCATGACCGGAGCACCGCATCACTCGCGCAGAGTTTCGAAAGCCATCGCCAGCATCGCCTTGCCGCCAGCCAGCGGGCAGGCTGGGTGCTGGGTCAGGCGGCAGAGCTGGCCCCGGTGCTGGGGCTGGCCGGGACGCTGGTCGCGCTGGGGCAGCTCTCCGGCATTGCGGCAGAGGGCGGGCAGTTTGCCAGCGCGATCGGAAGTGCGGTGAGCACGACGCTTTACGGTCTCGTCTTCGCCAATTTCCTGTTTGCCCCACTGGCCGGAGCCATCGCGCGCCAGTCTGCCGCAGAAGACGCCGCACGGCGCGCAGTGATGGACTGGCTGGCGGAGCACGCCAATGCCGCGCGCCCCCACCTCGGACCTGCCCCTGACACGAAGAGCAAAGCCGCATGATCGCGCGCGAGGGAGCCGGGTGGCAGGCGGTCATCGCAGACCTTGCGCTGATCCTGTTCATGGTCGCGGCTTCCGCCGTGGAAGCGCAGCATGAGGAGAAGGTGGACGGACCACCCGCCGCGACTGAACTCGGCGAGCCGGGCGCGGTCTGGCGGCCCGAACAGGGCGTTTCGCTGGAGGACTGGCTGGCCGCGCAGGCTCCCGATCCCCGCCAGCAATTGACGATCACGGCGCAACATTCCGAGGGCGGAGCCGATGCCGCCTATGTACAGGCGGAGGGACTGGCGCAGCGGGCAAGGCGACCCGCGCGGATCGTGCTCCAGCCCGGCACAGGCAATGCAGTGCAGGCCGTGCTCGCCTATGACCAGCCGGACGAGCTGGCACACGGATTGCAGGAGGCAGGGCAATAGTCACCTACAGGGATTGCCCGCCATGTTCCGTCCGCTTGCCGCTTCGCTTCTTATCACCGCCAGCCCGGTGCTCGCCCAGCAGGCGACAGACCTCGACGCGCTCGACCGCGCGGTGGAGGTCTTCACAGGTGCACCTGTTGGCGCAACGGGCGGCGCGCGGCAGAGGATTGACCGCCGCTTGCGGCTTGCCTCCTGCCCCGTCCAGCCCGCGCTCGAATATTATGGCAATGCGCAGGAAAGCGTTCTTATCCGCTGCCCGGTGGCCAATGGCTGGCGCATTTTCGTGCCCGTGAACGCCGCCCCGCAGGCGCAGGCTGCCGCCCCGGTGGTCGCGCGCGGGGAGGCCGTGGCGATCCTGGTGCAGGGACGCGGCTTTACCCTCTCGCGTCAGGGCGAGGCCCTGGACGCAGGCGCCCCCGGCGAATGGATCCGCGTACGCCCCACTGGCAAACGCACAGACCCGATCCGCGCGCAGGTGCTGCGGCCCGGCACAGTCGGCATGCGTTTGCCGTAAGCGAGGCAGGACTTTGCCAGCATTTTGCCGAAAAAATTGCAGCGGCCCTTAAAACCGCTCCCCATGCGCCGTTCTGTGGTCCGTATAGCGATGGAGCGGACCAATGAACCCGGTTGATCCAGGACGAGTTTCGCGCCCGGTGGCGCGGTTTGAAGGCACCAGTCCGAGCCCGGTTTCCGGCCCGGCCAAGGCACGCCCGGTCAGCAGCGAGAATGCTGCCCTGACAGCGCGCGACGCTGGCCCGGCAGCCCCGGTGGATACGGACCGCGTGTCTGAAATCCGCAAGGCGGTGGAACAGGGCACCTATCCCCTCACCCCGGCCAAGATTGCCGATGCGATGATCGCAGCCGGCTATTTATTGAGGCACAAGGCATGAGCGCCACCGGACCAGTCAGCGAAGCAAGCCCGATGCGCAGCACTTTGCGGCAAATGCTTGCCCTGCTGGAAGGTGAGCGGCAAGCGCTTGCCTCGCTCGACCTTGAACGCATCCTCTCCTGCGCAGGCGGGAAAGAGGATCTGTGCAACGCGCTGGCGCAGGAACAATCGGGCGAGCTGGACGAGGAATGCCGCGCCCTGCTCGACGCGGTCAAGCGCATGAATGAGACAAATCGCAAGCTTCGCAACCTGATTGCCGCCAATATCCAGGCCCGCCTCGGCGCGCTGACCGGCACGGCGTGGCTTTATGGCCGGACCTCCCCAAACGGCGTGGTCGAACTGCCGCGCTAAGGGCGCAACACAAATTGGCACGGCGATTGCACAACCCCGGTTGAACCAAACGGCCAACCGGGGGAGCCCGTGCCAGAACCGATTGTAACCAGTCCGGCCAGTGCGCCTGCCGCCCCGCGTGGACAGGTCCGCACAGCTATCGCCAATGCCGCCGCCAGGACCGGTGTCGATTTCGACTACCTGCTGGCGCAGGCACGGCTGGAATCCGGACTGAACCCGAATGCCCGCGCGCGCACATCCAGCGCCAGCGGGCTGTACCAGTTTATCGGCTCCACCTGGCTGGAAACACTGGATCGCCATGCGGAAAAACATGGGCTTGGCTGGGCGGGCGAGGCCATCGACATGGTGCGCGGGCGCGCCGTGGTGGATGACGCCTCGACCCGTTCCAGCCTCATGCGCCTGCGCTTCGATCCGGGCGTTTCGGCGCTGATGGCGGCGGAGTTGGCGAGCGACAATGCTGCCGAATTGCAACCCATTTTGGGCCGCGCACCCGATGCGGGGGAGCTTTACCTCGCCCATTTCCTCGGCGCGCAGGGGGCAAAACGCTTCCTTGCCGGACTGCAGGATGATGCCGATCAAAGCGCCGCCGCGCTGTTCCCCAAACCTGCCGCTGCCAATCGCGCGATCTTCTACGATGGTGGCCGCCCGCGTTCGCTGGGCGAAGTGATGGGATTGCTGCGCGGCAAGGTTGCAGCGGCGATGGGCAAGGATGGAACCGTGCCCGATTTCGCTCCCGTCACGCCGGTGGCCTTTCCCCATCCGACCCGCTTTGCGCAAGCGACACCGCCGCGCCGTGCCGCGCTGCCTTCGCTTCCCAGTATAACGAGCGGTCCCTCCATGGCGGAAACGTTGCAGGCGACCTTCGGCGGCGCGCTCCCCGCGACCGCCGCCGAGCGCATCGGCGCGGCCTATGGCAAGTTCCGGGCGTTTGACCTGTGAGCGCGCTGAAAGCCATCGCCGGGCCCGCGCTGGCCCTGCCCATGGGTATATTCGCCATCATCATGCTGATGGTGATGCCGATCCCATCCGCCATGCTGGACGTATTCTTCGTGCTCAATATCGCGCTTTCGGTCGCAGTGCTGATGGCAGCGATGAACGCCGCCAAGCCGCTCGACTTCTCCTCCTTCCCCAGCGTGTTGCTGTTCGCCACACTGCTGCGGCTCGCGCTCAATGTCGCTTCCACCCGCGTGGTGCTGATGCAGGGGCATGAGGGCGATGACGCAGCGGGCAAGGTGATCGAGGCTTTTGGCGCTTTCCTCGTCGGCGGCAATTTCGCGGTCGGGATCTTCGTCTTCCTGATCCTGATGATCATCAATCTGGTGGTGGTGACCAAGGGCGCGGGGCGCGTGTCGGAAGTGTCTGCGCGGTTCACGCTCGATGCCTTGCCTGGCAAGCAGATGGCGATTGATGCCGACCTTGCTGCCGGGCTGATGACATCCGAAGAAGCCAAGGCGCGGCGCAGCGAAATCGCCACTGAGGCCGATTTCTACGGCTCGATGGATGGCGCGAGCAAATTCGTAAAGGGCGATGCCATCGCGGCGCTGCTGATCCTGGGGGTAAACATCATCGCCGGGCTGGTGCTGGGCGTGGTCAGCCATGGCCTGACCGCTGCTGAAGCGGGCGAACGCTATGTCACGCTGGCGGTGGGTGACGCGCTGGTTGCTTCCGTGCCTGCGCTGCTGCTTTCCATCGCTGCCGCGGTGATCGTCACCCGCGTGACTGACAGCCGCGACCTGTCGGGCCAGATCGGCGGGCAGCTCTCCGACCCGCGCATCTGGTTGCCGGTCGGGGTGATTCTGCTCGCAATCGGGGCGATCCCCGCCATGCCGCAAAGCGTGTTCCTGCCGCTCGGTGCAGGCGCGCTATTCCTCTGGCGCAGGCTGTCCCAGCGCAAGGCAATCGCCGCGCGCGTGGTCGAGCCACAGGTCGAAGCCCCCGATCCCGCCCGGATCGACATTGCCGATGTCAGCGAACATGCACTGGTCACTATCGAGCTCGGCTATGGCCTCGTCCATTTCGCCGATGAAGCGCGCGGCGCGCCGCTGGTCAGCCGCCTGACCGGACTGCGCCGCCAATTGTGCGAGAATTTCGGCTTTATCGTCCCGCAATTCCGCATCCGCGACAGTTTCGTCCTCTCGCCAGAAAAATATCGCGTGCTGCTGGGCGGGGTCTCGCTCGGCGGAGGGGCGATTAGGCCTGACCGGCTGCTGGCCATCGACACGGGCGATGTGCGCCGCACTCATGGCATAGCCGGGGAGCCGACGACCGACCCCAGTTTCCATTGCCCGGCGCTATGGATCGAAGCGGGGCAGCGCGACATGGCGGTGGCTGAAGGCTTCCTCGTGGTCGATCCGCACAGCGTCATCGCCACCCATGTGAACCAGCTGCTTGCCAGCCGTCCACAGGATCTGTTCGGGCCGGATCAGGCGCACGAATTGCTCGACAATGTGGCGGAGCGCAATGCGCAGCTGGTCGAAACGCTCACGCCGCAGCCGCTTTCGCTCGCTGTGCTTACTCGCTTGCTGAAGGCGCTGCTGGGTGAGGGGATCGCGCTGGCGCATCCGCTGCCGGTGCTCAGCGCCATCGCACAAGCGGCACAGCAGACCACCGACCATGCCCTGATGGTCGAACTGGTGCGCGCCGAACTGGGCGGGATGCTGGTCGGGCGCATTTGCGGACCGGACGAGCGCCTACCCGTCATCACCCTCGCCGCCGAGCTGGAGGCCATGGTGGTCGGCGGGATGCAGGACCCGGCGACGGGTCAGCCGGTGATCGACCCCGACCTCGCCCGCTCCATTGGCGAACGCATCGCCACCATCTGCGCCGGCCGCGCACCGGGTGCCACGCGCCCGGCGCTCATTGTGCAACCGCGCGCGCGCCGTCCCTTGGCAGAGCTGCTGCGCCTGCGCGCGCCGCACTGCCTGGTCCTGTCAATCAACGAATTGCCCGCCAGCCAGCCGATTGACGTGATCGCGGTGGTCGGTGGCGAGGAGCCGGACCTACCCGCTCCCGAACCCCAAGAAATGCCGCGAGAGGAGGCCTTTGCCGCATGATCCATGACCATCACGGTTTTCAGGCCGCGCAGGCCTATCAGGGGGACGTCGCTGACCGCGTTCGCCGCTTCATGCCCATGGTGCGCAAGCTGGCCTGGCATTTGTCCGGCAGTGCCAGCGGCGGGCTCGAAGTCGAAGATTTAATGCAGGCGGGGCTCGTCGCGCTCACCGAATGCGCACAGAAGCATGACCGGCCAAGCGAGGATGGCTTTGCCGCCTATGCCAAGCTGCGCGTGCGCGGGGCGATGGTGGATTTGCTGCGCGCCAATTCGCCCGATCCGCGCGGTGCATCGGCACGGCGGCGGGAAATCGAGCAGGCACGCCGCCGCTTGCAGCTGGAACTGGGGCGCGAGCCCACCGCGCCCGAACTCGCCGGGGCATTGGGCATGGATGTCGAGGCCTTCCATCGCCAACGCGCCGAGCTGGAATCGGTCAGGCTGGACGGGCTGGAGGAAAGCTATTCCGACAGTAACGCCGCCTTTGCCAGCGACACGCCCGACGCGGAGGCCGCTCTGTTGCAGGAGGAAGATCGCGAAGCGCTGATTGCCGCCATAGCTGCCCTGCCCGAGCGATTACAGATGGTGGTACAGCTCTATTTCGTGGAAGAACTGAACCTGTCGGAAATCGCCGCCGTGCTGGATGTGAGTGTGCCGAGGGTGCACCAGCTAAAGGCCAGCGCGCTGGCGAAACTGCGCCTGTCGCTGGTGGGTGAAGAGCTGGATGATGCTGCCTAACCCCTCTCTCCTTTAGGGGAGAGGGAGGAGCCGCGAAGCGGCGGAGGGTGTGGGGGCCGTCGGAGTGCTCACAGCCAACCACAACTCCCCCACCCCACTGCGACTAGGCAACAAGTTGCCAAGTCTCGTTGCCCCTCCCCTGAAGAGGAGGGGCTCGTTGGCGTTACCCACCACTCTCAATATAGTTGCATATGAAACCAGTTTGCTGTAAAGGGAAGATCGCACCCCGATTCACCTCAAGGAACTGCACCCATGGCCGATCTGTTCGATAACCCCGCCGGTCTCGACGGTTTTGAATTCATCGAATTCTCCGCCCCGGAAAAGGGCGTGCTGGAGCCGGTGTTTGAAGTGATGGGCTTCACCCATGTGGCCAACCATCGTAGCAAGGATGTGCAGCTCTGGCGGCAGGGTGGGATCAATCTGATCACCAATTACGAACCGCGCAGCCCGGCGTGGTTCTTTGCCCGCGAACACGGCCCCAGTGCTTGTGGCATGGGCTTCCGCGTGCGCGATGCCCATGCTGCATATGAGCACCTGATCGCGCAGGGAGCAGAGCCGGTTGATGTTCCCACCGGGCCGATGGAGCTGGTCATTCCCGGCATTCGCGGGATTGGCAGCTCGATAATCTACCTGATCGACCGCTATGAAGGTGATGCGCGCGGGGGCGATGCGGCGCTGACCATTTACGACATTGATTTCGAATATCTGCCCGGCGTGGAACGCCACCCGGCGGGTGCCGGTTTCAACGTGATCGACCACCTGACTCACAATGTCTATGGCGGGCGAATGCAGTACTGGGCCGATTATTACGAGCGGCTGTTCAACTTCCAGGAAATCCGCTTCTTCGACATCAAGGGCGAATATACCGGCCTCACCAGCAAGGCGCTGACCGCGCCCGATGGCAAGATCCGCATCCCGCTCAATGAAGAGGGTGAAGGCGGGAAAGGCCAGATCGAGGAATTCCTGCGCCAGTTCAACGGCGAAGGGATCCAGCATATTGCGCTGATTTGCGATGATCTTGTCGCGTGCTGGGACCGGCTGAAGGCACAGGGCGTCCCCTTCATGACCGCCCCGCCTGCCACCTATTATGAAATGCTCGACGAGCGCTTGCCCGGCCATGGTGAGGATGTGTCGGCCTTGCAGGCGCGGGGCATATTGCTCGACGGCACAACGGCGGGCGGCCAGCCGCGCTTGCTGCTGCAGATCTTTGCCGAAGCGCAGATCGGCCCGGTGTTTTTCGAATTCATCCAGCGCAAGGGCGATGACGGCTTTGGCGAAGGAAACTTCAAGGCACTGTTCGAAAGCATGGAACGCGACCAGATCCGCAGGGGTGTGCTGGTGGAGCCTGGCGCATGAGCTCTTTCAAACTCGGCGGGATCCACCACACGGCCTATCGCTGCAAGGACGCGAAGGAGACGGTGGAGTGGTATGGCAAGGTGCTGGGGATGGAATATACCACCGCCTTTGCCGAGGACCATGTCCCCTCCACCGGCGCCTATGACCCATACATGCATGTCTTCCTCGATGCGGGGAACGGCAATGTGCTGGCTTTCTTCGAGCTGCCGAACCAGCCGGAAATGGGCCGTGACGGCAATACGCCCGAATGGGTGCAACACCTCGCCTTCCGGGTCGCATCGGAAGAGGAACTGCTGGCGGCGAAGGAGCACATTGAGGGGCTGGGCATCGACGTGCTCGGCCCGACGCATCACGGCATTTTCAAGTCGATCTATTTCTTCGACCCCAATGGCCACCGGGTCGAGCTCGCGGCGGACATCGGGACGGCGGAACAATATGCCGAATTGAAGCGCGTTGCGCCGCTAATGCTTGACGAATGGAGCCAGACAAAGAAAGCTCCCCGACATGCAGACTGGCTGCACGAAGAAGCGCTCAAGCAGCAACGCGGTAGCGCAGAAAAAGACTCTCGAAAGGAACATGGGGTTTGAAGCTGTTTGCCTATTTTCGCAGCTCGACTTCGTTTCGCCTTCGCATCGCGCTCAATCTCAAACAACTCGAATACGACATCATCCCGGTAAACCTGCTGGAATCCGAACAGCGCGGCGCAGCCTTCACCAGCCGCAATCCCTTTGCCGGGGTGCCAATGCTGGAGGCCGATGGCCGCGACCGGGCGCAGAGCATGGCGATCCTCGAATGGCTCGACGAGGCGCATCCGGCCAATCCGCTCTTACCCGCCGATATCGAAGACCGCTTCACCGTGCGCGAACTGGCCTATGCCATCGCGACCGAAACCCATGCGCCCAACAATCTGCAAGTGCTGCAATATCTCAAGGCAGAGTTTGACGCGTCGCCGGACCAGATCAGCGCCTGGTATCGCCACTGGCTCGCGCGGACCTTTGGCCCGATCGAAGCGCGGCTTGAGCAACTTGAGACAGGCGATTTCCTGCTCGATGCGCCCGGCCTGTTCGAAGTGGTGCTGGTCCCGCAGCTCTATAACGCCCGCCGCTTCGCGCTCGACCTTGCACCCTATCCGCGCATGACGCGGATCGAGGCAGCCTGTCTTGCGCTGGAACCCTTCCAACGGGCACATCCCGACAACCAGATAGATAATCCGGAGAGGAACCCTGCATGAAACTTGCGTCGCTCAATGATGGTACGCGCGATGGCCAGCTGGTCGTCGTCTCAAAGGACCTCACCCGCTATTGCGCTGCGACGCATATTGCCCCGACCTTGCAGGCCGCGCTGGACGAGTGGGACCATTGTGAGCCGCTGCTCAAAGCGCTTTATACTGATGTGGAACACCAGGTGGTGCCTTGCGAGCGTTTCCACGAACGCGAAGCCCATTCGCCGCTGCCGCGCGCCTATCAGTGGGCCGACGGCAGCGCCTACGTCAATCATGTGGAGCTGGTCCGGCGGGCGCGCGGGGCGGAATTGCCCGACAGTTTCTGGCACGATCCGCTGATGTATCAGGGCGGCAGCGACAGCTTCCTGCCCCCGCGCGCGCCGATCCCGCTGAAAGACACGGCTTGGGGCTGCGACATGGAAGGTGAAATTGCCTGCATCACCGATGATGTGCCGATGGGGGTGAGCGCGGCGGATGCTGCCGATCACATCAAGCTGCTGATGCTGGTCAATGACGTGTCTCTGCGCGGGTTGATCCCCGGTGAGCTGGCCAAGGGTTTCGGCTTCTTCCAGTCCAAGCCCGCCAGTGCCTTCTCCCCCGTTGCAGTGACGCCCGACGAACTGGGCGAGGCATGGCAGGATGCACGCATCCATTTGCCGCTGATGGTCGATTATAATGGCGAGGCCTTTGGTCGCGCTGATGCAGGCGTGGATGCAACCTTCAGCCTCGCTGACCTCGTCGCCCATGCGGCTAAGACCCGCCAGCTTTGCGCGGGCACGATCATCGGCTCCGGCACCGTTTCCAACAAGGATGCCGATGGCAGTGCCGGCAAGCCAGTGGCCGAAGGTGGCAAGGGCTATAGCTGCATCGCCGAAATCCGCATGATCGAAACCATCGCAAACGGGGAGCCCAGTACGCGCTTCATGGCCCCCGGTGACAGTGTCCGCATCGAAATGCGCGACAAGGACAACCATTCGATCTTTGGCGCGATCGAGCAGGAAGTGGTTCAGGGATAGGCTTGGTTCAAGCCCCTCCTCCTTTAGGGGAGGGGAAACGAGACTTGGCGGTTCACCGCCTAGTCGCAGTGGGGAGGGGACGTTCGGCTGGCACAATGCTCTCCGCCATCCCCCACCCCCAACCCCCTCCCCTGAAGAGGAGGGGGCTTTGCGCCCCTTGCGTCAATGCGAGTCCTGCTGCACCCTCCCCTCTAAATAGCCGCCGACACTGGAGGGGAGTCGCATGGCCACTGTCGAAAAGGCACCGGTTGCACAATTCACTGTCACGCGCGGGCTGACATTTGCCGATTTGCGCGCCTCACTCGCGGCGGGGTGGAGAGATTTCCTCGCTTGCCCGCTCTATGGCTTGTTCTTTGCCAGCATCTATGTCGGCGGCGGGCTGTTTGCAGCCTATGCGCTGTTCGAATGGGGATCGCCCACATGGCTTATCCCTATTGCCGCGGGCTTCCCGCTGATCGCGCCCTTCATCGCGGTCGGCCTCTATGAAGTGAGCCGCAGGCGCGAGCTGGGCCTGCCGATGAGCTGGGCCGCGGTGCTGGGCGCCTTGCGCGGGCGCGGGGATGAACAGATCCTCTCCATGGGCATTATCGTCTTCGTCGCCTTTGGCTTCTGGCTGATGATCGCGCACGGCATTTTCGCTGTCTTCCTCGCCGAAAGCGGGATCGGATCGGAATCGCTGGAAATCTTCCAGACACAGGCCGGGATGATTATGCTGGTGGTGGGCAGCGCCGTCGGTGCGGTAATGGCGCTGGCGTTTTATTCGATCACGGTCATGAGCCTTCCCATGCTGGTGGACAAGGAAGTGGATTTCCTCACTGCGATCATCACCAGCCTCGCGGCGATCCGCTGCAACAAGCCGGTGCTGATCGGCTGGGCGGTGATTATCTCCGTGCTGCTGTTCCTCGCAATGATCCCGGCGTTTCTGGGGATGCTGGTCGCGCTACCAGTGCTGGGTCACGCGACCTGGCACCTTTATCGGCGAGCAGTGAGTGAGGCGGGCGCTTAATCCGCCCAGTACAGCCGCTCCGGATTGTCCACCAGCAGCTTGCGTTGCAGCACTTCTGTCGGGGCGATGCGGGGGATCATATCGACCACATGGCCGTCATCGGGGATTTCGTCCTGCATATTGGGGTGCGGCCAGTCGGTGCCCCAGATGCAACGATCGGGATAGTCCGCCACCAGCGGGGCGACGGCGGCGGCGAAATTGTCCCACGGGTCACCCATGCCGCCTTCCTTCAGCGCGTCGAGCCGGTCGGGGCAGGTGGGCTTGAACCAGATGTCCTCGCGGCTGTCGAGCAGACTGCGGAAGGCGCGCATGCTGGGGCCGTCCGGCCCTTCGGTCACATCGGGGCGGCCCATGTGATCAACCACGACCGGCACCGGGATCGCGTCGATGAAAGGGCGCATTTCCTCAAGGATATCCGCCTCGAAATAGATCACCACATGCCAGCCCCTGGGCAAGCGGCCTGCAACGTCGAGGAACTTGTCCTTTGGCGCATTATCCACCAGCCGCTTGAGGAAGTTGAAGCGGATGCCGCGCATCCCGCCCTCATGCAGCGCGGCGAGGCCCGCCGCGTCGATATCGGGATCGACCACCGCCACCCCGCGCGCCTTGCCTTCGGATTTCGCAATCGCATCCAGCGTCGCGGCGTTGTCCGTGCCATGGCAGCTCGCCTGCACGATCACATTCTTGGCAAAGCCCAGATGGTCGCGCAGCGCAAACAGCATCTCCGGCCCGGCATCGGCGGGGAGGTATTTTGCCTTCGGGCTGAACGCCGAACGGGTCCATCGGCCCGAACACGTGGCAGTGCGCATCCATCGCACCGGGAGGCGGCGTAGCTGGGCTTCGAGGGGGCTGGATGCCAGGATGTGATGCGGTCGGTCATGCGAAAACGCTTCCATCCATCAGCTTGCGCGCGGTGCGCAGCAGGGCGCACTCGACCACGGCGCCGCTATCACCAACTTCCGGGAACGCAGCTCATTTCGCCGCTTGGATGTTCGATGCTGAGCGTCTTGCGCGCGCCGTCAGGGATCACCGCCACTTCGGCGGCTGACGATCCTTCGACGAGGCAGGCGGTCGCCACGTCACCGCGCCCAGCACGCCAATGCTGGCGTGGGCGCGCTTGGGGATGAAGCTGCGCACGTTACCGCGCCGCCATCGTTTGGGCGGAGCGACCAAAGCATCATCTTGGGGACGCTCTTTTCCGCCACATCGCCAAGGTTCATCAGCTCGCCGACCGCGAGCCGGATTGCTTCGATCTTCGCCTTGAGTTCGGTGTGCCCGTCCAGCTCCTCGCGCGTTCCTCGTAGCCGGTGGCGCCGACGTCGGCCGGCTTTCAAGACGATGCAGGGCATGCCGTTGTCGATCAGCGTGCCGGCGACGCCTTCCACCATGTCCACCGCGTTGCCGGTGGGTAGCAGCGCGCCGCAACTGGAACCGGCGGTGTCTCGGAATTCCAGCGGGATCGGTGCATGGGTGCACGCCATCTATCCGTGCGTCGCGGCATCGCCATCATATGTGACAATCACCGCCCGGGGTGCGCACCGTCGCGACCGCGACCTGACCGGTATTTTCCATGTAAGATGGCGACGCGCGTCTCTTCGCCGGTCGCGGTCACCAGCCCGACGCTCGATCGCGAACGGCCCGACGCCCGGCCAGCATGTTGCCGCAATTCTGCGCGTCGCTGACCAGTGCCTGGTCTACGAAGACCTGCAGGAAGAGGTAATCAACATCCACGCCCGTCACGGTCGGAAGCTTCTGACGACCGCCACCTTGCTGGTCAGCGGGTCTGCCCCGCCCATCCCGTCGATCTGGCGCGGGTCGGGCGACCCCATCACGCGCAACAGGAACGCATCGCGCGCTGCCCGGATCGGCGGGCAAGTCTTCCTCGAGGAAAACGCCGCCTTTCGACGTCCCCGCGCATCCACATGACTTTGGCGGAGTTCACGGCATTGGCCCTGAGATGTACTTCCTTTTCAGCCTCAAGCCGTTCGCGCATCTTGTACATGTCGAGGCCGAGCACGCCGCTGGCGAGCTTGCGCGCTTCTCTCGCCCTCGTTCGCCTCACGCGCGCGGGCGGCTTCGAGAACCTGCGCGGCATTGGCCCGCGGGAACGCAGACACACGCCATCGTCATCGGCCACGATCACGTCGCCGGGCGTTCACCGCCGCCCCGGCGCAGACGACACGGCATGTTGACGCTGCCCAGCGTGTTCTTGACAGTGCCCTGCGCAAACACTGCCTTGGACCAGACAGGGAAGTTCATTTCGGTAAGGTCGCGCACATCGCGCACCCCGCGTCGATAATCAGGCCTCGGCAGCCGCGCGCCATCGCGCTTGTGGCGAGCAGATCGCCGAAATAGCCATCTTCGCACGGAGAAGTCGGCGCAAGCAGCAGAACGTCGCCTTCGTGCAATTGTTCAATCGCGACATGGACCATCCAGTTGTCACCCGGAGGCGAGCTGATCGTCACGGCGTTCCCGGCAATCCGCGCACCGGCATAGATCGGGCGCATGTAGCTCGCGAGCAGCCCGGTGCGGCCCTGCGCCTCGTGCACCGTGGTCGACGCCTGCCGATGCCGAGTCCATCGACACGTCCATTGATCCGCCCGCTCGATATTCTGGACAACCACACCCATTGCCCACTGATTCATTCGGCCCGAACGTTCCATGCCGCAGCCTGATCGCCGGTTGCGGACCGAATGTCCCGCCGCACGGGCAGCCCGTCAGCGAGTCGCAACCAGATGGCTGATGTTATGCGGGCCATGCCGTTCCGAAGTTGTGCGCTTCCAAGGCCTGAGAAAGGATGCCGGCAAAATGCACTGCAAACTGCGCTGATCGGCTTTGGTGAAGCTGGCTCGACCTTCGCCTGTGCGGCCGACTGGGGCGCTGATGCGCGTGCATTCGATGTCTTTGGCCGAACGGCGTCGCGTTGCCATGCGGCGTGGAGGTTGCAGCGATGCTGCGCGCTGATGCGCTGAGCGGTGCCACGCTCGCGTCCTGTCGCTGGTGACTGCCGACAGCGCGCTCGGCGCGCGCAGAGGCCGACGCGCCTCTGCTTTCGCCCGGCGCACGCGTCTGGTGCGACATGAATTCCATCGCCCCGCAGACCAAGCGGAAGCGGCCAAAGCGATCGAAGCGGCGGGCGCGCGCTATGTCGACGTTGCGATCCTGGCCCCGGTCAACCCGGCGCGGCTGGCGGTTCCGCTGCTGCTTTCTGGTGCTGCGGCGGAGCAGCTGCGCAGATGTTCACCACGCTCGGCTTCACCAATGTCCGGGTTGTCGGTGACGAGGTCGGCCGAGCCTCGGCCATCAAGATGGTCCCGTTCGGTAATGGTCAAGGGTATCGAGGCGCTGACCGCAGAGATGATGGCCGCCGCCGACGCCGCCGGTGTCGAGGATGAGGTGCTGGCATCGCTCGACGCCAGCGAGCGCCTGTGGACCTGGGCCGAGCGCGCGGCCTACAATCTCGAGCGGATGGTGACGCACGGGTACCGCCGCGCTGCCGAGATGGAAGAAGTCGCCAAGACATTGAGCGGCTTTGGCGTCGAGCCGATCATGACTGCGGGCACCATCGCCCGCCAGCGCGAGCAGGCGGGCGCGCCGATCTTTGAGGACCTGAAACCGATGACACTGATCATTGATTGCCACGGCCATTACACCACGGCGCCCGAACCGCACAACGCGTGGCGCGAGGCCCAGAAGGCAGCGTTCAAGTCGGGCGAGGCGCCGCCGCGCTATCCTGCGATCAGCGACGACCAGATTCGCGAAACGATCGAGCATAACCAGCTCAAGCTGATCCGCGAACGCGGCGCGGATCTGACCATCTTTTCCCCCCGCGCCTCGGCAATGGCGCACCATGTCGGCGACCAGCAGGTCAGCGCCGACTGGGCGTTTCACTGCAACAACCTGATTCACCGGGTGACGCGGCTGTTCCCCGAAACCTTCGTCGGCGGTGTGCATGCTGCCGCAAAGCCCCAAGTCCGATCTCAAGGCCAGCATCGGCGAACTGCGGCGCTGCGTCGAACTGGGCTTTATCGGCTGCAACCTCAACCCCGATCCGGGTGGCGGACATTTCACCCATCCGCCGCTGACTGACGAATACTGGTTCCCCCTGTACGAGGAGATGTGCGAGCTGGGCGTTCCGGCAATGATCCACGTTTCGGGCAGCTGCAACCCGGCGATGCACGCCACAGGCGGCTATTACCTCGCGGCGGACACGGTGGCCTTCATGCAGCTGCTGCAGGGCGATCTGTTCAGCCGCTTCCCCGAACTGAAGCTGATCATTCCGCATGGCGGCGGCGCGGTGCCCTATCACTGGGGCCGCTATCGCGGGCTGGCCGACATGCTGAAGCAGCCGGATATCGAACAGCATCTGATGAACAATGTGTTCTTCGACACCTGCGTCTATCACCAGCCGGGCATCGACCTGCTGGCCGACGTGATCGAGAACAAGAACATATTGTTCGGCAGCGAAATGGTCGGCGCCGTGCGCGGGATCGACCCGCAGACCGGTCATTATTTTGACGATACCAAGCGCTATATCGACGCACTCGATATCAGCGACGAGGAACGTCACATGATTTTCGAGGGCAATGCGAGGCTGGTCTATCCGCGCCTTGACGCCATTTTGAAGGAGAGAGGGCTGTGAGCAAGAAGCCGACCCAGAACATCCATGAATATCTCGCCGAGTTCGAGGATATTCCCGGCACGCGCGTCTATACCGCAGCCCGGGCCCGCAAGGGCTACCACATCAACCAGTTCGCCATGAGCCTGATGAAGGCGGAAAACCGCGAGCGCTTCAAGGCGGACGAGAAAGCCTATCTCGACGAGTGGGATATCTCGGACGAAGGCAAGGAAGCGCTGCTGGCGCGCGATTACAACCGGCTGCTGGACCTGGGCGGGAATGTCTATTTCCTCGCCAAGCTGTTCAGCACTGACGGGCTGAGCTTTGCCGAGGCTGTGAGCACCATGACCGAATATACCTTCCCGGAATATCGCGAGATGATGCTCAATGGCGGCCGCAGCCCAGAAGGAAACCGTTCGATCAAGGGCGGTTACTAACCGCTTCGGAAACACTCTGCCGTTCGTGTCGAGCGTAGTCGAGACACAGCACGGCACAGCGTCTCGACTTCGCTCGACGCGAACGGGATGCTGGGAATTGGAAGGATAGGAATATGGCCCGTATTACCGCAGGCGTTGCCTCCAGCCACGTGCCGCTGCTCGGCGTTGCCGTCGATCAGGGCAAGGACCGGGACGATTATTTTGGCCCGATCTTCGCTGGCTATGACTGGACCCGCGAATGGGAAAAGCAAGAAAAGCCGGACGTCGTGATCCTGGTCTATAATGACCACGCATCGGCTTTCGACATGACCATCGTGCCGACTTTCGCCATCGGTTGCGGCGAGCGTTACAAGAGCGCCGACGAAGGCTGGGGCCCGCGCCCCGTGCCCGATGTGATCGGCGACCCGGACCTCGCATGGCATATTGCCCAGAGCCTGATCCTCGACGAGTTTGACATGACCATCATCAACGAGATGGATGTCGATCATGGCCTGACCGTGCCGCTTTCCATGATGTTCGGCCAGCCCGAAGCATGGCCGTGCAAGGTCGTGCCGCTGGCAGTCAATGTCGTGACCTACCCCGTCCCCTCCGGCAATCGCTGCTGGGCGCTGGGCGAAGCGATCAGGCGCGCGGTGGAAAGCTACCCCGAAGATCTCAACGTGCAGATCTGGGGCACCGGCGGCATGAGCCACCAGCTCCAGGGCCCGCGCGCCGGCCTGCTCAATCGCGAATGGGACAACAAGTTCCTCGACATGCTGGAAGCTGATAATGACGAAGTGCGGCATATCCCTCATATCGAATATCTGCGCGAGACCGGTAGCGAGGGCATTGAAATGGTCATGTGGCTGATCATGCGCGGTGCACTAGGCAAGAAGGTCAACACGCTGCACCGCCATTACCACATCCCCTGCTCCAACACCGCCATCGGGCACATCGTGCTGGAACCGGCAGACGAGCAGGCCGTAGCGGCTGAGTAACTACCAAAAGCCCCTCCCCTTCAGGGGAGGAGGTGGGGTGGGGGCTGTCTCCGCCCGATATCGTTGTATGGGAGGACAAGCCCCACCCCCGGCCCCTCCCCTGAAGGGGAGGGGTGTAAGGAGTATCCCATGCGTATTGCCCTCGCTGGCGCCGGAGCCTTCGGCGAAAAGCATCTTGATGGCCTGAAGAACGTCGATGGCGTCGAAATCACCTCGGTCATTTCCCGCCGTGCGGAACAGGCCGCTGAAGTCGCCGCGAAATATGGTGCTGGCCATTCCGGCACCGAACTGAGCGAAGCGCTGGAGCGCGACGATGTCGATGCGGTGATCCTGTGCACCCCCACGCAGTTGCACGCGCAGCAGGCGATTGCCTGCATGGAAGCGGGCAAGCATGTGCAGGTCGAAATCCCGCTATCCGACAGCTGGGAAGATGCGCTCGCCGTGGAAGCCAAGGCGAAGGAAACCGGTCTCACCTGCATGGTCGGCCACACCCGCCGCTTCAACCCGTCGCACCAATACGTTCATAACAAGATCGTCGCGGGCGAGTTGAACATCCAGCAGATGGACGTGCAGACCTATTTCTTCCGCCGCAAGAACATGAATGCCAAGGGCCAGCCGCGCAGCTGGACCGACCATTTGCTGTGGCACCACGCCGCGCATACGATCGACCTATTCGCCTATCAGGCGGGCAAGATCGTTTCCGCCAATGCCATCCAGGGGCCCAAACACCCGGAACTTGGCATCGCCATGGACATGTCAATCCAGATGAAGAGCGAAAGCGGCGCGATCTGCACGCTCAGCCTGTCGTTCAACAATGACGGCCCGCTGGGCACTTTCTTCCGCTATATCGGTGACAATGGCACCTATATCGCGCGTTACGACGACCTCGTGAACGGCAAGGAAGAGCCGATTGACCTCAGCGGCGTAGCCATCAGCAACAACGGCATCGAATTGCAGGACCGCGAATTCATTGCCGCCATCCGTGAAGGGCGCGAGCCGAACAGCGCGATTTCACAAGTGCTCGATTGCTACCGCGTGATTGGCGAGCTGGCGACCAGCCTTGAGGCGCAGGACGGCTGGTCCTAAGGACCAGCCCCATCCCCAGACACGCCCAGATCACAGGATAGATGATGAAACGCACTATTGCCGGAACCGAAGTCCACCCTATCGGACTTGGCTGCATGAATCTGTCCTGGGCCTATGGCGATCCGCCGCCGCAGGACGAGAAGGTCAAGCTGCTCAATCGCGCGCTGGACTTGGGCTACAACCATCTCGACACCGCCAATATCTATGGCCGGGGCAAGAACGAGGAATTGCTGCGCGACGCGGTGATGCACCGGCGCAAGGAGTTTTTCCTCGCCAGCAAGACCGGGATCATTGTCGATGGTGCGCGGCGCGGGATTGATTGTTCGCCAGACGCTATCACTGCTTCGCTCGATGCCAGCCTTGAACGGCTGGGGACCGATCATATCGACCTGTTCTACATGCACCGTTTCGATCCAAAGGTGCCTATTGCCGACAGCGTCGGTGCGATGGTGCGGGCAATTGAAGCGGGCAAGATCGGGGCCTATGGCGTGTCCGAATGGTCCTCCGCCCATATTCGCGAAGCCCATGCGGTGCATCCGATGGCGGCGGTGCAGCCCGAATATTCGCTTTGGACGCGCAATGTGGAGCTGGGCGTGCTGGAGACGACCAAAGAACTGGGCATTGCGCTGGTCGCTTTCAGCCCGGTCGCGCGCGGCGCATTGGGCGGCGAACTGACCGATCCCTCGACGCTGGGTGATAACGATTTGCGCAAGACGCATCCGCGCTTCCTGCCCGAAAACTGGCCTGCCAACCTCGCTTTGATCGAGCAATTCAACGCGCTGGCCGCACGTGAGGGGATCGCACCGGCACAATTGGCGCTCGCATGGGTCCTGTCACGCGGAGAGCATGTTCATGCCATCCCCGGCACAACCAGCATCGCGCATCTGGAAGAGAATTTTGCAGCCGCCGACCTGATCGTGTCAGATGCGGTGCTGGAAGAAGCAGGCGCGCTGATCAACCAGCAAACCGTGACTGGCCACCGTTATCCCACAGTAATGCGCAATACGATCGACACCGAAGATTTCGAGTAGGCGCTAAAGCGCCCGCGCATACAGCGCCAGCAGCCGCGCCCAGGCGCGTTCGGCTTCCGCCTCGTTATAGCTGGGTGAATCCGGCACGCACCAGCCATGGTCGGCGGCATAGACTTCGATCTCTGCCTGCGCCCCGACCAGTTCGGCGGCTTCGCGCAGCGCGTCCTTGTCAGCGGGGGCCTTGGCATCGTCATTCTGCGCGATGGCGACGAGATATTGCGCCTTGGCCTCGCCAAAGGTCTTGTGCGGGCTCAGCGCATCCTCGCGCACCAGCCCTCCGCCATGGAAGCTGGCGGCCGCACTGATCCGCGCAGGCCGTGCCTTCGCGCTCCAGAAGGTGAAGGGGCCCCCCATGCAATAACCTTGATTGCCGATCCCGCGCGTGGTATCGACTGGCTCCTGCCCGTCGAGCCAGCCGACAATCGCCGTGGCATCACGCATGATTGCTTCGGCAGAGAGCTTGCCCCGCCAGGGTTTAACCTTGTCCCAGCCGCCCTGCATGAAGGCTGCGAAATCGGCGAATTGCTCGCCCGCAACATCGCGGTAATAGGGATTGACCAGCAGCACGGCATAGCCTTCGCCAGCCAGCCGCCGCGCCATCATCCGCTTGGAATCACGGATGCTCGCAATGTCTGGCCACAGGATCACGGCAGGGTGCTTGCCCTCGCCGGGATGGACAAAGAAGCCATCCATCGTCCCGTCGGGCGTGGCGAAGCTGACCGTGCTTTCCTTCATGCCGCCGCTCGCGCTTGCATCCATGGAAGTGCAGGCGGCGAGCGTCCCCGCCGCACCCAGAACGGCAAATTGCCGCCGGTTCACCCCGCCTTTTGCAGTTTTGAGCCGGTTGAATCGGGACAGGTCAGCTTCATCGCACATAGTCGCTCTCCGCACATTATCGCGTGAACAACAAACCTAACGCACGCCTGGTTCCTGTCCAGCGATCAGGTCAGGTCATCCAGCTTGATAACCAGTCCCGCTTCGGCAGCCTTCATCGCATCGCGGCGCAATTGTTCGATATGCAGGCGTCCCGCGGGCGCTTCCTCGTCCGGCAGCGCCGCCATCAGCTTCTCATGGATTTCCTCGAAATCCGGTCCGTGTTCGGGGTGAGTCAGGATCAGCCCGTCCTGATTGCTCATCCCGCGCAGTATCTTGGTCCCGACTTCATAGGGTTCCATCCCTTCGTCGAAGGCGGTGCCGAACTGTTCCAGCTCGCTTTTTGCCACCGGGGCAAAGCCGCTTTCGCCGAACCCGTCGGGCCGCTTGAGCGCGCTGGTCCAGGCATTGGTCTTGGTCAGCGCCGGGCAGCACAGCGAGCAGCCGATGCCATAGGGGGCAAGGTTGTAGCGCAGGCTTTCCGTCAGCCCGCGCACGGCGAATTTGCTGGCGGTGTAGATACCCGCCTGCGGCCCCGGCAGGAAGGCGGCCATGCTGGCGATATTGACCACATGGCGGCGGCCGGTGCTCGCCTTGATCTTCGGCAGGAAGGAGACGAGGCCGTTCACCACCCCGCCAAAATTGACCCCCATGATCCAGTCATAATCGTCATAGCTGGCTTCGTCGGTCGGCCCGAAGACAGAGACGCCGGCATTGTTCACCAGCACATGCACTTCGCCGAAATGATCGACCACTTGCTGCGCGGCGGCGGCGAAGCCTGCGCGGTCCGTCACGTCGAGCTTGATGAACAGTGGCGCTTCATAGCCCTTGGCCGCGAACCATTCTTCGGTGCGCGCCTTGTCGTCCTCGTTGCGGTAACTCAGCGCCAGCCGCATCCCCGCATCGGCAAAGGCCTGCGCCACGCCCAGCCCGATCCCGGTCACGGCCCCGGTGATGAAGGCAACCCGGCCCCGCCATTCGTCAGACATGATTTTTCCTCTCGCCATTTTCGTAACGATTGTTAGTGTTACATACAAATTTGCAAATTGGGAGAGTCGAAATGTCCGATACTGACAGCCGTCTTGCTGCGCTGGAAAACCGCGTTGGCGAGCTGGAAGACATCAACGCCATCCGCCGCCTGCACTGGGCCTATGGCTATTACATTGATTTCAACCGCGCGGCGGACGTGGCCGAGCTCTTCGCTGAAGATGGCGAAGTGATTTTCCTCTCCGGCATCTACAAGGGCAAGGAAGGTGCTTTCCGCCTCTATGGCACCTGGTTCCAGAACCTGTTCCTCGAAAACGGGGGCGAAGGGCCGGTCGATGGCTTCCTGCTCGACCATTTCCAGATGCAGGATATCATCACCGTCGCGCCTGACCGCCAGACCGCCAAGGGTCGTTTCCGCGGGATGCTGTTCGGCGGCAGCCATGTGAACCGTCAATGGAAGCCAGAGGGTCTGCCGCTGCAGTTCATGGAAGCGGGAATCTATGAGAATGACTACGTCAAGGAAGATGGCGTGTGGAAGATCAAGCGGCTCGACTATATGATGCAGTGGCAGGGTGATTATGACCTTGGCTGGGCCAAGACCACCAGCCATCTCCAGCCGATCGACACTTGCTATCCCGAAAATCCAATTGGACCGGACGAAATCCGCAGCGATGACATTCGCCAGACCTGGCCTTATCGCCACGATGTGCCGATGCATTTCGCCCATCCGAAGTTCGGTGCGCTCCTTGCAGGGCAGGAACCGGGCTGATGCCAGGCAAGGCCCTCGCCCTCTCCGCCGCACTGGTGCTGGCGGCGAGCGCCGCCCCTGCCCTGGCTGACCACCACGAAACCGCACCTGCAGGTTGCACGATGAATGCGCGGCAGGTGGTGGAGGCTTTCATCCCGCTCTTCTACGAGCAACGCAATGCAACCGAAGCCTTCGCCCGCTGGGTCCATCCGGACTATATCCAGCATAACCCCATGGCCCCCGATGGCGCGGCGGCTGCGGTCGGTTTCCTCCAGCCCTTCTTCGATGCCAATCCGCAGATGCGTTATGTCGTCCATCGGGTGATTGCGGAGGATGGGCTGGTCGTGGTGCATAACCAGTTGCAGATGAACGCCGATGACCGCGGCAGCGCGGTGGTGGACATTTTCCGCGTCGAAAAATGCAAGATCGTGGAGCATTGGGACATTATTCAGCCGGTCCCCGAAAAGAGCGCCAACGCCAATACGATGTTCTGAACCACCAGTCCGCCCAAGGGAGAGAACGGATGCCCAAACTGCCCGATGGAAGCGAGAAGGGCCTGCGCGGCCATGCTGACGAACGCGGCCCGCGTGATCGTGTGGGGATGGCTCCACGCGCTGGCCATATTGATCGCGACGCGCCCTACCAGCGGATTGCCACGGAGGAAGCCTGGACCTTTCCCGATCTGGTGAAGGCGCAGGTGGACTATCTCGAAAGCGGGGAGTCCAATGATGACTCCCTGCGCATGGCGGGCATGTTCGGCTCCATGCCGAAATTGCAGGGCATGTTGCAGGATTTGGGCGAGATGCGCCTTGCCCACATGGATGAATACGGGATCGACCGGCAGTTGCTGCTGCTGACCAGCCCCGGTGTGCAGGTCGTGCGCCCCGGCGAAGGCACCCCGCTCGCCCGGCAAGCGAATGATATCGCCGCTGACGCCTGCGCCCGCCACCCGGATCGTTTCAGCGCCCTCGCCGCCTTTGACCCGCGCGATGTGCAGGGCTCAGTGAAGGAAATTGACCGCGCGATGAGCCAGCTCAAATTGAATGGCGCAGTGCTCAATTCGCATTTCCAGGGGCACTATCTCGACGAGGCAGAATATTGGCCGATCCTGGAGGCGCTGGAGGCGCATGACGCCGCGCTCTATATCCACCCCACCGCGCCCTTTAATGCGCCGCATTACCGCGACCGGGGCTTTTATGGCGCGCTGGGCGGGTTTCCGCATGATGTGTGGCTGCACACCATGGGGTTGATCTTTTCAGGCGCCTTTGACCGCTTCCCCAAGCTCAAGCTGGTGATCGGCCATCTGGGCGAATGCCTGCCGCTGCATCTCTACCGTTTCGACTGGATGCAGTATAACGCCGATGGTGTCCCCGGCCTGCGCGGCGGGCAACCGGCGGTGAACCTCAAACATCCCGTAAGCCATTATTTCCACCACAATATCTGGATCACCACTAGCGGGGTTGGCTGGGAACCGGCGATCAAGTTCTGCATGGATGTGATGGGGCCCGAGCGTGTGCTCTATGCGATGGATTATCCCTACCAGCAGAGCAGCGATGAAGTGGCCGCCTATGACCGGCTGTCGATCCCGGATGACCACAAGAAGATGCTGATGGAAGGTAATGCAAGGCGGGTTTTCAACCTGCCATAAAGTGCAGGTTTGTGCGGCCTGCTGTTGTTTTTGTGCATCACGCAGCGAATCTTTATAACGAACGTTACTCAAGACTTGCCACTGGCGAATTAGTATGTCTTACTAACAATCCGAGCGCCCGAAAAGCGCCGTTGATCCAAGGAGGGGATGACGAAATGAATTCCACGAAATCCGTGTATCTGCGTTCCGTGCTGGCAGCCGGCGCGTCGGCAATGGCCATGTCCATTGCTACGCCCGCTTTCGCGCAGGACAGCGGAGCAGAAGAAGAAAGCGGCAACCGCACCATCGTGGTGACCGCACAGTTCCGCGAGCAGAAGCTGCAGGACACGCCGCTGTCGATTACGGCGGTTGACTCGGCCTTGCTCGAAGCCCGTAACCAGGACGACCTCGAAGCGATCGCCAAGCAGGCTCCGAACGTGACGCTCAACTCCATGGGCGGTGCCTATGGTGCGTCGCTGGGTGCCTCCATCCGCGGCATCGGCCAGTTCGACTTCAACCCCGCTTACGAGCCGGGCGTGGGCCTCTATATTGACGATGTCTACTACCCGACGCTGACCGGTGCGAATTTCGACCTGCTGGACCTTGACCGGGTGGAAATCCTCCGCGGCCCGCAGGGCACGCTGACCGGCCGTAACTCCATCGGCGGCGCGATCAAGATGTTCAGCCGCAAGCCGGACGGCACCAGCGAAGGTTTCGTCCATGCCGGCTATGGTTCGCGCGATTTCATGGAACTGCGCGGCGGCTTCAATGTTCCGCTGACCGATTCGCTGTTCCTGCGCGTTTCCGCAGTCCACAAGGAACAGGACGGCTATGTCGACCAGATCGACTATGGCTGCGCCAATCCGGGTAACGCCGACGGCATCCTGCCGCAGAGCGGTGCGCAGGATTGCGTGGTCGATGACCTCGGCAATGTGAATTATTCCGGTGTCCGTGCGGCATTGCGCCTCGACACGGGTGGCCCGGTCGAATTGATGGTCATTGCCGACTACATGAACGAGAAGCGCAACAGCGCGGCTGAAGTCGTCACCCTGACCGGCACCGGCACGGGCGGTGTGAACACTGCGCCTTATGCTTGCGGCCCGTTCTGCACCTATGCCAGCTGGGCCCTCCCCGCTGGCGGCCAGACTGGCGCATGGTCGCCCGGCAACGACATGAAGTTCACAGGCTGGGGCCTTTCCGGCCATGTTGATATCGAGCTCAGCGACAGCCTGCAGCTGCAGTCTATCACTGCCTATCGCAGCTATCGCAATACCTGGGGGACGGATGACGATTTCGGTCCGAACCCGGCCAATGGCGCACAGGGCCTCAACGATCTCGATTTCTGGTTCGTCAGCCAGGAACTGCGCCTGAACGGCCAGATCGGTGACCTGATCGACTTCACCATTGGTGGCTTCTATTCCGACCAGAAGAGCACCTATTACACCCGCCAGGACATTCGCTACATCGCACCGGGCCTGAACTTCCAGTTTGACGGTAACGACCCGATCAATGCTGACAGCATTGCCGCTTTCGGTACTGTCATCGTGAGGCCGACCGATGCGCTGACGGTTACCGGCGGCATCCGTTATACGGACGAGCACAAGGACTACACCTTCGTCCGCAAGAACTATGACGGCACCACCAGCACCTTCCTCGGGGCGCTGGACGGGCTCACTGCGACCTATGACGGCAATCGCTGGGACTGGCGCGTTTCGGCTGACTATCGCTTCTCGCCCGCAGTGCTGGCCTATGCGACGGTCGGCACCGGCTTCAAGGGCGGCGGCGTGACGGCGCGTCCGTTTGACGCAGCCCAGGCCCTGAATGGCAGCTTCGGCCCGGAAACGGTCACTGCCTATGAAGGCGGCCTGAAGACGGACCTGTTCGACAACACGATCCGCCTGAACATTGCCGGCTTCATCAACAAGTACAAGGATATCCAGCTGCCGCTGATTTCCTGTGCTTCGCTGGGTTCCAATGCGCCTTGCGGTGCCCGCCAGAACGCAGGTGACGGAACGATCAAGGGCTTCGAAGTCGAGCTGATGGCAGAGCCGACCGAAGGGCTGATGATCGACGGTGCGCTGAGCTACATCACCGGCAAATTCACCCGCATTGACGCTGCCGTTGGCAACGCCATCCTCGCCAGTGACCCGTTGACCACGCCGAACTGGAAATGGAGCTTCGGCATCCAGTACAAGGCTGACCTCGGTGATGCTGGCTCGATCACTCCGCGTTTCGACGTGGCCTATACTGGCAAGACCAGTGCAGGTCGCATCGCGGCCGGCCTGCCGATCGAGTATTTCGACAGCTACACGCTGGGCAATGCCCGCCTGACCTGGCGCAATGCCGACGAAGACCTCGCCGTTTCGGTGGAAGTGAAGAACCTGTTCGACGAATACTACACGCCCTTCCGCTTCGCTTCGGTCTATGGATTCTCGGGCACGGCCTACAGCCAGGTCGGTCGTCCGCGCGAGTGGGCCCTGACGGTGCGCAAGGATTTCTGATCCTTTTCACGGATTGGAAACAGGAACAGGGCGGCCTTCGCGGGCCGCCCTTTTTCTTTGGCCTTTTCTTTGACCCTTTTTCTTTGGCGATTGTATCTTTTGCAAACACGGCGAGCGGAGCAACCTAGCGGGCTAGGCTGGCGCTCCTAATCCTTGTCGTCTGCGGGCTTGCCCTTCGCGACTTTCTTCAACCGTTCATCCCAGCGCGCTTCGTCCTCGTCGCATTCGAGTTCGCGGGCGGCTTCTTTGAATTTGTCAGATTGAGATTTGGAATCAGCCAATAAATTGACTCCCGATTGGCAATGTGGTGCTTCCCTACATAAGGCATAGTTCTTGGCAGGGGAAGGTAAGTCAGATGGTCACACGTATCGAAGTTGAGGTTGATCGAATTTTTCTCGATCAAGAGAATCCCCGGCACAAACCCTATAAGACCCAAGCCGAGGTGATTGACTACTTGTGCAATCACGAGAGCATTCTCTCGCTAGCCCGCGATATTGCGAAACATGGCCTCAATCCAATCGAGCAATTCGCCCTACTGGACGATGATGAGTCTGATGAAGAAAGCCCTGCCTACATCGTGGCAGAAGGTAATCGCCGCATTTGCGCGTTGAAGCTCTTGCATGATCCCGACTTGGCCCCTGCAAAACTGCGAAATGGGTTTCGCCAAGCGGCGAGCGGTTGGGCTGGCACTGGTCCATTGCCTTGTGTTCTCTTTGAAGACCGCAAAGCCGTCGATCTCTGGCTACAGCGAATCCACGATGGTGAACAGGGAGGCATCGGCAGGCGCAAATGGAGTGCGGACCAGTCGGCGCGACACAGCGGAAGCACGAAAGACAAACTGGCGCTGACATTGCTTGATTATGCTGAGCGGAAAGGCCTTATCTCGGCCGAGGAACGGAAAGGGACGCTCACAACGGTAAGTCGCTATGTCACGAAGGCTCCCGTTCAATCGGCGCTCGGTATCGACGCTAGCGACTTGGCTAACATCAAAGTCACCAAGTCGGAAGGCGATTTCGATACGCTTCTTGGCAAGTTTCTGGGCGATCTGGGAAGCGGGCATGTCAACAGCCGTGCGAAAGGTGTGGCAACCTTCAAGGCCTATGGGCGAGAGCTGGAGGCTGTAGTTGTATCAGGCAAAGGCAAGGTCGATCCCAAGCTGCTCGAAAAGGGAAGCAAGTCGAAGAAATCGACCAGACGCCGAACAAAGGTCAAGGCGCGCGCAACCCTGACACACGATCACGAGATTATGGACGCTCTCAAGGCACTGGACAGCCAGAAATTGGTGAACCTCTACAATTCCATCACAATCGTTCCTCTTAATCCTCACGTGCCGCTGGTGACGGTTGGAGCTTGGGCGTTCATGGAATCGCTTTCCGGCCTCGCTGGGCGGGGTGACGGTGCTAGCTTCCCGTCGTTTTTCAGCAAGGACAGGCGCGCCAAGTGGGGCCTGCCCAGTGGCAAGGACGCGAAGGCGATCACAGAGGCCCTAGACCAGCTATCAACCTCAGGTGATGTTACCAAGCACGACGGTGTTGCTGCGCATTTCAACGGCGAACAGCTTGCTAACAACATGGATACATTGAGAGATTTGATCCTCAAATGCGTCGAAGAGGTAGCAGCAAAGAAGCCATAAAATTCTTGTGGCCGAACGGCCGAACGGGCGTTATATGGTTATGGCCCGTTCAAATTCACCGCTTCGCTATCCGGGCGGCAAATCCTGCCTCTATGACCTCACATCGCACATCCTGCGATTGAATAAGCTAGAGCGCGGGCACTATGCCGAGCCCTACGCGGGCGGCGCAGGCCTCGCGCTCACACTCTTGTTCCAGGGCCATGTCAGCGACATTCACCTCAACGATATTGACCGCTCTGTCTGGGCCTTCTGGGATGCTGTTCTCAACCGAACCGAAGATCTGATCGAGATGGTTCAGTCGGTGCCAATCGACATGGATCAATGGCACTACCAGCGCGACGTGTATCTCAACGCACAGGACTTTGACGACCTGACAGTCGGTTTCAGCATGTTCTTCCTGAACCGGACCAATCGTTCGGGCATTGTGAAGGGCGCTGGCGTCATTGGCGGGCTTGAACAGCGTGGGAACTACAAGATTGATTGCCGCTTCAACCGCGTCGAACTCGCCCGCCGGATCGAGCGGATTGGCAAGTATCGCTCTCGCATCCACCTGCATCGCCTAGACGCGCTCGACTTCATGAATTGGCTCGACGAAAGTCTGCCAGCGCGCGCTCTTTTTTGCATCGACCCGCCATACTTCAACAAGGGATCGAGCCTCTACACCAGCTTCTATAATCCCGACGACCACGCTGCGGTGAGTCAGGCTGTCTTGGGCCTCCAGCGTCCTTGGATACTGACCTACGATAACACGCCCGAAATTTCGCATCTCTACAAGGCGCGTCGCCAATTCAGCTTTGATGTAAACTATTCCGTTCAGACCAAGCGCATCGGCACAGAACTCTTGGTAGCATCGAAAGGGCTGAAAATGCCGAGCGAAGTCAGGGACCGTCTTTTCTATCGTCCGCAATATCGCTCGGCATAGTCTGCTAGCGTTTCGAGCGGTGGGGCTTGGTGCGCCAGCGTGACCTGTTGCGCTTCGCCTTGCCCCGCTCAGGCTTGGGCGTCGCTGTCAGGTATAGCGTAGGTCAACCGCTTGCCGACAATGCCTGCAAGCGCCGAAGTCGAACGATCACTGTCATTGCAACCGAGGGCCGCGCGATTGTTGTAGCGAAACTCGAACTCAGCGAGATAGCGATGCAAGTGCTGCTCTCCGCAATGCTGGTAAACACCCTTCATGCCGCGCTTGAAAATGCTGAAATAGCCTTCGACCGTGTTGCTGTGGATGCTGCGATCCTCAAGGTTCACGTATTCGCCCTTGCCGTGGCTGGTAGTGCCATGAGCGGCAAACCACTTGCCGGCGTCCCGGTAGCCGCTGTGCTCGTCCGTCATCACGCGAGCTTCGCGGGCGACATTGGCGACCACCAGCGGCATGAGGGTTTCAGCCTTCACATCGTCGATCACCATTGTGCGAGCCTTGCCGCTATCGCGGTCAACCAGAGCCAGCACCTTCATCTTGTGGTGAAAGGCGCGCTTCTTCTCCACACCCTTTAGCTTGCCGATGAAGGTTTCATCGACTTCGACCACACCGCCGTTGCCGCCCATTGGAGGCAGGGCACTGTCATCTCGCATCGCTTCACGGATGCGGTGCAGGAGAAACCACGCGCTCTTGTAGGTAATTTCCAACGTTCGGTGAAGCTGGTGCGCGCTGATGCCCTTCTTGCTACTGGTGACGAGATAAACCGCCTGCATAGCTTTGTGCAGCGGCAAGCGCATATGCTCGAACACGGTGCCAACCTTCACAGTGAATTGCTTTTTGCAGTCGCCACAGCGGTGGAGGCCGTGACGAATGCGCTTGGCAGGATTGGCCTTCACCTTCGTGATGCGATCAAGTCCGCCACAGTGCGGGCACACTGGCGCATCACCCCAGATGATGCGTTCAAGGTGGGCAAAGGCCGCTTCTTCGCTGTGGAACTCGGGACGGGAAAGCGCAGACATTTCAGTAACTCCGTTGATGCAATCCTTATAGCATCAAGCGGTGTGTTTGCAAAGTATATAATCGCCTTTTCTTTGCGCAGGCCCCACAGCTGCAATTGACTCTCGCCCCGCCCCGCTTATTGTAACGCCCGTTATAAATATCGGAGAGGGGACCGCGCATGGAATTGCGCCTGCCGCCACGCATTTCACCAACTGACTTCCAGCGCGCGACTGCGGCCTTTGCCAATGTCGTGGGCCAGGAATGGCTTATGGTCACAGATGAAGACCGCGAAGCCTATTCAGACACTTACGCCCCCGGCCCCAAGGAACAATGGCCCCCATCGGGCGCAGTCGCCCCCGGCACGGTCGAAGAAGTGCAGGCGATTGTCCGCCTCGCCAATGAACATCGCGTGCCGCTGTGGCCCGTCAGCCGCGGCAAGAACCTCGGCTATGGTGCCTCTGCTCCGCGCCTGCCGGGCGCGATGGTGCTCGACATGGGCCGGATGAACAAGGTGCTCGAGCTCGACGAGAAGCTCGCCTACTGCGTGGTCGAACCGGGCGTGTCCTTTTTCGACCTCTATGACCATATCCAGCGCGAGAAGGCGGCGCTGTGGACCAGCGTGCCCGGCAATGGCTGGGGCTCCGTGCTGGGCAATGCGCTCGACCACGGGATTGGCTACACCCCCTATGGCCTCCACGCACGGAACCTGTGCGGGATGGAAGTCATCACGCCCACCGGTGAGCTGGTGCGGACCGGCATGGGCGCGATGGATAACAACCCGGCCTGGCACCTCTTCCCCTTCGGCTATGGCCCGACCTGGGAACTGGCCTTTACCCAGTCCAACCTTGGCGTCGTGACCAAGGCCGGGCTGTGGCTGCAGCCTGCGCCAGAAACCAGCCTGCAACTGACCTGGGACATTCCCAATGAGGAAGACATTGGCTGGGTGATGGACACGATTGCGCCGATGAAAATCTCCGGCCTGATCGAACAGAATGTCTTCATCCCCAGCTGGCTGGGCAAGATCGTGCTCAAGGGCCAGCGCAAGGATTTCTGGGACAAGCCCGGCGCGATCCCCGAATGGCGCGTGCAGGAACTGCTGACAGAGCACAAGCTGGGTTACTGGCAAGTGCAGATCCGCCTCTATGGTGATGAAGCGGTCAACAAGGCCAAGGCCGAAGTGATCAAATCCGCCATGGCGCGCCACCTTGCCACACCGCCGCTGGAGGAATGGTGGCGACAAGGCGACCCGGTCAACCAGTATGATACGACCATGGGTGTGCCCAGTGCGGTAGCATTGCAGATGGGTGACTGGATCGGCGGGGCCGGGGCGCATATGGGCTTCTCCCCGGTGGTCCCGGCAACCAGCGAACATGTGCTGGGTCAGCTAAAGCGCAGCCGCAAGATCATCGCGGATTACGATACGGACTTCTACGCCAGCTTCACCATTGGCGGGCGGTTCGCGAACAATATCAACATGCTGATGTTCGACCGCACCGATGCGGCGCAGGTCGAGACGATGAAGGCACTGTTCAACACGCTGATCAGGGAAAGCGCCGCTGCGGGCTATGGCGAATATCGCACCCATCTGGGCTGGATGGATCCGGTGATGGATACGTTCAATTTCAACGACCATTCGTTGCGCGCCATGAACGAGAAGATCAAGGATGCGCTGGACCCCAACGGGATCATTGCACCGGGCAAGCAAGGCGTCTGGCCTGCGGCCTATCGCGATATGGCAGGAGCACGGGCATGAAGACCGCTCACAAGACCGCGCTGTTCACCATCGCCTTCGCCTCGCTAGCGCTTGCGGGTTGCTCCAAACAGGATGACGCTGCTCCCGACGCTCCGGCAGAGGCGGCCAAGGGTGGCCCACCGCCGCTGCCGCCTTATGAAATGCGCGCAGCCCAGCCTGCCGGCAATCGTCTGGCCGTGAGCCGTGATGGCAAGGCGGTGTTCGAACATGCCTGCGGCTATTGCCACCTCAATGGCGGGATGGGCACGAACCTGCTCATCAAGCAACGGATTGCCGTAGGCGAAGGGCCGGAAATGGCGCTGCTCACCAACCGCAAGGATTTGACAGCGGATTACGTCAAGCAGGTCGTCCGCCAGGGCAAGGCCGCCATGCCGCCGCAGACACGCGTCGACATCACCGATGCAGAGCTCGACAGCGTGGCCCAATATCTTGCGGGGGACAAGTAATGCGCCTGTCCCGCCGTACTGCGCTGAAAGCTGGCGCTGCACTGGGCGCGGCAGCGGGCATCCCGCTCGCCGCCAACCGTGCCGCTGCGCGCCCCGCGCTGCTGGTGCATGACAGCCGCCTGGCAGAAAGCCCCGCTTTCCTCGCCAGTCGGCAGGGTATTCGCCGCTTCGACATGGCGCAGGAAGCGGGGTCGCTCTGGGCCAACGTCCGCCGGGGACTCACCAGCCATGGCCGGATCGAAGGGCTGACCCGCTGGAGCGACTGGGTGCAATTGCGCGGCGCGCTGGAAGAGCAGGGTTTCCGCATGGAAAGCGAACAGCGCATCCCGGCCCGCATCGCGGGGCGCAATGACCTCTATCGCTGGACCATGCGCCCGCGCTGATCCTGCCAAAACTGCACAATCGCGCTCGCAAATGCGACGATTGCGCGCTTGACCGACTCCCGGACAGGATTGTAAGCAATGCTTACAAACGTGACGGGCGCAAAGCCTGCACCGAGAGGAGAAGGCATGGCCGATATCGCCCTGTATCACTGGGAGCCGAACGCCAATTCGGGCAAGCCCATGCTGGCGCTCGCTGAAAAGGGGGTGCAGTGGGACAGCCACTACACTGACTTGCTTAATTTCGACCAGCACAAGCCCGCCTATCTTGCGATGAACCCGCAAGGGACCATCCCCGTGATGACCCATGGCGATCTGGTGCTGACCGAAAGCACGGCGATGATGGAATATGTGGATGAGGCCTTTGCCGGTCCCGCCCTTATGCCGTCTGACCCGCGCGACCGCTGGCGCGTGCGCTGGTGGATGAAGTTCATGGACCAGTGGCTCGGCCCGAGCTTTTCCATGATCGGCTGGTCGATGTTTGTCGGCCCGTCAGTCCGACAGAAAGACCCCGCCGAACTGGAAGCCGCGATTGAACGCATTCCCCTGCCCGAACGGCGCGTGGCATGGCGCAAGGCGATCAGCGGCAATTTCTCGGAGGAAGAAATGGCCGAGAGCCGCCGCCGCGTGGCCGAAGGTGTGCGCCTGCTGGAAGAGGAACTGGGCAAGCGGCCCTATGTCGGATCGAACCAGTACACGCTGGCAGACATCAACATCTTCAATTCCACCTACTCGCTGCCGCTGGGCCAGCCGGACCTCGCCGGACCGGACAAGACGCCCAACATCATGGCCTGGCTCAAGCGCATCTATGATCGCCCCGCCGTGACTGAAGTCTGGGCCATGGGCCGGACGGACCTCGCCAAGCGGGTCACTGCCATGATGGAGATGCTGTGATGACTGCGATCCTTTATCATGGCGAACCCAATGCCGCATCCTTCAGCGTGCTGGCGGCTCTGGCCGAAAGCGGGCTGGAGATTGAATGCCGCGCTATCGACCTGCTCGCAGGCGAACGCCACACTATCCCCGGCCTCAGCGAGCCGCTCGCCCGCGATATGAGCATCGAAGGCGAAGGCCCGGTGCTGGTGATTGATGGCGAAGCGATGAGCGATGCGGTCTTCCTCGCCCAATATCTGGACGATGCAGCGGGTGGTTGCGGGCTGCAACCCAGCGTTGCCTATGCCCATTGGGAAATGATGATGTGGTGCCGCCAGCTGACTGAGCGGCTGGCCCCGGCGGCTGCCTATATCGGCACACTTGCCCATGCGCAGCGCAAGCTGGCGGCAATCGGCGCAGACGGCTTTGCCAAGCTTGCCGGAACCATCGCCGCCGAGGATTTGCGCGCGCGCTGGCAAGACCTGCATGATGGCACGGTCGACGCTGCCAAGGTCGAGGATTCGCGCGCCAAGGTCGCCCAGTTTGCCCAGCGCGCGGAAGACAGGCTGGCCGACGGACGGGAATGGCTGATGGGGGATTTCTCTATCGCAGATCTGGAAACTTATGGCTGGATGGCCGGAATGCGCGCGCTGGAGGCAGAGGCTTTTGCCGGCAAGCCGAAACTCCACGCATGGTTTGCCCGGATCGAGGCGCGCCCTTCGGTCCAGGCGGCGCTGGCCCGTGCGACCACGGACAAGCCGCAAAACTCATGGGCTCCCGGGCCCGAAATCAATCGCTGGGGCTGACCGGCCTGCACAATATCAGCGCGAGGAACAACAATGCGTTCGATCGACTATTTTGACCGTGGCCACGACCTTGATCCGGGCCGCAAATGTATCATCGACACGGAAAGCGGGCTGGAGCTGACCTTCGCCGAAGTGCGCGAGCTGACCTTCCGCATTGCGGCCGCGCTGCAGAAGAACGGGTTCGAGAACCAGGACCTGCTCGGCCTCTATGGCCCCAATGACGGGATGCAGCTGGTCGTGATCCTCGCCAACTGGCGCGCCAATGGCAAATGGATCCCGGTCAACACCCGCAATGAGATCGAGGCCAATGCGGCCTATATGAATTACGTCCGCTGCAAGTGGATGATCTATCATTCGAGCAAGGCGAAGGAAGTTTCGACCCTGCGCGCATCCTGCCCGAACCTCACCCATTTCGTCTGCCTCGACCAGCCCTGCAACACAGGTGGCGAGAGCGATGACCCGTCGCTGGAACAGTTCCTCGAAGGGGTCAGCGCGGCGGATTTCAAGGAAGTGGAGATCGACGCTTTCGGCAATCTGTTTGACCTCGTCGGTATCTTCCCCACCGGTGGCACCACTGGCCCCAGCAAGGGCGCCAATGTCACCAACCTCGGTTGGGGCACGATGATCGAGACCGCCGCCGATGCGATGGGCGGGCGGACTGATAACCCGGTCGCACTGGTCTCCGCACCTATCACCCATGCGGCCGGGCCGATTGCGCTGTCCACCATGAGTTTCGGCGCGACGCAGGTGATCCTGCCCGGCTTCGATGCAGAGCGCGTGCTCAGCACCATCGAGCAATACAAAGTCAGCCACATGTATCTGCCGCCGACCGCGCTCTACCAGCTGCTGGCGAGCCCGGAGATTGGAGAGCACGATTATTCGAGCCTCAAGATCTTCATCCTTGTCGGTTCGCCCTGTTCGCCGGAGAAGCTGCGCGTGGCGGTGGAGACCTTTGGCCCCTGCATGTGCCAGTCCTATGGTCAGGTCGAATGTCCGATGATCGTGGCGTGGTTCCCGCCGGAAGATGTCGCGAAATTCGCCTATGAAGCGCCGGAAAAGCTCGCTGCATGTGGCAAGGTGACCCGCTCGGTGAAGGTGGCGCTGCTCGATGATGACGGGAACGAAGTCCCGCGCGGCGAGGCTGGCGAAATCTGCGCGCGCGGGGCGCTGGTCACCCATTCCTATTTCGAAAAGCCCGAAGCCACCGCCGAAGTGCGCCAGTTTGGCTGGCACCACACCGGCGATGTCGGCAAGTTCGACGAGGACGGCTATCTCTATATCGTCGACCGCAAGAAGGACATGGTCGTCACCGGCGGCTTCAACGTCTTCACCGCCGAGGTGGAAGCGGCGATTACCGAATTGCCGCAAGTGCGCGAAGCCGCCGTGTTCGGAATTCCGCATGAAAAGTGGGGCGAGCAGGTCCATGCTGCGATTGTCGGTGATGGAATTTCGGCCGAAGAGGTCATTGCCCATACCAAGGCGCGGCTGGGTGGGGTAAAAGCACCCAAGACCGTTGAATTTGTGGATTCGATTCCGCGCACCGCAGCGGGCAAGATGGACAAGAAAGCGCTGCGGATTCCCTATTGGGGTGAAAATGCGCGGATGGTGAACTGAGGGACGATCTCGCAACAGGTCGCATGAGGAGAGGATTGACTATGCGTTTGGGTATTGCACTGGCTGTCGCATTGGCGCTGCCGCTGGCGGCCTGCAGCAGCAAGGTGGAGGTCACCCCCGCCACGGAAGGCGTGACAGACGCCATGCTGGTCAACGGCGTGGAAGGCGAATGGCTGACCTATGGCGGCGATTATGGCGAACAGCGCTTCTCCCCGCTGGATCAGATTACGGCTGACAATGTCGGCGAACTGGGCCTGGCATGGTCGGTCGATCTCGACACCGCGCGCGGGCAGGAAGCGACCCCGCTGGTCCATGACGGGGTGATGTATATCACGACCGCGTGGAGCAAGGTGAAAGCCTATGATGCTGCTACCGGTGCGGTGAAGTGGGAATATGATCCCGAAGTCCCGCGCGAAACGCTCGTCCGCGCGTGCTGCGATGCCGTGAATCGCGGCGTCTCGCTCTATGGCAATAATGTCTTTGTCGCCACGCTGGATGGCCGCCTGGTCGCGCTCGACCAGCAAACCGGCAAGGAAGTATGGTCCCAAGTCACCGTTCCCAACCAGGAAGATTACACCATCACCGGTGCCCCCCGCGTGGCCAACGGGCTGGTCTATATCGGTTCGGGCGGCGCGGAATATAAGGCGCGCGGCTATATCGCCGCCTTTGACCATGCGACGGGCAAGGAAGTGTGGCGGTTCCACACCGTGCCCGGAAACCCCGCCGATGGTTTCGAAAGCGACGCCATGGAAAAGGCCGCCGAGACCTGGGCCGGCGAATGGTGGGAACTGGGCGGTGGTGGCACCGTGTGGGATTCGATCACCTATGATCCCAAGACCAACCTCGTCCTGTTCGGCACTGGCAATGCGGAGCCGTGGAACCCCGGCGCCAATGGCCGCCTGGGCAAGGAAGGACAGGACGACAATCTCTACACTTCCTCCATCGTGGCGGTACATGCCGATACGGGCGAATATGCCTGGCATTTTCAGGAAACCCCGGAAGATCGCTGGGACTATGATTCCAACGCGCAGATCACCATCACCGACATGGAAATTGACGGTGAAATGCGGCATGTGGCGCTCCACGCACCGAAGAATGGCTATTTCTACGTCCTTGATGTGGAAACCGGCAAATTCCTGAACGCTGGCTCCTTCGCCATGCAGAACTGGACGTTGGGGATCGACCCGGAAACGGGCAAGCCGCAGATTAATCCGGAAGCTCGCTATGAACAGACCGGCAAGCCGTGGATCGGCCTGCCCGGTGCGGGTGGTGCACATAGCTGGCAACCGATGAGCTACAGCCCGGTTACCGGTCTCGTCTATATCCCCGCCAATCTGGCCGCGTTCCCCTATATGGCGGACGAGGACTGGGAAGCGAGCGACATCGGTTTCCAGACCGGGATTGATTCCGCTGCGGTGGCCATGCCGGCTGACGAAGCCGTGCAGAAGGCAGCTCTGGATGCCACCACTGGCGCGCTGATCGCCTGGGACCCGGTGAAGCAGGAAGCGGCGTGGACCGTCCCCTACAAGGCGCCGTGGAACGGCGGCACACTGGCAACCGCTGGCAACCTTGTGTTCCAGGGCGATGCAGAGGGCAATTTCAACGCCTATAGCGCAGATGCAGGCAAGAAGCTGTGGTCCTTCCCCGCGCAGAGCGGCGTCATGGCTGCACCCATGACTTACAGCATCAACGGCGAACAATATGTCGCCGTGCTGGTGGGCTGGGGCGGCGTATGGGATGTCGCCACCGGCATCCTCGCGCATAAGGGCCGCGCGACCGAAAATATCAGCCGCCTGCTGGTGTTCAAGCTGGGCGCAAGTGGCAAACTGGCTGACCTGCCGGCCTCGGCGGAGCGCGTACTCGACCCGCCGCCCTTCACTGGCACGGAAGAGCTGGCTCTTACCGGTGCCGGCACTTACGGTCGCTATTGCTCGGTCTGCCATGGCGATGCCGCAGTGGCGGGTGGCCTGAACCCGGACCTGCGTCATTCGGCCACTTTGGGTGATGCAGACACGTTCAAGATGATCGTGATTGACGGTGCCCTGTCCCCGCCGGAAGGCGGCGGCAATGGCATGGTCTCCTTCCAGAAGGCGCTCAAGCCGGAAGATGTGGAAGGGATCCGCCAATATCTGATCAAGCGCGCCAATGAAGACCTGGCGCTGGGCAGCACAAAGTAAGCAAGCACCACGGCCCGCCGCCCTCTGGCGGGTCACAAGGAGATGAAACATGGCTGTTAAATATCGCAATCTGATTGACGGCGAGATGATCGAAACCGCCGCCACCATGGAAGTCGTCAACCCGGCGAATGAAGAGGTGATCGGCCTGGTCCCCGCTTGCGGTGCGGACGAGCTTGACCGCGCCGTGGCCGCTGCGCGCCGTGCCTTCAAAAGCTGGAAGAACGTCCCGATCGACGAACGCCGCGCCGTCATCAACAAGATGGCCGATGCCGTGAAGGACAATTTTGACGAGCTGTTCCGCCTGCTCACCGCCGAACAGGGCAAACCGCATGCACAGGCGCAGATGGAAATCGGGGCCGGTCCCGCAATCATGAAGGCGCAGGCTGCGCTCAACCTTGATGAAGTGATCAATGAAGACAGCGAAACCCGCCTCAGCCGCACCCGCCGCGTTCCCGTTGGCGTCGTCGCCGGGATCGTGCCGTGGAACTTCCCCGTGCTGATGGCAGTGCAAAAGGTTGCCCCGGCCCTGCTGACGGGTTGCACCATCGTGCTCAAGCCTTCGCCCTTCACCCCGCTGACCACTCTGCGCATTGCCGAATTGTGGAAAGACATTGCCCCTCCCGGGGTGGTGAATGTGATCACCGGCGAAGATTCGCTCGGCCCGCTTATGACTTCGCACCCCGATATCGACAAGATCACTTTCACCGGCTCCACCGCGACCGGCAAGAAGATCATGGAAGGCGCGAGCAAGGATCTGAAGCGCATCACGCTGGAACTGGGCGGCAATGATGCTTCCATCGTCCTGCCCGATGCCGATGTGTCCAAGGTGGCCGAGCAGCTGTTCTGGTCCAGCTTCAGCAATGCCGGGCAGATCTGCGTTGCGGCCAAGCGCGTCTATATCCACGAGGATATTTATGACGAGCTGAGCGCTGCCATCGCCGAATATGCCAAGACCGTGGTCGTGGGCGACGGCGCGCAGCAGGGCACCGGGGTCGGCCCGATCCAGAACAAAAAGCAGTTCGAGCGCGTGTGCGAGCTGGTTCAGGATGCCAAGGATAATGGCTATAAATTCCTGGTCGGCGGCGATGTCGATCCATCCGGCACCGGCTATTTCGTGCCGATCACCATCCTCGACAACCCGCCGGAAGATGCCCGCATCGTGGCCGAAGAACAGTTCGGCCCGGTGATGCCGCTGATGAAGTTCTCGACCACCGAAGAAGTCATCCAGCGCGCCAATGCCAGCGATTATGGCCTTGCCGGTGCTGTGTGGACCGGCAATCCGGAAAAGGGCGTTGAAGTGGCCGAACAGCTGGAAACCGGCACGGTCTGGGTCAATGAATATCTCCACCTCTCTCCACTGGCCCCCTTTGGCGGGCACAAGCAGTCGGGCTTTGGCGCGGAATATGGCGTCGAGGGGCTGAAGGAATTCACCTACACACAGGTCATCACCGTCAAGAAAGACGCGCTGGTCTGACCAAACTCTCCGCTCCGCCGGCTTTTGCTGGCGGAGCGGACACTGATTTTCCGAACTACTGACTACATAGCGTCCCGGCGCTGCAGGGGCGCGCCAGAGGAGCCGCTCCCTTGCCCATAGACCTCTCCAAGATCCGCGCCATTGACGTTCACGTCCATGCAGAAGTGAGCTGCCACGACCCGGAAGACCCGGTGATGGGCAAGTTCTTTGATGCGGCCAGCGCCTATTTCAAGGCCCCGCGCGAACGGCCCAAGATGCCGGAGATTGTCGAGCTGTATCGCGAGCAGCAGATTGCCTTCTGCCTGTTCACCGTCGATTGCGAGAGCGGGATCGGGGCGAAGCGGGTCTCTAATTACGAGATCGCGGAATTCGCCGCCAAGCATGACGATATCTGTATCCCCTTCGCCAGCATCGACCCGCATAAGGGCAAGATGGGTGCCCGCGAAGCGCGCGATCTGATCGAGAATTACGGTGTCAAAGGCTTCAAGTTCCATCACATCATGCAGAACCTCGAACCGGCAGCGCAGGTTGGCTACCCGATCTATGAAGTGATCAATGAATACAAACTACCGGCCATTTTCCACACCGGCCATTCGGGCATGGGCACGGGGATGCGCGGCGGCGGCGGGGTGCGGCTGAAATACGGCCAACCGATGCTGGTGGATGATGTTGCGGTGGATTTCCCCGACATGAAGATCATCCTTGCCCATCCCAGCTGGCCGTGGGTGGATGAAAGCCTGTCCATGGCGCTGCACAAGGATAATGTCTTCATCGACCTTTCCGGCTGGAGCCCGAAATACTTCCCCAAGCAGGTCATCACCTATGCCAATGGCCAGCTGAAGAAGAAGATGCTGTTCGGCAGTGATTTCCCGCTGATCCACCCCGACAAATGGATCGCCGCCGCCAAGGACGTGGGCTTCAAGGAAGAGATCATGCCCGGCATCATGAAAGACAACGCTGCCCGCGTGCTGGGTCTGGCCTGAGGCGATGGATTTCAGCGGGCAGCATGTGGTCATAACCGGGGCTTCCACCGGCATCGGGCGGGCCACGGCAGAACGTATCCTCGCGGCTGGCAGCAAGGTCACGCTGATCGCGCGCAGTGCGGGCAAGCTCGAAGAATTGCGCGCCGCGCATGGTGATGCCGTGCATGTCGCTGCAGCGGATGTTGGCGATGCCGCAGCGCTTGGGGCAGCGCTGGATGCGGCTGAAGCCTTTGCCCCGGTGGACGGGCTGTTCCTCAATGCCGGGACCGGCGGGACCTTCGCCCCGCTGGAGGCCTATTCGGACGAGAATTTCGACGCGCTGATGGCGGTCAATATGGCTGCTCCTTTCCGGGCGATCCGCCAGCTCTTCCCGGCGATGAAGGCGCGCGGCAAGGGGGCAATCCTGATCACGGGTTCGCTCGCCAGCGAGCGCGGGATGGCGATGAATGTCGCCTATGTGATGAGCAAACACGCCGTGCTCGGCCTCGCCCGTGCCGCGGCGATGGAGGGTGCGCCGCACGGAGTGCGCTCAAATTGCATTGTGCCGGGCTTCATCGACACGCCGCTGATGGGGAATATCCCGGAAGACCAGAAAGCGCATCTGTCCAGCCGCGTCCCACAAGGGCGGATGGGCAGTTCAGAAGAAACGGCAGAGGTCGCCGCTTTCCTGCTTTCGAACGCGGCCAGTCATGTCACCGGGCAAAGCTGGGCCGTTGATGGCGGGGTGCTGGGGACGCTCAGCGTATGAGGAACGGGTCTCCCTGACCCGTTCGCCTCGAGCGCAGTCGAGAGGCATCTGCCACAGGTGTCTCGACTTCGCTCGACACGAACGGAGAAGGGAATGCCGGAATTGAAGGGTCTTATGATGCTCAAATATTACCACGCCGAACCGCTGGCGAATTCGCTCAAATCCATGCTCCCGCTCAAGGAGAAGGGGCTGGCTTACGAGAGCATCTATGTCGATTTGCACAAGTTCGAGCAGCATTCGGACTGGTTCGTGGCGATCAACCCGGAAGGGCAAGTGCCCGTGCTCGACCATGACGGGACGATCATCACCCACACCACGGTGATCAACGAATATCTCGAAGATGTCTTCCCCGATGCCCAGCCCGCGAGCGGCCCCTTGCGCCCGCGCGACGCGGTGGGCGCGGCGCGGATGCGCTACTGGAACAAATTCGTGGACGAGCATGTGATGAACTTTGTTTCCATGCATGGCTGGCACCGGCTGGTGCGGGTAATCGCCAGCAGCATCGAGGATGGCCAGTTCGAAGAGCTGATGAGCCATGTCCCTCTGCCCGACCAGAAGAAGAAATGGGAAACCGCGCGCAGCGGCTTCGCGCAGAAGGACCTCGACCACGCGACGGACAAGATCGTCTATGCGCTCGACAAGATCGAGCAGCATCTGGGCGAAAATGCTTACCTCGCAGGCGAAACCTATTCACTGGCGGACATCAATTTCTATTCGCATTGCGGGCTGATGGTCGATCGCATGTTCCCCGACATGAAAGTCAACGAAACCCGCCCCAATATCGTCCGCTGGCGCGACGCGGTGAGCGCGCGCCCGGCGGTGCAGGAAGCATTGCAGAGCGAAGACCGCACCGCCCCCGGCCTGCGCACATGGAGCGGCGCGGGGACCGAGCATAGTTGAGAATTGTCCGGGATCGGGACGGGATAGCTTGGAGAAAGAAAAATGCGTGCATGGATGTTGCCGGCGGGTTCCGACGGCTTTGACAAGCTCTTCCTGAAAACCGACCTGCCTGACCCGCAGCCGGGCCCCGGCGAAGTGCTGGTCGCGCCCAAGGCGTGGTCAATCAACTACCGCGATTTCGCCGTGGCGAGCGGGCAGTATTTCGGCGGCGTGTTGCAGCAGGATGCTGTACCGCTGTCTGACGGCGCAGGCGAAGTTGTCGCAGTGGGCGCAGGCGTGACCACCGTCGCTGTTGGCGACCATGTGCAATCGAGCTTCTTCCCGCTATGGGTCGAAGGACCGCCGCGCATGGGCCCGGCGCTGGGCGATGGCACCGGCGCAGGGATGCTGGCCGAGCTGGTCGTGCTGCCCGAAAGCGGCGTGGTGCCGATTGCCAAGAGCCTCTCGCTCGCCGAAGCGGCCTGCCTTCCCTGCGCGGGCGTGACCGCATGGCATGCGCTGTGCGAAGGCGGACGCCCGGTGACAGCGGGCGACAAGGTGCTGGTGCTGGGCAGCGGCGGCGTTTCCGTGCTCGCCTTGCAGATCGCGCGGGCAAGCGGGGCGGAAGTGATTGCCACCTCCTCCTCCGACGCCAAGCTCGCCCGGCTCAAGGAACTGGGCGCAGCGCATCTGATCAACTACCGCGACATCCCCGAATGGGGCGCGCATGTTAAGGCGCAGTTTGGCGGGGCGGACAAGGTGGTCGAAGTCGGCGGCACCGGCACACTGGGGCAGAGCTTTGCTGCGCTTGGCTTCTCCGGTGAAGTCGCGCTGATCGGTGTGCTCAGCCATGCCGAACCGCCCAGCCCCCATGCGCTGATGATGGTCGGCGGAACCTTGCGCGGGATCTTCGTCGGCTCCGCCGCGATGGCGCGCAAATTAAACGCCGCAGTCGATGCCAACGGGATCAAGCCGGTGATCGGCAAGAGCTACGCCTTTGAAGATGCACCTGCCGCCTATGCCCATGCCTGGGGGCCGGACAGCTTCGCCAAGACGGTGATCGAGCTCTAACATGGCGAGCGCGCCCCGCGATACGCGCTATGAGCTGGGACTGCTTGTCCTGCTCACCCTCGCCAATGGCGTGGTGGCGTTTGACCGGCTGACTGTCGCTTTCCTTGCGCCTTACATTGTCGCCGACCTGCATCTCAGCAATGCGCAGGTCGGTTGGCTGGCTGGCGCCTTGTCCGGCGCGATTGCCCTGTCTGCCTTCTTCGGCGGACGACTGGCGGACCGGAGCGGCAAGCGCAAGGCGATCCTGATTGCCTGCACCGTGCTGTTCTCCATCGGCTCCGGCGCGGGCGGGCTTGCCATGAGCTTTGCCATGCTCTTCGCAGCGCGCTTCCTGCTCGGCGTGGCGGAAGGGCCGATGGTCCCGGTCAGCCAGACGGTCATGGCCGAAACCAGCGCGCCTGAGCGTCGGGGCATGAATATGGGCATCATGCAGATGGTCGGGGCCTTTGGCCTTGGCGCGATGCTCGGCCCGATTGTCGCTACCCAGATTGCCGAAACGCAGGGCTGGCGCGTGGCGCTGTTCCTCTCCGCCGCGCCGGGGCTGGTGCTGGCGGCGATCATGTTCCTGTTCATGAAGCGCGATGTCCCACCGCCTGCAAGTGTGAGCCGCGAGACAGGTTCGGTGCTGGAGGCCCTCACCGCGCTGCTGCGCATCCCCAATATGCGCGCTTCGCTGGGCGTTGCGGCACTGTTTACTGCCTGGCTCGTCCTCCAGAACACGTTCCTCGCGCTCTACCTCACCGAAGTGAAGGGCCTCAGCCCCACTGCCATGGGCGGCGTGCTGTCGATGGGCGGGCTTGCCGGGATCATCGGCGGGGTCGGCCTGCCCTTCCTGTCTGACCGGATCGGGCGCAAGCCGGTGGTGGTGGGTGCGACGCTGGCCGGGATTGCCTGCCCTGTTGCACTGCTCGCCCTGCCGGGTGACCCGCTGCTGCTGGGCGGCGCAATCCTGCTTGGCTGGCTGCCGCTGGGCATCGCCCCGCTCTATTGTGCCACCATCCCGACCGAGAGCGTCAGCCCCGCGATGGCGACCACCGCGGTCGGCCTTTCCATGGGAACGGCGGAGCTGATCGGCGGGGTTGCTGCTCCGGCTCTCGCCGGGCCGGTGGCGGATGCTTACGGCCTCGCCAGCGTGCTCTATATCTGCATCGCGCTGGCGCTTGCCGCTGCGATGGTCGCCCTGTTCCTCAAAGAAACCGCGCCCTGCATTGTTGGCGCACCAGTGAAAGCCTGAAACCATGTGGGAAGTCCGCGTCAGCCCCAGCGGCGATTTCAACAACACGCCGCTCAACTTCGCCCAGTTCCGCACCGAACCCATCGCCGCCGCCATGGGCGCGGAAGTGATTGGCGTGCGGCTGACCGATCTCGACGAGCAAGGCTTCGAGGATTTCAAGCGCGCGCTTTACCACCACAAGATGCTGTTCGTCCGCGACCAGCACCTCAGCCATGGCGAGCATGAGGCATGGGCCGCGCGGCTCGGCCCCTTCGCCGTGGATGCCTATACGCAGGGCGTGGAGGGCCACCGCGAGGTCCACCCGATCATCAAGGAAGCGGAGACCAGTTCCAAGGCGCTGTTCGGCGGCGGCTGGCATACGGACAGCCCCTTCCTCGTCGAACCGCCAGCGATCACGACCCTGCGCGCAGTCGAAGTCCCACCCTATGGCGGCGACACCACCTGGGCCAATTGCGCGCTCGCGCTGGCGCAGCTCACCCCCACCTATCGCGACATGCTGCGCGGGCTGAAAGTGTGGATGAGTGCGAGCAACAATTTCGCCACGCAGGAAAAGCTGCTGGGTGGCGCAATCAAGTTTGCCGATCAGGAACAATTCGATCAGGGCCAGCGCGGCCACTGCCACCCGCTGGTGCGCACTCACCCCGAAAGCGGCGAGGAATCGCTCAATATCTGCGACACCTATGCCGCCGGGATCGAAGGCATGACCAGCCACGAGGCGAAGCCGATCCTCGACTATCTCGTCTGGCACGCCACCCAACACGCCTTCACCTGCCGCCTGCGCTGGGAAGCAGGCATGGTCGCGCTGTGGGACAACCGCCTAACGATGCATTTGGGGCCGAATGACTATGACGGCTATCGGCGGGAGATGTACCGGACGACGACGGCCGGGGGTGTGGTGGAGTAGGGGTGGTGGCTGCTATCGGGCGAGCGCTGGGACAGAAGGCTGATAACGTCTGTCGGCACAATCACGAACTGGAAAGCAAATGAGCTGGTTTGCCAAGAAGAAGACCAACGGGCCGGATTATTCCTCAGTGACGTCCCGCGACAAAGTTGCGCGCCTCGTCGACAAGGGCCAGCTGGTTCCTATGCTCCTTTTGCCAGAGATGTTCGGAGGGGACGCCAGCGAGGCCAATCTGGTCTTCGTTCCACCCTTCGCTGCTGACCTGAAGAAACGCGCTGACGAGAATATCATTCGACGCTTGGCGGCTGAAGGGAAGATTACCCGCTATAATGCTGAGCCAATTTATTGTGGCAGAAGCTTTGTCCCCGTCGCTGTGACGGTCCAAGCCTTTGATCCTGGCGACTTCACGGAAACGATTAGGATTTGGGGTGAAGCGTTGTCGGCGTAGGCAAATCCTAGCATCCGCAATGGCATCGCAACCGGAATGTCCATTCCCGGTCGATGCATTGGGGCGTGACCAGCCGGAAGCCTTCAAACAGGCGCTGCTGGCGTTCCTTGATCGGCATTTGGGGAAATGATGCGGGAGCTAGCCGGTGGCTCGATCCAGCAAACTCCCAAACCCTCATCCAACTGCAACTAGGCGCTTTCGCGCCAAGTCTTCGTATCGTTCTCCCACCGGGAGAAGAAATGCGCGAGCAAAACCCTTCTCCTTTGGGGAGAAGGATACGAAGGCTTGTGAGCGCAGCGAGCTAGCCGGAGTTGGATGAGGGGTTGCAAGCTATCTGGTAGGCGCCTTGCCATCCAGGATCCTCCCCATTTTGCGCCAGCCAAATGGGGAGGGGGACCGCCAGCCTGCAAGGCTGGGGGTGGAGGGGTATGGCGCCACTTACCCCTCCGTCACAGCGCCTTGCGGCGCTGCGCCACCTCCCAATTTGTGCTGCGCAAAAATGGGGAGGAACATGCTGGTCATTTTCCTACATCGCCCCAAACCGCTATCCCGGCGGCATGTCTCCCACCGCTCAATTCCACCCGCACGCCAGCTACCCAGAACCCCAACCCGGCCCCGGTTTTTCCCGCATTGAACCCTGTTCCATGTGTTCCACTTGTTCAGCAACGCCATGGCAAAACTGAACCCGTCCATATCAATCGCCGAAGAAGTTCAGCTCCAGCAGCACATTGTTGGGGTCGGCAGTGAAGATCTGGCGCAGGCCGATCTGTTCGATGAAGTTGGTCTGGTACTCTGCCCCGCGCGCATCCAGCCGGGCGATCATCGCGTCGTAATTGGCGCAGCGCAGCGCGACGTGGTGGAGCGCGCCGGTCAGTTGGCCGGGGGTTACGGCGCGGTCATAGGCGCGCGGGCAATCGAGCGAATTGATATGGATGATCGCACGGCCTTCCTTGTCGAACATCCAGGTCGCGTTCTGCGGCGTCAGCGGCGCAGGCGCATCGCGCCGGTCGAGGTCGAGCAGCTCGGCATAGAATTGCGCGGTGCCGTCCAGATCGTCGGTGATGATGTTGATATGGTCCAGCGCTTCAACCGTCATGAGCCTCTCCTCTTTTCGCTTGCGGGCCTTCCGCAATTTTGTATGTATAGCATACTAATTTCGGCGAGTCCGCAATCATAAAACGGAGAGGAAACTACCATGGCGGCACAGAACCTTGAACAGGTCCTGCAAGGACAGGACAATATCGTATCCATGCTGCGCAATTCGCAGCTGGGGGCCTATGTCTATCCGGTGGTGGCGCCCGAATTCTCCAACTGGCGCAGCGAGCAATGGGCATGGCAGCACAGCGCCGTGCTGTTCGACCAGTCGCACCACATGGTGAACCTCTATATCCGCGGGAAGGACGCGCATAAGCTGCTGTCCGACACGATGATCAACAGCTCCAAGGGCTGGTGCGTCAACAAGGCCAAGCAATATGTGCCCACCACCCCCTATGGCCATGTGATCGGTGACGGCATCATCTTCTGGGAAGAGGAAGAAAGCTTCACCTATGTCGGCCGCGCACCGGCCAGCAACTGGCTGCGCTATCACGGCGAAACCGGCGGCTATGATTGCGAAATCGAGCTGGACGACCGCAGCCCGATGCGCCCGATGGGCAAGCCCGTCACCCGCAAGGAATGGCGCTTCCAGATCCAGGGCCCCAATGCGTGGGACGTGATCGAGAAGCTGCATGGCGGCAAGCTGGAGCAGCTCAAGTTCTTCAATATGAGCACGATGAACATCGCCGGCCGCGAAGTGCGCACCTTGCGCCACGGCATGTCGGGTGCGCCGGGCCTCGAAATCTGGGGTCCTTACGAAGAGCAGGAAGAAATCCGCGGCGCGATCCTCGAAGCGGGCAAGGAATTCGGCCTGATCCCGTGCGGCAGCCGCGCCTATCCGTCGAACACGCTGGAATCGGGCTGGATCCCCTCCCCGCTGCCCGCGATCTACACCGGCGACAAGCTGAAGGGCTTCCGCGAATGGCTCGGCGCTGACAGCTATGAAGCAACCGGCTCGATCGGCGGCTCCTATGTCTCCGACAATATCGAAGACTATTACCTCAACCCGTGGGAACTGGGTTATGGCGGCTTCGTGAAGTTCGACCATGACTTCCACGGCCGCGAAGCGCTGGAGGCATTGGACCCGGCGGCGCAGCGCAAGAAGGTGACGCTGGCCTGGCATCCGGAAGACATGGCCAAGATCATGGCCAGCCTGTTCGATCCGGATGGCAAGAACTACAAGTTCTTCGACACCCCGCTCGCCAACTATGCTTCGTCGAACTATGACGCGGTCACCGATGCCGATGGCAAGGTGCTCGGCTTCTCCATGTTCACCGGCTATTCCTTTAACGAAAAGCAGGCGCTCAGCCTCGCCACCGTGGACGCCAGCGTGCCGGTCGGCAGCGAAGTGCGCGTGCTGTGGGGCGAAGAGAATGGCGGCACGAAGAAGACCACGGTCGAGCCGCATGAGCAGCTCTCGGTCCGCGCCATCGTCTCGCCGGTTCCCTATAGCCGCGTGGCCCGTGAAACCTACCAGGAAGGCTGGCGCTCCGAGGGTCTCTGATCCTTCGCGCAAGCTGACAGGTGTCGGGGGGAGGTCTCGCAAGGGGTCTCCCCCTATCTGTTTGGGCCCCTATCCATTTGGGAGAGAGAGCAAATGGCCAATTTCGTCCTGATCCACGGAGCATGGGGCGGTGCATGGAGCTGGGGGAGTATCCCCGAACGGCTGATGCGCGCGGGCCATAATGTGCTCTGCCCCGATCTGCCCGGCATGGGCGACCGGGTTGGGGAGAAACATGGCGGGATCACCCTCACCGACCATATCGAGGATGTGGTCGGCTTGATCGGCGAATGTTCGATGGAGCGCTTCGTGCTGGTCGGCCATTCCTATGGCGGGATGGTCATCACCGGCATCGCCAGCCGCCTTGGCCAGCGAATCGACGCGATCTGCTATGTTGACGCCTTCCTGCCCAAAGATGGCGAAAGCCTGTGGGACGTGGTCGGTGAGTATGAACACAAATCCTATATCGACACGCAGAAGCGCACCCCCGGCCTGTGCGCCCCAATCTTTGGCGAGGAAATGCTGGAAAAACCGGGCATCAGTCGCCAGCCATTGCTGACGCTGACCGAGGCGGTGGATCGCGGTGCGGCATGGGATCACATACCAAACAAAAGCTACATCTTCGCCAGTGGCTGGAAACCGTCACCCTTCCCCCGCTTTGCTGAGGAAGTGCGGAACTATCCGGCGTGGCAATACCACGATTTCCCCTGCACCCATGGGGTTATGACCGACATGCCGGACGAGTTGGAGGCTGTGCTGCTGGGGCTGGTCTGATAGATGGCCAGCCATGGAAGCCTTCCTCACCTCCACCGCGGTCGTTGCCCTCGCCGAGATTGGCGACAAGACCATGCTGCTGGCCATTGTGCTGGCCACGCGGTTCCGCAAACCGATGCCGATCATTCTCGGCATCCTCTTCGCGACCATCGCCAATCATGCACTGGCGGCCTTGGTCGGCGCGTCAGTGGCCGGTTTCCTCGCCAGCGACTGGTTCCGCTACCTCGTCGCCGCCAGCTTCATCGTGATGGGGCTGTGGACGCTCATCCCTGACACATTTGACGAAGACGACAAGCCAGGCGGTGCACGCGGGGCATTCCTGACCACACTCGTGGCCTTCTTCCTCGTCGAAATGGGGGACAAGACCCAGATCGCCACCATCGCGCTGGGCGCGCGCTATCTTGACGTGTGGCTGGTGGCCGCAGGCACGACGCTGGGGATGATGATCGCCAATGTCCCGGCGGTGTTCCTCGGCGAAGCGCTGGTGAAGCGTGTCCCACTGGGGGTGGTGCGTGCCGTGGCGGCGGCGTTGTTCGTGGCGATCGGGGTGTGGATGCTAGCGGAGGTGGCGGGCTGGATTTAACGCCGCCCCAGCGCGGATTCGCTTTCTGCCAGCAATTGCTGGATAATATCCGCGACCGGCTCTTCCTTCGTGACCATACCTACACTCTGGCCAGCCATGATCGAGCCGCTTTCGACATCGCCTTCGATCACCGCGCGGCGCAGCGCTCCGGCCCAGAACTGTTCGATCTGGAGCTGGGCTTCGGCCATTTCGATCTTCCCGCTGTCGAGCAGGGCGGCAACTTCGCGCTGACGCTGGGTGAACAGCTCGGTACCCTTGTTCTTCAGCGCGCGGACCGGGATCACCGGCAGGCGCGGATCGACCTGGACGCTGGCTTCGGCATCGCGCGCGTTGGCGCGGAAAAACGCCTGCTTGAACGCGGGATGGGCGATGCTCTCGCTGGCGCAGGCAAAGCGGGTGCCAAGCTGCACGCCGCTGGCCCCCATTTCGAGATAGGCTGCAATCATCTCACCCCGGCCGATCCCCCCGGCAACGAAGACCACGTGATCTTCGGCCAGTTCGGGCAGAAACTCCTGCGCCAGCACCGAGGTCGCGACCGGGCCGATATGCCCGCCCGCCTCGCTGCCTTCGATCACCAGCGCGTCGGCGCCGCTGCGCAGCAGCCGCCTGGCGAGCGCAAGTGTGGGGGCGAAGACTAGCACCTTGGCGCCAAATTCGCGGATCGCCTCGACGCTGCCCTTGGGCGGGATCCCGCCAGCCAGCACGACATGGGTGACGCCATGCTTCGCGCAAACGCCGATCAGTTCCATGAGCATGGGGTGCATGGTGATCAAGTTCACGCCGAAAGGCTTGCTGGTCAGCTTCTTCGTCTCGGCAATTTCATTGTCGAGCAAATCAGGTGTCATGGCCCCGCAAGCAATCACGCCGAAACCACCGGCATTGCTGATCGCGGAGACAAGGTTGCGCTCACTCACCCAGCTCATCGCGCCGCACAGGATCGCATGTTCGCTGCCAAGGAATTCAGCGCCGCGCGCCATCAATGCAGTGGTCTTGGGATAGCTGGTCACTTCTGTCGCCCCGTCTGGAATTTGTCGCCAGCCCTTAGGCCGGAGCGCGCCGCACGGCAAGCGACGGAACAAAGGAGCCGCTCGCTCATTCAATCACCATAACCGATCACTGTGACAAGTTTAATCGGTTGGATCGAATAATCGACAAGCGATAGATCGGGTCCAGCGATTGAACAGCAAGCGGAGAAGATTATGAACACCCCCGGAAAATGCCCCGTGATGCACGGCGGCGTCACCGAAAGCGGCAAGTCCAACCTGGGCTGGTGGCCCGAAGCGCTCAACCTTGACATCCTCCATCAGCATGATGCGAAGACCAACCCGCTGGGGCCGGACTTCGACTATCGCGAGGAACTGAAGAAGCTCGACGTCGCCGCGCTCAAGCAGGATCTGGCCGCACTGATGACAGACAGCCAGGACTGGTGGCCGGCCGACTGGGGCCATTACGGCGGGCTGATGGTACGCATGGCTTGGCACGCGGCGGGTTCGTATCGCCTCGCTGACGGGCGAGGCGGTGGCGGCACCGGCAACCAGCGCTTTGCCCCGCTCAACTCCTGGCCCGACAATGTCAGCCTCGACAAGGCCCGGCGCCTTCTGTGGCCGATCAAGAAGAAATACGGCAACCGCATCAGCTGGGCCGATCTGATGATCCTGGCGGGCAATGTCGCCTATGAAACCATGGGCCTGAAAACCTTTGGCTTCGCCTTCGGGCGCGAGGATATCTGGCATCCCGAAAAGGACGTCTACTGGGGCGCCGAGAAGGATTGGCTGGCCAAGGACCGTTATGCCGAGGCAGGTGACGAGACTTCGCTCGAAAACCCGCTGGCGGCGGTCCAGATGGGGCTGATCTATGTCAATCCCGAAGGGGTCGATGGCAAGCCTGATCCGCTGAAAACGGCGGCGGCCGTGCGCGAAACCTTCGCCCGCATGGCGATGGATGACGAAGAAACCGCTGCGCTCACCGCCGGTGGGCACACGGTGGGCAAGGCGCATGGCAATGGCGATGCGTCGCAACTCGGCCCCGATCCCGAAGGCGCCGATGTCGAGGCGCAGGGTTTCGGCTGGGCCAACCCCGGTGGCAAGGGCGTGGGCCGCGATACGATCACCAGCGGCATTGAAGGTGCCTGGACCACGAACCCCACCGTATTCGACATGGGCTATTTCGACATGCTGCTGGACCATGACTGGGAACTGGCGAAAAGCCCCGCCGGTGCCTGGCAGTGGCAGCCGGTGAACATCGCCGAGGCGGACATGCCGGCCGATGTGGAGGATCCCTCGATCCGCACCATGCCGATCATGACCGATGCTGACATGGCGATGAAGGTCGATCCGGCCTATCGCGCGATCATGGAGAAGTTCCGGGCTGACCCGGAATATTTCCGCGACACATTTGCCCGTGCATGGTTCAAGCTTACCCATCGCGACATGGGTCCGAAGAGCCGCTATTTCGGCCCCGATGTGCCCGCTGAAGACCTCATCTGGCAGGACCCGGTCCCCGCAGGCCCGACCGGCTACGACGTCGATGCGCTAAAGGCGAAAATCGCTGACAGCGGCCTCTCCATCGCGGAAATGGTGGCGACGGCATGGGACAGCGCGCGGACTTTCCGTGGCAGCGACATGCGCGGCGGGGCCAATGGTGCGCGCATCCGTCTCGCCCCGCAGAAGGACTGGGCAGGCAATGAGCCGGAACGACTGGCGAAGGTTCTGGGCGTGCTCGAACCGCTCGCTGCCGAAGCGGGGGCGAGCATTGCCGACACAATCGTGCTGGCAGGCAATGTCGGGATCGAGCTCGCCGCCAAGGCAGCGGGCAAGGATGTGACCGTACCCTTCAGCCCTGGTCGCGGCGATGCCAGCGCCGAGCAGACCGATGCCGAAAGCTTCGAACCGCTCGAACCGGTACATGACGGATACCGCAACTGGATGAAGGCGGATTACATCCCTTCCCCCATGGAGATGATGCTCGACCGGACCCAGCTGATGGGCCTGACCGCACCGGAAATGACGGTGCTGCTAGGCGGGATGCGCGTGATCGGCGCCAATCATGGCGGGGCAAAACACGGCGTCTTCACGGACCGCGAAGGGGCGCTGACCAACGACTTCTTCGTCAACCTCGTCGACATGGCGAACCGCTGGGAGAAGCGCGATGACGGGCTCTACGAAGTGATCGACCGCGCCAGTGGCGAAGTGAAGTGGACTGCCACCGAGGTAGACCTGACCTTCGGTTCGAATTCGATCCTGCGCGCCTATGCGGAAGTCTATGCGCAGGATGATGCACATGACAGCTTCCTGTCAGCATTCATCGCTACATGGGCCAAAGTCATGGATGCGGACCGATTCGACCTGGACCGCTAACCAGACTTTATCGGAGCATCCTCCCCCCGGCAGCTCCGGCCAGCCTCCCCGCCCGCCCCCCGCAGGCGGGGAGGTTTTATATCCAGCCCGCCTCTTTCAGGTCCTGCATCCGTGCCCGTGCAATCGGCGCTTGCAGGCCGCCGTTCAGCACCAGACGGATCGAACGCCCGTCTCGCTTTACGTCCTCCACAGCATCACGCGCGACCCACCAGCTGCGATGGACTTGCGCACCGTCGATGCCGTCGAGTTCCGCCACGGCATCGCGCATCCGCAGCAGGACCAGTTCTGAACCAAGCGCAGTATGCGCGCGGACATAGTGATCCTCCATCTCCAGCGCGATCAGCCGGGTGCCGAGGGCGGGTGACAAGCGGTCAAGGAAGCGGACTGCAGGAGACGTTGCCATATCCTGCAGAACGACAGCCACTTGCGGCTGTCTGTCCTTGCGCTGGATCAGGTTGAACAGCAGCGTGATTCCGCTGCCAATCACCAGCACATAGAAATAAAGTGTCACAGCCTGTTCCAGCCCCGGCATGGGCACCGGCCTTGGCAGGAAACCGACTGACCAGACCACCGCCGTCATCGGGATGGTCGCCACCAGACACACAAAGATCCACAGGCCCCAGCGCGGCAGGTCGAGCCGCTCGCCCAGCCGGGTGATCAGCGAGCCAAGCGGCGAATAGATGAAGTAGCCGATCCAGGCGAGGCTCAGCCAGCTGACCAGCCGCCAGGCAAAGGGCACTTCAAAACTGCCAAACGGTCCGATTAGCGCCAGCACTAAGCCAATCGCTGTCATGATCGACAGATCGACCAGCAGGCCGCGCAGCCAATGCGTGTTCCGTGGAAGTGCCCGCTCGCTCATCAGCAACATAAATTAGCGCCCATTCGCGCTTCGTAAAGTGGCACCAGCAGCGCCTTGCGCGCCTTTCGCGAAGCATTCTGCCCGTCCGCGCAGGCGTGCTTGCCGGCAAAAGGGCGACTGGCAGGAAGGAGACACACCCCATCGCAACGGAGCCTTCCCATGACGACCTTCGCCCTTCTCCCGATCAGGCCAACCCTGCAGCGCCACGGGCCGATGGCACTTTCCCCCTTCGTCCGCAGCCTTGTCATGGTTGCGGGTGCAGGCGTAACCTTGCTTTGCTTCGGCGCCTTGGCGCGGATGGCAGCCGGTTTTGCCCCGACCATGCTCGATGCGCGGCATTTGGCCATCATTATCCATGTCGCCACGGTCGTCCCCGCCGTTCCGCTGGGCGCCTGGCTGCTGCTCGCGCGCAAGGGCACACCTTCACACAAGTCTCTCGGCAAGGTCTGGGTCGGCCTGATGGTCACGACAGCCCTTGCCGCCCTGTTTACGCGTGGCGGGACAGAGTTCAGCTGGATCCATATTTTCGTGCCCATCACGCTGGTCGGTGCGTGGAGAGCCATTGCCACTGCCCGTGCCGGCAAGATCGACGAGCACCGCAAGCAGATTGTCGGCATGTTCTTCGGCGCGCTGCTGATCCCCGGCGTCTTTGCCTTCCTGCCCGGCCGGATCATGGGCATCTGGCTCTATGGCTGATGCCCCGTGATCGGCAACCGGTCAGGCCGCTGCGTCTTCCGCATCAAGCCCATAGGCGGTGTGGAGGACGCGGACGGCTAGTTCGGTTTCATCCTCGTCAATCAGCACGGAGACCTTGATCTCACTGGTGGTGATGGCCTGGATATTGATCCCGCGATCCGCCAGCGCCGCGAACATCGTGCTGGCAACACCGGCATGGCTCTTCATACCGACACCAACGACGCTGATCTTGGCGACCTTGCTATCGGTGATGATGCGATTGAAGCCGATATCCCCGCGCTTTTCTTCCAGCAGCGCCTGTGTACGGGCGAGGTCCGCCTGCGGCACGGTGAAGGTCACGTCAGTCTCGCCCTTGTCCTTGGCGATGTTCTGGATGATCATGTCGACATTGATGTTGGCCTGCGCCAGCGGCCCGAAAATCGCCGCCACCGCGCCTGGCCGGTCCGCGATGCGGGTCAGCGTCACCTTGGCCTCGTTCTTGTCAGCGGCGATGCCGGTGATCAGCTGGCTTTCCATTTCCAGATTCTCCATTTCCTTGGCCAGTTCTTCGTCGGACACGATCATGGTGCCGGGAATTTCATCGGCAAGCGGGGCATCGTCATCAATGAAGGATGACAGCACCTGCACACGCACGCCTTCTTTCATGGCGAGGCTGACCGAACGGGTCTGCAACACCTTGGACCCGACCGAGGCCAGCTCCAGCATTTCTTCATAAGTCACATGCTTGAGCTTGCGGGCCTTGGCCACGATGCGCGGATCAGTAGTGTAGACCCCGTCGACATCGGTATAGATGTCGCAGCGGTCAGCCTTGACCGCCGCCGCCACTGCGACCGCCGAGGTGTCCGAACCGCCCCGTCCCAGCGTGGTCACGCGGCCATCGTGGCCCATGCCCTGAAAACCGGGGATCACCGCGATCTCGCCAGAGGCCATCGAGGCCAGCACGGCCTGCGAATCGATGGTTTCGATGCGCGCCTTGGCATGCGCATTGTCCGTGCGGATGGGCAGCTGCCAGCCCAGCCAGCTGCGCGCCTTGCAGCCCATCGCCTGCAGCGTCATCGCCAGCAGGCCCGAGGTCACCTGTTCGCCGCTGGCCACCACCACGTCATATTCCGCCGGGTCGTAAAGCGGATTGGCCTCGCGCGCGAAGCCCACCAGCCGGTCAGTCTCGCCGGCCATGGCCGAAACCACCACCGCCACTTCATGCCCTGCATCCTGCTGCTTGCGCACGATATTGGCAACGCGGCGGATGCGCTCGGTCCCGGCCATGGAGGTGCCGCCGAATTTCATCACTATGCGGGCCAAGATTGTTCCTTCCGCTGGAATCGCTGTTCGCGCGCTGCTAGCCATGCGCAATGGTCAATGCAACTGTCGCAAGTGAAACCAACTGACGCCGTGGCAATCCTCTGGCGTACCGGTCAGCGATGACAAGCCGGATTGCCGACGGATGAGATTGCCAGAAAGGCAATGGATGTCGCAGGCAAGTCGAGCCTGTTTGCAAATGGCATAGGGTCCAACCCGGTCAGGCGACCATCTGCTGCCAGCACAGGCTCGCGACCGTTTACAGTAGCTGGGCCAGCGTCCAGGTCATTCGCCTGCATGAGCCACGCATCTCCCTTTGCGGGCAACGCAATCACTTGCGGCACCGTACCAAGGTTGAGCGCCAGCAGCCCGACACCGCCATCCATCTCGGGCAGGCAATGCGCATAGAGCCGAACAGACAAGTCCGGTGCCGGGGGTGGGGCCAGCACGACCGGCCCCATGGTCCTGCGCCAAAGCACCGCTGCCCAGTAATTCGGGCGCGGCTCCAGCGTATCTCCGTCGATTAACGCATAGTCGGATGCTGCCAGCGTGTTGTGCATCACCACTTTGACGCCTCTCTGCGCCAGAAGACCCAACTGGTTGAGATAGCGGAAGCTGTCTGCGAAGCCTGCAGCCCACGGACTGCCGCCACAAGCGGCCTGCGCCGTCTCGGTCAGCCAAAGCGGCCTGCCCGGTTCATACTGGTCTCGCAATGCAGCAATTCGCGCTTCATCAAGCATGGTGCGGTCGAGCCACTCCCAGCTGAGTGCACCGTCCCGCTGGGCAACGGGCATGCCGAAAGTGCCGCAGCGCTGCGAAACACCGCCATAGAAATGCCAAGACACGCCATCGAGTTTTGCCGGATTGGCCGCCAGCATGGCATCCGTGCCGATCATCCCGGTTGCAGCGGCAGCCTGTTCCGCGAAACCGGGCGGGAAAGTCGCGTCGCCAAGTCCGCCCGGCCCAAGAATGAGCATGTCCGGTGCAGCGATCCGTGCCCAATCATGGAAAACCCGAAAATCACGGCCATAGGCGGCAGCACTATATCCCTTGGGCAGGCCACTGATCGCTGGCACATTTGGTTCGTTGAAGAATTCCGCAGCATGGATGGCACCACCTGCCTCGCGGGTGAGGTCAAGCAGGCGCTGGGCCTGCTGTGGGGTCCAGACATCATTGGCATCGCGTGTCCCCTCGCTCACGGCAAAGCTGGTGACAATTGGCGCATCGAGCGATTGCGAGAACTCGACCACGCCGCGCCATTGTTCGCGGGTGAGCACCTGCCGAAAGCCCTTGGGCGGTTCGCTCGCCTCCTCGCCGGTAGCAGGAAGGTAGGTGGTGTTAGCCCAGGTTCCGCTGACCCGCATATAAGCGGGCGCAAGCTGGGCGGCGAGCTGGCGCAGGCGTTGGTCGCCAAGGTCGATCGGTTCGCGCATGCGATAGACTTCGCCTTTGGGCCCACCATAAGGCGCCCAGAACCGCCCACCGGTAACCTCCACCATCTCGACATTGTAGGACTGAAAGCGCGGATCGACTTCCGCGATGCGGGAAAGCCCGGCGAGCCCGGACGGTGGCACTTGTGGCAGGCTGGCGCAGCTGCCTGCCAGAAGCGAGAATCCTGCTACCATCAGAACTTTTGTCCGATATTTCCTCGCCACCAAGCCTACTCCCTGCTGCATCACTGGAAACGCCCGACCACCACTGATAGGTAGCCACCATGGCCAACACAATTGCAGACTCTGCCCCCAACCCGACAATCCGTGCCGAGGAAGCTGCCCATTTCGGCGCGCTGGCGAAAGACTGGTGGGACCCGAAGGGTTCCTCCGCCATGCTGCACCGGCTCAACCCGGTGCGACTGGGCTTTATACGTGCCGCAGTGGACCTGCATTGGGGCAGCGATGTGGAGAATATTCGCCCGCTTGCAGGCAAGGCGGCGATAGATGTCGGCTGCGGCGCGGGGCTGCTGTGCGAACCACTGGCCCGGCTGGGTGCGGGTGTCACCGGGGTAGATGCTGCGCCAGAGAACATTGCTGCGGCTGAGGCCCATGCGACGGGTGGCGGGCTCGCTATAGACTACCGCGTTGGCGAGCTGGGATCGCTGGGTCTTGGCCGGTTCGACCTCGTGACTTCGATGGAAGTGATCGAGCATGTGGCCGACAAACAGGCTTTTGTTGATCTGCTGGCTGCCCATCTTGCCCCCGGCGGGTTGATGATTCTCTCCACCCCCAACCGTACACCGCAATCGAAGCTGCTGATGGTCGAGGCCGCTGAACGGATCGGCATGGTCCCGCGCGGGACGCATCACTGGAGCGACTTCATCACGCCTGACGAGCTGCGCGAATTGCTGGCGCAAGCGGGCCTGGCCATGGGCGAGCCGACGGGCATTGCCTTCTCCCCGCTCAAGGGGTTGCACCTGTCCGAGAGCGACCTTTCGCTGAACTATATCGTGACCGTGCATCACGCCTGAGCCATCTCGGCAAGGATGGCGCGCACCAGCGTCTCCCGCTCATCCCAACTGCCTCCGATCCGGGTAAAGGGCACTCTGGCCCGAACCAGCATGTCTTCCGCCACCGCCGCAAATTGTGCGCGCGACTGGTCGGTTCCGAACATCCGCGTCCCGTCGGCTTGCCATGGCGTGTCAGCCGCGAAGAGGAGGTAGTGCTCGGCCTTGGTATAGGCGAACAGCTCCGCCGGAATCTTGCCGAACAACATCTGCGCCCAGGCGGCGGTCATCAGCGGATCGGTGTCGAGGATCACCAGCGGGGGATTGCCTGCGCAGGCGGCCTGCATCGCCGCATCCTGCCCGTGCGCAATAGCCAGCAAGTCCTCCATGGCGAATTCGGTGCCATGCTCTTCGGCATATTCGCGCCCATATTCAGGCACCCAGGGGCAGGCCAGTTCCTCCGCCAGCTTCGCTGCCAGCACCGACTTGCCCGTGCTTTCCGCGCCATGGAAACAGACCCGGATCATGCGCTGGCACCGCCTTGACGCGATGCCTTGATCCATTCGCGCAGCCCCATCACTGACAGCACGAGGAAAGCGACATAGAGCCCTGCAGTCAGGTGGAGGTCACGCTGGATGTAGAGCGCGATGGCCCCCAGGTCGATCGCGATCCACAGCAGCCAGTTCTCGATCCTGCGAATGGAGAGCAGGATCTGCGCCACGACGCTCGCGCCAGTGATCGCAGCATCGGCAAAAGGCATGGCCGCATCGGTGAGCCGGTGCATCGCCGTCCCCAGCAACAGCGTAACCACCGCAACCGCTGCCAGCGCCGCGACCCGCGCACCCCAGCCCATCCAGCGCACCACCACTGCGTGTTCCAGCCCGCCTGCGCGCGCCCACAGGTACCAGCCCCAGCCCTGCACCACGAAGAAGAAGCCCTGCAGCCCGGCCTCGCCATAGAGCTTCGCTTCCCAGAAGATCAGCGCATAGAGCGTGACCATCGCCATGCCGAAGGGGTAGTTCCAGATGCTGCGCCGCACGAGCAGGCCGATATTGGCCAGCCCGAGGACAACAGCGATGATCTCCAGACTGTTCATCTCAGCCAAGCGCCGCCGCCCATTCGCTGTCCTTGAAACCGACCAGCAGCCCGCCCGGATATTCGACCACCGGGCGTTTGATGGTGGAAGTATGCTCCGCCATGATCGCCACCGCTTTCGCCGCATCAATATCGGCCTTGGTCGCCTCGTCGAGCTTGCGGAAAGTGGTGCCGCGCGTGTTCAGCACCACCTCAACACCCTTGTCAGCAACCCAGCTTTCCAGCTTCGCCGGGTCCACGCCCTGCTTCTTGTAGTCGTGGAAGGCGTAGTCAATCCCCTGCCCATCCAACCATTTGCGCGCTTTCTTGACGGTATCGCAATTGGGGATGCCATAGACGGTGATGCTCATTTCCGGTCCTCTGCAGTGAAGTGATGAATGCGCGGATCGGCGCAGCCATAGAGTGTGTAACTGGCGTAGTAATGCTCCCGCCCGGCCTGCTGCGCGGCGCGATGTTCGGCAACGCGGCCCCATGCACGGGCAGACTCTTCGCTGTCCCATTCGGATAGGGCGATGACTTCGCCGTCTTCGGCCGCGTAGCTCTTGAAGCTCAGGAATCCGGGCTGGCAGCGCGCCATTTGCTCCATCGCCTCTGCTTCGACGTCATAGGCGGGCTGGTCGATGTCGGCGCGCTTGCGGTTGCGGAAGACGACGAGATACATGGGTCAGGCTATCCTCCAGTTTCCTGAACAAGTGGAACACATGGAACACTGTCCAATAGCGGAAAACTGCCCCATGCATGGGGCCGTTGGAACAGGGGCGATCAAGAAAAGCTGAGCGGGGCTTTGCATCACCGCACGCTAGCCAATCACGTTACAGTAGGACAGCCCTTCAACGCGCCAGATGCGCATCTGCAATCGCCACCGCCAGCGCATCGGCTGCATCCGCCCCAGCCACTTGCACACCGGGGAGCAACACTTTGAGCATCGCCTGCACCTGCTGCTTTTCCGCTGCGCCCGTGCCCACAACCGCTTTTTTCACCAGTCGTGCGGCATGTTCATTGACCAGCAGGTTACCCCGCGCGCAAGCGGTCAGCACTGCGCCACGTGCCTGCGCCAGCTTGATCGTGCTTTGCGCATTCTTGTTGGCAAAGATTTCCTCCACCGCCGCCCGGTCCGGCTGGTATTGGCCAATCACCGCAAAAATCGCATCGTGGAGGTGGAGCAGCCGCTCCGGCAGGGGAGCCTTGGCATCCGTCTTTACCTGCCCATTGGCGATGTGAGTCAGGCGCGAACCTTCGCTGCGCACCAGCCCCCAGCCGGTGCAGCTGAGCGAAGGGTCAAGGCCCAGAATAATCAAGGGTGCATCAGCATGGATCAGAACAGGCGCGGCGCGCCAGCACCATCACCCTTGGGCATACGCTTCACATCCCAGACCAGCCCGACCATTTCCAGCCCGCGAATGACCCAATAAGTCATGTCGATCTCCCACCAGACGGCGGAATTATTGGCAGAGCGCGGGTGCGCGTGGTGGTTGTTGTGCCAGCCTTCGCCCATGTCGAGCAGGGCGACGATCACATTGTTCCGGTCCTTGCCGGGGCTGTCATAGCGGCGATAGCCCTTCAGGTGGCAGACCGAATTGAGCATGGAGATGATGTGCAATGTCACCACCATGCGCATACATCCGGCAATCAGCACCGTGCCCAGCGCATGTTGCCAGGTGCCGCCAAAGCCATAGCCCCACGCCGCAGGCAGCACGATGCCCGACATCCAGAACCACACCCAGCGTGTCTTGTGCGCCCAGACCAGCACCTTGTCGTCCTGCAGACCCTTGCCATAGATCGCCATGTCGGTGCTGCAATCGTCAAACGCCCAGCCGAGCTGCGCATGTGCGAACCCCTTGCGCCCCTGCAATGGCTTGCCCATCCCGTCGAAGAAGGGGCTGTGCAAGTCCCCCGGCCGGTCGGTCAGCGCGTGATGGCGGCGATGGTTGGCAACCCATGTCAGCGCCGAGCCGATCCCGCAGGATTGCGCGAGGATCGCCAGCGCATAGCGCATCGGGGTAGAGGTCTTGAACGCGCCATGGCCGAAATAGCGATGATGCGCCATGTTATGGCCAAGCATGGTCGTGACATAGAAGAAGGCGAAGGCGCTCCATTCCACCGCGCCAGTCGGCTGGGTGATGATCCACGCAATCGCGGCCAGCGTGCCGAGGTTCTTGAAGCTGGTATAGACCAGGAATTCCTTGTGCTCCGCCTTGGCCTGCGGCGAATTGGGGATCACCCCCATCGGCACTTTTTCTTCCGCCTCGGCATGCGCCTTGGGCAGGATCAGGTCCCGCTCGGCATCATAGTCGCCGGGGCCGGGGACCAGCGGCAAGTCAACCCTTTCGCGCAATTCCTGCTGCGCAACGGTTTCCGTTTTCCCAGGTTTGACAGTCTTGCTCGCCACGACCCAAATTCCCCTTGATTTCCCGGGGCAGGATAGCGGCGCTGTTTATGGTTTAAAAGCCATTAACCACGTTCGGAGCGCGGCACTATTCCCGCGCTCCGAAATGGGACAATCATGGGAAATCAGGCAGTTGCCTGAACGATTGCGATCAATCGCCCAGCTTTGCCATGATTTCGTCAGAAATCTCGTAATTGCCCCATACGGTCTGAACATCATCATCATCGTCGAGCGTATCTACCAGCTTGAGCAGTGTGCCCGCGCCCTTCTCGTCCATGTCGACGGTAATATTGGGCTTCCACGCCAGCTTGACGCTATCGGCATCGCCCAACGCTTTTTCCAGCTCGGTCGCAACGCCATGCAGAGCATCGGCAGCGGTCCAGATGGCGTGGCCGTCTTCGGAGCTTTCCACATCTTCCGCGCCTGCTTCAATGGCAGCTTCCAGCACCGTATCCTCGTCGCCCGCGCTGGCGGGATATTCGATCAGGCCGAGCCGGTCGAAACCGTGACTCACCGAACCTTCGCTGCCAAGGTTGCCGCCATTCTTGGAGAAGGCGGTGCGGACATTGGTAGCGGTGCGGTTGCGATTGTCAGTCAGCGCCTCGACGATCAGAGCAACGCCGCCCGGACCGTAGCCTTCATAGCGCACTTCTTCATAGTCCTCGCCGCCAGCGGCAGAGGCCTTGTCGATCGCGCGCTGGATATTGTCCTTGGGCATGGACTGTGCCTTGGCCGCGTTGACCGCCAGGCGCAGGCGCGGGTTCATATCCGGATCGGGCATACCCATCTTCGCCGCGACGGTGATTTCGCGCGAAAGCTTGGAAAAGAGGTTCGAGCGTTTCTTGTCCTGCGCACCCTTGCGGTGCATGATGTTCTTGAATTTGGAATGGCCTGCCATGGCGGAATCGGCTTTCTGAACTGTGTTTTTACGTGATCGAGGGGCGCAATAGCCGCATGACGGGTCAATTCTCAAGCCTGCAAGAGGCAGGTTTTTTGCCGCGCGAGTGGAATCGCTTCTTCGCTTTCCTGCGCCAGCCCGTGCTGCCACCCATGGCGAGCCCGCCGGGATGGGCATCGTTGCGCGGAATTGCCCAGCTTTATGCGCTGGATATCCTGCTGATGGCCGGGCTGGTCGGCGCCGGGTTCCTGGTCAAATCGCTGGGCGTGGAATTGCCCCGCAGCGAGCTGGAAGACTTCACGCTCGATGCAAAGATGATCGGCCTGCTGGTGCTGTTCGCCCCGCTGATGGAAGAAATCGGCTTCCGCAGCTGGCTCTCCGGTCGCACCGGGCATTTCGTGGCGCTGGTTGCAGTGGGGATCGGGCTGGTCGCCTTGCCAGTCACGCAATCGGCCATCGGCATGCCGCTGGTGGGCGGCGGCTTCCTCCTGCTGGCGCTGGCCATGGCGGGACTCGCCCTGTGGCTTTGGCGCGGCCAGCCTGCCGGGGCGTGGTTCACCCGCCATTTCCGCTGGTTTTATTACGCCAGCGCGCTGGCCTTCGCGCTGATCCATTTCACCAATTACAAGCCCGACGAAGGGCTCGTGCTGCTGGCGCTGGTCGTGCCCCAATTCATCGCCGGGCTGATCTTCGGCTATGGCCGGGTGCAGTATGGCCTGTGGGCGAGCGTGTTGCTGCACATGCTGCACAATGCGCTGGTGGTTGGGGCAGTGCTGGGATTTGGAGGGAGTGGCGCGGGTTAAGTCACACCTGCACCGCTGTCCCGCTGGCGCTGACCATCAGCATCGAGCCATTCTGGCCGATCACTTCATAGTCGAGATCGACCCCGATCACGCCATTGCCGCCCAGCTTGTGCGATTCCTCTTCCATTTCCGCCAGCGCTTCCTTGCGCGCGCGGGCGAGGACATTCTCATATTTACCCGAACGCCCGCCAACGATGTCAGTGATCGAGGCGAACAGGTCGCGAAACAGGTTTGCGCCGACGATCACTTCGCCGGTCACGATGCCCAGATATTGCCGGACCGGACGCCCCTCGATCGCGTTGGTGGTGGTGACGATCATGCTATCCTCCTCTTGCACTCAGGCAGGGGAGGATAGCACCCATTCAGCCAAGGCCAAGCGCGGCCTTGTAGGTATCGAGCACCATTTCCATTTCCGCGCGGTCGTTGGCGTCCATTTTCCGCAGGCGCACGATCTGGCGCATGATCTTCGCGTCATAGCCCACCGCCTTGGCCTCGGCATAAACATCGCGAATATCGTCAGCGATGCCCTTCTTTTCTTCTTCGAGGCGTTCGATGCGCTCGATCAGCAGGCGCAGGCGGTCATCGGTGGCTTCGGCCATCACGGGGCTCCATTTATCGGGTGAATCAGTTGAGGCAGCCGCTTAGCGGGACCAGACGAGTGGCGAAAGGGTGCATGGCAGGGCGCATCATGATTTTCCCCGGCAAGGCTTGCACGCCCCCCGGCTTGCGATAGATTGCGCGGGGTCGGGGGCCTGAACAATGAGCGACGTTTTCATTTCCTATTCGCGCCGTGACCAGGAAAAGGTCACCCATTTGGCGCGCGCGATTGAGGCAGAAGGGTATAGCGTGTGGTGGGACAAGGAGCTCCCGCCGCATCTCAGCTATGGCGATGTCATCACTGACAAGATCGCTGCAGCCAAGGCAGCTATCGTGGTCTGGTCCCCGGAAGCGGCGAAGAGCGAATGGGTGCGGGCAGAGGCCGACATGGCCCGCAACCAGAAGAAGCTGGTACAGACAGCGCTGGGCGACGTGATGCCGCCGCTGCCCTTCAACCAGATCCAATATGCCAATATCGCCGACTGGCAGGGCGAGCCGGACCATCCCGGCTGGAGCAAGGTAAAGGTCAGCCTGGCTGAACTATGCGGCGGGAATGGCGGCGCGGCGGCCCAAGGCTACACTTCGGCACAGGCATCACCAGTCGTCACCCCGGCAGCCGCGACAGCCACATCCCGCCCGCAGAAATCCAACACGCCGATCATGGTCGGGATCGCCCTTGCCGCGCTGGTGCTGGGCACAGCGGGCTGGTTCGTGCTGCGCCCAGGCGAGGATACACCCTCCCCCGTCAGCACCACTGACATCGCGGCAGCCGGGACCGGCAGCGACACGCTGGCAATGCCGACCGAAGCGGTCGAAATCCTCCCGCAGTCAAGCACGCGCCTGCTCACCGAGGCAGAAGTGGCCGCGCTCGGCAAGATGGAATTGCGCTTTGCCCGGAACGAGATCTTTGCCCGCAATGGGCGCATCTTTCGCAGCCCGGAGCTAAAGGCCCATTTCCAGCGCTTCAGCTGGTATCGCCCGATCAGCTTCGAAGTGACGCTGACCGATATCGAACAGCAGAATGTCGCCTTGCTCAAGGCCGCCGAGGATCGCCTGTGACGGAGCAAGCCGCGCCCGCCAAGGTCGCCATTTACTGCGGCCATATGTTCGAAGCGGGTAGCACAGTGGAAGCTGCCCTTGCGGCACGGATTGCAGCCGAGATCGACCGGCTGGGCATCGCCGTGGGTTATGGCCCGCTGGCCTGCGGGGCGGATATCCTGATTGCCGAGGCCCTGCTTGCGCGCGGCGCAGAGCTGAACGTCGTCCTGCCTTTTGCAGAGGAAGACTTCATCGCGGAATCCGTCCTGTGTGGCGGGGAAGCCTGGCTGCCCCGCTATCAGGCCTGCATGAACGCCGCGGCATCACGCCATTTTGCAACTCCGGGCGCTTATGTCGGCGATGACTACCAATTCGCCTACAACACCCGCCTCGCCATGGGACTGGCCGCCTTGCGGGCAGAGGAAATGGGTGAACGCGCGGTGCAAATCGCCGTCGTCTCGGACAAGTTTGCATCCTATTCCACAACCGGGATTGCAGGGACCGTAGCCGACATCCGCCTGTGGCAGGATATTGGCCGCGAAACCGCGATTATCCCGGCAGGCCCGGTGCCGCGCGACCTCTCCTTCCCGCCCAAAAAGGTGATAGGGGACGGAACACGGCGCGAAATCCGCTCCATCCTGTTTGCCGATTACAAGGGCTTTTCCCGGCTGGGCGAGCGCGAATTGCCGCTGTTCATGGATGAAGTAATGGGCCGCATCGCAGCAGTGCTGAATGAGTTCGGCGACCATGTGGAATTCCGCAACACATGGGGCGATGCGATCTATGCCATCATTGATGAACCCAAGATCGCCGCCACCATGGCGCTCGAACTGCAGGCACGGCTGGAAGGTTTGCCGCCAGAGCTAACCCCATCGGGCGAAATTTCCGGAATGCGCATCGGGGTCCATTACGGCCCGATCTGGGTCGGCACCGACCGCATTACCGGCAACCGGCTGTGGTATGGCGGAGAAGTGAACCGCACCGCGCGGATCGAGCCGGTGACCCCGGTGGGCGGGGTCTATTGCACGGAAAGTTTCGCCGCTGCGCTGTTGATCGACAAATGCCAGGATTGCCGCTTCACCCGCATCGGCAAGAAAAAGCTGGCCAAGGATTTCGGAGTGGTGGAGCTCTATCGGCTGCAACGGGACGCTTCCTGAACGCTTTGCGCCGGATCAATGCAGAAGTGCAGGCTGAGCCGCAGCATGGATAGGCACAGACAGGAGAAACCAGCCATGCCCCACACATTCTGCCTTCCCCGCCTCGCCCTTGCAATGTCCTTGGCGCTGGTGCTGGCTGGCTGTTCGGGGTCTGGCGAGGATAGCCCGGCTCCCGTGCCAGACACACAGAGCAGAGAAGGGACAACTCTCGGAGCGGGATCTCCGGCGGCCGGTGACGCAGCGCCAAAACCTGTGCCAGCCGCGCAATCCTCCTATGATTTGCTCGCTACGGTCGAAGACCCCAATGGCTATACCAATGTTCGCGCCGGGCCTTCGACAGACAAGGCAATTGTCGGGCGCGTTGCCGTCGGGGAGACATTCAGCACATACAAGCAGGATGGCAACTGGTGGCGCGTCAAGCTGGCTGATGGCAGCGAAGGCTGGATCGCCCGCTCGCGCATCCGCTTGCCCGGCGAAGTGATCGGGGCCGCACGCAAGCCTGCTGACACCGGCCAAATGGGCGATTCCACCGCGCCCGACTATTTCAACAACTACGCGATGATCAATGATCCGGACGGCTACACCAATGTCCGCGCGGGCAAAGGCAGCAGCACCAAGGTGATAGGCCGGATCAATGCAGGCGAGAAATTCCTCACCTATCCGCAGGATGGCGAATGGTGGGAAGTGGTGATGCCCGACGGGCGGCGCGGCTATATGCACCGTTCGCGGATCAGCATGTTGTGAGAACTCTCTCCCCTTCAGGGGAGAGATACGCAGGCTTGGCCGGGTAACGGCCTAGCCGGAGTTGAGAGGGGAATGGTGCAGTGTTTCCCCCTCTCCCAACCCTCTCCCCTCAAGGGGAGAGGGCTATTTTCCTCACCCCATCTCCGCATTCAGCTTCAAACTCGCTTCCATCAGCGCCAGCTGTTCGTCTGTCGCGGGGGACTGGTGCTTCGCCTTCCACTCTTCCATCGGCATGCCATGGATGACTTCGCGCGCAGCGCCCTTGTCGCCGTTATAGCCCGCATCACGAATCCAGTCGGCGAGGCAATTGCGGCAGAACCCTGAAAGCCCCATCAGTTCGATATTCTGTGCATCGTGGCGCTGGCGCAGATGCCGCACCAGCCGACGGAACGCGGCAGCCACTGCATCGTCCAACTGGTCGAGCGGATCGGCTGAATTCGTATCCATTAATCTGGTTCCCCTTGAAACGTCCTTGCCTTGTCATGCGTCACTGCCATAGGCCCTGTCCATGGCAAAACCCGATCATTCCAAGCTTGAACCGCGCGCTCGCAAGGTCAAGATACTGGCCACGGTCGGCCCCGCCAGCCGCGATCCCGAGATGTTGCGCCGCCTGTTTCGTGCCGGTGTCGATGCCTTCCGCGTCAACATGAGCCATGGGGCGCATGAAGATCACGCTGCCGCCATCGCCTGCATCCGCGAGATGGAAAAGGAATTCGCCCGCCCGATCGCGATTCTGGCCGATCTGCAAGGGCCGAAGCTGCGCGTGGGCGCATTCAGGGGGGGCAAGGCGGTGCTCCGCCATTCCTCGCACTTTACCTTCGATGCCAATCCTGAACCCGGCGATGAAAGCCGCGTCTGCCTGCCCCACCCCGAATTGTTCGGCATTCTGGACAAGGGGCAGCGTTTGCTGGTCGATGACGGCAAGATTCGCCTGCGGGTGATCCGCGCCGGACCGGATGAAATCCTCTGTTCCGTCGAAGTTGGCGGGGTGATTTCCGACCGCAAGGGCGTGAACGTGCCTGATGCGGAAATTCCCATCCCGGCTCTGACTGACAAGGACCGGCGCGATCTTGCCTTCGCCATCGCACATGGTGCGGACTGGATCGGCCTGTCGTTCGTCCAGCGCCCCGAAGACCTCGCCGAAGCGCGGCGGCTGATGGGCGGCCATGGCGCGCTGTGCGCCAAGATCGAGAAGCCCGGTGCGGTCAACCGCCTGCCCGAAATCCTGGAACTGGCGGACGGGGTGATGGTGGCGCGCGGCGATCTGGGGGTGGAACTGAACCCGGAAGAGGTGCCGCCGCTGCAAAAGCGCATCGTCAATGCCGCGCGCATGCTGGGCAAACCCGTGATCGTGGCGACGCAGATGCTGGAATCGATGATCTCCGCGCCCACCCCGACCCGCGCCGAAGTGTCGGACGTCGCCAATGCGGTCTATGACGGGGCCGATGCAGTGATGCTGTCGGCCGAGACGGCGGCCGGGGAATGGCCCGAAGAAGCGGTGACGATCATGGACCGCATCGCCCGGCAGGTGGAGCGGGACGAAGGCTACCGGGCGCGGGTGCGCCTGCTGGACACGCCACCTGATCCCACCACGGCGGATGCGCTCAGCCATGCCTGCATGACGATTGCCGACACGGTGCCGATCAGCGCCATCACCGTGTTCACCGGCTCTGGCAGCACGGCCCGGCGGGTGGCGCGCGAACGGCCCGGCGTGCCGATGCTGGTGCTGACGCCATCGGTGCGCACGGCACGGCGCGTGGCGCTGTTGTGGGGCGCGCATGCCGTGACCACCAGGGATATCGGCAGCTTTGAAGAGATGATTGCCAAGGGCAAGCGCATGGCGCTGCGCCACGGTTTCGGCCAGGCGGGCAGCAAGCTGATCGCGCTGGCAGGTGTGCCCTTCGGGACTCCGGGGTCGACCAACTTGCTCCATGTCGTCACTCTGAGCGGCGACGAACTGGAGAAACACGGGGGTTAATCTGTCACCGAAGGAGTCTCCAAATGCACCCGAAAGACGCTGGCAGTCCGGCATATCGAATTCGGAATAAAGCACGGTATTTCGTTGATAGAGAAGGCAATTGGTCACTTTGCGAAATGGAGTGGCTTGATGAGGGAGAATGGGCCCCAGCGATAGGATGTCGCTGGAACGGTGACATTAGTGATGGCACCGACAAGGGGAGCCCTACCAGCAGTGGCTATGCCACTTGGTTCATCTTGCCTGAACCTTTTGCGCAGCTTGCCAGGGCCATGTTCCAAGCCAAAGACGCCGAAATTGGGGACTTTGAGGGCGACTAGGCTACGGCAGCACTCTCCAGCCGGGCCTTCGCCTCTTCCTCCCCAATCAGCGGGAGGAGTTCCTTCATGTCCGGGCCATGGTCCATGCCGGTCAGCGCCTGCCGCAGGGGGAGGAACAGCGCCTTGCCCTTGCGGCCGGTGGCGGCTTTCAACGCGCTGGTCAGGTCCTGCCACGGCGTTTCGCTCCAGCTGAGCAGGCGCGCAGCCTCCGTGAGAAAGGCACGGTCTTCGTCCGCAAAGTCGGGCGGGGTGATCGGGCCGGTGACGACCTGCCACCATTCGACCACTTCGCTCGCCTTTTCGAGATTGGGGCGGATGGCGTGCCATGCTTCCGGCGTGAATCCTTCGGGCAGCAGGCCCTGCACCCGCTCGAACGGCAGCTGGTGGACAATCGCGGTGTTGATCCGCGCCAGCTCTGCATCGTCAAACTTGGCGGGGGCTCGGCCGAAGGTGGAAAGGTCAAACGTGTCCAACAGCACAGCACGATCCGCAATCGGTTCGACCGGCTGCGACGTGCCCAGCCGGGCGAGCAGCGCAACCAGCGCTTCGGGCTCGATCCCCTGTTCACGGAAGGCATCACAGCCTAGCGATCCCAGGCGCTTGGAAAGCTTGCCTTCCTTGCCCACCAGCAGCGCTTCATGGGCAAAGTCCGGCACTTTTGCTGCACCCTTATGCTGCGCAGCATAAAGTGCGGTAAACATCTGAATTTGCACGGCAGTATTGGAAACATGATCTTCGCCGCGGAGGACATTGGTGATGCCCATTTCGATATCGTCGACGGCGCTGGGCAGCATATAGAGCCAGCTGCCATCTGCGCGGCGGATGACCGGGTCTGACAATGTTGCCGGATCAAATTTCTGCGGCCCGCGCACGCCGTCGTCCCAGCGGATTTCTTCCCCATGGTCGAGTTTGAAGCGCCAATGCGGCGCAACGCCGTCCGCTTCCTTGGCAGCGCGCTCTGCATCGCTCAGCGCCAGCGCAGCACGATCATAGATCGGCGGCAGCCCCCGCCCCAATGCGATCTTGCGTTTTAGATCGAGTTCCTGCGCCGTCTCGTAACAGGGATAAACTCGCCCGGCGTCCTTCAGGGCATCAAACGCGGCCTCATAGAGCGCCAAACGCTCTGACTGGCGCTCCACTCCGTCCGGTTCCATCCCCAGCCATGCGAGATCCGCGCGGATCGCCTCGACATATTCCTCGCGGCTGCGCTCCGCATCCGTATCGTCAATCCGCAGCAGGAAGCACCCGCCAGCCTTGCGCGCCAGCATCCAGTTATGCAGCGCTGTGCGGATATTGCCGACATGCAGTCGGCCCGTGGGCGAAGGGGCGAAACGGGTGGTGATCATGGCGAGGCCACTGCCTGACATTGGCGACAAAGAAAAGCCCCGCCAGAGCGTGAACTCCGGCGGGGCCTTTCTTTACGCCTTACGGCGCGGGGTAGAGGCTTACTCTTCCTCGCCCGATTCGTCAGCCGGTGCGTCCATTTCGGCGACCGGTGCACCACCACCCATGGCAGCGCGCATCGCGTCTTCGCTCGGCATGGCGTCGGCTTCTTCTTCGACTTCGGCCACCGGCGCAGCAGCGTCAGCAGAGGCAGCTTCAAGAGCTTCCTGCTGCTTCTTCCACTGGGCGCGAAGCGCGGCGTCGCGGCTGGAGGCGGCGATGCGCATGCGGTTCATACCTGCGCCGGTACCGGCGGGGATGAGACGGCCCACGATCACGTTTTCCTTCAGCCCGATCAGCGAGTCCTTCTTGCCTTCCACCGAAGCCTGCGTGAGCACGCGGGTGGTTTCCTGGAAGGAGGCTGCCGAAATGAAGCTGCGCGTCTGCAGGCTGGCCTTGGTAATGCCGAGCAAGACCGGGTTACCAACCGCAGGCTGCTTGCCCTTGGCCAGCTTGGCATTGGCTTCGTCCATTTCGTCACGATCAACCTGTTCGCCCGGCAGCAGCGTAGTGTCGCCGCCATCGGTGATTTCGACCTTCTGCAGCATCTGGCGAACGATCACCTCGATGTGCTTGTCGTTGATCTTCACGCCCTGCAAGCGGTAGACTTCCTGAATCTCGTTCACGAGATATTCGGCCAGTGCCTCCACGCCCAACACCTCAAGGATGTCATGCGGGTTCGGCGAGCCGGAAATCAGCGTGTCGCCCTTCTTGACGAAGTCGCCTTCCTGGACGTCGATCACCTTGGTCTTGGGGATCAGATACTCGACTGCATCCCCTTCCTCCGGCACGATCGCAATTTTGCGCTTGGCCTTGTATTCGCGGACGAATTCGATCTTGCCCGAAATCTTGGCGATGATCGAAACATCCTTCGGCATGCGCGCTTCGAACAGCTCGGCAACACGCGGCAGACCGCCGGTGATGTCGCGCGTCTTGGCGGCTTCACGCGAAGCACGGGCAAGAATGTCACCCGCCTGCACTTCCTGTCCGTCTTCAACCGACAGGGTCGTACCCGGAGCGAGCATGTAGCGTGCCGCCTCGGTTTCATCCGTGCTTTCACCCAGCAGGGTGAGGCGCGGACGCAGGTCTTCCTTCTTGCGGCCGGCCGCACGATATTCGGTAACCACACGCTGGGCGATGCCGGTGGCTTCGTCCGTGCGCTCTTCCATGGACTGGCCATCGACGAGGTCCTGGTACTTCACCACACCCGACTGTTCGGTGATGATCGGCAGGGTGAACGGATCCCACTCCGCCAGACGATCGCCTTCCTTCACCTTGCCACCATCCTTGTGCATCAGGACAGTACCATAGGGGACCTTGTGGATTTCACGCTCGCGCCCTTCGGCGTCGATCACGGCCAGTTCACCGTTACGCGCCAGGGACAGGATCCGGCCCTTCTTGTCGATGATGGTCGGCATGTCGCGATAGACGACGGTACCGTCCGAAATCGCCTCGAGATGGCTGGTTTCGTTGAGCTGCGCCGCACCACCAATGTGGAAGGTACGCATGGTTAGCTGCGTGCCCGGCTCACCGATGGACTGAGCGGCAATAACGCCGACAGCTTCACCGATATTCACCGGGGTACCACGGGCAAGGTCACGGCCATAGCAGGTTCCGCACACGCCCTGTTCCGCTTCGCAAACCAGCGGGCTGCGAATCTTGGCGGACTGGACTTCGGCTTCCTCGATTGCCTTGACCATCGGCTCGTCGATCAGCGTGCCGGTGGGCACGATCACTTCGCCAGTCTTGGCATTGATGAGGTCTTCGGCCGTGGTCCGGCCGAGGATACGCTCACCCAGGCTGGCAATGGTGGAACCGCCCTGCACGATAGCGCGCATTTCCAGCGCGTTTTCGGTCTTGCAGTCTTCTTCCACGATCACGCAATCCTGCGACACATCGACCAGACGGCGAGTCAGATAACCCGAGTTTGCCGTCTTGAGCGCGGTGTCGGCCAGACCCTTGCGGGCGCCGTGCGTCGAGTTGAAATATTCAAGAACGGTCAGGCCTTCCTTGAAGTTCGAGATGATCGGCGTTTCGATGATTTCGCCCGACGGCTTGGCCATCAGGCCGCGCATCCCGGCCAGCTGCTTCATCTGCGCTGGCGAACCACGCGCACCGGAATGGCTCATCATGTAGATCGAGTTGATCGGCGCCATGCGACCGTCTTCGCCAATCGGCTGGGCCTTGATCTCGTCCATCATGGCGTCTGCCACCTGGTCACCGCAACGGCTCCAGGCGTCGATCACCTTGTTGTACTTTTCCTGCTGGGTGATCAGGCCATCCTGGTACTGCTGTTCATAGTCAGCCACCAATGCCTTGGTCTGCTCGACCAGTTCCACCTTCGAATCCGGAATGATCATGTCATCCTTGCCGAAGGAAATACCGGCCTGACAGGCGTGGCGGAAGCCAAGGTCCATGATCGCGTCAGCGAACAGCACCGTGTCCTTCTGACCGGTGTGACGATAGACTTCGTCGATCACGTCGCCCACGTCCTTCTTGGTCAGCAGGCGGTTGACCACGGCGAAGGGCACCTTGTGGCTCTTCGGCAGGCATTCACCGATCAGCATACGACCCGGCGTGGTTTCCACGCGCATCATATACTCATTGCCGTTTTCGTCGGTCTGCGGGACGCGGCTGGTGATCTTGGAGTGCAGCGTAACTGCCCCGACATAAAGCGCCTGATGCACTTCGGTCATATCGGCCAGCACCATGCCCTCGCCCGGCTCGCCATCGCGGTCCATGGACAGGTAATAGAGGCCCAGCACCATATCCTGCGAAGGCACGATGATCGGCTTGCCATTGGCGGGGCTGAGGATGTTGTTGGTGGACATCATCAGCACACGAGCTTCCAGCTGCACCTCAAGGCTCAGCGGGACGTGGACCGCCATCTGGTCACCGTCAAAGTCAGCGTTGAAGGCGGCGCAGACGAGCGGGTGCAGCTGGATTGCCTTACCTTCGATCAGCACGGGTTCGAACGCCTGGATGCCCAAGCGGTGCAGTGTCGGTGCGCGGTTGAGCAGCACGGGGTGTTCGCGGATCACCTCGTCGAGGATGTCCCACACTTCCTTGCGCTCTTTTTCGACCCACTTTTTCGCCTGCTTCAGGGTCATGGACAGACCCTTGGCATCGAGACGGGCGTAGATGAACGGCTTGAACAGTTCGAGCGCCATCTTCTTCGGCAGGCCGCACTGGTGCAGCTTGAGCTGCGGACCGGTCACGATCACCGAACGACCCGAATAGTCGACGCGCTTGCCGAGCAGGTTCTGGCGGAAGCGGCCCTGCTTGCCCTTGAGCATGTCAGACAGCGACTTCAGCGGGCGCTTGTTAGCGCCGGTGATTACGCGGCCACGGCGGCCATTGTCGAACAGAGCATCGACCGCTTCCTGCAGCATACGCTTTTCGTTACGCACGATGATGTCGGGCGCGCGCAGTTCGATCAGACGCTTCAGGCGGTTGTTACGGTTGATGACGCGGCGATAGAGATCGTTGAGGTCCGACGTCGCGAAGCGGCCACCATCCAGCGGCACCAGCGGGCGCAGTTCCGGCGGGATCACGGGGATCACTTCGAGGATCATCCATTCCGGGCGGTTGCCGGAATCAATGAAGCTTTCCACGATCTTCAGCCGCTTGATGATCTTGGCCGGCTTGAGCTTGGACTTGGTCGTCGCCAGCTCTTCCATCAAATCATCGCGTTCCTGCTCAAGGTCAAGATCCATGAGCATGTGCTTGACCGCTTCTGCACCGATCCCGGCGGAGAAAGCGTCTTCACCATATTCGTCCTGCGCTTCGAGCAATTCGTCTTCGGTCAGCAGCTGGAATTTTTCGAGCGGGGTCAGGCCCGGCTCGATCACCACATAGCTTTCGAAATAGAGGATGCGTTCCAACTGCTTGAGCTGCATGTCGAGCAGCAGGCCAATGCGGCTGGGGAGCGACTTCAGGAACCAGATATGCGCAACCGGCGCGGCCAGTTCGATATGGCCCATACGCTCGCGGCGCACCTTGGTGACGGTGACTTCAACGCCGCACTTTTCGCAGACGACGCCCTTGTACTTCATGCGCTTGTACTTGCCGCACAGGCATTCGTAATCCTTCACCGGGCCGAAGATGCGCGCGCAGAACAGGCCATCACGCTCAGGCTTGAACGTGCGGTAGTTGATCGTTTCCGGCTTCTTGATTTCGCCGAAGGACCACGAACGGATGCGCTCGGGCGAGGCAATGCCGATCTGGATCTGGTCAAAGGTTTCCGGCTTGGCCATCTGGTTGGTGAATTTGGTCAGTTCGTTCATTTCTCAAATCCCTTGAGAGGGGAAACAGGGGGCGAAGGGGTGGGCGACCGATTCAGCCGCCCCGCCCCTGTTATTCAGCAGCGATCTGGAGACCGTCGTCTTCGCCATCCTCACCATCGGAGAGGCTGGAGAGTTCGACATTGAGGCCCAGCGAGCGCATTTCCTTGACGAGCACGTTGAAGCTCTCCGGAATGCCTGCTTCGAAGGTGTCGTCACCTTTGACGATCGCTTCATAGACCTTGGTACGGCCGACCACGTCGTCCGACTTGACGGTGAGCATTTCCTGCAGCGTGTAGGCAGCGCCATATGCCTGCAGGGCCCAGACTTCCATTTCCCCGAAGCGCTGGCCACCGAACTGGGCCTTGCCGCCCAGCGGCTGCTGGGTGACGAGGCTGTAGGGGCCGATCGAGCGGGCGTGGATCTTGTCATCGACAAGGTGGTGCAGCTTGAGCATGTAGATGATGCCTACGGTCACCTTGCGGTGGAAGGCTTCACCGGTACGCCCATCATACAGGGTCGACTGGCCCGAAGATGCAATCCCGGCCTTGACCAGCATGTCCGACACGTCCTGCTCACGCGCACCGTCAAACACCGGGGTGCCCATGGGGACGCCTGCACGCAGGTTGCTCGCCAGTTCGATCACTTCAGCGGTCGAACGGCTGTCAATATCGGCGTGATATTGCTCGCCATAGATGTCCTTCAGCTTGGCCTTCACCGCTTCCGGTGCCGGGCCTGCTTCCGGATCAGGGTTAGCCGCGCGCCATTCGTCCAGCGCTTCGGCAACCTGATGCCCCAGCCCGCGGGCAGCGAAGCCCAGATGGGTTTCGAAGATCTGCCCGACATTCATACGCGACGGCACACCCAGCGGGTTAAGCACGAGGTCAACCGGGGTCCCATCTTCGAGGAAGGGCATGTCTTCCTGCGGCAGGATGCGCGAAATCACACCCTTGTTACCGTGACGACCGGCCATCTTGTCGCCGGGCTGCAGCTTGCGCTTCACCGCCACGAAGACCTTGACCATCTTGAGCACGCCGGGGGCGAGTTCATCACCGCGTTCGAGCTTCTCCTTGCGGTCCTCGAACTTCTCTTCGATGCCCTTCACCGCTTCGTCATACTGGGCCTTCACGGCTTCCAGCTGGGCCTGACGGCCATCGTCAGCGACAGCGAACTTGAACCACTCGAAACGCTCCAGCTCGTCCAGCAGCGCCTCGTCGATCACGACACCCTTCTTCACACCCTTCGGCGCTGCCGAAGCGGTCTGGCCGAGCAGCATGTCGCGCAGGCGGTTGTAAGTCGCACGGTTGAGGATCGCGCGTTCGTCTTCCGCATCCTTGCGCAGACGCTCGATTTCCTCGTTCTGGATCGCACGGGTACGGTCATCAACTTCGATACCGTGGCGGTTGAAGATGCGCACATCGACAATCGTGCCGCTGGTGCCCGGGGGCAGGCGGAGCGAGGTGTCGCGCACGTCAGAGGCCTTCTCGCCGAAGATGGCGCGGAGGAGCTTTTCTTCCGGCGTCATCGGGCTTTCGCCCTTCGGCGTGATCTTGCCGACCAGAATATCGCCCGGATGCACTTCCGCACCGATATAGACGATGCCCGCTTCGTCGAGGTTGCGCAGCGCTTCCTCGCCGACATTGGGGATGTCGCGGGTGATATCTTCCGGCCCCAGCTTGGTATCGCGAGCCATGACTTCGAACTCCTCGATATGGATCGAGGTGAAGACGTCATCCTTCACGATGCGTTCGCTGATGAGGATGGAGTCTTCGTAGTTATAGCCATTCCACGGCATGAAGGCGACGAGGCTGTTCTTGCCCAGTGCCAGTTCGCCGAGGTCGGTCGAAGGACCGTCTGCGATAATGTCGCCTGCTTCGATCGTTTCGCCGACCTTCACCAGCGGGCGCTGGTTGATGCAGGTGGACTGGTTCGAACGCTGGAACTTCTGCAGCGTGTAGATGTCCACGCCCGACTGGCCCGGTTCGACATCGCCAATCGCACGGATCACGATACGGCTGGCATCGACCTGGTCAACAACGCCGCCGCGGGTGGCGGTGATCGCAGCGCCGGAATCGCGGGCCACGGTTTCTTCCATGCCGGTGCCGACCCAGGGTGCCTCTGCCTTGACCAGCGGCACAGCCTGGCGCTGCATGTTGGAACCCATCAGTGCGCGGTTTGCGTCATCGTTTTCCAGGAACGGAATGAGCGAGGCAGCGACCGAGACGAGCTGCTTGGGCGAAACGTCCATCAGCGTGATCTGTTCACGCGGGAGCATCACGAACTCGCCTTCCTGGCGGGCCGAGACCAGCTCTTCCACGAAGGAACCGTCTTCGTTCAGCTCAGCCGAAGCCTGCGCCACGGCGTTACGCTGCTCTTCCATGGCGGAGAGATAGACGACATCCGTCGTAACCTTGCCATCGACGACCTTGCGATACGGCGTTTCGATGAAGCCATATTTGTTCACCCGGCTGAACGACGCCAGCGAGTTGATCAGGCCGATATTCGGGCCTTCCGGCGTTTCAATCGGGCAGATACGGCCGTAGTGCGTCGGGTGGACGTCGCGGACTTCGAAGCCAGCGCGCTCACGGGTAAGGCCGCCCGGCCCAAGCGCCGAAACGCGGCGCTTGTGGGTGACTTCCGACAGCGGGTTGGTCTGGTCCATGAACTGCGAGAGCTGGCTGGAACCGAAGAACTCGCGCACGGCAGCCACGGCGGGCTTGGCGTTGATGAGGTCGTTCGGCATCACGGTCGAGACATCGACCGAGCTCATGCGTTCCTTCACCGCGCGTTCCATGCGCAGCAGGCCGACGCGGTACTGGTTTTCCAGCAGCTCGCCAACCGAGCGGACACGGCGGTTGCCGAGGTTGTCGATATCGTCGACTTCGCCCTTGCCGTCCTTCAGGCCGACCAGTTCCTTGACCACGGCAAGGATGTCTTCCTTGCGCAGCGTCGTGACAGTGTCTTCGGCGTCGAGGTTGAGGCGCATGTTGAGCTTCACGCGGCCAACGGCAGAAAGATCATAGCGCTCGCCGTCGAAGAACAGGCCTTCGAACAGGGCTTCTGCGGTCTCCTTGGTCGGCGGCTCGCCCGGACGCATCACCTTGTAGATGGCTTCGAGCCCTTCATCACGGTTTTCGGCCTTGTCGACCTTCAGCGTGTTGCGGATCCACGGGCCGGTGTTGACGTGATCAATATCCAGCAGCTCAAGCTGGTCGATCCCGGCATTGTCGAGCACTTCCAGGTTCTCGGCCGAGACTTCGTCACCGGCTTCGATGTAGATGCGGCCGGTGGACTCGTCGATCAGGTCATTGGCGGCATAGCGACCGAAAATTTCCTCGGTCGGGATCAGCAGCTCTTCCAGGCCATCCTTGGCAGCCTTGTTGGCGGCACGCGGGCTGATCTTCTGGCCAGCGGGGAACACTTCCTCGCCGGTCTTGGCATCGACCAGTGCAAAGGCCGGCTTCTGGCCGCGCCATGCTTCAGCAGTGTAAGGGATCTTCCACCCGTCCTTCGCACGCTGCCAGTTCACTGTGTCATAGAAGAAATGCAGGATTTCTTCGCTGTCGAGGCCCAGCGCATAGAGCAGCGAGGTGACCGGCAGCTTGCGCTTGCGGTCAATACGGACATTGACGATGTCCTTGGCATCGAATTCAAAGTCGAGCCACGAACCACGGTACGGGATCACGCGGGCAGCAAACAGCAGCTTGCCCGAGCTGTGGGTCTTGCCGCGGTCATGGTCGAACAGCACACCCGGCGAACGGTGCATCTGCGACACGATAACGCGCTCAGTACCATTGATGATGAAGGTGCCGTTCTCCGTCATGAGCGGCATGTCGCCCATGTAAACGTCCTGCTCCTTGATATCGAGCACGGAACGGGTTTCGGTTTCGGTATCGACCTCGAACACGATCAGCCGCAGCGTCACCTTCATCGGGGCGGCATAGGTAATGCCCCGCTGGCGACACTCGGTGGTGTCATATTTCGGGTCTTCGAGTTCGTAATGGACGAAGTCGAGCTCGGCCGTGCCGGCAAAGTCGCGGATCGGGAAAACGCTGCGCAGCGTCTTTTCCAGACCGGAAACATAATCAATGTCCTTGTTCGAACGCAGGAACTGTTCGTAGCTCTCGCGCTGGACTTCGATCAGGTTCGGCATCTGCACGACTTCGTGGATGTCACCGAAGATCTTGCGGATACGACGCTTTGCGGTTCCGGTATTGCCGGAACGCGGGGTCTTCGCCTTGCTCGCCATGGAGGTGATTCGCCTCTTATTGTGGGCCAAAATCGGCCGAAACTGTTTGCCACGCGCGGATGTGGCCCATGCCGGGACGCCAAAAAGCCGCAGCAAATTCCCCGGAATTCCGGGCTGCTGCAGCTACCTGCTGGCATCGCGATATGGAAACGCCGCCTCCATCCATCGACAAGCCCCCGCGCAAGGCCCGTCTCGCTCGAAGCGTGCGGTTGCCGGGCCATGTAGGATTTGGGCGGGAAAGTGTCAAATTCTTGTTTGGCCTCAGGCGTAGGAGTCTTTTGTTTCCGCACGCCATCCGGCGTCTTTGTTTGGCCTCATGCGCCGGCGGGGCCATCCGGCCCCTTGGCTATCCTCCGTCGCTTCGCTCCTCCGGGCGGGCAGTCGCCCTTGCGGCGCTGCGCGCCGGACCATTCCTGGCCATGACTATTCGCATTGAAACGCGAGGCGAAGCCGAGTGCAAGGCCGACCGGCCGCCCGCAGCGATTGGGCCGTCAGGCCCCTTGAGCGAGGACATCGCACGCCGGATGGCGTGTGAAAACAAAGGACTCCTGCGCTTGAGGCCAAACAAAAGGCTCAGGCCGCAGGGACACAATCAAAACCTCACTCCCCCCACCCCCTGTTTTCCGCAACACAATCAACGAAATATCGTTTTTCGATATTATCGTTTGACAATATGCCGAATCGAACTTATTGAATATCGATATTGGCCACATCGAAAACCGATAGGCCGCATATTGGAGATCGAAAAATGACCCGTTTTGTTGAACAATCCGCCGCTGCCGTTGCCGCTATCCTGATCGTTGTTGCCAGCTGGACCCCGGTGGTCACCGTGCCCCCTGCACAGGCTGCGACATTCGCCACCCCGATCCTCGCCTGATCGCCTTGCCAAGAACAGGAGGAGCCTCGACCATGTCTGAATTCCGCCCCAACGATCCGCTGCTGATGGCGGGCAAGATCATCTCATTGCTGGCTCAGGGGGTGATGGCCATTGCCGCCATCGCGCTGGCCATTACCTTGCCCGTTGTCCTTTTCATGCAGGACACGATCAATCTCGAAATAGCCAAGGAGCATGGCGGTACAGTTGATCCACTTCCCGTTCTGGCGATCGGCATTGTGATCGCGCTGGCCCTCGCCGGAGTTGTGCTCCTGTTCGTCTTTTTCGGCAAGTTGCGCCAGATTATCGCGACTGTAGGTGAAGGCGATCCCTTCGTGCCCGAAAATGCCGACCGGCTGAGCGCAATGGCCTGGATCATGCTGGGGATTTACCTGCTCGGCATTCCCATTGCCGCCGCCGGTGTGACAGTTGCCAACTGGGCCAAGACGATAGAGGGTGTGCATGTCGCTTCCGGGATCAGCTTTGACGCCTCTTCGATCCTGCTGGTTGTTGTCCTCTTTATCCTTGCCCGCGTGTTCCGCCACGGCGCTGCCATGCGCGAAGATCTGGAAGGAACCGTGTGATGCCCCCCAAGAACGAAGCCGTGGAAGGAACAGCCATCGTGGTAAAGCTTGACGATTTGCTGCACGAACGCCGCATGACCCTGACCGAGCTGGCAGACCGCGTCGGCCTGACCCTCGCCAACCTCTCGATCCTCAAGACCGGCAAGGCCAAGGCGATCCGCTTCTCTACCCTGGAAGCGATCTGCCGCGAGCTGGACTGCCAGCCGGGCGATTTGCTGGGATATGAAGCGGAAGGAGCCTGACCCAGACTCTGCTTGACAGAATCGCGCAAATCCTTAGAGGCCCGCCGCAGACCGGTGGGCCTCTCGCCTATTGGTCGTCCGTCCGAGACAGTTGCTGGCCGGGGCTTTGCCCGGTCTTAATTTGCAGCCTAGGCGGGGAAAAGAGATTTCACGGCTGTGCCCTGTGCACAGCTATCAGCATGTTTGGCATGCACTTCTTCCCTTGTCAGCGGACTTTCCCGTGTCGGTTCTCGGCATGGGGGAATGTGAGCCGGTCGTTCGGGAGCCATCCCGTGCGGCCATAATGTAAGGAGTATGGCATGGATCGTTCGCAGAAAGCCGACTCGGTCGCCCAGCTCAATGCAGTCTTCCAAGAGGTTGGCGTGGTGGTTGTCACCCGTAACCTCGGCCTTTCGGTGGCAGCGTCCACCGATCTGCGCGGCAAGATGCGTGATGCCGGTGCGTCCTACAAGGTTGCGAAGAACCGCCTTGCCAAGCTCGCCCTGAAGGACACTGCATACGAAGGCCTCGAGGAATACCTCACTGGCCCGACCGCCCTCGCTTATTCCGAGGATCCGGTGGCAGCAGCCAAGGCTGCAGTGGAATTCGCAAAGACCAACGACAAGCTTGAAATTGTCGGCGGTTCGATGGGTGGGCAGCTGCTCGACGAAGCTGGTGTGAAGGCCCTCGCCTCCATGCCGAGCCTCGACGAACTGCGTGGCAAGCTGGTGGGTCTCATCAACGCCCCGGCGACGAAGGTCGCCCAGGTGGTCAATGCACCCGCCGCCAAGCTCGCTCGTGTTTTCGGCGCATATGCCGCCAAGGACGCAGCGTAAGCGGTTTTTCCAGTCGAAATTATTCATTTGGGGCACATGCCCCGCCACAGAATTTGGAGTGTAAATCATGGCCGATATCGCCAAGCTTGTTGAAGAACTGAGCAAACTGACTGTCCTCGAGGCAGCTGAACTCGCCAAGGCACTGGAAGAAGAGTGGGGCGTTAGCGCCGCTGCTGCCGTTGCCGTTGCTGGCCCCGCCGCTGGCGGCGATGCCCCCGCAGCCGAAGAAAAGGACGAATTCGACGTCATCCTGACCGGCGACGGTGGCAAGAAGATCCAGGTGATTAAGGAAGTCCGCGGCATCACCGGCCTCGGCCTGACCGAAGCCAAGGCTCTCGTCGAAGGCGCGCCGAAGGCCGTCAAGGAAGGCGTGAACAAGGCAGAAGCCGAAGAAATCAAGGCGAAGATCGAAGCAGCTGGCGGCACCGTGGAACTCAAGTAAGAGTTCGCGTCACCAGATGTTTCGAGCCGCTTGGTTCGAGAAAGGGGCGGTACCGCAAGGTGCCGCCCTTTTTGCTTGGTGGGGGAGAGGGCTGGTGCCGACTCGGTTCAGCGAAGCTGGATCAGCAGAAAAAAGGCCCGGCGCGCACGAAGCGGGCCGGGCCTCTCATTTCTTGCGGTGCCGAAACGCTCAGAGCGTCTTGAGGTAGTCGATCACTTCCTGCCGCTTGGCCGCATCCTTGATCCCGGCAAAGGCCATCTTGGTGCCGGGCACCTTGGCCATCGGACCTTCGAGATAGCTATTCAGCGTCGCTTCGTCCCAGGTCAGGCCGGAATTCTTCATCGCCGGGCTGTAGGTGTATGTTTCGACATGGCCGGCCTTGGCCCCGAACACAGCGGCCAGCGACGGGCCGACGCCGTTCTTGCCAGCCTCCACAGCGTGGCACACCTTGCATTGGGCAAAGGCAGCGGGCGCAGCGGCAACGGCAGCGGTAGCAGCCGCCTCGACCGGTGCCGCAGCATCGTCAGCCGGGGCCTCCACAGCGGCATCTTCCATTGGCGCTTCAACCGGAGCAGCGGTTTCCGGAGTGTCCGCAGCGGGCTCTTCCGCGCCTTGCCCACAACCGGCGAGCAGGATCAGTGCAGCAAAAGGTGCAAGTTTACGCATCGAGACTTTCCCTTCCTGTGGCCGCCTATGCGACCAATTATTCTACCCCCAACTGTTCGCTAGGGATCGAAATGCCATGCCTCTTTGACATGGCACAAGGCGAAGCGAGAAAACTTCGCTTCCCCTTGGTTTCCGCCGCGCCTATCCGGGCAGGCTTTATGACGCAAGTAGATCGCCTCTCCCCTGCCAGCTGGCGCAGTGAATTTGCTGCCACCTTTGCGCTTGCCTGGCCGCTGGCGGCGGCAAATTTGCTGCAAATGCTGGTTCATGCCGTGGATGTGATGTTCGTGGCGCGGCTGGGCCAGCAGGAACTGGCGGCCGTGTCGCTCTCCATCGCTCTGTTCGGGCTGCTGATGTGGGCCTTTTCCGGACTGACCGGGATTGTCGCTGCGCTGATCGCAGAGGAACTGGGGCGCAGGAAACATTCCGTGCGCGAAGTGCGTCGCTCCACCCGTATGGCCCTATGGCTGGCGGTGGTTTGCGGGGCGCTCGGCATGGCAGGTTGCCTCGCCGGGCCAGCGCTGATGCGGCTGACCGGACAGGATGAAGCCATCATCCTGCTCGCCGACCGCTTCCTGCGGATTATCATCTGGGCGATGATCCCGATGATCCTGGCCAATGTGCTGCGCTGCTTTGTCTCTGCGCTAGGCCGCCCGGTGTTTGCCACCTTGATCACGGCCAGCGCCATCGCGGTCAGCGCCCTGGGCAATTATGCGCTGGTTTTCGGCCATTTTGGCGCGCCCGAGCTGGGGCTGGAGGGTTCAGCGCTCGCCAGCGTCATCACCGCATTATTCATCCTGTGCGCCTATGTCATCGCGATCCTGTGGGACCGCCGCCTGCGCCGCTATCGTATCTTCGGCAATTGGTGGAAGCCGGAATGGAGCCGGTTGCGCGAACTGGTCGTGCTGGGCCTGCCCGTTGCGCTGACCATTGTTGCAGAGGCTGGCCTGTTTAGCGGCGCGGCCTTCATCATGGGGCGGATCGGCCCGGCAGAGCTGGCTGCGCATACCGTCGCCTTGCAGATCGCGGCATTAGCTTTCCAAATACCGTTCGGGATCGGACAGGCCGCCACAATCCGTGTCGGCTATCACTATGGCAGCCGCGACCGGCAAGCTATTACCCGCGCAGGCTGGGCATCGCTGGCTATGGCGACCGGTTTCGCGATGGCCAGCGCGGCTGTGATGCTCGCTTTCCCGCGCTTCGTGCTGCAGATCTATGTCGATCCCGGCGCCGCCGAAAATGCCATATTGGTCAGCTTCGCCCTGCGCTACCTGTTGATCGCCGCTGCATTCCAGCTGGTGGACGGATTGCAGGCCGTCGCCGCCGGGGCCCTGCGCGGGTTGCAGGATACGCGCATGCCGATGGTGATCGCGCTGTTCAGCTATTGGGTGCCGGGCATGGGCATGGCGCTGTGGCTGGGCTTCCGCACGCCAATGCAAGGGACCGGCGTGTGGATCGGGCTGGCCGCTGGCCTGTCCTTCGCGGCGGTGCTCCTTCTCTGGCGCTGGACCCGGCGGGAGCGATTGGGGCTGGTGCAACACGCGTCCTGAAACGGCCCTGACGCTCGCGAAATTTTTTCGCACTGCCCCTGTTGACTCCGCTTGCCACCCTCCCCAAATGCGCCCCGCTGGCACTCTCCGTATGAGAGTGCCAACATTCTTTATCCACTCTAGTTCAAGAGAGGCAGACAATGGCATTTCGTCCTCTGCATGACCGCGTACTGGTCCGTCGCATCGAAGCCGACCAGAAAACCGCTGGCGGCATCATCATCCCTGACAGCGCGCAGGAAAAGCCCAGCGAAGGTGAAATCGTCGCCATCGGTGACGGCGCCCGCGACGATTCCGGCAGCCGCATCGCGCTCGACGTGAAGGTCGGCGACCGCGTGCTGTTCGGCAAATGGTCGGGCACCGAAGTCAAGATCGACGGTGAAGACCTGCTGATCATGAAGGAAAGCGACATCATGGGGATCATCGGCTGATTGCCGGGTCTCACCAACGCTTCCAATCCAACTGAATTCCAGGAGAAGAGAAAATGGCAGCCAAGGACGTAAAGTTCGGCCGCGATGCGCGTGAACGCATCCTCAAGGGCGTAGACACGCTCGCAAACGCTGTGAAGGTTACGCTCGGCCCGAAAGGCCGCAATGTCGTGATCGACAAGAGCTTCGGCGCACCCCGCATCACCAAGGACGGCGTTTCCGTCGCCAAGGAAATCGAACTGAAGGACAAGTTCGAAAACATGGGCGCGCAGATGCTGCGCGAAGTGGCTTCGAAGACCAACGACCTCGCCGGTGACGGCACCACCACTGCCACCGTGCTGGGCCAGGCCATCGTCACCGAAGGCATGAAGTCGGTTGCCGCTGGCATGAACCCGATGGACCTGAAGCGCGGTATCGACCTCGCTGTCACCAAGGTCGTCGAAAACCTCAAGAGCCGTTCGAAGGACGTCGCCGGTTCGTCCGAAATCGCTCAGGTTGGCATCATCTCCGCCAATGGCGACCGTGAAGTTGGCGAAAAGATCGCCGAAGCCATGGAAAAGGTCGGCAAGGAAGGCGTGATCACCGTCGAGGAAGCCAAGGGCCTCGAATTCGAACTCGACGTCGTTGAAGGCATGCAGTTCGACCGCGGTTACCTGTCGCCCTACTTCATTACCAACCCGGACAAGATGACGGTTGAACTCGACAACCCCTACATCCTGATCCACGAGAAGAAGCTCAGCAATTTGCAGTCCATGCTGCCAGTGCTGGAAGCTGCCGTGCAGAGCGGCCGTCCGCTGCTGATCATCGCGGAAGACATCGAAGGCGAAGCGCTGGCGACCCTGGTGGTCAACAAGCTGCGCGGCGGCCTGAAGGTTGCTGCGGTCAAGGCTCCGGGCTTCGGCGATCGCCGCAAGGCCATGCTGCAGGACATCGCGATCCTCACCAAGGGCGAAATGGTGAGCGAAGATCTCGGCATCAAGCTCGAGAACGTCACGCTGGGCATGCTGGGCGAAGCCAAGCGCGTCACCATCGACAAGGACAACACCACCATCGTCGATGGCGCCGGTGACGAAGCCGACATCAAGGCACGCGTGGGCGAAATCAAGGCGCAGATGGAAGCCACCACCAGCGACTATGACCGTGAAAAGCTGCAGGAACGCCTCGCCAAGCTGGCTGGCGGTGTTGCCGTGATCAAGGTCGGCGGCGCTTCCGAAGTCGAAGTGAAGGAACGCAAGGACCGCGTTGATGACGCGCTCCACGCAACCCGCGCTGCGGTTGAAGAAGGCATCGTCCCCGGCGGCGGTACGGCTCTGCTCTATGCCACCAAGGCTCTCGAAGGGCTGAAGGGCGAAAATGACGACCAGACCCGCGGGATCGACATCGTGCGTCGCGCGATTGTTGCCCCGGTGCGCCAGATTGCCACCAATGCCGGCCATGACGGTGCAGTGGTTTCGGGCAACCTGCTGCGCGAAGACAATGAATCGCAGGGCTTCAACGCTGCGACTGACACCTATGAAGACCTGGTCAAGGCCGGCGTGATCGACCCGACCAAGGTCGTGCGCGTGGCCCTGCAGGATGCCGCCTCGGTAGCGGGCCTGCTGATCACCACGGAAGCCGCGATTTCGGATGCTCCGGAAGACAAGGCTGCTGGTGGCGGTATGCCCGATATGGGCGGCATGGGCGGCATGGGTGGTATGGGCGGCATGGGCTTCTAAGCCTTCCCCCCATTCAGTACCAACCGGTCACAGACAGGCCCGGCGGAGCAATTCGCCGGGCCTTTTCTGTCGCAAATGTCCAATTCCCGCCATTTTCCCTGCGTAATGCTGCGACCGGGACTGCAGGAGAGACAGCAGCGGACAGCGTATGGCTGGCAGCGTGGAAACAAGCAGTAGCGACGGACGCCCCAAGCAGGGGGTCTTGCTTCGTATTGGCAGGAACATCCGCCATCCCATCAATCGCTGGTTCGGGCGGCAGTCGCTGGTGGACGATACGCCGCTACTGGATCCTGCGTGCCTCCCCGCGCTTGAAGAGCTCCGCCAGAACTGGAATGTCGTGGCGGAAGAGCTTGCCCCACTGATTGCGGAACGGGAGCAAATCCCTGCCTTCGGGAAAATTTCCCCCGATCACCGCCGGATTGCGAGCAGCCCGGCGTGGAAGAGCTTCTTCTTCCAGGGCTATGGCTTCCATGCGGATGCAAATCGCAGCAAGTGCCCGCAAACCTCCGCCATGCTCGACCGTATTCCCGGGCTGGTGGTGGCCTTTTTCTCGATCATGGAACCGAACACCCATGTCCCCAGCCATCGCGGGCTGACCAAGGCATGGATCAATTGCCACCTGCCGATCATGGTACCCAAGGGGCCGGAGCGCTGCGAAATGGATGTTGCCGGCACCCTCGTCCATTGGCGCGAAGGCGAGTGGCTGCTGTTTGACGAGACCAACCCGCATGAAGTGTGGAACGAGACCGGTGAAGTGAGGGTCGTGCTGTTCCTGCAAGTCATGCGCCCCATGCGCTGGCCCGGCAGGTTCGCCGCACGCATCATCCATGGCATTATTCGGCGCTCTCGCTTCGTCCAGGATGTCCGCCGGGAAATTGGCAGTTAGGGCGATTCTGGCCGTTTGCGAAAGAATATTGCAGAAATGCGTCACACTCGCCGTGTGACACGCACTTTTCGTCGCGTTCCGGCTTGCTAGGTGAAATTCCGTGGCGTTAAGCTAATCCAAACCATGACAAGGGTAGTTTCCCCCGCATGAAACTGGGACTGATCGGAAAATTCGCAGCTGCCGCCGCTCTCGCCGTCGGCACATTTGCCCCTGCCATGGCGCAGCAGGCATCGTATCAGCGCAACAATTTCGAAGCTGCTTTTGACAGTACATTCGGCACGAAGAAGCGCGCGCCGCAGACATTCGAAGCGGTCTATGAAACCGCCTTCGAACGGCGCATAGCGCAACTGGCTGATGGCAATGAAGGCCGCATCGGCGTGTTCGCCATGGACCTCACCACCGGGCAGGAAATATCCATCCTGGGTGACCAGCGTTTCCCCATGGCCAGCACCAGCAAGATCGCCATTGCCGCAACCTTCCTCGAAGGGGTGGACCAGGGCCGCTGGAGTCTGACCAGCGAATATCCGCTGCTGATCCCGGTGCGTTCGGCCAAATTCTCCAGCCGCGCCGCGCCAGTGCGCGAAGGCAATTATCTGCCCGCCCATGAATTGATCGAACTGATGATTACCCGCTCTTCCAATTCGGCAACCGATGCGCTGCTGAAAGTGGTGGGCGGCCCCGATGCCGTCAATGACTGGGCCCGCCGCGCCGGGATCCAGGGCTTCCGCCTTGATCGCGACATTGCCACGCTGGTGCGTGATGATGGGGAATTCGATCCGGCGATGGTGATTGACCCGCGCGACAGCGCGACACCACGCGCCATGGTGCAAATGCTGGGCGGACTGTACCAGGGCCGCTGGCTGTCAGCCGAAAGCCGCCGTGTGATTATTGGGGCGATGGAGCGTTGCCGCACCGGTACACGCCGTATCCCCGCCCTGCTGCCCGCCAGTGCCAATGTTGCGCACAAGACCGGCTCGCTCAACAATACGTCCAGCGATATCGGGATTATCCAGGCGCCTGACGGGCGGGCCATTGCCGTGGCGATCTATGTCACTGGCCAAGGGTCTCGTCCGGCCCGCGAAGCGCGGATCGCTTCCATCGCGGAGGCCCTGTATAGCGGCTACACCCAAGGTAGTGGTGGCCGGACCTGGGTGAACGCCGAATATTGATCCTTGCCCTCTGGGCATAGGCCTGCGGGCCGGTTTCATGCAGGCAAAAAGAAAGGGCGGCGCCTTGCGGCACCGCCCCTCTTTATTCGCTAGAAGCGGGCTGAAATTATTCAGCAGCCGGAGCTTCTTCGCCAGCAACTGCTTCAGCAGCAGCGTCGCCAGCAGCTTCAGCAGCGTCGGCAGCGCCTTCAGCAGCTTCACCAGCAGCGTCAGCAGCGCCTTCAGCGGCGTCAGCAGCTTCTGCAGTTGCTTCTTCAGCAACAGCTTCAGCGTCAGCCATAGCCGAATCAGCAGCTTCGCCAGCAGCGTCGGTGGTGCTTTCCGAGCATGCAGCAACGGTCAGAGCAGCGGCTGCAGCAGCAGCAACGAGAGCAATCTTACGCATAATTTCAAATTCCTTGAACAGCGAGTGGGTTCTGCCGACCCCATTGGAGCCGACACAAAGCCAGTCAGATGTCCGGCTTCGGAGGGCGTCAATAATGGCGACTTTGTGACGATGCAAGCGAGAATCGCATTTTACGCCTTTTTTTTGCCTTAATTGGAGCCGCAATTGCGGCAAGGCGAACTTTACCACTGAAGCCAGTGCAAATTGCCTGGTGGAGAGCCTGCAAAGGCGGCTGACCTGCCGCCGAGGCGCTGCTACCACCCGGCTATGGCAGACAAGCAGCACCTCTATCTCGTCGATGGTTCAGCCTATATTTTCCGGGCTTACCATCGCCTTCCACCCCTGACCAATCCGGAAGGAACCCCGGTCGGGGCGGTCTATGGCTATACCACCATGCTATGGAAGCTGGCGGATGACCTCGACAAGGCCGATGGCCCCACTCATCTGGCGGTGATCCTCGACAAATCGGGCAGGTCCTTCCGCAACGAGATTTATCCCGAGTACAAGGCAAATCGCCCCCCGCCGCCGGAAGACCTGGTGCCGCAATTCCCCCTGATTCGCGATGCGACCAAGGCCTTCAGCCTGCCCTGTATCGAAGAAGAGGGGCTGGAAGCGGACGATCTGATCGCTTCCTATGCCCGCGCGGCGGCAAGACAGGGATGGGATGTCACCATCGTCTCCTCTGACAAGGATTTGATGCAGCTGGTTGGCGAGGAGAATGGTGCGCGCATCGACATGCTCGATACGATGAAGAGCCAGCGCATCTATATCCCGGAAGTGGAGGAGAAATTCGGCGTCGGGCCGGAACTTGTCGGTGATGTCCTCGCGCTGATGGGGGACAGCGTGGATAATATTCCCGGCATTTTCGGGGTCGGTCCCAAGACCGCGACCAAGCTGATTCAGGAACATGGCTCACTCACCGCCGCACTCGATGCGGCGGAAGACATGAAGAAGAGCAAGCTCAAGGAACGGCTGATCGAGCACCGCGCAGATGCGGAACTGAGCCGTGTGCTGGTGGCGCTGAAGGAAGATTGCGAGCTTCCCATGCCGCTGGAGGACTTCAAGCTGGAAGGCATCCCGCCGGACCCGCTGGCCGGATTCCTCGAAAAGCATGGCTTCACCAGCCTGCTGCGGCGGCTAGGTGCAGGCCACGGCAGCCCGGAGCGGGCGAACAACCTCAATCCGGCCAAGCAGCAAGTTGCTGCGGCGCAGGGTGATGCCACCGGCAATCGCCAGCCACTGCCGGATATGCCTGCCGTCGACCATGCCACCTATGAATGCGTGCAGGATATGGACGCGTTGCAACGCTGGATTGCGCGGGCCGAGGCCACACGGCTTGTGGCGGTGGATACGGAAACCTCCGCGCTCGATGCGATGCAGGCGGAACTCGTCGGGATCAGCCTCGCGCTTGGCCCCAATGATGCCTGCTACATCCCGCTCGCCCATGGCGGGACGGATATGTTTGCGGAAAAACCTCCGCAGGTGGACCGCGAAGCCGCCCTCGCCGCACTGAAGCCCATGCTGGAAAGCGATGCCGTGCTGAAGATCGGGCAGAACATCAAATATGATCTCAACGTGCTGGCGCGTTACGGGGTCAATGTCTCCCCCATCGACGATACAATGGTGATCAGCTTCGCGCTGGACGCGGGCCGCTCGGAAGTGGGCATGGGCGGGCACGGGATGGACGAATTGTCCGAGCGGCACCTTGGCCACACGCCGATCCCCTTCAAGGAAGTGTGCGGCACCGGCAAGAAGGCGATTCCCTTCGGCGAGGTCCCGCTGGACAAGGCCACCGCCTATGCCGCCGAGGATGCCGACGTCACCTGGCGGCTTCACGCGCTGCTCAAACCGAGGCTGGCCGAAGAAGGCGGGACGCGCATCTATGAGCGCGTCGACCGCCCGCTGATCCCGGTGGTTGCCGGGATGGAGCGCGAAGGGATCAAGGTTGATCGCGCCGCGCTCTCGCGTCTGTCAGAGGAATTCGCAACCCAGACCGGCAGGCTGGAAGGCGAAATCCACCAGCTGGCCGGCAGCGAATTCACCATCGGCAGCCCCAAGCAATTGGGCGACGTGCTGTTCGACACGCTCGGCTACAAGGGCGGACGCAAGGGTAGAAGCGGGCAATATTCGACCGACCAGGCAGTGCTGGAGCGGCTGGCGGGCGAAGGGGCGGAGATCGCCAACAAGGTGCTGGAATGGCGCCAGCTGACCAAGCTCAAATCGACCTATACCGATGCCTTGCAGGAAGCGATAAACCAGCAGACGGGCCGCGTGCATACGTCCTATTCGCTGGTGGGCGCACAGACGGGGAGGCTCAGTTCGACCGAGCCGAACCTGCAGAACATCCCCATCCGCACCGAAATCGGCCGCCAGATCCGCGAAGCCTTTGTGGCGGAGGACGGCAATGTCCTGCTCGCCGCCGACTATTCGCAGATCGAACTCCGCCTCGCGGCGCATATGGCCGATGTGCCGCAATTGAAGGAGGCCTTTGCCGCCGGGGAGGACATCCACGCGCGCACAGCGAAGGAAATGTATGGCGAAGTGGACCGCGACACACGCGCCCGCGCCAAGACGATCAATTTCGCGATCCTCTACGGCATTTCCCGCTGGGGCCTCGCCGGGCGGCTGGGGGTCGAGCCGGATGAAGCGCAGGCGGTGATCGACACCTATTTCCAGCGCTTCCCCGGCATCCAGTCCTATATCCACACCACACTGGAGACAGTGCGCGAACGCGGCTATTCGGAAACGCTGTTTGGCCGCAAGACATGGTTCCCGCGGATCAATTCCAAGAACCAGGCCGAACGGCAGGGCAGTGAACGCGCCGCGATCAACGCGCCGATCCAGGGCACCAGTGCGGACATTATCAAGCGCGCCATGGTCCGTATGCTGCCTGCGCTGGCAGAGGCCGGGCTCGGCCATGTGCGGATGCTGCTGCAAGTGCATGACGAATTGGTGTTCGAACTGCCTGCGGGCGATGTCGAAGCGGCCAAGCCGGTGATCGAACGGGTGATGGCCGAAGCGGCTGGTCCGTCTGTCACGCTTGATGTGCCGCTCGGCATAGATATCGGCACCGGCACAAGCTGGGGTGAAGCGCATTGACCCGGCCAGTTTCGATTTTCGGCAACCTTTTGCACTGACGAGCATTGATAGATCGCATGTTTGAAGAGCTACTCTCCCGCGAATGGACGATTGACTGGAATGCCCTGGCAGAAGCCGGGTTGATCCTGCTGATCGCCATTATCCTCGCGCTGATCATCAACCGCATCCTGTTTGCGGTGCTGCACCGCATTGCGCGCCTGTCGGACACGCCACTCGATGAAATGGTCTTCCAGCGTATCGAGAGACCCGTCCGCTGGTCGATTGTCGCCATCGCCATCGCCACTGCCTCACAGACCCATTCGGTCCTGATGTCGATCTGGGAGCCGGCGGCGAAATTTGTCGTACCGGGCCTGGTCGGCTGGATTGCCTATACGCTGGTCAAGGCATTCGCCCATGCGCTGGAATATCGCGCCGAGCTGTCTGAAGACCCGGTCGCCAGCCGCAGCCGCCGGACCCGCATTGCGATCCTCTCGCGGACGGCCACCTTCGTGGTGGTGTTCATCACGGTCGGGCTGATGCTGCTGGGCATTCCCGGTGTCCGCGATATTGGCACAACCCTGCTCGCCTCCGCCGGCCTTGCCGCACTGGCTGTCGGTGCCGCGGCCCAGCCCGCCTTGAAATCGCTGATCGCCGGGCTGCAAATGGCGATTACCGAACCGCTACGACTGGGCGATCTCGTGGTGGTCGATGGGCAGACGGGCCGGGTGGAAGAGATCCGCATGAGCTTCATCACGGTGCGCACCTGGGATGAGCGCGCCATTATCGTGCCGACCAGTCGCTTCCTCGATCAAAGCTTCGAGAACTGGTCACGCAAGAGCGAAAAGCTTACCGGCCCGGTCTTCCTCCACCTCGATCCGGCGACCGAAATTGCCCCGATCCGGCAGGAATTCCTTCGCTTCCTCGAAACGCAGGAAAACTGGGACAAGCGCGAAGGCAAGCTGCTGATGACCGAAGCCTATCCCGAAAGCATCGAGCTGCGCCTGGCGATGAGTTCTGCCACCATTGGCGATTTGTTCGACCTGCGCTGCGCGGTGCGCGAACATATGCTGCAATGGCTGCGGAGCGAAATGCCCGGCGCGCTGATCCGCCACCGGCTGGAGGTGGAGGGCGCGAATGCCCGGGCAAAGGGCAACTAGGCTACAGGTTCCTCCCCATTTTGCTTGGGCCAAATGGGGAGGTGGCGCAGCACCTCAGGTGCTGCGGCGGAGGGGAAGATAGCGCAAGACACCCCTCCACCCCCAACCTTGCAGGTTGGCGGTCCCCCTCCCCATTTGTGCTCCGCAAAAATGGGGTGGGTCGTGCGCAGTTAATCCTCAACCTCGCCATGCTTGTCGGCACGGGTGGGTTCCAGCATCCCTTCATGGATGAAGCCAATGGTCGGCTTCACTTCCGCCGCCCGCTTTTTCAGCTCGCCGCGCATCTTGCGATATTCTTCCTCCATCTTGGAGGTCACGGTTGCGCGGGAATCCTTCAGCGCTTCGGCAAAGTCCGCCCCGGTCACCTGCTGCACATCACCGCCTGCGCGATGCAAGGCATTGAGGCCCGCGCGGCGTACGACATCTTCGAGGTCCGCGCCGGTAAAGCGTTCCGCATCCGCCGCAATCTTGCCGAGGTCGACATCGTCTGCCAGCGGCATCTTGCGGGTGTGGATGCCAAGGATATGCTCGCGGCCTTCCTTGTCAGGCGTGCCGACATAGACCAGCTCGTCAAACCGGCCCGGCCGCAGCAGCGCCGGATCGACCAGCGTCGGGCGATTGGTCGCGCCGATCACCACCACTGATTGCAGCTCTTCCAGCCCGTCCATTTCGGCAAGGATGGTGTTGACCACCCGGCCCGTGACTTGCGGTTCGCCCTGCCCGCTGCCGCGCGCGGGGACGAGGCTGTCGATCTCGTCGATAAACAGCACGCATGGCGCAACGGCCCGCGCCCGGGCAAACAGGCGCGCGATCTGCTGCTCGCTCTCGCCATACCATTTGGACAGCAGGTCAGAGCTCTTCATCGAGATGAAATTGGCTTTTGCCTCTTTCGCCACCGCCTTCGCCAGCAAGGTCTTGCCGGTGCCGGGCGGGCCATAGAGCAGGAAGCCCTTGGCTGCACGGATGCCGAGCCGGGCAAAAGCTTCCGGATTGGTCATCGGCAATTCGATGCCTTCCTTCAGCTTCCCGATCGCATCGGCGACACCGCCAATGTCGCTCCACTGGACATTCGGCACCTGCACCATGACTTCGCGCATGGCGGAGGGCTGGACACGCTTGAGCGCGGCGAGGAAATCGTCCCGGCTGACATGCAAATCGTCGAGCACTTCCTGCGGGACCGTACGTTCATCAAGATCGAGCCGGGGCATGATCCGGCGCACCGCGTCAATCGCTGCTTCGCGCGCGAGTGCCGCAATATCTGCGCCAACAAAGCCATGTGTCACCCGTGCCAGCTCGTCGAGATCGACCTTGTCGCCCAGCGGCATACCGCGCGTATGGATGGCGAGGATTTCCCGGCGGCCCTTCTCGTCCGGCACACCGATCACGATTTCGCGGTCAAACCGACCGGGACGGCGCAGTGCCTCGTCAATCGCGTCAGGGCGATTGGTGGCAGCGATGACAACAAGGTTCGCGCGCGCTTCCAGCCCGTCCATCAGCGTCAGCAACTGGGCGACCAGCCGCTTTTCCGCTTCGCCGGGCACCTTGTCCCGCTTGGGCGCGATGGAATCAATCTCGTCGATAAAGACGATGGCAGGCGCGGCCTTGGTGGCTGCTTCGAAGACTTCGCGCAGCTTCTTCTCGCTCTCGCCATAGCCGGACCCCATGATCTCCGGGCCGTTAATGGTGAAGAACTCTGCATCGCTTTCATTGGCGACCGCCTGAGCCAGCCGGGTCTTGCCGGTACCGGGCGGGCCGTGCAGCAGCACACCCTTGGGCGGATCGACGCCGAGACGGGTGAACAATTCGGGATAGCGCAGCGGCAGTTCGACCATTTCACGCAAGGCTTTGATGGTCTCTTCCATCCCCCCGACATCGTCATAATTGACGGTGCCGCGGCCATCGCGCGGTTCCTCGAACTCGGCGCGCATCTCGACTTCGGTGTTCTCGTCAATATGGACGATGCCCTTGGGTGAAGTCGAAACGACCGACAGGCGGATTTGTGTAAGGGCATAGGCCGGGGCGTTGAACATGCGGCGCACTTCGGGCGGCATGTTCTGCACCGGCTGCTGTCCGGCCGTGGCGACGAGGTCACCCGCGACGAGCGGCTTGCCGAAGAAATTGCGCTTCAGCGCCTGTGCCGGACCCTGCAGCCGCATTTCACGCTGGGCAGGGGCAAAGACCACCCGCGTGGCCGGGCGCGATTCCGCAGCGCGGATCTTCACATGTTCGCCAGAGCCAGTTTCAGCATTGCCGCGCTGCAGGCCATCGAGCCGGACCACGTCCAGCGCCTGGTCTTCATCATAAGCAGGCATGGCGATGGCAGCGGTCATGCGCTTGCCGGTGATCTCCACCACATCGCCTTCGGTCACGCCCAGCGCCTGAAAGGCACTGCGCGGCATGCGGGCAATGCCCTGTCCGCTCTCTTCCTGCCTGGCCGCTGCCACCTGCAGGCGGACGGTCTTCTCTTCTACTGCCGCGTCAGGTTCGGCCATGCGTGCAAGCTCCCGGTTGCGAGTCTGTCTGTGTCAGGGCCCAAGCTAGGAAGCCGCACCCTGCTATGCAAATGCCTGATTTGGCAGGAGGTGCCGAAAGCGCCGGATTCCGCCCGGTCCGATGGAAGCAAAAAAAAGCCCGGTCGTTTCCGACCGGGCTATGAAAGTTTTGGGAGAGGATGCCTGAAAGGCAGGTTCGTTATGGGTCTGACCCCGCTTTTGTGCAAGTGCGAAAAACTCACTCATAGTTGCGTTTTATGCAACATCAGTGAAAAGGCTCGCAATTCCTGAGATTTTTCCTGACATCGCTGTCAGCAATAGGTGGTAGAAACATGAATGTGATTCAATAATGCAGTGCAGCATGGTTGCGTTCGCAACTGCACTCCATGGCTGAAACGGCGAATCAGGCGGGCTCTGGCATTGCGAATCGGCCGGCTCGCTCAAACAATTCGCGAATCACCGGGTCAGCCTCATTGCTGCGAATCGCCACTTCGAACTCAATGCGCCGCTCCGGCCTTGGCCACACTTCGCGCAGGTCACCGCCGGCCAGTTCCTCCCCGACCATGGTCAGCGGCAGGACGGCCACCCCTTCCCCTGCCATCAATATGTCGATCATGGTCCGCACATTGTTGCAGGTCGCGAAAGTTGCCGGGGCGATGCTGCGGGCTGTCAGGCTGTCCCGCGTGATCATGTTGAGCGGGGAGTTGTGCGGCAAGGACCAGACGCGCGGTGCCTCACCGTCTTGCAGGCGCTGTGCCCCCTTGCTCCCTGCGAGCCAGGCCAGGGGGACGTTACCAATAGGGGCCGTGTGCAGGCCGGGCGCTGCAACCGGTCCGGCAAGGAAGACCATGTCGCTGGTCCCGCCAAGCAATTGCTGGAGCATGCGGGCGGTCAGGTCGATCTCCACCTCCAGTGTGACGCCTGGCATGGAACGTTCCACTTCGCTGACGAAATCGGGCAAGACGCTCGCCGCAGCGATCTCGCCACTCCCCACGCGGACAACGCCGACGGCGCCGCCAAACTCCCCCGGCCGCATCAGCACGGATTCGAACTGCGCCCAGAGCGGTTCGCAATCCTGCACCAATTGCCGCCCGCGCGCGGTCAGCACCATGCGCCGCCCTTCGCGCCGGAAGATGGCGATGCCCAATTGCGCCTCCATCTCGCGAATCCGGGCGGAGATGGCTGGCTGGGTCGTGCCCAGCCGTTCCGCCGCCGCATGGAAAGTTCCCAGTCGGGCGATCACCAGCAGGGTTTCGAGATGATAAAGCGCAATCCGTTTCATAAGCATCTCTTATCAATAATGCGCAAAATATAGAATTGGATTTCATGCGTAGGACGCGGCAATCTGCATGCGAAACCCAATGGAAGAGGATTCGCATGAAGAAGCTCTATCCCGACGCAGCCGCTGCCCTTGATGGCCTGCTGCATGACGACATGCTCATCGCCAGCGGCGGCTTTGGCCTGTGCGGCATCCCCGAACGCCTGCTGGTCGCGATCCGCGAAAGCGGCGTGAAGAACCTCACCTTTGCCAGCAACAATGCCGGCATCGACAATGAAGGCATCGGCATGCTGCTGCGCACGCAGCAGGTGAAGAAGATGATCTCTTCCTATGTCGGCGAGAACAAGGAATTCGAACGGCAATTCCTCTCCGGCGAGCTGGAAGTAGAATTCTGCCCGCAAGGCACACTGGCCGAGCGTATGCGTGCTGGCGGCGCGGGCATCCCCGGCTTCTACACCAAGACCGGCGTCGGCACACAGGTCGCCGAAGGCAAGGAGCATAAGGATTTCAACGGGGAGACCTATATCCTCGAACAGGGCATCTTCGCTGACCTCGCCATCGTGAAGGCGTGGAAAGCGGACGAGACCGGCAATGTCGTGTTCCGCAAGACCGCGCGCAATTTCAACGTCCCTGCCGCCACCTGCGGCAAGGTCTGCGTGGTCGAAGTGGAAGAGATCGTGCCCACCGGCTCGCTCGATCCCGATGCGATCCACCTGCCCGGCGTCTATGTTCAGCGGATGATCGTGGGCGCGCCCTATGACAAGAAGATCGAATTTGTGACCACCCGCGAAAGGGAGGCAAACTGATGCCCTGGACCCGCGATGAAATGGCCGCGCGCGCCGCGAAGGAACTGCAGGACGGTTACTACGTCAATCTTGGCATCGGCATCCCGACGCTGGTGGCAAACCATATCCCGTCGGACATGTTCGTCACGCTACAGAGCGAGAATGGTATGCTCGGCATCGGTCCCTTCCCCTATGCGGGCGAGGAAGATCCCGACCTGATCAATGCCGGGAAGCAAACAATCAGCGAACTGCCGCACAGTGCCTATTTCGACAGCGCCGCCAGCTTCGCCATGATCCGCGGCGGACATATCGACCTGACCGTGCTGGGCGCAATGGAAGTTTCCGAAGGGGGCGACATCGCCAACTGGATGATCCCGGGCAAGATGATCAAGGGCATGGGCGGCGCGATGGACCTCGTCGCCGGGGTCAAGAAGATCATCGTGGTGATGGAGCACACGGCCAAGGATGGCAGCGCGAAGTTCATCCCCAGCTGCACATTGCCGCTTACCGGCACGGATGTGATCGACATGATCATTACCGATCTCTGCGTTTTCCAGCGCCCTGACCACGCCAGCCCCTTCCGCCTGATCGAGCTGGCCCCCGGCGTTACGGCTGAGGAAGTGGCGGCCAAGACGACCGCGAAATACGATATCGCGCTTTGACCTTGCGGGGGGCGGGTGACGACTTGCCCCCCGATACAATCGTTTGGCTGGTTGCCGGAACCATGCGATAATCCGGCAAATGGGAATCCATTCCGCCTTCCGCACCCGCTTCCTCGACGTGCTCGCGTCGATCTACATCTATAACGAACATCGCGGCTACACTTCGCTCGACCGGGTGCTGGAGGCGGTGCGTGCGCGCTGCCCAGACAACCCGTCATTCATAGCTGAAGTGGTCAAGCATCGCGGCGACGAGGAAAAGCATTATCGCATGTTCCGCCGCTGGTTCGAACTGCAGGGGCGTATGCCACTGAAGGTGGACCGAACCTGCGGCCATATCGACCATTTCATCGAAAGCGTGTTTGGCTGCACGATTGACGATCTCGACACCGATGCGATCATTGCCGATGGCGACGAGTTCGAGAAGCTCTGCCGGGTGATCATGATCACCGAACAACGCGGGATGGAACAGGTCGAGATCCTGCTGAAGAACAAGCATATCCGCTCGGACAAGGGGCTGACCCGGATATTCCAAGTGGTCGAGCGGGACGAGCCCAGCCACTGGATGCCCTATGATGCCTGGCTGCGCGCGCATGGCCGCAGTCCCAAGCCGAAGTGGCGCGAGCTGTGGACTGACTATTGGATCCACAAATCGCTGATGCTGGCCAAATTGCCCGCGCTGTTCCTCAATCGCAACACGCCGAGGCTGGAGCATTGGCCGGATGAAGACCCGCAAGCCTATGCCTGAGCCCGAAGCCGGCTTTCCAAGGAATCGCCCATATGAATAGTCAGCCAAACTACACGCTGATCACGGCAAACCGCAATTATTCGAGCTGGTCACTGCGGCCATGGCTGCTGATGAAGGCGCTCAATATCCCCTTTGCCGAGCGGTTCGAGCCCTTCACCAAGCCCGATAATTTCGCGGAGTTCCGCACCTTCTCTCCCACCGGGCAGGTGCCGGTACTGATCCATGGCGAACGGACCATCTGGGATTCGCTCGGCATCCTGTTCTACCTCGCCGAGCGGCACGCGGGTGTATGGCCAGAGGGCGACGAGGCGCGCGCCTTTGCGCAGTGCATCACTGCCGAAATGCACGGCGGCTTTGGCGCGCTGCGCAATGATTGCACCATGAATGTCGGTGTTCGCGTTACCCCCAAGCCGATGTCGACCGCGCTGGAGCGGAATGTCACGCGGGTGCGCGAAATCATTGAGGAAGGGCTGGACCGCTTCGACGGACCATGGCTGGCCGGGGCCGAATTCAGCGCCGCCGATGCCTTTTACGCGCCTGTGGCCTGGCGCATCCGCACCTATGGGCTGGATGTCGGCCGAGGGCAGGCCTGGGTCGATCACGTGATTGCTCACCCGGCGATGCAGCAATGGGAAGCAGAAGCGCTGAGCGAGGAATGGCGCGAGGCAAGCCACGAAGCCGAACTCGCTGCCGCCGGTGCAATCACCGCCGATTATCGCACCGGCTAAATTGCCGTTTGCGACGGGCCGTGCCCCCGCATAAGCTCTGCCCCAAGGCCGACAAGGCGAATGGGAGGAAAATCCATCAAACGCAGCACTTCGCCCGGTCTGGCGCTCTTCATCCTCGCCGGGATCGGCACCTTTGGCTTTGTCGACCGGATTGTCGTCAATGTGCTGGTCGAGCCGCTCAAACGCGAATTTCACCTGACCGACACGCAGGTTTCGCTGCTCGGACTGGCCTTTGCACTGCTCAATATCGGGGCCGGGATCATCATAGCCCGCTATGCCGAACGGGCGCGGCGACTGACGCTGATTTCCTTTGGGGTGGTCTTCTGGTCCGTCGCCACCGCGGCCTGCGGGGCGGCCGCGAATTGGACGCAATTGCTGCTCGCCCGAATCAGCGTGGGGCTTGGCGAAGCGATCGGCCTGCCCAGCAACCAGTCAGTCATCGCGGATTATTTTCCTGCAAACCGACGCGCGACCGCCATTTCGGTCCTGCTGCTGGCCCCGCCCATCGGTGCCTTTATCGGCTTTGTCGGCGGCGGCTGGATTGCGCAGAATTTCGATTGGCGCATGACCTTTGTCTTCGCCGCCATTCCCGGCCTGTTGCTGGGCGTGGCCGCCTGGCTGTTCGTGGAAGAACCCACACGGGGGCAGCACGACCCCGGCGCAAGCGACGACGTGCCCGGTTTCATGGAAGTGCTCGGCCGCATGACCAAGCTCGCCAGCGCGCGGCATATGATTGTCGGTTCAACCATCGCGGCTGCCATCGGCTTTGGCGCGAATTACTTCTTCACCTCGCTGATGATGCGCAGTTTCGGCCTGAACATCGCGCAGGCCGGACTCTATGCCGGGGTGATCGCCAGCTTGCCCGCTGCGATTTCCGTGGTCGGCAGCGGCTGGCTGGCAGACCGGTTGGGAGAGCGCAGCCCCGCCGCCTATGCCCTGATCCCCGGCATCGCCATGCTGCTGGCTGGTCCGCTCTATGCCTTTGCCATCACGCGCGAGAGCCTGTGGCTGCTGCTCTCGCTCGTCAGCGTCTCGGCCGTGCTGCAATTCGGCTATCTCGGCGTGACATTCGCCAGCATCCAGAACCTGATGCACCCAAGGATGCGCGCCACCGCCTCAGCAGTGTTGAACGCGATCTATGGCATTGCCGGAGGGATGGGCCCGCTGATTGTCGGCCTGATGAGCGACCGGCTGGAGGGCAGCTATGGCATTGGCACCGGCCTGTCCTATGCCATGGCGCTGGCAGGCCTCGCCTATCTCTGGGCCGGGGCGCATTATGTGCTGGCCGCGCGCCACGTAGGGGCGGACCTGCAAAGCGTTCGCGGGGGCTGAGCAGACATCATTACTTCAGAGAAAAAGGGCGGCGGATCGCACTGATCCGCCGCCCTTTTCATGTTGCGCAAGCTGGGCTCAGAGAGCGGCCTTGAGCGCATCCACCAGATCGGTGCGTTCCCACGGGAACAGGTCCCCTTCCGCCTTGCGGCCGAAATGGCCATAGGCAGCGCTGGTGCGATAGATCGGCTTGTTGAGGCCGAGATGCGTGCGGATGCCGCGCGGGGTGAGGCGGACGAGCGTCGGCAGCACCTTCTCCAGCTGGTCTTCGCTCACGCCATTGCCGGTGCCATGCAGGTCAACATAGAGCGAGAGCGGCTCGGACACGCCGATGGCATAGGCGATCTGGATCGTGCAGCGCTTGGCCAGGCCGGCAGCGACGACATTCTTCGCGAGATAGCGCGTGATATAGGCTGCCGAACGGTCAACCTTGGTCGGGTCCTTGCCCGAGAAAGCACCGCCACCATGAGGCGATGCGCCACCATAAGTGTCGACGATGATTTTGCGACCGGTCAGGCCAGCATCGCCATCGGGGCCGCCAATTTCAAAGCAGCCGGTCGGGTTGATGTGATAGACCGTGTTGGCTGTCAGCAGCTCAGCGGGCATCACATCAGCAATCACGCCCTTCACATAGCTTTCCAGCTCAGCATATTTCGCCGCATCGCCTTCGCCATTATGGAAGTAATAGCCCGGCGCATGCTGGGTGGAGACGACGATGGCAGTCGCTTCAACCGGCTTTTCGTCCTTGTAACGCAGCGTCACCTGACTTTTCGCATCAGGCTCAAGGAAGGGCGCGGTGCCATTCTTGCGATCCACCGCCATGCGCTGCAGGATCTTGTGGCTGTAATCCAGCGTCGCCGGCATCAGGTCCGGGGTTTCATCGCTGGCATAGCCGAACATGATGCCCTGGTCGCCTGCACCTTCATCCTTGTTGGAGCCTTCAGCGCCGGCATCCACACCCTGCGCGATATGCGCGCTCTGGCCGTGCAAGTGGTTTTCGAAGCTCAGCGTTTCCCAGTGGAAACCGTCCTGCTCATAGCCAATTTCCTTGACCGTGTTGCGGACAACCTTCTCGATCTCTTCCAGCGCACCGGGTGCCCATTGGCCGTTCTCATAAACGCCCTTGCAGCGGATTTCGCCAGCCAGCACGACACGCTGCGTGGTGGTCAGCGTTTCGCAGGCGATCCGTGCTTCCGGATCCTTGCTCAGGAAGAGGTCAACGATCGTGTCGGAAATCTGGTCCGAGACCTTGTCAGGATGGCCTTCGGAAACGCTTTCAGACGTGAAAAGGAATTCGGAACGCATATGGGCATGTCCCCCGGGGATTGAAGCCTATGGATAATTGCGGAGTTGCTCTAGCCAGACCTTCTGTATTTCGCAACCGCAGCAATAGCGAGAAATAGAATTGCCCAGCCAAGGGACAGCCAGTTACCAAGCCTGGAAAAGGGCGTGGGCGCGGCAGCTGGCGGGATGATACCGTCCATCCGCTCTGCCCGGTGCATGCCGATATGATCGCGCACCACGCCGCGCGCATCGACGATTGCACTGATCCCGGTAGTGGTGGAACGCAGCACTGGCAGCCCTTCCTCGATCGCGCGCATCCGTGCCTGCGCGAGGTGTTGAGGGGGGCCCCAGCTGCCGAACCAGCCATCATTGGACGGGTTGAAAATATAGTCCGGGCGCTTGTCCGGATCGACCACCTGCCCGGGGAAGACGATTTCGTAACAGATCTGGATGCCCGCCTGCCCCCATTGGCCAAGGTCCAGTGTGCGCGGACCGGGGCCGGGAATGAAGTCTATCGTACCCGCCACCAGCCGCGTCGCGCCGAGTGGCTCAAGCAGCCAGCGCAGGGCAAGGTACTCGCCATAAGGAACGAGGTGCGCCTTGTTATAGCCGGCGATAATCTCGCCCTGTTCGGTTATGGCGGAGACTGCATTATAGGCGCCCACTGCGCGGTCATTTTCGATTTCAAGGTCAACCGCACCGGTGAGGAGCAAGCTGTCCTCGCCAATCACCTTGCCGATGCGCCCGCGGGCAAAGGCAGGGTCGCCGCCCGCCGTCATGCGGCTGTAGTAACGCTGCGGATAGCCATCGCGCAGATAGTCAGGAACGCCGGATTCGGGCCACAATACCAGGCGACGCCCCGCATCCTTGCGCATGCTCAATTGGGCGATACGGGCGAACTGGTCTTCGAATTTAAGCGGGTCGTTGATCTCTTCCTGCCGAATGTCCGGCTGCACCAGCGTGAAACGCAGCGTGCCTTCGCGCTTTGGCTGGATTGCAGGCGCATGCATAGCCGCAGCCATCACTGCGAGCAGGGCCCCTGCACCAATCCATTGGCGACGCAGTGACAAGACCAGCAGCGCGGTTGCAGCGAGCACGACCAGCCCGGACAGGGCAAAGCTGCCCGTCCACGGCAGCAAGCGGGCAATCCCCGGCGTCTGGAATGGCCCCAGGAAGGCCAGGCCGAGCGGGTCCCAGGCAAAACCGGTAAAGACCCAGCCGCGCAACCATTCGGCAATGATCCAGCTGCCCGCCAGTGCCAGACCCGCTTGCCCCGGCCCCCGCTTGCTCGCCAGCAACCATGCGCCCAGCGCTGCCAGCGCCGGATAGACGGCAAGATAGAGCGAGAGCAGCGGCACGGCCACCCAGCCCAAAGCAGTGGGCATTTCCGACTGGTGGGTAAAGGCTGTTGCAATCCAGTTATTGGCGAGGGTGAAATGGGCCACGCCAAACAGCCAGCCGCGCATCAGCGCTTCGCGCCAGCCGGGTGCCGTATGGACCAGCCATGCCAGACCAGCGAGAGCTGCCAGCGCCAACGGCCACAGCATCAAAGGCGGGAAAGCGCAGGCGGCGAGCAAGCCGCAAGCCAGCGCAACCATCCGCGGGCGTGTTTCAAGCAGCGTGAACACCCGGATCGGGACAGTCCCTGCCTGTGGCATTGCCGCAGCTCCTGCTTGCCGCCGCTTGTCCGGTTCAGCCTGCTACGCTGACCGGCTCATCACCATCGCTGGCGGCCGCTTTGCGGCGGCGGCGCGGTGCGGGCTTGGCAGGGGCATCTTCATCCCCCGAATCCGCGCCAATCGCTGGCGGCAGGATCGACGCATCAATCCCTTCTCCATCCTCAGCCGCAGCCTTCTTGCGCGTGCTGGCGCGTGGCTTGCGCGCGGGGCGCTTTTCTTCGCGCGGCGGGTTGTCGCGAGTGAAGGGGTTGTCTTCCGGCTCGTAGGCATTGTCATCGCCATTGTCGCCAGACGCGCTTTCCTGGTCCCGGCCAATGTCGTCCCGGTCGCGGCGATTATTGCGGCGCTGGCGCGGCTGGCGCTCTTCGCGGCCATCCTCGTCATCGACATCATCATCGTCGCGCGAATCCCCGCGTTCGTCCTGCCGCTTGGCGCGCTGTTCATCCTGCCGCGCCTTGTTATCTGCGATCACGCGGAAATAATGGTCCGCGAATTGCAGGTAATATTCCATCTGCACACGGTCGCCATTATGCTGGGCGTCCTGCGCGAGCTTCTTGTATTTATCGAGCAGCTGCGGGGCATTGCCCCGCGCGCGACTGTCAATCCGGTTACCCTGGTTGGGGCCGCCCTGCGAACGGTTGTTGTTGCGTCCGCGACGGCGATTATTGCGATTGTTATTCAAGAGAAGTGTGCCCTCTTCCGTTGCCGCAAGCGATCCCAAAACAGCGCGGCATACTCGCATGGCTCCAGCGCACCTGCGGCCTTGCAGGGCTGCATCTGCCTTCCGGGTTTTGGGACTAGCCAATTGCCCGATCTGCAAATGTTGGAGCTTGGCCGCGCAGGTGGCAATCTGCCTCCACTGCTGGCCTGTTACGAGGGTTAGCTACCCCGGAAAGCTTTGCCAAGCCTTTAATGCGCTTTTTGTAAGATAAGTGCGCGGTCCCGCCCGCCGAGGTCTTGTCGCACCATCACGGCGAAACCAGCGGCCTCGGCGATGGCAGTAACGGCGGCGGCCTGCTGGTGCCCGATTTCGAGGATGGCGATGCCGCTTTCTGTGAGCAGCTCCGGCAGTTGCGGGATGAGGATGCGGTAGTCGTCGAGCCCCTCCGGCCCGGAAAAGAGCGCGCTGGCGGGTTCATGCTCGTGGACATCGGGATCGAGTTGGGCATCATCCTCGACATAAGGCGGGTTGCACAGGATCAGGTCGAACTGGCCAAGCTGTTCGCTCCACCCTGCATCGGCCCAGCTGGCATGGCGAATGTCAGACCGCGATCCGCAACCCAGCGCCTGCGCATTCTGGCGCGCGATTTCAACTGCACCCTTACTGGCATCAATGCCAACCCCTGTTAGCTCCGGCCCTTCCAATAGCACGGTCAGCAAAAGCGCGCCGGAGCCGGTGCCCATATCGAGCACACGCCCTTGGGTGATGCCCGTTTCCAGCGCCGCTTCTACCAGCACCTCGCTATCCCCACGCGGGATCAGCACGGCAGGTGTCACCCGGAAGCTGTGCCCGTAGAACTCCTGCTCGCCGGTGATGTAGGCAACCGGTTCATGCCCGGCACGGCGCTCGACCAGTGCGGCAAAACCCTCCGGTTCCGCATCGCGCATATGCCGCAGTAGCAAGTCCGAGCGGGATACGCCCAGCGCATGTGCCATCAGCAATTCGGCATCCAGCCGCGCGGTGTCGCTGGTGGCGGAGAGGCGTTCCGTGGCGTCGCGCAGGGCGTTGGCGATGGTCTGTGTCATTCCCCCATCGCCGCGAGGCGTTTCGCTTCATCCTCGGCGATGAGCGCGCTGACCAGTTCGCCCAGCCCCGGCCCGGCGAGGACTTCCTCCAGCTTGTGCAGGGTCAGCCCGATGCGGTGATCGGTCACGCGGCCTTGCGGGAAATTATAGGTGCGGATGCGTTCGCTGCGGTCGCCGCTGCCGACCATCGCCTTGCGCGCTTCCGCCTCGGCCCCCTGCGCCGCGTCGCGCTGCTGCTCGTAGAGACGCGCGCGCAGCACCTGCATCGCCTTGTCCTTGTTCTTGTGCTGGCTGCGCCCGTCTTGGCAGGTCACCACCGTGCCGGTCGGCAAGTGGGTGATGCGCACCGCGCTGTCGGTCGTGTTGACATGCTGCCCACCAGCACCGCTGGCGCGATAGACGTCGATCTTGAGGTCCTTGTCCTCGATATTGACATCGACATCGTCGGGTTCAGGCAGCACGGCCACCGTCGCCGCCGAAGTATGGATGCGCCCGCCGCTTTCGGTGACGGGCACGCGCTGCACGCGGTGGACCCCGCTTTCGAATTTCAGCTTCGCGAACACGCCATTGCCGGTGACATTGGCGACCACTTCCTTGAAGCCGCCCAGGTCATTGGCATTCATGCTGATCGGCTCGACTTTCCAGCCGTTCTCCGCCGCAAAGCGCTCATACATGCGGTAAAGGTCGGAGGCGAACAAAGCCGCTTCATCGCCGCCGGTCCCGGCGCGGATTTCCAGCATGGCGGGACGGCTGTCCGCAGCATCGCGCGGCAGCATGGCAATGGCCAGCGCGCGCTCAGCCTCCGGCAGTTTCTCGCGCAATTCGCCGAGTTCTTCCTCCGCCATCGCCTTCATTTCCGGGTCGGAGAGCATTTCTTCCAGCCCGGCCACTTCCTCGCGCATGGCCTGCACGTCGCGTGCTGCCTTGGCCACCGGTTCCAGCTCCGCGTAGTCGCGGCTGGCCTGGACGAAGGCATCGCCCTCCAGCTGCCCAGACGCCATCCGCGCTTCAAGCTCGGCGAAGCGATTGGCGATCTGGGCAAGACGTTCGGCGGGGATGGTCACGTGTAGATGGGCCTTAACTCGTCCCACACCGAGCTGGCCTCGGCAAACCTAGCATACTGATCAACTTGGAGAGCAAAGGAGTTTGTCTTCAGATCATCGCGCACATCTAGCGAAACAAGCACAGAAGGCTGCGCCTTCTTGGCACGATCATATCGCTTTCGGGGACTACCTGTTGCAAAAAGCTCGACAGAAAAGCCCCTCCTGCGGAATTCTGTGACCAATTCAATTGCTTCATGCTCACGCGCGCTATTCTCTGCCGCGATAGCAATCTCGGGAAGGTAGAACGGACAGGAGTCCCCCACCAACATCGCCAGACGCTCGATCCCCGCAGCCCAGCCGACCGCAGGCGTGGGCGCGCCGCCGAGGCTTTCCATCAAGCCATCATAGCGCCCGCCGCCGAGGATCGTGCTTTGGCTGCCCAACCGCGAGGCGGCTTCGGAACCCTCATCCGGGATAAACTCAAACGCCGTGTGGCGATAATAATCCAGCCCGCGCACAAGGCTTTCCGCGCGGGTCCATTTCACCCCGGCTGCATCCAGCCCGCTGGTCACGGCATCGAAGAAGGCGCGCGCATCGTCAGACAGATAGGCATCAATCTTCGGCGCATCAGCGAGAAACTTGCGGTCGCACGGGTCCTTGCTGTCGAGAATGCGCAGCGGGTTCTTCTCCAGCCGTTCCTGCGAATCCTCGGAGAGCTCACCCTTCACTGCGCGGAAATACTCGACCAGCGCCGCGCGCCAGGCTTCGCGGCTGTCGCCATCGCCCAGCGTGTTGAGGTGCAGCGTCACGCCCACAATGCCCAGCTCCTTCAGCAACTGGTCGGCCATGGCGAGCAGTTCCACATCCGCCTGCGGTTCAGCCGCGCCGATAATCTCCGCGTCGATCTGGTGGAACTGGCGATAACGGCCCTTTTGCGGTCGCTCGTAGCGGAACAGGGGCCCGTGCGTCGCCACCTTCAGCGGCGCGTGCTGCTGCCAGCCATTGGTGAGGAAGGCGCGCGCGATCCCGGCGGTAAATTCCGGGCGCAAAGTCAGCGATTCTCCGCCGCGATCCTCGAAGGAATACATTTCTTTCGAGACCACATCGGTCGTCTCGCCAATCGCGCGGCTGAACACTTCGGTCTTTTCAAAGACCGGCATTTCCACCCGGCGGAAGCGATAAAGCTTGCGCACGCGCTCGAATGTTTCGACCACGAAAGCGAAAGCCTCGGCATCGGCACCGAAAATATCCTGCGTCCCGCGGATGGCCTGGGGTGTCTTGATCTTGCTCATTACGCGCGCGCTTTAGTCGCCACGCTCGCAAATCTCAACGCTTCACCGCAGCCATGCCGCGCTTTGCTGCAATGCAACAAAAGCACTTGGAAAATGCCGCCACCCTGCGCTAGGGGCGCGCCAACCCATTTTCCAATTCACGGACACATAATCCCATGCGCATCGACATGATCCCCGTTGGCGACAATCCACCGGAAAGCCTGAACGTAATCATCGAAGTGCCGACCGGCGGCGAACCGGTTAAATATGAATTCGACAAGGCATCAGGCGCGCTGTTCGTGGACCGCATCCTGCACACGCCGATGCGCTATCCCGCCAATTACGGCTTCGTCCCGCACACGCTCAGCCCCGATGGCGACCCGCTGGACGCGCTGGTGATCGCGCGCAGCCCCTTCATCGCCGGCTGCGTGGTGCGCGCCCGCCCGATTGGCGTGCTCAACCTTGAAGACGAACATGGCGGCGACGAAAAGCTGATCTGCGTGCCGGTGGACACCACCTTCCCCTATTATTCCGATGTCGGCGAAACCAAGGATCTGCCGAGCATCATCTTCCAGCAGATCGAGCACTTCTTCACTCACTACAAGGACCTCGAAGCCGAGAAATGGGTGCGCGTTGGCGCATGGGGTGATGCCGCAGAAGCGCGCAAGATCGTGATCGAAGCGATCGAGCGTTACGAAGCCAGCAAGTAAGGTTTGGCGGTCGCGCGCGGGCTATTCGCCCGCCACCGTCATCCCGTCCACCCGCAGGCTGGGCGCGTTCATCGCCCGGTGGGTTTCAAGGTCGTCGGCGGGGGTCATGTTGGCGAACATCGCCAGCAAATTCCCCGCGACGGTGATTTCCGCCATCGGCCCGGCCAGCTCGCCCTTGAGAATGCGATAGCCGGACGCGCCGCGGCTGTAATCGCCGGTCACGCCGTTCACGCCGTGACCGATCAGCTCGGTCACCAGCACGCCCTCTGCAATATCGGCAATCAAGGCATCGCGGCTGATGCCGCCAGCCGCCATGGTGACATTCGATGGCCCGGCTCCCGGTGCGCCGCTGCCGCCGCGCGTGGCATGGCCGGTGGGGGCAATGCCGAGCTGGCGGGCGGAGGACAGGTTGGTCAGCCAGCCGGTAAGCTTGCGATCCTTGACCAGCGCGCGTGCCGCCACGGGTAAGCCCTCCCCGTCAAAAGGGTGAGAGCGCAGGCCGCGCACGATCAGCGGGTCTTCGAGAATTTCCAGACCGGCGGGGAACAGCTCTTCCTCCAGCCGGTCGAGCAGGAAACTGGAGCGGCGGGCAATGGCCGTGCCCGACATGGCCCCGACCAGATGGCCCAGCAATGTGGCTGAGACGCGCTTGTCAAACACCACCGGCATGGGTCCGCTCTTGAGCGAAGCAGGTGCCAGCCGCGCTACCGCGCGCGTGCCCGCCAGTGCCCCAATTTCTTCCGGTGCAGGCAAATCCTCCTGGTGGCGGGTGCTGCGCCAGGCATAGTCGCGCTGCATCCCGGACCCTTCACCGGCAATCACGCTGGCGCTGAGCGAGTGGCTGGTCGCACCATAGCCACCGGCGAAGCCGTTGCTGGTGACCAATGCGGCAACGCTGCGTCCGAAACCGGCCGAGCCGCCTTCGCTGTTGGTCACCCCCTGCACCGCGCGCGCGGCATCCTCAGCTGCAAGGGCGCGTTCGCGCAACACCTCGGGAGTAGGCTCCAGCGAATCTTCAAGGTCCAGCTGAGCCCACGGGCCGCTGGCCAACTGGTCGGGCGTGGCTATCCCGGAATAGGGATCTTCCGGCGCGAGCCGGGCCATGGCGACTGCACGTTCCGCCAGTTCCGTCATGGCTGCGGGCGAAAAATCACTGGTCTGGATCGAAGCCGAGCGCTGCCCGACAAACACCCGCAGCCCCACTTCCTCGCTTTCCGAACGTTCGACATCTTCCAGCTTGCCCAGCCGGACACTGACGCTTTCGCTGGACTGCGCGCTGGCAACGGCATCGGCGCTGTCTGCCCCGGCGCGCCGCGCGGCCTCGATCAGCTGGGCACAGCGATCCTGTGCGGTGGCGGCGTCAATCATGGGTTTACTCCGGGAAATCCAACAGGACCCGAATTAGGGATGCAAGCCAGACAGCACAATGGGCGCGGCAAAACTCGCCGCGGTCATGCCGATAGCAGCAGCGATTACATCAGATAGGCAATGCCCTTGAACAGGCCGGTCAGCAGGAACGGCAAGCCAATCGCCAGCAGCCACAGGCCCAGCTGGTCGCGGCGGAAGGCCCTTTGCCATTCCGGATTGGCGGCTTCTTCATCGCTCAGGAACTGCCAGCGCTTTTCAAACCAGCGACAGGCCGGAATGATCGCGCCGACCAGCACCACGAGCGCGAAATAGGGAAGGAGCGAAGAGGCCCCGCCTTTCAGCGCACCGACCGTCACGAAAATCTGCAGCGCCGTGTAAGCCAGCAAGGCCCAGGCGACATTATCGCTCATCCGGCGGCGCCAATCGAGCCCCCGTCCATGCTGGCTCTGCAGGCTCCGCTGCTTATGCAGGGTCTTGTTCATGCGACCGACTCCCCTTTCCTCTCCGGGGCCCGTTATTTCAAAAGAACTCGGTTCGATCAAGAGCAGCAAGATTCTTCCAAAAAGCGTCACAAAGCGGGGCAAGCCCAATCGAGTTTATGCACGAATCCTGCCAATCGGGAAATTGCGGGGTTCAAAGCGGCGCGGGCAATGCTAAAGCTGCCTGTGATGACAACACTGGCTGACACTGAAAGCAAGACTGCCGAACCGTTCGAGACGCATCAAGGGCTCGGCGAACAGGGCGGTCTGGAAGTAATCTCCATCGCCAAGAGCTATGACAAGCGAGCGGTGCTGACCGACATCTCGCTGCATGTCGCCAAGGGCGAAGTGCTGGGCCTGCTCGGCCCCAATGGCGCAGGCAAGACGACCTGTTTCTATTCGATCATGGGCCTTGTCCGCCCCGATGCCGGGCGCATCCTGATGGATGGCGAGGATGTGACCAAGCTGCCCATGTATCGGCGCGCGATACTGGGCCTTGGCTATTTGCCGCAGGAAACCAGCATCTTCCGCGGCATGACCGTGGAACAGAATATCAATTGCGTGCTCGAACTGGTCGAGCCGGACAAGGAAACCCGCGCGAAAGAGCTGGAGCGGCTGCTGGAGGAATTCCATATCGAGCGGCTGCGCAACTCCCCCGCCATGGCGCTGTCCGGCGGGGAGCGGCGGCGCTGTGAAATTGCCCGTGCACTGGCGGCCAAGCCGTCGATCATGCTGCTGGACGAGCCCTTTGCCGGGATTGACCCGCTGTCCATCAGCGATATTCGCGACCTGGTGAAGGACCTGAAGCAACGCGGGATCGGCGTGTTGATCACCGACCACAATGTCCGCGAAACGCTCGATATCGTGGACCGCGCCTGCATCATCTATGGCGGGCAAGTGCTGTTCTCTGGCTCACCCGAAGCGCTGGTGGCAGACGAGAATGTGCGCAGGCTCTATCTGGGCGAGGGTTTCACGCTCTGATGGTGGAACCCGCAGCGCGTGTGCTTCGACAGGCTCAGCATGAGCGGATGTGGGAAATATGGCTCGCACCCAAGACCGCTCAGCCTGAGCTTGTCGAAGGCCACGCGCTGAGCTGAGACCCTTTCCGATGGCCCTTGGACCACGCCTAGACCTCCGCCAGTCGCAATCGCTGGTGATGACGCCGCAATTGCAGCAGGCGATCAAGCTGCTGGCGCTGTCCAACCTGGAAATCGAGACCTTTATCGGTGAGGCACTTGAGTCCAATCCGCTGCTGGATGTGGGCGATAATGCGTCGGAAACTGCCGAAGCACCGGACCCTGTCGATACCCCGCGCGAGGAACAATCCGCTGATGCGCTGATTGCTGAAGGCCATGGCGAAGCAGATGCCCCGCTCGATCTTGATCCTGCCGCGCTCGATACGGATCGCGATACGGGTGATGGCGAATGGGGCAGCGCAATTACCAGCATGGCCAGTGGGGAGGATTACCCCTCGGTCGAGGATCGCGGGGGCGAAGAAACGTCTCTGGCCGAGCATTTGCAGGCCCAGATTGGCGGCCTTGCCTATTCACCGGGGGAGGAATTCATCGCTCGGCATATCGTCGGCTTGCTCGACGACGCGGGTTACCTTGCCACGTCCCTGCGCGATATTGCCGGGGAACTGGGCGTCGCGCTGGCGGAAGTGGAGGATGCGCTGGAACTGGTCCAGTCGCTCGACCCCACAGGGGTGGGCGCGCGCAATCTCGCCGAATGTATCACGCTGCAAGCGAAAGAGGCCAACCGCTTTGATCCCTGCATGGCGCGGCTGATCGACAATCTCGATCTGGTTGCGCGCGGCGAAGTCGCCCGGCTCAAGCGCATTTGCGAAGTCGACGATGAAGACTTTGCCGACATGCTGGCCGAATTGCGCAGCTATGACCCCAAGCCCGGCCTGCGCTTCGGAGGCAGTGATAGTGCCGCCGTGGTCCCTGATGTGCTGATTACGGCGGGGCGCAAGGGTGGCTGGGACATTGCCCTTAATGAAGCCACCCTGCCGCGGCTGGTGGTCAATCGGCCGTATTATGTCGAATTGCGCGAAGGATGTGCCAGCGAAGAGGCCCAGTCGTGGCTGCGCGAGAAGCTGGGCGATGCAAACTGGCTGATCAAGGCGCTCGACCAGCGGCAAAAGACCATCCTCAAGGTGGCAACCGAACTGGTGAAACAGCAGGAAGGATTCTTCCTGCGTGGTGTCTCCGAGTTGAAGCCCCTGACTCTCAAGGCGGTGGCGGAAGAGATCGAGATGCATGAAAGCACCGTCAGCCGTGTGACCAGCAACAAATATCTGTGGTGCGAGCGCGGCACTTTCGAGCTCAAATATTTCTTTACCTCAGGGGTTGGCTCTGCCGATGGCGAAGGGGCCAGCTCTGCCGCAGTCAAGGCGCGGATCAAGGCGCTGACCGATGCAGAAGACCCGAAGAAAATCCTCTCCGACGATACGCTGGTGGACATGCTCAAAGCCGAAGGCTTCGACCTCGCCCGCCGGACCGTTGCAAAATATCGCGAGGCAATGGGCATCGGCAGCAGCGTGCAAAGAAGGCGCGCGAAGAAGCTGGCGGGGTTATAGGAATTGCGAGGCAGGGCGCTGGGCGGAGTCTTTGTTTAGCCTCAAGCGCCGGAGTCTTTTGTTTTCCGCACGCCATCCGGCGCACGATGTCCTCGCTCAAGGGGCCTGACGGCCCAATCGCTGCGGGCGGCCAGTCGGCCTTGCACTCGGCTTCGCCTCGCGTTTCAACGCCAGAGAGAAATGGCCTGAAATGGCCCGGTCACCGACCAGGTGACCGCAAGGGCGACTGCCCGCCCGGAGGGGTGGCCCCGCAGGGGTCGGGCCCCCGGAGGATAGCCAAGTGCGCGGATGCGCACGCCGGCGCTTGAGGCTCAAACAAACAATGCGACTCGTGGAGTCAGGCCAGTTTACGGGTTATTAACCTTTTCCGTTCAGAAGTTTTGTGGTTAATCACATGCAACACCTGTTTCGGCAGGGTTAAGACAGGTTTCGGGGCAAAGGGGGGTAACCCATGCGCGTACTGCTGATTGAAGACGAGCCGACAACGGCAAAAGCTATCGAGCTCATGCTCACCACGGAAGGGTTCAATGTCTATTCGACGGACCTGGGTGAGGAAGGCCTCGATCTGGGCAAGCTGTATGATTACGATATCATCCTGCTCGACCTGAACCTGCCGGACATGCACGGCTATGACGTGCTCAAGAAGCTCCGCGTGGCCAAGGTGCAGACGCCGGTGCTGATCCTCTCGGGCATTTCCGAAATGGACAGCAAGATCCGCAGCTTCGGCTTCGGCGCTGACGATTATGTGACCAAGCCGTTCCATCGTGAAGAGCTGGTTGCCCGCATTCACGCTGTTGTGCGCCGGTCAAAGGGCCATAGCCAGTCGATCATCCGCACCGGCAAGCTGGCGGTGAACCTTGATGCCAAGACTGTCGAAGTCGATGGTGCCCGCGTCCATTTGACCGGCAAGGAATATGCGATGCTCGAGCTGCTTTCGCTGCGCAAGGGCACTACGCTGACCAAGGAAATGTTCCTCAACCACCTTTACGGCGGGATGGACGAGCCCGAACTCAAGATCATCGACGTCTTCATCTGCAAGCTGCGCAAGAAGCTCAGCCACGCATGCGGCGGCGAAAACTATATCGAAACCGTCTGGGGCCGCGGCTATGTGCTGCGCGATCCGCATGACGAGGCCGAAGCAGCCTGACGCTTCACAAAGTCATACCCGACTTATCGAGACAGCGAGTGCACCCGGGGCGAAAGCTCCGGGTGTTTCGTTAGCTGTAAAAGCAAAAGGGGCGTGGCCCGGCTCAGGCGGCCCGTGCGAACTTGCTCACCACCACCGGGTGGATCTGGCCAAAGAAGCGAATATCGACCTTGCGCCCCTTGGCCTGCGAGGCGCAGCCATTGATCTCGACATTATCGCCCAGCGTCAGGTGCAGGAAATCGCATTCTGCCGGCCAGTCGCAATCCGCCTCGATCTGGCAGCCATCGCAGGACAGGCGCGAAACCCTTACCGGGAAGGTCTCTTCGCCCAGCGTGCAAGACGCCTCGATATCGGCGCGGGTGCAGCTGCGAGCGCGTGATGCCATCGGATCGGTTCCTTCGACAGTTTGCCTATCAACGCATTAACCCTAGCGAGCCCACCTTAAGATCAGCCGAACGGTGCGTTTAGGAAATGGAAAGTGCGTTGACCGACGCGCGGTCCAGCGCCAAAGCCGCGCGCATGAGTGCTTACAAGGAAGGCGATCCCACTACCCTCAACCGGCTGTATGGCCGTTCGCAGGGGCGTCCGCTGCGCAAGGGGCAGCAGGAACTGGTGGAGAATCTGCTCCCGCAAATCGCCGTGCCGGAAGAAGGCCCGGTAACGGCAGAGCGCCTGTTCGGGCAGGATTGCCCGCTCCATTTCGAGATCGGCTTCGGCGGCGGCGAGCACTTGGCCTATCGCGCCGACATGCTGCCCGACCATGGCTTTATCGGTGCAGAGCCTTTCGTGAACGGGGTGGCGCAGGCGCTGGCCCATGTCCGCGACGGGGTGGACGGATCAGGCCGTCTCGCCAATGTGCGGCTGCATCTGGGCGATGCACTGCAAGTGCTGGAGCGCATCCCCGATGGCGCGCTGACCATGCTTTACCTGCTCCATCCCGACCCCTGGCCCAAGGCCAAGCACGCCAAGCGGCGGATGATGAATGACGGCCCGCTGGACATGATCGCGGCCAAGCTCAAACCCGGCGGCGAATTCCGCTTTGGCACTGACCACGCGATCTATCTGCGCCACGCGATGATGGTCATGCGCCGCCACACCCACCAGTTCGACTGGCAGGTAACCGGCCCCGAAAGCTGGCAAAACCGCCCCTCAGGCTGGTGCGAAACGCGCTATGAGCACAAGGCGCGGACGGTCTATGGGCACGAAGTGTGGTACTTTCGGTTTCGGCGGAAGTGATGGTCGAGGCCTTCGCCAGACACTACCGACTGATTATCCTGTGCATGGTATTGTTCGACCTGGTGATCGCAGTGTCACCAAGGCTCGATGAGAGTCTGAACGGAACCTATTGGCTGCTGCCGATCCGATGGTTGGTGATGATGTCGGCAGCGTTGCTGACCTACCGTGCGCGACAAAAGGAGCTGATTAGCCAGCGCACCAGCAAGCTTTGCTATCTGGTTGCTGTTTGGTCCTTTACAGCAGGGGGTCTGCTCAATCGCTCTGGATTGCTCAATAGCTGGTATTAGGAGCGGCCAGCGTCACGCTCCAACATCCCTCCCGCGTCGCCCCGTGCTTGACACGGGGCCAGGCTCACCTTTTTTAACGCCGCGATAGAAGAAGAAGCTCAGGCCCGCATCAAGTGCGGGCCGACGCCAGGGGGGCAAAGAGAGCAAACTTCCGCGTTACCGTGCATCGAAGCCTTTCCTACACGCACCGCACCTGTCACTATCCCGACTGCTCTTTCCCATCGTCGCAGACAGTGATTTCTCCCTATAGGGTGTCACCCGGTTTTTCAGGCTGAGAAATACCGTAAGGCATTGATTTGAAGTGCAGAACGCTCATCCAACAGGGTTACACTATGTCCGATGTGTAACCCATCAAATGTCGAATATCGCGTCAGCCGGAAGTGACACGGCGGCGTAGCGCGATCACTTCGCTGGGCGGCGCGGGGATAGCCACGCGCTTTGCCTCTTCCAGCGCGCTTTCCTCCAGCGGTGGGTCGAACCGCAGCCCGGCCAGCCCGCGCTTGACCCAGCGCGGATGCGCGCTGAACGGGCCGAGGGGACCGAGCCATACCGATACCGGGTCCGTCTTGGTCAAAGCAGCAGAAATCCCGCGCACGCGGCAACCGCCCGTGTCGAGATCGAGCAATACGATATCTTCCCGCTCGCCCTCGCCCACCTGCGCATGACCTTCAAGCGAAACGAGGTCACGGCTGCCGCCGCGCGGGCCGTCATAATGGGTGGAGAGTTTGGGGCGGTTCAAGCGTGCCATGGTGCCGCTGTGGCAGTCCGGCATAAGGATCGCGTGAACACGCTAGGTTAACGGCGCGAAAGCTCCACCGGCCAGCGATCAGCCGAAGCTGAAATCGACCATGATTTCGCTGGAGATTGCTTCCAGCGCTTCCTGCGCTTCTTCCGGGCTGACATCGGCGGGCAGGGTCACGCTCACCTTGGCGCGGAACAGACGTTCGCCGCCATGTGCGCCCACTTCCTCGCCGCTGGTCAGGCTTTCAATATTCGCGCCAAGGCCGGACAGAATCGCGGTCACTTCGCGGATAATGCCGGGTCGGTCCTGCCCGACCAGTTCGAACACCAGCGCGCCAGAACCGGTGCCGGGATCATCCCCCGCAGGCTGGGTGGTAACGGTGAGGCCATGCGCATCGATGGCGCGCACGGCTTGCTCGAACTGCGCAAGCTGTTCCGGTGCCAGCTCGACCAGCACCGAGCCGACATAGAGCCCGCCCAGCCGGCTGAGATGCCCCGCTTGCCAATTGCCGCCCGCATCAAGGATCGCCTGTGACAGGGCAGCCGTCAGCCCCGGCCGGTCACTGCCAGTGACGGTCAGGACAAGGCGGGATATCTCAGCCACCGATCAGCCCACCACGCCAGCCGCCGCCAGCACAGCCAGCGTAAGCACATCGGGCGCGATGGCGGTCATCGGCGCGATCTGGACCGGCTTTTCCATCCCGATCAGCATCGGGCCGATGGTCGTCGCCCCCGCCAGTTCGCGCAGCAGCTTGGCGGAGACATTGGCCGATTGCAGCCCCGGCATGATCAGCACATTGGCCGGACCCGACAAGCGGCTGAAGGGGTAGAGGCCCATCACCTTGGGATTGAGCGCAGCATCGGGTGCCATTTCACCTTCATATTCGAAGCCGGGGTTCTCCCGGTCGAGAATCGCCACAGCCTCACGGATATTCTCCAGCCAGCGGCCCGACGGATTGCCGAAGGTCGAATAGGAGAGGAAGGCAACGCGCGGTTCGTGACCCATGCGGCGGGCGACGGCGGCGGTTTCCTTTGCAATATGCGCCAGCTCCTCCGAGCTGGGGCGTTCATTGATCGTCGTATCGGCGAGGAAGACGGTGTAGTTCTTGCCGATCATCATATGCACGCCAAAGGGCACCGCATCCTGCTTGGCATCAAGCACCAGGCTGATCTCGCGCTTGCTCTGCGCAAAGGTGCGGGTGAGGCCAGTGATCAGTGCATCGCCATGACCCAGCGCGACCAGCAGCGCCGCGAAGACATTACGCTCCTGGTTGACCATGCGGCGCACATCGCGCTCCGTATAGCCGCGCCGTTGCAGGCGGTTATAGAGGTACTCCACCATCTGCGGGATATATTCGCATTCGGCCGAATTCTGGATTTCGAAATCGCGCGGATTATCGACGCCCAGCATGTGCATCTTGTCGGCAATCGCCTTGGTCCGGCCGACCAGCACCGGCGTGCCATAACCGAAATCGCGGAACTGGATCGCGGCGCGCAGCACCACTTCCTCTTCCGCTTCGGCGAAAACCACCCGCTTGGGATTGGCGCGGGCAATGGCATAGGTGTTGGTGAGCACCGCCGAAGTGGGGTTAAGCCGCGCCTTCAAGCTGGCGCGATAGGCGTCCATGTCGGCAATGGGGGCGAGCGCCACGCCCGTATCCATCGCCGCCTTGGCCACGGCGGAGGAAACCACCTCCATCAGCCGCGGGTCGAAAGGGGCGGGGATGATGTAATCGACGCCGAATTTGTGGTTCTTGCCATAGGCCGCGGCCACTTCATCCGGCACCGCTTCGCGCGCAAGTTCGGCAATGGCCACAGCCGCCGCGATCTTCATTTCCTCGTTGATTGCCGTCGCCTGCACATCCAGCGCGCCGCGGAAAATGAAGGGGAAGCCAAGGACGTTATTGACCTGGTTGGGATAGTCGCTGCGCCCGGTGGCAACGATCGCATCGGGGCGCACGGCCTTCGCCGCATCCGGGGTAATTTCCGGGTCGGGGTTCGCCATGGCGAAGATGATCGGCTGGTCCGCCATCTTTGCCACCCATTCGGGCTTGAGCGCATCCTTGGCCGAAAGGCCGAGGAAGATATCCGCGCCCACCAGCGCTTCTTCCAGCGTACGGGCATCGGTATCGACCGCATGGGCGGACTTGAACTGATCCACATTGTCGCGCCCGCGCCAGATCACGCCGGAGCGGTCGCACATCAGCACATTGTCGTGCTGCACGCCCATCGCCTTGATCAGCGCGGTGCAGGCAATGGCCGCTGCGCCTGCGCCATTCACCACCACCTTCACGTCTTTGAGCGAACGCCCGGTGATGTGGCAGGCATTGACCAGGCCGGCAGCGGAAATGATCGCCGTGCCGTGCTGGTCGTCGTGCATGATCGGGATCTTCAGCCGCTCCTTCAGCGCCTGTTCGATAATGAAGCACTCGGGGGCCTTGATATCCTCAAGGTTGATCCCGCCAAAGCTCGGCTCCATCAGTGCGACCGCTTCGATGAAAGCCTGCGGATCTTCGGTAGCGAGTTCGATATCAATCGAATCGACATCGGCGAAACGCTTGAACAGCACCGCCTTGCCTTCCATCACCGGCTTGGACGCCAGCGCGCCCAGATTGCCCAAGCCGAGGATGGCCGTGCCGTTTGAAATCACCGCCACGAGGTTCGAACGTGCGGTGTATTTCGCCGCATTGGTGGGATCTTCCGCTATGGCCCGGACAGGCACGGCAACACCGGGGGAATAGGCGAGCGAGAGGTCGCGCTGGCTCGCCATCGGCTTGCTCGCGATAATCTCGATCTTACCGGGCCGGATTGTCTCGTGATAAAACAGCGCCTCGCGCTCAGTGAACGAAACGTCGATTTCGTCGGCCACGTCTTTCCCCCTTTTTGCTGGTGAATGGCTTCCTAACGCAGCCATGGCCCAAGCGATAGGGGAAAGCATCGCTTGGCACCCTCCCGAATCATGGAACCTTTGGCTAGGCGGGAGAGATGGCAGCAAAGCCCACGCCCATGATGGAGCAATATCACGCGCTCAAGCGCGAGGCTGGCGATTGCCTGCTGTTCTATCGCATGGGGGATTTTTTCGAGCTGTTCTTCGACGATGCGAAGCAGGCCTCCGCCATTCTCGACATAGCGCTAACAGCGCGGGGCAAGGATAGCGGCGAGCCCGTGCCAATGTGCGGCGTGCCGGTCCATGCGGCAGAAGGCTACCTCGCCCGGCTGATCAAGGCGGGCTGCCGGGTTGCCATCGCTGAACAGGTAGAAACGCCTGAGGAAGCCAAGGCCCGCGCCAAGCGCGAAGGAACGCCGAGCTCCAAGGCACTGGTAAAGCGCGACATTGTCCGCTTCGTCACTGCGGGCACACTGACCGAGGAAGCGCTTCTGGAACCGCGCCGCGCCAATGTGCTGGCGGCGGTCTGCGCCCTGCGCGAGGCGGTGGGCATCGCCAGCGTTGATATCTCGACCGGGCGGATGGAGGTGGAAGAATGCTCAGCCGATGCAATGGGCGCAGCACTGGCCCGTCTGGGCGCAAGCGAAGTGGTTGCGCCGGAGGAATGGGACGAGGCGCCCGATGATGCGATCCTGCGCCCACGCCACGACTTTGCGAGCGGTGAAGGAGAAATGCGGCTGAAAGCCGTGCATGGGGTCAGTACGCTTGATGGCTTTGGTGACTTCACACGCGCCATGCTGGCGGCGGCGGGCGGGCTCATTGCCTATCTCGACCATGTCGGACGGGGCAAGCTGCCACTGCTCCTGCCACCGGTTGCCCGCGCCGGGGCGCAGCATATGGCGATGGACGAAGCAACCCGCGCCAGCCTCGAAGTGCTCGAAGCGCAAGGTGGCGGACGCGCCGGCAGCCTGTTTGCGGCAGTTGATCGCTGCGTGACCGGTGCCGGAGCGCGGCAACTGGCTGAAGACCTCTCCGCCCCCCTGCTTGACCGGGGCGCGATTGAAGCGCGTCTGGTGCTGGTTCACTGGTTGCATGATGATCCGCTGCTGCGCGCCGATTTGCGCGAAGTGCTGCGCGCCCTGCCCGACATTGGCCGCGCACTGGGCCGGGTGGTTGCAGGCCGGGGCAGTCCACGGGATCTGGGCCAATTGCGCGATGGCCTGGCCGAAGCGCGGCGCATCCACGATTATCTCTCGGGCAAGGGGGACCGCCCGGCCTTGCTCAATGGCTTACTGCCATCGCTGGCTGGCCATGGAGCTCTGGTCGATCACTTGCAGCGCGCGCTGGTCTCCGCCCCGCCGACCGAGCGCAGCCAGGGCGGCTATATCGCCGAAGGATATGACGCGGCGCTGGATGAGCTCCGTTCCATCTCCGGCAATGCCCGTCGTGCCATCGCTGCCCTCGAAGCCCGCTATCGCGATGAAACGGGGATCGCCCCGCTCAAGATCAAGCACAATGGCGTGCTCGGCTATTTCATCGAAGTGCCGGCCAAACATGCCGATGCACTGATGTCCCCCGATAGCGGCTTTACCCATCGTCAGACCATGGCGGGCGCGGTTCGCTTCAATTCGCTCACCCTCCATGAGGAGGCAGGCAAGATCAGCGAAGCGGGCGGGCGGGCGCTGGTCGCGGAAGAGACGCATTTCGAGGAACTGGCTGGTCAGGTAGTGGCCGCTCGCGAAGCCATAGCAAGAGCTGCTGCCGCGCTCGCACGGATCGACGTGGCGGCCGGACAGGCGGAACGCGCGGCCGAAGGCGGCTGGTGCCGCCCCGAAATTGTGGAAGACCGCAGTCTTGCCATCACCGGTGGCAGACATCCGGTGGTCGAAGCGGCGCTGTCACGCAGCGGTGAACGCTTTGTCGCGAATGATTGCGTCCTGTCAGAACAAGACCGACTATGGCTGGTCGGTGGCCCGAACATGGGCGGCAAGTCGACCTTCCTGCGGCAGAATGCGCTGATCGTGCTGCTGGCGCAGGCGGGCGGATACGTCCCCGCCGAAAGCGCCACCATCGGGCTGGTGGATCGCTTGTTCAGTCGTGTGGGCGCGTCAGACAACCTTGCCCGTGGCCGCTCCACATTCATGGTAGAGATGGTCGAGACGGCTGCCATCCTCGCACAGGCAAGCGAGCGGAGTTTCGTTATCCTAGACGAAGTAGGCCGCGGCACGTCCACCTATGACGGGCTGGCGCTGGCATGGGCTGTGGTTGAGGCCGTGCATGGCAGCAATCGGTGCCGCTGCCTGTTCGCCACCCATTACCACGAGCTCTCCCGCCTTGCTGAAAGCTGCGACGCACTTAGCCTGCACCATGTCCGTGCGCGCGAATGGAAGGGCGATCTGGTGCTGCTGCACGAGGTTTCGACAGGGCCTGCCGACCGATCCTACGGCCTCGCCGTCGCCAAGCTGGCGGGTGTGCCCAAGGCCGTGGTGTCCCGGGCCAAGACCGTGCTCGACAGGCTGGAACGCGGGCGCGAGCAAACGGGCGGCATAGCCGTCGGCCTCGGAGATTTGCCGCTTTTCGCTGCTGCCACTCCGGTAGAGGAAGAGCAAAGCAGCGATCCGCTGCGCGAAAAACTGGCAGCAATTGACGTGGATGCGATGACCCCGCGCGATGCGTTGGAACTGCTGTATGAATTGAAGCGCACAGCAGATGCTACCGATCCTTAACCTCTGACCCGCTATTTTCTTAAGCCATGTACGGATTGTCTGGCCATCTCAAACTTGCCGCGCTCGGCCTTGCTGCGATCACCTTGATCGGCGGCAGCATCCTGCTGGATGAAGAAGACGGCATGCTGGCCCAGATGGCCGCAGGAGAGGACAGCGCAGACACTGCTCCCGCAGCAGCAGTCGCGCAAGAACGCCAGCCAGAAGCACGCCCTGCACAGCCACAATCGCCGGATGACGTGGAAGGTGGCTTTACTGACGATGATGATCTGGTCGATGACGCATCAGGCTTTGACAGTGACGGTTTCGATACCGACCCGATGGTAGACACCGATCCGGCAAAGCTCGGTGACATGGGCGAAACAGCCATTATCTCTGACAGCGGCCCGGCCACCGACCCGTCGCTTGCGGCATCAGGCAATGACGTTATTGTCAGCGATGATGACGGAGAAGCCGACTACTGACGATCTTGCAATCCGGCGCACCCAGTTGGCCGAAGATCGCAATATCATGGCCATGGAACGCACATTTGCCGGGTGGATCCGCACCTCTTTCGCGGCCATGGGAATCGGCCTCGCCTTCCACGCCTTGTTTGGCGAGCTGGAGCCGCCATGGCTGGCCAAGGCCGTGGCTACTGCCTTTATCCTCGCCGGGGCAGCCCTTGCCTACAGCGCGCAACGGCAGACGGTCAAAACACTCGACCGGCTGCACCCGCATTTGCTCGAACGCCCCAGTACGCCGAATTTCCGCCTGCTGGCCTACGCCGTTATCATCGGTTGCCTGCTTGTGGTCGCCGGACTGTGGGCAATGAAAGACACGCCACCAATCAATTAGAGCGACCCACGGTAAATCTGACCCATCCCGATTGCCTCAGGAAGCTTCTCGGCAAGGAGGACTGCGCCGGACGGGCTGGTTGCCCGTCCGGCGCAGTCCGAGGGGCTTCCTGGGGCAACCCCGCAGGGGCGGGCCTATTTTGGCCCAGCGCTTCGTCTCTCCTCGGTCACTATGCGATGGCATGGCTCCCTCCTCGCTCCTCGCGATGGGCCAAAATCGGCTCCGTCGGGATGGGTCAGATTTACCGTGGGTCGCTCTAGCGGGTCGGAACAGGCACTTCGCCGGTATAATCGTAAAAACCGCGCCCGGTCTTCCGGCCATACCAGCCCGCTTCGACATATTTCACGAGCAGAGGTGCCGGGCGATATTTGCTGTCGCCAGTGGTCGAATAGAGCACCTTCATGATCTCGTAGACCGTATCAATACCCACAAAATCGGCCAGCGTCAGCGGACCCATCGGGTGGTTGAGGCCGAGGACACAGCCGCGATCAATATCCTCGATGCTGGCGGTCCCTGAACCGAGCACGAAAATCGCTTCATTGATCATCGGCACAAGGATGCGGTTGACGACAAAGCCGGGCTCGTCCTCGCTCATCACCACTTCCTTGCCCAGCGTTTCAACAAAGGCGCGGGTACGGGCGACAGTGTCTTTCGAACTGGCAAGGCCGGGAATGATTTCCACCAGCTTCATGATCGGCACGGGATTGAAGAAGTGGATGCCGATAAAGCGACTGGTATCGGGCGCATGGTTGGCCATGCGGGTGATCGGAATCGAGCTGGTGTTGCTGGCCATGATCGCATTGGCGGCCAGCACCTTGCCCGCAGCTTCGAAGATCTTGAATTTGATCTCTTCGCGCTCTGTGGCGGCTTCGATGATGAATTCGGCATCGCCCATGGGGCTATAGTCTGCCACCGGGGTAATCCGTGCCAGAATAGCTGCTGCGTCAGCGGCGGTCATTTTTTCCCTGGAAACCAGCCGGTCGAGACCCTTGCCGATCTTGTCCTTCGCTTTTTCGGCAATGTCGAGCGATACATCAGCCAGCAACACGTCATGGCCGGATCCGGCAGCCGTCTGTGAAATGCCCGAACCCATCTGGCCCGCACCGATAATCCCGACAGTCGCCATTGCCATTCCCTTCGCAGTTGCAGCAAAGGCGGCTGGTTAGCGGCTGGAAGGCTGGCTGCCTAGCGGTTTTCTCCGGGAATCCACTTCACATCGCTTGCGCCATTGTCATTAAGGACGCGGGCGAGAACGAACAGCCAGTCTGACAGACGGTTGATAAAGCCGAGGGCCGCCGGGTTGACGGGTTCGGAAGCTGCAAGGATCGCCATGTCCCGCTCTGCCCTGCGTACTGCCGCGCGGGCAACATGGGCGCGAGCGGCTGCCTCGCTTCCTCCGGGCAGCACAAAGCTGGTCAGCGGTTCCAGCGCTTCATTGAGCGCGTCCAGTGAGCTTTCGATCCATTCGACCTGCGCCGGCACCACGCGCAACACCATTGCCGAGGGAGTGAAATCCTCCCCACCCACTTCGCCCAGCGGTGTCGCCAGGTCAGCGCCAAGGTCAAACAGGTCATTCTGCAGCCGGATCACGGCGTCGCGATGCGGTGAGCTTTCCAGCGCCACGGCCAGCAAGCCCAGCGCACAATTGGCTTCATCGACTGCCCCGATGGCGGCAAAGCGCGCATCGCCCTTGGGGCGGCGCGATCCATCGACAAGGCCGCTGGTCCCGTCATCACCGGTGCGGGTATAGATTTTGTTGAGCTTGACCAAGGGGTCAGTTCGCTCCGCTGTTCACCGCAAGCAGCACGGCAACAATCACGATCGCAAGCGCCTGGAACTTGATGCGGGCGAACATCATCTTGTTCTGCTTGAGCTGCATTTCCGTCGCGCCTTCGCCGCCGGATTCGAGGTCCATCCGGGTGGATTGGAGGAACGCCACGATCCCGCGAATAAGCGAAACCAGCGCAGCTAGCATGGCCAAGACGAGCAGGATGATCAGGAAAGTGTTCATGCCGCCTATGTAGGGATTATCCGCAAGAAATGCCAGCAGGGAAGCAGCCTGCGCGCAAATCTGCCGCCAGTGCGAGTCCCTCCTCGCCCGCAAGGCGCCGGTCTGCCAGCGAAGGCGAGCCCCGCGTCTTGGCCAGCTTCTCCCCGCTCTGGTCAAGCAAGAGCGGATGATGGTGCCATGTCGGCACGGGCAGGCCGAGCAGGGCCTGCAACAGCCGGTGGATATGGGTGGAGCTGAACAGGTCCCGCCCGCGCGTTACCAGCGTTACTCCGTCTGCCGCATCGTCAAGCGTGGCGGCAAGGTGGTAGCTGGCGGGCAAATCCTTGCGTAGCAGCACGACATCGCCGAGCGTTTCGGGCTGTGCCTGCTGCTCACCCGCCAGTTCATCGCTCCAGCCAAGCGGGCCGGTTTTCTGAAGCGCGGCAGCCACATCCAGCCGCCAGACATGAGGTTGGGCGAGGTCGATTGCGCGATATTTGCACGTGCCCGGATAGACCGGCCCCTCCGGCCCGATTTGTGTCGCTGCTGCCTTGATTTCCGCCCGCGTACAAATGCAGGGATAGAGCAAACCGTCCCGTTTCAACCGTTCGGCGGCCTCCACATAGCTTTCCAGCCGGGTCGATTGGGCTTGCACGTCCTCCCATTCCAGCCCCAGCCAATCGAGGTCTTCGCTGAATTGCCGGGCGAATTCAGGGCGGCTGCGCGGGCCGTCGATATCCTCGATGCGCAGCAGGAAGCGCCCGCCGCAATCGCGCGCCAGATCATGGGCGATTATCGCCGAAAAGGCATGGCCCAAGTGGAGAGAACCATTGGGACTGGGGGCGAAGCGGGTGACGGTCATCGGCCTGCCCATACTCTCCCAACCACCTCAATTGCCCGCGACTCGCCAAAATTCCTTGTGGATTGCGCGGCTGTAACAGTCTTGACGCCTGAATCGGCAAATGCTCACTTCCAGTCAATCAGGGAGCGAACGCGATGTTCAAGGCCGAACTGATCGAAAAGGCAGCACGCTGGCGCAGCGCCGGTGATGATGCGGGGAGAGATTTGCAGTCCTGCCCCGCACTGGTGCTGAATGCGGATTACACACCGCTTTCCTATTACCCGCTGAGCCTGTGGCCGTGGCAGACCGCAATCAAGGCGGTGTTCCTCGACCGGGTGGTTATCGTCGAAAGTTACGAGCGGCAGGTCCACTCGCCCAATCTCGACATGAAAATCCCCAGCGTGATCGCGCTGAAGCAATATGTGAAGCCGAATGAATTCCCCGCCTTCACCCGCTTCAACCTGTTCCTGCGTGACCGCTTCGCCTGCCAATATTGCGGCAACGGCAAGGATTTGACCTTCGACCACGTGATCCCCCGGCGGCTGGGCGGGCGCACCACATGGGAAAACATCGCCACCGCCTGCGCCCCCTGCAACCTCAAAAAGGGCGGACGCACCCCGAAGCAAGCTCATATGCAGCTAAGCTGCGACCCGATCCGCCCGACCAGCTGGCAATTGCAGCAACAAGGCAAGAGCTTCCCGCCGCACTATCTGCATGAGACGTGGCGGGATTGGCTGTATTGGGACATCGAGCTGGAAGCTTAGGTTATTGTCGGCGGCCTGCCAGCCAGTCGACTTTCTGCATCGCTTCCGTTTCCGCGGTCAAAGCACTGTCGAATATCCCGCAATCGGGGCCAGTTTGTCCCCATTCGCCATCGTGACGAAAGCTCTTACAGTAGGTGAAGAAACCATCATTGCGTTGGGCAATGAGGATCTTCGCGTTTTCACTGGGCGAAACAAGCTCTTTGATAATCACGTCACCGCCGCCCTTGCCCTGAACGCATCCCTATCCCACTCCCCGCTTGCCAGCACTTGGGCCATCGCATCGACTGAGCGCCAGCAATCCTCGAAGCTGACATAGGCGGGGGCAAAGCCGAAACGCAGGATGTCCGGATCGCGGAAGTCGCCGATCACGTCGCGTGCGATCAGTGCCTGGCAGAGGGCATAGGCTTCCGGGTGGCGGAAGGAGAGCTGGCTGCCGCGCTGCATTGGGTCAGGTGGGGAGACGCCGGGCAGGTCCGGGCAGCGTTCCGCTACGCAGTTCAGGAAAAATTCGCTCAGCGCGCGTGATTTGGCGGCGAGTGCGGGTATGCCGATCCCGGCGATAAGGTCCACGCCCACCTCCAGCGCTGCCAGCCCAAGAATTGGCGGAGTCCCGGCAAGCAGGCGATCCACCCCCGGAGCTGGCGCATAATCGTCGGAGAAAGCAAAGGGTGCAGCATGGCCCATCCAGCCGGTCAGCGGCTGGGCGAATGCCTCATGGTGGCGCCGCGCAACATAGGCAAAGGCTGGCGCGCCAGGGCCACCGTTCAAATATTTATAGCCGCAACCGACTGCGAAATCGGCGTTGCAGGCGGTCAGGTCCAGCTCAACCGCGCCGCAGCTATGCGAGAGGTCCCACAGTACCAGTGCGCCTGCATCATGGGCTGCACGCGTCAGCCTCGCCATATCGTGCATCCGCCCGGTCTTGTAGTGGACATGGGTGAGCAGCAGCAGCGCGACATCCCCGTCCAGCGCCGCCTCCAGCGCATCGGCCTCCGCCAGTCGCCGTTCGGCCAGCCCCTGCGCCTCCAGCCCGGCGATCATGTAGAGATCGGTCGGGAAATTGCCCGGCTCGCTCAGCACCACCTTGCGCCCCGGCTGCATTTGCAGCGCAGCCGCGACCAGCTTGAACAGGTTCACACTGGTGGAATCGCAAGCGATCACTTCATCCGGCGCAGCGCCGATAAGTGGTGCGATCTTCGCCCCGATGCGCTGCGGCGCGGTGATCCAGTCCGCTTCGTTCCAGCTGCGGATTAGCCCTTTGCCCCATTCGCCCGAGACGACCTCCGCCATCCGGGCAGAGGTGCCCTTGGGCAATGCACCGAGTGAATTGCCATCGAGATAGATCACCCCTTCCGGAAGCTCGAACAGCTCGCGACACGCACGCAAGGGGTCTGCTGCATCCAGCCGCCGGGCTTCCTCCAGCGTCGTCATGGCAGCTCCCGCAAGATGGCCCGCACCGGCGCCGCATCGCCGCCTGCAATCGCCAGTGGCAACGCGATCAGCTCATAGCACCCCGGCTCGATCCCATCGAGCACCAGCCCTTCCAGCACTCGCATATCCGCCTTCAGCACGGCCTTGTGCGCGTCCATGGCCTTTGAGTCTTGCGGGTCAAGCGAAGGTGCGTCGGTGCCAACCAGCTTCACCCCCTGCACCGCCAGCCACTCGATAGTCTCGGGCGCGATGGCGGTGAAATCAGGGTCCCACGCGTCATGCGGGAAGCGATCATAGGTGCGGAACAGCACCCGGTCCGCGCTGTGCAAATGCGGCAAGTCGCCCACGCGCACTTCGCCCTTGCAGCCGCGCGCATCGACCACCAGACATTCGCCAAGGTAAGGCTCCAGCCCCACCGACGCGATATCAACGCCCTCCGCCGAATAATGAAGCGGCGCATCGGCATGGCTGCCCGCATGGGTCGAAAGCGTCAGCGCGGAAACATTGACCGCCGAGCCATCCTCCATCTGCCATGTGCGTTGCGCGGCGAACGCTGTATCGCCGAGCCAGACGGGCAGGTCGGGGCGCAGACGCTGGCTGATATCCCAGATGCGCCGGGTCATATCGCGGTCCGCACAGAGAGCAATTCCGGGAAGAAGCCCTGCTTCAGCACTGCTTCCAGATAGGGCACTCCCGCCGTGCCGCCAGTGCCGGTCTTGAAACCGATGATCCGTTCTACCGTCTTGAGGTGGCCGAAGCGCCAGCGCTGGAAGTGATATTCGAGATCGACCAGCTTTTCCGCCAGTTCATAGAGGTCCCAATGTGCGTCGGGATCGCGATAAATTACTGCCCATGCGGCCTCGACCTCCGGTGACGCCTGCCATGGCGCAGCAAGGTCACGCTCAAGCACTTCGGCAGGCACATCAAAGCCGCGCCGCGCCAGCAAGCGCACCGCTTCGTCATACAGGCTGGGACGCGCCAGCTCTGCGCGCAGCGCATCTGCAACCTTCGGCGCCGCGTCGTGCATCCCGATCATCGCCGGGTTGCGCCCGCCGAGGATGAATTCCATCATGCGGTATTGCGCCGACTGGAAACCCGAACTCCGACCCAGGAACGGTCGGATTTGTGAATAATCATGCGGCGTCATCGTCGCCAGCACATCCCAGCTGGAGATCAGCTGCCCCTGCGTCCGCGCAACCCGCGCCAGCATCTTGAAGGAAGGGCGCAGATCATCCGCCGCGATCCGCGTCCGCGCCGCTTCCAGCTCGTGCAGGCACAGTTTGAGCCATAGTTCGCTCGCTTGGTGGACTGTGATGAACAGCATCTCGTCATGCGCGTGGGACGCTGGATGCTGCGCCCCGAGGATCCGCTCAAGGTCGAGATAGGAACTGTAGGTAACGTCATTCGCCATCGCTCCGCCCTAGCGCGAAGCGGTGACGAATGAAACTATCCTTCAATCACCCGCGTCGCCGGGTGATGCTTGTCGAGATGCTTCTTCACGATCCGCAAATTGCGCGTGTTGGAGCGGAACAGGAAGTCGAACAAATCCCCCGCCACCGGCACCGAGCCAAGCGCTGTGTCCATGGCCACATTGCCCGCCATGCGCAGCAGCTTCCACTTGGGCATGTCGAGATTGCGCGCTTCCCAGACGATATAGGCACCCATGGCGGCGGCAATGATATCACCCACTACCGGGATCAAGCCGACCACGGCATCAAGGCCAACAGGCACATTCACGCCAGGGATACGGAAACTGCGTTCGAGCAGCATTTCCATTGCTTCAATCCGCTTGCGGATCGACACAGGATCATTCCCGGTCGGCAGTTCGAAGCCCATCGGGCGCACGGTCTGCGGCTGAGTCATGACTTTCTCCCCGGCCGGAATGGCCGCACAATATCATGTGGGGTCGATGGAGAATGGATACAAGGGATGGAGGCTCCAGCGGTTCTCGTTGAAGCCCTTGATATCGCCGCGCACCAGCGACCAGCGAACCGGCGCGCCGAGAGGGATATAGCCGTTAACGGACAGCAGATTGGCCTCGGCTTCAGCCAGTAGGGCCTGGCGGGCAACCGGGTCCAGTTCCGTCAGCGATTGTTCCACCAGCTCATCAGCATCGACGGAACACAGCACCCGGCTGATATTGCAATTGAACTGGTTGAGGAACCAGCGCGCGCCGCCAAACCGGGCGACCCGGTCCACCAGTTGCAAGTCAGCCTTGGCCGGATCTTTGGCCAAAGCAAGCGTGATCCCGGCTGCGCCCAGATCCTCTGCCAATTGCCCGAACAGGATATCCGCACCCGGCCCTTCCGGCATGGACAGGGCTAGGACAAGCTCCTGACCGTCTTCGCCATCCTGTCGTGCCTTCCATGCGCTGACTCGCCGCCCGGCTTCCGCCACGCGATCTTCCAGCGTCATATCCTGCCACCGCTCCGCCACTGCGCCCGTATCATCAGGAAGACCAGGCGCGACCAGCCGGGTAGTCGGCACCCAGCCGCCAATGTTGAACGGCTGCAGCAAGTTCTGGCGATCAATCGCCATGGATATGGCTTCGCGATTTTCTGCTGTACCGAGGAAACCATCGGTCTTGCGCACTTTCAGGCCGAGCAGGCCAAGCGCCGCATCGAGCCGCACTGTCCCGCGTGACAGCGGCCCCTGGTCTGCCAGCGGCAAATTGGCGAGCGTGCCACCCAGCACCGTGTCCACTTCGCCATTGCCGAACGCCGCTACGGCATCTGCTGCAGAAAGCGGGCGCAGCCGCACCGGCCGGGTCTTGTCCAGCCATTCCGGGTCCTCTGGCAAACCGCGCGCCTCTGGCGGCATCGGTGTAAGGACCGCAGAGCCCCGTTCCAGCTTGACCTGCATCGGGCCCAACCCCTTGCCCTTGTGGCGTAGCCCCAATTCCGGCTGGGCGAGCAATTGCAGCAGGTCAGGCATAGGGCTCGACAGGCGGATTTCCACGACACGGCCGGTCCGGGCATGGATTTCAGTGATCTTTGCGAGGTCCAGCGCCAGCGACGTGCCGCGCAATTGCTGGCGAGTGCGGTTCAGCGCATCGCGCACTTCTTCCCCGCTCACCGGCTTGCCATCGGCCCAATCTGTATTGCGTAAGCGGAAAATATAGCTCAGCCCGTCGTCCGTGACGATCCAGCGTTCAGCAAGGGCGGGGACAATCTCGCCGTCCTGGTTCAGTGCGACGAGACCCTCGGCAGTGGCCGCGCTGACATGCTGCGCGATCCGGGGCAGGCGCAGGCCCTTGACAGAAAGCTCCTCCGCCTTGCCGATAAAAGCGATATTGGCATAGCCGTCAGCCCCGGAATCGGAACAACCGCCAAGCATGAGCAGGGCCACCAATGGTGCCGTGATTCGTGAAGAAAAGCGCATCGTGCCAGAGCGCTTAGCAGGTTCAGTGCGCTTGGTCAGCGACTTAGAACCAACTGATCCGCAGATCAGATCTTGCGCAAGCCGTCCTTGTTTTGGCCGGGATAGCCGACCAGCGCTTCCGTGCGCAGGTAACGCGGCGTGGACAGATCCCCCCCGCCAACAGGCGCGCGCGCAAGCTTGGGATCAACTTCCTTGGCAAAGGCAATGCCCAGCCGGTTTTCCTGGGCCCAGGCAACCGTCCCATCGACCCAGCCGACATTGCGCAGGTTCACGCTCAGGCGAGCGCCACGCATCAGGGTAATGTCCCCTTCGGCCATCATCCCGCCAGACGACAGGTTGCGCACCCGCACGCGGTGTGAGTCCATGGCCCCTTCCGGCCGGACTTCGGCCATCAGGAAAAGACTATCGCGAGTAATGTTTCGGGTATCTACCGCAGACATTTCCAGCTCTTGCCCTTCACTTCCCTGGTTAATCCCATGACCGGCAAGTGCTGCCGATACAGCAACGGGCATTACACGGAAGTGGCTAAGGAAGGTTTAAACTCTACTCCCCCCAATCGGCAGGAATGCGAGTGCCTGGACGTAAAAAATCAGTCGTCGCGGGAAATTTTTTCGCGCCGTTCATGCGCTTCCTGCGCTTCAACGGTCATGGTGGCAACCGGGCGGGCAATCAGGCGCCGGATACCGATCGGGTCACCTGTAACTTCGCAATAGCCATATTCGCCCGCGTCAATCCGGCGCAGCGCCGAATCAATCTTGGCCACCAATTTGCGCTGGCGGTCACGAGTGCGCAGTTCGATGCCCCAATCGGTTTCGGACGAAGCACGGTCATTGAGGTCAGGCTCGCGGATCGGGCCATCTTGCAGCGATTGCAGGGTCGCACTGGCGGCAGAGTGGATCGAACGTTTCCATTCCAGCAGCAGCATCCGGAAATAATCCTGCTGCTGCGCGCTCATATATTCCTCGTCTTCACTGGGCACGTAGTCAGGCGCAAGCGAGCGCTTGGCCTTTTCGAGGATGTCTATGTCATTAGAAGCCGCAGTGGCCATCTAGTACCTCTTACCCTGTAAAAAACACACTGGCCGGTGGACTCGCCCTGCGGCCCCGGATTTTTCCAGTAGCGCCTGCCTTACCGTCGGCGCGCCTATAGGGGCGGGCCATCAGGCACACAAGCGCCATTTGGAAATCATCCCCTATACGGGACCGGATTAAGCCCAGCCGAACGGGCTCCTCCAAAGTGCCCGAACCAACAAAAGCGAAACCGCGTTAACCATTTGTTGACCATGTTACGGTGAACATCCCCCTAACGGCGGCACGGGTCGCCCGAACACAGGGGGTAATGACAATGGAATTTTCCCGCATTGAAGCCGCTGCCGACGTGACCAGTGAATCAGACCTGCTGGTCGCCCGCTGCCTTGCTGCAGCATCACAAGGCGACATCGCCGCCTATTTTGACCTGGGCGTAGCGTTTTCGACCGGCAGCCATGGCGCGGAATGCGATCTGGTTGAAGCTCATAAATGGTTCAATCTAGCTGCAACCAAGGGACATGAAGAAGCATCCTGGTGCCGCGCCGATATTTCCGAAGAAATGTCCGCTCGCGAAATCGCCGAGGCCCAGCGCCGCGCGCGTGAATGGCTGGCCAGCGAGCGCCGCGCCGCCTAACCCTTCCGAAAAGGCGTACGCTGGCCGAGATACATCCGGTCTACCGCTACACCCTGGCGTTCGCGCACAAGGAAATCGGCAACTGCTTCGCGAAAACCCGGATCAGCGATCCAGTGTGCGGACCACGTCTGCACCGGTTCATAGCCACGCGCGAGCTTGTGCCCGCCTTGCGCCCCGGCCTCTACCCGCTGGAGCCCCAGCTCTATCGCAGCGTCTATCGCTTGGTAGTAACACAACTCGAAATGCAGGAAGCGACGCTCCTGCACACAGCCCCAATAGCGCCCATAGAGCGCGCTGCCGCCAATAAAATTCAGCGCACCGGCTATCGGCGCGCCATCATCGAAGGCAAGCACCAGCAAGATGCGGTCTGCCATCCGTTCGCCCAGCAGGTCAAAAGCTTCCCGCGTCAGGTAAGGCCGCCCCCATTTCCGCGCGCCGGTGTCCTGGTAGAACAGCCAGAAGGCATCCCAATGCTCAGGGCGAATATCCGCCCCGGTTAGCCGTCTGATCTCTACTCCCTCCTGTGCCGCTGCGCGCTCCTTGCGCAAGGTCCGCCGCTTGCGTGAAGCGAGCGCGCCTAGGAAATCATCAAAGCTGCCATAGTCGCGATTTTCCCAATGGAACTGGATATCGCTGCGCAAGAGCCAGCCGGCCTGTTCGAACAATTTTCGCTGGTCCGGCTCAATGAAGGTCGCATGGGCAGAAGAGAAGCCATTTTGCGTGCAGACTTGCTCGGCCGCCCGCAGCAGCGGGGTTGCCAGTGCTTCGTCCGACAGCAACAGGCGCGGTCCGGTCGCCGGGGTAAAGGGTACAGCGATCTGCAGCTTGGGGTAGTATTCGCCGCCCGCACGGTGCCACGCATCGGCCCAGGCATGATCGAACACATATTCGCCCTGGCTATGCGCTTTGGCATAGGCTGGTAACGCGGCTGCGATTTGCCCTTCTACCCCTTCGATAATCACCGGTGCCGGGCTCCACCCGGTTCCCGGACCGACGCTGCCCGAATCCTCCAGGATCGAGAGGAAATCATGGCTGGTGAAGGGGTTGTCGTTGCCCGCCAGTGCATCCCACTGGTCAGCCGGCAAAGCGCCCACTGAACCGGCGACGGAAACAGTAAGCGCCCCGCCACTCACGCCAGCCCGGCTCCTTCGGCGATCGGCGCATCAGCGTGTTCCGCCGCCCGCTCGGCCAGTTCCGCGCTGCGCACGGTCCAGGTCAGGACAGGCAGGCCCCGTTTCCTTTGGCTGGCAGCGAAGCTGCTGGGCAGATCGCGAATATCGTAGGCAAGGAAATCAGGCTTGGCATGCCAGAGATAGCGATGCCGCCGCCAGCGTCCGGGCAAAGCACGATCATCTTCCTCAGTGACAACCAGCCCGCGCACAGTCTGCGGCGAATGGGTAGCGAACCAGCGCGACACGCGCGGGTCAAAACTCATCACTGCATGCAGCCCTCGATACCCTTCCAGAGCCCGGCGCACGGCCAGGCAGGTCGGGGCAACGCGATATTTTGGTTTGGACTTGATCTCGATCAGCAGCGGCACCTTGCCGTCGATCTGGGCCAGCAGCTCTTCCAGTGTCGGAATCCCATCCTTGCTGCCGGTAAGGGTGAGGCGCTGCAAATCCTGCGACCGCAGGGATGCCAGGGGCCCCTTCTCGCCGGTCAGCCGGTCAAGATCCCAGTCATGGAACACCATCGCCTTGCCATCCGCGCTGCGCTGGATATCGCATTCAATCCCCGCCCCAGCCTCCAGCGCCAGGCCAAAGGCGGAGGGGGAATTTTCCGGGAAGCCCGGCCCGTGCAGCCCGCGATGGGCATAGCGCCACTGGCTGAGCCAGGCGACGCGCGCGGGGTCAGGCGCTGGCGCTTTCAAGCGATCAAGCGGCGCTAACAGCGACAATCGCATCCACCTCTACTGCCGCGCCGAGCGGGAGGACCGGCACACCCACTGCGCTACGGGCATGGCGTCCGGCATCGCCGAACACTTCAGCCATCAGTTCTGAGGCACCGTTGGCTACCTTGGGCTGGTCGGTGAAATCACCGGTCGAACTGACGAAAGCACCTAGCTTCACGATCCGCTCCACCCGGTCAAGCGAGCCCAGCGCCGCCTTGAGTTGGGCAAGGATCATCAGCCCGCAAGCGCGTGCTGCAGCCGTGCCGTGCTCCAGCGAGACATCCTCGCCCAGGCGGCCGGTTACCAGTGCGCCATCGACAAAAGGTAGCTGGCCGGAGACATGCGCCATGCCGCCCTGCACCACCACCGGCACATAGCTGGCCACCGGGGCGGCGGCTTCGGGCAAGGTAATGCCAAGTTCCTGCAGGCGGGCTTCGATGCTCATGGTTTCTCCTCGTCGGGTTGATGGTCCAGCTGGCCAAGCAGCCATGGCAGCGCTTCGTGCCAGCAATCAATCCGCGCATGGGCATGGCCTGCTTCATGCGCACAATTGATATGCGGGGCAATCATCGGTTCACCGCACAGATGCAGCCGCCGCACATGGGGCACGGTCTCGGATGCAGAGTGATGGTGCTGCGGCAGATCGTCGATGAAGATCGCGCGGCTCGCCCCGTGATCCTCGATGATCTTCTGCAGCGCCGGGCCCTTTGGCCCCTGGTTGGTAAAGACCTCAACCACCAGCCCATGATCGGCCAACTGCCGCGCGCGATTATCCCGCCGTTCATCCGTCAGATTGGTCAGAACGACAACATCGGCATGCTCGCGCAAGGTAGTGATGCCCTTGATCGCGCCATCAATCGGGGTCTGACGGTGCATTTCCGTGTCAAAGAAGCCGCCCAGCTTTTCCCAGATCTCGGCTGGCGCCAACGGTTCGCCGCTCTCCTTCCAACGCAGCGCATTGGCAAAATCCGCGCCCTGCATGATGAAATCCACGCCCTGCGTTTCATCCAGCCAGTCGCGAAACGGGCTGACCATGTGCAACAGAACTTCGTCACAGTCGGTGATAATCAGCGGGCGGCTCATCGGGCGAGTCTCTCCCGCGCTTCAATCAGTTTTTCCGGCGGCACGCCCAGCGCATCAGCGGCCAGCAGCAAATCGGGTTCGTGGTTGGCGAGGAATTCCAGCACGGCAGCCAGAACGCCGCGATCAGTCAGCTGTTCCCGCAAGACCTCGGGTGTAAGCCCGGTCAGGGAAAGCAGGCGTTCGGCGCGCTGCTCGTCTGCCAGCACCCAGCCGAGTGCTTCCAGTGCCAGTACATCGGGCTCGCCTGCATGGTGTTTTGGCGGCTGGTGTTCCGGGGATTGATCGGGATCGCGAATTGTCACGCTGCGGGCTTCTTCCTAGATGGACGGCAAGCAACTGCCTCGGGAGCACTCCAAGTGGCAAAGAGAATCCTTGTTGTCGAGGATAACGACCTCAACCGGAAATTGTTCTGCGACGTGTTGCGCGCGGGCGGTTTTACCGTGGAAGGCGTGGCAGATGGGGAGGTCGTGCTGGAAACGGCCCGCAATTTCATTCCCAGCCTCGTAATCATGGACATCCAGCTGCCGCATGTCTCCGGGCTGGACCTCATCGCCGAGATGAAGCGTGACCGCACTTTGTCTCACGTGCCGGTCCTCGCCGTGACCGCCTATGCCGGCAAGGGCGACGAAGAGCGGATTCGCGACGCCGGGGCGGAGGGCTATCTGGCTAAGCCGGTTTCCATCGGCCCCTTCACTGCCGCAGTTAAGAAATTGCTGGGGATTCAATAGGCGATCAGCAGCTCGATCACGAAGCTGAGCATGGTAATCACCAAGCCAGTGATGAACAGGCGATAGGCAAGACCAAGGAAGCGATATTTGCGCCGCTGCAGCACCTGCCCGTTCTGGTAGATATCGTGCAGCATCATGCGGAACACTGTCTCGTCCGTGCGCAGGGCCTGGATCACTTCATCGGTCCATTCTTCTTCGCTAAGCGAGGTGTAATGCCCGAAAAACAGCGGGTTCGGGATGATCTTGGCCGGGTCAGGCTTCTTGGTGGACGGCAGCACCGCCATCACCGCGCAGAGCGAGCTGAGGAAAGCAAACACCGCCAGCAATGCCAACGACCAGGGCAAGTCTCCTGCCAGCGAGCGGCTGACGGAAATGGAGAAGACGACAAAGGTCGCGCCCATCAGGATAGAAGCCTTCTGGTCTGCCATGCGGCTGAGGGTCAGCCCCTGGATCTGGGCATTGCGAACAAGGTGGATCGCTGAGCCTGTCGCATAGTCCGCATAGGCCACTTCAGGCTTTGGTTTGCCCGATTCCTGCCCCTGTTCCGCCTGTGCAGCCATGGTTCATTGCCCCTTGCTAAATGCCCGGCAGAGACTTGCCAGCCCACATCGCGCTTGACAAGCAGGGGGTTGAGCCGCTTTTCCGCCGCATTCGCATGGCACCCGCATGGGCGGGACGCATCATCTAGATTGGAATTTCCTGAATGGACCGTGCCGCAGTTGACGCAAAGATCCGCGAACTGATCGAACCTTTCAACAAGAAGGGCGTCACCATCACCGAGGAAACCGGCTTTGCCAACGACCTCGAGTTTGACAGCCTGACCGTGATGGATTTCGTCGCCGAGATCGAGGACGCTTTCGACATCATCATCAGCATGAACCAGCAGGCCGAGATCGAGAATTACGGCCAGCTGGTCGATGCCGTGTGCAAGCTCCAGGACGCATGAGCGAGTCTGGCATGAGCGACCTGTTCAGCAAGTTCGACGATATCATCCACACCCGCGAAACATTGCTCGCCAGCGGGGTGGAGGATCCCTTCAACCTGGTGATGGAGAAAGTCCTCTCCCCTACCCGGGCAATCTGCAACGGGCGGGATACGATCCTGCTCGGCACCTATAATTACATGGGCATGACCTTCGATCCCGATGTGATCGAGGCGGGCAAGGATGCGCTGGAGAATTTCGGCGCAGGCACTACCGGCAGCCGCGTGCTCAACGGGACTTACCAGGGCCACAAGGAGTGCGAGGACGCGCTGAAGGAATTCTACGCCATGGATCATGCCATGGTGTTCTCCACCGGCTACCAGGCGAATCTCGGGATAATCTCCACCATTGCGGGCAAGGGCGATTACGTCGTGCTCGACATCGACAGCCATGCCAGCATCTGGGACGGCTGCGCGATGGGCAATGCGGAGATTGTGCCCTTCAAGCATAATGACATCGAAGCGATGGAAAAGCGTCTGCGCCGCATCCCCGAAGGGGCGGGCAAGCTGGTCGTGCTGGAAGGCGTCTATTCCATGCTCGGTGACATCGCCCCGCTGGCCGAGATGGTCGCGGTCGCGAAGAAATATGGCGCAATGGTGCTGGTCGATGAAGCGCATAGCATGGGCTTTATCGGTGAGAATGGCCGCGGCGTGTGCGAACAGGCCGGCTGCATCGATGACGTGGACTTCATCATCGGGACCTTCTCCAAGAGCGTCGGCACGGTGGGCGGCTTCTGCGTCTCCAACCACCCCAAGTTCGAAATCATGCGGCTGGTCTGCCGCCCCTATGTCTTCACCGCCAGCCTCCCGCCCAGCGTGGTCGCCACGGCTGCCACCAGCATTCGCAAGCTGATGCATGGCGGCAACAAGCGCGCCCATCTGTGGGAGAATTCCAAGCGCCTGCATGGCGGCCTGACCGAACTGGGCTTCCAGCTCGGCACCAGCGAACCGCAAAGCGCCATTGTCGCAGTGATCATGCCTGACCTCGAACGCGGTGCAGCCATGTGGGAGGCACTGCTGCATGAAGGGCTCTATGTGAACCTCGCCCGGCCGCCCGCAACGCCAGCGAACATGACGCTGCTGCGCTGCTCGCTCTGCGCGGAACATTCCAGCGAGGAAGTGGCCACCATCCTCGGCATGTTCGAACGCGCCGGGAAGGCCGTGGGGATCATCTGATCAAGTGACGGAGCGCGTTCAACGCTCCGCCGAAATGCTTGCCATGGTCGCGCTGGCGCAGGGGTTGGTGTCTTCTTTGTCGCCCCCGCCGCCCAGCAAGGCCACGGCCACGAAGCCGCCAATGAACAGCACGCCGAACACAGCCGTGACAATCCCGAAATAGCGGTCAATCACGGCCTTGATCGGCGCGCCGAACAGGCGGAACAGGATGCCTACCGCCATGAAGATCAGCGACCGCCCGGCAATACTGGCGAGGATGAAGCTTGGCAGTGCCATGCCAACAAAACCGGCGGTGATGGTCAGCAGCTTGAACGGGATCGGCGTGGTCCCGGCAAGGAAGATCACTTCCCAGTCCCGCTCTTTCAGATAGCAGGCTGCAGGCGGGAAACTGTCGCTCAACCCCAGCGCGGTAATCAGCGGTTGGCCGACCGATTCAAACAGGAAATAGCCGATCATATAGCCGAACAGCCCGCCAACCACCGAGGCGATGGTGGTGATCGCGGCAAAGCGGATCGCCTTTTTGGGCTCGGCCAGGCACATCAGGCCCAGCAGGGGATGCGGCGGGATCGGGAAAAAGCTCGATTCGGCAAAGCTGAAGGCCGCCAGCCACCATTGCGCATGCGGATGCTGCGCCTTGTCCATCGTCCAGTCATAGAGGCGGCGCAGCATGGGAAAACCTTGGTTATGGGGGCCATGGCGCGATTTAGGGCAGCGGGAGTCGGGTGGCAAGCATTGAGATATGTAGCCTATATGGCACTTTTATATTGACATCGTAACGCTATTTGGTTAGAGAAGCGGAACATCGCGATAGACCGAGTCGGAACGGGCGGCCCTGCTTGCAGGTGCCGCCCGTTTGCGTGTCCCGTCTCGCGCACTCACCCCGTAACCGCGCCCGTAACTGTGGAGGAAAGATGGCAAAGCACCGCAACAATCGTGCGGGCTGGGAAAGCGCCTTCCTCGCCCGCCTGCGCGCAGGCGACAGCGTGGCTGACGCATCCAGAGCCGCCGATGTGCATCCCTCCACCCCTTACAACCGCCGCAACAACAATGCCGAATTCGCCCGCGCCTTCAGCGATGCCCGCGCGGCCTGCCCTGCCCCGCAGCGCCCGTTGAAAGAGCCGCGACATAATCCGCACTGGAAAGATGAATTCATCACGCACCTTGCGGAAACCTCCAATGTCAGCGCCGCTGCCGCCATGGCCAAGACCAGCGCGCAGACAGCCTATGCCGCGCGGCGCGAGGACAAGGCCTTCGCCGAGCGCTGGCTGGCCGCGCTGGTTGAAGGGTATGAGCACCTGGAAATGGAAGTGCTCGGCTACCTTCGCGACCCGGACCCGAAGCGCAAGATGGATGTCGCCAATGCGCTGCGCCTGCTCGCCGCGCATCGCGAGACGGTGGCGAAGGAACGCGCCTTCCGCGAGGAAGAGGATGAGCAGGCCGTGCTGGAATCCATCGACGCCTTTATCGAGGATATGCGCCAGCGCCGCCTCGCCAATGAAGCAATCCTGGCCCAGCGCAAGCCGGAAAGCGACCATGTCGCGTAACAGCAAGGCGGAGGAGCTGCTCGCTCTCGATCAGTCTGAACGCATCAGGCATCTCGCCCGGCTGACGACACGCCAGCGTGCCGCCTTCACCTATCGCTGGCAAATCTGGGCGCGCGAGGCGCAATTGCCGCCAGAGGGCGCGTGGCAATATTGGCTGATCATGGCCGGGCGCGGTTTCGGCAAGACGCGCGCAGGCGCTGAATGGGTGCGCATGATTGCGGAGAATGACTCCAATGCGCGCATCGCGCTGGTCGCGGCCTCGCTGGGCGAAGCGCGCAAGGTGATGGTGGAGGGCGAAAGCGGCCTGCTCGCTATCGCCCCGCCCCGCCTGCGCCCGCGTTTCGAACCCTCGCGGCAATTGCTCCGCTGGCCGGGTGGCGCACAGGCGCGGCTCTATTCCGCCGCCGAGCCGGAAAGCCTGCGCGGCCCGCAGCACAGCCATGGCTGCTGGTCAGGCCCAGAAGGAGTTCATCGTGAACCAATCGCTGTCGCGGGCGGACTTGCTTCTGCATGCAGCGATTGAGGGGGAGGCATCTGATCCCCCCGTCACACCGGCGCAAGGCGAATGCTGGCTGGTATCGGATACGCCGACCGGAAGCTGGGTCGGACATGCTGGTGAACTGGCAGGGTGGCAGGCTGGTACATGGTTGTTTGTGACAGCGCGTGACGGCATGCGCGTGCTTGATCGCTCAAGCGGGCAATTGATCTTGTACAACGGCGCATGGCAGCGCCCTGTAGCGCCAAATAGCGCCTCCGGCGGGGCTGTTGCAGATGTCGAGGCACGCGATATGTTGGACAGCCTGATATCATCGCTTCGCATTGCAGGTATTTTCCCGGCCGTCTGACCGTCCTGTGCGGTGGAGCTGCCCCGTCCGTGGTCTGCCGCTCCATATTCCTACCTGACGATGCGGAATCGCGGCATTATTGCAACAGTTTCCCAAATAGATCGCTTGCCTAAGACCCAAGGAAAAGTTAGGAAACTTTCTCTCGGTGGCTCAATTTCGCTAAAAGGGGAAAGTTATAATGCGGAATCTTGTGATAGGTGTAGCGATGGCCTCGACGGCCCTTGCATCGCCTGCCCTTGCCCGCGACGGCCAATGGTACGTCGGGGTAGATGGCGGCGCGATGGTCGTTCAGGACCTCGACATGGACATCAACACGCTCGAAGATGCCGGTCGCATTGAAACCGACACCGGTTTCGATTTCGGTGGTGTCGTCGGCTACGACCTCGGGCCGGTGCGCCTCGAAGCTGAAGGCAGCTATCGTGAAGCTGACACGGATGTGGTCGCGATCAATATTGGCGGCTTCCCTTCGGGTGTTGCCCTTACCGGCGCAGGTCAGTTTCCTGCAGCTGGTGACGCGAATGCGCTGAGCTTCATGGTCAACGCGCTGGCTGACTTCGGCGACGACGATGGCCTGCAGGGCTTCGTTGGCGGCGGTGTTGGTGTCGCTCGCGTAGACGTTTCGACCACGGTCAACACCGCAGGTCCGGGCCTCAACGATTCCGACACCGGTTTCGCTTGGCAGGCACTGGCCGGCGTTCGCGCCCCGCTGACGGATAGCTGGGACATCGGCCTGAAGTATCGCTACTTCAACGCACCGGGCGTGGATCTGGTGGACGGTTTCGGCCAGTCGATCAACACCAAGTGGACTTCGCACTCCATTCTTGGCTCGCTGATCTACAACTTCGGTGGTGCGCCGACTCCGCCGCCTCCGCCGCCGCCCCCGCCGCCGCCTCCCCCGCCGCCTCCGCCGCCCCCGCCGCCGCCGCCTCCGCCGCCGGTTTGCAACAAGGGCCCGTACATCGTGTTCTTCGACTGGGATCAGTCGGACATCACGCCGGAAGCAGCTACGGTGCTGGATAACGCAGCCTCTGCATATCGCAGCTGCGCCAATGTTCCGGTCATGCTGGCTGGCTACACTGACCGTTCCGGTTCGGTGCAGTACAACCTCGGCTTGGCTGCTCGCCGTAACGCATCGGTCCGTGAATACCTCACGGGTCGCGGCATTCCTGACGGTGCGATCACCGGTGAAGCCTTCGGTGAAGCCAACCCGCGCGTTCCGACCGCCGACGGCGTTCGCGAACTGCAGAACCGTCGCGTGGAAATCACCTACGGTCCGGGTTCGGGCATGTAATCGCGATACCAGCGAATACCATGAGAGGGGCCGGAGAAATCCGGCCCCTTTTTTGTTGGGCGGTCAGTAGAGATGCGGGAGTGCCGCTTTGTGCCAAGCGCGGACTACTCGTAGGAAGTTCAGACTGCGTAGGGTGTGCGGTCAATCAGGCCCGCTTCAGCAAAGCCTTTGCGGCGCAACCGGCAACTGTCACACAAACCGCAAGCGATCCCTTCTGGCGTGGGATCATAGCACGACCAGCTCCAGGACGGGTCCAGTCCGAGGCGATCCGCCTCCCGCGCAATATCTGCCTTGCTCATATGCTGCAGCGGAGCGTGGATTGTGAAGCTATCACCTCCGATCCCCGCCTTCGTCGCCAGTCGCGCCGTTTCCGCAAAGCTGGCAATGAACTCCGGCCGACAATCAGGATAGCCTGAATAGTCCAGCGCATTGACGCCGATAAAGATATCACCGGCACCTTCCGCTTCGGCAAATGCGGTTGTCAGTGCAAGAAAGACAAGGTTACGCGCCGGGACATAGGTCACCGGGATACCGTCTTCCACACCTCCCTTCGGAACGGCAATGTCATCGGTAAGCGCGGAACCACCAAACTGTCGCAAATCCAGAGGCAGGATCACATGCCGCACCACGCCTAGTCGCCCGGCAATATCCCTTGCCGCATCCAGCTCGCAACGATGGCGCTGATTATAGTCGATGGTAAGGGCAAGCAGGGCATATCCAGCTTTTCGGGCCAGCCCTGCGGTGACCATCGAATCGAGGCCACCAGACAGCAGGACAACAGCCTTCCTTCCGTGTTCGGTCATCATAGAATTCGCGCTACGGGCTCTGGAAAGGCAGTGCAATGGCGATGTAGGGGGCATCTTGGCCGACCTGGTTGGCCAAGCCTATTTGCAGGCCCCCAACCTGCGCCCTTCTGCAGTGAATTGGAACGGCAAGCCGTCCACAATGCCCTGACTTTCGATCTGGACCAGCCGCGCAGTTTCGCGTCGGATGCTCGTCCGGCCATAGCCATTGCCGCGGCAGGTATATTGCACTGTGACTTCGCTCGTCCCATCCTCCACCACATAGCGGCTGCAACCACTGTCTGTATGGCGGATCTGGATCAGCTCTCGTCCATCGCGAACACAAATCCGGCGAGACGTAGCACTGTCGCGAAAGCGCAATTCCCACTCACCGGACTGCAGCGAGTCCAGCATGGCAAGGCCCGGTGCCTGTGCGGCAGCGGGTGTTAGCAACATGGTCAGCGGGATTGCGGCCAACATCAAGGTCGACCGCACGCCCATGGAAGCAATGCGGGTCATTTCAGATACTCCAGACAGCGACCGGGATGATATTCTTGCTCATGCGCACCTTATACGACAAAATGGTGTTTACAAGCGATGAACCGTTCACATCGCAATCTTGAAGATCTTTGAGCAAAATGCGCAATCCACCGGAATGATTCCCTCTTCATCGCGCATGTCCTTGCGGTCCTCTTCCGGGAAACGCTCAAGAACCTGTTCGAAATGCGCGTTAGAACATCGGCATCCGCGCTGGAGCACCTCCCCCGGCTGGATTCGCACTTCCTCTTCTTCGTGGAACAAACGCCATACCAGTGCTTCCATGGACAAGGCAGGATCCAGCAGTTCATCATGCCGGATAGAGCCGGCCAACACCGCGACATGCTCCCACTCGGGATGATCCATCCGCACATGCAGGCGCTCTCGACCCTCTTCACCGTCGGGCAAGTGCTGAACCAGGAAGCCCGCAGCCCCGCAATCATTCGCATGGACACGCACGGCGGAGCGAATCAGGGTCGGAACCTGTTCTGACTGGGTAAAATAGGTCTGGCAGGCTTCTCCGAGCGAATCCCCTTCTAGCGGGACAATACCTTGATAGCGCCCCTTGCCTTTGGCCATGTCGAAGGTGATCGCGAGATATCCTTTGCCGAACAGGGCATAGAGCGAAGGATTGGCCCCCAACGCTGCCAACCGGTCACGGTCAAAATCGACATAGCCCCGCAATTCTCCTTGCCGGTAATCACAGACCAGCAAGCTGACGACGCCCCCTTCTGTCTGCGCCTGCATGGTTAGCTGGTCACCTGGCTCTTTCAGCAGGCTCCCGACCAGTGCTGCAAGCACCAGCGCCTCCGACAGCAAGTGCTGGATTGCAACGGGGTAATCATGCGCAGCCAGAACCTCGGCCAGAACCGGGCCTAGCCGAACCACCCGCCCCCGTGCATGGCGCGTTGGCAAGGTGAAGGACAAGACGCGGTCGGTGTAGGTTTCTGCTTGCTCGGTCATAGCTGGCATATGGGGAACAGCGAAAGGGAAAGTAAGCCCTCCCCGCTACCTCACAACTCAATCCAGCTTTCCGAGACACCACAAAAGGACCGACTTTTGCCCATGGATGCGGTTCTCAGCTTCGTCGAACACAACCGATTGCGGGCCTTCGAACACACCCTCGCTCACTTCGTCGCCGACATGAGCCGGAAGGCAATGGAGGAAGATCGCATCCGACTTGGCTCTGGCCATCAGCGCCTCGTCAACGCGATAAGGCACCATCGCGGCCAGCTTCTCCTCCGCATGAGCCTGCCCCATCGAAACCCAAGTATCGGTCACAACGACATCGGCATCGCTGATCGCTTCAGCTGCGTCCTGCGTCACTGGCACCTGCACGCCGGCAGAGCGCGCCATATCGACGAATTCAGCCTCCGGTTCGTAGCCCGCAGGGACGCCCACACGCACATTGAATTTCATCAGTGCGGCGGCTTCAAGGATCGAGTGCAACACATTGTTGCCATCCCCCAGCCACGCCACTTCCAGCCCTGGCAGTGCCTTGCCATACTCGATCACGGTAAGCAGGTCGGCTACAATCTGGCAGGGATGTGATCGGTCTGTCAGGCCGTTGATGACCGGTACTGTCGCGTGACGAGCCATTTCCTCGATCTTGGCATGGTCATCGGTGCGGATCATGATCGCATCAGCCATGCGGCTGAGCACTCGCGCCGTATCCGCGATGCTCTCCCCCCGGCCAAGCTGGCTGGTGCCTGCTTCGAGGATGAAACAGCTGCCGCCAAGCTGGCGCATGGCCATGTCAAAACTCACCCGTGTCCGGGTCGAGTTCTTTTCAAAGATCATCGCCAGCGTATGACCAGCCAGCGGAGCATCAGCATCCGCCTGCCCCTTCGGCCAGCCCGCCCGCGCGGCCTTGCGGTCCTGGGCGTCATTGATCATCGCTGCAATGGCATTACCGCCAGCATCGGACAGGTCGAGGAAGTGCCGCAATTCCATGGTCAGCCCTCCGGAATTTGGTAGTCGGCAGCCCCGGCCGACAATTTGTCGAAGAATTCGTCGATCTCGGCATCGCCGACCACCAGCGGTGGAATAATCCGCAGCGTGTTGTCGCCCGCCGCCACAGTGAGCAACTGGTGGTTGTCACGCAGATGGACAAAGAAGGGGCGGCTCTCGACCTTCATCTTGAGTCCCAGCATAAGCCCTTTGCCGCGAACCAGCTCGAACAGGTCGGGATAATTGCCGATAAACTGTTCGAGACGCGCACGAATCCGTTCCCCCTTTTCAGTGACTTCCGTGAGGAAGCCATCGGCAAGCACAGCATCCAGCACGGCATTGCCTGCCGCCATGGCGAGCGGATTGCCGCCATAGGTGGAGCCGTGGGTACCAAAGACCATACCGCGCGCTGCTTTCTCCGTCGCAAGGCAGGCACCCAGCGGGAAGCCGCCGCCAATACCCTTGGCAGTTGCAACGATATCCGGTTCGATCCCGTAATGCTCATAGGCATAGAGCGCACCTGTACGGGCGACACCGCATTGAACTTCATCCAGCACCAGCATCAAATCATGCTCGTCTGCCAGCGCGCGCAAACCCGCCATGAATTCCTGTGAGGCCGGGCGGATACCCCCTTCTCCCTGGATCGGCTCGACCAGGAAGCCAGCTGTGTTCGGCCCCATCAGCGCCTTGGCCGATTCCAGGTCATCGAATTCGGCATATTTGAACCCGGCGAGCAGCGGCATGAAGCCCTTGTGCATTTTCTCCTGATTCGATGCGCTGATTGTCGCCATGGTCCGGCCATGGAAAGCATTGCTGAAAGTAATCAGCTCATACTTCTCATCATTGCCCACTGACTGGTGATAAGCGCGCGCAGTCTTGATTGCAGTTTCAACAGCTTCGGCACCCGAATTGGTGAAAAACACCGTGTCGGCAAAAGTATTATCGACCAGCCGCTGAGCCAGCTCTTCGCCTTGCGGGCTGCCATAGAGGTTGGAGACGTGCATCAACGTCTCTGCTTGCTTCTGGATCGCGCCGATCAGCCCCTTATGCGAATGGCCCAGCGCATTCACGGCGATGCCGCTGGCGAAATCGAGGTAACGCGTGCCATCCTCGTCAATCAAGTGGCAGTGCTCACCTCGCACAGGCCGTACGCCGCACCGGGGATATACGGGCATTAGCGGAGTGATCGACATGACTTTTTTCCTGTTCGAATAAAATTGAAGGCGTGATTGAAACGACAAATGGCGGCCCCGCAGTCCAAAGGACCAAGGGGGCCGCCAAGTGCAACCGTTTATGCGGTTAGCGGGGCCCGATCAGACGACCGGGCAACCCGAATCAGCGAATCAGCCCTGAACGGGCACAAGGTTGACCGCCGAGTGCTTGCCTCGTCGATCGACCTCGAGGTCGAACTCATAGCGCTCGCCTTCGTTCAGCCCCGACAGACCAGACCGTTCGACCGCGCTGATGTGCACGAACGCATCGGGCTGCCCATCGTCACGCACGAGAAAGCCGAAACCCTTCATCGAGTTGAAGAACTTGACCGTGCCAGTCGCTCTCTCGCCAGTCAGCTCACGCCGGGGTGCAGCCGGCTTGCTCTCGACCGCGATCACATCGCCCACAACCTGCAGGTCCTGCGCCGAAATCTTGCCGCCGCGATCCACCAGGTTGAATTCCAGCTCCTGCCCTTCGGCGAGACCTTCCAGCCCGGCACGCTCCACAGCGCTGATATGAACGAACACGTCTTCCCCGCCAGTTTCCTGCTGGATGAAGCCGAAGCCCTTCTGGCCGTTGAAGAATTTCACGACGCCTTTGCCGGTGCCGACGACCTGAGCCGGCATGCGGTTAAAACCGCCGCCGCCACCACCGCCGCCGCGCGGGCCGCCGGGGCCGCCGCGACCGCCACCGCCACCGAAGCGATCACCGCCACCGCCGAAACGGTCGCCGCCGCCGAACCGGTCACCACCACCAAAATCGTCGCGCGGGGCAAAGCCGCCTTGTCCGCCCTGGAAGGGATCGAAACTGTCTTCGCCGAATCCATCGCGTTTATCCCGGCCCCGGCGGCGCCCTCTATCGTAACCCATATGCTCGTACGTACCTTCGTCTCATCGCCCAAACCATCTTACCGGCAGCGTGGGCGGACCGCGCCGGGCACAGGAAAGCGAATGAAAACGTCGCTACCCCCGTCCAACTACCAACTATCATAGCGAAGATTCAGCACTTGCGCGAATGATTTAGTATTTCAGCGCTGCATAGCTCCCCAATGTGACATTTTCGCATGAGTTGGCGCCCTGCATTGCTTGCCAGCCAACGGCCAGTTGGGCACAAGGTCGGCAACAAGGAGAGCACAATCATGAGCGATTTTCGGCGCCTGTCCGATTCGGTAATGGCCAGCCCGCAACTGTCGCTGGCTGACCTGGAAGAGGCGCGCGCCGCTGGCGTCACGCTGGTGATCAACAATCGCCCGGATGACGAGGAACCCGGCCAGTTGCCCGGTGCAGCCGTTGAAGAAGCCGCGCGCGCAGCCGGGATGGACTATCTCGCCATTCCTATCACCCGCAGCGGGTTCAGCGCCCAGCAGGTTGAAGTGATGGGCAGCGCGCTGGCGGGTGCGGAAGGCCACGTGCTCGCCTATTGCCGCACCGGCACTCGCTCGACGCTCTTGTGGGCATTGGCACAATCCGCTGGCGGGGCTGAACCTGATGCTGTCGCCAAAGCAGCGGCCATTGCCGGATATGATGTCGGGCCCGTTCGGGGCATGATGGACGTCCTCGCCGGGGCAGGCAAAGGTTAAGTCCAACGTATGGATAGTCTCGCTACTACACTCCTGCAGCTGGGTGGCTCGCTGGTGGCGATCCTGGCGCTGGCGGCCCTTGCCCGCTGGCTGAAGCTTGGCGAGGAGCCGCGCATTCGCGATCCACAGCAAGCGCGCATGCTTGCTGAAGAGATAGAATGTGGCTTTGAGCCGGTCGATATCGCGATTGACAGGTCCGGCTATGGCGCCTTGCTGCGCGATGCCACGGGCCGCATCATGCTGGTCCGCCAGCACGGTGCCAATTTTGCAGGGCGGATGCTCGACAAGCAGGCCCAGGGGCGGCTGGATCAGGGTCTGCTGGTGATTGCCTTCCCGGAAAAGACCTTTGGCACGGCAACGCTTGACCTTGGCCCAGCTGCAGCAGAATGGGCCGCAAGTTTCCGGCGCTTGCCCGGTCCAGCGAGCTGACAAGATGCCTGACTTTAATCCTGTAGACTACGCCGTTCCCGCCTTTGTGCTGCTGGTGCTGATCGAAATGATCTGGGCCAGCCGTCAGCGGCCACAGGCTTATGAACCGCGCGATACGCTGGTGAGCCTGGCCTTTGGCCTTGGCAGTACCGTCGCTGGTCTGCTGACTGGTGGCTTGGTGGTTACGCTATATTTGTGGGCGTGGCAGTTTCGCCTGCTGGAGATTGGCTGGCAATGGTGGGCGTGGGTTCTCTGCTTCGTGCTAGACGACATGGCCTATTACTGGTTCCACCGCGCCGCCCACCGCATCCGCTGGATGTGGGCGAGCCATGTGAACCACCATTCAAGCCAGCATTACAATCTCTCTACTGCGCTTCGGCAAACATGGACTGGCTTCTTCGCGCTTGGCTTTGTCTTCAGGCTGCCTCTGGTGCTGATCGGTTTCCACCCGGCAATGATCGCGATTTGCGCCGGGTTCAACCTGATCTACCAGTTCTGGATTCATACCGAAGCGATCCATCGCATGCCGCGGTGGTTCGAAGCGGTGATGAATACGCCCAGTCACCATCGCGTCCACCATGCGACCAACCCGCTCTATCTGGATCGCAATTATGCCGGGGTCTTCATCATCTGGGATCGGATGTTCGGCACGTTCCAGCAGGAGCAGGATAGTGAGCGCATCCGATATGGCATCGTAAAGCAGCTGGGCAGCTTCAACCTGCTATGGGCGGTATTCCATGAATGGATCGGCATAGCGCGCGACCTGTGGTCCGCACCATGGCGGCACAAGCTCGGTTACCTCTTGCGAGAGCCCGGCTGGAGCCATGATGGCAGCCGCGATACGTCTGATGCAATCCGCGCCAGATGGCTGGAACGCCAGCCACCGCAGGAATAGGGCTGCGGATTGCTCTTGTCAGAGTGCGGTTTCGCCCATCTCGCCCGTCCGGATGCGCGTCGCCGCCCCAAGGTCGAGCACGAAGATCTTGCCATCTCCGATTGAGCCCGTGCCAGCTGCCTGCTGGATCGCTTCGGTGACCTGGCCCGCCATTTCATCGCTCACAGCGATTTCCAGCTTCACCTTGGGCATGAAATAGGTCTGATATTCTGTCCCGCGATAGATTTCGGTCTGGCCCTTCTGGCGACCGAAGCCCTTCACTTCAGAAACGGTCATCCCCGCCACACCAATAGTGCCAAGCGCTTCGCGCACTTCATCGAGCTTATGCGGTTTGATGACGGCGATGACGTATTTCATGCGAGGCCCCTCTTAGCTTGTTCGGCGTGGAACCTAGTCGAGCAACGCTGCCGGATAAAGACGAAAAAAGGGGCCGGAGCGGCTGGCTCCGGCCCATTGAGTTTTCGTTCGCAGGAGGAACGTGGTGAGGCGGGACCGGGGAGGAGAGGAGAGAGGAAAACCCGGTCCCGCCAAACTTGTGATTAGTTGTAGGCGCGCTCCCCGTGTTCGGAGATATCGAGCCCGTTGACTTCGTCTTCTTCACTGACCCGCAGGCCGATGATTGCCTTGACGATAAAGCCAGCGATCAAAGTGCCGATCCCAGCCCAGGCAATGGTCACGAGGACGCTGAATACCTGAACGCCGAGCTGTGCTCCGAGCGCGGTCGAACCGTCGCCAGGGCCACCGAGGAACGGCTGGTAAACCACTGCCGTGCCAATGGCGCCAACAATGCCGCCTACGCCGTGGATACCAAACGCATCGAGCGAGTCGTCGTAACCGAACTTGGCCTTCGCCTTGGCCACCGCGAAGTAGCACACCGCCGAAGCCACAATGCCGAGCAGGATCGCACCGAACGGACCAGAGTTACCGGCAGCCGGCGTTACAGCCACCAGACCGGCAATGACGCCCGAACAGAAGCCCAGAGCCGAACCCTTGTGACCGGCGAGACGCTCGATCACCATCCAGGTCAGCGCACCTGCTGCTGTAGCAACGAAGGTATTGATCATGGCGAGGCCAGCGGAACCGTCGGCTTCCAGGGCGGAGCCAGCGTTGAAGCCGAACCAGCCCACCCACAGCAGGCCAGTGCCGACCATGGTCAGCGTCAGGCTGTGCGGCGGCATCGGCTCAGCCGGATAGCCACGACGCTTGCCCAGCAGGTAAGCGAGGACGAGGCCCGATACACCGGCATTGATGTGCACCACCGTACCACCGGCAAAGTCCAGCGCGCCGTCTTCGAACAGCAGACCGCCACCCGCCCACACCATGTGCGCAATCGGGAAATAGACGATGGTCAGCCAGATCGGCACAAAGGCCATCACTGCGCTGAACTTCATGCGTTCTGCCGTTGCCCCCAGGATCAGCGCAGCCGTGATGGCTGCAAAGGTCATCTGGAAGCTGATGAAGACATATTTGCTGATGACTTCATCGGTGAAGGTGGCAGCGGTGCTGCTGGCATCGGTGCCCGCAAGGAAGTAGCTGCCGCCTGAAATGAACAGGCCCAGCGTGCCTTCGTAAGTCGTATCGCCAAAAGCCAGCGAATAACCCCACATCACCCAGATAATCATGGCGAGACATGCAGTCGCACCAATCTGAGTCATAGTGGAAAGCATATTCTTGGATCGGGTCAGACCGCCATAGAACAAGGCCAAACCCGGAAGGATCATCAGCATCACAAGCACTGTGGCTGTCATCATCCAGGCATTGTTACCTGGATTTGCCACTGCAGGAGCGGCTTCGGCGGCTGCTTCAGCAACCGGTGCGGCAGCTTCGGCCACGGCTTCGGCTGCTTCCTGTGCGAAAGCAGCGGTAGCGGCGAACATCGACGCACCCAGCGCCGCTGTGCCGCAAGCGAATTTGCGGATCATGGTGTTACCCCTCATATCTGTCGCGGACCGGCTCACAGCGCGGTATCCCCGGATTCACCGGTGCGGATGCGCGTTGCCGAGGCCAGATCGAGAACGAAGATCTTGCCGTCGCCAATGCTTTCCGTGCTGGCGGCTTGCTGGATGGTTTCGACCACTTGCGGTGCGATCTCGTCGGTCACGGCAATTTCCAGCTTCACCTTGGGAAGCATGTTGGTCGAATATTCGGCCCCGCGATAAATCTCGGTCTGGCCTTTCTGGCGGCCGAAGCCTTTGACTTCGGATACGGTCATGCCCGCAACGCCAATGGCGGTGAGTGCTTCACGCACTTCGTCGAGCTTGAACGGTTTAACGATGGCGATGATGAACTTCATCGATGCCCCCTGGCTGCTTTACCGGGCACATCCCGGCCGCATGTCGCGATGCAACAGCCGTGCCAGACTCAGATCTGGCTTGATTCCTCGCAATCGGGGCGATGGCGAGTGAGGGCGCAATCGACCTTTTGATTATTTTTTAATCATACGCCTAATTTATGGGCATTGAGCCCGTTGCCACACAGGCAGATGGTCGGAGGCCTGGCTCGCCTTTGCGCTATGGTGCACCCCCTGTTCGAGCTGCTGCCAGTGCCGCGACATGACGATGCGGTCCAGCCGGGCAATTGGTCGCCTGCTGGGAAAACTCCGCCCCGGTGCACACATCTGCCACTCCGGACCGAAGGCCTGCATCGCACCGCTGCGCAGGCCCCACTGGTTGAAATCCCCCATCACGACCGTAGGCAGGTCGCCGTCGCAGATGCGCAAGTGGCCAAGAATGGCATGTACCTGATCACGTCGCCGCAAGCCGGACAGGTCGAGATGCGTTCCCACAACCCGTACCCGCATCCCATCCAGCAGTAAATCTGCCCGTACCGCTCCACGGGGCTCAAGCGTAGGCAGGTGGATCGCTTCCGCTTCCACCACTTCGATCCCGCGCCGGATCAGCAAGGCATTGCCGTGCCAGCCGAGGCTGCGGGGCCTGCGCGCGACATCGGCAGGATACCAGGGTGTGTCATCCAGGGCAGCACGGGACAGCACGCTGGCTCGCTCGCCTAGCCGCAAATCCGCCTCTTGCAGCGCGATGACATCTGCATCCATTTCGCGCAGCACGGTGATGATCCGGTCCGCATCGCGGCGGCCATCGGTACCGACTGCCTTGTGGATGTTATAAGTGGCAAAGGTCAGCTGCACGCCGCCGCCCTTCAGTCCGGGATCGTGCCCGGCTCGCCAGCAACATAGCGGTCCGTCGGCCGGGTTGGCAGGCCGTCAATGCTGGACAGTCGCAAGGCGTGCTTTGCCGCCCATTCGGACGGATTGCTCTTCGCGTGGGCTTTGAGCAAGGTGGGCCGCTCGCGCTCGAGCTGCATCACTGGCACACCCCAACCACAACTGGTCTGGACGCTTTCCACGGCAATATCGAAAATCTGCCGAGTGCCCGGCATCAGGGTGAAATGCGCCGCCAGCCCTTCCCATTCAGGATCGGCAGGCAGCACCGCCCGGCCTGTTCCGTAAATGCGCAGGATCTGGGCCGGTTGCTGAAAATTGCAGAACATGATGGTGATGCGACCGTCAGCCTGCAAATGCGCATTTGTCTCATTGCCCGAACCGCCAAGGTCGAGATAGGCGACCCGGTCATCAGCCAGCACCCGGAACGCATCGTAGCCTTTCGGGCTAAGATTGATCCGGGCACCATCAGCGGCGGTGGCTACGAAAAATACCGGCTGCTGCGCGATCATCGCGCGGTGCGCAGCATCAAGCGCTTCACTGAATTCAGCCATCAGAGGAAATCCCGCAATGTTTCGATATAGCGGTCGAACTGGTCATGGTGCAGCCAGTGCCCGGCATTCTCGAACTCGATCATGCTGGCATCGCGAAAATGCTTCAACCGGCCGGTCTTTTCCGGATTGGTGGCAAAACTGTCCGCGCCATAGAGAAGCAGGACCGGGCAGGTAATGGCGTGCCACATATCCTCGCGCATTTCCCGTGTGGTCGGATCGACCGGCCATGAATGCAGATGAGGGTCAAATTTCCAGCTGAAGCTGCCATCTTCGTTGCGATTGACGCCATGCCGGGTCAGGTGCTCAGCCTGCTTTTCGGACAGGAAGTGATTGACTGCCTGCATCCGCTCCTGCGCATCTTCCATGGTCGGATAACGCTTGCCCTGCCGTGCGGCGGCATCGCGCTTGCGCTCCACCCAGTTCCGCATACGCTGAGGATAAGAGCCTGCATCCGGTCCTGGCTCCATTTCCGGCGACAGGCCCACCGGCTCTATCGCAACCAGCTGGCGCACCTTTTCAGGAAACGCGGCGGCAAAGCCGAGTGCGACACCTCCACCCATGGAATGCGACACAATGGAAACAGGTGCGAGGTCAAGCTGGTGCACCAGTTGCGCGACGTCATAGACCATGTCGGAAACGAGGTAATTGCCGTCGCTGACCCATTCGCTGTCACCATGACCGCGATGGTCGATGGCGATAATATGCCAATCCTCGCGCAAGACTTCCGCAGTCCAGTCCCAATTACGGCAATGGTCTCGCCCGCCATGGATCATCAGCAGGGGTGGCTTGCCGTGGTTACCCCAGTCAACATAATGCAGCCGCAGGCGCTGCGAGACGAAGCTTTGCGAAATCGGGCCGAGGAGCGTCATGCGCTGACCTTGGAGCGGTCTGCAGCGAACCGCAAGCGTCAGCGTTCCTTGGTCGCGCTAAAGGTCAGATCAGGGTTCTTTTCTTCCTGGTAACTGACGTCCCAAGGGCTCTTGGCCATGAAAACCAGATCGCCATCGCGATCCTTGGCAAGGTTGGAACGATTGAATTTCTCGAACTCGTCCAGTGCCTTGGCATCACCCTTTAGCCAACGTGCGGTGGCGAAGGGGGACGCTTCCAGCCCGGCCTCTACCTTGTACTCCGCTTCCAGCCGGCTGATCAGCACCTCCAGCTGCAGCTGGCCGACCACACCTACAATCCATTGCGCGCCGATTTCCGGGTAGAAGACCTGGATCACGCCCTCTTCGGAAAGGTCATCCAACGCCTTGCGCAATTGTTTGGTCTTGGTGGGATCGCGCAGCGCAATGCGGCGCAGGATTTCCGGCGCGAAATTGGGCAGGCCAGTGAAGTGAAAGGCATTCTTCTCGCTCAGCGTATCACCCACGCGCAACGTCCCGTGGTTGGGGATGCCGATAATGTCGCCCGCTTCCGCCGTATCGGCAATCTCACGGTCCTGCGCGAAGAACAGGATTGGCGAGTGGATCGCAATCGGCTTGGCAAGGCCAGACGGAATAAGCTTCATACCGCGTTTGAAGGTACCGCTGACCATGCGCATGAAGGCAATCCGGTCGCGGTGCTGCGGGTCCATATTGGCCTGAACCTTGAAGATGAAGCCGGTCACTTCGTTGTGGTCGGGGCTGATCTCGCCCTGCTCGCTCGGCTGCGGGCGCGGCGGCGGAGCCCAGCGGGCAATGGCGGCGATCAGTTCCTCCACCCCGAAGTTCTTCAGCGCTGAGCCGAAGAAAACCGGCGTCAGGTCACCATTGCGATAGGCCTCAAGGTCAAACTCCGGATAGCCCAGCCGCGCCAGCTCGATTTCTTCCGCAAGGTCGGCGGGAAGCTCGCCCAGCGGCTCGCGCGAGCCAAGGAATTCCTTGCTGCCGCCTTCGGGGATCGAGACAGTGTCATCGTTGAAATCAAGGATGCCCTTGAACAGCCCGCCCATGCCCAGCGGGGCATTTTGCGGGCTGACATCCAGCGCCAGCGCGTCAGCCACTTCGTCCAGCGTTTCAAAGATCGAGCGGCCTTCGCGGTCCACCTTGTTGACGAAAGTGATGATCGGCACACTGCGCAAGCGGCAGACCTCAAACAGCTTGCGCGTCTGCGGTTCGATCCCCTTGGCCGCGTCAATCACCATGATCGCGCTGTCGACCGCCGTCAGGGTGCGATAGGTATCTTCGGAGAAATCCTCGTGCCCTGGCGTGTCGAGCAGGTTGAAGGTCACCCCGTTCTTCTCGAAGGTCATCACGCTGGAAGTGACCGAGATGCCGCGCTGCTGCTCGATCTTCATCCAGTCCGAGCGTGCCCGCCGCGCTGCCCCGCGTGCCTTGACCTCGCCCGCAAGATGGATCGCCCCGCCTTGCAGCAGGAGCTTTTCCGTCAGCGTGGTCTTACCCGCGTCAGGGTGCGAAATGATCGCGAAAGTGCGGCGATTGGAGGTCATGCAGGGAGGATTTCGCTTCAGTCGCGCGCGACTTGGAACCCGGCGAAGCTCTGGCTTACCGGCATCAGTTCGAGCGTGTTGATGTTGAGATGCGGCGGCAGTTCGGCCACCCAGCGCACCGTCTCGGCAATATCCTCGCCCGTCATCGGGGTCGCGCCACCATAGAGCGCATCATGCGCCTGCTGGTTGCCGCTGGTGCGCACCAGCGTGAATTCGGTCTCTACCATGCCCGGCTCGATCGAGCAGACACGCACGCCGGTGCCCGCAAGGTCGCTGCGCAGGCCGAGGCTGAACTGGCGGACAAAGGCCTTGGTCCCGCCATAGACATTGCCGCCGGCATAGGGATAGGTCGCCGCCACGCTGGAAAGGTTGATCACCGCCCCCTTCCGCTCGATCAGGCCGGGCAGCAGTTTGTGCGTCAGCGAAACCAGCGCAGTGACATTGGTTTCGATCATGGTCTTCCACTGGTCGAGGTCAGCCGATTGAGCGGGCGAAGTCCCTAGCGCCAGCCCGGCATTATTGACCAGCAGGTCGATCCCCGCAAAGCTTTCCGGCAACGCAGCCAGCGCCGCATCGCGCGCTGCCTCGTCGCGAACATCGAACACCGCAGGATGAAAGGCATCGCCCAACTCGGCCTTGAGCGCCTCAAGCCGCTCGGCCCGCCGCCCCGTGCCGATCACCCGCCAGTCCGAGCCGACCAGGCTGCGCGCACAAGCCTCACCAATGCCCGAGGTTGCGCCGGTTACAAGTGCGATCCTGCTCATCCGCGCAGTTCCGCGCCCTGCTTCGCCGCTGCGCCTACCACCTTTTCTGAAATCGCCTTGATCTCTTCGTCGGTGTAGCTCTTCTCGCCCGGCTGGAGGGTTACTTCCACCGCAATCGACTTCTTGCCTTCCGGCACGCCCTGCCCGCGGAAATCGTCGAAGATGCGGGCCGCGACGATATTCACCTTGTCCGCACCCTGCACGGCACGCAGCAGCTCGCCCGCCGGCCGCGCCACATCGACGAGGAAAGCGAAGTCGCGCTCCACGCTTTGCAACGCAGGCGGCGCATAGGTGGCACGGGCGAATGTTCCGCCCGCCTTCTTCGCCGGGATCGCATCGAGATGGAGGCCGAAAGCCACCACCGGCACGTCAATGTCGAAGGCCTTGAGCGTTGTCGGATGGATCGTACCAAAGCTCGCAAGCACGTTCTTTGGCCCCAGCCGCAACGTGGCCGACTGGCCGGGATGATAGAACTCTCCCGCCTCACGCATCACCTGCAGCTTGTCGACCGGCGCACCGGCAGCTTCGAGCAGTTCGAGGCAATGCGCTTTCGCATCATAGGCGTCGAAGGCCACTGCCTTGCCGCCCTGCCAGCTGCGCGCTTGCTTTTCACCCGCAAGCACGCCGACCAGCGCCAGCTTCTCGCCATCGGCAAGGTAACGTCGCCCGATTTCAAACAGGCGAACGCTGCTGGCCCCGCGATCCATGTTCCGGCGCACCGCCGAAAGCAGGCCGGGCAGGAGCGAAGGCCGCATGACCTTCAAGTCTTCGCTGATCGGGTTTTCCAGCACCCAGCGCCCACCGCCCACGGCGGCGGCCTCTTCCTCCGAGATAAAGGACCAGGTGATCGCTTCATTGAGCCCGCTGGCGGCGGCGGCACGGCGCAGGCGACGTTCCATCAGCTGCGCGGGCGTTGCCGTCGGTTTGGCCACCCCGGCACTGCGCGGCAGGGCAACGCTGGCAACATTATCGAGCCCGTGGATGCGCACCACTTCCTCGACCAGATCGGCTGGCCCCTCGATGTCATGGCGACGCGGCGGGCAGCTCATCTGCCAGGTCTTGCGCCCCGGCCCGATCTGCGTGTTGAGCGCTTCGAAGCCCAGTGCGGAAAGGATGGCGAGCTGGTTTGCCTCGTCCACATCGACACCTCCCAGCTTTTCCACCAGCAGCGGTTCGTAATCGACCAGCTTGCGCTCCACCGGCGGCGACCCGGCACGGACCACTTCAGACGCCTCGCCACCGCAAATCTTGAGGATCAGCGCGCTGAGTATCTCCAGCCCGGCATCGAGAAATTCAGGGTCCACTCCGCGTTCGAAGCGGGTGCGGGCGTCAGATGACAGCCCCAGTTTGCGCCCGGTCGCCCCAATGCGGTCGGGATCGAAATAGGCGATTTCGAGCAGCACATCGGTGGTGCTTTCGCTGCAACCCGAATGCTCCCCGCCCATGATCCCGGCAATGTCATGCACGCCGCTGTCGTCGGCGATTACGGTCATTCCGGAATCGAGCGTGTAGGTTTTCTCGTTGAGCGCCAGCACCTGCTCGCCATCCTTCGCACGGCGGGCGACAACGGCACCATTCAGCTTGGCAAGGTCATAGGCATGGGCCGGGCGCCCAAAGGCGAGCATCACATAGTTGGTGATGTCCACCAGCGCGCTGATCGGGCGCTGGCCGGCCGCGATCAGACGCTGCTGCATCCAGTCGGGCGAGCCACCATTGGTAACACCCCGGATGACACGACCATAGAAGGCCGGGCAGCCTTCCGGATCATCCGTGCGGATTTCCACCGGGCAGGGGAAGCTGGCTGCAACCGGTTCCTGCACGAAGGGCTTGTAAGTGCCGATCCCGCTGGCTGCGAGGTCGCGGGCAATCCCGTCAACACCCATGCAGTCGGGGCGGTTGGGCGTGATCGCCACATCGAACACCGGTGATGCCCCATGATAGGTAGCGAAATCCGTGCCGACTGGCGCGTCATCAGGCAGTTCAATGATCCCGTCATGGTCATCGCCCAATTCCAGCTCGCGGGTGGAGCACATCATGCCATTGGACTCGACCCCGCGGATCGCGCTCTTGCGCAATTGCATGCCATTGGCGGGCACGACGGCGCCGGGCAGGCCGAGCACACCCTTCATCCCTGCACGGGCATTGGGCGCGCCGCAGACCACCTGCAGCGGATCGCCTTCGCCCGTGTCTACGGTGAGAACTTGCAGCTTGTCCGCATCGGGATGCGGCGCGGCGGTGAGGACATGCGCAATGCGGAAACCAGCAAGGCTCTCTGCCGGGTCTTCCACGCCCTCGACCTCAAGCCCGATGGCGTTGAGCTTCGCCGAAATCTCCGCAGCGGAAGCTTCGGTGTCGAGGAAATATTTGAGCCATTCGAGCGAGAATTTCATGGCCGCGCTCCTACGCCTGCCGACAGGGTCGGCTGGTCGAATGCCGAAAATCCGTAATGTTGCAGCCAGCGAATGTCGCCGTCGAAGAAGGCACGCAGATCGTCCATCCCATATTTGAGCATGGCGAGACGATCCACGCCCACGCCAAAGGCAAAGCCCTGCCATTCATCGGGGTCAAGACCCGCGAATTCGATCACGCGGCGGTTGACCATGCCGCTGCCGAGCAGTTCCATCCAGCCATGGCCCGGCGCATCGCCATCGCCACCCAGCACGCGGCGGCCACCCACATTTTCCCAGCCCACATCGACTTCGACCGAAGGTTCGGTGAAGGGGAAATAGGACGGGCGCAGGCGCAGCACGATATCGTCCCGCTCGAAAAAGGCCTTCAGGAAGGTTTCCAGCGTCCATTTGAGGTGGCCGAGGTGGATGCCCTTGTCGATCACCAGACCTTCGACCTGGTGGAACATCGGGGTGTGCGTGGCGTCGCTATCGCTGCGATAAACGCGGCCCGGCGCGATGATCCGCAGCGGCGCACCCTCTGCCACCATGGTCCGGATCTGCACCGGCGAGGTATGCGTGCGCAGCAGCATGCGCCGCCCCTCTTCATCCCGATCCGGGAAATAGAACGTGTCGTGCATCGCACGCGCCGGGTGGCTTTCAGGCATGTTGAGCGCGGTGAAATTGTGCCAGTCGTCCTCAACTTCAGGGCCGGTCGCGACAGCAAAACCCAGGTCCGCGAAGATTTCCGCCAGCTCGTCCATCACCTGGCTGACCGGGTGGACACTCCCGCGCGGACGCTCCGGCGCAGGCAGCGTCAGGTCGAACGTTTCCGAGGCGAGCTGCTGCTCCAGCGCGGCTGCGTCAATCGCTTCCTTGCGGCTCGCGAGTGCATCGGTCACGCTCTGGCGCAGGGCATGGATCTTCGGCCCTTCAGTCTGGCGCTCCTCCGGGCTCATCTTGCCCAGCGTCTTGAGCAGGCCGGACACCGACCCCTGTTTGCCGAGATATTCGACCCGCAGCGCTTCCAGTGCGGCTGCATCGCCGGCAGCGGTAATGCGCTCCAGCGCTTCGCTGCCAAGGCTCTCGATAGTCACGTGCATTCTCCATCGCAGGGCAAAGCGCCCCGTCCTTCAGCGGGCGTCCCTAGCCGCCATTTCCGCTTGGCCCAAGCCCTGATTTTACCCCAGCATGGGAGCAAATGCCGCCATTTCGATGACAATGCCATGCGCAGTCATGACAAGCCCTGTCAGGTTTGGCACGACCCGGTGACGAGCCTGCCAGAGCATGAGACACAACGACTCGTTCCTGCAACGAACGGGGAAGTCATCATGCGTCAGACAATTTCGATGAAACAACTTGTAGCCAGCACCTGCGTAGCCGCGCTGGCATTCCAGCCCGTGCCAGCCTTTGCCAAGAAGGATCCGCCGCCCGAGCTGGTCAAATGCGAAGCAAGCCTTGGTACTATTGCGCTGGTCGATGGCGATCTGGCGGGCTGGACCAAATTCGGATTGGGGTCCCCTCGCGAACTGATCAATGCGCTGGCTCTCGAATCCGGCTGCTTTACACCGCATAGCCCGGCCAGCGGCGAACCCGCCCGGTTCCTCGTCACTGCGGTCGCGGGGGACCAGGAGGAAGTCGACAAGAGTGTCGAGATGGGCAAGGGACTGGCAGGTGAGGCATTGTGGCGCTCCGGTGCGGCGGGCAAGGTACTGGGCGGCGTTCCCTTTGGTGGCGCTGCTCTGGGCATGTTTGGCGGGCTGGGTGGCAAGCGCAAGACAGTGGCAGCGGGCCTGCGCGTCGTTAGCCCCGCCAACGGCATGACGGTCGCTTCCGGTTCTGGCTCCGTGAAGAAATCCACTATCACCTTTGGTGGCAATGGCGGTGGATGGGCCCAGACTGCCGCTTCTGCGAGCGGCTACCAGGGCAACAAGAATGGCGAGATGCTGGCGGAAGCCTTTGTCATTGCCTTCAACCAGGTGGTCGCCCAGCGGGCCGCGATGGAGGCAGCCCCCGCTGCTGGGTTGGCCCAACCCGCTGCCACGAGCGCTGGCGCGACTGTCGCCGTTGATACTGTGATGCGCGCCAGCGCAGCAAGCGATGGCGCAGAGGTTCGGGCGCTGCGAGCGGGGACCGCGCTCAACCCGACCGGCAATCGCGCGGGGCTGTTCATCGAAGTGACGGATAATTTCGGGACCAAGGGCTGGGTCTCGGTCGAAGACCTGCAATAGGGCCGACAATTTAGTCGCGAGTGGCGGCGTTGCAGGATTTGCCTGCAGCGCCGTCCTGCTGTCAGGGCTTGTCCAGCGTCTGCGCCGGCGAGCCCCAGATTCTTTTACGTTCGGCCATGAAGGCGCTCAGCACGGGATGGGGCAAGGCTGCATATTCGCTTGGGTTCATGGTCATGAAGGCCTGAAACTCGCGCACGAAATGGGCCTGATCGTGGTAGTGATTGTCGATCACTTCGCTCCAGTGTTTCCCTTCATGCAGCATGAAGGCAGCAAGGCTGCGCATGAAACGCTGGCGGCGCAGCAGCAGCTTGGGCGAGAAGCCGAAATGGCGGCGGCACAGCCGCTCGAGCGAGCGTGTGGACAGCCCTGCCCGGTCCGCCAATTCCGCAACTGTGCTCATGTCCGTATCGACAATCGCGGCATGGACGGCACGTATGCGTGGTTCATCTTTGACTGGCTCGTCCACGCTGCGGAAGAAGGCGACCAGCCGCTCAAACTCCGTTTCATCATCGCGGTCCTCGGTGAACAACCTATCCGCCAGGGCGCCGAAGCGGGCAAAGACCGGGTCGGTCTCGCCATTGACGACCTGGTTGGCGTGGGCCGATGCGTCAACACCGATAAAGCGCGCCCAGCCGAGTGGAAACAGGCCGATGCCCCACATGCGCGTCGTACCCAGTTCGAACCGGCCAGGCAGAGAACTGGGTCCGGTCGCCGTCAGCCGGGCATTTTCCAGCACCGGACCGCCGGGAATTTCCGAAACCGGCGGCTGGCCCTTGAAGAAGCGCAAATTGGCCCATTCCGGCTGGAGATAGTCCTGCACTGTCCCGCCATCGGGAACGGTCAGCTCAAGCCGGGAGAAGGTCGTGAAACAGCCTTCGAGGTCAGGCGGTGGCCGGAAGAAGCGGACATCAATGTCGCAATCCTGCCCCATGACTATGCGCGCGCCCCCTTGCTGACACCAAGCTGACTAAGGCAGCCACCGGCCAAGGCCAAGGAGAATTTGTAGAAACGCGACACAAAACGGGCGCTGCGGAGCTTTTCCGCAACGCCCGTTTGGAATTGTCACAAAGCTGACAGCCGGTTGGCTGCGCTCCCGACGCGAATCAGGCCAGGGCCTGCTTCGCCTGCGTGATGATCGCCTTGAAGGCTGCGCCTTCGTTCATGGCGAGATCAGCCATCACCTTGCGGTCGAGCTCGATGCCGGCCTTCTTCACGCCGTTCATGAACTGCGAATAGGTCAGGCCTTCAGCGCGAACAGCGGCGTTGATGCGCTGGATCCACAGGGCGCGGAAGTTCCGCTTCTTAACCTTGCGGTCGCGATAGGCATACTGGCCGGCCTTTTCGACGGCCTGGCGGGCGACGCGAATCGTGTTCTTCCGGCGGCCGCGATAGCCCTTCGCCTGGTCGAGAATCCGCTTGTGCTTGGCGCGGGTGGTAACACCGCGTTTGATGCGTGGCATTGCTTAGTACTCCTGTCTCTCGTCCGGGCTCAGTCGAGGCCGTAGGGGGCCCACGACTTCACGGCCTTGGTGTCCGCGTCGGACAAGACCTTGGTGCCGCGATTGGTGCGGATGTACTTGGCATTGTGGCTGATCAGGCGGTGGCGCTTGCCAGCCACACCGTGCTTGATCTTGCCATTTGCGGTGATCTTGAAGCGCTTCTTCACACCGCTCTTGGTCTTCATCTTGGGCATTTTCATCTCCTTTGCAGAGACACGTCCGACCAGCCCTGGCAGCCCTTTCAGCCAGACCGGCGGTAGAATCACGTGTCAGTGAAGGGCGCGCAACTAGGGCCAAGCGGCCCAAAAGGCAAGCGTCTATGCGTCCTCCCCCTGCTGAACCTCTTCCAGCCCGAAGGCGGCCAGTCCGCCGAGCAACGCCAGCCCCGCCATCACCAGCAGCACGGTTGACGGTCCGGTTGCGCTCGCCAGCAGGCTGAAAGCCCCACCGCCCAGCAGCACCAGCCCGATCAACGTGTTGGACAAGGCAGTATAGGCTGCGCGCTGCTCCTCCCCCGCCATATCGACCAGATGAGTCGAGCGCCCCAGGCGCACGCCCTGATAGGCGACCATCAGGATGAACAGCAGCACTGGCGGCAGGACCGCATCGCGCAATCCCCCGCCCAGCCCCAGCAAACCGGTCGCCAAAAGCGCCGCCGCGCCGACCAGTCCGCTATAGGCCAGCACCTTGCGGCTCGAGCGATCCGCCAGCCGCCCCCAGAACCAGGAACTGAGCAGGCTCGCCAAGGCGGAGGCCAGCACCAGGAAGCCCAGCCCAGCATAGGCCTGCCCGCCGCCATCCCCGCTGCTGGCTGACCACGCCGCGACCATGAATGGCGGGGCCAGCGCCGTTGCGGTGAGCAAGGCGCGGGAGAGGATGAAGCGCTGCAATTGCCGGTCGCTCGTCAGGTATCCCCAATAGTCGCGCGCCACATCCAGCGCATTCGCGCCGCCCTCCGTTGCCCCAGCCTCTTCCTCCAGCGTAACGAACACTGCGGCAGACAGCAGCCACGCGCCAGCCGCGATGGCCAGCGCTGCCAGCACGAGGTCCATCCGTTCGATCCAGCCGGAGACCAGCAAGAGCGCAAACACGATCACCGTCGCCGCCGAGATCGAGCCCGCCAGCCCGGTTGCAGACCCGCGCCGCGATTTGCTGATCGTCTTGCCCAACACGTCCTTGTAAGCGACCGAACAGGCGCTGCGCGCGAGCGCCAGCACGGCGAGGCAGGCAAGGATGCCCCATCCCGCCGTTGCGCCATCCAGAAACAGGGCACAGGCAAGGATCCCCAGCACAGCCAATCCCTGCACCGCCGATCCCGCGGCCCACACATATTTGCGCCGTGGCAAACGCCGGATTGCGCCCGCGGTGAACAGCTGCGGCAACAGCGCACCTGCTTCGCGCACCGGCACCAGCAGGCCGATCACCGCCGCCGGTGCGCCGATACTGGTGAGGAGCCAGCTCAACACCAGCTTGGGATCGACCAATCCGTCGGCGGACTTGGACAGGGTCAAGGCGGCGACATGGGTGAGGAAGTTGCGAGGCTCCTCGCGACAGGCGCTGTCCGGGATGTCGCGGCAAACGCGGTCATCGCCATCGCCGGCGATCTGCTGGAACACCCTTTCAACCGTGGCGCTATGCTCGCTCATCCGTTCATCTTCCCGCGGGTTTTCCTGCAAAGTGGAACACATGAAACAGTGTCCAAGGCCCAAAAACAAGCGTCCGCCGGTCTGCCATGTCCGGGCGTCTCAAGGGTAGTAGCGGGCGCAGAGTTCATGCACTCCTTTTGCCCTGCGCGTTGCGAGTAGGAAAGGGCAACACGCTTCTTTCAATGACCGAAGGCGCGCTGGCCGCTTTGCGCCAGCCAGCTGGCAAAGTCCCCGCTGGCCACCCGCTCCAGCCGCGCATCCGGCTCGCGGTTCCAGAGATAGGCCTGCACCGCATGGCGTGCGCCCCCTGCATCAAGTGCCTCCACTTCCTCACGCCGATATTCACCAGCCAGTGGGTCATCCGGATCAACCCCTTCAAACCTGTCCAGCGCTGCGATGTTGACGCGCCCGGCCTCATGCAGCCGCCCATGGACCAGGCCACTACCGGGCAAGAGCACCGGATAGGCTCCGCGCGGATCAGGCACAGCATAGAGCGTCCCGCGTACTGTAGCGGGCTGACCCGGCCCGATCCCGGCGAGCAGTTCCTGCACGCGCGGCGGTGCCACATCGCCCATCAGCACACCGTAGAAAAACAGCTTCATCCGGACCCGTCCTCTTACAAATCCACCGCTCTCGACTCTCAATCAGTATCTGCTAATTTAGCTAGCACTAATAAGAGGGAGAGGAGAGAATAATGAAGAAAACTCTGGTCGCATTGTGCGCTGCATCTGTCGCATTTGGGCTTTCCGTGCCCGCATCGGCTGCCGCCGATCCCACCGGCGCCTATAAACGCAAGAATGGCGATACCGTCCGCGTCTGGGTGACGGAAGGCAAGCTCTACTGCCGCATCACCGAAGGCAAGAAGAAGAATTTCGAAATGTGCCATGGCATGACTGACAGCGGCGAAGCCTGGACCGGCAAGAAGATGAAGCATCCGGGTATGCCCGGCTTCATGAGCTTCAACGGCACCGTCACCAGCGATGCAAGCTCGATCAAGATCAAGGGCTGCGCCATGGGCAAGAGCATGTGCGACGCGGAGACCTGGACGAAGGTCAAGTAAGACTTGTTGAAGCGCTCGGCTTTCTGATCCACTGACGTGGATGCGGCACCGATTCAGCTTAGCTGAATCAGCCTCAATGGCCGCAGGCGAGCGCTTCGACGACATCCTCCAGTCGCGCCGGATCACCCAGTGCGAGGACATGTTCGCCTGCGCCGGGGCCGAGCGGCTCGCCATTCCAGTCACACATCATCCCGCCTGCGCCTTCCACCACCGGCACCAGCGCAGCCCAGTCATGCAGCTTGAGCCCGGCCTCGCAGACAATATCGAGCTGGCCGGTGGCGAGCATGGCGTAATTGTAGCAATCCCCGCCCATCACCATCCGGCGGTGATCGGTCCTGGCGGCCAGCGCCATGAAGTGCTCACCCTGGTGGTTGTCGAAATAATGCGGCCCGGTGGTGGCAATGGTCGCCTCTGACAGTTCGCGGCAGCGGCGCGTGGTAACGGATTTGCCATTGAGTGTGGTTGGCTGGCCCGCAACACCCAGCCAACGCTCCTGCAACACCGGCTGGTCGATCACGCCCAGCACAGGCCAGCCATCAACCAGCAGCGCGATCAGCGTGCCAAAGATCGGGCGTCCGGCGATAAAGCCTGCGGTGCCGTCGATCGGATCAAGTACCCACTGACGGCCGGAGCGCCCCTCCTCCACGCCGAATTCCTCGCCATGCACCCCATCCTGCGGCACTTCCGCCTTGAGGATACGCCGCATGGCTTCCTCCGCCGCCCGGTCCGCTTCGGTAACGGGAGAGGCATCTTCCTTGCGCTCCACATCGACGCGCCGGAAATGCGGCAGGATTTCAGCCCGGGCAGCGTCAGCGAGGCGATGGGCAAGAGCGATTTCGGCTGTGAGGTTCATTGTGATAATCGTTCCTCCAAGCGCGCATAGCACGACGAGTGATCGCCTTCATTGTTTGCCATGCCAATTTTGGTCAACAGGCGCTTGGTGGTCCACTCCCCATTTTCGTATCGGCCTTCATAGCTATCAATACGTCTTTCCGGCGACACGCCGGTGCTCCAGTTCAGGTTGAACGCCCAGCGCGACTTCTCCCGAGTGAAGAAGAACATCGTATTGTATGGCAGGTGGTCATGCACCCACCACGCTAGTTCGGTCCAATCGCCACTTGCTTGGAAGGCGTCATAGAACGCAGGAATAACCACGCAGGCCGTGGCGCCCTTTCGGGCTCCATCCATCCGATCCCAGATATGATCGGCAAAATTTGCTTCGTTGCTCGCACAGTTACGATTGTCCCGGTTGCCGATTTCATTCACCGCTTCAGACCGGAAGGCTGACCGAATATGAATGTGGCCGAACCGATCACAAAGCGGTTCGAGCAGGTGCTGGCACAGGCCTTCGCCTACCTCAATCGCAAGCTTCTCATCTGTCGGGAGGTTGGGCAAGCGATAGGCCAGCGCAGTTTCGCTGAAAAGGAAATCCCGCATGAAGAAGCGCTCAGACAAGCGGATACGCCCCAACCGCTCCGCACGAGCGAAATCCGATGCATCAAACATCCGCTACAATTCGCGCAACGTCAGGGTGGCAATAAGCGACGGCTAAGTCAGCGGTGAGGTTCATGGGGCATGGGCATTGCGCGGCCCTGCGATGCTGGTCAAGCCGTGAAGCGCTTCCCGGTCAATCGGGCACGACGGTGCGGAGCGGCTCTCCATCCTTGACCACCCAGCTCGACACACCGCGGATTCCTTCCGGCCCCGCCTTGCCACCATGCACCACGCCGGGCGCAATCCGCACAGACTGTCCGGCTTGCAAGACAAGGTCGGGTTCGCCTTCGCGGATCACCGTGGCGCTGCCGCCCATCACATAGAGGAATTCCTCGCCGGAGTGGAAATGCCGCGGAATGACCCCGTCCGGCCCCATCACGACTTCACCCATGACGAGGTGATAGCCCGGCGCAGCCTCGATCCCGCCTTCCAGGACGAGATGGACGCCCGGTTCGCGCTGGAGGACAGCAAGTGCTTCAGCCCGAGGGGCCGTGGCGCACGCGCTCAGGAATAACGCTGCGGCCAGGGCAACCGCGCGCCGCATCAGTCGAACAGGCTCGAAACCGAGCTTTCATCGGCAATCCTGCGAACGGCTTCGCCGATCAGCGGAGCGATGGTCAGTTCGCGGATTTTGGTCGAATCCTTGCAGGCATCGGTCGGCAGGATCGTGTCGGTGATCACCAGCTCCTTGAGCGCGGAACCATCGACGCGGGCCACTGCGCCGCCGGACAGCACCCCATGGGTAATGTAAGCGGCCACGCTCTTCGCGCCATTATCGAGCAGCGCCTGCGCCGCGTTGCACAGAGTGCCGCCCGAATCGATGATATCGTCGATCAGGATGCAGTGGCGACCGGAGACGTCACCGATGATGTTCATCACTTCGCTCTCGCCGGGGCGGTCGCGGCGCTTGTCGACGATAGCGAGCGGGGCGTTGTCGAGCCGCTTGGCCAGCGCGCGGGCGCGAACCACGCCGCCCACGTCAGGGCTGACCACCATCAGGTCCTGATCACCATAGCGCGCCTGGATATCGGCGGCCATCACTGGAGCTGCATAAAGATTGTCCGTCGGGATATCAAAGAAACCCTGAATCTGCCCGGCATGAAGATCGACCGAAAGCACACGGTCTGCGCCCGCTTGCGTGATCAGGTTCGCCACCAGCTTGGCCGAAATCGGCGTGCGCGGGCCCGGCTTCCGATCCTGCCTCGCATAGCCGAAATAGGGTACCACGGCTGTGATCCGCTTGGCCGAGGCACGCTTGAGCGCGTCGATGCAGATCAGCAGTTCCATCAGATTGTCGTTGGCCGGATAGCTGGTCGACTGGACGATGAAGACATCTTCGCCGCGGACATTTTCGTGGATTTCCACGAAGATTTCTTCATCCGCAAAGCGCCGTACACTGGCATCAGTCAGCGGAATTTCCAGATAGGCGGCAATGGCACGGGCAAGCGGCAGGTTCGCATTGCCGGACATGATCTTCATGGCTGGGTCCCCTCGACTATCCCGGGCGCCATCCGGGGCACGACTCGTCAGCGCCGGGATAGCCGGGCGTCCCATGATTGCAACCTGCACAATGAGTCATGCTGGGGAGAAATCGCCCCCCGGCACAATCGGCTCAGCCCAGCTTGTGTTCGCCCCTGATCCAGCGGACCGTACCGCTGCTGGCGCGCATGACGACGCTTTCCGTCGTCATCTTGCCGCTGCGCAGGCGCTTGACCCCGTCCAGCAGGGAGCCGCTGGTCACACCGGTCGCCGCGAAGATGCAGTCCCCCTTGGCGAGATCTTCCAGCTTGTAGATGCGATTAAGGTCATCAATGCCCCATTTGCGGGCGCGCGCCTTTTCATCTTCGTTGCGGAAGACCAACCGGCCGTTGAACTGCCCGCCGACACAGCGCAGCGCCGCCGCAGCCAGCACCCCTTCGGGTGCGCCGCCCTGGCCCATATACATGTCGATCGTAGTGTCTTCATCGGTCACCGCGATCACACCGGCCACGTCGCCATCGCCGATCAGCACCACACCGCAACCAAGACCGCGCAATTCAGCGATCAGCTCGGCATGGCGCGGGCGATCAAGTACACAGACAATGATTTCGGACGGCTTCACGCCTTTGGCTTCCGCGACGGCAGTGACATTTTCCGTCACGCTTTTGTCGAGGCTGATAATGTCCGGCGGATAGCCGGGGCCAACGGCAAGTTTGTCCATGTAAACGTCAGGCGCGTTGAGCAAGTTGCCCTCTTCCGCCGCCGCCAGCACTGCCAGCGCATTAGGGCCGGCCTTGGCCGTGATGGTGGTGCCTTCCAGCGGGTCCAGTGCGATGTCGATCTTCGGCCCCCTGCCGATAGCTCCGCCGACCTTCTCGCCGATGTAAAGCATCGGGGCTTCATCGCGCTCACCTTCGCCGATCACCACGGTGCCATCCATGTATAGCTCGTCAAATGCCTTGCGCATCGCTTCCACGGCAGCGGCATCGGCGGCTTTCTCGTCACCGCGGCCGATCAGTTCGGACGCCGCAATCGCGGCTGCCTCGGTCACGCGGACCATTTCCAGCACGAGCACGCGGTCAAGGGCATTGTCGGTCTTGTTCATGTTCAATTCAGTCCCCAAAGTCAGCTTGCGAGGCGCATAAACACGGAGGGCGGGAATGTCGAGAAGAGCTGCGGGGCGCATACTGGCCGCTGCCCTGCTATCCCTGCCTCCTTTGCTCACCGCTGCCCCTGTGAAGGCGCAAGGTGACGCGCCGAAGACAAAAGGCGCCACCGCTGAGCAAGTCCTTAGCACAGCGCGTAAATCCTATGGCCCGCCTGCGCCCGAACAGAATTGCAGACCCCAGAAAGGCGATGAAATCGTCGTCTGCGCCGGGTTGGAGGACCATTCTGCCTTCCGGGTAAAATCGACCGCCGATCTCGATCCGAATTCCAAACAGGCGCTGGATGACGGAGTGCCACATGCGCCGGATGTCGCCGGCGAGTATATTTTCCGGGGCAAAGGCATCGGTGGTGGATGCTTCCTCAGCAAGTGCCCGCCACCACCAGCCATCTTTGTCGATGTCGAAGCCTTGCCCACAGCGCCGGAAGGATCCGATGCCGACCGGATTGCAAGGGGCTTGCCCGCACAGGATGATGATTAGCGCGCATTCACACGCGGTTAACTGGCAGGGCGCTTGGAAGAAAGCCGCAGGGGGCAGCAAATCGGAGTTCGATTGTGTCCAGATTCTTCGCCGGATTGCCAGCTCTGGCAATAGCCAGCATCGCCACTCCGGTTTTTGCCGAACCACCGGAACGAATCGACATTTTGGTCGACACCACGCCGAAGCCGGACAAGGCCGATGAAGCTTTGTGCAAGGCCGAGCAAGAAGCAGCCATCATCACCAATGAAATCGTCGTTTGCGGCCAGCGGGACAACAGCCAGCACCGCCTTTATTCAAGCGACGAAAACGCAAACCGTTACGCCGAAGAGACGATGAACGAAGGCGATATCAGGACGCCTGACGTAGCCGGGGAATATATTTTCACCGGGCCGCCCACGGTCAGCGGATTGTGCGGCTTCCTGTTCAATCCCTGCCCCGCGCCGCCAGCGATCCTGATCAATTTCGAGGAACTGCCCGCCACACCCATTGGCTCCGACGCTGACCGGGTGGGGCGAGGGTTGCCTCCCCTGGGCTATGAAACCAGTCCGGACGAAGCCGAAACCGGGCTTCCACCAGCGCAATAATGCGCTTGCGCTGGCCGCTCAGGCTTCGAGGATCGGCATTACCAGAGGCTCAGCAGTCAGGCTGTCTGACCCGTCAAGCAGGCGCAGCGCTTCCGTCACCGCGCTTTCCGGCCCTTCATGCGTGACCATCGCCACCAGCACTTCGCCGCCTTCTTCCGGCTTGCCCTGCTGAATCAGGCTTTCAATCGAAACGCCTGCATCGCGCATGGCTGCGGTGATTTCCGCCAGCACACCGGGACGGTCAGTGACGGTGAAACGGATATAATTATGGCCCATGCGGTGTCCGGTATCCGCCTTGGCCATCGGAACCATGGTAGCCGCCGGGACAGAGAAGGGTGTACCGGCATCGCCGCGCGCAATGTCGATCAGGTCAGCGACCACGGCGCTGGCGGTCGGGCCATCGCCGGCCCCAGCGCCCTGGAACAGCAGGCGGCCGACATAATTGCCCTCTGCCACCACAGCATTAGTCGGGCCATCAACTGCCGCCAGCGGATGCTCCTTGTCCACCAGGCAGGGCTGCACCCGCTGGAACAGCCGCGCTTCACCCGTGCTGGTATCAATATCGGCCCGCCCGATCAGGCGAATGACAAAGCCCAGCGCGTCAGCCTGGGCGATATCCTGTGCTCGCACTCGCGAAACACCGGCGCAATCCACGGAAGCAAAATCAATCCGCGCGCCAAAGGCAATCCCGGCAAGGATGGCGAGCTTGTGCGCGGCATCAATCCCTTCAATGTCGAAGGTCGGGTCTGCTTCGGCATAGCCCAGTTCCTGCGCCGCCTGCAGCGTTTCACCAAAATCGGCACCGCTGTCTTCCATAGTCGATAGGATGTAATTGCAGGTCCCGTTGAGGATGCCGTAAATCTGCTCGATAGCATTGGCTGAGGCCCCTTCGCGCAGCCCCTTGACGACCGGGATGCCCCCGGCAACGGCCGCTTCGAACCGCAGCGCGACATTGGCACCCTCTGCCGCTTCGGCCAGTTCCATCCCGTGATGGGCAATCATCGCCTTGTTGGCAGTGACAAGGCCCTTGCCTGCGCGAATCGCATTCCGCGCCAGTGTCAGCGCTGGCCCGTCAGAGCCGCCGACCAACTCCACCACGACATCGACATCGCCGCGCGCGGCCATGGCGGTCATATCGTCTTCCCACGCAAAGCGGGACAGGTCGACACCGCGATCCTTGCTGCGATCCCGCGCGCTGACGGCCACCACATCAAGCGGGCGCCCGGCGCGCGCTGTCAGCAATTCGCGGTTCTGGTCCAGCAGGCGGATCACCCCTGCGCCCACAGTGCCAAGCCCTGCCAGGGCAATGCGCAGCGGTTCAGCCATGTCTTCGGTCCCTCAATCTGATGCGAGGGCGCCACTAGGCCAGCTCTGCGCAGATGGCCAGAACCTATTGCGGTCGAGGCAGGGTGCGCTCGCAAGGGCCCAGTTGCTGCACCACCAGCCGGTAATCCTGCGCCGCGCGAGTCCGCGATTCGCTATCGCGGGACAGGTTGGCACTGGCCGGGATGGTAGCAGGCAGGAAGCAGGCGAGGCGATACCAGCGCAATGTCCCGGCCTGCGGAGGGCGAGCCGCCTGGTCGACAATGTCACTCCACGATACGCCCCAGACAGGGGACATGCCGGGCCGCCTGACGATGGTCAGCGAGACCGGGGAGCCATCCGTGGTGGAGAGGAATATCTGCGTTTCCGATTCGCCCGCGAGATTGCCCGCGACCGAGATCGCATCCCTGATCCCGGTTACCGCAGCGGGCGAATCGGGCTGCACCAGTTCGGCAAGGATGGGGCGCAGGCGGGTTTCCAGGATTTCGCTCCAGGGTTGCTGCGCGCCCGGTCCGACCAGTCGCAATTCCCCCGGCCTGCCCGCCCCGGTCCGCGCAAACAGGAGCACTTCCTGCTTTTTGAGCTTGGGTGGCTTGCCCCGCGAATCCAGCGGAACATCGACCAGATAGCGCAGCGATTCGCCAATCGGGGCATTGCCGGTAAGCAGAGAGAGCGTCTCAGCTTCGATATAGAGCCGCGCGAATCCGGGCTTCAGGCCAGGCGCCCGCTCTGGCTCTACCTGCGCCTGACGGCGAATCTGGGCCTTCACCACAACTGTGGCCGCATCTGACAGATCCGCCAGGTCGGCATAGGTCAGTGGCGACAACATGGCTTCGTCAGCACCCGCAGGCTGCCCCTGTGCCGGAGCAGCCATAGCCACACAAGTTGCTAAGGTTGCAGCGAAAATTACTTTTTCGGCAAGGTGCATTCAGAACCTCTTTCCAATTGTTGTCCGTGCTTCGCCGGATCCGTCGAAACCGACTCATCTCTGCCTGAAAGCGGCTCGGCAAGCCTATTGAATCGTAAATTTACCGATAAAGCGTTTGCTTGGGTCGGTTATCGTAGCTAATGATCGCCGCTGACCGGGAACTGAACAATAATAAATCCCGGCGGGTCCGCGCCGGACCTTCGGGGGGTCGCGGACAAGTCCGTTTATCGCCCCGGCGAGACGGCAGGGTGGACAGCATGGAATTTGGTCCGGCGGCCTTTGCGCTGTGCCGGATGGGGTGGGTCGGTTTCCGGCCCGTTTGTGTTGATGGAGTGATGCGACTGAATGGCTTACGCTGACCAACAGATGAGCGGTAACCGCGTAGTAGCGATTATCATCGTTGCGCTGATCCATCTGCTTGTTGGCTACGCGCTGGTGACCGGCCTCGCCTATTCGGCGGTGCAGAAGGTTGTCGAGCGTGTGACAACGGTAGATATTGAGGAGGAAGTTCCTGAAGAGGAACCGCCGCCCCCAGAGGAACAGCCGAAACAAGAAGTGGCACCGCCGCCGCCCGTGGCGCCGCCGCCTCCGATTAACATTGCGCCGGCTCCGCCGCCGATCCAGACGCAGCCTACGATCCCTCCGCCCGCTCCGCCGGTGCTGAAGGTTCCGCCGCCAGCGCCGCCGGCACCGCCGCCGCCGCCGCCGCCGAAATTCCAGCCCAAGGGGCCGGAACCGCGTGGCAACCCCGGCAATTGGGCAACGCCTAACGACTATCCTTCGCGCGCCCTGCGTGAAGATCGTGAAGGCACCACCGGCTTTACCGTGACCGTTGATGCCAACGGCCGCGTGGCTAGCTGCCAGGTGACGCGTTCGAGCGGCCACGCGGACCTTGACGATGCGACATGCAAGAACATCTCGCGTCGTGGCCGTTTCCGCCCGGCAACGGATGGCAATGGCGCCGAAACCACCGGTACGTGGTCAAGCTCCGTACGCTGGCAAATCCCGGAATAAACTTTTTCGCCCTGATCGCCGGGCAAGGGGTCCGTCGATCAGGGTTCAACCCTTTTATACCTGCTTCTTTCTGAGAGGACTTTCGCAATGTTTATCGAACTTCTTGCCGCAGCGGCCGAAGCGCCGAAGAACCAGTTCGGCTTCCTGGAGGCCATGGAACAGGGCGGTGTTATCGCCTGGTCCATCTTCGGCGTGCTCGTCATCATGTCGGTCGGCTCGTTCTACATCCTGTTCACCAAGCTGCTTGAGCAGAACAAGATCATGAACCAGTACAAGGCTGTCCGCAGCACTTTCTGGCGCGCGCCGAGCCTGAAGGAAGGCGCAACCAAGCTCGACAAGAACAGCGCATGGCGCCAGCTTGTCGACGATGCCGTCAAGGCAGAAGAAGAGCACGGCAAGATGGCTGACCAGCTGGAAGCACATGACTGGATGCACGGTTCGCTGAGCCGTTCGGAAGCCGCCATCAACTCGAAGCTTTCGGGTGGCCTGGCCTTCCTGGCAACCACCGGTGCAACTGCTCCGTTCGTCGGTCTGCTCGGTACGGTTATCGGTATTTACCGCGCCCTGATCAACATCGGCCTCGCCGGTTCGGCTTCGATCGACAAGGTCGCTGGTCCGGTTGGTGAAGCCCTGATCATGACCGCCATCGGTCTGCTCGTCGCTGTGCCTGCCGTGCTTGCCTATAACTGGCTGCAGGCCCGCAACAAGAAGATCGCTGAGCTGCTCAACGGCTTCTCGACCGACCTGCTGGCGAACATCAACTCCAAGGGTGCTGTGAAGCCTGCTGTTGCTGCCGCTCCGGCTGCGAAGCCTGCTGCTGCGCCCGCCAAGCCGGCTGCTAAGGCCTGATCGTTCGGGATTGAACGGGGCGGCCAGCCGGTCGCCCCGCAACCCGTTGTTTCAGACCTTTAGTTCAGGATAGGAAAGAGCCATGGCGATTTCTACCGGAGGCGGCGGCGCAGAGACGCCAATGTCGGACATCAACACCACACCGCTCGTCGACGTGATGTTGGTGCTCCTCATCATCTTCCTTATCGCGGTCCCGGTCGCGATCCAGACCATCGAGAAGCTGCAAATCCCGATCATGGTATCGGCCGAGTCCAAGGACAAGGTGGAGAACCTCCTGCTGACGGTGACGACAGCCGATGTGAATGGTCGCAGCGCCGGTGAACCGGGCTTCGAAGGCGCATCGCGCCAGGGTGAGTGCCGCGTCTACTTCAACAATGTTACCCCGGTTTCGTCCGAGGAACTCTATGACCAGGCTTTCCAGCGCCTTGACGACATCGTCCAGCGTGCTGGCGGCCCGGAACAGATCATGGAAAATCCGGACCTGATCCCGCAGGTGCATATCCGTGGCGACGTGAATGCGCCGTGGCGCTGCGTTGCCGGGGCCATCTACAACGTCCAGGCGGCCGGCTATCCGACTGTCGGATTCATCTCCAACCCGGTTGACCCCAAGGGTTAATCGGGCCTGGCGACTAATTCAGGAGTAACCCACCATGGCAATGTCAGGCGGCAAGGATGATGGCTCGCCGATGATGGAAATGAACACGACGCCGTTGATCGACGTCATGCTCGTTCTCCTCATCATGTTCATCATCACGATCCCGGTCGCGACCCATTCGGTCGATATTGACCTTCCGCAGCCCAACCCGAACCCTCCGCCGCTGGACCAGATTGATCCGATCAAGAACAAGATCGTCCTGACGCAGGAAGGGCAGATCCTCTGGAACGCTGCGGCAATCGACCAGGGCGAGTTGGTGCGTAACCTTAACGCGACGAAGACCATCGTTCCGGAACCCGAACTGCAGTTCGAACCGGAACCGGCTGCGTCCTATGATCTCTCGGCCAAGGTGCTGAATATCATCAAGGCCTCCGGCGTGACCAAGTTTGGCTTCGTCGGGAACGAGAAATATCGGTCCTTCGGCAAGGTTGGCGGCGAGCAATAAGCGCGTCGGCTACCGGCCAGCAAAACGAAGAAGGGGCGGAGCAATCCGCCCCTTTTTTGTTGCCCGTATCCTTCTGCCAGCCTGCTTCCCCAGCCTGCTCCCATTGCAATTCGCATGTAATGCTGTAACATTAGCTTCGGTGGTCAAGGACAATGTCCCTTTGTAAAGGAGGGCATTATGGCGTTTGCACACGCGCCCGGCCGAGAGCCAATGGGAGAAATGAACACCACCCCGCTGATCGACGTGATGCTGGTGCTGCTGATCATGTTTATCATGACGATCCCGGTGGCCACCCATTCGGTCGATATCGACCTGCCGCAATGCGGGCCGGATTGCGGCACCCCGATTGAACCCAACCCCATCAAGAACAAGGTGAGCGTCACTGCGCAGGACCAGCTATTGTGGAATGGCGATGTCATATCCGAAGGCCAACTGGTCGCCTTGCTCGGCGCAGTGAAGGACATGCCGGTAGAGCCCGAACTACAATTCGAACCCGACCCACTGGCAAGCTACGACCGCTCAGCCCGCGTCCTGCAAGTCATCAAGGCCAGCGGCGTGAGCAAGTTCGGCTTTGTCGGGAATGAGAAATATCGACGGTTTGGCGGCTAAATTGCTCTAGGCCTCGTCGTCGTGATCCAGCGGATCGACCCGCATGGCAGCGGCGACGAGGCTCTCAGCCTCCAGCAGCAGCTCCTCATCCACCGAACCCTGCGGCACCGCCTCGCGGCCGATCATGGTCATCACCGGCACCGCCAATGGGCTAACCCGTTCCAATTCGACATGGACCAATTGCTCTTCCGCCCGGTCTAGTAAATCCGCCAGCCGCCCGACATCGGTCATCCGCGCCCGCGCATCGGCCCAGGCAGCTTCCAGCAGAACGTGGTCCGGCTCATATTTGCGCAGCACATCGTAAATCAGATCGGTCGAGAAAGTGACCTGCTTGCCATTCTTGCGTTTGCCCGGATGCTGGCGCTCCACCAGCCCGCTGATTACTGCCACTTCCCGAAAGGCACGGCGCAGCAGATGCGATTGCTGCACCCAATCGACAAATTCATGCGCCAGTATATCGGGAGAGAGCAGCGGCGCAGGCTCCTTCACCGGCTGCAAACCCCATACGGCCAGCGAATAATCATTGGCAACGAACCCACCGGGCGAAAGCCCGCGCTCTTCCATCCGCCGCGTTATCAGCATGCCGAGCGACTGGTTCGCGTTCCAGCCTTCAAACGTATAGAACACGCTGTAATGCTTGCGCTGGTGAGGGAAACTCTCAACCAGCAACGTGCCCGGCCCCGGCAATTGGCTGCGCCAGTCCTGCACTTCCAGCCATTCGCGCACATCATCGGGAAAGCGCGCCCAGCCCGCGCGGTCCACCAGCATCGCACGCACCCGCTCCGCCAAATGCGTCGAGAGGGGCAGGCGCTGCCCGCCATAGGAGGGGATGGTCGCAGACTTCTTGGCTGCTCGGACAATAACGTCCATATCCTTCAGCTGCTCCACCTCCAGGCTCATCCCGGCGAAAAAGAACGTATCCCCCGGCGACAGGGTCGCGGCAAAACGTTCCTCTACCTTGCCGAGATTGCGCCCATTACGGAAACGCACCATCAGCATTTCGGAATCGACAATGATCCCGGCATTCATCCGGTGTCGCTGCGCATGTTCGGGATGGGTCAACCGCCACTTGCCATCACTGTCGCGCGTAATGCGGCGAAACTTGTCATAGGCCTTGAGTGCATAACCTCCGGTTGCGACGAAGTTGAGCACGCGCTGCCAGTCTGCCTCGCTCACCCAATGATACGCAAGGCTGGAGCGGATTTCCGAGAGCAGCTCCGCTTCATCAAACGGCCCCGCACAGGCACAAGCCATGACATGCTGGGCCAGCACATCCAGCCCGCCAGCCCGGAAAGCTTCACCATCACGCTGGCCTTCATCCACCGCATCCTTGGCAGCTGTTGCTTCGAGGAACTCAAACCGGTTGCCCGGCACCAGGATCGCGCGGCTGGGCAGGTCGAGACGATGGTTGGCGCGCCCGATCCGCTGCAGCAACCGGCTGGAGCCTTTGGGCGCACCCATCTGCACCACACAGTCAATATCGCCCCAGTCCACGCCAAGATCGAGGCTCGCGGTACAAACTAGCGCCCGCAGCTCGCCACGTGCCATTGCCCCTTCAACCTTGCGCCGCGCCTCAACCGACAAGGACCCATGATGGATGCCGATGGGCAAATTCTCCTCATTCACATCCCACAGCAGCTGAAAGATATATTCCGCCAGGAAGCGCGTATTGGTGAAGATGAGCGTTGTCTTGTTCTGCCGGATTTGCTCGATCAGTTGCGGGATTGCCCAGCGCCCCGCGTGCCCGCCCCAGGGCACGCGTTCTTCGTTAGGGAGCAATATCTCCACTTGCGGAGGGGCACCCTCTTCGCCCTGCACCAGCGCAGTGCTGTCAACATCGCCCCAAGGGGCAAGCCATCCCCGAAAGCCCTCCGGATCAGCCACCGTAGCCGACAGCGCCACCCGCTGCATTTCCGGTGCGAGTGCCTGCAAGCGGCATAGCGACAACGCCAGCAAATCGCCCCGCTTGCCGGTGGCAAAGGCATGGACTTCATCCACCACCACCCGTCGCAGGCTGGCGAAAAGCTCCGCACTTTCCGGATAGGACAGTAATAGCGAAAGGCTCTCCGGCGTCGTCATCAGCACATGCGGCGGACGGGTGCGCTGGCGCTTCTTACGATCGGACGGTGTATCCCCGCTGCGCGTTTCAATGCGCAGGCCCAGCCCCATTTCCTCCACCGGGGTGAGGAGGTTGCGCTGCACATCATGCGCCAGTGCCTTTAAGGGCGAGACATAAAGCGTGTGCAGCCCGTCCGGCGGCAATTTCCCCACAGACGGGCAGAAATCCGCCAGCGTGGGCAGGAACCCCGCCAGCGTCTTGCCCGCGCCGGTATCCGCCACCAGCATGGCATGGCGGCCCGAACAGGCGATTTCGAACATCTCCCGCTGGTGCGAACGTATTCGCCAGCCGCGGCTGGCGAACCAGCGTGTGATCTCTTCGGGGAAGTTGGCGATGGGCAAGGTCATTGCATTCCAGAGCAAGCATAATTCGCCCGCCCTGCATAGCATCACGCTTGCGCCGTCAGCGTCACGCCGCAATAGCAGGCCGATGCTTTCCGGGATCAACCTCGACCATCTTGCCGGTACCGGGCTTGGCCTTGCCCTTGGCATGCTGATCGGGATCGAGCGCGGCTGGAGCCTGCGTGAAGTGAGCCCCGGTGCACGTTTCGCCGGCATCCGCACCTTCGCCCTGATTGGCCTTGCGGGCGGACTTGGCGGGGTCCTGTACCAGCATGCCAAGGGACCAGCGGTCACATTGCTGGCCGGGGTCGTTGGGCTGGTGGTGATCGGATATCACCGCGTTGTGCAGAGCCGAGGCTTGCCCAGCGGCACATCAGCCATCGTTGCCTTGCTAACGCTGTCCGCAGGTTTCCTCGCCGGGAGCGGGGAGCGCCTGCTGGCCACCGCTATCGCCGTGGTGATGGTGCTGGTCCTGTCAATGCGGAACCAGCTGCATGGCTGGGTCAGCCGCCTCAGCGAAGCAGAGCTCCATTCCATCGCCCGCTTCGCTCTCATCGCGACGGTCATCCTGCCTCTGCTCCCGGACCGGGGCTACGGCCCCTATGAGGCCTGGAACCCGCGCCAACTGTGGTTGCTGGTGGTGCTTGTCTCCGGCTTTTCCTTTGCCGGTTATTTCGCCAGCCGAATGCTCGGCCCCGGTCGCGGTGTGGTGGCGACAGCGGCAGCGGGCGCAATGGTGTCCTCCACCGCAGTTACCGCCGCAATGGCGACCCGAATGAAGCAGGGCGACGGAGCGCCGGCGATCGCCGCTGCGGCCATTGCTGCTGCCTCAGTGGTCATGATGCTGCGCGTACTCGTACTGGTGGGCGCGCTCGCGCCTTTCGCGCTGGCATCACTGGCACTGCTGCTGGCACCGGGTATCCTGATCAGTGCAGCGGCGACTGCTTGGTTCTGGCGTAGCCAGCCATCTCCTGACCAAGATTCGGGGGATGTGGAGTTGCGCAATCCTTTTGACCTCGGCCCGGCCCTGGTGCTGACTTTGTTGGTGATGGTGCTGGCGGTCATTGCTCGCTGGGTTTTGGCCGAATATGGCGACCAGGGCCTCGCAGTCGTGCTCGCCATATCCGGCACGGTGGACGTCGATTCGGCGATTATCACCATGGGGAACCTGCCGCCCGGTTCACTCGCCCCGGCGACGGCTGGAATAGTTCTCTCCATCCCGGTCGTCCTCAACACGCTGTTCAAGGCCAGCATCGGCTTGAGCCTTGGCGGGTGGAAGCATGCGGGGCAGGCAGCCTTGCCGTTGCTAGCCACTGCGCTCGCCATCATGGCAGTCTGTGTTCCTGCAATATTGCAAGCCGGTTAGCCCGGCCGCGCTCAATAGGCAGGTTCGACTGTTCCCGGTTCAGGTCCATCGGTGCCCAGCAGGTCCGCAAGCTGCGCCTTTTCGTCATCGCTGAGGTCAGAATAGCTGCGCGCCTTGGGCAAATGGGCGGTGCGATCCTGCATGGCCTGCATCATGCCCGGAAGCATTTCCAGCATCGCCGGCATCATTTCGTTCATCGCCGCCATCACTTGTGGATCGGCCATGATCAGCATGGATTCCGCAGCGTAATGGCTACCCACCGGGGTCTGGAAAAAGCGGTCGAGTTCAGCCAGCTCTGCAGCCGTGAACCGCTTGGCATAGGCCCGTGCAAGGCCTGCACGATAGGCGGGTTCGATCCGGTCCATCAAGTCAGTGATAAACTCCAGCGTCACTTCATTGCTGATCCGCATGCGCTCTTCATAGGCGGGGTCCATGATGGACATCGCTTCACGCAGGGTCCCGTCGCCAAGGGCTTTGACGTCTTCTTCAGGGATACCGCCGATCCGGGCCAGCTCGGCGATAGGAACATTGAGCATGCCCCCCATCACCTGGTCCATCACCGGCTGCATCGTTTCGTCCATCATCCGGCGATAGGTGCCAGGCGGGAAAATGCGATCAACGACTTGCTCCGCAGCCGGAAGCCGGGCTTCTTCTTCCGCCGTCAAGGGTTCCGCCTTGAAAGCTTCACCCAGCAGGCTCGGCGGCATACTCTCCTGCGCGTCGAGAGGACTGGCCGCGGACAGACCCGCCGCCACCACGATCATCGACAGGGTATTTTTCACGACGCTCATCCTCAATGCCCCACGCTTTCCCCGCGTTCCAGCCCGCTGGCGGCGAGCTGGCCGTCAATCTGTTCCATCAGCCGGGCGAGGCCTTCCTCGCTCTCGCTTTCCGCGCGAGCCACGAGCACGTCCTGCGTGTTGGACGCGCGTAGCAGCCACCAGCCATCCGCAGTCGTCACCCGCACCCCGTCAGTCGCGTTGACCTCGTCAGGGCTATCGGCCAGCCGCGCCTTGACCTCGTCAATCACCGCGAACTTGCGACTTTCATCGACCTGAAAGCGCATTTCCGGCGTGTTGACCATCTGCGGCATGGCCGAGCGCAGCGCGGTCACTGACTGGCCCAGCCGCGCGGCGGCGGCAATCAGCCGCACCCCGGCATAGAGTGCATCGTCATACCCGTAGTAACTGTCGGCGAAAAACACATGGCCGCTCATTTCCCCGGCCAGCGGCGCGCCTGTTTCCTTCATTTTGGATTTAATCAGGCTGTGCCCGGTCTTCCACATCAGTGGTACCCCGCCATGCGCCGCCACCGTATCGAACAGCGCCTTCGACGCCTTTACATCGGCGATTACCGTGGCCCCCGGTAATCTTGCGAGGAGATCCTGCGCATAGATCATTAACAGCTGATCGCCCCATATCACCCGGCCTTCGCCGTCAATCGCGCCGATCCGGTCGCCATCGCCGTCGAAAGCGATACCGAAGTCGAGCTTCTTTTCAGCGACGAGGCGGCGCAGGTCCTCCAGATTGGCTTCGACCGTCGGATCGGGATGATGATTGGGGAAAGTGCCATCAACAGCCGTAAACAGCAGATGATGTTCGCCCGGAAGGCGCGCGGCGAGCGCTTCGAGCGCGGGGCCGGCGGCTCCGTTGCCCGCGTCCCAGCCGATGCGCAAACCCGCCAGCCGCTCCTGCCCGATCCCGTCCAGACCGGACAGGAGCCGCACGATATAGGCGTCCATCACCGCGCGCGTTTCGACCGTGCCGGTGCCATCCGCCCATTCCCCCGCCGCCGCGATACGCCCGAGCGTGAGGATATCCGCGCCGAAGAAGGGCCGGCCCTGAAATACCATCTTGAAGCCATTGTAATTGGCGGGATTGTGGCTGCCTGTTATCTGAATGCCGCCATCCACATCTTCGGCTGAGGATTCCGCATAATAGAGCATGGGCGTGGCCGCCATGCCGATCCGCACCGCATCGCAGCCGCTGGCGTTCAGCCCTTCGATCAATGCATGTTCAAGCATGGGCGAACTGATCCGCCCGTCATAGCCGACCGCCACCCGGTGCCCGCCCGCCGCACGCAGCAGCGTCGCAAAACCGCGCCCGATGGCGCGCGCGTCATCCGGCCCCAGCGTCTCACCGATGATCCCGCGAATATCGTATTCGCGCAGGACAGTGGGATGGAATTGATGGGTCATGCTTACTTCCGGTCCTGTTTGCCAAGGCGGCGCAACAACAAGTCACGCGCCGCCGTCGCCGCATTGGCGGCATCGCTGGTTCCACCGCGGTCCGGGTGAACCCGCGAGATCAGCCGGCGATGTGCCTCGATAATGTCCTGGCGCGTTGCCGATCTGCTCACGCCCAGCAATTTGCGCGCGCGCGCTTCCTCTGCCGAAGCGCCCGTCCAGCCAGCCAGCTCCCATGGCCAGCAGCGCAGCAGCAGGCGGCAGGCAAGCGTCGCAACGATCAGGATCGTGACCAGCTTGCCCACGGCAATCAGGCCGTTTCGCGCGCCTGAGGCGCAAGCTGTGCGGGCACCGGCAGATTGAGACTGGCGACCAGGCCGCGCAATTCCTGCCGCGCGACCAGATGGCTGGTCCCCAGTTCGCCCAGATGGCCCTTGTCCAGCAGGGTGAGGCCAGAGGGGAACAATTCACGATAGATGACCCGTTCCGACAATCCCTGTGCGACCCGGAAACCCACCCGCTTGGACAGTTCCGTCAACGCCTGTTCGATGCGCGCCATGTTGCGCGCCTCGACATGACCGGTGCGGTTGCGCACCACCACCCAGTCCATCTGCCGCCGCTGTCCCTCCAGCGAGGCACGGCTGCGCTTGATCCGCGCTTCCCAGATCAGTTCGGCATAGAAGCTGAGCTTGCGCACCTTGAACGTTTCGGCATCGACCTGCCCGATCAGGTCGAAATCGACGAAACTGTCATTGAGTGGGGTGACCAGCGTATCCGCGCCGGTGGCCACATGGCGGGCGAAGGGATCGTCGCGCCCGGGCGTGTCGAATACGAGGAAATCCGCGCCCTGCCCGATCCGTTCCGCCGCCTCGTCAAGCTGTTGCACACTTTCGCCCGTGAACACGTCAAACGCGGCGCCCGGCAGGGAAATGCCGCGCCTGCGTTCGGTTTCCGTGCGGTTTTCCAGATAGCGGTAGAGCGTGCGCTGGCGCGGATCGAGATCGAGCGCGGCAACCTTCGCGCCCTGATAGGCCAGCGCGATGGCGATATGCACCGCCGTGGTGGACTTGCCCGTGCCCCCTTTTTCATTGGCGAACACGATACGGTGAGGCGCAGGCTTGGACACGGTGGACTGGTTCTTTCCGGCATTGCAGACAGGTGGCCGCCACGGCAAAGTGGCGCATGTCCATTGCCATTATCGGAGCGTCGCGCCCATGCAAACCGTCAATCGGCTGATTGCCCTTCGAGAAGCTGTGGAGAGTTTGCGCGCCGACGGCGAAATTGCCCTGGTTCCCACCATGGGTGCCCTGCATGAAGGCCATCTGACGCTGGTGCGCGAAGCGCGCAAACGCGCCGCGCACACCGTGGTTTCAATCTTCGTCAATCCCACGCAATTCGGCCCGAACGAGGATCTGGACGCCTATCCGCGCCGGATGGCCGAAGATTCGCGCCTGCTGGAGGCGGAAGGGGTCGACCTGCTCTGGGCACCCACGGTCGACGAGGTCTATCCCGCCGGTTTCGCCAGTTCGATCAGGGTCGAGGGGGTGAGCGAAGGGCTATGTGGTGCCTCCCGCCCCGGCCATTTCGATGGTGTTGCAACTGTCGTGTGCAAACTGTTCAATCAGGTGCTGCCCGACCTGGCGCTGTTCGGCGAGAAGGACTGGCAGCAATTGGCGGTGATCCGCCGCATGGCGCGCGACCTTGACCTGACCCGGCCCCTTGTGAGCGACATCATTGGCGTCCCGACCGTACGCGAGGCAGACGGGCTCGCGATGAGTAGCCGCAATCGCTACCTCTCTCCGGAACAACGCCATCAGGCCGCGAGCTTGCCTGCTGCGATGAAACGAGCCATTGCAGCTCTTGAACGGGGTGACCGTGCCAGTGACGCGCTGGGGGAGCTGGAACAGAGCTTGTTTGCTAGCGGATTCGCTTCCGTGGACTATTCCGCCCTGGTTGATGCAGCGAGCCTCGCGCCGCTCAGTGCGCTAGGCAATAGCCCGGCTCGCTTGCTGGTGGCAGCCCGTATCGGCGGAACACGTCTGATCGACAATATGGCGGTCGGCCCAGCCTAGGCGGCGAGATAGTCCTCAAGCGCCGCCACTTGCGTGGCATCGAAGAACAGCCCCAGCTTGCTCCTCCGCCAGAGAATGTCCGCGGCAGTCCTTGCCCATTCGCAGCTTACCAAATGATCCACTTCCCGCGCGCTCAGCCCATGGCCGAAATCCTGCCCAAGATCGGTGCGTTGCTGCGCGCCCGACAGTATTTCGAAAGCTATCGTCCCATAAGCGCGGACCAATCGCTGCGCTTCGCGGTCTGACAGGAACGGGTGCGCAGCCTGCAAGCGCGCAACCAGGGCGCCTGCCCCGTCTTTGGGGAAATCCCCGCCCGGCAATGGCGCGCTGCCGGTCCAGTCTCCGCCTTGCAAGCTCTGGCAATGCGGCAGCAAACGATCCACTGCCACTGCTGCAAGGTGGCGGAAACTGGTAATCTTGCCGCCAAAGACGGAAAGCAGCACCGGCACTTCGTGCCCGCCGTCCAGCTCCATCCGGTAGCCGCGGGTAGCCGCCTCTGGCCGTCCATACCCGTCATCAACCAGCGCGCGGACACCGGAATAGGTCCAGACAACATCATCGGGTGTAATCTGCTGCTGGAAATAGCCATTCACCCCGTCACAGAGATAGAGGATTTCTGCCTCACTGGCATGAATATCATCGAGCGAGCCGGAATGATCGGCATCAGTCGTCCCAACCAGCGTGAAATCATCCTGATAGGGTATGGCAAAGAAAATCCGGCCATCCGGGAACTGGAAGAAATAGGCATTGGGATGGTCGAACAATCTGGGCACGATGATATGTGACCCGCGCACCAGCCGCATGCGGTTGCTCGTATGCACGCCGGACAGGCCGACGATATCGAGCACGGAAGGCCCCGCAGCGTTGACCACCGCCTTGGCGCGGAATTGCTCGCCGCCCGCAGAAATGCACCAGTGATCCCCGGCTCGCTCCATTGCAGTCACCGGGCAATGGGTGCGAATATGCGCACCGCGATTTGCCGCATCGCGCGCATTGAGCACCACCAGCCGCGCATCGTCGACCCAGCAATCGGAATAGGCGAAGGCTGTGCGGAATTGCTCTTGCAGCGGCACACCCGCTTCGTGCATGGCAAGACTAACCGTTTCGGTTGGCGGCAGGTCTTTTCGTCCGCCAATATGGTCATATAGGAACAGCCCCAGCCGCAAGAGCCAGCGTGGGCGCAGCCCCTTGCGATGCGGCAGGATAAAGCGCATCGGCCAGATAATATGCGGCGCAATGCTCCAGAGAAGCTCGCGCTCCCCAAGGGCCTCACGGACCAGCGCGAATTCGTAATGCTCCAGATAGCGCAGCCCGCCATGGATCAGCTTGGTCGAGGCAGAGGAGGTGCCGCTGGCCAGATCGCCTTTCTCCAGCAGCAGGACTTTCGCCCCGCGGCCGGCCGCATCGCGCGCAATCCCCGCGCCATTCACGCCGCCGCCGATCACCGCAATATCGTATGCAATGCTCTCACTAGTCATGGGCACAGGCATAGAGGATCAGGCCATTGAGCCAAGGCCGCCGCAAGAGGGTCTGGCCCGAATGCGCCCCGCTGGTGCTCATTGGCCACATCGCCTCGCCTGGCCGCCTCCACTTTGCCCGTGCCCGGCGCATATTCGCCGAAAGTGGCAAGGGATCGCTCCTTCGCAGTTTGGCACTTGCCGATCCCGCCATAGCCGACCGATTGGTTGAAACACGCCAGAGCTGAAGTCGATACGGCCTAGGGTCCGGACACCCAATATAGCTCATCCAGGGCAATCACGCCCGTCAATGTTCCGGACCCCGCCCCCGGAGCGAACACCAGCATTGGCCGCGCGGGCAGGCCCTGCTTACCCGCCGGGATTGCCAGCTCCATCCGGAAGCTGGTCCATTCTCCTGCCCGAACCGGGATTACCTGATCGCCCGTTTCCGCCTGTGCGTTTGCCAGGGCATCCATCCGCCCGACACCGGCTTCGCGATACTGCATCGCCATGCGCAGCTGGATGGCCTGTGGTGCCCAGATCATCCCGCAAACCGTGATGCGGTTACCGCCAACAGAGCGAAAGAACGTTGCTGGCTGGAGCGATAGTTGGGTTGCAGCTTCTTGCGGCTCCAGCTGCAATGTTGTGCCACCCGTGCCATGGAAGTGGTAGCCAAGGACTCCATCGGCGAGTTTGAGCGTCCGGTCACTGGCATCGCCAAAGGCCGCAGATTCAAAATCGCCTGCGGGAAACAGTAATTGGCCGCTATTGCCGCAATTTCCCATGTCCGGCGGCACCGGATCGGCGACAGAATGCGCCATGCCAGGCAGCAACAGCCCATGCCCGCCACTACGTCTGACAAAAGTTCCGCGCCGCGCAGAAAGCTGCGTGACCCGGTCCAGCACTGCTTCACGCATGGACCCGACAGCCGGCACTGGCCGGTATTCGAGTATCCGCAAGGGAATGATCTCGGCCCGCACGACTTTGCCATTATCGAGCCATGCCTTGAGGGCAAAGGCGGCCTGGGTTTCGGGGAAATATTGGTCGAACAGGAAATTGCCCATGGAATAGGCAATCAGGCTGCCGCGATAGAATTCCAGTCCATGGGTAACATGGGGGTGATGCGATGCGACCAGGGCAGCCCCTGATTCCACCGCCAGCTTCACCCGTCTCTCGCTCTCCGGCGTTGGCTCGTCGCTATATTCCATGCTGCCATGATATTGCGCGATCACTATCCGCCCGGCAGCTGTTTCGCGAGCCACCGTTGCCGCAATATTGGCATCGCTGCCAAATGCGGCACCGCCCTTTCCCGGTTCGGCTACCTGGTTAGGTGTAACGCGCCCTTTCCATCCGACATAGCCGAGCAAGGACAGATCCTGGCCCTGCACAGTCAGGCGAGACGCCCGCAAAGCTTCCTCTTCCGCCATGCCGGCACCGGACCAGGCCAGCCCAACCCGGTCCAGCGCGGCCACGGTGGTTGCAATGCCCTGATCAAGGTAGTCATAGCTATGGTTATTGCCCAAGGTGACATAGTCTACACCTACTTGCTTGAGCGCGTCTGCCAGCTCCGCAGGGCTGAAAAAGACCACCATTTTGGGCGGAGCATTGCCAGTATCACGGCCTGCCAGAACAGTTTCGAGATTGACCGAGGCAAGGTCTGACCCCTCCAGGTAGGGGCGCATGGGATCGAGCAGCCGGACGACGTCAGCTTGCGCATTGGCAGGATCGACCAATTGCCGTTCACCCCAGATCGGGTCGCTGAAGCGGCGCCCTGCCATCACGTCCCCGGCGAAAAACAGTTCCACCCGGCCTGCCTTGCGGGCAACCACCTGGATAGCCGGAAGCTGCAGGCATTCGCAATCAGGCCGATAAAGCTCTTTGATGCCGAAGGTCTGAACCGCTGGATAGATAGCCGGGCCACTGATGCGGATGCGGTAATGGGAAGCAGTCTCGACATTGGCGACATACCGTCCGTCTGCGCCTACAATGGTGTCGGCTTCGTTGATTTCGACAGCAAGTCCCGATGCAGCAATCCCGTCAAAAGACGTATCGACCTGTCCGCTCGCCTGCAGCGGCGTGTTCGGCTCTTCAGCATACGCCCCCGCCACCGGCGTTGCGACAGCCAGCAACAAAGCAAATTGGGAGAGGAAAACTCGCTGCATTGAGTGCCCCTGATATGCGTTTCCAGACGGGCCATCATCAATTGGCTGAGCCGCCCTGTCGAGCGCAAACCACGCCTATCCCCATAAGTGCAGGCTATAGGGAACATGCCACAATATCGTGGCCAGTGCCCTACAGCCCGTCCACCATGCAAGCATGGAAGGGGCACGCAAGGCACTGATCATCGGGGGCGGGATAATTGGCGTGACCAGCGCCTATACTCTTGCCCGCAACGGCTGGGCTGTAACAATCCTCGACCGCGAGCCGCGCGTAGCGATGGGCGCTTCACTCGGCAATGGGCGGCAACTGAGTTACAGCCACACCAATGCGCTGGCAGGCCCCGGCCTGATTCCGCGTATGCCCGCCCAATTGCTGGGAATGGATGATGCCTTCCGCATCAGCCTGCGGCCCAGCCTGCCACTATTTGCGTGGCTGGTGCGTTTCCTTTGCAATTGCACCCACGGTGCATTTCGCGCCAACACGCTGGCCTGCCTGCAACTTGCGCAGGAATCGCGCGCTGCGCTGGACGAGCTGCTGGAAACCCATGACATAGGTTTCGAACGCCGCCGGGCGGGCAAGCTGGTGCTGCTACGCAGCAACCGCGAGTTGGCGGCAGCGCAAGGTTCCGCAGCCTTGCGCCAGGCTGCAGGTGCCAGACTGGCCCTCCTCACTCCGGAACAGGCGCTGGAAATCGAACCAGCCCTGATCCAAGCGGGAGGCCCCTTGGTCGGGGCAATCCATTCACCGGATGACGAGACCGGCAATTGCAGCCTGTTTGCCGATGAATTGCTGGCCAAATTGCAAGCTCATTACGGAGTAGATTTCCTGCCCCGCGAAGAGGCAAGGGCAATCACCCGTAATGGCGGAGCCTGGCATGTCACCCTTGGCAGCGGAAAATCACTGGAGTGCGAACGGCTGGTGCTCGCCACCGGGCATGAAGCCAACAAGCTGCTCCGTCCGCTCCGGCTGGGCCTGCCGATCCAGTCAATGAAGGGCTATTCCTTTACCGCACCCACAGGGCCGTCGGCCCCCGTCATTTCTGTAACCGACAATTCTCGGCGGATTGTATTTACCAATCTTGGAGGGCGCATGCTGGTGGCAGGGATCGCTGATATGGGCAATGCCAGCGCGCAAGTTGACGCGCGCCGCCTGGAGACCATGCGCCAAGCCGCGCAGGCATCACTACCCCATGCAGCAGACTATGATGCGATGGAAAGCGGTTGGGCGGGCCATCGCCCGATGACACCCAATTCACTGCCTATCATTCGCGAATTGGCGCCCGGCCTCATGGCAAATCTGGGCCACGGCATGCTTGGCTGGACGCTGGCGATGGGGTCTGCCGAACGGCTCGCCCGCATGGTCGGGCCGCCCGGTCAGAACAGCAACTAGAGCCTGTTCTGGTTAGTCGGACAGGCTCTAGACATCGTCTGCCGAGACAAATTCCTCGACGTCGATCTCGCCTGCCATCCGCCCTACTGCCACGGCCACTACGGCATCGCCCGTGACATTGGTCATGGTCCGCATCATGTCGAGCGGGTGGTTGATCGCCGCAACGAATGCGATGGTTTCCAGCGGAACACCGATGGAAGTCAGGACCAAGCTCATCATAATCAGGCCAGCACCCGGCACCCCTGCCGTCCCGATTGCGCCCAGCGTCGCGGTAAGTGCGATCATAAGGTAAGACATCCAGGTGAGTTCCACCCCGAAGGCCTGCGCTCCGAACACGGCGATCACGCCCAGATACATGGCCGTGCCGTTCATGTTGACAGTCGCCCCCAGCGCAATGGCAAAGCTCGATATCGCTTTGGACACGCCGAGGTTGCGCTGCACACAGCGCAAGGTAACCGGCAGGGTCGCGTTGGAAGAAGCGGTGGAGAATGCGACAGCCTGAGCATCGACAATGCCGCGATAGAAATCAATCGTGGGCAAGCGGGCAATGAAGCGCAGGATCGCGGGATAGACCAGCAGCAGGATAATCGCGCAGCCGCCGTAATTGAGCGCCACCAGCTTTGCCAGCGGGATCAGGGCGTCAAAGCCGAAAGTGCCCGCTACCCACGCCATCAGCGCAAAGACGCCGAAAGGCGTGAATTCCATCACGATGATGGTGAGCCGCTGCATAACCGCAGAAACCGCCTCTACCCCGCGCACCAGCGGTCGGGCCTCTTCCCCGCTCATCAGCATGGCCATGCCAAACAGCAGCGCGAAGATAATGACCGGCAGGATCTGCCCCTGCGCCATCGACATGATCGGATTTTCGGGGACCATGGAAATGACCATGTCCACCAGCGACTGATCGGGCCGTTCGGGCATACTGGCGCCGGATGGCAGGGTGATGGTCAGCCCGGCACCGGGCTGCACGATGCTTGCCAGCACCATGCCAAGCGTGACGGCAATAATGGCTGTTACCATGAACAACGCCATGGCCCGGATCCCGACCGCACCAAGTTTGCGCATATCACCAATCGCCGCCACCCCGCCGACCAGCGAGAAGAAGATCAGCGGCACAACCAGCATCTTGATCAGGCGGATGAACAGGTCCCCGACCCATTTGATCGCCACGATATCCTGCTGGAACACCAGCCCGGCGGCGATCCCCAGCACCAGTGCCAACAGCACCCGCTTCCACAAAGCGGTCCCGAACCAGGCCATGGCCAGCTTGCCCATTGGCTATCCCCCTATTCCCCTGCGCCGCATTGCCCGGCGGGCGGCTGCCGCTTGAGCAATTTGCCCGGCAGAATGCCTGTATAGCGCCCTTCCTCGATGACGACTTGCCCATTGACGAGCAAGGTGGAAACACCGCGAGCCAAATCTTCCGGCCGGGTGTAATTCGCCACGGGGACGAAAACAGCCGGATCGAAGATCACGATATCTGCGGCGAAACCGACCGCGAGATAGCCGCGATCCTGCAGGCCGATTGTATCGGCCACTTGCCCGCTGCTACGACGGATGAACCGCCCGCGATCCATCAGCCCGCCACCAACCAGATCTTGCCAGGCCTTTGGGTATGTGGCGAATTTTCGCGGATGGCCGCTGCTCCCGTCGGAACCCGTCATCACCCACTCCTGCACGGCAAAATTGGCGATATCGGCAGGTTCCATATTGAAGGATGCAAGGCGGGCATCACCGCGCTGCAAGATTTTGATTGCTGCCTGTTCGGGGCGCGTTTCCCACTGCCCGGCAATTTCAGCCAGCGTCAACCCGGCAATGCCGTCCTGACTGCTGATCTCGCCTGTGACAAGCAGGCTTTCCGCGCCGCCCCGGCGGGTGATATTGGCTGCGATCCCCTCGGCAATCCGGGCCTCCATCGCCGGATCGCCCAGCCGGTTGCGCAAGGCCTCCATCCCGCCATCCAGCGCCCAGCGGGGGACCAGCGCACTGCTGATCCGCGTCCCTGATGCGCGCCAGGGATATTGGTCAGCCGTGACCCTTTGCCCGGTCGCCCGGGCTGCCTCAACCTTCGCGATCATGGCCTTGCTCTGGCCCCACACCGCCGGCCCCAAGGCCTTGATATGGGAGATGTGCACGGGGATGTTCGCCCGGCGGCCAATGTCCAGTGCTTCTTCCAGCGCGGCCAGGACACCAGCGCCGAAATCACCTTCATCCCGCATATGGGTGTCGTAATAGCCGCCCAGCCCCGCCGCTTCGCCCGCCAGCATGACGACTTCATCAGTCTGCGCAAAGCTTTGCGGAACGTAGTAGAGCCCGGCAGACAGACCCAGCGCCCCGGCGCACATATCCTTCCGCACCGCCTGCCGCATCTGCTCCAGCTCTTGCGGGGAAGGAGACCGATCCGCATCGCCGAGCACATCACGCCTGATCCCGCCAAAGCCGGCCAGCACCGCATAATTGGTACCGGCAGGCGCAGCACGGGTGGGAAAATCACGGATTCCTTGCCCGTCGCTGCCAACCACCACGGTGGTGACCCCCTGAAAGGCATAGGCAAGGTTCGCACGTTGCTGCGCGTCCTCGGAAAAAACCTCCCCGTCGGCATGGGTGTGGGGATCAATGAAGCCGGGCGCTACCAGCTGGCCCTGCGCGTCGATTACCCGGCTCGCACGGCCGGTTGTGGCAAGATTCGGCGCAATGGCCACGATCTGTCCATTGCGAACAGCGATATCCACTGGACCCAGCGGCTTGCCGTCGCCATTGATGGCTTCGCCCCCGGTGATGACAAGGTCATAGGAAGGGATGCCGGGCGTAGCGCAGCTGCCTAGCAACACCGCCATTGCCGCTGTCAGCAGGCCCCGGCCCGGCGAGCGTGTGCTATTGAGGAGCATCGGCACCTGCCAGCAAGCTCGCCATCATCGCTTCGGCAGCGGCTCGGCCCAGACGCCGGATCAATTCCCGGTCGGTTTCATCGCCAATTTCATATGTCGCAGTGGGCACACCGAACCGGTCATAGACCCATGCTTTTGACACTGGCAGGGCAGCATTATGCCCCGGTTCCTCGCGCACAGTGTAATCCGGCAGGCGCGCAGCATAATCTGCCAGCCACGCCGGGAGGAAACCGGGCGGATTGGTCGGCAGACCCGGCAACAATGTATAGATCGTGTCGTAGCGGGTTGAATGAAAGTCGAGGAACAGCACCAGTTCCCGATCAGGATCGGCTTCAATACCCAGCAACATATCACGCATCAGCTGCGTTTCCGGCTGAGTGAAGGGCCCCCAGTCACGGTTGAGGTCAACTCCGCCGGTCCCATGCCGCCAGTGGCCGTTCACCACACCGTCCGGATTGAGCAGCGGCACCACCTGGGTCGTAAAGCGTGCTCGATAGGCGCGAGCAAGCGGATCATCTTCCAGCAGACGGTCGACAAAGGCGATCATGGCAAGCCCGCCTGTCACTTCGGGTGGATGCTGGCGCCCAAGCAAGACGACTTGCTGCCGGGCAGGCACCGGGCCGGCGATTTGCAATCGCTCAATCGGGCGACCCTGGGCAGACAGGCCAAGGCGGGAGCGAGTCATTGCCGGATTGGCGGCATGCCGGTCCATCCACGCAGAATAGGCATCGGGTAACAGCAGTTCCTGCCCCGCTAAGATCACCGGCGCGGGGCTTACCGGCACCGTCAGGCGCGCATTGCGCAGTTTGCCCTTTTCACGGACTTCTATGGCTGCGGGGTCAAGCCTTTCCCATCCGCTGCCCGGCAAGCCGATCTTGGGCTGGTAGCGATGGCCGCAGCTCGCATAATCCAGATCCACCTTGACCTTCCCCTCGGCCTTGCTTGCCGCGCGGAAGGCATACCAGGGGCTGCAATTGGTGACATTGGCATCTTCCGGCTCAATAGCCAGCCGGAACCAGCCCTTGCCCAGCACCTCGCAGCGGGCGAATCCGGCACCGGGAAAATCCCCGTCAATCGTAGTGCTACCGTCGCTGCAGCGGGTAACGCCCGGATCCGCTGCGGCCTTGCCAGCGCCGACAGGCAGGCCGGGTTGGGCGGGAACACAGGCAGCCAGCAGCAAGGCCAGCGCCAATGCAAAAGGCCGCAGTTGCCCTCCCCCGATAGCGGGGGAGGTTGCCGGAAATTCCATCACTCCCTCCCTCGCTTCAGCCGGACCGATCTCAGAGTTCCTTGCGGATCGAGACGATGAACTGCCGCCCGCGGGCGCTGTGCAATTCGCTGAAGAAGCCGTAGGTTTCGTCTGCCAGCGGCGGATCCTTGTCGAACAAATTATTGATCCCGAACTTGATCCGCGTGCCATCGAGGGCCGTGTCGTTCTTGATCGTATAGCTGATCGAAGCGTTGGTCACGAACCAGGACTTCACCTGGTAGAACTCACTGGTGGTATCCTGCGTCACACTGGTGTCATAGACACTGCCGACGTAGCGCCCGAACAGGGTGGCACGCCAGCCGCCGCTCTTCCAGTTGACCGAGCCGGAGAAGCGCCATTTCGGACGTCCTTCGATCTCAAGGAGCTGGCCAAGATTGCCCAAGGCTGCGGCTTCGGATGGGAGGTCACCAGATGCGATGGCATCAAGCAATACCTGCCCCTGTTCACCGGGCGACTGGACAGCCGATTTGAGTCGGGCTGCGTTGAAACGCAGGTCAAATTCGCCAAGGCCAAAATCGGGGACATCATAGAATAGCCCGAAATCCCAGCCCTTTGACACCCTGCGGTCAAGGTTCAGATAGGGGTCAAGGACCTGAATGACTGTCCCGGCTGATGCGAGGCCAGTACCAGCAAATAGTGTATCGTCATCCGAGGTTGGATCGCGCCGGATCACATTCGGGTTGCTGCTACCACTCAGCCGCAGCAGCAAGTCCAGTGCCAGCGCATTGTCATCGCCGAACACACCGACCAGGTTGCGCTGGCGCACTTCCCAATAATCAGCCGTCAATGTCAGGCCGCGCAGGAAGCCGGGTGAAAGGACAACGCCAAGGTTGATACTGTCCGAATCTTCCGGCTTGAGCTGGTCGGTCCCGCTGCGATAGCTTACCGTCCCTGTGCCACCGCACGATCCAAGGTCGGCAATCTGTCCCTGGATGACCTGGGCATAGCAACGCACATAGTCATCACGCGTGTTCACGCGGGTTGTCCCGGCGTCATTGACCTGCACAAGGTTCGGCGCACGGAAGCCCTGTGACCAGGCCCCGCGGAACATCAGCCCGGGGGTAACTGTCCATGATGCCGCAATACGGGGCACAGCAGCCGTGCGGTTGATGTCGCTGAATTTCTCAACCCGGCCAGCAGCCTGGACATTGAGTTCATAGACCAACGGAATGTTCATGTCCGGGCCAACCAGCGGCAACAGCAGCTCGGCATAGGCGGACAGGACGTTGCGCGACCCACTGGTGTCGGGGGAAGGGCTGGACCCCACGACGTCACTGCCGTTGAATTCGCCGGTTATGCTGTCAGTGAAAGTGATGGTGCCGTCGAGGCGGGGGTCGCGATCATCGAAGAAGCTTTCACGGCGCCATTCGACGCCCGCTGCCAAACCCAGATCGCCACCGGGAAGGGCAAACAAGTCAGGCTTGGAGACCTTGAAGTCTGCCAGTGCGAGACTGGTGCCGCCTTTACGAAAGACATCAACGGTAATATCGTCGATCACCGATTGCGGGTTGGGGGTGCAGTCGCCCTCCGATACATTGTCAATGCAGCCGCCATTGAACGGATTATAGGCGTCAGGCGTGGTGCGGTTTATCGCTTCCTGCAGCAACGTATTGGAAATGCGCCCGCGGGTCAGGTCATTCGACCGTGCTTCGGAATAGACAAAACCGGTATCGAAATCCCAGCCGCCCAGATCTCCCTTGAGCCCGGCAACCACTCGCCAGGCATTCTTGGTATTGCTGACCTGACGATTGCCGACATCGACGAAGCGCATACGTTCCATGATGACATTCGCACCGCTGGCCGAAATGGTCGTACCATCCAGCCGGTTGGGGCTGCCGATCGGGCCGAAGGGGTTCCAATAGGCATTGCGCGAAATCCCGATCGGCACTGCCGAGAGCAAGGCTGTGTCGGCGTTGTTGCGGGCATTCTCAGAACGGTAGTAACTGCCTTCGAGGTAGAGTTCGATGTCAGGCGTCAGTTCGTAATTGAACAGCGCCATCGCATTGTAACGATCCTTTTGCGAAAAAAGGTCGGAGCCATAGTTGAGGTTATAGCGGGTTTCTGTCGCCGGAGTTGTCCCGTTGCGAGCGCAGACGCCATTGCCGAAATCCATCCGGCAGCCTGCAAAAGTGCTCGGTTGCAGGTAGAAGTCGTCATCGCGGATCGGCGTTGCAGTCGTAGAAGCCTGGATATCGAACTGGCCCCAGGGCGTGCTGGTGGAATTGTTGTAAAACTGGGAATCGCCGATGAAATCCGGATCCGTCACCAGCGCGGACAAATCTGAATTGCGTGCATAGTCCCGATCAGTGACAGGCATCCCGCTTTCGTGGAAATAGCCGCCATAAAGGGTCAGATTGCCCTTGCCGCCCGCAAAGTCAAAGCCATAGCCCCCGTTGATAGTGTAGCTGTAGAGGCTCGTCCCGTCCGAGGCGCGCCACTCAGCCTCGAGGAATCCGCCCGTGCGATTGCCGCGCAGGATCGTGTTGACCACGCCGGCGACAGCGTCCGCACCGTAAATGGCCGATGCACCATCGCGCAGCACTTCGACCCGGCGCACACTGCCCGGGGCAATCTCGTTCGTGTCGGCCGAGACTACAGGGACCAACAATTCGGTCTGGAAACCGGGATGGAGGTTCATCCGGCGCCCGTTGATCAGCATCAGCGTGTTGCCGGTACCCAATTCCCGCAAATTGATCGAGGCGAGGTCACCGCGTGCGCCGTTGACGCCGCCTGTGGTATTCTGCTCGTTAAAGGCCGTCACGCCGACTTGCGGGATAGCAGCGAAAAGTTCCTCGCCAGAGCCAGCCGCCACGGCATCAATGGCATCGGCATCGAGCACCGTTATCGGCAGCACATCGTCAATTTTCGCGCCTTGGATCCGCGAGCCGGTCACGACGATTACAGGCTGCTTTTCGCCGGTTGCGCCAGCCTGCGGCTCAGCGCTCGTCTGGCCCATGGCGGGCACAGCAAGCCCGATCGAAGCGGTGGTGGTAAGAAGTAGCGATACCCGATTACGCAAGCGCATGGTTGAAGACCTCCCTGTTTTCTGCGGGGGAGGTTAAGTAAGTGACGCGCAATAACCACATACGGATGGTTAGGCGGGGTATAGCTTTGCGCTATACCTTCCGCGACATTGTCGCCCCAGAGCGACCGGCTGTATCCCCGGCGACATTGACGGCCTCCGCCAGAAAGCTCTCGATCAGGTCCATCTTCTTGTTATCAGGAAGGAAATACGCACAGACCTGCATCTGCAGCGCAGGCGAAAAGCGTGCACAATGCAGCCCGCGATATTCCTCCGCCTCGGCCGAGAACTGGTCCACCACTGCCATGCCCTGACCCATGGCCACCAGTGACATGGCAACGTGATATGTATGGGCCGTAACCACGACTTGCGGCACTACGCCTGCGCGCGACATGGCCTCGCTCAACAACACGCCGGCAGGGCCGGTATCCTTGATCCCGACAAACGGCACTCCATCGAGATCCGACAGGCTGATCGTGTCGTCGCCGAATTCATCCAGTTCGGGGGGGCTTACCAGCAGAAGGTCAATCATGGTCAACGGAACACTTGTGATTCGGTCATCATGTTCGACAGGGAAGCCCAGACAGATGTCACACCGCTTCTCAATCAATGTGCTGACCAGTTCACCGGAATGAAGAGTTGTGATCCCGAAGCTGAAATCCGGTTCCGCTTCGCGCAAATTCGCAATTACGCGCGGGGCAAGGTTCAGGCCCAGCGAGGGAAGCGTACCGAGATTGAGATGCCCGCCACGGCGGTGCTTGATATGCTCTGCTGAATTGCGCAACAGGCCGATCATGTCGTAAATTCGTTCTACATCGCCAAACAGCTCATGGGCTTCATCCGTGGCGAGCAACCGCCCTTTCTCCCGCAAGAAGAGTGCAAATCCCAGCTGGTCTTCGAGATGGCGCAAGACCTTGCTTACGGATGGCTGCGAAACGAGCAATTCGCGAGCGGCACCGCTGATCGAGCCGGTGCGGTAAACATGATAGAAGATTTCGATCTGGCGAAGGCGCATGGCTTCCTATGGGACGCAATCGGGCCGGAGTCCAAATGAATGTCCCGTGAGGGGTCGGCGGGATGTTTCGGTATGGGCGGCTGGAGCGGGTAGCGGGAATCGAACCCGCATAACTAGCTTGGAAGGCTAGGGCTTTACCACTAAGCTATACCCGCAAACGCCGGTTGCTTCAGCGTTGGCGCGCATGACACGCAATGGTCTGTTTCGTCAAGCGGGCTCGTCGGCTTTTGGCGCCAGTTCCACCACCATTTCAACCCGGCGATTGGCAGCGCGGCCGGCTTCGTCCGGGTTTCCATCGGGCAGGGCGTTGGGGGCCAGCGGGCGCATTTCACCCAGCGGAATGAGGGTGATACGATCTTCTTCTATGCCGGCTTTGATGAGGTAGGCCTGCACAGCCTCAGCGCGTTGGCGCGACACGCGCAAATTGGCGCTGTCCGTGCCGATGGAATCGGTATGACCTGCCAGGATGATCGGCCCTCCGGCGGCCATTTGCGGGGAAGCGATGGCTTGTGCGAGCACTTCGCGCGCTGCCTTGTCTAGCTGTGTGCCGTTGTCGGCGAAGGAAATGCTTACCTCAAGCGGCATCAGTGGTTGTCGGGCAACATCCGGATCAACCTCTTCTCGGATGATGGAACGAGGTGGATCCGTGGTTTCATCCGGCTCGGCTTGGCCCGGTGCATCGAGGGGCGGGGCGTCTGGTGCTTCGCTACAGGCCGCGAGCGAGAGGGTCGCGGCGGCAAGTGCGGTGCAAAGCAGGTGGCGATCGAATGTGTTACACATGACAGTTCCGGATATCAGGCTGGCTTGGCGCGGTTTTCGCGCTTGCGGGTGCGGCGACTGTCGCCTTTCGCAGCAGAGGCATTGTCGCCCGGGGGTGAGAAGGAAACGATGACATCGCCCGGTTGGGGTTGGGGTTGCGACGCATGGCTGAAGAAGTGCATCGCCCCTCCTTTGCGCAGCAGGAGCAGCATCTGGCCTGCTTCCGGCAAAGTCTCGCGCGCATCGTCAAAGTTGAATTCTTCAGACAATCGGGTGCGGCGGAAAACCCAGCCCTGTTGGAGCCGCTCGTGGACGTCGGTCACTCCAAACCCGGCCTTGAACAAAGCCCGCCCCCGCAGGCTCTCCGGCAGGGCGCTCTTGTCATCATCGTCAGTTTCACCAAGCTGGTAGACCGCATCGCGGCCGATCTCATAGGCGAATTCATTGCAGACCAGAGCATTATAGGCTTCGTTATCGGTGGCGGCGACCAGCACCTGGAAGGGCGCTAGATCAAGATTGTGCTCGGTCGCTTCGTTGAGGATTTCACCGTGGTAATAGGGAATGCCCTGTTGCCGCGCAGTGGCGAGGCGTTGCCAGCTGGAATCGACCACCAGCACCGGCGTGCGCAATTGCTCCATCTGCCTGGCCAGTGCGATGGTCCACGGGTTGCTGCCCACAATCAGCAAACCGGGGCGCGATGTGCCCTTTACACCCAGCCAGCGCGCGACCAGATCTATCGTGAAGCCGTGGGCGATGATTGTAGCAACCACCACCGCAAAGCTTAGCCCGATCAGGATATTGCCATCGGCATAGCCAAGCTCTGTCAGGCGCAGGGCGAACAGGCCGGAGATGGCGACCAACACGATCCCGCGCGGAGCTATCCAGGCGAGGAACAGGCGCTCGTTCCACGGCACTGTGCTGAATGCAAGGCTGAGCAGGATCGTTGCCGGGCGGACAAGGAACAGGACCGCGAGCAGGAACAGGCCGAAACGCCACTCAAAACTGCGCAATTGCGCAAAATCTAGTGAAGCGGAAAGCAGGATGAAGATCCCGGCGACCAGCAACACGGCAACATTCTGTTTGAAGGGGTGGATGCTGCGCAGGCTGGACAGGTTGGAGTTAGCGAGCGCAATCCCCATCACTGTCACGGCGATCAGCCCGGCTTCGTGTTCGATGAGGTTGGAGAGGACAAACACGCCGATTACGCTGGTCAGCAAAACCGGGACCTTCAGATATTCCGGGATCAACCCGCGCGGGAAGCTCCAGGCGATGAAGCGCGCGGCGGCATAGCCGACCAGACCCGACAGCACTGCGGCGATCAGCATGGGAGGGACCACTTCGAACATCGTCGCCCCTTCATTGCGCAGGCGGAAATATTCATAAGCGATTACGGCGCACAGCGCGCCAAGCGGATCGTTGACGATCCCTTCCCATTTGAGGATTGCTGCGGGGCGTTGTTGAATCGTGGACTGACGCAGCAGTGGCATCACCACGGTTGGGCCGGTGACGACCAATATGCCGCCAAACAGGATTGCGACCGGCCAGACCAGCCCGGCGACGTAAAAGCCTGCCAGGCTACCCAGCAGCCAGCCAATCGGCACGCCAAAGATTACCAGCCGCAGGACACCGTCCCCAGCCTTCTTCAATTCGCGGAAATCAAGGCTGAGGCCACCTTCGAAAAGGATCAGCGCGACGCCGATAGAGACCATCGGTTCCAGCAAGTCGCCAAAGGCCTTGTCCGGTTCAATCAGGCTAAAAACCGGCCCGGCAAGGAAACCGGCGGCCAGCATCAGCACGATAGCTGGCCAGCCAGTGCGCCAGGCCAGCCATTGCGATCCGATGCCGAGTATCCCGACCAGTGCGATGGTGATGGCCTGTTCTTCCATAGGCTCCTTGAAACTGCAGGAGCTACAGGCCCCCGCCGCTAATAATGCCTGAAACAGCAAATCTTTCCAGAGGATGGGCCGATTGGCCTCAGTCCCCTTCGAAGTCCATCATAGCATCAACCGCGATCCCGGCTTCCCGGAGCCGCGCCGCGCCGCCAAGGTCTGGCAGGTCGATCACGAACAAGGCCTGGTCAACAACAGCCCCGGCCTGACGCAATAGCTGCGCCGCGGCGAGGGCTGTTCCCCCTGTGGCGATCAGGTCATCGACGATTACGATTCTTTGCCCGGCGGGAATGGCGGTGGGATCAACCTCCAGCCGGTCTGTGCCATATTCCAGTGCGTAATCAATGCCGATGGTTTCCACTGGCAGCTTGCCAGCCTTGCGCACCGGGATGAAGCCGAGACCAAGGCGAACTGCCACTGCGGTGCCGAAGATGAAGCCGCGCGCTTCCATCCCGGCGATCGCCTGTGCGCCGGACAGGCGCGCCTTTTCCGCGAGCAACTCGACCGTTGCAGCGAGACCGGGTCCGTCGGCGATCAGCGTAGTAATATCCCGGAACTGGATGCCCTTGGCGGGAAAGTCCGGCACGGTGCGCACCAGCGCCTTGATCTCTTCCGGGGTCATGTCTGCGCTCCGTTAGTCCAGCTAAAAACGAAAGCGCCCCTCGCATCCGGGGATGGAGGGGCGCTATTCTATCGGGTCATCCGAAGAAGCGGCTCAGGCTGCTTTCTTCTTTTTCTTGTCCGCCCAGACCTGCTGCTTGGCAATGTATGCCAGAATCGTGGCGAAGAGCAGGAAGCCGAGCACCGGCCAGCCGGTCTGCTTACGCTTCACCAGCTTGGGTTCAGCCGTCCAGGTGAGGAAGGCAGCCACGTCTTTGGCCATCTGGTCGATGGTCGGTTCGGGATTGCCTTCAGCATAGGTGACCTGACCATCGGCACCAAGCGGCGGAGCCATCGCGAGGTTGAGGTTCGCGAAATAGGGGTTGTAGTGCAGGCCAGGGCCAGTCTTGGAATCCGGGAACTTCTTCACCAGCTCGGCGGCTGTTCCTGATAACCGGTCAGCAGCGAATAGACATAGGCGGTGCCGTGGTGGCGCGCCTTGGTCATCAGCGAGAGATCCGGCGGGACTGCATTGTTGTTGGCCGCACGGGCCGCCACGGCGTTCGGATAAGGCGACGGGAAGTAATCCGTCGGGCTGCCCGGAACAGTGGTGGCTTCACCCGTCACAGGGTCGATGCCGGGCACATTGAACGTCGCCGCAATCGCCTTCACCTGCTCTTCGCTATAGCCGATCTGCTGGAGATCGCGGAAAGCGACATATTTGAGGCTGTGGCAAGCGGCGCAGACTTCCTTGTAAACCTCGGAAGCCGCGCTGCAGCTGGGCATTGTCCCACTTACCGAAGGGCCCGTCGAAGCTGTATTCGACATGCTTGGGCGTGAGGTGGAACTCATGCTCGGCAGTCGGTTCCTTGAACTTGCCGTCAGCAATAACCGTGAAGAGGCCGCCGATGAAGGCCCAGAGGACCGCCACCGTGAAAAACAGGCCTGCGAGAATTCCGATGATGCGAACCATGGGTGTGTCTTTCTCTTAGTCCTGTTGCTTACTCGGCCCGGAGCCAGTTCGGCATTGTCATCCGAACCAAGCACGGCTTCGGTGATCGAATAGGGCAGCGGTTCAGGCCGCTCCACCGATGCGACGATCGGCAGGATCACCAGGAAGTGGAGGAAATAATAAGCCGTCGCGAGCTGGCTCATCATCACGAAGGGTTCTTCCGCCGGGGCGCCGCCGCAATAGAACAGCACCGCCATGGCCGGAATGAGGCCGAACCAGAAGAACTTGCGGAACAGTGGGCGGTAATGGCCCGACCGCACCGGCGACGTATCGAGCCAGGGCAGGAAGAACCACACCAGGATCGAGCCGAACATGGCGATCACGCCCATCAGCTTGGCCGGAATGAAGAAGAAGTCCGCAGTGAAAGCACGCAGGATCGCGTAGAACGGCCAGAAATACCATTCGGGCACGATATGCGCAGGCGTGCTCATCGGGTTGGCCGGGATGTAATTGTCCGGGTGGCCCAGCGCGTTCGGCAGGAAGAACAGCATCGCGCAGTAGAGGAACAGGAACACGCCCAGCCCGAAGCCGTCCTTCGCCGTGTAATAGGGGTGGAACGGAATCGTGTCGCTTTCACCCTTCACCTCAACCCCGGTCGGGTTGGAGGAGCCGGGGATATGCAGCGCCCAGATGTGCAGGATAACGACGCCCGCGATCACGAAGGGCAGCAGGAAGTGCAGCGAGAAGAAGCGGTTGAGCGCGGCATTATCCGGTGCAAAGCCGCCCAGCAGCCAGATCTGCAGCGGTTCGCCGACCAGCGGGATCGCGCCGAACAGGCCGGTGATGACCTTGGCCCCCCAGAAGCTCATCTGGCCCCACGGCAGGACGTAGCCCATGAAGGCGGTGGCCATCATCAGCAGGAAGATCACCACGCCCATCAGCCACACCATTTCGCGCGGCGCCTTGTAGGAACCATAGAAGAAACCGCGGAAGATATGGAGATAGACAACCACGAAGAAAGCCGAGGCACCGTTGGCATGCGCATAGCGCAGCATCCAGCCCCAGTTGACGTCGCGCATGATATGTTCGGTCGAATCGAAGGCGACCAGCGCATTGGGCGCATAATGCATCGCCAGCACCACGCCGGTGACGATCTGGAGCACCAGGCAGAAGCCGGCCAGCACGCCGAAATTCCAGAAATAGTTGAGATTGCGCGGCACCGGATAGCCGGCACCGATCGCATTATAGACGAAGCGCGGCAGGGGCAGCCTGTCATCCACCCACTTCATCAGCGGATTTTGCGGTTCGTATTGGTTCGCCCAGGGGAAGCTCATTGTCTCTATCCTTCGCCTCAGCCGATCTTCACGACAGTGTCGGAAGTGAATTCATATTCAGGCACCTGCAGGTTGAGCGGGGCCGGACCCTTGCGGATGCGCGCGGCGGTGTCGTAATGCGAACCGTGGCAGGGGCAGAAATATCCGCCAAACTCGCCCTTGTTCTCACCTTCGCCCGCACCCAGCGGCACACAGCCCAGATGCGTGCAGACGCCCATGGTGATCAGCCAGTTTTCATGGCCTTCCTTGGTGCGTTCGGCCAGCGTCTGCGGGTCGCGCAGGCTGCCGACATCGACGGCATTGGCCTCTTCAATTTCCTTGGCAGTCAGATTGCGCACGAACACCGGCTGCTTGCGGAACACCGCCTTGACCGCCTGACCGGGCTGAATCGCGCTGACGTCCAGTTCGGTCGAGCTTTCGGCCAGAACATCCTTGGACGGGGCCATCTGGCTGACCAGGGGCAGCAAGGTCACAACGCCGCCAACGCCCGCCGCGCCGACTGCGGCAATATTGATAAAGTCGCGCCGACGCACGCCTTCTCCGCTTTCTGCGGCGGCCACGCCATCCACATCCGCGGTGCCAGTACTTTCTGTCATCTGCCCTGCCTTGCCTGTAACACTTGCCTTGCCGAACCCCGCCCAACCGGCAGAATCCGGGGTTTTTCAACCGCACCGCAAGAAGAGAACGCCCCTGTTTGCGGCAATACCGGACAGGCCCCTCCAGACCTGACCCGTGCCGGTTTGAGCGAGCCTGTAAACACAATAAGCGGCATTGCCAACCGCCATTTTCGCCTTTTCCTGCGCCTTGTGCAGCAAACTCAAAGCGAGCCATTCGCAATAAGCGACAGCTCACGTCCGTAATCCGGTTCGGCGCGATGGGTTGCCCGGCGATACGAGAGAAGAAGCGCGCCGGATCGGCATAAGTATCAAGGCCCAAAGGCTCGACCTGTTTGACTCCGGACGCAACCAGGGCGCGACACCACACATAGGCTTCGAGGTCGAATTGCCAATGCCCCGGCTTTCCGGAGGCAAAAATCCCTCGTCCGCTGGCGTGAATTGCTGACGGAAAGCATCATCCACTTCATAGCTGGACTGCGCGATACAGGGGCCGATGGCGGCAGCAATCCAGTTCAGCCTGCGCGCCTAGCCGGCACATGGCCTCCACCGTAGCTTCGACCACGCCGCCATACGCACCGCGCCATCCTGCATGGGCCGCGCCGACTACCCCGCCTGTCGATCAGCCAGCAGCACCGGCGCGCAATCAGCGGTAAGGATGCCCAGCAGCACACCCGGCCGGTCTGTTACCAGTGCATCTGCCTTTAGGGCGGCTGGCCTCGTCCCACTCGGCCGCTTCGACGCAAAGCGCAGAATGGACCTGATAAACCGTAACCAGCCGGGCACCGGGCAGCACTGCCTGCACGCCGCGCGCACGGTTTTCCAGCACCGGGGCAAGGCGCGGATCATCAGGCTCCATCCCGCGCGAACCCATGTCCAGCCCCGCCAGTACGCCCGTCGACACCCCGCCCCGGCGTCCGAGGAAACCATGCGGGATGCCATCCAGCACCCCCGGCGCGGATCACTTCGACCGGTTCAGCCAAGGCTTCGGCTCACTTGCTCGAATGTGTCACGCGACAATTTATCCGCTGCAGCAATCCGCTCCAGCTCGGCCTGCATCAATTCGGCCCGGCCCGGCTCGATCCGCCGCCAGCGGCCCAGCGGCGGTACGAACCGCGCGGCTGTCTGCGCATTTATCGGGTCAAGCGCGAGGATCAGGTCAGCCACCATCCGGTAGCCTTCACCATCCGCAGCATGGAACGCATGCGGGTTCCCGGCAAAGGCCATGTAGAGCGAGCGCACCCGGTTAGGATTGCGCAGCGTAAAGTCGGCATGCTTCGCCAATGCCTTCACATGCGCCAGCGCCTGCGGGTGGAGGCTGGAGGCCTGCAGCGCGAACCACTTATCGACCACCAGCTCGTTATCGCGGTAGCGGTTATAGAAATCGAGCAATCGCGCCGTCCGCTCAGGACATTCAAGCCCGGTCAGAACCATCAGCGCGCCTTGCCGGTCGGTCATATTATCCGCCGCATCATATTGTGCCGCTGCCATGGTGGCGGCCGCGGCAGGGTTGCCCGCCGCGAGATAGACCAGCGCCTGCGTCTTCACCTTGCGCGCGCCTTTGGCCACTGCCTCAAGGCTGAATGGGACCGCGGAGGCGCGGTCGTGCATCGCTACGAGCTCGCTTGCGAGCGCCTTGCCCAAATGCGCTTTCAGCCTTTCGCGCTCGGCGTGGATACGGCCCGGATCAGCCACCAGCAGCTGTTCGGCGAGGTAGGACTGGCTCGGCAGGATCATCAATTCGCCGCGCATGAGATCGTCCAGCGCAGCGTCCGCCAGCACCGCCCGTAACGCTCCGGCAATGGCTGTTTCACCAGCAGCGCGCTCACCGTCGTCCAGCCCTCACCCACGGCAGCGACAAGGTGCGAGACGACGAGTTCCTGCATCGCTTCATAGCGGGCAAAGGGATCATCATCCTTGGCGGCAAGGAAGACAAGGTCTTCGCGGGGCATATGACGCGCTCAATCGTCACCGGGGCAGAAAAGCCGCGATTGATCGACAGGACCGGTGCTTCTGCAAATCCGACAAAGTCGAGTGACGATCTGACAGTGTCGAGAATGACCAGTTGCTCCCCTGCATGGGCGCCGGACGCACGATCAAACAGCGCGATCCGCAGCGGAATCGGCATTGGCTGCTTGGTGGCTGGCCAGTGTCGGCGGGACATGCTGCCTGAGCTTGAGCGTGGCGGTGCTGCCCGAATGCTCCAGCGAGGCTTCGACCTTGGGCGCGCCAGCTTGCGAATACCACAGTCGGAACTGGGCAAGGTCCATCCCTGTCCTGTCCTCAATGGCTTTGACGAAATCCTCGCAAGTGGCGGCTTCGCCATCATGGCGCTCGAAATAAAGATCGCAGCCTTTGCGGAAGGCGTCCGGCCCCGCCATGGTCCGCATCATGCGGATCACCTCTGCCCCCTTGTTATAGACGGTGGAGGTGTAGAAATTGGATATCTCGCGATAGGAATCGGGGCGGATCGGATGCGCCAGCGGCCCCGAATCCTCAGGGAACTGGACGGAGCGCAGAACCCGCACATCCTCGATCCGTTTCACCGCCTCGCTGCCCATATCCTGGCTGAACAGCTGGTCGCGCAGCACGGTGAAACCTTCCTTCAGGCTGAGCTGGAACCAGTCGCGGCAAGTGACGCGGTTGCCGGACCAGTTGTGGAAATATTCATGCGCGATCACCCCTTCCACGCCATCGTAATCCGCATCAGTCGCGGTTTCGGGATCGGCCAGCACATAGCGGGTGTTGAAGACGTTGAGCCCCTTGTTCTCCATCGCACCCATGTTGAAATCGGACACGGCGACGATGTTGAACAGGTCGAGGTCATATTCGCGACCGAACACCTCCTCGTCCCATTTCATGCTGTTCTTGAGCGCCAGCATGGCATGGCCGGTACGCTCAAGATCGCCGTCGCGGACATAGATGTTTAGCGCAACCTCGCGGCCAGACATGGTGGTGAAACTGTCCCGATTGGCCACCAGATCGCCCGCCACAGCCGCGAACAGATAGCTCGGCTTGGGCCAGGGGTCATGCCATTCGGCCCAGTGTTCGCCCGCTTCTCCGTCACCGCTGGCCACGCAATTGCCGTTGGAAAGCAGCACCGGGAATTGCGCCTTCGGCCCGCTCATCCGCACGCGATAGGTTGACAGCACATCTGGCCGGTCGGGAAAGAAGGTGATCCGCCGGAACCCTTCAGCCTCGCACTGGGTGCAGAGCATCCCGTTGGAGGCATAAAGCCCCATCAGCTGGCTGTTGGCCGCCGGGTCGATCTCCGTGACAACCCCCACTTCATGAGCATCTCCCGTCAGGGGAGACCACAAGGTCCGGCCCATCCATGTGCCAGCTATTGGCCGGGACGCCATCGACCGTGACATCCAGCGGGTCAGCCCCGTCACCGTTGAGGCGGATGGTCGGGCTCGCTTCCGCATCTGGATTGCGCTGCACAGCCAGCCGGGCCACCACACGGGTCCGCTCCATCCCAAGGTCAAAATCCAGCGCCACTTCGGGCAAAAGCCAAGGGAAGGGCGTATAATCCTCGCGCCGGATCTGCGGCGGTTCCTTGGGCTGCGCGACAGCGTCGGCCATCTCGGGGTTGCCATCCGGGTTCGAAGGGGTGCGGGCAATATCCATGCTGTGAGGCTCTACTCGCTTTCACTCTGCGGTCCAGCGGTTACAAGGCCGCCATGGCGCATTTATTGATCTTCGGGCTTGGCTATACCGCTCAATATATTGCCGAAAGGCTTCGTGCGGCGGGCTGGCATATCGACGCGACAGGAAGTGCGGGGAATATCGACTTCGATGATGGTGCTGCGGTGGCTTCTGCCATGGCGCAGGCAAGCCATGTGCTGAGCTCGGTTCCGCCAGCTGATGACAGCGACCCGGTGCTGGATAGTTATTCCAAGCTGCTAGGCGGCAAATGGCTTGGCTACCTTTCCTCCACCGGCGTGTATGGCGATGCAGGCGGCGCATGGGTCGATGAAAGCGCGCCGATCGGCAAAGGCCGCCGCACCGCCCGCAGCGATGCTGACCAGCGCTGGCTGGATATGGGAGCGCGGGTATTCCGCCTGCCGGGCATTTACGGCTCAGGTCGTAGCCCACTCGACCGGGTGCGCAGCGGGAAGGCCCATCGGATCGACCAGCCGGGACAGGTCTTCAGCAGGGTGCATGTCGAGGATATCGCCAGCGGTGTGGTCGCCGGGATGGATGCCCCGCCCGGTGCCTATAACCTCGCCGACGATTTGCCATGCAGCCAGAATGACGTGGTCGAGGAAGCCTGCCGCCTGCTCGGCGTTCCCCCTCCGCCGCTCCAGACCATGGCAGAAGCAGGCCTCAGCCCGATGGCGCGCGGTTTCTACGCGGAGAACCGCCGGGTGGCCAATCGCAAGGCGAAACGAGTGCTCGGCTGGCAGCCGCGCTATCCGACCTTTCGCGAAGGCTTGCAGTCTTTGCTGTAAATTGCCTAACTCGTGTCATCAGGGGCAAAGGGGGGAAGGCAATGGCAAACAAAAACTGGTGGATCCGCCTGCATTCGGTTGAATGCATAAAGACGACCGAGAGCGGCAAGGATGAGCCGGTATTCACTGTCAGCGCTGGCACTATGCACGAATTCGACCAAGAGATCTGGACCAGTGGGCAGCTCTCATTTGGTGTCGGGCAAACCTATGCTTTCGGCGGTGACCAGCCCTATGCCATTCCCCGCAAGCATTTCCTCCGGCTTTCGACACATGAGATCGACAAGAACCCGAATGATCATTTCCAGGACGTCTATTTCATGCATAACGAGGAAGGTCTGGTCTATATTCAGGACACGCAGGGTGGGCCCGATCGCAGCTATTATTTTTTTGACGGTTTCCTGAAGCAGCAAATGGCCGAACAGGCGGGCAAGCCGGGTGAGTTCCTGCACAGTCTCGACATCCACGAATATGACGATGCCGCGATGGTAGAGGCCAATGCCGGACGGGCGGAAGTCCAGCCGCGCTTCGTGCCGAGCGATTTCCTGCTCGACGGGATTTACCGGGTCTATTTCAGGATGAGCCTCTCCTAGCCTGCCTACTTCACTTGCCGCGCACGCAGGGCGATCACCAATCCAGTCATCGCAAGCACCGCACCGGCAGCAGCCAGCGCAGTCCAGCGATAGCCCTCAAATAGCGTCGAAATCACCATCGCGATCACCACTACCAGCACACCGTTATAGGCAGCGCGGCCTGCCCCCAATTGCCGCACCAGCCCGTAATAGAGCGGGAAGGTCACAACGGACCCGGCCAGCGCCAGCCATGCCGTACCAAGCCAGAAACTGGCGCGAGCCGGGAAGACCGGCGGCCCGGCCAGCATATAGGCCAGCGCGGCATCCAGCAGCGTGCCATAGAGCATCGCCCAGGCCAGCAACGTAACCAATGGCACATCGCGCCCGGCCGGCCCGGCCTGAATGACGTTGGCAATCGAGGCCGCCAGCATAGCCACCAGCGCCAGCCCTGCACCCAGCGCCACATTCCCGCCCAGCGGCGCTGATTGCGCTTCATTCACCAGCAGCAGCGCTATTCCGGCTAGCGCGATACCGCTGCCGACCACGAAGCGCGCGGTGATTTCCTGCCCCAGCAGGAGCCGCCCCAGGATCGCATTGGGCACTAGCATCATCCCGATCATCAGCGCCACAATTCCGGAGGTCAGGTGCAATTCCGACAGATAGACAAAGGTGAAATTACCGCAGAACTGGAACAGGCCCATTGCCAGCGCCAGCCCTTGCGCACGGCGGGGCATAGCGAGTTTGTGCCGCATCACCATGGCCAGCGCGAACATCGCCGGGGTGGCGAGGGCAAAGCGATAGGCGACTGCCCAGTGCGCGGAAACCTCCCCGATCTGGCCGGTAATCACAAACCAGGTCGACCCCCAGATGCAGGCCACAAGCAGGAAGGGGAAAACAATACGCGGCCTGAGCAGCGCATGCGGGGGCAGCTCGCTCATAAGCCTCCGATGGCCCGCGCCAGCGCCTGCGCGTCTTCCGCCCGGCTGTTCCAGGCGGTGACAAAGCGCGCCGCCCCTTCGCCCCAATCGTAGAAGCTGAAGCCTTGGGCCCGCAATGCCTCTCGCTCCTGCGCGGTGCAGGCCATGAACACTTCATTTGCCTGCACCGGATGCAGCAACCGCTCTGCGCAGGCCGAAGCAATTTCCGCAGCAGCACCATTGGCGGCGGCGGCATTGTGCAGCCAGATGTCCTTCTCCAGCATCGCCAGGATCTGCGCCGCGAGATAGCGCCCCTTGCTCTGCAAATGTCCGGCACGCTTGCGGCGATAGCGGGCGACATCAGCCAGCGCGGGATCGAAGAACACGATCGCTTCCGCGCTCATCCCGCCATTCTTCACAAAGCCAAAGCTGAGCGCATCGACCGGCCCGGCCACTTCTGCCGGTGGGCGATTGGCGAAGGCAACCGCATTTGCAAAGCGCGCCCCGTCCATGTGGAAGGCCAGCCCGCGCTTCCCGCATTCGGCATCCAGCGCGGCCAGTTCGCCGGGGGAATAGACGCAGCCATATTCGCTCGCTTGCGTGATGGAGAGCGCATGCGGCTGCACCTGATGCACATCGTCGCGGATCGGATCGAGCGTGGCGGCGAGCGTCGCGGGCGTCACCTTGGCATGATCACCCTCACACAGCAGCAGCTTGGCTCCGTGGAGATAGAAACCCGGCGCACCGCCTTCATCCATTTCGATATGCGCTTCACGGTGGCAGGCCACCCCGCCATGCGGCGGCACCATGGTCGAGAGCGCAAGGCAATTGGCCGCCGTGCCGGTGGCGACCCACAACACCGCCACTTCCTTGCCAAACAGCGCCGCCATCGCATCATCCAGCGCGGCGGAGGCGCGGTCCCCATCATAGGGCGCGTCAGCGGCATCGACGTCCTTCATCGCCTGCCAGACGGCAGGATGGACAGCGGCGGCATTGTCAGACAGAAATTGCATGACAGCGCATCTACTCATTTGACAGACCGAGGCCAAGCAGCATGAGCATCGACGGAATCCACATCACCCGCGAGGATGAAGGCAATCACGGCGAATATATCGCCACCCTGCCCGGCACCACAGCGAAGGGGCGGCTGATCTGGATCCTCAAAGACGGCGCGCGAGTGGCGAAAAGCACGCAAGTGCCCAAGGAAATCGGCGGCCGCGGCGTCGCCGGAGCGCTGGTGAAGGCACTGGTCGCCGATGCCGAGGAGCAGGGTTTCAAAATCATGCCCGCCTGTTCCTATGTCGATGTGGCGTTCCAGCGGCATCCGGAATGGGCCCATTTGCGGGCCTGAGTGCGCGGTTGCGTTTCCTGCAAGTTGAGCAAGCACATATTGGGGAAGCTGCCCCGGACAAACCTGTCCATAGGGCGCAGAAACACGAAAGCCCTGCGCAGGGGCAGGGCTTGGCTGGTGGGGCTTTACGGGGTCAAAGAACAGCGCGCAGCATAGCAGGCGCGGGGCGTGTAGGAAAATGCTTGGGTTCCGCTGATTTTTGGTTCACGTAAAGAGTTGGCACGGGGGAACGTGTTGTTGCGCGATCATGTCAGTGGATCGGCGTGCTTGTAACGAAGACTTTTTCTGAGTCCTCATTGCTTATATTTGTTCCCATAAATTCATGCTCGAGGAAATGATGCGGCATTACCTGCCTAACGGCATTCAAACAGGAATATTGTGCCTGCAAACATCGACATTAAGGCTTGGAATTCTTGGCCTTCTGAAGTGGGTGTCTGGTGCACTTTCGATACCTTCACTGATATTAGCCGGAATGCCTGTCTATGTCTCCCAGCATGAGGCCCGAGCGTTGGATCAGTTAGAAATAACTGGCCTCCTCGTTGCATTATTACCCCCGGTAATCTTTGTGGTGAGCTACATTTGGGAACGTCGATGGCAAAAAAGTATTATGCGTCGCTTCCAATCAAATGCGATTCTTAGCGGCGGCCCCGGCGAACTCTTGCGAAAATCGATAGTGCCCGGCCCACATGGCCGCATTGATATATATGGTGCAACGTTCGCCTGGACGTCTCCCGATATTAATCATTGGCTTGTGCAATCATCTCTCAACCAGAATTCACTTCCTGTTGAGCTCGGGAGCGGTTTTCTCGCTTATTCTGAACAACATACGAGCGAGAGAATTAGGAAACTCAAGGAGTATGCCATTGCAGCAAAACTTCAGGCCGGCGCAAGAATATTCAACGACAATAAAATAAGACTGGCATCTAATTTCGAAATTGCGCCGATTGAAAAAGTGACCATAGAAAAAACAGATTACGTATCTTCACTAATGACTGATCAAATGGCTTTTCAGCGTATACTTGATCAAAATACCGGGGAGGTCTTGTCAGATGGGCAATCCTCCTTCCTCGATGTAGCTCGCAATCGGCGAACACTAAAACCTCTCGGAATGACACAGACCTCAAATCAAATAGGCGTTTCCACTATTGCGTTTACCACGGATGGCGCCATCCCCCTTGTTGTGCAAACTCATCGAAATGCCCAAAGCGGAGGGACTTTGGCTCCTTCCGGCTCGGGCTCCCTTGACTGGGACGATGCAACCAAAGTGCTTGCTGCAAACGATTTATGGGAGATCGTGAAGTTTGGTGCGGCAAGAGAGCTATTAGAGGAAACCGGGATATCTGATAAACTTGATGCGCATGAATTTGCGAAGAATAACATCAGGATTTATGGCTTTGCGCGAATGATACACAGGGCTGGCAAGCCGGAATTTTTTTGCGTCGCCACCATCCCTTTCACGCTCCGAGAAATAAACCAAATGGGGGTCAGTAGGGCCGAACGGCACTTTACCAACCGAACGCAGACTAATGATGGACGGCCTCTGGATAAAACCATTGACCCTGCAAAAGAAATTAGTCGAGTTTGCAAATTTTACTCGGATAAATCCAATATCGAGATAATAATAAATTCTCCCATTCAACTTTCATACCCACTGAGTCATGGCCTCGACCTGCTTTCAGAAGCAGTAATGTTCGATGGAGTGGGAGACCAATTGGCTACATTTGTCGCTGCAAATCTGAAAGGCTGAAGCCTTCATGAAGGCTAACCCAGCCTCCCTCACCGCAATTCCGAAAAATCCGTCCCGGTCATGCTCTCCACCACCGCCGCCCTTAGCGCCCGTGCCCGCTCCACCGGCAAGCCGCGCAGAGCCAGCGTCCCTCCCGCCAGCCCCAGCAACAGCGTCGCATAGCCGCGTCTTTGCGCCAGCGGGCCCTGGCTGATCTCTGCCGAATGCAGCTTTACCCGTGAGGCGATGGTCGATTTCGGCACCAGCCAGCCGCGCCGGGAGTAAAGCTGGCGCGCGTCGGTTGCATGGAGCAGGAATTGCCAGCTCACTTGCTCGCCCAGCACCAGCGCCATGCCCAGCGCGACAGGCGCAAAACCCAGCAGCGGGTTGACGAAAATCCCCAGCCCCAGCGCCAACAGCACGAAAAAGCCGCCGACCAGCACCATGCTGTCTGTCCGGTATTCGGGCGCCGCGCGGTGCCAGTCCAGCGTGTCACTCTCCGGCTCAAACCCGGCGGCGCGGATGATCGGGTCGATCTCGGCCAGTTTTGCAAAGGGGGCGACGACATGGCTCGCCTTGCCCGCATCCTGCGCGAGACTGACGAATTTGAGCGAATGCCAGCCAAAGCGGCGGCGCAGGAAGCGGGTGCCGACTTGCACCGCCTGCACCCTGTGCGCGGGCATCACCACATCGGTGCGGGTGAACAGCCCGCGCTGGCGGCGGAAACCCTTGGGCGTGCGGTCCAGCCGGAAGCCCCATTCGCGGGTAAAGGTGCGGATGATCCCGGTGGCAAAGCCCAGCACAGCCAGTGAAGCGAGGGCCAGCATGATCCCCAGCGCCTGCGCCCAGGGTCCGAGATGGGCGATCCAGTCACCCGGCCCGGCGACCAGTTCCATCCAGTGTTCCCAATCCCAGATGTCGAAAGGCAGGATGAAATCGAATTGCTGGGCAAGGCCGCCCATCACCGCCACGGCGGCGAGCGAGAATTCAAACAGGCCGAAACGCAGCAGCCGCCCCGGCCCCATGGCGAAGATCGGCGGGCTGTCTTGCTCTGCCCCTGCCTCTTGCGCGACGCCCGCGACTGCCTCTTCCTCGCGCCGTTCGCGGATCACTTCGCGCAGCCGCGCGCCTTCCTCTGCAGTCAGATAAGCGAGCTTCAGCTCATCCTTGCCCCCGGCCCCGGTTTCAAAGCGGACTTCCACCAGACCCAGCAAGCGCGGAAGGAGCGTTTGTTCGAGGCTGACATCCTGAATCCGCTCATAGGGGACCGAGCGCGCCGCGCGGCTGATGATCCCGCTTTCCACGCGAATATCCTCTGCCCCCACGACATAGGTCAGCCGGTGCCAGCGCAGGAAGGCCAGCACTGCCATGATCCCGCCCACCCCCGCCAGCGCAACCAGCACCAGCGCGATCCCGGAGAATTCATCGCGCAGGCCGAACATGGCCGCCACCAGCGGCAAGGCGGATTTGCCCAGCCCCTGCGCGGCCAGCGCGATCATGCCCAGGGGGTTGGTCCGCTGCGGAGTGGGAGCGGTGCTATCCATCCCGGTCACCCCGCCGCCTACATCGTATCCCGGCGGATATGCGCGCGGATCGCTTCGCGCATTTCCATCGCGGTTTCGTTGGCGAGGCCGGGCAAGGTGACAGAGGCATTATGCGTGCCCGCCGTATGCACGGTGAGCGTGGCGAGGCCATAGGCGCGCTCCAGCGGGCCCTGGTCCACGTCGATATGCTGCACCCGGCCAAAGGGCACGACCGTGTCGGAGCGGAACAGCAGCCCCTTGACCACGCGCAGCCGGTCTTCCCCCATCTGGTAACCGCGCGCATGATAGCGCCGCAGCGGGATGCGCAGCACCACGTATAGCGCGGCCAGCACCACCGGCACCATGAAGGCACCAGGGAAGAGGAATGCCCGCACCTCCAGCACCAGCGCCACAATCACAAAAGGCAAAGTCGCCAGCGCCGTGACTACGCGCAGCACCTTCACATGGTTCGGGTGCAGCGGCGTCAATTCTTCATCGTCAACCATGGTGCCTTACATGCGTAACGCACCGCAGCTTGGCAAGAGAATCCGGAAACGAGGCCTCCCGAACCCATAGGGTTCGCAAGCGCGACCGCGCGCCGGCCGAAAGGCCGCCCCTCGGAGACATGAGCGCAGCGAATTGTCGTGAGAGAAAAATACCACCCCGAACCCATAGGATTCGCGAGGCCGACTGGCCGCCCCGCAGTGGAACGCAGGGAATAGCGGCGAGGATCTTAGAAAAATGGTGCTGCTGGGGAGGATTGAACTCCCGGCCTCACCCTTACCAAGGGTGCGCTCTACCACTGAGCTACAGCAGCAGCCGATGTCACGGGGCGATGCTGCCCCGCAAACAGGCGCGCGCTATTGCTGCGAGCCTCCAGAATGTCAAGCGTCCTCTCTGCGCTACCGCTTCGCTACTTGAGCGAGTCCTTGTCGCGCTACCGCTTCGCTACATGAGCGAGTCCTTGTCGCGCTACCGCTTCGCTACATGAGCGAGTCCCTGTCGCGCTACCGCTTCGCTACATGAGCGCGGGGCTTGAGCATGGGCGGCTTTAGCGGCAATAGATCGCCAATGGGTAAAGACACAGACAGTCAATCGCGCGAAGAGCGCCTCGCGGCCAAGCTGCGCGAGAATTTGCGGCGGCGCAAGGCGCAGGCGCGCGCGATAGAGGGGGAGGAAAGCGCGGAAAATCCCGCAAACCCTTCCCAAAGCGGCGCGCAATAGCTAACGGCTCTCGCTCCCATTCTGATAAGGAGCTTCCCTTTGCCCAAGCTGATCCTCGTCCGTCATGGCCAGAGCCAGTGGAACCTGGAAAACCGCTTTACCGGCTGGTGGGATGTCGACCTCACCGAAAAGGGTGTCGCCGAAGCGAAAGCCGCCGGTGTGCTGCTGAAGGAAAAGGGCGTGCTCCCGACTGTCGCCTTCACCTCGTTTCAGACCCGCGCGATCAAGACGCTGCATTATGCGCTGGAACATTGCGGGCGGTTGTGGATCCCGGAAACCAAGGACTGGCGGCTCAACGAGCGCCACTATGGCGGGCTGACCGGGCTCGACAAGCAGGAAACCCGCGACAGGCATGGCGACGAGCAGGTCCATATCTGGCGCCGCAGTTTCGACGTACCGCCGCCGCCGATGGAGCCGGGCAGCGAGTATGATCCGGGTGCCGATGCGCGCTATGCCGGGATCGACGTGCCCTATACGGAAAGCCTCAAGCTCACCATCGAGCGTGTGCTGCCCTATTGGGAAGAGGCGATCCTGCCGGTCCTGGCGAGCGGCGAGACCGTGATCATCTCCGCCCATGGCAACAGTTTGCGCGCGCTGGTGAAGCATCTTTCGGGCATTTCCGACGAGGATATCACCGGGCTCGAAATCCCGACCGGCCAGCCGATCGTCTATGAATTTGACGAGGCGATGCAGCCGGGCGAACGTTACTACCTCAAGGACAGTTGATTATGGCGGGAGAGGCCAAAGTCGCGATCATCATGGGCAGCCAGTCTGACTGGCCGACGATGAAATGCGCCGCTGACGTACTTGACGAGCTGGGCGTGGCTTACGAGGCGCGGATTGTCTCTGCCCATCGCACGCCGGACCGGATGTATGATTTCGCCAAGGGCGCGGCGGAGGCTGGCTTCCACGTGATTATCGCCGGGGCTGGCGGTGCGGCCCATTTGCCGGGCATGGTCGCCTCGCTGACGCATCTGCCCGTGCTGGGCGTGCCGGTGAAGAGCCGTGCGCTGTCCGGGCATGACAGCCTGCTCTCCATCGTGCAAATGCCCGCCGGGGTTCCGGTGGGCACGCTGGCGATTGGCGAAGCCGGTGCGACCAATGCCGGAATTCTCGCCGCGTCGATCCTCGCCACTACGGACGAAGCGGTGGCAACCCGGCTCAAGGCCTTCCGCCAGGCGCGCAGCGATGCGGTCGGCGAAACTCCGGTCGACGAAGGATAGAGCGCGCATGATCGCTCCGGGCGGCACAATCGGCATGCTTGGCGGCGGCCAGCTGGGCCGTATGATGGCGATGTGCGCGGCGCAACTGGGCTATCATGTCCATGTCTACGCCCCGGAGCGGGAGAGCGTTGCCGCCGAAGTCAGCCAGCATTTCACCTGCGCGCCATGGACTGACCATGATGCGCTGACCGGCTTTGCGGCGGCTTGCGACGTGGTGACCTGGGAATTCGAGAATGTCCCGGTCGGCCCGCTTGCCGCAATTGACGACCACTTGCTGCCCCATCCGCGCGCGCTGGAAACGGCGCAGGACCGGCTGAAGGAAAAGCGTTTTGTCGAAGCGCTGGGCGGCACGCCTGCCCCCTTTGCCCCGGTCGATTCGCAAGAGGAATTGCTGGCTGCGGTGGAACGGATCGGCGCACCCGGGATCCTCAAGACACGGCGCGACGGCTATGATGGCAAGGGCCAATGGCGGATCGGCTCGCTAAAGGACGCCGAAGCAATCCGCCTGCCGCAGGCGCCAACGATCTACGAAGGCTTCGTGACTTTCGAGGCCGAGTTCTCCGTCATCCTTGTGCGTAACCGCGAGGGAGCAATTCGCTTCTGGGACAGCACGCGCAACGTGCATGAAGACGGCATCCTCGCCACCTCCACCCTGCCCGCAGGTGAGGCGGTGACCGCGCAGGTCGAACCTGCCCGCGCGCTGGCGCGGCAAGTGGCCGATGCGCTGGATTATGTCGGTGTGCTGACGCTGGAATTCTTCGCCACTGAAGCCGGTCCTGTATTCAACGAAATGGCCCCGCGCGTGCATAATTCGGGCCACTGGACCATCGAGGGCGCCGCCACCAGCCAGTTTGAAAACCATATCCGCGCGATTTGCGGGCTTCCGCTGGGCGATACCCGCACTGTCGCCAGCAAGGTGGAAATGCGCAATCTGATCGGCGAAGACGCGCTTACCGCACAAACCACGCTGGCGGAGGCGGACAGCCACCTCCACCTCTATGGCAAGAGCGAAGCGCGCGCGGGCCGCAAGATGGGCCATATCACGCGGATTACGCGCTGATGGCTCAGCAGCTCTTCGCCATCTATGCCCGCGCAGCCAATGGCGTGATCGGCAAGGATGGGCAGCTGCCCTGGCATATTCCGGCGGACCTCAAACGCTTCAAGGCGCTGACCATGGGCAAGCCCATGCTGATGGGTCGCAAGACTTTCGAGAGCTTCCCCAAGCCGCTCCCCGGTCGCCGCCATATCGTGCTGACCCGCGACACCGACTGGAACGCGGACGGCGCGGAAGTGGTGCATTCCATTGGCGAAGCGCTGGAGGTCGCGGGTGAAGGCGACGTCGCCGTGATCGGCGGCGCGGAAATCTATGCGCTGTTTATGCCACTCTGCTCCCGCGTCGAGCTGACTGACGTGCACCGGGCCTATGAGGGCGATACGCATATGGACGCGCTCAGCGACGAGGAATGGGCCGTAACCGGGCGCGAGGATTTCCCCGCGGAGGGCGACCAGCCGCCCTATAGCTATGTCACGCTCACCCGGCGCAGCGCAGCATGAAGCGCAAACTCACCCTCGGCGTCCTCGCGCTGCTCCTGCTCAGCGCGCTAGGCTTCTTCACCCTCGCCCCCGGCATGGCCGAGCGGAGCATGAACAAGATTGACGGCAAGGAGCTGATCCCCGTCAGCGAAGAAGCGAAAGCGCTGCACGCAACGCTGACCATTGTCGATTTGCATTCGGACACGCTGCTGTGGAAGCGCCCGCTCAATGACGCATCGGATCGCGGGCAGATGGATTTGCCCCGGCTCGAACGCGGCAATGTCGCGCTGCAGGTCTTTTCCAGCGTGACCAAGACCCCGGCGGGGCTGAATTACGACCACAACAGTGCCGATGCGCGCGACGACACGACTCTGCTGGTGTTCGGCCAGTTGCAGCCAATGCGGACATGGTTCTCCCTGCTGGAACGATCACTCTATCACGCAGAGAAACTGGAAAAGGAGGTTGAAGGTTCGGGAGGCTATCTCGCCAAGGTCGCTACCGCTGGCGAACTCGCGGACTTGCTGGCTCGCCGCGAGGACCCGGAGCAATGGGCGTATGAACAGTATCGGGTCCCTACCCGTGTGCCCGCACCTCCCATCGGCGCGCTCCTCTCCATCGAAGGCCTCCACAACCTTGAAGGCAGGCGCGAAAACCTCGACAAACTCTATGCCGCAGGGTTCCGCATGGCGGGCTTCACCCATTTCTTCGACAATGAACTGGCCGGTTCGATGCACGGAGACAAGAAAGGTGGCCTGACCCCCTTCGGTCGTGATATTCTCACAGCCATGGAAGACATGGGTATGGTGGTCGATATCGCCCATTGCAGCCACGAATGTGTCGCCGATATTCTCGCCATGGCGCGCCGCCCGGTCGTCTCCAGCCATGGCGGGGTGCAGGCGACGTGTGACGCCAATCGCAACCTGACGGACGAGGAAATCCGCGGCGTTGCGCGCACCGGCGGAGTGATCGGCATCGGCTATTGGGAAGGGGCCGTCTGCGACACCTCCCCGCGCGCAGCGGCCAGGGCGATGAAATATGTGCGCGACCTCGTCGGGATTGATCATGTCGCGCTGGGCAGCGATTATGACGGCGCGGTCACGGTCCGCTTTGACACATCGCAGCTGGTGCAGGTGACACAGGCATTGATGGATGAAGGCTTCAGCGAAGAGGAAATCCGCAAGGTGATGGGATTGAATGCACTGCGCGTGCTGCGCGCGGGGATGCAGCCGCTGGAGAAAGCCGCATGAGGTGGCTGGACCATCGCGAGCCGCTGCCCGAGAGCCTGCGCGGGGCGATCATTGCGCTGGGCAATTTCGATGGCTTCCACCGGGGCCATCAGGCGGTGGCTGGCGAAGCGATCAAATGGGCGCGCGAGACCGGCCGTCCGGCCATCGTCGCCACCTTTGACCCGCATCCGGTGCGCTTCTTCCAGCCCGACATCCCGCCCTTCCGCCTGACCACGCTGGAACAACGGCAGGAACTCTACCTCGCCGCCGGCGCAACAGCGATGCTGGTGTTCCATTTCGATGCCGAACTGGCCGGGACCACGGCAGAGGATTTCGTGCGCGGCCTGCTGCATGAACGGCTGGGCGTGGCGGGCGTGGTAACGGGCGAGGATTTCACCTTCGGCAAAGGGCGTGGCGGAAATCTGGAGGTGCTGCGGCGCATCGGCGCGGAATGCGGGATCGAATGCCGCGCCATGCCGGCGGTGATGGAAGGCGGCGCACCAATTTCCTCCAGCCGCGTGCGCGAGGCGCTGACCGCTGGCGACCCGCAACTGGCCGCGCAGCTGCTCACCCGCCCCTTCGCCATTCGCGGTATTGTGACCCATGGCGACAAACGCGGGCGCGAGATCGGCTATCCCACTGCCAACCTCACTATCGAGGGCTATCTCCGCCCCCGCTTCGGCGTCTATGCCGTGACCGGGCGCATCCTTGCCACCGGGCAAGTGTTGAAAGGCGCGGCCAATATCGGCATCCGCCCGCAATTCGACCCGCCCAAGGAATTGCTCGAACCCTATTTCTTCGACTTTTCCGGTGATCTTTATGGACAGGAGGTCGAAGTATCCTTCGAACATTTCCTCCGCCCCGAAGCGAAGTTTGACAGTCTGGACGCGCTAATCGCGCAGATCGAGGCGGATTGCGCACAGGCAAGGGAATTGCTCGGATGAAGGGCTGGCCGCTGCGTATCGCGATGGTGGGCGCCCTCGCCTTTTTCGGGCTGACATTCCTCAATGCCAGCTGGCTTGCGCCTGATCCGAAGGGATCGGTGAAGCTGATTGCCGAACACGGGCTGGTGCAATTGCCCATGCCCGGCCCGCAGGCGCGCGAGGATTGCGCCGCGACGCGGATCGAGCCTCCCATGCACCAGCGGCTCGACAATACGGCGGAAGGGGCGCGGCTCGCTGCACAGTTGGGTACGCAAATGATCGGTGCAGATTTGCGGCTGACGGCGGACGGCAAATTCGTGCTTTTCCACGATGCCCGGCTCGATTGCCGGACCAATGGCAACGGGCGGGTTGAAGATCTGACGCTGGCAGAGCTCAAGGCACTCGATATCGGCTATGGCTACACCGCCGATGAAGGCGCGACCTATCCGCTGCGCGGCATGGGTGTGGGCCAGATGCCGACGCTGGGCGAATTCCTCGCCGCGCTGCCGCCGCGCACACGGGTGATGTACCGGATGGACGATTCCAGCCCTGAATTTGCCGAGAAACTGGCCGCCGCGTTGAAATCGCTGGGCCGCGATCCGGTCGAGGCGAAGGACAGCTTTTACGGCTTTGACGCGCCGGTGGAGCGCATCCGCAGCCTCTATCCCGGCGTCTGGGCGTGGAGCCCTGCGCAGGCACAGCAATGTGCGAGTGACTACAAGCTCTATGGCTGGACCGGCATATTGCCGCAAAGCTGCAAGGGCGGAACAATGTTCGTCGCGCTGGATTCGCAATTCTTCTATTGGGGCTGGCCCAACCGGCTGGTCGCGCGAATGGAAGAACATGGCGGGCAGGTGATTGTCGCGGCTGGCAGTGGCAGCCTGCCCGAAGGCGGGATCACCTTGCCCGAACAATTGGGCGAAGTGCCCAACAGTTTCAATGGCTATCTGTGGGTGGCCGACCCATGGGTGGTGACCCCCGCACTCTATACCAGCCGCGATTTCCGCACTGCGGAGGAACAACGCGCCGCGATCAAGGCCGCCGAAGCAAGACGCGCGCGGCAGTAAGGCGACCGGTGCGAAGGTAGAGCGACCCAAAAACCCTCTCCCCTTCAGGGGAGAGGGAGGAGCCGCGCAGCGGCGGAGGGAGTGGGGGCTGTTACTTTGGCGCCGCGCTCACCCGACAGCCCCCACCCCCAACCCCCTCCCCTAAAGAGGAGGGGGCTTTTTGCCTCACCGCAGGGAATGTCTTTATCCCTTCGCCCATTTGCCGTAAGCGCCGCGCGCCATGACTGAAAAGCGCGATTATAAAGACACGGTCTTCCTGCCCAGGACCGATTTCCCCATGAAGGCCGGCCTCCCGCAGAAGGAGCCGGGCATCCTTGCGCGCTGGCAGGAGCAAAACCTCTACGCCAAATTGCGCGAGGAACGCGCCGGGCGCGAGAAATTCATCCTCCATGATGGCCCGCCCTATGCCAACGGCGACATGCATATCGGCCATGCGCTGAACCATATCCTGAAAGACATGGTAGTGCGCACGCAGAGCCTGCTGGGCAAGGATGCGCCTTACGTTCCCGGCTGGGACTGCCACGGCCTGCCGATCGAATGGAAGGTCGAAGAGCAATATCGCAAGAAGAAGCTGAACAAGGACGAAGTCCCGCCGAAGGAATTCCGCGCCGAATGCCGCGCCTATGCGCAGCACTGGGTCGATACGCAGCGCGAACAGCTCAAACGGCTGGGCATCAATGGCGACTGGGACAATCCCTACCTCACCATGGATTTCCAGGCCGAAGCGACCATCGTTTCGGAATTGATGAAGTTCGCGGAGAGCGGCCAGATGTATCGCGGCGCAAAGCCGGTGATGTGGTCGCCCGTGGAAAAGACCGCGCTTGCCGAGGCTGAGGTCGAATATGAAGACATCACCTCGACCCAGATCGACGTGGCGTTCGAGATTGTGGACTCGCCGATCCCCGAACTGATCGGCGCGCATGCGGTGATCTGGACCACCACGCCGTGGACGATCCCGGTGAACCAGGCTTTGGCCTATGGGCCGGAGGTTGACTACGTCCTCATCGAAGCCCTTGATGACAACGTGCAACCCGTTGGTCGATATCTCGTTGCTACCGAGTTATCAGAAGCTTTCGAAGACAGACTTCATGCAGCCGGCTTGTGCTCGAAGGCTAACGCGGTGAGCGAATTCTACATGGGCTCCGACCTCGCCGGGACCATCGCGCGCCATCCGATGCACCATCTGGGCGGGTTCTTTGCTGAGCCGCGTCCGTTGCTGCCGGGCGACTTTGTCACGACCGATAGCGGCACCGGCCTCGTCCATATGGCGCCTGACCATGGCGAGGACGATTTCGAGCTGTGCAAGGCGCATGGCATCAACCCCAAATTCGTGGTCGATGGCGGCGGCACTTACAAGGATGACTGGCTCTGGCTGGGCGGTGATGACGAGCGTCGCCGCAGCGTCATCAACCCCAATTTCAACGCGCCCGACGGGCCGATCTGCTCCGACCTGCGCGAAGCGGGCGCGCTGCTCAGCGCAAGTGCAAATTACGCGCATAGCTACCCGCATAGCTGGCGCTCGAAGAAGAAAGTCATCTTCCGCTGCACCCCGCAGTGGTTCGTGCCGATGGACAAGGATGTTGGCGGCACCACCCTGCGGGCCAAGGCCATGCAGGCCATCGCCGACACGCGCTTCGTCCCTGAAAAGGGCCGCAACCGCATTGGCTCGATGGTCGAGGGCCGCCCTGACTGGGTGCTGAGCCGCCAGCGCGCATGGGGTGTGCCGATCACGCTCTTCGTCCATCGTGAGAGCGGCGAATATCTGGTCGATCCCGAGGTCAACGCCCGCATCATCGCCGCCGTGCGCGAGCAGGGCGTGGATGCGTGGGATGAAGAGTCTGCGCAGGAGCTGCTCGGCCCCAACTACAAGCTCGAGGATTACGAGCGGATCACGGACATCTTGGACGTGTGGTTCGATTCGGGCTGCACCCATGTGTTCACGCTGGAAAGCGGTCGCTGGCCGGAAATGCAATGGCCCGCCGATCTCTATCTGGAAGGCAGCGACCAGCATCGCGGCTGGTTCCAGTCCAGCCTGCTCGAAAGCTGCGGCACACGCGGCCGCGCGCCTTACAATGCGGTGCTGACCCATGGCTTCACCATGGACAGCAAGGGCATGAAAATGTCCAAATCGCTGGGCAACACGGTCAATCCGCTGAAGGTGATGGAAGAATATGGCGCGGACATCATCCGCCTTTGGGCGCTCAGTGTCGATTTCACCGAGGATCACCGCATTGGCGACGAGATCCTGAAGGGCGTTGCTGACTCCTATCGCAAGCTGCGCAACACCTTCCGCTACATGCTCGGCGCGCTCGACGGCTTTGTCGGCGACCTCTCCGACAGCACCGAAATCCCCGAGCTGGAACTCTACGTCCTCTCGCTGCTGGCTGACCTTGACGAGAAATTGCGCAAGGCGGTCAATGATTTCGACTTCAACAGCTACACCCGCCTGCTGGTCGATTTCTGCAACGAGGACCTCTCGGCCTTCTTCTTCGATATCCGCAAGGACCGCCTCTATTGCGACGGGGCAGACAGCCCGCTGCGCAATGCCTATCGCACCGTGCTCGACATTCTCTTCCACGCGCTGGTGCGCTATGCCGCGCCCGTGCTGGTCTTTACCGCCGAGGAAGTTTGGCAGAGCCGCTATCCCGAAGATGGCGAACAAGGCGGCAGCGTCCATCTGCTCGAATGGCCGAGTATTCCGCAGATCCGCGCTGACAACACCCGCTGGGATGCGCTGCGTGACTTGCGCGAAAAGGTGATGGAAGCGATCGAGCCGCTGCGGCGCGAGAAAATTATCCGTTCCGGCCTTGAAGCCAATGTCACCGTGCCCGCCAGCATGGTGCCCGAAGGCTTCACCGACGAAGCGCTGGCCGAGCTGTTCATCACTGCGTCAGTCACGCGCGGCCAAGGGGACGTGGTGACTGTGACGCGCACCACTGACCATAAATGCGGCCGCTGCTGGCGCCTGCTGCCCGACGTGCCCGAAGAGGGCGGGCTGTGTGGCCGCTGTGCCGATGTGCTGGGTGAAGGAGTGGCCGCATGAACCCGGTGATGAAGCGCCGCCTGCTTGGCCTCGTGCTCGCTTTCGCCATTTTCGGCGTCGATCAGTGGATCAAATGGCTGGTCGTCGGCCCGCTGCAATTGCGCGAAAAGGCCGTGATTGAGCTCATTCCCTTCTTCGACTTGCGCTGGACGCAGAATTTCGGCGTTTCCATGGGCATGTTCACGGCGGATTCGGTGGAAATGCGCTGGATCCTCGTGGCGGTGACCGGGCTGATCGCACTGGTCGTGACCATCTGGATGCTGCGCGAGAAAGCCATGGGCGATATCGTTGCGCTGGCGATGATCCTTGGCGGCGCGCTGGGCAATATCAAGGATCGGTACGAGCTGGGCTATGTGATCGACTATGCCGACCTACATTTCGGGGAATTCCGCCCCTTCCTGATCTTCAATGTTGCCGATGCAGCGATTACCATCGGCGTCCTGATTATCCTTGCCCGTTCCTTTCTCTTGCGCGAAAAGGGCGCGGCAAACACCCAAGAGCAAGCGGGCGAAACCGCTGCGGAGAGCTGATTCATGCGTAAAGCAACCACTGTGACCCTCCTGATTGCGGCCAGCACCGCGCTCGCTTCCTGCGGCGGAGGCAATGGCTTGTTCAACCGTGACCGTCCGGATGAATTCGCTGTGCAGCGGCAGGCCCCGCTGGTCGTCCCGCCCGATTTCAACCTCGTCCCCCCGGCACCGGGTGCCCCGCGTCCGGCAGAAGGCACCGCGGCTGAGCAGGCGCTCGACGCATTGTTTGGTGGCCCCGCCCCACGTAGCGGCGTGGAAACCAGCGTGCTTGACCGTGCGGGCAGCGCCGAGCCGGGCATCCGTTCCAAGATCGGCGATGCAGAGACGAACACCGTCGCCAAGGGCAGCGTGACCCGCGACATCATCGCTGCGCCCGAAGGCGACGGCGCATCGGCGCAGGCGGTTATACCTTCCTGATTTGCGCAGCCCATCCGGGCTGCGATATCCTCGCTCAAGGGGCCTGTCGGCCCAATCGCTGCGGGCGGGCGGTCGCCCTTGCGGCGCTGCGCGCCGGATCAGCGCGATAAGAGGGCTTGTAGCCCCTCATCCAAGTTCGGCTAGTTCGCTGTGCTCACAAGCCTTCCTATCCTTCTCCCCAAGGGAGAAGGATGCTGGAGCTTGGCGCATTGCGCCTAGTGGAAGCTGGATGAGGGGTTGCGGCCTCAATTACCGGGAATAGCCCGGTCACCGACCAGGTGACCGCAAGGGCGACCGCCCGCCCGCAGGTGCCCGTAGCGTAGCGAAGGAAGAGCACCGAGGACGTGCGCCCGGATGGGCGGACGAAAAAACAAAACCTCCCGCGCCCTACTCCGCGCTCGACACTAGCAATTTATCAATCTTGCGCCCGTCCATATCGACCACTTCGAAGCGCCAGCCCTGATCAGTGAAGCTCTCGCCTTCTTCCGGCAGGTTTTTCAGCACTGCCAGCACATAACCGGCCACCGTCGCGAATTCGCGGTCTTCGCCATATTCGAGGCCCAGCCGGTCGGCGAGCTCGTCGGCAGGCATTGCGCCGGAGACCAGCAGCGAGCCATCCGCGCGTTCGACCAGCAGCGGCCCTTCGCCTTCATCCTGGTCGCTGGCAAACTGCCCCACCAGTGCAGTGAGCAAATCGACCGGGGTCACGAGCCCGTCGAGATGGCCATATTCGTCATGCACCATCGCCATGGCGACTTCAGATTGCTGCAGCGTACGCAGCGCATCCATCGCGTCGAGCTGGTCCGGCACGACTTCCGCCTTCTTCATCAGCTGGCGCAGGTCGATGGCTTTACCCGCGACCATATGGGCGAGCAATTCGCGTACTTTGACAATGCCCAGCACCTTGTCCGGGCTGCCTTCTGCCACCGGCAGCAGCGAATGCGGGCTGTTTTCGATATCCTCGCGAATTTCAGCAAGGTCGGCATCGACATCAATCCAGTCGATTTCCGTGCGCGGGGTCATCACTTCGCGCACCGGGCGTTCCGCCAGCCGGACAACACCCGCCAAGATGCTGCCCTGGTCATGTTCCAGCACACCGGAACGGGTGGCATCGGCGAAGATCATGTGCAGCTCTTCTGCCGTTACGCTCGATTGCCCCGCCGGATGGACCCCGAATGCCCGGATAATGAGGCCGGAGGAGGTATCGAGCAACCACACCAGCGGCGCCGCGACAGTTGCGAGGAAGCGCATGGGCCGCGCCATCACCAGCGCAATCGGCACCGCTGCGCGCAGGGCCAGCTGCTTGGGCACCAATTCGCCCACTACCAGGCTGAAATAGGTGGTCAGCGCGATTACCACGCCAAAACCGGCCTCTTCCGCAAATTCCGCCGGGACTCCCAGCGCGGCCAGCCGTTCCCCCACCGGGCCGCCCAGGCTGGCCCCGGAATAGGCACCGGCAATGATGCCCACCAGAGTAATGCCGATCTGCACGGTGGAGAGGAACTTGCCCGGCTCCGCCGCGAGATCGAGCGCGACCTGCGCAGCGCGGCTGCCCTTGTCCGCTGCGGACCGGAGCCGCGCGGCCTTGGCCGAGACAATGGCGAGTTCGGACATGGCGAAGATCGCGTTGAGCACGATCAGCGCGGCAATGATGAGGAGGTCTGTCCAGGGAAAGGGTGTCACGATGCCCCTTCGCTAGCAGAAATAGGGCATTGTGCCAGCCCGGAGTGCAGCCGGATCGCCGGGAATGCAAAAGCTTGTAACGAACAGTTTCGGAACAGTTGCATTCATTCCCCGTTCGTTTTCGTGGTAACATGCTTTCGGGCGGGTAAATTTCCGCCCCCCAAGGAGGACTGCACAATGAAAAAATCGCGCCTGTTCGTATCGAGCCTCGCAGCTCTTTCCCTTATTTCCGTATCCGGCTGTGTGACGGATCCCAATACCGGCGAGAAGAAGGTCTCTCGCACCGCCATTGGCGGGATCGGCGGCGCTGCGGCTGGCGCGCTGCTGGGCGGGCTGATCGGCGGCAAGACCGGGCGCATCGTGGGCGCAGTTGGCGGCGGCGCGATTGGCGGCGTGGTCGGCTACAAGATGGACCAGCAGATCAAGGAACTGAAGGAAGACACGGCCGGTTCCGGCATTGATGTGACCCCGGTGGATGATGGCTCCGCCATTCTCGTCAATCTACCCGATGGCGTGACTTTCGAGGTCGGCAGCTACACCATCAACCCGACATTCCGCACGACACTGGATTCGGTCGCGGACAGCCTGATGAAATATCCGAACAGCCTCGTCGATGTGTATGGCCACACCGATTCGACCGGTTCCTATGAATTCAACCAGCGCCTGTCTGAACAGCGCGCGCAGGCTGTGTCGAACTATCTGATTGCGCGCGGGGTCTCTTCCGCCCGTATTCGCTGGCAGGGCTTTGGTGAAACCCAGCCGGTGGCAGATAATGCGACCGATTATGGCCGCGCCCGCAACCGCCGGGTGGAAATCAAGATCATCCCGATTTCCAACCAGGAAATTCAGCAGGCCCAGCAGCAGGGCAATTAAGCCCCACTGCCGCCTTGTAATCCGGGAGAGGGCTGGCCGCTTGGCTGGCCCTTTCCTTTTTCAGGCGAGCTTTGCCGCGCGTTCGGCCAACCGCGCCACCGCGGCGGGATGGATTGCGGGTGAACTGACCAGCAGGCCAAAGGCGCGCGGATCGCGCTTGTTGTAATTAAGCGGCTTGCCAAAGGCATCGCTCACCACTGCGCCTGCCTCCCGCGCGATCAGCGTGGCGGCGGCAATGTCCCATTCAAAACCCCAGCGCAGGGTCGCCAGCAAATCCGCTTCATCTGCGCCGACCATGGCGATTCGCAAGGCGATGGAATTGGGCTTGTCGACCATCACCAGGTCGCGGTCTTCCTTCGGCAGCGAATCGGCGGGGACGCGCGATCCGGGAAATTCAGTCCGCTGCGAGGCCACGAGTCGCTCGCCATTGCGCCAGGCACCTCTGCCCGCTTCGCCCAGCCATTCCTCGCCCCGCGCCGGGGCGATCAGCAAGCCAAGCAGGGGGCGTCTCTCGCTCACCAGCGCGACGGAAACCGCCCAGCCGCTGCGCCCGCGCAGGAAATCGCGTGTGCCATCAATGGGATCGACCAGCCAGCACAGGCCCCGACCCAGCCGTTCGGGATGGTCAACCGTCTCTTCCGACAGCCACCCTGCGGAGGGCAACAGCGCCCCCAATTCGCGCTTGAGGAAGCTGTCCACCGCGATGTCGGCGGCGCAAACCGGGCTGCCGGGTTCCTTCTCCCAGCTTTCCACTTCATGCCCCGCACCGGGCCATAGCCTGAGCGCTATCTGCCCGGCTTCACGGCAGATTTCGAGAAGATGGTCGCGATCTATCATTTCTCATAGCCGATGGCGGGCATTGCGGGACTTTTCAAGCGCGGCAATCCATGCTTATGCCGCGCCGCAACATCCTTTTCACGAAACAAGGCGGTACTCTCCCATGAACCTTCACGAATACCAGGCCAAGGAACTGCTCGCGAAATATGGCATCGGCATCCCCGCCGGCCACGCAGCGCTGACTGTCGAAGAAGCTGTCGCAGGCGCCAAGCAGCTGCCCGGCCCGCTCTATGTCGTGAAAGCACAGATCCACGCCGGTGGCCGCGGCAAGGGCAAGTTCAAGGAACTGCCGGCCGATGCCAAGGGCGGCGTCCGCCTCGCCAAGAGCATCGAGGAAGTCGAAGCCAATGCGAAGGAAATGCTCGGCAACACGCTGGTGACAATCCAGACCGGCGATGCCGGCAAGCAGGTCAACCGCCTCTATGTCACCGACGGTGTCGACATTGCCTCGGAATATTACCTTTCACTGCTGGTGGACCGTGCATCGGGCCGCGTGGCGATGATCGTTTCGACCGAAGGCGGGATGGACATCGAGGAAGTCGCCCATTCGACTCCGGAAAAGATCACCACCATCATTATCGACCCGGCGCAAGGCTTCATGCCGCACCATGGCCGCGCCGTGGCATTCGCGCTCAAGCTGTCGGGTGACCTCAACAAGCAGGCGCAGAAGCTGGCCAAGCAGCTCTACACCGCCTTCATGGACCTCGACTGCGAAATGCTCGAGATCAACCCGCTGGTGGAAACCGTCGATGGCAACCTCCTCGTGCTCGACACCAAGATGAGCACCGATGGCAACGCCCTGTTCCGCCACAAGGACGTGGAAGCGCTGCGCGACGTGACCGAGGAAGACCCGGCCGAAGTCGAAGCCAGCGAATATGACCTCGCTTACATCAAGCTCGACGGTAACATCGGCTGCATGGTCAATGGCGCGGGCCTCGCCATGGCGACGATGGACATTATCAAGCTCAACGGCGCCTTCCCGGCCAACTTCCTCGACGTGGGCGGCGGCGCCACCACGGAGAAGGTCACCGCAGCCTTCAAGATCATCCTGAAGGACCCGGCTGTCGAAGGCATCCTGGTCAATATCTTTGGCGGGATCATGAAGTGCGACGTGATCGCCAATGGCATCGTGCAGGCCGCCAAGGACGTGAACCTGTCCGTGCCGCTGGTGGTCCGCCTCGAAGGCACCAATGTGCAGCAGGGCAAGGACATTCTGGCCAATTCGGGCCTGCCGATCGTCCCTGCTGATGATCTGGGTGATGCGGCGAAGAAGATCGTCGCGGAAGTAAAGCAGGCAGCCTGACCCGGTAACGCAGCGCAGGCCCTTTTTCGGGGAACCCCGCAAGGGACACTGCGTTGACGTTTACGTAAAGGGTATATATAGGCCGCCACCAACAGCGCCGCTCGGCGTTTGAAGAGAGGAAGGAAAGCCATGAAAATCCTCGTCCCGGTAAAGCGGGTGATCGACTATAATGTGAAGCCGCGCGTGAAAGCGGATGGCACGGGTGTCGACCTCGCCAATGTGAAGATGAGCATGAACCCGTTTGACGAGATCGCTGTCGAAGAAGCGATCCGCATCAAGGAAGCGGGCAAGGCGGAAGAAATCATCGCTGTCTCGGTCGGCCCGGCAAAGGCGCAGGAAACCTTGCGCACCGCGCTCGCAATGGGTGCGGATCGTGCGATCCTCGTCCAGACCGACGATGAAGTCGAGCCGCTGGCCGTTGCCAAAATCCTCAAGGCGATTACCGAGGAAGAGCAGCCCGGTCTGATCCTGCTGGGCAAGCAGGCGATCGATGATGATTGCAACCAGACCGGTCAGATGCTGGCAGCCATGATGGGCCGTCCGCAGGGCACCTTCGCCAATACGGTCGAACTGGATAGCGATTCCGTGACTGTGAAGCGCGAAGTCGATGGCGGTCTGGAAACCGTGAAGCTGTCGCTTCCGGCCATCGTCACCACCGATTTGCGCCTGAACGAGCCGCGCTATGCCTCGCTGCCGAACATCATGAAGGCGAAGAAGAAGCCGCTGGATGAGAAGACGCCCGCTGATTACGGCGTCGATACCACTCCGCGCCTCACCACCACCAATGTCAGCGAACCGCCGGTGCGCCAGGCAGGCGAGAAGGTCGCCGATGTCGATGCGCTGGTTGCCAAGCTCAAAGCCCTGGGAGTTGCCTGATGAAAACGCTGGTCTACGTCGAACACGACAATAGCGAACTGAAGGACGCCACCCTTTCGGTCGTCACCGCTGCAAGCAAGCTGGGCGAAGTCCATTTGCTCGTCGCCGGGTCTGGCTGCGGCGCAGTGGCTGATGCCGCTGCCAAGATCGCCGGTGTGGGCAAGGTCCATGTCGCGGACGATGCGGCCTATGCCAACCAGCTGGCCGAGAATGTCGCGCCGCTGATCGCGGGCCTGATGGACCATCACGATGCCGTGCTGTTCCCGGCCACCACCACGGGCAAGAACATCGCCCCGCGTGTCGCCGCCCAGCTGGACGTGATGCAGATCTCCGACATCCTCTCGGTTGAAGGCGAGAAGAGCTTCACCCGCCCGATCTATGCCGGCAACGCGATTGCGACTGTCGAAAGCGGTGACGCGAAGCTGGTCATCACCGTGCGCGGCACGGCCTTTGACAAGGCTGCCGCGGAAGGCGGCTCGGCAGCGATCGAAGCTGTCAGCGGCCCCGGCGATGCCGGGACCAGCAGCTTCGTCGGTTCGGAACTCGCCAAGAGCGAGCGCCCGGAACTGACCAGCGCGAAGATCATCGTTTCCGGCGGCCGTGCGCTGAAGGACTCCGAAACCTTCGCGCAGGTTATCATGCCGCTCGCCGACAAGCTCGGCGCAGGCGTGGGCGCCAGCCGCGCAGCAGTCGATGCGGGCTATGTCCCCAACGACTACCAGGTGGGCCAGACGGGCAAGATTGTTGCTCCGGAAGTCTATATCGCCATCGGTATCAGTGGCGCGATCCAGCACCTTGCCGGGATGAAGGACTCCAAAACCATCATCGCCATCAACAAGGATGAAGACGCACCGATCTTCCAGGTCGCTGATGTCGGCCTGGTGGCAGACCTCTACAAGGCCGTGCCGGAGCTGATGGAAAAGCTCTGAGCTTTTTCAGATTTTTGCGAGTATCATGAGGCCCCGGACAGCATGCCTGCCCGGGGCCTTTGTTTATTTGATGACGCCAGACCACGCTATCGGCGGCGACCTTTATGCTCGTCCTGCCCAAGTGCCGATGCAGCAAGGCTCTTGACCTGCTGATTGGTTGGCTTGATGCGGCCCGAAAGTACGCCCGAAGCGAGTGTTGAAACTGAATTCGAAGTTTGTTTAGTTGGCTTCTTAGCCATGGAACGACTCCAACATTTTGACTGTTTTAACAAGTTTGTCTAATGATGGTGCCGGCACCGGGGCGGTTAGACCCCGGCACCGGCAACTTATCTCAAGCCGGCTTGCCACATAGGGATACTCCTTTCTTCGAGGGGAAGTGACTTGCCATGGCCGACCAAAGCATTCGGCAAGTCAGTTAAGTTCGGGCGATGGGTCATTGACTCATCGCCCTTTTCTGTACGTCTAAAGCATACTGTTTGGCAGCGCGAATTCCCGGTGCCGTAAGCTTCAAACTGTAAGTGCGCGATCCGCCCAATCGGATCACTTTGCTCCCCAATCCCTTAACGTGATGGGCAAAATTCCCTGGATCATAACAAGCGTGCGTTATGCAAACTTGCCGCAGTTCATCATCACTCACTTCCGTTTTTTCAAGCAGATAGCTACCGTAAAGATGGAGTAGGATGTAGTTGCGCGCCGTCTTGGCGATTGTGTTCTCTTCTGCATCAGCGATGATGGTGAAACCCGTATCAGTCTCAGCATAAACCTCATCGAACTCTTCAAGAACTGAGTTGGAATTTTCAGGAGCGGGCAGGAGATTGGCGTCGCCTGCACTAGGTGCGTTAGCCACGCTGTTGGCACTCGCCACGGCCTTCGCTGCCGAAAAATCGATCTGACCCATCAATTCTACTATTCCAAGCTTCTCAACGAGACGCTCTACGAATTCCTCGCCACCCTCAATCTGCAGAGAGTTTGCGCCAATCTTTAGGCTCGCTTTTGCTGTCGATTCGTCCTGCATGGCACCATCTCCAAAAATCTAAGGCCCGCTTATTGCAGAATTCCTTATTGAGATCAAGGGAAGACGGACATGCCACTTATCCACGCCTAGGCAACGCGTTAAATGACTGGTCTATGCTTCTCATAGTGCGCCTTAATATCTGTTTTTGCGTATTTTTTAGGATATTTGAGGATTTATGTTCAAGGTGCTCATTTTAACACCGTCGCAAGGTTCATCGACATCTTTGCGTACAATTGCCGAATTGAGGGATTCAAATAGAGGTAACCATGGGAAGATTCTGGCTGCCCAGCCGCCGATTCCCATGGCCTATCTTCTCAGTGCTTTGGCGTTCTAGTCTTCAATGAAAATCTCCACCCCGCCCAATTCCTCCGGCTCCAACCTGCATCCCGGCGTCTGTGCCAGCCATAGCACCGGGTCGCGCTCCGTCTCGATCCCGTAAAGCGCCAGGTCGCGTTGCAGCCGGGCCTTGATCGCCGGAAGGATGGGCGGAATGCGCTTCACTCTCTTTCCGCGATAGAGGATTGCGCCGGGGCCGATATCGCGCGCCTCGACCCCCAGCCGAGCCACGGTCGTGCCATTGGGGTCAAGCTCTGCCAATAGAGCGCGGCAGCCCTCCCCTTCGATACGGAGGTGGGCGAGGAAAGGGTGATCGACATGGCGAAACGCCAGACCACGTCCGGTGAGGCGGCGTTCCACTTGTGCGTAGAGACCCGCCTTGTCCGGCTTTGCCTGCACACCATAGGCAATTGTCTTGGGCGCCAGCGTCACCAGCGCCAGCAGGGCGATGAGCAGGCTAAGCCGCGCGCTTCTGGGCATGGGCCACCCCCACCATCAGCGCCAGCCCGATCGTCAGCAATATGCCATGGCCGAACAGCGCCGCGCCCGGCCCGCTATGCCAATAGTCGAAATACTCCGGGTAATAGCCAAACCCTGCCAGCCGCAGTGTGTTAAGCGCCACCACGGTGAGCATCCCGCCTGCCATGGCAAGCCAGAGCGGCTTGCCCAGCGGCAGGCGGAACACTTGCGCAGCGGTCACCCCCAGGATCAGCACCAGCGAGAGATTGGCAACGGAAGAACAGCTGGCCGCGACCACGAAAGTGGTTTCGCCGTCAATCGCGGTCAGCACATTGCCATCAATCCGCAGCCCGGTCAGCCATGGCAGGATCGCGGATTCCAGCGTGGCAATGGGCCCGCCAAACAGGCCGAGCGCGAGCTTCCCCCACAGCACCCGCCCGCTCAGCGCCAGCGCGATCAGGGCAATGCGGCGGCTGCGACTGGCAGGCGGGCTCGTCCATGCCAGCCGCACTGCCAGCAGGAACAAGGCCGCCCCGGCAAGGGGCGGGGACGGGAACAGGGCCGCCAGCAATGCCCACGCGGCAACCAGCCTGTCGCCCGGCTTGCCGGGCTCAGCCTCACCCGGCTCACAGGCAATCGCGACAATCGCCAGCAAGGCGATCCAGACAATCGCGTTGATCCCCAACAGCGAAAGGGCGGCGTCCTGCCACCCCTTTGCCCATGATCGGAAGATATGGGTCGCCAGCGCATTCAGCGCCAGCACCGTGACCAGCACGGCATGGAGTTGCGGCCGCTCAATGCGTTCAAGCATGGGAGCAGCCGCGCCGGGTAATTATTGGCTGCGCTTGCGCATCCAGCCATAGCCTGCGCCAATCAGCGCCAAGGCCACAAGACCAGCACCTGCCTCCGGTGTGGGCGCGGCCGAGCCAGCCAGAGCCGGGGTTGCAATCATGCCGGTGGCCAGCAGGAAGGCCAGTTTCGTCTTCATTCTTCTTCCCCCTTCTTGCGAATGCGGGTCGCATCCGGCACCTTTTTGGCAGGCTGCAAGGCGGGGCGCAAGCGAGGGACCCAATTCATGGCTGCACTGGACCAGGCCGGGGCATGGCTGCTGTCCACCATGGGCTGGTGGATTGTCGGGCTGTTCCTCACCTTCATGCTGCTGGAACTGGCCCTGCCGGGGAACCAGGCGCCACGGGGCGGCAGCAATGGCAGCCGGCTGGTGACCAATTTCGGCATGGCCGCGCTCACGGCCTTTCTGGGGCTGGCCATCCCCTTCAGCAGTGTGATCGCCGCACAAATGGCGCAGGATGCCGGGTTTGGCCTGTTCAATGCTGTCAGCGCGCCTTGGGTGGCAGTGATGGTCGTCGCCGTGCTTTCACGCAGCTTCCTCAATTACTGGGTCCATCGTGCATTCCACGCGGTGCCGCTGCTATGGCGGCTGCACCGCATCCACCATTGTGACACCCATGTCGATCTCTCGCTCAGCCTGCGCCAGCACCCGCTCGATTACCCGCCGCGGCTGCTGGCCTTTGCGGCGGGCACGGCGCTGCTGGGCTTGCCTGTGTGGGCGGTCCTGATCGCTGACCTTATGCTGGTGGCCACCAATTACTGGGAACATGTCGATGGCCGTATGCCCAAGCGACTGGAGCGCGCACTCGGACTGGTCTTCGTCACCCCCGAGGCACATCGGCTACATCACAGTACTTTCCAGCCGCAGACTGACAGCAATTTTGGTGGCGGGCTGATCGTCTGGGACCGGCTGTTCGGCACCCATCGCGACCCACAGGCGGAGGATGCGCGCCAGATCGGGCTGGAAGAAGTTGATCCCGACACTGCAGCGCATATTGGCAGGCAATTGGCACTGCCTTTCGTCAAGCTGCCAAGGCGTTAGCCCGGCAAGCGTTCAAACAGGGCAATCGGTTCGCCGCCAAGTTCCGTTTCGCGCAGGGGCGTGAAGCCCAGCTTTCCTGCCAGCCGGATGGACGGCGCATTGGCGGGGTCGATCATGCACACGCTGCGGCATGGGCCATGGGTGCAGTCGAACCAGCGATAGGCTGCCTCCATCGCTTCCTGCGCAAGGCCTTGCCCGACATGGTCATGGGCGATGATCCAGCCAGCTTCGGGCATATCGTCAAAATCCTCGCCCAGCCCGCGCCAACTGTGGAAGATGCCACAATTACCGATCACCTCGGGCTTGCCCTTCATTCGGATCATGAAGCCGCCATAGCCGTAGAGCAGCCAGCTGCCGGCATTGCGCTGGAAGCGGGTGAAACTGTCTGCGGCGCTGGGTGTGGGGCCAAGGTAACGCGCAGTTTCAGGATGGGCGACAATCGCCATCATGTGTTGCACGTCCGCCCCCTGTGGCTGCCACAGTTCCAGCCGCTCCGTCACCAGCAAGGGCGCAGCACTCACAGCAGCGAATCCACCGCATGGATGGTCACGCCCACCAGCCCGCCCACCAGCGTGCCGTTGATGCGGATGAATTGCAGGTCGCGGCCAACCGCGCCTTCGATCCGGCCGCTGACGGTGCTGGCATCCCAGCCCTTGACCGTTTCCGACACCAGCTGGACGATCTGGCCGCCATGGCGCGACGACAGGCCGACAGCGGTGCGGCGGGCAAAGCGATTGACCTGCGCCTGCAGCGCAGCATCATCGCGCAGCCTCGCGCCGAGATCTTTCAAGCTGCCGCCCAGTTGTCCGGACAGGGATGTATCGGGATTGCGGGCCATCCTGATCAGCCCGGCGCGGATCCGTTCCCACACGCCCAGCCACCAGTTTGCGAGTGCCGGATTGGCGAGCAGCTCATTCTTGAAACCTTCCACCTTGCCTCGCAATTCCGCATCTTCAACCAGATCGCGCGCCAGCTTGTCGAGCCCTTCCTCCACCTTCGCGCGGAGCGGATGGTCCGGATCAACCAGCACTTCGGCGAGCAATTTATAGAGCCCGTCCAGCACCGAATTGGCGACTTTCTCGTCCAGCCCGGTCCACCGTAGCAGAGCATTGGCGCGGTCATGGATCATGCTGCGGACCAGCTCCTCATTATCCTCCAGCACCAGCCCGGCCCAGCGGATGATGCTGTCGATCAGCGGCAAATGCCGCCGGTCCGCAATCGCGGTCTGCAGCATTTGACCCAGCAAGGGCGAGATTTCGAGCTTCTCCAGCTGGTGCGAGAGGCCAGTGCGCACCTGTCCGCCGAGCTTTTCCTGGTCGAGCGATTCCAGCACATCAGCAAACAGGGCCGCTGCCCCCGAACTGATGCGCGATTCATCCCCCGCCTTGGGTTCGGCGAGGAATTTGCCGATAGCATGCGCAATATTCATGGAGCGCATACGCCGCGCAACGACTTGCGGGGTGAGGAAATTGGTACGCAGGAATTCCGCCATCGTATCGGCGATGCGGTCTTTCTTCTGCGGGATAATCGCGGTGTGCGGGATCGGGATACCCAGCGGATGGCGGAACAGGGCGGTTACCGCAAACCAGTCTGCCAGCCCGCCCACCATCGCCGCTTCGGCAAAGGCCAGCGCATAGCCCCAGGCGGGATGGACGGGCAGGTAATGGCGGGCGACGAAGAACAGTGCCGCCATCGCCACCAGCATGCCGGTGGCAACCATGCGCATCCGGCGGGCCTGGTCCTGGCGCCGCGCCAGCATATCGGGATGTGCGGCTGACCCCGCCATTACTCGGCCGGGCTGGCCTCCGCGCTTCCAACGCCCGTGGTCGTGCGGTGTTCGTCACCCGGCGTATAGGTCAGGAAGCGCTTGCGCAGCCACGGGCCCATCCGCTTTTCCATCCCGTCTGCCAGGCTGAACCCGGCCGGCACAATCACCAGCGTCAGCAGGGTGGACAGGATCAGCCCGCCAATCACAACCGTTCCCATCGGCGCGCGCCACGCCCCGTCACCGCCCAGCGACAAGGCAGTGGGAATCATCCCGGCAGTCATGGCGACAGTAGTCATCACGATCGGCTGCGCCCGCTTGTGCCCGGCTTCGACAATGGCATCATATTTGCTGAAACCTTCATTCATCGCTTCGATCGCGAAGTCGATCAGCAGGATCGAGTTCTTGGCCACGATCCCGAACAGCAACAGGATCCCGATAAACACCGGCAGCGACAGCGGTTGGCCAAGCACGGCAATGCCGATCAACCCGCCCAGCGGGGCGAGGAACAGCGACCCCATATTCACCAGCGGCGACACGAAGCGGTGATAGAGCAGGACCAGCACGGCAAACACCAGCGCAATGCCGGCAAACAGCGCCTTGAAGAAATTACCGAGCATTTCCGCCTGCCACTGATCGGACCCGACCGGCGCATTGGAAACGCCCGTGGGCAAGTTCTGCATGATGGGCAGTTTCTGGATCGCGAGGTCCATGTCACCCTTGGCGACATTCGGCGCAAGGTCAGCCCCCACAAAGATACGGCGGTTCTGGTTGTAACGCGGGATTGTGGTTGGCCCTGACCCGAAGGTGATTTCCGCCACGCGATAAAGCGGGACAGAGCCACCGATGCTGGTTGGCACGGGCAGGTTGCGAATCACATCAAGGTCACGCCGCGAATCTTCTGACAGGCGCACACGGATCGGCACCTGACGGTCAGACAGCGAAAACTTGGCGGCATTCTGGTCGATATCACCCAGCGTCGCGATACGAATCGTCTGGCTCAGTGCGGCGGTGGTTACGCCCAGGCTGGCGGCCAGGTCCATCCGCGGCTTGATCACCAGTTCGGGCCGCTGCATGTCGGCTTCGACCCGCGGGGCCACCAGCCCGTCCAGCGTCAGCATCTGCTTCTGTAATTCGCTGGCCGCCTCTTCCAGAATGACAGGATCAGAACCCGACAGCATGACAGAGATCGCCCGCCCCGTGCCGCCGCCGCCGCCCTGGTTGCTCTGGAAACTCACCCGCGCATCGGGGATTTCCTGCAGCAATGGCGTGAGGTCACGCTCGAATTCCTGTTGTGACCTCTCGCGGTCATCCTTGAGCATGATGAACAGGCGGGCATTACCCTCATTGACCCGTTCCAGCGCCGCATCAACTTCGGGCTGTTTGGAAATGATCGCGGCGACCTTGTTCGCCACCGCTTCTGTTTGTTCCAGCGTCGTGCCGGGAACCATGTCGATCCGGATGCGGCTGAAGTCGGAGTCGAAATTGGGGAAGAACTGGCCCGGCAGCGACGCGAACAAGCCACCCGTCATCACCAGCGCGGCCACGCCAACACCGATCATCCATACACGATGGTCACGGCGGCGGGCCGCGAGGCGGCCAGACATGAATTCATACCATTGGCCAAAGCGGCGGGAAGTCAACGCACCGACCAGCGCCATCGCCTTACGCAGCACCCAGCCCACGCCCAGCGCCACGAAGAAGCCCAGCACCAGTCCGAGTGCCAGCGCCACCAGCATTGGCACACCCAAGGGCGGCAAGCCCATCGCCGCCCCGGCGATCACCGCGAAGAACGCCGCGATGGAGACCAGGAGCAGAATGAACCACACAATATAGTACCACCAGCTACCCTGCACCGGCTCGAGCTGCGCGCGATAGGCACGGGCATCGCTCTGATCGAGCGACCAGTGCAGGATCTTCATGTAGCGGTCCATCATCGGACCTTCGCCATGGGTTGCCTGCCCCTTGGCCTCCAGGAAATAGGCCGCGATCATCGGGGTTATCATCCGCGCAACCGCCAGTGACATGAGCACGGACACCACCACGGTGAGGCCGAAATTCTTGAAGAACTGGCCCGATACGCCCGGCATCAGGCCCACGGGGAGGAACACGGCGACAATCGAGAAGGTCGTCGCCACCACCGGCAGGCCGATTTCATCCGCAGCGTCGATAGAAGCCTGATAGGCCGATTTACCCATGCGCATATGGCGCACGATATTCTCGATCTCCACAATGGCATCGTCAACCAGCACCCCGGCGACCAGCCCCAGCGCCAGCAAGGACAGGGTGTTGAGCGTAAAGCCCATCAAATCCATGAAGTAGAATGTCGGGATCGCTGACAGCGGGATGGCCAGTGCAGAAATGATCGTCGCGCGCCAGTCCCGCAGGAAGAAGAACACCACGACGACGGCCAAGATGGCCCCTTCGACCATCGCCGCCATGGAGCTTTCATATTGTGCCTTGGTGTAATCCACCGAGGTGAACAGGCGCGTGAATTTGACGCCCGGATTTTCCTTCTCAATCGCGCTCAGCACAGCGACGGTCTCGTCATAAACCGACACGTCGGAAGCGCCGCGCGCGCGGGTGATGCTGAAGGTGACGACTTCACGACCGTCAATCTTGCCCAGCGAAGTCACTTCGCCAAAACTGTCGCGAACCTTGGCGATATCCGCCAGCTTGATCGTCCGTCCGCCACCCACCGGGATCTGAACCTGTGACAATTCATAAGCGGTTTCGGCATTACCCAGCACTCGCACCGACTGACGCGAACCGGCGATTTCGGCGCGGCCGCCAGCGGCATTCAGGTTGAGCTGGCGCAGCGCACCATTGACCTGACTGGCCGTGACCCCAAGCGACTGCATCTTGGCCGGGTCAATAATGACCAGGATTTCCCGCGATACGCCGCCGCCACGGCCAACTTCGGCCATGCCTTCGATCGACAGCAGGCGCTTCTTGACCGTATCGTCGATAAACCAGGATAGCTGCTCCAGAGTCATGTCCGGCGCGGACACAGCGAAATAGCCGATCGGTTCAGACGAAGTCTGCGCGCGGAAGACGCGCGGCTCCAGGATACCGTCGGGCAATTCGCCGCGAATCTGGTCCACCGCCGATTTTACTTCGTTCACCGCCTGCGCAATGTCAGTACCGATTTCAAACTCGACCATGGTCAGGCTGAAGCCTTCGCTGGCCGAAGAGGAGATATTCTCCACCCCTTGCACGCTGCGAATGGCCGCTTCGACCCGTTGCGTAATCTGGTTCTCGATTTCTGTCGGTGCCGCGCCCGGCTGGGAAATCCCGACAATCACCATCGGGAATTCGATATCCGGGTTATCCTGCACTTTCATCTGGTTGAAACTCATCAACCCGGCAATCACCAGCCCGATGAACAGGACAATGGGGACTACCGGATTGCGGATCGACCAGGCAGAGATATTGCGGAAATTCATGGCAAATCAGCTTCCCGCCTTGACCGGTTTGACTTCATCGCCCGGCGAGAGGAAGCCACCCGCGCGCAGCACGACGCTCTCCGTCCCGTCGAGGCCTTCCGTCACGGTGATCCCGGCGGCGGTAACCGTGCCGGTTTTCACCACACGCTTTTCGACCTTGTTGTCCTTACCCACGACATAGACATAGCTGCCCTGGTCATCAGACTGGATCGCACTTTCCGGCAACATCGGCGCCACGAGGGTGCCGCTGGCGATGCGCGCGGTGGCAAAACCGCCCGGCCGCAATTCCGGCGCATAGGGCAAGGCAACGCGCACTGTGCCCTGCCGGTCCTGCGCATTGATAGTGGGCGCAACCTGCCACACCTGCCCGATAAAGCTCTTGTCCGTGCCCACCGGTACGACTTCGGCGTTGACCCCTACCGACATTTTCGCAAGCTCGGTTTCACCCACGCGCGCCAGCATTTCCATTTCGCCGCCGCGCGCAATGGTGAACAAGGCACCTGACCCGGCGCCGACTGTCTGGCCGACTTCGACATTGCGTTCCAGCACGAGGCCCGATGCCGGGGCATAGATATTCAGACGCGCAGTGCGCGCACGCAATTCACCCAGCTGGGCGCGGGCCACCTGGACCCGGGCCGATGCCGCATCGCGGGTTGCAGTCAGCCGGTCGATATCCGCCTTGGAAATGAAGCCCCGCTCGACCAGCTTCAACGCACGGTCGAGATTGGCCTGAGCGAGGTTGGCATCGGCTTGCGCCACGCGCACCTGCGCCTCGGCACTGGCGATCTGCTGGACCTGGACCGAACGATCAATCGACACCAGCACCTGACCTTGCTGTACCCAGTCGCCCGCATCCACCGGCACGGCGACCACGCGGCCTCCTTCGCCGACCGATCCGACCGGCAGGGTACGCCGGGCAGCAAGCGTCCCGGTTGCCTCGATTTCGCCTTCCACCGTCTGGCGGCCCGGCACGGTCACACTCACGACCGGCACCTGTGTCCCTTCGCCAGCGGCAATGCCGGGCTCCTCCGAACTGTGGGTAAGCCAGTAGAGCAGCCCTGCGGCCAGCAACCCCGCCAGGGCGATCAGCGCGATCCGCAGCTTGCGCGGGGGCGCGGAATGGGCGTCATCCGCATAGCTTCCCGGCGAGGTGCCAGCCATCGCTGCCTCATCATCTGGCTTCACGCTGGTTTCGTAATTCATGGCCCCACTGCCTCGAAAAAGTGGCGATTGCGCGCCGGTGTGTTACAGGACTATATCACTGCGCGCAAGAAACGCCGCATATTTGGTTCGATCTGCCCTAGGCGCGGGCAAGCCAATCAGCAATGGCCCCTTCGACCGGTTACGTATGCAACCGACGAGCGGCATAGGCGCTGCAAGCGGCATCTTAGCGCCGCTTGCAGGCCACAGAGTGTGCTCAGCGCACCTTGCCGCGCTTGATAAGGTTAACAATCGCCAGCAGGATCACGGCTCCGGCCAGCGCTGTCAGCAAGGTCATCGGGTCAAACGCATTGTCGCGCAGGCGCCCCCCGCCCAGCAATCCGCCCAGCAGGAAGCGGCCGAGGATCGAGCCAACCCCGCCCACCACGATGTTCCAGAAGATGCCCATGCTGGCATCGCGCTTCATGATCAGGCTTGCGACCCACCCGATAATGCCGCCCATCACGACGGCGATAATGAAATCAATCATTGAGTTCCTCCAATTTTATCCGGACCCGACACCATCAAAACCTGGCAGGGTCCACGGTTCCCGGCGATTCGTGCCGGGAACGGTGCAGAGGATACGCAAAAAAGCGGGCCGGTGCTAACCGGACCCGCTCAATAGCCAATTGACTGGCTTGGGAATCAGTATTTTAGCTGACGCTCATAAAGGTCGCGATAATGCTGGATACGCGTGACGCGCAGGCCCTGCATACCAGAACGATCCACGGCACGCTGCCACGAAGCGAATTCCTCCAACGTGAGGTCATAACGTTCGAGCACTTCGTCGATGGTCAACAGCCCGCCATTGACGGCAGCGACGACTTCGGCCTTGCGGCGCACGACCCAACGCTTGGTGCTGGGCGGCGGCAGGTCCGCAATCGTCAGCGGCTCGCCGAGCGGGCCGATTACCTGAGCGGGACGGATTTTCTGGTTTTCAATCATTATGCAATTCTCTGTCGCCCTGCGTCGCCCCATCCGGCGACGAAGACATCAATGCCGCATCCGGCTTTTCATCGCTTAAAACTTTTGGGTTAACGGCACGTTCGTAATTTCCTTCGGAGTGTCCCAGCCCGGCTGCACCCGATGCAAAGCTGGCCTTGTGTGCAACCGACGGACGGCGGATCACACGGCGCAAATCCTGTGCGGCAGACAGGCGCGCGACCAGTTCCGGCCAGCCAAAGGCACGCAGGTCAGCACGCTGCGCCATCTCTCCCATGGCGGGAACAGAGGGGGGATTCTCAATCATGGTCAGCCCTTTACACCAGCCATGGTCAAGAAGCGGTAAAGCGCGCCTTTACCAGTCTTTAGGATTAGGGCCTCGCTTTCCGGGGATGCTGGATAAGCGCAAGCCAGCCGTGTATGGGGCCGCGCATGGCCACTGCCCTCACCTTTGACACCGCGCCGGATCCCGCCGCCCTGTTCGACTTGCCCCGCCCGGCGAGCGAATGCCGCATCGTGGTCGCCATGTCCGGCGGAGTCGATTCCTCTGTCGTCGCGGCACTGGCGGCGGCCAGCGGGGCGGAAGTGATCGGCATCACGCTGCAGCTCTATGATTATGGCGCCGCGACCGGGCGTAAGGGTGCCTGTTGTGCAGGCGATGACATTCGCGATGCACAGGCCGTGGCCGACCGGCTGGGCATTGCGCATTATGTATATGACCATGAAAGCGCCTTTCGCGAAGATGTGGTCGAGCAGTTCGCCGATGATTATCTCGCGGGCCGTACACCGGTGCCCTGCATTCGCTGCAATATGGGGCCGAAGTTCACGGATTTGCTGCGCATGGCGCGCGAGCTTGGGGCGGATTGCCTTGCTACCGGGCATTATGTTCGCCGGGTAATGGGGGAATCGGGGGCAGAGCTGCACCGTGCGCTCGACCCTGCGCGCGACCAGTCCTATTTCCTCTATGGCACGACGGCAGCACAGCTCGGCTTCCTGCGCTTCCCGCTGGGCGGCTTGCCCAAGAGCGACGTGCGCCAGCTGGCCGAGCAAGCAGGGCTGCGCAATGCTGCCAAGCCGGACAGCCAGGATATCTGCTTCGTCCCGGATGGCGATTATGCAAAGATCGTGCGCAGCCTGCGCCCCGAAGGCGGCAAGCCCGGCGCTATCGTCCATGCTGAAAGCGGTGAAGTGCTGGGCGAACACAAGGGCATCATCCACTACACCGTCGGCCAGCGCCGCGGGTTGGAGATCGGCGGACAGGCCGAGCCGCTTTATGTTGTTGGGCTCGACGCCGAAGCGGGGGCAGTGAAAGTCGGGCCCAAGCGTATGCTGGCGGTTGCCGCCGCTCAATTGATCGAGACCAACCGAATCGGCCCGATCCCGGATCAGCCGCTCAGCGCCAAGGTTCGGTCACTGGCCAAGCCCGTGCCGATCACGCTGGAAGGGCCGCTGGGCGATGGAGTCAGCACGGGGATTCGCTTCAGCCAGCCCGAATTCGGCGTCGCGCCGGGGCAAGCGGCAGTGATCTATGCCGGGGACCGTGTCTTGGGTGGTGGCTGGATCGAATCAACCCAACCGGCCTGATTCAATCTTCCCACTTCTCCAGCACGCAGCCATAGCCTTCGCGCATGCGGGCTGTGTCGCTGGCGATCAGTGGGAAGCGCGCGGTAACACTCTTCTCCTCTTCATCGGCGCTCAGCGTGATGAACTCCATCCCGCCCAGCTTGTCCTTCGCGCAATCATCCATGTCGCGCCCGGCAACAAAGCGACAGGAGCAGGCAACGCGCGCAGCATAGGCGGTGCCGGTGCGCGCATATCCCTGCGCAATTGCGCCGTAATACCACCATAGCCCGGCCAGCAGGACGAGCACCACCACCAGCACATATGGCCAGCGGCTGGATTTGCGGGTTGCGGTGCGTCTGCGGGTTTTTGCCATTGCCAAGGGGATTCCGGTCGTGCGAGGGACGCCGCATGTCACTACGGCCCGCCCCCCTTATCGCTTGCCTGGCCCTGATGCCAAGCCTTGCCGCTTGCGGGGATGCCCCGGCCGTGAAGCCGCCCCTGTCGCAGGAAGCCATTGCCGCGGTCAGCGACAATCCCGGTGCCCCGACCAATCAACTGGCACGCGAAGTGGATGATTTGTTCACGCTGGACGGGCTGGGCGAGACCCGCGCGGTCGTCGTCATGCACGGGGGTGTGATCGCGGCAGAACGCTATGCGCCGGGCTATGACAAGGATACCCGATTCGTCAGCTGGTCGATGGCGAAGACGGTCACCGCCGTGATGATCGGCATGCTGGTGGCCGATGGTCGCTTGCGGCTGGACGAATCACCTCCCGTGCCGCGCTGGCGCCGGGCGGGGGATCCGCGCGGGGAGATTACCCTGCGCCAGCTGCTGCAAATGCGCAGCGGATTGCGCCACACCGAAGCGGGCGATCCGCCGTGGGATAGCTCCGAAGTGCGGATGCTGTTCCTCGACGGGCGCGATGACATGGCGGACTGGGCCGAATCGCAGCCGCTGGAATTCGAACCGGGGCGTGAGTTCGAATATTCCAGCGCCACCAGCGTGATCCTCGCCGATATTGCCGCGCGCGCACTGACCGACAGCGACGATCCCGATATTCGAAGGCAAGTGGTCGATGATTATCTCCGCAGCCGCATCTTCACGCCGCTGGCGATGGATTCGATGGTTGCCGAATATGATGCCAACGGTACGCTGATCGGCGGCAGCCTGATCCATGGCAATGCGCGCGACTGGGCGCGGTTTGGTGAATTCCTGCGCAACAAGGGTTCCTATCGCGGATCGCAGCTGGTGCCGCGCAAATGGGTGGAGTTCATGACCAGCCCCAGCCCGCGCAGCCCGCAATATGGCGCACAGACCTGGCTCAACCGCCCGGTCGAAACTGGCGACAGCTCACTCTTCCCGGATCGCGGGCCACCCAGCCTGTTCGCGGCCATCGGCCACATGGGGCAATATGTCCTCGTCGCGCCGGAGCAGAAGTTGACCGTCGTCCGCCTCGGCCATTCGGACAGCGAGCAGCGGGCAAAGCTGCTGCCGGAGTTGGCTGACGTGGTCGCGCTCTATCCGGGCAAGTAGAAGCTGCCTTCCACCACGGTCACGCAGGTGCCACCCAGCCACACGCGCTCACCGTCGAGCCGGCATGCCACGTGGCCTCCTCGCGCCGAGGCCTGATAGGCAGAGAAACTGTCGCGCCCCAGCCGCGCCGTCCAATAGGGCGTCAGCACCGCATGGGCAGAGCCGGTCACCGGGTCTTCATTGACCCCTGCCCCGGGCACGAACACGCGGCTGACGACATCAACAGTGTGCCCCGGTGCGGTGCAGGTGAAGGAATCATCCCCAAGTTCCGCGAGCCCCCTGCAATCGGGTGACAAGGCGCGAACCTCCTCCTCGCTGCCATAGACGAACAGGCTGTACCGATCCGGATTGCGCCGGATTTCCAGCGGAGCGCCGCCAAGCAGGGCCGCCGCTTCCGGGAAGTCCTGCGCCTCGGTCGGGATCGCGGGCAAGGCGACTTCATAGCCACCCGCCGCCATGCTGCACACTTCGAGGATCCCTGCCAGCCGGGTGCGGAAAGTCACTCGCCCGGCCTGTGCCAGACTGGCCGAAAACCCGTTGGCCGGATCGAGCAGCACATGCCCGCTGGCCAGCGTCGCATGGCCACACAGGCGAATTTCGCAGGTCGGCGTGAACCAGCGCAATTCCCAATCCGCTGCGCCGCTTGCATCCTTCACGAGGAAAGCGGTCTCCGCGAAATTGTTCTCTTCCGCGATGGCCAGCAAAACATCATCCGCCAGCCATGCCTCCAGCGGCATCACTGCAGCCTGGTTTCCGGCAAACGGGCGATCGGCAAAGGCATCGACATGCCAATAGGGCAGTTTCATGCGCCGTCCCCGCGGCGGTCCGCCAGATCGGGCAGCAATTCCTCCGCCGCCACGCCGCGTTCATCCACCAGCCCTTCCGGATCAGGATGGATCAGCACTTCCACGCCGGGGAATTCCTCCGCGATACGCGCTTCAACTTCGTCCATCTTCTCATGCACTTCATCCAGCGTCAGGCGACCATCCACTGCCATGTGGAACTGTACGAAGTCATCTGCCCCGCTGGTGCGGGTGCGCAAATCATGGACCCCGCGCAAATCGGGATGCTTGGCAAGCACGGCAAGGAAAGCCTCACGCCGCTCCTCCGGCCATTCACGGTCCATCAGATGATCCACCGCTTCGCTGGCCGCATTCCATGCGCCCCATAGCAGCCACGCGGCAATGGCAATGCCAAACAGCGGGTCTGCGCGCGAGAAGCCCAGATATTGGTCAATCACCAAAGCGGCGATCACGGCGCTGTTGAGCAGCAAGTCCGACTGGTAATGGACATTATCCGCCTTGATCGCGACCGAGCGGGTCCGGCTGATCACGTAACGCTGCCATGCCAGCAGGGCGAGCGTGGCCAGGATCGCGATCACCGAAACGGCGATGCCGCTTTCCGCCGCTCTCGTTTCCCCCCCTTGCAGCAGATGCAAGACAGCACGATAGCCAATGGCCAGCGCGGAGAAGATGATCAGCATCACCTGGAACATCGCCGCCAGCGCCTCTGCCTTGCCATGGCCGAAACGATGGTCTTCATCGGCCGGGCGCGCCGCGTACCACACGCCGAACAGGGTCGCGATACTGGCAATCAGGTCCAGCGAACTGTCAGCAAGGCTGCCCAGCATCGCGGTGGAGCCAGTCTGCCATGTCGCCCACAGCTTGAGCGCAACGAGGAAGATAGCCAGAGCGATGGAGGCAAGCGCAGCCCCGCGCGTGAGATGGGCGTGCGAATGGCTCATGGGTAAAGCAGCGTACTGGACCAGCCGCCCCCTTCCTGCCGGGTGAACAGCCGCCGCTCATGCAGGCGGAAGGGGCGATCCATCCAGAATTCGATCCTTTGCGGGGCGAGCCGGAAACCGGTCCAGTGCGGCGGGCGCGGAACTTCACCGACCAAGTGCTTTGCCGTGACCTTGGCGATCCGCCCGAGGAACTCCGCGCGCGAGCCGAGCGGCTGCGACTGGTCAGACGCATGCGCACCCAGCTGCGAATCGCGGCTGCGGCTGGCGAAATAGGCGTCAGCTTCAGCCGGATCGACCGGGCTGATCGTGCCTTCGATCCGCACTTGCCGCCGCAGGCTCTTCCAGTGGAACAGCATCGCTGCCTGCGGGTTGGCGGCCATTTCCCCGCCCTTGCGGCTATGGCCATTGGTGTAGATGACGAAACCGCGCTCGTCATAGCCCTTCATCAGCACCATCCGCACAGAAGGCGCGCCATCGGGAGTCGCAGTCGCCAGCGCGACGGCTTCGGGGTCGTTCGGTTCCTTTGCGCGCGCTTCGGCAAACCATTCGCCAAACAGGGCGATGGGTTCGCTCTCGGGGATCGCATTGTCTTCGGACACTTCAGTCACTCGGTTCATCACTCATTTCATCGCGCATAGGGCACGGGTGGAACACATGGAACACAGTTCAAAGGAGGAAAACACGCCTCGCTCGGCGGGCCTGCGAACAATGGGGCCGGAACAGGAGAATTGATGCTGCATGGCCCCTGTCTAGGCGGATGCGGGGCCGTAGGAAAGGACAAGTGCTTCGGCTTTTTTCCTTACGCAAGTTCTGATATGTAGATCTCGATGACTTGGGATATCCCACTGATTGTCGGCGCTCTGCTACTCGGTCTCGCCACTATATATCTGGCTTCGAATATGTTTCGGCGCGGGATGCGTGCTCGCTACATCACTCTTTCCGGGATTTTCGAATTTGGGGCAAAACTGCTGCTCATCGCGATCGTCCTGACTCTTCTGGCATGGTCGAATGACAAGCTAACGCTGAACTATGTGGCCGATGTGATCGTAGATGTTGTGGCGTTACTTCTTATTGGCGGAGCGTTTCTCTACCTCGCCGGTTTCGCATTCGGCCGATGGCAGCGCGGCAAGACCGAGGGTTTGCTGAAACAATAGGCCCTCTGAGCCTTCCCCGCTTGCGCCACGCCACTGTAACACCTAGCTAACACGGCATGAGCGATCCTTACGCAACCCTTGGTGTCTCCCGCTCGGCCAGCGAGGCCGAGATCAAGAGCGCTTATCGCAAGCTCGCCAAGGAATTGCACCCCGACCGTAACAAGGACAAGCCCGACGCTTCGGAGCGGTTCAGCAAGGTCACGCAGGCCTATGATTTGCTTTCGGACAAGCAGAAACGTGCCCAGTTTGATCGCGGTGAGATCGACGCTGACGGCAATCCGGCCAATCCCTTTGCCGGGATGGGTGGCGGCGGCTTTGGTGGCCGCGGCGGCGGGCAGCGCACATACCGGCCCGAAGACATGGGCGGCTTTGGCGGCGCGGAAGGCGTCGATCTGGGCGATCTGTTCGAAGGGCTGTTTGGCGGTGGCGGCGGCCAGCGCCGCCCCGGCGGTGGTTTTGGCGGTGGTTTCGGGGGAGGCCAGCGCCCGCCCCCGCCACGCGGCGCCAATGTCCAGTACCGGCTGAAAGTCCCCTTCACCGATGCTGCGACGCTGAAAGACCAACGCATCACCCTGTCCGATGGCAAGACCATCGACCTCAAGCTCTCCGCCGGGGTCGAGGATGGCACACAGATGCGGCTCAAGGGCAAAGGCGAGCAGGGCCCCGGCGGCGCAGGCGATGCCATCGTAACTATCTCTATCGACCGCCACGCCTTCTTCCGCCGCGATGGCGATGATGTGCGCATGGATTTGCCGATCACGCTGGACGAGGCGCTGCAGGGCGCGAAGGTCAAATGCCCCACGGTTGATGGCGCGGTGATGCTGACGATCAAGCCGGGCACCTCTGGCGGCACGGTGATGCGGCTTAAAGGCAAGGGCTTTTCCAGGAAAGGCAGCGGGCGCGGGGATCAGCTGGTGACGCTGCAAATCGCCATGCCCGAGGACACGACGGAGCTTGCCAAGCGGCTCGAAGGGTGGAAAGATTCCAGCAATCCGCGCAGCAAGCTCGGAGTGTGAGCATAGGCTCAAAGCAACGCGTCTGAGGTTTCATCTTGCCGGACAAGGTCTGGGCCCAACCGCCGCAACGCGAAGTCAGGTCGCTTTCTCCTGAAGCGCGCAAGCGTGAAGCGAAGGGCCTGCGTGGCCGCGTGGCACGCCATGTCGGGCCGGGGACGCGGGTGTTCCAGGTGGCAAGGCGGGTGCTGGTCGGCACTTATAATGATGGCTTCATCCATGCCGGCAACCTTGCCTATATGTCGCTGCTGGCCATGTTCCCATTCTTCGTGCTGGGTTCCGCGATCTTCTCGGCCTTTGGCGAAGAGGCGGAGCGGCAGGCGATGGTGCTGACTGTCGTTTCCACCCTGCCGCCCATGGTGGCCAAGGTGCTGGAGCCGGTCGCGCTTGACATTATTGACTTGCGCAGCGGCTGGCTGCTGTGGGCCGGGGCAGCTGTGGGGCTGTGGACCACGGGCAGCCTGGTAGAGACAATCCGCGACATCCTGCGCCGCGCCTATGGCACGCCAGCGACCTATGCCTTCTGGAAAGCGCGGCTGCTCTCGACCGGCTTCATCCTCCTCTCCGTCGCCATGTTGCTGCTGTTCCTCCTCGCCCAGGTCGCGCTGGGGGCTGCGCAACAGGTCATTGCCACCTCCTTGCCGTGGCTGGACGACGCGCTGACGGAAATCTCGCTGGGGCGGATCGCTGCCGGGCTGGGGCTGTTTCTGCCGCTCTACCTGCTGTTCCTGCTGCTCACCCCGCAGGAATATCGCGGGCGGCGCTATCCCAAATGGCCGGGGGCAGTGGTGGTTACGCTGTGGTGGCTTGCCGTTACGGCAGCCTTGCCTCCCGCGATCCGCACCTTCTTCACCTATAACCTCACCTATGGCAGCCTAGCCGGGATCATGATCACCCTTTTCTTTTTCTGGCTGGTAGGCTTAGGGATCGTAATAGGGGCCGAATTGAACGCGGCCCTGGCTGACCCGACCGACGAAAACGGGGAAGGTAGCGATACGGATAAGCCAGTCGAGGAGGAAGCGGCGGCATGAATGGTTTGATGACAGGCAAGCGTGGGCTGATCATGGGGCTGGCGAATGACAAGTCGCTGGCATGGGGCATCGCGCAGAAACTGCATGAACATGGCGCGGAAATGGCTTTCTCCTACCAGGGTGAAGCGCTGAAGAAGCGTGTCGGCCCGCTGGCGGAACAGCTGGGTTCGGATTTCATCTTCGAATGCGACGTATCGGATATGGATGCGCTCGATGCCGCGTTCGACAAGCTGAAAGAGCGCTGGGACACGATCGACTTCGTTGTCCACGCCATCGGCTTTTCCGACAAGAATGAATTGCGCGGTAAATATGTCGATACCAGCCTCGACAATTTCCTGATGACGATGAACATCTCTGCTTACAGCCTCGTCGCCGTGGCCAAGCGCGCGCGCGAAATGATGCCCAATGGCGGCTCGATCGTGACGCTGACCTATTACGGCGCGGAAAAGGTCATCCCGCATTACAACGTCATGGGCGTGGCCAAGGCGGCGCTGGAAACCAGCGTGCAATATCTCGCCAATGACCTCGGCCCGGAAAATATCCGCGTCAACGCGATCAGCGCAGGGCCGATCAAGACGCTGGCCGCCAGCGGAATCGGCGATTTCCGCTACATCCTCAAATGGAACGAATTGAATTCGCCGCTGCGGCGCAATGTCACCATTGAGGATGTCGGCGGATCGGGCCTCTATTTCCTGTCTGACCTCTCCTCCGGCGTGACCGGTGAGACGCATCATGTCGATTCGGGCTATCACGTTGTCGGCATGAAGCAGGAAGATGCGCCCGATATTGCGCTGGACTGAGCTCCTTTCGCAGCTGCGAAAAGAGTGCCCTCGCATATACCACTGATAAAACGGCCCTTTTCCCAGAACTAGGGGTTCGCCCTGATTGCCCGAGGGGCAAGGGTTAACATAGCGACCGGGGCATGGCCTGCCCCCCTCGCCACCCTCTCCCCGCTTGCTGTGCCGGGGTGCTGCCATGCTGATGGAAGCACCTCCCCGTGCTCTGGCTCGCGCCAATGGCAAGGCCGGGACACGGATACGGGTGGAGCTGCTGGTCGCGCTCATTTGCGCGCTGGCGATCCCGGCGCTGGTGGCTATAGCCTTCTTCCGCGAGCCCGCGCTGCCGACGCCTGAAGCGCAGCTCTCGCTGACGCTCTCCGGGATAGCGGCGCTGGCATCGGTCTATATCCGCCGCCAGCTCGCCCCCTTCCCCGGCATTAGGGCGGCTGAACATGCGCTGCCGGGGCTGGTTCTGTGTTTCGGCCTCGCGATTGGCGCGGTGCTGCTGCTGCGGCTCGACTACAGCCGGGTGATCCTCGCGACAGGCTTTGTCGCCTGCCTTGCCGGGCAATTGCTGCTGCTCGCCCGCAATCGCACGGGCAGCGCGGGGCGTTTCTGGCTGGTCCCGCTGGGCCGCGCCGACCGCTTGCGGCGGATCGCCAATGCCGGCTGGACCATGCTCGATACGCCGCGCGTTCCCGCTGCCGCCGCCGGGCAAGGCATCGCCGCCGATCTCCACGCCGATTTGCCCGATGCGTGGGAGCGGATGCTGGCAGCAGCGGTGTTGCGCGGGATCCCGGTCTATCATTTCAAGCAGCTGGAAGAGGCGCTGACCGGAAGGGTCGATATCGAGCACATGGCGGAAAACACGCTCGGCTCGCTCACCCCGGACCGGTTCCACTACAAGTTCAAGCGCGGTGCTGACCTCGCCCTGTCGCTGATCCTTCTCCCCCTGCTGCTACCGCTCTTCGCGCTGGTGGCGCTGGCGATCAGGCTCGACAGTCCCGGCCCGGTGATCTTCCGGCAGGAACGGATGGGCGAGCGCGGCAGGCCCTTCCGCGTGATCAAGTTCCGCACCATGACCGTCGCGCAAGACCGCAGCGACGAGCGCGCCAGCGCCATCACGCAAAGCGGCGACCAGCGTATTACCCGCATCGGCAGCTTCCTGCGCCGCACGCGGATCGACGAATTGCCGCAAATCTTCAACGTCCTTGCCGGGCAGATGAGCTGGATCGGCCCGCGCCCGGAAGCGCTGGCCCTGTCGCAATGGTATGATGCGAGCCTGCCCTTCTACGCCTATCGCCACATCGTGAAGCCGGGCATAACCGGCTGGGCGCAAGTCAACCAGGGGCATGTCGCGGAACTGCCCGAAGTGCATGACAAGCTGCGCTACGACTTCTTCTACATCAAGAATTTCTCCGCCTGGCTCGACCTGCTGATCCTCGCCCGCACGCTGCGCGTGTTGGCGAGCGGCTTTGGCGCGAAGTGAGCGGAGCGGCAGGGCCATGGCAGTGGTGTTCCTGATCGGCGGGACCGGCAACCAGCTGTTCCAGTTCACCCGCGCCGCACCGCGTGACCGCTTCTGCACGCTCTTCTTGCAGCCGCGCCTGCGCCGCTGGCTGGGGTGGACAGATCATGAGCAGGTGCTGCGCTTTCCGGCGGCGAGCCCGCTGGCCTGCGCGCTCGCCCTGCCGATGCTGGCGCTGGATGTGGCGCTGGTGAGACTCGCGGGGTGGAGCCTGTTCTCCCGGCTCGACCTGCGGAGCGTGAAGGCCCGGCCTATGCTCACCCGGCTGGTGCAGGCAGGCTATTTCCAGGACGCGGCGCAAACACGCGAGGCCAGTGAATTGGGCGACCAGCTGGCTGCGCAGGGCGAAAAGGCGCCGGAGCTCGCGCTCCACATCCGCGGCGGCGATGCGCTGGCGATGGAGCGGCAAGGGGCGGCGCGCTACGGGATCCTGCCACCGGACTATTTCCGCGCCGCGCTTGCCATGGCTGGCGATCCGGACAAGGTCTATGTCTTCACCGACGATCCCGCCCATGCCCGCGCGATCTGCGCTGAGTCGGTGCTGGAAGGCACAAGGGTCAGCTACGACAGTGGCGACCTTGGCGCAATGATGCGCGGTTGCCTGTCCGCCAAGAGCTTCATCGCCTGCAATTCGACGCTGAGCTGGTGGCTGGTGCAGATGCGCGGGGCGGACCGGCCCAGCATAGTGCCTTCGCCCTTCACCCTCGCGCTCGACCTGCCTGTCCCGCCCGGAGCGGAGGCGATCAATGTCCGCTACTGAAGCGCTCGCCCCGCTGCGCAAGCCGCGCCGCAAGGCCCGCAGCAACTGGCTGACTAACGCGCTTTCGCAACGCGCGATCTTTGCTGTCAGCGCGGGGTTCGTCGTGCTTGTGTCCCTGATGGGTGGTGGATCGCGCGACGATATTGCCAGCCTTGTCCTGCTCCGCCCGCTCTCGGTGCTGGCCTGTTTCTATGGCTGGCTGGCGCTGTCGCAACAGGATGATGCGAAAGCGACAAGACGGGTCGCCGCCATGCTGCTGGCGCTGGGTGCCATCGCCCTGCTCCAGCTCGTCCCGCTCCCGCCAGCCGTGTGGCAAGCCCTGCCCGGTCGCGCACTCCATGCCGAAATCGCCACTGCACTGGGCATGGGCGAGCAATGGCGGCCACTCTCCTTCTCCCCGGTCAAGACGCTCAACATGCTCTTCGCGCTGGCGACACCGCTGGCGGGGATCCTGCTGTTCGGCGCGCTGGAACCGGAAAATCTCCGCCGTATCTGGCTGCTGGTGCTGGCGTTGGGCGGGGTGAGCATGGTGCTGGCCCTGCTCCAGCTAGCCGGATCGCCGAGTGGCCCGGCCTATCTTTATCGCATCACCAGCGAGGGCTATGCGGTCGGCCTCTTCGCCAATCGCAACCATTTTGCAGTGCATCTGGCGCTGCTGGGGCCGCTGGCGAGTGTGTTCGCGCTGGAAGGCAAATCCGTCTCCCTTGCCCGCCTCACGGTGCTGCTGGGCGCGATGGCGCTCGCCGCCTTGCTGGTGCTGGCCAGCGGATCGCGCGCAGGGCTGATCTGCCTTGCGCTGGCCCTGCCCTTTGCCAGCTGGCTCATGCGCGATGGCTTGGCCAAGCAGAAGTGGCCGGAGCGTTTCATCTGGCTTGCCCCGCCGCTAGTCGCAGCATTGGCGCTGGTGCTGGCACTAATGACCGGCACCGCCAGCGCATGGCAGCGCCTCGCCGGGCAGGACGGCATGGGCCATCGTGGCACAATCCTCCCCACCCTGTGGCGGATGGCGCAGGACACATTCCCCGCCGGAGCTGGCTTCGGCAGTTTCGCCCGCGCATGGCCGCAATGGGAAAGCGATGAACTGGCGCAGCCCAACTATCTCAATCAGGCGCATAATGACTGGCTGCAATGGGTGATCGAGGGCGGTCTGCCGGGCCTCCTCTGGCTTGGCGGCGCACTCGCCCTGCTGGCGCGCCTCGGCTGGCGTCGCTGGCGTGACGGCAATCCGGCACAGCGCAGCGCCAGTCGCGCGCTGATTGCTGTCATCGCCTTGCTCGCCCTCGCCAGTGCCGCTGACTACCCGCTGCGCACGCCGATCATGATGCTGCTGCTGGCCCTCGCAGTGACGTCACTCGCCATTCCCAACTCGCTGACTTGCGGAGAGAAACAATGCCCCGCCCGCTAAGGCCCTTTGCCCCCACGATCCTGCTGGCGGCCCTGTCCGCCTGCGCCACCACACCGCCGCTGCAATCGAGCGAGAGCCTGCAAGTCGTCACCTATGACGCAATGCCCGTTCCCACTGCGACAGACCTTGTGGTGGGTGCGCGCCCGGTGCTGGTCGGCCCGTTTGACCGCCTTTCCATCGACGTCTTTGGCGTCAGCGAACTCAGCCGCAATGTGCAGGCCGATGCCAGCGGGCGCTTCGCCTATCCGCTGGTGGGCACGGTGGAGGCAGGCGGCAAGACGCCCACAGCCATCGCGCAGGAGATAGAGGCCCGATTGCGCGGCGACTACGTCCGCAACCCGCAAGTCACCGTCAATGTCACTGAAAGCCTCAGCCAGCGGCTGACCGTCGATGGTGAAGTCACGAAGCCGGGCCTCTACCCCGTGTTTGGCGAAATGACGCTGATGCGCGCCATCGCGCAGGCCGAGGGGGCATCGGAATATGCGGACCTCAAAGACGTCGTGATCTTCCGCGAAGTGAGCGGGCAGCGCTATGCCGGGCTCTACAATCTGGCGGCAATCCGGCGTGGGGTTTACGCGGATCCGGCGGTTTATGCGAAAGACGTCATCATCGTGGGTGACAGCGAAGCGCGGCGCATGTTTGACGCCGTGCTGCGCGCTGCGCCGCTGATCACCACGCCGATCATCGTGCTGGCGCGAAATTGAAGGCGGCTACGATGAACCGCCAAAGCTTCGAAGCCTTCCAGCCGCTTTCCGCCCCCTCCGCCGCGCCAACCCGGCCGCGCGACGAATCCGCACCGCCGATCCTTGCGCATTACTGGCACTTGCTGCGCGAGCATTGGAAAGCAGTCGCCATCATTTGCGCGCTGGCGCTGCTGGCGGGGCTGGTCTCCGTGCTGGTTTCGACCAAGCTCTACACCGCCGAGACGCGGGTAGAGATCACCCGCCCGACTGACACGGTGACGCAGGTCGAAGGGGTGCAGGGTGACGATTACCTCCAGAACCTCGAATTCTACGAAACGCAATATGCGCTGCTGGAGGCGGATTCGCTCGCGCTCCGCGTCGCCAATGCGTTGCAGCTGGCGCAGGATGATGCGTTTTTCGAGATGCATGGCGTCGATCCCGAAGCGCGCTATGCCGAATTGCCGCCTTTGCTCAAAGGCAGCACGACTGCGCTTGCCTTCCGGCAGGAGCTGGCGGCGGAATTGCTGCTGGAGCGGCTGCGTATCCGCCCGGTCAAAGGCTCTGCGCTGGTCGATGTGCTCTATTCCAGTCCTGACCCGAAATTCTCCGCCCGCGTGGCCAATGCGTGGGTCGAGCAATTCGTTGAGGCAGGGCTGGCGCGGCGCTTCTCCTCTTCGGAGCGGGCGCGCAGCTTCCTTGAAACCCGGCTCGCTGCACTGAAGCAAAGACTTGAAGATTCCGAACGCCAGCTGGTCGCCTATGCCGGGCAGACCGGGATCGTTCCGCTGGCGGAAAGCAAGGATAGCGACGGACGCACGCTGGCCGGGCGCACTGTTGCGACGGCGGATCTCGAAGCGCTGAATGCCGCGCTGGCCTCTGCCACAGCCCGGCGGATCGAAGCCGAAGCGCGCTATCGCCAGGGTGACATTGCCGAAGCAGGCAGCGCGGAAAGCCAGGCGCTGGCGACTTTGCGGCGCGAGAAGGCATTGGCCGAAGCGCATTATGCCGAGCTGATGACGAAATTCGAGCCCGGCTATCCCGAAGCGCAGGCGACCGCGCAGCAGGTGGCGACGCTCAGCCGCGCCATCGCTCGCGAGGAAAGCCGCGAGCGCAGCGGGGCCGCAGCGGAATATCGCGCGGCGGCGCAGCAGGAAGCCGCGCTGAAGGCCCGCGTACAGGGGCTCAAATCGCAAGTCACCGCCGAGCGCGGGGATTCGATCCAGTACGGTATCTACCAGCGCGAAGTGGATACCAACCGTGCGCTCTATGAGGCGCTGTTGCAGCGCTACAAGGAACTGGGCGTCTCCGATATCGACAAGAGCAATGTCGCGGTGATCGACCGCGCGGCGATCCCGCGCTTCCCCTCCAGCCCGCGTGCGCCGGTCAATCTGGGGCTGTCGCTGCTGGCGGGCTTGGCCATGGCGGGCGGGTTCATCTTCCTGCGCACCAATCTTGACCGGACCTTGCGCGATCCAGCGAAGGTGGAAGAATTGTTCGGCGCGCCGCTGCTGGGGGCCATCCCGCTGGCAGAGAGCGACAGTCCGCTGGAGGAACTGGCGGACCGCAAATCGGCCATCCACGAGGCATGGCTTGCGATGCGCAGCAACCTCGAATTGCTGACCGGGGACGGGGTGCCGTCTTCGCTGCTCGTCACCAGCACCATGCCCAATGAAGGCAAGAGCCATGCCGCCATCGCGATTGCCCGGCTGCTGGGCGAAAGCGGGCGGCGGGTGCTGCTGGTCGATGCGGATATGCGCAATCCCTCTCTTGGGGCGCTGCTGGAGCATCGGCAGGAGAGCGGGCTGAGCCATGTGCTGGCCGGGCAGACGCGGTTGGGCAAATTGGCGGAGCAGGTGGAAGGCTGGCCCTTTGCGCTGCTCGGTGCCGGGCCGCCTCCACCCAATGCCGCCAGCCTGCTGCTCAACGGGCGGCTGGCCGAGATGCTGGAACTGGCGCGTGCGGATTATGACCATGTGGTGATCGACGCCCCGCCCGTGCTGGGCCTTGCCGATGCGCCGGTGCTGGGCAAGGCGGTGCAGGCGGTGGTCTTCGTGAGTGAAGCCAACCGCACGCATGTCAGCGCCATCCGCCAGGCCGTCGGCCGCATAAGGCAGGCGCAGGGCGAGATTGCCGGTTTTGCCGTCACCAAACTCGACCGGCGCAATGCGCAACACGGCTATGGTTATGGCTACGGCTATGGATATGGCTATGGCAGCGAAGGCTGAGCTGCCGCCCGCGCCCATGCTTGCCGCCAGTGCTGCGATGGCGGCAGGGCTGGCGCTGCTGTCCGCGCTGCTGGCCGCCGGGGCGGTGCTGCGTGACCAGGCACCCGCGCAGGCAGCCAGCCTGTGGCCGCAAGACGCGCTGGCGCTGGAGCGGATTTCCGGCAGCGCATTGGGTGACGAGGCCCTGCGCCCCGGTGCCGCCCTGCCGCCAGAAGACGCCGCCGCGATGGAAGAGACCTCGCTTGCGGTGCTCCGTTCTGAGCCCACGGCGGCACGCGCGCTGCGCAATATCGCTCTGGCGCGGCAAGGCGCGGCGCCAGAGCAAGCCGCGAAGCTGATGCGCCTCTCGCTGGGTCTCAATCGGCGCGATCCGGTGGTGCGGCTGTGGCTGATGCAGGAGCGGGTGATGGCGGGTGATTACCCTGCTGCCTTCGCCCATTTCGACACGCTGATGAAGCTGGAACCGCAAATGCGCCCGGCGCTGATGGAGCAATTCGTGCGGCTGCTCGCACTGGATGAAGCGCGCCCGCATATTGCGGCGCTGCTTGAGCAGGAGCCCGACTGGGCGGAGAAATTCTGGCAGGCTGCGGCGAAATTCCCCGCAGGGTTTGACAACCTTGTCGCCCTGCGCATGGCGCGCGGGCCTGCGCAGGATGCGACCCAGCGGCGCAATGATGAATTCGTGTTGCAGGCACTGGTCAACGGTGGCCACTATGCAGAGGCGGAAGCGCTGGCGCGGCGCGTTGTGCCCGGTTTTGCCGGGGCAGGCCTGCGCAATGGGGGCTTTGACGCGCAGCCGCAGGGTCGCCCCTTCGACTGGCGGTTGTTCCCCGGTGCGGACCACGCGGTGTTACTTGATCGGGGGGTGCTGACACTCAGTGCTGCCCCGCAGGCAGAGGGAATTGCGGCGAGCCAGTTGGTCGTGCTCGAGCCCGGCGCATACCGCCTGTCCTATCGGCTCGCGCCCGGACTTCTGGCGCAGGGTGACGGAGCGTATCTCTCGCTCAGCTGTGCCCAAGGAAGCCGGAGCACGCCGCTGGCTTCGCTCGACCTTGTCAACAAGGACAAGCCGGTGCCGCTGCGAAGCACCTGTCGCTACCTCACGCTCGACCTGATCCTCAACCGCAGTGCCAGTCCTGAGCGACGCGAGTTTTCGCTGGACGCCATTGCACTGGAGCGGGTCGCGCCATGATCGAGCGCCTGCCTGAACTTCTCGGCCCGCATGCGGGGCCGCTGTTTGGGCTGGCCTGTGTCGGGCTATTCGTCGCGATCCTGTTCGAACAGGCGCAATTGCTCGCAAAGTACCATGGCGCGCGGCGTGGCGCAGTGGCGACGGGATACAACAATGCGATGAAGCTGGTAGTCGGCAACCGCTTCGGCGCGGTGACCTATTTCTTCTTCATCGCGCTCGCCATTGATAGCGGGCTGGCGGCACAAACCATCGCCCATGGCCTTGCAGGCGTGGTCGCCGCAATGGCGTTGGCCAATGTGGCGCTGTTCGCGGTCTATGCCCACCGCCTCAATCCCGGTGTGGCTGCGCTGGAGCTGTTTGCCTCGCATGGTGCATTCGGACGCGGCGAGAAATTCGCGCTAGCGGGCGCCTTTATCGCCGCGCTGTTTGGTTATGCCGGGCTGACCGTCCCGATGATCTGGAGCGCGACCCATCCCGATTTGCGGCTGACCTTCGCCAATTCGGGCTTCCTGTTCAACACGGTGTTCACGCTGGTAAATGTCTTCCTGGTCGAGCAGCGCGTGGCCGAATTGATCGACCGGGGCAATGACGCGATCCGGCCCTTTATCGCCTGGGCTTTCGTCATGCGGCTGCTGGCGGCGCTCGCACTGGTCCCCTTGCTCGCGAGGGTCGGGCCATGAGCGGGAAGCCGAACCTCACCGCCTTTTTCCTCTGCATCGCGGCACTGGCAGGCAATGCGACGCTGGCAGGGTTTGACATCTTCCTGATCCTCGCGGTACCGGTCGGGCTGGTGATTTTCCTGCGCGATCCGCGGCTGGATTCCGGGGGCGGCGGGTTTGGCCTGTGGCTGGCGCTTTTGGCGCTCGTCCCGCTGGCCATGCGCGCGCCGGAAATCGGCATCCCCTATTTCGAGCTCTACTGGCTGTGGCCGTGGAAAGCTGCGTTGCTGGCGATCCTGCTGCTGCGCGAAGGCGAAGCGCGCTGGCCCTTTGCCAACGACCTCCTGCTGGCCGGTTTCACCCTGCTGCTGCTCGCCAGCGCGCGGATCGAGGAAGGGCGGATGGTCTCCTTGTTCGGGCCGAACATGCTCTATCGCTTCTTCGGCACCGGTTTCATCATCGCGCTCCTCCGGCTGGGCAGCGTGAGCGGCTGGCAAGCGCGCTTTGCGCTCGGTTTTGCTGGCTTGAGCGCGGCCGCGATGGTGCTCACCGGATCGGTCGGCGCGCTCGGGGTCTTCGCCGCCGCACTCTATTTCGCGCGGGAAAGCCTGTGGCGGATGCTGCGCTCGGCCGGAGCCATATTGCTCGCGGCTGGCGTGGCGATGTTGGTGCTCAATTGGCAAGCCGTGGTGGATTCCAACCTCATTTCGCGCGTACTCTACAAAATCGACAATCTTGACCGCGACGACCGGCTGGTGGGGTGGAGCAAGCTGGCAGGATCCGATCCCGGCTGGGCGGGGCTGGATTATCGCGATCTCGCCTTCGCATGGACCGCGCGCAGCCCCTATCCGCATAACCTCCCGCTCGAACTGTATGTTTTCCATGGGCTTTTTGGCCTGTTGCTGGCGGCATTGGTGCTGGCGAGCTTCTGGTTCGCGCGGCGCACCCGCTGGGTGTTCTATTTCCCGCTGCTGGTGATCCTGATCGGCTCGCTCTTTTCCGGCGATCTCTCCGACAATTTCGCTGTGCTCGCTTTCCCCGTGGTGATGGCCGCGCAGTATCGCGCCTTGGCGCGGCCTGCCTTCCCGCACCCTGCCCCAAGGAGCGCCCCGGCATGAAACCGCTCGTTTCCATCGTCATGCCTGCCCACAACACCGCCACCTATATTGGCGAAGCGATTAGCTCGGTCCGGGCGCAGGAGTTCGAGGATTGGGAGCTGGTGGTGGTGGATGATTGCTCGCCAATGCGTGACGATTTGGCGGCCCTCACCGCCGCTGAGGGCGACCCACGCGTCCATGTCCACCGGCTGGAGGCGAATGGCGGCGTCGCCCGCGCGCGCAATATCGCCATCGACAAGGCGCGCGGTCGCTATATCGCCTTTCTTGACAGCGATGATCTGTGGTTGCCGCATAAATTGAGCCACCAACTGGCTTTTATGCGGGAAACGGGCGCTGCCTTTTCCTATTCCGCCTATGAAGAGATTGACGAAGCGGGGGCAATCCTGCGCCGCCTGCCCGTGCCGCGAGAAGCAGGGCGCGCGCTGATCCTGCGCTGCTGCGTGATTGGCTGCCTGACTGCGATTTACGACACGCAGGCGACCGGCAAGGTCTTCATGCCCGAACTACGCAAACGCCAGGATTGGGCGACCTGGCTCGAATTGATCCGCATTGGCGGCCCGGCGCTGGGGCTGGACGACGTGCTCGCCCGCTATCGCCTGCGCAGCGGCTCGCTTTCGCGCAACAAGGCGGGTCTCGCGAAATATGCCTGGGCGCTATACCGCGAACAGCAGGGCCTTTCGGCCCCGCATGCCGCGGCGATGCTGGCTCTCTACGGGCTCAACGGCGTGTTGCGCCGCCATGTGCCCGGTTTTGCCAGAACGGTGAAATATATTTGATTCGAGCAACCATTTATGTTCGTCATTGCGAGCATCGCGAAGCAATCCAGGGCCGCGCGTGCCGCACTGGATTGCGTCGTGGCTTCGCCTCTCGCAATGACGAGAGAAGAGGGATTTGGCTTAACTTGCCAGCCGCAATCCGGGCTTGTCGGGCACGAGCTGCGCATCAGGCCAGATGCCGCGCGTGTCATAGACGGCCACGCCGCTGCGTTCCTCAAAGGGGATCACGCGGAAGACGTCGTGATCGACCAGCACGATCAGCACGCCGCATTCTTCGAGCGCGCTGTCGATGTCGATCAATTCTGCGCCTGAGCCATCGAATTCCTTCGGTAGCTCAGCGGCATAGGGCTCGACGATCTTGATCCGTTCGCCAAATTCCTGTGCTAGCCGCGAAGCGACAAAGCGCGCGGGGCTCTCGCGGAAATCGTCGATATTGGCTTTGAAGGCGAGGCCAAGGCAGGCGACTTTCGCCTCCGGATTGGCCTTCACCAGCTCGGTCGCGCGGGCGACGACATGGTGCATCTTGGCATCATTGATGTCACGCGCAGCGCGGATGATCTTGGCCTGTTCCGGCGCACCATGGACAATGAACCACGGATCGACCGCGATGCAATGGCCGCCCACACCGGGACCGGGCTGGAGGATATTGACGCGCGGATGGCGATTGGCGAGGCGAATGACCTCCCACACATCCAGCCCCATCTCGTCCGCGATCATCGACAATTCGTTGGCAAAGGCGATATTCACATCACGGAAGCTGTTTTCGACCAGCTTGCACATTTCCGCACTGCGGGCGTCAGTCGTCACGCAGGTGCCGCGCACGAAACGCTTGTAGAATGCCAGCGCCTTGCGCGCGCAACGCGGGGTAATGCCGCCGATCGAGCGGTCATTATTTGTCAGTTCCTCGAGGATCCGGCCGGGCAGCACGCGTTCCGGGCAATAGGCAATCGCCACGTCCGGCGTTTCACTGGTGAGGCCGGGCAGCTTCAAATCCGGGCGCAGGCCGGCAATATGGTCGCGCACCTTTTCCGTCGTCCCCACTGGCGAAGTGGATTCGAGGATAATCGTGTCGCCCTTCTTCAGGACCGCCGCAATTTCGGTAGTCGCCGCCATGACATAGGAGATGTCCGGCGTGTGGTTGCCGTCATGCTCGAACGGGGTCGGCACGGCGATCACGAAAACGTCCGACGGCGCCAGCTGGGTCGAAGCCTTGAGCAGGCCGCGCTGCACGACACCGCGCACGAGACCATCCAGATCGACTTCCTCAATATGGATTTCGCCGCGATTGATCGTCTCGACGACCTTCTCCGACACATCAATGCCGAGCACCGGGCAATTGGCCCGGGCAATCACCGCCGCCGTAGGCAGTCCGATATAGCCAAGACCGATAACGCAAACCTGGGGTTTTTCTTCGCCGCGCATGGGATTTCCCGTGAAGTGAGTTCTTGAGGAAACCCTTGGCAGCAAGGGGTAAATATTGCGGTAATGATGCGGCGATTTCCTCGCCGAAGCGGGCCGGACTGCTACAAACTTGGTGCCGTTTTGTTTCACGCAGAGACGCGGAGAAGAATGCGGAGACGCAAAGGAGTTACGCCAGCGGCGAAGCCGCAATCCCATTTCATTGCTCAGCGCTTGCAGCAGGGAATGGCTGCCTGCGGCGCAGGCCCCTCTGCGTCTCCGCGCCTCTGCGCGAAAAATCCGGCGAAGCCGTAACCTTCTCCGCGGCCATCTTGCCTCTGCGCCCTCTGCGTGAAACAAAAAGCAGCGAAGCCCTCAGCCCTTGGCGAGCAATTCCACGATCCGCTCCACCGAATGCCCATCGCCAAAGGGATTATGCGCACGGGCCATTTCGCCATAGGCCTCTGCATCGTCGAGCAGACGGTTGCATTCGGTCACGATCCGGTCCGCATCGGTTCCCACCAGCTTCGCCGTGCCCGCTTCCACCCCTTCGGGGCGTTCGGTCGTTTCGCGCATCACCAGCACCGGCTTGCCCAGCGCAGGTGCCTCTTCTTGCACCCCGCCACTATCGGTCAGCATCAGCGTGCAAATATCGAGCAGCCGCGCAAAATGCGGATAGTCGAGCGGTTCGATCAGCGCGACATTGTCCAGCCCTTCCAGCGCGCTATTCATCACCTTGCGCACATTGGGATTGAGATGGACAGGGAAGATCATCGCCACATCATCACGCGTGGCAATCCGGCGGATGGCATCGGCAATCGCCTCCATCCCGCCACCGAAATTCTCGCGCCTATGGCTGGTAACGCCTATGATGCGCTTGCCGGCAAAGCGCTCTTCCAATTCCGAAAGACCGCTGGCCAGCGCCGGATTTTCGCGAATTTGCGCTGTGATCCAGTATAAGGCGTCGATCACCGTATTGCCGGTGACATGCACCGTTGCCGGATCGACATTTTCGCGCCGCAGCGCCGAGGCCGCCGTTTCGGTCGGCGCGAAATGGAGCGCGGCAAAGCTGCCGACGATCTTGCGATTGACCTCTTCCGGCCAGGGATGATGGATATTCCCGCTGCGCAAGCCGGCCTCGACATGGGCCACGGGGATCTGGCGGTAATAGGCCGCCAGCGCGCCGGACATGGCAGTAGCGGTATCGCCCTGCACGATCACGATGTCGGGCTTTTCCTCGTCGAGCACCGTGCCGATACCAGTGAGCAAATTGGCCGTCAGCAAATCGAGCGTCTGGTTGGGCTGCATCAGGTCGAGGTCATGATGCGGGGTAATCCCGGCAATCTCCAGCACCTGGTCGAGCATCCCGCGATGCTGGCCGGATACGCAGACGCGCGAGACAAAGCGCGGGTCAGCGTCGAGCGCATGGACCAGCGGGAAAAGCTTGATTGCTTCCGGACGTGTGCCGAAAACGGTAAGGATCTTGCGGGGTTCGGTCATGCCAAGCCCCTTAGCGCAATTTGGTTAACGCGGCCTATTCACCGTCGGGTTCGGAAGGCGGCGTGATCAAATCGGTCGGCGGAGCGCCATCTTCCTCGCCCGGCAGTGGTGCATTCCGCTCCGCTTCGAGGCGCGCTTCATACTGCTTCTCGATCTGCTCGACACGCTGCTGTTCCGCGGCTGCCTCGGCATCAATGGTCGAGAGGCGCTCCTGCCGCTCGGCGTCGATCAACTGGCTGAAGCGAATGCCGGGCGATTCCTTCTTCTCGCCATAGGCCGCATCGACCAGCGCCTGAGTGCAGCCGGTAAAACCGCCCGCCCCTGTGGGGGAGCAGGACAGCGCGCCAAACTTGCCCACCGTTTCATAGCTGTCGACCCGGCGCGACCAGGCGACATTGTCCGGATCATCGCTCTGGCGGAGCGTGTCCGGAATGCGGAAGCGCTCGCTCTCTGCCTTGCGCGCGCAGACATTGATCACGTCATCGGTGGAGGCAGGGCATTCATCCTCGCCATAGATAATGACCATATTGACCTTGTCCCCCGGCTGGTCCTGCGCCTGTGCGGGCATGGCAAGCACGGCACCACTCGCGAGCAGCGTAGCGGAAAGCAGGGTCTTCAACATCGGGGCATCCTTTGCTCAATTTGCGCTGCATGATTAGCACGGCCAGCGCTGAACTCCATATGAAGCATAACCGGATCCGGCGCATTGCGCCCGGTCAAAAGCAACGCCAGACGGCTTCTCAGATCCGTTCTGCCAGTTTGATCGCTGCGCGGCAGCCCAGCCGGATCACGCCGGACAGCAGCGGATAGGCAGGCGCACGCTCCGCCCCGGCAGCCAGCGCCGCATCGCGATGTTCGCGCTCGTCGGCGCGGAATTCCTCGATCATCCCAGCCAGTTCCGGGTCATCACCATTCGCTTCCAGCTCGTCCAACTGGGCGGAATAGTGGCGGTCAATCTCTTCCTCTACTGCAGCGGTGCAGGCCATCGCCGCTTCCGGCCCGATCAGCGCCGTGCCCGCGCCCAGCGCAAAGCCAGCGACCGACCAGAACGGCTGCAAGGCAGTGGGGCGCACTCCGCGCCGGGCCATCAGCGCATCGAATTTCTCCCGATGCTCCCGCTCCTGCTCGGCCATATGGCGGATTTCCGCCGCATGCGGGCCGCGATCACCCAGCACGGCCAATTGCCCGGCATAAATGCGCGTAGCGCCGAATTCACCCGCCTGGTCAACGCGGATCATGGTCTTGCTGTCGGTCTTGCTCATGCGACCTTCTTTCGCGCAAGCAGGGCCAGAATGGCAAGCCCGCCGCCTGTCGAAATGAGGAAATTGTAGCCTGCCAGAGAAATGCCCAGCAAGGTCCACGGTGCTACATCACAGCGAATGATGGGCGCGTTCATGATGGCATCCATCGCATTGCCGCCCCCTTCGCCAATCGGGGTGGTGCAGGCTGTGATCCCTTCCCACCAGCCATATTCGATACCCGCATGGAACGCGCCGATCAGCCCGGATATGATGATCGCCAGGCCCGCCAGCGCCACCCACAGGCGGCGCGGCGGCACAACCAGACTCGCCAGCCCAAGGGCCAGCGCGGCAAAATGCGGGTAACGCTGCCACCAGCACATCTCGCAAGGGAACAGGCCGAAGCCATATTGCGAAATATAGGCCCCGCCCAACAGCGCGGCGGGAAGCAGGATCGCCAGCATTTGCGCATGGCGTTCATTCAGGCTGGAAAACATGAAAACCCGGATTCCCTAATTGCGCGAAGCGACCCTGCCCGGCGCCGTGCGGCGCAGTGTTTCCAGCGCATAATTGAGCTGGAAATCCTTGATTCCCTTGGCTTCCAGCTCTGCCGCTGTCACCTGGAAACGCGGATCATCGAGCTTGTCTTTCTCCAGCTCTTCATCCTTCAACGCCGCTTCGTTAATGAGGTGGGAGCGCAAATCGCTCTCGCGCAGCTGGAACTTGGCGCGCTTGGCGAGGTCCGGGTCGGACATTTGCGGGACGCGGATATCCGGCGAAATCCCGCCTTCCTGCACCGACCGGCCGGACGGCGTGTAATAGCGTGCCGTGGTCAGCTTGAGCGCGGCATCGCGGCCCAGCGGCAACAGCGTCTGCACACTGCCCTTGCCAAAGCTGCGCTCACCCATGATCACTGCGCGGCGATGATCCTGCAATGCGCCAGCGACGATTTCCGATGCTGAAGCCGAACCGGCATCAATCAGCACCACCATCGGCACACCCCGCGCAATCGCGCCGCGATAGACAGTTTCGGCATCATAAAGCAGCGTTTCGCCGCGGGCACGGCCGCGCTGCGAAACGATCCGGCCCTTGTCAAGGAACAGGTCGGACAGGGCGACCGCTTCATCCAGCGAGCCGCCGGGGTTGGAACGCAGATCGAGCACCAGCCCGTCAATCCGGCCCGGCGCTTTCTCGCGCATGGCATTCCACGCGTCAAACACATCGGAACCGACATCGCGGGAGAATTCATTGACGGTAATCACGCCAATATTGCCCGGCTGCAATTCCCAAGTCACCGGCTCCAGCTCGATCACGCCGCGCGTCACAGTCAGATCGAATGGCTCGTCCCGGCCGGGGCGGAATACTGTCAGGCGAATGGATGTGCCTGCCGGCCCGCGCATCTGGCTGACCGCTTCATCCAGATCGCTGCCATAGATCAGCTTGCCATCAAGATGGGTGATATAGTCGCCTGCCTTCATCCCCGCCTGTTCTGCCGGGCTGCCACGGAAAGGGCTGATGACCTTGACCGCGCCATCTTCCATGCCGACCGACAGGCCAAGGCCGGAATAATTGCCATCAATCATGGTTTCGAGGCGCTGCAAATCCGACCCGTCGAGATAGGCACTGTGCGGATCAAGCGAGGACAACATGCCGTTGATCGCACCCTTGATCAGCTTGTCGTCATCCACTTCCTCGACATAATTCGCTTTCACCCGCTGGTAGACAGCGAACAGCTTGGAAAATTCCGGTCCTGCGCGGCCATCCACCTGCGCGAAGGTGGCGCTGGTGGCGGGGATCAGCGCGACGGCTGTCACCAGGGCAGCGGAACGGGCAAGTGCAGCGAATTTGGGCATGGGTCACCTATCCTTTGACGCGCAGTGTATCGCTGACCTCGCCTGAATGCCAGATGAGGATTTGGGGGCGTTCGCGATGTGCCATTGCGGGAAGTGGGCTGGGCAAAAGCTTAACGGGGCCGGCCTACAGGAAATCGAGCGGGTTCACCGGTTCGCCTTGTCGCCGCAGTTCCAGTGTCACCACCGGGCGATCCACCCCGGCCACGCCCAAGGGCGCGCCGCCGACCAGCTCTTCGCCCACTGCCACATCATTGCGCGCCAGGCCGGTCACCAGGCTGGTCCAGCCGCCGGGATGCTCGATAATCACGATCCGGCCAAAGCCGCGATAGGGCCCGGCGAATGCCACCCGCCCAGCGGCAGGGGCGACGATCTGTGCCCCGTCACGCGGAGACAGGGAGAGGCCCTTGCTGGTCACCCCACCTTCAACCGGGGCGCCAAAACCGACTATAGTGCGCCCTGCAACCGGCAGCTGGAAGCCCTCCGGCGGACGCGCGGCCAAGGCAGCGGGGGTTGGCGTTGCGCCTGCAACCACCTCGCTCGCTTCCGGGCGCGGCGGGCGAATGATCGGGCCGGGCAAGCCCGCTAGTTCTTCGCGGAAGGACCCGGCTTCATCGAGGCGCGCGACCAGCCCATCCAAGTCTCGCGCTTCCTCCGCCAAGGCGAGCGCGCGTTCCGCCTCGCGATCAGCCGCCCCGCTGGCCCGGCGGGATTCGAGCCGCTGGCGCGTTTCCACCGCAGCAAGTTGTTGGCGCCGGCTGTCGAGCTGGCTTTCCGTCCCGCGCAGATCCGCCAGCGCAGCCCGCGCTTCGCGCTCCAGCGCTTTGCCGCGTTCAATCTCAGCCCGCAAAGCCGCAGTGCGCTGGCGGACTTGGGGCAAGGTCGTTTCCAGCATGGCGCGCAGATAGACGGCATCGCGCAATGATCCGGGGCGCAAAGCCGACAAAGCGAGCGGCCGGCGAGACATTTTCTGCAAGCTCGCGGTCAGCCGCAGCAGTGGCCCGCGCCGTTCTGCCAGCCGTTTGGCCAGCTTTTCGCGTTGCTGGTTGACCAGCGTTATCCGCGCTTCATTGGCGGCAATATCGGCCTCAGCCTGCTGGATGCGCGCAGCAAGCGCAGCCGCCTCGCGCGCCGTCTTCTCTGCCGCTTCGGTGGCAGCGCGCGCTTCTGCCTCCAGCTTCTCGCCGCGCTGCTCCGCTGCCTTGGCCTGTGCCCGGGCGCGCTGCATTGCGGCCCGGGTTTCCTCAACATCTTCGAATCCGGCATCCTGTTGCGCACCCGCAGGGGTGAGCAGCACCAGCGCCGGGAAAGCGGCAGCGGCGAGGATGGGCAGGGCGAGGCGCAGGGCAGGTTTCACAAACTCACCCTGCCCGATGATAGGGATGGCCGGCAAGGATGGCCGTTGCGCGATATAGCTGTTCGGCCAGCATCGCGCGCGCCAGCAAATGCGGCCAGGTGGCCTTGCCATAGGCAAGCAGCAAGTCCGCTGCGGCGCGTTCTTCATCGCTATGGCCATCGGCAGCCCCGATTACAAAGCGTGTTTCGCGCACGCCATCATCGCGCCAGCGGCCCAGGATTTCGGCGAAATCTTCGGAAGAGAGGTTTTTGCCCTTCTCATCCAGCAACACGGTGCGCACCGGCGTCTGTGGCTCCGCCACGCGCCCGCCCGTTTCCGGCAATTCGGTGAGTTTGAGCGGCCAGCTGATCCGCTTTTCATAGCGCGCGACCAGCTCGGCCTCTGGTGAGCGACCGATTTTCCCGCGAGCGATGAGGTGGAGGAGCATGGATTGGCCCGAAATTCAGCGTCAATACGGCTCTGCACATCAAAGGCGCTGCTTGCAACCGGTCTGGTCCGCGACACCCGCAGGCGCGCGGTGCAGATGCTCAGGCTCGGCCTGCCGCGCGTGACGGAGCTTCGTCCCCGATCGCCCACATGCGTTCGAGGTTGTAGAAGCTGCGCACTTCCGGGCGGAACAGGTGGACGACGACATCGCCAGCGTCGATCAGCACCCAGTCTGCTGCGGGCAAGCCTTCGAGACGGGCCGGGCCGAAGCCTGCCTGTTTCAGCTTTTCCGCGAGTTTCTGGGCCATGGAAGCGACCTGGCGGGACGAACGACCCGACGCGATCACCATGTGATCAGCGATGGACGATTTGCCTGCCAGCGGCACCACGACCAATTCCTGGGCCTGATCTTCATCGAGCTGGTGCAGCACCAGTTCGAGCTGGGAGCCGGCTTCAGCCTCGTACGAGGTCATCGAACCGGCCATTGCAGCCTCTGTGCCGGCATCCGCCGAAAGGGATTGCGCCTGTGACATAGGCGTGGGTCTTGCTCCTGTATGAAAGGACGTAGGGAGAGGGTGCACGCCAGCGCTTCATTGCGCTTGCGACCCTCCCGCCGGGGGGATCAATTGGTGTGTCACCATGTCTCGCTGGGGTGAAGCGGCCATTTGCGATGCCCAGTCCGGATCGGCGCGGCGCAGGGCCGTGGCCGAACGGGAATCAGGATCAAACCGCAATATCACCAGCTTCGGAGCGCTCCATCCGCCCTTGCTTGCAAAACTGGCCGCAGGCACCCGATAGCGCCTCAACCAGGCCATTGCGGGGCTCGCAACAGCAGCGGCATCATAGCCGGGTCGGGCAATCACCGCAATCGGCATTAAACGGGCAATTCTGCGCCAGTCTTTCCAGCGGTGGAACTGGGCAAGGTTGTCTGCCCCCATCAGCCATACGAAACGCCGCTTGGGATAGCGGCGCAACAGCGCGCACAGCGTGTCCACCGTATAACGCGTGCCCAGCTCGCGCTCGATCGCTGTCACCCGGATCGGCGCGCGCCGCGCCTGCCTGACTGCAGCAGCAAACCGCGCCGCGAGAGGGGCCATGCCAGCGCGCGGTTTCAACGGATTTCCGGGGGAGACGAGCCACCACGCCTCGTCCAGCCCAAGCAAGTCGATGGCGGCAAGCGTGATCTTGCGATGCGCGCCATGGGCGGGGTTGAAGCTGCCGCCCAGCAGAATGGTCCACGGACCTGAACGCCCGCCGCCAGCACCCATGTCAGGGCCGTGCCTGGCCGTTGCCGCGCACTTGCCATTTATAGGTGGTGAGCCCTTCCAGTGCGACCGGGCCGCGCGCATGGAGCCTCCCCGTGGCAATGCCGATCTCTGCGCCCAGCCCGAATTCGCCGCCATCGGCGAACTGGCTGGAGGCATTGGCCATGACGATGGCCGAATCGACTTCCGCCAGGAACCGCTCGCGTGCTGCTTCATCGCCGGTCACGATCACATCGGTATGGCCGGACGAATGGCGGGCAATATGCTCCAGCGCTGCGTCCAGCCCGTCGACCACGGCGACAGACAGAACCGCGTCGAGATATTCCGTGTCCCAATCCTCGGCCGTGGCGGGCAGGATGCGCGGGTCGAGCGCCTGTGCGCGGGCATCGCCGCGCAATTCGCAGTCTGCATCAAGCAAGTCCTTGACCACCCGCACGCTGCCGGGGAAGGCGCTGTCAAGCAGCAGCGTTTCCATCGCCCCGCAAATGCCGGTGCGGCGCAACTTGGCATTATGCGCCAACTCGACAGCCATGTCCGGATCGGCTCCGGCATGGACATAGGTGTGGCAGATGCCGTCAAGATGGGCGAGCACGGGCACCCGCGCATCGGCCTGAACCCGCTCGACCAGGCTTTTGCCCCCGCGCGGGATAATCATGTCCACCAGACCCGCTGCCGCGAGCATTGCGCCAACCAGCGCGCGGTCCTGGTCAGGCATCAATTGCACCGCCGCTTCGGGCACCCCGGCCGACACCAGCCCGCGCACCAGCGCAGCATGGATTGCCCGGTTGGAATTGACCGCTTCGCTGCCCCCGCGCAGCAGCACGGCATTGCCCGAGCGGACGCACAAAACGGCAGCGTCAGCGGTCACATTGGGGCGGCTTTCATAGATGATCCCGATCAACCCGACAGGAATGCGAATACGCTGCAATTCCAGACCGTTAGGGCGGTTCGTCCGGTCGATCACCTGGCCCACGGGATCGGGCAATTCCGCCACTGAATCCACCGCATCGGCAATCCCCGCCAGCCTCGTGGAATCGAGCCGCAAACGGTCCAGCATCGCGCCTGAAAGACCGCGCGCTTCGCCCGCCGAAATATCCTTCGCATTGGCGTTGAGGATGGCGCTTTCATCCTCGCGCAGGGCAGCGGCGGCGGCGTGCAGCGCCCGTGCCTTCGCCGGGTCATCCATCCGTGCCAGTACGCGCTGCGCCGCGCGGCCAGCGCGGGCCATTTCCGCGATCATTGCGGCGGCTTCATCCGCACTCAGTGTGCGGGGACGGACGGATTCTTCGACACTTGCCATGGCGCCCCGTTAGCAGCCACCGACCGGCCTGTCAGCGCAGCTTTTCGGGAGGACGTGGTTAATGCGCGTATGGTGGCTTGCGTCTGTCGCAAAGATACAAACGGTTCACCGTGCGACTCCATCGCCTCACCCCAAACTAGGGCGAGTCGATTCGACCCTCCGCACCCCCCGTGGTAGCCGCCCTACCCAATCGCTCGGGTCGAGTCGCGGGGTCGCTTTGTCCAATTCTGAAAATATCAGCGCGCTGTCTGCTCGCCTGCGCGGAATGTTTCCTGACCGTGAGTTCTTCATGCGCTCGCAGGGGCAGGTGCGCTTCATCAAGGTTTCATCGCGTATCCAGATAATCCTTGCCACCGCGATTGTGGTCGCGTTGCTGGCGTGGGGCATCAGCATGGCTGGCATGGCCTGGACCCAATATCGGGCGCAGGCTGATCGTGCATCGCTGCTCCAGCGTGAAGCGCAGGTGGCTAGCGCCAAGGAACGCGTCGATGCCTATCGCGACGATATTGACGATGTGGCGCAGGACCTGCAGCGACGCCAGGACGTAATCGAGAAAATGACCGCGACGCTCGACCTGCCGGAAGACGCGCAGGCAGAGGAAACTGTCAGTGATTCCTCCACCGAAGCGGAAAAGGCGATTGCCAAGGTCAGCGCCAGCATGCCCGAAGCGGCGGCACTGGTGCGCATCGAAGCCCGCCAGATCGCCTATGTCGAGCGGCTGACCCGCTACGCAGACCGCCGCGCCCGGCGCGCCGAACAGGCGATCCGCAAGCTGGGCCTCAACCCCGAAACCATGCTGAAGAATGCGTCGAGCGAGGCCATGGGTGGTCCGTTCGAAGGTATCTTCGGCGGCAAGGGCGCAACCATTGACCCGCGGTTCGAACGACTCGGCCTCAGCCTCGCCCGGATGGAAGCGCTCGAAAGCGGGCTGGATTCGATCCCGCAATATCTGCCCGCCAATGTGATGATGGTCACTTCCAGCTATGGCTATCGCCGTGACCCCTTTACCGGGGCAGCAACCATGCACAGCGGGCTGGACTTCAAGGGCCCGATGGGCGCACCCATCTATGCCGCTGCCAAGGGCACGGTCAGTTTCGTCGGGCGCAAGTCGGGTTATGGCAATGTGGTCGAAGTCAGCCACGGTAACGGTTTGATGACTCGCTACGCCCATATGTCGAAATTCAATGCCAAGCTGGGGCAGGAAGTCGCCGCAGGTGACGTGATCGGCGCCATCGGCAGCACGGGCCGCTCGACCGGCCCTCACCTCCATTTCGAGGTGCGTATTAACGAGCGCGCGGTGAACCCGCGCACCTTCCTGGAGGCAGCCCCCGATGTTCTCAAAGAAATCCGCGCAGAACGCAGCGCCGGTAGCGAGGGCTAAGCCGATGGCCAGCAATTCGACCTTCTCCGTGATCGGCTCTGATGTGACTATCAAGGGCGACATTTCCGCCTCTGCCGATTTGCATGTCGATGGCACAATCGAAGGCGACATCATCTGCGCTTCGCTGGTGCAGGGTGAAAGCTCCACCATCAAGGGCGCGATCACCGCTGAAAGCGCGCGGCTGGCAGGCAAGGTGACCGGCTCGATTGCCGCCCGCGAACTGGTCGTGCTCAAGAGCGCGCGGATCGAAGGCGATGTGCATTATGACGCGCTGACCATCGAGCAGGGTGCCGAGGTCGATGGCCGCTTCGCCCATCGCGTGCCCGGCAAGACCGCCGCGCCGGCTGCCAAGCAGGGCGACGAATCGGTCCTGATCCTCAATAACTGAGCGCGTCAGAGCACTTCAGCGCGCAGGGCCTTGCGGTCCAGCTTGCCAATCAATGTCTTGGGCAAGCTCTCGCGGATGACGACCTGATCGACGCGTTCATGCTTGCCGACCTTGCTGTTGAGCCAGTCCTTCAGCGACTCTGCGTCATTCTCGCCTGAACCTGACAGGGTGACATAGGCGCGCGGCACTTCGCCGAGATATTCATCGGGCACACCGATCACCAACGCTTCCTTGATCGCATCATTTTCCAGCAACACGTCTTCGACCTGACTGGGGAAGACCTTGAACCCGCCGACCGCGATCATGTCCTTGATCCGGTCCACGATCTGCAGGAAGCCGTCTTCGTCCAGCGTCGCGACATCGCCCGTGCGCATCCATTGGCGGCCACCATGTTCGACAAAGGTTTCCGCGGCCGTATCGGGGCGGTTCCAGTAACCGCGCATGATTTGCGGGCCGTTGATCGCCAATTCACCCGGTTCCCCGGCTGGCGCGAGCTTTTCCGGGTCTTCCTTGTCGAGCAGGATGATATCCGTGCCGGGCACGACCTGCCCGATCGTGCCGCGCTTGCGCTTGCCGGCATAGGGATTGGCGGAGACCACGCCGGAGCTTTCCGTCAGGCCGTAGCCTTCGACCACACGCACACCGGTGACCCGTTCGAACTTGTCATGCACCGGCGCAGGCATGGGTGCGCCGCCGGAAATGCAGACCTTGAGCGAAGAGAGGTCAGTTTTCGCGAGGTCGGGATGGTCGAGCAAGGCCTGGAACATGGTCGGCACGCCGGGGAAACCGGTGGCGCGATGTTTGGCGATAGTCGCCAGCACCTGCCCCGCGTCAAAGCGCGGGAGCATGGCGATCGAGGCACCACTCGCCACCGCATGGTTGAGAAGCGCTGTGTTGGCAAAGACATGGAAGAAGGGCAGCGCGCCCATGAACACTTCGCCTGACGGATTGCCAAAGGGATTGATACTCGCCACCTGCTGCGCGTTCAGCACCAACTGGCTATGGCCGAGCATCGCGCCTTTGGGCCTGCCGGTCGTGCCGCCAGTATATTGCAGCAGGGCGAGGTCTTCTGCGGGGTCAATCTCCACCGGCACAGGAACCGTGCGAGGAGTGCAATCCCGCCATGCGAGTATCACATCGCTCCAGCCAACCTTGGCAATCTTGCTGCGCCCCAAAGTCTTGAGCGCAAGCCCCTTGTACCACGGCAGCATCTGCGCCAGCGATCCGACCACCAGTGTTTCCAGCGCGGAGGATTCCAGCACTGAGGCAGCGGTGCCGAACAGTTCCGGCACGTCCAGCGTCACCAATATCCTCGTGCCGCTGTCACCCACCTGCCACGCCAGTTCCTCCACCGTGTAAAGCGGGGAGAAATTGACCACGACGGCCCCGGCCATCATCGCCCCGTAATAGGCGGAGACATAGATCGGCACATTGGGCAGAAACAGGCCGACCCGATCCCCCTTGGCGATGCCCATCGCCTGCAAACCCGCCGCAAAGCGGTGCGCCTCGGCCAGCATATCACCATAGGTGTAGGTGCAGCCGAGGAAATGCAGCAACGGCGCGACTGGATTGGCCTGCGTGGTTCGCTCCAGCATCTGCGGCAAGGTCATCAGGTCAAACGGCGTATCCCATGGAGCGGGGTGTTCATATTGCTCTGGTGAGGGATGGTGGGGAAATTTACTGACATCCATGTAAACGAGAATGCCGCAGCGCCGTGATTTGGGCAAGCACGATCGGCATCCCCCATACAGAAAAGCCGCCGGTCACCCTGAGGCAACCGGCGGCTTTCTAGATTGCTTTGGCTCGAATTCAGGCTTCGCTGGCGCCTTCTTCAGCTTCCGCAGCGCGCTTGGCTTCAAGCCATGCAGCCGCTTCAGCCTCCTGCGCGGCTTCGGAAGCGGCCTTCGCCTGCGCTTCACGCTCAGCGCGCAATTCCTCGATCAGCTTTTCCTTGTCGCTGCTGCTATCCGGAGTTGCTGCGCCTTCGGTGATACCCGCCTTCTTCGCAGCCTTGGCGACCACGGCGTCAAGTTCGCGCTGCGAGCACAGGCCAAGCGTGACCGGATCCTTGGGCTGGATGTTCTGGATGTTCCAGTGCGTGCGGTCCCGCACTGCGGCGATGGTGTTGCGGGTGGTGCCGATCAGCTTGCCGATCTGCGCATCGGAAATTTCAGGGTGATTGCGCAGCAGCCAGGCGATGCCATCGGGCTTGTCCTGCCGCTTGGACACCGGCGTGTAACGCGGCCCCTTGGTGCGGCTGACCGAGGTCGGCGCCTTCTGCATCTGCAGCACGTAATCGGGATCGGCCTGGCCACGTTCGATTTCATCATGCGTCAGCTCGCCCGAATGAATCGGATCGCGCCCGGTATATTTGGAGCTGGCCAGATCGTCAGCCATCGCCTGCACTTCAAGAATGTGCAGGCCGCAGAATTCAGCGATCTGCGAGAAGCTGAGCGCGGTATTGTCGACCAGCCAGGATGCCGTGGCATGAGGCATGAGAGGGGTCGGCTGGGCCATGGATAATGTCCTGCAAAAAGGGCCTGAAAATAGAAGGGCCGCCCCTTATCGGAGCGGCCGCTTGGGAGCCCAGATAGGCGAATGTCCGCCAAAGGGCAAGTATTTCACTCCGCCAGCGCTTCGCCTTCCAGCGCGACCAGTCCGGCAAGGAACTGGTCCGTTGCGGTGCCCCAGCTATAATGCGCCGCCCGCGCGGCGCAGGCCGCGCGCTCACATGTCAGGGCCCCGGCGATGGCGCGATCGAGCCGGTGCGAGAGCGCGCCGACCTCCTCATCGACTATGTCGATCGGTCCGGCGACCGGATAGGCAGCCACCGGCGTGCCGCAGGCCAGCGCTTCGATAATGACCAGCCCGAATGTGTCGGTCTTGCTGGGGAAGACAAACACATCGGCATGGGCGTAGCAGCCCGCCAGCGCTTCCCCGCTGCGTTTGCCGAGGAAATGCGCGTCGGGGAATTGCGCCTCCAGTGCAGCGCGCGCCGGACCATCGCCCACAACCACCTTGGAGCCTTGATGACGCGATTCGAGAAACGCCTCGACATTCTTTTCCACCGCGACCCGCCCGACATAAAGCTGAATCGGGCGCGGCAGGTTGAGGAACAGTTCGGGCGGTTCGGTCAGCGGCGAGAAAGCGGACAGGTCGACACCCCGGCTCCAGTGTCGCAGATTGATCAGCCCCTGCGCGCGCAATTGCGCCCGGACCGTGTCTGTCGCCACCATGATGCCGCGCGCCGGCCGGTGGAACCAGCGAATATAGGGCCAGAAGGTTGCTGCTGGCAGGCCGGTGCGGCGGGCCAGATAATCGGGGAACTGCGTATGATAGGCAGTGGTGAAGGCAAGCCCGCGCGCAAGGCAGTGACGGCGCGCGGCAAGGCCGAGCGGACCCTCCGTGGCAATGTGAATCGCATCGGGGGAAAGCGCGTCCAGCCTGCGCCCCACCGTATTGCGTCCGGTCAGCGCGAGGCGGATTTCCGGGTAGCTCGGGCAAGGGAGCGAACGATACTGGTCCGGCGAAATGATCGTGACCCGATGCCCCCATGCTTCAAGAATGGAAGTAACTGCGGTCAGCGTGCGCACCACCCCGTTGACCTGCGGGGCCCAGGCATCCGTCACCAGCGCGATGGACAGCCCGTTCACGCTGCGCCCGCCATCTCGCGCGGGGGTGCCGCTGCGGCCTGCATGGCTTGCGCTTCGTCACGACGGCGCATTTCATCAGCCCAGTGCAGCACCTCCATCCGCCCGTCGAAATGTTCGACCAGCGCCGTGCAGCCTTCCACCCAGTCACCGTCATTGTAATATTCGATGCCGTCAAACTCACGAATTTCGGCGGTATGAATGTGGCCGCAGACCACCCCGTCGACCCCGCGTTCGGCGGCGGCGCGGGAAACGACCTCTTCATAGCGGGAGATGAATTCGACCGCGTTCTTGACCTTGTGCTTGGCCATCTTGCTGAGCGACCAATAGGGCAGATCGAACCGGTTGCGGATCGCATTGACCCAGCGATTGAGCCCCATCAGCAGGTGATAGGCGGCATCGCCCACAAAGGCGAGCCAGCGGTGCGCCAGCATGACCGTGTCGAATTCATCGCCATGCAGCACCATCAGGCGGCGGCCGTCAGCCGTGGTGTGGAACGCTGCGCGGCGGATTTCGACCCCGCCGAAATTCAGGCCGGTAAACTGGCGGAACATTTCGTCGTGATTGCCGGGAATATAGACAATCCGCGTGCCACGCTTGGCCCGCTTCAATATCCGCCAGACGATGTCATTATGCGCGGCTGGCCAGTAGAATTTCTTCTTCAGGCGCCAGCCATCGATGATGTCGCCCACCAGATACATCACCTCGCTGTCGACGCTGTCGAGGAAATCGATCAGCATGTCGGCATTGCAGCCGCGCGTGCCCAGATGGACATCTGAAATCCAGATTGTGCGGAAGCGGCGGCGATGGTCCGGTCCGGGCTCTGCGCGCGCGGGCGGCCTGGACAGGTCGGGAACGAGGCCGGAAAAGACCGACCGTTCATTCCGCTTGCGCTCGATAATCGGTTCAACCCCCATGATGGGGCGTCAATGACAGTTCAATGTTACGTGCGCTTCACAGATTTGTGACCCTTTTGTGAAGCCTCAGACACGCAGCACGATCTTGCCGACATGGCTGCCGGCCTCCATCCTGGCATGCGCGGCGGCCGCCTCCGCCAGCGGAAAGGTGCGGTCCATGACCGGGCGCAATTCGCCCGCCTCCACCAATGGCCAGACCTCGCGCGCGATTTCCTGCGCCAGCAGCGCCTTGAACGTGTCGGAGCGCGGGCGCAGCGTCGATCCGGTCAGCGTCAGGCGGCGCATCATCACCTGCGCCATGTTGATTTCGGCCCTTGTCCCGCCCTGCACGGCAATGGTGACATGGCGGCCATCGTCCGCCAGGCATTTGAGATTGCGCGCGACATAGTCGCCCGACACCATGTCCAGCACGATCTGCACCCCGGCACCGGCAGTGATCCGGGCGACTTCGGAAACGAAATCGCCGGTCCGGTAATTGATCGCATGTGCCGCGCCAATCGCCAGCGCTGCAGCGCATTTTTCGTCCGACCCGCAAGTGACGATCACATTCAGCCCGAACAGGCGGCCCAGCATGATCGCCATGGTCCCGATACCGCTTGTGCCGCCATGAACCAGCAGCGTCTCGCCCTCGCATGCCCAGCCGCGTTCGAACACGTTGTGCCACACGGTAAACAGGGTTTCGGGCAGGGCTGCTGCCTCGTCCATGGCCAGCCCGTCGGGAACGGGGAGACAGTGATCGGCCCGGGCGAGGCAATATTCAGCATAGCCACCGCCTGAAACCAGCGCGCACACCCGCTGGCCAGGCAGCACAGGATCAACCCCTTCGCCCAGCATCACCACTTCGCCTGATATTTCCAGGCCGGGTACAGGCGAAGCGCCCGGCGGCGGCGGATAATGGCCCTGCCGCTGGACGGCGTCGGGCCGGTTGACCCCGGCGCAGGCGACCTTGACCAGCAGTTCGCCAGGGCCGGGCCGGGGCACCGCAAGGCGTACCGGATGCAGCACATCGGGCCCGCCGGGCTGTTCAAAGCCGATAGCCGTCATCATCGCGGGCAAATGCGCCATGCCGTGAATTCCCCTGTGGCAGTGAAGTGACGATTCTTGCTGCAGTGCAGTGAATAACAGTGACGCCCCATTGACAGCAAGCGTGTTGGCTAGCCATCTTGCCGAACAATGGACGATGAAGACCGCCCGCGCCGCAAAGGCGATGCTGCCAGCCTCCTCGCAGGGGAGGACCTGTCCCCTTACTCGCAGGAAGAGCTGGCTGAACGGGTGGAACTGCTCAAAGGCTGAAATTGCCCGGGTTGAAGCCCATAGCTCCAGGGCGGCAGCACACAGGGCGGCGGCCGATGCCCTGTTCGGTAAGCCTGCTTCGTGACAGGGCCGGGTCGCAATCCTCCCATGCGGCCCCATATAGGTTTGGTTAACCCTGTTCGTTCATATTCTCTCGCAAGGCCGAATTCCCTCTCCCATGGAAGATAGCTGAATGCCAAGCTTTGCCGCGAATCTCGAAAAGACGCTTCACTCCGCGCTCGCCAACGCTTCGGACCGGCGGCACGAATATGCGACGCTGGAACATCTGCTGCTGGCATTGATCGAAGATCCGGACGCGGCCGAGGTGATGAGCGCCTGTGGCGTCGATCTGGGCGACCTGAGCGAGGTGGTGAAGCAGTATCTCGATCAGGAGTATCAGTCCCTCAAGACCGAGGACAAGGCCGATCCGCAGCCGACCGCCGGGTTCCAGCGCGTGATCCAGCGTGCCATCCTGCATGTCCAGTCATCGGGCAAGGACACGGTAACCGGCGCCAATGTGCTGGTCGCCCTGTTTTCGGAGCGCGACAGCTATGCCGTCTATTTCCTGCAGCAGCAGGATATGAGCAGGCTCGATGCGGTCAGCTACATCAGCCATGGCATCGGCAAGGGCGGGCGCCAGATCGAAAGCCACACGCCGAGCGGCGCGGAAGAAAGCGCGCAGCCTGAGGAAAAGAGCGAAAGCAAGCCTTCGGGCAAGGAAACCGCGCTTGACCAGTTCTGCGTCAATCTCAACGAAAAGGCGCTCGCCGGAAAGGTCGATCCGCTGATCGGGCGCGGGCCGGAAGTGGACCGGACCATCCAGATTCTCTGCCGCCGCTCCAAGAATAACCCGCTCTATGTGGGCGATCCGGGCGTCGGCAAGACCGCAATCGCCGAGGGGCTGGCGCGCAAGATCGTGGAAGGCGATGTTCCCGAAGTGCTCGAGGATGCAGTGATCTATTCGCTCGACATGGGCAGCCTGCTGGCCGGTACGCGCTATCGCGGCGATTTCGAGGAACGGCTCAAGCAGGTTGTGTCCGAACTTGAGAAGATGCCGGAAGCCATTCTGTTCATTGACGAAATCCACACGGTGATCGGCGCCGGGGCGACCAGTGGCGGGGCGATGGACGCCTCCAACCTGCTCAAGCCCGCGCTTTCCAGCGGTGCGATCCGCTGCATCGGTTCCACCACTTACAAGGAGTTCCGCAATCACTTCGAAAAGGACCGCGCCCTGCTGCGCCGCTTCCAGAAGATCGACGTGAACGAACCGACGATCGAGGATACGGTAAAGATCCTCAAGGGACTGCGCTCGGCCTTCGAAGAACACCACAAGGTCAAATACACCCCCGATGCGATCAAGACCGCGGTTGAGCTGTCCGCGCGCTACATCAATGACCGCAAATTGCCGGACAAGGCGATTGACGTGATTGACGAAGTGGGCGCGATGCAGATGCTGGTCCCGCCCAGCAAGCGCCGCAAGACGATCACCGCGCGCGAGATCGAGGCGGTGATCGCCACCATGGCGCGCATCCCGCCCAAATCGGTCAGTTCGGACGACAAGAAGGCGCTCGAAAATCTCGACCGCGATCTCAAGCGTGTGGTCTTTGGGCAGGACAAGGCGATCGAGGTGCTGTCGAGCGCGATGAAGCTCTCCCGCGCGGGGCTGCGCGATCCGGACAAGCCGATCGGCAATTTCCTGTTTTCCGGCCCGACCGGCGTCGGCAAGACCGAAGTCGCGCGCCAGCTGGCCAGCATCATGGGCATTCCGTTGCAGCGCTTCGACATGTCGGAATATATGGAACGGCACAGCGTATCGCGGTTGATCGGTGCGCCTCCCGGCTATGTCGGCTACGATCAGGGCGGGTTGCTGACTGACGCGGTGGACCAGCAGCCGCATTGCGTGCTGTTGCTCGACGAAATCGAGAAGGCGCATCCGGACCTGTTCAACATCCTGTTGCAAGTGATGGATAACGGGCGGCTGACCGATCATCACGGCAAGACCGTGGACTTCCGCAATGTCGTGCTGATCATGACCACCAATGCCGGGGCCAGCGACATGGCGCGCCAGGGCATCGGCTTTGGCGATGTGTCCAAGGAGGACGCGGGCGAAGAAGCCGTGAAGCGCATGTTCACCCCCGAATTCCGCAACCGGCTGGATGCAATCGTGCCCTTTTCCTATCTCGGCACGGAAGTGGTCAGCCGCGTGGTCGACAAGTTCATCCTCGAACTCGAACTGCAGCTGGCCGAACAGAACGTGCATATCCAGTTTGACAGCGATGCGCGCGAATGGCTGGCGGACAAGGGCTATGACAAGCTCTATGGCGCACGGCCGATGGCTCGCCTGATCCAGGAAAAGATCAAGCAGCCGCTGGCCGAGGAACTGCTGTTCGGCAAGCTGGCCGATGGCGGCGAAGTGCATGTGAGCGTGAAGGACGGCAAGCCGAATTTCGAACTCACCCCTGCCCCGCCCAAGGTCAAACCGGTGCGCAAACCGCGCAAGAAGCCAGCGGCGAAGAAGCCGGATGCAGAAGGTGCGGAGAGCAAGGACGAAGGCTGAGGGTTAAACCTCTCCCGCCTGCAATTTGCGTCACATCAAAGCGCTTGCGCCGAATCCCCTGCATGGACAGGCTAACAAGTCCTGTCTTTTGCGGAGAGACCCCACGTGAATGCCGAAACCACGCCGCCGAAAACGCCCTATGAAGCATTGGGCGGCAAGGAAGTGATCGCCCGCATCGTCAATCGTTTCTATGATCTGATGGAGGGCGAGGAGCAATATGCTCCGCTGCGCGCCATGCACGTCCCCGATCTTGGGCCGATGCGCGATTCGCTGACCGGCTGGCTCTCCGCATGGGCCGGTGGCCCGCGCGATTGGTTCGAGGCTAACCCCGGCAAATGTATGATGAGCGCCCATCGCGGGTTGGGCATCGAGAAAGACGTCGCCATCCAATGGACCGACGCCATGGCCCGCGCGATTGCCGATTGCGGGCCGGAGGACAAGGATCTGGCCAAGGCCATGGCCGAGCGGCTCGACATGATGGCAATGGGGATGGTGGCGGAGTAATCGCCCGATCATCACAGGCTTGCATTTCCGGGCCAAGACCGGCTTTCTTCTGCAGTGACCAGGCTAGACCAACCGCGCCGCTTGCTGGCCTTTGCCATCGCAGCACTGGCGGGAATGGTCGATGCGACCGGCTTCCTCGCCGCTGACAGCTATTTCGTGTCGTTCATGTCGGGCAATACCACCCGGCTTGCGGTCGATCTTGCCACCAACCCGATGCAGGCATTGGTCCCTCTGGGGTTGATCGCAGGCTTCCTGAGTGGCGTTTTCTTCGGGGCCTTGCTCGCTGATCGAGCCGGGCGCTGGCGCAAGACAGCCCTGCTGTGCGTCGTTGCCAGCCTGCTGGCACTTTCCGCACTGGCCCTGCTGGAGGGGCACAAGAGCGCGATGATTGCCCCGGCAGTGCTGGCCATGGGTGCCATCAACAATGCCTTCGCCCGCGAACGGGGGGTGACCGTCGGGCTTACCTATATGACCGGGGCGCTGGTCCGGCTGGGACAAGGACTGGCCGACCGGATCGCAGGCAAGCCGTCGCCGGGCCTGTTCGACAATCTCCTGCTGTGGCTTTCCTTGGTCAGCGGAGCGATTGGTGGAGCCTTCGCCTATCTCGCAACGCCATCGCTTGGCGTGTGGCTGGGCGCTGTATTTGCTGGCCTGCTCGCGCTGGCTGCATTCCTTGTTGAACGGCGCAAGGCTTAGTCGCGTACGATCTGAACCAATTTGTCGCGCCCGGTTGCGCCGCGCAACAAGCGCAGTCGTGACGTCGCTATCCCGAGCGATTTTGCCAGCATTTTCAACACCGCATCATTGGCCGCGCCGTCTTGCGGCTTGGTCCGCACCTTTACCAGCAGCACGCCGTCACCCAGCTCGATCCCTTCGCTGCGCGCGCCCGGCGTGACGCGCAGGGCCAGCCGCCCTTCGCTATCGGCAAGGGCACGGATTGCATCGGCAGGCGGGAAATCAGCTTTCGGGCGAGCCATCGGCCATGGCTGCGATGGCAGCCGCGTGGTGCTTTGCATTCTCGGCATAATGCGCGACCCCCAGCCGCATGTCGGCAATGGCAGCATCGGGCAATTCGCGCAGCAGCTTGGCCGGAGCGCCGGCCCACAGCTCGCGCGCCTTCATATGCTTGCCCTGGGTAAGCATCGCGCCCGCCGCCAGCATGGCATCGCCTTCGATCACGCAGCCATTCATGACCGTGGCCGAGAGCCCCACGAAGGCGCGATCTTCCAGCGTGCAGCCATGGACCATGGCATTGTGGCCGACCAGCACATCATCGCCAATGATGGTGGGGAAGCCATCCGGCGCGCGCGGGTCCGGCCCGTCGCAATGGATCACCGTGCCATCCTGGATATTGGTCCGCGCGCCAATCACGATCCGGCTGACATCAGCGCGCAAGACGCAATTATACCAGACAGAGCTTCCCGGCCCGATCTCCACATCGCCGATGATGCGGCAACCGGGCGCGATAAAGGCGCTGTCGTGGATCCGCGGGGTCTTGCCGTGGATCGGAATGATCGAAACGTCGGGTCTGTCTATGCTCATCAATGTTTGGAAAGCATGTTTTCCCAGCGAATGAAAGGCAGGATCGACGCATAATCGTCAGTCCAGGCCGGATCTTCCGTCACCGCCAGCCGCACCCAGACGCGATCCTTGCTGAGTTCCATCAGCTGCTTGACCCGCTTTTCATCCGGGCTGGTAACCACCCAGTCAGACGGGGCCTTGGCCGCATCATCGCCTTCTTCCTGCGGGTCATCGCGAATGCGCATTTCCCAGCCGCGTTCCTGTGCTGCCGCGGACAGGACAGGGTTGAGGTCGATATAGCGGTTGGAAATATGGAACAGCAGCAGCCCGTCAGGCTTCAGGGCCTTCTGGTAAGTATCAATCGCTTCCTGCGTGATCAGATGCAGCGGGATCGCATCGGAAGAGAAAGCGTCAATCACCAGCACGTCAAACGTGCCCGCGGGCATTTCGTCCAGCTTCAGCCGGGCATCGCCAATATGGGTAACCGCATCCGGCGCGCAGGCCTTCATGAAGGTGAAAGTGCCGGATTGGCTATAGGCGAGGATGGCCGGGTCGATTTCGAAGAAATCATAGGTCTGGTCCGGCTCGCGATAACAGGCGAGCGTGCCTGCCCCCAGCCCGACCACTCCCACACGCGCGCCCTTGCCGTATATCTTGCCGGCATTGGCCAGCGTCAGGCCCACGCCAGAGGTTGCGGTGTAATAGCTGGTCGGTTCCAGCGCGCGTTCCGGCTCGACATGCTGCTTGCCATGCATGGTCGTGCCATGAGCGAGCGTGCGCACCTGCGTGTCTGCAAATTCGCGGATCGTGTAGATCCCGAAATAGGACCGGCTGCGCAAGCCATTATAGGATGTCTGCAGCGTATCAATGCCGCCATGAGACAGCATCAGCACGCCAAGGATCGCGACAAAGGCCCAGCGCTGCGTGAACACCAGCAGGGCCGCGACGGCAATCACCCCGGTCAGCGCCCATACGATATTCTGGTCACCGACATAGATCTCGTCATAGATCTTCGCGCCCAGTTGCAGCGCGATAATCAGGCAGGCGAGGATCACGGCAATACGCATCACCTTGCGCCAGCCGAGCCGCTCCATCCAGTCATACCACTTCATGCCCGGCAGCAGGATAGCCGCTGCCAGCACCAGCAGCGCATGTTCCCACACCCAGTCAAACACCAGCGGGGCAAGCAGCGCAGTAAACAGCCCGCCCAGCGCGCCACCGGCGGACATGATGAGATAGAAGGCGGTCAGCTGCGACGCGTCTGGCCGCGTGTCATAGAGCCGCCCGTGCAGGGCCACTGCCACCACGAACAGCATCACGATCGCCGCCAGCGCGCCCATCATGTCGGCGCTACCCTGGCTGACCATGGCAAGGCTGCCGGCCAGCACCACCACCGGCGGCGCGACATAGGAAATAGCCCGTGTAACCGTGCGGTTGGCGGCAAAGGCAGGAACATAGCTGAGCAGGTAGAGCCCCAGCGGGATCACCCACAGCAGCGGCATCGCCACAATGTCAGTGGTCAGGTGAGTGGTGGTCGAGAGCATCAGGCCCGAAGGCACGGCGGCCAGTGCGAGCCAGAGCAAAATCCGTTTGGTTCCAAGCGGTTCCTTCGGCGTCGTGGCGGCGTCGGCCTCTGTCCCTGCTGACGGCGCTGCCCGCCAGCGGGCCGCCGCCACGGCGGCAACCAGCAGCACGAGACCGGCATAGAGTGCAGTCCAGACCAGACTTTGCGAGCGCAGCGAAAGGCCCGGTTCGAACAGCAGCGGATAGCTGAGCAGGCCAGCGAAGCTGCCAATGTTGGAGGCAGCATAGAGCCAGTACGGATCACCTGCGCTTGCATCCGCTGCAAACCAGCGCTGCATAAGCGGGGCTTGCGCGGAAACGAGGAAGAAGACCGGGCCGATCGTCAGGGCGAGCAGCGCCGGGACCCACAAGGCTTCCCAGCCGGGCTGCGGCGGCGAGAGGTCAGCCAGCGCAATCGGCAAGGTCAGCCCCGCCAGCACCAGCAGAATCACATGCACCATGGCTTGCCGCTTCAGCGGCCAGCGCGAGAGGAAATGGGCATAGGCATAGCCGCCCAGCAGCAGCGCCTGGTACACCAGCATCGCGCTGTTCCAGACATTCGGCGCCCCGCCCAGCAGCGGCAAGGCCATGCGCGCCACCAAGGGCTGGACAAGGAACAGCAGAAAGCTGCCCACCAGGATTGTTACGACAAATAATGCAGTGCGCGTTGTCCGCGTCATGCAGCCCCCCTGTGCCAGTCACGCTGGCTGATCGAATAAACAATAATCCGCCCGGTCTCGACGTCGAACTCGTCATTGTCGAAATCGAGGTCTTCGCGCCGTTCCATGCCCAGCCGCAGCATCAGCCCCCAGCTGGGGGCATTGCCTTGAACGGTGAGCGCGATGACGTCTTCAGCACCAAATTGCCCAAACGCCAGATCGAGCGCCGCGCTGGCAGCTTCGCGAGCATAGCCGTGCCCCCAGGCATCTTCGCGCAGGCGCCAGCCCACTTCCATCATGCCTTGCGGACCGCCTGCCTGATTGCTGCGCTTGAGCCCGCAAAAACCGATTAAGGCCTTGTCTTCCTTGCGTTCTACCGCCCAGAAAGTGAAGCCATGATCGCGCCTGTAAGACAGGATGCGCGCCTGCGCGGCCTCCTTCTTGGCGTCATCACACACGCCGCCCAGCCACTGCATGACAGCAGGCGTGTTGGTGTGCCGCCAGAACGGCTCCCAGTCGCCATCCTGCCAGTCGCGCAGCACCAGCCGCGCGGTTTCGTGACGGAAGTCAGCCATTCAGGAGCCGCGCCGCATGGGCGGCATGATAGGTCAGCACCCCGCTGCACCCCGCTCGGCGGAACGCGAGCAAAGTCTCCAGCACAAGTGCATCGCGGTCTCCAGCACCGGCGGCCGCAGCCGCTTCGATCATCGCATATTCGCCGCTCACCTGGTAAGCGAAGACGGGCACTTCGAAGCGTTCCTTCACCCGGCGAACGATGTCGAGATAGGGAAGACCCGGCTTGACCATCACGCTGTCCGCACCCTCGGCAATATCCAGCGCCACTTCGCGCAGCGCTTCATCCGAATTGGCCGGATCCATCTGGTAGCTTTTCTTGTCGCCTTTCAGCAGCCCGCCCGAGCCCACGGCGTCACGGAAGGGGCCGTAGAAGGCTGAGGCATATTTGGCGGCATAGGCCATTACCTGCACATTGGCGTGGTTGCCCTCTTCCAGCGCGGACCGAATGGCGCCAACCCGGCCATCCATCATGTCTGACGGGGCGATGATGTCCGCGCCAGCGTTTGCCTGATTAAGCGCCTGCTTTACAAGCATTTCCATCGTGGCGTCATTGAGGACATAGCCTTCCTCGTCGATCAGCCCGTCCTGCCCATGGCTGGTATAGGGATCGAGCGCGACGTCAGTCAGCACCCCGATATCGTTGCCACACGCATCCTTGATCGCGCGGATTGCGCGGCACATGAGGTTATCGGGGTTGAGCGCTTCCTCGCCCTTTTCGCTGCGCCGTTCGGGTTGGGTGTTGGGGAACAATGCAAGGCAGGGGATGCCAAGTTCAACCGCTTCCTTTGCCCGCACCACGATCCCGTCCACCGACCAGCGCGAGACGCCGGGCAGCGAGGCAATCGGCTGCTCCACCCCATCGCCTTCCGTCACGAAGAGCGGCCAGATCAGTTCTGCCGGAGTCAGGACATGTTCGCGATGGAGGGCGCGGCTCCACGCATGGGCGCGGGTACGGCGCAGGCGAATGGCGGGATAGGAAGCTGTCATGGCCGTGGTCTGCCGGAATTGCCGTGGAGGTTCAATCAATCAGCGCAGCTTGCGCGGATTGGCGACTTTTTCGATTTCGCGCTCCGGCTCTGCCTGTTCTTCCGCGCGGGGGACGAGCGGCTCCAGCGCGGCACCGGGCGTGACCGTTTTGAGCTTGTCCAGCGATGCGCGGAACTGGCGCAGTTCATCCCCGCTGAGTTGTGCCCGGGTAACGTAGCGGACCGATGAGGGATCAACCGACTGGCCACCGCGATACATTTCGTAATGGAGATGCGCCCCCGTCGAAAGGCCGGTAGAGCCGACATAGCCGATCACTTGCCCGCGCCGGACAGACTGGCCGCCGTGCACGGCAAGCCGGCTCATATGGCAATAGCGCGTTTCCAGCCCGCCACCATGGCTCAGGCGCACGGCAATGCCGCAACCACCCATGCGGCCCGCGCCAGAGACGCGCCCATCGCTGACAGCAACAATCGGCGTGCCATAGCTGGCGCGATAATCCTGCCCGCGGTGCATCCGGCGATAGCCAAGGATCGGGTGACGACGCATGCCATAACGCGAGGATACGCTGCCTGGCACGGGTGAAAGCAGGCCGTTGCGCTGTTCGCCCACCCCGGATGCTTCGAAGAACCGGCCTTCGCTGCCCCAGCGCATCAATTGCGTGCGCGGCTTCCCGTCGCGCTCGATCCCGGCATAGAGCAGGCGCCCGGCCTGCACTTCACCTGTGGCAGCACGGCGATAGGAGATGATGATGTCGAACGTGTCGCTCGCCCGCAATGCACTGTCGAGGTCGAGATGTTCGCCCACTGTTTCGAGATACTGCTGCACGGCATTGGCAGGGGCACCGGCGGCGCGCGCAGAGCGATAAAGGCTGTTGCCAACTGTCCCGCGAATACGCAGCGGCGTTTCATCCACGCGGATCGGGCGACGTTCCAGCGCCAATGCGCCGCCATCACGGCTGATCGCCAGCTCAAGGTCAAATCGCGCGCGGAACGACAGGCTGTCCAGCGGACGCGATGCACCGGGTTCCGGGCGGCGGCCAAGGATGATGTCGATCTGTGTTCCCGGTTCAATGTCGGAAAGGGGGATGGCCCCTGCAACCAGCTCGCTGATCCGCGCGGCATCACCGGAGCCAACCCCGGCGCGCTGCAACATGCGCCCGAAACTGTCACCTTTCACCAGCGTCGCCAGCAATTCAACGGTCGGCCGTTCGGGTGCGGATTTGAGCGGTATCACGGCATCGGTCGCGCCCATATGGCGGCCGCTATCGGCACCAAGGGCCAGCGGCAGGATCATCTGGCTACGGAATTCATCGCGCACCGGCGCATCAATTTCCATCGCCGGGGCGGCATGCAGCGGACCAAAATCGGGCCAGAATGCCAGCGCAACGGCAGACAGGCCCAGCATCGTGCCCAACCCGCGAAACCAGCGTTTGCTGCCAATTTCGCTCGCCAGATCTGGCGCAAGGTCCAGCCGGTCCAGCTTCAGTGAGGTATCAAAGCGCCATTCGTCAAACCGTTCGCGCCAGCTGCGCGCGCGCTGCAGCACTTTGGGGCCGTTGTCAGGCACCATTTGCGAATGCGTCAGCGCGGCCGCGCGCCAGCCTTCGCCCGCGCCGGGCGCGGGTTCCATGGCGGCATCGTCATGCGCGCGCGACTGGTACAAGACGTTCTCCTTATGCGGACCTGGCAGGCTGGCTGCTCAAGACCTGACCCGAAGGGCTCCAATGGCGAAAAACTGTGCCTGATTGAAGTTAACACCGACTTAAACCGCGACGATCCGACTCCGCCATGCGGCAAGGCGTTTCAGCTGTGGATGGGCGATTGAACCTGCACCTCGCCAATGCCATCAAGGGGGCGTGAGCGAGAATGCGATCAAGGCGGTCCTCGGACCAACCAATACGGGCAAGACCCATCTCGCGATCGAGCGGATGTGCGGCCATTCCAGCGGAGCGATCGGCTTCCCGCTGCGGCTGCTGGCGCGCGAAGTCTATGATCGCGTGGTGGCAATCAAGGGCGAACGCCAGGTCGCCCTGATCACCGGCGAAGAACGGATCGAGCCGCCTGATGCGCGCTATTTCCTGTGCACGGCAGAAGCGATGCCGCGTGATGCAGGCAAGCTCGCCTTTGTCGCGCTGGATGAAGCGCAGATCGGCGCAGACCCTGAACGGGGGCATATTTTCACCGACCGGTTGCTGCATGCGCGCGGGCGGGAAGAGACGATGCTGCTCGGTTCCGCCACGCTGGAGCCATTGGTGCGCCAGATCTTGCCGCGCGCCGAGATCATCGGGCGGCCGCGCTTTTCCACGCTCACCCACGCCGGGACTCGCAAGCTTTCGCGCCTGCCGCCGCGCAGCGCGGTGGTCGCGTTTTCGACGGAGCAGGTTTACGCGATGGCGGAGATGCTGCGCCGGTTTCGCGGTGGCGCGGCGGTGGTCATGGGTGGGCTGAGCCCGGAAACGCGCAACAAGCAGGTCGAGCTCTTCCAGTCGGGCGAGGTGGATTACATTGTCGCAACCGATGCCATCGGCATGGGCCTCAACCTCGATGTCACCCATGTCGCCTTTGCGGCGCTGGAAAAATTCGACGGGCGACGCAAGCGGCGGCTTTACCCGGCAGAAATGGCCCAGATTGCCGGGCGCGCCGGGCGGCACCAGAAGGATGGCTCCTTCGGGACGCTCGCTGGCGCGGGCGGTCTGGGGCAAGCCTCCCCCGAATTCACGGAAGATGAAATCTACGCGATCGAGGAACATCGCTTTGCGCCGCTGACCAAACTGTTCTGGCGCGAGGCAGAGCCGCGTTTCGATTCGGTCGAGCGGCTGATCGACGATTTATGCGCCCCGCCGGGGGAAGAGGGGCTCGCCGCAGCGCCGGAAGCCATCGACCTGGCCGTGTTGCGGCGGCTGGCCGAAACCCCGCTGGCCCGCAATGTGCGCGGGGCGGCCATGGTGCGGCGGTTCTGGGAAGCCTGCTCGCTGCCCGATTTCCGCCAGCAAGGGGTGGAAATGCACGCCCGCTTCGTCACCCGGCTGTGGCAGGACTTGCAGGAAGGCCACATCGGCGCGGATTTCGCGGCGGCCCGCATCGCGGAACTGGACAATATGCAGGGCGGGATTGATATGCTGCAGGGCCGGATCGCTGCGATCCGGACTTGGGCCTATATTTGTCAGCGGCCTGACTGGGTGCTGGCGCGGGATGAAATGGCTGCTCGTGCGCGGGCAGTGGAAGCGAAACTTTCGGATGCGCTGCATGCGCGGCTGACCGAGCGTTTCGTGAACAGGAGGACTGCGATCCTGATGAAAGCTTTGGGACAGGATGCGTCCATGTTGCCCGTCAATCTGGGTGATGATGGCACCGTCAGCGTGGAAGACGAAGTGATTGGCACGGTGCAAGGGTTCCACTTCACGGTGGATCATCAGGCCAACCATGCCGACCGCAAGATGCTGCTCTCCGCTGGCGAGAAGGCCCTGCCCGGCCTGCTGGCGAAGCGGGCGAAAGCACTGGCAGAGAGTAGCTTTGAAGCGGTGACGCTGGAACAGGGCGCGATCCATTGGGAAGGCCGCGTGCTGGCGAAGCTGGAAGCGGGTCGTGAAGTAACCGAGCCCCGGATTGTGCCGGAGCGGGAGCTTGGCCTGATCCCGGATGCTGAGCGGGCTGAATTCCTCGCCGCTCTGGAAGACTGGCTGGCAAAGCAGCTCGAACCGCTCGCCCCCTTGCGCAAGCTCGCCGAAGCAGCGCGCGACCCCGCGGCCGGATCACAGGCGCGCGCGCTTCTGCTGACTTTGGTCGACGGGCTGGGCTTTGTCAGCCGCGAGAAGGCCGGGCTGGAACACCTTCCCAAGGAAATGCGCCCTTTCCTGCGCAAGCTGGGGGTCAATTTCGGGGCGCTCGATATTTTTGCCCGTGACATGCTCAAGCCGGCACCGCGCCAATTGCTGCATGCCATTGGCGCCGACCAGCGCCCGCTGGAAACGGCCATGCGCGCCGTGCTGCCCGGAGAAGGCAAGCTGCCGTCGGGCTATCGCCCTGCGGGGGGCCAGTTCGTGCGCATCGACATAGCAGAGAAATTGCTCCGCGCCGTGCATGAGGTGCGCGCCAAAGCAAGCGGCCGCCATTTCGCGATCAGCCCCGCGCTGGCCGTTTCAACTGGCCTGACAGAAGAGAATTACCAGCGCTTGCTCGGTGCGGCCGGGTTCCGGGTGCAGCGCGCGCGGCCGCTGGATGAAGCCATGTTTGGCCCGCCCACGCCCGATCGCTGGGAGTGGCGCCCCTCGCGGCGCAAGGCCGAGCGTGTCGGGGGTGTTGGCAGACCGGGCAGGGCCGGCGCTGGCAAGGGTCCGGGCAAGGGCGGGAAGCCGCAGCGCAAGCCTGAGGCAGCCGCTCGCCCGACAACTGGCCCGGCGACCGGGAAGGCCTTTGCCGGGCTGGCGGATTTGCTCAAGTGAGCCGCCACTGATGGACAGCAGCCGGGCAATGCGAATTGATCGCTTGCTCTATCACTTGCGCTTGGCGCGCAGCCGGTCGGTTGCGCATGCCATGGTCGATTGTGGCCATATCCGCCGCAATGGTGTGCGAATCCTGCGCGCCAGTCAGGGCGTGACTGTGGGTGACATCCTCACCATGCCGCTCGGCAAGGGGGTGCTCGTGCTGGAATTGCTGGCGCTTCCGGTTCGACGTGGCCCATCTGGCGAAGCGCAAAGCTGCTATCGGGTGCTTGACGCGAGCGGACAAAGCGCCATAGCAGCCCCAAAGGACACCAGTGAAGGACACGCATTACCATGACCTATGTCGTCACCGACGCCTGCATCAAATGCAAATATACCGACTGCGTCGAGGTCTGCCCGGTCGATTGCTTTTATGAAGGCGAGAACATGCTGGTGATCAACCCCAGCGAATGTATCGACTGCGGCGTGTGCGAACCGGAATGCCCGGCAGAAGCCATCCTGCCTGACACGGAAAGCGGGCTGGAGCAGTGGCTGGAAGTGAACACGAAATATTCCGCCGAATGGCCGAACATCACCAGCCAGAAAGAACCGCCTGCCGATGCGGATGATTTCAAGGGCCAGGAAGGCAAGTTCGACAAATATTTCTCGCCCGAACCCGGCGAAGGGGACTGATCGACGCTCCGGCGGCCCCGTCAGATAGCTCAAATTGCTGATTCGAGTGGCTCCCTGCAACCGATGTGGGGCGCTGACTCGTGCGCTTTTTCGAACAGACTGGAAATTTTGTTACGAAGCTGCTATATAATGTGACAAGAGCGCCGAATCTTTCTCGGTGCACTGCTGGATCTGGAGAGGCAGGACCACCAAGCAACAGGTTAGAAGAGGGCACTGCGGACGCACCATACACGGGGCGTTCGAGAGCTTCCTTTACTGATTCGCTTGCAGCCCTGCCCCTTTGCGAAAGGATAGTACATGGCAAGCAATGCGCCCGCTTTCGTCGTTGGCGACTACGTGGTTTATCCCAAGCACGGCGTGGGCCGTGTGATCGAACTGCAGAATGAAGAAATTGCCGGCATGCAGCTGGAACTCTACGTCCTGCGCTTCGAGAAAGAGCGCATGACGCTGCGCGTTCCCGTGAACAAGGTTGAGTCCATCGGCATGCGCAAGCTGTCCAGCGACAAGACGCTGAAAGAAGCCATGGACACGCTGAAGGGCAAGCCCAAGGTGAAGCGCACCATGTGGAGCCGCCGCGCGCAGGAATATGAAGCCAAGATCAATTCCGGCGAAATCGTGCTGATCGCGGAAGTGACCCGCGACCTGTTCCGCCCGGATGACCAGCCGGAACAGAGCTATTCCGAACGGCAGATCTTTGAAGCGGCCTCCAGCCGCCTCGCCCGCGAGTTGGCCGCGATGGAAGAGACCGACGAACCGACCGCGCTGGAAAAGATCCTGACCGTGCTGCGCGAACATGCACCGCAATATTACGAGAACACCGAAGACGCCTGATCGACAGACGAATTTTTGAACTCGACGAAGGGCTGCCCAAACGGGCGGCCCTTTTTTTGGGCGCCTTGTGGCTGCCTCCATGCTGTATTATATCAGCAATACAGACAGGAAGTGGAGGATAGTCCCATGTTGCACAAGATCATCAAAGGCGTGGCCCCTGCCGCAGCGCTGATGCTGGCTGCCGGGTTGAGTGGCTGTAACAGCGATTTCGATATCAAGATCAACGACAATGAAGGTGTGCCGCTGGCCGAGCTGGACATGAGCGGCGAAGCGCCGACCGAGCTGGTGCTGGCCGGGCCGGACAAAGTCATCATCAGCGATGGCGAGGCGCTAGCGATCAATGTCGAAGGCGATCCCGAAGTCACCGACAAGCTGCGCTTTACACTCGAAGGCGGTACGCTCGGCATCATGCGCGAGAAGGGCAACTGGAAAAATTCGGGCAGTGCAACTGTCCATGTCACCATGCCCGCACCCAAGGCGATCGTGCTGGCCGGATCGGGCACGATCACTGCTGAAAAGCTAGCCGAACGGGCCAGTGTCACCATTGCAGGGACGGGTGAAACGAGTGCTGCAACTGTCGCCGCCGAAAAGCTGGAAGTCACTATTGCCGGCTCCGGCAACTTTTCTGCTGCTGGCACTGCCACGGCGCTGGAACTGACTATTGCCGGGTCTGGCAGCGCGAAAATGGCCGGATTGAAAGCAGATGGTGCAGAAATCACCATCGCAGGTTCCGGTAGCGCCGATTTCGCGTCCGATGGCAAGGTCGAGGCCTCCATCATGGGCTCTGGCGAAGTCTCCATCACCGGCAATGCCACTTGCGAGGTCAGCTCCATGGGCTCCGGCAAGGTCCGCTGCCAGGCCACGACCCCCAAAGCGGAAGCCGCAGAAGCCGATGCAGAGGACGCAAAAGGCGACACTACCGAAGAGTAGTTCATCCCAAGGCCATCGACTCATGCTATGCCGCGCATGGAAGGATACTCCTCCATGCGCGGCATTGCTTTACTGGCCCTCCTGCCCCTCACCCTTGGTGGCTGCGTCGCCCGGACCGCAGTGGATGCTGCGACTGCGCCAGTAAAGGTCGCCGGCAAAGCGGTCGATCTGGCCACTACCAGCCAGTCCGAACGCGATGAAGAGCGCGGCCGAGAATTGCGCAAGCTGGAAGAGCGCGCAGGCAGGCTGGAGCGCCAATATGAGCGCGAACGGCGGAATTGCCTCGACGGTGACCGCCGGGCTTGCAGCGATGCGCAAGGCACCTATGCCGAGCTGCAGCTGGTCCTGCGCCAGCTCCCGGCCCCGCCAACTGACGATTGATCAGGCCGCTGCGCGCCGCAGCCGGTCATTGATCGCAGCCCCAATCCCGTCATCGGGCACCGGCGCGACGGCAATACGCGGTGCGCGGGATGCACCCGCCTCATGCAGGCAGGCATAGAGCCGTGCAGCCGCTTCGGCCAAATCACCACTGGCTGACAAGGTGCAATGTCCCGCCACCTCGCCAAAGCCGATCAGGAATTCTCCCTCGACCGCCGCAACGGCATCGAGCCGCACAGGCTTTCCAGGCGAATAATGCTGCGCCAACTGACCGGGTGCCTCCACTGATTGCGTCTTGACTGCAGCTGGTTCACCCAGGATTTCAGAGAGTTGTGCCTCTGTCACTGGCCCGTGGCGAAGCAATTGCCAGCTGCCATCTGGCCGCAGGGCAGCGATGGTCGATTCCAGCCCGGCAGCACATTCCCCACCATCCAGCACAGCGGCGATCCTGCCATCGAGCGTCGCCAGCACATGGTCGGCGGTGGTTGGGCTCACTGCACCGCTGCGATTGGCCGAAGGGGCTGCAAGCGGCTTGCCCAGTTCCCGCAGAACCGACCGCATCACCGGATGGGCAGGCATACGCAAGGCAATAGTGGGAAGCCCCGCAGTAACCGCAGGGGCCACCGCGGCCCCTTGCCGCAGGGGCAGGACCAGAGTCAGTGGTCCGGGCCAGAAATGAACCGCCAGCTTCCGCGCCCGATCATCAAATTGCGCCAGCGCCTCTGCCTGCTCCAGCTCTGCAACATGCACAATCAGCGGATTGAAATCCGGCCGTCCCTTCGCACGATAGATTTCTGCCCCCGCTTCCGCACTGTCCGCCAGGGCTGCGAGGCCATAGACCGTCTCTGTCGGCACGGCGACCAGCCCGTCTTGCGCCAGAATCGCAGCGACGCGCGCAATCCCCTGCGCATCAGCTGATAGCCGTTCCGTAGCGTTCTTGCCGGTCATGGCGCGGCGCTATATGGGAAGCCGCGTAAAGCCAAGCTCTTCATGCGAGAGGACCACGCCCATGTCATCCTTCACCCCTGCCACCCAGGACCAGCTGCTTGCCCTGAGCGTCAATGCCGGGATTGCCGAACTGGGGCAGAGCGAACGCTTCCCTGCTGCCGAACCCGACATGGTTGAGGCAATCGTAGAGGGGATTGGCGCGTTTGCGGCAGGGGAATTTGCCCCGCTTAACCGTGTCGGCGATCAGGAAGGCGCGCAGCAGGATGGCGACACGGTGCGCCTGCCCGAAGGTTTCAAGGAAGCCTATGCCAGCTTTGTCGAGCAAGGCTGGAACGCGATTGCCGGGCCGCCTGAACATGGCGGGCAGGGCTTGCCGTTCACCCTGTCCTGCAATGTGCTGGAAAACCTTGGCACGGCCAATGCGGCCTTCACCCTGCTGCCAACCCTGTCCGCCGGGGCCATCGAAGCGCTGGAGCATCATGGCAGCGAAGCACAGCGGGCCATGTATCTGCCCAAGCTGATCAGCGGCGAATGGCCGGGTACGATGAATCTCACGGAACCGCAGGCTGGCAGTGATGTTGGCGCCTTGCGCAGCACCGCAGTGCCAATCGAGGACGGCGAACATGCCGGCAAATATCGCATTGCCGGGCAGAAGATCTTCATCACCTGGGGTGAGCATGACCTCGCCGAGAATATCATCCACCTTGTCCTCGCTCGCCTGCCGGACGCGCCGGAGGGAAGCCGCGGTATCTCGCTGTTTGTCGTGCCCAAATTCCTCGTCAAAGAAGATGGCTCGTTGGGTGCGCGCAACGATTTGCGCGTTGTCAGTGTCGAGCACAAGCTGGGCATCCATGCCTCGCCCACTTGCGTCATGTCTTACGGCGACCAGGGCGAATGTATTGGTGAATTGGTCGGCCAGCCCAATCGGGGCCTCGCAGCCATGTTCACCATGATGAACAATGCGCGCATCAATATCGGCAATCAGGGTGTGCAGATCGCGGAACGCGCGACGCAGCATGCGCTCTATTATGCGCAGGATCGCGTTCAGTCCGCCCGCGCCGGATCGCCGGACAAGAACCCGGTAGCGATTATCGAACATCCCGATGTGCGCCGCATGTTGCTGCGGATGAAAGCTCTGACCGAAGGCGCGCGCGCCCTGCTCTATTACACCGCCGGGCTTGTTGATCGCGGCGCGCTGGGCGATGACACAGCCGGTCGCCGCGCTGACGTGCTGGTGCCGATGCTCAAGGCATGGGGCACGGATGTATGCTGCGAAGTCAGCAGCCTCGGTGTGCAGGTTCATGGCGGCATGGGCTTCATCGAGGAAACCGGCGCCGCGCAGCACTATCGCGACGCCCGGATCGCTCCGATCTATGAAGGCACCAACGGGATCCAGGCGGCAGACCTCGTCACCCGCAAGCTGGGGCTGAGCGACGGGGCGGACTATGCCGAATTGATGGCCGAGCTGGCCAGCGATACCGCCAATGAAGCACCGGGCCTGTCTGGGCTGGCAAGCTCCTGCGCGAGCATCGCCGAATGGATGCGCAACGAAGCCATCCTCGATGATCGCCTTGCTGCCAGCGTGCCCTTCTGCACCATGAGCGCCGTCGCCGTCGCTGGTTGGCAGCTTCTGAAACAGAAGCGCGCAGTAGCTTCAGGCGCAGCCCCTGCCCTGGCTGCCACCAAGCCGGTCACCACCGATTACTTCCTGACCCATATCGTGGCTGAGGCCGCCGGGCTGGAAGCATCGGTCCGCGCCGGGGCGAGCCTGCTTTACACGCTTTCCGCGGAGCAGCTGGCGGGGTAAGACTCGCCCATGACTGATCAGGGAGATCCTCTCGCCCGGATTGCCGATGCGCTGGAAAGGCTTGCCCCGCCGCCCGCTGCAGCGGCCGACTGGCTTGCTTGCCCGGCCTATGTCTGGGACGGCGCAACCGCGCGCGGCATAGCACAAATAGAGGCGCCAGAGCTGGCTCAGCTATGCGGGATTGACGCGCAGAAGGACAAGGTCAGCGCCAACGTCCTGCGACATGCAAAAGGCCATGCCGCGCATGACATGTTGCTGTGGGGCGCCCGCGGGATGGGAAAATCTGCATTGGTCCGGGCAGCCACTGTCGCTGCGCAGCAGGAAGTGCCCGGTGCACTGGCGCTGGTACAGGCAGGGTCGGATTCGCTGGGGAGCTTGCCTGCCCTGTTTGACATTCTGGGTAGCGAAGAGCGCCGCTTCCTCGTCTATATTGACGATCTGGGCTTTGCCGAGGATGACAGCGAGACTCCGCGCCGCCTGCGCAGCTGGCTGGAAGGGGGGGTGGAAGCGCGCCCGAACAATGTCCGCCTTGCCGTCACTTCCAACCGCCGGGCGATTCAGGCACGGCACCTGTCAGAACAGGATGACCCGATCAATCCGCGCGACGCGACGGATGACCGACTGGCGTTAGCGGATCGGTTCGGCATTTCCGTCGGCTTCCACAATTGCGACAAGCCGACTTACCTGGCGATCATCGCGACCTATGCCGAAGCCGCCGGGCTGGCATGGGAGGAAGGCGACGCGATGGAATGGGCGGCACGGCGCGGCGCCCGATCAGGCCGAACAGCGTGGCAATATGTCACGGAGCTGGCCGGGCGCGCGGGCAAGCGGCTCTGACGGCAATTATTGCGCGGGTTGTTCCCGAGCATAGTCATCTGCCCCAAAACTCGCAGTCGGATCGCCATTGAGCGAGCGACGCGGTGGCAGCGACCGACCCTCGATCCGCGCGATCCCCTTGCCCGGTTCAGCGCCCGGTGCAATTACCCGCCAGATAATCCCGGCCGTGTCGTCGCTGACCAGCAGGGCCCCGTCACCCGCCCATGCAACCCATGTCGGCCGACCCTTGGTTGTGCCGTCAGTCTGCAGGAAACCGGTCAGAACCGGGGCCGGATTGCCCGTGGGATTGCCGAGATCGTCAAACGCGACATAGACCACGTCATAACCCGATGCGGGCTTGCGATTCCACGATCCGTGGCGCGCGATAAACGCGCCTTGGGCAAAGCCATCACCCAACAGGTGGCCTTCCTGCGCGAAAGCCAACCCCAGCGCCGCCACATGCGGGCCAAGCGCGAATTCGGGCTTGCGCGAATATTCAGTGAGATAGGCGGGCATGGGGGCTTTCACGCGATAATCCACCACGTCACCCCAATAGACCCAGGGCCAGCCATATTGCACGCCAACCGGGACATTGGTGAGGTAATCGGGCACGAGGTCCGAGCCAAGCATGTCGCGCTCGTTCACCGTAGTCCACAATTCGCCGCTGAACGGGCTGAAAGCCAGGCCATTGGGATTGCGCAGCCCGCTGCCGAAAATGCGCTGGCGCTTGGTTTCCAGATTGTATTCCCAGATCGCCGCGCGACCCTCTTCCTCTTCCATCCCGCGTTCACCAATGTTGGAGGCAGAACCGACTGCGATGAAGATCTTGTCACCTTGCGGCGAGAGCACGATGTTGCGCATCCAGTGATTGCCTGCTGCGGGCAGGTCCATCAGCTTTTCCCCTTCGCCCGCCAGCTTTTCGCTCCCCAGTTCATAGGAAAATGACAGCAAGGCATCATGATTGGCGAGGTACAGGGTGCCATCCTGCCAGGCGATGCCGGAAGGGGAGGCGAGGTCGTCACGCAGCACTTGCCTGACGTCGGCCGCGCCATCGCCGTCGGTGTCACGCAGCAACACGAGCTGGTCAGGTGATTCATCACCTGCTCCGGCGGCGGAGAAGAGCAGTCCGGCGATAAAGCCTTCGATTCCCTTGGGGCCGCCACTGGGCGGGCGGTTGGTCAGGGTAACCAGCACATCACCATTGGGCAGGGTGTAGATCACACGCGGATGATCGAGGCCATCGGCAAAGCGGCTCACCGCGAGACCTTCAGCCGCAGCAGGCACTTCATCCGGACCCCAGCCGACTGGCTTTGCGATATTGACGGTCGGGATGGTTTCCTTGCTCGGTTCAGCCAGGACCGGATCAGTCCCGGTGACTTCCTGCAGCGATAGCTCCGCTGTCTGGCCACGGGTCAGGAACCAGATGGCACTGGCCAGAACAACCAGCAGGGCAAGGAGGGCGATGAGGATCTTGCGAAACTTTGTCATGCGCACCGACCTAATGCGAGACGCGCCTTGCGGCAATGGCACAAAGCCCTAGAGGGAGGGGCGATGTTTGATTTCCGCCCTGAGCCCGGCCAACCCAAGGCCGAAACCCTGCGCCAGCTATGCGACGCTGCTGACGCCCTGACCGCAGGCGAACCGGATAGTATTGCCAATATGGCCAATGTTGCCGCATTGCTGTGGGAGTTTCTCCCCGGCCTTAATTGGGCAGGCTTTTACCGGATGGTCGATGGTGAGCTGGTGCTGGGGCCGTTTGTTGGTCGCCCTGCCTGTATCCGTATCCCGCTGGGAAAAGGCGTGTGCGGTACTGCGGCGAGCACTGGCGCCAGCCAGCTGGTGGCAGATGTCCATGCTTTTCCGGGTCATATTGCCTGCGATTCGGCGAGCCAGTCCGAATTGGTCGTGCCGGTCCTGCGCGACGGGGCCGTGATTGCCGTGATCGACCTCGACAGCCCGGAGAAGGCGCGCTTCGACGCGGAGGATCAGAGCGGTATCGAACAGCTGGCCGCCCTGCTTTCCGAGCGTATCTGAGGCACCTCCAAAATTCGCCCCGAAACGGGACAGCGCCTTTGCAAGCCTTGGGTTGCTGCGGACCCTGATGGTAGATTTTCCCTTAACACCGGGAATCGGCCCGGACCTTCAGGGGAAGATTTTCATGAGCGCCCGTCATTTGTTCTGCATCGGCACGGCTACTGCTGCTGTCCTGTCCGCCGCGCCTGCTTTGGCGCAACCGGCAATGGGCTATGAAGAGCGCGTATATGAATATGCGCAGCCCCTGCCAGAGCCGGCCACGGCCCAGCCGGTGGTCTTTACCAGCGAGCCGATCGTGCAGCCCGTGCCCGTGCGCGCGCCGATGCCTGCGCCCCAGGTCTATGAGTACGAGTATGAAGGCGAATATGTCGATGCGCCGCCTGCAGGCGCGTACCCGCACCCGCCGCATCGCGCCCATCCCGCACCTGTCGCGCAGCCTGTGTCCCACCCTATGTCCTATGCCCCCACGCAGTTTGACCGGGACGCATGGCTGGACGAGTGCGAAGACCGGATTGACGGCAAGAAGGGCAAGAAGCGCGGGACCATCATTGGTGGCCTGCTCGGTGCCATTGCGGGCGGTGTAGCCGGTAACCGCATCGCTGACGGCAACCGTCTGGCAGGAACCTTGCTCGGTGTCGGAACCGGCGGTCTGGTTGGTGGCCTGTTTGGTGGCCTGATCGGCGGCGCAAGTGGTCGCCATAATGACCGCGAGGAATGCGAAGCCTATCTCGACCGTTACATGGCGAGTTATGGTCAAGGTTACAGCTATGGCTATCCGGGCGGTTATTACGGCCAGGGCTATTATGGCTATGGCGTGACCTATGCCCCTGTCTGGGTGGCTGTCCCGCAGCGCGCCGTCGTGCGTGAATATGTGACGGAAGAATGGGTTGACGAAGTGGTCTCCACCCCTGCCCCGACCAAGCGCGTCCGTATGATCCGCCAGCCGGCCCCGCAACCGACCAAGCGCGTCAAGACGATCAAATACCGCAAATAAACGCGCGCATCACGGCGAGGAGCCGCCCGGTCGCGCAGGGGCCGAGGCGGCTATCGTCGTGGCCGGGCTGGTCCGCAGCTTGATTGCCCCCATCCGGGCAATGTCATTGTCGCGCGAGACAGTGACAGTTGCTCCCAAAGCGGCATTGACCTGCAGCACACGAGCTGCATCACTCGCCACGCGTAGCTGGTATTTGCCATAGGGCACTTTCTCGAACAGGAAGAATCCGTCAAATTCGGTCAGTGTTTCTGCCGCCACGGCGCCGCGCATGTCGACCAGCTCCAGCGCTACACCGGGCTGTTCCGTACCCACCGGTGACAGCAACAGGCCTTCGACTTCGCCTGAAGGCGTGACCGGGATCTCGACCTTGGTGGCGATCCCCGGGCGCGGCACAACCACGATGCCTTTCACGGCCGGAGCCAGATAGGGATCACCCAGCGTCGTCTCATCCAGCCCAACCAGGACAGGGACAAAGGGCTTGAGGTCATCGAGCATTACCCGGCCATTCTCGCCAGTCGCCGCCTCTGTCACGCGCATCCCTGCAGCGATGGTGACATCCTTGATCGCCTCTTCCCCCGGATCGCGGCGGCCATTGCCGTCTTCATCACGGAAGACCAGTACATCGGCTTGGCCATTGCGCGCCAGGCGGCTTTCCGAGAAGCGGATGCCGCCATTGGCCGGGTCGGGCCCGAAGCTGAAGGACAGCGCTACATTGAGGCCGAAGGTTCCGCGGGTGTTATATTCGGCATTGCCGCGCAGGGCGAATTTCTTGAATGTACGCGTATAGCCGAGCGCGAAGCGCGTATCCTTCGTGCTAGCCTCATATTCCACTTCGCCATTCAATTCGGACACATCATCCAGCATCTTGCCGGTGGTCAGCCGTGCACGGGTGAAGCCCTTTTCCGATCCGCTGAGGTTGAAATCAGCAGCCCCGCGCAGCGACAGGCCCAGCACCCGGCGGCTCGCCAGGACACGCAGGGTCGTGTCGCGCTTCTGGGTGGCAGAGAGGTCACTGGAGGCCAGTTGGCCCCGCAATTCCGCGCGCAACTGCGTCCGCGCGACAATGGCGGCGGTCGAAATTAACCAATCGGTAACCTTTGCCCCGGATTTCGTCTCCGCGCGGCTGATCCCGGCCTGCAAGGGGAGATTGAAACGGCCGAGCCTGAGCGAGGTATCGGCGCGGAGCGTAGTGGCATAGCGTATATCCGAGCCAACGAACTCACTGGAGAAGTCCCCCTGCACCCACACAGCATCAAAGGCGAGATTCACCTTGCCCAAACGACCAAGCGCATTCGCCTTGGTCGCGACACCGCCACCAAGCTGGTACGCCGAGCTCAGCCCCAGCTGCATCGAGCCGAAACTGCGCAAGAGGTTGCCTTCAATGTAATCGCGGCGCTTTCCGGCATGATACATGCTCTGCATGCCGAGCGCGATGCTCGTTCGGTCACTCAGGCCGCGTTCAACGCCCACCCCCCAACGCCAATGGCCGCCATCGGTCGAGGTCGGCTGTCCCAGCTCGATCAAATCGCGATTTTCCTGGACGATACCGCCCCAGTAATAGGTCTGGCCCGGCTCGATCGCGCTGGCACCCACCGGGACACTTTCCCGGACGCGCCGGATCTGGCCCTGCGGGCCGTACAGCACAACTTCAAAGTCGTTTGCGCCAAAATAGAGCGCCAGGTCGAGAAATTCATAGCGTCCATTGCCCGCATCGGACTGAAACGCGATCAGCTGGCCATTGCGATAGAGCTCCGCATCCCAGCCGGTCGGCAAAGTTCCGCGGAGCTCCGTAGTGGAGAAGCGCGAAGGCCGGTTGAGTGGGCGGTTGGTGACATAGGCGCCGCGGCCAACCGCCGTCCTGGTGGTCAACTGGCTGGATTCCGTCTGGATATCGCCAATTGAAACGCTCGTTGCCTTGAGCGGACCCAGCAACGAGCCATCCGGATCATTGCGATAGGCGGTAAAGCGCAGCGAACTGGGCACGCCCTGTGAATCCGATGCAACCCGCGCAGTATAACTCGCACCAGCGACTTCACCGGCGATAAAGGCGTCATATTTGATGGCACGGCGATCTGTCCCGTTACCGCCGGAATAGGTGGCGCGCACATTCATATCGACCGAGGGCGTCCGCCACATCTTGTATTCAGCATCCGCGCGCGGATATTGGGTCAGGTCGAAGGCCTGTTTCTTGGGCCGAAGTCGCGCGGCGCGACTTCTGCGCTCGATGGCTTCGATAAAGGGCAGTTTGGCGTTTTCATCCAGGCGGATCGAGGCATCGAACAGGTCTGCGCGCATATCGACACCGAACCAGCGCGACAGCGCCTTGAGATCGACGCACCACCCTTCTGGTGTGTCATAAATTTCGCCGGACAGCGGCGCTTTGCCAGTGTTCACGTTTTGTACCGTATTGGCTTCGCGGTCAATCGTGAACTGCTGGTCCTCCGAGAACAACCAGCCGGTTGCGCGGCGCGACTTCTTGTCCAGCCGCACTGGCAGGTCGAGTGACTGAATGACGTCCGCGAGGTCGAGGCAGACGCCTTTGTCGGTCTGATACCCGCGGACTTCTTCCGTCATCCGGTATTTGCCAAGGGTAAATTGCAGCAGCAGGAAATCGTCATCATTGGCCTCCCACGCTGTCTGCGCGTGGGAAACAGGCGCACCAACAACGCCGAACGCCGCCGCAATCGCTGCGGCGGCGCCCAATTTGCGTATGTTGCGCCAGGCCATGTCAGGAATTCCGACTGGTGCCGCCCTGCCCCGCTCAGCCGAGATCCGTGTCGATCGCGGCGATCAGGGCACTGCCGGCGGCAGGCATTTCGCGATATTCGAAGCGCAAACGCCCCTTCAGGCTGGCCGCCTGTTCCGGCGAAAGCGGAAGCATGAAGTCGCGCCCGTCAATCTCGGGATAAATGGCGAGGCCTGCAACCGAATAGAGCAATTGCCCGCCATCCTGGCTCAGGACACGCAATTCGCCATAGGTGGAGCTTTCTCCCTGACGGTTGATTCGCACGGCAAGGCGCGGCCCGTTGCTGGTCTGGACAATGCGCGGCTGTTCCATCGCCGCCTGAGCTTCGATCCGGCCATTGCGGACCATGATCGGGATGGTAACGCCGTAAATCGGCGTGATCCGCACGCTCAGCCCTTCCCCTTCAGTGGCCGTTTCCGTCGCTTCGCGCGGCTTCGGGATAGCGCGGAAAGACATGTGGACCCGGTATTCACCATCGGGCAGGTCAGCCCCCGGACGCGCCGCCACACGCACCGCCTGAGGCTGGCCCGGCGGCAAGGTGATGCGACGCGGCGCATAGCGGATCATGTCCAGCGCAGCTTTTTCCTTGTCATTGGCATCGGCCAGCTCGACATCTTCGAGATTGCCGTCCGGCGTCATTCGCCGCAACTCCAGCCCGATGCGATAGGTTGCTTCTTCCTGGCCAATATTGCTCAGGATCACTTCCGTGCCGCGATTGCCGTCCAGGATCACGCGCGTGGGTGCGACCAGCAAATCCCCCTGGGCGGAAGCGGGCGTAGTGATTGCCGCAGCAGCCACAACGGCTCCGGCCCCGGCGATGGCAAGGATGATGCGACGCATATTATAGCTGATGTCGGACAACACTGGAGAGTTTCCCTCACTCTGGCCCCGATTAGGGGAAATTGCGGATTTCACTCTCAAACCCTAGGTAAACAGGGTTAAAATGGCGTAAACTACGGGACAGCCGCAGGATGCAAAAAGGGGGCCGCATCACCATGGATGCAGCCCCCCTGTTTTTGTCCTTGCCTTCAATCAGGCAAGAAAGCTGGAAAATCAGCTATATTCGACGAGAATGAACAGGTCGGTGGTGTTTTCATACACACCTTCCACTTCCGAACCGTCGAGATTGGCGGTTGCGCCAATGCCGAAGGATGCCGAGCCATTGCCCGAACCGTCGTCGACGAGATTAACGGTGTAGTAGAATGCACCGGTGGGGGCACCGAAGGCGTCAAGCACGTCGTTCTGCGTTGCCGTGGTTTCGAGGCTGCTCAGCTCGATCTTGTCAGCAGCAGCAAAGCCCGTGCCCGGATCGACAGCACCAACGCGGATCAGTTCGATCGCGCCAGCAGGCATGTCAAAGCGCACTTCCTTGCCAATCGAGCCATCGGTGACGGAGAATTCAGCCGGCGAAGTCGTGCTGTAGCAGGTCAGGCCGCCGGTGCAGGACGTAGCAGTCACACCGTCGGAGTTGACGACAACCGTACCGGCGCCAGCAACAACGATCTTGCCGAAGTCGAGGTCTGTATCCTTCTGGAAAACCAACGGCTTCACGATTTCAGCGGTTGCAGTCGCAGTTGCGGACTGAGCGTAGGCAGCCGGGCTCATGGCAACGGCAGCAGCGATAACGGCGCCAGCTGCGCCCATACGAAACTTATTGATCATCTTGGTCCTGGTCCCTTCCAAGAGTTTGTACCTGAGCGGGATACCACTCAGGTCCCGCAGAACAGGATTCGCGCCCTGTTCTTGGACCCTAAGTACAAACCCGGAGTTCAGGGTTTACTTGCAGGTATGGTTAACGAAACCGCGTATTGTGTTAACGCGGTTCCGCTAGAACCTTTATATTTCAGAGGGTTAGATATCTCCGCCTGTCAGGCGCTGGCAAATCAGGTCCAATTGGTCGAGGGTCCGGTAACGGATCGTGACCTGTCCAGAGCGAGGATCTGCATCGGATTTGATCCGCACCTGCAGGCCGAGGAACTCCTCCAGATGCGCCTGCACGGCTGCAATATCAGCATCTTCGGCTGACTGGCTGGCACTGCGCGCGGTCTTGCGCGGGGCGGGCGTGGCCCCTGCCCGAGCAAGTTTTTCCACTTCGCGCACGGACAACTTTTGCTTCACCGCGCGATTCGCGATTTCTACTGCGTCGTCATGCCCGATCAGTGCGCGCGCATGACCCATGGAGAGGTCGCCACGCTCGACATGGTCCAGCACCGCATCGGGCAAGGCGAGCAAACGCTGGAAGTTTGCGACATGGCTGCGCGATTTGTCGACCATCTTGGCGATTTCCGCCTGGGTCAGGCCTTCATCCTCGGACAAGCGGTGATAAGCGCGGGCCTCTTCCACGGGGTTGAGGTCTTCCCGCTGGATATTCTCGATCAGTGCCAGCGCCATCACTTCGCGCTCGCTCAAATCGCGAATCAGCGCCGGGATTTCATGCAGTCGCGCCTTTTGCGCGGCGCGCCAGCGGCGTTCGCCGGCAACAAGCTGATAACGCCCGCCTGCTAGTGGCCGCACGATCACAGGCTGGATGACGCCGCGCTGCTCGATAGAGGCCGCCAGCTCTGCCAGCGCCTCTTCATCGAAATATTTGCGTGGCTGGCCGGGCAGCGGCTCAATCGCAGCAACAGAAAGCTGCGCCAGGCCGCTTTGGGGAGCCGTGCGGGCGCTGGGAGCGCCAGTTTCCGCATTCATATCGGTAATGGCGGGGCCTTCGCGGCGGACAAGCGGCTCTTCCCGACGGGTTTCCCCCAGAAGCGCACCCAAGCCTTTGCCAAGCTTCTTCTTTTTATCAGCCTGGCTCCGTGCCGGAACAGAAAAGCGGATCGGGTCGGTCGTGTCGCTCATGCGGCTTTCCTCTTTTCTGGCAAGCGCCCAATCAGCTCACGCGCAAGCGCGATATAAGCGCGGCTGCCGGGGCATTGGTGGTCATAGACCAGCGCTGGCATGCCATGGCTGGGCGCCTCTGACAGGCGGACATTGCGCGGGATGACCGATTCGAAGACAAGATTGCCGAGGCAATCCCGCACATCTTCGGAGACCTGGTCGGTCAAGCGGTTGCGCCGGTCAAACATGGTCAGCACGATGCCGACAATGCCCAGATCCGGGTTGAAACGCTGCTGCACCCGTTCCACGGTCTGCAACAACTGGCTCAGCCCTTCCAACGCAAAGAATTCGCATTGCAGCGGCACGAGCAGGGTATCGGCTGCACCCAGCGCGTTAAGCGTCAACAGGCCCAGTGAAGGCGGGCAGTCAATAAAGCACACATCATAGCCCGATTGCCCATCCAGCGCGTCGCGCAAGCGGCTCGTGCGATCCTCTACCGATACCAGTTCGACTTCCGCCCCGCTCAAATCGACGGTGGCAGGCACCACATCGAGGCCGGGGATCTCGGTCGGCTGGGCGCATTCGGCAATGCTCGCGCCGTTGACGAGCAGATCATAGCTGGAATTCTCGCGCGCTTCGCTGCCAATACCCATGCCGGTCGAAGCATTGCCCTGCGGGTCGAGGTCAATCAGCAGGGTCTTCCACCCGGTCGCTGCCATGGCGGTCGCAATGTTGATGGCGGTGGTGGTCTTGCCCACTCCGCCCTTCTGGTTGGCGATTGCGATCCGGATCATGGCTTCTTCTTCGCCCCCTTGCGTAACAGCTTGCCGACAATGATGCCCGCTTCTGAGTCGGTTTGCGAGTGTTCCACGTGGAACATCTGCCGCATGCGATTCGGCAATTCATCCAATTCTTGCGCTGCGGAGCGCCCCTTGGGCAACAACCAGACCGTGTCGTCTGTGGAGAAACGTGCGGACAAGTCGAGCAAACGGGCCAGCGGAGCAAAGGCCCGTGCCGATATGACACCGGCCGGAAAACTCTCAACCAGTTCCAGCCTGCTGCCGATGACCTCGCACTGGGCCAGACCCATTTCGAGTCGCATGGCCTCCAGCCAATCGACCCGTTTGCGGCGCGATTCGACCAGTTTTACCGGAATGTCGGGGCGCATGGCAGCAATGACCAGTCCGGGCAGCCCGGCCCCTGTGCCAAGGTCGAGCCACGGCCCGGCACAACCATCTGCAACATGGGTAAGCAATTGCGCGCTGTCTGCAATGTGCCGTTGCCAGGCGATTTCCAGTGTCGGCTTGGCGACAAGGTTTTGCCGGACATTTTCTTCGCGCAGTGCAGCCACAAAGCGCTCCAGCCGGTCCATTGCCGCTGCATCGCAGTGCCCGGCTACAAATGCGCGGGCCTCGTCCTCAGTCTCGATCATGCCGCGGGCCTTTCGCGCCGACGGGCATGGACAAGAAGCGCGGCCAGCGCCGCCGGGGTGATGCCGGGAACACGGCCTGCCGCAGCGAGGTTGTCTGGACGGGCCGAAGTGAGGCGTTCGATCATCTCGTTGGAAAGGCCGGGGATCTCGGCAAAGGGAAACTCTGCCCCAAGCAGCACATTCTCATTCGCACGCAATTCCCGCAGCTCCGCATCCTGTCGCGCAAGATAGGGGGCGTAGGCGGCATCTTCCGCCAGCTCGACGGCCAATTCGCTGTGTGGATCAAGCGCCGGATCAAGCCATGGGGATAATCCCTGCAGGTCAACGCCGCCAAAACGCAGCCATTCACTTGCCGGCAGGCGTCCGCTATCCCGGCGCACGGGCAAACCTGCCTCCGCCAGTTCGACGGACGAAATATCCTGCGCCAGAAGCATGTTCCACGTGGAACGTTGCGCCTCCCGTTTGCGATACCAATCCTGACGCTCTTGCCCGATGCAACCTGACTCCAGGCCCAATGATGTAAGGCGCGTCGTCGCATTATTTGCGCGCAGGCGCAGTCGATATTCCGCGCGCGCCGTGAGCATGCGGTAGGGCTCGCTCACGCCATGCAGCGTCAAATCATCCACCATCACGGCCATGTAACTATTGGCGCGATCCAGCGGCACCGCCTGTCGTCCAAGAACTGATGCGGCAGCATACATCCCCGCGATCAACCCTTGCGCCGCCGCTTCTTCATAGCCAGTCGTGCCATTGATCTGACCAGCACAATAAAGCCCCGGCATCGTCCGCAGCTCTAGCGCAGGCGTGAGTGCGCGCGGATCAATATGGTCATATTCCACCGCATAGCCCGGCACGGCCATCTCGACCCGCTCCAGACCAGCCATGCTGCGCAGCATAGCGAGCTGGACATCGGCAGGAAGCGAAGTGCTGATCCCGTTGGGATAGACCAGATGTGTCAAAAGACCTTCCGGCTCAAGGAAGACCTGGTGGCCATCGCGATCAGCGAAGCGATGGATCTTGTCTTCGATGGAGGGGCAATAGCGCGGGCCGCGTGCATCAATTGCACCGGTGAACAAGGGCGATCGGTGCAAATTCGCGCGAATAATGTCGTGGCTTTGCGGATTGGTGCGGGTAATCGCGCAAAAGACCTGCGGGTTGATCCGCTCCGCGGTCATCGGTGACATGCACCAAGGCTCACTGTCTGACGGCTGTTCTTCCAGCTTCGACCAGTTGATTGTGCGCCCATCGAGCCGTGGCGGCGTACCGGTCTTGAGCCGGGCCATGGGCAGGTCTGCTGCGCGCATCTGCTGCGCAAGTCGCAGAGCAGAGGATTCACCGATCCGCCCGCCCTCGAACAGTTCCTCGCCCCGAAACAGCTTTCCGCCAAGGAAGGTCCCTGTGCACAGGACAACTGCCTGCGCCTCCAGCCCAGTGCCATCAGCCAGATCAACGCCTGACACACGCTCGCCCGAAAAACGCAAGGCGGCGACTTCCCCGGCAATGCATTCAAGATTGTCCTGCGCAGCCACCATGTGCTGCACGGCCGCCTTGAAAAGCTTGCGGTCAGCCTGAATGCGCGGGCCCCAGACCGCGCTGCCCTTGGATCGGTTGAGCATGCGGTAGTGGATCGCGGCGGCATCGGCAGCGCGGCCAATGACCCCGTCCAGCGCATCCACTTCGCGGACAAGGTGCCCCTTCCCCAGCCCGCCAATTGCCGGATTGCAGCTCATTGCGCCAATTGCATCGAGGTCAAAGCTGATCAGCGCCGTACGCGCACCCATGCGCGCCGCTGCGGCTGCTGCTTCGACACCGGCATGTCCGCCGCCGACCACAATGATATCGAATGCCTGCATGGGAGCGCCGATATACACCAGCGCCGCGCTGGTCAAAGCGGTTTCACGCGACACTCAAGCTTTGGCATCCACCCATGTTCCACGTGGAACATCACTTCCCGATACAAAAGCGCCCAAACAAAGTGTCGAGCATATCCTCGGTCGAGGCCCGCCCAGTCAGCCGATCAAAAGCCGCCCGCGCCACTCGCAAATTCTCCGCCACCAGCAAGGCATCCACGCCCGGTCCAACCATCGCCAGTGCGTGCTGCGCATCGCCGACAAAGCGCGCCTGCCGCGCATTCAACGCGCCTTCACCGGGTTTGGGCAAGGCATCACGGGCATGGGCAACCAACGCCTGCTTCAACGCGGCCACACCCGCCCCCGTCAGGGCCGAAACGCGGTGCCGCGGCGCGTGCTTTGCTGCATGTCCAGACTCGTCCAGCTTGGTCTCGATCTCCCAGGCGCCCTCCGGCCCTTCCCCCTCTGGACCAAGCCACAGGACAAGATCCGCTCTGGCCAGTTCCGCCTGAGCGCGGCCAATTCCGATGCGCTCGATCTCATCTTCTGTATCACCGCGCAGCCCGGCCGTATCGACCAGCGAAAAGGGCACACCGTCAAAGGCGACGGGGCGCTCCAGCACATCACGTGTCGTGCCCGCCTGCGCCGAAGTAATCGCGGCTTCGCTTTCCAGCAGAGCATTGAACAGCGTCGATTTGCCCGCATTGGGCGGCCCGGCGATTACCAGACGAAACCCTTCGCGCAGCCGCTCGGTCCGGGGGCGAGCCAACCAGTTGGCCAGCTCCACAGCAAGCGCTTCGATCCGCGCGAAAAACGCGGAATCAAGCGCTGCCACATCATCTTCATCGCCGAAGTCCAGCTGTGCCTCGAGCTCTGCTGAAAGCAACAGCACATGCTCCAGCCACGCTCCCACTTGCGCAGACAAAGCTCCACCGGCCAGTTCCACGGCCAAGCGGCGCTGCAATTCGCTTTCGGCAGAGAGCAATTCTGCCAGCCCCTCCGCTTCGGCAAGGTCCATCCGACCATTGGCAAAAGCGCGGCGAGTGAATTCCCCCGGCTCCGCAGCCCGCATTCCCGGAAGCTGCGCCAAGGCCGATTCCACCGCTGCGATAACCGCCCTGCCCCCATGCAGGTGTAGTTCCGCCATATCCTCGCCGCTGACCGTATCCGGACCGGGTAACCACAAGGCCAGCGCATGGTCGAGGATGTTGCCTTCCCCATCGCGCAGTTTCACGAGTGACACCCGCCGTGGCTGAGGCACTCTGCCGGCAAGGCTATCTAGTGCAGGGCGTGAATGCGGGCCACTCAGCCGGACGACCGCAATAGCCGCCGGCGGCTTTCCGCTCGACAGGGCAAAGATCGTATCCATGCGTGCGCTGTAACCCCCCGCCTGCCGGCGGGATCAGTCCTTCTTCTTGCTGCCGCCCGCGCCAGCGGCCATGCTGCCTTCGACAAAGTTCTGGAACATCTTCAGGCCGAATTGCCCCATTGGGGCGAGCTGCTTGGCAAATGCCTGCAACTGCTCCGGATTGGTGGCGCCCTTCATCGCCTTAGTCATGGCCTGAACATACATGTCATTCGCCTGGGCCACATCGGGCAGGCCCATGAACTCGCGCGCTTCTTGCGGCGTGCAATCAATTTCGATCTGGACCTTCATCGCGTAAACTCCGTTGATATGGTGTCAGCCTGTCACACGGCCTTGGCAAAGTCCATTGCCTGCCGATAGATGGCTGTCACAAACCGACTAACCCATAGTGCCTGCCAAAAGGAGTAATCCCATGTCCGAGATGGTCCAGATCCCCGAATATGATGGCGAAGGCGTGATCCCCGCCTACCTTGCCAAGCCCGCAGGCGATGCGAAGGCAGCCATCATCGTGATCCCGGAAATCTTTGGCGTAAATCCCGGAATTCGCGCCAAATGCGACGAATGGGCAAGCAAGGGCTATCTCGCCGTAGCGCCCGATATCTTCTGGCGCTTTGCACCGGGCGTAGAGCTCGATCCCGATGTGGAAGCGGAATTGCAGGAAGCCTTTGGCTATTTCGGCACTTATGACCCTGACCTCGGCGTCAAGGATATCGAAGCGCTTATCCGCTGGCTGAAGGCAGAGCAGGGCGTGGCGAAAGTCGGGCTGGTCGGCTTCTGCCTGGGCGGGCGCATGGCCTATATGGCGGCGACCCGCACCGATATTGACGCAAGCGTTGGCTATTACGGGGTGATGATCGACCAGATGCTGGGCGAAGCGCATGCCATCGCCAATCCGCTGATGCTGCATATCCCAACAGAAGATCATTTCGTCGGCCCCGATGCACAGAAGGCCATGCACGAAGCGCTGGACGCAAACCCGCATTGCACCCTGCACGACTATCAGGGGCTCGATCACGGCTTTGCCACCACCAGTGGGGACCGCCGCGATGATGCCGGGGCGCAATTGGCAGACGGTCGTACCGAGGCCTTCTTCCAGCAGCATCTGGGCTGACGGGGAATGTCAGGTGCCCACACAGGTCTCGCCCGCTGGCATGAGGTGATGGAAGGCGGCAATGCGCCCGCAGCGCTTGCCGCCATCATCACCGAAGATGCTGTTTTCCACTCACCAGTCGTCCACACACCCCAGCATGGGCGGGCGCTGGTCGTTGCCTATCTCGCCGCAGCCGGACAGGTCTTTGCCGATGGCCAGTTCACCTACCAGCGCGAAATCGTCGATGGTAATGACGCGATGCTGGAATTCACTGCCGAGCTGGATGGAATCTATATTAACGGGATTGACCTGATCACCTTTGACGATGATGGTTTCATCAAGGATTTCAAGGTGATGGTCAGGCCTCTTAAGGCCTTGAACAAGCTCTGGGAAATGATGGCGGCGCAGCTGGAACGTGCCAAGTCTCAGTCATAGACCGAGGCATGGAGATAGTAGTCCCCCCGCCCTTGCGGGTTTACGGGCGTCGCCAAGATATTCAGAGCGAATGCCAACCCCACTAGCGGGCCACCTGCCAGGACAAGCGCTGCGCAACAGACAGCATAATAGGCCATTAGAACGCCGAGAAGGCGCAACACAGCACGCTGCAACCCGTAGCTGAAGCTCCACTCGTCTTCACCGAGCACCTCGACAAGCAATTCGCTCGCTTGCTGATGCTGATATGCGGGCACCCAGATGCGATGGCCACCCAGGGTGACGGAGTTCACTTCGCAAGATGTCTGGTAGATCGCGCCTACATAGACGAAAATCCCGCCCGCCTCGAGCATGGAGGCAACCACAAGCGCCTCAACCCGCGACACAAGCGCCGCGACGATGACCATGCTGTCACCATATTCGCAATCGTCCTCGTCCAATGCCGAATTCCCCTTCCCAGACGGAAATTAGTGCAACAATTCAATCAGGAAAGCGAGCCGCTGTTCCACTGAGGCCAAGGGCAAAGGGGTAAGGTCATAGCCATAGCGCGTCCACGCCGCGCTGACCGCTTCATCACTCGCGACCGCTTCGTGCCAGTCCTGGATGCGCTCGGCATCCTGGACATAGATATCTTGCCAGGCCGGAGCGCGCAGCACCGGGCCGCTATAGCGGATCTCGCGGCAAGCGCGGTGAATAGTTTCGGGTACTGTAAGGCCGCTGACTTCAAGGAAACCGACCACGTCCGGCAGCCCCCGGTCAAACACCACTGGCCCCCGTACTTCCGCAAGCCGCTCAAATTCACGCCTATGTGCCTCCGCCATGGCTTCGGCAAAACCAAGCGGGTCCTTCGCCCGCAATTCCATTCCGCCCGGCTCCTGCAACAGCTGCCGAGCGACTTCCGGGGAGGTTGACATGCCGACCTGCCCCGCAGCGGCGAGGAGAGTGGTCTTGCCCGCTCCGGGGCTCCCGGTAAGGACGGCCTGGATCGCGATGAGCGCGCTCCCGCTAGTGAATCAGTTCAGGGCTGCAAAATTGAGCACCAATTGCCGGATATCCCTCGACAACTTATCCGGCAGCTCTGCCATCAACAGTTCACGGCGGCGGATGACATCATCTGCCAGACGCAATTGGTGCATCTGCCAATCAGGGCAGGATCGCTCAGCTATCGGTTCATCAGCAAGGCGAACCATGCCATCGTGGCGGGGGTCGCTGCCGAGCCGGTCATAGAGCGCCGTAAGCGCTTGCTCCTCACCCTCAACCAGCTGCAGGAAATTGCGCCCGTTATAGAGCAGGAACCCCGAAATCCCGGCTTCGGCATTGTTCTTCCGGGAGATTTCGAGAATCCGCTCGACCTCTGCTGCATCCAGATTGCTTGCTGTACTGATATAGACCAGCTGTCGCACTGCCATTGCCCCTGACACTACCAATCCAAAGTCGGACATAAACTGGAGATGAAACAGGCAAAGTCAATGACTTGTTCTGCCTGCTCCGCGGCCAGCCTATTGGTTCATGGTCGCGAAGAAATCCTCGTTGCTCTTCGAATCCTTCATCTTGTCGAGCAGGAATTCCATCGCATCGACCGTACCCATCTGCATCAGGATACGGCGCAGGACCCACATCTTGGAGAGATTGTCCTTGCCCACCAGCAGCTCTTCCTTGCGGGTGCCGGACTTGCCGACATCCAGTGCGGGGAAAATGCGCTTGTCAGCCACCTTGCGATCCAGCACGATTTCGCTGTTGCCGGTGCCCTTGAACTCTTCGAAGATCACTTCATCCATGCGGCTGCCCGTGTCGATCAGCGCGGTGGCAATGATGGAGAGCGAACCGCCCTCTTCAATGTTACGCGCCGCTCCAAAGAAGCGCTTCGGACGCTGCAGGGCGTTGGCATCGACACCACCCGTCAGCACCTTGCCCGAGCTGGGCACGACTGTGTTGTAAGCACGGCCAAGGCGGGTGATGGAATCCAGCAGGATCACCACATCCTTCTTATGCTCAACCAGGCGTTTGGCCTTTTCAATCACCATTTCAGCAACTTGTACGTGGCGATTGGCGGGCTCATCAAAGGTAGAACTGACCACTTCGCCATTCACGCTGCGCTGCATGTCAGTGACTTCTTCCGGGCGCTCGTCCACCAGCAGCACGATCAGGAAGACTTCCGGGTGGTTGTCCGTGATCGCCTTGGCAATGTTCTGGAGCAGCACCGTCTTACCGGTGCGCGGGGGGGCGACGATCAGGGCGCGCTGGCCCTTGCCCTGCGGGCTGATCAGGTCAATCACGCGAGCGCTCTTGTCCTTCACCGTTGGATCATCGGTGTCGAGCACGAGCCGCTCATCCGGGTAAAGCGGGGTGAGGTTGTCAAAATTGGTGCGGTGGCGCACGCTTTCCGGTGTGTCGAAATTGACGCTGACGATACTGGTCAGCGCGAAATAGCGCTCGCCATCGCGCGGCGCACGGATTTCGCCCTCAACCGTATCACCGGTGCGCAAGCCCGCCTTGCGGACCTGGTTAGGCGAAACATAGATATCGTCGGGCCCGGCGAGATAGTTTGCTTCCGGGCTGCGCAGAAAACCGAAGCCATCAGCCAGCACTTCAATTGTGCCGAGGCCCATGATCTTCTCTTCATATTCCTCGTCTTCCGCCAGTTCGCGCAGGATGGAGAAGAGCAAATCCTGCCGACGCATGGTGCTGGCACCTTCGACGCCCAGCTCTTCGGCCATCGTGACCAGCTCGGCCGGGGTTTTTTTCTTAAGGTCTTTCAAATGCATAATTGTGTATTCCAGATATTCGGGATGGCCGGCGGGTCTAGGGGCTTGGAGAAAGCGGACCTGCTGCATGTCTCACGCAGCATCAGCCGAGAACAGCGCTTCATTACGCCTGCCCCGCGTCAGCGTCAATTCGGATTGTGGTAATGTGGGTGTGAACTCAGAAGGGCTTCACCACCACCAGCACCACGATCAGCGCAGCCGCCAGCCCAGGCACTTCGTTGAACAGGCGCAATTGCTTGCCTGTGAGCGCCCGCTCGCCCCGCGCCAGTTTCCTGGCATAGGCCGCGAGATAGCCGTGATAGGCGGAGAGCATCAGCACCAGCAGCAACTTCAAATGGAACCAGCCCTGCGTAAAGGCGCCAATCTGGTAAGCGAGCAGCAAGCCCAGCACCCAGACCACGATGATCGAAGGGAGCAGAATGATCTTCTGCAGCTTGCGCTCACGATCAACCCAGCGCGCCTCTTCCTCCGAACCCGGCTCGGATTCCTGATGATAGACAAAATAGCGCGGGAGCATGAACAGCCCCGCCATCCAGAAGATCACGAAGATGATATGCCCGGCCTTGAGCCAGAAATAGGTCATGGAAAGCGCGTCCTGCATGGGCCGAATGTAGGGTGGCGATATGCCAAAGTCACCCCTGCCAGCCGCGCACGGTGGCGACCAGCGTCTCGACATGGTCAATCGGCGTGAATTGCCCGATGCCATGGCCAAGATTGAACACATGCGGCCGCCCGGCAAAGGCGCGCAGGATAAACCGGGTGCGCTCGACCAGCCGCTCCCCGCCTGCCAGCAGCAGCAGAGGATCGAGATTGCCCTGCACCGGCAGGCCAGCGGGCAATTCGCGCGCCGCCCATTCAGGATCAATGGTTTCATCGACGCCAACCGCGTCCACACCGGTTTCCCGCGCATAGGCGGGCAGCTTCGCACCCGACCCCTTGGGGAAACCGATCACCGGCGTTCCCGGCCGTGCTTCATGCAAGGCAGCGGTAATCCGCGCATTAGGCGCAATGACCCAGCGTTCAAATTCATCCGGAGCGAGTGACCCGGCCCAGCTGTCGAACAATTGCACCGCCTCCACCCCGGCGTCGATCTGGCCGATGAGATAGTCGATGGTCGCGCTTTCGATGGCATTGATCAGCACCCCGAACGCTTCCGGGTCGCGATAGGCCAGTGCACGGGTTTCCGCATGGTCCTTGGAGCCCTGCCCGGCCACCATATAGGTCGCCACCGTCCACGGCGAACCGGCAAACCCCAGCATGGTCGTTTCCGGCCCCAGCGCTGCCCGGCACCGCCGTACCGTTTCATAAACCGGGTCCAGCCGTTGAAATGCCCCTGAGAGCCCTTCCAGGGCACCATCCAGCAGTTTGGGAGCAAGGCGTGGACCCTCACCTGCCTCGAACCACAAATCCTGCCCCATGGCATGCGGAATGACGAGGATGTCGGAAAACAGGATTGCCCCGTCAAAACCGAACCGCCGGATCGGCTGCAGCGTCACTTCGGCAGCTGCCTCGCTATCATAGGCAAGTTCAAGGAAACCGCCCTTCTGTGCCCTGAGCTCGCGATATTCCGGCAAATAGCGCCCTGCCTGACGCATGAGCCACAGAGGCACACGCTCGCTTGCTTTACCGTTCAACGTGTCGAGGAGAAGACCAGGCATCGAGGAGTCCAAACTAAATAAAAGTATATATATAAAAGGATGAAGGAGTCTGTTGGCCCTGTGGATATCGGGGACAGCGCGCCTCTGCCCGATTTCTCCCGGCTTGAACAGGGGTGGCTGGCCTGCGACTCCTGTTCCAGACGCGTCAATGAATCCTTATCCCCATTATCCCCACCCTGTTGATGGCATAGCGCTCCTGTCCACAAACCATGTTTGAAATGGCCGGTATCGGGGAGGGAATCCCATCCCGAACTTGTCCGCCATCCCATCCCGTGGTTTATGCCTTAGTCTATCCACAGGCCCCGCAGGCAAAGGCACCGGTCGCTCCATGTCGCGCATTCATTTGCATCTCTTGTCCGATTCCACCGGCGAAACGCTGGAAATGATCGCCAAGGCAGCGCTGGCGCAGTTTGAGGATGCCGATGTCATACGCCATTTCTGGCCAATGGTCCGTTCGCAACAGCATCTTGACCGGATAATTGACGAGATAGCAGCCAATCCGGGGCTCGTCCTGTTTACGCTGGTCAATCCGGATACGCGGACGCGGCTGGAGGAACATTGCGCGCGGCTTTCGCTCCCGGCTGTGGCCGTGCTTGATGATGTCACAACTGCGCTGGAACGCCAGCTGGGCCAGCAGGCGCGCGGAAGGCCGGGCCGCCAGCATTTGATGGACGAGGCCTATTTCCGCCGTGTAGAAGCCATCCAGTACACCATCGCCCATGATGATGGCGTTGGTTGGGAGAATTGGGAACAGGCCGATATCGTGCTCGCCGGTGTCTCGCGTACGTCCAAGACACCAACCAGCATCTATCTTGCCAATCGTGGCTACAAGGTGGCCAATATTCCGCTCGTAGTGGAAAGCCCACCGCCCCCGGTGCTGTTCGGCCTGCGCCATCCGCTGGTGGTGGGCCTGATAACCGCGCCGGAACGCCTGATACAGGTGCGCCGCAACCGGCTGCTCAGCCTGAATGAAGCAACCGAGACGGCCTATGTCGATGCAGACCGGGTGAAGGACGAGATCAAGTTCGCCCGGCGCATGTTTGCCGATAATGGCTGGCCGGTGATTGACGTGACGCGCCGCTCGATCGAGGAAACCGCCGCTGCTGTGCTCAATCTGATGAATGAACGCCGGAAGAAGGCCGAGCCCGCTGCGCCAGGAACCAGGCCGATATGATTGTCCTCGCTTCGAAAAGCGGATCGCGCCAGGCGATGCTGAAGGCTGCCGGCATTTGCTTTGACGCTGTCCCGGCGGAGCTGGACGAACGCGCGCTGGAGCAAGCGCTGGGTGATGCGCCTCCTCCCGATATTGCATTGGCCCTTGCCGGAGCGAAGGCGCAGGCTGTTTCTGCCACGCGTCCCGGCGAACTGGTGTTGGGCAGCGACTCGCTCGTCGTGGTCGAAGGCCGCCGTTTCGACAAACCCGCTGACCGCGCGCAGGCTGCTGAGCATTTGCGCTTCTTCTCTGGCAAGGCGATGGAATTGCACAGCGCTGCCGCTTTGGTGCGCGACGGCAAATTGACCTGGAGCCATGCGGATTGCGCGAAGTTACAGCTTCGCCAGCTGTCGGAAGCCTTTATCGAAACCTATCTCGACGCCGAATGGCCGGAGGTCGGCTATTGCGTGGGTGTGTTCCGGATCGAAGCTTTGGGCGTGCAATTGTTTGAAAGCATCACGGGTGACCAGTTTACTGTGCTGGGCATGCCGCTCCTGCCGGTTTTGGGGGCCCTTCGTGAACAAGGGGAACTGATCGGATGATCCCCTATGCCGAAGTGATTGGCGACCCCATCACCCAGTCCAAATCGCCAGCCATCCACACGCATTGGCTCAAACAGGCAGGAATCGCCGGCGAGTATGACCGCGCGCATGTGCTGCCTGCCGACTTGCCCGCCTATGTCGAGCGCGCCCGCGCCCGCACGGATTGGCGCGGCTGCAATGTTACCATGCCGTATAAGCAGGCGATCATGCCGCTGCTCGACCGGCTGGACCCGGTCGCCAGTGCGATTGGCGCAGTGAATACGGTGGTGCGCGAGGCGGATGGCGCGCTGGCTGGCTATAATACGGATGCTGGCGGTTTCCTTGAACCCTTGCAGGCCGAGCTGGCCCAGCCGCACCTGTTTCGCATGGCGCGGATCCTCGGCACAGGCGGTGCGGCGCGGGCAATTATTACGGCGCTCGCTCGCGAAGGCTTCACACTGGTGCTGGCCGGGCGCGATCCGGGCAAGGCGCGGGCGATGCTCGATGAACTCGCGCCCGATGGGGAGCACCACGCCATTGCGCTTGACCATTTTGCGGGGCCGACCGATTTTGAATTTGATGACCGGCTGGGCTGCCTTGATTTGGTGGTCAATGCCAGCCCACTGGGTATGGCGGGCCAGCCTCCCCTCGCCTTTGACCTCAGCCATGCCCCGCCGGGAAGCATTTTCTACGACATCGTCACCCATCCGCATGATACGCCCTTGCTTCAATCAGCCCGCGCGGCAGGATTCCGCACGGTGGATGGCCTCTCCATGCTGATCGGACAGGCGGCGCTGGCGTTCGAGAAATTCTATGGGCTGGCCCCGCCGCGTTCTGCCGACGATGAACTGCGCCAGGTGCTGACAGTATGACTCGCCCGATGATCCTGGGTCTCACCGGTTCGATTGGCATGGGTAAATCTACGGTCGCGGACATGTTCCGCCACGCCGGTGTGCCGGTTTTCGATGCCGATGCGGAAGTACACAAATTGCAAGGCCCCGGCGGCGAACTCTTGCCCGCTATCGAAGCAGCGTTCCCCGGCACAACCGGTCCGGACGGTGTCAAACGTGCCGAACTGGGCGCGCAGGTGTTTGGTGATGATGCGGCCCTCGCCCGGCTGGAGGCCATTGTGCACCCGGCTGTTGCTGCGCGGCGGCAGGATTTCCTGATCGAACATGGCGGTGCGCCGATGGTCGTGTTCGATATCCCGCTGCTGTTCGAAAAAGGCGGCTGGGAACAGGTCGACGCCGTTATAGTGGTCTCTGCCCCCACCACTGTGCAACGCGAACGAGTGCTTGCCCGCCCAGGCATGACCCCGGAAAAATTCGCTCAGATACTCGCCCGACAAGTGCCCGATGCAGAAAAGCGCGCGCGCGCGGATCATGTAATCGACACCGGCACGACGCTGGCAGAGACGGAAATTCAGGTCCGTCGTCTCGTTGCCAGGCTGCTCGGTTAATTTCGCTCTAAAGATTCGTGCAATCCCCCCTTGCCAGCGCGGCGCGTCGGGCCGATATTCATTCCAATGCGTGAGATTGTTTTCGATACGGAAACCACAGGCCTCGATCCCAAAACCGGGGACCGGCTGGTGGAAATCGGGTGTGTCGAACTGGTCAACCGGGTGCAGACCGGCAACACATGGCATTGCTATTTCAACCCCGAACGCGACATGCCGGAACAGGCAGAGGCGGTGCACGGCCTTTCGATTGCGTTCCTGTCTGACAAACCCCTGTTTGCCGAAAAAGCTGCCGAATTCCTCGAATTTCTCGGCGATGATCCGCTGATTGCGCATAATGCCGGGTTCGACTTCGGCTTTATCAACACCGAACTGGAGATGGTCGGGCTGGAGCCGGTCTCGACCAGCCGCATGGTTGATACGGTTGCCCTGGCGCGCAAAAAGCATCCCGGCGCAAAGCTTTCGCTCGATGCGCTGTGTTCGCGCTATGGCATTGATCGCAGCCACCGGGTGAAGCACGGCGCGCTGCTCGATGCCGAATTACTTGCCCAGCTTTATGTCGAGCTCACCGGCGGCCGCCAGATCGGGATGGAACTGGCTGCCGAGACCAGCCTTGCCGAAACCACCATAATCGCCATGCCGCGCACCGAGACAGTGAAGCGTGAGCGGCGTGAGCCCCGCCCCCATTCTGCCAGCGAGGAAGAACTCGCACGGCACAAACAGTTTATCGACCGGATGGAAGCGCCCATCTGGGGCAGCTGACGCTGCTGTTTACGCGCCAAGAAGGAGAACGGACTATGGATATCCGCGTGTCAGGCCACCAGATCGAAACCGGTGCAGCGCTGCAGCAGCATGTAGAAGACCGCCTGAACGCCATAGTCGAGAAATATTTCAGCCGCGCGATTTCCTCCCATGTCACTTTCAGCAAGGCCCCCGCCGGTGCCTTTGGCTGCGACATTGTCACCCATGTGATGCAGGGCATGATCCTCAAGAGCCACGGCGAAGCGCATGATGCACATCAGGCGCTCGATGCAGCGGCGGAAAAGATCGACAAGCAATTGCGCCGCTACAAGCGTCGGCTCAAGGATCGCCATGAACAGGCGGCTTTCTCGCTCAAGGAGGAAGAAGCGGCCTATACCATCTTCGCGGGCGATGAACCCGAAGTCGAAGAAGAGGAAGCACCCGACGCTCCGCCAATCATTGCCGAGACCAAGGTGGACATCCCTGAGACCAGCGTAGCCGACGCGGTGATGATGCTGGACCTGCGCGATACCAACGCCATGTTTTTCAAAAATGCTGGCACCGGGCGGCATAATATGGTTTACCGCCGCCGCGATGGGACGATCGGCTGGGTCGAACCGCATTGAGGCCTGTATAAGCCACTAAGGCACAAGGCTTTTTTCGAATTCCGCAGGAGGAACAGGCGCATTTTTGCGCACCTGCGACTGATGCCTGGCAGCGATTCAGGCACGAAGAAGAAAAGAAGTCAGAGCGAATGGACGCTAATTTCAATCTTCTGCCAGAAGCGATTGGCAGCATTTCTGTAGCCACCAAGCAGGCTATCCTGGAGCAGGTCGCAGCCCGGTTTGCGACCTGTTACGGGCTGGACCAGGGCACTGTACTGGAAGGGCTGGAAGAGCGTGAAGCATTGGGCAGCACGGGCTTTGGCCGTGGCGTGGCCATCCCCCATGCACGCATTGAAGGCATTGCCCGGCCCTGTGCCGTCTTCCTGCGGCTGGAAAAGCCGGTGGATTTCGCGGCGGCTGACGGGATGCCTGTCGATCTGGTATTCGGCTTGCTCTCCCCGGTGAATGCAGGGATTTCCCATCTGCACGCATTGGCGGCCATTTCCCGCGTCGTACGGGATGAACGCGTTCATCAGGCGCTGGTTGATGCGCCCGATTCCGAAGCGATCTTCGCTTTGCTCACCAATGCTTCGGAACGTGACGCAGCCTGACGGCCATGGGGAAGGCGGGGCCGGGCTCCACTTCCGCGCGTTGGAGCGGCTCTATGCCGCCGCCCCGATCAACCGCACATTCAATTCAACCCTCGAGATTCCGGACACGGGCATTGCCCGGATCCGCTTTGCGATTGACGAAGCGATCTACCACGCTGGCGGGGCCGCGCATGGGACGATCTATTTCAAGATGCTCGATGATGCGGCCTTTTACGCTGCCAATACGCTGGTGACTGACCGTTTCCTGCTGACAACCTCGTTCAATTTGCATTTCACCAAGCCAGTGAAGAGCGGGGAGGTCGTGGCGGAAGGGCGCTGGGTCAGCGGGCGCCGCCGGGTGTTTGTGGCAGAAGCGCGGCTGGTCGATGCCGAAGGGGACGAGATCGGGCGTGGCACGGGCACTTTCATGCGTTCACGCATCCCGCTTTCGGGCCTGCCCGGCTATGCGGACAAGGCAGTATAGGCATGGACGGGCGCTTGCCGGCGCATATCGAAGTCAGCGGCCTGATCCGCGCTGCCGAGGCTCAGGGGGGCTTTGGAACAGTCCTTGCCAAGGGTGAAAGGGACGCCGGGACTATCCTGATATTAACCATGCAACGTGGTGCAAATGCGCAACTATGGGAACGGATGCCCCAGCTGGACGGCTCGCGCAGCTGGACAGTCACAAAGACACAAAGCCTTGAAAATTCTAATGAAATGGCAGAATATCTGGACCGGCGGAGGCGCCAGGACAGTGATATCTGGATCGTTGAACTGGATATCGCAGATGCACAACGCTTTGCCGCACTGCAGCAAAATTTAGGTTGACGTTAACTTCTGCGCGCCTATGTGGCCGCCTCTTCCCAAAAAGCGCAGGCGATCGCACCGGCATTTCGGCCGGCTGATTAGCGCGCAGACGGGGAACGGCCGGCAGGCCCGTAACGGACCAAGTTAACGACCGCATATAACGCGGCAAGGTCCCAGTCTGCGCAGGTCCGTTCACCGCCCAGAAGACGGATTACATGAGTCGCAAGACCCAGAAGGCCAGTATTGTCGCGATCGCTGCGACACTCGCAATCGGCCTCATCAGCGCCCAGGGTTCAGGCGCCAACGCTCAGCAGGGCGAGAACCAGGAAATTTCCGGGATGGAAGCCGACGCGGAAACCGTGCCGGTCTTCGTATCCGAAGAAGTGGTGCAGGACCTGCCCCCGGTCGCCGAACCGGTGGAGGAGCCGGTAGCAGAAGCACCCCTTGCCGACGCATCTTCCTTGCAGGAACTGATCGCTGTCACGCCGACAGACGGCACGCTCTCCCCTGAAATGGAATGCCTTGCCGGCGCAATCTACTTTGAATCGCGCGGGGAACCGCTGGCCGGCCAGTTGGCTGTGGGCCGGGTGATCGTCAATCGCGCGGAATCCGACGATTTCCCGTCGAGCTATTGCGGCGTTGTCTACCAACGCAAGCAATTCAGCTTCGTTCGCGGTGGTCGCATGCCTGCCATCCCGCGCAGTTCGGCCGCATGGCACCGGGCCAAGGCCATTGCGCAGATCGCACATCACGAGTTGTGGGACAGCGAAGCCAAGGATTCGCTCTATTTCCACGCACGCTACGTCCGACCGGCGTGGAGCAAGCGCAAGGTTGCCCGCGCGACCATCAGCACACATATCTTCTATCGCTGAGAGCGGTAGCAATCGGGACTTCAAGGGCCTCTCACTGCGGTGAGGGGCCCTTTTGCCATGCGAGCTGCTCAGGCGTCGCGGATCTCGATCCACACCGGGGCATGGTCGCTGGCCTTTTCACGCCCGCGATGTTCCTTGTCGACACCGGTCGCGACAAGCCGGTCGGCCAGTTCTGGCGTCAACAGCAAATGGTCGATGCGGAAACCATGGTCCTTGGGCCAGGCGCCTGCCTGGTAATCCCAATAGGTCCATACGCCGCCACGCGGATTGTGTGTGGCAATCGCATCCGTCCAGCCATCGGCGAGCAAGCGCATATAGGCGTCGCGCGATTCGGGCTGCATCAGCGCATCACTTTCCATCGCCTTCACTGCCCAGACATCCCGATCCGTCGGGATCACATTATAATCGCCGACCACAGCGGTGGGGATTTCGGCATCCCACAGAACGCCCATCCGCGCGCGCAGCCGCTCCATCCATGCCAGCTTGTAGTCGAACTTCGGCCCCGGCTGAGGGTTGCCATTGGGCAAATAGATGCACACCACGCGCACCCCGTTCACATCCGCTTCAAGATAGCGCGCCTGTTCATCCTCCGGATCACCAGGCAGGCCGCGCTGCACCTCGACTGGCTCGACACCGTCAGCCAGGATGGCCACGCCATTAAAGCTCTTCTGCCCGTGCCAGATCGCCTTGTAGCCGATCTTCTCGAACTCCTCGGCCGGGAAATTCTCGTCCTGACTCTTGATTTCCTGCAGGCAGGCGACAGTGGGCCGCGTTTCCTGCAGCCATTCGAGCAAGCGCGGCAGGCGCGCCTTGATCCCGTTAATGTTAAAAGAGGCAATCCGCATGCAGCGGGTCTATGCCCTTCCCCGTCGCTTGGCCAGAGTCAGATCCCGAAGCTGGAACCGCATCCACAGCCGGACGCTGCCTGCGGGTTCTCGACACGAAACGCTGCGCCACCGAGCGATTCAACAAAATCGACCACTGCCCCGGATACGAGGTCAAGGCTCACCGGATCGACCACCAGCCGCACACCTCCGGTTTCGCTGACCATGTCGTCTTGTTCGGCGCTTTCAGCGAGGTCGAACTTGTACTGGAAGCCGGAACAGCCCCCGCCTTCGACAGACAGGCGTAAGATCGCTGGCTTCGCCTGTTTCTCGGCGATCCATGCGACCCGCTTGGCAGCGGATTCAGTCAGGGTAAGAGCGTCAGCCATGGCGCTGATCTAGGAAGCGTGCAGGGCAAACTCAAGCGGTTTGGATATATTCACGCATCACCTCGGCTTCTTGCTCGGCTTGCTCAATGCGCAGTTTCACGAGGTCGCCAATCGAAATGAAGCCGCACATCAGCGCGCCATCGACCACCGGCAAATGGCGGATACGGCGGCGAGTCATGAGCGCTAGTGCATCAATCACCTTGGTTGTCGGTTCGACCGTAATGGCAGGCGCGGTCATGACATCGCGCACTTGCTTGTCGAGACAGCCCGCACCGTCCGCCGCCAGGCGATACAGCACGTCACGTTCAGAGAATATCCCGGCGACCTTGCCCTCTTCCATCACCGGCACGGCACCAATGCGTTTCTCGGCAAGCATCGCGACCGTTTCACGAACACTGGCGGAAACGTCACAGGTGATGACCTGCGAACTGGCGCGACCTGCGATGATCTGGGCAATTTCCATGGGCATTTCCCTTCCATGCGTGGGACACGCATTGTGCCATGAACCGCGCGGAAAAGCGAATCGCCCCGTCTCAGGTGAATTGCGTCATCACCCCGCAAAGGCGTAGGGGGAGCGCATGATTCCCAAATCCCCGCTCGAAGATCCGGAAAAGGCTGCTCATGCCTGGGCCCGCTACATGCGGCTGATGCGTTTCATGTTTCTGGCCACAATTGGCGTGGTGATCCTCGCCGTGGCCGTGCTCTACAAGCAAAATGGTTTTGTTTCAGTGCATTACTTCATCGCGGCGGCGCTGGGAATTGGCTTCACCATGCTGCTGACATCAGCGTTGATGGGGCTGATGTTCCTTTCCAGCGGGACGGGACATGACGAATCAATCAGCGAAAAGCTGGAAGAAGAACGCAACCAATAGGGCAGCCCAAAATCAGGGCTGTGGCTCGCGCAGGCGGAATTCGTCCACTGGCGTACCGCCGATCAGATGCTCCTGAATGATGCGCTCCAGCACCTCTTCATTGCAGCTATGGTACCAGACACCATCGGGCCAGACGACGGCCACTGGCCCCGCCACGCAGATCTGAAGGCAATCCGCCTTGCTCCGCTGGATGCCCGATTTGGGCAGGCGTAGTTCGCGAAACCGGCGCTTGAGGTAATTCCATGCCGCCTCTCCCGCTTCACGGCTGCAGCATTTCTGCTTCTCGGACAGGGCGCAGAGGAAAATCTGCCGTTCGATCCGCTCCCCGCCGATTTTCGCCAGCGCCAGTTCGGCCCGGTCCAATTCGCTCAATTCACTCATTCAGCGGCGGCTTCCGCATCCTTGCCGAGCCAGCGATCGAGCCATGCAAACACGGTCTGGTGCCATTGCAGCGAATTCTTCGGCTTGAGCACCCAATGATTTTCATCCGGGAAGACCAGTAGCTCGCCGGGAATACCCTTGCGCTGGAGTGCGGTGAAGCTGGCGATCCCCTGCGTGTAGGGAATGCGGAAATCCTTCTCCCCTGTGATAACGAGCATGGGTGTCTGCCAATTGTCGACGAAATTGACCGGGTTCCACTTCTCGAACTCTTCGGGCGCTTCGAAATAGGCCTTGCCGCCATGCTCCCATTCGATGAACCACAGCTCTTCGGTCTCGTAATACATGGCGCGCTGGTCAAACACGCCATCGTGCTGGACAAGGCAATTGAAGCGCTCCGGCCATTTCCCGGCGATCCAGTTCATCATGTAGCCGCCATAGGACGCTCCCATAGCGCAGGCGCGGCTGCCGTCGATCTGCGGATCAAGCTTGAGCGCAGCGTCCAGGCCCAGCTGCAAATCTTCCAGCGGCTTGCCACCCCAATCCTTGGTAATGGCATCGGTGAAGGCTTGACCGTAACCCGTGCTGCCGTGGAAATCGACCGAGACCACAGCATAGCCCTGGCTCGCCACCACGCGCGGGTTCCAGCGGCTGGACCAGCTATCGTTGAAGCTGCCCTGCGGCCCGCCATGGACATAGAGGATGGTGGGGATCGGACCCTTCTGGTCTTCCAGTTTGGTGATCTGGCCCCAGACAGTATCGCCATCTGCGCCCGTAAAGCTGAACCGGCGGGTGACGATGGAGGCGCGCTGTCCCAGCACTTTCGCGCCTACTTCGGTCAGCGGGCGCGCCTGCTGCCAGTTGCGCGAAAGATACAATTCGGCGGGGCCACCGATCGAATCGCGGGCGAAGAGCATCTGCTTGCCGGGCAGGGGGGTGACATTGCCGATATGTGCTTCGTTCCCGGCCATCAGGTCGAGCCGCTCCACCGCGCCATTGCGCGGGTCAATGCGGAAGGCAGGCGTATCGAGCACATCCTGCGCCGTGGCGATGATCCAGCGCGAATCCGGTGTCCATGTGAGCGAGCCGAAGCTCCGGTCAAAATTGGCGGTCAGAGCGCGTTGTTCACCGGTTTCGAGGTCGCGTAACTGGATAACTTGCCGGTCGGCTTCGTAAGTGGGCCGCTCCATCGCTACAAAAGCGAGCCATTTGCCATCGGGCGAAGGGGCGGGCAGGGCATCCGTAGCCTTGTTGGCGAGCGTGAGGTTGGTCGGTGCTGCGCCGCTCAAATCGCTCCACCAGATATCGAGGTTGGTGGAGCGAGGTTCGCCTGCATCTGCCTGTCGCGCCGTAAAGAATACGCCGGAGCTATTCGCCGCCCAGGCAATGTCCTCTCCGCCGCCAAAGGGCTGGGTCGGGGTGTCGCCGGTCAACACACCAGCTTCGGCGGGGCCATCCAGCGCAATGCCGGTGCCGCTCGCCTTGCCCTCCACCAGGTCAAAGGCAAATACGCGGCTATAGACGCCTGGGGTTTCCCAGCTGTCCCAATGGCGGATGAAACCGACATCAGACTGGTAGAGCCTGCCTGTGCCGGGGCCGGGCAGGTGAGTTGGCCCGTCGTCGCAGCCATAACTAGCACAGCTGCGCGCGGTCTGGCCGTAAATGAGGATACGCTTGCCGTCGGGTGAGAGCTGGAACCCTTCCACTGCGGCGGGCAGATTGGTCACCTGCATCGGGCCGGAGAGGTTACCGTTCCCTTCAAGGGCGGCGCGCCAGACCTGCGTAGTGCCTTCCGTGCCCTCCTCTGCTCCTTCCGGTTTGCGGTCAGAAAGGAAATAGAGCCAGCTATCTGCCCCGAAGGCCGCGCTGGAAGCGCTGCCCTTCAAGTCCAGCAGGATCGGCTCGCCATCTTCATCCTGCAGATCGCGCAGGTAAAGCTGAGTGGTCCGCTTGTAGCTTTCCGGATCGGTTACCGTCACTGGATAGACAGCATAGTGCCCGTCCGGCGTTACCGTCGCTCCGCCCAGCCGGGGCATAGTGACGAGGTCTTGCGCGCTCATCGGTGGGCGCGGTGCCTTGTGGTCTTCCGCGAGAACAGGGCTGGACACAGCCAGCACGGCGAACAGGGATGCGAACCCGGTGATGTGTTTCATGGGAGGGAGAAGTAACCTCTCCCGCGCTGCGATCAAGCGATTTGCTGGGAAATGGCCTGGATCAGCCGCGCTTGCCGGCGATGCGGGCGATTTCGTCACGCACCATTTTCTCAACCATGCCGGGCAGGTTCTGGTCGAGCCATTCCGCCAGCATGGGGCGCAGCATGTCGCGCACCATGCCTTCCAGCGAGGTTTCCCCGGAACGGACGATTTGCGGCTGCGCGCCCGGCTCTGCCAGCATGGCCAGCGCAGCGAGATTGTCGCGCATGGATGCGCGAGCGCCTTCGCTAATCAGGGCATCGGGATCGGGCTTGTCTTCGCGCACCAGATCGGCATCGCCCAGGTCGAGGATATCGTCGCTCGCCGTGTCGTAACCGGGCGAGGCGGTATCACGCACACCATCATTCTCGCGCCGACGGCGCTCTACCGCTGCGCCTGCGCGGTTATCGCGGGCGATGACTTTCTTGATCGACTCAAGAATTTCCTCAACCGACGCTTCGCCCTGCTGTGCCATTCTCTTCGCCTGCCCCTGAATTCAGCGATTGGTTGCAGAGGGTGAATCACCCCCCTGCTGATCCGGGATTGTCGCGTCAGGTGCGGGAATGTCAACGGTGCGTGTTGCCTGCGGGACCGGATCGGGATCGCGATCCCAGTCGAAGAACTTGCCCTTGACCCGCTCGTAATTGACCGCCGGATCATACAAAACCCCGGAATCCTCAGCCAGGCCAAGGTCGCGTGCCTCTGCCCGCCCCATCGCCGCGAGCAGCGAAAAACCTGCGACATAGGCATTGCGCCTGGCAGTCACGAGCTGCACCTGCGCGGACAGCAATTCCTGTTCGGCATTGAGGATGTCGAGGATAGTGCGATTGCCGACGGTATTTTCCGCGCGCACCCCTTCAAGGCTCAATTCGGCTGCAGCGACTGCCTGCTGGCTCGATTCCACGATTTCATTGGCGGCCTTCCAGCTCGACCAAGCGGCACGCACTTGTGCGATCACACCGCGCTCAACCGCAATTTCCTGCTCCAGCGTGGCCGCAGCGCGGGCCTGCGCCTGACGTTGCAGCGCTGCCGGGCGCCCGCCCTGGAACAGCGGGATGGAAAGTGAAACGCCCGCCTGCGCTGCAGTGGTTTCCTGCGCGACAGAACTGCCGATCGGCCCGCCCAGCGTACCGAGATAGTTGGTGTAATCGCCACTGGCAAAGACCGACAGGCGCGGCAACCGCGACGCACCGGCGACGTTGATGTCAAACTCCGACGCTTTGGAGCGTTCGCGCGCGGCGATCAGGTCCGGATTATATTCCAGCGCGAAGCTCACCGCCTCGTCAACATTTGCAGGCAGGCCCGGCAGCGGCGGCGGGGGCTGGAGGTTATCCGGAGCCTTGCCCACCAGCGCGATGTAATTTTCCCGCGCACTGATCAGATTTGCCTGTGCGGAGCGCAAATCGCTGCGGGCGATAGCGAGGCGGGCTTCGGACTGGGCCACGTCTGTGCGGGTCAGGTCGCCAATTTCGAACCGGTCGCTGGTGGCCTGCAAATTGACTTCCAGCACGCCGACCTGGTTGCCGGACAGTGCCACGATGGCTTCCGCCCGGATCACATCCATATAGGCCGCGACAACCTGGCTGAAAATCGCCGATTCCGTGCCGCGCAAATCAGCTTGACCAGCCCTTACGCGGGTTTCCGCTGCGCGTACGCCATTGCGCACGGCCCCGCCGGAATAGATCGGAACACCAAGATCAACCCCGGCCCCCGCCAGTCGCTCCGGCGCGGTGAAACTGCTGGAGCTCTGCTTGATGAATTCGATATACTGGCCGGAGGAGCTGACATTGGGCCGCCCGGCAGATTTTTCGATTGGCACAGATTCGTCGGTGGCGCGCTGCTGCGCCCGCGCGGCCTGGAGCGTCGGATTGGTGCGATAAGTCTCTGCCAGTGCTTCCCGCAAAGTGTCAGCATGAACGGGCGCTGCGACAAGCGCAGAGCCGACCAGCAGGCCAAATGCGAGAATGCGGCGCGACATGGTCAGAAACTCCAGCCTTTCGGGACATTGAATTCGGCCAGGATCGGCATGCCAATGTCAGCGACCGGGAGGAAGGAAAGTTCCCCGCCCACCTTGCGACCCACCGCCAGGCGGGTGACGCCGCGGGTGACGAGGCCAGTTACGATCCGCCCATCATCACGCAGCCGCTTGGCCAGCGAGGCCGGGATTTCTTCAGTGGCCCCGTCAATCACGATCAGCGAGAAGCCGCCCTTGCGCCCCTTGATCGCTTCCTCCGGGCTCTGCACGGTCAGCGAGCCGACCAGCGGGCGCAGCAATTCGGCGAGATAGCCGCTGCCGCCATCCACCACCAGCGCATCATCGCCAGCATGGGGACGGGCTTCAGTCAGCATCTTACCTTGCACCAGCGGGGCAGCCAGATGGCGCCCTTCGCCCAAGGCAATGGCGCGGTCCATATAGGCGGCGCCGCGCATGGTTTCGGGCACGAAGTCCTCGCGCGCCACTTCCTTCATCCGGGCAAGGACAAAGGGCTCGTTCACGCCGCTGGTGCGCAGCTGGCTGTCCAGCATGGCGCGGCGCGCGGCGGCATAGTCAGTGGTGGCAGGGCGCGTTGCTGTCATCATTACCATTATCCCGGATGGCTGTATTACGGATGCAATACAGTTCGTCAACGGGCTTGGCTTTAGTCCCTACAGGCCTGCTCGCCAAGCGCTTTGACGTCTGGGGTATGCCGCGCCTATGGGGCACAGGCAATCGACAGGAAGGAGCATGGCTTCGATGAGCGACATGGTGACGATTCGCGAGGATGATGTGATTGAAAGCGTGGCCGACGCGCTCCAGTACATCTCCTATTACCACCCGATGGATTACATCAAGGCGCTGGGCGAGGCCTATGAAGCGGAACAGGGCCCGGCAGCGAAAGACGCCATCGCGCAGATCCTCACCAACAGCCGCATGTGCGCCGAGGGCCACCGGCCGATCTGCCAGGATACCGGGATCGTCAATGTCTTCGTCAAATGGGGGCAGGATTGCCGCCTTGATTCCAAACGCAGCCTGCAGGACGTGGTCGATGAAGGGGTGCGCCGCGCCTATAACCACCCGGAAAACAAGCTGCGCGCTTCAGTGCTTGCCGATCCAGCCTTCACCCGTCGCAATACGAAGGACAATACGCCCTGTGTCCTGTCAGTCGAAATGGTGCCGGGCAACACCGTCTCGATTGACGTCGCGGCCAAGGGCGGCGGCAGCGAAAACAAGAGCAAGTTCAAGATGATGAACCCGTCCGACAATATCGTCGAATGGGTGCTGGAACAGATCCCCTCCATGGGCGCAGGCTGGTGCCCGCCGGGCATGCTCGGAATCGGTATTGGCGGCACGGCGGAACATTGCGTCAAGCTGGCCAAGGAAGCGCTGATGGACCCGATCGACATGGGCCAATTGAAAGCACGCGGTCCGCAGAACGATATTGAAGCGCTGCGAATCGAGATTTTTGACAAGGTCAATGCGCAGGGCGTTGGTGCGCAGGGGCTGGGCGGGCTTTCCACCGTGCTCGATGTGAAGATCAAGGACTGGCCCTGCCACGCCGCAGGCAAGCCGGTGGCGATGATCCCCAATTGCGCCGCCACGCGCCATGCGCATTTCACCCTCGACGGCTCAGGCCCCAGCTATATCCCCGCGCCGAACCTCGATGAATGGCCCGATGTCCATTGGCAGCCCGATGCGCAGGCGAAGAAGGTCAATCTCGACACTTTAACCAAGGAAGAGGTGGCGAGCTGGAAAAATGGTGACCGTCTGCTGCTTTCGGGCAAGATGTTGACGGGGCGTGATGCTGCCCACAAGCGCATTCAGGACATGCTGGCCAGAGGGGAGGAACTGCCAGTCAGCTTTGCCGGGCGTGCAATTTACTATGTCGGCCCGGTCGATCCGGTGATGGGCGAAGTCGTCGGCCCGGCTGGCCCGACCACCGCCACCCGGATGGACAAATTCACCGAGATGATGCTCGATCAGGGCCTGCTCGCGATGATCGGCAAGGCTGAACGTGGTGCAGATGCGGTGGAAGTGATCAGCCGGTTCAAGGTGGCCTATCTGATGGCCACCGGCGGCGCCGCCTATCTGGTCGCGCGCGCGATCAAGGAATCGAAAGTTGTCGCTTTTGAGGACCTTGGCATGGAAGCGATCTATGAATTCACCGTGCAGGATATGCCGGTGACCGTCGCCGTCGATGCAGAGGGCAACAATGTCCACACACTCGCCCCGGCGCATTGGAAGGACAAGATCGCCAAGGAAAAGCTGCTGGCTAACTAGGAGATGCAGGGGCTTGATCTTGGCGGTGAAGATGAACTGGTCCATGCGATCAAGCTGGTTGCGACAGAATATTACCGCCGCACCGGCAAGCCCCTGGGCGCCACCGGGGAAATAGCGGAGCTGACAGCAGCCAGCCTGCTGGGGCTGGAACTCTGCGAAGCGCGCCAAGCCGGGTTCGATGCGTGGGACTATTCGTCGGGGAAGCCGGAAAGAGTCCAGATAAAGGGACGCGCGGTGGATCGGGCGAAACCCTATTCGGGCCGGTGCTCGTCAATCAGGCATCCCCAATCTTACGATACGGCGATACTGGTTTTGCTTGATCGTGAAACAATGGAGCCGCTTGAAATTTTCACTGCCTTGGCTGGTGAAGTAGAGGCATTCCTCGACATACCGGGATCGAAATCACGCAATGAGCGGCGATCAATGGGCATCGCTCAATTCCGTTCAATTGGACGGAAAGTTTGGCCCAATTAGCCGCGCTCCCGCTCGACCAACCGCCAAGCCTGTTCGACCACGGCGCTGGCCTCGCGTACCGTTCCCGGTCTAAGGCAGCGGCATAATGGTTGGCATTGCAACATCTCCTGAAACCGCCCGCGTCCCCTTGCGGATGATTGTCGCGTCGATTGTGGGCCTGTGGGTCTGCTATTTCGGGCTCACGACCCTGCGCGGGGTGATTGTCGGGATCGACATGGAAAGCGCGGTGCTGTGGCGGCGCGCCATCGTCACCGTGGCGGGCATGGGCGTCACCTTCGTGCTGTGGCTGATCCTGCGCCTGTTTGATGCGCGGCCGATGTGGACCAAGATTGTCGCAGCACTGGTTGTGGCGGTGCCCGGTGCCCTGCTGATTGCTCAGGTAAACCAGCTGGCATTTGCCGATCTTGAATCGGCCATGATCCAGAAACTGGGTGAGAAGCAGGGGATCAACCTGCGCCGGGATGAAGCGGGTAACGTGCTGGTCGATGTGCCCGGCATGGCCCCCGGGATTGGGCAGGATGGTGAGGATCCGGCTCCAGCTACTACCATCACCCTGCAATCCGCACCGCAGGGGATCGAGAAGTGGCGGCCAGTCGTGGATATCGCCACCAGTCGCTATTTCGTGTTGCTGGCCTGGGCGGCGCTCTACCTTGCCTTGCTGGCAGTGGCGCAAACCCGGCTGGCGGAGCGCCGCGCAGGGGCCTTCCGGCAGGCCGCCAAGGCGGCGGAATTGCGGTCCCTGCGCTATCAGGTAAACCCGCATTTCCTGTTCAATACGCTCAATTCCCTCTCTGCCCTGGTGATGACCGGCAAAGGCGACCGGGCGGAGGAAATGATCCAGAATATCTCCAATTTCTATCGCCATTCGCTGGCCGATGACCCGACCTCCGATGTTGCGCTGGAAGAGGAATTTGACCTGCAGCGGCACTATCTCGAAATCGAAGCGGTGCGCTTCCCGGACCGGTTGAAACCGGTTTTCGACTTGCCAGATGAGCTGGCAGATGCCCGTGTGCCCGGAATGATCTTGCAGCCACTGGTGGAAAATTCCGTCAAATATGGTGTTGCGCCTACCCGGCACCCGGTCACCGTCACCCTGTCTGCGCGCGAGGAATATGGGCGGCTGGTAATCACGGTATGTGACAACGGCCCCGGCGCTTCGGCAAAGGCTAGCAACGGGTTCGGCATTGGCCTTGCCAATGTGCGCGACCGGATCGAAGCCCGCTTTGGCCAGGAAGCGACGATCAATTCCGGCCCGACACCGCAGGGCTATTGCACGGAACTGCGCCTGCCGATGGTGAAACATGCCCTCTGACCATGACAGCGATACAGTCCTGCGCACTCTGATCGTCGATGACGAGCCACTGGCGGTGGAGCGGATGCAGGTGATCTGTGCCGGGCTGGACGAATTGCAGGTGGTCGGCACGGCCAGCGATGGCGCTGCTGCCCTGCGCCTGATCGACGCGCTCAAGCCCGACCTCGTGCTGCTCGACATGACCATGCCGGAAGTGGATGGCCTGTCGGTTGCGCGCAAACTGGCCAGGGTGGCGCAGCGCCCGGCGGTGATCTTCGTCACCGCGCATGATGAATTTGCCGTCGAGGCGTTTGACCTTGATGCAGTGGACTATGTGCTCAAGCCGGTTGCGCCTGACCGGCTGGGAAGGGCTATCCAGCGCGCGCTGGCGCGTCGCGGTGGCCATCCGGCCAGCGACAGCAAGTGGCTGGAAGAGCTGTGGGTCCCTCATCGTTCCGAATTGCTGCGTATTGAAGTGGCGCAAGTCGGGCGGATTGATGCCGAACGCGACTATGTCCGGCTGCATGTCGGCCAGGGCGAGGAGGGCGGGCGCAGCTATTTGCTGCTGCAGACAATTGCCGGGCTGGAAGAACGGCTCGACCCGACGCAGTTCATCCGCATCCACCGCTCTACCATCCTGCGGCGTGATCGAATTCGCGGGCTGCGGCATGACGGGCTGGGGGTGTGGTCGGTCGAGCTTGACGATGGCGAAGCCTTGCGGATCGGGCGGACATATTTGCCCAAGGTCAAGGCGATGGCGGGCCGCTGAGGCGTCCGCGACCAAGCAAGCCGTAATTTCCTTTTTGCGCATGTTGGGCAATAAAAAGGCCCCGACCGGGGGACTGGATCCGGTCGGGGCCAATGGCGGTTGGTGGGGTTTAATCAGCCGCCAAGCTGCTGTTCTTCGATGACAGCTGCAAATTGCTTGTTCGCTGCGGCCTTGGCCTCGGCATAACAACGCTTCGCTTCCGTAGACTGGATGCGCGAACTGGTCCGCGAGCGATCAATGCCGCACACTTCGCGGGCAGCCTGGTTGATGCGCTGCTGCAGGATCTTCTGGCCCTTGGCCGTGGACAGGTCGAGATCTTGATGCTCGACCGACATGGTCCCGGCTGCGGCAGGGGTGGCAAGGGCCAGCGAGCCAATGGCTGCGGCGACGATGGCTTGGGCGAAAAGGGGACGTTTCATGATTTATTCCTCCGTGTGGCGGGGCTTCCCGTGGGTTCAGGGGAATGGGAAGCACCGCGCAATTGAAGGAATAGGGGAATGCGCCGGGTGCTTCAGCACGGGCTCGACCATGCCACTGCGCCATTCGACCAAAATAGCTGCGCCCGGACGGACGACGCGAACCGCCGGACGAATGGCCATTGCGGCCCGACGAATGATTTCGCAAAAGTGCAACGAATGGCAATTTTCGCAATCTTCATGCTCGGAATCGGGAATTTCGCGCTGCATCGGGCAGTGCTGGCGAGTCGCCACCCGCTATTTGGGGACCTCGGTTCGGCGTCGGCGAGGCTCAGCGGGCGGATTACGCTGGGGATCGAATTTGCCGTCCTGCTCGCCGCGATGCTGTTTGCAGCTCATGGCTGGCCTTCCATGGCCTGGGGCTATGGTGCCTATAGTGTGGTCAATGCGGTCGCGGGTTGGCTGATCATTACCCGCAAGCTGTGATCGGGGGCCTGTCCAAGCGGGCGGGTTTGTTATAGCGCACCACCATGAGCACCCTGCCTGCCACATTGTTCCATCTCAGCGATATCCATTTCGGGCGGGAAGACCGACAGGCACTGGCATGGGTGGAAAGCGAGATTGCGCGCTGGCAGCCGACGGCGCTCGTCATCACCGGGGATTTCACCATGCGCGCGCGGCATCGCGAATATCGCGCGGCGTGGAGCTGGCTGGCCGGGCTTGAGGTGCCGCTATGGCTGGAGGTGGGCAATCATGACATGCCCTATTTCAACCCGCTGGAGCGCATTCGCGACCCGTTCCGTCGCTATCGCACCATGCGCGCGGGGCTCGACCGGCTGATTGCTCCGGGTGAAGAAGTGCTGCCGGGGCTGGCGCTGGTATCCTTGCAGACCACCATTCCGTTCCAGAAACGCTGGCCCTGGGTCGATGGCTGGATCAAGCCGGAAGCGCTGGCCAGTTGCCTTGCGCAAATTGATGCCTTGCCGCCGGGCACGCAGGCGCTGGTCTGTGGCCACCATCCCTTGCCAGAGCGCCGTGCAGACGGGCGCTTGCTGACCCATGGCGGGGCGCAGGCGATGGAAGAGCTCGCGCGCCGCAATGTGCTGGCGGTGCTGACCGGCCATGTGCATGACGCGTTTGATCTTGTTGCAGACACGCCGGGCGGCCCCTTGCGCATGATCGGGGCGGGCACCTTGTCGCATCGTATCCGCTCCACTCCGCCCAGCTTCAACATCCTCCATTGGGACGGGAATGGGCTGGAATTGCATGCGCGCAATTTCGAAGAGGGCGGCGAAGGCGATGTGCTGGTTGGCGCGGTGCCTGAAGGTCCTGCCCCTTCCCCCTGATCCGCTGCGCATTTGATCTTTCTCAAGGACAGGCCCTGCGCCGGGTCCTACTGCACCCTGCGATACTTCATATCATAAGGGGGCCAAGCCCATGATGCGTCTCTCGATTATCCTGCACCTTGTTATCGCCACCATGCTGATGGGCATGGGAGTCACCGGGGTATTGGCAGCAGGCATGGACGGTGCCTGGCCGATTGTCATTGCAGCGCTTGCCGGCTTTGTTCTGGCGATCCCTGTCAGCTGGTATGTTGCGAAGCAGATCCTGGCTGTGAAACGCTGACTGATGGGCGGCGCATGAAAAAGGGCGACCTGTCGCCAGGCCGCCCTTTCGAATAATGCTGTGTCCTGAAGCTTAGCGCTTCGAGAACTGGAAGCTGCGGCGTGCCTTGGCGCGACCATACTTCTTACGCTCGACCACGCGGCTGTCGCGGGTGAGGAAGCCAGCAGCCTTGACCGTGCCGCGCAGGGCCGGTTCGTATTTGGCCAGTGCCTGCGCAATCCCGTGCTTTACAGCGCCGGCCTGGCCGGACAGGCCACCACCCTTGACGGTAGCGACGACATCATACTGGCCCTGGCGATCCGTGATCGCGAAGGGCTGGTCGATGATCAGGCGCAGCGTCGGACGGGCGAAATACACTTCCTGGTCACGACCATTGACAGTGACCTTGCCGGTGCCGGGCTTCAGCCACACGCGAGCCGTGGCGTCCTTACGGCGGCCCGTGGCATAGGCGCGGCCCTGCGCGTCCAGTTCCTGTTCGCGCAACGGCGTGGCAGGGGCGGCAGGCACAACCGCATCGGTTGCAGCGGCGTCACCAGCGATATCCTTGATATCAGCCAGGTCAGAGACGGTTTCGGTCTTGGTTTCGTCAGTCATTATGCGGAAACCTTGTTCTTGCGATTCATGGAAGCAACGTCGAGCACGGCGGGGCTCTGCCCGTCATGCGGGTGCTCGGTGCCGGCATAAAGGTGCAGCGCCTTCATCTGCTGGCGACCCAGCGGGCCACGCGGGATCATGCGCTCGACAGCCTTTTCCAGCACGCGCTCGGGGAAGCGGCCTTCCAGCACCTTGGCCGGGGTCGTTTCCTTGATGCCGCCGGCATAGCCGGTGTGCTTGTAATATTTCTTGTTACCGGTCTTGTTGCCGGTGAAGCGCACTTTTTCGACATTGATGACGACAACATGGTCACCGCAATCGACATGCGGAGTGAAGCTCGGCTTGGTCTTGCCGCGCAGGATATTGGCGATGATCGTGGCGAGGCGGCCAACGACCAGCCCGTCTGCATCAATCAGATGCCAGTTCTTTTCCACCTCGGCCGGTTTGATGGACCGGGTAGTCTTGGTCAGAGCCTTCATGGCTGTTTCTTTCCATTGCTGAAATTTCTTGCACCCGCGAATCCGCCAATGCGGTCCACGAAGAGCGGCGCATCTGTGCGTTTATGCGCCTCAAGTCAAGCAAATCCGGGCTTCACCAGAGAGGTAAAATAATACCGCAAAGGATGTGTTCGGGCATGATCCCTATTCGTCGGGGACCAGTTCCCAGCTTTCGCTGGCCTTGCGCGCGGTCTCGCCAATGCGGGTCACGATTTCGCGATTGGATTGGCGCAGCATCGGGCTGTCGTCGCATTGCAGCGCCCTGAACTGCACCTCCACACTGCCACGCAAGCCGCCGGGCAGGTCCAGCTCGCGCTCTTCCGCCCAGGCCAGCTGGCGGGGGAAGAAGAAATCCGGTGCCATATTGCCGAGCATTTGCCCGGCAGACCGGGTAATGTGCACCAGCATGTCTTGCGCCGCCTGTGTCTGGCGCGGCGGCATTTCCGCTTCGCGAATGCGTTGAACGGCGATTTGCAGGGCCTGCTCCAGCATGTCCGACCGGGGTGCCGGATCGGTCCCCTGGATCATCCCCAGGCCATCAAGCCACATGGGGAAGCGCGATCCGTCAATCCTTTGCTGCTCCAGCCGGGCCAGCGGCGCGAGCGAATCCGGGGCGGATACTGTGGCGGATAACTGCTTGCCGCTGACACGCACCCCCCCGGCGGCTGGCTGGAAGCCAAGCTGCCAACTGCGCGTTACCGCCAGCATGTTCCCGTCGACCAATTCGCGTTCGAGCGTTCGCGTCAGCACCATGGGCTCAAGCGGGATCGGCAGCTGTTGGCCGTTGCTGCGCATGCCCGCCTGTGCCGGACGCGCGAACAGCGTCGGTGCTGCCAGGAAGCCGACGGCAAGCTGGAGCGCGCGACGGCGATCAAACGGATTCATGCCTTGCCCCCTCTGCCAATGCAACCAGCCATGTGCCAGTCGCTTCCCCTGCGGCATCGCAGTGCCAGCCAAGGATAGCAGGTTCTGCGTAAGGATGCAGCTTTTCCAGCCGCGCCACGGCAGCCGCCAATATTGCACTGTCGGTCTTGAACAACGCGCCGGTTTCCAAGCTCCGGCTGGTCTCACCTTGCCAGGCAAACAGGGATGTGATGCTACCCAGTATATTGCAGCATGCCACCAGCCGTTCTTCGAGCAGCACTTGTCCGGCGGCCAGCGCCGCCTCTTCATCCGGGAAAGGGCACCAGATCAACGCCGCCATGGCGATCGTCCCAGCCGATGGATTGCCCAGGCGGTTGCCATCACCAGCAAGGCGCCAACCAGTTGGTGCGCCACTGCGACCCACAGCGAAATGCCGGTCATGACGGTTGCTATGCCGAGCAGGATCTGCGTGCCAAAGGTAATATGCACTGCCACCGATGCCATCCGGTCGGCCGCGCGCACCCGGCGCGCCAGCCACACCAGCGCGATCACGGCAATCCATGCCCACCAGCGATGGAGGAAATGGAGCAGGAACGGGTCATGGGTGATGGCCCAGCCCAACCCCTTGCCGGTCTCAAATTCCGGCACGAAGCGCCCCTGCATCAGGGGCCATGTGTCAGAGGCATGGCCCGCATTCAACCCCGCCACCCATGCGCCGAGCAACAGTTGGATAAACAGGATCCCTGCCACCATGATCCCGAAACCGGTCAGGCGGGCAGGCACACTGGCCGGGTCCCGCTGCAACATCCGCAGGTCCAAAGCCGTCCAGACCAGCCCGGCCAGCGTGAACAGCGCCGTCAGCAAATGGATCGAAAGCCAGAAATGGCTGACATCGGTCATTTGCCCGGACAGTCCAGAGCGGACCATGAACCAGCCAAACACGCCCTGCAGCCCGCCCAGTGCAAGCAAGGCCAGTAACCGCGGCTTGTATCCGCGCGGGATATAGCCCTTCGCCCAGAACACGGCGAGCGGCAGCGCAAAAGCCAGCCCGATCACGCGCCCCAGCAAGCGATGCACCCATTCCCAGAAATAGATGAACTTGTAATCCGCCAGTGTCATCCCGGCCGGGCCGTTGACTTGCGTATATTCGGGGATTTGCTGGTAGGCAGCGAATTCGGCCTGCCATTGCGCTTCGCTCAAGGGTGGGATCGCCCCGGTAATCGGCTTCCATTCGGTGATGGACAGGCCGCTTTCCGTCAGGCGCGTAATTCCGCCGACTGCCACCATTAGCACCACCAGCGCCGCAACCACATACAGCCAATGCACCAACAAGGCAGGGCGCGCTGTGCCCCCCACGGACCGGGGCAACCCCCGGTTCATGCCGACTGAACTTTCCATCGCTTCGACAAATGCTAGGCAAAACGCCCTTACGCAAGGGAAAACCCGTGCAACCAGCCTTTTGTTGCAAAGAGATTCCTGCCAGCCATCTTGAACAATGTTACATTGTCACATACATCGGGGTCGTAATGAATTCCGGCTTCCTCTCGATTCGCCGGCGGCTTGACCGCGCCGGGCTGTTCCTTTCGGGGTTGTGTGCGATTCATTGCCTGGCCAGTATCGTGGTTGTCTCCGCGCTGGGGCTGGGCGGGCAATGGCTGCTTGCGCCGGAAATTCATCGCATCGGGCTCGCGCTGGCGCTGGTGATCGCGGCTGTCGCGATTGGCTGGGGTGCGCTGCGCCATCGCCGCCGGGCGCCTTTCGTGATCGCCATGATGGGCCTGACTTTCATGGGCGGCGCGCTCGCCGTGCCGCATGGCGCGGAAGAGGCAGCGCTTACCATTATTGGCGTGGCGCTGGTTTCGCTCGGCCATATCCTGAACTTGCGCCATTCCACCTGCGCGCTATCAGCGCAGGAATGAGCGTAGAAATCAGCCTCACCCTTAACGGCGAACCGCGCCGGACCACTGCCATCACCATCGCCGACCTCGTGCGTGAGCTTGAACTGGAGCCAGCCAAGGTCGCGGTAGAGCATAATGGCGAAATCGCGCCGCGCTCGACGCTGGAGCACGTGGCGCTTGCCCATGGGGACGTGCTGGAGATTGTCCATTTCGTCGGCGGCGGCTGATTGCCAGTGTGGCGCGCCTTTGCCGCTTTTCTGGTGCTGACGCTGGCCGGACTGAACGGAATGATCGCCAGCGCGGGAGACACCTGCACCCAGAATTCCCCGGATTCGCTGTTCGGCTATATCTTCACTCTACCGTTGAACCTGCTGGGGATAGGTTTGCTGTGCTGGAAGCCGACGCGTTGGGCAGTGATCATTGCCACCGTCATTCCGGTCCTCCTCGCGCTGCCCTATACGCGCATCGCAATTGACCTGGCGAGTGGCACTCCCGCCTGCACGATCCTCACCGGCGATCCCTCTTGGGCAATGAGCGGGGAAGAGACGGGTTTTGCCATAGGCTGGGGCCTCTCCGCGCTGATCTTCTGGATGGGCCTTGCCTATGCGCTGTCCGGCGGATACCGCCCGGCACATGACACAGAGCAATGATGACAGCTGGACCGTCGCTGGCCGCACTTTCAAATCCCGCCTGATTGTCGGGACCGGCAAATACAAGGATTTCGAACAAAATGCCGCCGCGCTGGAGGCTTCGGGGGCAGAGATCGTCACTGTCGCCGTGCGCCGGGTCAATGTCAGCGATCCCAAGGCGCCGATGCTGACGGACTATATCGACCCGAAGAAGATTACCTATCTGCCCAATACTGCTGGCTGCTTTACCGCCGAGGACGCGATCCGCACGCTGCGACTGGCGCGCGAAGCGGGCGGCTGGGATCTGGTCAAGCTGGAAGTGCTGGGCGAAGCGCGCACGCTCTACCCCAACATGGTCGAAACCATCCGCGCCTGCGAAGTGCTGGCGAAGGAAGGTTTCCTGCCGATGGTCTATTGCACGGATGATCCCATCGCAGCCAAGCAGCTGGAGGATGCCGGGGCCGTGGCCGTGATGCCGCTGGGCGCACCGATTGGCTCCGGCCTGGGCATTCAGAACCGCGTGACCATCCGCCTGATCAAGGAAGGTGCGAGCGTGCCGGTGCTGGTCGATGCAGGGGTCGGCACCGCCAGCGACGCCGCCGTCGCGATGGAACTGGGCTGTGACGGTGTGCTGATGAACACCGCCATTGCCGAAGCAAAAGACCCGATCCGAATGGCCCGCGCGATGAAACTGGCGGTAGAGGCCGGGCGCGATGCCTATCTCGCAGGCCGGATGGCGACGCGGAAATATGCGGATCCATCGAGCCCGCTGGCGGGGTTGATTTAGGAAGAAAAGGACCGGGCTGATCAGCGCTAGCCCGGTCCGCGACCAGCGGGCCGCAAGGGCGCCCGCCCGCCCGCAGTGGCCCGGAAACCGGCTTGCCGGGTGAAGGAACAGCCGCGAGGATGCGAGCGCGGAGGCGGTCGCACAAGCCAAGACTCATTATGGTTAGCCACTCGCTACACCCACTCCACGCATATAAATTCCTTCATGGTTACCAGCCGTTAACCAAACTGCGCGACATTCCCCCTGCAACAGGGGAATTCGCATCATGGCGACCACAGGAACTGCTTCGCTGACTATCTCTGAAATGCGTGAATTCGCAGGCTTCACGGCTGCGGAACAGCGCTATATCCGGCGCAGCCTCGATATCGGGCTGGGGCGGCAGGATGCGTTCAAACTGTGGGCGCGCGATGCGGAAGAAAATGCCGCGATCCGCAGCCAATATGTCGCTTACCAGGAATTGAAGCTGCTGCGCGGGGCCATCCCGGAAGAGACCGGCTTCGAGCAGGTCGAAGGCTTCATGGGCAAGCTGGTGCGCGTGGCCGCATTCGACCTTGCGCAGGAACGGCTCGACAGCTTCTCGGCCTTCCGCTTCCTCTACGAACGCCTGCTGAGCGCGGATGTCCGCCCATGGCTGCCCAGCGCCTTCTGCGCTGCCGCCGCCTTGCCGCAAATCCGCCCGAACCGGCGTAAGATGTTGCTCCAGACACTCAGCGAAGCCGCCGCCACCGCCCCCGGCTGGAGCGACCGTGCGCCGAGCTTCTATCCCGAATTCATCGAGAAAGAGGCCGCCTGATGGTCCGCAAAGTCCTGCGCCATTTCGCCGCTGCTATCCGCATCCAGACCGACCCGAATTTACGCGAATTCATCGCAATGCATTGAGCGCTGCCGGGCTAGCCCCGATACAAGCCGTCGAGCCGCTCCTGATAGCGTTCGCGGATCTTGTGCCGCCTGATCTTCATGCTCGGCGTCATTTCGTGGTTGTCGATGCTGAAGGCCTCGTCTGCGAAAGTAAATTGGCGGACCTTTTCGATCACCGACAAGTCCTGGTTCACCCGGTCAATCGCGGCGCGCACGGCGCTGCGGAAAGCGGGGAGGTCTTGCAGCTTGGCGAGGTCAAACTTCTCGTCATTGGCGCGGGCCCATTCGAGTGCCCATTCGGCGTCGGGGACGATCAGCCCGACAATATAGGGCCGCTTGTCGCCCGCCACCATGGCCTGCGCGATTTCGGGCTGTAGCGTCAGCATGCCCTCGATCTTCTGCGGCGCGACATTGTCGCCCTTGTCATTGACGATCATGTCCTTCTTGCGGTCGGTGATGACGATCCGCCCGGCTTCGTCGAGATGGCCGATATCGCCGGTGTGGAGCCAGCCATCTACCAAAGTCCGCTCGGTCTCCGCGCGGTTTTGCCAATAGCCTTTCATCACCAGCTCGCCGCGCACGAGCAGCTCGCCATCTTCAGCGACCTTGACTTCGACCCCGCGCATGGGCGGGCCGACTGTATCCATCTTGAGGCCGACCTTGGGCCGGTTGCAGCTGATCACCGGGCCAGCCTCAGTCTGGCCATAGCCTTGCAGCATGGTCAGCCCCATCGCCTCGAAGAAATTGCCGACATCGGGGTTGAGCGGCGCGCCGCCGGAGACCAGTGCCTTGAGCCGCCCGCCAAAGCGCTGGCGGATTTTCGGGCGAAGCGTGCGCTCGATCACGGCATTCATCGGCCGGTCGCGCAGGCGCGGCTTGCCGCCTTTGGCGCGCCCGGCAATGGTGAGCGCGCGGTCCATCATGTAATTGGGGATGCGGCCCTGCTTCTCCACCTGCTTCATGATCCGCGTACGCAGAACCTCGAACAGGCGCGGGACGACGACCATAATGGTCGGGCGCACTTCCTCGATATTGCTGGCGAGCTTCTCCAGCCCTTCGGAATAATAGATTTCCGCCCCCACCCCGATGGGGAGGTACTGCCCGCCTGTATGTTCATAGGCATGGCTGAGCGGGAGGAACGAGAGGAAGCGCTCGTCCGTTATCCCGAAATCCTCGGACAGTATTTCACCAGCACCCGCGACATTGCACAATATCGCGCCATGGTGCTGCAATACCCCGCGCGGCGCGCCGCCAGTGCCGCTGGTATAGATGATGCAGGCGGTGTCATCGCGTTTGATCCCGGCGATCCGCGCTTCCACCGCCTTGCGAGCGGCGGCGGCGTCACCGGCAGTCATCACGTCCCAGCCATGATAGTCGAACGTGCCCGACTGGTGGCGCTTCAGATCCTCGACCCCGATCACGTGCTTGGCGATCCCGGTCGATTGGAGCGCGGGATGGAGCGGCTTGAGCAGCTTCTCGGTCGAGACGATCACGGCATGGGCGCTGCTATTGTCGAGGATATGGGCATGGTCGCGTTCGGTATTGGTGGTGTAGGCGGGCACGGTGATGCAGCTTGCCGCCATGATGGCGAGGTCTGCCATGCACCATTCGGGGCGGTTCTCGCTTACCAGCACCACCCGGTCGCCATCGGTTAGCCCGATGCGGCGCAGATTCTCTGCCAGCAGGCAGACCGTCTCGGCCGCTTCGCGCCAGCTGATTGTTTGCCATGTCCCGTCACGCTTGGCCCCAAGGAAGGGCGCATCCCCCTTGGCATCGGCGCGCGACAGGAAGAGTTCGACAAGGTTATTCGCTGTATCGAGATCAGCCAGGTCCACGGTTCACTCCACTCCATGCGGGCATCTGTGCCTCGCGCCTTGAACGCGATACCTAGTTTGCCTGTTCCGCTGCGGCAAGGTGCGAGCATGACGCGTTGCCAGCGGCAAGGGGCGGACCTAAGGGTAGGGCCATGAAACTTGCTCGCCTGTTTGCTTCGCTCCTGCCCGCTTTCGCCCTTGTCGGCTGTGCCACTGATTCCGGGTCAGTACCTGATATAGCGAGCGCACCGCCGGCGCAGGATACTGTCCAGCCCTTCGTCATTGCCGCCAACCCGCTCGCGGCGCAGGCCGGGATGGAGGTGCTTGAACGCGGCGGCAGTGCGACCGACGCGGCGGTGGCGGTGCAGGCAATGCTCTCGCTGGTGGAGCCGCAAAGCTCAGGCATGGGGGGCGGCACATTCATCACCTATTACGAGGCCGCCAGTCGCTCGGTGGTGGTCTATGACGGGCGCGAAACCGCCCCGGCACAGGCGAGCCGGACCATGTTCCTCGACAATAGCGGCAAACCGCTCGATTTCCGCACGGCGGTAACCAGCGGGCGCGCCACCGGGGTGCCGGGGGCCGTCGCCGCTCTGGCCATGGCGCAGGGGGAGCATGGCAAATTGCCGTGGAACAGCCTGTTCGGCAGCGCGATTGCAACGGCGCAACAAGGCTTCACCATCACCCCGCGCCTGGGGCGTTTCCTGCAAATGGGCTTCCCGCAGCTCTCCGTGCCTGATGCGCAGTCCTATTTCGCGCGGCCCGATGGCACGCGCAAACAGACTGGCGACCGACTCGCCAACCCTGCCTATGCCGATTTTCTGACGCGGCTGGCAGAGCAAGGCCCGGATGCGCTCTATCGCGGCAGCACAGCAGCCAAGATCGTCCAGCGCACACGCGAAGCGCCCCTGGGTGGAACGATGACTATGGCGGATATGGCTGCTTACAAACCGGCCAAGCGGCAGCCGGTCTGCGGCCCATGGCATGAGTACAAGGTCTGCGTTCCCCCGCCGCCTTCCAGCGGGGCGGCCTTCCTGCAATTGCTCGGCCTGCTGGAGCGGACCGATATTGCCCAGCGCGGCCCGGACGATCCGCAGGCGTGGTATCTCTTCGCCGAGGCCAGCCGCCTGATGTATGCCGACCGCGACGCCTATTTTGGCGATGGCGATTTTGTTGATGTGCCGATCAAGGGGCTGCTCGACCCTGCCTATCTCGACCAGCGCGCAAAGTTGATCGGCCCGCGCGCGGCACAGGATGTCACGGCTGGCGTACCAGAAGGCGTTTCGCCGCCCGTGGCGGACAAGACGCTGGAACCGGCGGGAACCTCGCATTTCATCGTGCGGGACCGCTGGGGCAATGTTGTTTCCATGACCACCACGGTGGAATCGATCTTCGGCAGCGGCCGCATGGTCGATGGCTTCTTCCTCAACAACCAGCTGACCGATTTCTCCTTCAACCCGCTCCAGCCCGATGGCAGCGCCGCCCCCAATGCCGTTGCGCCCGGCAAGCGCCCGCGCAGTTCGATGATCCCGCTCATCATGCTGGACAAGGACGGGAATTTTGCCGGGGCGATTGGCTCGGCAGGCGGCAATTCGATCCTCGCCTATGTTGGCAAGTCGCTGGTGGCAGCGGTCGATTGGGGTCTGCCGATGCAGGATGCACTGGCGCAGCCAAATTTGATCGCGCGCGGCAATGTGATCGGCGCGGAAGTGGGCGATTTCGATCCGGCGATTGTCGAAGGGCTGGCTGAGCGCGGCATCACGCTGGTGCCGGGGCAGGGCGAAGATTCCGGCGTCCACGGTGTGCTGATCCGCGATGGCCGGGTGGATGGCGGCTATGATCCACGGCGCGAGGGGGTTGTGCTGGTGGGGGAGCGTTGAGCTTGTTTGGGTTCACTCAGAGGCGCGGAGAAGAAAAGGGAGACGCAAAGAGACCTGTCTTGCGCCGCAGGCAGTCCTCTTTTCCTTTCGCCCAGTGCTGATTTCAGTGGGGGATAGCGGCTGCGCCGCAGGTACTACTTCCCCGCGTCTCCACTTCCTTCTCAGCGTCTCTGCGTGAAACAAACGGCGGCATGGCACAGGGGGGTAAGACGAATAGCCTGCTACGTGCCTTCACTCCCCACTGCTTCCGCAATGCTCGCAAAGCCATCGCGCGCCATCAGCTGCTCCAGCCCGCGCGTGATACATTTCGCAATCCCTGGCCCTTCATAGACCATGGCGCTGTAAAGCTGGACGAGGCTGGCCCCGGCGCGGATGCGCTCCCATGCGTCGTCCGCATTGACGATGCCGCCCACGCCCACCAGCGGGATGGCACCGCCGGTGGCCTTGCGGAAATCACGCAACCGCTCCAGCGCCATGGCTTTGAGGGGCGCACCGGATAGGCCGCCGGTCTCGCCTGCATGGGCGGATTTGAGGGCCGGGCGCTCGATCGTGGTGTTGGAGATAATCAGCGCGCCCAATTTCTTGTCCATCGCGATCCGGGCAATCGCATCCACGTCCGCGGGCGTCAGGTCGGGCGCGACCTTGAGGAAGACTGGCGGCGGGTTGTCATGGATCACCGCCGCGCGCGCTTCCAGCACGCCGTCGAGCAGCCCGGTCAGCGCGCCTTCATCCTGCAGCGCACGCAGGCCCGGCGTGTTGGGGCTGGAGATATTGACGGCGAGATAGGTTGCCAGCGGGGCCATGATCCGCGTCATGGTGGCATAATCTGCCACGCGGTCCGCTGCATCCTTGTTCGCCCCGATGTTGATCCCGACCACGCCGGGCCGTGTCCGCCGCGCCGCGAGTCGTTTCGCCGCAGCCTCCGCGCCGCCATTGTTGAATCCCATGCGGTTGATCACCGCGCGGTCCTCGGTCAGGCGGAACAGGCGCGGCTTGGGATTGCCCGGCTGGGGGAGCGGGGTGATCGAGCCGACCTCGGCAAAGCCGAAACCGAGGCCAAGCAACGCATCGGGCACTTCGCCATCCTTGTCATACCCGGCGGCCATGCCGAGCGGGTTGGGGAAGCGAATCCCGGCTACTTGCGTGGCAAGCTTGCCATAGGCTGGCGGCTTGCCCCTGGGCATCAAGCGCAGCGCAGACAGGCTCAGCTGGTGGGCGTCTTCGGGCTGGAATGCGAAGATGGCGGGGCGGACAAGGTCGAACAACATGACTCGCCTATGGCAAGCGCTGGTGGTGCTGTCGAGCGACCAGCAGGGGGCAGAATGCCGGTTTTACAGCCCATTTTTTAGGAAGATGACAGTTTTGGTCATGCCGGGAACGTTCCCAATGTCGAATCCATACAATCTTGAATCAGCCCTTTGGCCTAACACGGACTTGCGACCCGAAGGGCTCGAGGCAGTGATGCAACGAGTTCCTCAACTTCAAGGGGCGGTTTCCGATAGCGGGAGCCGCCTCTTTTTTTGGCGCTTCTTGAGCCAGAAGGCTGGCCCAATGGCCATAACCATCCGCAATTCTGCTTATTTGGCTGTTGCCTAAACTGGCAATGCTGTCACATATCCCGTTCTATCAGGGGCTTGGCAAACAGGGGGATGGCCGCAAGGCCATGCGCGCTTTCGTGACAGCTGCATCGTCGCCATACACTTTCAGCTTCCTGCCTGCCCCGGCGGACCTGCAGCCCTATGTGAATGCGCTTTATGTGTTCGGCACCGGGCGTGAGCGGCTGGAAGAATGCCTGCCGGCCTATTCCGCTCAGCTGGCAATCTGGGTTTCGGGCAAGGCGGAGCTTGACCTGCCCAATCCGGCAATTGGCGAAATTGGCGATATCTACTTCCTTGCCCCGCAGATGAAAGCGACGCCTTTCGTCGCGCATGGGCCGGTGCATGGGCTGGGGGTATCACTCACCGCGCAGGGCTGGGCTGCGCTGGCGGGGCGGCCGGTCGATGAATGCCACAGTCGACAGCTTGCCCCGGATGCCTGCCTGCCAGAGGAAATGGCGCGGCGGCTGGACCAGTTGCTCGCCCTTCGGCGCGAAGGGCAGATCACCGATTCCGCGCTGGCGGAAGGGCTGGCAGAGGCGGTGCGCGCCGGCATCTCCCCCTTGTCCGAGCGCCACGCGGCCTTGCTGCGCACGACCTTCGAATGGCTGGGGGAAAGCTGGTCGCCGCGGGTGGAGGATCTCTATGCCCGCCTGCCCTTTTCCCAGCGCCAGGCACAACGGCTGATCGTGCGTTTCTTTGGCCAGCCGCCCGCCACGCTGATGCGCCGCTATCGCGCGATCCGCGCGGCGACGTTCCTGTCCATGCCGCAGGTGCCATCCTTCATCCTCGAACAGATTCGTGATGCCTATTACGATCAGGCGCATTTCATCCGCGATATTCGGGAATTCACCGGGCGTACCCCCTCGCGGCTGGGGCCGGATGAAGACACGGTGGTGAAGGATATGCTCAGCCCTGCCGGGCACGGATTGGTCGATCCCTTCGCGGCGACCGAGAATGAGCAGATCTATGAGTAACTGCTAACGACTCGCAACAAGCGGTTTTCCATTGAAAGAGCCAATTTGCGTGCATAGGTGAATTCGGAACAAATTGGTCCGAATTGAGAATATGCGCCTTTCCAACCTTGCCGACTATGCTGTCGTCACCATGAGCGCCGCCGCGCGCCATTGCGGTGGCGGGCGCGTGTCTGCTGCGGAACTGGCGCAGGAAACGGGCCTTCCCGCCCCCACCGTGCAGAAGCTGGTGAGCAAGCTGGTTAGCGCGGGTCTGCTCCGCTCCGTGCGCGGGGCGCATGGCGGGCTGCAACTCGCCCGCCCGGCAGCGGCGATCACGCTGGCCGATATTGTCGAGGCGGTGGAAGGGCCGATTGCGCTTACCGCCTGTGTCGACGGGGCGGAATGTTCAGTCGATCATAATTGCACCGTCAAACCGCATTGGCCCGTGGTCAATGAAGCGCTGCGCAGCGCGCTCGCCAGCGTGCCGCTGACGCAACTGGCGCGACTGGAAATCCCGGAACAGGAACCGGCATGAGCGAAGAACTAGACATTCAGGATCGTGAAGCCCGCGAAGCAGCCGCCAAGGCGGCTGACTATGAACATGGCTGGTCGAGCGAAATCGAAACCGAATTTGCGGAAAAGGGGCTGAACGAAGACACCGTCCGCTTTATCTCGGCGAAGAAGAACGAGCCCGAATGGATGCTCGAATGGCGGCTCAAGGCCTTCCGCTTGTGGCAGACCATGGAAGAGCCGAACTGGGCCAAGCTCGGCTATCCGCCAATCGACTACCAGGATGCCTATTACTACGCAGCGCCGAAGAAAAAGGTGGAGCTGGATTCGCTCGACGAGCTCGATCCGGAGATCAAGGCGGTCTATGACAAGCTCGGCATCCCTCTGGCAGAGCAGGAATTGCTCGCCAATGTGAAGGGTGCCCGCAACCCCAAGGCGGAAAAGAAGATCGCGGTCGACGCCGTGCTCGATAGTGTGTCCGTCGCCACCACTTTCCGCAAGGAACTGGAAGCCGCCGGGGTCATCTTCCGCTCGATCAGCGAGGCAATCCGCGAATATCCCGAGCTGGTGAAAAAGTGGCTGGGCAAAGTAGTGCCCATGCATGACAATTACTTTGCCACGCTCAATTGCGCGGTCTTTTCCGACGGAACCTTCGTCTACATCCCCGAAGGTGTCCGCTGCCCGATGGAACTCTCCACCTATTTCCGCATCAATGCGGAGAATACCGGCCAGTTCGAACGCACGCTGATCGTGGCGGAGAAGGGCAGCTACGTCTCCTATCTCGAAGGCTGCACCGCCCCGATGCGCGATGAAAACCAGCTCCACGCCGCGGTGGTGGAACTGGTCGCGATGGAAGATGCGGAGATCAAATACTCCACCGTGCAGAACTGGTATCCCGGCGATGCCGAGGGGAAGGGCGGGATCTATAATTTCGTCACCAAACGCGGATTGTGCCAGGGCGCGCGCAGCAAGATCAGCTGGACGCAGGTGGAAACCGGCAGCGCGGTGACATGGAAATATCCCAGCTGTGTGCTGAACGGCGAAGATTCGGTTGGCGAATTCTACTCGGTTGCGGTCACCAATAATTACCAACAGGCCGATACCGGCACCAAGATGATCCATAACGGTAAAGGCAGCCGTAGTACGATCATCTCCAAGGGGATTTCTGCTGGCAAGAGCAACAACACCTATCGCGGCCTCGTCCGCGTGGGCGCCAATGCTGATAATGTCCGCAATTTCACGCAGTGTGACAGCCTGCTGCTCGGCTCCACATGCGGCGCGCATACTGTGCCCTATATCGAAGTGAAGAACCCCAGCGCGCAGATCGAACACGAAGCCACTACCAGCAAGATCAGCGAAGACCAGCTCTTCTACGCCATGCAGCGCGGGCTGGGCGAGGAAGAGGCCGTGGCGCTGATCGTCAACGGCTTCGCGAAGGAAGTACTGAAAGAACTGCCGATGGAATTCGCGGTGGAAGCGCAGAAACTGCTGGCGATTTCGCTTGAGGGGAGCGTGGGGTGATGCCCCGCCTCCCCCTGCTCCTTGTGACCGCGATGGCCTGCATCGCCTCTGCCGCTTGTGGCAGGCAGGCAACGGCAGAACCAAGTTCCTGCGTCGAGGAAGCGAAAACCCTGCTCAATCAAAGGGGCATCGCGATCAAAGCCAAGGTTGAAGCCATCCAAACGCGCTTCCCCGAACCCACCGGATCCTTGGAAGAAACCAGCGCCTTTGCTGACCTCATGTCTGAAACGGAAATATGGGAAAACCGCATCCGTGTGGCCGTCCAGCGCTGTCCTGAGGCGGCTGCGATGGTCAAACAGCGGGCTAGGGAAGTGCCTATCAGGGTGGTGCGGCCGTGATGGTAGGTGGCTATGACAATGGCTGGCAACCAGAAGCTCCTCCCCTTCAGGGGAGGGGTTTGGGGTGGGGCTTGTCACAACCCCAGATCGACTGGCTCCACCAGCGCGCCCGCGAAATGCGCAGCAACCCCACCGAACCGGAAAAGCTACTCTGGCGTAACCTCTCCAACAGCCAGCTCGAGGGGCTGAAGTTCCGTCGGCAGGAAGTGATTGGCCCCTACATCGCCGATTTCATGTGTCCGGCGCGCTCGCTGATCGTGGAGGTGGATGGCGATACGCATGACGAAGTGAAAGACCGGCTGCGCGATGGTGAGCTGGCGGATTTCGGCTTCCATGTGCTGCGCGTCACGAATGAAGAGGTAATGCGGAATATGGATGGCGTTTTGCAGGCTATTGGTTTGGCGGCTGAGGGGCGGGTGTCTCGACACATGCCCCACCCCAACCCCTCCCCTGAAGGGGAGGGGCTTGAATGCCGCGCTCCATTGAGGGGGGCTCCATATGAAGAAATGTAGCCGCTGTGGCGGAATGAGCGACGACTGGGAAGCAAACTGCGTCAAATGCAAGGAGCCATTTGTAGCAGGCTTTGATCCGACCCCGGAAGAGGCGCGCGCTTTAGACCCGCTGCCAGCGTCCACTTGCGAGAGACCCAACGGTCAGGCCTTGGTCTTCTATGGAGGCGTCGCGCTCGGTTTGGGGCTGCTGGGTCTGGCAATCGGTTGGTTCTTGCCTGCAGCTGCAGAGTCCTTCGCTGACATTGACCCGGATAGGCTTCGCCTCAAAGCCAACTTGATGGCAGTCGGTGCCGTACTCACCAATCTTGGCGCGCTTGGCTTCCTTGCTGGCAAAATCATCGAAGCAATTTCCTTTCTGCCCGGTAGGGACGACCAATGACCACCCGCAAAACCCTCAACCTCCGCGATACGTCGGACTCCGAAGCCCCCGCGCTCAAGAAGAAGGGGCGTGGCTGGGAAATTTCCGAATCCCGGCTTGATGTCCTGCATGACCAGGCGCGCGCTATGCGGCGCGAAGCAAGCCCGGCCAACAAGGCGCTGGCGGAGCGTTTCGCCAAGGCGGATCTGGGGCGTTACAGCTTCACCCGCTATGCCGTGGTCGGCAGCGCGATTGTCGATTTCAATTGCCACAATCTCGGCATGGCTATCGCCATTGACGAGGAGGGGCAGAATGACGCGCTGGCCAAGCGGCGCGACAAGAGCCTTGAAAGCGTCGGCATCCGGGTGATGCGCATCGCGGCGAAGGATATCCTTGAGGATATGGACGCCGTGCTCGCCCGCATCACCGCCGGTATGCGCCTGCGCATTGCCGACAAGGCCGAAGCGCGGCGCAAGCATAACGCCGCCCATCCGCGCCAGACCAAGCCCTGCTATGACCGCGACGGCAATGGCCCCCCTCGTGGTGGCCCGCGAGGGGGTGGCCCGCGCAAGGACCGGGGGGATCGCTCGTGACCACCCCACTACGTCGTCATGCTGAACTTGTTTCCGCATCCATCCCGCGAACCGCACCGACGTCGCGGGCGGAGAAATGGACCCTGAAACAAGTTCAGGGTGACGAACTGAGTTTGAAAGCAGGATGACAATGCTCGAAATCACCAATCTCCACGCCGAAATTGACGGCAAGAAAATCCTCAAGGGCCTCACGCTCAGCGTGGGCGCGGGGGAAGTTCATGCGATCATGGGCCCCAATGGCGCAGGTAAATCGACGCTTGCCTATGTGCTGGGCGGTCGCCCCGGTTATGAAATCACAGAAGGCTCCGTGACATTTGCCGGGCAGGATCTGCTCGCCATGGACCCGCATGAGCGCGCGGCGGCGGGTTTCTTTCTCGGCTTCCAATATCCGGTTGAAATCCCCGGCGTTTCCAATGTCCAGTTCCTGCGCGAAGCCCTGAATGCCCAGCGCAAGCAGCGCGGCGAGGAACCGCTGACCGGCGGCGAATTCCTCAAACTGGCGAAGGAAAAGGCGGGGCTGCTCAAGCTCGACATGGATATGCTCAAACGCCCGGTGAATGTCGGCTTCTCCGGCGGCGAGAAGAAGCGCAACGAAATGGTCCAGATGGGCATTCTCGACCCCAAATTCGCCGTGCTGGACGAGACGGATAGCGGGCTCGATATCGACGCTTTGCGCGTGGTGGGCGAAGGGATCAACGCGATCATGCGCGATCCGGCCAAGGGCGTGCTGCTGATCACCCATTACCAGCGCCTGCTCGATTATGTGCAGCCCGATGTGGTGCATGTGCTCGCAGGTGGCCGGATCGTGAAAACCGGCGGGCCGGAACTCGCGCTGGAGCTGGAAGAGCAGGGTTATGAGGCGGTGGCGTGAGCGACGTCCTGACCCATCCAACCACGCGCGACGAGGATTGGCGCTATTCCGACGCCGAATACCTCGCATCGACCAGCAGCGATGAGCTGTTGCACTGGACCGAGTGGACTGTCGCGCCCGGTGAAGTGAAGAGCGAATATGTTACTCTCCTCTCCGGTCCGCAGGCGCGCGGCACTGTCCAGCGCACCCGTGTCCATGTCGGCAAAGGCGGGCGACTGGAGGTTTTCGCAACGCTCGCTGGCGGCCAGTACCAGCGCTACGAATTGGACGTAACACTGGAAGAAGGCGCGCATTTCGAGTTTGGCGGCGTGACGCTGGGTGGCGACGTGAAGCTGCAGGAATTCGTCACTCGCGTCGTCCATGCCGAGCCTAATGCGACCAGCAACCAGACCGTGCGCGCGGTGCAATGGGGCAAGGCGACGGGCAATTTCCTGGGCCGGATCGAAGTGGTGCGCGATGCGCAGAAGACTGACGCGGCGCAGAATTTCCGCGCGCTGCTGCTGGAAAAGGGCGCCAGCGCCAATGCCAAGCCGGAGCTGGAAATCTTCGCCGACGATGTGAAATGCGCCCATGGCGCAGCCATCGGCGCGCTGGATGAGCAGGCGCTGTTCTACCTCGCTAGTCGCGGCCTGCCGCCGGTTGAGGCGCGCAAGCTGATGGTCCGCGCCTTTATCGCCGATGCCTTCGTGGAAATCAGCGACGATGCGATGCGCGACCAGATGCTGGAGGGCGCGCTGGCTGAACTGGATCAGGGGGCCTTGTGACCACGCAGACCCTCTCTCCCCTCGCCGACGCGCGCACTGACTTTCCCGGCCTGCTGACCGCCGACGGCGCGCCGTGGCACTATCTCGATACCGGTGCGACCGCGCAAAAGCCGCAAGCGGTGATCGATGCGGTCACCCGCGCAATCGGGGCGGAATACGCGACGGTCCATCGCGGGGTTTACGCGCGCTCGGCGGAGATGACGCTCGCTTACGAAGCGTCGCGGCGGCGCGTCGCGGGCTTTATCGGCGGGCAGGAGGACGAGATTGTCTTCACCCGCGGCGCGACCGAAGCGATCAACCTCGTCGCCTATAGCTGGGGCCTTGCCAATCTGCGCGCAGGCGACCGGATCATGCTCTCCGTGCTGGAGCATCACTCCAACATCGTGCCCTGGCAGATCGTGGCAGAGAAGGTCGGCGCGGAAATCGACATTTGCCCGCTCACTGTCGATGGACAAATCGACATAGTCGCAGCGGAGAATATGCTCACGCCGCGCCACAAGCTGGTGGCCTTCGCGCATGTCTCCAACGTGCTTGGCTCTGTTCTTGATGCCCGGCGCGCGGTGGAGCTGGCGCATTCAGTGGGCGCGAAAATCCTGCTTGATGGTTGTCAGGCCGTGCCGCGCTTGCCGGTTGATGTGGCCGCGCTGGGCTGCGATTTCTATGCCTTTTCAGCGCATAAGCTCTATGGTCCGACCGGGATCGGCGCGCTGTGGGCGAAGTCGGAGCTGCTTGAGGCGATGCCCCCGTGGCAGGGCGGCGGGGCGATGATCGACCGCGTGACCTTCGACAAGACGACTTACGCACCCGCGCCCCAGCGGTTCGAAGCAGGTACGCCCGCCATCGTCGAAGCCATCGGTTTTGCCGAGGCGATTGCCTATGTCGAATTCCACACTGTCGAAAAGATAGCTGAGCACGAGGAAATGCTGGTGCGCGAGCTGCGCGAAGCACTCGGCACGATGAACGACGTGACGCTCTATGGCCCCGCCGAAAGTGCTGGAATCGTGAGCTTTTCCTTGGATGGCGTCCACCCACATGACCTCGGAACCATATTGGACGAGGAAAATGTCGCCATCCGCGCCGGCCATCATTGCGCGCAGCCGCTGATGGATCACCTTGGCGTGCCTGCCACCGCCCGCGCCAGTTTCGGACTCTATAATAATCAAGATGATATCGCCGCGCTTCTGCGCGGAATTGAGAGAACCAAGAGGATTTTCGGATGAGCGATACCCATTCGGACAAGGACTATGTCGCGGCTCCCGCGCCCAACGATACAGTGGTAAAGCCCCCCCGCGCCCGCGTGTCTGATGCGGTTGATCCCGATGCGGAAAGCGCCGGCGAGAAGCTGGAGCGCAAGCGCGACTACCTCGAAGGTTTCCTGCAGAAGAAGCCAGAAAATGTCCCCACCGGCGAACCGGGCGGGGCGCTCTACGAGGACGTCGTCGCCGCGCTGAAGGAGATTTTTGACCCGGAAATCCCGGTCAATATCTATGACCTTGGCCTGATTTACACGGTTGATATTACGCAGGAAAGCGACGCCATCGTAACCATGACGCTCACCACCCCGCATTGCCCGGTGGCCGAGAGCATGCCTGGCGAAGTGGAGCTGCGCGTCGGTGCCGTTCCGGGTGTGCGCGATGCCGAAGTGGTGCTCGTCTGGGATCCGCCATGGAGCCCGGACAAGATGAGCGACGAAGCCCGGCTTGAACTGGGGATGCTGTGATGACTGACACCAAAACCCGCCAAATTCCGGCTGCTGTCACGCTGACACCCGCCGCCGAAGCGCGCATTGCCGAGCTGATGAGCAAGGCACCCGAGGATGCCATCGGGGTCAAGCTCTCCACCCCGCGTCGCGGCTGTTCCGGCCTTGCCTATTCGGTCGACTATGTCAGCGAAGAGGTTGGTTTCGATGAGAAAATCGAAACCCCCGGCGGCATTTTCTATATCGACGGGGCGAGCGTGCTCTACCTCGTGGGCAGCGTGATGGACTGGCAGGAAGATGATTTCACCGCCGGTTTCGTATTTGAAAACCCCAATGCCAAGGGTGCCTGCGGCTGCGGCGAAAGCTTTATGGTTTAATCCCCAGCGGCGATCCGCGCCAGCAGCGCGCGCTCCAGATCATCGACTTCGCCGTCGGCGTCGATCATCTTTTCCAGCCACGCATTTTCATCATCGGTGACGAGGTTACCCGCCGCTTCAGCTTCGACGAAACTGGTCCCGCCGGTATTCCTGCCAAACACCTTGCCGAAATGGTTGCGCACCTGCGGCATCTCGCGCGCCATCTGGCCGAAAAAGCGGCCCACACTGGCGCGGTTATCCGCGATGAAGGCTTCCAGTTCCTTCGCGCGTTCGTGGCTGATCTGCGCATTGGCGAGCTGGAAACCCTTGAGATAATTGGCCACGCCATCGACGAAGAGCTGGTCCCACGCCGCATCATTGGCTTCTGAAAGCGTCTCGTCCTTCAGCCGGAAGAGCATTTCCGCGTCATAGCGTGTTACCGCCGCCGGGCCATGGCCGCCGCTGGCGAAAATGATTCGTCGCACCAGCTTGCATTCCGCCGCGCTGATATGCGTGTCTGACAATTCGCCGCCGCAGCGGGTCGGGCCGGTGCCGGTCAACACGGCCTGTTCGACCTGGCGCAGCGCGTAATGCTTGAGGCTGTCCGGCACATTGGTGGAGCGTTCCATCACCCGCACCAGCAGTTCCAGTTCGGCCATGCTTTCCAGCCGACCATCATGGTCAATCGCGCCGATCAGCCACTGGGCCTCTTCCTCATCGACATAGCCGCGCGGCTCGGTGCCGTTGACGATGAATTCGCCCAGCGCCTCGACGAAGAAATCCACCCATTCTTCGCTGCGACCGGAAAGTTGGCGGTTCACTGCAAAGATCGCTTCGGCTTCCTCGCGGCTAATCTGTCCATCGCCCCAGCCAAGGCGGCGCAATGCGAGGATTTCCTCGGAAGAAGCCTGTCCGTCAGCGGCAACGGCGCGGGCAAGGTCGGCAAACTGGTAGCTCATGTGGCGGAATCCCCGGTTTCAATCCGGCCCGCTATCGCAAAATAGGCTTAAAACGCGGTTACCCGGCCAATCACTGACCCCGCAGCGCCTTGACACAGGCGACCCGGTCCACATCCAGCCCGTCACTTGCCCGCCGCGCATCGACATAGGTCGCTTGCGGCTCTGCGCCCGGCTGGGCAGGGTAGAGATAGACATCGAGCACACAGGCCTCGCCGCTGAATTGCAGCTTGCGCGCATCACCTTCCCATACATCCAGCCGGGCAAGGCCGAACTGGCGCTGCAGCCCTTCGACGGTGGAGCCGATCACCCCTTCCAGCCCCGGCACCTGCATCACGCGCGCCGGGCGGAATCCGCTCGGGCTGGTCCGGGCGGGCTGGGTTGGCGGAATGGCAGCGGTCGTGCGGACGGGCTTGCTCGGCGGGGCGCTGGTGCTACGCACAGGCGTCGTCCCGGTAGTCGCGCTGCCACAAGCGGCGAGTAGCGCGGTGCTGCAAAGTACTGCGTATCCGGTCATTTTACGCATTATCGCCATTCCCGCTTCCACTTTCGCCACGCCGCTGCACCAGATGCACGGCTGCTGCTGCCCCGATTACCGGAGCCAGCAAATTGGCGAAAGGCACCAGAAGCAGCGCAGCAATCGCCCCGCCGAGTAAAAAGCGCGTTCCACCGCTTAGTGGCGCTGGCGCACCCGGCGCATGGGCATGTCGCAGCCACGCCATATCCTGCAATTCGCGCCCCAATAGCCACGCGTTTACGGCCCAAAACCAGATCGCCGTGCCTACACCGGTCACCAGCAGGACCAGACCCACCGGCAAGGCGACCAAATTGATCAGCAGCGCCCGCGCCAGCCCGCGCAGGCTGTTTGCCAGTTCTTCTGAGAAAGACAGCGTGCGAGCGTTTGCGGCTGCCGCGGGATAATGCTTGCGTTCCACCGCCTGCACCACTTCGTCAGCAAAGAATTGCAGCACCGCCAGCGCGACGAAGCGGAACAACAGCCAGCCGCCGACAATTGCCAGCACTACCCCCAGCACTGCGCCCACTTCATTGCCATAGGGGACCGAAAAATCGGCCAGCAACCAGCGCATCCCGCCCCAGGTCGCCACGCCCGCCACAGCGAATACGGCCAGTGTCAGCGCCATGGATTTGGCGATGATTTCCAGCACGGGCCGGTCGCCCAATTGCCCTATGGCTTGTGCCAAAGCAGAGAAAACCTGTCCCATCGCTGCATTCCTAGCCGGTTTCGTGCGCTTTCCTAGCCTCTTGGCCTTGGCGCGGCGCGCGGGACAGGCTAGGCGGCGCGGGAAACCCTATTCCACCTCCCATACTACCAGGAAACTCCATGACCGACCCCCGCTATGACGTGATCGCCATCGGCAATGCCATTGTTGACGTGATGTCCGCTTGCCAGGACGAGCTGATTGACGAGCTGGGCCTGAACAAGGGCGGGATGACGCTGGTCGATACGGACCGCGCGCATGACCTCTATGACGCAATGGGCCCCGCGCGCGAGATTTCGGGTGGCTCGGCGGCCAATACGCTGGCGGGCCTGTCCGCGCTGGGTTCGCAATGCGCCTTTATCGGGCAGGTGGCCGATGACCAGCTGGGTGAGGTCTTCGCGCATGATATTCGCGCGGTCGGGATCGACTTTGACACGGCCCCGCGCGCTGGTGATCCGCCGACCGCACGCTGCCTGATTTTCGTGACGCCCGACGGCCAACGCACGATGAATACCTTCCTTGGCGCGAGCCAGTTCCTGCCTTCGCTTCCGCGCTGGATCTTGATGCGATTGCCTCGGCCAGCATCCTCTATCTCGAAGGCTATCTGTGGGATCCGGAAGAGCCGCGTGCGGCGATGCGCAAAGCGATCGCTGCTGCGCGTGCCGCCGGGCGCAAGGTGGCCTTCACCCTGTCAGATGCTTTCGTGATCGAGCGGCACGGGGATGATTTTCGCGCCCTGATCGAAGCGGGGCAGATCGACATTCTCTTTGCCAACAAGGTGGAACTGGCCGCTCTGACCGGCAAGCCCGATTTTGACGCAGGGCTGGCCGCGCTGGCGCCCAAGGTGCCCGTTCTGGTCGTGACTCGCAGCGAAGACGGCGCGGTCGCTATCGCGCATGGCGAACGGCATGAAGTTGCGGCCGAAACGGTTAGCCATGTGGTGGACACCACCGGCGCGGGGGATCTCTTCGCCGCCGGTTTTCTGGCAGGCTATGCAAGGAAGGCGTCGATTCACCGCTGCCTGGCCATGGGCGCGGTCGCGGCGGCGGAGATTATCAGCCACTATGGCGCACGGCCCGAAGCCGATCTCAAGGCGTTGATGGCGGAAAAGTTGGGGTAATTGCGCGCGATCCTCCTCCCCAAATGGCTCTGCCATTTGAGGAGGATCGTTGACTAACCTAACGCCTCTCGAGCCACTTCCCGCCAGCCGATATCGCGGCGGCAGAAGCCGGTGGGAAAGTCCACTGCGTCCACCGCCTTGTAGGCAGCGGCCTGCGCCTCAGTGACATTTTCACCCAAAGCAGTGACATTGAGGACACGGCCGCCATTGGCGACCAGTTGCCCGCCATCCAGCTTCGTCCCGGCGTGGAAGACTTTCGCGCCTTCTGCTTCCGATGCGCGTAAGCTCAATCACGCCGCCCCTTTCCGGCGTGCCGGGATAGCCTTTGGCTGCCATCACCACGGTCAGCGCGGTTTCGCGGCGCATCTTCACCGGTTCCTTGAGCGCGCCGAGGCGGTTCTCCGCGCAGGCCAGCAGTAATTCTCCGAGATCGCTCTCCAGCCGCATCATCAGCACCTGGCACTCAGGATCGCCGAAACGGCAATTGTATTCGATCAGTTTCGGCCCTGTCGCGGTCAGCATCAGTCCGGCATAGAGCACGCCGGAATAGGGCGTGCCTTCATTCGCCATGGTCCGCACGGTGGGGGCGATGATCCGTTCCAGCACTTCGCCTTCCAGCAGCGCGCTCAGCACCGGGGCGGGACTGTAGGCGCCCATGCCGCCGGTATTGGGGCCAGTATCGCCTTCGCCAACGCGCTTGTGATCCTGCGCGCTGCCAAACGGCATGATCGTGGCGCCGTCAGTCAGGGCGAAGAAGCTGGCCTCTTCCCCTTCCATGAACTCCTCGATCACCACTTCGGCCCCGGCACTGCCGAACCGGCCGCCGAACATGTCGATCAGCGCCGCTTCCGCTTCGGCCAGCGTTTCGGCGATCACCACGCCCTTGCCCGCCGCCAGCCCGTCAGCCTTCAGCACATAAGGCGAGGCAAAGCGGGCGAGTGCGGCCTGCGCCTCTTCCAGTGAACGGGTGCGGACATACCCTGCGGTGGGGATGCCGGCGCGTTCGCACAGATCCTTGGTATAGCCCTTGCTGCCTTCGAGTTGTGCCGCCGCCCGCGACGGGCCGAACACGGCGATCCCTTCTGCCCGCAGCGAATCCGCCAGCCCGTCAACCAGCGGGGCTTCGGGGCCGATCACCACCAGCCCGATGCGCTTGTCCTCGCAGAAAGCGATCACGGCAGCGTGGTCGGTCACATCCAGCGTCGTCACATTCCGCATGTTCTGCAATGCCGGGGTTGCCCGGCGCGGCATAGAGTTTATCCCCGTCGCCAGACAGCAGGCGGGATTGCGAAAGTTTCCACGCCAGCGCATGTTCGCGCCCGCCCGATCCTGCCAAGAGGATATTCATGCCCGGTCCCTTCACTGACGATAATGATGCCGCTGGCGGGCTGGTAGCGAAGGGTGCGCCCGGCGACAACGCCGCACCGCTCTCGATCAGTGAAATTTCCGCGCTGCTCAAGCGCACGGTGGAGGACCGCTTCGGCTTTGTGCGCTTGCGCGGCGAACTTTCCGGTGTGAAACGCGCGGCCTCGGGCCACCTCTATTGCAGCCTCAAGGATGACAAGGCGCGGATCGACGGGGTCATGTGGCGCGGCCAGGCTGATCGCCTGCCCTTTGCGCCGGAAGACGGGCTGGAAGTGATCGCCAGCGGCAAGCTGACGACTTACGCCGGGCGGTCGAGCTACCAGATCGTGATCGAACGGATGGAGATAGCCGGCGAAGGCGCCCTGCTCGCCCTGCTGGAGAAGACCCGGGCGCGACTGGCCGCCGAAGGGCTGTTTGCGGAGGAACGCAAGCGGCCCCTGCCATATCTGCCACGCGTGATCGGGGTGGTGACATCGCCCACCGGCGCGGTGATCCGCGATATTTTGCATCGCCTGGCCGATCGTTTCCCCAGCCATGTGCTGGTCTGGCCGGTGCTGGTCCAGGGCCAGGGCAGCGCCGAGCAGGTGGCGGCGGCGGTGCGCGGTTTTTCGGCGCTGGCGCCTGATGGTGTGGTGCCGCGTCCAGATCTGGTGATCGTGGCGCGCGGCGGCGGCTCGATCGAGGATCTGTGGGGCTTCAACGAGGAGGTCGTCGTTCGCGCGGTGGCGGAATCGGCGATTCCGGTGATCTCCGCCGTGGGGCATGAGACCGACACGACGCTCTGCGACTATGCCGCCGATATGCGTGCGCCCACGCCCACGGCGGCAGCGGAACTGGCGGTGCCGGTGCGGCGCGAGCTTGCGGCGCAGCTGGCCGAACTGGGCGCGCGGCAGAAACGCGGCGTGTTGCGCCCGCTCGACCTTGCCCGCGAAAGGCTGGAGGCGCGCCAGCAACGCATGCCCAAGGTGGAGGCACTGCTCCAGCCGCAAGCGCAGAAGCTGGATGACCTCTCTGAACGGCTGCGGCGCGGGCTGAGTGACCGGGCCGGGCGCGGACGGGAAAAACTGTCCGAATTGCGCCTGACGCCAGCCATGTTGGCGCGGAACCTGCGCGATGCGAAGGCGCGCTTTGGACAGGCCAGGCTCACGCCAAATCTGGTCACCCGCCCGCTGGCAGAGCGAAAAGAGCGGCTCGCAGCGGTTGCCCGGCTGGCGCAGCAGCTCCACCCGGATCGTCCGCTCCAGCGCGGCTATGTCCGGGTGATGGATGCCAATGGCAAGACGCTGACAGACCGCGCCGACGCTGCGAAAGAGGCGCTGCTGGTGCTCAAGTTCCGCGATGGCACGCTGGACGTCGCCCCCGGCGATATCCCGCCCCCACCCCGCAAGGCAGCGTCAAAGCCCAAGGCTCCAAAGCCCGGCTCCGCCCAGCAGCAGGACGATTTGTTCGGCTAGTGTTACGGTTCATTGTCCGCTCACGCTTGGCTTGCTAAGGGCAGGCCATGTTGATGTCCTCACGCAATGATGCCGCCCAACTTGTCTATGGCCCTAACGGTTTCCGGGTGATGCGCCCCGGCCAGCATGTGCTCTGCGCCGTTTCCGGTGTGCCCGTGCCGTTGGAAGAGCTCCGTTACTGGAGCGTGACCAAGCAGGAAGCCTATGCCAGCGCCGAAATGGCGACGCAGCGCCTTACCGGGAAAGCATGATCATGCGCTGGCTTGCTATGGGCAGCGTGGCTGGCTTTGCCGGGCTGGTCGCGCTGGGTAGCTGCAATGCGTCTTCCATCGCGGCGACGGACGAGGCCCCTGCTGCTCAGACCACGCCGGTTGCGCCGGTGGTTGCAGGCGAAGCCGCCGCTGCTGCGCCTGCGATCCGCAAGGATTTCACCCTTAAGGGCGAATTGACCCAGGGCGGCTGGATCCGTGGCCAGGTGCCGAGCCGGGCGGTTTCTGCCAGTCTCAACGGGCAAGAATTGCCGCTGGACGGGCAAGGGCGCTTCTTTGCTGCGTTTGACCGCGATGCCGGAGCGAGCGCAACGCTCACCGCGATGCTTGCCGATGGCAGCACGGTGACCAAGCAGCTGGCGATCTCGCCGCGCAAATGGAATATTGAACACGTCAATGTCGCACGGCGCGCTGGCGGGCCAAGCGCAGCCTTCATGGAGCGGCGGCGACCGGAGCTGGCGCAGATCAACGCCGCGCGCAAATGGGATGTGAAATCCGCAGGCTGGGCGCAGGATTTCGTCTGGCCGGTCAAGGGCCGCATCTCCGGGCGGTTCGGGTCGCAGCGCATCTATCGCGGTGAGCCGGGCAGCTACCATTCGGGCATGGATATCGCGACGGGCGAGAGCGGCACACCCTTTGTCGCCCCGGCAGATGGCGTGGTGACGCTGGCAGCGGCCACGCCCTTCAGCCTCGAAGGCCACTTGCTGATTATCGACCATGGCAATGGGCTCAACAGCGCTTTCCTGCACTGCTCCAAGCTGGCGGTGAAAGTGGGCGATGAAGTGAAGCGCGGGCAATATATCGGCAATATCGGCTCTACCGGGCGCGCCACCGGCCCGCATCTCCACTGGAGCATCAAATGGCGCAATGCCCGGCTTGACCCGCTGCTTTTCGTCGGTCCGCAAAACTGATCTGAATGAAAATGCGGCTGGCCCTATTGGCGCTGGTTGCGCTCGGCCTGTCTCCGGGGACATGGTGTCGTTCGCCGCCTACGCCGCCGAACAATGCGCAAGAGCTCAGCTTTATACCCCTGGCCCATGCAAAGGGCGAAATTGGCCCGTTCACGCTTACAAATGCGTGGGAGCTGGCGAGCCCAAACAGCCGCTTCGGCGGATATTCCGCATTGCTGCTGCTGGAGGATGGCCGCTTCATCGCCGGCAGCGACACTGGCAATGTCCTGATCTTCACCGCCCCTGGTCGCAGCGGTCCGGCCCCGGTGATCGGTCCGTTTGGCGCGAGGAAAGACAAGGACAAGCATCTTTCCGACCTCGAATCGCTGACCATGGACCCGGCCAGCGGGCGCATCTGGGCGGGGTTCGAAGGCCAGAATGCGCTTCAGCGGATGGAGCGGGATTTCACCGGCGTAATCAGCGTGCGCCCACCAGAAATGCGCAACTGGGCGGGCAATTCCGGGCCGGAAGCGCTGGCGCGGCTCGCCGATGGGCGCTTTGTCGTGCTGGCGGAAGGCAATAGCAGCTGGCGTGACCAGACCCATCGGGCCTTGCTCTATCCTTCAGACCCCGCGGCGGGGGCAGAGCCGTTACCCTTTCGCTTCCTGGCGCCCGACGGCTTTGACCCGGTCGATATGAAGCAATTACCCGATGGCCGGGTGCTGGTTCTGCTGCGGCGCCTGCGGATCAGCCTGTCACCCGGCTTTGAAAGCGCGCTGCTGCTGCTTGATCCGGCAGCGATCGCGGAAGGAAAGCTTTGGACGGGCGACCTGCTGGCAGAACTCGACGGACCCTTCCCGCCAGAAAACTATGAAGGGCTGGTGGTTGAGCCACTGGAGTCGGGCAAACTTGCCCTGTGGCTGATTGCCGATGACAATACGGGCCAGTTCCAGCGCAGCTTGCTGGTGCGGCTCGAATGGACGCCGCCTGCGATTGAGACGGGCGATCCAGCAGGCAAGTAGCTGGCAATGCAAAGGGCGCGCAGGTCACCCTGCGCGCCCTTCATAAGCTCGTCAGGCCCCAACAGGGCCGGGCAATCAGGCGGCGGCCTGTGCCTTCTTCAGCTCGCGCTTCACCTTGCGGGCGCGCGGGCTCAGCTTTTCGTCGCGAGTCTTGAGCAGCCAGTTGTCGAGACCGCCATTGTGCTCAACCGAACGCAGGCCGTGGGTCGACACGCGGAACTTGTATCCACGCTCCAGCGTCTCGCTCAGCAGGGTGACGTTCTGCAGGTTCGGAAGGAATACCCGCTTGGTCTTGTTGTTGGCGTGGCTCACATTGTGGCCCGTCTGGCGACCCTTGCCGGTCAGTTCGCAAATGCGCGACATGATAATCTCTCGTCAAATAGCGGCCTTGCGACAGGTGCCCCAAGGCCCGGTTTGTCCCGGAAAGGCGCGCGCATAGCGGTGGCCTGCCGAATCGTCAAGCATTGCGCGCATGTTCCTAGCCGCCTAGCAGATGGGGATGTCCCGCTGGCCGCTTCCCGAACCCATGCAACAGGCGCTTGCCTTGGCGCAACTGGCTGCCGAGGCAGGTGAAGTGCCAGTTGGCGCGGTGGTAACATGCAACGGAGAAATTGTCTCCGGCGCGCATAATGCGCCGCGCGAAATGCACGATCCCACCGCCCATGCCGAGATCGTCGCGATTCGCGTCGCCGCCGCCAAGCTGGAGCGCGAGCGGCTGGAGGATTGCGAGCTGTGGGTGACGCTGGAGCCATGCGCCATGTGTGCCGGCGCAATCAGCCATGCGCGAATCAGCAAGCTCTATTACGCTGCCAGCGATCCCAAGGGCGGGGCGGTGGAACATGGCGCCAGACTGTTCGACCAACCGCAATGCCTGCACAAGCCGGAAGTCTATTCAGGCATGGGTGAAGAGCGAGCGGCGGAATTGCTCAGGGGGTTCTTCGCGGCGAGGCGGTAAATTCTTAGGTTTCACGCAGAGACGCAGAGGAAGCAGGGGGCGCAGTGAAGTTTATGACTTCGACGTTTCTGGTTCACATGAAGAGGTTGACGTCGGCGGTAGCCGACCTTCAAAATCTGGTCCCTCCGGGCTTGAACCAGAATAGGATTTTTTGAGTGCCTGCTGCCGCAGGCGAAACCACTTCGCGCCTTCCCTTCTTCTCCGCGTCTCTGCGTGAAACAGAGCACTTTACAGCCCCCGCCAGATCTTCACTTTCACGCTGTCCCTCGGCCCGAATTGCCGCGCATTGCAACGGCTGGGCAGGAAATCACGCCCGTAGCAGAGCCGCACTTCCTGCAGCCAGCCGCGCTGGTTGAGCTTCAGTCCGACATGCTCCGGCTTCCACCGAGGGCCATTGGCGCGGGGCGAAGGCGCTGCGAAGCGTACCCGCGTCCAGCCCCTCCTCGCGCGACAGACGGTCAAAATCAGGGAAGGTGAGCGAATCCCACAATATGCGCGTGACCTTGTAATAGGTCTCAGGCCGCCGCGTCATGCAGGCGCCGTGTTTCGCCCATTCATGCGCAACCAGATAGGTCGAGGGCATCATGCAGAGGTTCTTGCGCGCTTCGGCCGGGCTGGGGCGGCGGGCGGTGGGGCACCATTGCGGCCATGTGCTGCGCCCTTCGGGCCATAATCCATGCACAACCAGCCCGAAGCGGCCATTGCGACCGGAACATTGCATGCCGTCGCGCTGCGATGTCTCGCGGCCCTTGCAGAATTCCGGCGACCAGCTCAGCGCCAGCGTATAGCCGGTTGTCGGCACACGCCGGGGCTTCTCGTCCGCACGGATATCGGGGATGGAAACCGACGCCGGTACCCGGCACTGATAGGCCTGCGCCTGTGCCATGGCGGGGAGCGCAGCGAGCACTGCGCCACTCGCCAGGGCAAGGCCCCTATTTGAAAACATCTTCATCGACTGTTCCGCCTGCACTGAAATAGGCCCGGCTATCGGGGAAGAACAGCAGGACGGACCCGGCGGCCCAGCTGCCGAAACGCAGCACATCCAGCACCGCAGCGACCATGCCCACTTCCTCCAGCGCCACAAACAGGCCGACAAGGGTAAACAGCACGACCACCCACACGATCACTGTGTAGAGCCAGCGGGTGATATTGTTCGCCTTGCGCGAGGTGAAGAACCAAAGCAGCGTCCAGAGGGCCATGACGAGACCAAAGCCGAACAAGCCGCCAGCGATCCCGGCTGCCGTTGCGCCCGGCTCATTGCCGACCTTGCTGGTGATATTCCCGATATTGACGACAAAGTTCACGCAGGCGGCGGCGAAGCCGAACCAATAGAGCCTATCAAACCACGCGATTGATACAGGCCGCATTGCACTTTCCCCTTTGCCACAATGCAAGTCAGGCTAGTGCGATTGCCCCTTGCTGCAAGCCCGAAAGCACAGCAGCGTTCAAAGCGGTGTGAAATCCAGCCCGATATCGGCCGCCGGGGCGCTTTGTGTAAGTCGCCCGACCGAGACATAGGTCACGCCGGTGCTGGCTTTGGCAGCGATGGTTTCGAGGTTCACACCGCCGCTGGCCTCAGTCGGCACGCGCCCGGCGACCAGCGCCACGGCTTCGCGCAGCACCTCCGGCGACATATTGTCGAGCAGCAGGTGATGCGCGCCTGCCGCCAGCGCGGGTTCGATCTGGTCGATCCGGTCGACCTCGCAGATGATATGCGCCACGCCATTGTCGCGCGCGCGGCGCACCGCTTCGCCGACAGACCCGGCGACCAGCACATGATTATCCTTGATCATCGCTGCATCCCACAACCCCATGCGATGGTTCTGCGCGCCGCCCTGACGGGTGGCGTATTTTTCAAGGTGGCGCAGGCCGGGTATGGTCTTGCGCGTGTCGAGCAAAATGCAGTCTGCCCCCTGCATCGCATTGACATAGGCGCGCGTCATGGTGGCAATGCCGGAGAGGTGCTGCACTGTGTTGAGCGCGCTGCGTTCTGCCGTCAGCATGGCGCGGGCATTGCCGGAAAGGCGCATCAGGTCGGACCCGGCGGACACCTGCGCGCCTTCCTCCACCAGTACTTCGATCTCCATTTCCGGGTCGAGCGCACGGAAGAAGGCTTCGGCAATCGGCAGGCCTGCCACCGTAATGGCGTCGCGGCTGTCCATGACGCCGGAAAAGCGGGCATCGGCCGGGATCACGCTTTCACTGGTGACGTCACGCCCACCGCCGGGGAGGCCTTCGCCAAGGTCTTCGGCAAGGGTGCTGCGCACAAAAGCGTCAAGGTCGAAGCCGGTAAGGGAGAAAATGCTCATGCATGCGGCCTATCCGCTGTCATGCCTGTTTGTCGAGACTTGGCGCACGGGCTTTCCGGCACCATAGGGGGCACGACATAATCCCCCAGAGAAGGCAGGACCATGACAGCGCAACGGATCGACCTCGGCGAATGCAGCGATTTTGCTGCGGTGGCGCAGTTACTCCCCGTGGCTGGGCTGGAAGTGGTCGATATAGGCTGCGGGGCCGGGGCGACGTCGCGCGAACTGGCAAAAATGGGTGCCAATGTGCTGGGCGTGGAACCGGACCCGATCCAGGCGGAAAAGAACCGTGCCGCCGAGCCGGTTGAGCGGCTGCGCTTTGCCGAGGGTGGCGCGGAGAGCCTGCCGCTGGAGGATGGCTCAGTGGATGCAGTGTTCTTCTTCCGCTCGCTCCACCATGTGCCAATCCCGCATATGGATGATGCGCTGGCGGAAGCGGCGCGGGTGCTCAGGTCGGGCGGAGCCTTGTGCATTGTCGAGCCGGGCATGGAAGGCAGCAATTTCGCCCTGATGCGTCCGTTCCATGATGAAACCGTGGTGCGCACGGAAGCACAGGCGGCGCTGGCCCGCACAACGCCGGAACTGTTCGGTGAGGTGCGCCGCTATCATTACCTGCAGCGCCCGCGGCACCCGTCTTTCGAAGCCATGGTCGAGCGGGTGATGGCAATGACTTTCAATTCCATCGCGCGCGCAGATGTTGAAAGTGAGGAAGTGCGCCGCATTTTCGAACAGGGCAAAAGCGCGGATGGCGACTATGTGTTCGATCAGCCGATGCTGCTGGACCTTTACCGCAAGGGATGAGGAGGCGGGCATTCTCGAGACTGCACCCTCAATGAGCGGGTGCGGACCGGCCTGCGGCTAGCAGCCCGCAAGGGCGACGGCCCGCCCGCAGGTGCCCGAAGTGTGGCGTAGGAATAGCACCGAGGAAGCGCGCCTGGATGGGCGTGCCGGACAAATCAATGCACGAAACGCGCCACCACATCCCTGTATGACCGGCTGACTTTCACTTCCGCGCCGCTTTCCAGCACCAGGAAACATTCGCCATTGGTATGCGGGCGCACCTGGCGGACCTGGTTTAGGTTGACGATGGTCGAGCGGTGAACGCGCTGGAACTTGCGCGGATCGAGCCGGCGTTCGAGGTCTTTCATTGTCTCGCGCAGGATCAGCGAATTGTCGCCGGTGTAGATGCACATATAGTCACCGGCGGCTTCGATATGCTCAATCGAATCGACCTCGACCCGGAAGATCTGGCCGCGATCCTTGATATTGATGAGCTTTTCGAACCGGTCTGCGCTTTCCCCTTCGCCGCCTTCGGCAAACTCTTCCGCTGCGTCAGGGGCAACTTCGGACAGCACGTTCATCAGCTTCTCGGCTTCTTCGGCAGAGCGCTTTTCCGCCAGCCGCACCCGGACACGCTCGATCGTATCCGCCAGCGCGACTTCATCCACCGGTTTCATCAAATAATGGACCGCATTGGCTTCGAAAGCGCGCACGGCGTGTTCCTGGTAAGCCGTCACAAAGACAAATAGCGGCGGCTCGATCTCCATCACGCCCTTGACCACGGAGAAGCCGTCAAAACCCGGCATCTGGATATCGAGGAAGACCAGGTCCGGTTTCTCGGTCTTGATCTTGCGGATCGCATCGCGGCCATTGGAACAGGTGTCGATAATCTCGACATCTTCAAACGGCTCCAGCCGCAATTGCAGGCCCTGAATGGCCAGTTTCTCATCATCGACAAGGATCGTGCGTATCGTCATGTCTGCGGTTCCATCGGTTGCCCCGGCAGGAGCGGGTGAGCGGACCTGGTCGTCGCCACGCCGGAAAGGGCCGGTTTCCCGACCACAGGTGCATCCACACGCTCAGCTTCATAGGGAATTTCGATAATCACCGTGAAGCCGCCGGATGGCGGGGTGCGTATTTCAAACAGATGGTCATCGCCATAGGCCTGCGCAAGGCGGTCACGGATATTGGCGAGACCCACTCCGGTAGAGGAGACCCCCGGACCCAGCCCGGAAATGTTCCCCGGCAGGCGCGATTGGCCTTGCGTCGCCTGCAATCCGGGCCCGGTATCGGACACGGTGATGCGCAAACGGCTGCCCACCAGCCGCGCGGACAGGGTAATGCGCGCGCCTTCTTCCTGCGGAGAAACGGCATATTTGATCGCGTTTTCGACCAGCGGCTGCAGCAGCATGGAGGGCAGGCAAGCCTCCGCCGCATCCGGATCGACGCGGAATTCGGTGCGCAGCCGCTCTTCAAACCGCATTCGCTCGATATCGAGATAGAGCTGCAGCGTCTCCACTTCCTGGGCCAGCGTCACCTTGCCGCCCGGTTCGGTCACCAAAGTATGACGCAGGAAGCTGGACAGGCGGGTGAGCATGGCATTGGCCGGTTCAGTCTGCTTGAGCAGCACCAGCGTGCTGATCGAATTCAGTGTGTTGAACAGGAAATGCGGGTTGAGCTGGTAACGCAGCATGGCCAGCTGCGCGCCGGTGGCCTGCGCCTCCAGCCGCTCCAGCCGGTCCGCCTGTTCCTCCACCTGGAGAAAGAAATTGATCGCGTAATAGAGCGCCGACCACGCGCCCAGCAAGGTCAGCGGGAAGATGAATATCCCGACAAAGAGCTGGGCAAAGCCCGCTTCGCGATCCGGGCGGTAGAGCCCGATCACCCACGCGTCGATAAAGGCGAACAGGCTGACGGCAAGGCCCAGCACGATGGCCGTTGCCCCCCAGGTGACCAGCGGCTTGCGGTTGATCAGGCTGCGGAAAATGACGGACAGGACCAGGCTGATGGAAAATCCCGTCACTGCTTCGATCATGATGATGATGAAGAAGGACAAGTCGTTGCCGCCTGCAATCCCGGATACGGCGCGCAGCAGCATGGCTCCGCCCCAGCCTGCAAATTGCAGGTTCCAGAAGGCCCTGTTCTTGTTCGCGAAGAAGGGCGTGGGGCGGAAGGGCAACATAGCCATGCCTTTCCTTTAGCCGATTTCAGCAGCTTGGTCAGTGTGTTTCAGCAGCCTGGCGCAAGCGCGCGGCATTTGGTCGAAATGGCTGTGCGCGCGTGTCACTCAAGCCCGCGCCGGAAGTTGCTGGACCAGTCGGCCACTCCGCCCGCCGCCAGCCGGGCCTTCACCAGCACCACTTCCGCCTCGATCGCTTCAACCCGTTCATCCCAGCCATCATGGGTGCGCTTGCGCAGCAACCCGGCATCGTGTTTCTTGCCCCAGCGGACCATGAAGCGGATCGCGGCTTCCGGCTCGAAGCCGGCATTGGCGAGCAACCATGGCATCAACCGGTCAGCCTCACGCTCGGTCTTGCGAATGGCGCTTTGCTTGCGGCCCTGCGTTGCCAGCCATTCCCGATGGCGCAGGAGATTATGCGCCAGTTCATGCGCCAGCGCCGCTGCCAGCTCGTCATCGGGATAGGCAAAGCCTGCAAATTCACGCCCAAAGACGACACGACTCCCCTCGGCCATGGCATCATCGCCTTCGGTCCGCAGTTCAAACCGGCTGGGGCAGGCCGGTTCGCCGAGGAAGCGGCTTTCCTTTGCCACCCCGCCTGCGCGGCGCCAGCGTACTACTGCCGTGCCGGTCGTGGCGAGGTTGGCATCAAGCGCATCCTGCAGCGCCACTTGTCGCCGCCAGCGCTCCTGGCTGTCGGACGGGAAATCACTCACCGGGCGGGAGCCGATGGCGAGGATTTCGTCCCCCACGCGCAATCCTGCCTTGTCCGCGGGGGAGCCGGGTATGACGACTTGTACGAAAATATCGCCCGCTATGCCTGCTGCCGCCCGGATCCTGCCGGGCGCAGCAAAGCCCTGCACGTCCTGCAGCACCAGCCCAATGGCAGGCGCGCTGTTGGCGCAGAATGCGGCATTGCCGGTCACCAACTGCCAGGCCAGCGCATGAAAGCGGGCTTCTTCCCGCTGTTGCCGGGCCAGCGCGGTGCGATCAACGTTCAGTTGCGATGCCGCGCTTTCCGCTCTTGCCGGGACTTGCAAGGTGACGGGCACCGCGAGGGCCAGCGCAGCGCCCAGCAGCCAGCTTGCCAGCGGGGTACTCACGATTCCTTTGCGCTGGCGAGCGCTTCGCTCAATTCCGCGCGGCCAACCGCGCCATAGATCAACCTGTCGCCTGCGACCCATGCCGGAGTCCCGTCAAAGCCCAACTGTTGTGCCAGCGAGCGGTTCTTCATCAGCTCGAATTCGGCTTCGCGGCTGGCGGCGAATTCATTGGCTGCGACCATGTCCAGACCGGCAGCCTTTGCTGCCGCCTCAACCGCTTCCGGGCTGGTTGAACCCGCTGCGAACATGGCGTTGTGGAAGGCTTCGAACTTGCCTTGCTTAGCAGCCGCCAGCGCCATGCGCGCGGGGCCATCGCTGCCCTGGAAGATCGGCCATTCGCGGATCACGACTTTGAGATCAGGATTGGCAGCGACCAGTGCCTGCACATCTTCCACGCTCTTGCGGCAATAGGTGCATCCATAATCGGTGAATTCAACCAGCACAACTGAACCATTCGGGTTACCCAAGATGGCGCCGGGGAAGGGAGCTTTCACTTCGGCATCGACTGCGCCCAGCCGCTTCTCGGCATCGCGCCGCTGCAGCTCTTCTGCCATTTTCGGCAGGATTTCCGGGTTGTCGAGCAAATAGGCTTCCACTGCCGGATTGCCCATGCCGGACCAGTTCCACAGACCAGCCCCGGCAAAGCCAAAGACCAGCGCAACCAGCGCAGTAACGAGCAGTGAGGGAGTGCCTTTATCCATGGCAGGCAGGGCTACCGGCGCTTGTTCTGGTGTTCAAGCACCACGCGCGCCTGGAATTCAATATCCTGTGCGCGAATCCAGTCGGGCGAGCCTTCGGGCAGGCCTGCCTGCGCTGCCTGCGCGCTGCGCAGCGCTTCGGCATATTGCCGGTTCATCACTTGCTGCTCTGCGCTGGCCAGCCGCGCACGCGGCATGTCACCCCGCGCGGCGTAGACCACGCCCAGCTGGTACCAGGCAAATGGGTTGTAGCGATCACGCGCCACGGAAGCGCGCAGCACGCGTTCGGCCTCCTCGTGGTTAGCCGGATCCTCGGTGGCGATCAGGGCGTGGCCAAACAGGCTGGCAATCAATGGCTCGCTATTGGTCAGCGCCGTGGCGCGGCGCAACGGCGCAAGCGCTTCCACCGGGCGCCCGGATTCGAGCAGCACTTGCCCTTTCAATTCAAGGAAATAGGGATCATCCGGGTCCATCGCCAGCAGAGCGTCGGCTTCTGCCAGTGCATCATCAATCAAGGCATTCTTGTGATAGGCATAGGCGCGGGCATAGCGCGCGGGTACACCCGTCATGCTCTTGGGATAGCGTTGCAGCGTACGCGCGGGTTCGCTCTGGTAGCCGAACAGCTTGGCCTTCACCCGGACAAAGCGCGCCTGCAGCACGGGATCATCCGGCGCGTCCCATGCCGGATCACGCTGGTAATCCTCGCGCAGCCGGGCAATCCGGTCACCTGATAGCGGGTGGGTTCGGGTAAAGGCGGCGTCATCGCTCTGGCTATAGCCATAGCGGAATTCCTGTGCGCGCAGCTTGCCAAAGAATGTCAGCGATCCGCGCCCGGAAATCCCTGCCTTGGAAAGATATTCCACTCCGGCGGCATCGGCGCTGCTTTCCTGCACCCGGCTGAAAGCCAGATATTTGCCCATGGCGGCTTGCTGGCCAGCCATGATGACCCCCATCGCCGCGTCGCCAGCCCCGGCAGCGGCAGCAGCAACGCCCAGCAAGAGCGAGAGGATGGTGATATTGGTCGCGCCCTGCACCCCCTCCTGCTGGCGGATGATATGCCCGCCGGTGATATGGCCCAGTTCATGCGCGATCACGCCCTGCACTTCATTGGCGGTATCTGCTGCGTCGATCAGGCCGGAATGAATATAGATCGCTTGCCCGCCAGCAACGAAGGCATTGATCGACCGGTCATTGATCAGGATGATATCGACATTGCCCGGCTCCAGCCCAGCCGCTTCGACCAGCGGGGCGGCAAGGTCCCTCAGCAATGCCTCGGTTTCGGCATCGCGCAGGATGGATTGCGCGGCAACCGGCTGGCTGGCGAGCGAAAAGGCAGCCAGCATCGCCAGCAGTACGCCAAGCTGCCGGGCAATATTGTAGCCAAGGTCGGGAAAAAACACGCGCATCATACCGAGTTAGCGCGTCCCGGCCTGAACCGGGACTGAAGCGGGTGATGCGCGATCCGGGCTGCGCAGGAATGCCAGTACCGCATCTTTCGCCCGGCGATCCCGGTCAAACGGGCGCGCCATCGTCACGATGCTGCCAGCATGGTCCATCCCGTCAAGGATAACCGGCTCCATGGCTATACCCAACGCGCTCATGCGGGTCGCCAAAGCACTGGAATTACGAGGCTTTACGGTCACGTCGGCACCGCCTGTCAGCAGCAGCATGGGTGGGGCGTCAGCGCGGGCGAAATTGATCGGCTGCGTCGCGGCGAGGTCTGGCGCATCGCCAAATGCTCGCTCTACGCCCGGCCCGTCCAGCGGCAGGAAATCATAGGGGCCGGCCAGGCCGACCACCCCCTTCAGCACATCATCGGGCAGGCCTTCGCGCCCCAGCCACTGCCGGTCCAACCCCAGCATCACGGCATTATAGGCCCCGGCAGAATGCCCCATCAGGTAGATCTGCTGCGGATTGCCGCCATGTTCAGCGATATTCTCGTAAACCCATTTTACCCCGGCGGCGCTGTCTTCCAGCATGGCGGGAAACTTGCCGTCATCGCCCAACCGGTAGCCAAGATTGACCGTGACAAAGCCTTCCGCTGCAAAATTGCGCGCGACAAAGCCATATTCGAACGGGCTGCCGGTACTCCAGCCACCGCCATGGATGAATATTAGCACCGGGCGGGGCGCATCCCCCGCTGCGCTATTGGCGGGGACCCAGACATGCAGCTGCTGCTCAGGATGTTCCCCCAGAGAGACCGGCCCTGCCACATGCCGCGCCGCGCCAGAGGTAAACCAGCTATCGACTTCATCCAACAGCCAGGTCGCGCGCGTGGCGACAGCCCATTGCCACAATGCCACCAGTGCCAGCGCGAACACCACCAGCCCCAGCAGCGTCCATCCCATCCAGCCAATCCTTCGCCTTTGTGCCATGGGCGCTTCTTACCGGCGCAAACCCGCATGGCGCAAACGGAAACCGGCCCGCCCCCGGAGAGGATGGGGCGAGCCGGTTATTCGGGTACGAATTTGGGTTAGCTGGCCTTAACCGACCAGCTTGCGTGCGGCGCGTTCGACCAGCGGCACGTCTTCGGGCACTTCGCCCAGTACGGCGATCGTGCCATCGGACATGCGGCGGATCATGACGAGTCCGAATTCCGGGCCTTCCGGGTCCAGCGCATCGAACGTGGTAACATCCAGCTTGCGCAGTTTCTTCGCCAGCACTTCACGCGGGCCGTCCACGGCTTCCACGGGCTTGCCGCTTTCCTCGCGGCGCAGGCGGCGCTCTGCCTTGACCACGCCTTTCAGGCCACCTTCGGCCTGGCGCAGGAACCCGGCCAGTTCGCCGCGGGCCAACCCCAGCCGGTGGCCATGGTTCAGCACCGCAGCATATTCGGTCAGGCGCGTCTTGTCGTAATCGGCACCGAATACCAGCTTTACCACCGGGGTCATCGGCGCGCGATCCTGCACGGTCAGGCCATTTTCAGCGACCAGCTCCTCGAATTCGCCGGGAGCGTCCAGTGCGGCAATGGAGAAGTCATAGGCCTGGCCGACCGCTTCATAAAGCGCGACCCGGGTGCGGTCTTCGCTGCTGCGCGCCGCCATGGCCAACTCGCGCGCTGCGGCGAGGCAATCATACAGGCCGAGTTCGCCCGCATCGACAGCCTGGCCATTCGCTTCTGCTTCATCGGCCCAGCCAGCGTCAGAGGCATGGAAAGCCTCCAGCTCTTGCGTATCGGGCTGCTCCAGCGGATTGTCGAGCACGAGCGGCTGGCGCGGAGCAACTGCGCCAAGGATCGGCTCCTCTTCGCCCCAATCATCCTCTTCGTCGTCTTCATCAAACCCGCCGAGGTCGGACAGGCCAAAGCGTGGCTCCGGCAGGCCGGCACCGCCCTTGGGCACACCGGTATTGGCGAGGCTGGCAAAGCCTCCGCTCGATCCGGATTCATATTCGTTTTCGTAGTCCTCGTCGTCGAAGTCTTCTTCTTCGTCGCCGAAGCCATTGTCGAAACTGTCATCGAAATCGAGGATCTCGGCACCGGCAAGGTCGAGTTCGTCATTATCGAAATTGTCGATGTCGTCCTCGACATTGTCGAATGTGCTGATGTCGTCGCCAGCCATCGCCTCGGCGCCGGGACCATCGGCCCAGTCGGTCACCGGGTCCGGCAGTCGGGCATGGCCTTCCGCAGCGGCTTCATCCGCTTCCAGCGCTTGGTCGATTTCCAGCAGCAGCTCGTCCGTAGTCTTCTGGTCGGCCATTTCCTTCCAGTTGATGACGCCATAGATGAAGTCGATCGTGTCATCATCGCTGGAGAAAGGCAGCAGGATACCGCGATAAAGTATCGTCGCCCCGCGCTGGTTTACGAATTCTGCTTCGAAACCGATCGGCGCCTGGTTGGCGAGGATCTGCATGTAGTGGTCAGTGATTCGGCTCAGCAGTGAACGGCTGGGCACATCTGACAGAGTTTCGATCTCATCGCTTGCATCGCATTCGCGGGCAATCTCTGAGCCGACAAACTGGATTGCAGGGTCTTCGATCCCGGCAGTGAAATCGAGCACCACGCTATAGGGGCCGAAGTCCGGCAGATTTTCCGGATCAAGGTCCTCAATCGACGGGAAATTGCGGTCTTTCAGCAATCCCGCCCAGTGATTATAGGCGCGCACCTGCATCCGGCGCTCGTCCTGCCCGATGGGCGAAGGCGGCGGCTCGCGGCCGGTATCGTCCTCGGCCGGGTCATAGTCGCGGTGGTCATCGGCGTAATCGCCTGACCCGAAATTTCCGCGCAAAGTATCCATGGCAGGTGTGCCCCCCAATTCGGTGTTTCACCTGCTTTTTGGCGCGACGTGGTAAACATACCGTTAAGTTGCGCCAGAAACCTTGTTGGCTGATTATGGTGACGTCATACAGGGGCAGTCATGACGTCACTCTGGCACAAGCGGGCGGAATACGGCCATTGCCGATGGCGCATGGTATGCCTGCATCAAGCGGTCGAATATGGGGCGGTTGACGGCAAATGGCGCGCGGATGGCGTCAATTCTGCCCTTAGAACAGGTATCGCATCCTGATTGTCTGGCTGACTTTTTCGCTGCCAACGTCAAACCCTGCATTACGGAACTTCGGCGGCCCCATGCGCACCTTGGCATCGCGCGAGAAGCCGAAGCCTTCCTTGGGCATCATCCCCATGGCAAGGTCCGCCTTGCCATTGCTGTTCTCGTCATGGAGCAAGGCGATGGCATAGTGGCCGGGCGGGACATTGGTAAAGGTGAAGTGCACCCGGTCGGCTGCTGGCACCACTTTCTCATGTCCCTTGCAGCTATTGGGCCAGCCCTTGGCCTCGGTGGTCATGCAGGCGCGCACCACGCCTTTGTGATTGCGTAAATCCGTGACAGTCACTTCGACGCTGGTGGTCGCAGCAGGCGGTGCGGCAGAGGCCAGCAAGGTCGCACAGCCTGCCAGGCCTAGCGCGAAAAGGCGTCGGACAGGCCGCGATCCGTGCCGCACAGGCGATCCCAGAAGCGGAAATAGAGGCCGTAATTGCATAGATAGTGCTCGTGATGTCTCTGGTGGTGGCTCGCCGTTATCAGCCAGCCACCCAACCGGGAATGAACAAGGGCCCGCGGGAACAGCTCCCACCCCATGTGATTGGTGACCCCCATCAGGGTCATGATCGCCAGCACTGTGCCGAGCATGGCAATATGGATCGGGATGAAGAAAACCAGTAACGGGATTACCACCGCCCCGGTGATGGCTTCCCATGGGTGGAAACTCATCGCTGCCCAGGCGGTCGGCGGTCGGCTGGCATGATGCACCGCATGGGCGATGCGGAACAGGCGCGGCACATGCATCCAGCGGTGGGTCCAATAGAACCACGTGTCATGCAGGAAGAGATAGATCAGCAGGGATAGCGGCGCGTACCAAAGCGGGTAATCGCCCCACTGCGTGTAGATCTGCGTCCAGCCACGTTCCTGCCAGCCCCATGCGACGACGCCAGCGGGAATGCCGTAAATGGCAGCGGAGGCAAGCGACCAGCCGATCTCCATCCGGATCTGTGGTTTGAGCGAGGCATATAGTCCGGGCCGGACCCGCTGCGTAGCCCAGGCGAAGATCCCGCTGGTCAGCAGGTATCGCACGGCCACAATGGCTGTCATGGCCAAAGCAGAGAGGATAATCGCCAGCGTCATCGGGCTGCCTTATGGCGCAGCAAAGGGGCCTGCGACAAGCGCCGCCTTGGCCTATGTCCCCATGCGTGGGGCCAGGCAATCCGCGTCAGAACCGACCACCAACCGCCGCAGGGCCGCGCGTGCCAGCCGTTCCACTTCCGCCTTGCGCCGTGCTGCTGCCAGTGGGTGGCTGGGGGCGGGGCGCAAGATTTCCGCGTCATAGCTATCGGCCACGATCACACCGCACTGATCAGGCAGGAATTCTGGGCTATCCAGCGCAGCCCGGTCCAGCCCCGGCGGCAGGCCCCAATAGAAACGGTCGCAATGTTCCAGATAGTCCTGCCACTTGCCGTCGCCCAGCAAGTCGGCCCGGCTGACCTTGATCTCGACAATAACCACCTTGCCTTTGGCATCCACTCCCATCAGGTCGGCCCGGCGCCCGCCACGCAGGGGCATTTCCGGCAGGCACCAGATATCATTGCGGGCAAACAGCCGCCCGATCCCGCGCGCGACGGACGCAGCGTCAATCGCGGCAGATGGTGCAGCGGGGGCTGCAGGGTTCAGGATATCGCTGGCCATGCCCCTGACTGGAACATAGCAGGAACTCCGTCAAGCCTGTTTGGAGCAGTCAGGAGCGTTTCAGGCGCTGCGGCGCGGGCCGAGATTGCCGCTTTCAGGCACCAGCGCCAGGATCGCCTGCCGCGTGGCATGGAATTCACGCCACAGGGTCAATGCCGGGGCGGTGGCATTCTGCCCCCGCGCATTGACTGCCAGCAAGGCTGTCAGGCCTGGCTGCATCATGGCAGACAGGTCCGCAATGCCCCGTTCGGCCAGCTCCAGCCGCCAACCACCCGCATCGCGGATCAGGGCAGGGAAATTGCGAATATGCGGAGAGGTCTTTTCTGCAGCCAGCCCGGCAATGGCGGCGACTGCCGCCGCCGCATCCTGCAGCGCCGCCCACTGTACGCTCATCTGGCTGCTTGCAACACTGCTGCGCAGGCGCTGCGGCTCTGCGGGGTCACCGGCGGGGGATTGCATCGCGTTCATGGGGTTCGCCATAAAGCGACGAGCTTGCCAAATCGCTAATGGGCTGCCGCAGGGCCCGGCCATTCAACAATTGGGCAACAATTGGCTGGCACGGTGCGCAACCCTTTGCTAAGCGCCGCCACCTGAGGCAAAGCACCCGTAGCTCAGCTGGATAGAGCGCTGCCCTCCGAAGGCAGAGGTCACAGGTTCGAATCCTGTCGGGTGCGCCAGTCAACTGCCTTAGCGGATTGTTTTTAAACAAATCTCGTCAGAATTGTGGAAAGCGTTCCTACGGTTGGCCCCACACAATGTGCGGGCTTTTCCAGCACATTCTGGGGCTTTCCGGGACGCTTCTTGGTGCGTGAAGGCAATTTTCGGCGCGTTAATCATTTCCGTTTTGCGCCCGAATCTTGACTGGCCCACTCTCTTGCTCAGCTTCAGCACACGGGACGCAATTTAAGCTCGCCTATCCCTAGATTTCTTCGACGCAGATTTCGATTCCCATCTCTGGTTCACCTGCTGATAAGTTGGTGCCGATTGGAACTGGCTCGCTGATCGCGACTACCTTGTATCGCCCAGCAATTTCCGAGCCAACTAGTGGTCGTTCGTCCAGCGTCATTAAATCGATGCGTTTCTTAGAGCCGCCATGACGCGTCACTATTTCTGCCTTAATCAAGAGATTCCTCCACATCCATCCCAATCAGAATTTCAGACTATCTAGCTCGTCGGGGTTTTCAGAGGTGCAATGGCCCTCGAACCTTATCTCTGTCGTCGAGGGTCCATTTGGAAATGTTGTGGTCGATAAGGAAGAAGAGGTAATCGAGCCAGTTTCCCGCGAAATGTGCACCGTCTCGTAATGGTGGACGTTCAACCCGCCGTTAGTTCGACCATCCTCTTGGCGCTCTCCCCGATATTGACGAGGCTCGATCGTCAGGCTGTAGGTCGTTATTGCTTCGCCCGAATAGGCATCGCGATGGTTTAGCTGACCCTTGTCGGGGTCTATGATGTAGTGCTCTTCAGCAAATGAGCCTTCCGCCCCGTTGGCAAGCTGGACCTCCCCAGTGCAAACCAGGCCGATACGATCATTTGCAGAAGCATTTGGTGCGCATCCGACTATGAGAAATGAACAGAGGACCGTGAGCATTTTTGTCAATCTTTGCCTCCCAGATGACCTTACGATTCCGCTACTTAGCCTTGAAACATTTCGCAAGTGGCGCAACTCAAAGCGCCATTCCTGCGGGTGTCGCAGCTGCACGTCAGGGCTTTAACACTACCGTGCAACGAATTGAGCCTTTTGAGTTGCGGACCCGCTCCTTGCACAGTTCCAGCGCCTCGCGGTTTGCACTCAGTATGCCCTGCGCCTCCGCCAGTTCTTCCCAAGCTTCGGGGTTCTGTGATCGGATCAGTCGAATGCCAGCCTCCACGATGGACGGCTCACCAACGGCCTTGCGGGCCATCCGTTCTGGCCAATTCCAGCTTTCGGGCACGGCGCGGGAGACGGTGCCGGGCAGGATTGACCAGAGCAGGATGCCGGCAGCCAGTCCCATAGCTGCAAAGCGCCAGGTCTGGCGCTTCTGCTCGTCCTCGGCGCGGACCCGTCCCATCATCGCACTGAGCTGCGCGGTGGCGCTGTCGAAGTCCTTGCGGCCCTGCCGGAACAGATCGCTGGAATCGCGCAGCATGTCGTGGGAAGCGCGCTTGATCTGAACCGCGATGTCTTCCGGCGTCAGCTCGATGGCAGGCTTTCTGCCGATTGTGCTCAACGTCTTGGAGACCATTGCCAGCTGATCGGCCATCTGGCTGAGCGTAGCCGTGTAGTCCGGGATAACGATGTCGGCTCGCTCCCTGGCCATGTTCTGCACCGTATGGCGCACCATAGCCATTTCTCCTTCGAGACGCGCGAAGGCTTCCGTTGCCGGATCGGACTCTCCCACCGCGTCCAGTTCCGGTTTCGGCTGCGGTGCAGGTGGTTCCTCGACTTCGAGGTCCAGTTGCACTTCTTCGTGTTCGTCGTCTTCCATGTCGGTTCTCCTAGATGCCCATGTCGAAAGCGCGGGTGCGCTCGCGGGCGAGGGTTGCGGTGAGTTCGTTGGCGATGCTGCGTTCGGGCTTGGGATCGATGCCGAGTTGGTGGGCCTTGCCGCGCAGCAGGCCTTCGACCTGCGGATCGCGTTCCAGCGACTTCACCAGTTCGTTCTGCTTTGCCGATACGCGGGCGGCACCTGCACGGTCGCCTTGCCGTTCAAGCTGCTTCCGCGCAGTGGTCAGCCCCTGCCAATCACTGACAAAGCGCTCGGACCGCAGCGCCGGATCGGTGCGCACGGCGGCTTCGTTCTGCATGGCGCGCACGGCTTCCTGGCTACGCCCGCCAGCGGCCTCTGCAATCAGCTCAGGACACCGATCCAGCGCTTTGCCGAGATCGGTGGCGGCTGATGGCCGGATCGCTTCGAGCGCCTTTCCAGCCTTTTCCAGGGCGGCCTTTTGATGCGGGAGGACGGGCAAGCCCTGGGCCTGCATCTTGCCGATATCGCCAAGAGCGCGGGCGTATCGTTCGACCGCGCGGCGCTGATCGTTCTGCATGTTCGACTGCACCGAAATTGGTTCGAGCTGGCGTGCCTGCGGACGGAAGTTTCCGAAGATAGATCTGGCCTTCTCCGGCACCTGCCGAACCATCTCCACGATCCGCTGGCGGAAGCTGATGCCGCGCAGTTCGGCGAAGGCCTGTTCGGGTTTGTAGTCGCCCGCCATATCCTTCCCGCGTTCGCGGCTGAGCGTGCGGACAAGTTTCGACTGGTCGGCGAAGTCATCGCGGCCATAGTGCAGCGCCAGCCCTGTCCGGTGGCGCGACATGGCGACATAGGCGGAATGGCTGTCCATGCCCGGCGTGGCGAGGACATGCGCGCGGTCCACCGTCATCCCCTGCGCCTTGTGGATCGTGGCCGCGTAGCCATGATCGATGTGCGAATAATCCTTGGTGTCGAACGCGACTTCGCGGCCATCGTCTGTGCGGACAGCCATGCTTTGCGCGCTCACACTTTCGACCGTTCCCAGCGTCCCGTTCTTGACTCCAAGCCCGCGCTCGTTCCGCAAGAAGATGATGCGGTCGCCCGATGCAAACTGGCGTTCGCCACGTTCAACATTGATCGTGGCGTCCACACCTAGCGCGCCAGCTTCACGCATCTTTCCGCGCGCCATCTGGTTCAGCTCGCGCACCTCGTCATTGGTGTGGGTGAGGATGATCCGGCTGTCGCGGGGTCTGTCCTGCCGTTCTTGATTCCAGCGCTCGATCAGCGCCGTCCGTGCATCCGCGCGCGTGTCGGTGGCATGGACCATGCCGCGTTCTTCATAGGTGCCGATTGCTTCGCCGGTTCGCCCTGTGGCGAGTTGACGGGTCGTATCCTGCTGCCACGCGGAAAGCTGGCGGCGGACCTCGCTGATCTCGACCCCACCGTGGCGCTCTTGGATAGCCCGGTATGCCGCGCCCGCCTCTATGGCCTGAAGCTGCTGCTGGTCGCCGACCAGGACCACCTTTGCACCGGCGTTGGCAGCATGGGAGAGCACGCGTTCCATCTGGCGCGTGCCGACCATGCCCGCTTCGTCGATGACGAGCACGTCCCGTGAAGTAAGTTGTTCGCGTCCCTTGCCCCATTGGTGCTCAAGGCTGGCGATGGTGCGCGATGCCATGCCGGAGCCGTTCTCCAGCCCCTCGGCGGCAATGCCAGAAAGGGCTGCGCCGCGCACAGTGTAGCCCGCGCTTTCCCATGCCTCGCGCGCCACGCCCAGCATCGCGCTTTTACCGGTCCCGGCATAGCCAACGACAACGGCAAGGCCGCCCTTCTTGGTGACGTGCTCGAAGGCGGACTTCTGTTCGCCGGAAAGGACCAGGCCGCGCTTCGCCGCGTTGGCGAATGCGGCATTTCGCTGGACATCATTGACGCTGTGTTTCGTGCGCTGTGCCAGCGTGTCGGCGGCGTGATGCAGCCGCTGTTCGGTCTCGATCATCGCGCGCGACGTGAAGCGGTCCTGCCCGCGTCCGTCCTTGCCAAGGGAGATCAGATCAGGCGATGCGCGCACGGCATTGTAGGCTGCGTCGAACTGCTCCTTCCCGTCGCTGTGCCGGTGAACGAAGGCGGCAAGGTCGCGCTTCGTGAAGGTGGCTTGGCTGTGCGTGATTGCATCCAGTGCGAGCGCGGGATTGATGATGATCCTTGTCCCATTACGCTGGGCAATGGCGCGGTGTTCCTCGATCCGCTCGGCCTCCAGCCCGCGTCCGCCAATGCGTGAGGCGGCAGGGCCGATCTTGTCCTGTGGCTCCAGCGCAATGCCCTGCGCTTCCAGGCTGCGGTGATCGATCCGCGCGTCGATATCGCGTTCCGCTAGGGCACGGTTTACATGATCGGCCCAGCGCTCGCGCCATTGTTCGATCAGCGCGGTCTTGTTCCAGTCACGAACTTTCGCGCCAAAGCCGTCTTTCGTGACCTCGCGCATCGTCAGCATGACATGCGCGTGCGGCTTGGCCTTGCCGTCTTCGCCGATATCCCAATGGACATTGAGATCGGCGATCATGCCTCTCTCGCCGAACTCGGCTTTGACGAACTCGCGCGCCAGCTTGACGTTGTCCTTCTTGGACAGCTCGCGGGGCAAAGCGAACTCGACCTCGCGGGCGAGCTGGGCATCCTTGCGCTTCTCGGCGGCTTCGACCGCGTTCCACAATGTGGCGCGGTCGGCGAAGACTTCGGGCGCGCCCTTGGGCAGCATTACTTCGGAGTGGAGAACGCCCGCCTTGTTTGTGAAATCATGATCGCGGTCGATGCGCTCATCGTGCAACCGCTCGCCCGCGCGATAGGCTGCTGCCGCCACGGCACTGCGACCGCTCGACCTTCCGATGACCTTTGCGCTGAAGTGAAAGATTGCCATGACGGCAATCCAGTTACACCGCAAACGCAACGTCGGCACGACGTATAAGCGCGCCCTCTCATGATAAAATCCTGATCGGGACTAGGCGGTATCACACTGTCCCGGCGACCTTACTGCATTGGGAAAGCTCAGAGATTATCATGGCTCCATCACACCAACGATGGAGACAACACATGCGCAAACCCCGCGATTTTGATTCGGAACTGAAGGCTCTTGCCGACAAGGCAAAGCAGTTGAAGGAACGCCGCGTGCGTGACCTCGGCGCGCTCGTCACGGCAACTGGTGCCGATGCGCTCGATGCCGACCTGCTAGCAGGCGCGCTGCTCGACGCGGCGACCAATACAGACAAGGCGATAGGGGAGGGCTGGCGCAAGCGCGGCGCGGCTTTCTTTCATGGCAAGCCACGCGACACTGCGAGCGGAGCTAGCAAAGAGCCGGAAGGCATTCTTCCGCTCAATGGCGGCGCGGCATCGAGTTGAGGCAGCGAAGGCACGAACCGACATGCGCGAATGGCAAATCAAACGCCGCGAACGGACCCGGCAACTGATCGAGTTGGGTGGCCTGGTAGCGAAGGCCGATCTGGTCGAGCTCACCGATGATGATCGCGCAGCGCTTTACGGCGCGTTCCTCACCGTTGCCGCCAAGTTGCGCGGGCCTGACGGCGCGCATGCGTTGGTACTTTTTCGGCGCAAGGGAAAGCGGGCGTTCGAAGCGGAAGAAGCGTCCCCGTGATTAGACTTCTTCGTAGTAGATCGCATCAACAAGGGCGGCTCGACAATCCCAAGCTTCCGCTTGCTTACCGCTGGGGCGTTTGGAGTTATACCAATCCGCCATCTTGATTGGCTCCACGACTCGTTCCCAATAGTTGTCCAAGCCTAATGTCGATGGAGCAAAGCTAAGTGCCTCTGCTAGGTTTGCCGTGTTGCCATTGTTCACGCACACAAAGACGTCAGGCCGTTTCATCGCCAGCAGCCTGGTCGCGGTGGGATGCCTTCCAACCCTTGCCGAGTTTGAGAACGCGTCGGTAAACAGTTCGCAGAATTCATCGTAATCGGCTTTCGTGACCAAACCACGACTTGGAATTGCGTCAACGGCTTTTGCGATGTCCTCATCTTGGTTCGCGATTAAATTGGTGAACGAACCGGAGCCTTGCATCGATCCGAACCAGCCGATTTGATATTTCTCCAGCCCAGAATCCGCGACAGCATCGGGATGGACGATCCCCGCCACCGCCTTCCATTCTGCCACCGACAATTCAGAGAACGACCCCACCTTGGCGAACAGCGATTGCAGGTAGCGGAGAAACTTCATCCGCGTCGCAAAATGATGGTTTGGGTCCTTGCGGACCTCCCGAATGAATGTGGGCCAGTCCATCTTGAGCAACTCGGAATCGATGCGCTGAAAATCTTTGGTTTCTGTCGGAAGCACTGGTGCTGCTGGTCGAGGTTTCCTGGCCGCAATTGCGGCTTGCCGCCGGTAGCTTTCAGCCAGCGGCCTGGTCACGGGCTGCCGGTGCGGCGCGAATGAGTCGAACATAGCAATAAGACTATCGATTGCCGGGTCTGAAACACTGCAGCGGAGATGCATGCAGGTTTCGAAATTGGGGCCAAGTCCGCCCCTAGTGAAGTTTGCGCTCCCGACGATTGCTTCGGCATTCTCGCCGGTCACGAAAAGATATGCCTTCGGGTGGAAGCAAGCTCCTTGCTTCTTGAAGACGAATGCGTTTCGCACTCCTCGAAGGGCGTCCACAAAGTCCGGATCGGTGGCGCAAAAATCCAGACCGACAGTTACTGATTCAAACTTCCGCTTGTTCTCGATGAGCTTTTCGGCAACCGGCCCGGAATCGGCCCAAGCGACCGCCATGTGGATCTTGTCATGCTTCGGAATGAGGCGAAGGAGCGTCTTGCGGAGCGAACTCGCGTCGAGAATCGAAACCTTCAATCTGCGTCTCCCCTAAGCGATTTCCGACCCCGCTATCCAGTCAGGGTAACGGTGGCAGCCCCAGTTCCTTCAGATAGGAATTGTGTTCGTCCGTCGCCGCACGGATGCGCTCATCCAACGCAAGTAGCTTCTTATGAACGGCCCCGAGATTGATCTCTGGTTCCGGCTCGACCGTGCTGATGTAGCGAGAAATGTTGAGGTTGAAATCGTTCTCCTCGATCTCGCCCATATCGACGCGGCGGGAATAGCGCGGCTCTTCAGTTCGGAGCTGATAGGTAGAGACAATCTTGCCGATGTGATCCGGCTTGCCGTCCTTCCCGTCGCCCAGGTAATTCTGCCGCTTGCCCTTCTCAAAATGCTCTGCTGCGTTGATGAACAACACATCATCGGGCTTCTTGCACTTCTTCAACACCAGTATGCATACCGGGATGCCGGTGGAATAGAACAGGTTCGCGGGCAGCCCAATAACGGTATCGATGTGCCCGTCCTTGAGTAGCTTGGTGCGGATGCGCGCTTCGGCTCCTCCACGGAAAAGCACACCGTGGGGGAGGATGATGGCCATGACGCCATCGTCTTTGAGATAATGGAACCCGTGCAAGAGAAACGCGAAGTCGGCGGCGGATTTCGGAGCAAGGCCGTAGTTCTTGAAGCGCGCATCTTCGCCCAAAGATTCGCTCGGGTCCCAGCGATAGCTGAAGGGGGGATTGGCGACGATCGCGTCGAAGCGAGGCATCTTTGCCGGGTTCGTTTCGCGCAGCATATCCCAGTCATTGGTGAGCGTGTCGCCGTGGAAAATCTCGAACTCGGTGTCCTTCACCCCGTGGAGCAGCATATTCATGCGCGCGAGGTTGTAGGTGGTGATGTTCTTTTCCTGGCCGTAGATTTTGCCGATCCCGTGAGGCCCCATTCGATGGCGCACATTCAGCAACAGCGATCCCGATCCGCAGGCAAAGTCCATCAGGCTGTCCATGTGCGCGCGCGAGCCTGTCGCCGGCTCCTGCCCGTCGAGAGTTACGATCTGCGAAAGGATATCGGACACGAATTGCGGCGTGTAGAATTCGCCAGCCTTCTTTCCTGATCCTGCGGCAAACTGGCCAATGAGATACTCGTAGGCATCACCCAGCGTGTCGCTGTCAGTCGAGAACTCCTTCAGGCCTTTGGCGATTTCGGTGATGATCTTACAAAGCGCCGCATTGCGGTCGGTGTAGGTCTTGCCCAGCTTGTCCGAAGCGAGATTGATTTCGGAAAACAATCCGCGAAACGTGCTCGCGAAGGATTCCGTCTCGATGTACTCCAGCCCCTTCTGAAGGGTGTCCAACAGCTCCTTGTGTTGATTCCGCGCAAGCTCGGCGATGCTGGTCCAGAGATATTCCGGGCGAATGACGTAATGCACCTTCCGGCGCATCTGCTTTTCAAATTCCTCGGTGTCCTCAGGATTCTCCGCGTACCAGACCGATAGCGGCGCGCGCTTATCCTCGTCCTTCAACTTCGGATAATCTGAGCCAAGCTCTTTAGCCGCTGCCAGCTCATAGTTGTCGGACAGGTAGCGGAGAAACAGGAAGGCAAGCATATAATCGCGGAAATCGTCCGCGTTCATCGCGCCGCGCAGGGTATCGGCAATGGCCCACAGCGTCTTGCCCAGCTTTTTCTGTTCTTGGTCGGTCATAGGGCACCCATCATTTTGATAGCTCAGGCAAAGCGAATTCGTATTTGGCGAGGAATGCGTCGAGAATCTGTTTGAAGAGCTGCTTGTTGTCCTCGCCCATCTCACGCGGTTCGAAGATTGCGTACTGACCATGGCTCAACAGGTTGAGCGCACGGGCGAAAAGGGCTTCGTCCTCAACGCCGTGGATGCAGGCGGAGAAATCGTTGTAGCCAAAGAAAATGGCTGTCTTCTCCAGGATGCTGCGCAACTTATTGAAGTGGTAGGTGTAGAGTGTTCCGTTCTCGGTCGCTGCCCTGATATCGTCGAGCATGGCGACATGATGGAAGAACGGGGTTTCCTCGGTAGCCTGCAAAACGAACGAATTTCCACCGTTCGGGCGGTAGAGAAAATATTTCTTGTGAGCCTTCTTTTTCAGCTCGTTGCAGACGACGTTGAAGAACAGAGCGTGATGTGACGAGAAGACCACCTTGAGCTGGTTCTCGTCTCGCTTGAGCAGCTTGGCCAAATCACATGCGACCGAGATGGCGTTGTTGTCATCGAGCGAAGAGATTGGGTCGTCGATATAGACGTATTGCACCCAGTTGTATGAGGGGTGCTTGTCCATCACTCGCTCAAGGATCGCCATGAACATGCACCAAATGAAGATGTTCTCTTCACCTCGCGACACCTTGATGTTGGTCGCTCCAGCCTTGCTGAAGGAGATGGTCGAAGCGGCGTAATCGATGTCGAAATCGAAATCCGCATATCGTCCCAGATACGACTGAATGCTCTCTTCGAGAGCAAGGCCTTGCAGGCCAGCGAAGAACTGGGATTCCGCGTTGAATTTGATTGTACGGACGCTGTCGTTATCGAGATCGTTATCCCACACAAACAGGTCTTCGGTGAATGCGTTGAAATAGAGCGTATCGCGGTTGCCGCCCTTTTTTCCCTTGTTCTTGAACTCCATCGAGATGCGCGTTTTGCCGATGCCATTGTAGGCATAGAGCAGCACGAATTGCTGGTTGCCGCTCTTGAAGTCGTCTCGCAGTCGCTGAACGACAGTTCTTACGGATTTATATGTTTGCCGCTTCGGTTTGCTCACGGCTGCACCTCGCTGGGGTCCGGTAGGAGGCGCTGGAGAAGTCCAGCTTTTTGTGCATCAAGTGTAGCGCGGCGTTCAATATGAGCATCAAGTATCGCGTCGATAGAAGACAAAACACCTGCGATCTTCTTCTGCTCGGCTAAGTCGGGGCGAAAAATCTGTATCGGCTCCAAATTTGCATAATACAGATTCTTTACGTTCTGACCCTCGACTACTTTCGCAAAATCACGATAAAGATGCCTAAAATAGTATGTGTAAAAAAGAGAATCCTCAACGGTCTGAAAAACACTTATCATTTCGCCAATTGCGACATTTGGTAGCGGGAGATAACAGCAGCATTTTCCGAAATCTTCGGGTTTCTCGCCAACGCGTGGAACTAATATTTCCCCACCCTTGCTAAAGCGAAGCTTTTCAGGCTCTATTGTGGTGCGCGAATACGTCTCAGATATTATTGTTCCAAACCGGCTATAAAGCTCTCCGTAACGGACACATTTGGTTGGAGCATCATCCGCAAGTGACCATTTGGGAGCGCTTTTCCCGTAATGAAATTTGCCCAGTTTTCCGATTGTTGTTTCCGTCCAATCTCCGTTCTTTCGAAATTCCGCAAAGCGTAGCGCAGGCACAGCTTGGCCGCTAGCCGGGAAGAGATTTTGCATGAGGCCGATTTTTTGATCTTCGAGCGACTGGATTATTTCAGATTCTGCCTCAATCAACTCGTCGAGGGACGATAGAATTGCGGATATCTTGTTTTGCTCGTCAAGTGAGGGAAGAGATATCGAGAGGCGAAGGAAGTCCTTCTTATTCATCACGCGATTGCGCCCGGCTCCACCAGGCGAAATCACGCCAAGCTTGTACACAAAGGCTCTTCTGGCGATGACATGACGGAAAAAATCGGGAGTAGAGACGTTAGCTTTGAACTCATAGGTGGGAAATCTATGAGAGACGAGGCATCCTTCATCGTCGTAATCGGCTACCGCTATGGCACCTTCCCATGCAAAGGTAATATTCACGATCAAGTCACCAGCGTGAACGACGTAGAGGTGGTCCATCGCGATTTTTTTTGGGTCCTGATCTGGTTTGTGGAAGGTTCCTTTCCCGTGACTACGAAGGCCGAGGCCAGTGTATTGCGTGGCAGGCTTTGCAACTTCGCGGGATACGGGGCGAAGCACTTTGCTTAGCGGGAGAGTCCGCCAGCCCCGGCCATCGCTGAAATCAGAGAACCGCATTTCAGGTAACGAAGCGAGTGACTTTGTTGCCCCCTTTGCAGAAGCGTCATTGCTCATATGCACTGAGCCCCGAAATTTCGCGTCCATGCGCCAGCTTGTGAAGCAGCGGCGCGAGGTCTTCCATTAGGGATAACTCCCGCTGCGTGCGCGCTTTCCAGCCGAGGTCGAGCGGAGCCATCAGCGCGCTCAAACCTTCGCCGTCGAAAATGCGGCGACGCAGCACGAAGTCCACAAAGTCCTGCAAGTCGGTTGCATCGATGCCGTGCTTTTCTGCCATCTCGGTCAGCAGGCGCTCCTGCTTCTCCGCCTTGAAGCGTTCGTAGCCTTCGCGGATTTCCGTCTCATCCAAAGGCTGGTCAGCGGACAGGCTGCGAATATATTCGGCGATGTCGTCGCGGTCGTCGATGAACTTGGCGTCTGACTGGATCAGCCCGATGAGCTCGTCCCGGCTCATCTTGGTCTTTCCGGGCAGGTTCTGTGTATACCGCGCGATCAGGCCCATGATGTAATCATAGTCGATCACCGCAGAGGCAAAGAGCACGAACTCGAAATCGAGCTGATCGACCTCCGGATCGTCCGCACCGCCAGGTTTGTCCTGCTTCTCCTTCAAACGTTTGGCCGTCTCGAGGTACATCGTGCGGAAGCCCTGAAGCTCATCGGCGGGAACGGTCTGCTCGATCTGCTCCGCCTGTTCTGCACTCAGGTCCGTGTATTGATCGAGCTGGGTCTTCAGCCGCTGCACTTCCTTAAACAGCGTGATGAACTGGCCGCGTGCCGCATCGCCCTTCAGGTTGGGGACGTCCTCTGGCGCATTGGTCAGCCCCTGTGATTCCATAAATTCGCCAAGCGATTGCACAGCCGATTGCAGGCTCTGGATGACCTGCGGTGCCGGATCGACGAGCCAGATTTGGCGCGGATTGTCGATCTTCTCTCCGGAGAAGAGGGCGATAGCCTCGTTCACGGCGGGTTCCTGCTGCCTGAAATCGAGAATATTACCGTATGGCTTGGAATCGTTGAGCACGCGGTTGGTGCGCGAGAATGCCTGTATCAACCCGTGGTACTTCAGGTTCTTGTCGACATAGAGCGTGTTCAGGAACTTTGAATCGAAGCCGGTCAGCAACATGTCGACAACGATGATGATGTCGATCTTCTCCGCGCCCTTCTTGGGCATATCGGCATTCGGAAACTGCTGATCCTTTATGCGCTTCTGGACATCCTGATAGTAGAGGTCGAACTCGCCAATGCGGTGGTTGGTGTCGTACCGTGCGTTGTAGTCCTCGATGATGGCCTTGAGAGCCTTCTTCTTCGCCTCTGGGTCTTGGGCATTGTCATGCTTTTCCTGCGGCAGATCCTCTTGAATCTGCTGCACGTCTTTGTTGCCCTCGGCAGGTGGCGAGAAAACGCATGCGACCTTCAGCGGCTTGAACTCGGGATCGGCAGCTACCCGCGCGGCCTGAATTTCGGCGAATTTCTCATAGTACTCGATGGCGTCGTTGATCGAGCTGGTGGCGAGAACCGCGTTGAATTTCCGGTTGGCGGTCGCGGCGTCATGCTTGAGAAGGATCGTCTCAATGACCTTCTCTTTCTTCAGCGCCTCGCCAGGTTTGGGCAGCCTTTCCCCTTCCGGCTTGTAGTAGTCGATGTGGAACCGCAGCACGTTGCGGTCTTCGATGGCGTGCGTGATCGTGTACTGGTGCAGGCTTTGCTGAAACAGGTCGTCAGTGGTGCGGTAGCTGCCCTGGTCACCTTCAGCTTGCTGGTAGCTGGCATTCTGCTCGAAAATCGGGGTGCCCGTGAAACCGAAGAGTTGAGCCTTGGGGAAAAATTCCTTGATGGCTTTATGGTTCTCGCCGAACTGAGAACGGTGGCACTCGTCGAAAATTATGGCGATCCGCTCATCCCTTAGCGGCTCCAGCCTTTCCTTGTAGGATCGCGCTTTGCCCTTCTGACGACGGTTCGTGTCGTCTAGCGCCAGGCCAAGCTTCTGGATGGTGGTAACGATGACCTTGTCGGCGCGGTCGTCTGACAAGAGGCGGCGGACAAGTGTTTCGGTGTTGGTATTCTCTTCGACACAACCTTCTTGGAACCGGTTAAACTCTTCGCGTGTCTGCCGGTCGAGGTCTTTGCGATCTACCACAAACAGGCATTTTGCGATGTTGTCGTTGTCTTTCAACAACGTGGACGCCTTGAATGACGTTAATGTCTTCCCGCTGCCGGTCGTGTGCCAGACATAGCCATTTCCGCAGTTCTGATGAATGCACTCCACAATCGCCTTCACGGCGTAGATTTGATAGGGGCGCATCATCATCAGCTTCTGCTCGCTCGCGACGAGCACGGTGTAGCGGCTGACCATCTGACCCAGAGTGCATTTGGCGAGGAACTTTTCGGCAAAGCTGTCGAGATGTGTGATCTTCTTATTGTCCTCGCTAGCAAACTGATAAATCGGCAGAAACCGTTCATCAGCGTTGAAGCTGAACTGGCGAGCGTTGTTGTTGGCGAAATACCAAGTGTCAGTGCGATTGCTGACGACAAAAATTTGAATAAAGCACAGCAACGTCTTCCCGTACCCGTTGCCAGGGTCGCTCTTGTAATCGACAATCTGCTGCATGGCACGCCGGGGGCTGACGGCCATCGTCTTCAGCTCGATCTGAACGGTAGGAACACCGTTGATTAGCAGGATAACGTCATAGCGATGGTGGCTGTTATCGGTGTTGATCCGGAGCTGATTGACGACCTCGAACGTGTTTTTGCACCAGTCCTTTATGTTGACGAGAGTGTAGTTGAGTGGCGTACCGTCGTCGCGCTCGAAGCTGCTGTAGCCCCTTAGAATGTTTGCAGCGGCAAATACATCGGGAGTGGTAATGTCCTCCAGGAGCCGCTGGAATTCCGTATCGGTCAACCGGACGCGGTTCAGCGCCTCGAACTTTTCCCGAAAATTCTGTTCAAGCGTCGCACGGTCCCGGATGTCCGGGCGATATACATACTTGAGCTCTTGGAGCTTCGATACGAGTTCTTGCTCGATCGCACTTTCCGACGTGCTCATTGGCCTGATCCCGATGGCGAGGGAGTGCCAGTCTCATGTTCGTCAGCGCCGCCCAGCCTCACCCATTCATCAACCTCTGAAATTTGAAATTTCCATAGCCTGCCGATCCGATGGGCGGGCAGACCCTTCAGCTCTCGCCACCGATAGATAGTGTCTTTTGCTACCCCGAGATGGCGCGCAATTTCCTCTGCGGTTACCCAAGGTTCTGCTGCCATGTCCCAACCCCATCTCACACGCCTTGTCGCTTGAATCGTTCTAACTCGATCAAACCCAATTTCAATCGCCTAATGCCGGTCATCGGCGAAGCACAGTCTTCAGTCTGCCAGTCAATTCGAGGCGTCTGTCTCTGGGCAACTCATCCAAGTTCCGCTTTTTCCACAACACGGCTGGCAAATGCCTGGCTTCCGGTATGTCGAGAAGCTCCCAGTCCGGCTCACCGTGCTTGAAGCCGATTAGGAACTGCCGGTGCGCTTCTGGCATTTCGCCAACCATTGTGGCGATGAGCGCCTCGCGCGTAGCCTCAAGATCGGCAAGCTCGACACTCTCTTGCGTCATGCCGACAAATCCGCGCTCGAACTCCCCGTCCAGTGGCTTGCGGATCGGAGCGAGCACTTCGGCCATCGGGCGATTGTGGCTAATAAGGTAGACGAGGAATGCGCGCCGCAGTTCGTCACTTATTCCTTCACTGGCCAGCAGGTCTCGCACGTCGAAAAGGTCGCGCGGGTGCTGGCGATCCAGCGCCGCCACAATCTTTCCTGCATAGAGGTCGGCGAAGGAAACAACTTGCATTTCGGCAAAGCCGAATGTGTCTTCGACTGAGGGCACGACGCTCATGACCACGGGGTCGTAGACGGTGCCGCGCAAGACAGGCGTGACCTCGATCTTGATCTGAACGCCTTCGGAACGGACGATGAGCTTGGTGATGATGTTGTCGCCTGCTGAACGCGATGGGGCGACCGCCGCGCCCGGTATTTCGCCTTCGATCCGCTCCTTGATCCGCATCATTGCCGCATCGATAGCTGCGAGTGATGAAGCGCGATCCTCGACCGGCAAGTAGGTCAGGTCGATGTCCACCGAGAGGCGCGGTAAGTCGCGCACGAAGAGGTTGATCGCCGTGCCGCCCTTGAGCGCGAAATACTGCTCCTGCGCCACGAACGGGATGGTCCGGATCAGGAGGGCAACCTGCTGCCGATAGGCGTCCTGGAAGGCCATTTCCTATTGCCCTCCAAGATCGGCAGGCACCGTGATGTCGTATTGCGGATCGAGCCTGCCCCCTTTCACCAGAACGCGTTTGCCGGAACCCAATTCGATCTTAGCCAAATCGAGTTTCGGTCGCCACGCATGGCGGTGCCGGTCGGCAAAGAACAGGAACAGCCGCTTCACCTTTACGCTGGAGCAGGCTTCGAGAAGAGTTTGCAGGCGACGAGGGCTGAGATCGCTCAAGCCTTCCATCAAGGCATCGACCTGATGAAAGCTCTCATGCTTGGGCAGTTCATCGAGCAACTCGAGAACGGCGCGCTCCTTGCTCGAATAACGAACAGGCAATTGCGCGCCAGCGGCGCTATACATGGTTGGGCTTGGCAATGGCGGCGTGTCGGCATCTGCTGGAAACAGGCGCAAGCTGTTGTGCCATGCGAATGTCACGTCGATCGGCAAATCATCCAGCCAAGTTGGCGGTCGTGTTGGTCCGTAAAGGTGAACTGTCTGGACGTTTGCCGAAAGGTAGTGGGCATAGCCTTGCTGTTCGAGCGCGGTGCGACCGCCAACGGTCAGTGGAAGGTCAAGCATGGTCTGGAGCGAGATCACGACCTGCTGCCAGGTCATAGGCCCGCGTGAACGGCGATAGACCCGTCGCGCTGGGCTATCCAGCCAGCCGGAACTTACATACTGGCTACGCAGCGCGGACGAATAGCCCTTGGCCTCCAGCCAGGCGGCATCGACCAGAAGTCCTTCCGGGAGCTCCTGCTGGAGTTGGTTTAGCTTGCTGTCCAAACGCGTAGCCATACTTAGTGTTTTGCCACTTGTGTAAACTCGTGTCCAGTTTGAAATAGCCTCGAAAGACTAAGCGTGGCTTAGCGTTTTGACAAATACTCAAACTGCGCAGCCAAGCCGACTGCGAGAAAGCAGACATGATTCGTGCGCAAAATCAGACAAAGATGGCGCGGAAATCCATCTCTGCCGTCGCAAATTCGCGCGCGCGAGCCGCAAGATCACGTCGAACGAAAAAATTCTCAGAACCAAAGGCGAAGAAGCGGTTTGTCCGCAAAAGTCTCTAACCGTCCATAGATGGTTCAAATCGTGCAAATCGTTGAAGAATTGCCCGAATTCCAACTGAACCTGGCCCTTGCGCCTTTCATAAAAGTTCTCATTATGTTCCGCAGAGGGGCTGCTAATGTCAAAGTGAGAATGCCCCATGTCGAATACCGAACGCATTATCCGCCTCAAGACCGTGCTCGACCGCACCGGACTTTCCCGCTCTACCATTTATCGCAAGATCGCAGAGGGCACGTTCCCGTCGCAGGTCAAGATCAGCATCCACGGCGCGGGCTGGCACGAGTCTGCCATCAATCGCTGGATTGCCGATCCCGCTCACTATCGTGAAGAGGAACCAGCAGAATGAGCGGCCATCAAACCGTCGAGCCGATCTGTGTCAGGATCAATGACGCTGCCCGCATGATCGGTATTGGGCGCACGAAGCTCTATAAGCTGATTGCGACAGGCGAAGTCGAAACGTTGAAGATCGGAAAGGCGACGCGCGTCACTACCGCCAGCTTGCACGAGTTGGTCAAGCGGCATTGCACTTCGAAATGAGTTGCCGCCACAATCGGGGATAGCTCGCGTCTAGCACCCCGCACGTTGACAATATATAATCCGATGGTTATCGATAATCTATAGCTAAAGGGTTATGAGATCGGGGATGGATTCGCAAACCGTACTTTTCAAGAGCCTCTCGGACCCTACGCGGCGTGCGCTGTTCGAGCGCCTTTGTCGCGAAGGAGAACTTACTGTCGGCCTGTTGGCAGAGGGATCGGGTGTCTCACAGCCGGCGATCTCCAAACATCTAGCGGCTCTTGACCGCGCCAATCTCGTCGCGCTGCGGCGCGAAGGTCGCAATACGCATTGTCGGGCCAGGCCCGAAGGGATCACTCCACTGACGGACTGGGTGCAGGATATGAGCCGCTTCTGGGATGTGCGGCTCGACGCGCTCGAAGACTTGCTCAGACGGATGGATCAATGACCGATAGTGAACCAGCATTCCGAGCGCTCGATTTCGAGCGCTTTCTCGATCACCCTCCTGAGAGGGTTTGGCGCGCGCTCACCCAGTCGAGTTTGCTCGGCGAATGGCTGATGCCATGCGATTTCCAGGCAGAATCCGGCAAGACATTCGCGATGGAAGCAGAATGGGGCCAAGTCACCGGAACCGTGCTGGCGGTCGAACCCGAACGGTTGCTAGCCTACACGTGGAACGGCCCCGGCCTCACCAGCGAGGTAACCTGGACATTGACGCCACAGGGAAATGGAACACTGCTGCGGCTCGATCACACGAAGATCCCCGCAGAGAGCAAGCTAGCCTACCACGGAGCAAAAGTAGGTTGGCCGCGATTCCTGGAAGCGCTGGAAAGCGTGCTTGCCAAAGAGGTCAACTGATAACTTCCGGCCAACTGCGGAGAAAACGCGTCATGAGTAGAATTATCCGCCAATCACATCGATGGATCGGAATCCTTTTCATCGGCACCGTCATCGCAAATTTCATCGCGATGGCTTTCGGCGAGCCCCCTGCAACCATCACCTACGCACCGCTATTCCCGCTTGTGCTCATGATGCTCAGCGGGCTCTATCTTTTTGCTTTGCCGTATCTCGGCAAACAGAAGGCCAGAGGTTCAGACGAATGAGCGAGGAAACACCAAAGCTTCTTTCAGGCGGCAATCCACAAATTCCGAAGGGTTATGGTGACGAGCCCGTGCAGGCCTATCTCGATGCCGTTCCGGGCTGGAAACAGGCTGTGTGCCGCACTGTGGACGATATCGTTTGCCGGGAGGTGCCGGGCGTGCAGAAAGCGGTCAAGTGGAATACGCCACACTACGGCACCGAAGACAACCGTTACTTCCTCAGCTACCACTGCTTTGATCGCTACGTCAAAGTGACTTTTCATAAGGGCGATGCGCTTGAGCCTCAGCCCCCTGGAAAGTCGAAGATCGATCACGTCCGTTATCTCGACATCCACGAAGGTGATGAAATAGGCCGGCAATTCGCTGACTGGGTCCAGCAGGCAGGCAAACTTTCCGGTGTGAAGTTGTAGGTCCGTTTGCTTCTGCCGCCACAGAATCAAGTTCCAGCCTTACTCCGCAATGTTTGCCACCTCAGAAGGGCAATCAACATAGCTTGCCCACCTCGCCATCAGCTCGCGCCGCTTGTCGAAGAAATCGGTGCGGCGATAGGCGGCTTCGACCTGGTTGTTCAACTTGTGCGCCAATGCCTTGTCCGCCACTTCCTTCGGAAAGTCGGTCTTCTCCGCTGCCCAATCGGTGAATGCGGAGCGGAAGCCATGGACGGTTGCGCTCTTGATCCCGGCATCCCGCAACAGCTTGGTCATTGTCATGTCGCTGATGGGCTTCTCGCCATTGTTCGAGAAGACGAGGCCATCGTCGCTCGTGCGCAGTTTCCAGCGCCGACGCAGAATGGAAACCGCTGCCTTAGAGAGCGGCACCACATGGGTTTCCTTCGCCTTCATGCGCTCACCGGGAATGGTCCAAACCGCCTTGTCGAGGTCGATCTCGGTCCAGACGGCCTTGCGCGTCTCGCTCGACCGAACGGCGTTGTAGATGGTGAAACGCAGGGCATCGCGGCCCGTGGTGGGTGATGCGGTCGCCAGATTCTTCATGAACGCCGGAATGTCGGCATAAGGCATCGCCTTGAAGTGCTCGACCTTGTCGGTCTGGCGCGGCAAGCCCTTGCGGACTGAGCGCAGCGCGGCCTCTTCTTCCCTCCATCCCTTGATATGCGCGAAGTCGAGCACGGCACCGATGCGCTGCAAAATCTTGCGAGCCGTGTCGGGGATTTCGAGCCAGATGGGCGTGAGCACCTCGACCACGTGGGTGCTATCCACCTGATCGACGGGCTTCCTGCCGATCAGCGGGAAGACGTGGTTTTCCATGCTGGAAATCCAATTGCGGTAGTTCTGGTTCTTCCAGCCGTCCTTCAGCGCCTCGTAGCATTCGCGCGCTGCGGTCTCGAAGCTGGGCACTACCTTGCGCGACTTCCGCCGCTCGGCAACCGGATCGATCCCAGCGCGAACCTGGCGGCGCAATGCGGCTGCTGCATCCCGCGCCTCAGTCAGCGTCACATCGAGCGCCGATCCCAATCCGTAGTCGCGCCGCCTGCCGTTATGCTGCATCCGCAAGACCCAACTACGGGAGCCGCTTTCCTTCACGAAAAGACACAAGCCACGGCCGTCAACGTAGCGACCGGGCTTGGCGTTCTTCACCTTCAATGCTGTCAGTGCCATAGGTTATACACACCATAAAATTGTTCCAACTTTCGACCCCACATGGGACACGAAATGCAGGCAAACGAAGGCGATCAGCCGTGAACACGGTAGAAGACAAATCCCTGATTTTACAGAGTGGTTAGGGACGTC
>JACKKZ010000003.1 GCA_024236195.1 Sphingomonadaceae bacterium
ATCCAGCAGGCGATCGACCAGTATGGTGCGCGGCGGCGGCACTTCCTCGTAAAACTGGGCCAGCACGCCCGCCAGCACCTCGCCCTCGTTCACATCCTGCGTATGCGTGGGAAAGAAGGCGCGATGCCCCCAGTTCTGTCCGCCGCGAATGAAAAAGGCCTGTATCGCCACCTGCCCGCGCGCCTCGGCCATCGCGAACACATCGGCATCACCAAGCCCCTGGGCATTCACCGCCTGGCTGCCCTGAATGAAAGTGGCTGCGCGCAGGCGGTCGCGCAACATGGCCGCTGTCTCGAAATCCAGAGCTTCGGCTGCCGCCGCCATCTGCTGTTCGATCTTGCGCTGCACAGCGCTGGATCTTCCGCCGAGGAAATCCTTGGCCTCCTGCACCAGCTCGGCATAGGCGTCGGCCCCGATCCGCCCGACGCAGGGGGCCGAACAACGCTTGATCTGGTAAAGCAGGCAAGGCCGGTCACGCCGCGCGAAGAAACTGTCCGTGCAACTGCGCAGCAGGAACAGCTTCTGCAGCGCGTTGATGGTGGTGTTCACGCTGCCCGCGCTGGCGAAGGGGCCATAATAATTGCCTTTGGCGCGCCGCGCGCCGCGATGTTTCATGATGCGCGGAAAATCATGATCGGCCCGCAGCAGGATGAAGGGGAAGCTCTTGTCGTCACGCAGCAGCACATTGTAGGCGGGGCGAAAGCGCTTGATAAGCTGCGCTTCCAGCAGCAGCGCCTCTGCCTCGCTGTTAGTGGTGATGATTTCCATCGCCCGGGTCTGGGCCACCATGCGCTGCAGGCGGATCGGCAGACGTTCGACCTGGGTATAATTGGCCACCCGGTTGCGCAGCACCCGCGCCTTGCCGACATAGAGCACATCGCCACGCGTATCGAGCATGCGGTAAACACCGGGGCGCGCCGGCAGTGTCTTCACCACCGTGCGGATCGCCGTCACGCCCGCCTCTATATCCGGCTGGGCAGACCCGCGCACCGTATAGGTCGCGCGCTCCTCATTGAAGCGCTCGGCACCTCTTGGATCATGCGGGGTTCCTGCCGGGGTCTTGGCCATAGGCGCTCTTATGCCGATCCTGTGCCAGAGCGCAAAAGGGGATAGCCCTTGCCTGCCCCGCCATGGTGGAAAAAGCGCGCCCTTAACTCCAGATCAACCATGCCGTTCTTGCCTGCATGACGATGCACAGCCCCATTGCGCGCGAAGAGGCGCCTTCGATCCTGTCCCGGCTCAGTATGGGGCTTGGCTTTGGCCGCCGTGCCAATGACCCGGCACCTGCCCCGGCACCGCATGTCCATGCCCGAACCGGGCAGACTCAGCTGCTCGGCGCGATTGGCGATTTCCTGCTCATCAACGGGCTGGAGATCACCCCGGCCAACCTTGCCATCGCCCATGGCGTGTGCTCCGGGCTCAACCCGCCGCTGCGCCGCCGTATCCTGTCCATGACCGAACGCGGAGAGCCGATCACGCAGGAATGGCTGGAACGCGCAACCGCCGCCGACCAGCCGGACAGTGAACAGGCGATGGACCAGTTGATCGAACGGCTCGAAACCGGGATCGAGAGCTTCACCAGTTCCACCCGCAAGGCGCGCAGCGCCAGCAGCCTCTATAACAGCGCGCTGGAGGCACATGTCGGCCAGCTGGAAGGTACGCCCGCTGACGCCAGCGAGGTCATCACCGAACTGGCCGGATTTGCCAAGGCGATGCTCGAACGATCCCGCAAGGCAGAAGCCGATCTGCGCGAAAGTGAAAACGAGGCCGCTCACCTGCGCAAAAATCTCGACCGGGCGAAGCAGGATGCGGAACATGACCACCTGACCGGCCTGCCCAATCGCCGCGCTTTCGAAGGACTTCTCGACCAGCAATATCGCGAAGCGCAGGCCGCGGTTGATCCGATGTGCGTGGCCTTTTGCGACATTGACTATTTCAAGAAGGTCAATGACACACACGGCCACGAAGCTGGCGACAGGGTAATCCGCGTGATTGCCGAAACCCTTTCCCACATCAGCGATGAAAAATGCCATGTCGCGCGCCACGGGGGCGAGGAATTCGTGATGCTGTTCCGCGGCCTGACGCCAGCCCAGGCCAAGGAAAGGTTGGACTTGGCCCGCGAAGAACTGGCCGCGCGAAAGCTGGTCAATCGCAAGACCGAAAAACCCTTCGGCCAAATTACTTTCTCAGGCGGGGTGGCCGATGTTTTCGCCTATCACGACCCGCGCGAAGCCCTCGCCGCCGCAGACGAAGCGCTCTACGCCGCCAAGGAAAGCGGGCGGAACCGGGTGGAACTGGCGAGCATTGTTCAAGGCTAGTTCACGCCGCAATCTGCACCTCGCCTGCCGCAAACTGGAGGCGGGACCATGCGATTTTTCCGGCGGGCTGCGACGGCCCTTTTTCTGCTTGGCGCAAACCCGGCACTGGCCGAACAGGTGGAAGATCACTTCCACTGGCGGCCGGCCGCCGATGATGGGCGCCCGCATCCCTGGGCTATCCTGTTGCCGGGCGCGAGCGGCCTCGAAATTTTTGGGGACAAGGAACACTACTTCCGCTTCGCGAAACGGTTGAACGGGGCCGGTATCGACGTGCTGGTGGTCCACTACCAAGAAGCCACCCGCTTCCTTCCCGATACGAAAAAGGGCAAGCCGGGTCCGCGCATCGCACGCATCGTTGGCTATGCTGTGGAAGATTCCCGCGCAAAAGGCAGACTGGACGTGCGGTGCGAGGGTGTGGTGGTTGGCTGGTCACTGGGCGGAGAAGGCATGTGGGAAATAGCCGCAGAGGGTCGCTCGAAATTGCCCGGCTTGTCTCGCGCGATAGGTTTCTATCCCTCAGTGCGCGGCCAAGCCAAGGGCTACGAGAACAGTGTGCCCGTCACCATATTCCAGGGTAACGCTGACCGGGTGACAAGGCAGAATGCCCTCATTAAATTTGAAGCAGCTTCCGCAAGGCCCGAATATATCACCATCCACACCTATGCAGATGCCGTGCACGGGTTTGACATAGCGTCTCTTGCAGAGCCCAAAATGGGCGGCAAGATCGCCTTTGACGCAGCCGCCAGCGAGGCTGCACTCGCGGAAGTTGACCGACTGTTTGCGCCCACCTCCATGGGTTGTGCGCTCGACTAGGGTCAGAACATCTTGCGGAAGCTGACCTCTACATAGCGCCCAACCGGGTCAATCAGTGCCGGCTGGTAGCTGAGCGGCACCACGCCGTCGCTGTCCGTTACCCGCTGGCGGGCATTGAAGATATTGCTTGCCCGGATCGACATACGTGTACCTTTGAAGAAGCCGGGATTCTCGCCGGTCAGCCATTTCTGCTGTTCGAGGTTTATGAACACCCGGATATCAAAAGTCGCCAGATCGCCAAACAACAGGTCCGTCGATCCCGGCAGGCCGCTGCCATTGATGGTGGTGGAGCTGGCATAGTTACCGGTCAGGCGCATCCCAACGCCCTGGTAAAACAGGCCGCCTTCCAGTTGCAGCTTGTGCCGGGCCACGCCGCCACTGCCCAGTGCATCGCCGCGCAACAGGTCCAGCTGCGGACCGCCAATTGCGATCAGCGCATCATTTTTCAGCTCCACAGTGTGATAAAGCGACAGGCTCCAGCGACCCTGCCCGTCGCCGCCCGGTCCGAATGGCGATCCGCCGCGCCGCCCGCCACCACCGCCGCCGCCACTACGACCGCCGGACTGACCGGCATTGGCCATGGCGGGCGGCGGCGGCATGGAGCACAGGCGTTTCTTGAACTCGGCCAGCTTGGCCGGGTCGATTTCTCCGTCCGGCCCCTTGAGCCGTTCCAGCATCCGTTCGGGCAAGGCAGACAGGTCCGGAGTGGTACCTTCTTCTGCTTCGCACAGGGATTTGCGCAAGGCTGCAAAGCGTTCCGGGTCTGGCGCGGCTGCCCCATCGCTGCTGCACATACGCGCGCGCAACTGGGCAATACGCGCCGGGTCCGGTTTGCCATCGGCCCCGCGCAATCGTTCCTGCACCATTTCCGGGAATTGGGTGATATCGGGAATCTCCCCCTCCGGCACAGCGCAGAATTTCTGCCGGAAATCGCCAAAGGCAGCAGCACCGGCACCCGCCCCGGCACCCGCCGGGCCACCAGGAGCACTGCTTGCCCCCGCCGGAGGACCGCCAGCGGGCGCACCGCCGGGTGCACCACGGCCACCTTCACCGCGCGCCGGTGCCTTGCCCACCCGGCCAAACAGGTTGACCCCATAGCGGACGCGGTCGCTGCGCCGGTTGGCGAAAGTCACCGGGCGCTGGTCAATCGCCAGCAAGGCCCCCGCATTATCACGCGTCACCCGGCCGGGGAATGCCGCCTCGATTGCCGGGGTCAGCAGCGGAAAACTTTCTGTGACATTGTCTGACCGATTGCGGAAATATTCCACCACCAGATTGCTGCGTTCCAGCAGGCCAAGGTCAAGATTGGCCGACAGTTTGATATCCCGCTGTTTCTCCGCCAGCAGCGCCGGATTGCCGCCGCTGGTGATCGTCACCAGCGCAGTGGTGTTGTTGGTGAAATCATAAACCGGCACATTGAAACTGGTGATCTGTGCCCCGCCCAGATTGGTCAGGCTGGGGGCTTTCTCGGATTCGAGATAGGTTGCGGACAGGGTCAGCGGCTCCAATGGGCTCCAGGTCAGTCCGGCGGAATAGTTGGTCAGCGCGCCAAAGTCTGACAAATCCTCAACCCCGGCGCTGAAATTCAGGCTGAAATCACCAATCCCGCCCCATGCGCCGCCGCGTTCGGCAATCGGGATACCCAGATTGACATTACCCGCCAGCCGCCGCCGCTTGAGGTCGAGTGGCAGGTTGGAGCGCGTATCGTCGCTTTCGATCCGCTTCCAGTCCAGCTCACTGTTGAACGTCAGCGAGACATCGCCAGCCGGCAAAGTCAGCGGTGTCCCGATCATCGTCAGCTTGCTGTCGATGGAGGTTGTACGGTTATTGGAAATGTCGAAGCCGGTCACGCCGCGCCGGTCAATTTCCGTCCGTGTATCGACGCGCACGGCATCCACCGTCAGGCTGGCAGTCCAGCCGCCCATAAACTTGTTGAGCGAGCTGCCGAGCGAATAGGTGCTGGATTGCGTCCGCCGTTCCAGCGGGTCTGCATCCAGCAATATCGGATCAAGTCCGAAGAGCGAGCGGCTGTGGCTGCGTTCGAAATTGCCGTTGAGCGAGAAATTGCCACCAGCGCCGCCTTCGCCGAGGCCGGTATTGAGTGTGCCTTCCAGCTCGTACCGCTCGGAATCCGCGATCAGGCTGCGATATTCACCCGGATTGATCGGTGGTGTGGTGTTGGGGATGCTGTCTGGCGACTGGATGACATTGCGCTCCGCCTCGGTCAGCATGGAGGTGGTGTTGAATTCCGCCCCCAGATTGATGCGGCTGGGGCCGTTAATGGTCAGCTGGCTGGCTTCAAACTCGCCGCTGGCGCTGCCGCCTGAGGTGGGACCGCCATATTCCACTTCCAGCTCGCGGCTGGCGAAATTGTCCTTGAGGATGAAATTGATAACGCGCTGGTCTGCCGGGTAGCCAAAACGCTGGGCGACCTCTTCCGACAAGACTTCGACCTTGCGGATTGCCTCCGGCGGATAGCGGCGGAATTCGCGGAAGCCGGAAACGCGCTGGCCATTGATCAGGAAGACCGGCTGCCCGCCCCGCCCGCGGCCAGAGCCGGTTTGCGGACCCAGTTGCGCCACAAGGTCGGCCAGCGAATCTGCGCCGTAAGAGGCGATTTCCTCTTCATTCAGCTCGATAATCGGCGGCTGGTCTGCATCCACCTGGCCGCGGATGCGCTCTGCAATCACCACGATCTCGTCATCAGACAGCGGCGCGGGCTCCGCCGCCTCGCTCGCCTGTGCAGGCGTGGCAAGGGCAACGATCAGGGCAGGCAGGGAAACCGACTTGAGCAGCGGCTTTGGACGCACTGATTATCCTTTCAATCCAGACATTCCCGCCTCATTTCGCGCAGATAAGGGCTGCAGTTTCCGAGGCAAGGTTTCGTGCGTAACGAATTGTCGCATGTTTGGTGCCCGTACCCGGTTTAGCTTTCTTCTCCTAACCATGAATCGGGGGTGAAGAGCGCAAACACTTCCCTTTTGCCCCTTTGCCCGCTATGGGCCGCGGCCATGTTGAACAGCACTGACGGATCAAGGACCTAGATGGCAAAAGAAGAACTCCTCGAAATGCGCGGCAAGGTGGTCGAACTGCTTCCCAACGCGATGTTCCGGGTGGAGCTTGAAAACGGCCATGAAGTGCTTGGCCACACCGCCGGCAAGATGCGCAAGAACCGCATCCGCGTGCTGGTGGGTGACGAAGTGCTGTGCGAACTCACCCCCTATGACCTGACCAAGGCGCGCATCACCTATCGCTTCATGCCCGGAGGGCGGCCTGGGGCCGCAATAATCGGCGCGGGGGTGACTGCTCCTCCTCATTTTAGCTTCGCAAGCCCGCGGCGGGATTGATCGCGCGGCTGGGGCTGGAGCCTAACGCATTGCTCCTGCTGATATTGACGAGACCCGCGCCAGGCAGAGCTGCCACGCGACTATGCGAAACGCATGGCACGGGAAAAGGCCGGCAGTGGCGGCGAGCGATGGCTTTGTGCTGGGCGGCGACACCGTGGTCGCCTGCGGGCGGCGCATCCTGCCCAAGGCGGAAGATGAAGTGACCGCGCGCAAATGCCTCGAACTGCTATCCGGCCGCCGCCACCGCGTATTGTCCGCCGTTGCACTGGCGGGGCCAGACGGGTCGCTGCGCGAGCGGCTTTCAGAAACCGTCGTCCGCTTTAAACGCCTCTCTGCCGAGGAACTGGACGCCTATCTCGCGGGCGGCGAATGGGAAAGCAAAGCCGGCGGCTATGCCATCCAGGGCGCAGCCGAAGGGTTGATTGCCTCGATCCAGGGCAGCCATTCGGGCGTGGTCGGTCTGCCGCTGTATGAAACCCGCGCCCTGCTGAAAGCCGCCGGCTTCGCGATCCCGTGAGCTGGCTGGTAGAACAGGGGATTGGCGAAGACCGCGCGCTTGAGGTGGTGAATGGCCGCGTGGTCGGCGCACGCATCCACTGGCCGGGCGAGCTGTCCGCCGGGCTGGTGGAGGATGCCACACTCACCTCCCGCCCCAAAGGCAGCAAGCGTGGCCGCGCCCGCTTTGCCAATGGTGAGGAAGCGCTGGTCGATCGCTTGCCGCCGGATGCCAGCGAAGGCGCAGCGATCCGGCTCAAAGTAACCCGCAGCCGCATCACCGAACGCGGCCGCACCAAACTCGCCCAATCTCGCCCCACCGACGAAGCTCTGCGCCCTGCTCCCACGCTGCTCGAAAGCTTGCTGGCGGAAGGCAAACAAGTCCAGGCCGTGCGCCATTTTCCCGATGATGACTGGGAAGAAATCTGGGGCGAAGCATGGTCCGGCTTTCGCGACTTTGCCGGCGGCTCGCTGCATTTCTCGCCCACCCCGGCGATGGTGCTGGTCGATGTTGATGGCCACTTGCCCCTGCGCGAACTGGCGCTGGCGGCGGTGCCTGCACTGGCCGAATCGCTTGCCCGGTTCGATCTGGCTGGCTCCATCGGAATCGACTTCCCTACCCTGCAGGCCAAGGCAGACCGCAAGGCCGTGGATGAAGCGCTCGGCGCTGCACTGGACCACTGGGCGCATGAGCGGACAGCGATGAACGGCTTCGGCTTCGTCCAGCTGGTCGCCCGGTTTGAGCGGCCTTCGCTGCTCCACCGCATTGGCGGCAACCGGATCGGTTCCGCCACGCGCCTGCTGCTGCGCCGGGCGGAAGAAGTCAGCGAACCGGGCGCGCTGCTGCTCACCTGCCACCCGGCCATCAAGGCGCGGCTGCGTGAGGACTGGCTGGCCGAACTCGCCCGCCGCACAGGCCGCGAAGTGCGGATAGAGAGCGATCCCTCCCTTGCACCCGAAGCCGGTTTCGCGCAGGCGGTGCCGCTATGACCCGCCAACGACCCTGCCCCATCTGCAAGAAGCCTCGCAGCGAGGAATTTTCTCCCTTCTGCTCGGCTCGCTGCCGCGACAAGGACCTCTCGCAATGGTTCAATGAAGGCTATGCCGTTCCGGGCGAGCCCGCGCTCCCCAGCGAGGTGGACGGGCTTGACGGGGACAATCAGTAATAAAGGGCCTTGCCAAGCGCGGATGGCTTCGCCATAGGCGCGCTCTCACTTTGCTCGCCGCGCCAAATTGGCCGGTATCGTAGAGAATGCCTCGGTAGCTCAGTTGGTAGAGCATGCGACTGAAAATCGCAGTGTCGGTGGTTCGAATCCGCCCCGAGGCACCATCCCCTTACACCCTTATCTCAGCCGCTTGCGGCAGAGCGACAGGTCCGGATCGGTCCCGGCTGCCGGGCCATAAATGCAGGCCGCGCCAATGCGATCAAGCCGCGTCAGCGTAAGCGTCCAGTCGCCCAGCCCGTTGCATTGCGGATAGTGCATCACGGAATAGGCATCATAATTGGTGATCGGGCGGGAATCGCCCGTTTCCTGGCACACGCCGGCTTCCGGGCGGATATGTTCATGCCGGGCACCAATCGTATGCCCCAGTTCATGCCGCAAAATGCCGGTTAGCGTCAGGCCGGGGCCGGTATTGGGATATTCCATCCCGCTGTCATTGATCATCACATTGCGGCTGGCCCGCGCATAATTGGGGAAGAAGGCCCGCGCGAGGTAACGCTGGCCACGCACCGGGCGCACATCGAATGTCACCGCCGCATTGGCACCATTACAAGCGCTGTCCTGGGCTGCGACATGCTGGAAATCGAGGTCTGCCACCGCTTCCCAGGCCGCGGTTGCTGCATCCATCGCCTCGCGAACGCGGGCGTAATCGCGCCCGAAACTGGTCGACACGCAATAGGTGATGGCCCGCTTCTGCTGCTCGTTCCAGACATTGTCAGCCCCATTGAGATCCACGTCGATGACGAATTTCCGGTCAGCCGTCGTCATAGGCAGGACTTCATTCACATAATATGCCCGCAAGGCGTCCTCGTCTGGCAGGAAGACATCGCCATTGACGATATAGCCACCGCCTTCGAAATCTTCCTTGTAAGCCTTCGCCATGAAGCTTTCGAAGCCACCCGCGCCGACCAGTTCCTTGGCTTCATCAATCGCCACCTTGTGAACGGCATCTTCCCGTGCCAGCATATCCGCATCAAGCTGATAGGCTTCCTCGCCGCGCTCGCCAGACTCCTCCGCACAGCCAGCCAGTGCTGCAAGCAGAGAAAGGGCAGCTACAGAACCCAAATACGTCTTCATCTCCAAACCCTCCTTGGTAGAGAAATTGCCGGGGAATTCCGGTTCAGATTTTTTGGGGAACGCCAGCCCCATCCAGGGCCACGCAGCCATGATCGCGGCCCTTGAGAGCATCTGTCGGGTCGCGATAGACCCAGCTGTTGATCGTGCGCAGCTTGTAGCCGCCCGTGCGGCACAGGATGACGCCGGACTGCTCGACTTTCCCGGTGTCACGCTTGGAAAGCCGGTAAGTCAGCACCAGCCCGCTGGACAGGGTGACACCGTCGATCCCGATCGTGGTGAGGACATGGTTGCGGTTGATCAGCGTCCCGCCAGCCTTCACCACCTTCACGCGCAACACATCCTCGATCCCCGACAGCGGAGAAAGCAGGTCTGCCTTCTCGATTGCGCTGGGTGCGCCATCCTTGCCGGGGGCAGCCAAGGCCTTTGTGGTTGCGGTCAGCTTCTCATAAACCGCCTTGTTCGGGTCCTTCTTCACGCATGCGCTACCAGCCAATGATTTGAGCTGCTTGTCCGCAACCCCGATCCGCTCCAGCAGGCTGGTCGAATCTGCCCCCGCAAAGGCCGCCTCTCCCGGCAGGAAGAACTTGCTGGTATCCTGAGCGAGAACCAAGTTGCTCAGCATCTGGGTATCGACGTCAATGCTGACCCCGCTGATCTCGCGGTCAGTCTTCAGCATATCGAACCCGGCGGTCACCAGGTTGCGCCCCGACAGGGTCAATCCTGACGGATCGTCCAGGGATATGCTGGTGCCGCGCTGGCAATGGCCAACAAGCTCGCTCGTGCCCAATTCGACCCGCTTTACCTGCGCATCAACAAGTGCGAAATGCCGGAAGTCTGCCGTAGTATCGCCAGCAAGCAGAATGACCTTTTTGGGGGCTCCAACGACATTTGTGTTCAAGAACCCGGCTGCCTTCTTCAGCAGCACGGCGTTGACGATATGGGCTTCGATATCGCCTGCGCCTTCCTTCAGCTCGGTCTTGCCTGATGCAGCGGTGAGGCCGATCCCGGCCAGCAGGGTCGTTTCCTCCTCGTCCCCGGCCTGCGCTGGCATGGCCAGCATGAGCGCACTGATGGCGGCGGCGGTCCTGAAAAGTCTGGTTCCACGCATGGTTGCAATCCCCCGTTTGGCGTTCGGGGAGAAAGCTATGATTCGTGCGTCCTAATTGCGTGAAAGGGGATTTCACGCCCCTTGGAGGTTGCCTGCCAACATAGTCAGCAGCCTTGCCTGATCCTCCTCTCGCCGGAAGAGTTTGAGGAAAGCGCCGGATTGCCGGGGCAATTCCAAATCACCCATCCCGGCCAACAAGGCACCTTCGCCCTGCCCGGTCATGCGGGCTGCCAGCAGCAAGCCGATCCGGGTGATGGGAAAGTCTGGTTCTTCTGCATGGGCATCACTGAAAAAATGCACGGCATCGACTGCTTGCCCCAACAGCAATTCAGCGAAGCCGATCCCGCACAATGTCTGCGCGCGGGCCCCACTGGCCGGGTTAAGCCGCAGGGCCAGCGTGAAGCGTTCGCGCGCCCGCTCGGCATTACCGCTGACAATATCCACCCAGCCGCCCCAGAACAGGGTCGGCTGGAATGCAGGCAGGATGTGGAGCGCACGGGTAATTAACCGGTCTGCTTTCCCGATATCGCCGCCGATATTGATGATCGTTCCGGCACAATATCCCAGCGCCTCTACATTATCCGCGCCATACAGGATTGCTGACTGGCAATAGCTGCTGGCCCGGCGCAAGGCGGCCTGCCGATCCGGGGTGTAATTCATCAAATAGGTCACGGAATGGCAATAGGCGGCCAGCGATGCCGCCCATGGGCAGGTCGGATTGTCCCTTGCCAGCCGGTCTACCAATTGTGACGCTTCGAACACGGCGTCAGCATCCCAGCTGCGAAACAGGGCATTGGCGCGCCAGTACAGCTCATAGCCCCCTTGTGGGGGGGCGGATCGGCGCAGGCTGCGATCCCGCTCGCTGCGGTCCAGCTTGCTCCAGATGCGGGGGGCGACCTTGTGGGCAATCTCTTCATGGGCAGACCACAGATCGTCGCTGCGCCGTTCCAGCGCATCGCTCCACACCTGTTCGCCGCTGTTGCCTTCAACCAGGCTGAAACTCACGCGAATGCGCTCTCCCGTGCAGAGTATCCGCCCTTCGATAAGGTAGGAAACGCCCAATTCCCGGCAAATTCCCGCAGCAGTCAGCCCCTTGTCCGCCAGCATCCGGGCGGAATTGCCGGAGCCTACGAAGATTTGCGGAAACTGGCTGACCAGCTTCTCCAGTTCATCCGCCAGCGCATGACCCAGCCAATCGCCTTCGCCGTCGCCCGAAACCAGAAAAGGCACGATCACCAGCGAGGGTTTGGGTGGAAGCGAGGGAGCATCGCCGAGCAGCAAGGCAGCCGCGCTAGGCATGGTGCCGCCATAGGTCTCTTCCAGGTCGGGCGGTTGCCCCGGCCCCTCTTCCTGTTCTGCCAGGATCAGCTCTTCAACGCGGGTCCGCTCATCCCGCAGCCAATCCTCGAACTCTTCCGCATTGGGGATATCAATCCCTTCGAGGAAAATGCCAGCAGCCGAATGCCTGCCCGGCCCGATGCCGAGCGCGAACACATCCACATCAATCAGCGAAATTTCCAGATTGATCCGCTGCATTTCCGGCACCAGCAAGTGGCCAGCGCCCTGCCGGGCCAATATCTTGGCAAGATTGGACACTTCCCGCCGCAAACTGGCCTGTGCCCGTTTGCCATCACTTTCGCCCCACAACATGCTGCGCAGATATTCGCGCGAATGCCTCCCACCCGGCGCGGTGGCCAGCAAGGCGAGCAATGCAACGGATTTGCGGCTGGAAATTTCAATCCGCCGGCCATCAGGGCCGAACAGCCCGAATGGCCCAACCAGATCCAGCCTGTAGCGCCCCCCGCTGACCAAATCATTGCCCCCTTGTTGAGAACAATTATCGCTTAACCGTGGGCAAATTCAAACCTTTTCACGATTTTGGGACGCGGCAAATGCTCTCTGGCCTACATATTTGCAGACTCGACAGAGGATTCTCGGTGAAAAATCTTGCAACGGCACTGCTGGCCACTGCGCTGGCCCTTCCCGTCAGCGGCTGTATCACGCTCAAGGCCACGCCGCATGATTTCGGCTGTGGCGGACGGCTGGAAACCTATGCCTCGACATATCCGGACACGCCCCTGTTTGCTGCGATCCGCCGCGATGCAGGCCAGGATTTCCATGACCGGGAGCCTGATACGCACGGATTTGGCGGAGAAGCCAGCCTGAAACCGGACTTGCAGCAGGTCTTGGCGCAGGCACTTGTTGAAAGCGCGGATAAGGAAAATCTGCGCGATCCCGATGCTGCCCCGGCGATGTTGTTGCTGTCCGGCGGAGGTGGCTGGGGTGCCTTTGGCGCTGGGTTCATGCAGGCCTGGAGCCATGACAGCGATGCCCCGATGCCCCGGCTTGCCGCCGTTACCGGGATCAGCACCGGTGCCTTGCAGGGCCTGTTTGTCGCCTCTGGCAGGATCGACGACATGGCAGACACCTATGCCATCCAGCAACAATCCGAACTGGCCAACGAACGCTCATACTGGCGGGCGAGCCAGACCGGATCGCTGTATGACACCCGCCCCCTGCGTGCACTGGTAGAAAGCAAGCTATGTCCGTCAGCCGAGGGGGGCAAATGCTCCATGTTGCAGGCCTTGGGGCGCGATAATGCACCCTTGCTGCTGATCGGCATGATGGAGGCCAGCTCTGGCGATTTGCGTATCGTGAACATTACCCGGATGGTCAGGGAGCACACAAGGACAGCCGGCTGGGATGACGGGGAGCAGAACCGCAGCCTTGCCCGCTGCGTTGCCGGGATCGCCCTCGCATCAGCCTCTGTCCCGGCCCAGCTGAACCCCGTCCGGATTGACGGCAAGGCCTATACTGATGGGGGAGTCCGTTCCTCTGTCTTCGCTGCGCTGGTCGGGCGCTCCAGCAGGGATGCGGCGACAAGCATCAGGCAGAAGGATGGAGCCTCTGCCCCGACACCGCAGGTTTTCATCATCCGCAACGGACCGACCGTGGTCGCGCCGGACCGGAAAGTGGATGGCACGGCCAATGTCGATGCCCGCCCCGACATAGTGCGCATTGCCGGGCGGTCTTATTCCACCATCGTCAATCAGAATGAAGTCGGCTCGATTGCCCTCATCCGCCAAATCTACCCGGACCGGCCGATCCTGCTGGCCACGGCCGATGGCTACAACACGCCGCAGGACATAGGCGGACGGCTGTGGCCCAAGCGAGACCCCCATGCCAGCGACGGCGAAGATGGAACCTGCGGCCATGCCGGAGGCGGGATGGTGTTTGACCCGCGCTTCATGCGCTGCCTCGTCCGCTGGGGCCGGTGGAAATACGCCAATTTCGCCGATCAAGGCTGGATCGTGATCGACCAGCCAGAGGAACCGGGCACGATGCTGCCCTCCGCCCCGACGCGCAGCTCCGCCGGTAATTGAAGGACGCCAGCCCATGCCTAGCATCAGCTATGACAATCTCGCCTGCTGGTCGAATTACCACCTGACCCTTTCCCAGCGCTACACTTCGCAGCCGATCCCGCATCTGATCGTCAAGTCGCTGGGGCGGTTCCATGCCTCGGAAATCACTGCGGCAGACGGGATCACACGCTTCGTTGCCACCGGTCGCACCCTGTTCAGCCATCTTGAAAAGTTCGAGGCCATGCTGAAGGAACCGCCGAAGGGACCGACCGGGGCGGAACCGCGCACAGCGGAAGACCTCAACGATCCGGAGTTCATGAAGAACTACCGGATCGCTGAAACCCCGATTGTCGGGCTGGTCGGGCGCGGCTGGAGCTTTAGCGAGCTGATCGGCACGGAGTTTTCGCAGCTGCTGTGCGATGGCCTGTCCGGCACCGGAGTGCTCGATCCGCAATATCTCGATCCCGAGGCCAGGCTGGATGCCGGAATGGTGGCGATGGCGAGTGGCGGGACAAGGCTGCGTGAACTGGTCAATTGGGGCCAACTCCAGCCGCGCAAGCTCACCGTGGAGACCAGCGGGACCCATCTGGGGCTGACCGTTGCGGGCGGCATTGCGACAGCAAGCCATGGATCACGGATCGGCTTTGGCGGCTTGCAGGATTGCGTGTTGGGTATGCACCTGGTGGTCGCACCGGGGCAGCATGTCTGGATCGAGCCGGAGGACAAGCCTGTGCTCAACGACGCAGGCCTCGCGGCGCTGTCCATCGACGGCGTAGCGCCCATTCTGGTCAGGGATAATGAGCATTTCCAGAATGCCCTCGTCCATTTGGGGGCCATGGGGATCGTGAACGGGGTGGCGGTGAAAATGACGCCCGATGTCCTTCACGCACCGCTGCGGATTGCACAAGCGATTGATGCGGATTGGCTGACGCTACTGGATGATGGCAAATTCCATGAGATCGCCCAATGGGCCGGGTGCGACAGCAAACCCTATTTCTATGAACTGACGCTCGATCCGCACGGGCCGTTTACCTCCCCCGCGCTGCACAGCTTCCTGTTCCGGACAAAGCGCAAGACGATGTCCGGCACGGCCAATGCCTGCCATGTCGGCGATGCGATCACGTCGCTCACGGCGCTCACGCCTTCCGCCACGGCAATGGGTTCAACCGACCTGATCAAGCGCGCGCTACAAGCAGTATTCAAGAACAACACCACCTCCGCCTTTGCCCACTACGGCTCGCTCGCCTGTTTCGGGCCGCCAAAGGGGCCATTTGATCCGGACAGCCAGGCCGTCCCTGCCCTCAACTGGGCCAGCCTGCACCCGGATGAAATTACCGGAGACATGGCAGGCGCGCTGTATAACGCATCATTCGCGATCCCCAGCCAGGCGACGAGCCGCGCGGTGGCGGCAATTTGCGAGGCGGTGGCGCATTTGCCGCCATCCTTCGTTTTCACCTTGCGCTTTGTCTCCCAGCCCGCCGGGACGCTGGCCTTCACCCGGTTTGTCGAAAACACCGTGATCGAGATCGACGGGCTGTCCCCCCTGATCTGCCAGCTGCTGGCAGCCGAAGCCGCGGCCAGCAGTAACCCGATCAAACAGGCCCTCGCGCCCGCCTATCTGCAGCTGGCGAATACCTTGCCGGCCGGCGCAAAAGCGGTGCGGGAGGCGCTGGAAGCCCACTCGATCCAGTATTCGATGCACTGGGGCAAGCTGGGCGATCTTGACCGGGCCAAGGTGCAGGCCGATTTCGGCTCTGCCAACGGGTCCGGCCTGTCCAGCATTGAACGCTGGCGCGCCACGCGCGACCACCTGATCCCGGAGGAGTGGCGGTCGCGCTTCGTCAACAAGCAATTGCTGAAATGGGGTATGCTGCCTATGCCGTGAGGCACTCCTCCACCCGCACGCAGACCTCCTCCAGCCGGGCGAAATCGCGCGGGCGGGTAAGCCGCCAGACAGGCGTGGCGGAGGTGATCTTGGACACCAGCGCCAATTGCGCGGGCAGCAGGTTCATCGCCTCAAGAAAGGCCTTGCGATACATCGTCGCCTGCATCAGCGCGGTCACGGCGGCGCTGCCAGTCAGCCGCTCCAGCGTGATATGCTTGCCCCATTCCAGCACCATCGCCCCGGCCAGCGGAACGGGAGCAGTCGAAGGCACCCCGCCAGCCAGCGGCAAATGGAACTTGGCATCGCGGAAGTGATCCTGCTCACGCGGATAGTCGGCCAGCCCCAAATGGGCAATCGCGCTGTCCCACAGCTTCACCCGTGTGGCGGTGGGATGGAGCATGGGTTGCCCCCTGTCCGAAGGCGCATCCACCCGGCTGAGATCATCCGCCAGCAGCGCGGCGCCGCGCGCCTGCATCGCTGCGGCCATGGTCGACTTGCCTTGCTCCTGCTCGCCACAAAACAGCACAGCGCCGCCGCCCATTTGCACTGCGCTGCCATGCAGCATGGCAAAGCCGCGCTGGTAGCCGAGCGCGCCCCAGGCCGAGCCGAGCGTGAACAGCCGCACTTCGCGCTCCTGCACGCCGGGCGCTGGCGCGATGGTGATTGCCTGCCCGCCCCGCACTGTCCAGCAGCCCGTCTCCGGAATGGCAAAGCGCAAGGCACCCGCGCCATATTCCGGCGCATAATCGGGCGGCCCCTGCCAGGGTGCACCGTGGTCCATCGTTATCGTGACATCGGCATGCGCAGTCTCGCTATCGGCAAAAGCCGCCCATTCCGGCAGCTCCAGCGCGCTGGCAAAGCGCAGGCCCGAATGGTGATAGCGATAAGGCAAGGCGGCGGCACGCATGCCCGCCCGTGTGGCGCAACGGCGGACAGGGTGCAAGCAGGGCTGGCGGCATGGCCCCTGCCCCGCTATCGCCTGCCCATGCACGCAACAGCCAGCCACACGCTCTCCGATTTCGACATTGCCTCGCTGCTGGTGGTCGCCGCCGCACTGCTTGGCTGGGCCAACCACCAATTCATCCGCTTGCCGCATGTGATCGGGTTGACCGTGATGGGCGCGCTGGCGGCGCTGGGGCTGATGGTGGCGGATGCTTTCATCCCCGGCATCGTGCTGGACGATGCGGTGGCGAGCTTCCTAGAACGGCTGAACTTCACTGACACGTTGCTACAAGGGATGCTGAGTTTCCTGCTGTTTGCTGGCGCGCTGCATGTCGATCTTGAGCGGCTCAAGGCGAGCTGGCTGCCGGTGCTGCTGCTCTCCACCGTGGGGGTGATCGTCTCCACCATCCTGACCGGCCTTGGCATGTGGGGCCTCGGCGCGTTGCTAGGCCTGCCGGTGCAGCCGATCTGGTACTTCGTCTTCGGCGCACTGATCGCCCCGACGGACCCGGTCTCCGTGCTCGGCGTGCTCAAGGAAGAGGCGGTGCCTGCCAGCCTGCAATCGGCTGTTGCGGGGGAAAGCCTGTTCAATGATGGCGTGGGGATCGTGGTCTTCACCATCCTGCTGGGCGCGGCGGTGACCGGCGCGGATTTCTCGCTCAGCGAAGGCGCACGGCTATTCGCGGTCGAGGCTGGCGGCGGCGTTCTGGTGGGGCTGGTGTTCGGCTGGATCGGCTATCGCGCGCTGGCCAGCATGGACGACTATGCGCTGGAAGTGCTGATTACGCTGGCCATCGTGATGGGCGGCTATTCGCTCTGCTCCGCCTTCCACCTTTCCGGCCCGCTGGCGATGGCGGTGGCTGGCCTGCTGATCGGCAATCACGGCGTCACCTTCGCGATGAGCGACACCACGCGCGATTATGTCATCAAATTCTGGGAGCTGGTCGATGAAATGCTCAACTCGATCCTGTTCCTGCTGATCGGGCTGGAACTGATCGCCCTCGTCCCCGGTGTTCCGCATATCGTGCTGGGCTTGGGAGCAATTGTCATCACCCTCGCCAGCCGCGCCGTGGCGGTGGGTGTCTCGACCAAGCTCGTGCGCAGCGCCTCGCTCGACATGAAGGGCGCAGGCCGCGTGCTGTGGTGGGGCGGATTGCGCGGCGGCATCTCGATTGCGCTGGCCCTGTCGCTGCCGGAAGGACCAGTGCGCGACCTGCTGCTGGCCGCAACCTTTGCAGCGGTGCTGTTCTCCGTGCTGGTGCAAAGGGCGACGCTGGGGCGGTTGATCGACAAGATGAAGGATGGGCATGTCGAGGCGGTGGAAGCGCCAGAGGAACCGCGGACTTTGCATTGAGGTTTCCTGCTCCGCTTTCCCTCTCAAACAATCCCGTCATCCTGAACTTGTTTCAGGATCAGCGCAATTTGGTTCACGCAAAGGCGCAAAGGCGCGAAGAAGTGGCACCAGCGGCGCAGCCGCACTCCAATTGAAACCGGGCGGACATGGGGAATGTTTGGAAATCAGGGGCAAGCGAGCAACAAGCGCACCCCCTTCGCGCCTTTGCGCCTTTGCGTGAAATAAACCGGCACTGCCCCGGCATACCGGCGCGACGCCACTGGCCTCAGCACAGGTGGTGCATTTCGGCCTTGCCTCAATGCACCCTACATTGGAGTATAGACCGAACCGTAGGGTGCATTGAGCAGAGCGAAATACGCCGTGGGTAAGTTGCTTGTTACTTGTTGCAAGCGGAAAGGCGGTGTGACGATGCAGAAAAACAAGAGTGGCACACCAAGCCGCGCCGCCGTCGCTGCTCGTCCAAGCGTTGTGTCCGAAGACTTGGCGGCGGGTCGATCAATCCGGCATGCTGCCAGTTCTGATACACAAGCCATGCCAAGGGGAGACGAGCGCTATCGAGTTTCTCCATCCGCGAAATTCTACGTCGTGCAATTGATGGGAACCTGGCTTCACATCGACGAGTCGGCAGAGCGCAGTATCAAACACGGAAGTGGTATACAGAAGGTAAGGTTTGAAAACAAAGATTACGAATTGCGACGCGCTTCCGACTTCCAGTCTTTCGTACGGCGCTTCCTTCAATTTGGCTGCTACGCTCACATCGGAGGCAAGACGATTGATTCCGAAAATGGTATGAAGCAGATCATACCGCAACGATTTATCTATATCGCTTCTTCAGAAGCGTGGGATAGATTTGAGAAGATGCGCAAGAATGGCAACCTCAAACGCTGATCCATCCGCGCATTGATTGCGCGTGTCGCGAATTCCGGGGACAGTATACCTAACTCACGCCCCCAATTCCGAGGACACTATACCCAATCTCCTGCCCTCTCTGCGTCTCAATTCCAGACCTCTCTTGGCCGCACCACCCAACGGGAATGCTCAATAGCATATCCGCCTCGCGCTGGTCCTCTGCGATCCCTGCGTGAAACAAATGCACCAAGGCCAGCCTTGTCGCGCAACACTCCAGGGTCGCGCCGCTTTATCCTCACACGAAGGCACGAAGGGGACCAACGCTGTCAGTCACCCGCTTGATGCGCCGCGCTTACCGCAAGAAAAGCCTTGCCCCGTGTCAAGCACGGGGCGACGGTGAGGTGGGAAGGTTGGGCCGGTCATGGCGCAAGCTCTTCGTGTGAGAAAATAATTCTTCACGCTTGCGCCCCAACAACGCCGCAACGCGCCATTTTCCTACATCACCCCAAGCCGCTAACCTCGCATCGGCTCTTTCACATCGTGATTCGCACCCTATGGACGCCTTCCTCACGAAAGGGCGCTCTCCGAATGTATTTGATCAACTAAAGTGCCCGCATCCAGAATTGCATCGGATGCTCGCTCTCTGCCACATCACCCCGGTCTTTCCAGCCGAAGCTTGTCACCAGCCCATCAACTTTCTCATAGCCCCGCCCGCGCCAGAAGGCGTCGAGCGGGCGGTAATCTGCCGGGCGATCCGGATGGTCCTCCGGCCGCACCACGGCGCAGAAACAGGCATGGCTCGCCCCCGCCTCCCGCGCTGCGGCTTCGCGCTGGTCGAAGAAGCCGTGGCCGATGCCGTGCCCGCGGAATGTCTTCAGCAGCACGCTCTCGCCGAAATAGAACAGTTTGGAAGTATCGAATCCAAGCGATTCAAAAGGCGCTCGAAATTCCGGCTTCTGCCCCATCATCGGCGAGGCGGTTGCTGCCCCCACCAGCCGCGCCCCGCGCAGCGCCGCCACCAGCACGCTGCCCGGCTCCGCCGCAAATTCGCGGACATAATCCTGCTCATAGGCAAGGTCGCCATCATAGAGATAGGGCCACTCGGCAAACACCGCGATGCGCAATTCGGCCAGCGCGGGGAGCGCAGCCTCCAGCTCCGCCCCTTGCAGCCGCCGGATCGCAATCGCGTCGCTCATGCAGAGACCTGCCGGGTCCAGTCGGCGAGGTTGTAATAGGTGGTGATGCGGGCAATCAGGCCATTTTCGATGGTCGCAAAGGTCCCGGCGGGCAGCACATATGTCTGCCCCTTCGCCTCCGGCAGGCCTGGGTCGGTCGCCTTGTAGGTGCCGTGGACGGTAAACTCCGCCGAGACCCGCGCGCCATCCTCGCTTGCCATCACCACGATGCCCTCCAGCCGCTCGGCATAGCAATGGTCCATATGCGCGAGGAATTCGCCAAACAGCGCCTTGCCCCGGCGGACCTGCCCTTCGTTTACATGATGCGCGACGTCGTCGGACAGGCAGGCCAGCATCCCCTCCCAATCCTGCGCGTTGAAGGCGGCGTAATAGCGGGTGAGCAGGTCGATGGATTGCTGGCGGGTCATTCGGGCCTCTTCGGAAACAGATTTGCCAGCCGCACTATAAACTCGGCATTCGCCCCGCAATTGCTTTTCCCGCCCCTCGGCTGTATGGGCGGCGAAAGCGCCCCGGCTCCGCGTAGCGAATCCTCGCTTCGTCCGCCGGGGCGCAGTGTTTTTTGCCCCTTCTCGTCAAGGAAGTGCCCATGTCCCGTCGCCGCCAGATTTACGAAGGCAAGGCCAAGATCCTCTATGAAGGCCCCGAGCCGGGTACGCTGATCCAGTATTTCAAGGATGATGCGACCGCCTTCAACGCGGAGAAAAAGGGCACGATCAACGGCAAGGGCGTGATCAACAACCGCATCAGCGAATATGTGTTCACCCGCCTTTCGCATATCGGCATCCCCACCCACTTCATCCGCCGCCTGAACATGCGTGAACAGCTGGTACGGCAGGTCGAAATCGTGCCGATCGAAGTGGTCGTGCGCAACATTGCCGCCGGGTCGATCTGCAAGCGGCTGGGCCTCGAAGAAGGGGAGCCGCTGCCGCACACGCTGATCGAGTATTACTACAAGGATGACGCGCTGGGCGACCCGCTGATTGCGGAAGAGCATATCGCGGCTTTCAACTGGGCCGGCCCGGAAGAGATGCAGGACATCGCCGCGATGGCGATCCGCATCAATGATTTCATGAGCGGCATGTTCAGCGCGATTGATATCCGCCTCGTTGATTTCAAGCTGGAATTCGGGCGCATTTTCGATGGCGACTACAGCCGCATCATCCTGGCGGACGAAATCAGCCCCGATGGCTGCCGCCTGTGGGACATGAAGACGGGTGAAAAGCTGGACAAGGACCGCTTCCGCCGCGACCTGGGCGGTGAGGAAGAGGCCTATCAAGAAGTCGCCCGCCGCCTCGGCCTGCTCGATGGCGAGAATAGCGGCCCCGGCGAAGTCTTCGACCTCAACAGCCACCGCACCAAGCTGCGCGGCACACCGGGCAAGCCAAAGAAGTAGGTTACAGCGCTTGCCCTTGGCGGGCTGGTGGTGCAGCAAAGGCGCATGAAATTTCTGCGCCTTTTCCCGCTCCTCCTGCTTGCCCAGCCCTTGCCCGCGCTGGCCCAACACGCAGAGGCTCCGCCCAAGGTCACTCCGGCATCTGCGCCCGACTGGGGTTTTGAAGATAGCGATATCCCGCTCGATCCAGCATGGATCTTTGGCGAGCTGGATAATGGCATGCGCTATGCCATCCGCCAGAATGCCACTCCTGCAGGGGCTGCGCTTGTTCGGCTGCGGATCAATTCCGGCTCGCTGGAGGAGCAAGAGAGCGAGCGCGGCCTCGCCCATTTTCTGGAGCACATGGCCTTTAATGGGTCTGCCCGCGTGCCCGAAGGCGAGATGATCAAGCTGCTGGAGCGCGAAGGGCTGGCCTTTGGCGCGGATACCAATGCCAGCACCGGCTTTACCGCCACCACCTATAAGCTCGATCTGCCACGCAACACGCCTGAATTGCTGGACACAGCGCTGATGCTCATGCGCGAAACAGCCAGCGAATTGACCATTGCGCCTGATGCGGTGGATCGCGAACGCGGGGTGATGCTCGCCGAACGGCGTGACCGGCGCAATTATTCGCTGACGGAAACCGAAGACCGCATCGCCTTCCTCACCCCCAATGCCCGCTATGGCCAGCGCTTGCCGATCGGCCTGGAGGAAGTGCTGCAGAATGCCAGTGCGGCGGACATTCGCGGCTACTACAAGCGTGAATATGTTCCCGCCAATGCCGTGCTGGTGGTGGTCGGTGATTTTGACCCGGCTTTGGTAGAAGCGGCTATTCGCAAGCATTTCGCGAGTTGGAGCCCTGCCCCGATGCCGCCCGAACCCGATGCCGGGCCGGTCAAGCTGGATCGCGAGGGAGAGGTTGACATCTATCTCGACCCTGCCCTGACCGAGCGCCTACAGCTCTCGCGCCATTTGCCCTATGTCGAGCGTCCTGACAGCGCGGCGGTGCGGCAGCAAAAGCTGCTGGCCACGATTGGATATGCCATCATCAATCGCCGCTTCGCCACCCTCGCGCGCAGCGAAGACCCGCCCTTTCGCAGCGCCGGCTTCGGCACAGCCGATGTGTTCGAGGCAGGCCGCACGACCAATCTCATTATTGACACGCCCGATAATGAATGGCGCGAAGGTTTGCTGGCAGCGATCCCTGTCTGGCGCCGCGCCATGACCTATGGCTTTACAGAGGCCGAAGTGGCGGAACAGGTAGCCGGTATTCGTTCCGGGCAGGAGAACGCCGCCCGCGGCGAAGCGACCCGTAACAATGCCAGCTGGGAGGCAGACGTTTTCGCTCTCGTCGATGACGGCACGGTGCCCAGCACAGCAGCCAGCTCGCTGGAGCGGTTCAACGCCTTTGCTCCGGCGATCACGCCTGCCAGCGTGCTCGCGGCCTTGCGCGCGGATGCGCATCCGTTGGATAATCCGCTGATCCGATTCCGGGGCCGCAACAGCCCGGAAGGTGGGGAGGCGGCGCTGCAAGCGACGCTGGCAGAAGCCATGGCAATCCCAATCGAGCCGCTGTCTCAGGAGGAGCTCCAACCTTTCGCCTATTCCGATTTCGGCACCCCTGGCACGGTGGTGGAAGACCGCGTGGATAGCCGGCTGGGTATTCGCACGGTGCGCTTTGCCAACGGCGTCAGGCTGAACCTCAAACGCACCGATCTGGAGCAGGACCGGATCCGCTACCGGGTGCAGATTGATGGCGGCACCCTGCTGGATACACGGGAGAACCCGCTCGCCACAGCGATGGTCTCAGTTCTCCCGGTTGGTGGGCTTGGCCAGCATACGCAGGACGAGCTGGCAACAATCCTGGCCGGGCGCAATGTCAGCTTCAACATTACCACTGACGGTGATGTCTTCACCTTGTCTGGCACGACAACGCCGCGTGACCTGGAGCTGCAGTTGCAGCTGGCAACAGCCGGCATCACGGATCCCGGCTATCGCAAACAGGGCGAAGTCCGTTTCCGCCGCTCCGTCGCCAACTTCTTTGCCAGCAAGGACGCGACGCCGGGCAAGGCGCTCGGCAATGCGCTTGGCGGGATCGTGTCAGACAGCGATCCGCGTTTCAGCCTCGCCTCGAAACAAGCCTTTGACGCGCTGGATTTTGCCCAGCTGAAGGCGGTGATCGGCGACCGCCTGGCTGCAGGTGCCATAGAGATCGGGCTGGTCGGCGATTTGGACGAAGATGAGGCCATTGCTTTGGTTGCAGAGACTTTTGGCACCCTGCCACCGCGCGAAGTTGCCTTCCAGCCTCGCGAGGAAGCACGCCAGCGCAGCTTTACCGTCGAGCGTGGCCGCAAAATTATCTACCACGATGGCGAGCCGGACCAGGCCTTGCTCAGCATTGTCTGGCCGACCGCAGATGATAGCGACCTGCGCGATGTTGCGCGGATGGAATTGCTTGAGCGGGTTGTGCGCCTGATCCTGACTGACGTATTGCGCGAGAAATTGGGCAAGGCCTATTCGCCCGGCGCCTCCAGCTCCATGTCCCGTACCTGGCGCGACTACGGAACGTTCAGCATTTCCGCCTCTGTCGATGTGAGCGATGTGGATCCCACTTCCGGCGCGATCCGGGCTGCAATCACAAGCTTGCGCGATGCACCGATTGACGCCGACATGCTCGAACGCGCGCGGCGCCCGGTGCTGGAAAGCTATGACAATGCGTTGAAAAGCAATGGCGGCTGGTTGGCGCTGGTGGATCGCGCGCAAAGCGAAAGCTACCGGATCGACCGATTCCTGGCGCTGCGAGCCATTTATGAGTCGCTCACCCCGGAGGACATACAGGCAGCGGCACAGCAATATCTTGATCCCGAAGCAGCAGTTGAGGTCGTGGTCCTGCCGCGTCCGGCGGGGGAATAGCTCCACCACACACTTGCCCTGCGCTGTCCCCGGCGGCATAGGCTCCCGCCGAGTCTTACCCAGATTTCGCGCGAAAGGCGGAGCCGATGAAAGTCCATGTCCATGTCAGCCTGAAACCCGGTGTGCTCGACCCGCAGGGCCGCGCCATCCACCATGCGCTGGAAGGGCTGGGATTCATCGGCGTCAATGATGTGCGCGCGGGCCGCCTGATCGAACTCGACGTGGCTGACGACACCAGCGATGCAGCGCTCGACGACATGTGCCGCAAGCTGTTGGCGAACATGGTCATCGAAAACTACCGGATCGAGAAGGTGGCGGCCTGATGAGCCTGCGCTGCGCCGTCATCACCTTCCCCGGTTCCAATTGCGACCGCGACATGGCGGTGGCGCTCGAAGCGGTCTCGGGAACGCCTGCGATCCGGGTATGGCACGGCGATGCGACCCTGCCCGAACGGCTCGATTTCATCGCCCTGCCCGGTGGATTTTCCTATGGCGATTACCTGCGCTGCGGGGCCATCGCATCGCGCAGCCCGGTGATGCGCGCAGTGATCGAGGCGGCGGGACGCGGTGTGCCCGTGCTGGGCGTGTGCAACGGCTTCCAGGTGTTGACCGAAAGCGGGTTGTTGCCCGGTGCGCTGATGCGCAATGCAGCGCAGAACTTCATCTGCCGCACAGTTGGCCTGAAGGTGGAAAACAGTCAGTCGATCTTCACCGGCGGTTACGCGCAGGGGCAGGAGATCGTGATCCCCGTCGCCCATCACGATGGCAATTATTTCGCCGACGATGCGACGCTTGATCGGCTGGAAGGTGAAGGCCGTGTGGCCTTCCGCTACACCTCCCCGGTCAATGGTTCGCAACGCGATATTGCTGGGATCCTGAACGATGCGGGCAATGTGCTGGGAATGATGCCGCACCCGGAACGTGCAATGGAAGACGCCCATGGCAGCGCCGATGGCCGTGCACTGTTTGCCAATGCGATCGAGAGCCTGGTGAACGCATAACGCTTACGCGCTGCGCATCTGCTCCAGACGGAAGATTTCGCGGGCTTCGGCGCTCGGCATCGGGCGGCCGAAGAAATAGCCCTGGATTTTCTTGCAGCCCAGCTTGCGGATCAACTCCAGCTGTTCTTCCGTCTCCACCCCTTCTGCGGTGGTGGACATTTCGAGGCTGTCAGCCATCGCCACGACGGCGCGGATAATCGCGAGGCTCTCAGCATTCTGCTTGGCCGCGCCTTCCACGAAGCTACGGTCCACCTTGATGGTTGAGAAACGCAGCTTGCGCAGATAGCCGAGCGAAGAATAGCCGGTGCCGAAATCATCCAGCGCAACGGTGCAACCAAGCGCCATCACCTGTTCCAGCGCAGCACGGGCAACAGAAGCATCACGCACGAAGATGCTTTCGGTAACCTCGATTTCCAGCCGCTTTGCATCCAGGCCGCTATTGGCCAGTGCACGAACCACGGTGGAAGGGAATTCAGGCTCGATCAGCTGTTCGCCTGAGACATTGACGGCAATGCGCACGTCATCCGGCCAATGCGTCGCTTCCTTGCAGGCCTGCTCCAGCACCCAGGAACCAATCGGCACGATCAGGCGGGTATCTTCTGCCAGCGGAATGAACTTGGCAGGACTTACAAAGCCGTGATCTTTGCTGTGCCAGCGCAGCAGTGCTTCGAAGCTGAGGACCTTTTCCGTATTCGCATCGACCACGGGCTGGAAATTCAACACCAGCTCGTTGTTCTGGATCGCGCGGCGCAGCGAGAATTCTAACTGGCGACGTTCTTCTGCCGAAGCGTGGAGCGAGGGTTCGTAAGTGCAATGTTCACCGCCGCCTTCGTCCTTGGCGCGGTATAGCGCAAGGTCGGCGTTTCGCAGTAACTCTTCCACCGTCTTGCCATCCCGCGGAGCAAGCGCGGAGCCAACGCTGGCACCAACATAGGCGTATGATTATCGACATCATAGGGCTGCGACAGGGCGATCTATGATCTTGCGCGCAAACTTGTCGACATAGTGCTTGTCGCTGGCATCACAATCACGACCGCGAATTCATCTCCGCCAGCCGACCGCAGGTCTCATTCTCGCTGGTAAGTTCCTTCAGCCGCTTGGACACCTGCGCCAGCAGCTGGTCACCTACGAGGTGGCCGAGCGAATCGTTCACTGCCTTGAAGCGATCAAGGTCGATCATCAGGAACGCACACCGCGAGCGCCATTGCTTTGCATAGCGCATCGCTTCACCCAGTGCTTCGTTGAGCATCAGGCGATTTGGCAGGCCCGTGAGCGTGTCATAGCGGGCAAGATAAGCGATCTTTCTGAAGATTCGCGTTGCTCGGTCACATCCGAACCGACCCCGCGGAAGCCGACATAGCTCCCTTGTCATCGAGCATCGGTGCCGGAAAGCTCCACCAGCGGCTCTGGTTACCGATTTCGACTTTCACGATCAGGTTGGAGAAATTCTCGCGGCGCTTCAGTCGCTCGGCAAGGTCGTGCAGGCTGGGTGCGAACTGGCCGCTTTCCCAGCTATCGCCAGCAATAAGCTGGATCATTGGCTTGCCTTCCGCCTCTTCCGGCGTGGTGCCGAGGGCAAAGGCAAAGCGCGGAGATACTGAACGGATGCGGCGTGCTGTATCAATCTGCCAAAGCCAGTCCGCCTCGTTTTCCTCGAACTCGCGCAGCAGCAGGGACACCACTTCGTCCTTCTCGGCCACACCGGCTTCAGCCAGCTTCGCAGCAAGATAGGTATGCGCGCTTTGCAGCGTGCCCCCCATGGCGATGGCGACAAAGGAAATCACGATCGGGACAAGCACAAGGTCACCGGTGAAAGCAAAACCGACTACTGCACCAATGCCGACGGCGAGGCTGAATGCCATTGTGCCAACCGGCGCTGCAGATAGCAGCAGGGCTGAAGCTGCGACGAGCATGGAGACCACTGCCCACAAGGCGACCTGGCTGCCCGGCTCCATTTCGATGCCAAAGAAAACCAGCGAAACGCCCCAGATTGCCCCGGTGAGCGAGGATGCAAGGATGTGGTTGCGAAAATCCTCCAGCGTAATGGCGTTGGCACTGACTGAAATGGAACGCTCAAACTTGGTGCTGACAGCCAGTGATGCAGCCAATGCCAGGCTCCACGCTGCCACAACGAATATATTCGTTTCCAGCAACGCAAGGCGGATCGCCATAAGCGCGGCGAGGCCATGCAGCACCAGCCGGGCGATCAACGTAGATTTTGGATAAGCGAATTGCAGGGCACGCAGGCGCGCCCATTCAGCGTCCGGTTTGACGCCCAGACCCAGGACTTCGCGCATCGAAAGACGCGCACCGCGCTGGGAAATATCTGCAGTATTTTCGCTCACGGTCTAGCGAATTAACCGTGAAAAGTTATGGGGAGGTAAAGCCGCGCCTGTTTTTTGCGACTTTTCACTGATCCGGGTGGTTAACCCGATGTGGCATTTTTCAACCCTTTTGTTGACGGGCAGTATTGGCAGCATCCCAGTTGCGGCCATCAAAGGTCGGAATTTCGCCTTTTATCCCGTGCCCCTCATCCAGGCAGCGCATATTGATGCTCCAGCAATCCGGGTGCGAGCGCGGTTGGTAGAAGCTCTTGATGCCGCAAGTCCTGCAAAACAAGTGCTCCGCAGCGCCGGTCCCAAAGCGATAGGACGCCAGCGCCCCGGTACCTGATTCGAGCATGAAGTCTTCATGCGGAATTGCGAGGTGCAAATAACCGCTTTTGCTGCAGATCGAGCAATTGCAGTCCAGCATGTCCGGCTCGCCCTTGATCTCGGCGCTGAAACGCACCGCGCCGCAATGGCAACCGCCGGAAATCTTCACTCCACCGTCACCGACTTGGCGAGGTTGCGTGGCTGGTCAACATCCGTGCCCTTCACTACAGCGACATGATAGGCCAGCAACTGCACCGGCACAGCATAGACCAGCGGAGCAATCAGCGGGTGGACCTTTGGCATTTCAACCACCGCAAGGCAGCCCTCGCCCGCCTCGGCCAGACCTTCTGCATCGGAAATCAGCACGATCCGGCCACCGCGCGCGCGCACTTCCTGCATGTTCGACACGGTCTTTTCAAACAGCGGGCCGGATGGCGCCAGCACGACCACGGGCACCGTTTCGTCAATCAGCGCGATCGGGCCATGCTTCATTTCGCCAGAGGCATAGCCTTCGGCATGGATATAGCTGATTTCCTTCAGTTTTAATGCGCCTTCCAGCGCCAGCGGATAATCCTGACCGCGCCCCAGATAGAGCACGTCTCGCGCCGGGGCGATGAGATGCGCCATGGCCGCGATTTCCTCGTCATGAGCGAGCGCCGCATTAAGCGCGGCTGGCGCTTCGATCAGGTGATCGACCACTTCGGCTTCCTCGCTGGCACTCATCCGCCCGCGCCGTACCGCCAGATGCGCCGCCAGCGCTGCCAGCACCGCCAGCTGGCAGGTAAAGGCCTTGGTGGATGCAACGCCGATTTCCGGCCCGGCATGCGTGGGCAGCAGCAGATCAGCCTCGCGCGCCATCGAACTGGTAGGGACATTGACCACCACCGCGATCGTCTGCCCTTCGGCCTTGCAATGCCGCAGCGCAGCCAGCGTATCCGCCGTCTCTCCGCTTTGCGAGATGAACAGCGCCAGCCCGCCCGGCTCCAGCACCGGTTCGCGATAGCGAAACTCGCTCGCCACATCGATATCCACCGGCAGGCGGGCAAATTGTTCGAACCAGTATTTGGCGACCATCCCGGCATAATAGCTGGTCCCGCACGCGACGATCGTCACCCGGTTGATGGCGGACAGGTCGAAATCGATCTGCGGCAAGGCGACCTTGCGTTCGAGCTGGCGAATATAGGAATGCAGCGTCTGGGCGACCACGGTGGGCTGCTCAAAAATCTCCTTCTGCATGAAATGGCGGTAATTGCCCTTTTCAATGGCTGCGGCTGATGCGCCGGAGGTGGTCACCTCGCGCTGCACCGGCTGATTGTCGCAATCATGGATGGGCGCACCGTCGCGCGTAACCACGACCCAGTCACCCTCGTCCAGATAGGCGATCTTCTGCGTAAGCGGGGCCAGTGCCAGCGCGTCCGAACCCAGATAAGTCTCCCCCTCGCCAAAGCCGACCACCAGCGGCGATCCCAGCCGCGCCCCGATCAGCATGCCGGGGTGGCTGCGAAAGGCGATGGCCAGCGCGAAGGCACCGCGCAACCGGGGCAGAACGATCTGCACCGCTTCCTCGGGAGATTTTCCGGCCTCCACCTGTTCGGACACCAGATGCGCCACCACTTCGCTGTCCGTTTCGCTTTCAAACACGCGCCCGCGCCCCTGCAACTCCTCGCGCAGGCTCTTGAAATTCTCGATGATGCCGTTGTGGACCAGCGCTACCTCGCCTGTGGCATGCGGATGCGCGTTGTTCGCGGTGGGCGCCCCATGTGTGGCCCAGCGCGTATGCGCGATTCCGACTGTGCCGGGTGCCGGATCGTCCTCCAGCACCCGGACCAGGTTGAGCAGCTTGCCTTCCGCACGCCGCCGTTCCAATCGCCCGTCATGCAACGTGCAGATCCCGGCGCTGTCATAGCCGCGATATTCCATACGGCGCAGGCCATCGACCAGCCGTTCCGCGACTTCTTCCTTGCCAACAATGCCAATAATTCCGCACATGCGTGGGGTTGCCCTTCGTTTCTAGCTGTAGGGTATCCTGATTCCCGGCATCTGTGCCGGAAAATCCTTTGTATTCCGTGTAACTAATATCGCGCCATGTTCCTGCGCCGTTGCAAGCACCAATGCGGCAGGTAGCGGGATCTCTGGCCGGTCATGCCGCAAAGTGGCGGCGCGGCGCGCAATTTCAGCGGAAATCTCGCGGCAGGCGAAATGGCCGAGGAAAGCTTCCGTCTCGTCCCTCGTTTCGGCCGGAGCGCCGGAAAGGACCTCCAGCCAGCTTACCCGGCTGATACACGGATGCTTCACCCGACGCAGCTCCGCCATGGCCCGGCGATCACCCGAAAGCGTATCGACCAATATGCCGGTGTCGAAGAAGGTGCCGCCGCTCATGCACCCTGCCCTTCATCCCAGCCAGCGCGGATATCCTGTTCGTAACGGTCACCCTCCGCGCCCTGTCCGTGCCGGGTCCACAGGCCGAAGCCAGCATCGAGCCAGTCGCGATCCTTCGCTCGATAGGCAGTCACCGCTTCACGGAGCAAAGCAGCCCGCGAAACACCGCGCTCCGCCGACAAGCGGTCGAGCCACTGGATATCGTCATCGGGAAGGTCAGCGAGGATACGCGGCATGCCACAATTGATATCATCACCTGATATCAATGCAAGCGGATTTTCTCAGTCCGTCATGGCGGGTTCCTTCACCCGCCCTTCCCGCCACAGATAGAGGCCAGCAGCGACAATAATTGCCCCGCCCAGTGCTGATACGAGATCTGGCCGTTCGTCAAAGAATACCCAGCCAAGCGTTACTGCAACGATAAGCTGGACATAGGTCATTGGCGCAACCGTGGCCGCTCCGGCTTTCATGGTGCCCATATAGATCAGCCAATGCGCGCCGGTAGCGCTGCAAGCTACAATGGCGCAGCGGGCCAGGACGCTCCAATCCGGTGTTCCAACATGCAGGCTCTCAATGCCGCTAACATGTCCGATGGCCGTGGCCGCGACGAGCATGGGCGTCGCCGCTATCGCAATATAGGCTTGCATGGCCAGCGGGCTGGCCAGCCCTGCTGCAGCCCGGTTAGCCATGAACAGGATACTCATCCCCAACGCGCAGCCAAGCGGCAGGAATGCAGGCCAGCCCAGTTCCGCCAGGTTCGGTCGCAGCACCAGCGCCACCCCGGCAAAGGCCGCCAGCGAGGCAATGAAGGTCGCCGGCTTTGCCTTTTCGCCCAGGAAGATCGGAGCCAGCAAGGCGGTGATCATGGGGCTAACAAAGGTGATGGTCGCCGTTTCTGCCAGTGGCATGAGGAAAATAGCGGAAAAGAACATGACAGTGGCCATTGTCACGGAAAGCCCACGCAGCAATTGCAGCCCGGGACGCGGCATGTGGAAAGCGCCCGGCCCTTGTCGTGCCAGCAGGATTGCGCTGAGCCCTGCAGCGCCCAATGCGTAGCGCAGTGTTGCAATGGCTGTGGGCGCCCACAGGCCAGCCATGCTCTTAATTACCGCATCGCCGCAGCTGAGCAGGATAAAGCCTGCCATGGTGTAGAGCAGGCCAGCGCGATCATTCTGTTGCAAGTCCGGCCCTCCCCAACTGCATGTCGGGATGGCCGATAGTCCACCAGCATGCTCAATGCCAGCGGCTGTTTTCAATGTTAAGGATTGTTTCGTTTTAGCCATTGCCCGGCCCGGCCTGCCAGTATGTTGACAGTGACCGGACCGGGATAGCTGTCGAATCCCGCGGAAGGGGCAAGACGGGAGCGAACCGGGCTTTGCAAGGCCTTCCCAGCGGCGGGAGCGCCATCGCATTGCTTGTCCATTCTCTAACCCCGGTCCTGCCAAGACATGCCTAACCACCATGGTTAGCGCCAGCTTTCCATCTATGCTTAAGATGAATTTAACGCGGGCAGTATAGGTCTGGAATCCGGGATAAACAGGGCCTGTTATGAAGCAGCTGGCACAGCGAATTCTGGATCATCCGCTGCTGTTGCGCCTGCTGGCCGGCAGCGAATCTGCCTATGCAAATACCAACCGCATGCTGGCGCGTAATCCGCTATGGATGGCGACTGTCCTGTTCGTGTTTTCCCTGCAGGCTGCGTTGACCCTGTCCCATTGGCCCTGGCTGGATGAATGGCAGGCTCTACAAATCGCATTGCAGTCCCCCGACCAGGCAGCGCTGTTCGAAAACCTGTCATACGAGGGGCACCCCCCGCTATGGTATTGGCTGTTGCAAGGCATGGCCAAACTGGCTCCCACGATCTGGGTCTTGCCAGTCACAGCGCTGATCCTCGCATTCGTCACGCAGGCGCTAATCCTGTTCAAGGCCCCGTTTCAGCGGGCCGAGCGGCTGGCACTCGCCCTCACCGAATTCATCCTATTCGAATTCAATACGATATCCCGCAGCCTGACACTGGGCATAATGCTGATCGTGCTGGCGGCAGTGCTGTGGCGCAACCGACTGGCATGGCTGCCCATTATCCTGCTGCCACTCTGCGATTTCCTGTTCGGCGTTATCAGCGGCATCTTCATGCTGTTGCGCTGGCGCAGACCCGGCTGGTCATGGGCCGGCTTTATCGTATGGTTGGCGAGCAGTGCCGTCGCTGCCTGCACGGTCATCCCTGCCCCTGACATGACACCTGCCATGGCCTCGCGCGGGCCATTGATGGAATTCGGGTCCTTCCTCGCCCGCAGTGGGACATTGTTCCTGCCGTTCCAGTTCGAGCTGTTTGAACCGGCTTGGAACGGCACCGCCTTTTTCGTTGTGGCACCGTTCTTCTGGATTGGCTTTTACTGGTTTGCATGGCGGCAATTCACCTCCTTACCGGCCTTGCGTTTGCTGCTGGCAGGCTTTGTCCTGCTTTGTGCCGGTTTCAGTGTCTTGGTCTATCCGCTCTCACCGCGCCACTTGATGCTGATTGCCATGCTACTAGTCAGTTTGGTGTGGATCGCCCAGCTTGACCATGGCCGCAAACCCGGTGCTGCCTTTCGTCTGTGGATCGGCGCAAATGCACTGGCCGGTCTCGCCACGGCCCTGTTCGCTTTCCTCGTTCCCTTTGACACCGCCCATATCGCCGCCCGCGACCTTGACCGGATGGGACTGCTGGACGCTCGGTTGGTCGCATTCCCGCAGGATGATGCGCAGGGAATACCCGCCCTGACCGGGAGGTTGGTTGAACATCCGCGCAAGCCCTGCCTGCAGAGCTTCGTGCGGTGGGACATGCCGGTGCAATCCCGCGCTGAGGATGCTGTGAAGGCCAGCCTGAAGGAAATGGGCAAAGCCAAGGGGCGAAGCTACATCGTCACTAACCTCGATCTTGACTACCTGCCGGCCTCAATTGCGAAGCAGGTGTATCGCAGCCCGCGCGGTTTTAACGGTCTGCGCTACCGGGTTTACCTCATTGCGACTGACCACCCCCAAAAGCCCGCCCCCACCGAGCTGTGCATTCCCGGAATCAAGCAGATCCGCGCCCTTCCTGCAGTTGGCTGACCCGCAGCCAGCTTTAGGAAAAAATCAAGGTTTCCAGATTATTCACCATTCTTCGGAACAGCCGCTTCGGCAATGTCAGCCAAAGCGGGATAACAACTAAAGTTTGCCTGGAGGGCATGGAATGAGCGCTTTTGGACGGAAAAACGGACCCGCTGGAATGGCGCCCGGTGCGCGCCCGTCCTTCGGTGTTGCCCGCCCGATGAAAGGCGGCGGTGCCGAACCTGCGCGCAGCAAGGCACCTGGTGGTGACCAGTTCCCTCCCCTGCCCGGTGAAGGCGGCGGTCCGGATATCCCGTCCGATTCGAGCCAGCCGAACAAGGCCGACGCGATGACCCGCCTGGCGGATCGCGCCAACCAGGTCCATGAGCAGAAGGAAGTCGGCGGCTTCGAAGCCAGCGTCCACAAGATCAAGGAACAGGTGCTGCCGCGCCTGCTCGAACGCGTTGACCCGGAAGCAGCGGCTACGCTGAGCAAGGAAGAGCTGTCCGAGGAATTCCGCCCGATCATCATGGAAGTGCTGGCCGAACTGAAGGTCACGCTTAACCGGCGCGAGCAATTCGCGCTGGAAAAGGTGCTGATTGACGAATTGCTCGGCTTCGGTCCGCTGGAAGAACTGCTCAACGATCCTGACGTATCCGATATCATGGTCAACGGGCCGGACCAGACCTACATTGAAAAGAAGGGCAAGCTGACCATTGCCCCGATCCGGTTCCGTGACGAACAGCACCTGTTCCAGATCGCGCAGCGCATCGTCAACCAGGTCGGCCGCCGGGTCGACCAGACCACGCCGCTGGCTGACGCCCGCCTCAAGGATGGCAGCCGCGTCAACGTGATCGTGCCGCCGCTCAGCCTGCGCGGCACGGCCATCTCCATTCGTAAGTTCTCCGAAAAGCCGATCACGCTGGACATGCTCGAAGGCTTCGGCTCGATGAGCAAGAAGATGTGCACCGCGCTGAAGATTGCGGGCGCATGCCGGATGAACGTCGTCATCTCGGGCGGTACCGGTTCGGGCAAGACGACCATGCTCAACGCCCTGTCGAAGATGATCGACCCGGGCGAGCGCGTGCTGACCATCGAAGACGCGGCCGAACTGCGGTTGCAGCAGCCGCACTGGCTGCCACTGGAAACACGCCCGCCGAACCTTGAAGGCCAGGGCGCGATCACCATCGGCGACCTCGTCAAGAACGCCCTGCGTATGCGTCCTGACCGCATTATCCTGGGCGAAATTCGTGGCGCGGAATGTTTCGACCTTCTCGCCGCGATGAACACCGGCCACGACGGTTCGATGTGTACGCTGCACGCCAACAGCCCGCGCGAGTGCCTGGGTCGTATGGAAAACATGATCATGATGGGCGACATCAAGATTCCCAAGGAAGCCATCAGCCGCCAGATCGCGGAATCGGTGGATCTGATCGTGCAGGTCAAGCGCCTGCGCGACGGCTCGCGCCGCACCACCAACATCACCGAAGTGATCGGGATGGAAGGCGATGTGATCGTGACGCAGGAACTCTTCAATTTCGAATATCTGGACGAAAGCGAAGACGGCAAGATTCTTGGCGAATTCCGCTCGTCAGGCCTGCGCCCCTACACGCTGGAAAAGGCGCGCCAGTTCGGCTTCGATCAGGCGTATCTGGAAGCCTGCCTTTAAGGCGGGCTTCCGCAACCCTATCCCCGGAACAAGGCTGGCCCTGCAAGTGCGATCAGCCCGCCGCCAATGACCATGCAGGCGAGGAAGACCTGCGTCCATGGTACCCAACCGACGCGGTCAATACGTGCGCGCTTGACGCGACGACGTTCCGCATAGCTGGCAAAGCCTGCCAGCAGCAGGAATACCAGACCTAGCAAGGCCAGTTCTTCCGCATCACTGGCAAAGGTCAGGAAATCATGCAGCGCCTTCATGGCGGCGCATATGGGCATAGGTAGGCCACAGCGCAATCAGCAAGCTTGCATCGCCTCGCTGCCTCCGTATGGCGGGCAGGTGCAACAGCCCGAAGCCCATACACAGCGCCCGCTGCTCGCCCTGCTGATCCGACTTGGGGCTGCGTTCGTCCTTTCGGTCATGCTGGTCTTCGTCAAGCTGGCGGGTGAAAGCGGCATCCATCTGGCCGAAACACTCTTTTGGCGGCAATTGCCAACCGTACCTTTGATCCTGGCATGGTTTGCACTGCGCGGATCGCTCTCGACACTGCGAAGCAATCGGTTGGGGATCCATGCAAGACGCGCGCTTTATGGACTGGTCGGCATGTTCCTGAATTTCGGGGCTGTCCTGTTGCTACCGCTGGCAGAAGCAACAACATTTGGCTTCACTTCTGCCATATGGGCCGTGATCCTTTCTGCGTTGATCCTCAAGGAAAGGGTCGGAATCTATCGCTGGGCTGCAGTGCTGCTGGGCTTTGTCGGTGTCTTGGTGATTGCCCAACCAGGCGATGGACATATCCCGTTGGTCGGAGCCGCGGTGTCGCTGGGTGCGGCATTCATGATCGCATTGATCTCAATCCAGATCCGCGACCTCAATCGCACTGAGCAGCCACTCACGATCGTTTTCTATTTCTCCGCCTTCAGCACACCTGTGCTGGCACTGGCGCTGCCCTTTGTCATGACCGGCCATACACCTTACCAATGGGGCCTGCTTGCAGGGCTGGCCCTGTTTGGCCTGCTGGGGCAATTGCTGCTAACAGCCGCCTTGCGCTTTGGGGCTGTGGCCAGCGTGATCGTGATGGACTATTCCGCACTGATCTGGGCCACCTTGTTTGGCTGGGGCATTTTCGACCGGCTGCCTCCTGCAACCACGTGGCTGGGTGCCCCGTTGATCGTGGCCGCAGGGCTGATTATTGCCTGGCGGGAACATATGCTGGGCAAGAAACGCGCCGCCGCCGTTCAGGAAAGGTAAGGAACACGTCGCTAGGCAGGTCGTTTACAGGTCTGAAGGAGACAGGAAATGCGCAAGATTCTTATCGCACTCGGCATGGCCAGCATGGTTTTCGCAACCTCTGCCTGCAACACGGTGCGCGGTATGGGGCAAGATCTCGAATCCGTCGCCAATGATGCCGATAAAGCTATTTGATTTCAGTCTTTTCGCCACACAATCGTAAGGTTGTTGGCAGGCATGATATGGCGCGCGCTGCGGCATAATCCATGGAGCGCCGCCAGCTCATCCAGCGCGTCAACCCTGCGAATGCCCCATCGAGGATCGCGGCTGCGCAGGTTCTCGTCAAAAGCCAGGTTTGACGGAGCGGTTTCGCCCCCAACTTCGATAAACGGTCCATAGAGCACGAGTGGCGCCCCTGCGGGCAGAGCATCCGCCCAGCCGCAGCGAACAGCCCCTCGCTCGCTTCCCACGGGCTGATATGGACCATGTTGACGCACAGGATCGCGTCCGCAAGGTCCATCGGCCAGTCCGTTTCTGTGGCATCCAACTGGATCGGAGGAAGCAGGTTCGCGCTGCCTTCCTCATCCCGCCATGCTGCAATAGAGGCCAGCGCCTCTGCATCAGGATCGCTCGGCTGCCACTGCAACTGCGGGAAATGCGATGCGAAAAACACCGCATGTTCGCCTGACCCGGCGGCAATTTCCAGCAACAGCCCCGCTTCGGGCAGTTCCTGTTTCAGGACAGCCAGCAGCGGCTCGCGATTGCGCTCCGTCGCGGGGGCAAAACGTTTCATTCCGGTCGCCCGTGCATTTGCCGTGCTTTCTTCTCCCGCACGACCAGCCAGACAAACAAGCCCAGCGGCCCGGCCATAAAGGTCATCAGCAAGATTGGTGCCTGCGCCCAGCGCGAGAAATCCTTCGCATCGGCATCGCGCGCAATCCACAGCCCGGTGAACAAATCGAATGCGAGATAATGCGTCCAGCCGATCACCACTCCGGCATCGCTCGCGAAAATGGCGCGGATGCCCTCGATAGTGGAGAAATTGCCGCCGCTGGCATCACCGGCGCCGGGCGGCAATGCGCCACTGAGCAGTCCAATCAGGCCAATTGCATAGACGAGGCAAAGCAGGCCTACGCCCAGATAGAGCACCACTGTTAGCAGAAGCGGCTTGCGCGGCAGCAGGACGAGGATGATCCATCCGCCGAGGGCGATAAGGTTGGTAAGGCCGAAAACTGACTGCCACATTGGCTATTCCTCTCCGTCAGGCGCACGCCGCCGCCACCATGCCGCCAATAGGCTGCCAATCACCACATGGTAGATCGAACTTATTGCACTTGGCACGGGTGCCAAAGCTGCCTGAATCGGCTGGGCGAACTGCGCAGCAAAGGCTGGAGTAGAAGCCAGACTGGAGCCCAGCCCGCTGTTCTGCATGCCTACTTCAATGCTGATCGTGCGCCGATCCTGCTCACGCAGCTTCAACAGCCGAGCGAGGATATAGCCAAAGCCGAAACCGGCAAGGTGCAGCAAAAGGACCGCCAGCAACAGGATACCCGCATGTTCGATAATCAAGGCCTTTGACTTGGCAATAATCGCCGCGACGATCAGGATCACGGCGATGATCGAAACCAGTGGAGAATAGCGAGCAATCGGCTCCACCGCGCGCGGGAACAGGCGGTTCAGTGCGACACCAGCTACCACCGGAATCAGCACCACCGCAACCATTTCGCGGAACAGGTTCCACCGGTCCACTTCCACGAACACACCAGCCAGCCACCCGGTGAGCAGCGGGGTAAGCGCAATGGCGACCAGTGTGCTGGCCATGGTCATGGTCACACTTAGCGCGAGGTTAGCCCGTGCGAGGAAAGCCACGACATTGGAGGCCGTACCGCCCGGGCAGCAGGAAACGAGCACCAACCCGACCGCAAGTCCTGCAGGCAAGGCAGACAAGGTCGCAATAGCAATCCCTGCAAGCGGCATGATAGTGAATTGCAGAACCACGCCCGCTACCACGGGGCCGGGCATGGCGAGGACACGGTGGAAATCCTCGACTGACAAGGTCAGCCCCATTCCCAGCATGATAATCCCCAGCAGCACCGCGATCATTGACTGGCCAAAGGGTTTCACACTGCCATCGGCAACCCACAGGAACAGCTCAGGGACGAACCACGCCAATGCGGTGCCGAGCACGGTCCACAAGGCGAAGAGGCCGGTAATGCGCTGGATCATGCTGTGCCCCTCCCCCGTTTGCGTGGTTTATACTGCCAGCTTCGGCAAGCTATGCGCAGCGCGCAATATCGCATCGTGATCATGTACAGATTTCCCGCGAGTGTGTCGCAGGGCAAGCGAAAGCACCGCCTCAGCCACTATTCGTGCAGAAACAGAACGATATGCGCGATATTTGCCATGTAGGAACAAGTCCGCCACCGGCGCAGCGATCTTGCCTAACTGCTCCAGCGGGCGCGGGTCTGCTTCGCGTGGTCCGCGCAGCAAGCCGGGGCGCAAGATATCCAGCCGTTCGAAGCCGAGCTTGGCAAGGTCTCGCTCAACCTCTCCCTTTACGCGCAAGTAAAGTTGCCGAGCGCCCGTATCCGCGCCAATGGAACTGATCGCCACCATCCGCATCGCCCCGGCCGCGAGCGCGGCGCGCGCGCTATCCAGCACCAGCGCCTGGTCAACCGCGCGGAAAGCAGCTTCATCCTGCCCGGCCTTGCGCCATGTCGTGCCTAGTGCACAGACCAGCACATCTGGTTTGGCCACCGCAATCATGTCGCCCCAATGGTTGGTCTCCGCGACGAACATTTCCATCCTGGCGCCACGCGGCAACTTCATTTCCCGCCGGGCGATGGCGTTGATCCGCATATCCTCGCGCCCAATTGACGCTTCGATCACGCTCCGTCCAATCAGTCCGGTGGCACCAACAAGGGCAATGCGCAGCAGTTCAGACATTGCTGAGCCCCATCGGGCGCATACCATAGATGCGCTCACACTGGTCGATGGCGAATCGGTCCGTCATCCCGGCGATGAAATCGGCAATATGGCGGCTGCGGGCTGGCTCCGTGTCCGGCAAACGCTCAGCCCATGCCCGCGGCAAATGCGCTGGCTCCTGCTCATAGGCAGCATAAAGCCGGGCGACTACACTGCGCGCCTTCTCCGCTGTCTCCAGCTGTTCAGGGTGGTAATAGAGCTTTGCGTAGAGGAAAGCTTTGAGCTCCCGCTCCTGCGCCGCCATGGCGGGCGAGAAGCGCGCCAATGCTTCCCCTGCCCCGCGCACTTCGTCGACGCTCCCAAGGCCCCTGGTCGCGCGGCGGGTTTCCTCCAGCAAGTCATTCACCATCAAACCGATCTGGCTCCGCACCAGCTCGCGCAATTGCCGGTCACGCGGAGCATTCGGGAAACGGCGTTCGATAGCGCGGAATTGGTCCGCCACGAAATCGAGCGTCAGCAATTCATCAAGGTTAAGGAAACCAGCCCGCAGACCGTCATCAATATCGTGATTGTCATAGGCGATATCATCACTGATCGCGGCGACTTGCGCCTCCAGCGACGGCCAGCGGCCAAGGTCGAGCGGAAAATCTGCATCCAACTCGGCCATCGCCCAGTTGGGATCTTCGACCGGCCCATTATGCTTGGCCAGCCCTTCCAACAGCTCCCAGGTTAGGTTCAGTCCCTCATGGTCGCAATAGGGACTTTCCACCCGCATCAGCGTGCGCAGCGACTGGGCGTTGTGGCAAAAGCCGCCATGCCGCTCCATCGCATCATGCAGCGCATTCTCGCCCGCATGGCCGAAGGGCGGGTGACCGATATCATGGGCGAGGCAGAGCGCCTCGGTCAGGTCTTCATCCAGCCCCAGCAGCCGGGCAACCACGCGCCCGATCTGCGCAACCTCGAGGCTATGGGTCAGACGGGTACGGTAATGGTCACCATCGGGCGCGATGAAGACCTGCGTCTTGCTCTTCAGCCGGCGGAAGGCAATCGAATGGACGATGCGGTCCCGGTCACGCTGGAATTCGCTCCGCGCGCCACGCGTCCCTTCGCGGTTCTCATCGAATTCACGGCCACTCGAAGCGGCAGGATCAGCAGCGAATGGAGCGCGTGTCATAGGTAGCGCGGACTTAGGTTACGCTCCGCCGCGCGACAACGGGAACAATCGGGCAACATAGCAAAGGGGCCGCATGGCATGCACCACACGGCCCCTTTTTATCCTTTCAGGCAAAGCAATCAGTGGATGCCGATCGTATCCGGATTGCCGTCGGGGTCACCATTGACCGTGCCGCCGCTGCGAACATTGCCAATCAGCAGCAAACCGGCAAGGTGCGGTGCAGCCATCGACGTGCCGCTGAGCGTGGCATAGCCCCCGCCCTTGTAGGTCGAAAGGATCGAAACACCCGGTTCAGCATAGTCCACTGGTGAGCCATAATTGGAGAAGCTGGCGAAATTATCGTTCGAACCAAAAGCCGACACCGTGTAGATATTTGCGCCATTGGCACGTGCGGGCGAATGGCTGTTGGCGTCATCGCTTTCATTCCCGGCAGCGAGCATGAATTTGATGCCGGTTGCCGCCGCATTGACCACAGCCGTATCCAGCGTAGTCGATACACCGCCACCAAGGCTCATATTGGCAACATCGCCCTGACTGGCATTGGCAGCAACATAGTCGATCCCGGCGATTACGCCCGAAGTTGAACCGGAACCGCGCCGATCAAGAACCCGTACAGCCACTACCTTGGCACCGGCAGCAACACCGATCACGCCTTCGGAATTGTCGATTGCGGCAATCGTACCCGCGACATGGGTACCGTGACCATTTTCATCATTCCAGTCACGCCCAGTGAAATAGGCACTGCGACCACTGTCAATATCAAGATCGGGATGGGTTGCGTCAATCCCGCTGTCGATCACCCAAGCCGTGGCAGTTGCCCCGCTCACACCCCCATTTACGCGCGTAATGCCCCATGGGGTCTGTTGGGCAGGAGGGGTTCCGCCGCCACCACCAGGCTTACCCTTGGCAGCTTCCACCTTGCCGATGGCCTGCACTGTCTGGTCCTGCTCGCAATAGGCGATGTTCGGATTGCTCGCGCGCATCTTTTCCATCCCCTGCGCGGAGATATTGGCAGCGAACCCGCGGATCGCGGTGGAATAGGTCCGGCTCACCGCACCGCCATTGGCCTTCGCTGCGGCATTTGCCTGGGCATTGACCTGCCCCTTCGCCACGCGATCAGCCTTGAACACGCAAATATAGCTGTTTGCGATGGGTTCCGCAGCAGCCGGGGTTGCAAAGGCAGCGGCAGCAAAAGCCCCTGCAGCGCCAGCCATCAAGCGGGCGACATCTTCAAATTCATGGACAGTCCCTCCCTTTGAAATCAGGAGGTTGCAGACTGACAACTGGAATTCAAATAGCAAGTCTCAATCGTAACCAATCCCGCATTTATCCTCGGAATCGGAATAAAGTTTCAAGAATCATCCATTTCCGAGCAACCACTCCGCCGCCGCTTCGCAATGGATGCGCGCAGAATCAAAAATCGGCAGGATATTGGCATCAACATCGACCACCATTTCCAGCTCAGTGCAGGCGAGCACGATCGCTTGCGCCCCTTCGCGTTCCTTGTTGGTGATGATGGTGCGCAAGGCCCGTTCCGCATCACGGGTCGCCTTGCCCAACATCAATTCGTTGTAGATTATCCCGTCGACTTCTTCGACAACACCCATGTCGGGCGGCAAAAGGTCTACTCCATGTGCCACCAGGCGGCGCCGGTAAAAGCTTTCTGTCATCACATTGCGCGTGCCCAGCAAAGCTGCCGTTTGCACGCCTTTCTCCGCCATCCTCCGTCCCACGCATTCTGCGATATGGAGCACCGGCACTGCGACGGCTTCGGTCACGCGGTCATAAACCTTGTGCATGGAATTGGCGGCGATCAGGATAGTCCCCGCCCCGGCCTGTTCCAGCCGCTGTGCAGAGGCGACAAGTTCCTGCGCCGCGCGGTCCCAATCTTCGGTAGAGGTTAGGCCATACAACTCCGCGAAATCGAGACTTTCGAGCAAGATCGGCGCACTTGCCTTGCCACCACGGGCACGCTGCACCAGCGTGTTGATGGTCTCGTAATAGGTGCGGGTGGAAACCCAGCTCATCCCCCCGATAATGCCCAGTTTGCGCAAAGGCAGTCACTCCTGTTGGCCGATATTGGCCAAGCTAAGCGAAGCCCTGCACCGCGTCCACTGCGAGAATTGGTTACTGCGCCGGAAGTTGTTCAATCCAGCGCCGGACAGCCTCTGTTCCCTCGCCATCAATGCTGGATTTGCCAAGCTCGGGCATGGCGACGCCAGGCTCCGGGCTTTCCATGCGGTAGAGCAGGATTGACTGGTCCGGCTTGCCGGGGATGACATCGAACAGCAAATCCCCTGCCCCGCGCCCCGCAGCAACCGGGCGTTTCATGATGCCCAGTGCATGCGGATCATCCTGTTCCCAGCGCAAATCGAGCCCGGAATTGGAAGCCGTCGCACCCGGCCGATGGCAATGTGCACAGTTAGCTTCAAGATAGGCTCGCGCCGCCAGGTCAGCGGGTGCATTGGTGCGTTCTTCCCACACGGGCAGCACGTCGGCCCCATCCGGCATCGCATCCAGCCGCCCGCTGCGCACCATCCCGGTGAGCCACTGGCGTGACAGGTTTCGCGCCTTGGGGCCAATGGGAACGACGACATCGTTGAGCCCATGGCATTCCTTGCACTGGTTCTTGTTGGGTACGCGATAACTGATTTGCTCACCCGCAGGCGTCGTGATCGGCAGGCGCGCACCTGCCACGGCAAGCGTCGCCTCGGTCTGCTCTTCGTTCCACAGATAGGGCAACGCCACCCAGCCGGTAGGTCGGTTGAGTAGTACCCGCGTTTCAATCAAGCGCCTCTCAGCCCCCTCGCCGAAAGCAAAAGTCTTGATCAACGCGGTGCCGATCGGGAAACGCAGCAGCCCCTCTCCATCGGCCAACGCCTGCGTCCCCGGCGGGACATAGACAAAGCGCAATTTCTCTGCCCCGTCGGACCAGAGCGGCGTGTTGAGCCGGTACGGCGTTACCCCTTCCGCCGGGACTTGCCGCGCAAGGTCATCGAAGAAACGATAGTCCGACAATTTGCGCGGCAGGGTCTTGCCCTGCACCTGCTCATCCGCAACAGGCGCGCGCTCCGACGTCATCGCCATCGCGCTCGCTGCCAACAGTGTGGCAGCGCCGAAAAAGGCAGCGCCGAATCTCACTTGATCCGTTCATCCAGCTCAGGCGCAGCGCCGATCCCGCTCATGTCGAACGACCCAGCCGGCTTGCCGACCTCCAAAGGCCCCGGCTGCGCTGCATCCAGCCCTTTGCCCTGCGATGTGAGGTTAAGCGACCAGCCCGGTGTTCCAGGCTTCACCAGCAATGCCGGTGTGTCCCCATCATGCAGCCCGTCCCACATCACGGCGGGCAAGCTGCCGCCAAACATCGGCAAGAGTTGCTCTGCACCGTCAATCTGCGGGTCATAACCCCCTCGCTCATAATGATTGCCTTCGATCACGACATTGCGGGGATATGGGTTGTAGCGCTCATCAGAATAGGGCTGCGTATAAGCGACCACCATCACTTGCGCCGTAGGGTTATCGACCAGCCAGTTGTGCCCGATCACGACATTGTCATTGGCCATCACCAGCACCCCGGTGCCGCGCCGGACATTGGCGACGATATTGCCGGGCGGCGCGAAATTCGGCGTGTCATTGGCGACCACCAAATTCCCGCGCACCACCACATTTCCGCCGCCCATCACCGGCAGGTTGGGCAGATCGAACACCAGGATGCCACCGGTGTTGCGGGTTACGAAATTGTCGGTCACCAGGGCATCGCGGCTGTTCTCGATCTCGATCCCGGCCACCGATTGCTCGACATAGTTGTAGCGCACGGTGATCGCCTTGGACTGGCCGACATAGATTCCGGCATCGCTCGCGCCCGAAACCTTGCAGCCGTCGACCAGCACCCCGGTGCTGGAAACTGGATAGATCCCATAGGCGCCGTTGGTTTCCTTGGGCCCGCCGGTCCAGGTCACGCGGACGCGATAATAGACCACGTTATCGGCACCCTTGGACTTGATCCCGTCGCCCTTGCTGTTCTCCACCGCGAAATCGCGCAGGGTAACTTCATCGGAGGTAACTAGCAGCCCCTCGCCCGCGCCCTTCTGGCCGGTGAAATCGAGCACGCTGGCATCCATTCCGGCGCCGCGCAGGGTAACGCCATCGACATCGAGGCTGAGCCCGTCGGTCAGCAAGAAGCGCCCTGCGCCGAGTTGCACGGTGTCCCCCGGCTCGGCGAGGATCAGCGCCTCCTGAAGGCGCGTCTGCGCGTCCTCACCGGCAGGAACTTCAATGGTTTCGGCAAGGACGGGCGAAGCAGTGGCGACCAGCGCCAGCGTGCAAATTGTTTCTCTCCACATGGAGCGAATGCTGCAATTTACAGGAATGTAAGTCAACCCGGTGTCAGCGCGCCTCGCGCGCTATGCCCGTCGCACAGAGCGCAGCTGAACTGCTTGTCACTGCCAGCACTTCCGCATCCCCGACCCGGCGAACACGCTCGACATATTGGCGCAGAGTCACAGGCCGCACTGGTTCCCCCTTGCGCGCCTGCAACCGTTCAAGCTTGCGCAATTGCGCGATGCTCAGCCGATCAACCATGCGCTCTGCCATACAGGCCGAATTGGCTGGGGAAAGGCCCGCGCGCAGCAAGCCCTTCTCCACCTTGCCTTCGGCAATCTGCGAAACACAGCCAGCGAGGAGCAGCGCGGCCAAGGCCGCCACCACTGCTTTGCCCACTAGTCGAGCGCCTTGACGATTTCCTCGACCATTTTCTTGGCGTCGGAAAGCAACATCATGGTCTGGTCCATATAGAACACGTCGTTATCGACACCGGCATATCCGACACCGCCCATCGAACGCTTGATGAAGAAGACCTGCTTGGCCTTGTCCACATCGAACACCGGCATGCCGTAGATCGGGCTGGACTTGTCCGTCTTGGCCGCCGGGTTCACAACATCGTTCGCGCCGATGATGAAGGCAACGTCAGCCTGCGCGAATTCGCTGTTGATGTCTTCCAGTTCGAAGACCTTATCATATTCGACAGAGGCCTCTGCCAGCAGCACGTTCATATGGCCCGGCATTCGCCCGGCGACGGGGTGGATGGCGTATTTGACCTCCACACCCTTTTCTTCCAGCGCGTCGGCCATTTCCCGTAGCGCGTGCTGCGCCTGTGCCACGGCCATGCCGTAGCCGGGGATGATGATGACCTTCTCGGCCTGCTCCAGCATATAGGCCGCGTCGGCGGCGCTGCCCTGCTTGTAGGGGCGCTGTTCGCGCGGTTCGCTGCTGGCGCTGCCGCCATCCTCCGCGCCAAAGCCGCCCGCGATCACGCTGATGAAGCTGCGGTTCATCGCGCGGCACATGATGTAGCTGAGGATCGCACCCGAGGAACCGACCAGCGCACCGGTGATTATCATCGCCGTATTACCCAGCGTGAAGCCCATCGCTGCGGCTGCCCAGCCGGAATAGGAGTTCAGCATCGAGACCACCACCGGCATGTCCGCCCCGCCAATCGGGATGATCAGCAGGAAGCCGATGATGAAGGCGAGCACAGTCAGGCCAACAATCAGCGGCATGGTATCTGCCGGAGCCGCCATGGCGAAAAGCGCCGTCAGCACGATAATCGCGGCCAGCGTGCCGAGGTTGATCACATGGCGTGCAGGCAGAAGGATCGGCGAGCCCTTCATGCGCCCAGACAACTTCGCAAAGGCAATTACGGAGCCTGAAAATGTGATCGCGCCGATAGCAATGCCCAAGGCCATTTCTATACGGCTGACAACTGAAATTTGCTCAATCGTTTGACCGGGGAAGGTGTTCGTGTCTGTTACCGTGTTGAACAGGTTTTCAAGGTGCACCGTCTCGAGGATCCCAAACGCGCCCGGATTGAGGTAAGCTGCCCAGCCCACTACCACGGCGGCAAGGCCCACCAGCGAGTGGAAGCCAGCCACCAGTTCCGGCATCTGCGTCATCGCAATCTTGCGCGCGATGGTGAAGCCGAGGATCCCGCCGAGGAAAATCGCAATCCCGATTTCCGGCAGGTTGGCAATGTCATGCGTCACCAGCGTCGTCACCACCGCAATCAGCATGCCGACCATGCCGAAACGGTTGCCCGTACGGCTAGTGGAAGGACTGGAAAGCCCACGCAGCGCGAGGATGAAGAACACGCCCGCCACCAGATACGCGAGCGCAACCCATGGGTTCACCGGTTCGCCGGTGGAGGCTGAGGCGGGAGAAGAAAAAAAGAATGCCGTCACCCCGGCGAAGGCCGGGGTCCATCCACGGCCCATGCCTCGTGCAACGGAACTCATCTGGGCCCCTGCCTTCGCAGGGGCGACAAAATTTTCTTGTTTAGCTTGAAGCAAGGAGACCATCACTTCTTCTCCTTCTTCTTGTACATGGCGAGCATTCGCTCCGTCACGGCGAAGCCGCCGAAGATATTGACGCTCGCCAGCACCACACCCGCCAGCCCCAGCCATTTGGCAACCATGCTCCCAGCTTCAGCCGAAGCGATCAGCGCACCCACGATAATCACGGAGGAAATCGCGTTGGTCACCGCCATCAGCGGCGTATGCAGCGCCGGGGTAACCGACCAGACCACGTAATAGCCGACGAAACACGCCAGCACGAAGATTGAAAGGATGCTGATAAAGTCCAAGGTCTTGTCCCCCCGATGGTCCGGACGTGGTTCGGCTCAGATGCCGCCGGCCATACGTTCAAGCTGCTGCAGATTGCCGTCAATCCGCGCCAGTTCCTGAGCCACACGCTCCTGCGTGCCGGGCTGGTCCATTGCGCCGCATTCAACGACATTCTGTTCCCAATAGGCGTTGTAATCCGCCTCGATAATCGCGATGTCGACCGCCAGCGACCTACCTGCCACGCTTTCCTTCAGCGCCGCATAGCGCTGTGCCAGCGGTTCATATTGCGCCAGCAAGTCAGCATCCGCCGTGAACGGGCACTTGATATTCAGGCCCCCATGCACTTCACGCGCGTGGCTGCGGAACATCGCCCCCATCTCGGCTTCGGCCGCTCCATAGGAAGCCCCGCCACCCAGATCGGAACATGCCGCCAGCGAAAGTGCCAGAGCTGCAATTGCCAGACGTTTCATCAAATGCTTGCCCCTATAACCAGACCATCAATTGAAACTTCTACTGCGTCGCCAGTCGCCGCATGAACTGTCAGGCTGCTATCCAGGAATAGCGGCTGTGCCACACCGGTTTCACCAGCTCCAAATCGCAGCAACCGGGTGCAATAGGGCACAACAATTGGCGCGCCCCACATATTATTGCCTTCATTGCGGTCCGCGCAGAGCATGAACCGGGCCCCGTTCTTGGGCCATTTCGCGGGTGAACTGGCCAGAGTCAGGGTCATTTCCATGGTCTCTGGCGAGGCCTCCCCGGTCAGGGAAGAGACCGTTACAGCTGTATCCATGGCAGTCCAGCCGTCAATTTTGACAGTGCCAACCAGAAATCCGATCTGCGTCGAACTGCCATATCCGTATGACTTGGCATTGACCGAGCCAAAATGATCGAAGGCTCCATCGCCGTTTGTATCGGCGAGGCAGGCAAAACTGCCCTGCCCTTTTCTCCGTCCGGGTTCGCAAATCACCGGGCTGCCCCCAAGGCGACTGGGCGCGAAAACTGTGCCCGCGGGAATGGTGGACTTGCCGGTGCCTCGAACTATCGGCGCATCAGTTTGCACAAGGTTGCGCGGTTGGACCTTCGCGAACTGAACAGGCTCTTTGTGCATGATACGGATGCGGGAAAGGTCCTCCCGCAGCTCCGCAACCGCCCAATCAACCTGTGCTGCGCCCGGCAAGGACGCTGACGACATCTGGGCGCTTGCCATCCGGGCAGGCATAAACCCAACCGCTAGGCTGAGGCCAAGCGCCAGGATGCAGGCGCGCTTGTTCACCCCTTCAACCTCTCGCTCACCACTTCGCCGCCCTTGGTCAGGCGGATGGCATCGCCGATTTCCTCGTCCAGCACGGGCTTGCCCGCTTCCTTGTCCCAGAAGGCGGAGAGGAAGTTGTAGTGGTTGCGCGCAAACAGCGCCGATGCGTCTGCAGCAAGATGCGCCGGGGTGTTGGAATAGCCGATGATCTTCACGCCGTGTTTTTCAACGACCTCATCTGCCTTGGACCCTTCGACATTGCCACCTTGCGCCACGGCGAGGTCGAAAATGACGCTGCCCGGCTTCATGCTGGCGATTTGCGCGTCAGAAATAAGGCGCGGCGCGGCGCGGCCGGGGATCAGTGCAGTGGTGATGACGATATCCTGCTTGGCAATATGGCCGGAAACCAGCTCGGCCTGAGCCTTCTGGTATTCCTCGCTCATTTCGGTGGCATAGCCGCCGCTGCCTTCGCCTTCGATGCCGGCGACGCTTTCCACGAAGATCGGCTTGGCACCGAGCGACTGGATCTGTTCCTTGGTAGCAGAGCGAACATCGGTCGCCGAAACTTGCGCGCCGAGGCGCTTGGCCGTCGCAATAGCCTGCAGGCCAGCCACGCCCACGCCCATGATAAACACGCGCGCCGCCTGCACTGTACCGGCGGCAGTCATCATCATCGGGAAAGCGCGGCCATAGACATCCGCCGCATGGATCACCGCCTTATAACCCGCCAGGTTGGACTGGCTGGAAAGGACATCCATGCTCTGTGCGCGAGTAATGCGCGGCATGAATTCCATTGCCAGCGCTTCAAGGCCCGCCTTGGCATAGGCATCGACCCGATCGCGTTGGATAAAGGGGTCAAAGGTCGCCGCGACCCATGCGCCGGGATTAGCCCCTTTCAGCGTATCAAGTCCGGGTGCCTGCACCCCCAGCACGATATCCGCACCGGCCACCGCCTTGGCCGCCGGAAGCACTTCCGCGCCCGCTTCGGCATAGGCGGCGTCAGGTATCGCAGCCATCTCGCCTGCCCCCTCTTCCACGGCGACAGTCGCGCCAAGCGCGATGAATTTCTTGGCGGTTTCAGGCGTCAACGCGACACGGGTTTCCCCCGCGGCGCGTTCCTTAAGGGCTGCAATGCGCAAATTGGCCTCTCGATCAGTCAGCAATCATCACAATGATGAGCATGGTCAGGACAAACAGGAGCGGCACGGACCATTTCAACGAGCTGATGAAACCTGCGTAGGTTTTTTCCGCCGCCTTCATGTCGTTTGCAGATGCCATTGTGTATTTCCCCGTCTTTATGGTGTGAACGCCGCGGCTCTATCGCGGGTGACGGCGAGTCACAAGCCCATCCGCGATGCCCTTAGCCTTAACGCCACCTTTACTCCCCCTGCCTAAAAGGCGGGTTCGTATCGGAATGGGACGGTTTGGGATTATGGCGGATAGCGATTCGCGCCTTTTGATGCTGATTGATGATGAACCGGCGCAAGCCCGGCTCATCACCGCGCTTGCTGCGCGCGAAGGCTGGCGTGTGCTGGTGGTCAAGGATTCTGAGACCGCCATTGCCACGCTCGGTACGCGCCAGGGCATGCAGCTTTCAGCCATTATTCTGGACCAATGGGTGCCGGGCGATGATGCTTGCGAACTGATCCACGAACTCAAGACACGCCGCCCTGCCCTGCCGATCCTGATGCTGACCACCAGCAACAGCCCGATGCTGGCCGTCGAGGCCATGCGTTCGGGCGCGACGGATTACCTCGTTAAGCCCGTCGCTCCTGATAGGCTGATGCAGGCGCTCCGGAGCGCGACACGGCAGGAGACGCCCAAGGACGAACTCCAGCCTTTGACCGAAAAAATGCCGACCGTGCTCGATTTCGACGCAATGATTGGGACTGCGCCCACCTTCCGCGCCGCGCTAGCCAAAGCTGCAAAGGCAGCGCGCGGCCATGGCCATGTGCTGATCGAAGGCGAAAATGGGACCGGCAAGGAAATGCTGATGCGCGCCATGCACGCAGCCAGCCCGCGCGCCAAGGCACCTTTCCGCCTGATCAATGTGCGCGGCGTACCCGCAAACTCCATCGAATCCGTGCTGTTCGGCCATGAGCAGAACGCCTTCCCCGGTGCATTTGACCGCCAGATCGGCGCGTTGCAACATTGCGATGGCGGCACACTGGTGCTCGACGAAATCGACCGGTTGGCGGAAGACCTGCAGGAAAAGCTGGCCGAAGTGCTTGCCACCGGCATTGTCCGTCCTGTCGGCGCAAAGCATGGCTTCCGCGTTGACGTGCGAGTGCTCAGCGCCAGCAACTTGCCACTGGCAGATCTGAATGACGCCGGCCATTTCCATCCGGCGTTGCTCAAGGAAATCTGCCAGACCAAGGTTACCCTGCCACCCCTGCGCGAACGGACCGGGGATATCCCCGCACTCACTCGGCATTTCCTCGGCCGGATCGGCGAACAGCCGGGGCTGCGGCACCTTTCTGTCAGCGACAGCGCGCTGGCGCTGCTCACAGCTTTCGACTGGCCGGGCAATGTTCGACAGCTCCAGGCCGTGCTGTTCCGTGCGGCGGTGTTTTGCGAAGGTGAAACTCTGACCGCAGACAGCTTCCCGCAACTGTCGGAAATGGTCGGAGAAACCTCGATCGAAGGCCTGTCCGCCATGCAGGAAGGTGTGGGCGTGATGCTCTACACCGCTGATGGCAATCTCCGCCCGCTGGAAGAGATCGAAGCCGACGTGATCCGCCTCGCCATCGGCCATTATCGCGGGCGTATGACGGAAGTTGCGCGCCGCCTCGGCATTGGCCGCTCTACGCTCTACCGTAAGCTTTCCGATCTCGGCATCGACAACGCCGCCTGATTTGCCTAGCCCATGGGGCATGGCAAACGATCTCGATTTCACGGGCCGCACGGCCCTCGTTACTGGTGCTGCATCCGGCATTGGCGCGGCTTGCGCCCGCTGGCTCGATGCGCATGGGGTGAAGCGGCTGGTGCTGGTTGATATGGACGATGCGGGTCTCTCCTTGCTGGAATTGGGCTGCGAGGTTGAGCAGATCATCGGCAGTGTTGGCGATGCTGACCTGTGGGAACGGATCGCCCCTACCCTCGTCGGCCTCGACCACGCGGTCGTGAATGCCGGGATTGGCGGCAGCGGCGCGCTGGGTGAGCATGACCTCGACACGTGGAGGCGGGTGATGAACGTCAATCTCGACGGGGCTTTCTACTCCATGCGCGCGGCCATTGCGGCGATGAAGGCGAGCGGCGGTGGTTCTATCGTGTTCACCTCCTCCATCACCGGGATCAAGCCCGTTCCCGGCATTGGCGCCTATGGCGTGGCCAAGGCCGGGGTTGCCCATATGGCGCGCATCGCCGCTGCCGACCACGCGAATGACCAGATCCGTGTCAACGCCATTGCACCCGGCGGAGTTGATACGGCGATCTGGGAAAGCTCCGAAGACTTCCGCAATTCCGTGGCCGCGCATGGCCGCGATGCGACGCTGAAAGGGATGGCGGCGACCACGCCCCGCGGCAGCTTTGCAACGCCTGACGAGATTGCGGGCAATATCGGCTACCTCCTCTCTGACGCTGCTGCCAACATCACCGGCCATGTGCTGGTGAGCGACGGGGGCTACTCCTTGTAAGCCAGCAAATGCGCGGCGCAGGCCTTGCAATCGCTGCTGCCGAAGCCGGGGAGCGGGATGGTGAAGCGGCCACTCGCCAGCAAGGCCTCGACTATTGCACATTCCGAGCCGCCCTCAATCGCCAGCGCGGCCATGCTGCTCGCCCGCACACTCAGCTCATCGACATGCCAGCGCAGCGCCTTGTCCTTGCGGAAGTGGCGCCTAAGCCGCGCGCGCATCCCGCCCGGCCCGTTGGCGCTCCCGGCGTAGATGTAGGTACCCGGTGGGAGCGTTGCGGCGAGCTTGCCGCGGGTGAAGGCGACAGGTTCGACCAGCTTCAACATCAGGGCATAGGATCCTGATTTAGCAGGGATTCTCTCAAGCTCCGCAGGTCCTGCCTTCACTCCCTCGGGCAACAGGCCAACAAGGAGATCGAACGCTGTCACCCCGGCAGATCGCCAAAGTCCGTCAGCGCCGCATCGCGCAATCCGCGCCACACATTGCGCGCCTGCACTGTCTCGAACACGTCATGCACGCGGTGGAGCGGGATACCAGCGTCCATCCCCTTCACCGCCAGCGTCACGCTGCCGCCCATGCGCTGATGCGCGGGGACTTCATTGCTGAGCGCGCCGATCATCCGCTTGCGGCTCGCGCCCAGCAGCAGCGGCTGGCCCAGCGCGTGGAACAGCGGCAGCGCATTCATCAGCGCGAGGTTATCCGCCAGCGATTTGCCAAAGCCGATGCCCGGATCGAGCACGATTCTGTCGCGCGCAATCCCCGCTGCCAGCGCCCGGTCGCGCGCGGTGGCAAGCCAGTCGAACACATCGAACACCACATTGGCATAGTCGCCATCGGCGTGGAGATCCTCCGCCTCCCCCGGCGCATGCATCAGCACCACCGGGCAACCGCGATTGGCGACCAGTTCCAGGCTACGCGGATCATGGCGCAGGGCAGAGACATCGTTGATGATATGCGCGCCTGCATCCAGCGCCGCTTCCATCACCGCCGGACGGCGCGTATCGACGCTGATCGCCGCGCCCATCGCCGCGCAATACTCGACCGCGGGGATGACGCGTTTCAGCTCGTCCCCCTCCCACACGGCAGGCGCACCGGGGCGCGTGCTTTCCCCGCCAATGTCGATGATCGCTGCGCCTGCCTGGAGCATTGCCCCCGCATGTTCGCGCCCGGCATCAACATCATCTAGGAACTTGCCCCCGTCAGAGAAGCTGTCCGGCGTGACATTGAGGATGCCCATCACCTGCGGCTGGTCGAGCCTGATGGTGCGCTCACCCAGCTGGAGCGGCTTGTGCACGATGCCGAGATTGGCCCACTGCGCCTCCGCCGCTTCGCCCACACTGTCGGGCAATTCGCCCAGAACCTGAGCCATGGACTCTGGCGAGCAGGTCCAGCGGCTCACCACCGCGTTATCCCGCCGCAGGATCACCGCCAGGCGGCTGGCATAGACCATGCTCCCCGCCAGCCGGATCGCATCCCCCTCCTCCGCCTGCGGACCAGAGGCAAAGCCGATGGGGCGGATATAGACGGACTCGCTCATTGTTCAGTTTCCCGGCGCGACATCTGAATAAGTGGAACACATGGAACAGTGTCCAATGTGGAAAAAGCTCGGAGACGCAATCGCGCGTTGGGCGCGGGAAGGAAAGGGGGCTTGGTGTGCATTTGCACGGGTTTAGGGGATGGGGGCGGTGCAGGACAGGGGGAGCAGGTCTTTGGCTTTCCGAATACGTCATCCCGGCCCTGAGCCGGGATCCCGCTCTTCTTTGAGGCTCAGTGCTCCACCGCAAGTCAGCGGGACCCCGGATCAAGTCCGGGGCGACGAGTTTGAGAGGCTGTGCACTAAAGAAGGCTTGACCCTCTGCAAGACCTGCCCTCATTTATTTGCCATGCAACGCGAAGCAAAAGGCGGTTGGGTTTACGTCATGGCCGACCGTTATCGCGGCACACTCTATGTTGGCGTCACTTCAGACCTTGCAGCCCGTGTGACTCAACACCGCGAAGGAACAGGTTCGGATTTCTGCAAGCGTTACGGACTGACCCGCCTCGTCTGGGCTGATCGATGTGACTCTATCGAAGACGCCATAGCCCATGAGAAGCGCCTAAAACGCTGGCGTCGCGCATGGAAAATTGAGTTAATCGAGAAGACAAATCCTGAGTGGGAGGACTTGTTCGAAGTCCTGCTGTAACTTGCGGTCGCATTAGACCCACCACCGTCATCCCGGCCCTGAGCCGGGATCCCGCTGTTCTTCGAGGCACAGCGCTGCTCCGCCAGAAAGCGGGACCCCGGATCAAGTCCGGGGTGACGATGAAATTTGGGTAGTGACCAAAGGGGCGCCGCCCCTCAATCCTCCGTAGCCAGCAGATACAGCTGCCTTGCCGCATCCACCTGCTTCATCTCGCCGCCATCCTCGAAGTGCCAGAAGGTCCAGCCATTGCAGCTCGGCGCGCCTTGCAGTTCCTTGCCCAGCCCGTGGATCGAACCCACCTGCTTGCCGCAGGCCAGTGAGCCGTCCGCCCGCACTGTCGCGTTCCAGCGGCGCTTCTTGTCGAACACTTCGGTGCCCGGCTTGATATAGCCAGCTTCAACCAATGCGCCGAATGCGACCTTGGGGGCGCTCTTGCCGCTTTGCATGGTGGTGAGTGCGCTTTCGTCGAGCGGGAGTTCGCGTTCGATCCGCTTCAGCGCGGCATTCCGGTAAATGCCTTCGCGCTCGCAGCCGATCCATTCGCGGCCCAGACGCTTGGCCACCGCGCCGGTGGTGCCGGTGCCGAAGAACGGGTCGAGCACCACATCACCCTTCTCCGTGGTGGAGAGCAGCACGCGATAGAGCAGGCTTTCCGGCTTCTGTGTCGGGTGGACTTTGTGCCCGCCTTCCTTCAGCCGCTCGCCCCCGCCGCAGATCGGCAGCACCCAGTCGCTGCGCATTTGCAACTCGTCATTCAGCGTTTTCATCGCGCGATAGTTGAACTGATATTTCGCCTTCTCGCCCTGGCTCGCCCAGATCAGCGTTTCATGCGCATTTGTGAAACGTGTGCCCTTGAAATTGGGCATGGGGTTGCTCTTGCGCCAGACGATGTCGTTGAGGATCCAGAAGCCGAGGTCCTGCAGGATCGCGCCGACGCGGAAGATATTATGGTAGCTGCCAATCACCCACAGCGCGCCGTCAGGCTTGAGCACGCGCTTTGCTTCGGTCAGCCAGGCACGCGTGAAATCATCATAGGTCTTGAAGCTGTCAAACCGGTCCCACTCGTCGGTCACGGCATCGACCTGGCTGCCATCGGGGCGGTTGAGGTCGCCCCCCAGCTGGAGGTTATAGGGCGGATCGGCAAAGACGAGGTCGATACAGGCATCGGGCAGGCGGCGCATGGATTCCACGCAGTCGCCCGTGAGGATCTGCCCGATCGGCAGCTCCACCGCTTCGGCAAACTGCCGCGCGCGTTCCTTCGTGGTCTGAATGACCCCCATCCTTAATCGCCCCCTATCTGAAAGTTATCCACAGGGTGAATCCTCGCGGAGTCCGCGTCAAGCCGTAAGTTTCGCAGGAGATGGTTAACGCGCCGCTAACCAAGAAAGAACAAAAGGAGTATCCCACAAGATATTGAGTCTGCTGGATTCTGCCAGACTCGATATGTCGGGTGTGTGGCCGGGAGGACTCAAGGTGAATTTTCTTCGCCCTCGGTTGGGGTGAGAGAGGCCGGAGCCGGTTTTGTTCACGCAGAGACGCAGAGGAAGCAGGGAGACGCGGAGTGATATGTTTCACGCCAAGTCGCCAAGACGCGAAGAAAAATTGCCTGCTGCAGCAGGCTCTCCGAGGGGCAGCCAAGCAGCCTGTTCAAAGGTCGGAAGGTAGGTTTTCGGCTAAAGCCGAGATGCAACCCTCTTGGCGCCTTGGCGGCTTGGCGCGAAACCAAACCCGGCGAAGCCGTAACCTTCTCCGCGTCTCTGCGTGAACCAGAAATCAGAGCAAGGTCAGCTGCGCCACCGGGGCGAAGCTCTTGCGGTGAAGCGGGGTCGGGCCATGGGTGCGCAGGGCCTCCATATGCTCTTTCGTGCCATAGCCCATATTGCGCTCCCACCCGTAATGTGGATGCGCCTGTGCGGCCTCTCGCATCAACCGGTCGCGCCATTCCTTCGCGATAATACTGGCGGCAGAGATCGCCGGTTCCAGCGCATCGCCGCCGACGATTGCGCGCGCTTCCCAGCACCAGCTTGCGTCGCGACCTGCGGGGGTGAGGTTGCCGTCGACCAGCACTTCATGCGGAGCCTGCCCCAGCGCTTCGGCCAGCCGCCCGACAGCCAGCGTCATCGCGCGCATGGTCGCGCCGAAGATATTGAGCCGGTCGATCTCCTCCGGTTCGACAATCCCGACGCCCCAGGCACAGCTTTCCCGGATCAGCGGGTCCAGCAGCGCACGGCGTTTTGCAGAAAGCTTCTTGGAATCCGCCAATCCCATAGGTGGGTTATTGCCCAAGACGACCGCAGCCGCCACAACTGGCCCGGCAAGCGGACCGCGGCCAGCCTCGTCCACCCCGGCAATGATTGGGGCAACAAACGGGCGGGCACCAATTGCAGCTTTGGGAGTTGCAGCGAGTATGACCATGTTCAAGCACACATCCTTCGCCCTCATCCTATCCCCGCTGGCGCTGGCCACTGCAAGCTGCGGCCACGCCGCAAGTGGGGATAGCCCGCCAGCCCCGGCGGCGTCTGACGCGCCCTTCATCGTCACGGAAGAGACCAGCTATGACGAGCCTTGGGCGATGGCCGTCGAACCGGGCACTGGCAGGATCTTCGTGACGGAAAAGGGCGGGACCATCCGCAATTACCAGCCAGCAAGCGGGGTTGAGGGAACGGTCAGCGGCGCACCAAAGGTCGATTATGGCGGTCAGGGTGGATTGGGCGATATCGCCTTTGCCCCCGATTACGAGACCAGCCGCATGGTTTATCTCAGCTGGGCCGAGCCGGGCCAAGGCGATACGCGCGGCGCAGCAGTCGGTCGCGGCACACTCTCTTGCGGTGGCGAGAATGACGAAGTGTGCCGGATCGAGGGGCTGGAGGTAATCTGGCGCCAAACCCCGAAAGTCACTGGGCGCGGCCATTACTCGCACCGCATCACCTTTTCACCTGACGGACAATATCTGTTCATCGCATCGGGCGATCGGCAGAAGATGGACCCGGCGCAGGATATGTCTGGTAATCTGGGCAAGATCGTGCGGCTCAATCTTGATGGCACACCAGCAGCGGGCAATCCACTTGCCGAACAAGGCGGGATCGCTGCCCAGTTCTGGAGCTGGGGCCACCGCAATATCCTTGGCCTTGCCTTCGATGGCGAAGGGCGGCTGTGGGATGTGGAGCACGGCCCGCGCGGCGGGGATGAACTCAACCTCGTCAAACCCGGCAGCAATTACGGCTGGCCTGTCGTGTCTGACGGCATCCACTATAATGGTGACCCAATCCCCGATCATGCGACCCGCGCGGAATTCGCCGCGCCCGTGGTCGGCTGGACCCCGGTGATCGCGCCGGGTGACATGGCCTTCTACACAGGCGGCCTGTTCCCGGATTGGCAAGGTGACCTGCTCATCACCGGTCTCGGCAGCACCGCCCTGGTGCGAGTGGAGTTCGACGGGGAAAACGCGCACGAGGCTGCGCGTTATGACATGGGTGCGCGTATCCGCGATGTTGCCGTGGGGATCGACGGGGAAATCTTCGTCATTGAAGATGGCGATGGCGGGCGCCTGCTCCGCCTCACCCCTCCGCCCGTGGAGTAGAAACCGCTCGACTTGCTGGCGCACCGCCCCTATCGGCGCGCGCCATGGCGAGCATTGTGCCCCTTTCTGCTGTCGAACCTGCGCTGGTCGAGCAATTGCTGGACGAGGCCTTCGGGCCTGAGCGCCATGCGCGCACCGCCTATCGCATCCGCACCGGGATGGACTGGCTGGAAGGACTGAGCTTTGCTGCACTGGATGACGAGGATTACCTCGCCGGGACGATCCAGATGTGGCCGGTGGCGCTGCACGATCCGGAAGGCCGCGCACACCCGATGGTGATGGTCGGCCCGGTTGCGGTTATCCCGGCGCTGCAGAATGGCGGCTATGGCAAGGCGCTGATGGCGGCGTCACTCGGCGCAATCGACACCATGGCCCGGCAAGGCCAGCCTGCCCTGCCCCAGGTGATGATCGGGGACGAACCCTATTACGGCCGCTGGGGCTTTACCGCGCAGCCCACCGGCGGCTGGCGCTGCCCCGGCCCATGGGACCCGGCCCGCTTGCTCGTTCGCTGCGAGAACCCCGCTGTGCTGCCAGCGGAGGGAATGCTGGGACCGTGGACAGGCCCCTTGGCTGAATAGGTCGCTTCTGGCATCGGAGGATCACGATGCCATACGAACCACCACCTGAAATTGCCGCCCTGACGCTCGCCGAACTGGCGGAGGCGGTTGCTGCGCGCAAATTGCCGCCGGTGGAGCAGTGGAGCCCGTCGGTTTCCGGCGACAGCCATATGCGCATCGCGGCCGACGGGCGCTGGTTCCATGACGGCGGGGAGATCAAACGCCCCGCCATGGTCCGCGCCTTTGCCAGCCTTTTGTCCCGTGACGACAATGGCCAGCACTGGCTCGTCACGCCGACGCAGAAGCTGACCATCGAGGTGGAGGACGCCGCCTTTATCGCCACCGACATGGTGGAGCGTGACGGTGCCCTCGCCTTCCGGCTCAACACGGATGAGATCGTGCTGGCCGGGCCGGAACATCCCCTGCGCGCAGCGGGCGACCCGGACATGCCGGCGATTTACCTCGCCGTGCGGCAAGGCTGCGAGGCGCGGCTCAACCGTTCGACGTGGCTGCAACTGGCAGAACACGCTTTGGCCCAAAGTGACGAATTGTCCGTCGCCAGTCAGGGTGCGACTTACACATTGGTGCCGCAATGAGCGCGCTGCATTACCGGCTCGAAGAACTGTACCGCGCCGCCCATGCGCGCGAGCTTCCCGATCCGATGGAAGACGCGATGGCCCCGCCGGAAAACCTCGCGCCTGCCGCGGTACTGATCGCCGTGACAGAGCGTGATGATCCGGGCGTGCTCGTTACCCATCGTCCGCACACCATGCGTAAGCATCCAGGGCAGGCGGCTTTTCCCGGCGGGCGGCTCGATCCCGGCGAAACCCCCATCGAAGCGGCCTTGCGCGAAGCTAATGAGGAACTGGGCATCGACCCACGCCATGTGCGTGTGATTGGCGAAACCGATCCGTTCCGCACCCGCACCGGCTTTGATATCACCCCGGTTCTCGCCACGATCCCGGCGGACTTGCCACTTGTCCCCAACCCTGCCGAGGTCGCGGAGTGGTTCGAACCGCCCTTCCGCTATATCCTCGATCCGGCCAACCAGCAGGAGCAGGAAGTGCATTGGGAAGGAGCCTTGCGCCGCTATACCGAGATCCATTGGCAGGGCCATCGTATCTGGGGTGTAACCGCCGCGATTATCGTCAACCTCACTCGCCGCCTTGCACTGGCTGGGCATGACGCATGAGTAGCTTACCCGCTAACGACTGGACCAGCCGCGCCGACCTCGCGGGACTGGTCGCCGCTTTGGGCCTCGACAATATCCGCTGGGTCGGCGGCGCGGTGCGTGACACGCTGCTCGGCCATCCGGTCAAGGATATCGACGCAGCCACCCCGCTGGAACCGGAGATGGTGATGGCTGGGCTCAAACACGCGCATATCCGCTGCGTACCAACCGGGATTGAGCATGGCACGATCACTGCCCTGACTGAGGGCGGACCAGTCGAAATCACGACTTTGCGCCATGACGTCAGCACCGATGGCCGCCGCGCGACCGTCAGCTTTGCCAGCGACTGGAAAGAGGATGCGGCGCGGCGCGATTTCACCATCAATGCGCTCTACGTCCATCCTGAGACGCTGGAGATATCCGACTATTTCGGCGGGCTGGACGACCTTGCCGCGCGGCGCGTGCGCTTTATCGGCGATGCCCGCCAGCGCATCCGCGAGGATCATCTACGCATCCTGCGCTATTTCCGGTTCCAGGCGCGTTTCGGTGCGGAACTGGACGCAGAGGCGGAGGAAGCCTGTGCCGAACTTGCCTCCACGCTCAAGGGACTGAGCCGCGAGCGGGTGGCAATGGAATTGCTGGCGCTGCTGGGCCTGCCCGATCCGTGCGACACGGTTGAGCGGATGCGGACGTTGGGGGTGCTGCCGGTCGTTCTCCCTGAAACGGGCAAGCATGAGTTGGAGGCATTGCGCACCCTGATAGCTGCAGAGAAAGCTGCCGGGGTCGAACCGCAAGCCATCCGTCGGCTCGCTGCCTTGCTCCCCGCCCTGCCGGATACAGCCGCTGATGTCGCCGCCCGGCTGCGCCTGTCGAAAGCGCAGCGTGCACGACTGGTCTGCGCGGCAGAGCGGAAGCCGCAGGACTTCGCATCGCCGCGCGCGCTGGCTTATAATGAAGGGATGGATTGCGCGGTTGATCGCCAATTGCTCGCCGGGCGCGGTGTTGAAGCGCTGACCCAATGGGACATCCCGCAATTCCCGCTCAAAGGTGGCGAAATTGTTGCGCGCGGCGTGACTGCCGGGCCGGAGGTTGCGCGGATTCTGCGCAGCATCGAGGCGGCATGGGTTGAAGAGGGCTTCCCGCCTCGGCAGCGCGTGGAAGAATTGCTCGACAGGGAATTGGAGGCGCGCTGACCTAATGATCCTCCCCAAATTGCTCTAGCCATTTGGGGAGGTGGCGCAGCGCCGCAGGCGCTGTGACGGAGGGGTATGGCGCGCCACCACCCCTCCACCTCCAGCCTTGCAGGCTGGCGGTCCCCCTCCCCATTTGCACTTCGTGAAAATGGGGAGGATCAGGTTGAGCTTTCTTGCGAGCTTGTAGCCCCTCATCCAGCTTTCGCTAGGCGCTGACGCGCCAAGCTCCAGCATCCTTCTCCCCAGGGGAGAAGGATAGGGAGGCTTGCCAACTCGTTGGCTAGCCGGACTTGGATGAGGGGCTGCCGCCTCTCCTCAAATGGCCCAAAACCACAACTCGTCCCGCCCAAACCTTCAGCCCGTCTTAATCTTTGAGAACCTAAACAGACCTACAGGTTGCAATTTCAGCCTTTAGCTGGAAAAGCCGCCCTACTTCGCAAATGCGAAGTTTTCGGGTCGATTTCCTTCCATGGCGGAGGAATGGGTTGCTGCGTCGGGTCAGGCCCTGATGGTCTTATGCCCCTTTCGCGCGTGGCAGCATTTTGCGTGGTCGCCTGTGTGCGGCCGTCCGCATCAATCCGTTTCCCATTTTCCTGGCTTCTGGCGCGTTTTCGCGCGTGGGGAAGCCGTAACATTGACGTGACTACGGAGAGTAATGATGAAACTTGCCAAGCTGGCTGCCGCCACAGCCCTTGCCCTCGCCGCAACCCCCGCTTTCGCCAACCCGCAGGTTGTCGCCGGTGCCACTGTCTACGGCCCTGAAGGTAATGAAGTGGGCACGATTGACGCCGTTTCGGGCGAAGTGGCCTCCGTCAACACCGGTTCGCATGTTGCACCGCTGCCGATGAACGCATTCGGCCAGGGTGAACAGGGCCCGACCATCACCGTCACCAAGGCTCAGCTTGACGAAATGATGGCCGCCATCGAAGCCGAAGCCGCCGCCAAGCTCGACGCAGCCCTCGTTGCGGGCGCTGCCGTGACCAGCGCTGACGGCCAGGCCGTTGGCACGATCGCTTCCGTCGATGGCGACGATGTGGTCATGGATGCCGAAGCAGGCCAGATTGCCCTCAAGCGCGAGCATTTCGTTGCCAGCGAAAACGGCCTGATGGCGCTGTTCACTGCCGAGCAGGTTGCCCAGGCCATTGCCGGCGCGCAGGCAGCCAGCGACGAAGCAGGCGCCTGACGCCAGCCAGCCGCAAGGCTTTGAATAAGGGGGTGGATCGCTTAGCGCTCCGCCCCCTTTTCCTTCTGCCCTTAGAACCGGTTATCCCTTGGGAAGCCCTGCGGCGGCATCCGGCCTGCGGCGCCGCGCGCGACCTTCCACATATGGATTTCGGTCTCGGTGCGGGTCCGGTCGCCTTTGCCGCCCATTTGCCAGCTCAGGCCATCCTCCAGCTTGAAAGTCACCGCATCGGACAATCCACCATCGCGATAGCGTTGCAGCGTCACACCCTGCCCGCGTGACATGACCGGCATCTCCTCAAGGTTGAACACCACCAGCTTGCGATTGTCCCCCACCACGGCGACATGGTCATGCTCTGGCGCAATCGGGCGAACCACCAGCAGTTTCGCATCGCCCTTCAAATTCACTACCTGCTTGCCCTTGCGCGTTTCGGCGAGGATTTCCTCCATCTCAGCAGCAAAGCCCTTGCCGGTGGAGGCGGCGAGCAGCAGCTGGCCCTTGGGTTTGTGGACGATCACCCCGGCAATCCCGGCCTCCGCATCAATATCGACCATGTTGCGGATCGGTTCGCCAAAGCCGCGCGCGCCGGGTAGCTTGTCACAGCCGAGCGTGTAGATGCGGCCATTGTCAGCCGCGACGAGCAGCTTGTCGGTCGTCTGCGCGTGGAGCGCATAGGCGGGGCCGTCGCCTTCCTTGTATTTGAAATCGCCATCGAGCGGCACATGCCCCTTGGCCGCACGAATCCAGCCCTTGGCGGAGAGGATCACCGTGACCGGCTCCTTCTCGATCATCGCGTCCATGCTGAATTCGACCGCCGGGGCGGCCTCGGCAATGGTCGTGCGGCGGCGGCCGAGAACAGTATCCTCGCCATATTCCTTGCGCAGATTGGTGAGGTCGCGCTTGATCCGGGTGCGCTGGCGCGCCGGGCTGGCGAGCAGCTTTTCCAGCTCGTCCTGTTCCTTGAGCAGATCGTCCCGCTCACCGCGCAGCTGCATTTCCTCCAGCTTGCGCAAGGACCGCAGCCGCATGTTGAGGATCGCCTCTCCCTGACGGTCAGTGAGGCCGAATTCTGCCATCATCACCGGCTTGGGCTCATCCTCGGTACGGATGATCTCGATCACCCGGTCGAGATTGAGGAAGGCGATAATATACCCTTCGAGCAATTCCAGCCTGCTCGCTATCTTCTCCAGCCGGTGCTGCGTGCGCCGCTGGAGCATTTCGATCTGGTGCGTGACCCAATTGCCGAGCAATTCCTTCAGCCCCATCACCAGCGGGGTACGGGTGGCATCGAGCACATTGAGGTTGAGCCCGAAGCGCACCTCAAGATCGGTCAGCTTGTAGAGCGACTCTTTCAGCAGCTCCGGATCGACATTGCGGCTGCGCGGGACGAGCACGAGGCGGATATTCTCGTCGCTTTCGTCGCGCACATCCTCAAGGATCGGCAGCTTCTTGTCCGCGATCAGCTGGGCAATCTGTTCGATCAGCTTGCCCTTCTGCACCTGGTAGGGGATTTCGCTGACCACAAGCTGCCACTGCCCGCCGCCAAGCCGCTCGATCCCGGCCTGTTTATCTTCGTCCTTTTCCGCTTCCGCAGCATGGAAGCGCCCGCGCACACGGAAGGACCCGCGCCCGGTTTCATAGGCGTTGGAAATGATCTCGGGGCTATCGACCACCAGCCCGCCGGTCGCAAAGTCAGGTCCGTGAAACAGTTCCATCAGCCGCGAATGCTCGACATGGGGGTTGTCGATCAGTTCCATCGTCGCGTCGATGATCTCTGCGACATTGTGACTGGGGATATTGGTCGCCATGCCCACGGCAATACCGCTGGCGCCATTGGCGAGCAGGTTGGGGAACAGGCCGGGCATCAGCTCCGGCTCTTCATCCTCACCATTATAGGTGGGGACGAAATCCACCGCGCCTTCGTCCAGCCCCTGCATCAGCAGCATGGCGGTGCGGGTCAGGCGCGCTTCGGTATAGCGGTAGGCCGCGGCATTATCGCCGTCGATATTGCCAAAGTTCCCCTGCCCTTCCACCAGCGGATAGCGCAGAGCGAAATCCTGTGCGAGGCGGACCATCGCATCATAGACCGCGCTATCGCCATGCGGGTGGTATTTGCCGATCACGTCGCCCACCACGCGCGCGCTCTTCTTGAACGCCTGGCTCGGATCGAGCTTGAGCTGGCGCATGGTCCACAGCAAGCGGCGATGAACCGGCTTCAAGCCGTCACGCAGATCGGGCAGCGAACGCGCCGTAATCGTGGAGAGCGCATAGACGAGGTAGCGCTCTGACAGCGCGGAATCGAACGGCGCATCGACAATCGCGTCAAATGGATCGGATTCGGGATTTTCAATATCGCTGGTGGACATGGCGTTGCCCTATCACTGCCCTGTCAGAGCGGGTAGCCATGGGGCGACACAATCCACGATCTCTGCGGCCTTGCGCGTCGCTTTCCAACCGTTCATCCAGCGTTCAGTCACAAACTGGCCCAATTGTGGCGAAATTAAGGCAGAGAATGTGGCAAGCACGAACAGAGGAGCGTGAAATGAGGCAATGGATCGGAATAGCGGTGGTGCCGATGCTGCTTTTGGCAGGCTGTGGCAGCAATGCCGACTATGCTGCGGAGGAGGCTGTTGCCTATGACGTTGCAGCCGAGGCGGCAGCGGAAGGTCCCGTGGTTGAACGGCTGCAAAGTTCCGATGCGGAAGCGGCAACTGACAGCGTCAGCGAAAGCTCCGTCGCGGGCGGCTCCATCGCCGTGTCCATGCCGCAGATCGCCTATATCTATAATTACGGCTTCCGCGTGGATCGCGAGACGATCCCGGTCCTGCAGAAAAAACATGCAGATTTGTGCGAAAATATGGGGCCGACCAAGTGCCGCATCCTGTCCATGGACCAGTCCGGCAGCGAAGGCAGCTATTCCTATGGTTCACTGAACTTGGCGGTTGCTGCTGACAGCGCCCGCGCCTTTGGCACCGAACTGGCCAAATCGGCAGAAGGTGCAGGCGGCGAACAGGTCAGCGCCGCGATCACGGGCGAGGACCTGTCCAAGCAGATCGTCGATACCGAGGCCCGCCTGCGCGCGCGCACCTTGTTGCGTGACCGGCTGATGGAAGTGCTCCGCAGCCGCAAAGGCACGGTTGCTGAACTGGTCGAAGCTGAGCGCGGCGTGGCGCAGGTCAACGAGGAAATCGACCAGGCAAGCAGTTGGCTGGCCGAAATGAAGGGCCGCGTGGCCTTCAGCCGGATGAATATCTCCTACGAATCCGGCCAGCCTTCATCCGGTGGCTTCATGGACCCGATCCGCGCTGCGGTGGGCTCCATCGGAACGATCCTCGGCGTAGTTATCGCTGCACTGATCGTGCTCACCACCATTGCCATCCCGCTGGGGCTGGTCGTATGGATCATTCTGCGCCTGCGCCGCATGTGGAAGCAGCGCAAACAGTCTGGCGATGTAACCGATAGCGGTGAAAGCGCGAGCGAGGCTGAACCCGCCAGCTAGGCAAGAAAGCCGCCGCCTGCCCCACGCCACCATGGGGGCAGCCCGGCGCGCGGAGGGGTGCCAATCCTCCACTCGCTGTCGGCACCCCTCCACCCCTTTTACCGGCTCATATCGTGGCTTTCCGCCGGTATCCGCAGCTCCAGACCGTCGAGGTCTTCGGTCAGGTTGATCTGGCAGGACAGGCGACTGGTGCGCTGGACGCCGGCGGCGAGGTCGAGCATGTCCTCTTCCTCTTCGCTCGCTTCGGGCAGTTTACCGAACCAGCCTGCGCCCACAATCACATGGCAGGTGGAGCAGGCCATCTGGCCTTCGCAGGTCCCCTCCAGCGGCATCCCGGCATTTTGCGCCACGCGCAGGAGATTTTCGCCAGCCTCTGCCTCGGCTTCGATCACATTGCCATCTGCAGTTTCAAATCGGACCTTGACCATCACACACCCTGTGCCTGCGCCGCCGCGTTGATCGCGGCGGCTGCCTGTTCAATGTCCTCTTCCCTTGTGTAGCGCCCGAAGCCTAGCCGGATCGAGCTTTTTGCCTGTTTGTCGGAAAGCCCGAGCGCGCGCAAGACATGGCTTGGGCGGCCCGACCCGCTGGCGCAGGCGGAACCGGCGGAAAACATGACATTGCGGCAGTCGCTCATCAGCCGCGCGACATCGAGTCCGTCCTTGCGGATATTGAGATTGCCGTGCCAGCGCTGGTCGGCGCTGCCGTTGAGTTTCCAGTCGGAAAATAGATCACGGGCAAGGGTCCACAGCGCTTCCATATGGGCCGCATCAGCTTCCATGCGGCCTTGAGCCAGCGCTGCCGCAGCACCAAACCCGGCGCATAGTGCGGGGCTGAGCGTGCCGGAGCGAATTTTCTCCTGCAAGCCGCCTGTTACCTGCGGATCTAGCGAAACTCCGTCGCGCACCCACAATGCCCCGATCCCCTTGGGCCCATAAAGCTTGTGCGCGCTGATCGCGATTAGGTCTGCCTCTGCCACCGCAATCTTGCCATAGGCCTGCACGGCATCGCTAAGCAGCAGCGCCCCCGCCTTTCGCGCCTTTTCGTGCCATTGCGCAGTCGGCTGGATTGTACCGATCTCGTTGTTGACCTGCATCACGGCCACCAGCCCCGTCCCTTCGGGCAAGTCCTGATCTGGATCGCAAATACCCGCGCCATCAACCGGGAGTTCGCGCACATTGCCCAGCGCCTGCGCCGTATCGCGCACCGCGGCGTGTTCAATGGCGGAGATCGCCAAAGCGCCAGCTCTGCTCGTCCCGCGCAAGGCGAGGTTGATCGCCTCGCAGGCATTGCCGGTGAAATGCACGGTGCCACCCGCAGGAAACAGCGCCGCGACTTGCTCGCGCGCAACCTCCACCGCTGCTGCTGCCATGCGCCCCATGCGGTGCGGGCTGTGCGGGTTGCCAAAGCTGTCGCTGTCAGGCCCGCCCATCCAGCGCAGCATCGCCTCACGCGCTTCCGGCGCGAGCGGGGTCGTGGCCTGATAGTCGAGATAGATCATGCGGCAGCTCGAGCCATATCCAGCCAGACCTCGCAAAAGCGTTCAACCTCTTCAATGGAGGTGTTCCAGCCGATGCTGACCCGGATGGTGTTAGCAGCAATTTCTGGCTCGACCGCCATCGCCTGTAACACGCGGCTGACCTTCATCGTCCCGCTGGAGCAGGCCGATCCTTGCGACACTGCAATACCAGCCAGATCAAACCGCATGACCTGCGCGCTGGCCCCAATGCCGGGCATGGAGACCGCATGGATATAGCCGGTCGGCGCGTCGAGCTGGTCAGAAATCAGTGTGCCGCCGGCATCACGGATTCTGTTCAGCCCCAACCTCAACGCTTCATATACGCCTTCGGGCAAATATTGATGCTGCCCGCCCAGCTCCAGTGCGGCAGCCATGCCCAGCACACCGGGCAGGTTTTCTGTTCCCCTGCGATAGCCACGCTCATGCCCACCGGTAGCTTCCAGCATGGCGTAGTCCCGCACCAGCAAGGCACCTATCCCGATAGGCCCACCAAATTTGTGCGCAGAAAGCACGACCATGTCGGCCTCATGCGGCAAAGGATATTTGCCCACCGACTGCGCACAATCCACCAGCACAGTCCCATCGCGATCATGCACACAGTCGATGATATCGCCGAGGTTCTGCGCATTGCCGGTCTCGGAATTGAACCATTGCACGGCCACCAGCGGATCGCTCGCCTTGTCCAGCGCAGATTCCAATTGATCTATGAGCAGGGCTCCGTCCGGCCCGACTGGCAATTGCGGTGCGCCGCGCGCGGCTTGCAGGACCGCATCGTGCTCGACCGCGCTAACAAGGCGCTCGCTGGCGCGCGATTGGGCAAGCGCCAGCGCCGCCGCCTCACTCGCCCCGCTGGTAAAGATCAGCTCCCCCTCCCAGCCCAATGCCACCTTGATCCGCTCGCGCGCATCCTCCAGCGCGGCGCGCGCCTTGCGCCCCTCTGCATGAGGGCTGGAGGGGTTGGCCCAGATGCGGAATCCCTCCTCCATCGCCGCTTTCGCTTCCGGGCGCAGCGGGGTGGTGGCGGCGTGGTCGAGATAGATGCGCGAGATGGCTGGTCGTCCTGTCAAACGAAATGGTTAGCGTGATTGCGAAATTCGCGGAGGCCACTATATAGCCCGCCATATCCGCCGCGCTACCCGTGTGGCTGCCAGCTCTGACAGGTTACCCGATGCCCTCAGTCATTTTTCCCGGCCCCGAAGGCCGCCTCGAAGGTCGTTTCAATCCCGGTCCGCGTCCGCGCGCGCCCGTCGCCATGATCCTCCACCCGCATCCGCAGGGTGGCGGGACCATGAATGACCGTATTGTGCAGCGTCTCTACAAGACCTTCTCTGACCGTGGGTTCGCCACGCTGCGCTTCAATTTCCGCGGCGTTGGTCGTTCACAGGGCAGCTTCGACAATGGGATTGGCGAGCTTTCCGATGCAGCCTCGGCGCTTGACTGGGTGCAGTCGATCCACCCCGAAGCGCAGACCACCTGGGTCGCAGGCTATAGCTTCGGCGCGCTGATCGGCATGCAATTGCTGATGCGCCGCCCCGAAGTGCGCGGGTTCATTTCCATCGCCCCGCCCGCCAACATGTATGATTTCAGCTTCCTCGCCCCTTGCCCGGCGAGCGGCATTTTCGTGCAGGGCGCAGCCGACACGGTGGTGCAGCCGAGCGCCGTGACCAAGCTGGTCGAGAAATTGCGCACGCAGAAGCACATTACCATCCACCATGACGAGATCCCGCGGGCGAACCATTTCTTCGAGAATGAAATCGAAGATATGATGACTTCGGTCGATAATTACCTCGATTTCCGCCTCTCTCCGGACTGTCCGATCAAGTAATCTGTGAGCGACAGGCCATGGCGCCTGCCCTCACAACTCATTGATCTGCAAAAACTTCCTGCAGGATTTGAATGATACATTGTATCAATAGGTGGCGATTTGCCACGCGAAACTGCTTGCCAGTTATATGATATGTTGTAACATTCTACTCAATCAAGCCATGCCGCCCGCAGCACCGCCTCGGGCGGCGCAGGATGGAGGAGAGGAACCATGGCTTTCACTGACCAGAAGAGTTTTGCCCGCAACCCGGGAGCCGTAGCCGGCGTCATCGTGATCCATGCCGCGATGGGCGCAGCCTTGGTCACCGGGCTCGCAGGCGGGGTGGCCGGAGTAATCGAGGACACTGTCCTGACCACCTACTTTATTCCGGACACCCCGCCACCCCCGCCGCCGCCCGCACCGGATGTCGTGAAGCCGGACCCGGTGGAAACCAGCCTCGTCACTCCGCCAGTCCATGTCCCTACCCCGCCGGTTAGCCTGAGTGACAGCAAGCCGCTGGCCAACATCACGCCGGACATTCCTGACGTGATCCCAGATGTGTTGCCGCAAATCGTGCCCAAGCCGCTGCCCACCACGACGCCTGGCCGCGCGCTGCTCGATCCTGTGGGCGTCAGTCCGCGCAACGATCCCGGCAGCTGGGTCACGCCCAATGATTATCGCGGCCGCTGGATCAATGAAGAACTGACGGGCACTGCCAGTTTCAGGCTGGATGTAGGTGCCAATGGCAAGGTCGAACGCTGCACCATTACCAAATCCAGCGGTCACGCCGTGCTCGACGAAGCAACCTGCAACCTTGTCACCCGCCGGGCAAAATTCCGCTCTGCGCAGGATGAAAACGGCAACAAGGTGAGCGGCAGCTACACCAATTCGGTCCGCTGGCAGTTGCCCGATTAATCGGTGACCGCTTCGATTTCCCCTGCCCGTTCGACGGGGCTCTTGCCCCCAGCATCGGGCAGGGTCCAGATCCCGATATTGATAATGACCACCACCGCCAGCACCACCATCAACAGCGCCTGTTTTGGATTCTGCCCCTTGCGCCACAACACGAAAGCCCCGGCAAGCAGCGCCAGCACCAGCAGCGACATGATCGAAAGCACGGCATTCAGCATGGGCAGACCTTTCCTGTTCGCTGCCCCGATAGCGCTTCAATCCACTCCTGAAAACCGCCGCGATTGACATGGGAGGCGCGCGGGGCAAGTGTCCGCGCATGACGATTTCAAACGAAACCACCCCCGCCCCACATTTTTCCCGCCGTCAGGCTATTGCCGCTTTGGGAGCTACCACTGCCCTCACTGCACTAGGCGGATGCAGCTATGCCGGCAGTCCGGGGGCCGTAGCTTCCACAGGGACAGCGCCCAATGCCGGGCAGGCCCTGCTGGATGATATCGCATGGCGGCTCCTCTCGCATGAGCCGGAACGCGCCACCGGCCTGGGTGTGGATACTGGCGAATATGCGGCCCTGCGCGGGCAGTTGAAGGACGTAACCCCCGCCGGGCTGCAAGCCTATGCCGCGACGCTGAAGGAAGACCTTGCCCGCCTGCGCGCCTTTGACCGGACCGGGCTGGATGCGACGACCTCCACCAGCCTCGAGGTGGTCGAAAGCTGCTATGCCACATCGCTGGACGGCTTTGCCCTGCCCTATGGCGATGTCGCCGTCGGTAGTTGGCGCAATGCGCCCTATGTCGTGATCCAGAATGTCGGGACCTATCTCGACATGCCGCGCTTCCTCGATTCAACGCAGCCGCTGGCGACGACCGAGGATGCCGATGCCTATCTTGCCCGGCTGGAAGCGACTCCGGGCGTGTTGGGCGGCGAGCTGGAGAGAATGCAATCGGCCCGCGCAATGGGTGTTGTCCCGCCCGATTTCCTGCTCGACCGGGCGATCAAGCAGATGCGCACAACGCTGGAAGATGCGATGGATAATGGCGGCGCGCTGGTCGCCCCCTTGCGCCGCGCAGGCGCGACCTTGCCCGGTGCGCGCCAATGGCCCACCGCGGGTGAGAAGATCGTTGCGGAAAAGATCGCTCCCGCGCTGGAAGCGCAACTGGCGGAACTCTTTGCCCAGAAGAAAGTCGCGAAAGATGCCCCAGGCATGTACCAGCGCCCACATGGCGAGGAGTGGTATCACTGGGCCCTGCGCGCCAGCACGACCACGCGGCTGACACCAGACGAAGTGCACCAACAGGGCCTAGAGGAGCTGGAATCGCTCCATGGCCGGATGGACCCGATCCTGCAGCGCATCGGCTATACCAAAGGCAGCGTGGGCGAGCGGATGCAGGCGCTTTCCAATGATCCGCGCTACAAATTTGCTGAAGGCGATCCGGGCCGCAAGGAAATCATGGATTTCCTCAATGAGCGGATTGGCTGGATCAAGGCGCAGATGCCGCGCGCCTTCAACACGCTGGTTGACCCCAATCTGGAGGTTCGCCGCCTGCCGCTGGCGGAAGAACCCGGCGCGCCGGGTGCCTATGGCGGGGCAGGCAGCAAGGATGGCACCATCCCCGGCCGCATGTGGATCAATCTGCGGACCACGGACCTGCACCGCAAATATGACCTTGCCGACCTCGCCTATCACGAGACGATCCCCGGCCATGTGTGGGAGGGCGAATATTCCAACCAGATGCCGCTGATCCGCTCTATCTTGGCCTTCAACGCATTCAGCGAAGGCTGGGCGCTCTATGCCGAACAGCTTGCAGATGAACTGGGTGCTTATGACGAGTTTGAAGTCGGGCGGCTGGGCTATCTGCAAGCCCTCGCCTTCCGCGCCTGCCGCATGGTGGTCGATACCGGGCTCCACGCCAAAAGCTGGAGCCGCGAACGGGCGGTGAACTTCTTCGTCGAGCGTAATGGATCGAAGCGCGAGGAAGTCGAAAGCGAGGTTGATCGCTATTGCAGCTGGCCGGGGCAGGCCTGCGGATACAAGCTGGGCCATAGCGAAATCACCCGCCACCGCGCCAGGTCAGAGACGGCCCTCGGCGATGCTTATGACTTCAAGGCATTCAACGATGCTGTAATCCTGGGTGGCAATGTGCCGATGGATGTGCTCGGCAAGAATGTGGATCGCTATATTGCGAGCGTCAAATCCGCCTGAGCATCAGCTCGATATTGGGACTTAGCCAACCCGGCGCGATATCAAGGGCTTCCGCGACACTGTTGATAGTCCGGACAGGCAAGGATGCGCGCCCGTGCAAGGCGGTACGGGCCGCGATCCAGCGGTCACGCTGCACCACGTCAAAGCGCCCTCGCAGCGCTTTTGCCAACAGGAACGGCGAAAGCCCGCGCTGGAAGGATGTGCCGAACAGCCTGTCCACGGCGCGCGGCAGGTAGTTGACCAGCCAGCGATGCGAATGGACTTCGCGCGGGGCAAGGCGGCTGGCCGTGCCCAACACCAGCAATTCTCCACCCGGCTGGATCACGCGGTGCAGTTCTGCCACCACATTCTCAAGCTGTGTGGGATCGACATATTCCAGCACACTATTGGCAATGGCGAGGTCAAACCGACCATCTTCAAAAGGCATGCTGCGGGTATCAGGCACGTGCAGCGCCTTCACGCTGTTCGCAAGATCGTGCCGGGCGACATTGGCATTTGCGAGGCGGACATTACCTTCATCGACATCGACGCCAGTCACGCGAGCGCCCAGTCGTGCCATCACGATACTCGACGCCCCGTAATTGCAGCCGAACTCCAGCGCCTCCCGCCCCTGCGGTTCAACACCATAGGCCTGCAGCACCAGCCGCAAATGCTCCCATTCGTAATCGACATAACCGCCGACCCACCGGTTTGCCGGATCCAGACCCATTTCGCGGGCGATCCGGCAAAACTCGTCGGCAGCGGCGCCTCCATTGGAAACGTCCGGGATAATGGCATTTTGCGCGTTCATGCCAGTGGCCTAGCGCAAAAAGCTTGCCATTTATTTGCGAGGCAGGTGTCTACGCGGTCAGCCGCGCGCCAGTCCGGTGACCAGTGCCCCCAGCAGACCGCCCAGTGCCCCGCCGCCGGAACCGCCAGCTTCATCCCTGCCACGCTGTGCAAGATAGCCCGCAACCGCCATGGCGAGCAGCGGCAGCATCTTTTTGAGCATACCTTCGTCCAGCCCGGTGATCGCAGCGGCTTCGCCGGCCACGCTGCGGCTCACGTCCTTGCTGCCAAAGATATTGCCAAGGATGTCATTGCCCTGCGCCGCCGGGGTCGGTGCTGGCGCGAGCACAGATTCGAGCAGGCCGCCACCGCCGCCGCCCAGGATCGCGCCAGCCAGCCCACCAAGCCCGCCCAGCGGATCGCTGGTCTCACTACCGCCGGTCACGCTGCGCCCCATCCCTGCGACAATCGCCGGAAGCAGCGCACCCGCGCCAACCCGCGCAGTCTGAGGGTCGATGCCCAGTTCACCGGCCAATGATTCGACGACACCGGACTGGACCAGCATTTCAGCAAGGCTCATTTGAAAATTCCTCTCAAGCTTCTTGCGCAGGTGGCGCAAAATCGTGCTACGATTGTTTACATCGAAAGGCCGTGATTGTCAGTCGCCGTTCATCCAAAAGCGGCAAAATTTGCGTCAGTTTACAACGTCCCAACAGGAGGGTTCTCATGGGCATTTTTTCTTCAATCAAGAATGCGATTTTCGGTGGCGACGCCAAGGCCGAGGAAGCACCTGCTGCAGCCCCGGCTGCACCCGCCGCAGAAGAGAAAAAGGAAGGCGGCCTACTTGGTCAGGTGATGGGCACGTTTGACGTGATGGCGTCACTGGAAGCCATGCCGGGTGCCGACAAGCTGAACTGGAAGAGCTCGATCGTCGACTTGATGAAGCTGGTCGGGATTGATTCGAGCTATGCCAACCGCAAGGAGCTGGCGCAGGAACTGGGCAATGCCGACTATTCGGGCAGCGCAGAGGATAACGTCCTGCTCCACCAGCAGGTGATGCGCGAGCTGGTCAAGAATGGCGGCAAAGTGCCCGCTGACATGCTCGACTGAGCATCAACTACCAAATCGAAAGGGCCGCTCCCGCCAGTTGGCAGGAGCGGCCCTTTCTTGTTTGGCGAGAATGTTACGGCCTACTTCTTGCCAAACAGGCCCTTCGCCATATCCATCACATCATCCATTGCGCTACCGTCACCATCGCGGTCGAACAGCTTGGAAAGGCTGGCAGGATCATTCTTGATCGCATTGGCAAATTGCGTCAGCGAGCCTTCGCCGCCGACCTGTTCCAAGATCTGGGAAATGGTCCCTGTATCAAGGCCCGTCTTGGCAGCCGCGAGTTCGACAGTATCACCCTCCATCTGGTGAGCCTGACCCAGCGCGGCAATCGCCTTTTCAGCCATGCCTGGATCAATGCCCAGCTTGGAAGCGAGATTGGTTACATCATCCGGCGCACCGGAAACCTGTTTAAGGATTGAATCGAAAATGCTCATCGCGCGAATCTCCTGTTCCTGCGAGTCCCTTTGACCTCGCATCATGACGTGGTGAGGCAATGGCGCAAGCACCAAATGTCAAGGGCAGGACACCTCTAGCGGATGCCCTGCCCTCTCCTCTCCAACTCAGTTGTAAATTATTGTCAGACAGCAACCGCAGCGCCAGGGGCAGCCTGGCGGACACCGTCGTCGACATAATCCACGAATTGTTCGAAATTCTCCACGAACAGCTGCACGAGGTGCTGCGCCATCGCGTCATAGGCATCCTTGTCCGCCCAGGTGCTGCGCGGGTCGAGCACACTCTGGTCGATCCCGGCTTCAGTCAAGGCCGGTACATGCACGGGCACATCGAAGCCGAAATTGGGATCCTTGCGGAATTCCACTGCGTCCATCTTGCCATCGAGAACCGCATTGAGCAGGCCGCGCGTCGCCTTGATCGGCATACGGCTGCCAACGCCATATTTGCCGCCGGTCCAGCCGGTGTTGAACAGCCAGCATTGCACGCTGCCCTTGGCGATGCGCTCTTTCAGCAGATTACCATAGACGCTGGGGTGACGTGGCATGAAGGCGGCGCCAAAGCAGGTTGAGAATGTCGCTTCCGGATCGGTCACGCCAATTTCCGTCCCCGCCACCTTGGCGGTGTAGCCTGAAAGGAAGTGATACATGGCCTGATCCGGGGTCAGTCGGGCAATCGGAGGCAGCACGCCGAAAGCATCGGCGGTCAGCATCACGACATTGGACGGCACCGGGCCAAGGTTCTTTTCCGAAGTGTTCGGAATATAGTCGATCGGATAGGCACCGCGTGTGTTTTCGGTCTTGCTTGTATCGGTGAAGTCGATTTCGCGGGTCTCTTCGTCCAGCGCGACATTTTCGAGGATCGTGCCAAACATCTTGGTGGTGGCGTAGATTTCCGGCTCACCCTCTGCCGAGAGGTCGATCATCTTGGCGTAGCAGCCACCTTCGAAGTTGAACACGGCATCATCGGACCAGCCATGTTCGTCATCGCCAATCAGCGTGCGGCTGGCATCGGCGGACAGAGTTGTCTTGCCCGTGCCAGAGAGGCCGAAGAAGATCGCGGTCTTGCCATCTGCACCGACATTGGCGGAACAGTGCATCGGCATCACGCCCTGCGCCGGCAGCAGGTAGTTCAGCAGGCCGAACACACCCTTCTTCATTTCGCCCGAATATTCGGTGTTACCGATCAGGATCAGCTTCTCGGTGAAGTTGACGGCAATAACCGTATCGCTGCGGCAGCCATGGCGTTCCGGGTCAGCCTTGAAGCTGGGCAGGTTGATGATCGTATATTCCGGCTCGAACCCGGCCAGTTCATCTTCGGTCGGGCGCACCAGCAACGTGCGGACAAACAGCGAATGCCAGGCCATCTGCGTGATGACGCGCACATTGACGCGATATTCCGGCTGCGAACCGCCGAAAAGGTCAGCGACATAGAGCTCTTCCTGCCCTTCCAGCTCGGCCAGGAAGTCCGCCTTGAGATTGGCGAAATGTTCGGGCGACATGGGCTGGTTGATATTGCCCCAATTGATCGTGTCTTCCGTGGTGGCATCGCGGACCACGAATTTGTCCTTCACGCTGCGCCCGGTGAAGCGGCCGGTTTCCACCACCAGCGGGCCGTCTTTCGCCAGCTTGCCTTCACCCTTTGCCAGCGCATGTTCCACCAGCCGGGCAGTGCCAAGGTTGGCGTGGAGTTTCGCATTGGTCTTCAATCCCTGTTTTTCGAGCGGGAAGGAAAGCTGGGCGGTCAAATCACATCTCCTGAATTGCCTGCCGACGGGGGAATCGGCTGAACTTGCGCATACGAATGCACACGCTGATTTGGGGTGCCGCATAGGAGCGAGTTTCCCCTACGTCAAACCATCCCCGGTTTTGCCGCCCCAAGAATCGCTTTTGACGCAGGGATAATGCGCCAATGCGTTGTTTCATTGCGCGGAGCGGGCTAACCCTGTCGGCAGCACGGCACAATGGAGAGAGACAGCACGGCATGACAGGCGAATCAGGAGACGCGCAGGCCACCGCGCCAGCCGGGCACACGATTGCCCTGGTCGATGATGACCGCAATATCCTGACCTCTGTTTCCATCGCTTTGCAGGCAGAAGGCTTTACCACCCGCGTCTATTCGGACGGGGAAACCGCACTCAAGGCCTTGCTGGAGAACCCGCCGGACCTCGCCATTTTCGATATCAAGATGCCGCGCATGGACGGAATCGAATTGCTGCAACGGGTCCGCGCGCATAGCGCCTTGCCGGTGATTTTCCTGACCAGCAAGGATGACGAAGCCGACGAAGCGCAGGGATTCGCCACTGGCGCAGATGATTATATCGCCAAGCCATTCAGCCAGCAGTTGCTGATGGCACGGATCCACGCGGTCCTGCGGCGCAGCGCCATGCGCGCAGCCCCGCTGCCCGAAATTGGCGAACCGGTTAGTGAGGATAAGGTGCTGGCGCGGGGGCGGTTATCCATGGATCGTGACCGCCATGATGTAACCTGGGACGGGCAGCCCGTGTCGCTCACGGTTACGGAATTCCTGATCCTGGAAGCGCTCGCCAGTCGCCCCGGCGTGATCAAGAGCCGCAACCAGTTGATGGATGCGGCCTATCCAGACGATGTCTTCGTCGATGACCGCACGGTCGACAGTCATATCAAACGGATGCGGCGCAAGTTCCGCGCGGTTGATTCCACTTTCTCCGCCATCGAGACGCTTTACGGCGCAGGTTACAGTTTCACCGATGGCTGAAGAGGGCAGCGAACGGTTTGGCGGATGGCTGGAAGGGTCGGGCATTGCCGGACGTTTCTCCTTACCCTCGCGCATATTGGCGGTGAATATCCTGCCGCTGGCGCTGCTGGGAGGGGGGATTTTCTACCTCGATTCCTACCGCAAGCAATTGCTGGATGAACGTTTCAAACTCGCCCGCATCGAAGCCCAGATCACGGCAGAAGCCCTCGCCGGGGCCACGCGCGAGCGGCAGGAGGCTTTGCTGGTCCAGATCGGCAAAGAACAACGGCTGCGCCTGCGCATGTATGATGCCGAGGGCAATTTGTGGGCGGACAGTTTTGACCTCGCCGAGCCTTCCTTCGAATTCGATGTGGCTGGCGATGAAGGCTGGGGTGAACAGATTGCCCGCGCGATGGATCGCGGGGTGGATACAATTGTCGGGGCTGACCCGATCCCTGACTATATCGAACCGGAAGTGGCCAAGGCTGATGCCTGGCCGGAATTGCGCCGCGCCCGCGCGGAAGGCCTGACCCAGATCCAGTTGCGCGACTGGTCAGACGGTACGCCGGTCATCAACGCCGCTGCCCCGGTCGGGCTGAAAGGCGCGACCTTGCTGACCACGCGCAATGCGGTCGATATCACCAATGCTGTGCGCACGGCCCGCACCACACTGGTGACCTTCTTTGCTTTCTCGCTGCTGATGTCGATTGCGCTTTCGCTCTACCTTGCGCGCACCATTGTGCTGCCAATCCGGCTGATCGCCAAGGCAGCCATCAGGGTGCGGCTGGGGCGTGACCGGCAAGTGGAAGTCCCTCGCCTGCCTGAACGCCGTGACGAAATCGGCCTGCTCGCGCGCGCCATTTCGGACATGTCTGTCGCTTTGCGCCAACGGATCGACGCGGTGGATCATTTTGCGGCTGACGTCGCGCATGAGATCAAGAACCCGCTGGCATCGCTGCGTAGTGCAATTGAATCGCTGGGCAAGGTGGAAGACCCGGAACTGCGCAGCCAGCTCAACCAGATTGCCAGCCATGATGTACGCCGGATCGACCGGCTTATCACCGAGATCGCTGATGCCAGCCGGATTGATGCCGAACTGACCCGCGCAATTTTCGAGCGGATCGACGTGGGCGAGCTCGTCCAGAACATCATCGGCTCGCGCGAAGACCGCGACGAAAACGAGCAGGCCAGAATTACTCTAGTCCCATCCCGCTGGAGCGCGCTGGTCATGGGTGTGCCTGCGCGGCTGGAGCGTGTGGTGGAGAACCTGCTCGATAATGCCGTGTCCTTTTCTCCACCGGGTGGAGAGATCACCATCACCCTGAACAGGGATGCTGAATTCGTGACCCTGCAAGTGTGTGACCAAGGCCCTGGCATTCCCGAAGAAGCGCGTGAGAAAGTGTTCCAGCGCTTCCACTCCGTGCGCCCCGATGCCGAGGCGTTTGGCGATCACAGCGGGCTTGGCCTTGCTATCGCGCGCACCATCGCAGAGGCGCATTATGGCACTCTGACCGCGCATGACCGGCCCGACGGTGAAACCGGCGCCTGTATGCTGCTGCAACTGCCTGTCGCCAAGGAACAGGCGACCGCATGATCCGGCAGGCGAGCTGTGTGGCCATTGGCGGGCGCGCCATCCTGCTTGAAGGGCCACCGGGGAGCGGCAAGTCCACGCTCGCGCTTGCGCTGGTTGATCGCGGGGCCACGCTGGTGGGCGATGATGGCGTGACCCTGGAGGCCAAGGGCAACAGTCTGGTCGCCTCCCCTCCACCAAACATCGCCGGACTGCTGGAAATCCGCAATGTCGGGCTGGTGCCCTTCCCCGTCACCAGCGCGCCGGTAGCTCTGGTTCTGGCACTGACCAGCGATGCCCCCCGCTATGTGGAGCATGCTGACACACTTGAAATAGCTGGCTGCACCATCCCCGCCTTGCGGTTTGACCCGGCAATCCCGGCTGCGCCGATCAGGGCAGAACAGGCCCTGATCCGATACGGCCTGCCCCGCGATGGCGCGGGTGCCTGAAACCCCCTTCCCATTCGCGGCAAATGAGCGCAGACCCGCCGCCCATGCCTGACGAGTCGCCCGTGGCAGCGCCCAGTGAGCGCCAGAATATATTGCTGGTCACCGGCCTTTCCGGCGCGGGCAAGACTACGGCCCTGCGTGTGCTGGAAGACCTTGGCTGGGAAGCAATCGACAATTTCCCGATCCGCCTGCTCGACCGCATGATCGGCAGCGAAGCAGGCGGCAAGGCACCGCCGCTCGCCATCGGCTTTGATTGCCGCACACGCGGTTTCCAGCCCAATGCGATCATCGACCAGGTCAAGGAATTGAGCGCGCGTGACGATTTGCTAGTCACCACGCTGTTCCTCGACTGCAACGGGCGTGAGCTGGAGCGGCGTTTCAACGAGACTCGCCGGCGGCATCCTATGGCGCAGCAAGGGCCGGTTGCCCATGCCATAGCGGCGGAGCGCGAGCTGCTCGCCCCGCTGCGACGCTGGGCAGATGCAGTGATCGACACCAGCGATTATTCCAGCAATGATCTGCAACAGGCCATCCGCGAGCGATTTGGCGACACTGCCCCGCGCGAGATGGAGCTGATAGTCTCCAGCTTTGGCTTTGCCCGCGGGATGCCTCCGCTGGCTGATCTCGTGTTTGACATGCGCTTCCTCGCCAACCCGCATTGGGAGCCGGAGTTGAAGGAGCAAACCGGGCAGGATGCACCGGTGGGCGAATACATCCGGAAGGACGAAGCTTTTGCCCCCGCATTCGCGCAAATCCGCGAGCTGCTGCTCACTCTGCTGCCACGCTATGCTGCGCAGGGGCGCAGTTACGTCAATGTTGCCTTTGGTTGCACCGGCGGGCGGCATCGGTCTGTCTTTACAGCAGAACAAATGGCCGGGGCCTTGCGCGACCATGGCTTTTCGCCCACTGTGCTGCACCGCAATCTGGGATCGCGCGCAGCCGATACGATCGAAGGGCCGCAGGCATGAGTTTTGAAAGCGCCAGCCAAAACGCTCGGAACACCGTTATTCTGGAACGAAGCACCCGCGCATGATTGGAATGATCCTCGTCACCCATGGCGACCTTGCCGACCATTTTGTCGAAGCGATGGTGCATGTCGTGGGTGAACAGCCCGATGTGGCAACCATCTGCATCGGCCCCAATGACGATATGGAAGAGCGCCGCGCCGAAATTGCGGCAGCCATCGAAACCGTCGATACCGGAAATGGGGCAATCGTCCTGACAGACCTGTTCGGCGGTACGCCTTCCAACCTTGCGATCTCGCTGCTCGATGCCGGGCATGTTGAAGTCATCGCGGGGATTAACCTGCCCATGCTGATCCGCCTCGCCGGCGCGCGCAAATGCATGAATGTGGTGGATGCTGCCAAGGCTGCGCGCGATGCCGGGCGCAATTACATCACCATGGCTTCTGAATATCTCAACCAGCAGGATGCCGCAGAATGAGCGAGCTGCGCCGCGAAGTCACCATCGTCAACCAGCGCGGCCTCCATGCGCGGGCGAGCGCGAAATTTGTCAATGCCGTGGCCGCCTTGCCCGAAGGGGTGGAAGTGCGCGTGGTGAAGGATGGCAATGAAGCTGCAGGTGGCTCGATCCTTGGCCTGATGATGCTGGGCGCGGCCAAAGGGCATTCGGTTGAAGTGATCGTAGGCGGCACAGGCGACGAAGCGGTGCTGGACCAGCTTTGCGCGCTGGTGGAAGACGGTTTCGGCGAAGACTGATGCGTCGAGAGATAACGGGCTTTTCCAACCCCACCGTCAAATACCTCCGCAGCCTGCGCGACAAGAAGCATCGCAAGCGGGAGAAGCGCTTCCTTGCCGAAGGGCTGCGGCTGCTGACCGATGCGCGTGAATGCGGGCATGTGCCGGAGACCCTCGTGATGGCCACGGGCCGCGATCCCCATCCCTTGCTGGACGAGCTGGAAAGCGCGGTCGAGGCTGCAGGTGGCGAAATTATCGAGACTACACCCGACATACTCGCGAAGATCACCGGCAAGGATAATCCGCAGGCGGTGGCGGGCGTGTTTGCGGAATTTGATACGTCGCTGACCGCGCTTGACCGGTCGCGTTCGGGCATCTGGCTGGTGGCGCAGGCCCTGCGCGATCCGGGCAATCTCGGCACGATGCTGCGCACGGGCGATGCGGTGGGCGCTGGCGGGCTGATCCTGATTGATGATTGCGCCGACCCCTTCAGCGTGGAGGCGGTACGCGCGAGCATGGGGGCGATCTTTACCCAGCAAGTGGCGCAGGCCCGGTGGGAGGATTTCCTGCCCTGGCTGCGCGAGGGTGCTGGCCAGCTGGTCGCAGCCAGCCTGCGCGATGCCGTGCCCTATCGCGGCGCGCCTTACACCGCGCCTTGCTTCGTGCTGGTCGGCAATGAATCACGCGGCCTGCCCGAGGACTATGAGATGGCCTGCGACTTGCGTGTGACCATGCCGATGCGTGGTCGCGCCGACAGTCTGAACGCCGCCGTGGCAGGCGCAGTGCTGGCTTATGAAGTGCTGGATGGACTGGAGCAAAACTGAGCATTCAGCGCCACGTCAGGTCCGGGATGTTTTGATGCGGGCATGAAGATCATCCCGACCCTTGCCCTTGCCGCTATGGCGCTGTCCACCGGAGCCTGTGCCACCGTGCCGTCTTATTCTGCCTCTCCTGCGCTGGAGGGCACCAACTGGCGCTTCACCAGCATCGACGACAGCGCGCCCGCCGTGCCGGACCGCGCCGAACTGGAATTCCAGCCCGACCGCCTCGGCGCGAGCGTCGGTTGCAACGGCATGGGCGGCAGCTGGCATATGGAGGGCAAGCAGCTAGTCACCGGACCGCTCATCTCCACCCAGATGTTTTGCGAAGGGCTGGTCTGGGAGCAGGAGCGCGCGGTGAGCGAATTGTTGTCTGGCAGGCCCACTGTGCGGGTTGAAGGTGACATGCTGCTGCTGCTGGGCGAGAAACACAGCGCGAAACTTGTGCGGGTGAGGGAGTAAGCGGGACGGCGGGCAAACAACCCCTGATTGGACCTTCGCCCCTAAGCCTTTCCAAACAGCCTGTGCCAGAAGCCAGTCCTGAGTTTGAGCGGCTTCATATCCGGCGTCCAGCGGGGTGGCTGCTCATCGCCCGGCACGAAACCCGTGCCATCGTCCGAACCGATGATCCGATGTCCGAAAGCCCGAACGAGGGCACGCAATGAATCAATGCCGCCGTAGGGAAAGCCATGCGGGTCAATCTCCAGACGGCCGATGCCATCATCCAGCATTCTCACACCGACAAGATCGTACTCACTTGTGAGTATGACTTCCACCATTGACCCAAAGTCCCAAGGGGGCGTGGGCATGGCGAAACTGAGACGTTGCTCAACTGGGGTTGAGAACCAGAATGTGTTCCACATTTCAGCTTCGCTCTCGCTCGGCCACCAGAATTCTTTCCTGTCGCCTTCGAGAAAATATCGCAGCCAGAATTCGTCATCCTGCTGGCATTCCGAATCCTTCTGGCGACCGAGCTCGCTGACGACGCTCTGCAATCGATCAAATGCCGCATGGTCCGCTATGCTGAATTCTACATAGCAATATTGGCGAGCGGTGTTTTCAACCTGAGGCAAGTTGCGCCCCCCCCTCCTACTTAATCCCCCGCCACAAGCACGGCAATCTGCCACTTCCCATCCACCGGAGACACCAGCAGGCGGTAGTCGATCAGGCTGCGTAGCTGGTCCGCGCGGACATAGCCGGTCGGGCCGTGGGGCTTGGAGACGCGGAGATATTCCGCTTGCGGGTCCCATTCGCCCGCTAGTTGCACCGCATCCCAGTTGAGCGTTGCCAGCACCTTGGCGTCAGCATCAGGGGCAGCGCGCATCGCAACGCTGGAACCGGTGGCAAGCATGCCCTCCATGCCATCGACTTCGTCGATGCGCTGGCTCCAGTACCAAGGCAGAGTGATCTCTGGCCCCTCCCCGCTATCGCCTGCTGCGCAGCCGAGCCGCAGCAATGCGTCCAATTCCTGCCAGAGGTTGTAGGGCGGTTCGTCGAGCCGCTCGCGCAAGGTCTCGCGCCCGCTGCCGCCACCGAAATCGAGGAGGATATCCGGCGAAGCGAGCGCCAGCAGCATAGCCTCATCGCGATTGACCACCGCCGTGGTCAGCGCGCGGCGGAAATCGCTCGCGCCGGGGACGGAGCCACAAGTGTCACGCGGCGGCCAGCTCTTCGCCTCGGCCACGCCGGGCAGCGCCACCAACACCGCCGTTGCAAGCAGGAGTTTCTTCATTCCGCCGCCTCCCTCGCAGTGTCAGTAACCTCCTCCGGAGCGCCCTCAATCAGCAAGTCCTCGCTCGTATAACGCGGCGCACCTTCCACCAGCGGCACATCATCCGCATCGCGCTTGCCGGTTTCGATGCCTTTGTCCCTGAGCTTGCGGGCAGAGGACAAGACATTGCGCTCGAAGCTGCCGACAAAACTATTGTAGTTCTTCACCGCGCTTTCCAGCCCGCCGCCGACCTTGCGCAAATGCTCCCCGGCAATCGCGATGCGATCGTAAAGCTCTGTCGCCAAGGTCCCGATCGCGCGTGCTTCCGCCGCCAGCGCATCCTGCCGCCAGACCTGCGCCACGGTGCGGGCAATCGCGACGAGGTTGGTAGGAGTGGCCAGCAACACCTTCTTCTCGAAAGCGAAATCCCACAGGCCCGGATCATGGTCGAGCGCGGCCGCGACGAAATGCTCGCCCGGCACGAACATCACCACATAGTCGGGCGCTTCTTCGAACTGGCTCTGGTAGCTCTTGGCCCCCAGCGCCTGCACATGGTTCTTCATCGAGCGGACATGTTCTGCCAAGGCCATGTCGCGCGCATTGTCATCATCCGCTTCAAACGCCTGCTGGTAGGCATTGAGCGAGACCTTGGAATCGATCACCAGGATCTTGCCGCCGGGGATGCGCACGATCGCATCGGGGCGCAGGCGGCCATCCTCTGTGTCGATGGAGTGCTCCATCATGAAATCGGTGTGCTCGGCCAGCCCGCATTGTTCGAGCAGGTTCTGCAGCGCCCGCTCCCCCCAGCGCCCGCGCGCCTTGGGCGCGTTGGTCAGCGAATTACCCAGCCGTTGCGCTTCACGGCGGACCTGTTCCTGCCCTTCGCGCATGGACTGGATCAGCCCCGCCAGTTGTCCAAAACTATCGACCCGCTGCTTCTCCAGCGACGTAACCTGTTCCTCATAGCTCTTGAGCCGCTGGTTGACCGGTTCGAGCAGCGCCGCAACCGCTTCCTTGTTTGCTTTTTCCGCATTGCCAAAGCGTTCGCTGGCGTTCTTGAGGAATTCCTCCTGCGCCCGGCCCAGTACTTTTGAGCCGGTCAGCTGGAATTCCTTCAGCAATTCCTCCCGCGCTTCCACCAGCAGGCGTTTCTGCTCGTCGAAATTGGCAGCATTGGCCTTGAGCGTTGCCAGCTCCCCTTTGAGCGCTTCGCGGTCATCGCGCACTTCATCGAGCAATTGCGCCAGCGTATCCGCCCGCGCCGCGCGGTCACTCATGGTCGCAAGTTCTGGCGCCATGCGGGAAAGTCGCTCGCGCGCTTCCTTCGCCTCTTCCTGCTGCTCCTCTGCCCGGCGGCGCCATTCAGCAACCGGACGTGAGCCGACGAACCAGCCAATCGCGGCAAAAGCGAGGCTGAAAGCAAAGGTGATGATGATCGCAACAATGGGTTCCATATCATTCTCCCCAATGTTCCGGTGGCTACCCGCCACCGGAAACAAAGGTCGTTACTCTCCTGCGAAAACACCGATATCACGCAACGCGTCGCCAACAGAGGCAAAACCAATGTCAGAAAAAGCGTAAATTGTACCATCGGGACGCATCAGCATCCAATGGATGCCATCAGAGAGACGACACGTGGAATAGAGCCGACGTTCCATCAGCTGCCTCCTGTGTCGATTCAATTATCAAATCGGACGAGGCTTTCCGGTTTCAGAGCGAAGATTGGGCAATATAGACGAGGAGAGATTGCAGGGTTCTATCTTGCAGTTTTACCGCGGTGCCCTGTTCTAACAATCGCCATCAGCCTTGGTTCTCTCATTCAGCGTACTTGCCAAATGTCCAGCGTCAGATGCCAAGAGTCATGGGTCCATAAGCACTATCCCTTTGTTGAACGAAAAGGGAACGTCTCATAGAAAGATGTTTAACGCAAGGTATGTGGATAAATTAGCGGCATCACGCCGCCTTGCGCGCCTTTTCCAGCTTCTTGAGCGCCATGTTGCGCTTCAACCGGCTGAGATGGTCGATGAAGAGGATGCCTTCGAGATGGTCCATCTCGTGCTGGAGGCAGGTCGCCATCAGCCCCTCCAGCGCTTCCTCATGCGTGTTGCCCTCCAGGTCCTGCCAGCGGACGCGGCAGGTCGCGGGGCGGTCAACATCAGCATAGATATCGGGGACTGACAGGCAGCCTTCCTGGTAGGTGGAGAGCTCCTCCGACGGGTCGAGGATTTCGGGGTTGATGAAGACCCGCGGTTCCTTCTTGGTCGGATAGTGGTGATGGTGGTGGCCATCATGATTACACTCTTCCGGCTCGGCATCGAGATCCTCGGGCTGGAGGTCGATCACCAGAACGCGAAGGGGCACACCAACCTGGATCGCGGCAAGGCCAATGCCGGGCGCGTCATACATCGTCTCGAACATGTCCTCGACGAGCGTCTTGAGCTCATCGTCAAATTTTTCGACCGGAGTCGAGACGGTTTTCAGCCGGGGGTCCGGCGCTTCAAGGATTTCGCGTATGGCCATGCGGGGCAGATACGCGCGGCGCGCATCATTTTCAATGCAAAGGACGATGCAACATTTATGCGGCTTATCGTGCGAATAGTTTGCGGACCGTGGGCCCCCAATTGAGCCATACCTCGGTGATCAGGATGGGAAGGAACAGGGTCAACCATTCCTTCGTCGTTTCCTGCAAATCCTCAATCGGCATGAAAGCGAAGATTTCACCCTGCATCCTGTTGATGATCCTGACCCACACAAAGGCACCACCCAGAGCAAGTGCCCGGATCGCAAAGCGGCGATGGTTGACGAAATCGCGCCGACGGGCTGCCTGCCATGCAATTGCGGCAAAGCAGAACCAGATCGAGCCGAGTAATGTCAGGGGGATACGGGATCCGGGCAGGGAAATCGTTGCCCCCAAATACACCCCTAGCAGGCCGGCGATCATGCAGCTGGCCAGGAAAACCCGCCCCAGCCAGCGATGCAGCGCTGGCCTCGACTGCCTCAACCCCGGCATGAACTGGAAAGGGGCGATCAGCAGTATCGGCGAAGCAACCACCGCATGGCCAACATACCAGACGACCCGGTTCCAGGTGGTCGACCCGTCCTGCAATTCCGGTGAGAGGACATCGCCAACTGAATCAAACAGGAAATAGATACTGGCGCAAAGGAAGAATGCCCAGAATACAAACCAGACCGGATGAATGGCCCCCGCCCTGTTAGTCACCGTCACCATGCACCGTCCCTCGCCAAAGAAACCATGCGCCCGCACGGAACCTTTACCCCACCGGTCGCCTTGCGCGCAATGCCTGCGCCAGCGTGCCTTCGTCGAGGTAATCCAGTTCGCCGCCAACCGGCAGGCCATGCGCCAGCTGGGTGATGCGTACCGGGAAACCCTCCAGCCGCTCGGCGAGGTAGTGGGCGGTGGTCTGCCCTTCCAGCGTCGCATTCATCGCCAGCACCACTTCATCCACCCCGCCCTCTTCGACGCGGGCGAGCAGGCTGGCGATATTCAGATCCTCCGGCCGCACGCCTTCCAGCGCGGAGAGCTTGCCACCCAGCACGTGATAGCGCCCGGTAAACAGCTTCGCCCGGTCGAGCGCCCACAAGTCAGCGACATCCTCAACGACACAGATCGAGCGCTGGTCCCGACGGGGATCAGCGCAGATTCCGCAGGGGTTGGTGGTATCGACATTGCCGCATGTGTCGCATTCTACCAGCTTGCCGCGCACATCCTCCAGCGCGTCAAGCAAGGCCACCAGCCCGGTCTCGCGCCGTTTCACCAGCCATAGCACTGCCCGCCGCGCACTGCGCGGGCCGAGACCGGGGAGCCGGGCCAAAGCTTGCGAAAGCCGTTCGATCTCTTGCGATGCCATGGAACGCCAGATAGGGCTTGCGGCCCGCACTGGCAAAGGCTCTGCACCCGATTATGCGCATTATCTTCATGGGAACGCCCGAATTCGCGGTGCCAACGCTCACCGCGCTGGCGGAGGCAGGGCACGATGTCGTTGCCGCTTACAGCCAGCCGCCGCGCCCGGCAGGCCGGGGCAAGAAGCTCCAGCCCAGCCCGGTGCAGCGCGAGGCAGAGCGGCTGGGCGTGGAAGTGCGTTATCCCGTCTCGCTGAAGGGGGAAGAGGAACAGGCTGCTTTCGCCGCGCTGGGGGCCGATGTGGCGGTGGTTGCTGCCTATGGGCTGATCCTGCCACAAGCCATCCTCGACGCGCCCAAACATGGCTGCCTCAATGTCCATGGCTCGATCCTGCCGCGCTGGCGCGGGGCAGCCCCGATCCACCGCGCGATCATGGCGGGCGATATGGTAACCGGGATCACCATCATGCAGATGGAGGCCGGGCTGGATACCGGGCCGATGCTGGCGACCATCCGGACTCCGATCAATGACAAGACCACCGGCGAACTCACTGAAGAGCTTGCGGAATTAGGCGCAAACCTGATGGTCGAGACACTGCGTGAACTGGACAAACATGTGCCGGTTGCGCAGGACGATTCCGCAGCGACCTATGCTGCGAAGATCGACAAGGCGGAGGCGCGGATTGACTGGTCTCAGCCAGCAGAAATGCTGGAACGGCAAGTGCGCGCATTGGCTCCCTTCCCCGGTGCGTGGTTCGAGCTGGAGGGGGAGCGGATAAAGCTCCTGAAGGCTGCGGTGAGCGATGATAGCGGCGCGGCCGGCACGGTACTGGATGACCAGCTCACCATCGCATGCGGATCAGGTGCACTGCACCCGCTTCGCATCCAGCGGGCCGGGAAACCAGCGATGGATGTCGATGCGTTCCTTCGGGGCAAAGCTGTCCCTGTTGGCACGGTGCTGGGGTGACGTCAGTGCGTGGCCTTCGACGAGCTCAGGCTGAGCGGCGTTTCTATTTACCAACGTCCTCCCAGCGAAAGCTGGGATCGGTTTCGGTGTTGCGCCAAACGGGCAACGATCCCAGCTTTCGCTGGGAGGACGGGTATCGCTGATGACCCGCTTCGCCCTCACAATCGAGTTCGACGGCAGCCCCTTCATGGGACTGCAACGCCAGCCGCATGGGCCGAGTGTGCAGCAATCCGTGGAGGAAGCGGCTGCGCGGGTTACTGGGGAAATGGTCACGCTCCATTCCGCCGGGCGCACCGATACAGGCGTGCATGCTTTGGGGATGCGCAGCCATGTGGATATCGAGAAAGCCATCGCACCGTTTCGCCTGATGGAAGCATTGAACGCCCATTTGCGGCCCGATCCCATCGCGGTGATTGGGTGCGAGATTGTGCCTGATGACTGGCATGCGCGCTTTTCCTGCATCGGGCGGCGTTACCGCTACCGCATCGCCAACCGCCGCGCGCCGCTGACGCTTGACCGGGGCCGCGCGTGGCAGGTGCCGCAGGAGCTGGACCATGAAGCCATGCACCAAGCGGCGCAGGCGCTGGTGGGGCTGCATGATTTCACCACCTTTCGTTCCGCCCATTGCCAGGCGGCCAGCCCGGTCAAGACGCTCGACCAGCTGGATGTCCGGCGCGAGGGCGAGGAAGTGATCGCCGAAGTTGCCGCGCGCAGTTTCCTGCATCACCAGGTCCGTTCCATGGTCGGCTGCCTCGCGTTGGTCGGCATGGGCCGCTGGCGGGTGGAACAGGTTGGCGAAGCACTGGAATCACGCGACCGGCAGGCTTTGGGCTTGAATGCCCCGCCCGATGGGCTCTACTTCGTCAAAGCCATCTATCCTGAGGAGAGTGAATAATGCCGACAGAAGCCAAGCGAATTACCTCGACGCTCTCCGCAGACGGGAAGCTGACCGTTCAGGTTGAAGACTTTACCCTCCCCGATCCCAAGGGAACACAAATCGTGGTGGCTATCGAAGCGGCGCCGATCAACCCCAGCGACCTGGGCCTGCTACTGGGTCCGGCGGATTTGGACGCGGCCACCTATTCGCCCGGCAAGCTGGTCGCGCCCATGCCGGCAGCCGCAATGAAAGCGTTCAAAGGCCGGATCGGCGATGTCTGCCCGGTCGGCAATGAAGGTGCGGGCACCGTGGTTGCTGCTGGTCCTGACGCGCAGCATTTGATGGGCAAGAAAGTTACCATCGTTCCCGGCAGCGCCTTTGCGACCCATGCGATTGGCGATGCCAGCATGGCAATTCAATGGCCTGACGATGTGAATATCGCCAATGCCAGCGCCGCTTTTGTCAACCCGATGACGGCACTGGGCTTTGTCGAAACGGCGCGGATGGAAGGGCATAAGGCGATCATCCATGCGGCGGCGGCGTCCAATCTCGGGCAGATGCTCAACAAGATTTGCCAGGCTGACGGAATGGGGCTGGTCAATATCGTCCGGCGCGAGAAACAGGCCCGCCTTCTCAAGGATTTGGGCGCGGAACATGTGGTCAATTCCAGTGACGACGACTTCATGAAACAGCTGGTCGGCGCGATTGATGCGACCGGGGCAATGCTGGGATTTGACCCGACTGGTGGCGGCACGATGGCCAACACCATGCTGACCGCGATGGAGGCAGTTTGCGCCAAGAATGAGGCCTATAGCCGCTATGGGTCAATGACCCCCAAGAAAGTCTATGTCTATGGTATCCTTGACCTTTCACCGCGCGTCATGACGCATAGTTACGGCTTTAGCTGGACCCTTTCGGGCTGGCTGCTAACCCCCTTCCTGATGCAGGCGGGTGCGGAAGTGGTCGGGCGGATGCGGCAGCGGGTGATTGACGAGATCGACACCACTTTTGCGAGCCATTTCAAGCAGGAAATCACGCTGGAAGAGATGCTGCAGGAAGATATCGCCAATGCATACAACGCCAAGGCGACGGGCGAGAAATACCTCGTCACGCCCTGATCAGCGGCGATCAAACTCGCTCTGCATGCGGGCGGGGTCAGTGATCCCGCTCGCCAGCATTAGCTGCAAAAGGATGCGCGATTTCTGCGGGTTATAGCTGCGCGAAGCGACAAATCCGACACTGTCGTCATCAACTTCGACATTGCGGTCGACCGATCCCTCGTCCACGCGGCTGGCGCGGACCACGGGCACGCCTGCCTGGACCACACGGGAAAGCGCGGATAACAAAGGTTTGGGCGCATTGCCCTGCCCCATCCCGGCCAGCACCAGCCCCTTCGCGCCGAGCGAAATCAGCGCATCGACAATGTCGGATTCGACATCGGCAGCAGCATAGACGATCTCGACCCGCGGCAGGCACTCCGGCCAGGCGAAGCGCGCAGGCGATCTGATCCGCGCCGGTGGAGCAAACCAGTCCAGCGTGGTTGGCGTCACCAGCCCCAACGGCCCGCGCGGATAGCCTTTGAAAGCATCCACATTCGCGGTCGCCCATTTGCGTGCATCACTGGCGGCGAGGATACTGTCGCCCATCACCAGCATCACCCCGCGCCCATGGGCACCGGGGTCCGACGCAACCCGCACCGCATTGGCGAAATTGCGCAACCCGTCACTGCCCACCGCATCGGCGGGGCGCATCGCACCCACCAAGACCACTGGCTTGCCCGCTGCGAGCGTCAAATCGAGCAGGAAGGCAGTTTCCTCCGCTGTATCCGTGCCATGGGTCACGATCACACCATCCACATCCGGATCGGCACAAGCTTCGGCAATATGGCTATGCAGAATATCCCACTCGGCCCAGCCAATATCCTGCGAGCCGATCTGCGCGATATCCACCCCGTCCAGCCGCGCCGCGATCCCCAGCGTTTTTGCCCCCGCGAGCATGTCTGCGATTGCGACCTGCCCCGCACGATAGCCGCGCGTGATGGCAGAGCCTGCGCTGCCGGCAATGGTGCCCCCGGTGGCGAGGATGCGAATGTGGGGTGTGGTCATGCGGGGATGTGTAGTCCATTTCCTGAACGAGCAACAAGAAGCCCCTCCTCTTTAGGGGAGGGGTTGGGGTGGGGGCTGTCGGGTCGCTTGGTGCCAGCCTTACGCCCCACCCCACTGCGACTAGGCGTTGCTTCGCACCGCCAAGTCTCGTTGCCTCTCCCCTAAAGAGGAGGGGCTTTGGGCGCTGTCTCTTTAATCCCACCCCTTCGCCCCGGCAAGCTGGTTGAATTCGATGCGATCACTCAAGCCCTCTTGCATTCGTTCGTTCGAACGAATAGACAGCCAGCCGACTCACATGCCTACCGAAAGCCCGCGCTATCACCCCCTCCCCCGCCTCCAATGACGCCACCCCCCCGGTCGATCCGGTGCGCCAGCGCATTCTTGAGGCAGCGGTGAAGCAATTCGCCGAATATGGATTTGAAGGAACCAGCACCCGCGCCATCGCCAATGCGGCTGGCGCGGCGATGTCCTCCATCACTTACCAGTTTGGAGGCAAGGAAGGGCTTTATCTTGCCGCGGCTGATCATATTGGCGAGCAGATCAGCACGATCCAGCTTCCGGGCATCACCGCTTTGCGCAAGGCAGTGGATGATGGCACGCTGCCCCCCACCGATGCGATTATCACCATGCTCGGCGGGATGGCCGACATGATGCTGGATGAGCGTTCGGAAAGCTGGGCCGCCTTCATTATCCGTGAGCAGCAAAAGCCCGGCGAAGCCTTTGACAGGCTGTTCGCCTGTTTCATGCAGCCCATGTCGGAAGCGATGGTCGAGCTTGTCGGCATGGTCCGCACCGATCTTTCCGGGCGCAAATTGCGCGCCGTGGCCACAGGCTTGATCGGGCAGGTGATCGCCTTGCGCGCCGCCCGCGCTGCCATGATGCGCATTCTCGATATTACCACGATGGGCGACGAAGAACGCGCCACGATCCGCGAGGCAATCCAGGCGAATGCCCGCGCAACACTGGAATCAGGACCCCAAGGGCGAAAGGGTAAGGTATGAACAAGCGCAAGCTGATCCCCGTGCTGCTGGTGCTGGCGCTCGCCGCTGGCGGCGCATGGTATTCCGGCCTGTTCGGCAAGGGCGATGCCGGGGAGCTGTCGCTCTATGGCAATGTCGATGTCCGCGAGGTTGACCTGTCCTTCCGCTCAGGCGGGGAGATTGCCTCTATCGCTGTTGATGAAGGCGACCGGGTGAAGCAGGGCGATGTGCTGGCAGAGCTGACCACGACCCAGCTGGGCAACCGGCTGGCCGAGGTCGATGCGCAGATCGCGGTCAATGAAGCCAACCTTGCCCGCCTGCGCAATGGCAGCCGCCCGCAGGAAATTGCGCAGGCCCGCGCCCGCGTTTCCGCCGCTCAGGCCGATGTCACCCGCGCCCGCGCCGAATATAACCGCCGCCAACCGCTGGTTGAGAGCGGCGCGATCAGCCGCACTCTGTGGGACCAGACGGTCGCCCAGCTGCGCGCTGCCGAAGCAGGTCTTGCCGAAGCAAGCCAGGCGCTCAGCCTCGCCCAGCAGGGGCCGCGCAGCGAGGATATCGCCGCTGCCCGCGCGCAGCTCGGCGCCGCACAGGCAATGCGCAATTCGGTGAAGACCGATATCAACGACACCCGCCTCACCGCTTCCACCGACGGCGTGGTGATGACCCGCGCGGTGGAACCCGGCGCAGTCGTCCAGCCTACGCAGACCGTGCTCACCCTCGCCATTGACCGCCCCATGCGGGTACGCGCCTATATTGGCGAGCCTGACCTCTGGCGCATTTCCCCCGGCATGGCGGTGGAAGTCAGCGCCGATGGCAATCCCAAGACTTACAAGGGCACCATCGGTTCGATTTCCCCCCGCGCGGAATTCACCCCGCGATCGGTGCAGACGGAAAGCCTGCGCGCTGACCTCGTCTATTCGCTGCGGGTGATCGTCAGCGATCCGGATGACGCGCTGCGGCAGGGCCAGCCGGTCACCATCCGCGTTCCAGGCGCCCGCACCAGCCGCGAAGACTGACAAGCGTGAGTGACACCACCACCCCTGTCGCCAGCGCAACTGGCGTTATCAAGCGTTTCGGCGATGTGCTGGCGCTGGACGGGGTGGATATTGCTATATTGCCGGGTCAGGTCACCGGGCTGGTGGGGCCGGATGCAGCGGGCAAAACCACGCTGATCCGCATCCTCGCCGGGTTGATGAGCGCGGAGAGTGGCGAGTTGTCAGTAATGGGCGGCGCGCCGGGTGATGACCTTGAACAACTCGGCTACATGCCGCAGCGCTTCGGCCTCTATGAGGACCTCTCAGTCATCCAGAACCTGACGCTCTATGCCGAATTACGCGGGCTACCGGCGTCAGAACGACAAGAGACCTTTGACCGGCTGCTCGCCTTCACCGACCTCGCCCGCTTCACCGATCGCCCCGCAGGCAAGCTGTCGGGCGGGATGAAGCAGAAGCTGGGCCTTGCCTGCGCATTGGTGCGCACCCCTCGCCTGCTGCTGCTGGATGAACCCGGTGTGGGTGTCGATCCGATCAGCCGCCGCGAACTGTGGGCCATGGTGCAGGAGCTGACCGGCGAAGGCATTGGTGTATTATGGTCCACCGCCTATCTCGATGAAGCGGAGAAATGCGACAGCGTCTTCCTGCTGAATGACGGGAAACTGCTGTGGCATGGCCCGCCAGCGGATTTGACAAGCCGGATGGATGGGCGCGTCTTTGCCGCCCGTTCCGAAGGGGACCGGCGCAAGCTGCTCACCACCCTGCTCCAGCGCGAGGATGTACTGGATGCCACCATCCAGGGCAGCACAATCCGGGTGCTGGCCAAGGAGGGCAAACCGGAAGCGCAAGGCGCAACACTCGCCCCTGTCCCGCCCCGGCTGGAAGATGGTTTCATGGAAGTGCTGGGCGGCGGACCGGATGGGCACAGTGCGCTGGCCGAGAGCTATCGCAGCTTCCCGCTTGACGGCCAGCCCGCCATCGAAGCGCGCAGCCTGACCAAACGCTATGGCGAATTCACCGCCGCGCATGACATTAGCTTTATTGCAAAGCCGGGGCAGATCTTCGGCCTGCTCGGCCCCAATGGCGCGGGCAAGAGCACGACTTTCAAGATGCTTTGCGGGCTCGCTACGCCCAGCGCAGGCGATTGCGCGGTGGCCGGGCACAATCTCAAACATTCCGGCCCTGCCGCGCGTCAGTCGCTTGGTTACATGGCGCAGAAATTTTCGCTCTATGGCGACCTCAGCGTCCAGCAGAACCTCGATTTCTTTGCTGGCGCCTATGGCTTGCGCGGACGTGATGCGCGTGAAGCCATCGGCAAGGCAGTGGAAATTTTCGAACTGGGTGAGCGGCTGAAGGTAAATGCGGGGCAATTACCGCTGGGCTTCAAGCAACGCCTCGCGCTCGCCTGCGCGGTGCTGCATGAGCCGCCCGTGCTGTTCCTTGACGAGCCGACCAGCGGCGTAGACCCGGTCATGCGCCGCGAATTCTGGGTCCACATCAACGGGCTGGTCGCGCGCGGGGTGACCGTGCTGGTGACAACGCACTTCATGGAAGAGGCGGAATATTGCGACGATATCCTGCTGATCTACCGCTCCGAGCAGATCGCCACCGGATCGCCCGATGATCTCAAACGGCAGGCAGCGCAGCTGACCGGGCTGGACGATCCGACGATGGAGGACGCCTTCATCGCACTGATCGAAGCCTCTGAAGTGGATACGCTGAATCCGAGGCAGGCCGCATGAAGCACGAGCTGACCCGCTTCAACGCGCGCCGTATGGCTGCGCTGATCCGCAAGGAAAGCGTACAGATCATGCGCGATCCTTCCACCCTGCTGATCGCCTTTGTCCTGCCGATCCTGCTGCTGTTTATCTTTGGCTTCGGGATTTCGCTGGATGCCAACACCATCCGCGTCGGTCTGGTGGTGCAGGATAGCGGCCCGCAGGCTGCATCGCTCGCCAATGCCTATCGCAACAGCCCCTATCTGGAAGTGGTGGAAGCGCCCGCTGTTGCACCGATCAAGGCGCGGGTGGTGGCCGACGATTTGCGCGCGATGATCGTCATCCCGCCCGATTTCAGCCGGGCGATGGACCGGGGCCGCCCGGTACCGGTGCAGGTCGCGACGGACGGCTCTCAGCCCAATACGGCCAACTTCGCTGCCGCCTATGCCGAAGGCATCTATGGCAGCTGGGCCGAGCAACAAGGCATTGCCCCGCCCGGCGCACAAGCCAGCCTCAATACCCGCTTCTGGTACAACCCGGAGCTGAAGAGCCGCTTCTTCCTCGTCCCCGGCTCCATCGCCATTGTGATGACCATGATCGGCACACTGCTGACCGCGCTGGTGGTGGCGCGCGAGTGGGAGCGCGGCACGCTGGAGGCGATGATGGCCACCCCGATTGGCATGGGGGAGTTCATCGCCAGCAAGCTGATCCCCTATTTCCTGCTCGGTATCGGCTCGATGGCTTTGTGTACCGTGCTGGGGATTATCGTGTTTGGTGTGCCGCTGCGCGGGTCAGTCTTCGCGCTGCTGGCGATTTCCTCCGCCTTCCTGCTGCCGGCACTAGGGCTGGGGCTATTCATATCGGCAGCGACCAAAAACCAGTTTGTTGCCGCGCAAATGGCGCTGCTCTCCGGCTTCCTGCCCAGCTTCCTGCTCTCCGGCTTCATCTTCGAGATCAGTTCCATGCCCGCGCCGATCCAGGCGGTGACCTATATCGTCCCGGCCCGTTACCTGATCCCCTCCTTGCAGACCGTATTTGTGACCGGCGATGTGTGGGGCCTGTTCCTGCCCAATATCGGCATGATGTTGCTGTTCGGCGCGATCTTCTTCCTGCTCGCCTTCCGCGCGACAAAGCGGAGCCTCGACTGATGGCGCGGATATGGGCAATGACAGTGAAGGAATTCTGGGCGCTCGTACGCGACCCGAAAGCGCGCATGGCACTGTTCATGCCGCCGCTGATCCAGCTATTCGTGTTCAGCTTTGCCGCGACACTGGAAGTACGCAATGTCGATATCGGCCTGCTCGACATGAGCCATGGCAGCTATTCCACTGAATTCACCACCCAGCTTGCAGGCAGCCCCAATTTCCGGGAAATCAAACGCTTGCAATCCCCCGCCGAGCTGGAACGCGCGATTGAGCAGCAAGAGGTGATCGCCGCCATCGTGATCGAACAGGATTTCGACCGGCGCATGGCAGCGGGGCAAAAGGCGGAAATCGGCGTGGTGCTGGACGGGCGCCGCTCCAATGCTTCACAGATCGTCTCGTCCTATATCATGCGTATCGCCGCCGGGATTGGTGCCAGCGCCAGCAGCACACCGCCCGAAACGGTGCGGGTGACGAATCTCTTCAACCCCAACCTCGAATATGTCTGGTTCAATCTCCCTTCGCTGATCGCCATGATCGGTGCAGTGAGCGGGCTGGCGCTGGCGAGCATGACCGTAGCGCGTGAGCGCGAAGTCGGCTCTTTCGACCAGTTGATGGTATCGCCGCTGCAAGTCCACGAAATCCTGATCGGCAAGATGCTGCCACCGCTCGGCATCAGCATCATCAACGGATTTGCCTACCTCCTCGCAGCCGTGTTCATCTTTGGCGTTCCGTTCGAGGGATCGCTGTTCCTCTTCTTCCTCTCACTGGTGCTCTATAATCTCGCCCTGATCGGGGTGGGCATGTTTGTCTCCGCCCTGTCGCACACGCAGCAGCAGGCCTTCCTTGGTTCCTTCCTCGCAACGGTGCCCATCGTGATGCTGTCGGGTTTCTCCTCACCGGTGGAGAATATGCCTGAATGGCTGCAAGTGCTGAACCACGCCAATCCAGCACAATATTTCCTGCCTGTCTGCCAGGGCCTTTTCCTCAAGGCGATGCCGGCAGCCGACGTATTTGACTGGATGTGGCCCGTGGCACTGATCGCCGTGGTCACGCTGACCACATCTGCCTGGCTGTTCCGCGCCCGCATGGAGTAGAATGATGCGCGTTTCCCTCCTCTCCCCCCTCCCCCTGCTCGCCCTCGCGCTGGCTGGCTGCGCCGTTGGCCCTGATTATGAGCGCCCACAAAGCGCCGCTGCGGCAGCCGAATGGGTCGAACCCGCTTCGCTCGAACCGGTCGATCTCAGCTGGTGGGACAGTTTCCATGACCCGCTGCTCTCGCGGCTGGTGACGCAAGCCATCGCCTCTGCCCCCGATGTCCGCGTGGCACAGGCCCGGCTGGAGGAAGCGCGCGCCAATCGCGACGCGGTGCGTGGCGGGCGCCTGCCATCGGTCAACGCCACCGGCGCGGCGAATGAGAATGTGCTGACCAAAAACGGCCAGTTCCCGATTGACAATATCCCCGGTTTTGCCCGTGATTTCAGCCTGTTTGACCTCGGCTTTGACGCCAGTTGGGAGCTGGACTTCTGGGGCCGCCAGCAGCACCGCGAACAGGGCGCACAGGCCCGCGCCGCCGCCGCGCAGGAGGCGCGCCGTGATGTCCAGATACGCCTCGCTGCCGAAGTCGCCCGCGCCTATGCGGATTTGCGCACCGCCCAGCGCGAGGTCATGCTGCGGCGGGAGATTGCGAGCCTTTTAGGAGACCGCGCGCAATTGACTGACAGGCTCTACCTCGCGGGCGATGTTTCGCGCATTGACGCAGAGGCCGCCATGGCCAGCGCCGCCAATGCAGAACGCATGGTGCCCGAAGCGCAGGCGCGCGCCTCTGCTGCCGCCTATCGCATCGCGGCCTTGCTGGGTGTGCCGCCAGAGGCAATCCTGCCCGAGCTGGAACAAGCTGCGCCCCTGCCCGAACCGCCGGTGACTATCGCTGCCGGGATACGCGCCGACCTGCTCGCTCGCCGCCCCGATGTGCGCCGCGCCGAGCGCGAGCTGGCCGCCGCCACCGCCGATATCGGGGTGGCCAAGGCAGACCTTTACCCGCGTTTCGCCCTGCTCGGCAGTGTCGGGTCGCAAGCCGTCAATGCCGGGGACCTGCCCAGCAGAGACAGCTTCCGCCTGTCGCTTGGCCCCAGCATCAGCTGGCCGATCTTCAACGGCGGCCGTGTGCGCGCGCAAATCCGCGCTGCTGACGCTCGCGCCGACGGTGCATTGGCCGCATGGGAAGGCGCAGTAACCGGCGCGCTGGCCGATAGCGAAAGCGCGCTCAATCGCCATCGCCGCAGCCAGCTTGCCTTGGGTCAGGCTCGCCGCGCCCTCGCCAGCCAGCGAATCGCGCATGATCTCGCCCGGCAAAGATTTTCTGTCGGCGAAGACAGCCGCATGCAATATCTCGCTGCTCAGGCCCAATTGGCTGAAGCCGAGCTGGCAACGTTGCAGGCACAAGCTGCTGAATTGCAAGCAGCCATTGCGCTTTACAAATCACTGGGCGGCGGGTGGCAGGACGATACTGGCAATTAACCAGGTCTCAGCAATCTGACGCTATCCGGTTGACCGCAGCGTAATTCCGTTTAAGGGCGCGGCAAGAGGGCGGTTAGCTCAGTTGGTAGAGCATCTCGTTTACACCGAGAGGGTCGGCGGTTCGAGCCCGTCACCGCCCACCATTCCGACATTTCCAGAAATTGGTGTTTCGTGGAAACACATTGCCCCATTTATAGGCACGGGCCGGTTTTGCGTTTGTTGTCAAAACCATAATACCAGTAACGCTGCCCGCTCGCGCCATTGCTCTTTGTGCAGCTTTCATAGCCAGACCGGCTATTGTCACGCGCATTGCTGCGCCTGCCGCCGCTATCCTGATACCGCCAGCTGTCATCCTGCGCTCCGGATGAGCCTGCACCGCGCCGGTTCATTTCTCGACGGGCTGCCTGCGCCGCTGGCGAGTTGCCGAGAAGGCGCACGATAACGGGCAAATCCTGTTGGCGAACATAACTCATCTTGCCCAGCGCAGCGACGCGGCCAACGGCATATTCGACCACGGCCGGCGCACGCGATTCTTCGATGGCATGGATCACCGACCCGCCCCAATTATTGGCATCAAGACCATTGTCGACATAGAGCATATGCACCGCGCTGCTTGCGCCATATTGCGCCGCACGTGCTTTCATTTTCCGGGCACGCGGCACTTCGCTGCAGGCCTGCGTTGTTCCAAGGTTGCAGGCTTTTTCAAACGAAAGAAGGTAATCATCGGCATATTGGCCAAGTGCAGGATCTGGCAGTTCCTGCACCGCAGCCATCAGATTGTAACAGCCAAAAACAATATCCGCCGCACATGCCTGGCGGCTGTATGGTATTGCGCTGGTCATATTGCGATAAGGCGATGATTTATGCGCATAGAGCTGCGACATCGCATAGCAGGATTTGGAATCGCCCAAGGCGCATCCCCGCTTGCCCGGAGCGGCTACCAGTGCCCAATTGGTAAAATTGGGCGCCTCGGTGGCTCCGCCGCTGGCGACCAGCGCTGCATCACCACACATGGCGGCGCCTCCGGGCTGCTGGCAAGCCGCGCTCATCAGTTCGACATAAGCAGCGACATTGTAGGTTGGTTTGCCCGGCACGAGCAGAACCTTCTCCGCCAGCGTGCAGGCTGCCTTGTCAGCGCGGCGACACATCGGATCAATTACCCGTAGCGCCCCGGCATAATCGCCGCGATTCAAGCGCGCCTGCGCATCTGGAATTCCGCCCATGGCTGCTTGTGCCGTCGAGAGTTGCGGCCATGTCAGCAATCCCAGCATTGCCACGCCCACTGCCGCTATCAATCCTGCCCTCGACATAAGTCACTACCTCTGGAATTCTGCCTTCCAGAAAGGGCTAAATGGCAGCATGCTAGCCCGTCAATACGGTAACAGTGATTGTAATTTTCACGCGGATTACTCCGCGCTCACCGCTTCATCCACCAGCGCCCGCGCGTCTTCGCTCGACCAGTCATAACCGCCGACCATGCGCCAGACTTCCTGCCCCTGCGCGTCATAGAGCACGGTGGTGGGCAACACGCCGCCGCCATAGGTGAAGCTTAGCTTGGTCTCCGGGTCCAGCCATGGTTCCAGATGGGTGAATTTCGCTTTCTCGAAGAACGGCACGACCTTGTCCGCGCCTTGCAGATCCTGACTGACCGCGACGACGCGCAGTTTCCCGTCATAGCGTGCGGCCAGCTCATCCAGCATGGGCATTTCGGTGACACAGGGTGCGCACCATGTGGCCCAGAGATTGACCAGCACCGGCTTGCCTTGCAGCGCGCCGAGGTTGAGCGTGGTGCCATCGGGCGCGCTGACATTGATCGCGGGCATCAAGTCGCCAGCATTGCTGCGGTCCAGCGTGCCGGTCAGCCCGCTTTCAGCCGATGCGCTTCCTTCCGCCTGTGAGTCCGCTTGCACGGGGGCATCGCTTTGCCTATCGCAGCCCGCCAGCAACAGCGCAGCGCCGCCAGCGGCAGCAAACAGGGCGAATGATGTGACGGATCGTAAGGACAAGACAGGCTCCAACCAGATGTGGGGCGGACGCTTTGCCGAAGGGCCGTCCGCCATCATGCGCGAGATCAACGCCTCGATCCCGTTCGACAAGGCGCTGTGGCGCCAGGACATCGCCGCGAGCAAGGCCCACGTCGCGATGCTCGGCGCGCAAGGCATAGTCAGCCCCGAGGATGCGGCCGCGATCTCCGCCGGGCTTGACCGTGTGGCCGCCGAATACGAGGCCAAGGGGGTTCCCGAGAACTGGGATCTCGAAGACATTCACATGACCACCGAGAGCCGCCTTGCCGAGCTGATCGGCCCGGCGGCGGGACGGCTGCACACCGCGCGCAGCCGCAACGATCAGGTGGCAACGGATTTCAAGCTGTGGGTGCGCGAGGCTTGCGTGGCGGCGGACGCCGCGCTCGGCGCGCTGCAAGTGGCGCTGGTGACCCGCGCGGACGAGCATGCCGAGAGCATCATGCCCGGCTTCACCCATCTCCAGACCGCCCAGCCGGTCACGCTCGGCCACCATCTGATGGCCTATCATGAGATGTTCGGGCGCGATCGGTCGCGCTTTGCCGATGCCCATACCCGCATGGCGCAGTGCCCGCTGGGCAGCGCGGCACTCGCAGGCACCGGCTTTCCGATCGACCGCGAGATGACCGCGAAGGCACTGGGCTTTGCCACGCCGACCCGCAACAGCCTCGATGCCGTGTCCGATCGCGATTTCGCGCTCGATTATCTGATGGCCGCCACCCAGTGCGCGCTGCACCTCTCGCGGCTGGCCGAAGAGCTGATTGTCTGGGCAAGCCAGCCGTTCGGCTTCGTGGTTCTGCCCGATGCGCTATCGACCGGCAGCTCGATCATGCCGCAGAAGAAGAACCCCGACGCGGCCGAGCTCGTTCGGGGGCATTGTGGGCGCGTTGTGGGTGCCTTGACCAGCCTTGTGGTGACCATGAAGGGTCTGCCATTGGCCTATTCAAAGGACATGCAGGATGACAAGCCACCGGTGTTCGAAGCCGCCGGTCTGCTCTCCCTGTGCATCGCGGCGATGACCGGCATGGTCGAAGGCGCCACCTTCCGCACCGAGCGGATGCGCCAGGCAGCGGAGCTTGGCTATGCCACCGCAACCGACCTCGCCGACTGGCTGGTGCGGCAGGCCGACGTTCCTTTTCGCGAGGCGCACCACATTACCGGCGCGGCGGTAAAACTGGCGGAAAGCCGCGGTGTCGCGCTCGATCAACTGACGCTGGCAGAGCTCCAGGCAATCGATCCCCGGATCGACGAGCGGGTCTTTACGGCGCTCTCGGTCGATGCCTCGGTCGCTTCGCGCGCCAGCTATGGCGGAACCGCGCCCGAACAGGTAAGGTTGCGTGTTGCTGAGGCGAAGCAAGCTCTCGGTATGGAGGAATGATGCGTTTCACACCTGCCAGATCGCTACTGTCACTGGGCGTCGCCGTGCTGCTGGCGGGCTGCGGTGCGCGCACTGACCTCGAACCTGCCGCCGGGCAGAAACTGCCCCCCGCCCCCTATGGCGCGGAAGTGCAGCCAGAGTCCGGCGAGTTGCTGGAGCTGCCGACCCAGGCCGCGCCGGAGCGCAATGTTGAGCTACGCCGCCGCTCGGAAGAGCGTGAGGACGATCCCTTTGATCTCCCGCCGGATGACGGAAAAGACTGATTAATGGACCATTTTCGCCTGATTGACGGTGTCTTGCACGCCGAAGACGTTCCCTTGCCCGCCATTGCAGACGCGGTAGGGACGCCCGTCTATGTCTATTCGCGCGCCACGCTGGAACGCCATGCACAGGTGTTCAAGGAAGCGCTGGACGGGCTGGACAATCCGCTGGTTGCCTTTGCCGTGAAATCGAACCCCAACCTGGCTGTGCTGAAAGTGCTGCAACGGCAGGGCTTTGGCGCAGATGTGGTATCCGGCGGCGAATTGATGCGCGCACTGGCGGCGGGCATGGCGCCAGAGGACATCGTGTTCTCGGGCGTGGGCAAGACCCGCGCCGAACTGGAGCTGGGCCTCGATAAGCAGATCGGCCAGTTCAACATCGAATCGCGCGAAGAGGGGCAGGAACTGGCGGCGCTGGCAGCCTCGCGCGGCGAAGTGGCGCAGGCCGTGCTGCGGGTGAACCCCGATGTCGATGCAAAGACGCATGAGAAGATCTCCACCGGCAAGGCAGAGAACAAATTCGGTGTGCCGCTGATGCGCGCGCGGGAGACCTATGCCGAGCTGGCAGAGCTGCCGGGGATGAATCTGCGCGGTGTGGCGATCCATATCGGCAGTCAGTTGCTCGATCTCGAACCGCTGGAAGTGGCCTTTGCCAAGATCGGCCAGCTGGTCGCCGATCTGCGCGCGGCGGGCCACTCGATCACCCATGTCGATCTCGGCGGCGGGTTGGGCGTGCCCTATCATGCAGGCGAAAACCCGCCCTCCCCGGCTGAATATGGCATGATGGTGGAACGCGCGACGCGGGGCTGGGACGTGCGCCTCACCTTTGAACCGGGCCGGGTGATCTGCGGCAATGCCGGGGTGCTGCTCACCCGGGTGATCCGGGTCAAGCGCAGCTCCAATCAGGCACCCTTCGTGGTGGTCGATGCGGCGATGAATGACCTTGCCCGCCCGGCGATGTATGGCGCCTGGCACGATTTCGACGCGGTCGAGCCCCGCGGTGAGAAGATGACCGCGCATATCGTCGGCCCGATCTGCGAAACCGGCGATACCTTTGCGATGAACCGCGAGATCGACGCGGTTGCCACCGGCGATCTGGCGGTGTTTCGTTCGGCCGGGGCCTATGGCGCGACCATGGCTTCATCCTACAACAGCCGCGGCTTCGTCGCCGAGGTGATGGTTGATGGCGACAAGTGGGCGGTGGTGGCCGATCGCATTGCGGCCAGCGCAATCATGGACGCAGAGCGCGTTCCCGACTGGCTCTGACGCCATGCAGTCGCTGCCGCTGTTCCACAATGTCCGCGGCCAGCCGGTGCTGGTGCTAGGCGACGGGGACGCGGCAGAAGCCAAGGCGCGGCTGGTCGAGCGCGCAGGCGGCGTGATTGTCCGCGAAATACAGGAAGCGGTCGATATGGGCGTGCGGCTGGCTTTTGTGGCCTATGAAGATGCGAAGGCCGCAGAGGCAGCGGCGATCAATTTGCGCTGCGCAGGGCTGCTGGTGAATGTCGTGGACCGGCCAGATTTGTGCGATTTTACTACGCCCAGTGTGCTGGATCGTGATCCAGTGCTGGTAGCCGTGGGCACGGGCGGTGCCTCTGCCGGGCTGGCCAAGCATGTGCGGCTGCGGCTGGAGGCCTTGTTGCCGCAATCGCTTGGGCCGCTGGCTCAAAAGCTGTTTAGTGCCCGCGAGGCCCTGCGCGCGCGTTTTCCCGCCGCAGCGGACCGGCGGCGCGCGCTGGATTCCGCGCTGGGTGAAGGCGGCGCGCTGGATGTGCTCTCCGCCTCGTCTGCCGAACGGGTGGATGCGTGGCTGGAAACCCCTGAGGCCGCACCCGAAGCGCAGACCGTCACCATCACCCTCACCAGCGACGACCCCGATGACCTCACATTGCGGGAAGCGCGCCTGCTCGGCATGGCCGATGTGGTGGTGCATGATGCGCGCGTTCCCGAATCCATCCTGTGCCGCGCACGGGCGGACGCAATCCGCGTGTTGTCCCACGCTCGCCCTGCCAGTCTGGAAGGATTGGTGGTGGAGTTGGGATTTGGTGATTAGGAAGCTGGTCCTTGCGGCCCTGACACCTTCGTTGATTTGGGCGAGCATCGGGAAGGCGCAGGACAATCCAACCCCCGGTTTCGACGTGCTCGCCTATGAGGTTTCAATCGCCCCCGACATTGCGAGCAAATCGCTCTATGGCGCGGAGACGATCCGCCTGCGGATTGGCCGCGAGGCAGCCGCCGAACTGGCTTTTTCGCCGATGGCACTGCAGATCATGGATGCGACGCTGAATGGCCAGCCGGTGCAGGTTCGTTCCGACGACAAAGGCCTTGTCTTCGTACCAACTAACCCCTTGCCTGCGGGCAAGAAGGTAGAGCTGAGCTTCCGCCTCAGCGGGACACCGAAGCGCGGGATCAATGCAGTGCCCGGCGGCATCTACAGCGCCTATTTCGCCTGCGACTGGATGGTCTGCCGCCAGGATACGCCCGGCGACAAGGCGAGGCTGACGCTGGATATCGTGGTGCCGAAGGGGTCGCTGGCGGTTGGTCCCGGAAAGCTGCTGTCTGTGGGCTCAACCGCAGATGGCCTTCCAATCCAGCGCTGGCGCACCGCGCGCGATTATTCGTCCTATCTTTATGGCTTTGCGGTGGGGCCATTCAAACCAGTGCATTATCGCCGCCGCGGCAACCGGATCACGCTTTGGAATGCGACCGGCGAAGCGCAGGATTTAGAGGCCAGGTTCGCGCAGAGCGCGCCGTTGATTGATTTCCTCAGCGACAAGGCTGGCCTGCCCATGCCGGGGCGCTATTATGCCCAGATCCTCGTACCCGGCTGGCAGGCGCAGGAGGCGGCGACCTATTCGCTGATCGGCCAGAAGGCGCTGGACGCTGACCTTGCGACACCCGATCAGGAATGGATCCTCGTCCATGAAATGGCGCACCAATGGTGGGGCAACCTCGTCACTTGCGCTAACTGGCAGCATTTCTGGCTCAACGAAGGTTTCGCGACCTTCATGACTGCCGCATGGAAAGAACACCGTTACGGCCGTGAGGCCTATGATGCAGAACTGGACGTCGCCCGTCGGCGCCTTGCCAAAGCGCGCGAGGCCGGGTTTGACAAGCCACTGGCATGGGATGGCAAATACCCCTCGCTCGGCACACGCCGCGCGGTGCAATACAGCAAGGGCGCGCTGTTCCTCGACCATTTGCGCAGCGAGATGGGCGAGGATGCCTTCTGGGCCGGGATCAAGCGCTACACGCGGCGGCACGCGGGCGGGACTGTGACCAGCGCCGATTTCCAGCGCGCGATGCAGCAGGAGACAAGGCGCGATCTGGCGCCGCTGTTTGCGGAATGGGTGTATGGCAAAGCGGGAGCTGCTGAGTCATGAAGCTATCAATCCTTCTATATCTGATAGCCCAAAATCCCTCTTCCAGCTCTCGCTAGGCGCTGTGCGCCAAGCTCCTGCATCCTTCTCCCACCGGGAGAAGAAGTGCAGCGCCAATCCTTCTCCTTGGGGGAGAAGGATACGGAGACTTTGCGCGCAAGCGCATAGTCGGAGTTGGATGAGGGGCTGCAAGCTGGCACTTGCCAAAGCCCCGCCAGCTAGCCAACGACTCATGACAGTCTTCGACAAGTTTAGGCAACGCGGATGTGGGAGTGGGTCTCCAACAGACCCTCCCCCTCAAACCACCCGTTCCACCTCCGCGCCCATTTCTGCGAAATAGCGGGCCATTGCATCAGCCGCCTTGTCCGATAGCTGGATGAAAGCCCGCCTCCGGTCGGTTTCGTCTTCGACCCGGTCGAGCAGCCCCGCTTCGGTCATTTGCGATATCCAGCGCAAAGCCGTGGTCGGCGGGACGCCGCTGGCAATGCAGAGCGAGGTGACGGAGACACGCTTGCGCTCCACCCGCGCGGCGGTGAGGTCCAGCAATATGTCCCATGCCGGATCAGCGAACAGTTCGCCTTCGAAGAAACGCGCGCGGGCCTGGCGCTGGCGGATGATCTGCCGCACCAGCCGCGCATCGGGCAAAGGTGCGCGCGGTTTGCGGGCGAGGCTCTCGCTCGCATCGTTGTCCGGTCCGCGATATTTTGGATTGGGGCTGCCGAAGCGGAAGGCGCTGCTCTCGCCCTCTGCACTGCCGGAAAGCCGCTCCAGCCGCTGCGCAATCTCGCCGACCTGTTCGGTCAGTCGCAACAGCGTCAGCCGGTCATCCTCGTTGAGTTCGCGCAGGCGCATGGTCGGCATTCTCGCCAACACGCGGCCCAGCGCAATTACGCGTTCCGCCCTAGTGGGATCGACGAGGATTTGCGGGCGCGACTGGTCGAGGCAGCCAAACACATCGTCCAGCGCCTCCACCGAAGTGGAAACCACCAGCTGTGCCCCCGAATGGGAAATGCGCATATCGAGCCGCGCCAGTGCCGCCATCGCCGCCCCATCCAGCTGCGGACAGTCGAGCAGCACTAGCTCCCCCAGCGGGCACAGGTCAGGTCCATCGACCAGTGCCGCCAAGGCCCCGGTTTGTCCGAGCCGGAAGCCGGCAGCGCCTGCATCCTCGCACATCTGCTCACGCAGGTGGGGACGGTCGGCAAAGATGGAGACGGTGAGCGGCAATCCTGCCGCATCATTTGCCGGTGCATATGCGAAATCTGCCTGCGCCATGTTCCGACTCCCTGCTCGAACGCGAACAGGATTAGAACAAAAACAGATCAGGTCAAGATTTTGTTTACCATCATGGCGTGATTTCGATTGGTGTCCCGTCAGGCACGGCAGCCCATAATTCGTCCATTTCGGCATTGGACACCGCAATGCAGCCATCGGTCCAGTCGCCCTGGATGCGTCCGGTGGTCATGCCATTGGGCTGACCGTGAATAAAGATATCCCCGCCCGGCGAAAGCCCCTGCCCCTCGGCAAATGCGCGGTCATGTGCGTTGGGATAGGATATGCGCAAGCTGAGGTAATAGGCGCTGTTCGGGTTGCGCGTGTCGATGATGTAGCGGCCCTCGGGCGTTTTCTCGTCGCCTTCGAACTGTTTGTGGCCTTCTGGCGCGTCACCCAGTGCGATGCCGCTATAAGTGCGGATGGCCCGTTCCCCGCGATAGAGGGTGAGCGTACGGTCGGATTTATCGACACGGATGTAGTCCGCAATACCGAGCGGCTCCGGCGCGTGCTGCACCGGGGCGCAGGCGGCGATGGCGAGCAGGAGCGGGAGGACGAGGCGACGCATGGGCTGGAGGTTAGCTTAGTGCTGGCCTGATGGGTAGCTCACCCTCATCCAGGCTACGCTAGCTCCTTCGGAGCAAGCTTCGCCATCCTTCTCCCATCGGGAGAAGAAAATCAGCGCAAATCCTTCTCCTTGGGGAGAAGGATGCTGGAGCTTGGCGCGCAGCGCCTAGCGAAAGCTGGATGAGGGGCTACCCCCTTTCCGTTTCACTCAAATCAATCCGCAAACGGATCGCGCACCAGGATCGTGTCCTCGCGCTCAGGAGAAGTTGAAACGCTCGCCACCGGGCAGTCGATCAGTTCTTCGATCCGGCGGATATATTTGATCGCCTGTGCGGGCAGGTCTGCCCAGCTGCGCGCGCCGACAGTGGTGCCTTCCCAGCCGTCCATCTCTTCATAAATCGGAGTGACGCGGGCCTGATCAGCCGCGTGGGACGGCAGGTAATCGAGCACTTCGCCGTCCAGCTCATAGCCGGTGCAAATCTTGATTGTCTCGAACCCGTCGAGCACGTCGAGCTTGGTCAGCGCGATCCCGGTCACCCCGGAAATCGCGCAGCTCTGGCGGGTCAGCACCGCATCGAACCAGCCACAGCGGCGCTTGCGGCCAGTGACAGTGCCGAACTCATGGCCGCGCTCACCCAGTTTCTGCCCCACCTCGTCCTCCAGCTCGGTCGGGAACGGGCCGGAGCCGACGCGGGTGGTATAGGCCTTGACGATCCCCAGCACGAAGCCTGCCTGGCTCGGCCCAAGGCCCGAACCCGAAGCCGCGGTGCCGCTGACGGTGTTGGAACTGGTGACGAAGGGATAGGTGCCGTGATCGACATCGAGCAGCACGCCCTGCGCGCCTTCAAACAAGATCTTCGCTCCGGCCTTCTTCACTTCGTTGAGGCGTTTCCACACCGGCTGCGCGAACTGGCGCACGAAGGGCGCAATCTCGCGCAAATCACTGATCAGCCGCTCGCGGTCGATCGGCGGCTGGCCGAACCCGGCGCGCAAGGCATCGTGGTGCGCGCAGATCCGATCGAGTTGCGGGCCGAGATCGTCGAGATGCGCCAGATCGCAGACCCGGATCGAACGGCGACCGACCTTGTCCTCATAGGCAGGGCCGATCCCGCGCCGGGTCGTGCCGATCTTGCCCTTGCCCGCAGCGGTTTCGCGCAGCACGTCCAGATCGCGGTGGATCGGCAGGATCAGCGGGCAATTGTCAGCAATGCCGAAATTCTCCGTGGTGATCGAAACGCCCTGCCCCTGCAGCTTCTCCATTTCCGATTTGAGCGCCCACGGGTCCAGCACCACGCCATTGCCGATCAGGCTGAGCGTGCCGGTGACGATGCCGCTGGGCAGCAGGCTGAGCTTGTAGGTTGTATCGCCTACCACCAGCGTATGCCCGGCATTATGCCCGCCCTGGAAACGCACGACGGCATCAGCACGGCTGGCGAGCCAGTCGACGATCTTGCCCTTGCCCTCATCGCCCCACTGGGCGCCGATCACAGTAACGTTAGCCATGGTTACACTTGTCCCCCCCTGCCAGGAAAATCCGCAAGGCCCTTCGACAGGACTCGGCCAGGGGACGGGACGTAGGGAGCCGCAGCCCCTGAATGCGGGGCGCGAGTTACGGTGAGGCCGGAGGGGAGTCAACCACCGCACGGCAAGACTGCGCGACAAAATGCGACAATGCGGGACTTTCCTTCCCCGACTGACGCGATAATCTGCCCCCTCGCGCAGGGGGCGTTGGAGATTTGACCATGCAATTCCTGCCGCTGGCTGCCAGCCTGCTGTTCCTTTCCTCTACCGGACTTGCCTTAAGCGATGCCGCATGGGCTGCCGGGCGGGATGCCGCTGTCCGGCCTGCGCGCGCCGTGCAGGAAATCGCCTATGGCAAGGACAAGCTGCAAAGGCTCGATTTCCAAGCGGCCCCCACCAGCCGCCCGGCCCCGCTGGTGGTCTTCGTCCATGGCGGCGGGTGGAAACGCGGGGACAAGCGCAACGCCACCGGGCAGCTCAAGGCCCCGCATTACAATGGGCTGGGCTATCATTTTGCCAGCATCAATTACCGGCTGGTGCCCGATGCGACGGTGGAGCAGCAAGCGGCAGACGTCGCCGCAGCGCTGGCGGAATTGCTCAGTCGCGCTGACAGGCTGGAGATCGACCGCAAGCGTGTGGTGCTGATGGGCCATAGCGCAGGCGCGCATCTGGTCGCGCTGGTAGGTACCGATCCACGTTATCTGCGCGGCGCTGGCCTCAGCTATTGCGATGTGGCGGGTATCATCCCGCTTGACGGAGCCGCCTATGACGTGCCCGCGCAAATGGGCGAAAATGCAAGGCTGATGGGCGATACCTATAAGCAGGCATTTGGTACCGACCCGGCGCGTCAGCGGACGCTATCCCCCACATTCCAGGCCGCTGCGCCCAATGCGCCAGCCTTCCTGATCCTCCACGTTCAGCGCCCTGACGGCACGCGCCAGAGCAAGGGCCTCGGCGAGGCATTACGCAAGGCCGGCACCAGCGCCACCGTACAGGGCTTCGCCGGGAAAGGGCTGCGCGGCCATGCGGAGATCAACCGCAAACTCGGCGATCCCGACTATCCGGCGACCGGCGTGGTGGATGCATGGCTGCGGGAGTTGTTTGGGTAGGCAGGTGTCGTAGCCCCTCATCCAAGTCCGGCTAGCCAACCAGTTGGCAAGCCTCCCTATCCTTCTCCCCTGGGGAGAAGGATGCTGGAGCTTGGCGCAACGCGCCTAGCGGAAGCTGGATGAGGGGCTTCACCCCAACCATCTGGCAAAACCCCTCACCATCGGCTAACCGCCGCGCATCATGACGGACCAGACCCTGCCCTATTGCGTAGCCGCGCTGTATCAGTTCACGCGGTTTGACAATCCCGCCGCGATTCAGCCTACGCTGCTGGAAGCCTGCGAAGCCAATGGTGTCTATGGCACGCTGCTGCTCGCGCGCGAGGGGATCAATGGCACGATTGCGGGCAGCGATGCCGGGATTGCCGCCGTGCTGGCGCATGTCCGCGCCTTACCCGGTTGTGCGGATATCGTGGTGAAGTTCTCCCGCGCGCCCTCCATGCCGTTCCTGCGGATGAAAGTGCGGCTGAAGCGCGAGATCGTGACCATGGGCCAGCCAGATATCGACCCGACCGCCAGCGTGGGCACCTATGTCGATCCGCAGGACTGGAATGCTCTGATATCAGACCCTGATACCATCGTGATCGACACGCGCAACGACTACGAGGTCGCCATCGGCACGTTCAAAGGCGCGATTGATCCAAAGACCGCAAGTTTCCGCGATTTTCCCGAGTGGTTCCGTGAGCGGCGCGCCGCGCTGACCGGGGGCAGCAACACGCCCAAAGTGGCGATGTTCTGCACTGGCGGGATCCGCTGCGAGAAATCGACCGCCTTCCTGAAGAGCGAGGGTGTGGACGAGGTCTATCACCTGAAGGGCGGCATCCTCGCCTATCTCGAACAGGTCGATGAAGCGGACAGTATGTGGGAAGGCGACTGCTTCGTCTTCGACGAGCGGGTGAGCGTGAAACATGCTCTGGAGCCGGGCACATACGGCCTGTGCCGCGCATGCCGCCGCCCGGTCTCGCCCGAGGACATGGCCTCGCCGCTCTATGAGCAGGGCGTGTGCTGCCCCGCCTGCCATGGCGAACGCACGGTCGAACAGCGCGCCCGCTACAAGGAACGGCAGAAACAGGCAGAGCTCGCCAGGGCGCGCGGCGAAAAACATGTCGGCTCGCGCCCGCGCATGGCGCATGACGACTGATCTTGGCTGACCCGCTCCTCTATTCCTTCCGCCGCTGCCCCTATGCGATGCGGGCGCGGCTGGCGCTGCGGATCAGTGGCACGACAGTCGAACACCGCGAAGTGGTGCTGCGCGACAAGCCGCCGGAAATGCTGGAGGTATCCCCCAAGGGGACCGTGCCCGTGCTAGTGCTGCCGGATGGCATGGTGCTGGAGGAAAGCCTCGACATCATGCGCTGGGCGCTCGCCCGCAATGATCCGGAAGACTGGCTGGAACGGCAGGACGAGGCGCTGCTGGCAGCCAATGACGGGCCGTTCAAGCATCACCTCGACCGCTATAAATATTCGACGCGCTATGCGAATGTGGATGCGCTGGAACATCGCGCCGCCTGCTCCAAGCTGCTGATGGTACTGGAAGAGCGCCTCAGCGCCACCCGCTATCTCTGCGGCGAGCAGCGCGGCTTTGCCGATGCGGCGATCTTCCCCTTCGTGCGCCAGTTTGCGCATTCAGATCGGGCGTGGTTCGACGCACAACCATGGCCGCATTTGCGAGCATGGCTGGAAGGGTGGAAAACGTCAGAGCTGTTCGAAGCGGTGATGGAAAAGCATGAGCGGTGGCGAGCGAATTAGCGCAATCCGCAGCAAATTCTTCCTTCGTAAATCCAAACAGCGTCCCGTGCCTCCGTCCTCGAAATGAACCTTTTGGCAGCGCCGCGCGACTGTATGGCATCATAGCCTACCACTGCGATTGGAGACATTGCCATGCTTTGCACAACTGCCCGCCAGAGAGCCTCATCCGCCAGAATATTGACCGCAGCCCTTGGTGCCATGGTGCTGTTCAATGCCGGCACGGCTGCGGCACGGCCCTGGATTGTCCAGTATGACGGGGGACCAGTTGCGCCGGTGGAATCTTGCGAGACCATCGAGACCGAAGATGGCTTCAAACATGTAGCCAATGGGCACGAACTGCCATCCGGCTTCATTTGTGATGATATTCCAATGATTTCCGGTGGCGGGCGCGATGTGGTGGACGTCCGCAAATCTCCGGCAATAAAGCGGATGCTGCCGGGTGCTATCAAGCCTGAAGCAGTATGTCCGACGGGGGTAAAATGTCCTCCGCCACCAAAACCTGCCGCAATTCACTAAGGCTTACACTTCGCCCTAAAGCCCCACCACCTCGCTGCCATGCAGCCGGTGGGTGCAGCCCAGCGCCTTGGGGTCTTCACCCTCGCCCAGTTGCGCAACCGTGCGCCAGCCGATGGCGCGCAGGCGGGCGGCGACGTCTTCGTCGTGACCCAGCGGCAAATAGAGCGTGTCGCGCGCCTGGCCTTCGCCTGACACCTCGACCAGCGGGTCGAGATAGAGCGAGAAGCCTGTGGCCGGTTCATCTGCACCGCGGATGGAATATGTCCCGCCGCGCCCCAGCGCGCCGCGCACGCCTTCGGCATAGACGGTGAAGCCAAACCAGCTCTGGTATTCAAAGCCGTGGCGTTCAGTGGGGTCGAGCGTCAGCCGCGCCTTCCCGCCCACGCGCGCGGCGATCTGGCGCAGGCCTTCGATCCGGCTGGCGAGTGCGCCGCCAGCGTCGATTGCTGCAAGCCGCGCCACTGCTTCCTCGAACGGGCCGGTGGCATAGAGCAGCGGCAAATAGGCCTCGCCGCCCGCTTCCTTCAGCCCGCCCGCATCCTTGGCATCCAACTCGCGCCGAACCGCTTCGATGGCGTCTGCGTCAAGCGGCAATGCCTCTTTCGCCAGCGTATCGACCAGATCCGGCAGGGTGAAATCGACCGAGATATTGCGGCCACCCGCTGCTTCGGCGCTTTCAATCGCCAGCGCGACGATTTCCGCTGCCGCTTCCACGCTATCGACACCGACCAGTTCGGCCCCCACTTGCAAGCGCTGACGCGCAGGAGAAAGCTGGTCCGCGCGGATCACCGCCACCTCCCCGGCATAGCACAGTCGCAGCGGGCGCGGTGCATCCGCCATGCTCGTGGCAGCGATGCGGCCGACCTGCACGGTGATATCGCTCCGCAGCGCAAGCGTGCGCAGGCTGGAGGGATCGACAAAGCGGAACATGCGGCGCGGCTGCACACCGTCCATCCGCGTGGCCATGCTTTTCTCGAACTCGATCAACGGCGGGCGCACGCGATCGTATCCGTGCCCGTCCATCACATCCAGCGCTGCGCGCATCGCGCTGGTGGCAGCCGCCGCTTCGCGCGGCAGGCGATCAGCAAGCCCTTCAGGCAGCAGGTCGGCGGTGGGATCAGTCATTCACTTCACCAGTTGGGCAGAGGTCAGCATCTGCGCCAGCCCCTGCCCGATCCGGGATCAGAAGGCCAGAGCCTTGACCATTTTCACGCCCTGCAGCTTGCCCGCCGCTTCGACGACATCCTGCGGGATCGCCTGGTCAACACTCAGCAGCAGCACGGCTTCCCCGCCCGCATCGCGGCGACCGAGGTGGAAAGTACCGATATTGATGCCGTTCTCGCCCAGCAGTGTACCGATGCGGCCGATGAAGCCCGGTGCGTCTTCGTTGACCACATAGAGCATATGGCCAGCAAGGTCGGCTTCGATACCGATGCCGAAGATGGAAACGAGGCGCGGCTGGTCCTTGCCGAACAGCGTACCAGCAACCGAACGATCACCCTGGCTGGTCGCCACGGTGACGCGAACCAGCGTGTTATAGGCCCCTTCACGCTCATGACGGATCGAACGGACATCAAGGCCGCGCTCCTTCGCCAGATGCGGGGCGTTGACCATGTTCACGCTGTCCGAATACTGGCGCATGAAGCCAGCAAGCACAGCGGCTTCGATCGGCTTGCCGTTGAGGTCAGCGGCGGCACCTTCACGCTCGATGCTGATTTCAGTCAGGTTACCATGGGCCAGCTGGCCCACCAGCGAACCCAGCTGTTCTGCCAGCGCCATGTATGGCTTCAGCTTGGGCGCTTCTTCGGCGCTCAGGCTGGGCATGTTGAGCGCGTTGGTCACGCCGCCATTGACGAGGTAATCCGCCAGCTGCTCTGCCACCTGCAGCGCGACATTGACCTGCGCTTCCGTGGTCGATGCGCCCAGATGCGGGGTGCAGATGAAGTTCGGCGTGCTGAAGAGCGGGCTTTCCTTGGCCGGTTCCTTGGCGAAGACGTCCAACGCGGCACCAGCGACATGGCCCGAATCCAGCGCTTCCTTCAGCGCATCTTCGTCGATCAGGCCGCCACGAGCACAGTTGACGATACGCACGCCCTTCTTGGTCTTGGCGAGGTTCTCCTTCGACAGGATGTTGCGCGTCTGGTCCGTCAGCGGCGTGTGCAGCGTGATGAAGTCAGCGCGGGCCAGCAGCGTGTCGAGGTCAGCCTTCTCCACGCCCATTTCGACAGCGCGGTCGTCGGTCAGGAAGGGATCGAAAGCAACAACCTTCATCTTCAGGCCCAGCGCGCGGCTGGCAACGATGGAGCCGATATTGCCGGCACCGATCAGGCCGAGTGTCTTGCCGGTCAGTTCGACACCCATGAAGTCGTTCTTCGGCCATTCGCCTGCCTGCGTGCGGGCATTGGCCGCCGGGATCTGGCGCGCCACGGCAAACATCAGGGCGATGGCGTGTTCAGCGGTCGTGATCGAATTGCCGAACGGCGTATTCATCACCACCACGCCCTTGGACGAGGCATAGGGGATATCGACATTGTCGACCCCGATACCCGCGCGGCCGATCACCTTGAGGTTGGTCGCGGCGTCGAGCACTTCCTTCGTCACCTTGGTCGAGGAACGGATGGCGAGGCCATCATATTCGCCGATGCGGGCGATCAGTTCTTCCGGGGTTTCGCCGGTGATGACATCAACATCGCAGCCGCGCTCTTCAAAGATCTTGGCGGCATTCGGGTCCATCTTGTCGGAGATGAGGACTTTAGGCTTGGTCATTGTTCGAATTCCATATGCGAATTCGTCATCCCCGCGCAGGCGGGGATCCAGGGAGAATCCACTTCCGTCTCAACTGGATTCCCGCCTTCGCGGGAATGACGAGCTAAAAGGAGTGGTGCTTAGAGGTTGCCGGCCTTGAGCTCTTCGTAAGCCCATTCGATCCACGGCAGCAGGCGTGCAATGTCTTCGCTTTCCAGCGAACCACCACACCAGATGCGCAGACCAGCCGGGGCATCGCGATAGCCGTTGAAGTCGTAACCAACGTCCATCTCTTCGAGCTTCTTGGCAATCTTGCCCGGAACCGCAGCGGCTTCGTCAGCCGGGAGGCTGTCGATATAGTCGCCCTGGAAGACCATGCACACGCCGGTGTTGGTCTGCTTGGCCGGGTCAGAGACCATGTTGCGCAGCCAGGGCGTCGCTTCGATCCAGTCCTTGACGATCTTGGCATTGGCGTTTGCGCGGGCGAACATCGCTTCGCGGCCGCCGATCGACTTCACCCATTCCAGCGCGGCGATGTAATCTTCCGTCGCCAGCATGGAGGGGGTGTTGATGGTTGCGCCTTCGAAGATGGACGTGTCGAGCGCGCCCTTCTTCTTGATTCGGAACAGCTTGGGCAGCGGCCACTCGGGGTCGTAGCTGTTGATGCGCTCGACAGCCTTGGGACTGAGGATCATCATGCCGTGCTGTGCTTCACCACCCAGCACCTTCTGCCAGGAATAGGTGGTCACATCGAGCTTCGCCCAGTCCATCTCCATCGCGAAGACAGCGCTGGTGGCATCGTTGATGGTGATGCCTTCGCGGCCCGGAGCAAGCCAGTCCGTGTTGGGGATCTTGGCGCCGGAGGTCGTGCCGTTCCACGTGAAGACAACGTCATTGTCCTGCGGGATCGAGGCAAGATCGGGAATTTCGCCGTAATCGGCATCGAGGACAGTCAGGTCCTTCAGCTTGAGCTGCTTGACTGCGTCCTGAATCCACACATTGCCGAAGCTTTCCCATGCGGCGACCGTCGCGGGGCGTGCGCCAAGCATGGTCCACATCGCGCATTCCAGCGCACCCGTATCCGAACCGGGCATGATGCCGACGAGATAATCGTCAGGAATGCCAAGCAGTTCCTTGGTCAGGTCGATCGCATATTTCAGGCGACCCTTGGCATATTTGGAACGGTGCGAACGTCCGAGGCTCTTGGTATCGAGCTTGTCGAGCGACCAGCCCGGAGGCTTGCAGGTCGGACCGGACGAAAAGAACGGGCGCTCCGGACGGAGCGTCGGCATAGTAGTCATTTGTATTCTCTCCTTACAGAGAGCTCGCGCGGCGTTGGGACCGCGTGGCCCGGAGCCGCCACTAGTGAGATGGGGGAAGGAGTCAAGCTAATCCGCTCGCTTCTCGACAGGCTGAGACCGTGTAGCCCCTCATCCAGCTTCCGCTAGACGCTGTGCGCCAAGCTCCAGCATCCTTCTCCCCGGGGAGAAGGTTTCGGTTCGACTTTCTTCTCCCGGTGGGAGAAGGATGGCGAAACTTGCTCCGTATGGAGCTAGCGTAGCCTGGATGAGGGTTTCAGGCCTCTATGCATGTCCCCAACCTCCCTCTCGCCAAACCGGACTTCACCCCCTAAAGCGCTGGCACGATGGAAACGTCCGATCTCCGCATTGCCCTGTTCAGCGGCAATTATAACTACACCCGTGATGGTGCGAACCAGGCGTTGAACCGGCTGGTTGGCTACCTCTTGCGGCTGGGCGCGGCTGTGCGTGTCTATGCGCCGGTGGTGGCGGAGCCCGATTTCGAGCCAACCGGGGACCTCGTCAATATCCCCAATATGCGGATGCCGGTAAAGGGGCGCGGCGAGTATCGCCTGCCGCTGGGGATGAACGAGGAAGTGCGCGCGGACCTTGAGAAATTCGCGCCCAACATGATGCACTTTTCCTCGCCGGACCCCACGGCGCACAAGGCGCTGAAATGGGCGCGCGCACGGGGTATCCCGGTGCTCGCATCGGTGCATACGCGGTTCGAGACCTATCCGCGCTATTACGGGCTCGGCTTCCTCGAACCGACAATCGAGGGCATCTTGCGCCGTTTCTACAATCGCTGCGATGCGCTGGTCGCGCCCAGTCAGAGCCAGATCGAGGAATTGCTGGCGCAAGGCATGCACAGCGATATCGGCCTGTGGTCGCGCGGCGTCGACCGCAATGTGTTCCATTCGGGCGCGCGCGACATGGAATGGCGCCGCTCGCTTGGGCTGGCCGATGAGGATGTGGCCATCACCTTCCTTGGGCGGCTGGTGATGGAAAAGGGGCTGGACGTCTTTTCCGAAGCCGTGGCGGAACTGCGCACACGGGGTGTGCCGCACAAAGTGCTGGTCATCGGCGATGGCCCGGCGCGTGGCTGGTTTGAAGACCATCTGGAAAATGCTGTCTTCGCAGGCTTCCAGACCGGCGCAGACCTTGGCCGGGCACTGGCGAGCGGGGATATATTCCTCAACCCCTCAATCACCGAAACCTTCGGCAATGTGACGCTGGAAGCGATGGCCTGCGGGCTGCCGGTGGTTGCCGCCAGCGCAACCGGTGCTTCCAGCCTTGTCGATGCCGGGGTAACGGGCCAGTTGGTCAAACCCGGTGACTGTGGCCTGTTTGCCGATGCACTTGCGCCCTATTGCACCGATGCACAGCTGCGCGCCGCGCATGGCACAGCGGGTGAAGAGCGCAGCCGCGACTATTCATGGGATGCGATCAATCAGGCGGTGGTCGATACCTATTTGCGATTGGCTAACGCGAAGGGCTGAACGTCAGCGCAGCACACCGTTCGCGGATTGCCTGCGCGAGTAGTAAAGCAGCAGTATCGCAATCACGATAATCACCACCGGCATGATTTTCGCCGCCGGTTGCTGCATGATTTCTGGCGGGTTGCTGATATAGGGATAGAGGTTCGACAAGAACGCCCCTATCAGCGAAAGGGCAAAGGCAATTGTCGCCTGCTTGCGCCGCAACAGCAGCAGGATTGAACCGGCCACAGCGCCCCATACGCCCAGCCCCCATGCAATATCCACCCAGATCGGGAAGCCGTCGATATAGGCCATGGCTTCATCGGTGAAGCCCATGCTGCCGAGGTAATCCATATTGCGCATGCGCGTTTGCAGATAGTCATTCGCGCCAATGGCATTCCACAGTAGCGAAACGACACCCACCACCCACAGGTGAGCCGGTGTCTTGGTCACAGGATTGTTCATTATCTCTCTCCCCCGAAAGTGCGGGCATAATAGTCACAGCTGCAACAATGGCAATTCCCGCCTGATTGCCTAGAACGCACTCCATGGCCGACCTCTTCGCCGACGATTCTCCGCCCTCATCCGCGCCCGAAATTCCGGGCGAGGACGCGCCGCTGGCTGATCGCCTGCGCCCGCGCTCGCTGGATGAGGTCATCGGGCAGGAACACCTGACCGGGCCGGAAGGCGCGATCGGGCGGATGGTGGCGGCGGGCCGCCTTTCCAGCATGATCCTGTGGGGGCCGCCGGGCACGGGCAAGACCAGCACGGCGCGGCTGCTCGCCGATGCGGTGGGAATGCGCTTTGTCTCGGTCAGCGCGGTCTTTTCCGGCGTGGCGGATCTGAAGAAAGCCTTTGCCGAAGCCGACAAGATGGCCAGCGCAGGCCAGAAGACGCTGCTGTTCGTGGACGAAATCCACCGCTTCAACCGCGCGCAGCAGGATGGCTTCCTGCCCTTTGTCGAACGCGGCACGGTGACTCTGGTCGGCGCGACGACCGAGAACCCCAGCTTCGCGCTCAACGCAGCATTGCTGAGCCGCGCGCAGGTGCTGATCCTCCACCGGCTCGATGCGGCAGCGCTGGGCAAATTGCTGGACCGGGCGGAGGAGCTGGCAGGCCCCCTCCCCCTCACGCCTGACGCGCGCGAGGCGCTGGTTGCCAGCGCCGATGGCGACGGGCGCTTCCTGCTCAACCAGGCGGAAACGCTGTATAACGCCCAAATCCCTGAACCGCTGGACCCGGCGGGGCTCGGCAAGTTCCTCCAGCGGCGTGTGGCTGTCTATGACAAGGATCGCGACGGGCATTACAACCTAATCTCCGCGCTCCACAAAAGCCTGCGCGGCAGCGATCCGCAGGCTTCGCTTTATTACCTCGCGCGGATGTTAACCGCCGGGGAGGAACCGCTTTACGTGCTGCGGCGGCTGGTGCGCTTTGCCAGCGAAGATATCGGCCTCGCCGATCCGCAGGCGCTGACCCAATGCCTTGCGGCCAAGGATGCCTATGAATTCCTCGGCAGCCCCGAAGGTGAACTGGCCGTGGTGCAGGCCTGCCTCTATTGCGCCACTGCGCCCAAATCGAACGCCGCCTATGCCGCGCAGAAAGCCGCGTGGAAAAGCGCGCGTGAAACCGGCCGCCTGATGCCGCCGCAGAATATCCTCAATGCGCCCACCAAGCTGATGAAGGATATCGGCTATGGTTCAGGCTACAGCTATGACCATGATGCAGAAGGCGGCTTTTCCGGCGACAATTACTGGCCGGAGGGGATGCCGGGTCAGGAATTTTACACCCCTGTCGAGCGGGGATTCGAACGCGAAGTGCTCAAGCGGATGCAATGGTGGGACAAGCGGCGCAAGGAAATCGGGGGACAATGAGCACCAGCCAGCACCGCCGCCGCTTCCTGCAAGGTACCGCTGCGAGCGCGATCCTGTTGGCAGCGGGTGCCTGCGGATCGGGCAGCGCCAGCCCGACAACTTCACCCAGCCCTTCGCCTTCACCGCCCCCCACACCCACCACGCGCAGCTGGAAGATGGGCTTCTCCCCCGTCCCACCGCAGCCCACGGTCGCCTCTGTTTTGCAGGGCATCGACCTGTGGAGCCAGCGCGCAGAACTGGCGATTATCCATGAGCAATTGCCGTGGGCGGACCTCCTTACAGGGATGACACCGGCCGCAATTCTCCAGCGTGATAAGGTGGAACTGGTCAATCTGTTCCGCAGCAAAGGGCTGTCGCTCGCTTTCATGCTCGACCTCACCGACGGGCTGGACCGGACGGCAGAGGCCCCTGCCCTGCTGGCAGCGGGGCGTAGTCTTGCGGAACCTCCGATTCAGGAGTTGGCGCGCGACTATGCGCTAGCGGTAGAGAGCATGCTGGCGCCCGAACAACTGGGCCTTGCCGCCGAGACCAACCTTGTCCGCTCGGCAGCTTCGGCACAAACCTATGCCGCCTTGCGCGATGCCGCCAATTTCATGGAGGCCGCGCTGGCCAATGCCGGGGCCACATCGCAGCGGTTTATCTCGGTGCAGGCTGAACAGGCATGGGGCGGGATCGGCTCGCCCGGCAATTTTACCGGGATCGCGCAAGACCTCACCGATTTCGCCTTTACGCAGGCCATCGGCATCTCCTCCTACCCCTATTTCTCGTGGGGCAATCCGGAGGATATCCCGGCAGATTATTATTCGCGGATCAAGGGGGCCAGCACCCTGCCCGTGCTGGTAACGGAAGGCGGCTGGACCAGCGCCAGCTTTTCCGGCTCGTCAATCCAGTCCTCGCCCGAAGAACAGGCCCGCTATTTCGCGAAACATGCGCAATTGCTCGATTCGGTCAGCGCGACCGCCTATTTCCAGCTGCTCTTTGCCGACCTTGATGTTTCCAGCATCCCCGCCCCTGTCCCGTCGAACCTCCCGCTGTTCGCAGAACTTGGCCTGACCGATACCTCCTATGCGGCCAAGCCTGCACTGGCCGCATGGGACGCACTGTTCGCCCGCCCGCTTGCGTGATGCGACCGGGGCGCTTCCAGCATTTCCTCGCCATCGACTGGTCCGGCGCGAAGGGCGAACGGCAGAAGGGGATCGCGCTCTCCCTTGCCCATGCAGGCGGCGGGCCGCCGGTGCTGGTCGATCCGGGGCGCGGCTGGAGCCGGATGGAGGTCCTCACGCTGCTGCGCGACCATTTGCCGAACGATACGCTGGTGGGAATGGATCTGGGCATTTCGTTGCCCTTTGCTGATGCCGGGGCCTTCTTCCCCGATTGGGCAGACAGCCCGCCAGATGCGGCAGCGCTTTGGGCGCTGATCGACAGCATTTGCGCCAACGACCCGCATCTGGAATCGGGCAGTTTCGTCTCCCATCCTGAAGCCAGCCGCTACTTCCGCCACGCGAAAGAGCATGTCGGGGATCGCTTCCACTTGCCCGATGCCGCCACGCGCGAAGGGCGCTTTCGTGTGGCAGAGCAAGCCCAGCGCGCGGCAGGGGTTCGCCCGGTGAGCAATTTCAACCTCGTCGGCGCGGCGCAGGTCGGCAAGTCCAGCCTCACCGGAATGCGCATGCTGCACCGGCTGCGCGGGCATTTGCCCGTCTGGCCAGTCGATCCGCTGCCGGCCGATGGCTCCATTGTTGTCGAGATGTATACCTCCATAGCAGCGCAGGGCGGCGGCTTACGCAAGGGGCGCACCAAACTGCGCAGTTACGAGGAACTGAACGATGCGCTCAATGCGTTGGGTTCCGCTCCTGTCAGGGGTGAAGGGCCGATTGACGACCATTCGTCTGACGCCCTGGTGACAGCCGCTTGGCTGCGAAAGATTGGCCATGACCCGACCTATTGGCACCCGACAGGCCTCACAGGTGAAATTGTGCGCACAGAGGGCTGGACATTCGGGGCAGTTTGAGGCTAGCGGGCGCTTCCTGTCGCATCGATGCGGGGCCAAACCCTGTCCTCATGTAGCGAAGCGGTAGGACGAACAGGAACGTCCTAAAGCAGCGAAGCGGTAGGACGAGAAGAATGTGCCGGCTTAGCTCAGTTGGTAGAGCAGTTGATTTGTAATCATCAGGTCGCGGGTTCGACCCCTGCAGCCGGCACCATTTCCAGTATCTTGCAAAATCTCACCAGCAGAGCTGCAGGCATGACAACGCGCCGACATTGCCGGGGCGGAAGGATGGCTTTGCCCCTTCTGCCAGCCGAAAGGGCGGGATAGATGCGAGCCATTCCTGCAGCACGATAATCGCTTCGGTCCGCGCAAGGCCTGCGCCGACACAGCGATGCGGGCCGGTCCCCATGGTCGTGTGCCGAATCGGCGCCAGCTTGCGTTCGAAATCAACCACCTCGGGCCGATCAAAACTGCGTGGATCGAGGTTATGGATCACGCTGGGCAGGTAGATCAGGTCGCCAGACTTGATCGTCACACCGTCAATCTCGCTGTCTTCCACGCAGTTGCGCGTAACGGAAACTGTGGGATAGCGCCGCATCAGTTCGTCCACAGCGTCCGGGATCAGCTTCGGATCGTCTCGCAAGCGCTGCTGATCCTGCGGATGCGTGGCCAGGTGCAGCAGCATATTGCCAAGCATCGCCACCACCGTATCCAGCCCGCCAAACAGCAGGTTGCGGCACATGCGTTGTGCTTCGTCAAAGCTCCAGGGGCGGTCATCAATCGGTACGGAGAGGATGCGGCCAAACAGATCCTGTCCCGGATTTTCCAGCCGCGCTTTCACATAGGGTTCGAGATAATTGTCAGCCGCATCGCGCAATTCCACCACCGTCATGCTGCCGTCCGGCCGCGTCAGTTGCTGGCCCAACGGGCGTAGCTTTGTGCGGTCGTCCGTGGGCACGCCAATCAGGGTCAGGAACATGTTCACCGGCAGGATTTCCGCAAAATCCTGCATGAAATCGCAACCGTTGCCCCCGTTTAGCCCTTCAATCAGCGATTGCGCCTCTGCCCGAACGGTCGGCTCCATCGCGACAATGTGCTGATGCGCCATCCCCTTCATCACGGCCATGCGGAAAGGCTTATGTTCGGGCGGATCCTGCTGCAGCGGGATGAAGTTCATAACCTCGCCCAGCCCCGGTGTTACTGCCAGCGCGGCATTGGAAAAGCGCGCTGCATCGCCCCAGATATCGCGCACAATGTCACCGCGTGCCCCGATCCAGTGGCCACCATTGGCTGTGCTCCAGACCAGCCCCGGTCCATCGAGCAGGGACAGCCAAGCTGCAAAGTAATCCTGCTCTGCCCCCGGCGGCGCGAAAATGTTGAAATCCACCACGCGGTCTGCGGGCACATGATCCGGGCGGTTTCCGGCTGCTGCTTCCATCATCAGGCCCTGTCCAGGAATTGCTATTGGTGTGGTCAGCCTACCAAGGCCGGACGCATAACCTACTCGCATTATGATCAGGAACAGGGCCGCTGCAAAACGCCACGCAAACGCCCGGAATAGTCATACTATTGTCACATTCTCATTAGTTCGTTTTAGCCAGAAATTTACCCTTGCCGCCTAAATAAATGCCCGATGGAACAGCGCGCAATCCTGCCAGATGACAATGCTCGCCGTGATGATCGTTTCGAAATCGCGATCGAGGGCCGCTATCGCACCGGCACCGGTGTGCCGAAGGACGTGCGCATCCTCGATATTTCCGAAAGTGGCTGCCGCTTCTATGACCGCTTTGGCCGGCTTGAACCGGACAAGGAAATCAGCATCCGCATTGGCCCGATCGGCCCTGTGGTCGCCACCGTGCGCTGGTGCGTGAACCACGTTGTCGGGATCGAATTCCAGAACCGCCTCTATGGTGCGGTGTTCGAACATATCCGGGATACTCTGGACGAGCGCAATCGCGGCACAACGCGCGGGCTGCACGACCTTTAACGGTCGCCCACCAGCACAAAGGGTGCCCACGCATTGGGGTGCGCCCAAGTGTCATTATCGCTGTCAGCCTGCGGATCATTGCGCACTTCGCGGATCGCTTGGCTAAAGGCCTGAGCGCGGGACAATTTCGGGTTTTCGCGCCGTAGCTCGACCGTCCGCACGGTAATCCGCGGGGCAACATCGTCGCGCACCGGCCAATGCGAAGCGAGCAAGCTGCGCGCCCCGGCATAAAAGAAGGCCCGCGCAAGACCTGACAGGCCCGGCGCGCCTTCATCGCCATCGCCCGCTGCCGTGTTGCAGGCAGACAGGATCACCCATTCGGCATCAATCTCCAGCCCGGCGATCTCGGAAGTCGTCAGCAGACCGTCATCGGCAAGGCTTGGCTCGGCTGGCGGAGTAAAGACCAGCCCCGGTTCGCTATAGCCGTCGAGTTCCCCTGAAACGAGACCATGCGTGGCCAGCGCCAGCACGCTAATGCCTTTCAGGTTCAGGTTGCGAAAATTGCTCTCTGTTGCACGCGGGCCGACAAAGAGCTGGTCTTGCGCCGCGCCAAAGGCCTGCGCCAGAGAAGCGATTTCCTGCGCGGTGCCCGGCAGGCGCGCGAGGCTGCGCAAGCTGGCAACATCTGCCAGCGGATGCTCCATTGCGCCGCTGCGGCCAAGGAAATAGGCGGCCGCCCGCTGTGTCCCCGACCCGCGCCGGGCGCTGCGATTGCCGCCGCGCTGTTCCCCGGCCCCTTCCAGCAGCGGATCGCCAAAGCCGGTAAAGCGGCCTTCCAATGGCCCGCCATCCCGGCCAGTGCTGCGCAGGGCCCTCAAGGCCGAGAGCGAGGGGATGTTCACCAGCGCATATTTATCAGCCAGCCAGCTGGTGGCGCGCAAATCATCCGGATTGCCATCTTCGCCTTGCGGCTCCTGCGTGACAAGGATCGCCAGCGGGATGCCTGACAAGGATCCCCCCGCTGCGACCAGCAAATGCGCCCGACCTTCCAGCGTGGCTTCGACCGGGGCGACCAGTTGCTGGTAGAGCGCGAAGGCCGTTCCCCGATCATAGGGATATGCACCGCTGCCCTGCTGGCTCCATTCCGCCTCTTCCCACGAGGCGACTTTGACATTGCCGCCAACATCCCACAGCAAACGCCGCACGGCATCGCCCACGTCTCGCTCGGTCCAGTCGGAGCGGTGCCAGGCCACCTTGTTGCGGGTAACGGCAAAGACATGGGTGCCCCATGGGGTTGGCTGGAGCAGCAGCACAGCTTCATCCTTCGCCAGCATTTTTTGCGTTTCAGACAGGTCCAGCGGTTGTGGCCGGGTGAAGGCGAAATAGGCCGGAGTCTCGGCCTGTAGGCGCTGATCAATCTGCGCCAGTTCGGCTTCGATTGCATCCTGCCGTGCAGACAGGGCGGCACGTTCCGCCGCCGGATCGCTTGCCCCCAGCAGCGCGGTCAGCCGCGTCTCCACAGCGCTCCATTCGTCTGCCAGCGCCTGCCTGCGCGCGGCCAGTTCGCCCAGCCCGGCGCCCGCGTCATCAGCGGCGCGGCGCGCAGCCATCAGCGCAACGGCCCGATCGGTGCTGCCTGCCATCGCCTCTTGCAGGGCGACGAACGCCACTCCGCGCAGCCCGGCCGCCATCTCGGGTTCGCCTTCAAGGTTCCACCACGAAGCTTCTGCCAGCGCCAGGAAATCGCGCTTCTGGCCGGCCATTTCGCGCGCCCGCTGTGCTTCGTCCTGCGCCGAAGTGGCCAGCGTCAGACGGCGTTCCTTCCAGGCATCGGTCAGGACCAATGCCGCGCCCAACGCCCCGCTTCGCTGCTCCGGATCACGCAGGCGGAAATCGGCCTGGGCGGACAACGCCTGCAGGGTCAGCGGGTGCGTTGGACCAAACAGCTCGCGCCGCCCGACAATCACTGCGGAGATCGCTTCCGCGGCGCGATCTTTCTCATCCATCCGGTCGAGCACAAGGCCAAGGCTGAACAGGATCGCCAGCGTGTCAGGATGTTTCGGCCCGAAGCGAGTGATGCTGCGCTTGAGCCCGTCGAGCAGCATGGACCGCGCATCATCCAGTTCGAGCATTTCCTCCCGCCCGGCCATCACGATATCACCCGTCGCGATACCCTGCTGGTTAAGCGCGGCCAGTGTGCGCGGATCATCGTCACCAAACAGGGTTGCAAATTCGCCGCGCACGAAGGTCATCTCCCACCAGGCCTCATCACCGGGGCGCAAGCTGTTGAGTGTGCTGGCATAATGGCCCGAATAACCGGTTGTGACGGGGTGGCGCAGCCCCATGGTTTCCGCCGCGAGGCTGCGCGCGCTGCGGAACAGTTCCAGCGCTTCCCACTGGCGCCCCAGCCCGACCAGGCTCTGCCCGTGGCTGTCCAGCGCAGCGGCATATTCCTTGCTCTTCCGCGCCCCCGCTGCATCAAGCAAGTCGAGCAGTTCGCGCGATTGCCGCGCCGCTTTATCGAAGTCACCCGCGGCGCGCGCCGCTTCTGCTTCGCTGGCTGCGCGAGCTACCGCGGCGGTCCAGATCGCCTTGTCGGGGCGGAATTTCGCAAATTCCTCCAGCGGCAGCCCCGATTGTGCTGCCAGCCGCTTTGCCTGCGGGTAAGCACAGGCAATCCCCGATTTGCCGCGCGGATCGAAAAAGGCCACCGTTTTGCCTTGTGCCTCGTCATAGCCGTAATCTTGGGTGCCGAAGATCACGCCGCTGTCGGCTTCTTCGCCATCGGGCAGGATCACATTGCCAAGATAGCCATCTTCACCGGGGCGGTAGAAACCCCGCTTCTCTGCCCATTTCAGGACGGTTTCGAGATCATCGCGGAAATAGACCGTGCGCTGGTCGAAAGCGATGGAAATGGCGCTGACTTGTGGCTGGCCGGGCACTGAGCCGGGCAATTCCCGCGTGACACTATATTCCCCGCCGCGCTCTTCATCGGGGTAGCGGAAGCGCAGGCCGACTGCCTCCAGCCCGGCATCATGTTCGCGCTGCAAGCTTTCAAATTGCGCATCCAGTTCCGGGCCGAAACTGCACTCGACCGGGCTGAACTGAACCTTCTGTGCCTGCGCGGGAATAGCTAGCGCCAGAAATGACCCTGCAATTCCGAATTTCCAACCCGCAGCCATGACCTTCCCCCGCTTACGCCGGGAGCAGGCTAGCCCCTGCCGCGATAGCTGGCCACCCCCTGATCGGGGACCCATAGATCCGCCGGAGGTGCACCCGTCTGCCAGAAGACATCAATGGGGATGCCTCCGCGCGGATACCAATAGCCGCCTATGCGCAGCCAGCGGGGCTTCATTTCCTCTGCCAGCCGCTGGCCAATGCCCACCGTCACATCCTCGTGGAAGCCCGAATGGTTGCGAAAGGAGCCGAGGAAGAGCTTGAGACTCTTGGATTCGACGATGGTTTCCCCCGGCGCATAGTCGATCACCAGATGCGCAAAGTCGGGCTGGCCCGTCACCGGGCACAGCGAGGTGAATTCAGGCGCAGCAAATCGCACAAGATAGAGGCTGCCCGCGCGCGGATTGGGGACATAGTCCAGCTGCGCCGCCTCCGGCGATGCGGGCAGGGCGCTGGTCTGGCCCAGATGCAAAGTGTCAGGTGTGTCGCTCATGCCGCGCATCTGCCCTGAACGCGCAAAAGACACAAGCGGGCGGTTGGAATTGGCAAGTTCAGTGCCTATTCAGCGCGCCTCCCCATCTGGACCATTCCACGCATGAAACGCTTGCCTGCCCTGCCCCTGATTGCCCTTGCGCTCGCTGCCCCGGTGAGCGCGCAGCAATCGGTGCGCGATTTCCAGCTGCCGCCATCGCCAACACCTTCAGCGACGCCCAATGTGCAGGGCCCGGTGGATACGGAAGGTGCCGTGCCGGTCGCCCCGCGCGCGATTGAGACAGACAGGCCCGCCCCGACACCCAGCCCCTTGCCCAGCGCGACACCCGCGCCCGCGCCGACCCCGTCAACCGCGCCAACTCAAAGCCAACCGCGCCCGACCGCTGAACCGCAACGCCAATCCGCGCCGGTGCAGCCCCCCGCGCCTTCGGCCAGTCCTGCGCCGGATGGCGTGGAAGCCATTCCCGCCTCACCGCCGGAATTGCCCGCTGCGCCAGAGGCAATGTCGGTTCAGGAGGGCCCGGCTACAGAGACACCGAATGCTGAGATGCCGTGGTGGATATGGCTGGCCGGAGCAGTTGGCGGGCTGGTTGTGCTCATCCTCGGCATGTGGGCCTGGCGTCGGCGCAGGGAAGAGCCGGTGGAGGAAATCGTCCCGCCAATTGTGCAAACCGAGCCAGCGCCGGTCGCCACCCCGCTCGCACCGGCTGCCCCTGTAACTGCGCCCGAAATCCAGCCTGCGCCCACGCCGCGTCCAGCTCCGGCACTTGCGCGCAGCATCGCCATCCGCGCACCGCTGCTGGAAATGGAAACCGCCACGCTCAGCCGCAGCGTCATGGCCTTGCGCCTGTCCTATCACTTGCGCGTGACCAATCCCGGCGGCACCGCGCTGGAAGGGTTGCAGCTGGAAGGGGAGCTTGCCGCCGCCCATGGCTCTGCACCGATTGACGCCCAGCGCGCTGATCCCGCGCGAGCGCTGACCTTGCGCAATGAACTTCCCCGCCTCGATCCGGGCGAGACGCAGGTGTTGAAGGGCGAGATTGTCCTGCCCTTGTCCGAAATTCGTCCGATCATGCAGGGCAATGTCCCGCTCCTCGTGCCGCTTTTGCTGTGGCGTTGCACCGGGAATGGCTTCCTGCCTTCCGCGCGTACATATCTGCTCGGTGAAGTGCCGGAGACTATCGGCAGCCGCCTGCGCCCCTATCGGCTTGACCTGCCGCCACAGGGTTATCCCAATCTGGGCCTCAAGGCGCTCGACTAGGAGGCGCGGCGGCGCTACCCATGTGCCATGGAAAACCTTGTTTCAACTCAATGGCTCGCTGACCAGCTTGGCGCTGCTGACCTCGTGGTGGTGGATGCCTCCGCCCATCTTCCCAATGCAGGCCGCGACCCGCGCGCCGAATATGAGACCGCCCATATTCCCGGCGCGAAATATCTCGACCTGCCGAGCCTGAAGGACATGAGCAGCCCGGTCCCCAATGCGCTGCCAACGCCCGAGCAATTTGCGGCACGTATGGCTGAGCTGGGGATCAGCGACAGCACCCGCGTGGTGATTTATGATGCCAGCGCAGTGAAGACCTCTGCCCGCGCATGGTATTTCTTCCATCTTTACGGCCATCACGAAGTTGCGATCCTCGATGGCGGATTCGGCAAGTGGCAGGCGGAAGGCCGCGCTGTCGAAGCCGGTTGCACTGATTGTGCGCCTGCCACCTATGCCCCAAGCGACGACAAGCGCGCCAAGATCCGCAGCAAGGCAGACATGCTCGCCAATGTGGAAAGCCGCGCCGCGCAAGTGGTGGATGCCCGCGATGCCGGGCGTTTTTCTGCTGAAGTGGATGACGCTGTTCATGGGCTTGCCGGTGGTCATATCCCCGGCGCGCGCAACCTGCCTTTCTTCAAACTCTACAACGAAGACGGTACGTTCAAGGACAAGGCTGGCCTGCAAGCTGAATTTGACGCTGCCGGGGTTGATCCATCCGGCCCGGTCATCACCAGTTGCGGCGGCGGGGTTACCGCCTGCGTGTTGCTCTTTGCGATGGACCTGCTCGGCCACCACCATGGCGAGCTCTATGATGGCAGCTGGAGCGAATGGGGTGCTGATCCCGACACGCCGAAGGAAGCCGGGGCACCGCAATAAGCATGGCCAAAGCAAAGGGGCCGCTCCGGCCTGACACAAAGCTGATTGGCGGCGGGCGCAGGCCCGAATGGACGGGCACGGGCGACCAGCCGGGCGCTGTGGTCAGCCCGCCCGTCTGGCGCGCCAGCACGCATCTTTACCCTGACACCGCAGCATTGAAGCAGGGGCCGACACGCAACGAAGATGGCCGGTTTTTCTACGGCAGGCGCGGCGCACCGACACAATGGGCGTTGGCGGAGGCGCTGACGGAGCTGGAACCCGGCGCATTTGGCACCTTGCTCTATCCCAGCGGGGTCGCTGCGATTACCGGCGCCTTGCTGACAGTGCTCAGCCCCGGTGACGTACTACTGGTGACCGACAATGCCTATGATCCCAGCCGTCATATCTCCAACGGCATGCTAAAACGCTTTGGGGTCGAGACGCGCTTCTTCGATCCGCTGGATATTGACGCTTACCGCACCCTGTTCTGCGAACGCACGAAAGCCGTGCTGCTGGAAAGTCCTGGCAGCCTGACCATGGAAGTGTGCGATATCCCGGCCCTCGCCGCGATTGCGCGCGAGCATGGGGCATTGACGCTGCTCGACAACACCTGGGCCGGGCCGACCGGCTTCCCGGCGCTGGAGCGCGGCTGCGACATTTCGATCATGGCTCTGACCAAGCATGTCAACGGCCATTCGGATGTGTTGATGGGCAGCGTTTCGGCCGGTGAAGAACTCTATGGCCAATTGCGTCGCACAGCGCAGGATTTGGGTCATGTCGTGTCGCCCGATGACGCTGCGCTGGCCTTGCGCGGCCTCAGGACTATGGGTGTGCGCCTGCAACGCGAAACGGACAGCGCGCTGGAACTGGCGCGCTATCTTTCGACCCGGCCCGAAGTTGCGCATGTTCTATGCCCGATCCTGCCCGGCGCGCCAGGGCATGATCTGTGGAAGCGCGACTTCACCGGCGGCTGCGGGCTGTTCTCGATCGTCCTCAAGGGCCGCGACGCCGCCGCAAGGGCGCGCTTTATCGACGCGTTGGAACTGTTTGGCATCGGCTATAGCTGGGGCGGGTTTGAAAGCCTCGCCATCCCCTTCGACCCTGCCCCGAACCGCAGCGCGGGCAGCTGGCCGCCATCTGGCTGGAACAAAGAAGACCGTCTGGGCGTTCGTTTTTCAATCGGGTTGGAAGACCCGGCGGACCTGCTTGCCGATCTTGAGCAAGCCTTCGCCGCGATGGAACAGGATGGGGCATGACGACAACAGCAACAGTGGATGCGGTTGAGCCCGCCGCAGCAGAAGGGGCAACTGACGCCGCAGCAGAGGCAGCCAGCACGGGCGCCGATGCAAGTGGTGTTCCCTCGCCCGCACCGGAAACCCCCGTAGCGGCAGCGGACGAGATAAAGGAAGCGGTTGGCGCCAAGAGCGAAACCGCCAAGGGCATTCTCGACACGCTCGATTCCATGGCAATCAGCGCGGGTGACATGCGTATTTCCCTGCTCGATGCGCTGGTCGTGGTAGTTGTGATCGTTGGCGTTTACATCGCTGCCTGGGTGCTGACGCGGGTCGCCAAGTCGGCGCTCAAGCGCATGACCAAGCTCGATCCGTCGCAAATGCTTCTGGCAGACAAACTGGTATCCCTGGTGGTCTGGGGCCTCGCGATCCTGGTCGGCATCGACATGCTGGGTATCGACCTGACCGCGCTGGCGGTGTTCTCCGGCGCATTCGGTCTTGCCATTGGTTTCGGCCTTCAGAAAACCTTCGGCAACCTTATCGCCGGGATCATCCTGCTGATGGACCGCTCGATCAAGCCGGGTGACGTGATTGCCATTGCAGATCAATCCGGTGCCACGACCTTTGGCCAGATCCGCAAAATCGGCATTCGCGCCGTGTCCATCACCACACGGGACGAGAAAGAATATCTGATCCCGAACGAAAACCTGATGATCAATCAGGTCGAGAACTGGTCCTATTCCAGCAAGAATGTCCGCATCCAGGTGCCCGTGGGCGTCAGCTATAATTGCGATATCAAACGCGCGGAACAGCTGATGCTGGAAGCTGCGGGCAGTGTCGACCGTATCCTCAAGACTCCGCCTCCGACAGTGTGGCTGGACCAATATGGGGCAAGCTCGGTCGATTTTGTGATCCACTGCTGGATCCGCGACCCGGAGGAAGGCGTGGGCAATATCCGCTCCGCTGTACTCAAAAAGTTATGGGATTTGTTCCAGGCCGAAGGGATCGAAATTCCCTTCCCGCAGAATGACATAAACCTGCGCCGCAATGCTGAATTCGATCAGCTGGTGGCCGCCATCGCACAGCGGGTGGACAGCAAGGGCGCAAGCGGGGACTAAAGTTCCCCTTCCCCATCGGCAATTCATTCTCGCTGGCGAGCAGGAAACAGCGCGCGCATTTGGCGCGGCATGGAAAAGACAGGAACAGTCTATCTCGTCGGAGCAGGTCCGGGTGATCCCGAGCTGTTGACCCTGCGCGCTGTGCGCTTGCTGCGAGCGGCACGTCTGGTGGTGCATGACGGGCTGGTTGACCCCGAAATCCTGACACTTGCGCATCCCCATGCGCGCTTTGTCAGCGTGGCCAAGCGCCGTTCCAAACACACACTCCCGCAGGAAGAGATCAACGCGCTGCTGGTGCGCGAAGCTCTGGCCGGACGCGATGTCGTGCGGCTGAAGGGCGGCGACCCGTTCATTTTCGGCCGTGGCGGCGAAGAGGCGGAGGCTTGCCGCGCGGCTGGCGTTCCGGTCGAAGTGGTCCCCGGCATCAGCGCCGCCAACGGCGCGGCAGCCGCGGCACAAATTCCGCTCACTCATCGCGACCGGTCCAGCATCGTCAGCTTCGTCGCCGGCCAGTGCAAGGGGCTGACTGACCAGGACTGGACCGGACTGGCGGGCAAGGGCCGCACGCTGGTGATCTACATGGGCGTCAAGACCGCACCACTCATCGCGGAAAAGCTGATGGCGGATGGCCTGGCCCCGGATGTTCCGGTGGCGGTGGTTGAAAACGCGGCCCGGGCAGACATGCGCGTGCTGCGCGCGGCGCTGGCAGGCCTTCCCGAACTGGTGAAACGGGGCAAGGTGAAAAGCCCCGCCCTGATAATTATTGGCGATGTGACTGCGCAGGATGACAGCACCCTCGCCCGCATCGCGACGGAGGCACATGCATGAAGATCCTGACCGGTAATGATCTGAAAAGCGGGGCGGTCACCTGGTGGACCGGCTATGACTGGTCAATCCACGTCGAAGACGCCGTGGACGTGGGCGACGAGGCTGACGCCATCGCCGCGCGCGAAGAAGGCGCCCGCCGCGTCAACGCCCCCTACGCCATCGATGCGGAACGCGACGCCAATGGCGGTGTCCGCCCCGCACATATCAAGGACCGGATTCGCGCGCTCGGCCCCACCGTGCGCCCCGACCTGACACTGAAACCGGCCGATCCCGAAGCCGGCAACTGGGTGATCTGATGTATCGTTACGACCACTATGACCAGGCGATGGTCGACAGCCGGGTGGAGGAATTCCGCGACCAGACCCGTCGCCGTCTTGAAGGCAAGCTGTCCGAAGACCAGTTCAAGCCGCTGCGGCTGCAGAACGGCCTCTATCTGCAACTGCACGCCTATATGCTGCGGGTCGCCATCCCCTATGGCACGCTCAGTGGCGCGCAGATGCATGCTCTGGCCGATATCGCCGGGAAATACGATCGCGGTTATGGCCATTTTACCACCCGCCAGAATATCCAGTACAACTGGATAAAGCTGGAAGAAGCACCTGATTTGCTTGCTGATCTTGCCAGGGTGGAAATGCACGCCATCCAGACCAGCGGCAATTGCATCCGCAACACCACCTCTGACCATTTCGCCGGCGCTGCGGCAGACGAAGTCGTCGATCCGCGCCCCTATGCCGAATTGATCCGCCAGTGGAGCACGTTCCACCCTGAATTCATGTATCTCCCGCGCAAGTTCAAGATAGCGGTGATCGCCAGCCAGACTGATCGCGCGGCCATGAAGCTGCACGACATAGGCATCCGCATGGTCCGGAATGACGCGGGCGAAATCGGCGCGGCCTTCTATGTCGGCGGCGGTATGGGCCGCACCCCGATGATCGCGCCCTGCATCCGCGAGTTCGTCCCGGTCGACCAGCTGATCACCTATTCGGAAGCCTGCCTGCGCGTCTACAATCGCTATGGCCGACGCGACAACAAGTACAAGGCCCGGATCAAGATCCTGGTCCATGAGCTGGGGCGGGAAGAATACACCCGCCAGGTCGAGGAAGAATTCGCGCATCTGCTGACGCAGGGGATCGAACCTCCGCTGGCCGAACTGGAGCGGATTGCCACCTTCTTTGCCGATCCGCCGTTCGAGACGGGCCTGGCTGACGATGTGGACCGCAGCGACCCCGGCTTCGCGCTCTGGCTCGATCGTAACACCCTGCCGCACAAGCAGCCGGGCTATGCCATCGCCGTCATCAGCCTCAAGCCGGTGGGGGGCATCCCCGGCGATGCCTCGGTCGAACAGATGCACCTGATGGCCGATCTGGCGACGCGTTACAGCTTTGACGAATGCCGCGTCACTCATGCGCAGAACATTGTCCTGCCGCATGTGCGCAAGGCGGACCTGTTCGCGATCTGGCAACAGCTGGAAGCGGCGGGGCTTGGTGCGGCCAATCTCGACACGGTGGAGGATATCATCGCCTGCCCCGGCCTCGATTACTGCAGCCTTGCCAATGCCCGCTCCATCCCGGTGGCGCAGAAGATTTCGCGCCGTTTCGCCGACACCGGCAAGACCGCTGAACTGGGCGAGTTGAAGCTGAAGATTTCGGGCTGCATCAACGCCTGCGGCCATCATCATGCCGGCCATATCGGCATTCTGGGTGTGGATCGCAAAGGCACCGAAAATTATCAGCTGCTGCTGGGCGGCAGCGAGGGTGACGACACCTCGCTCGGCAAGATCACCGGTCCCGGCTTTGACGAGGACGGGATCGTGGATGCGGTGGAACGCGCCACCGATGTCTATCTGGCCCGGCGGCGGGAGGGGGAACGTTTCCTCGACACTTATCGCCGCGTCGGCATCGATGCGTTCAAGGAGGCGATCTATGGTTGAGCTGCTGCGCTTTCGCGAGGATGAGCCGGTTGCCGATCCCGCCGTCACGGTCGATGCCTTTCTCGACCAGCCCGACGCCCGTGCCGTACGGATCGAACCGGGCGATGATGTGTCCGTGCTGCTCCCGCATCTTGCGCATGTTCAGCTGGTGGAAGTGAACTTCCCCGTATTCGGCGACGGGCGCGGCTATTCCGCCGCCCGCACCCTGCGCGAAGCTGGCTACGCTGGCGAATTGCGCGCGGTGGGTGATGTGCTGCTGGACCAGCTCAGCAATATGCGCCGCTGTGGCTTTGACGCCTTCGAGCCGGAGCGCGCGATGGACCCGCAGGCTGTGCAGGCAGCGCTTGACCGCTGGCCGCATGACTACCAGCCCGCTGCCGACGGCCATGTGCCGATCTGGAAGCTGCGCCATGGCTGAAGCCAGCGAGAGCCAGCACCGCACGCGCGACCGGATCGACACCGGCCCGCGCTTCACTGAGGCAGACGCCATCCGCCTCAACCGCATGTTTCGCGGCAGCGACACGCAGGAAATGCTGCGTGCGGTGATTGGCGACGGCTTGCTGGGCGAAGTCGCGGTAGTTTCCAGCATGGGCGCGGAAAGCGCGGTGCTGCTGCATCTGATCGCCAGCATCGACCCCGCCCTGCCCGTGCTGTTCATCGAGACCGGCAAGCATTTCCCCGAAACGCTCGCCTATCGCGACACGCTGGTAGAGCGGCTGGGGCTGACCGATCTGCGCAACATCACCCCTGACGCTGCCGTGCTCGCCGCAAAGGACGAGAGCGGATTGCGTTGGTCTTACGATCCCGATGGCTGCTGCGAATTGCGCAAGGTCCTGCCACTGGCGAATGCGCTTGAGCAATTCGATGCCAGCTTCACCGGGCGCAAGGCATTCCAGTCCTCCACCCGCGCAAACCTGCCGCGTTTCGAGATCGACACGTCGGACAAGCAAGGCCGCCTCAAGGTCAACCCGCTGATCGACTGGCAGGCGGAGGACATCACCGCCTATTTCACCGAGCACGCCCTGCCCCCGCACCCGCTGGTGGCAGCGGGCTTCCCGTCAATCGGCTGCTCCCCCTGCACCCACAAGGTCGCCCCTGGCGAAGACCCGCGCAGCGGCCGCTGGAAAGGCTGGGACAAGACCGAATGCGGAATTCACTCCCCGGTCCAGCCGGGGCCGGATGGCGAATTGCCGCCGGGTTACGAGCCAGTTTTCTGACACTGCTTAAAGCCCTCTCTCCTTCAGGGGAGAGGGTTGGGAGAGGGGAATGTCAGCTAGCACGGCATTCACTCGACAACCCCCACACCCTCCGCGCCTGCGGCGCTCCTCCCTCTCCCCTGAAGGGGAGAGGGTAGTGTCATGGCCCCACCACATTTCGCGTCACCCCGTGCTGGATACGGGGTCTGGCTATTCTCCTTTCCAGCCCGCGCCAAAAAGCGGCCAAGCCCCGTGTCAAGCACGGGGCGACGGTGCTGCATGAGAGCAGGATTCCCTTCATCTGAACCGTCATTGCGGGGAGCGCAGCAACGCGGCAATCCAGAGCAGTTCACGCGCCAAGCCCCCAATTGCGGACTTTAAACGGTTGAGAGTGTTCGGCGGTGAAGCACCCACCAAGCCAACGCTGTAGGCACGCCCCAAGTTACGCCCATATCGTTTATCGAGACTTCGTCGAGGTCATAGAGGCCGAAGAACAGCAGATGATCAATCACGTAGAACATCAGCTTACCGGCCAGTGCGCCCCAGACAAATGCAACACCACCGACCCACCATTGCTGCGCTTTGTTTCGAAGCAAGTAGCCAGCTGGCAAACCGAAAATTGCCAGGCCAAGAATGACAAATGGTAGCGCAAATGTGCCGTAGCCCAGAATTAAAATTGGAATTACCCAGAATTCCGAAGTGGGCATTGGCTCGCGCCAAAAAGTAGCGACGAGCTGCAGGCTCACACCAGCGTAGGCGCCAATAATAGCACTTAGAAAGAAGACTCGTCGGTCGCTCATCTAATGAGTGTCCCGAAAGTCATGGATAGCGTCAATACCAAGACCCGCCTCCCACCCCAAAACCAGCCATCAGGGGCACCAGTAAATTTTCCTCAAAGAGACCGACCACATCCAGGGAAGGAATTGCCGCAGCAACCGTGTCAAACCGCTTTCCTACACGCCCGCATCGCGTCATCATGATGGCGCTCTTTCACATTGTCGGTTTCAGGCCTTTCCGTTGGGAAAGTGTCAACTTCGCAGAATGGCAGTTTCAGAAATACAAGCATCTGTTTTATATGGAATAAAATGTAGGTTGTGAAATTGACGCGGTGTCAACTTCGTCAAGCAGAATTGACCTGATTGGCTGCCTCCTGATCGGGCAGAAGGTCAAGAAAGCATTGTTACGAACCAGCTTTGATCGAGCCTTCCAAGCCCCTCCTCTTCAGGGGAGGGGCAACGAGACTTGGCGGTTTACCGCCTAGTCGCAGTGGGGTGGGGGATCGGGGCATGCACGACGCCTGACAGCCCCACACCCTCCGCGCCTACGGCGCTCCTCCCTCTCCCCTCAAAGAGAAGAGGACAGCGTCACAGCCAGCCCGCTTCGCGATACCATTTGGCCGTCGCTTTCATCCCTTCGCGGGTCGCCACTTGCGGGGTCCAGATCGCGGGCGGCACCTGGGCGCGTTTGCTGCATACCCAGTCGGGATGGGTCATATAGCCGACCCGGTCAGCGGTGAGTTTCGCCTTGTCGCGCCGCAGCATGCGGTCGAGCTTTGCCGCGCGTTCCAGCACGCCTTTGGGCAGATGCGGCGACCATGGGTGGCGATCCATCGCCCAGCCGATAACATGGGCGAGTTCCTTGTGGCTCCAGCCATCCTCGCTCCCGTCATCGGGCTCGAAAATCTGGTGCGTCGCATCCTCATGCGTGGGCACCAGCGCCAGCAAAAGCCGGGCAAGATCATGCACATGAATTACAGAGCTGCGACCGGGTGGAGGCAGCGGGATCACCCCCCATTTGGCCGAGCGGAACAATTCGAACACATCCTTGTCGCGCGGGCCATAAACGGTGGGCGGGCGGACCATGGTCCAGTCCAGCCCGCTCGCGGCGACCAGCTTCTCTGCCTTCGCCTTGGACGCGCCATAGGCTGAAAGATGCGGTTCGCGGGCTGACAGCGAGGAGACGAATACAAGGCGCGGCACGCCTGCCCTGCGCGCGGCGTCGATCACTTCGCGGGTGCCGGTGACATTGGCAGTTTCGAACTCTGCCGGATCGGGTGTGTTGGTCAGCCCGGCAATATGGATCACTGCCTCTGCGCTGGCGACGAGCCGGTCAAGCGCCGCAGGATCGGAGAGGCTCCCCTGCACCCATTCGACCTGCCTGTGGGCATCGGTCGGAATGTTGCGCGCCAGAGCCCGCATGGCGAGGCCGCGTTCGGCTGCAATATCGAGCACCGCCTGCCCGACGAAGCCGGTCCCGCCGGTAATCGCAATCGTCAAAGCAGCACCATATGGTCACGGTGGATCACGGCCGGGCGCGGAGCATAGCCGAGCACAGCCTCCTGCTCCTCGCGCCGCGTGCCGCACAGTGCGGTGCATTCAGCGGCGTCATACTCAGCGAGACCATTGGCCACTGGCGTACCATCTTCTGCGCAGACCGACACGGCATCCCCGCGGCTGAACTTTCCTTCTACCGAAAGCACCCCCGCTGCGAGCAGGCTGTTGCCCTTGCGCAACGCGGCCACGCAACCGGCATCGACCACCAGGGTGCCCTTCAGCCGCATGCGTCCGCCCAGCCACGCCTTGCGCGCGCCATCGCGGCGTTTGGGCAGGAAGATCGTTCCGGTCCCCTCCACCAGCGCGCGGGCAATCGGCCGCTCATACGTGCCATTAATGATCGCCAGCGCAATCCCGGCGCGTTCGGCGATCTCGGCGGCCTGCAACTTGGAGACCATCCCGCCCGAGCCCATGCCCGAGCTGGAGGCGCTGCTGGCCATGGCGCGGATGCGCTGGTCGATCCCCTGCACCACCGGCACCCTCTGTGCGCCGTCTTCGGAAGGGTGGCGATCATACAGCCCGTCAATATCGCTCAGCAGCAGCACGGCATCGGCGCCTGCCGCCTGCGCCACCCGCGCGGCCAGCCGGTCATTATCGCCAAAGCGGATTTCCTCGGTCGCGACGCTATCGTTTTCGTTCACCACCGGCACCGCGCCTGCATCAAGCAGCCGGGCGATGGTGGAGGAAGCGTTGAGGTAACGGCGGCGATCCTCCAGATCTTCCAGCGTCAGCAGCAATTGCGCCGCCGTCAGCCCATGCGCGCCGAGCAAATCGGACCACAGCCCCGCCAGCGCAATCTGCCCCACCGATGCCGCTGCCTGCGCATCGGGCAAGCTGCCGCGCCCGCCCTTCTCCAGTCCCAGCTTCGCCGCGCCCAGCGCAATCGCGCCAGAGCTCACCACCACGACCTGCTGCCCGCGCGCGCGCATGGCGGCAATCTCGCCCGCCATTTCGGAAAGCCATGCCCGGCGCGGTTGCCCGTCAGCGCCGACCAGCAGGGCAGAACCGATCTTGACCACCACACGCGGGCAAGCGGCCTTGTCAGCCAGGTCAGTAAGTGTGGCGATGCTCATGCGCGGCGATTAGCGAGAGAATGCAGGCGGCGAAAGTCCCGAGTTGCCGCCCGCCCTGTCAGAGGGGTGACCAGCTGCTGCCTTCGCCTTCGTCACCATCGACATCGCCAAGTTCCTCAACTTCGGCACCGCGTGTTTCGGTCGAGGTTCGGTCGGGCAAATACCCTAGCACGGCGTCGAGCAATTGTTCGATCCCTTGCCCGGTCGCACCGGACACGCCGAAAACCTCGTCCGCCCCGGCAGCCAGCAATTCCTCAGCAAAGCCCGCGACCAGTTCTTCATCGGCAAGGTCGATCTTGTTCAGCGCAACCAGTTGCGGTTTCTCGTCCAGCCCACCGCCATAGGCAGCGAGCTCTTCTTCAACGATCTGCATTGCCTCTGCCGGGTCATCACCGGAAATATCGACCAGGTGGATCAACACGCGGCAACGTTCGATATGGCCGAGGAAACGGTCACCGATGCCCGCGCCGTCTGCCGCGCCCTCGATCAAGCCGGGGATGTCCGCCAGCACAAATTCGCGGCCCTTGTGGTGGACCACACCCAGCTTGGGCACCAGCGTGGTGAAGGCATAATGGCCAACCTTGGCCCGCGCATTGGAGACCGCGTTGATGAAGGTGCTCTTGCCCGCATTGGGCATCCCCAGCAGCCCGACATCGGCCAGCAGCTTGAGCCGCAACCAGACCCACATTTCCTCACCCGGCTCGCCCGGCTGGTGCTGGCGCGGGGCACGGTTGGTGCTGGTCTTGTAGCTGGCATTGCCGCGACCACCCATGCCACCTTCGAGGAAGGTCACGCGCTGGCCAACTTCGGTGAAATCGGCGAGCACCGTCTCGCCATCCTCGTCGCTGATCACCTGCGTGCCCACCGGGACCTTGATCACAAGGTCGGGCGCACCTGCCCCGGTGCGGTCACGGCCCATGCCGTGCCCGCCACGCTTGGCCTTGAAATGCTGGGAATAGCGGAAGTCGATCAGCGTATTGAGGCCCTGCACGGCTTCGAACACAATGTCCCCGCCCTTGCCGCCATTGCCGCCGTCGGGGCCGCCATATTCGATATATTTCTCGCGCCGAAAGCTTACGGCACCCGGGCCGCCGGCACCGGATTTGAGGTAGATTTTGGCTTGATCGAGAAAGTGCATGGCGAGCCGTTAGAGGATTTCTTGGTTTTTCGGGAGGCTTTTTTGTCTTCGCACGCCCACCGGCGCGCAATATCCGAGCTCAAGGGGCCTGAAGGCCCAATCGCGTAGTTTGTCCTGAGCGGCTCGCTTGCCAGCCAGCCGAAGGGGGCTACCGGTCGGACTTGCGGCGCTGCGCGCCGTTGCTTTTCAGGCCGATCCGGGCCGCAGGCCCGCAAGGGCGACCGCCCGCCCGGAGGGGTGGCCCCGCAGGGGTCGGGCCCCCGGAGGATAGCCAAGGGGCCGGATGGCCCCGCCGGCGCTTGAGGCCTGAAAAACAACCAGTTTCTGGCCAAAGCCAGAAACTGGTGGAGCCGAGCGGGATCGAACCGCTGACCTCGTCATTGCGAACGACGCGCTCTCCCAACTGAGCTACGGCCCCGTTACCAGTTTGCCCCGCGCGGCATTACCCCGCCGGAGGAGTGCCATTTAGCGAAGGGGAAATGGCGAGAAAAGCGATTTCTCTCTCGCCCTGTTCCTCTCTCTAGCTGCCACCATCGCTATTGCTGCCACCTGCATCAGTCGGCTGCGTGGGTGTACCGTGCACAGCCACATAGCCGGGCTGTGACGCACCATATTCCGCGCCATATTCTGCATCCCAGGCCGCGGAATCTCGCTGGTACTGTTCGTAGGCGTTGTAGAAATTCTCGAACGGCACCTCAAAAACAGAGAAATTTGCCGCAGCAAATTCATTCGCGTCGAACTTTGGCGCCATCAGCGCGCGATTGGCGATATCCAGCGCCGCATTGCAGAAATCATTCCGGGCGGCCGGCAGGGTGAAGAAGTTGTAGACCGAGGTCATCTTCGATTCCCGCGCCCGGATCGCATCCCGGCTGGAACTGTAATTCTTGCGATAGGCAGCGTCGATCCGGCTATTCACCGCGCTTAGCGTGCGCGAATGATTGCTGATGAAGGCGGAATAGGCATCAAGCACCGGTTTATGCTCTGCATTCACGCAATTCAGCGCCGCAACATTCCAGGCCGAGCGGAAATGCCATGTGCGTTCATCATTGCTGAGCCCGCGATTGACCGTCATGCGCAGCCCGTCCAGGCCCAGCGGCGGGATTTCCATGATATAGGCTGCGCCGCCTGGAGGGGTGGGACGCGGGGGAATGATTTTCTGGACAGGCGGAGGAGGCGGTGGAGGCGGTGGTACGGGCGTGGCGCAGGCAGCCAGCACAGCAACCCCCGCTGCAACCGCTATATTGCGGGCACCTACACGCGTAATCTTGATCGGCATTGCTGCGGCCATTGGGCTGCACCCCTCCTCGACAGGTTTCTTCTCGAATGTCTGGTCGATCCGGACCAGTATAAGGTTCATTCCTAGACCGGGAATGAAGCAAAGAAAATGCCCGGAATGCGCTGGGCACTCCGGGCACGATGGATTGAATCCTTTTTGCGATCAGTCGCGGGCAGCGCCCATGAAACGCAGCAGGAACAGGAACATGTTGATGAAATCCAGATAGAGGTTCAGCGCCCCCATGATCACCAGCTTGCCCAGCGGATAAGCCTGCGCAATGGCGGGGTTGGTAACCTTGAGGTTCTGGATCGCCAGATATTCATGCTTGAGGCGCTGCGTATCGTAGGCGGTCAAGCCTGCAAAAATCAGCACACCGAGGAAGCTGATAGCAAGGTCGAGGATGCTCGAGCCCACGAACCAGTTGATAACGCTGGCGATAATCAGGCCGACAACACCCATGACCAAGAAGCTGCCGAAACCGGACAGGTCCTTCTTGGTGGTATAGCCGAACAGGCTGAGGCCAGCGAATGCGCCAGCAGTCGCGAAGAATGTCGAAGCGATAGAGGCGCCGGTGTAGACGAGGAAAATCGTCGAAAGCGAGAGGCCCATCAGGACCGCAAAGCCCCAGAACATCAGCTGAAGCGTGCCGGTCGAGAACTTGTTCTGGCCAAAGCTCATGGCGAACACGATGGCGAGCGGCGACAGTGCGACCAGCCACATCAGCGGTCCGCTGGCGAAAGCGATTGCGAGGCCGGTGCTGGCTGTCACCAATGCGACAATACCGGTCAGCAACACGCCTGATGCCATGTAATTGTAGATCGACAGCATATGCTTGCGCAGCCCGGCGTCGAAGGTGGTGCCTTCTGCACCAATCACTTCGCCATTCAGGCTGGGAGACGCGCCGAATCCCTGCCGGGTTTCACGGGGGTCATTCCAATTTGCCATTTCTCTTCCAAACTCCATTTGCCGGCCCCTGGGGGGTGGGGATGGGCCGGTAGTGCATTGAATATCGGTAATCTGGCTGGATTTTTCAAGGAAAACCGGACTGCGAGCCTTAACCGGTATTAACCCTGTTTCCGGGCCGCCTCCGCCAGTTCTTCCCCTCGATCCCGCGCGGCGCGCAGGGTTTTTTCCACCAGTCGCGTCATCGCCGCCCCGTCATCGAGCACTTTCAATCCCGCTTCGGTCGTTCCGCCGGGGCTGGCCACCCGCTGCGCCAGTTGTGCAGGAGAATCAGGGGATTGCGCCGCCAGAGCAGCGGCCCCCTCCACCATCGCCAGTGCCAGACGCTGTGCCGTCTCCGGTGGCAAGCCCAGTTCCGCCCCGCCCGATGCCAGCGCGTCGATAAAGCGATAAACAAAGCCGGGCCCCGATCCGGCCAGCGCAGTGACAAGGTTGAACTGCCCTTCGTCAATCCATTCTGCCGCGCCAAGGCGGTCCATCAATGCGGCCACGGCCTCGCGCTGCGCCGCGTCGAGCCCGATTTCTGCCATGCCAACCGGGGACTTGCCGAGTGAAGCGGCAAGATTGGGCATGACCCGGACATAGGCGCCGGCATTGGGGAAGCGCTCTTCCAGCGTTGCCAGCTCGACCCCTGCAAGCATGGAGAGGATCACGGTACCCTCTCCGGCCAGCGGCGCGACATCGCCCGCTACGGCGTCGAGCATTTGCGGCTTCACCCCCAGAAGGATCGCGTCAAATGTGCGCTCCGGATAGTCACGGATCAGCGCCACGCCCTTGGGCGCTCCCTCCAATTGCGGATCAACAATGGTGAATTTCGCCGGGGAAAGGCCCGAAGCAAGCCAGCCGCGCAGCATCGCGCCGCCCATATTGCCGCAACCGACAAGGAGGATGGAAGTAAAGTCAGTCATGGCAGCGCTTTGCCGGAAAACCAGCGCGGCGGCTAGGCTGATTGGCTATTCGCACCGGGATCAGAAAATCTTGGCTTCGCGCTCAGTCAGCATCTGGACGTGTAAAGGGAAGCCTTCCCTTGTTGCACGCTCGAACACACAGTGAAGCGCGTCGTCGTTATCAGGGACAATCCTGACGAGGGAATATGGAACAATATCACTGCCGATCGAAGGCTTAATCAAAAACTCTTTTGCCCCGCATTCGCGAAGAAGCTGCCCACTCGTCCATGCGATCTCCGGAAGTCTATCATTGTCATCTTCCGCGAATGGCCTCTCAGAAACCGCCAAGTAAGGATGCCGTTTTTCGGTTGGCGGTATCAAGAATTGGGCTGCAATTGCCACTATGGCGCTAGCAGCGGCCCCCAGAGCAAACCAAACCAGTCTCTGTCGTCTCATGCAGAGTGGACACCACATTTGCATAGTCAGCGCAACTGGGGGCGATTGCACCTAATGATTTTCAGGAATCCGGTGCCGTCATCGCCTTTGGTAACGGAACCAGAAAACCCACCAACAACCTCATGCCTCTCCGGCAGCATCGACCAGTGCATTGTCCAGTGCTTCACGCGGACTGCGGTCGCTCCACAGCACGAACTGGAAGGCCGGGTAGAAGCGGTCGCATTCGTCCAGCGCGGTTTCGACCATGGATTGCGCCTGTGACAGGCTGAGCAGCCCGTCGTCACCCAGCATCAGCCCGTGGCGATAGAGCAGCACACCGCCTTTTGACCAGATATCGAAATGGCCGACCCAGACCTGTTCGTTGATCATGGAGAGCAGCTCAAACGCCGCCATGCGCTTGGCTTGCGGCACGCGGATATCGGGCAGGCAGATCAGCTGCAGGACATTGTCCTCCGGCCGCCAGATGCCGCGCAGCTGGTATTTGGTCCAGCTACCCTGCACTTCGCCGGTCAACTCATCCTCGGCATGGAATTCAAAATCCCAGCCGCGCGCTTCGAACAGCGCCGCCAGCATGTCGAGCGGCGCGGCATCATCCTCACGCGCAAAATCGCCTTCGCCAGCTCTCATAGGATTATGCCTGCCTTAACCATGCGGGATGAATGCCTGCGAAGCCCCCCGCCATGCAATCCACCCGCGAATAAGGCTTGGGGAGAACTGGGCAGACTTGTTCAAATCTTGTGCAAAAGAGCGGCAAAGCCTGTGGACGACTTCTACTTAAGCTCTTCAATTTCCTGCCCTTCCGGGCTGGTGAAGGAGAACGTCTCAATCCCCTCTTCCTTGAGCTTGCTCATCGCTTCGCTTGCCGCCTTGCTGCTAGCGAATGGCCCCGCAAGCAGTCGGTTCGCCTGGCCCCATGGCGTGATAAAGGGGCCCTTGCCCTTGATGATCTCACCCGCTTTGCGTTCGAACCGCCGCCAGTCAAAGCGCAACGCATCCCGGTCACGCCCGGTGGCCAGTTGCACCCATATCCGGCTGGGATGTTTCGGCTTCTCCGGCTCCTTGGCCTTAGGCGGCTCTTCCTTTTCACGTGGGGGCTTGATCTTGGTGATATCTACAGCGCCGCGCGCCGGGGCTGGCTTGGCTGCGTTCGGCAGGGAGAAATCTGCAAAAGCGTCCGCAACGCTGGCGGGCTCTTGCGGCTCGGGCTCAGATGGCACAACCGGTACTGGCGCCGGTGCAGCTGTTGCGGGGACAGGAGCCGGGGGCGTCACCACTGCCGGTTTGGATTCTTCCGGCATTGGCTCGGCCGCTGCTGGTTTGGCGGCGGGTTGGGCGACGGGTTCCGGCCTCGCGACAGGCTCTGTAGGAGCGGTGCTGGCAGTGGCCCCGGGCAGCTTGCCAAGGTCGAAATCATTGGCCGCCACCCGCGCTGGCTGAGGCTCCGGGGCAGCAGGCTTGACCACCGGTATCGTCTCCGGCTGGGCGGCAGGCTGCGGGTCCGGTGCTGCGACAGAAATGCTCGGCTTGGGCGGTTCCGGCGGAGCTGGAGGCGGCACCGGCTCTGCCACAACCGGTTTCGGCTCCGGCTTCGGTGCAGGCGTCGCTTGCGCCGGTGGCTCAGTCGGCTTTGCTTCCGGCTTTGGCGGCGCCTTTGGTTCGGGGGTCACTGCAGGTGTGACTGCGGGCAATTCCGCGCGGGCAACCCGGCGTGGTTCTTCCCTGCGTGCAGCGGGCTGTTCCTTCACCGCCGGTGCGGGGTCCCTTGCTGCTTCGACCTTTTCGACCGAGCTTGAGGCCCGGCCCGGACGACGGCGGCCGCTGCGCGTATCCTCACGCGGGCCAAGCGGTTCACCAGCCGGAGCCAGCCGCTGATCCGCCCCGCGCACCGGTGACGGGCGCGATCCCGGTCCGGAATAGGCAGCAATGCGTGGGTCATCACGACCAATCTGTGCAGCCTTGGGGAAAATACCCAGATTGCCCGCAGCGGCCTGCTGCGGACGGGTAAGGCGCGGCATATAGGTGAGGTATGGCGAAATGCGCTGCGCAAGATCAGCGGGCATGGCCTGATTCGCCACCTGCACAGCCTCGCCTTCCTGCCCCAGCACAGCCAGGCCAAAGGCGCGAGTGCGATAGGCTGTCCGGTCCCCCTTTTGCAGCAAGGGCAGCAGGGTCGCTTCAAAGCCCTGCCTGTCGCCGGAAATCGCCTGGCTCAGGGCAAGGCGGCGGCGAGTTTCCGGGTCTTCACGCTGAGCCAATGCACGGCGATAATGCGCCTGCGCACTGGCATTGTCCCCTACCAGGTCAAAGGCCAGCCCGCGCTCGCCGTCCAGCTCCAAGGTGGATGCCCCGGCCTTTTCAGCCTCAGCGAACAGGCGCAATGCTTCAATCGGGCGTTCCGAGCGGACAAAGGCACCCGCCAGCCCGGCCTTGACACGCGCATTGCCGGGTGACAGCTCATCCGCGCGGCCAAAGAAGCCGATTGCGCCCTCTACATCACCCAGTCTTAGCGCAGCCGTGCCCGCGTCAACCAACGCATCGACATCGCGCGTATTGCGCGCCAGCCGGGTGAGCGCGTCGTTGAGATCCTGCACCGCTGGCGGCGGCAAAGGCTGGACCACCGCCTGCGAAGCCTCTTGCGCTACCACGGCAGCAGGCCAGCACCCGGCAAGCGCAGCCAGCGCACCGCGCAGCATGGCGATGTGTCGAATCTTGCGGATACCTGCAGCTTGCACGTCTTGCCTCATCTGGCAGGCATATAGGAAGGAATGGATGAACCGGCCACAAACAGGCCGCCTCACCCGGACCTACCGGCCAAACTTACTGGTTGTTCTGCCGCCCAAGGAAACGCGGGATGCTGACCGAGGATGCGCCCTCATCGCCGTCGTCATCCTCTTCTTCGTCATCATCCGAAGATGATCCGCGGGAGAGATTTGCCATCCGTTCAAACAATGTGCTGCCAGCACCGGGGCTTCCACCACCGCCGCTACCGCCGCCAGAGACCAGGCCCCTGCGGCGGGGCGCAGCACCACCCTGCACCGGCTCATCTTCCTCTGCCAGGCGGTCCGCATCAAGCAGCAATTCATCGCCACCTGCGCCATCATCGACCGAAGCCGAGCTCAGGTCGAGCATTTCCTTCTTGGGTGCAGGCACTGGTTCATCCTCATCGTCCCAGCCATCTTCCTCTTCGGAAGCAGTCGCAACGGCGGGGCTGGCCGACGAAGAGTCTTCCTCACCCCAATCCTCTTCTTCATCGTCATCCGCATTATCGCGCATGCCGGCGAGCGGATCGACGATGCCGTCAACATCGTCGTCTTCACCCTCTTCCTCGCCTTCCTCCGCATCGTCAAAGGCGGCTGGTTCAGGCGCAGGAGCCGGAGCGAAGGATTCGTCCTCTTCTTCAAACTCGTCTTCGAATTCTGCTTCGTCCTCTGCCGGGAGTTCCAGCACCGGGCGCTTGGGTGCGCGCGCCGCAGCGAGCGACATGGCACCGCCGCTGGCACCGGCACCTTCGGCACCCTGTTCGATCCCGGTCGCGACTACCGAGACACGGATACGGCCGGACAGGTCAGGATTGAAGGCGCTACCCCAGATGATGTTCGCATCTTCATCCACCAATTCGCGGATGTGGTTCGCGGCTTCATCAACTTCGAGCAGCTTCATGTCTTCGCCGCCGATGATCGAAATGATCACGCCCTTGGCGCCCTGCATACTGACACCGTCGAGCAGCGGGTTGGCGATAGCGCGCTCGGCAGCTTCCAGCGCGCGGTTTTCACCCTCGCCTTCGCCCGTGCCCATCATCGCCTTGCCCATTTCGCTCATCACCGAGCGCACGTCAGCAAAGTCGAGGTTGATAAGGCCCGGCATGACCATCAGGTCGGTAATGGAGCGCACACCCTGCTGCAGCACTTCGTCTGCAAGCTCGAAAGCTTCCTTGAAGGTCGTCTCCGCCTTCGCCACCAGGAACAGGTTCTGGTTGGGGATGACGATCAGCGTATCGACATGCTTCTGCAGCTCTTCAATGCCTGCTTCGGCGGCGCGCATCCGGCGCGTTCCCTCGAACAGGAACGGTTTGGTCACCACGCCAACAGTCAGCACGCCCTTGCGCCGGGCCGCCTCTGCAATCACCGGAGCAGCGCCTGTGCCGGTACCACCGCCCATACCGGCTGCGATGAAGCACATATTTACGCCTTCCAGCGCATCTTCCAGCTCACTGACGGTTTCTTCCGCCGCTGCCTTACCCACTTCGGGCCGCGCACCTGCGCCAAGACCGCCCGTAATATCCGGACCAAGTTGCAGCTTGGTCGGCGCGTTGGACTGGTTTAGCGCCTGCGCGTCAGTGTTAGCGACGATGAAATCGACGCCTTCGATTTCGGCCTCGATCATATTGGCAATCGCATTACCGCCTGCGCCGCCAACACCGATTACAGTGATGCGGGGCCGCAATTCGTCCGAAGCCGGGGGGCCGATATTGATACTCATGGTTGTTCCCTCCACGGGGCCCGGTGATAGTCCGGGCGCAAGTTTCAAGCTTGCCCTCTACTGTGACACATTCGGATTCCCCCGTGCATAGGGACAAAACCGTTATCCACAGTGGTTAATGGCAAGCCTTCCTCTAAAAATACTCTTTGACGGCGCGAAACACGCGGTTGACCAGCGCCGCACCGCCATATTTGATCGTCGGCTGGTAGGCCGGTTCGATCGTGCGGATATCAACCGGATCATCCGCTGCATAAAGGCACAGGCCAGACAAGGTCGCGAAACCGGGGGTTCCATGCGCTTCTGGCAGCCCGCGCAGTGCAGGCGGGCGGCCAATGCGCACTGGTTTGCCCAGAGCAGCCTGGGTAAAGTCAGCAATCCCGGCCAGCTCTGCCCCGCCACCGGTCAGAACGACCTGGCCACCCTGCACGCCGGAGAACTTCATCGCCTTGAGCGCACGGGCGATTTCATCGCTCAGCTTGCCCAATTGCTCTGTCACCACGGAAATCAGGGCCGCACGCGGGATTCGGTTCTTGTCATCCGCCCCGCGCGCAATCGGGCCGCTGCTTTCCTCACCCGGCCCATTGACCGGGATCATCTCGCGATGGTCAGTCGGGCTGGCAATGGCTGACCCGGCGACGCATTTCAACCGCTCTGCCTGGAAACGGCGAATACCAAATGCGCTCGCTATGGCGTCCGTAATATCAGCCGATCCGAACGGGATGGCGCTGAGCCCCACCAGCATCCCGCCCATATAGACCGAGACATTGGTCACCTGCCCGCCAATCTCCACCAGCGCCGTGCCCAGCTCGCGCTCTTCCGGGCGCAGACAGGCATAGCCCGCAGCGATAGGCGCAGCGACAACGGCCTCTACATCAAGATGCGCGTTCTGCACGGCTTCTGTCAGGTTCCGGATTGGCGCACCATCCGCCAGCATCACATGGATATCCACCCCCAGCCGCTCTGCATGGAGACCCTTGGGATTGGCGACCCCGTGCGCACCGTCCAGCGTATAACAGGCAGGCTGTGCGTGCAGCACCATGCGGCCATCCGGTTGGATGCTTTCGCGTGCCGAGAGCAGCAGATGCTCTACGTCATCGTCTTCAATCCGGCGGCCGCCAATGTCGATTTCAACCCGCGAAACCTGGCTGGCCAGCCCTGCCCCGGCGCAGCCGACCCAAACAGAAGAAACGCTGGTGCCAGAGGTTTTCTCCGCCCGCTCTACCGCGTCGCGAATGGCATAGGTCGCTGCGGCCATATCGGTGACATAGCCGCGCTTGATCCCCTGGCTTGCACGGTGGCCGGAGCCGAGCACAACCATCTCGCCCGTTTCAGACAGACCCATGACCATGGCGGAAATGCGGAAGGAACCGATATTAACGGCTCCGAAGACGCGGCTGATGCGTGGCAGGCCCATTATTCAGCATCCCCCATGGCAGCGATTTCCTTGGAACATGGCCCGCCCGCGCAGCGCATATAGATGCGATCCGGCGCGCGCAGGTCAAAGGTGGCGACCTTCCCGCCCAGCAGGCGGCTCTTGCCATCCAGTTGCGCGAAAGAGACAAGCGCCGTCGCCGCCTGATCTTCCCCCTGCGGCAGGGCAAGCACCTGTCCGGTCTGGAAAGTCAGGTTCCAGCGGCGATTGCCGACCCATTCAGCCTCTGCCACCTGCGGCTTCAACGCGGGCGCGGCATCGAGCATATCTGTCAGCGCAATGACCTGCCGCGCGGCGCCGGGGCCGGAAACCACCAGCATCCCTTTGGCATTGGCGGGCTTGATCGGTTCCAGCTCCACACCGGTGGCATCAATCAGCACCATCCGGTCCGGCTTTTTCAGCACTGCATGCGGCTTGCGCTCGACAATATCGACCACCAGCGTTTCCGGAAGCTGGCGCGAAACGCGAGCGTCCTCCACCCAGCTCAGTTCCAATAATTCCTCGCGCAGGGCCTCCAGATCAACCAGCGGCATCGGGCGGTTACGCTCGGCCAGGACCCGCTCATAGACCTTCAGCTCGTTCATCCGGTCCACGCCAGTCACGGTCACGCGGCGCACTTCGAAACCAGCGTCAGAAGCAAGCAAAGCGATTTGCTGGTTCGCCATGGCGGGCACCCCGGCAAGACTGGCAACGAACCAGGCCAACGCCACAGCGCCACCCAGAATGATGGCGAGGAAAATGCGGTGCAGCTGTTCTTCGGTGAAAGGCAGCATAGCCAATGCGGAGCCGATAAAGCCGCTGGTCTTGGCCCGTGCCTTGCGCGCCTTGGCAGCGCGGCCTTGCGCCGCCGCTGACCGGCGAACGCCCTTGCCGCCCCGCTTGATCGTCTGAGCCATCAGCCCTGCCCCCCGTGGTCTTTCAGTGCCTCCGCCACGATGGCCTCGACGAGGTCTTCGTAGCTCATGCCGCAATGCTTCGCCTGTTCGGGCACGAGGCTGAGCGGCGTCATGCCTGGCTGGGTGTTGGTTTCCAGCACGAACAGGCCCGCTTCGCCCTGCTCGTCATCCCAGCGGAAATCGGTGCGGCTGGTGCCCTTGCAGCCCAGCACCTGATGCGCGCGCAGGGCATAGTCCATGCACAGCGCGGCGATATTTTCCGGGATTTGGGCCGGGCAGACGTGCTCGGTCATGCCATCAGTATATTTGGCGTCGAAATCGTAGAAGCCGCTCTTGGGCACCAGTTCGGTGACGGTCAGCGCCTTGCCGCCGATTACCGCCGTGGTCAGTTCACGGCCACGGATAAAGGGCTCGGCCAGCAGCTTCTCGAATTCTTGCCACGGCCCGGCGGCATCGCGTCGGATCGGGTTGCCGTAATTGCTGTCATCTTTGACGATGGCTACACCCACGGAGGAGCCTTCATTGACCGGCTTCAGCACATAGGGGCGCGGCAAGGGGTCGCCGTCATAAAGGCTTTCGCTTTCGACAATCTTGCCCGCGGGCATGGGGATACCCGCCGGGACCAGCGCCTGCTTGGTCAGCTCCTTGTCGATCGCGATCACGGAGGTAACAAGGCCCGAATGGGTATAAGGTACGCCCATCAGGTCCAGCATGCCCTGCACCGTGCCATCCTCGCCGGGAACGCCATGCAGCGCGTTGAACACGACATCGGGCGCCGCCTCGGCAATGCGCGCGGCGACTTGCCTATCCATGTCGATCCGCGTCACGCGATGGCCGCGCGCCTCCAGCGCCTTGGCAACGCCTTCGCCCGACATGAGCGAGACGGGGCGTTCGTTGGCCCAGCCGCCCATCAGGACTGCAACATGATATTTCTTCGACAAGCTCATGGCCGCCCTACCCGCTGGATTTCCCATTCGAGCTGTACGCCCTGGCTTTCATAGACACGGCGGCGCACTTCTTCGCCCAGCCCTTCGATGTCGGCGCTGGTTGCATCGCCGGTGTTGATCAGGAAATTGGTGTGCTTTTCGCTCACTTGCGCGCCGCCCATGGTCAGGCCGCGACAGCCCGCTGCATCAACCAGCTGCCACGCCTTGTGCCCTTCCGGGTTTTTGAAGGTGGAGCCGCCGGTCTTGGTGCGCAGTGGTTGCGATTCCTCGCGCGCTTTCGCGATCCGATCCATCTCCGCCCCGATCTCTGCCGGTACGCCGGGCACGCCCTTGAAGCGGGCGGCGACCACTACGGCCCCCTCCGGCAATGCGGAATGGCGATAGGTGTAGCGCAAGTCAGATACTGGCAAGGTGATGAAGGTTCCGTCAGGCAGCACAACGTCACAATCGACGAGGATATCCGCCACTTCCCGGCCATAGGCCCCGCCATTCATACGCACGAAGCCGCCCACCGTGCCGGGGATACCACGCAGGAATTCCAGCCCGGCAATCCCGGCATCGCGCGCATTGGAAGAGACCAGGATCCCGCTCGCCCCGCCGCCGCATTCCATCACGCAGTCTCGCTTGACCTCGACGCTGGAGAAGGCCTTACCCAGCCGCACCACAACGCCGGGAACGCCGCCATCACGCACGATCATGTTGGAGCCGAGCCCCAGCGCCATCACCGGCATGCGCCCTTCCAGCCGGGCGAGGAATTCGCGCAGATCCGAAATGTCTGCTGGTTCGAACAGCCAGTCCGCTGTGCCGCCAGCCTTAAACCAGACCAGCTTGGCCAGCGGCGCATTGGCCGTCAGCTTGCCCCGAATGCCGTCCATGTTGAGCGGCGCATCGGAAGTTGCGTCCACCGCAGCACCGGGCGCGCATCCATCATCATACATCGCCCAATCATCAGGCTGGTGCATGCTCATGCCCCGCCCTCCTGCGCAATGGCAGAGGCCAGCCCGGCGGCCCAGCGGGTGATGTCGCCGGCACCGAGACACACGACGAGATCGCCTTCGCCCACTTCGCTCGCCAGCACCTTGGCCAACGCGGCCTGGTCAGCAATCGTGTTGGCCGAACGGTGGCCGCGTGACTTGAGGCCGGAAACCAGCGCCGCAGAATCCACGCCTTCAATCGGGTCTTCGCCTGCCGCATATACAGGCGTTACAAAGACTTCGTCGGCATCGTTGAAGCAGTTCTGGAACTCGTCCATCAAATCGCGCAACCGGGTATAGCGATGCGGCTGGGCGACAGCGAAGACACGCCCGCCCTTCCCGCTGCCAGTCACACTTTCGCGCGCAGCCGCGAGCACGGCGCGAATTTCGACCGGGTGATGCGCATAATCGTCGATGATCGTCGCGCCATTGACTTCGCCCACGCGGGTGAAGCGGCGGCGGACTCCGCCAAAACTGCCAAAGCCGGTGCGGATCACTTCGTCGCTGCAACCCATCTCGATGGCAACGGCAATCGCAGCGAGGGCATTCTGGACGTTGTGACGGCCCGGCATGGGCAAATGCACACCTTCGATCCGGCGGTCTTCCTCGCCGCGCTGGCGCACGACCACGTCAAACACATTCCCGCCACCTTCGGGACGAATGTTCACCCCGCAGATATCGGCCTGGAGCGAGAAGCCATAAGTCACCACGCGCCGGTCACGCACCAGCCCGACCACTGCCTGCACTTCGGGATGGTCAATGCACAGGATCGCAGCGCCATAGAAGGGGACGTTATGGATGAACTCGACAAAGGCGCGCTTCACCCCGTCGAAATCGCCATAATGGTCGAGATGTTCGGGGTCGATATTAGTAACCACTGCCAGCGTACCATCGAGCCGCAGGAAGCTGCCATCGCTCTCGTCGGCTTCCACCACCATCCAGTCGGAATCGCCAAGGCGCGCGTTGGAGCCATATTGCTCGATGATGCCGCCATTGATGACAGTCGGATCGACCCCGCCTGCATCAAGCAGCGCCGCGATCATGCTCGTCGTGGTGGTCTTGCCGTGGGTGCCAGCGATGGCGACCGTGCTTTTCAGCCGCATCAGCTCAGCCAACATTTCCGCGCGGCGCACCACCGGAATGCGGTTTTCGAGCGCAGCGACGACTTCCGGATTGGTGCGCTTTACGGCGGTGGAGGTGACGACCACCGCCACGCCTTCCACATTCTCTGCCGCCTGCCCGATATGCACGGTCATGCCCCGCTTGCGCAGGCGTTCGACACTCGGGCCTTCGGAAATGTCGCTGCCCTGCACGCTATAGCCGAGATTGTGCATCACTTCGGCAATGCCGGACATGCCGATCCCGCCAATGCCGACAAAGTGGATCGTGCCAATATCGGTGCCGACACCCTTCATGCTGCGCGGTCCTTTGCCAGCGCTTCGCGATCCTGCGCCTTCGCTCCTTCGCCGCCAACGCGGATCACGTCCATCATCGCGTCCCCGCCGAAGCTTTCGACAAGGTCTGCCAGGTCTTTCGCCGCTTTCGGCCGCCCGCAATTCCACGCTGCATGCGCTGCCGTCGCGAGAGTATCAGGACGCTGGGCGAGTGCCTGAATCTGCTTGGCCAGCTCCTTGGCTTCAAACTTGTGCTGCCGGATCGAGCGCGCCCCTCCGGTCTTGACCAGCTCGCGTGCATTGGCGGCCTGGTGGTCGTCAGTCGCAATCGGCAGCGGGATGAGGATTGCCGGGCGGCCGACAGCAGTCAGCTCCGCAATGGTCGAAGCGCCTGCACGCCCGATAAACAGATGCGCATCGGCGAGGCGACTGGCCATGTCCTCGAAATAGGTGCCCAGTTCGGCCGGGATATCGTGATTGGCATAGCGCTCGCGCACAGCCTCCAGATCTTCCGGGCGGCATTGCTGCGTCACTTGCAAGCGCGCGCGCAAAGCAGGCGGGAGCATAGCCAGCCCATCAGGCACCACTTCGGACAACACCCGCGCACCCTGGCTACCGCCAGTCACGAGAACGCGCAGCAGGCCGTCCTCGCTGAACGCAGGGAACGGCTCTTCACGCAGCGACAGCACTTCCGCGCGCACCGGGTTACCGACGAGATGGACCTTGTCGGCAAATTTCGGCTTGAGCCGGTTGATTTCCGGATAGGCCGTGGCAATCACATCGACCTTGCCAGCAAGCAAACGGTTAACCCGGCCCAGCACGGCGTTCTGTTCATGCACCACGCTGGGGATTTTCGCAGAGGTAGCAGCAAGCAGGGTCGGCAAGGAAGGATAGCCACCAAAGCCGACCACAGCAGAGGGCTGGAACGTCTCAAACAGGCGCAGCGCCATGCTACGCCCTTCGAGCACTGCCTTGATCCCGCCCGGCCAACGCAACGGATTCTTGCCGAAGCGGCCAGCGGGCAACACATGCGCAGGCAGGAAGTCCGGCTTGCCGGGAATTTCCGCGCCGCGCGTATCGGTTACCAACGCGACATGGTGCCCGCGCCGTTCCAGCTCAGTCGCCAGCGCAAAGGCGGGGATCAGATGCCCCCCCGTGCCACCTGCTGCGAGTACATAATGCCGGTTTGCGCCGCTCATGCGCGCTCCTCCCTATCGGTCAACAAATCCTTCAATCCGCGCACATTGCGTTTCAGGAAAGGATTCCGCCGCGTTATCGCGAGGAGCAGGCCGACTGCAAGGCAAACGGCAATGGTGGAGGAGCCGCCATAGGAAATAAGCGGCAAGGTCATTCCCTTGGAGGGGAAAAGCTGGAGGTTGACGAGGATGTTGATGAAAGCCTGCCCGCCCAGCTGGGTCGCGAGGCCCGCCCCGGCAAGCAGGGTGAACAAATCTTCCTCTTCCGCCAGCCGCACCAATACGCGGGCCATTATGGCAAGATAGAGTACCACGATCAGCGCACAGGCCAGCAGCCCGAATTCCTCGCCAATAACGGAGAAGATATAGTCCGTATGTGCTTCGGGCAGGTTGAACTTGCGGATGCCGAGCCGCATCCCCGTGCCCGTCCAGCCGCCGCCCAGCAGCGTCCTCTGCGCAAGATCAACCTGGTCGAAAGCTGTGCCGCCGCCAATGAAGCTGTCGATCCGATGTCGGGCATTGTCATAGAGGAAATAGGTGGCCGCCATGGCGAGCGCCCCCAGCCCGGCCAGTACGCTCAGCCGTTTGATCGAGATCCCCGCCAGCACCACCAGCGTGAACCACACACCACCGAACAACAGCGTATCGCCGAAATTGGGCTGGAGCATCAGCAAGGCAGCAACCAGCACCATTACCCCGCTGGCGATCCATACGGTTGGCAGGTTAGGATCGCGCACGCGCCACGAGAATATCCAGGCCATCGCAATGGCAAAGCCAGGCTTGAGGAACTCGGACGGCTGGAAGCGCATGCCAAGATCCAGCCAACGCCGTGCGCCATTCACTTCGCTGCCAATCAGCGGGACCAGAAACAGCGCCGCCAATGCGCCCGCCGCAACGAGGATGCCCAGCCGCCGTGCGTTGTCCCTGCTCAGCAATGAAGCGCCGAACAAGACAACCAGCCCGACAGCCTGCCAGCGCAGATGCGCCCAATAGAAATATAGCTCGTCCAGTTTGACGCTATTGGTTGATAGCCGCCTCGCGCTGGCAGGAGAGCCCGCTGCAACAGCAACTGTCCCGAGCAGCATCAGCAACAAGACCAGCCCGAGCAACCAGCGATCAATTTCGCGCCACCAGATCCGCAATTCCGAGCGCTTGCTGCCGCGATAGGAATCCTGGGCATTGCCGCGACTAGCCGCGCGGGGAATATAGGGTTGCGTTGCGCTCATGCGGCTGGACTCCCTGCCCCGGTCAAGGCGTCGACCAATTCACGGAATGCCTCGCCGCGTTTTTCATAATCGCGGAACTGGTCGAAGCTGGCACAGGCGGGGGAGAACAGGATTACTTCACCCGCACGGGAATTGGCCTTGGCGCGATTGACTGCCTCGCACAGCAATTCGCATCGTTCGACCGGAACCGACCCTTCCAGCAATTCGGCAAAGCGCGGCCCGGCCTCGCCAATGGTGTAGACCGCCGCAATATTGGCGAGATGCTGCTCGCACGGCCCCAGCCCGTCTTCCTTGGCCAAGCCACCAACGATCCAGTGAATGCGCGGCGCGCCACCATTGATCGCGGGATCGGGGAGATAGGCCGCCAGTGCAGGCGCGGTGCTGTCGACATTAGTCGCCTTGCTGTCGTTGATGAACAGCACGCCGTTGTGTTCCGCGACACGTTCCATGCGATGCGGGAGACCGGTGAAGGTCTCGAGACCTTTAGCGACGTCTTGGTCGTTCATATCCAGCGCATCGCAGATCAAGATGGCTACGAGGGCATTCTCGAAATTATGCGGTCCCTGCAATGATGGCCAACGATCCTGGCTTGTGATCGACGCCTGCGGATCACCGGTGTCGAATGGGTCAAGATCGCTTACGTTCGGCAAGCACCAGACAGTCCGCTGTGATGCCCAGCGCTCGTAAAGCTGTTTCTGATGGTGCCAAACAAACTCGCCGAAAATCGTCGGATGCGCAGCAGACTGCATTTCAAACAGGCGCTCTTTCGAAGCCATGTATTCGCGGAAACCGGCGTAACGGTCCAAATGGTCGGGTGTGACGTTCAAGATGGCCGCCACATCGCAATCGAGGCTCTGCGTCAGGTCGATCTGGTAGCTCGACAGCTCCAGCACATAGACCCCGCCTGCGGGCAAAGGGTCCTGCCCGAGGATCGGCAGGCCGATATTGCCGCCCATCAGCGTGGGGATACCGGCGGTTTCGAGGATATGCGTCACCAGAGCTGTGGTCGTGCTCTTGCCATTGGTGCCGGTAATGCCGACCACCTTGTGCGGCGGCAGCGCAGCGCGGGCCTGCGCGAAGAGTTCGATATCGCCAATCACCGGCACGCCATATTTCGCGGCATGGGCAACAATCGGATGGGTGTTGAGCGGCACGCCGGGGGAGACGACAATCCCGTCATAGCCGGTCAGGTCCGCCTCCAGCGGGTCCACCAGTTCACAGCGCCCCTCCAGCGGGGCACGGGCGACATCCTGACGATCCCATGCGAGCACATGCGCCCCGCTTGCCAGCAGGCTTTCCGCAGCCGCCATCCCGGACCGTGCGAGCCCAAGAATGGCATAGCGCTTGCCGGCAAAGGCGGGGGAAGTGATCATCGCAGCTTCAGCGTAGCCAGACCTGCCATGGCGAGGATGATGGAAACGATCCAGAAGCGGATGACGACGGTCGATTCCGCCCAGCCCTTCTGCTCGAAATGGTGGTGGATCGGGGCCATGCGGAACACGCGCTTGCCCGTTCGCTTGAACCAGAAAACCTGGATAATGACGCTGGCGGTTTCCGCCACGAACAGCCCGCCGACGATCAGCAGCACGATTTCGTGATGGCTCGCAACCGCAATCGCACCCAGCGCACCGCCGAGGGCAAGCGAACCCGTATCACCCATGAACACGGCGGCAGGCGGGGCGTTGAACCAGAGGAAGGCAAGCCCGCCCCCCATGATCGCCGCGCAGAAGATCGCCAGTTCTCCTGCCCCGGCGACATAGGGAATGCCGAGATATTCGGAATAGTCCGTGCGCCCGACGAGATAAGCGATGATGGCAAAGGTGCCTGCCGCGATAATTACCGGCATGGTGGCAAGCCCATCCAGCCCGTCGGTCAGGTTCACGGCATTGCCGAAGCCGACAATCACCACTGCGGCAAACACGTAATAGGCGGGGCCAAGCGGAATAGAACGCCCCGAAAAGAACGGCAGATAGACATTCGTATTGATCTGGCTGACGATGATATAGGCCGCGATCCCGGCCACAATAAATTCGCCCAGCAGGCGCACCTTGCCGGACAGACCCGCATGGTGCCGCTTGGTCACCTTGTCGTAATCGTCAAGGAAGCCGATCACGCCAAAGCCGACTGTCACGGCGAGGCAGGCCCAGACGAACGGATTGCGCAGATCCATCCACAGCATCAGCGAGAGGCAGAGCGAGATCAGGATCATCAGTCCGCCCATGGTTGGCGTGCCGACTTTCTTCTGGTGCGATTGCGGCCCGTCCGCGCGGATGGGTTGCCCCTTGCCCTGCCGGACACGCAGCATGTTGATGAAACGCGGGCCGATGATCAGCCCGATCACCAGCGCCGTCATCAGTGTCGCGCCTGCGCGAAAGGTCTGGTAGCGGACAAGGTTGAAGACCCCTTCGAAACCCATCCACTCAGCGATCAAATAGAGCATCAGCCTTCCCGGCTCGTGAAATGTGCGACCAATCTGCCCAGGCCTACGGAATTGGAGCCTTTGACCAGGATCGCATCACCCGATGAGAGCCCGTATTCCTCCAACGCCACAATCGCCCCGGCAGCATCTTCGCAATGGGCGAAGGCCAGCACTGTGCCAAGCGGATTTTGCGCAGATTTCCCCAGCTCCCGGGCCAGTGCCTCCATTTCCGGGCCGACCAGCAGGGCGAAATCGACTTGCGCCTCTGCCAGTGGCTCTGAAAGCTGTGCGTGGAAGGCCGGGGCGAAGTCCCCCAGCTCCTTCATCGCACCCAGCACGGCAATGCGCCGCATAGCCGGAGTCTGGCCCAATTGACGCAAGGTTGCGCGCATCGAGGCGGGGTTTGCATTATAGCTTTCATCAACCAGCAACGCCCGGCCACCGGGCACGTTGAGCTGGTGACGTGCACCGCGCCCTTTCAGCCCGCCCATTTCCGCCAGCGCGAGCCCTGCTGCGCCAAGGTCTCCCCCGGCAGCACGGACAGCGGCCATCACGGCCAGCGCGTTGGAAATCCAGTGCTCGCCCGGCTCGGCAACGGTGAAGCACAGGCGCGTGTCGCCAAGGTCTGCCGTCACCAGCGAGCCGCCATTGGCCTGAGGGATCGCGTCGAGCAGGCGGACATCGGCGGTGGCTGCACGGCCAAAGGTCACGACTTTTACGCCGAGCTTGATGGCTGCCTGGCGCAATTGCTCGCAATGCTCGTTATCGGCAGGGATCACAGCTGTGCCGCCTTCCACCAGCCCGCCGAAAATCTCTGCCTTGGCGTCAGCAATGGCTTCCATGCTGCCAAGGTTCTCGATGTGGGCCGGTGCGATTGTGGTGATGACGGCGACATGCGGGCGCACCTGCGCGGTCAGGCCGGCGATTTCCCCTGCATGGTTCATGCCCATTTCGAACACGCCAAAGCGGCTGCGCGCAGGCATGCGCGACAGGCTGAGCGGGACGCCGACATGGTTGTTGTAGCTGCGCACGCTGCGATGGGCATTGCCCCGGCTGCACCGTTCCAGTGCCGCGAAGATCGCTTCCTTCACCCCGGTCTTGCCGACCGATCCGGTCACGCCAATGCGCACAGCCTGTGCCCGTTCGCGCGCCGCAGCAGCAAGTGCTTCCAGCGCCACAGTGGTATCTTCCACCAGCACATGCGGATAATCGACCGGACGATCGACCACGGCAGCTGCGGCGCCATTGGCAAAAGCCTTGTCGAGGAAGCGGTGGCCGTCTGTCGCCTCGCCTTTCAAGGCAAAGAACAAATCCCCTTCGCGCACGTCGCGGCTGTCAATTTCGACGCCTGCGACCTGGAAATCATGGCTGGCCGTGCCGCCAGTCGCCGCCGCAATGTCCTGCGCCGTCCACAGCGCCAGCGGCAGTGCATCGCGCGCATCCTGCGGCCATTGGCGCAGCGCCTTCAGGGCGAGTTGGGCACTCATTGTGCAGCCCCTTGCGGGATGGCGCATTCGCGCGCGACTTCCACATCGTCAAAGGGCAAAATCCGCATAGCATCTCCTGCGCCGACAATCTGGCCCTGTTCATGGCCCTTGCCGGCAATCAACACGATATCATCCGGTCCCGCCTGCAGGATTGCCGTGGCAATCGCTTCCCGCCGGTCACCGATTTCTGTCGCACCCTTTGCGCCCTGCATCACAGCCTCACGGATCGCGGCTGCCTCTTCGCCGCGCGGGTTGTCATCTGTCACGATCACGATGTCCGAAAGCTCCGCCGCGACGCGCCCCATGGGTTCGCGTTTGCCCTTGTCCCGGTCACCCCCGGCACCGAAGACGGTGATGAGGCGGCCCGTGACATGCGGACGCAATGCCGCAATTGCGGCCTCCAGCGCATCGGGTGTATGCGCGTAATCCACATAAATCGGCGCACCGGCAGCAGAGATCGCCGCCCGCTCCAGCCGCCCGCGCACAGGCTGCAAGCGACCCAGAGCATCAAAAGTGGCATTGGCATCACCGCCGGTCGCAATCACCAAAGCTGCCGAAACCAGCGCATTGGCGGCCTGATAGGCCCCGATCAGCGGCAAATGGACTTTGCGTTCCTGCCCTTCATAGGCAATCACCAGTTCCTGCCCCAGCTGGCTGGGGGAGCGGGCGAGCAGGCGGATATTGTCGCCCTGCTCGCCCACCGTAAACACGCGCAAATCCCGTTTGTGCGCATGTTCACAGGCACGGCGGGCCCACTCATCCCCGCCGTTCCATATGATCGCGTGCCCGCCTTCACTGACAACTTCGTCAAACAGGCGCATCTTGGCTGCGAAATATTCTTCCATCGTGCCGTGATAATCGAGATGGTCACGGCTGAGATTGGTGAAGGCCCCGGCGGCTACCGGCAGCCCTTCATTGCGATATTGCGAGAGGCCGTGGCTGGACGCCTCGTAGGCCACATGGCTCACCCCTTCGCGGGCGAGCCCGTGCATGTTTGACAGGAACGTCACGATATCGGGCGTAGTAAGCCCGGTCGAAATACTGCCGTCTGGCGTCGTCACACCCAGCGTCCCGATAGAAGCCGAGCTGTGCCCCGCCATGCGCCAGAGCTGACGCGTCATTTCGACATTGGAGGTCTTGCCATTGGTGCCGGTCACGGCAACGATCACTTCCGGCACCGGCATGAAGAATTGCGCCGCCAGCAGTGCAAAGGCCCGGCGCGGTTCGGGATCGGCGATATGGATCGCACCATCCACCCTGACGCCGGGCGCGGCGACTACCGCCACGGCCCCAGCGTCAATAGCGGCAGGAATGAAATCCTCGCCATTGAACTTTGCACCCCGGAAAGCGCCGAACACCGTGCCGGGCGCAACCTTGCGATTATCAATCGCAAAGCCGGTCACGCCGGTTGAGCCATCGGCACCGTCAGGGAGAGCGAGGCCAGCAGCCTGTGCAAGGCGGGCCAGCGTCATTCGCTTGCCCCCGGCACCAGCGGGCGCAGGTCCGACAGGTCAATATCGCGCGTATTGTCAGGCCGCACACCCAGCATCGGGCCAATCCGGGGGACCAGCCGCCCGACAATTGGCGCAGCGTTCCATGCAGCCGTGCGCTGGAAAGAGCTGGCGGTGGTTCCCTTGGGCTCGTCTAGCATGATAACCACGACATAGCGCGGGCGGTCCATCGGGAAAGCGGCTGCGAAAGTGGAAACCAGCGATTTCTTGCGATAGCCGCCAGCACCCGGTTTCTCGGCGGAGCCGGTCTTCCCGCCAACGCGGTAACCGGGCGCATCGGCATTGCGGCCAGTGCCATAGACCGCGATCATGCGCAGCAGTTGGCGCATGCGTGAAGACGTTGACGCCTTGAACACGCGGCGGCCACGCGGGGCCTCGCCCGGCTCAAGCTTGCGCAGCGTCGCGGGGCGCCACACGCCGCCATTGACCATCGCAGCATAGGCGCTTGCAAGGTGCAGCGGCGTGACGGCAATGCCATGGCCATAGCTGACCGTCATATTGCGCAGGCGCGGCCAGTTGTCCCCCGGCCAGATCGGATGGCCACGCGCTGGCAGCTCGATATAGGGCCGCTCATTCATGCCCAAATCAATCATGGTCTGGCGCAGCCGCTTGCTGCCCAGCTCGTCCGCGATTTGCGCAGTTACGATGTTGGAAGAATGGATCAGCGTTTCCGGCACGTTGAGCGATGCACCGATCGTGTGGCTGTCACGGATCTTGAACCGCCCGATTTCAAGCGGTCTATTGGCCTGGTAACGCTTGCCGAAATCACGCACCACCCCGGCATCAATCGCCGCGGCAACGGTGAGCGGCTTGAAGGTGGAGCCGAGTTCATAGACCTGGTTGGTCACCCGGTTGAACATGTATTTCTCGCCCTGTGCGTCAATCCTGTTGGGATCGAATTCGGGAAGCGAGGCCAGCGCGAGCACTTCTCCCGTATCGACGTCCAGCACGATGCCCGCTGCGCCCATGGCATTAGTAGCCAGCATCCCCCGGCGCAGTTCATCTTCCAGCGCACCTTGCGCGCGCAGGTCGATAGAAAGGGCAACCGGCGTCCCGCGAGTTGCCGGGTCTGTCAAATGCTTGTCGAGCACTTGCTCCATACCCACCCGGCCATGGCCATCAGCCGCAACATAGCCGAGCACATGAGCACCCATGGATCCTTGCGGATAGTGGCGGTCGGTTTCCTGCGGCAGCTCCAGCGCCAGCTCGCCGATATCATGCACCCGATTGGCATCTTCGGGCAGCACCCGACGGCGAATATAGCCTGCCTTGCCGCTGGCCAGCCGTGCTGCTGTCTCTTTCACATCAAGATCGGGGAAGATTGCCTGCAGGGCCTGTGCGACCTCTTCCGGGCTCTTCACCAGCGGGTTGTCCGGATCACCCAGCGCGTTGGGGTTAAACCACAGCGCATAGGCTGGGAAGGCGCGCGCCAGCGCGACTCCATTGCGGTCCGTAATTTCGCCGCGCGGGGGCAGCAGCGCTTCTTCCAGCGAGGTGGAAGAGGTGGTGCTGCCAGTCACTCCAAGGAAGCCGATGCGGACAATTGCCACCAGTGCAAGGAAGGCGAAGCCAAGCGCCACCCACAACACCCGCATCCGTGCAGTATTGAGTGAACGCTGGCGAATTGTGAAAAGCTGCACCCGGCCAAGCGAGATCGCAGTGCTGACCGTCATGGTGTTCATTCGGCAGCCTCCGCCGCCATCGCGATGCCGCCGGTTGCCTTCACGCTCAGCGTGTCCGCCAGGTCAGTGAGAGTATCACCTGTCTGTTGGCGCGGGACGGATTGCTGCACCGGCTTGCCAGTCAGCGGAGAGACCATGGCCGGATAGCGATCATTGCCTTCACCCGGCTGCGGAGCGCGGGCCACCCGGATGGGATCGGGCGCAGTGGCAGCACGCGGCTGGCCCAGCTGTGCCAATTGGCGCTCGCTTTCAAGATACTGATCTGCTTCCGGTGCCTGGTAGCCGAATTCAACCGCATTCCAGTCTGCCAGCTGCTGCTGGTTGGCGCGGGTCTGGAATTCGGTTTCCAGCAGAATCTTCTTGCGCTCCAGGGCAACGATCTGACGTTCTGCCAGCCGCACTTCGCTCTTCACTGCATTGACCCTGAAAGTCAGCGCGAGGAAAGCGGTGAAGCAAACAGCAAGCACCACGAACCAACCGATCTGGCGCAGGCGACTACCGGCAATCATTACGCAGCCTCCTTTCGGGCAGGCGCATCGCTGCGCACTGCATGACGAAGGGTGGAAGAACGGGCGCGGGGATTGCGGGCGATTTCTGCCTCACCGGGGCGGATCGCCTTGGAAACTCTTTCGAATACGGGTGGGGCACCGGCTGCAGCCGGCAGGTGGCGCGAGCCGCCGCCACTGGAGGAGGCATCGCGCAGGAAGCGCTTGACGATCCGGTCTTCGAGGCTGTGAAAGCTGACGACAGCCAGCCGGCCACCGGCGCGGAGCAACTGTTCAGCAGCGGACAGGCCCTCTTCCAGCTCGTCCAGCTCGCCATTCACATGGATGCGCACAGCCTGAAAACTGCGGGTCGCCGGATCCTTGGGTGCACCGGGACGATAGCCGAGCGCCTTGCGCACGACGCGCGCAAGGTCGCCGGTGGTCGCCAGTGGGCGCGCCGCGACAATCGCACGGGCGACCCGGCGGCTCTGGCGCTCTTCGCCATATTGGTAGAGCACATCGGCAATCGCGCCTTCATCAGCGCTGTTAAGGAAGTCGGCGGCACTTTCGCCGTCCTGGCTCATGCGCATGTCGAGCGGGCCGTCCGCAGAGAAGGCAAAGCCGCGCCCCGCTTGGTCGAGCTGCATGGACGACACGCCAATATCCATCGCAATGCCATCAACCTGCGCCACGCCGGCCTCTGCCAGCGAAGCGACCATTTCGGAGAAGCGGCGCGGATGGAGGATCAGGCGCGGTGGGTCTTCGCGCGTTTCGGGCCATTTATTGCCAGCCGCAATCGCATCCGGATCGCGGTCAAAGGCATGGACGGTAGCGCCCTTATCGAGGATCGCGCGGGTGTAGCCCCCTGCCCCGAATGTGGCATCCACGATGACATCGCCGGGCTGCGGGTTGAGCGCGGCAATCACTTCATCAAGCAGGACGGGGATATGCGGGCCAGAGATAGATGGGGCGGCGTTCATTTCTTCTTCGCCTTTGCCACCGCCTCAGCAACGAGGTTCGCGCAGGCTGCCTGCGCGCTTTCCCAGCCCGCACCCATTTGTTCGAGCTCTGCCGGGTTCCAGATCGTGAAGAAGCGCCCTGCCCCCTGAAAATAGAGCCCGTCTTCCACCTTGCCGAGCGTGGCCAGGTGATCCGGCATTACAAAGCGGCCGCTATCATCGAAGGGGACTTCGACGAAGCCGAACAGCTGCATGGCGCGCAGATCGCGATCAAAATCCTTGCCGGTTTCAATGGCAATGCGCTCTTCACGGTCGAGCTGCTCTTCCAGCTCCGCCTTGCGCGACAGACCAAAGCCGACGAGGCAATTCCAGCGCTCATGCTTGGCAAGGCAGAGGACGCGGCCATCGCTGGAATCACGTACAGCCTTGCGAAACAGCGGAGGCAGCACGAAACGGCCCTTATCGCCCTGTGGCGAATAGGCCTGTCCGCTGAAACCTCCCTGCAGCCCCGCTGCCACAATACAATCCCCCGTCCCCTGGGTTCGTGCGAATGGATAAAGCTCTCTCGTCCGGCCCCGCGCATGCGAAACCAGCTCACCCGGCCGCTGGCCGGATGCAGGACGAAACAACCTGTCCGATGGAAGGTTTTACTAACGCGGGCACCGCGGGGATGGAAGGGAAAAAAGCGGGTAATCCGGGGATTATACGGTAAATATATGATTAAAAATGTTTTTTATGAATTACATTGCAACAAGAAGCCTTCGAAAGAGACTTACTATCTCCCGATAAAACCATGGAATCCCGTGCGACTCCGGACTCGACCCGCGAAATCCCCACCTTGGAGGATGCGCCGTCCCGTGATTTCCCCGATTGTGCCTAGCGGGCGCCAGCAAAGGCCGTTGCGAGTGCCTTGTTCAGCGCATCTTCGCGTAAATCCGCTGGTACATCATCGCCTGATTCAAACAGGGCTGCATCGGCAACCAGGGTCACTTGCCCCTTGCCCAGCGCACATTGCGCCACCAGCCCGTCCAACTCCAGCCGACATTTGCCGGGCGAGTCTGACAGATCCGGCTCCAACGCGAAACTACCCGGCAAGTTCACCGGCAATTGTGCCTCATCCCACTTCAACATTACCGGGCCTTCCAACTGGCTATCGTCGAAATAGAGCGCCACCCCCCAGCGTGACAGGATCGGGGAAAGCAAAGCTACATCCTGTGGGCGGCGCGGATCGCCCAGCGCAAAATCGGAATGGCCCGTCAGCATCGGATCGGCAAACAGCAGGACTTGCCCGCCCCCGCGCACCCATTCATCGAGCGTGACATTGTCCGCCGCACTCAGCGGGCGCGGCTGAACCATCAGCAGGGCCTGTTTGTCAGCGGGCAGCTGGTCGAGAGTATCAAGGGGTTGCAGGCGGTAACCCCGCTCCAGCGCAGTCCGTGCCCAATGCGGCGCTTCCTCATTATCCAGGGCGGCGGCAATATCCGGGCTTTCATGCCAATAGATCGGCAGGCTGGTGACCAGTGCCAGTGGTGTCTTCTGCTCTTCGGGAATGGTGTTCGGTTTCGAGAACCACCACAGGCCGAAGCCCACCAGCAGCAGCACCATCAGGACAGCAAGGAGCCTATTCTTCGCGCCGCTCAAGCCCCTCGCCCTTCTCTGGCAGGATCGCGGCCTCCTGCGTGGCGGTTGGCGCTGGTTCAGCAGGCAGGTCCGGCACAACGCCAGCTTCGGCGAGCGGGTCGGATTTCGGCGCGGGTGTAGCTGACGGCTCCGTTGTCGAAGCTGCTTCAGGCACGGTCGAAGCCTCTGTCTCGCGCGCGCGATCAGTAATCACGCTGGCCAGCCCGATCATCAACAGGATCGCAGCCAGTCCGGCCACGCCGACTTGCAGGCGTTGCATCGACTCTGCCCGTGTCCCGCCCAGCGGAGCCGCCGAAAGGGCATCCTCACCGGCGAGGTCGGGTTCTTCCTGTTTCATACCGAGCATAGGGGGAATCTAGTGCGACTTGGCCCCGCGTCAATCGAAAGCGACCTTACTGCTTGAGCCAGTCAAACACCGGCAGGCCCTTTGCCGCCAGCCAGTCGGCGTTGTAGATCGTCGAAAGATAGCGGAAACCCGTATCGCACAGGATCGTGGCCACGCGCGCATCCTTGCGCCCTTCCGCCACCAATTGCTTGCCCAGCGCCACTGCTCCAGCGACATTGATCCCGCTCGACAGGCCCAGGCACAGCCCCTCCTCGCGCAGCAGGCGCGCTACCCATTCGAGGCCTTCCTCGTCCGAGATTCGGAACTGCGTGTCGATCGGTGCGCCGTCGAGGTTAGCGGTGATCCGCCCTTGCCCGATCCCTTCGGCGACGGAAGAACCCTCGGCGCTCAATTCGCCGCAAGCGTAATAGTTATAGAGCGCCGCGCCATGCGGGTCGGTCAGCGCAATGCGGATGTTCTCATCAAAGGCCTGCAGCCCCATACCGACCCCGGCAATCGTGCCGCCAGTACCGGCTGCACAGGTAAAACCGTCGATCCGCCCGCCCATCTGCTGCCAGATTTCCGGTGCAGTACTTTCGATATGCGCCTTGCGATTGGCGATATTGTCAAACTGGTTGGCCCAGACAGCGCCTTCTGTCTCTTCCGCAAGGCGGCGGCTGGTGTGAACGAAATGGGCCGGGTCCGCGAATTTGGTCGGCGGGACAAGCACCAGCTCCGCGCCCAGCGCGCGCAAAGTGTCCATCTTTTCCTTGGACTGGTTGTCCGGCATGACGATGATCGTCTTATAGCCGCGCGCATTGGCAACCAGCGCAATGCCGATGCCGGTATTGCCCGCCGTCCCTTCGACCACCGTGCCGCCCGGGCCAAGTTCGCCGCGCGCCTCAGCATCGCGGATGATCCACAGCGCTGCACGGTCTTTGACCGAGGCACCGGGATTGGCGAATTCGCACTTGCCCCAGATTTCGCAGCCAGCCGCTGCACTCGGTCCCTTGAGCAGGACGAGCGGGGTGTTTCCGATCAGGGCGAGCGTATTTGATTGGGCGTCAGGTGCAGTCATGCGCGGTGAAGTAAGCCCTCAACCGCGCTGACGCAATGCGAGACCATCTTGTCTCGCCGAAACTCAGTCTTCTTCAGCGATAGTGACCTTGAGGCCATCCAGATCGTCGGTGAAAGGGATCTGGCAGGACAAGCGCGAAGTCTCGTTGCGATGGTCGCTGCTATCGAGCAGATCGTCTTCGTCTTCACTCATTTCCGGCATCTTGTCGGCAAAAGCAGCGTCAACATGGATGTGGCAGGTCGCGCAGGAGCAGCAACCACCGCACAATGCGAGCAGCTCGTCAAAGCCATTGTCGCGGATCACTTCCATCACGGTCAGGCCGCTATCGGCTTCAACGGTGGTTTCCTCGCCGGCACGATTGACAACGATCAGCTTGGGCATGTGCGGTATTCCCTCTAGACGTTTCGGCCTGTCGGCCCTTGCGGCGGGCTGCTAAGCGACGAATCCGCGATTGGCAAGGGAGGATGGCACACAATGGGACTTAGCGCAGAGGCGATTGGCGCGGGGCTGGAGCATGTCGCTGGCATAGAACCCGCCATTGCGAAAGCGCTGAAGGTGGCAGGGCAGCCCGAACCGCGCATCCGCGAAACTGGCTATCGCACCTTGCTCCGCACCATTGTAGGCCAGCAAGTGAGCGTTGCCGCAGCAGCCAGTGTCTGGCGCAAGCTGGAGGCGGAACTGGGTCAGGACATGAACCCGCATGAACTGCTCGCCCGCGATTTTGACGCCTTGCGGGCATGCGGATTGTCACGCCAGAAACAGGGCTATGCCCGCTCGCTCTGCGAGTTGGTGGCTTGCGGGGAGATCAATTTCGACAGCCTCCCTGCGGACGATGAAGAGGCGATTGCCGAACTGACCCGGATCAAGGGTATCGGGCGCTGGTCGGCTGAAATTTACCTGCTCTTCGCCGAAGGGCGGCCTGATATCTGGCCTGCTGGTGACCTCGCCGTGCAGGCAGGGATCGGCAAGATCCTGGGGCTCGCAGAGCGCCCATCCGAGAAGGATACCCGCGCCCTGTCTGAACCATGGAGCCCCCATCGCGGCGCGGTCGCGATCTTCACCTGGCATTGTTACAACAACCCGGCGCTGTGAGCGCGGCTCACTGACATCAATGTTAATGACAGGCGCGGCGGCACGCGCTATCCCTCCCCGCAAGGAATTCGGGAGAGAGACATGAGCGAGCGGAAAGCCATCTTCATCACTGGCGGAGGTTCCGGCATAGGGCGTGCGATTGCGCAGCTATTTGGCTCGCGCGGGTGGTTTGTCGGGCTGGCCGATATCAACGAAGCGGGCATGGCGGAAACCGCCGCGCTTCTGCCTGCCGGGCAAAGCTCCAGCCATACGCTCGATGTCCGCGCACCGGACCAATGGCGCGCTGCGCTGGAGGCTTTTGCCAAGGCTTCCGGCGGGCGGATTGACGTCGTCGCCAATAATGCGGGCATCCCCTCTGGCGGCAAGATCCACGACATGACCGAGGACGAGATCGACCGCTGCCTCGACATCAATTTGCGCGGCGTCATCAACGGCGCGCGGGCGGCCTATCCCTATCTGCAACAGACCGCGCCGGGTTCCTGCCTGATCAACACCTGCTCCGCCGCCGGAGTCTACGGCTCGGCGGGCATGAGCATCTATTGCGCCAGCAAGTTCGGTGTGCGCGCGGTAACTGAATGCCTCGACGCTGAATGGGATGCGGAGGGGATCAAGGTCCGCTCGATCATGCCCAGCTTCATCGACACGCCGCTGCTCACGCACACCAGCCATGCAGCCGACAATGTCCCGATCCGCGAACGGGTAATGGCCGCCGGGCTGGAATTCACGCCGGTTGAGGACGTTGCGCAATGCGCGTGGGACGCAGTGCACGGCAAGAAGCTGCACACGCTGGTTGGCAAGACTGCCAAGCAGATGGCCTTTGCGGCGAAATGGATGCCGGGAAAACTGCGCGAACGGGCGAAGAAGCTGGCGGAGGTGAGTGAGGGGTAGGCCTTCGATCCTCCCCGTTTTTCCGCAGGACAAATGGGGAGGTGGCGCGTCGCCGAAGGCGGCGTGACGGAGGGGCCCCTTCGCAAGCCCCCCTCCACCCCCAGCCTTGCAGGCTGGCGGTCCCCCTCCCCATTTGCACTTTGTGAAAATGGGGAGGATCAAGTCCTCAAACAAACCCCTCGATCACTTCCACCATCGCGACATCGCGCGCGCTCAACCCGCCGGCATCATGCGTGGTCAGCGTGATCTCTACCCTGTTATAGACATTGAACCACTCCGGATGATGGTCCGCCTTGTCTGCATGGATCGCCACGCGGGTCATGAAGGCGAAGGCTTCCGCGAAGTCAGAAAACTCGAATGTCCGCTCGATCGCGTCACCATTGCGGGCAAGCACCCACTGCGGATGGGCGGTCAGTAGCGCGTCTCTTTCCTGTTCACTCAGCTTGGCGATGGCCATCACGCTTGTCCTTTCTTGTCGCTCGCAACTCTTTCCCCTAACGCGCAGGTCAATGCAAACGGTCCCGAAACTTGCCGCCCACCAGCTGGCCTGCCGCCGCGGCGACCGTATCCTGTTTCGGGGGCTGGACCTGTCGCTGGCGGGCGGTGAAGCGCTCTATCTCTCCGGCCCGAACGGCATTGGCAAGACCAGCCTGCTGCGCATCCTTGCCGGGCTGATGCGCCCCTATGCCGGAAGCGTGGCGCGCGAAGGGACCATCGGCATGGTCGATGGTCGCCCTGCCCTCGACCCACAAGCCCCGCTGGGAACCGCGCTGTCTTTCTGGGCCCGGCTTGATGGCGGCGCGGCGAGTGACGAAAAGCTGGCTATGCTGGGGCTCAGCGACCTGCTCGACGTGCCCGTACGCTATCTCTCCACCGGCCAGACCAAGCGCGCCGCCCTCGCCCGGCTGCTGGCGCAGGATGCGCAGATCTGGCTGCTGGACGAGCCGCTCAACGGGCTGGACGTGCAAGGCGTGGCGCTGGTCGAGACACTGGTGGCGCAGCATTGCGCGGCAGGCGGGATTGCGCTCGTCGCGAGCCACCAGCCGATTGCCCTGCCCACCAGCACGACGCTGGCGATTGTGGAGTATGTCGCATGAACGCGCTGCTCCGCCTCCTGCTGCGCGACCTTGCGATGCTTCTTCCCGGCGGACGGCGCGGCGGGTCCTTGCTGCCCTTCCTGTTCTTCCTCGCGGTCGCCATGCTGTTTCCGTTCGCCGTGGGACCAGACGCGCCGCTGCTGGCGCGCACGGGTGGCGGGGTGATCTGGGTCGCGGCGCTGCTCGCGGCGATCCTCCCGCTTGACCGGTTGGTCGCGCCAGACCTTGAACTGGGTACATTCGACCAGCTCGCCCTGCGCGGGGTAAGCGAAGAAGCAGCGATGGCGATGCGGCTGATCGCTCACTGGCTGAGCTTCGCCCCGCTGCTGCTGCTCGCGACCTTGCCTGCTGCCGCGCTGCTGGGGCTGGAGGGAGAGATAATGCGCATCGTGCTGCTGGGCCTGCTGGCGGGCACGCCCGGCCTCGCCGCGCTCGGCCTGATGATCTCCGCGCTCACCGCCGGCCTGCGCGTCGGCGCCGCGCTGACCGGACTGCTACTGATCCCGCTCGCCGTACCGATCCTGATCTTCGGCGCAGGCGCGCTCAGCCAGCCGGACGGCGCAGGGCTTGCCCTATGCGGAGCGCTGAGTTTGGTGCTGGTGGCGGTTGCGCCTTTTGCGGCTGGGGCTGCGGTGCGGGCGGCCAGGGAGGGGTAACCGTCTATGGAAAATTTGCGTGGTAAGTCATGTCTGACTTTAGGATGATCTTTTCGACATCAACTCGATCTCGATACTTGTCGATAAGTCCGTTCATTATCGCACTTGCCACATCATTCTTATGGCGAATTTCTTCCGCAAGCTTAGGTGCACCTTCTGCACGCTCCAGCAGCATTTGAACGAACCTTCGCCGCCCAGCGATCGCCGAAATCAGTTCAACCAGTTTCCGTTCATTCGCAGATTCACACTGCTCAAATGCCGCCGCCATCGCGAGCAAATGTGTAACCGCAAGTTCATAGAATTGCGCTGGAGAAGTCAGATCGCCATCCGCGAAGAGCCTGTCCGCGTAGGCTTCAGACAGCTCAATAGACGTCCCAAATTTTCTGCGATCACAAAGTTCCTCACAAACCTCAATCAAACCCTCAATTGAGTCCGGGATCCTCAAACCTGTCAATTTTCTCCAAAAAGACATGCCCATCATCCCTTCAATTGGTCGAAAGGTCGAAGGGTCAAATTATAACCCATAAGGCGGCTTATGCAGCCCCTTCGGGCTCTCGGTGAAAATCTCGCAGCCGGTTTCGGTAATACCGATCGAATGTTCAAACTGGGCACTGAGTGATTTATCGCGTGTCACGGCGGTCCAGCCATCATTGAGCAGCTTCACCCCCGGCTTGCCGAGGTTGATCATCGGCTCGATGGTGAAGAACATGCCCGGTTTCAGCTCCGGCCCGGTGCCTGCGCGGCCCGCATGGACGACTTCAGGCGCGTCATGGAACAGGCGGCCGAGGCCGTGGCCGCAGAATTCGCGGACAACGCCATAGCGGTGCTTTTCCGCATGTTGCTGGATCGCTGCGCCAATATCGCCCAGCCGCGCGCCGGGTTTGGCCAGTTCGACACCGATCATCAGGCACTCATAAGTCACATCGACCAGCCGCCGCGCCTTCAGCGGCACGTCACCGACGAGATACATGCGGCTGCTGTCGCCATGCCAGCCATCCAATTGCGGGGTGACGTCGATATTGACGATATCGCCATCCTTCAAAACCTTGTCACCCGGAATGCCGTGGCACACGACATGGTTCATCGAGGTGCAGCAGCTATGCGCATAGCCGCGATAGCCCATGGTCGCAGGCACTGCGCCGCCATCCAGCGTCATGGTGCGCACGAGGTCGTCAATCTGCCCGGTGGTCACGCCCGGCTGCACGAAGCCCGTCAGTTCGTCGAGGATTTCCGCCGCCAGTCGCCCGGCCTTGCGCATCCCTTCGAACCCCTCGGGGCCGTGGAGCTTGATGGTGCCATCCCGCAGGACGGTGTCTTCGCTGTCGATTACCTGATATTCAGTCATGCGCGCCATGTAGCGAGCCATTCGCAAAAATGCGAGTGGGCAATACAGCGCTTCCAACTGCCCGCCTCTCTCCCTAAGAACAGGGAATGAGTCACAAGTACGAATTGATCCAGCCCGACCGCGGCCAGGACGCCACCCCGATCCACCTCACCAATAAAGAGCTTTTCCCCGAATGGGCAAAAACCCTGTCTGCCGGGCAACGCGCAGCGCTCGCGGCGCAGAAGTTTGACGGAAGCGGTTATCAGGTGGGGATCGTGCCTGATGGCGACGCGTGGTTCGCCGTGGGCGGTGTCGCCAATCCGGAAGACCTTTCCAGCTGGTGCCTCGCCAAGCTGGCGGAAACACTCCCCGAAGGGACTTATCGCGTGGCCAATGTCGGCACCGGCCCTGCCCTGTTCGGCTGGCTCTCTGCCCAATACAGCTTCACCCGCTATCGGCAGGACCCGGATGCGCCGGGCCCGCGCGTGCTGCTGACCAAGGACGTGAAGGGGATCGACGCAGCGGTAGCCGAGGCTGGCGCGACGGCGTTGGTCTGCGACCTCGTCAACACCCCCGCCGAGGACATGGGCCCAGCCGCGCTGGAGGAAGTGGCCGAAAAGCTCGCCAAGGAATACAAGGCAGAGCTGAAAGTCGTGCGCGGCGATGCGCTGGCGCAGGACTATCCCATGGTCCATGCCGTCGGCCGCGCCGCCGCGCGCAGCCATGCGCCGCGCCTGCTCCACCTCACATGGGGCAAGGAGAGCGACCCGGTGTTGGCAATTGTCGGCAAGGGCGTGTGCTTCGATTCGGGCGGGCTCGACATCAAAAGTGCTGCGGGCATGAAGCTGATGAAGAAGGATATGGGCGGCGCAGCCCATGCCTTTGCACTGGCGGGCCTGGTGATGGGCGGCAAGCTGCCGGTGCGGCTGCACTTGTTCGTGCCGGCGGTGGAGAATGCCGTGGCAGGCAATGCCTTCCGCCCCGGCGACGTGCTCAACAGCCGCAAGGGGCTGACGGTCGAGATCGGCAATACCGATGCAGAAGGCCGCCTGATCCTTGCGGACGCGCTGACCCGTGCAAGCGAGGAAGACCCGGAGTTGATTATCGACTTCGCCACTCTCACCGGCGCGGCGCGCGTGGCGCTGGGGCCGGACCTGCCTGCCTTGATGACGCGCGAAAATAGCACTGCCGACGCATTGATTGCCGCTGGTCTCGCCAATGACGATCCTTGCTGGCGGCTCCCGCTCCACACCCCCTATGCCGAATGGCTCAAGTCAGATGTTGCCGACATCAACAATTCGCACGGCAACGCTTTTGCCGGGGCAAGCGTGGCCGGGCTGTTCCTCGACAAGTTCGTGGGCGAGCGCAAGGATGGTACGCCTATCGACTGGGCCCATTTCGACACGTTCGCATGGCGCCCTGTCCCCCGCCCCGGCCGCGCCAAGGGTGGTGCCGCATACGGGCTGCGCGCAAGCTGGCACATGTTGCGTGCACGGTTTGGTGAGGGGTGAAACTTGCCTGATCGCGTCTTGGCGTCTAATCGCCCGGTCTTTCGTTTCGGAGAGCAGGAAAATAACAAGGTGAGCGCCCCCGAAGCCTACCCCTTGCCGACAGGCCAGCTGGCCCTGTCCGGTCCGATTGCCAAGCCCGCGCCCGGCACTCTGCCGTTGCGCGGCGATATCGCGCATATTGCGCTGGCGAACCGGTACCTTGTGCCGCATTATGTCATTCCCCAGCCGCGCACCATTGCCTCTGGCGGAGCCAAGCTGTTGCTTTCCAACGTTGATTCCAGTGAGGTTCTGGCAGGGCTCGCTGCTGGAGACATGATCGAAGCGCTCGATTTCGCGGGCGACTGGTGCTGGTGCTGCCTCGGCCCGGAAGGCCCGACCGGCTATGTCCGCATCGCCCAGCTCGACCCGCTTGGCTGACATGGCGCATATTGTTTTCATTGATGGCGCTGCGGGAACGACGGGACTGGAGATTCGCGAACGGCTGGAGGGCCGGAGCGAATTCGAGCTGCTGATCCTTGACGATGCCAATCGCAAGGACCCTGTGGCACGGCGCAATGCGCACCATGCCGCCGACTTTTCGATCCTTTGCCTGCATGATGACGCCGCGCGCGAAGCGGTGGCGATGGCGCAAGGCAGCAAGACCCGCATAATCGACGCCAGCACCGCGCATCGCGTGGCCCCCGACTGGGTATATGGCTTCCCCGAAGTCAGCGGCCGCGAGGAGGTGGCTAATGCACCCCTCGTATCCAACCCCGGCTGCTATTCCACGGGCTTCATCGCGCTGGTCGCGCCGCTGGTGCAGCTGGGCTTGCTACCGGCGGACTGGGCCTATTGCTGCAACGCAGTGTCTGGATATTCGGGTGGCGGCAAGGCGCTGATTGAACGCTACGAAGCGGACACTGATATCGCCTTCCGGGCCTACGCGCTGCAGCTGGGTCATAAGCATGTGCCGGAAATGCAGGTGCGCTGCGGCCTCGCCCATCCGCCCCTCTTCGTCCCTTTCGTCATCAACGCCCATCGCGGAATGGTAGTGGAAGTGCCGTTGCAGCTGGCCGCCATACCGGGCGCAGCAAGCGCGGACGAATTGCGCGATGGGTTGGCTGGATTCTACGTTGACAGCCCGATTGTCTCCATGGGGACAGAACCCGATGGCGAATTGCTGCTGCGCGCCGATGCCGCCCCGTGGGACGGGATGGACCTGCATGTCTTTGCCAGCGCTGATGGCTCGCAAGCGCGACTGGTCGCCGTGCTCGACAACCTCGGCAAGGGCGCCAGCGGCGCGGCGGTGCAAAGCCTCAATCTGATGGCTGGCCTGCCCGAAACAACGGGCCTTGCCCTCGCGCGCTGACACACTGCCTAAAAAACAGGCATGAGTGTTGATTCTTTAGGCAGGATTTCCCGGCCACCAGCGCAGCAAAATGCCTGTAAAATCGGCATTACGTGATGGAATGTTGCGATTCCGCCCTTTCGCGCTGTTCCAGCTTGCCCTAATCATCCCCTACGCACCTTGGCACGATTCTTGAAACTTGCCGGGGAGGAAATTTCCATGCGTTGAGTGCCGGTATGCCGTCACTCCGGAAAACGCACAGGCATGGGCGGACTTGCGACGTGAAGAAGATTGAAGCCATCATCAAACCTTTCAAGCTTGATGACGTGAAGGAAGCGCTCCACGAAGTAGGTGTCTCCGGCATTACCGTTACCGAAGCGAAGGGCTTTGGCCGCCAGAAGGGCCATACCGAACTCTATCGCGGCGCGGAATATGTGGTGGATTTCCTGCCCAAGGTGAAACTCGAAGTCGTCGTGGAAGACGGCATTGCCGAGCGTGTGGTGGAAGCCATCGCCGCTGCGTCGCAAACCGGCCGGATCGGCGATGGCAAGATTTTTGTCTCCACCATCGACAGCGCCCTGCGCATCCGCACTGGCGAGCGTGACGAAGACGCCGTCTGAACCCGTTTCTACCACCCGCTGCTGGGGCAGGCGGGAGGGTCCATTATCAACCAAGCCCTGAAATCCCCCGCAGGATGGGGCCGACAAGAGGAAAGACCATGACGACAGCAAAAGACATCGTCAAAAAGATCAAGGACGAAGGCATCGAGTGGGTTGACCTTCGCTTTACCGACCCCAAGGGCAAGTGGCAGCACCTGCAGATGCACGCCGGTGTCATGGACGAAGATGCGCTGGAAGACGGCCTGATGTTCGACGGTTCGTCGATCGAAGGCTGGAAGGCGATCAATGAATCCGACATGATCCTGAAGCCGGACCTTGACGCCGTGTTCCCCGATCCGTTCTCGGCTACGCCGATGATTGCGATCTGCTGCGATATCGTCGAACCGTCCGACGGCCAGCTCTATTCGCGTGACCCGCGCTCGACGGCGAAGCGTGCGGAAGCTTACCTCAAGAGCACCGGCCTGGGTGACACCGTCTATGTCGGCCCGGAACCCGAATTCTTCATGTTTGACGATGTCCGTTTCGAAGACGGCTATTCCGGTTCGGGCTATGCCATCGACGATATCGAGCTGCCGACCAACACCGGCAAGGAATATGAAGGCGGCAATATGGGCCACCGCCCGCGCGCCAAGGGTGGCTATTTCCCGGTCGCCCCGGTCGATAGCTGCATGGACATCCGGGCCGAGATGGTTTCCACCTGCCTCGAAATGGGCCTGCCGATGGACAAGCACCATCACGAAGTGGCCGCTGCGCAGCACGAACTGGGCATGACCTTTGGCGAGCTGGTGACCACGGCTGACCGCATCCAGGTTTATAAATATGTCGTGCAGCAGGTTGCCCATGCCTATGGCAAGACCGCAACCTTCATGCCGAAGCCGATCAAGGCCGATAACGGTTCGGGCATGCACACCCACATGTCGATCTGGAAAGATGGCAAGAACACTTTCGCAGGCAATGGCTATGCCGGCCTGTCGGACACCTGCCTCTATTACATCGGCGGCGTGATCAAGCATGCCAAGGCGATCAACGCTTTCTCCAACCCGACCACCAACAGCTACAAGCGCCTGGTACCGGGCTTTGAAGCGCCCGTGCTGCTCGCTTATTCGGCACGTAACCGTTCTGCCTCCTGCCGTATTCCGTACGGTGCAGGCGACAAGGCGAAGCGCGTCGAATTCCGCTTCCCCGATCCGCTGGCCAATCCGTATCTGTCTGCAGCAGCTTTGCTGATGGCCGGGATCGACGGGATCCAGAACAAGATCCACCCGGGTGAAGCCATGGACAAGAACCTCTACGACCTGCCGCCGGCAGAGCTCGCAGAAGTCCCGACCGTGTGCGGCAGCCTGCGTGAAGCTCTGGAAGCTCTCGAAGCTGACCACGAATTCCTGCTCAAGGGCGACGTCTTCTCCAAGGACCAGATCGACGCCTATGCTGAACTGAAGTGGGAAGAAGTGAGCCGCTGGGAAACCACCCCCAGCCCGGTCGAATACGACATGTACTACAGCTCCTGATCTCTCAGGAATTCTGGACAGGGAAGCCCCGGCGGACACAATCCGCCGGGGCTTTTTCTTGGTCTTAGTCCGTCAGGTCATGACCATCCGGAATTCAATGACTTCCGGCTCGACAAGCAAGCCCAGCATCGTTAGACATGGCGTCAATCACCGAGAGACCCCGGCGGGAGCAATCCTGTCGGGGTTTTTCGCATTCCAGCACTGCAAGAAAGGATTTTCCTACACGCCGTGATTTTGCCAGTTGGTCCAGCCCCGCACAACAAGAGTCGAGGCTCCCGACATGACCACACATCCGCTGTTTTCGTCTCTGCAGGCGTTGGTTTCGCGCCTTGCCACCTCCTCACCAGCCGCCACCCAGTCCCGCGCCTCTGGCCGGATTGGCCCGGCAGGCATCGCTCTCATCAAGCAATTCGAAGGCTGTGCGCGCTTGCGGATGGATGGGCTGATAGAGGCTTATCCCGATCCCGGCACCGGCGGTGCGCCCTGGACTATTGGCTGGGGCTCAACCGGCAATGGCATCGGCCCCGGCACGATCTGGACACAGCAAGACTGCGACACACGGCTGGAGCGCGACCTTACCCATTACTCTGCCGATGTCGCTCGCGCACTGGGCAATGCGCCGACCAGCCAGAACCAGTTCGATGCCATGGTCAGCTTTCACTACAACACTGGCGCGATCCACCGTGCGACGCTGACTCGCAAGCATATCGCCGGTGATTTCGAAGGCGCGGCGCGGGAATTTGCCCGCTGGAACAGGGCTGGCGGGCGGGTGCTCAAAGGCCTGGTGCGGCGGCGCAAGGAAGAAGTGCGGCTTTATCGCAGCTAGTAGTCCTTGCTCGCCTCAAGCACGACGCTTTCCCGGCCCACTGTCGAGACACTGCTGAGCAGGGAAAGCCAACTGGTGATCCGGAACTCCAGCTCGGTCGCGCTATAGCCGCGCCCGTCCGTTATCAGCTCGGCATAGAAACGCCGTCCGATATTCTTGCCCAGCGCCACGCCCGTGCCGCGGCCCAGTGCCGGGTCAGCGCCGACAATCCGCAACCGGTCCAGCCCGATAGCGCTGCGCAGTTTGTTGATCGGGTCCAGCCCCCCGCCCCCGCGCAGGCTGGCCAGCGCCGTGCCCAATTGCAGCGCATCGGTGGCGGAAAGTTCGGTGATGGAGCCGCCAAACAACAGCCGGGCGAGGATTTCCTCCTCTGGCAGCGCGGGGGTTGAGCCAAAGGTAATTTCCGGCTGCAATGCACTACCCTGCACGGTCACATTGACCTCCAGCCCGTCGCGCTTGGTTTCGGCGAGGATATCGAGCTGCGGGTCAATCGGGCCATTCTGGTCGAACACTATGCGCCCACGGGAAAGATCAAAGCGCGTGCCGGCGAAAGTATAATCTCCGCGTACCACTTCTGCTTCACCGCCAATGCGCGGGTCGCTGGTGGTGCCACGCAGCCGGATATCCGCCTTCCACTCGCTGTCGAGACCCATGCCATCGACATCAACCCTGCTGGGTGCCCGCGCATCAATAAGATAACGCCACGCCGCGCCGCGTTGGCTCGGTGGCGCGATATCCGCCGGTGCATTGATTTCGCGCGTCTTGATATCAGGCAGTTGCGCCGCTTCTGCCGCAGTGCCGAGTTTCCAGCTGGCGCGCTTGATGTCCAGCCGCCCCGCAATCGTACCGCCAGACCCGTCCGACACGATCCGCAGCGGGCCGGTAACCGTCGCCTTCAGCCCGGCAGCATCGAGCAATGCGGCGTTGCTGGTCGCAATCTTGAGGTCGAGCGAGGGGCCACGCGTCGGGCCCATCCCAGCCAGGTCAACAAAGCCGCTGCCGCTGACAGTGCCGCCATTTCGGGCCGTACCAGCAAAGCGCGTTAGCCGCAGCCGTGACCCGGCAAAGGTCCCCCGCGCGCTGACATCGCGGATATCCGTGCCCGACAGGCCGCTACGCACCCGTAGGTCGTCACTGGCCACAGAACCCCGCACTTGCGGGTTGGCCAGCGATCCAGTGATATTCGCAGCTGCTGAAAGCGTACCTGTCAGGTCGAACGCCTCAACCGCAGCCAGTCGCCACAGCGCGTCAGCGGGGCCTTTGTAGCGCAGCTGACCAAACAGGTCGCCTGCCTCCAGCCGCTGATAAAGCGAGCCAAGGCGCGGCAGGTCCGTTATGCGCGCCTGCACCCGGCCGCGCTGGGCGCCATCCTCGGCAATCACGGCGCGGGTCTCCAGCCGGTCCTCGCGCAACTGCGCAACCAGTGCGAGATCGACAGGGCGCGACGTCAGCACAAGGCCGGAACGGGTCAGCCCGTCGACCTTCACCCGTGCATTGCCGGTCAGCGGACGATCCGCACGGCGCGCAAAATCGACCTCGCCAGAGATCGTACCGCCCAAACCAACGTCGGAAACCGCAAGGTCGAGCAGTGACAGCGGCATCTTTGCCAATTGAAACTGCATTTCACTCGTGCCGTCACCAAAGTTGCCCTGCGCCAACGCCACACCCTTGCCGTAGGAAAGCTGCGTGCGCTGAAGCGTCCAGCCGCCCTCTGCCTGCCGGGCCAGGATCGCCCGGCGCGGCATGGCAATGGCCTTACCCGCAAAGTCTCCTCGCGCGATGACAGCGATCCGTTCCGGCGCGATCCCGGCATCGGCTTGCAGGCTGAACCGACTGCCGCGTCGACCGGCAAGCGAAAGCGTCGCCTTGCCGCTGCCGTCGGTCAAATCCGCGCTGCCAGCCATCCGGCCAAGGAACAGGCGACCATAGCCCAGCCCTTCAACCAGCGCATTGCCATTGATCGTACTGCTACCATCGCGCAGCAACGCCTGCCCTTCGATATTGGCGCGCGCGATAGAAAGCGGTGTTGCCCCGCCAAAGCGGGCGTTGCGCGCCTTGAGTGCAAAATCTATTGCCTGTGCATCGGCGCGAGGATCAAACAGGATCGTGCCATCCAGCCCACCGCCGGAGAGCGCCAGCGTCCCGTCGATGCCGCGCTCCGCAAGGGTCAAAGTCCCGGTGACATCCGTCTCCCAGACTTCAAATCTCTGGACGGCAAGCTGTGCCGGGCCGCCGGACGGCATCAGCAGACCCAGCCTGCCATCAAACGACCCTAGCAGCGACTGGCCCTGTGTCTCAATGGCAAAGCCATCCTCACGCGGTGCGATGGCCACGCGGACATCCTTCAACCCGGCGGCGGGATAGGGATCAGCGAAGACCAGCACAGCCTCCGGTCGGCGCTCTGCCAGAGCAGCCTCGACTGAGAAGCTGCCATAGTCGACATGCTTGCCCGTCCCGGCAATGGCCGTGCGCCCTTCCGCGACAGTTCCGTCGAACAGCAGGCTCAGCTTGCTGCCTGCCAGCACGACCTTGTCCAGCCGTAGCGCCTGAACTCCGCCGACTTCCATGCCACCGCGAAAGACCAGCGCTTCCCCCGCGACATTGGCAAGGGTCGCATTGCTGACCCGCGGCACACGCGCATCAAAGCGCGCCTTAAGGTTCCACGGGGCATTGCCAAAGCCGAGCACAATATCGCCCTGCCCCTCCACTAAGCCGACATCGGGCACGGCGAAGCTGCTGATCCTGACTGGCCCCGCCAGGGCGTATCCGCCGCGTCCCGTATCGCCAACCAAGGCAAGGCGCGCGCTCGCATCAGGCAGGCTGATTGCCAATTCTTCAGAGGACAGGCGCGAGCCTTCATAGGTTATCGTACCGGTTACGGTGCCGCCGACAAGGCGGGGATCAATGCTGGCCTGACCCGTAACGACCCGCTCAACGCCAAGGTTGACCGGCAAGGTCCAGCGCGCGCCGTCAAAACGGGCCACCCCTTGCTGTGCAAGCCGCTCTGCATTCACAGCGCCTGCCTCCAACCGGTCGGCAACCAGCACATGCTCGATGGAGAGATTGCGGAAGGGGCCATCCAGCGTGGCTGCCAGTTTTGCGCCCTGCAACGTCATGGCGTCACCAAACAGCGCCGGATCGGCCAATCGCGCCAGCACACGAAATTCCTCGAAGCGATTATCGCCAAGGTCAATCGCGCCGAAACCTTCGCCCTCTATCCCGCCGCCTCGCACCGCCATCTGGCCCGCAATCGTGCTGTCTTCCAGCGTCACAAATGTCGCCAACGAAACAGCTTGCCCCAGCGCGCGCGCGGAAAACCCGCTGAGTGGCGGCGCGGGGTAGAGCTGGCCGACTGCCCCATAGCGTCCGGCACGATTGCTCAGCTTCATCGCAGCAAAATTGCGTTCATCCCGGCGGACCAGCAGTGTCCCGGCCCAGTCCTGCCACGTCCCGTCGCCTTGCGCGCGAGCCGTATAGCCTGCCCTGGTGCCAACCAGCCCGCCAATCACCCCACCTTGTGGCGCCCGCACATCGAGGTCGAAATCGAACAGATCACCGTCCGGTTCGGCATCCAGGAGCAGTGCCAGGCGGTCGTCACGGCCAAGCTTGCCATTGGCTTCCAGCTTTAGCCGGCCACTGCGAATGTCGGCGCTGGCCTGCATATCCACCCGCTGCGCCCCTGGCGTGGCGACCCCTTCGGCAATAGTGAGATTATCAATCTCCAGCAGGTCCACGCGAATATCGAAATCGGGCAAGATCGGCGCATCGGGATCACCCGGCAGCAATTCAGGCAGGCGGTGCAGCGTCCCGCGATGCAGCGCCAGTTCGCGTACATCCAGCCCGCTGGTGAACCAGCTCATCGGTCGCCAGTTCAAATCGACCTCGGGCACAGTCAGAAAAGTGCCTTTGGGATCAAGGACCTTCACATCATGCAGCACCGCCTTGCCGAACAAGTCGCCATCAATCCGCCCAACCTTGAACCGCAACCCTGAAGCCGGAGCGACCTCGGCAATCTGATCCGCCACGATCCGCTTGCCGATGGGCGAATTGAGCAACAGGGATGCGCCGACAATCGCCACAACACCCAGCAGCAGGCAATAGCCCAGCCAGCGCCACCAGCGATGCTTGCGCTTCTGCTCTGGCGTGGTGTCGTCCAGCTCGACGGTGATGCCGGTCTGCTCGCTCATCAGAAGGCCTGCCCCAGCGAGACATAGACGGCAAAGCGGCTGTCAAACATCGGGTTGCGGTTCAGCGGCACACCCAGATCGACGCGGATCGGGCCGAAGCCGGTGAGGTAACGGACTCCGATACCGGCGCCATATTGAACGAAGCGGAAATCAGGTACGGTCTTGATAGACACAGTGCCCATGTCAAAGAACGGCACGATCTGCAGTGAATCCTCGAACAGGCCGGTATCAATCCGCGCTTCGGCAGACAGCTCAACCAGCGAGCGACCGCCGGTTGGTTCGCCAAAATCATTGCGCGGGCCAACCGCCTGGTAGCCATAGCCACGCACCGAGCTGCCGCCCCCTGCATAGAGCCGCCGCGATGGCGCGACTTCGAAGGTTTGCGCTCCCTGGATCGAGGCAAAGCGCGTACGACCGGCGAGCACGACATTGTCATTCACGCGCTGATAGAAGGACGCATCCAGCTGGTTGCGCAAATAGATCGTCTGCGTTCCCTGCGTCTGCGACAGTTCAGGTGCAATATAGCCTGTTACCCGGAAGCCTTTGGTCGGATTGAGCAAGGAGTCGCTGGTATCAATCGTGGCACGGCCAAAGACCGAGCCGATCAAATAGGTCTGCCGCGGGCGCGGGATGCCGCCGATCACCCGGTTGCGCTCATCCGTGTACAGCGCCTCTGCGCCGAAGCCCCAGCTAAAGGGCTTCTGGAACAACATGTTGGAGGTCCGCTCATAACTGCCGGTCACCGCGACCGTGCGCGCTTCAACGCTCGCGGTGGTGACATTGGTTGCGTAGGTATCAACCGTCAGGATCCGGTCACGCCCGCCGAAATTGTTCTTGCGGAACGTCACCCCGCCCAATTGCTCCTGCGTGCCGAAAATCCCGCGTACCCGCAGTGAACCTTCTGGAGGGAAGATATTACGATGTTCCCAGCTGGCCTGCACCCGCACGCCCTCTTCCGAGCCATAGCCGATGGCCCCGGCAATGGTCCGCAGCGGTGCCTTGGTCATGGCGATATCAAGTTGCACTTCACCTGGTTGCTCACCATTGGGCGGTGTGACTTCACGTGGGATCACCGTGACGGTGGACACCAACCCAGTCGCCACAACAGCGCGGCGCAAATCGTAGACCACGCTGCGTTTGTAGATGTCACCCGGATCAAACCGGGCAATATCCTGCAAATGGCGGCTCGAGAGGAATTCAGGCTGGCCACTGGTGACCCCCGCCATCACATATTTGCCACCCGGCGTGACCGGCAGGGTCAAGTCCCCTTCCGCGCGCTCATGATCGACCAGCAAATCAGCTTCACCAATGGCCGCGAAGGGATAGCCGCTTTCGCCCAGCGCCAAATCCAATGCAGCCTGCTGTTCGACAATCGCATCGCTGGACAACGGATCGCCGCTGCTAATGCCGAATGCACTGCGCAGCGCAACCGCATCGGGGGCACTCGCCAACTGGCCCAGATCAATCACGCCAAAGCGGTAGCGGGTACCCGGAACGACATCGAACCGGACCCCTGCTTCGCCCTGCCCTGCTTCGCTGCCACCAATAGTGCGGATCACCTGCGCATCGTAATAGCCATATATCCGCAGCAACTGGTTCAGCAGCACCTCGTCCTGCCGCGCGCGCGCCGCCAGCTGGGCGATATTGTCATCATCCCCGCCGAGCTCGCGAATGGTCGAAAGGCTGCGGAAGCGCGCAACAAATTCCGCTTGCTCGGGGAAATTGGCGGCGCCGCCGGGAAAGGCCAGCGTCAGCTCGCCGCCCAGCGCTACCAGCTCGGCATCAGGCAGGATGGCAGAGGGAATATCTTCCGCTACCGCCAGTTCCACACCGGCTTCTGGCTCGAGTGCGTCCACCGGCGGCAATTCCAGACTGTCAGGCCATTCGACTGCCAACGCGGGAAGTGGCTCTAGCGGGGATTCCGGTTGGAGCGACTGCTCCACTATCGTTTGCCCATCCGTTTCGACAGGCTGGTCTGCCGCCCATGTTTCCGCATCATCCAGTGCAGAATCCGGGATCAGCGCTTCCAGGTCGGCCTCGCTCTCCCGCGGTTGGGCATAGGCAGGCAGCGGCTTTGCCAGCAGCGCCAGCGCAGCAGCCAATGCTGCTAATGATCGGGAGGGGTTAATCCTGGACGACGCGATACTGGCTGCGGTCGCCATCCTTGGAACTGGCGCCTTCGCTCCGCGCGGATTTGGCAGCAGAGACAGCATCGGCAATGAGCCGGTCCTGTTCTTCGCGCGAAATTTGCTGCCAACCATTGCGTGTAAGCCGTTCCAGGGGACGATAGCGGATCTTATATTGCATCCGCGCAGAGCCTTCGACCCAATAGCCGAGATAGACATAGGGCAACCCTTCGGCAGCGGCCCGGCGGATGTGATCTAGGATGATGTAATTGCCCAGACCTGAACGTCCTTCAAGATCAGGATCATAGAAGCTGTAGATCATCGACAGCCCGTCACCCTGGCGATCCGTAAGGCAGGCCCCGACCAGTCGGCCCGGATGGACACCATCAGAGGGTTCCCGATATTCCGTTACAACCGTCGATACGGGCGTGTGTTCCACCATGTCGGCGAAATCGACTTCGTCCATGGTCGTCATCCCGCCGCCGGGATGGCGCTCACCAAGGTAACGCTGGAGCAATTCAAACTGCTCGCTGGTCGCCCATGGGCGGCACTCGGTGGTAACAAGTTCACCGTTGCGCTTGAGGTTGCGTTTCTGCGTGGTCGAGGCACGGAACTCGTCCGTCACCACACGCACGGAAATGCACGCCTGACAATCGGCGCAACTGGGGCGATAGGCGACCGTCTGGCTACGGCGGAACCCGATCCGACCCAGCGCTTCATTCAGCTGGTCAGCATGCGGGCCCTTTAGCTCGGTGAATACCTTGCGCTCGCTGCGCCCCGGCAAATAGGGGCACGGCGCAGGGCTGGTCACGAAAAAGCGGGGGAATCGGACTGGGGCCGTCACGGCTCTGGACTTTCCTCTCGCTGGAAGAATCGGGTGTGGTTGCGACTGAGACGCAACTATGCCCGCCAATGCGGCGCGGTAAAAGACCCTTAACCATGGACCATGGCCGGAATTTGGTCAGAAAAGGCGAGAGGCAAAGCTTTCTGCGACCAACCGCCCCGCTGCGGGACGGCTGGCTGTGGAAAGCTTATTAGTTGATCTCAACCTCGTTAACCGAATAGCCCTTGTCTCGCAGTGACTTGAGCAAGGCCTGCAGCTGGTTGCGGTCACGCGCTTCGCATTCAATGTCCGTCACCAGCCCCTTCGCGGGCAAATTGGTGAAAATGCGGTGGTGATAGATTTCGAGGATATTGACGTTGTGATCGTCAAATTCCTTCATCACCTTGAACAGAGCACCGGGGCGATCCTGCAAGGTGATCCGCAACCGCGCCAGGCGGCCAGAGCGGGCGAGGTCACGCAGCAGCACATTGGCGAGCAGGCGCGTGTCGATATTGCCGCCGCACAGCACCAGCCCTACCTTGCGCCCGGCAAAGCGTTCGGGGAAACTCCGCACCGCTGCGAGGCCGGCTGCGCCTGCCCCTTCGACCACGGTCTTTTCGATCTGGAGCAGCAGCGCCACGGCGCTTTCCAGCTCTTCCTCGTCCACCAGCACGATATCATCGACCAGTTCGGCAATGATCTGTCGGGTGAATTCACCCGGTGCCTTCACTGCGATGCCTTCGGCCAGCGTATCGCCGCCGCAATCCCGCTCTTCACCCTTGATATGGGAATACATGGACGGGAACAGCTGCGCCTGTACCCCCACCACTTCGACATCGGGCCGCAGCGCCTTGGCTACGGTCGCCATGCCGGAGATCAGCCCGCCGCCACCAATCGGCACCACCAGCACATCAAGATCCGGTGCGTCTTCAAACATTTCCAGCGCGACCGTGCCCTGCCCCGCAGCGACATTGGGATCATCAAAGGGGTGGACGAAAGTCAGCCCCAGTTCCTGCTCCAGCTTGCGCGCATGGGCATAGGCTTCGTCAAAGGTTTCGCCTTCGAGCACGACATTGCCGCCGACACTTTCGGTCTGCATGACTTTCACTGTCGGCGTGGTGCGCGGCATGACAATGGTCACCGGCACACCCAGGCGAGTGCCATGGTAAGACAGGCCTTGCGAATGATTGCCTGCCGAAGCGGCAATTACACCGCGCTGGCGCTGTTCTTCAGTCAAGAGCAGCAGCGCATTGAGTGCGCCCCGTTCCTTGTAGGCAGCGGTGAATTGCAGGTTTTCGAATTTCAGCCAGATATCCGCGCCGGTAATGTCAGACAGCGTCTTGCTGTGCATGGTGCGGGTACGCACCACGGCACCTTCGATGCGGGCCGCGGCGGCACGCACATCATCAATGTTCAGCTTGTCGGTAACCGACGCGACATCCCTTGCGGCTTTGTTCTCACTCATGGCGCTGCGCCGTAGGGGAAAATTGCCCGCGGGGAAATAGCCGCTTGGCGGCAAGCGATGAAGTTTTGCTTTGCCCGGCCAGCTAGCCTATTTCCACGCACATGATCGCGAAACTGATTTCCCGCTTTTTCATGCTGCTGGCGGCACTTGCCCTGCTGCCAGCCAGCCCCGCCATGGCCGATACGCTGCTGGAGAATATCCAGGGTGTGACGATTGACGAAGAAGGCAGGCTGGCCAGCTTTACCGGGTTGCTGATCGGCGATGATGGCCGGATCAAGCAGGTCTATACGCGCAGGGGTGACCACCCCAAACAGGTCGATTACCGGATTAACGGCGAAGGGCGCTTTGTCGTGCCCGGCATGATTGACGCGCATTTGCATATCATGGGTATCGGCTTTGGCGCGATGACGCTGGACCTGTCTGACACCAATTCGCTGGAAGAAGCACTGGCGAAAATCGGTGCCTATGCGCAGGCCAATCCGGGGCGACGCTGGATTATCGGGCGTGGCTGGAACCAGGAGAAATGGGGCCTTGGCCGCTTCCCGACCGCTGCTGAACTGGATGCGGTGGTGGCGGATGTGCCTGTCTGGCTGGAGCGGGTCGATGGCCATGCAGGCTGGGCCAATAGCGCCGCGATGCAGGCGGCCGGCATTACCGCTGCCACGAAAGACCCGGCAGGCGGACGGATCGAGCGCAGCGGGGGGAAACCGAGCGGGATATTCGTCGATAATGCCATGGAGCTGGTCGGCAAGGCGGTCCCTTCGCCCCGTCCGGAAGATCGCGACCAGGCCCTGCGCGAGGCGCAGAGCATCCTTCTCTCCAAGGGCATCACCGCAGCTGCCGATATGGGCACCAGCATACAAGACTGGCAGGCCTATCGCCGCGCAGGCGACTATGGCTGGCTGCAAATGCGGATCATGGCCTATGCCAGTGGCACAGACGCGATGGAGCTGATTGGCGGCCCCGGCCCGTCGCCCTGGCTCTATGGCGACCGTTTGCGGCTCAATGGGGTCAAGCTCTACCTAGATGGCGCATTGGGTTCGCGCGGGGCGTGGCTGAAGGCCCCCTATGCCGACGATCCCGGCAATCGCGGGCTGGCGCTCGCCACCCCGGCGCAATTGCGCAACTGGATGAGCCGCTCCGCACTCGACAAATTTCAGGTGGCCGTCCACGCCATTGGCGATGAAGCCAATGCCGATTTGCTCTCTGCCATTGAAGAAATGGCTGACACATATAGCGGGGATCGGCGCTGGCGGATCGAACACGCCCAGATTGTTGATCCGGCGGACATCGAAAAATTCGGCAAGTATGGCATCATCGCTTCGATGCAGCCTGTGCATCAGACCAGCGACCGGCTGATGGCCGAAGCACGGCTGGGGCCGGAGCGGCTGGCCGGGGCCTATGCCTGGCGCAGCATTGCTGCGACCGGGGCAAAGCTGGCATTCGGATCAGACGCGCCAGTGGAAGCGCCCGATCCCTTTGTCGGCCTGTCTGTCGCCATGACTCGCGAAGATGCAGACCGCCAGCCATTTGGCGGATGGCAGCCGCAAGAGCGGGTGGATCGCACCGCCGCCTTTGCCGGTTTCACCTCCGATGCCGCCTATGCCGGTTTCGCGGAAGGCCGCTTTGGCCGGCTGGTGGCAGGCGAATGGGCGGACTTTTTGTTCATCGACCGCGACCCGCTGCTCGCCAGCCCTGCCGATCTGCGCGACACGCAAGTGCTGGAAACCTGGATTGCGGGCCGCCGGGTGTGGAAACAGGGCGAATAGGAGGAGCGCTTCGCAAATGCGGTAGCGCAGTGTGGCACAAGGCTTTTTCCTGCCAGCTTGCCAAGCGGATAGGTGTTCTCCCGGAACGACAAAAGCGCACGAGTCCGCCACATTGGCTGCGACTCAAAGGAGGACTTCTCGATGAAACTTGCCAAGCTGGCCCTTGCAAGTGCCGCTCTCGGCCTTGTTGCTACCCCCCTCGCCGCGCAGGAAGCTGCCACGCAACGCTCCTCAGCACCCCTTGCCGAAGCACAAAATATCGGCGGTGAAGAAAATATCTGGTTGCTGCTGCTGGCAGCTGCCGCAGTCATTGCTGGCATTATCGTCGCTGCTGACAGCGGCAATGACGATCCCGTCAGCGCCTGATCACACCTCTGGTTCTTCCGGAGTATCCGAAGGGGCGGAGCCGAGAGGCTTCGCCCCTTTTTTGTCGCCCACGCGCCTTAGCGCATGGAATCAGGCGGCGTCGGCATCGCTCGAAGCGGATTCTTCCCCTGCCTCTTCCGGATCGTCCTGCTTCTTGCGTTCCCCCAGCCACATGATGACCAGCGATCCCTCAAACAGCATCCAGAGGGGAATGGCGAGGATCAGTTGCGATCCGGGATCGGGCGGGGTCACGATCGCGGCCAGGGCCACCACGCCAACGATCACATAACGCCGCGCAGCCGCCAGTTGCTTGCGCTCCACGATACCGGCGCGATTGAGCAGCAGCAGCAGCACCGGCAGCAGGAAGCTGATCCCGAACGCCAGGATAAACTGCATCACCAGACTGAGATATTCATTCGCCGTCGGCAGCGCCTGCACATCCAGCCCGCCCCGCTGCCCTTCGAAACCGAGGAACCATTTGAAGGCCGTCGGCATCACCACATAATAGGCAAGCGAAGCCCCGGCGAGGAACAGGACCGGAGTGGCGAAGAGGAAGGGCAGGAAGGCCTTCTTTTCCTTCGCATAAAGCCCCGGCGCAATGAACGCCCAGAGCTGGTTGGCGATAATCGGGAAACTGAGACAGAAGCCCGCAAAAATCGCCACTTTCAGCTCGACAAAGAACACTTCGTACAGCTTGGTGAAGATCAACTGTCCCTTGCCGTCAGGAAACGCATCCTTCAGCGGCTGGATCAGGAATCCCAGGATCGGGTCGGCGAAATAGAGGCAAATCCCGAAAGCAATGACCAGCGCCGCCACAGCGCGCACCAGCCGGGTGCGCAGCTCGATCAGGTGCTCCAGCAAGGGGGCCTGTGTCTCGTCAATATCGCTGATCTTGAGCGCCACGGTTCAGCCCGCCTTCTGGTCGTCAGCCGGAGGCTGCGGCGGGGGATCGTCCTTCATCGGATCAGGCACCAGTTCTTCGGGCGATGGCGGGCTTTTCTCAAGCTCGGTCATTTCTGCCGTGGGATGCTCCGCCATGATCTTGGCGTTTTGTTCCTGCCATTTCTTTTCCATGTCCTCCAGCTCGGCCTCGCGGATCATGGCATCTATTCCAGAGCGGAAATGGGCAGAAACGCGGCGCATCTTGCCGATCCACCGGCCCGCCGTACGCATCGCCAGCGGCATATCCTTGGGGCCGATCACTATGATCGCCACCACAACGATAACCAGCAATTCAACGGCGCCGATATCAAACATGAGAGCGCTTTCAGTGCAGCCTACTTGGCTGCGTCAGACGGCTCCGAAGCCTTGCTTTCAGCAGCCGAGGACGCCGGTGCTTCCAGCTTGGCCGCATCCTTCTTGGGCGCGTCATCCTCGTTCATACCCTGCTTGAAGCTTTTGATTCCCTTGCCAAAATCGCCCATCATTTCAGAAATGCGCCCGCGCCCGAACAGGACGAGAATAACGAGGGCGATAATGATCAGCTGCCAAGGGCCAAGACTCATGGGTTTTCTCTCAAAACAGGTTCCGCACCCGATATAGGCGCTTGTTTGGCGCTGCGCCAGTCAGGCTGCGTGATCACCGGAAGTTTCTTCAGCGCTTTCCTCAGCCACATCTTCGTCCGGCGTGACCAGCGCATCATAGGCTTCATCGACCGGATCAAGCAGTCCGGCGGCGCGTAAATCGTCGATTCCCGGCAAGTCACGGCGGCTGGTGAGGCCGAAATGCTGGAGGAATTCGGGCGTTGTCGCGTAGATTACCGGGCGGCCGGGAACTTCGCGCCGGCCGGCAATGCGCACCCAGCCCGCTTCCATCAACACATCCAGCGTCCCGCCCGAAGTCTGGACACCCCGGATCGACTCGATTTCCGCGCGGCTGACCGGCTCGTGATAGGCGACGATCGCCAGCACTTCCGTGGCGGCCCGGCTGAGGCGGCGGACCTGTTCGCGCTCGCGCCGCAGTAAATGCGCAAGATCAGGGGCCGTCTGAAAATGCCAGCGTTTTCCCCGTTCGACCAGCTGGATGCCGCGCGCTTCGTAAAACGCCGCGAGCTCTCGCAGGGCTGCGCGAATATCGGCAGGCTCCGCATCACCCAAATGCCCGGCAAGCGACTCAACAGTCAGCGCGTCTTCGCTGGCAAAGAGCGTCGCTTCGACTGCGCGGACCAGATCGTCGGGCTTGTTGCTGTCGGCTTCACTCATGCCCGTGGCCTCCGCAGCCGCAAGGGGCCGAAAATCTCGTCTTGCGCTAGTTCCGCCTTGCCCAGCCGCGCCAGTTCCAGCGCGGCAACGAAACTGGATGCCAGCGCAGACCGGCGCAGCCGCCCATCGGCGTGGGGGGGCAGGAAATCTTCCAGTGCCATCCAGTCCAGCGCGACGCCCAGCATGGCGGACACGCGGCTGATCGCGCTTTCCAGCGTCATTACCGGTCGTTCGCGCACCATATGAATGGCGGGCGCAGTGCGCGCGTTGACCTGGCCGTATGCGCGGACAAGATCGAACCATGCACATTGCCAGGCATTGACCCGGTCGATCCGCAGGCCTTCGGGCGCCCCCCGGCGAAACACGTCGCGACCCAGCCGGTCACGTGCCATCAGCCGCGCCGCCGCCTCGCGCATCGCGCCCAGCCGCTGCAGGCGCAATTGCAGGCGCAGCGCCAGTTCTTCGGGGCTTGCGTCTTCCTGTTCCTCTTTCGGGAGAAGCAGCGCCGATTTGAGATAGGCCAGCCATGCGGCCATCACCAGATAATCTGCGGCGATTTCCAGCCGCAACGATTCCGCCCGCTCGATATAGGCGATGTACTGATCGACCAGCGCGAGGATCGAGATCGAGCGCAGATCAACCTTTTGTCGCCGTGCCAGGTCAAGCAGCAGGTCGAGTGGTCCTTCCCACCCGTCCAGTTCAAGGTAGAGCGACTTGTCTTCGGTCGGCGCGCTGGCTGGCGCGATCCAGACTTCGCTCTCGCCGGCATCCTCTTCGGAAAGCATGAAGCTGTCATGCGTCATGCAGCCTCCCCCGCCAGCGCCAGCAGCGCATCGCGTTTCGCCAGCAAGGGCGCTTGTTCGCCCGGCTCGTGCCCTGCCGCATGGGCCAGTGCGCGGTCGAGCCTTGCCACGCCTTCTGCAGACAGAGGTGGGCAGCGCTCTGCAATGCCGACCATGTCGTCCATCTTCGCCCAGCAATTGAGCGCAAGGTCGCAACCCGCCGCGATGGCCCGTTCAGCACGTTCGGGCACAGTCCCGTCCAGTGCCTCCATATCGAGGTCATCGCTCATCAACAGGCCGGTAAAGCCGATCTTCTTGCGGATGATCTCGCCAATCACATAACTGGACTGGGTCGCCGGGTTCTCCGCATCCCATGCGGTGTAGCGGACATGGGCGGTCATTCCCACCGGTGCATCGGCCAGCGCGTGGAACGGCTCGATATCCAGCTCCAGTTCCTCTGCACTGGCGGTGACAGTGGGCAGTTCCTTGTGGCTATCCGCCATCGCCCGGCCATGGCCGGGGATATGCTTGACACAGCCCACCACACCTGCCCGCGCCAGCCCGTCGAGCACCGCGCGTCCCAGCGCCGCCACGCGCAAAGGTTCGCTCCCAAGCGCGCGATCACCGATCACATCATGTGCACCCGGCTGGCGCACATCGAGCAAGGGCAGGCAATCGGCGCTGATGCCAACTTCGGCCAGCTCGATCCCCAGCGCTTCGGCATTGGCCCGCGCCGCCTCGATCGCGCTGGCGGGTGCAACGTCATAGAGCGAATCGAATACCGCGCCAGGTGGGAAGCTCGTCCATTCCGGTGCTTTCATCCGCGCGACGCGGCCACCTTCCTGGTCGATGCAGATATAGAGCTGCTCGCGGCCATGGATGGCGCGCAGATCATCGGTCAGCGCGCGCAGCTGAGCACGGCTTTCACAGTTGCGGGCAAAAAGGATGTAGCCTGCCGGATCGCTCTCACGGAAGAACGCCCGCTCGTCGGCGGTCAGCTCGGTTCCGGAAAGACCAAAGATTGCAGGCGTCATAGGGGCGAAAGTCGCAGGAAGGGCGGGCCTGCGCAAGCATGACCCGCCCTCTCAATGTGGATAGAATCGGAAGAAATCCCGATCATTTCACCTGGCAGGCGATACCTTCTGCCTTCAGCGCATTGCACAGGCGCTGCGCCGATGCCGTATCCCCGGCGACAGCCTGCAAGCGGTAGACCTTGCCGATATCGGCTTGTCCCTCAACCACGCGATATTTCACGCCACTGAGCTTGTCGGTCTGGCGCGACAGCTTACCCCAGCCCGCGACCGCGCTTTCGCGGCTCGAAAACGCACCGACCTGCACACCGGTGCCGCCCGAAGCGGGGGCTTCCTGCGCACCAGCCGTGGAAGCCGCGGTGCCAGCACCACCGGATGCTTCGCCAGCGCCAATGCTCGGCTTGGGCGCTTCGCTATTGCCCTGCGCCAGCCGCCCTTCGCGGCTCTGGCCTTCGCCGACTGCAAAGCTGGTGTCGCCCGTACCTTCGAATTCCTTGCCGCCCGGATCATCGGGGCGTTCCTTGTAGTCGCCCGGCGGGGCTTCAATGGTGGAGCCGTCAGCAACCAGTTCGGGGTCAGTCTGGCGGTTGTTGAAATACCAGAAGCCACCCAGAACCAGGCCGATCAGCAGCAGGCCCAGCAGCGCAAGACCGAGGATGCGGGCTGTATCCACGCCCTCTTCCTCGTCATCATATTCGCCGGATTCTAGCCAGGGCAGGCGATCTTCGTCCTCTGCCAGAGCCAGCTCGATGTCTTCTACGACACCGTCTTCATCATCCCACGAGGTTTCGTCTTCGTCCCCGCCGAAGCCCTGCATGGCGACCATGGTTACATCTCCTCAACTGCCTCTACGCCCAATATGGAGAGGCCATTACGGATAACCTGCCCTATCTGCGCAGCAAGGAAAAGCCTTGCTGCGGTCAATTCCGCATCCTGTGCCACGATGAAGCGTTTTTCCGGCGCGTCATTGCCCAGGTTCCAGAAGGAATGGAACTCTGCCGCGAGGTCATAGAGGAAGAAGGCGATCCGGTGCGGTTCGCGCGCCTGTGCAGCAGCTTCCACTAGCCGCGGGAACTGTGCCGCATATTTGACCAGCGCCAGATCATCCTCGGTCAGTCGTTCGAGCGCAGCATCGGACGGAGTGATCCCTTCCGCTTCTGCCTTGCGCAAAGTCGAATTCACCCGGCATGCGCATATTGGACGTAGAACACCGGATTGTCCTTGCTCGCTTCCACGACCTTGGCAAAATCGAAATCCATCTGCGCTTCGGGCTTGCGGGTGAGCATGGTGAAGCGGACCACATCCTTGCCCACTTCGCGCACCACATCGGCCAGGGTCACGAAAGTGCCGGCGCGCTTCGACATCTTCACCGGTTCGCCATCGCGCAGCAATTGAACCATCTGCACCAGCTTGACCTCGAACGGGATTAACCGCCCCGCCCCTTGCGTCAGCGCGGCAACCGCCGCCTTGATCCGCTTGACCGTGCCGGCATGGTCAGCGCCCCAGATATCGACCAGCGCATCGGCGCTTTCCGCCTTCTGGAAATGATAGGCCAGATCAGCCCCGAAATAGGTCCAGTTGCCGTCGCTCTTGCGGATTGGCCGGTCCTGATCGTCGCCGAAACGGGTCGAACGGAACAGCGGCAGTTCCACCGGTTCCCAGTCTTCCGGGGTCTTCCCCTTGGGCGCTTCCAGCATGCCGTCATAGACCAGATCGTGCTGACGCAGCCATTGTTCAGCCGCCTCCGGCTTGCCTGCGGCCTGCAGTTCGGCTTCGGACGAGAATACGTCATGCGCGATGCCCAGCAGCGCCAGGTCGGCGCGGATCAGTTCCATCATTGCGGCAACTGCCTTGGTGCGGAACATGGCGAACCATTCGGCCTCGTCCTTGCTGACGAAGCTGTCACCCAGTTCCTTCGCCAGCGCTTCGCCTACGGGGATCAAATAATCGCCCGGATAGAGCCCTTCGGGGATTTCGCCAATATCCTCGCCCAGCGCTTCACGGTAGCGCAAATGCGCCGAGCGAGCGAGGACATCGACCTGCCCGCCAGCGTCATTGATGTAATATTCGCGCACCACCTTGTGCCCGGCAAATTCGAGCAGGCTGGCAAGCGCATCGCCCACCACTGCGCCGCGGCAATGGCCCATATGCATCGGGCCGGTCGGGTTGGCAGAGACATATTCGACATTGACCGTGCGACCAGAGCCCATGGCAGATTTGCCGTAATCCGCAGCCAGCGCCGCAATAGAGGCAAGCTCGCCCCGCCATGCCACGTCAGACAGGCGCAGATTGATAAAGCCCGGCCCGGCAATCTCCGCACCTTCCACAGTGGGATCGGCGGAGAGTTTCTCCACGATTTTGCCCGCCAGTTCGCGGGGATTGGTCTTGGCCTGCTTGGCCAGGACCATGGCGGCATTGGTGGCGAGGTCACCATGGCTGGGATCGCGCGGCGGCTCTACCGTCACGTTGTTGCGGGGCGTGCCAGCGGGCAGCTCGCCTTCTGCTTCGAGTGCGGCCAGCGCGGCATCGACCTTGGCCGCAAAGGCGGCATGAATTGTGCTGTGTTCGGACATGCCAGCGCGACTAGCCGAAATGCGCAAAAGCGCAAGGCTTGCGCGCCTGCGTCGCCCTTCAGCGCGTGGCGTTATAGGCCAGCTGGTCCTGCGTCAGCTGGAAGCCGACCAGCAGTTCGAAGGTCGCGCGGGCCAGCGCTGCCTTCACTTCCGGGTCCGCCAGCGGATCGAGCGCAGCATCCACATCGCCCGCCTTGCGCTTGCGGGTGATCTTGTCGCGAATGTCAGCAGGCAGCGTGGCATCGGCGCGGCTGACATAGGCCCCGGCAGTGCCCCGGCCCTGTGCCCGTTCCTGCCCGTCCGCGAAATCGACCACCACGGTGCCGATCCGCTTCGTTACCACCGCGCTGCCACCGCGCAGGACAGTGGAGAAATAGGGTAATTCCACCCGCCGAGCGCCGCGCGTATCACTGCGGCGCGCCAGCACATCAAAGGTGGCAGTCGAATAAATCCGTTCACCCGATTCGTTGCACTGGCTGCGGACATTGGTGATCGTGGCGGTCAGGTCGATATTGCTCGCCGTCTTTGCGCCGCTGCTGCCGAACAGGGTCACATCGCCAGTATAGTCCGGCACACCGACAGCGGGGCAGGCGGTGCGCACAGCGGTGATTCCGACCCCGTCGGAGACCACAAGGTCGCCATCGCTTTTGCAGCCGGCAAGGGCGCCAGCCAGGGCGAGGACAGTAACAAGGCGAAGGTGGCGGGCAGTCATGCGTTTGGGTCCCTCGGACATTTCGTTTGCCATGCCCTAGCGGGCTGCGCGGCAAATCGCTAGAGGCCGTCACATGAACGCTCCCTTGCAGACTCGCACTGACGGGGTAACCCGCGCTGCCCTGACCCTCCTGATCGCCGCACCGCGCGGTTTCTGCGCCGGTGTCGATCGTGCAATCGAAATCGTGGAGAAAGCGATCGAGCGCTATGGCGCACCGGTCTATGTCCGCCACGAAATCGTCCATAATCGCTACGTGGTCGACTGCCTGCGTGAAAAAGGCGCGATCTTTGTCGAGGAACTGGATGAAGTGCCAGATGGCGCGCCGGTGGTCTTCAGCGCGCATGGTGTGCCGAAATCGGTGCCATCAGAAGCGCAGCGGCGCGGTCTGGACTATCTCGACGCCACTTGCCCACTGGTGAGCAAGGTCCACCGCCAGGCCGAACGCCAGATCGAAGCCGGGCGCCACATCATCTTCATCGGGCATAAGGGCCATCCCGAAGTGATCGGCACCATGGGCCAGGTTCCCGAAGGCGAAATGACGCTGGTAGAGAATCTCGAAGATGTTGCTGCATTGGATTTCGCAGAATCCAAGGAGCTCGCCTTCCTCACCCAGACCACCCTGTCCGTGGACGACACGGCCCATATCGTTGAAGCGCTCAAGGCGAAATACCCGCAGATCGTCGGCCCCAAGGCAGAGGATATCTGCTACGCCACGTCCAACCGGCAAGCCGCGGTGAAGCAGATCGCGCCCGGATCAGACCTGGTGCTGGTGATCGGTGCACCCAACAGCTCCAATTCCCTGCGCCTGGTGGAAGTGGCCGAACGGCTGGGAACGACAGCAAGGCTGATCCAGCGGGCGAACGAAATCGACCCGGCATGGCTGGAAGGCGTGGGCACTATCGGCCTCACAGCCGGGGCCTCCGCCCCTGAAACGCTGGTCCGCGAAGTGGTGGACAAGCTGTCTGAATGGCGTGACGTGGAAGAGCACACATTGGTGACAGCAGAGGAGAAGATGATCTTCAAGCTGCCCCGCCAGTTGATGGGCTGAGGGCAGGCAGAATGGCCGTCTATACCCATCTTGGCGCAGAAGAGCTGGCAGAACTGATTGCGCAATACGATGTCGGCGCGCTGGTTTCGGCCAAGGGCATTGCCGAGGGCGTATCCAATTCCAACTGGCTGGTCGACACGTCCGGCCCGGATGGCACGGGTGCCCGCTACATCCTGACCATGTATGAAAGGCGGATCGAGCTGGGCGACCTGCCCTTTTTCCTCGGCTTGCTTGACCATCTCTCAGCCGCCGGCTGCCCCGTGCCGCGCACAATCCATGATCGTGACGGCGCCGCCTTTCGCATGATCGGCGAAAAGGCAGTGGCGCTGATCGAATTCCTGCCCGGGGTCTCCGTTGACCACCCGACTGAGGAACAAGCGCTGGCCGTAGGCAAGGCACTGGCCGGGCTGCACCTGGCCTCCGCCAGTTTCCCGGCGAGCCGCAGCAACGATTTGCGCCCGCGTGACTGGCGCGCGCTGCTGGATGAATGCGGGGAAGAAGGCCTGGCTTCCATTGATCCCACTCTGCCGATGCTGGCGTGGGAATATGGCACGCGCCTGCAGCAGGACTGGCCGGAGGACCTGCCCCGTTCTATCATCCACGCCGATCTGTTCCCGGATAATGTGCTGATGCTGGCCGACGAGGTTTCCGGCCTGATCGACTTCTATTTCGCCTGTACCGATATCACCGCCTATGACCTTGCGGTAACTCACGCCGCATGGTGTTTCAGCGCGGGCGGGCGCGAATTCCGTCCGGATATCGCCGCGGCCCTGATGGCCGGGTATGAGGCTGTGCGCCCGCTGCACGAAGCAGAACGGCAAGCCTTGCCCTTGCTGGCACAAGGGGCCGCCATGCGCTTCCTCGCCACACGTGCCTATGACTGGCTGCATACGCCGGATGACGCATTGGTTACCCGCAAGGATCCGATGGATTTCGCCCGTCGCATGCGGTTTTACAAGGAAATGGGCGATCAGCCCTTCGTTACATGAAACGCGTGGAACTGTTCACCGATGGTGCCTGCAAGGGCAATCCCGGCCCCGGCGGCTGGGGCGTGTTGCTGCGCATGGGCAAACATGAAAAGGAAATGGCAGGCGCAGAAGCCGACACGACCAATAACCGCATGGAAATGCTGGCCGTGATCGAAGGGCTCAACGCGCTGACCGAACCCTGCGAAGTCGAGCTTTATTCAGACAGCAAATATGTGATCGACGGGATCACCAAGTGGGTCCACGGCTGGAAGAAGCGCGGCTGGGTCAATGCCAGCAAGAAGCCGGTGCGCAACGCCGATTTGTGGCACGATCTGATCGAAGCCAGCGCGCGGCACAAGGTCCATTGGAACTGGGTGCGCGGGCATAATGGCCATACCGAGAATGAGCGAGTGGACAAGCTCGCCAGCGACGCGGCGGCGGAAATCGCCCGCAATTAGAGCACTAGGCATGGCCGCACAGCTTGGCCATATGCGACCATTGTCGCAATGACTCGCCAGCCAGTTTCGGGCTATGCTGCGGGCGAAAAGACAGGAGAGATTGATGCAGGGCACTATCCACAGGCAGGACGACATCGTACCCGTTCCAGCAAGCGCGCGTGAAGGAACGAGTTGCACGCTGGCGGAATATGACGCGATGTATGCGCGTTCGCTGGAGGATAGCGATGGCTTCTGGGCGGAGCAGGCCGGGCGGCTCGACTGGTTCCGTGCACCGACCACGGTGGCGGACTGGTCGTTTGACCCGGTCGATATCAAGTGGTTTGCCGATGGCCAGCTCAACATCTGCCACAATGCCGTGGATCGCCATGTCGCGGCCGGCAGGGGTGAGCGGGTGGCGCTGGTCTTCGAACCCGATGCGCCCGATGGCGAGGTACGCTCCCTGACCTATGCGCAGTTGCTCGCCGAAGTGATCCGGATGGCCAATTCGCTCAAGAAGTTGGGTGTGCAGAAGGGCGACCGCGTCACTCTCTATATGCCAATGGTGATGGAAGGCGCAGTGGCCATGCTCGCCTGCGCCCGGATCGGGGCGATCCATTCGGTCGTGTTCGGCGGCTTCTCCCCCGATGCCATTGCCGGGCGGATCGAGGATTGCGGCAGCGACTGGGTGATCTGCGCCGATGAGGGTCTGCGCGGGTCCAAGGTGATCCCGCTCAAGGCCAATGTGGACGCCGCGCTGGAGAAGGTGCAGGTCAAGGGCGTGCTGGTCATCCGTCACACCGGCGGCGATGTTGCCATGCAGGACGGGCGCGATCACTGGTATCATGACTATTCCGCCGATGTCGGCAACGAGTGCCCCTGCGAAGTGATGGATGCGGAAGACCCGCTGTTCATCCTCTATACCTCCGGCTCCACCGGCAAGCCCAAGGGCGTGCTGCACACGGTGGGCGGCTATTCAGTGTGGACCGAGACCACTTTCCGCTATGTCTTCGACTATCGCGAAGGCGAGGTCTTCTGGTGCTCCGCCGATATCGGCTGGGTCACCGGGCATAGCTATGTCGTCTATGGCCCGCTGCAGAACGGCGCCACCGTGCTGATGTTCGAAGGCGTACCCAACTATCCCGATCATGACCGGTTCTGGCAGGTGGTGGACAAGCACAAGGTCAACATCTTCTACACCGCCCCCACCGCCATCCGCGCGCTGATGCGCGAGGGGGATCATCATGTGACCAAGCATGACCTCTCCTCGCTGCGCCTGCTGGGCAGCGTGGGCGAGCCGATCAACCCCGAGGCCTGGCGCTGGTATCATGAACTTGTCGGCAAGGGGCGCATTCCCGTCGTCGATACATGGTGGCAGACCGAAACGGGCGGGATCATGATCACCACCCTGCCCGGCGCGCATGACATGAAGCCCGGCAGCGCAGGCAAGCCCTTCTTCGGGATCGTGCCGCAGCTGGTCGATAATGAAGGGGCCGAACTCACCGGCGCGACAGAAGGGAACCTGTGCATCACCCGCAGCTGGCCCGGCCAGGCGCGCAGCGTCTATGGCGACCATGAACGCTTCATCCAGACCTATTTCAGCACCTACAAAGGCAAATATTTCACCGGCGATGGCTGCCGCCGGGATGAGGATGGCTATTACTGGATCACCGGCCGCGTGGATGATGTGATCAATGTCTCCGGCCACCGCATGGGCACGGCCGAAGTGGAAAGCGCGCTGGTGCTGCACGAGAAAGTGGCCGAGGCTGCCGTGGTCGGCTTCCCGCACGACATCAAGGGACAGGGCATTTATTGCTATGTCACGCTCAATGCCGGGATCGACGCGGACGACGATTTGACCAAGGAACTGCGGCAGTGGGTCCGCACCGAGATTGGCCCAATCGCCACACCCGACCATCTACACTTCACCTCCGCCCTGCCAAAGACCCGCTCCGGCAAGATCATGCGCCGTATCTTGCGCAAGATCGCCGAGAATGACTTTGGTTCGCTCGGAGACACCTCCACACTTGCTGACCCCTCGATTGTCGATAGCCTGATTGAAGGACGGAAGAACAAGTAAGGGATTTGACCATGCGGATCGTGATTGCTGACGATCACCCGCTCTTGCGGGAAGCGATCCGGGCAACCGTTGAGCATGTCTGGCCAGATCGGGACATTGTCGAAGCCGGGAGCGCTGCCGCAGCCAGGGCGGAAGCGGACAAAGGTGCTGTCGAACTGATGACGCTTGACCTGCACATGGCGGACAGCTCAGGCCTGCAAATGCTGATGGAATTGCGGCAGGATTTCCCGGCCATGCCGGTGGTAATTGTGTCAGCCAGCGAAGACCCGCGCATCCAGCGCGGAGCGAAGGAACTCGGCGCGTCCGGTTTCGTGCCCAAAAGCGCCAGCCTTACTGAGATGCGCGAAGCGTTTCATGCAATCGCCGAAGGTAATCTCTGGTTTCCCACCTCAGCCGATGGGGAACACGAAGAGGTGGAAGCTGACGATAGCATCACCCGGCTGGCGCGCCTGACCCCCGCCCAGCGGCGCATTCTCAAACTGGCGGCAGAAGGCAGGCTCAACAAGCAGATTGCCCACGAAATGGGCATTTCAGAGGCCACAGTAAAAGCACATATGACGGCAATCTTCCGTCGCCTGGGTGTGATCAACCGCACCCAGGCCGTGCTGCTGGCGACCCATCTGGATGATGCGGCGCCCGGATGATTACCCCACCGGCCTGATCTCAGAACGGGATATCGTCGTCGAGATCGTCATAGTTGGAGCCACCGCCGGACGACCCGCCGCCCTGGTTCCAGCCGCCGCCGTTGCCGCCGCCGTTACCGGAGCCACCACCACCCTGGTTCCAGCCGCCGCCAGCACCACCGCCAGCACCACCGCCGCGATTGCCGCCACCGCTGGCACCGTCAAGCATGGTCAGCGTGCCATTCATGCCGCGGATCACGACTTCGGTGGAATAGCGGTCATTGCCGCTCTGGTCCTGCCATTTGCGGGTCTGCAGCTGGCCTTCGATATAGACCTTGCTCCCCTTGCGCAGGAAGCGTTCAACCACGCCCACCAGCCCTTCGCTGAAGATCGCGACCGTGTGCCATTCGGTGCGTTCCTGCCGTTCGCCCGTGTTGCGATCCTTCCAGGTTTCCGATGTCGCAATGCGCAGATTGGCCACCTTGCCGCCATTCTGGAAGCTGCGAATTTCGGGGTCGGCACCAAGATTGCCGATGAGCATGACTTTGTTGAGGCTGCCGGCCATTCGATAATTCCTCTCTGGTTCGGGCAAAGGGCTTATCGGAGGGTTCAGTGAGTCGCCACCCCGCAAGCGCGGCAATCCACGACATGACAGGATTTGTTTCGCGCCAAGACGCGAAGCAGCTTACGCGTCGCCGGATTTTTCACAGGAAGGCACAAAGAGGTTGTCAGCGGCGGCAGCCGCCCGCCAATTATTCCGCATCGCGGAGCTTTAGAGCATTTTCCGACCATTCTGAATCGCCCTGATCGCGTCAGGAAGCCCGCTGGACAGGAGCGGCGCGCAGCGCGGGCCTCTCGGCCCCCGGGCAAGCGTCACGACGCAGCCAGCGGGCTTCCTGACGCGACCCCGCAGGGGCGGGCCAATTTTGGCCCAGCGCCACGTCGATCGTCGGTCCCTATGCTTCGGCATGGCTCCCTCCTCTCTCCTCGCGCTGAGCCAAAATCGGCTCCGTCAGGGTGACCCAGAATGGTCGGAAAATGCTCTAGTGGTCCCGTCAAAGCCATAATGGCTGCGGCGCTGCACAAGCTCTTCGCGTCTTGGCGCCTTGGCGCGAAACCCTATAGCCCCGCAGCCGTCGCGATCCAGAAGGTCAGCCCTGCCGACAAATATGCCAGCGCGAACAGATAGGCCAGCATGAAGGCAGGCCATTTCCAGCCATTCGTCTCTCGTCGCGCCACAGCAATGGTCGAAAGACATTGCGGCGCGAACACGAACCAGGCCAGGAAAGCCAGCGCCGTCGGCAGGCTCCAGCGGGTTGAAAGCGTTTGCGCCAACCCTTCCGCTTCGGCTTCTTCGTCCTCCGCATCGACAGCATAGGTCGTGGCCAGCGACGCCACGGCCACTTCACGCGCGGCCATGGCGGGGATGATCGACAAGGCCATTTCACGATTGAAACCAATCGGTTCCACCACAACATGAAGGCCGGTTGCCAGCTTGCCCGCTATGGAAGCGTCCATCTGGCTTTCGCCCTCTTCCGCCTTGGGGAAGCTGAGCAGCACCCAAAGGATCACCGTCGCGGCGAAAATGATCGTGCCAGCACGGCGCAGGAACACCCATGCGCGCTGCCACAGGCCGATCAGCAAATCCTTGATATGCGGAACCTGATAACGCGGCATTTCCATGATGAAACCGCTCGCTGCGCCCTTTGTCACCGACCGGCGCAATACCAGCGCCACTACCATCGCCCCAAGGATCCCGGCGACATAGAGCGCAAACAGCACCAGCCCTTGCAGCCCGATCGGGCCAGCAACCTTGCTGTTGGGGATGAAAGCCGCGATAATCACCGCATAGACCGGCAGCCGCGCCGAACAGGTCATCAGCGGTGCGACAAGGATGGTTGTCAAGCGGTCCTTGGGATCAGAGATACTCCGCGTCGCCATGATGCCGGGAATCGCGCAGGCAAAGCTGGACAGCAGCGGGATGAAACTGCGGCCAGACAGGCCGACAAATTGCATCATCCGGTCCATCAGGAAGGCCGCGCGCGCCATGTAGCCGCTGGATTCCATCAGCAGGATAAAGAAGAACAGGATCACGATCTGCGGCAGGAACACCACCACGGAGCCGACACCCGCCAGCACCGCATCGGTCAGGAAATCGCGTAGCAGGCCCGCTGGCAATGCCTCCATAACCCAGCCGCTGATTGCACCCACCGCGCCATCCAGCGCATCGGCAAAGGGAGTAGCCCAGGCGAACACCGCCTGAAAAATTACGAACAGCAGGGCAAACAGGATCACCGGGCCTAGCCACGGATTGAGCAACACCTTGTCCAGCCCCGAATGGATGCGGTGTTCAGTGCTTTGCGAAAGGATCGCAGCCTTGGCGATGTTGCGTGCCGCCAGTCGCCGTTCCGGCAGGGTCAAATGCGGCTGTTGGTGATCGGCGGGATCGCGCGCCGCGCGCGCTTCAGCGTTATTGATCGCCCAGACGAGGTCCGCAATGCCGCGGCGACGCACCGCCACGGTGGGGATCACCGGCACACCCAGTGCTTCCGAGAGCGCCGACGAATCCAGCACCAGCCCATCCCGTTCCGCCAGGTCCATCATATTGAGCGCGACCACAGTCGGGCGGCCCAGCGCCAGCACTTCCTGCGCGAAAACCAAATGCTGTTCGAGATTGGCCGCATCGAGCACCAGCACCAGCACTTCAGGCTGGGCCTCCCCCTCCAGCTCGCCATGGACGACCTTGCGGGTGACCTCTTCATCGGGGCTGCTGGCATCGAAGCTGTAGCTTCCCGGAAGGTCGATCAGTTCCAGCGGTTCGCCATTGGGAAGTGCCAGCCGACCAGCCTTGCGCTCAACCGTAACCCCTGGATAGTTCGCGATTTTCTGCCGCGCGCCAGTCAGCATGTTGAACAGCGCGCTCTTGCCCGCATTGGGGTTGCCCACCAGCGCTGCCGTGCGAATGCGGGTCATGTCAGGCCTGGCCCACCTGCACGGCCATGGCACGGGCATGTTTGCGCCGCATTGCCACTGTCATGCGCCCGACCACCACGGCCAGCGGATCGCGCCCGCCGAACACGCCAGCATGGGCCAGCGCCACCTCTGCCCCTTCATCCAGCCCCAGCGCGCGCAGTCGCTTGGCTTCGTCAGGCGCGAGCAGGCTCCAATCAACCGAAGTAATGGTCGCCTGCTGGCCACGCTGGAGATCGTCGAGAGTCATGCGACTCCGCTGCCAGACTGCGCCAGCAATTGCAACTGATTATCAATAAGAGAAAGCACCATGGTAATTTCATGGCGCGCGGGTGGACACAGGTCTTTGTCCGAACGCAAAATTACCCGGTTCCTCGAAAGGGTTTCAGCGCGCCGGGTAACGCAAGCGGCCGAGGAAGCGCACGGGGCTGAAATACTCGCGCTCGCTGTTTAGCAATTTCGCCTTGGTCTTCTCGAACTTCATCACGCCGTCGATCCGGCGATCAAGGAAGGCGCGCGTTTCCGCCTTGTCGTCGCTTTCATCGTCGATGAACACCGCCAGCGTTGCCGAATAGATCCCGGCGAGGATCGTGCGCTTGGTATAATGGTTATAATCGGTCGCCGTATCACCAGCCAGCCGCCACATTGCATCGGCGCTGTGCCACGCGGTCTTGAGCGCGCGGCGGGCATTGCGCGGCATGGCCATGATCGCCAGCGCGCGGCGCAGCGCCTCTTCCTTGCCCCGCGCCTGATCCAGCCGGAACTGCACCAGCACCCGGATCCGCTCGCGGATCTTCATCGTGGCGAGCTTCTCCGCCGGCAGCTCGCGCGCCATCGCGGCATCAACAGTCTCGATCCAGGCACTGATCATGTCCATCGCGCCGCCCGGAAAAGCCAGCCGGGCCACGGCAAGGTCAACCCCGCCCTGGTTCGCCGCCTCGGCCAGCGCTGCATCACCCCAACCGTCAAAAATTGCCGAATCCGCGATGGCCGGAGCCAGCGCGAGGCGCAATTCATCAAGCGTGAGGTCAGCCATGTCCATGGTCAGAAACTGGGCCCGTATGATTTTGCTTGCGGCATGTTCTTGCGCTCTTCATCGGCGCGTTCGATCTCTTCCAGCATGCTGGAGCTGCGCCCCATCAAGGTTGCATAGTCACGGGCGGAACGGCCGGAATTGTCATTGCGTTCCGCATCTGCCCCCTTGGACAGCAGCAGCCGCACCATGGCTACGTCGCGGCGGTGCACAGCCGCGATCAGCGGCGTTTCGCCTGCATCATTGGCGACATCGGTGCGCGCGCCCGCGTCAATCAGCGCTTCCACACCTTCCACAAAGCCGAGACTGACAGCCAGCATCAGCGGGGTGACGCCCTTCTTGTCGGCAATATTCGGATTGGCGCCCTTTTGCGAAAGGAACTGGATCCAGATCACGTCGCGCCGGGCGGTCACGATATGAAGTGCGGTCTCACCCGAAGTGATATCACGCGCATTGATCACGGTTGTGCCGGGCTGGTTGAGCGCGTCGGTCACTTCATCCCCATTACGGTCTTTCACCGCCTTGAGGAATTCGTACCCGTCCGAGAACATTTGCGCCCCGGCGGGGACGGTTACCAGCAGCGCCGCTGTCGCTGCGATCAAAGCATGTTTGCGGAAAAAGGGACGTGCCACCTTTCCAGCCTCCAATTATTACCTAGTTAGGGACTCGAATGTCCTTGTCCAAGATCGGTTAGCAGAGCATGAACCAGTCCGCCATGCCCCCATTGTTTTCTCGTCCGCTTAACCTGCTGGCCACGCTCGGGGTTCCCGCGCTTGCCCTCGCGCTGGCTGCGTGTAGCCCGCAAGGCGACGGCACTACGGAAGAGCCCCCGCTGGCCGGTGCGCCGATTGGCGGCGATTTCGAACTCACCAATAGCAAGGGTGAGACAGTGCGCTGGGCGGATTTCCGCGGCAAATGGACTATAGTCTATTTCGGCTATGCTTATTGCCCTGATATCTGCCCCACCGATGTCCAGCGCACGATCCAGGGCCTGCGCCTGTTCGAGAAGGATGACGCGGCGCGGGCAGCGATGATCCAGCCTGTCTTCATCTCCGTCGATCCGGAGCGTGACACACCCGAAGTGGTGGGCGAATTCACCAGCGCCTTTTCCGACAAGCTGATGGGCCTGACCGGCACACCGGAGCAGGTCAAGCAGGCAGGTGATGCCTTCCGCGTCTATTATAATCGCGGCGAAGAAACGGGTGGCGGTGGCTATTTGGTGGACCACACCAACATCACCTACCTGTTCGATCCGGAGGGCAAGCCCATTGCTACCCTGCCCACTGACCAGGGACCGGAAGCGATTGCCGCCGAGCTGGACAAATGGGTGAAGTAAGAGACCGTTTCTGGGAGCTGCCGCTCGAGCAGCTGACCCGGCCGGAATGGGAAGCCTTGTGCGATGGCTGCGGGCGGTGTTGCCTGCACAAGCTCGAAGATGCCGATACCGGCGCTATCGAACACACCAATGTCGCCTGCATGTTGCTCGACACCAAGACCGCGCAATGCAGCAATTATCGCAACCGCAAGGCCTTTGTGCCCGATTGCCTGCGTCTGACGGCAAAGCTGGTTCATGAAGTCAGCTGGCTACCCAAGAGCTGCGCATACCGCTTGCGTGCGGATGGCAAACCCCTGTTCGATTGGCACCCGCTGGTCTCTGGCGACCCGGATTCGGTGCGCCGCGCGGGCATTTCCGTTGCCGGGCGTGTCGTGAGCGAGAATGACGCCGGACCGCTGGAACACCATATCGTCGAATGGGACGAGGCGTGATCGACTGGCTCCGACGGGCCTCTGCCGACCCGGTTGTGGAGCTGGCGGGGCGCAGCTTGCCCATCGCACTTCGCCGCCATCCGACTGCGCGCCGCCTGACCATGCGGCTGGCCCCCGATGGCAGCGAAGTGCGGGTGACCATGCCCAAATACTGCCCCAGCCGAGAAGCGCTCAACTTCGTGGAAGCGCGGCGGGACTGGCTGGAACAGCAACTGGAAAAACTTGCCCCGCAGGCCGTCTTCACCGCAAGCAGCCCGATCCCCTATCGCGGCAAAGACCTGACCCTCAACTGGCAGGAACGCGCGCCGCGCCGGGCCAAGCTGGTCAATGGCGCGCTGTATGTGGGCGGACCGGAAGAGGGGCTGGCCAAACGAGTCCAGCGCTGGCTGGAAAGCGAAGCGCTCGGGCTGCTGCAAGCGGATCTGGCGCATTACTGCCAGCGCGCCGCCCTGCCCGCCCCCGCCTTGCGCCTGAGCCGGGCCCAGCGCCGCTGGGGCAGTTGCTCCACCAGCGGGACGGTGCGGATCAACTGGCGCCTGGTGATGGCCCCGGACCATGTGCGGCGGTCAGTCGTGGCGCATGAAGTCGCGCATCTTGTCCATTTCGACCATAGTCCGGCCTTCCATGCGCTGCTGGGCGAGCTGTTTGAAGAGGACATCAAACGGTCCGACCGCTGGCTCAAAAGCGAAGGGCGCAGCCTCTACAATCTGCTTGGCTAATACTAAGGTTGTATACGTAACCAGTCGTTAACCCTGATCGGCGAAAATCAGGGCCATGATCCGCTTCGCCGCCCTGATTGTGGCTGCGCTATTCATCGCCAGCCTCCCCGCTGCCCCGGCAGCGGCGCAAGGCGCATGCCCGTTTTGCGATACCAATCCGCCCGGAAACGGCGGTGCCAATGGAGGTGGCCGCCCCGGCAACGGCCCCGGATCACCCGGTAATGGCAATGGCAACGGAAACGGAAACGGAAACGGAAACGGGAATGGCCAGACCGCAGACCTGACCATCGAAACCGATATTGATTTCGGGCGACTGGTTACCTTTGGCAGCGGCCCCGGCACGGTCGTGATCGACTTGCAAACCGGCACCCGGCTGGTCACCGGCGGACTGGACGAGCTGGGCGGATTGCCCATGGCTGGCCGTGCAGTCATTACCGGCCGCCCCATGAGCGTGGTGCGCGTAACCTTTCCCGACAGCATTACCATGAGCGACATTTCCGGCAACACCGCAACCCTGCGCGATTTCAGCACAGACCTGCCAGCATTGCCGGTGCTGGATACAAGTGGCACTCTGACATTCAACTTCACCGGGCGACTGGTGGCAGATCAGGTGCAAGGCGGCGATTATCGCGGGCGCATTCCGATCAGCGTCGCTTACGACTGACGCACAAGCATCCCCACTGGCGAAATCGCGCGCAAGCGCCTATCTTGCCTCCATGAGCCTAGTCAGCCGCATGAATCCTGGCCCCGGATTTGCCGATTTCTGGCATGAATTCCGCAGGCCCAACCCCTATCGCTGGCCGATCCTCGGCCTGTCCGTGCTGATGACATCGCTGCTGCTGTTCAAGATTACCACGGATACAGTGCCGATCCCGCCGGAGCGCCCCAAGGTAACTTACATTACCTCCTTCCCTGAGGGCCGGAGTGACGCCGAAATCCTCGCCTCGAATATCGAAAACCAGAAGCGGCAAGATGAACGCCGTGCGCTGGAGCAAGAGCAGATCGAGAAGCGCAAGGAAATCTACCGCTCGATTGGCCGCGCGACCGGGCTCGACGTGGACGAGATGGAACGCAAGATCGCAGAAGAGGAAGCGCGCGAAGCGGCAGAGAAAGAAGCCAGTATGCGCCGCGTCCTGAGCGAAGGCCAGCCCACCGGGGACCAGCCCGTTGCAGACATTACCGAGTGACGCAGACTGGCTGGCGGCGGCGGCACGGCTCTCCGCGCGGGGGCGTCCGCTTAGTCGACCCAACCCCGCCGTAGGCTGCATCCTTGTAAAGGACGGGATCGTCGTCGGGCGCGGCTGGACCCAGGCCGGTGGCCGCCCCCATGCAGAAGCCATGGCACTGGAAGCTGCCGGAAACGCTGCGCGCGGCGCGACGGCCTATGTCAGCCTCGAACCCTGCGCCCACAAGAGCGAACGCGGCCCGGCCTGTGCAGACTTGCTCGCCGGATCAGGCGTTGCCGCTGTAATCGCCGGGGTTGAAGACCCGGACCCGCGCACCGCAGGTGACGGGATCAGGCGGCTCGCCTCCGCCGGGATCAAGGCCCGGATCGTTCCCTCTGCCGATTGCGCAGCAAGCCTTGCAGGCTACCTTACCCGCCAACGCCTTGGGCGTCCGCATATCACGCTCAAGCTGGCCATGTCGCTGGATGGCTGCATTGCGCTGGCGAATGGAGAGAGCAAATGGATTACCGGCAGCGATGCCCGCGCCCATGTCCATGCCCGCCGCGCGCAAAGTGACGCTATCCTGGTTGGCGGCGAGACCTGGCGGGCGGATCGCCCCCGGCTCGATGTGCGCTTGCCCGGTCTGGAGGATCGCAGCCCGCGACGACTTGTGCTGACGCGCGGCGTCGCGCCAGCGGGGGTAAAAATAATCAACCGTCCCGAACAGGTCGAGCAACTCATTGATGTCCTCACTCTCTATGTGGAAGGCGGTGCAGGCACGGCGGCAGCATTCCTGCGCGCTGGGCTGGTTGACCGGATCGACCTCTACCGCGCACCTATTTTGATCGGCGGTGGTCGCCCGGCACTCGGTGATTTCGGACTCGAAAGCCTTGCGAACGCCCATGGCCAATGGCGCATGACTGAGCGCCGCCAGCTTGGCAGTGACAGTTTCGAAGCCTATGAGCGCGTGACCTGACAGGAGACCCCATGTTCACCGGAATCGTCACCGCCATCGGCACAATTACCGCCAGCGAGCAGCGCGGCGACCGGCATGTCACCATTGCCTGCCCCTATGACCCGGCGCAGATCGCCATTGGCGCTTCCATTGCGTGTTCAGGTGCCTGCATGACTGTGGTCGAGAAAGGCGGCACGGCGGGGGATGCGTGGTTCGCTGTGTCCGTCTCTGCGGAGAGCGTTTCCTGCACCGTCCCCGGCATGTGGGACGCAGGCAGCAAGCTCAACCTCGAACAGGCGCTACGGTTGGGTGACGAATTGGGCGGGCATATCGTGACCGGCCATGTCGATGCTGTGGGCCATCTGATTGGCCTCGCCTCAGAGGGCGAATCCACTCGCCTCACCATCGCCGCCCCACAGGACCTCGCCCCCTATATCGCGCCCAAGGGCTCGATCACTGTCAATGGCGTGTCGCTGACCGTCAATGAAGTGGCTGACCAGAGCGATGGCAGTGTGCATTTCGGCCTCAACATCATCCCGCATACGGCGGAAGTGACAACGCTGGGCTCATTCGCAGAAGGCGATGCGGTGAATCTGGAGATCGACACGATGGCGCGCTATTTGCAGCGAATGGTTGCGCTGCGGGGGTGAGCGGGTCCGAGAGGCTGGAAACCCTCATCCAGGCTGCGCCATCCTTCTCCCACCGGGAGAAGGAGTTAGCCCCAAAACCTTCTCCTCTGGGGAGAAGGATACGAAGACTTGTCGCGCAGCGACTAGTCGGAGTTGGATAAGGGGCGACGAACTCACTGTAAGGCGAGAAGCCATCCCATTTTCCTACACCGTCTCCGCCTGCTACCCCGCAAGCGGTTCTTTCCCATGGTCGAAAAAAGCACCCGCGCCGGCGAGAGCAGGCGCGCTGACGCACCCGAAGGTTTTTCGCCTTTGGACAGTGTTCCATGTGTTCCACTTGCTCAGCTTTCTCATCCGAAAGCTGAACAGCAGAGTACGCGGACTCAGCCAGCCACCGCGCCCAGTGCAGCGATGAACTTGTCGATATTGCCGCCATGCAGGCCAGCGATATTGATACGTCCCGAACCCGCCATGTAGATGCCATGCTCTTCGCGGAGCTGCAGGATCTGCTCCTTGCTCAGCGCAAGCATGGCGAACATGCCGTTCTGCGCCCCCAGCGGGGCGAGGTTGAGACTGCCGATCTGGCCAGCCGCAGCCAGCAGATCGCGGACTTCGCGCATGCGAGCGCGCATCGTATCCAGCTCATCCTGCCAATCGGCGGTCAGCTTGGAATCGCGCAGCACCAGCCGCACAGCCGCACCGCCGTGATCAGGCGGCATGGACCAGTTTGCCCGCGCCAGCGCGGCGCCATTGGACAATGCGACGTTCAACTCGTCCGCATTCTTGGCGACGATGTAGAAAGCGCCCACCCGGTCACGATAGAGGCCGAAGTTCTTGTCGCACGAATAGGCCACCAGCGCCTCGGGGACCGCGCCGAGAACGCGGCGCAGGCCATAGGCGTCTTCTTCCATGCCCGCGCCCAGCCCCTGATAGGCCAGGTCGATGATCGGCAGCACCTTGCCGTCTTCCAGCGCGCAGCAATCGCGTCCCACTGTGCGGGCGTGTAGTCAATGCCGGTCGGGTTATGGCAGCAACCATGCAGCAGCACAGCCTCGCCCTCGCCTGCCCCGGCAATCGCCGCCAGCACGGCATCGAGATCCGCACGGCCATCCGCCGTCGCGTGACTGAAGGATGCCAGCTCAACCCCGACATCAGCGAGGATCTGCGCATGGTTGGGCCAGCTGGGCAGACCCATGCGGATCCGCCCGATCCCGGCCTTGTGCGCCAGTGCCACCGCCAGTCGCACCGCGCCGGTCCCGCCCGGGGTCTGCATCCCCTCGATCCGTCCGCCCATCGTGGGATCGTCCGCCCCGAAGATATGGGGCATCAGCGCATGGACAAAGCCCATGTCGCCTTCCGGGCCAAGGTAAGCCTTGCTGTCCTGCTCGGCGACGAGCTTCTGCTCCGCCCCCTTGATTGCGCCGAACACCGGGGTTGCGCCGTCGCCGGTGCGGTAAACCCCGACACCCAGGTCGATCTTGTCAGCGCGCGGATCGGCGCCATAGAGTTTGATCAGGGCGAGGAGCGCGTCTGGCGGCTGCTGTTCGAGTCTATCAAGCATGCGCGCCCCATGCCGTGACGCTACGGCCGGTGCAAGCCGGTTTCGTATGCAAGAGCCTTCGCTGCGACCCGAGGGCTCAGAAAAGCGGCGTGATCAGAAGGGCAGCCAGCGCTGCTTCTTCGAAAACTTCATGTAACCTGCATTGACGCCCAGCCGCAGCCCCGCCCCCATGCGGATCGGGATCAGCACCACATCGCCCTTGCGCAAATAGCTGGCCGTAAGGCCGCCCACGACATAGAGCTGGCCTTCGCCCTGCGGAAAGCGCTCATACAGTTCTTCCGTGTCATAGAGGTTATAGACCAGCACAAAGGTCTTGCCGGCATTGGCGCCAACGTCGAAACCGATGGAGGGACCGGTCCAGTAAACCGGGCGTTCGCCCTCAACCTTGTGGAACAGCGTGCCCGAACCATAGCGCGCACCAACCACAAAGGCCCCGCCTGCTTCGCGGCCAACAATATAGCCGTTGGGTTCACCCTGTTTGGACAGCCAGCCTTCGATCATCAGCGCCAGCCCTTCTGCACCGTCGCCAAACAGGCCACCGGCTGCGCCGATCAGGTCATCCTTGCTATAGGTCGTCTTGGCATCAGCGGCAGGCTCGGCAGCGGCATCGCGCGACGGATCGCTCCATGCGGGGGCGACCAGCACCATGTCATTGGGCGAACCTTCCGCAGCATCAGGCGCAGGGCCTGTCTTGCCGACTGCTTCGTTCCACTCATCGACGCTGGGTGGCGTCGTCGGAGCAGGTGCATAGACCGAGCCATCGCCCGGAGCTTCTTCAATATCGCCATCAATCACGGCATCGGGATCAATCGTCTGGATGGCCTGGGCCGATGCGGACACCCCGCCCAGCGCGAGTGCGAACCCGGCAGCCGTTACCACGGCAATGCGGCGTGCCTGTGCGAGAATGGTCATGAAGCCTCCTGTCCGAACGCGACGCAATGCCACGCGCTTGCAGCAGAATCCTTTGCGGCTGAAGCAGCAATGAACGCTCGACGAACCGAATCGAATTTGCGGCGAAGCGAGTCTCTCAGGCGTAAAATGCAGGGATTTTCACGGAATGGATAAGGTGGCTTGCCCCGCCCTGCCGCTCTCGTTATAGCGCGCCTCTCATTCGCCACAGCGAATGTGGAGACGTGGGTGAGTGGCTGAAACCAGTTCCCTGCTAAGGAACCATACGCGTAAGTGTATCGAGGGTTCGAATCCCTCCGTCTCCGCCATCTATAGCATCCCCTAAGGTTCCGGAATGTCCCTGTAAGTCGCAGTTTTCTGCGGTTTTCGGGTCTTTCCTACAGAACTTTGAGTTCTTACTTTGTTCTCTCCAATCCCACAGTTTCTCCCACACACTGGGGGATCAGATGTGGGAGTGAGATCGGGATGGATGGCTATGGGAAAACTCACCGCTGCACGGATTCGCCAGTTGAAGGAGCCGGGTCGCTATGGCGATGGCGACGGGCTGGCGCTGGTCATTACCGGACCGCAGAAGGGGCACTGGGTGCTGCGGGCGACGGTGAATGGCAGGCGGCGCGATATTGGACTGGGCGCGCTGGAGCTGGTCAGGCTGGCTGAAGCACGCAAAGCCGCGATCGATATGCGGCGTGATATCCAGCGCGGGATCGATCCGGTGGCAGAGCGCCAGCGCGAGCGGGCGGAAGTGCCGAGCTTTGCCGATGCCGCGCGACAGGTGCATACCGAGCAGAAGGCCGGGTGGAAGAATGGCAAGCACCGTGAGCAATGGATCACGACGCTTGAGAAATACGCCTTCGCCCGGCTTGGGGATCGCCTGGTCAATGATATTGAAGGGCCAGCGATAAGAGAGGTGCTGCTCGATATCTGGCTGGACAAGCCGGAGACCGCGCGGCGGGTAAAGCAGCGGATCGGCGTGGTGCTCGACTGGGCCTATGCCAATGGGTTCAGGGCGACAGAAGCATCCATGCGTTCGCTGGGTCGGGCCTTGCCGAGACAACCGAAGAAGGACGGGCATTTTGCTGCCATGCCCTATGAGAAGGTGCCGGGCTTTATCGCCTATCTACACCAGCGGGAGAGTGTTGCACGGCTGGCGCTGGAGTTCCTGATCCTGACCGCCGCACGCTCCGGCGAAGTGCGCGGTGCGACATCGTCGGAGGTCGATCTTGCGGCGCGTCTATGGACCGTTCCTGCGGCACGGATGAAGATCGGCAAGGCGCATTGCGTGCCGCTCAGCGATGCTGCGGTCAGGGTACTGGAACGGGCCCGGCCCTACTATGCCCAATGCAGTGACCTGATCTTTCCCGGTCGTAATGTGCTGCGACCCATGTCCGACATGACCCTGCTCAAGATCCTGCGCTACGGTCAGTTCGATTATACCGTTCACGGGTTCCGCTCATCTTTCCGCGACTGGGCAGCCGAATGCACGAGCTATCCCGGCGAGGTAGCCGAAGCGGCACTGGCGCACACGGTGGCGAACAAGGTCGAGGCGGCCTATCGGCGGACCAACTATCTCGACAAGAGGCGCGAGCTGATGCGCCAATGGGAGGCATTTTGCTTGTCGGGCGAAAGGTGATGCTGACGTTGCAGAGATCGAACTTTCCTACAGCCTCTATCCATCCCTAGCATGCACCCTGTCACGCAGGGCTGTGGGAGACTGATTATGCTGCGCGCTCAAGCCGAGGGGATCATGGGTATTGAGCGCGCACCATTGCAGCGCATTCAGGGAACGGCACGCATGACATTGTCCTCAATCCCCAAGGAACCTGCCATGTGCAAAACCTCCCCGATACCGACTCTCCAACGCCTCTTTTGCTTGCGCTTCCACTCAACAAATTGCCCCGGTCTCACTAGACAATATCCCGCCCCAAAGCTCGAGCTGAAGAGGGGCCGCGATGCTGCGCATCGGACCCGGAGTTTACCCACACACCCCACGCACGCGTGCATCGAGGATTTCTGCGGTTCCTCGAGCGCGCTCGGAGCGCGCTCGAGGCAAAATTACCTGACGAGTCCAGCAATTCAGCCATTTCCGGAGCGTGCTCCGAGCGCGCTCGGGAGGCCGTGATGGGCAATTGCATCAAGAAAACGATCCGCCTTAATCCGTCGCAGAACCGCATACTCAGAGAGTTCGCCAAACGGCGAGAACTAAGCGACTATTCCATGCTCGCAAAGATCGTTGACGCGGGAATCCAGTCGTTGATTCATGGCGCCGATAAGGAAGTCGATATTCTCGAAATGGCGCGTGAGATTGGTTCGATGTCGGCGCGCATTGCAGAGGTTGAACGAGTACTGGACCGGACCCTCTTCACCACCTGCGCAGGCTATGCCTATGCGCGCCATGCCGCGCTTGGAACGCACAAGTCCGATGAGGTGATTGCAGGCGAAGCCAAAGCTGCTTTCGAGCGGCAAAGGGCGATGGCCTACGTCGATGAATAGGGGCGTCAAGCTCCAATCATAAGCACGAATTTCGGCGGCTGGCTGGTCGATCAGAACTTGCCAGCCGCCGCTCGGCGTTACGCTCCCGGTGCATCACTATGACCGCTTTGGGGGGCAGTCCGGTCAGGCAGTTTTCGGGAACGCTTTGCGGATAAGCGGCCATTCCTGTTGCGCAATCCGTTCGTCGGTAAAGCGCCCCAGTTCAAGTCATTTGATCAATTGTGCTTCTTGCCCAATTGCTGCCGTTTGTCCGGGCGCACTCATAACGCCACCCAACTGGTCCCGGAATCGATCATTGGTTGCAGCACATCGATTTTCCAAGGCGAAATAATCGTGCACAAGGATCATAGACACGGCTTGGCAAGTGGCACCGATGGTAAATTTAACAGAGCAGCGCTGCTATTGACCAATGCAAAGGACCCTTGAAACTCAGGGGGCAGTGGGCGAAGGTCTTTAGACGAATGAGCAAAGAGGCTATCTTCTCTTGCCCGCATCAGATCCGGCAATATCATGCTTCGTGTAACTAAGCTGTTCTCGGTCAAGAGAGATAGGTGAATGAACGAATCTGACACCAACTCAGAGGTTGCGATCGTCATCGTGGGCGGGGGCACAGCTGGTTGGCTGACGGCTGCTTTTCTGCAGAATCAGCTGCCCCACACGCTGAACCGCCGCGTAGCGATTACCGTGATCGAGGCGGAGGACATACCAACCGTCGGAGTGGGTGAGGCTACTATTCCCTCCATCCGTCAGACTTTGGCGGCATGCGGGATCGAAGAGCATGTTTTCCTGAAAAACTGCAATGCGACGTTCAAGCAGGGTATCGAGTTCATCAATTGGCGCGATGATCCCAAAATTGCGGTTGGCAATAGCTATTTCCATCCCTTTGGGGACCAAGTCATGGTCGCAGGCAAGGACGCGACTTGGCAATGGCTGCAATTGCCGGAAGACCAGCGCGCCGCCTACGCCGACCAGTTTTCGGTACAGGCCGAGATTTCCAAAGCAGGTCGGGCCCCCAAGGGATTTGCGGACAAACCCTTTGACGGTGCGCTTGCCTATGCATACCATCTCGATGCGGGAATGCTGGCGCAATTCCTGAAGAATCTATGCAAGCGGCGCGGCGTTCGCCACATCGTACAGAAGGTAGTCGAGGTCGAACGGAACGGGGAGGGGATTGCTGCCGTCCGTCTCGACAGCGAGGAACGGGTTTCGGCAGACATCTTTGTCGACTGCACCGGCTTTGCCGCGCGGCTGATCAATTCGGACAAGCTGAACCGCTTCAACAATCTATCAGACGTCTTATTTGTCGATCGCGCAGTCGCAACTCGGTTGCAGAACGAAAGCCTCCATGATGTTCTGGGCTACACGAAATCGACCGCGCAAAGTGCGGGCTGGATTTGGGATATCGCCCTGCAGGACCGCCGGGGAATCGGTCATGTCTATAGTTCACGATACATCGACGATGATGCCGCGCGAGCGGAGCTGGCTGCCTATGTTGGCCAGCCGGTGGAAGCGCTTGAGACGCGCAAGCTCGACATGCGCATCGGCTATCATGACCAGCAATGGCGCGGGAACACCGTCGCCATCGGGCTATCGAGCGGTTTCCTGGAGCCGCTTGAATCGACCGGCATCTACCTGATTGAAATGGCCAATTGGGCGATGCTGGAATTCATCCCTCGCTATCTCGCAGGGGCGCAAGTGCAAGGGCATTACAACCGGATCCTGCACAATCACTACGACAATATCGCTGATTTTCTGAAGCTGCACTACTGCCTGTCGAACCGTCGCGACACCGCGTTCTGGCGCGACAATTGCGATCCTAGTACGATCCCGCAGTCTTTACAGGCAAATCTGGACGCATGGAAAGCAGCCGTGCCGAGTATTTACGATTTCGACCGTACCACACAGTGCTTCTCGGCGACCAACTACAAATTCGTGTTGTATGGCATGGGGTGGAATGGTGGCGGCGATCCGATTTCTGGACCGGCGGACTATGCAACCAGTATGATGGCCGATCTTTTGCAACGAAGGTCCAAGCTGCGCGACTTCGTACTGCGCGATACGGTTCCAACCGTCGCCTATTTCGAGGCGCTACAGAAGCTCTAGTCCTGATTCCACTTTTTGTGCAGCGACACGGAGTATGCGCACAAAAAAGGGGCGCCCGCACGAAGCGGACGCCCCCGTTTGTTCGATCCGGTTTCGATTAGAATTCGAACCGAACGCCAGCGGAGATCGTGCGACCCTGGATCGAGCGGCCAATCGTTACGGTGTTGGGAGCAGCACCATAAAGACTTTCGCGTCCGTCATTCGCCGATTCCGTGATCCCAGCCTTGTCGAACAGATTGTTCACGTTGAGCGAGAATTCCAGACTGTCGGTCAAGTTCACCGCACCGGTCAGATGCACCACCGAATAGCCCTTCTGCGTGAGCGTATTGGCATCATTGGCAAAGCTGCCCGACGTACCGATCCAACTGGCAGAAAGCCGGAAACGGTCGAAGTCAAGGCTTGGCGTTACGGCCCAGATAAGCTTGGCTTGGCGTTGTGGCCTGTTGCCAACCAGGGCGGTGTTGACGACACCCGCGGAATCGGTCGCGTTCTTGATTTCCGCATCGGTGTAGGTCGCTGTTGCGTATAGGTTGAACGCTCCATTCCGATAGTAGGTCTCGAGCTCGAGCCCTTTGGCTTCGTACTTGCGGACCTGCCCCGTTGGCGGAGTAATGGTGATGTTCGATTCTTCGGTCTTCGACAGGAACGCAGTCGCATAGAAGTCAAGGTCGCCGCCGCCCAGTTCAAGATTTTGTGCTTTAAATCCGACTTCGTACTGCTTGACCTTGTCGACATAGGCACCCTCGGCTCCCGGGAGCAAGGCACCACTGGCGTCGCGGACGCCGAAGTCGAGGGCACGATCGAAGTTGAACGACGCACCGCTCGAAGCTCGACCAAATACCGAGAGACTATCACCGATCAGGTAGTTTGCACCGAACGACCAGGCGAAGTTGTCGGCAGTCAGGTCGGCGCGCGCATCGACTGTCCCATTATTTTGGGAGACGGTTGCTTCCGTGCCTGTGATGACACCGTCACCGTTCACGTCGAAAGGCGCGCCGGATGCCGAAGTGCGGATTCCGTTTTGGCGCATACTGTCGTAGCGAACGCTAGCGTCGACACTCAAATCGCCGGTCTTGAACGCCAGTGCCGCGAACGGCGAGCTGGTTTCCGCCTCCAGGTCGTAGTTCCGGTTGGAACCGTCCCAACCGAAGGCCTGGTTCACACCGGCAATTCCGTTTATCGATCCAGGTGTGGCGATCAAAGCTGCATCATTATCGGTCGTCGTGACAATCCGCGTCCAGTGCCAGTCCTGGACGAAATTCTGATGCATGAAGAAGTAGCCAACCGCCAGATCGAGCGTTGAATCACCACCCATTTCGAAAGTCTTGGAAAGACGGACATCATTGGCGAAGTTGCTCATGTCATCGATGTTTACATCGAATACTGCCACATCGGATGCAAGCCCATTGGGCAGGTTGGCTGCCGTAACGGCCAGACCTGCATTGGGTCCATTGAAGTATGTAGACCCTGCAAGATCGGCTGCGTCGAGAGCGCCGTAGGTGAAAAAGCCGAGGAACTCGCCGCTAATGTCCTGATAGCGGGTTTTGGTCGAAAGCTCGATGCCACCACCGAGTTCGAAATTCGTTTCGACGCCGATCGCCTTGACCTTGTTGTTCAAGCCGTCAGCGACATCATAGGGCTCAAGCTGATTGCGACCGTTCACGGCAAGGCCGTTGCGCGTCAGATTGCTGTACAGACTGCTATTGGCGGCGTCGAAACCGCCCAGGCTCGTACCAACCACGCCACTGTTGGCATCGCCCGTGCGCGAGACCAGCTGAGGGAAGTATGCCTGATCCTTCTTGTCGATGAACTTGCCGGTCACCCGGACGTAGCCTGCATCGAATTCCTTGGTGAGGCTCAGGCGGACCTGACCACCGGAAATCGGATCATAGCCAGAGTCGCGGTAGTCGCCACCCTGCTGGAAATGCCCACCGAGGTGGAAATAAAGATCGTCTGCCAGATTGGCGCCATACTCCGCATCAACACGGTAATCGCGATGGTCGACACCGATGCCAAAGGCGACCGAGCCGCCACCCTCACGTCCAGTTTTGCCGATCAGGTTGATGATACCGCCCGGACCGTTGGTGGTGAGTGTCGAGGCCGTGCCGCCACGAACCGATTCGACGCGGGCCAGCGTGCTGTCCGCCTTGAAGAAGCCGTCAGCCGGGGCGAACAGGAGATCGCCGAACAGGACGATGGGAAGGCCGTCTTCCTGCATCGACAAGAATTTCGCACCACCCGTCGAGATTGGAATGCCGCGGACGTTGATGTTGGAGTTGCCGCCCCCCGACGAACTTTCAGAACGAATGCCCGGAAGCTGACGGAATACTTCCGCGAGGTTCGCGGGATTGGCGTCTTCGATTGCCTGTGTTCCGAGCGAAGATACGGAGATTGAGGTGTCGATCTTGTTCTTGCCAGCCGACGAGATCACGCCGGTCACGACGATGACACTATCGTCTACTGCTTCGCCTTCAGCCGCCGCTTCGTCCTGAGCAAAGGCAGCGCCTGACATCGGCGCAAGAGCGAGAGCCATGATTGAGGCGCAACCCCTGAGAGTGGATTTCTTCATAATTCCTCTTCCTTGAACCATCCGTTGTTTTCAGGCGAGCACCCCCGCCTCATGCTTGCGATTACCAACCTAACAATCGATTGCAAGGCAAAATTACAATCGATTGCAATTTTGCCGGAATCAACTCCCATCGGCGAGGTTTTTGTTGCACTAATGTCACTTCTCGGCGAGGCATGGCGACATGAGCGAAGAGCCCAAGGTCAGGAATATCAGCGATCTCGCCCGGATTGCGGGAGTTTCGGCGGGCACGGTTTCACGTGCGCTAGCCGATAGCGGACTTGTTAACGAAAAAACCCGCGCAATGATCAAGGCCCTCGCTCGTGAACACGACTTCCGGCCGAATATCATGGCGCGCAACCTGCGCATCCAGAAGACCGGTGCCATCGGCGTGGTCATTCCACTTGGCCACGATACCGGCCAGCATATTTCCGATCCGTTCTTTATCACCATGCTTGGTCTGCTTGCAGATGCACTGACAGAACGCGGATACGACCTCATGTTGTCGCGAGTCATTCCGACCGACGAGGACTGGCTTGACCGATTCACTGACTCAGGGCGTGTTGACGGCATAATTGTCATTGGTCAGTCAGACCAGGCAGCGGCGCTCGACAAAGTCGCTATGCGCTATCGACCGCTTGTTGTCTGGGGCGGCCACCAGAAGGGGCAGGTTCACTGCTCCGTTGGCTCCGACAACGTCGCAGGTGGCGACCTTGCCACGACCCATTTGATTGAGCGCGGGTGCAGGAGAATTGCATTTTTCGGCGATCCTACCGCACGCGAACTCAAGCAACGCCTCGCAGGCTGTCGCGCGGCCTTGTCCAGGGCTGGTCTCGGCGATGATCCAAGAGTCTGCCCAGTCCACCTCGCAGCTGGGATCGATGATGCCAGCATCAGTCAGTTCCTTGCCGATGAACAGCAACGTCCTGACGGCATTGTCGCCGCATCGGATGTGATTGCGATGACGACCCTGCGCGCTTTGTCGGAAATGGGAATCGCAGTTCCCGCTGACATTAAGGTAATCGGCTATGACAATCTTCCCATCGCGGAACATACCGTTCCCCGCCTTTCAACAGTCAAACAGGACTTGACCACAGGCGCAAACAACTTGGTGGAACTGCTGATGAGACGCATCGCAGGCGAGGACACAGGGTCGGTAGTCATGCCCCCCGAACTAGTCGTCAGGACCTCAACCTAGCTGTCTTTGCCCGCGCTCATCGCCAGTGCAAGCGCACCGAGCAAACCGGATCGATCCCCCAGACCGGGCAATGTCACGACTTCCTTGGCGCTGCTCGCGAAATAGCCGGCACCGAGCCCTGCCGCCATGTCTCGAACTCGGTGGATCAGTCCTGCAGTACCCATGACCCCACCGCCAAGACTGATCTGTCCAGGCTCAAAAACCGCCTGCATTGAGACGACCAGCTGCGCCAGATAGTGTGCAATTATGTCATGCGCCTCATGGTCGGCAGGAAGGTCGGACAAAGATTTGCCCCACCGCGCGATTACAGCAGGACCGCTTGCAAGTCCTTCAAGGCAGTCGCCATGGAAAGGGCAGGTACCAGCGAACTTCAGATCATGGGGATGACGCGTCACACGGATATGCCCCATCTCCGGATGACTGAGTCCGCGAAGTGTCTTGCCCCCGATTACCGCGCCGCCGCCCACCCCGGTTCCGACAGTAAAATATAGAGAGGTACGATGTCCTTGTGCCGCACCCCAGAGGTATTCGGCGAGTGCTGCTGCGTTCACATCTGTATCGAGCCCAACCTGGCATTTGAGGCGCGCTTTCAACGGACCGACAAGGTCGGTGCCGCTCCAATGAGGCTTGGGAGTTTCGGTGATATGACCATATCGGGTTGAAGCCGGGTCCAGGTCGATTGGCCCGAAGCTGGCAACGCCCACTGCCGCCACCGGACCACGGGCCAAAAACCAGTCCACCATCGCCCTGATTGTCTCGTCAGGCGTTGTCGTCGGGATACGAACGGTTTCGCGAACGTCATCCTTGCCAGAGGCGATCCCAAGTACGAACTTGGTTCCACCAGCCTCGACCAGTCCGTAGATCGGTTTTGTCATATCGGCCTGATCGCGCTCTTGTCGCCGTCTAGCTGCAAGCGCAGACGCGGGGACGGCGTGCCACCGAACTGACTAGCCACGAGCTCCGGATGTTCTTCAAGGCTACGTCCTTCAAGACCCCAATTGTCGATGAAGCCGATGACTTCCAGGTTCTTCGTGACCCACCAGCTATAGCTCTGGAATGGCTCCGCTGCGGGATTGCAGGCGACAAGCCCCGTTCCGTTCATCGGGCGGTAGGGGCCAAACAGCGAATCCGCCACCATCCCGTACAGTCCGTTTGGACCGTTCGGCCCGTCTGGCGAAAACACCCGGCGCTGGGTCGACCAGAAAACATAGTAGCGTCCACCAACGAACCGCATGACGGGTCTTTCAAGCTCATTGTTGAGGCCGTCTGCGGAAATCAAGGGAGGAAGCAATTCCCAAGAGCTCAGGTCTGTTCGGCTCGCCTTGGCGATTCCGATGGCCCCATTGAAATCGCTCGCAGATTTCTTGAGCGACGCAGTGAAAAGCAGATAGGAGGTCCCGTCGGCCGGATCGCGGAAATGCGCTGGGTCGCGAAAAGCCTTGATGAAGCCCGGCTCGCCGTCGGCCTGCTGTGCAACGACATAGTTCAGATCATCGCTGATGATGTTCTCGAATGGTAACGCCCAGTCGCCTGCTCGGACTGAGCCGTTCTCCACGATCAAGCGACCTTCAACCTGGAATAGCCTCTGCTCGTAGCTCGGCTTGGCGTCGCCCTGCCGACCAGCTGCGGTGTAGAAGAGGATCAGCCTGCCGGTCGCTGGATCGTAGATGGTCGATCCGGCCCATTCGCGCGCGCCAGGGTTTAACCCTTCCGGAAGCAGGTCGCCCCAATCGCTCCATCCACGTTCATCAAAGCTGGCGAGGCGCAAACGTGCTACATGGTGGCGGTCGTCCGGATGCAGCGTTCTAGGCGCGGACATAATCACCCAGAGTTCCGCGCCATCGACACGCACGATATCACCATCAACAGTTTCGATGGGCCAGAGATCCCACAGGTGCAAATGATCGATCGCAGGTCGGGCATCAGCTCGCCCGATCAGAGGTATCTCAGGCAACGGCTGGCTGCCAATCGCTGATACATGGTCGGCCTCCCAACGGCCTGATGCGAATTCCATGTGGCTGACTTCTATCACGCGGCTATGAGTTTTCATGGAGTTTTCGGCTCGATCTAAGACATGGATTTCGGAACGAAGGCTTCTGATCGAATCTTCTGCTGCGCGATTCGATCAGGAAGCGGATGCGATGACTTCAGTTGTGGCTCGGCCCTCCTTGATGCGATAGACGGCAATCGCAGCAAGGATCAGGCACACCCCTGACATGGTTATGATGTTGCGTGCATCACCGCCCAAGACTGGTTCGTAGAAAAAGCCGACGGTGAAAGCGAAAAGGAGCATCGGCGCAGTGATGAACATGTTGAAGATGCCCATGTAGACCCCTGTTCGCTCGGGCGGGATCGTATCCGCAAGGATGATATAGGGATTACCCATGATGCTGCCCCAGGCGAGGCCCACACCAACCGCGGCGACGAACAGCCAAGCCTTGTCACCGATTTGCGGGATTGCAAGCATCGCAATGCCGCCCACCACCAGCGCCAGAGCATGCAGACGGCCTGCACCTATCTTCCGTGCGTAGCGCGCCATTATCAGTGCCGAGAGGAATGCAATCAGGTTGTAGAATGCGCCGATCTGGCCGTTGGTAAGCACCGCCGAGTTGTAAGCCGCTGTGTTCGCATCCGCTGTGCCATACACCGAACGGCTGATCGAATTGGTGATGTAGTTCCAGTATCCCCACATTCCGTACCATTGAAAGAGGCTCATCAGCATGAGTCCCTTCATCGCTGCGGGCATTTCACGCATGGCCGAGAAGACTTCTCCGAAAGTGGAGGCAACAGTCTTCGGTTTCGCCGCAATCCGGGTTTTCTCTTCGTGAGTTAGCGGCAATTCCGGCACACGGGTGATCGACCACAAGATCGTCGAGATTGAGAGGAATGCTCCGATCCAGAACGACACCAGCGTGAACGTAGGAATCTGACCCTCGCCCGCTGCTGCACGGCTCAATCCAAACAGTGCCACGAGAATGGTCGGACTCAGATAGGCAAGAAATTGCGCGAGTCCGGTAAAGGCGCTCTGACTAAGAAAACCAAAGCTGCGCTGCTCGGGATTCAGCCTGTCGTTCACATAGGCACGATACGGCTCCATGGTCACATTGTTGCCGACGTCGAGAATCATCAGCAGCGAAAAGGCCATCACAATGCTGGCCGAAAGGGGCAGGAAAAACAGCCCAAAACAGCACAGGACTGCGCCGATAAGAAAGTAGGGGGTACGCCTGCCCCAACGCGAATTGGTCCGATCACTCATCGAGCCGATAATGGGTTGGATTAGAAATCCGGTCAGAGGGCCCGCGATGCTCAGAAACGCGAAATTCTTTTCTTCCGCGCCGAGATAAGCCCAGATCGGCGCCATGTTCGCCTGCTGCAGCCCGAAGCTGAATTGCAGCCCGAGGAAGCCCAGATTCATCTGCAATATCTGCGCTACGCTCAGCCGTGGTTTTGCCGCTGCCATGTTCGCCTATCTCCCAACTCACAGGTCGCCTAATAGAAAATACAATCGATTGCAATAATGCATTTCTAACCGAACCTTGCCATCCATGGTCCACGAGTTTGCGACCTCCGAATGTAGCATGTTCATGGAAGGATTCTGCGAAGCACCGGCACCGCAGCCAACTCACTTACGAGTGGCAACTTCGGAACTCGGATACAGCTATTCGCCCGAAGGCGGAATGTCAGATATCCCTACTCGCAATGTTAGAAGCCGACCTTCCGCAATCGGCCCAGCTTCAGCCATAATCCGCCGCGTGATTGGATGTCCGGTTTGAACGGACGGCATTGGAGCTAGGAACGACCGCTATGGCGAGCGTAAGCTGCCGATTGCTTTGCATGAAATTAGCAGGCACTGGCACCCGTGGGATTGATCGTGGGATCAGAGTTCATTCAAGTATAATATTCCGAGATTTCTCTGGCATTTAACCTTCCCCACTTGCAACCTCCGTCTCCGCCACCTCGCTTTTCCCAGACAATCCCTTAAAGTCCCCAAACCCTCAGAAATGCGGTGTTTTTTCGCTTTCCGCCATCCGCATTGCTCCCTATATGCTCACAAGCATCCAACACGGCGTGTGGGTCTCAATTTGGGCCTGAGAGGAACAAGCAATCGTCAAACTGACGGCGATGGGGGTCAAGAATCTGGCTGAACCGGGCCGCTATTCGGACGGCGAAGGCCTGATCCTCAAACTATCCGGGAAAGGCAAAAGCAACTGGGCTTGGCCGTGCCGCGATCAAACGCGCATCCACCTATGCGCAGGAACGCGTAGTCTTCGGGCGACCGATCGGGCAAAATCAGGGCATTCAGCACCCGCTGGCCAAGGCGTGGATGCAGAACGAAGCCGCCGCGCTGATGGTATTCAAGGCTGCGACCTTGTTCGACAAGGGCGAAGAATGCGGCGTGGAAGCCAATAGCGCCAAATATCTGGCGGCAGAGGCTGGTTACGAAGCCTGCCAGACCGCCGTCATGTCGATGGGCGGCATGGGCTATGCGCAGGAATATCATGTGGAACGCTATTTGCGCGAAGTGCTGATCCCGCGTATCGCGCCGGTCAGCCCCCATCAGATCATGAACTTCATCGCTGAAAAGGTGCTGGAGCTTCCGCGAAGCTACTAAAAACCCTGCCCAAGGGACGAGGAAAGACATATGCAGATGCGCAGCTGGCTGTTCACACCCGGTGACAGCGAAAAGAAGATGACCAAGGCGCTGGGCGGCCCGGCGGATGTCATCCTGCTTGACCTTGAAGATGCCGTGGCGACCGAGAACAAGCCGCTCGCCCGGCAGATGGTGCATGATTTCCTGCAGGCCAACGCAGCAGACCGCTCACGCATCTGGGTGCGCGTAAACCCGCTCGATGGCGAGCATACGCTGGATGACCTTGTCGCGATCATGCCCGCCGCGCCCGGCGGGATCATGCTGCCCAAGGTCTATGGCCGGGCAGATGTGGACCTGCTCGACAACTACCTGACCGCATTCGAAGCTGCACACGGTATTGAGCGCGGCACGACACCGGTGATCGTGCTGGTCACGGAAACGGCAGAGGCCATGTTCCATACCGGCGATTACAAGGGCGCACCGCGGGTGATGGCGCTGACCTGGGGGGCAGAGGATCTCGCCGATTCCATCGGTGCCAGCAATAATCGCAACCCGGATGGGAGCTACAGCTTCACCTATGAGATGGCGCGCAGCTTCACTGTGCTGGGCGCTGCCACAGCGGGCGTTGCCGCTATCGAGACCATTTCTGGCGATTTCCGCGATCTGGAGGCCCTGCGCAAGCGGGCAGAGAAGGTGCGGCAGGATGGCTTTGTCGGCATGCTCGCCATTCACCCGGCGCAGGTCGATGTGATCAACGACGCCTTCAGCCCTTCGGAAGAAGAACTGGCCGAGGCGCGAGAGATCGTCGCGCTGTTCGCGGCCAATCCCGGTGTCGGCACGATTGGCTGGAAGGGCGGCATGCTGGACCGGCCTCACCTCTCCCGCGCGCAGCGGCTGCTGGCGCAGGCGGGCGAGTAATGGGAGAGACGGTGACTGCCGCCGAGCTGGAGCTTGCGCGTTACCTGAAGGCTGGCGACGCCATTGTGATGGGGCAGGCCTGCGGCGAACCCTCCACGCTGGTCGAAGCGCTGGTGGCACAGGGCGCAAGCATTGGCAGGCTCAAGGCCTTTATCGCGACCAGTTTTTCGCAAGCATTCCAGCCGGAAACCGCCAGCGCCTTTGCCCTCTCCAGCATGGGCTCGATCGGCACCCTGCGGGCAATGGTCAAAGCCAATGCGCTGGGCATCATCCCCTGCCATGTCAGCCAGGTCGGACCGCTGATCGAAGCGGGGATCATCCCTTGCGATGTCGCCATGATCCAGCTCAGCCCGCCGGACGAAAATGGCAATCACAGCTGCGGGCTGATCAGCGACTATGTGCGCGCCGCCGTGAGAAAGGCTCGCATCGTGATCGCCGAGATCAACAGCGCGGTGCCTTTCACCTATGGCGAGACGATCCACGCGTCGGAAATCGACGTCGCAGTCATCACCGACCGCGCGCCCGTGGAAGTCGCCGCGGCCCCCGTCAGTGAAACAGACGCCGCGATTGCCCGCCATTGCGCGGACTTCATCGGCGATGGCTCCGTGATCCAGACCGGCGTGGGGGCCGTGCCTGACGCGATCCTGCGGCTGCTGGGCGACCGCAAGGATCTTGGCGTGCATTCAGGTATGCTGGGGGACGGACTGGCGGACCTCGTTGAAGCGGGCGTCATCACCAATGCCCGCAAGGAAGTAGACGCAGGCATCTCCATCAATGGCGCGCTGATCGGGACAAGGCGGCTTTATGACTTTGCGGACCGCAATAAAGAAATCCGCATGTGCGCCACCAGCTACACCCATGACGCCGCCGTGCTGGCGCAGCTGTCGCGGCTTGTGACAATCAATTCCGCGCTGGAAGTGGACCTGACCGGGCAAGTCAACGCAGAGGCATCCGGCAGCAATTATTTCGGTGGCACCGGGGGCCAGGTCGATTTCGTGCGCGCCGGGGCACGTTCACCGGGCGGCCATGCGATCATCGCCTTGTCCGCGACTGCCCGCAAAGGCACGCTGAGCAAGATCGTGACCGACGTCTCCGGCCCGGTTACAACGGCGCGCAGCGAAGTGGATGTGATCGTGACCGAATTCGGCGCAGCCCAGCTCAAGGGGCGCTCGCTCGCTGAACGGGCCAAGGCCATGGTCGCTATCGCCCATCCGGACTTCCGCGAGGAACTGGACCGCGCCGCCCAGCAAATTGCCCAACGGGGATTCTGATATGACCGATGCCGTACTCTATGATTGCAGCGCTGAAGGTATTGCCACGCTCACCATCAACCGGCCTGACCAGCGCAATTGCCTGTCAAAGGATGTCCGCGACAGCTTGCGCGCTGCGTGGGAGCGGTTTGAGGCTGACGCCAACGCGCGCATCGCGATCCTGACCGGCTCTGGCGAGAAAGCCTTCTGTGCAGGCGGCGATTTGAAGGAAATGGTCGAAACCGGGCTCAAGACCCCGCCGCGCGACATGTTCCCCATGCCCTACGAAAACATGCGGCTGACTAAGCCAACCATAGCGGCTGTGAACGGGGTGGCCTTTGCGGGCGGCTGGATGATCGCGCAGGCCTGTGACCTGTGCGTTGCAAGCTCCAACGCGAAATTCGGCATTACCGAAGTGAAGGTCGGGCGCGGATCGCCCTGGTCGGCCCCGTTGATCCATATGATCCCGCAGCGCATCTACATGGAAATCGTCCTCACCGGGAAACCGATCACTGCCCAGCGCGCCTATGAGATTGGGCTGGTCAATCGCCTGTCAGAACCAGGCGCGGTGATGGATTCCGCGTTGGAGCTCGCCCGTGAAATCCTCGAAGGCGCTCCGCTCTCCGTCGCTGCTGCGCGGGAAACAGTTATGCTCGCCACCGAAATGGGTCGCGCCGCTGCACTCGACATGGCCTATGTCGTGCATGAGCGCGCCTACAACTCCGGCGATGCACAGGAAGGCCCGCGCGCCTTTGCGGAGAAGCGCAAGCCGGAATGGAAAGGCGAATAGGCCTAGATCGTGTCTACAAGAAACTTGAGCCAGAGGCGGGTGGCTGCGAGGTTGAGGAAGGTCTCGAAGGAGAGGACGCTCTCGTCTTAAGGTGTGGCGATACAGCGCTGTTGCTTGCGCTTGCCCACCATGCCGCCCGACGCGGTTCCCGTATCGACATCTGCGATAATCGGAATGCTAGGGTATTGTGCGGTTCGAGCGGGGTGGGACGATTCCCAACATACTCGGGATCGTCAGGCTTTCGTGGAAGCGATCACCATCATGGCCCTCATCCACCAGCAGCGCGTTGGTCTTGGCGACAAGGATTTGCATTAGAGCACTTTCCGCCGGACAGAATATGGCCGACGAGCTTTCCTTGACTAGCGCAGCGAGCATGGATTTTTGCTCGTAATGCAACTCGATCTGTAACGGCCAGCTAGGCCAATCGGGTTAGCCCTTCGGCGGATGCGATCTCGCCAGACCTGGCGCATTCTACCTGTGTTTCCGAGCGGAGAAGTAGATGCGACCGGGCCCGGCCTTTCTAATACTTGCTGCCTTGCTTGCCTGCACCTGCGTGAGCACGGCTGCAGAGCCGGCGGTGTCAGTACGATCCGACCTGTCCGGTCCACCGATCTGCCGCCGCGCCAGCCATGACCGCCTGATAATCCGCCGGGGCCGCGATGTCTGCGGTGCAACGCTGAACGCGCAAGGCCAGCGGCTTGCCATGGGCTTCCTGCCGACATCATGCCCGCGGCCGGACGAACGCTATCTCGTCGACGCCGAAGGCCAGAAAGACCGGTGCCTGCGCACCCCATCATCAAAGGACCGAAAATGAACCATCGTGCGACCGTAACCCTCTTGCTCGGCGCCAGCCTGCTTAGCTTCGGAGCTACAACTGCCGAGGCCCGCAAGCGGAGCGAACCCGTGGCAGACCTCGCAACGGTGGCCGATCCGCTACTGGTTGCGCAGGGGCGCGATGCACTGGCTAGAGGCGACGGCGTGGCCGCGGTGCCGCTGTTGGCAGAGGCGGTTGCGCGGCAGCCCCGCAATGGCAGCAACCAGTCCCTGCTTGCTCTGGCTTGGCATTTGCGCGGTGGCACTGATCCGCAGGCAATGGATATGGCGCTGGCTGGCTACGACCTCGCGCGGCGGATGGAACCCGGCCAATACTGGCCCTCTGCCATGCTCGGCCGGATTGCTTTCGACCAGGGCAAGTATGAGCTGGCGACTGAACATTTTGCCCGGGCTGCCCTGTTGCGCCCGTCCGACGCGCGCGCCATCGCTGCGCTTGCAGCGGCGGCCTATATGGCGGGCGATGCTGGGCTCGCATCTCTGGCTGCGGATCGGGCGGCAACACTCGATCCGGCCAATATTGGAGCCTTGCGGATTGCCGCTTACTCGGCAGCCGCGATGGGTGATGCGGAGCGGGCAAATGCAGGACTGGCGGCACTCACTGCCGCTGATCCTGATAGTGCGGCAAATGATCGCAGCCGGGTGGCGCAATTGCTCCAGACCGATGCGCTCGATCAGCCAACCGGGTTCGACGAAGGATCGGCTGGATTTGACCCGGTTGCGCCGGACCAGATATCTCTGGATGTAGCCATTGTCCTGGCTCAGAATACCCGCCGGGAGCATACCGGCATAAACCTTCTTGATGGCCTGAGCCTGCAATATGGCTTCAACCGGCAAGCAACCAGGACCATCCAGCGCGACAGTTTCGGGGGCAGCAGCAACGGTTACCAGCGAGTGCTGACAGCTTCGATCTCCGTCCCTCAACTCAATTACAACCTCAACCTCTTCAATCGCGGCGGGCAGTATTATTCGGTGGTCGCGCGCCCGCAGCTGACCGCCTATCGCGGCGAGGAAAGCCAGTTCTTTGTCGGGCGGACGATGAAGGTTGCAGTGGGTGGGGTGAATTTCAGTTCGCTCGAACAGATCGACGTTGGCATCGACATGAAGGTGACCCCGATAGAGATCACGCCTGATGGCACACGGGTGCGGATCGAAGTGGGGCGCAGCTTCGTCACCGCCGACCCCGCCGGCAGTTTTGCTGAGGCACTGACCACATTCCGGCAGAATGTGGCGGCGACCGCAGAAATCCGTTTTGGGGAAACGCTGGTGCTGTCCGGCCTGACCGAGACGGTGGACGACAAGACTTTCTCCAAAACCCCGGTGCTGGGGGATATCCCGCTGGTCGGCAACCTCTTCAGCGAGACCAACCTGACTCAGCGGCGCGATGCGGTGCTGGTGCTGGTTACACCCAGCAGACCGACTGCCCTGCCCGGCCGGCCGTTCCTTCGCAGCGAGCAAGCCAGCCAGATTGGCCGACTATGGACCGATGTCATTGATCCGATGAGCAATGCCGAGGAAACAAGACGGCGGCTTGACCATGTGCCGATCTTTTCGCGGATGACCCGGCGGGATGTTGCAATGGCCATGCCCGATGCGCGCGAGGCCGCCCCGGAAATCCTCGCCGAGCTTGCCATTCGATGACGGGTGAAAGCGCTATCGCTGTGCTTGCGCGGTGATAGCGGCACACAGGGCCGCGAAATCAACCGGCTTCCAGAACACTGTCCACCCCAGTTCCGCAATTTTTGCAGCGGTATGCGGATTGCTGTCCCCGGTGATGATAATTGCCGGGATGCCGGGCCAGTTTGCTCGGGCAGCGGCAACAACGTCCTCACCCGTCAGCCCGGCACCAACCTGCCAGTCAGTAACCAGGATTTGCGGCGCACGGCCCTGCGCGCCTTGTTGGCCAATATCACTGATCGCATGGACCAGGCGACAATGTGCGCCCGCCTGTTCCAGCAGGCCAGCAAGGGCGGAGGAGCTGGCGCGATCATCATCGAGCAGCAGTAGGTCGATCCCGCGGATATTGGTATCGGGGCGGGTACAGTCAGTGGCTGCCACCGGCGCGGGCACGGTCCCGGATGGCAGGGAAAGTGTAAAGACGGCCCCTGATCCGGGGCGGTTCCCGGCCACCAGCTCGCCATCCATCAGCCGCGCCAGTTCGCGCGCAACCGACAGGCCAAGGCCCATGCCAAGTCCATGGTTCGCACTTTCGCTGTCTTGTGCATAAGCTTCAAACGCATGGGCAAGAAAGCCAGGATCGAGCCCGATGCCATCATCGGCAACCGTGATGAGGACTTCGCCACTATCGCCGGGGAGGGCTTCCAGCCCGATATGCCTGCATTTCGCATGAATAATGGCATTATGCAGCAAATTGCGCAGCACCCGTGCCAGCAAGGTGCGGTCAGCCAGGACATTGGCCTGCGTAGGTTGGACCGTGATGGCGACGCCCGCCTGTCTGGCAGCCGGGGCAAGTTCTTCAGCGAGGGCATCAAACAGGGATGCCAGCTCGACGGTTTCGGGATGCACCCTGATCGCGCCGCTTTCGATCCGCAGATGCTCCATCATCCGTTCAAGCAGGGCGTTGACCTCGGCAAAACCTTGCCGCACGCCCTCTTCGGCCTCACGCCTCAAAGCTGGGTCCTTTTGCGTGGTCGCCTGCTGGAAGAAGAGCATTGCCGCCTGAATCGGCTGGCGCAAATCATGCGACGCGGCAGCGATGAAGCGGGTACGGGCATCACGCGCCAATTGGGCATCTGCCAGGGCAATCCCCTTCTCTTCCGAAAGACGCTCTGCATCCATCTTGCTGGCAATAGCCGAGCGGATGGCTTGCTTGAGGATCAGCGCGACGAGGATCATCAGGCCGCCAAAGGCCATCAGGAAAATGGCTACGGACAATGCGTAGTCGGACTCGGTCTGGAGGAAGAACAAGGCGGCTGATCCGAAAATGACCAACACCGCAAAGATATTCGTGCCGATGGATTCCGCGGTAGAAATCACCTGTCCGCTAATTGCGGCCGAATAGAATATGACCATCAGCAATTGCAGCGGCTCGCTGGCATAGGGCAGCAGCAGCCACACACTGGAGGCTACGGCAATATCGAACAGGATCGCCACGATCTTGCCGAAGGGGCTCCATATCCGCTCAATCCGTTCCGGGTCAGGCTTGCGGATGAAGAAGATGATGGGCGCTATCGCCATCACGAGTGTCACACTGGCCGTAAACCACGCCCACGCGGCAAGGTTGAACGCGGGCACCAGTGGTTCGAACAGGTCATAAACGTAATAGAGCGTCCCCGCGACCAGCAGGGTGAAAATACCCGCCAGGACGAATTCGATCTTTGATTCATGGGCGCGAATCTCGCGGCGATGATCCGCCTGTGCGAGTTCTTCTTCCATCTAGAGTAGCCCGTCCTGCCGCGCGCGGGCTACCGCCTCTGTCCGATTACGCGCGCCGACGATGCCGATAATCTGCGCGACATGGACCTTCACCGTGGCGGGAGAAATTCCGAGAGCGCGCGCGATTTCCTTATTCGCCAGCCCGTCAGCCATGTGCCCCAACACGTCCCGCTGCCGCTCGGTCAGAGGGAAAGGGCGCGCGCCTGCCCTCGCCTCAACCGGCCCAGGGCCTGTTGACATAGGGCCTGGCGACACAGGCTGGGCAGCACCTCCGAAAGCCAGGCTGCCAACCCGCTCCGGCAAGTAGCGCCCGCCAGCCAGCACCAGCCGCACTGCTGCTTCGACCACTTCCGGCGGTGAAGACTTGGGCAGGAAACCATCCACACCGAGTTCAAGCGCAAGCCGCAGGTCGTCATCCGATTCCGATCCGGAGAATACGAGGAAGCGGGATTCGGGCGAAGCAGCGCGGAGCCGTTGCAGCCCGTCCACACTGTCTTCACCGGGGATATGGAAATCGACGAGGCACAGCCCCAGGCCAGGCGTGTCCTGTGCATGGGCAATCGCATCGGCAAAGCTGTGCGCAACAAAAGAGCTGGTCCCGAATGCCGCGTCGATGGTCATGGAAAGCGCGCGGGCGACAAAGGGATGATCGTCACAAATCAGTGCTTGCACAGTCCCTCCAATCCCGGCCTGAGGCCCATGATTTGCAGTGACCGAACGCGCTTGTCCAGCATGGTTCGTTACCGGCCTGCCAATCCCCGGCAGGCCGGAACTCGATGGTCACTTCTCGTCTTCCGACATGCGATTATCGGGAATGCCATCAGCGGGCAGCCGCGTCAGCTTTGCCTTGGCTTCGGCAATGGCAAGAGCCTTCGCCACATCGCGTTTTTGCGTGATTGGCACCTGCACCAATGGACGTGGCGCAATCCTGCTGAATCCGGTCAGTTTTGAGCCTGTCCGCAATTGGGTCGCCAGCTTCAGTCGTTGCTTGGCCTGCTCCGCCTCCGCCTTGGCGCGCAAGTCGTCTCGCGCCTTGATCTTCGCCCATTTGATCCGGATGTCGCGCAGTGCTTCGCGCAGCTGGACTTCATAGACAGGTTTGTAGATCTCGCGGTGGCCCCGGCGATTGGGGTGGACCATGCCATAGACATCGCCCTGCATGAAGATGGACTCAACAGTCCCATTGTTGAAATAGGGCACATCGCCGTTACACAGGCCGTTAAGGCGCGACCGCTGCATGGTGCCGCTGACATAGCGGAATTTGGGGAAGGCGCTGACCGTATCGCGGATCGTATTATTAAGCGGCTGGAGAAAGCCTGAATCGATTGCTGCGAATTCCGAGCGCGGATTGGCGAATTGGCGCTGGTCACACAAAATGCCGCGGTGATCCCGCAACGGATCGGGATATTCCGACACCAGCACACGATCATATTCAAAATTGCTTTCCAGCGCCTGGTTCAGGCTGCGATAGGCCTGCGGGATATTGTTCGAAATCAGCGAGCGCAGATTGGCATATTCCGGGCTTCCGACTTCGAAGACATTGGGCAGCACCAGGAACTGTTCCACGATACTGCCGAAATTAATGTCATTCCCGCCGCCGCTGACCATCACGATGTTGAGCTCGGCATAGCCATTATCGCCCATCCAGTTGCTGACTGCCTGCAATTGCGGGGTGACGACAGTCTGCAAGGGCTGGGGCTGGCCGAACCAGGTGGGTTTGAGTTGGGAAAACAGGATCCCGTCGGAAATTTCCGCTCCGGAACAGGCGACATTCTTGAAGGCAATCGCGAGACCCGGATTTTCGGCCTTTATCGTCTTCACCGCGCGGGCCTGCCCGCTGTTATTGCTGCGGTGGCACAAGGTGCTGTCCCACTTTGCTCCGGTAGCATAGGGCGCACCCTCGCCGCTGGCATAGCTGTCCCCCAAATTGGCGATAGTCAGCTTGTCCGGCATGCGGAAGGACACCAGCGGCGAAGCGATGGCCTGCGTACCGCGCCGTTTGACCAGCTTGTACCAGGTCGTCGCGCCGGAGCTAACCACCAGCGGGTTGCGGTCCTGGGCATTGGGTGTGCGATTGTCACTATGCGGGAAGATGAATTCTCCCTTGGCGATCCCGTTTGAATCAACGGTGGCGAGTGCGATGCGCGCCTGAGCGGCTTGCCCGCCCAGTGCAGCGTTATTCACCGCCGCACGATCCGTGCCGTAAACGACCCACAGCTCGGTATTGGTATTGGTGTCACCCTGGCCAAGCTGGATGGATACATTCATCGCACGGTCGCCGGGGCCAAAAGGAGTGTTCTCGAAGCTCTTGAAAACCCCGCCATCGGTCGAAACCGGCTGTGCCGTCGCTGAAAATCCGGCGATAGCTATGCCTGCGAGCAATGCGGTCTTGAGGATACGTTTCATGTTATTCTTCCCTGATTGGCTGTTCGCTAGCGGGTCAGCCCAGCACGATGGGCGGCACGAGTTCGGCGGGGGCAATGCCCAGCGTTGCAGCCTTGATCGAAGCGAGCGCGATGGAAGGATGGGTGATCTTCACCTTCCCGTCTGCCAAAGCCCCCGGATTAGCGCGGACGAGGAATTCCATCTGCGCGGCAATGGCGCTGGCATAGAGCAGGCCGAGGATGACGAAGGCGAGGATCAGCGCCATCGCGTTGACCACCGCAGCGGACAAGCCCAGCGTGGTAATAAGGCCGGTGAGCGCGGTGTTGGCGGTAATGCCCAGCGGGCCGGCACTGGCTGCAAAGGACGGGCTGAGCGCTGCAAGGGCCGACAGGGCCGCGCCCCAGGCGCTGCTCGCCTCTCCCAACATGCCTGACACTGTCAGCGTACGCGCATTGGCCGCGCTGATCGTAACCTCGACCCCGAACGGGATGCCGACGCCGGGAATGAAGGGGATTGGCAATTGGGTCATCGACCATGTCCCTGCCACCAGCGCTTTGCCGAAGGGGCCGAGGAACGCGAAGACGTCATTACCGAACTGGCGGAACACCTCCAGCGCGCGGGCGATATCCTTGGCGGTGACCGCGATCTGCTTCATCGGCAGGTCGGGCAGTTTGATATCGGGCAGGTTCCATTCGTTGGGGATCAACCCGGCCACCGGCGCCGTGCAGGTGGTGACTTCGCGGGTCACTTCCTCGATTGTCTCGGTCACGATTTCGATGAAACCGACCACCACGTCGACAAAGCCCTTGGCAGTGCAGAAACCTGCTGCACAGACTTCCGCCGCGGCCTGCCCGATCAGGTCGCCGGTATCCTTGCACAGCCCTTCGCGCAGCGCCTTGTCGTAACATTCGGCGTAGCGCTGGGCTGCGGACTTCACCAGCTCGACCGTTTCTTCCACACGCGTGACGATGGTTTCCGTCACCGTGCTGGTGGTGCAGATCGCAGCGCGCCCAAGCTGGGCGGCAAGGTCCAGCTGGTTGGCTGCGAGTGCCGCAGGCGGTGCGGTTTTGGTGGCGACGACAATTGCCGGGAAGGAACTCGCCATACTCGAACGCAGGCACAGCGCCGACTTCATCGCCGTGCGGTCTTTCTTGAGCGCATTCTTGAACACCGTCACGCCGGTCTTGTTCCACGGCACCGGCTTGGCGCTGCCAATTGCAATCCCGTCCAGCGTCAGCTTGATCAGGCCGCTGCTGCCCCGGAATTGGAAATAGGGCGTGCGGCCCGAATAATCGAACCTGCCGGTCTGCTTGGCAGTCTCGATGAAATAGGGCGTCAGTCCTTCCTTCAGTTTCGCGGCGCGCACTTCGCCCCAGGGTCCGAGCATTCCCAGCCCGCCTGCCGTCGGTTTGAACAGCTGGCCATAGGGCTTGCCAGTGAAACTGGTCAGCCTGGAAACAATCGGCTTGGTTATCTGCTGAGCCATGCCAACGCTGTGGGGCAGCAGCAGGCCGCCTCCGATAATCGCACCGCCCGTGCGCAAGAAGGCGCGCCGGTTCTTCAGGGTCATCTCTTCCATGGCAATCAGCTCCTCTTGCCGGGTCCAAACCGCAGGCATCGAAGAGAAGCGCTGAAAGCCGCTTTCCCCCTCCAAAGCTGCAGAAAGGAGGATGCGCGATAAAGAGGGGCGAAACATCGCCCGGAAGGATTAGCCAGATGGCTTATTCATCAGGAAACCTGCAGGCAGATTGACCCTAAGCATTCGGGCAAGGCCTTGAAGGCGAGCGGATGCGGCTCCTGCCAGCAATCCTTACTCGAACCGATTGGAAGAGTTTCGAGCAATCTTTTGTTTGAAAACACCGGATGTTAACCATGAAAAGCCCGGATTTCAGGCAAAGCAGGTGTTTCACCCGACCTGCATTTTAACTTGTCTTAAAGCTTTCTGTCGCACCCCTGTTTAACACTTCATCGGCTATTGCAGCGTGAAATGATGTGGACAGGTGACCAAGAGACCAAGGCAATACGATACAGGCAGAAACAGATTGCAGAGGGGCTGAAGTCCCTGCTCGTCGACCAGCAAGGATCGACGGCAATCGAGTATGGCCTGATTGCGAGCCTCGTCGCGCTGACTTCCATGGAAGCGATGGAAGCACTCGCCAGCGCCCTTGCCGACAGTTTCACGCAAACCAGCAATGCCATGTCGGAAGCCAATGCCAGCGGGGGCGATCCCGAAGAGCCATATGAGCCACCGGTGGCGGCAGGGGATGTAGCCCCGCCTGAACCCCCGATCGCTGCGATGAGAATCGGTTGAACCCAACCGGCAACCGCCAATCCGGCATCGGCCAGGATGACAAGGGAGTGGGAGTTTTCCGCTCCCTTTCGGCGTTTCTGAAGGAATGGTGGAAACCGCTGCTGGTGGCGCTGAGCCTTAGCTTTGCAGTGATGATCGCCAGCCCCTCCGACCAGCAGGACCGCAGGATTTCTGACCGGCTCCTCGTCAGCAAGCAGACCGAGGCAGATCCCGATTTCCTGATTGTGCGCATCACCGGGGCCGATACGCGCCGCTTTGGCGGCGCAGTGCTCAGCCGCGATGGGGCCGCGCAATTGCTTGATGCCCTGGAAAGGCGCGGCGCAGAGCGGATCATGATTGACATGTTTCTGGGTGAGGAACTGGAGCCGACCCAGGATGCCGAGCTGGCCAGCGTGCTCGAACGGTTGGGGCCGGAACGGGTTGCACTGGTCACTGCGCCAGGGCCGAAAGACCTGCCGGCACCCCTGTTCGCCCGCCACGCCACCATTGTCGATGCACGGCTGACCCCGGATGATGACAGCTGGCATCGCCGCATGGGCGTTACCACCACAATCTGGGGCAATAATGCCGCTCGCTGGCTGGGTACCGGCGTAAGCTCGCCTGAACCAGTTGATTTCGACCTGCGAGTCAATCCGCGCGGCTTCGACCAGAGAACCGTTAGCGAGCTGGTTAACAGTACCGACAATCTGGCTGGCCGCCTCGTTGTTATCAGCGCGGATTCGCGGATTGCACCGACCCGTGCATTCCTGCCTTCCATGGGCACAGCAGACCGGGCCACAGTGATCGCGCTGGCGGCCCAGACAGCAGGCAGTGACTATTCTGCGCAGCGTTCTGAAGGATTGCTGCTGAACAAGCTTCTGGCCGTGTTTGCCATCTTCATGGGCTTTGCTGCAGCGGCTCGCACCCAGTCTGGCCGCAAGCTTTTTGTCACCCTGCTGGCCTTGTGCGTCTTGCTCGTTACCGCGTCGCTGGCCATCCTTAACCGCTTCGCAGTGGAAGTTTTTCCGATCCAGTTGGTCAGCACGTTCCTGCTGATGGCCAATGTTACGCTGATCCACCGGCTGAAGGTCATTCCAACAATGATCAGCTTCCTGAAGGGCGATATCAGCCCGGAAGAGGCCTGGGCGTGGCGCAGCAATGAAAATGCCAGTCATCCGGTAATGCTGCTGTCATTCGACGGGCGCGTTCGCCGCGCAAACCCGGCAGCGGAACGTCTGCTCGCGCGGATTGACGAAAACCTGGCCAAGCTGTGTATCCCCGGCGTGGGCGAACGGGCAGCGGCACTGGTCGCAGGCACCAATGATGGAGAGGAACTCTCCTTCGAGCTCGACTGGCCCTATGACCATGTCCCGATCGTGGTGCTGCGCGACAAGACCGAAAGCGAAGCGATTCAGCAGATCCTGCAAAAGCAATTGCTGGCTGACGAACTGACCGGCGTTGCCAATCGCCGCGGCTTTGAACACGCACTCAACCGGGCTTCCAACGCCGGGACACCTTACGCCGTCTTCTTCATTGATATGAACGGGTTCAAGGCGGTCAACGATACCTACGGCCATGATGCCGGGGATGAATTGCTGCTAACCGTGGCCACGCGTCTGGCCAGGGTTGCCGGGGAAAATGCCACCGTTGCGCGGCTGGGCGGGGACGAATTTGCGGTGATCCTGTGCGAGAAGATTGACGGTGCTGGTGCCCGCGAATTCTCCGCCCGGCTGGTCAACGAAATCCGCCAGCCGGTCGATGTGGCCAGCGCGGACTGCATTATCCATCCCGATGCCGCTATCGGCCATGCCATTGCCGGACTTCCCAGTGAGAACACCGCACTGGTACTGCGCCGGGCAGACCAGGAAATGTATCGCAACAAGGCCCGGTCAAAGCAGCAAGGCAAGGCTGCCTGACGGGGCAAACTGCATCAATTCTGCAAATTTGACGCCGCGCAAAGACTCGCTCGCTGCGAATCCTATCCTCACGCTCGTTACTGACGTGAGGATTGGGCAGTGGACGTGATGACAAAAGCAGCAAAGCGGATGATTCCGGGAACGCCCGTGTTTGACGGGGACTCGGCACAGCAAGGCTATGCCATCAATGCGATGTGCTATTCCTTCAATGATGATGCCTGCCGCAAGGAATTCGTCGCTGACGAAGAAGCCTATATGGAAAAATTCGGCCTGACCGATGAACAGCGTCAGGCCGTGCGGGATCGCAGTGTGCTGGGTATGCTCGCGGCTGGCGGCAATGTTTACTACCTCGCCAAACTGGCGGGTATTCTGGGTCTCAATGTTCAGGACCTGGGCGGGCTGCAGACCGGAATGAGCACCGAGGATTTCAAGGCAAAGCTGCTCGCTCAGGGCCTGACCGAACGGAGGGTGGCACAATGAGCAAGGTTATCGGCGGGCTGTTTTCCAGCCACGTGCCGGCCATCGGCAATGCGATTGCCAAGGGCTTGCAGCAGGATCCCTATTGGAAGCCCTTCTTTGACGGGTTTGACCCGGTCAAGGAATGGGTCAAGCAGGCGAAACCTGACGTCGTAGTGGTGTTTTACAATGACCACGGCTTGAACTTCTTCCTCGACAAGATGCCGACCTTCGCGATTGGCGCAGCGCCCGAATATGCCAATGAAGATGAAGGCTGGGGCCTGCCACTGTTCCCGACCTTTCAGGGGCACCAGGACCTTTCGTGGCACATTATCGAAAGCGTGATTGCGGACGAGTTTGATCCGGTTACCTGCCAGAAAATGACCGTCGACCATGGCCTCGCCATGCCGCTGGCCCTCGCATGGCCGGGGGTGAGCGAATGGCCGTTCAAGCTGGTGCCGATCAACATCAACACGGTGCAGCACCCCCTGCCCAGCCCCAAGCGCTGCTTCGACCTCGGTCGTGCGGTTGGCCGGGCGCTGGCTAGCTGGGGTGGTGACGAGCGGATCATGGTCTGCGGCACGGGCGGCCTTTCGCACCAGCTCGATGGCGAGCGCGCGGGGCACCTGAACCCGGAATATGACCGCTTCTGCATCGACAATCTCAGCCGCGATCCCGAGGCTCTGCTGAACCACAGCTCGCTCGACATTGTCGAACTGGCGGGCAGCCAGGGGGTCGAAATCCTCAACTGGATCGGCGCACGCGGTGCGATGCTCGGTTCGGTGAAGGAACTGTCGAGCAATTATCATATCCCGATCTCCAACACGGCAGCGGCGACTGTCCTGCTGGAAAGCTGCGAAATGGCAGAGGCCTGATCGGGGACAAGACTGGCTGGCGTCGCGAACCCAATCCTTCGCTCGATTCCAGTCAGGGGGCGCCTGTTTCGTGGGGAGACAGGCGCCCCTTTTATTAGTTTTCGGCGCTTCTCGCGCGCCGTAATATGTCGATACGCCGCCTTGTTGCGGGCTGCGAAAGCATTGCGTCCAGGGGTGCTCCCGCCCGCCTGCGCCAGTTGGGGTGTTCAGCGACGGTGCCGGGCAGGTTTGGCTGTTCCACTTGCCCGCAGATATCCTCCAGCGGAATAATCGCGAGTGCCGAGGGCGTACTGGCGATATGCCCAATCGCAGCATCCACCAGCGGCGCGCTGTCCTGCGGTGCGGGGCGCGGAGCGTCGCAGGACAGGGTGGACCATAACAGGCCCCGGTCCCAATCTCGGATTTCCTCCGCCTTGGAGCGGTCCAAATCTTCGGGCAGGCGGCCTAGCTGGTCTGCCCAGTCAAGATCACGACCGCTCCACCAGCCTGCCAGCGTGGGCGTGTCATGCGTGCCGGTCATCGCTGCAGCCATCGGATCATAATCCTGCGCCCCGATAAAGCCGTGGTCTTCTGCCCGCTGGAACCACAGCACCCGCATTCCGAGGAGGTGGCGCTGCGTGATGGCGTGGGTGAAGCCGTGCGGGCTGGTGCCGAGGTCCTCCGCAACAATGAAGGCCCCGGCGAGATGCGCCTCCAGCGTCAACAGCCGGACAAGGTCTTGGAAGGGGTAATTGAGATAGGCCCCGTCACCCGATTGGCCGCCCACCGGGATAACCCACAGCCGCGCCAGCCCGAAGGCATGGTCGATCCGCAAGCCGCCGCAATGCGCCAGCGCCGCCCGGATCATCGCGATCCACGGTTCATAACCACTCTGGCGCAGGCCATCGGGCGAGAAGCTGGTCAGCGCCCAGTTTTGCCCCAGTGGGCCAAGCGGGTCGGGCGGTGCGCCAATGGTCAGACCGCGCAACATCCCCTCACCCAGCGACCACGCATCGCTGCCCCCCGGATCGACCCCCACGGCAAGATCGCCCAGCAAGCCGGTGGCCATGCCTGCTGCCTTCGCGTGTGACTGGACTGCGGCCAGCCCCTGTTCCGCCAGCCATTGGACGAACAGGTGGAATTCCACTTCGCCTGCGTGTTCCTCCGCAAAGCTTGCCACTGCATCACTCGACGGATCACGGAACTCTGTCGGCCAGTCCTGCCAGCCCTTCGCCCCCGTTGGACGGTACCGGCAATCCAGCGCATCGAAGATTGCATGGCGGCGCAGCGCTTCATCCCCGTCCTGCTCTGCCGCAATCTGCGAGCGCAAGCCATCGGGCAATCCGGCGAACACCGTCCGCAGCTGCGCCAGCCGTTCGGGCATGGTACTTTCCCAGTCGATCAGCGCCCCGCCAGCGCTTTCCGGCAGCGGTGGCAAGCCCGCCAGCGCCGGGTCTGCCATCGCGCCATTGAGGAAGCGACGGCTGGAGGGCGAATAGGGGCTGAAGCCCACGCCATTGCCGGGGAACAGCGCATGGACGGGGTTGATCGCCACAGCACTGGCGCCTTGCTCTGCAAACAGCTCAACCGCTTCGGCCAGTTCGCCAAAATGCCGAATGCGCTCTCCCTCGCGCTGCGCAAGGAGGGGATTTGCAGCGATGGTCCCCACTGCCGACCTGAGGGGACCGGGCAATGCGGCGGGGCAACGGCGAGGCGCAGGGGCACTCCGTCCAGCTCCAGCCCATAATAGCCCGGCTGCGCAGGTGCTCGCGGGATACCGCCTTCAAGCTGCAAGGCAAAGCTGCGCCCATCGCTTGCGGTTGCAACGGCCCGGACATAGTGCCCCGGCAATTGCAGCAACTGGCCTGCATCGCCAACCACCATGGCAGGCAGGAGCTGCCTCTCTTCCCTAATGGCCGCGAGGCTGCGTGATATTTGGCGTTCGGACCCGGCAACATGGCCCAGTGCCTCCAGCACGGCCCGCAGGTTGCCATCGTCCACTACCTGCTCGACCCCATCAACATCACGCCAGTGGCGGGCAATGCCCGCAGCTGCCGCCAGTTCATGCAGCAATTCAGGTTCCGATTCGTTTGCCATGCCTTGCCTTTCAGCCCCCGACCAAGCGCGAGAGGGGCCAATTTGGCAAGCTCCATGCTGCGTTGCACCAATAAATTGGTATGCACGGCCCCTCTGTGATTGCTTAGCGGGCTGACTCCTGCCTAGATGGCGCTAGGAGAGGTGCTTTGAGGGGATTGCGGAGCACCGGCGGCAATGCTGGTATGGACTTCGCGGAACCTTGCCAGGGAGCATTCGCGCCGTGACTATTGCCACCACTCTCGCCGATAGCGAAATTGACGAGCTGATCATCGACGCGCTGCGCCACCGCGTGGGCAAGGATGAACGCGCGGCCAAGCCGCATGACTGGTACACCGCCACTGTCTATGCCCTGCGCGACAAGGTGATCGACCGCTGGATGGACAGCACCCGCCGCACCTATGCCGAGGGTGCCAAGCGGGTCTATTACCTCAGCCTCGAATTCCTCATCGGGCGGCTGCTGCGCGACGCGCTCAACAACCTCGACCTGACCGGCGAGCTTGAACGCGCGCTGCGCGCCAACGGGCTCGACCTTGGCGAACTTGAGGAACTGGAGCCCGACGCCGCACTCGGCAACGGCGGGCTCGGTCGGCTTGCGGCCTGCTTCATGGAAAGCCTCGCGAGCCTCGACATCCCGGCTTACGGCTATGGCATCCGCTACGTGAACGGCATGTTCCGTCAGCGCATCGACGACGGCTGGCAGGTCGAACTGCCCGAAACCTGGCTGAGCCACGGCAACCCGTGGGAGTTCGACCGGCGTGAAAGCGCCTATCGCATCGGCTTCGGCGGGGAAGTGATCAGCGAGGGCGAGGGCGTGGTCTGGAACCCTGCCGAACTGGTCGAGGCATCGGCGGTCGATACGCCGGTCGTCGGCTGGCGCGGCAAGCGGGTCAACACGTTGCGCCTGTGGACCGCGCACGCGCTCGACCCGATCAAGCTCGATGCGTTCAACGCCGGCGACCATGTCGGCGCGCTGGAGGGGGAGGCGCGTGCCGCCAGCCTCGTGCGCGTGCTCTACCCGGCGGATTCGACTCCGGCGGGGCAGGAACTCCGGCTGCGCCAGGAATATTTCTTCTCCGCCGCATCGATCCAGGACATCGTCCGCCGCCACCTGCAATACCATGGGGACATCACTTCGCTGCCCGACAAGGCCGCGATCCAGCTCAACGATACCCACCCGGCGGTGGCGGTGGCCGAACTGGTGCGCCTGCTGGTCGATGATAACGGGCTGGAATTCGACACGGCTCTCGAAATCACACGGCGCACGATCGCCTACACCAATCACACGCTGTTGCCCGAAGCGCTTGAAAGCTGGCCGTTGCCGCTTTTCGAACGCCTGCTGCCGCGCCACATGCAGATCATCTACGCGATCAACAGCCGCGTCTTGCGCGATGCGCGGCGCGGCGGGATGGAAGATGCCGCGGTTGCCGCGATCAGCCTGATCGACGAAGGCGGCGACCGGCGCGTGCGGATGGCCAACCTCGCATTCGCCGGCGCGCACAGCGTCAATGGCGTGGCGGCGCTGCACACAGAACTGATGAAGCAGACGGTGTTCCACGACCTGCACACGCTCTACCCCGGCAAGATCAACAACAAGACCAACGGCGTGACCCCGCGCCGCTGGCTGATGCAGTGCAATCCCGGCCTTACCGGCGTGATCCGCGATGCCATCGGAGACGCGTTCCTCGACGATACCGGGGAACTGGCGGCGCTGGACCGGCTGGCGGGCGATGCTGCGCTGGGCGAACGCATCGCCGAAGTGAAGCGCAGCAACAAGGTGGCGCTGGCCGGCCACCTCAAGGACCTGACCGGGATCAGGGTCAACCCGGATGCCCTGTTCGACGTCCAGATCAAGCGTATTCACGAATACAAGCGCCAGTTGCTCAACCTCGTGGAAACCGTGGCGCTCTATGACCAGATCCGCAGCCATCCCGAGAAGGACTGGGTGCCGCGCGTCAAGATATTCGGCGGCAAGGCGGCGCCGAGCTATCACAACGCCAAGCTGATCATAAAGCTCGCCAACGATATTGCCCGCAGGGTCAATTCGGACCCGTCGGTCGCAGGCCTGCTCAAGGTCGTGTTCGTGCCCAACTACAACGTCACGCTTGCCGAGCGGATCATACCGGCAGCGGACCTGTCCGAACAGATCAGCACCGCAGGGATGGAGGCTTCGGGCACCGGCAACATGAAATTCGCGCTCAATGGCGCGCTGACGATCGGCACGCTCGACGGGGCCAACATCGAGATCCGGGACCGGGTGGGCGACGAGAATATCGTGATCTTCGGCATGACCGCCGACGAAGTTGCCGCGAAGCGGGCCGACGGTTACGATCCCCGCGCCGTAATCGAGGGATCCTACGAACTGAACCAGGCGGTCGTCGCGATCGCCAGCGGGGTTTTCTCGCCCGATGAGCCCGATCGCTACGCCGGGCTGATGGGCGGGCTCTACGATCACGACTGGTTCATGGTGGCGGCCGACTTCGACGCCTATGCCAGGGCACAGCGCGAGGTGGATGCGCGCTGGCTCGACCCTGCCGGTTGGCGCAAGGCGGCGATCCACAACATCGCCAACGTCGGGTGGTTCTCATCCGACCGCACGATCGGCGAGTACGCGCGCGACATCTGGGGCGTGGCGTGATCGCAATTCGAACGGCGGGTCCCGGCCGTCACATCGCCATGCCCTGCGTTTTCCCGGTATCGTAGTCGCGACGCGTGGGGCAGAATAGGTGTGCAAGGCCGTTCCGGCCGCAGACGAGAGGCGATGCGTGAAGCCGTCCGGTTCCCAGATCGAGGCGCTGTTCGCCGGCAACCACGCCGACCCGTTCTCGCTGCTCGGCCCGCACGAAGGGCCGGAAGGGACTTTCGGGCGGGCATTGCTGCCGGGCGCAGCCTCGGTCGAGGCGTTTTCGCTGCGGGGCGGGCGCATCGGCAAGCTGGAGATGGTCGACGAATCGCGGGCTGTTCGAAGGCAAATTGCGCGGCAAGCCCAAACCGGTGAAGTATCGCTGCTTCGCAGGCGGTCACGACTGGTGGGTTACGGACCCCTACAGCTTCGGCCCGGTGCTTGGCCCGCTCGATGACCTGCTGATTGCGCAAGGCACGCATTACCGCCTGTTCGACAAGATGGGCGCTCACCTGATCGAGCATGAAGGCTGCGCGGGCGTACATTTCGCGGTCTGGGCGCCCAATGCGCAAGCGGTCAGCGTCGTCGGCGATTTCAACGATTGGGATGGCACCCGCCACCCGATGCGCCGCCGCACTGATATTGGCGTGTGGGAACTGTTCCTCCCCGACATCGGCGAATGGCGGGCTTACAAATACCGCATAATCGGACCGGACAGCACAGTGCAGCCGCTCAAGGCCGACCCCTTCGCCTTTGCCAGCGAGTTGCGCCCCAAGACGGCCTCGCTCACCGCGCGCCCGGCCAAGCCTGACTGGGGTGATGATGCGCACCGGGCGCACTGGTCAGCGGTCGATCCGCGGCGCGAGGCGATATCGATCTACGAAGTCCACGCCGGGTCTTGGCAAAGGAACGAGCACGACTGGTTCCTGACATGGGACGAACTGGCCCAACGGTTGATCCCCTACGTCGCGGACATGGGCTTCACCCACATCGAGTTCCTGCCGGTTTCCGAACACCCCTATGATCCAAGCTGGGGCTATCAGACCACCGGCCTCTTTGCCCCCAGTTCCCGGTTCGGCGGGCCGGACGGATTCGCCCGCTTCATCGACGGCGCGCACCGCGCGGGCATTTCGGTGCTGCTCGACTGGGTCCCTGCACATTTCCCGACGGACGAACACGGCCTTGCGCATTTCGACGGCACGGCGCTCTACGAACACGAAGATCCCCGGCTCGGATTCCACCCGGACTGGAACACCGCGATCTACAATTTCGGACGGCGCGAGGTGTCCTCGTTCCTTGTCAACAACGCGCTGTTCTGGGCGGAGCGCTACCACGTCGACGGGCTTCGCGTCGATGCGGTCGCCTCGATGCTCTACCGCGACTATTCACGCAAGGAAGGCGAGTGGATTCCCAACGAGCATGGCGGGCGGGAAAACTGGGAAGCGGTCGATTTCCTGCGCGCGATGAACCGTGCGGTGCATGCCAGCCATCCCGGCATCCTCACCATCGCCGAGGAATCGACGTCCTGGCCCGGCGTCTCACACCCGGCATGGGACGACGGCCCGCGATCCAACCTCGGCTTCGGCTTCAAGTGGAACATGGGCTTCATGCACGACACTCTGAAGTACATGGCGCGCGAGCCGGTCCACCGGCAATATCACCACGACGACATTACCTTCGGCCTGATGTACGCCTTTGCCGAGAATTTCGTCCTGCCGCTGAGTCACGACGAAGTGGTCCACGGCAAGGGCTCGCTACTCAACAAGATGAGCGGCGACGACTGGCAGAAGTTCGCCAACCTGCGTGCCTATTACGGGTTGATGTGGGGCTATCCGGGCAAGAAGCTGCTGTTCATGGGGCAGGAATTCGCCCAGCGCCGCGAATGGGCGGAAGACCGCGCGCTCGATTGGGACTTGCTCGATGCACCCGCGCATGAGGGCATTCGCAAGCTCGTGCGCGACCTCAACCATCTCTACAAAGCCAAGCCTGCGCTGCATGCGCGCGATTGCGAAGGCGAAGGCTTTGAATGGCTGGTGGCCGACGATTCCAACGTCTCGGTCTTTGCCTGGCTGCGCAAATGCCCCGGCCAGCCGCCGATAGCGGTAATCAGCAACATGACCCCGATGACGCATGGCAGCTATGGCTTGCGCTTGCCGCATGACGGGGAATGGGCCGAAGTGCTCAACAGCGACGCCGAAACCTATGGCGGCAGCGGGCAAGGCAATTTGGGCAGCGTCAATGTCACGGATGGCGTCGGCAGTGTAACCTTGCCGCCGCTCTCCACCATCATGCTGGAATACAAGAACTAGGAACGGGAAGAGGCCAATGAGAGAACGATATTCGCAGCCGCTTGCACGTGATGCCATGGCCTATGTCCTCGCTGGGGGGCGCGGCAGTCGATTGCTCGAACTGACCGACCGGCGCGCCAAGCCGGCGGTCTATTTCGGCGGGGTCTCGCGGATCGTCGACTTCGCGCTCAGCAACGCCATCAATTCGGGCATCCGCCGCATCGGCGTCGCCACGCAATACAAGGCGCACAGCCTGATCCGCCACATGCAGCGCGCGTGGAACTTCATGCGCCCGGAACGCAACGAAAGCTTCGATATCCTGCCTGCCAGCCAGCGCGTCTCGGAAAGCCAGTGGTACGAAGGCACAGCAGACGCGGTTTACCAGAATATCGACATCATTCAGAGCCATGCGCCCAAATACATGATCATCCTGGCGGGCGACCATGTCTACAAGATGGACTATGAGCTGATGCTCCGCCAGCATGTCGAAAGCGGCGCGGATGTGACGGTCGGCTGTCTTGTGGTGCCACGCATGGAAGCGACCGGCTTTGGCGTGATGCATGTCGACAAGACTGACCGGATCACTGCTTTTGTTGAAAAGCCTGCTGATCCGCCCGGCATTCCCGGCAATGAATCCATGGCTCTCGCGAGCATGGGCATCTATGTCTTCAACACGGACTTCCTGTTCGACCAGCTGCGCCGTGATGCTGCCGATCCGGAATCCAAACGCGATTTCGGCGGCGATATCATCCCCTGGATCGTCAAGAACAGCAAAGCGCAGGCGCACCGTTTCACCGATAGCTGCATCCGTGCAGCGGACGAGATCGAGGAGTATTGGCGCGATGTCGGCACACTGGATGCCTATTTCGAGGCCAATCTCGACCTCACTGACGTGGTGCCCAAGCTCAACCTCTATGACCGCGACTGGCCGATCTGGACCGACCAGGTCGTCGCCGCACCGGCCAAGTTCGTCCATGACGAGGAAGGTCGCCGTGGCCATGCAATCAGCTCGCTGATCAGCCAGGATTGCATCGTTTCCGGCGCGCTGGCGCAGAAGAGCCTGCTGTTCACCGGGGTGAAAATGGGCAGCTATTCGAGCGTCGAGGAAGGGGTGATCCTGCCCTATTGCAATATCGGGCGCGGGGCGCGGCTGAAGAAGGTGATCCTCGATTCCGGCGTCCGTATCCCGGAGGGACTGGTCGTCGGGGAAGACCCAGAACTGGATGCAAAGCGGTTCCGCCGCAGTGAGAAGGGCGTATGCCTGATAACCAAGCCGATGATCGAGAAGCTCGACCTGTAATGCCAGTATCTGTCCTGTCCGTCGCGTCGGAGGCGGTCCCGCTGGTGAAGACCGGCGGGCTGGCCGACGTCGCGGGCGCCCTCCCCTCTGCCGTCGCTGGCCATGGTATCGAAATGACCACGCTGCTGCCCGGCTATCCGGCAGTGGGCAAGGCGATGGGCAAGGGCAAGCTGGTCCACAAATGGGATTCGCTGCTTGGCGAACCCGCGCGGTTGCTGGCGGGCAAGATCGGCAAGCACAAGCTGCTGGTGCTCGATTGCCCCACCCTCTTTGCCCGGGAGGGCGGCCCCTATGGCGATGTCAAGGGCAAGGACTGGGCGGACAATTGGCGTCGCTTCGCCGCTTTCGGGCGAGCAGCCGCGGATATTGCGAGTGGCGCGGTGAAGGGGCGCAAATTCGACCTCGTCCATGCGCATGACTGGCAAGCGGCAATGACCCTCGCCTATCTGCGCTTTGCCAGCACTCAGCCGGAGCTTCCGGCGGTGATGACGATCCACAACATGGCCTTTCAGGGCTATTACGATGCTGGTGTCTTCCCCCGGCTTGGCCTGCCGCAGGAAGCCTGGTCGCTCGACGGGGTGGAAAGCTATGGCGGGGTCGGCTTCCTGAAAGCCGGGATGCAGATGGCCGATGTCATCACCACCGTCAGCCCCACATACGCCCGCGAAATCCGGCAGAAGGATTTCGGCATGGGGCTGGAAGGGCTGGTTTCCTCGCGCGGGGACCGGGTGCGTGGTATCCTCAACGGGATTGACGAGGCAGTGTGGGACCCTGGCGAAGACCCGGACATTGCAGCCAGTTACACCCGCCGCACCCTTGGCAAACGCAGTGCCAACAAGCGCGCGGTAGAAAAGGAATTCGGGCTGGAGCGCGGCGACGGGCCGATCTTCACCGTCATCAGCCGCCTGACCTGGCAAAAGGGTATGGATGTGCTGCTCGAAGTGCTGGACCACCTCGCCGGGATCGGCGGACGGCTGGCACTACTCGGCTCAGGCGATGCCGGGATCGAAGCCGAATTGCACGAGGCCGCCGCGCGCCATCCGGGCAGGATCGGCATCCGCATCGGCTATGACGAAGCGCTGTCGCACCAATTGCAGGCCGGGGCGGATGCGATCCTCGTCCCCAGCCGGTTCGAGCCTTGCGGGCTGACCCAGCTCTATGGCCTCGCCTATGGCTGTGTGCCCGTGGTCGCACGGACCGGCGGACTGGCGGATACGGTGATTGATGCCAATCCCGCCTCGCTTGCCGCTGGCGTGGCAACGGGCATCCAGTTCGATGGCGTCCATTACCACGCTCTTTGCGCTGCGATCGACCGGGCCAACGCACTCTATTACCAGCCGAAACAATGGCGCACGCTGCAGCAAAACGGAATGAAGGCGGATTTCAGCTGGGCTGCCAGCGGGCGCGCCTATGCCGAGCTCTATCGCGAATTGACCGGGAAAACCGCATGATCCGCAGCCACGAAACCACGCCTTTTGATGGCCAAAAGCCAGGCACTTCCGGCCTGCGCAAGAAGGTCCGCATCTTCCAGCAGGCAAACTATGCCGAGAATTTCATCCAGTCGGTCTTCGATGTGGTGGAACGGCCGGAGAATGCGACACTGGTGATCGGCGGGGACGGTCGGTTCCACAATCGCGCGGTTATCCAGCAGGCGATCCGCATGGCTGCCGCCAATGGCTATGGCCGCGTGCTGGTGGGACAAGGCGGCATCATCTCCACCCCGGCGGCAAGCCATGTGATCCGCAAATATGGCGCGAGCGGCGGGCTGATCCTGTCCGCCAGCCACAATCCCGGCGGGCCGGAGGAAGACTTCGGGATCAAATACAATATCGCCAATGGCGGACCCGCGCCGGAGGGCGTGACCTCTGCGATCCATGCGCGCACCACCGAAATCACCCGCTGGCTCGACATCGACCATGCCGATATCGACCTCGACATACTCGGAATTGAGTCTGTTGGCGGCATGACGGTGCAAGTGATCGACCCGGTAGCCGACTATGCCGCACTGATGGAGGAGCTGTTCGACTTCGCCGCGATCCGTACCGCAGTCGCTAACGGGCTGACCATGGCCTTCGATGCCATGCACGCAGTCACCGGACCCTACGCCACTGAAATCCTCGAAAATCGGCTTGGCTTTGCCGCCGGAACAGTCCGCAATGGTACTCCGCTACAGGATTTCGGCGGGCATCACCCCGATCCCAACCTCGTCCATGCCAAGGCGCTGTATGACACGATGATGGGCCCTGCTGCGCCGGACTTCGGCGCAGCCTCCGACGGCGATGGCGACCGCAACCTCATCATAGGCAAGCACCGTTTTATCACCCCGTCGGATTCGCTCGCCATGCTGGCAGCCAATGCGCATCTCGCACCCGGCTATGCAGGCGGGCTCAAGGGCATTGCCCGCTCAATGCCCACCAGCGCCGCCGCCGACCGCGTGGCAGAGGCGCTGGGCATCCCCGCCTTCGAAACCCCGACCGGGTGGAAATTCTTCGGCAATCTCCTTGACGCCGGGATGGCGACCATTTGCGGCGAGGAAAGCGCCGGCACCGGCAGCGACCATGTGCGCGAGAAGGACGGGCTGTGGGCCGTGTTGCTGTGGCTCAACATCCTCGCCATCACCGGCAAGAGCGCGGACCAGATCGCGCGTGAGCATTGGGCACGCTTCGGGCGCAATTACTATGCCCGCCACGACTATGAAGCGATTGCGACCGACAAGGCCGATGCGCTGATTGCCGCACTGGTGGCGAGCCTGCGCGACTTGCCGGGCAAGGCATATGGCCCGCTGACCGTGGCCGAGGCTGACAGCTTTGCCTATGCCGACCCGGTTGATGGATCGGTGAGCGAGAACCAGGGCATTCGCGTGCTGTTCGAAGGTGGCAGCCGCGTGGTCTTCCGCCTCTCCGGCACCGGCACCGAAGGGGCAACGCTGCGTGTCTATCTCGAGCGTTTCGAGCCGGTGGGCGGTAATCTCGACGCAGAAACGCCAGCGATGCTGGCGGATATCATCGCCGCTGCCGAGGCGATTGCCGGGATCGAGCAACATACGGGCTGCACCGCGCCTGATGTGGTGACGTGACCGAGACTTTTGGCGCTTGCGTTGCTGAAGGCGCAACGCATTTCCGCGTCCGCTCCCCCCATGCCAGCGCCCTCCACCTCTGCCTGTTCCAAGGCGAAACCGAACAGCGCATCCCCATGCTGCGCGAGGGCGAGGACTGGGTGGCAGAGGTCCCGCAGGACCTCACCGGCGCCCACTATGGCTACCGTGCGGAAGGCGAATGGGCACCTGAGCAGGGCCTGTGGTTCGACCCGGCCAAGCTGCTGGTCGATCCCTATGCGATGGAGCTGGACCGGCGCTTCACCCAGCATCCAAAGCTGGCCGAATATGGCGCGGACACCGCCGATATCGTGCCCCGCGCGCTGGTGCCGGGGGAGATGCCCCAAGTGCCGCTGTCTCCTCCGCATTTCACCCGCGGCGGCTTGGTCTATGAGCTGAGCGTCGCAGGCTTCACCGCGCTCCATCCCGATGTGCCGGAGGAGCAGCGCAGCACCGTGGCCGCCCTCGCCCATCCCGCGATCCTCGCCCATCTGCAAAAACTCCATGTCAGCGCGGTGGAGCTGATGCCGATCGTGGCATGGATCGACGAGCGCCATTTGCCGCCACTCGGCCTCGCTAACCACTGGGGCTACAACCCGGTGGCGATGATGGCGCTTGATCCGGGCCTGTGCCCCGGCGGCGTCAGGGAGCTGCGCGAGACAGTGGCGGCACTGCACAACGCCGGGATCGGCGTAGTCCTCGACCTTGTCTTCAATCACAGCGGCGAGAGCGACATTCATGGCGGCGTCCTCTCGCTGCGCGGGCTCGACAATGCCGCCTATGCCCATGCGCCGGATGGCAGGCTGATCAATGACACCGGCTGCGGCAACACGCTCGATTTCGCCAATCCGCATGTCCGCGCGCTCACCCTCGCCTCCTTGCGCCATTTCGTGCGCCATTGCGGGGTGGACGGCTTCCGCTTCGACCTCGCCCCGGTGCTCGCGCGCGGACCGGGTTTCGACCGTCAAGCGCCAATCTTCGCGGAAATCGCCGCCGACCCCTGGCTGGCCGACCGGGTGATGATTGCCGAGCCATGGGACATCGGCCCCGGCGGCTACCAGCTGGGCAATTTCCCGCCGAACTGGCTAGAATGGAATGACCGCTATCGTGACGATGTGCGCCGCTTCTGGCGCGGTGACGGCCCCGCCAATGTGCTGGCGACGCGCATCGCGGGCTCCTCCGACATATTCGGTTCGGACTGCCGCAGCGTGAACTTCCTAGCTGCGCATGACGGGTTTACGCTGGCCGACACAGTCGCCTACGAGCAACGCCACAACCACGCCAATGGCGAGGATAATCGCGATGGCCATGGCGAGAACCACAGCTGGAATTGCGGCGCCGAAGGGCCAAGCGACGACCCTGCGGTGCAGGCCCGTCGGGCACAGGATTTGCGGGCCTTGCTGGGCACGCTGTTCGCCTCTACCGGCACGATCATGCTCACCGCGGGCGATGAATTCGGCCGCAGCCAGCGCGGCAACAACAACGCCTATTGCCAGGCGATGCCGGTTGATTGGCAAACCCGCGACCGGGCAATGGAGGATTATGTCGCGCAGCTGGCAGAGCAACGGGTACAGCATGGCCCGGGCATGGCGCGCTTCCCGGATGCGGGAAGCTGGACGGATGCGGACGGCAAGCCGATGTCCGATGCAGCGTGGAACGATCGCAGCTTGAACGGCTTCGCCTTCACTCCCCCAGCCGCAAGTGCAGCCATCGGTTTCCGCGTTGATCGGACGAAGAGAGAGGTCGCACTGGGTGATTGAGGCTTGGGGTCGGGGCGCAGCGATCACTCGATCATCCGCTTGATCTGAACAACTTGTGGCTGAATATCGAGCGCACTACGGTCCAGCCAACAGTATCCGGCCACCCACATTGCCCAGAACTGGCATTTTCTGCTAACAATTTGATTTAGTAACACCTAGCGTTGCCTGCCTACCGCCCCGTTTTGCGGCGAGTGGCCACCTGGAGATTCGCACGGATGTCGCGTAGAAACCGGAATTCGGATGCAAACGCGCCCAGGCTCGACCGCGTCAATTTCTTTGGCTCGGGCCTCTCCGGCACCAATCTGGAATGTGGCAGTTCGCACAATATGCGGGTCACGCTCCAGGCCATACGGCTGAACGCCCCAATCACGAAGATCGAGCTTGCCGAAATTACCGGACTGACGGCGCAGTAAATCACCAATATCAGCCGAAAACTGCGCGAAGACGGCCTGATTCTGGATGCAGGACGCCGCCGCGGAGAGCGCGGCCAGCCAGCCATGAGGCTTGCCGTAAATCCCAATGCGGCATTTTCAGTCGGCGGATGTCCTTGACGACCTGTTCGGCAGGGGCCTTGACCCGCGATTTTGCATTGGAGGATTTGGGCTTCATCTTATGGGATGGACGCCTCCCGCAATCGAGCCAAAAAGATTGCAGCAAGAATGGAGCAGAGGAGTTCATCACATGCACATGCTGGCGATCGATTTGGGTAAGCAGTCCTTCCACATTTATGGGATAAGCGATGATGGAGAAGTGGTTTCGCGCAAGGTTGGACGGGCCAAGCTCGTCGACGCGGTGAGCAGATTACGTCCACAACTGGTCGCGATGGAAGCTTGCGCCAGCTCGCACCACTGGGGGCGCACCTTCGAGGCGCTGGGGCACGACGTGCGGCTCATCCATCCGCGGTTTGTGAAGCCGTTCGTGAAGGGATCGAAGAACGACGCAGTTGATGCGGAAGCCATTTTCGAAGCGGCAACCAGACCAACTATGCGGTTCGTGCCGCTGAAGAGCGTCGAGCAGCAGGATCTTCAAGCCCTGCATCGAACACGCGACAGGCTGGTCGTCCAGCGGACCGCTTTGATCAACCATACGCGCGGGCTTTTGGCCGAGTATGGCATCGTCATGCCCGCTGGAGCGTCCCGGTTCCGCTTGCAGATCGACAAGATGATTGAGACCGCCGAACTCTCGGACTTGGCCAAGCTCCTGTTTCGGCAACTCGTCGAAGAGTATCGCGACCTTGATGCCAGAGTGTCGGCTCTCGATGACATGCTGGTCAAGATCTGCCGCACTGACGAGCGTTGCAAGCGCCTGACAACGCTGCCTGGCGTTGGACCGATCGTCGCGACCTCCTTGGTGGCCGCGATCGACGATGGCCGACACTTCAAATCGGGCAGAGCCCTCTCTGCCTGGATCGGTCTGGTTCCGCGACAATACACGACGGGCGGCAAGCCAAGGCTTGGCGGCATCGGCAGCAGAGCCAACCACTACCTTCGGCGGCAACTCATACACGGGGCTCGATCGGCATTGCTGAGGATCAGCAAGCACGAGGACCGGCGATCAAAATGGGCGCAGGATCTGCTATCCCGAGCTGGGCACAACAAAACGCTCGTCGCCATGGCGAACAAGACGGCTCGCATGGCATGGGCAATATTGCGCAGCGGAGAGAGCTACAAGATCGCGTGATCCTGCTCAGCGCTGAGCAGGATCACGAATGTCTTCAAATGCGAGGTGAAGACTTGATGGTGTAACGGCACGGACCGCCGCTTCACAGCCTGTAAGGAACGATGGCCTTCGAGGCCGCTCATCTTAGAAGGCACTGAACCGCGCGGATTCCCATCATGGCCAGGAGCAAACCCGCTTCAATCGATAGGCCGGATAGATTCACGCATCCAATGCCGCAGCAACATCAAAAATCCACCTTGCGCGGGAGGCGTCCATAGATTCGTTCCTTCGTCACTACGACGAAGCCCAAATCCTCCTTAACTTACAACCTCAAATCTGTACCATAAGTGCTGACGGGGGACAATTCGCCAGAAGGCGATTGATGACGCCAAGGCGGCGATCCCGCACCAGAATGTCGGGCTGTACCACTATGTCGAGGTCAACCTTGTGGAGAAAGCCATCGCGGGCAAGCGCAGCATTGCACGCGATGTGCTGCCAAAAACCAATGTCGATCTGGTATCCTATTCCAGCTATGAAGCGATCAAGAAATCCCCGAAATCGGATCTTGAGTCGATCCGCGCACCGTTGACGAGGAACCTCAATTACCTCGAGGGGCAATTGCAGCCCAAGGCAGGTTTGCCTTTCGAGCGGCGCGTTTTTCTCGGTGAATTCGGCTACCATGCGAACAAGGACAAGCCGCAAACTGTGCGCCAGCAATATCTCAAGAGCAGGTATGTCATGCAGGTCGCGATCGAACTGGACTTGCCTTTCGCCCTGATCTGGCAGCTCTACAATAATGAATATGCGCCTGATGGCACATCCAAGGAGATGTCCCTGATCGACGAAGCAGGCCAGAAGCGCGCGCTTTACTATTTGTTGCAGCGCTATCAGCGGACCATGCGCGGCTTTGTGGCCGAGAGCTGCCAGCAAACCGGCCAGGAACCAACGCGCGCAGCGTTCAAGGCGAAAGCCTTGGAGGTCTTGCAAAAGGCCAGCTTTGGCGAAATGGAGAAAACAGCCAATTAGGGTCGGGCTCCAAGAGGCGTTCAGGCCATACCCGTGCACGGATGCGGGAGACGAGAGAGTAGACTGATGAGCAACAGGATCCAACAGGCTATTCTTCTTCCCATCGTGCTGCTTGGTGCAATTGGCACTTTAGCGGCCTGTTCAAACGAAGTGCCGCAGCAACAGCAGCCCCTGTCGCTCCTTGATTTTGCCACGACGCAGACCTGCCCCCCACCGCCAGACAAACCGGTGTGGATAGACGGCGGGACCTTCATCATGGGCAGTAGCGCAGTCTATGCCGAAGAGGGGCCGGAGCGCGAGACGACGGTGGACGGGTTCTGGATGGACCCGCATGAAGTGACCAATCGCCAGTTCGCCGAATTTGTCGCCGCAACTGCCTATGTGACGATTGCGGAAAAGCCGGTCGAACCGGATGTGTTCGGCGTGCCGGTCGAGCAGATACCCACCTATATGCTGGAACCCGGATCGGCCGTGTTCCATCCGCCCGCACAGCCTTCCCGCAATTATGCAGATTGGTGGGATTATGTCCCGGGCGCTTACTGGAAAAAGCCTTATGGCCCCGGCGGCCCTGACGCGCGGCCAGACCAGCCCGTGGTGCATCTCGGCTGGGAAGACATGGCCGCCTATGCCGAATGGCGCGGTGGTCGCATCCCGACTGAAGCGGAATGGGAATTTGCGGCCAGTGCCGGTGCCGCAAAATCTGCCGACCAACCCGAACCAGAGTTGGCCAACAGCTGGCAAGGGGTGTTTCCTGTCACCAATGAAGAACGGGACGGGTTCAAGGGCATAGCGCCAGTTGGATGTTTCAGGCCCAACGCTTTCGGGCTTTACGACATGGTCGGCAATGTCTGGGAAGTGACTGCTGACCTGTTCAGGCCCGGCCACGATCCCGATGATCGCGACAATCCGCGCGGACCGGGCGAGAACCTCGCTTACGACCCGATGAACCCGGCCACGCCCAGCCGCGTAATGAAAGGGGGCAGCTATTTATGTGCGCCCAATTATTGCCAGCGATACCGGCCGGAAAGCCGCCAGGGCCGCGATCCGGGCATGGGGGCATCAAATGTGGGTTTCCGCCTGGCCTATGACAGACCTCCGGCAGAGCGCGCCTTCTAAGCTGGTGCTGCAAGATAGCAGCTCGACGGGCTGGCCCGGAGTACCGAAGGTTGCCTCAGCTCACCTGCAAGTGCCCGCAGGGTCAAATCGCCGGTCAAGAAACTCCGTTGTCAGCCTGAGGGTAGTCTGGAATCCGGGCCCGTTGAACCAGGTGTGCTTCTGGCCGGGATCGACGAAAAGTTCGCAGGCAGCGCCTTTCGCCCCGACAAGCTTGCAATAGCGCCGGGCGGTCGCGACCGGGACATAGTCATCGCTGTCGCCCACCATGAACAACGTGTCGGGATGATCCCCGGCAATATTGTGAAGCGGCGAAAAATTTCGCCAATAGGCGGAAACCCTGCTGTGCCCGTAACCGTCCGGGCCATTATCAATCACGGGATTGAACAATATCAGCGCATTGGGTTTCGGGAGAATGGGTGTCTCTCGCAACGGAGTATCCATCGCCAGAGTCGCAGCAAGGTGCCCGCCCGCTGAACCGCCGCCGGCGGACATCTGGTCAAGCGCGAGATTGTATTCCCCTGCCTTGCTGCGGATCGTGATCCAGGCCGATGCCGCATCCTTCATCGAATCCACCGGTTTCAGGCCATCGCTGGTAAGGCCGTATTCGGGGAGGAACACCACATATCCTCGCCCTGCAAGGAACCGCGCCTGGCGAAAGAATTGCGTCGCCTTTCCTTCGTTCCACCCGCCACCGTGAAACAGCACAATGGAAGGCAGCTTGTGCTCACTTCCAGCAACCTCCGCCCGGAAGACAAAGATTTTATGCCTGATCCCTTTCTGGCCAGCATATTCGAAAATCTCATCAGCTTCGGGCGCGCTTTTTCTGGCAGCAATCAAGTCTGCTTCGTCAATCCGGACCTGGCAGGAAGTATTGGCTGCCCCCACCTCTTTGCCTTCGGCACAACTCGCACACATCAGCAGGGAAAACGCAGGTGCAAGTGCAAAGATGAGTTTGCGCGACATGAGCCATGACGGATATTCTGATCACCACGCGGTGTCAAAATATTATCGAAAGTGCTCCAAGCGATCTTCTTGAACAACAAAAACTAGCTTGCAATGCCGTTTGCTTGTGCGCACCAAACGATCGCCATCCGCAAGCCCTCACGAAACCTTGCCGAGCCGCTCAAGGCCCGAAAAATTCCGCGCACAGGCTTCCAGCATCGCCTGCACCTGCGCCAGATCAGCTGCCTGCGCTCCCGGCGGCAGGGGCGCCATCTTGGCTTCCGGCGGGAAAGTCCCGTAACCGGCGAACAGGCAATGCCAGCTCATGCTGGAATAGGCCTGCACCGGGTAAGCCTGCGCATTGGCCGCGCCGATATCCTGATGTGTGAACCACGCCGTCATCATCGCCTTCAAACGGTCTGACAGCACCTGATTGGCAGCATTGTCGCGCCAATAGTCGCTGTCCGTCCGCTGGTTCATCCGGTAATGCGCGACGATATAGTCACGGATCGCGTCATAGCGTTCGCCAATGCCGTGGTTGAAGGCGCCCCGCTTGGCATCGGTGAACCCGCCCGCTTCATAGGCATCGGCAAATTCCAGCGCGGTCGCGATCACGATATGCAGCGCGGTTGCTTCGAGCGGCTCGATAAAGCCCTGCGCGAGCCCGGCGGCGAGGACATTGCGGTGCCAGCTATCCCGCACTCGCCCGACCTTCATCTTGAGGAAGCGCGCTTCCTGCTCGCTATCTTCCATCCCGATCGCCGCGCGCAATTCCGCCTCGGCGTCTTCGTCAGAGATGTAGCGCGAGCTATAGACATAGCCATTGCCGACCCGTGTGGTCAGCGGGATCGACCAGCGCCAGCCCGCGCGCATGGCGACGCTTTCGGTCTGCGGCATGTAGTTCTCCCCGCGTGGGGTAGGCATCACGACGGCACTGTCATTGAACAAATTCTCGCCGAAGGACTCGAAGGGTACGCCCAGCTTGCCCTGCGCGAGGATGCTGCGGAAGCCGCTGCAATCAACGAAGAGGTCGCCCTCCACTCGCTGCCCATCTTCACAGACCAGCGCGGCCACATCGCCGCTACTATCCAGCTCGATTTCGACCACTTTCTGCGGCAGATGAGTGATCCCGCGTGCGGTGGACCAGTCGCGCAGGAATGTACCCAACTTGTGCGCATCGAAGTGGTAGCCATAGCTGGGCGCGAAGGGGAAATTGTCGGACGGCTGCGGCCCCTTCCCTTCCCCCGCCAGCTTCGCCGCAAGGAACCACGTATCGGGATGCGCAGGCACGGTGAAGCCGCGCCGCGCCAGAGCGCAATTATGCAGGAAACCCGGCTCGCTGTGCATATCCACCGGGCCGGGGAACGGGTGAAAATAGCTACCGAAGCCGGGCCGCTCGCTCCAGCCGGTGAAGCGAATGCCCAGCTTGTAAGTCGCGTCGCAAGCCGCCATCCACTCGCCCTCGGCAATGCCAAGGTGGTCAAAGAACGCTTTCAATTGCGGAGTAGAGCCTTCGCCCACTCCGATAATGCCAATGTCCGGGCTTTCAATGACCGTTACCGAACCGCCACGCGCCGCCCATTCATGGTGCAGCAGGCAGGCGGTGATCCAGCCTGCACTGCCGCCGCCGAGGATGACGACGTGAGGAGGTTTGCCGGTGCTTGTCACCTGCCCACAGGTACAATGGCAATCGCAAACCCGCCAGCCTTGGCCGCGCGGATCGTCATCACATCGCCCGCCGTGACGGTCCGCGTTTCAATCGCGATCTGGTGGCGCGTATCCGCCAGCCCATCGGCATCTGCCCCGTCGCGATAGATCGTCGCGCGGTATTTGCGGCCCTGGTCGAGGAATCCGAAATCGACCGCCATCTCGCGCGCATCACTGTCGGTAACGCCGCCGACATACCACGCATCGCTATTGCGATCCTTGCGGGCGAAGAGGGCAAACTTGCCGACTTCACCATCGAGCAACAGGCTCTCCGCCCAGTCTGCCGGGACTTGCGAAATGAATGCCAGCTCACGCGGATATTTTTCCAGCTCTTCCGGCAAGTCCGCCGCCATCTGGATCGGCGAATAGAGCACGACATAGAGTGCCAGCTGCCGCGCCAGTGTAGAGGGCAAATCGCGTCCGCCGCGTCCTTTCAAGGAAAGCACGCCCGGCGTATAGTCCATCGGGCCGGAGAGCATACGCGTGTAGATGAGGTTCGGTACATGGTCAGGCAGGTTCGCGGGCACGCCCCAGGCCTGGTATTCCATCCCGCGTGCACCTTCGCGGCTGACCCAGTTGGGATAGGTGCGGCGCAGGCCCGTATCCTTCACCGGCTCATGCGGATTGACCGCGATCTTGTAGCGGGCAGCCGTTTTGACCACTTCAAGGTGGTGTTGCACCGCACGCTGGCCATCATGCCATTCGAACACGTCCTTGCCATCCGGGCCCGGTGCGATCAGCCCCCCGGCGTCAGCGACATAGCCGCTTTTCACGGCGTCAACGCCGAGCCGCGCATAGAGCGCCATCGCCTCTTCCAACTGCGCCTCATAGACGCCCAGATTTCCGCCGGTTTCGTGGTGGCCGATGATCCGCACGCCCTTTTTGGCAGCGTAGCGGGTCACTTCTTCGAGGTCGAAATCGGGATAGGCTTCAGTGAAACTGAATTCGCGGCCATTGCCGAACCAGGTGCCGTCCCACCCCTTGTTCCAGCCTTCGATCAGGACGCCGCGAAAGCCATGCTTGGCGGCGAAGTCGATATGCTTCTTCGCATTACCGGTGGTGGCACCGTGCTTCTCGCCGCTGGCCCAGCTGCTGTTCTCAAGGTGCATCTCCCACCAGATGCCGATATATTTGTGCGGTGTGAACCAGCTGACATCGCCCAGCTTGTTGGGTTCGTTGAGGTTCAGCGAAATATTGCTTTCCACCAGCGCTTTGGGCCCGTCCCCGATCAGCACCGTGCGCCATGGCGTGGTGAAAGCCCCTTCGCGCACGACCTTGGCCCCGCGCGAGGATGGCGCGAGCTGGGAACGGAAGCGCGTGCCATCCAGCCGCCGCAGCCACATGCCCGCATAATCGACCAGCGCGGCCTCGTGGAAGGACAGATGCGTGCCGTCCTCCAGCACCATGGTGATCGGCGTATGCGCGGTGGAAACGGCATCGACCGGGGTCATGGAATAGAGATATTCGTAGCGGTTCCAGTCGCCCGCCGGGATCCACAACGCCTGCCCGCCCTGCGCGAGGTTGAACTCGGTCAGCTCGTCCGCAATGTTGGCGACCTTCATGCTGGCCTGTTCGGGGAATTCTGCGCGGAAGCCGATGCCGTCATCAAACACCCGCATCCGCACCGTAATCATCCGCGCGGCCGCATCACGCTGGCGGAAGGTCACCGCCAGTTCCTCATGCCGGTCAGCGACAATGCGGCGCTCGCCCCATGGCTGCTCCCAGCGCGTATCGACTGAGGTGGAGTCTTCCGTGACAACCTCGAAATTGCGCCGCATCGGATCGGCATCGGTGAAGTTGAAGCCAAGGTTGGACTTGGCCAGCAGCGGCTTCCCGTCGCGGGAAACGCTGTAATAGGGAATGCCCTCCCCATCCGCATCGAGCGTCACGCTGATCCGCCCGTCGGGTGAAGAAACCGTCCCGGCCAGCGCAGCAACGGGAAAGCCCAGCAGCAGGGCGAGCGCAATCAGGAAACGCATAGGTCAGGCCTCGATCAGGACAGCACCGAATTTGGGCAGCGAGCCGGCGCTCGCGCCATTGACGGCATGGATCACGCGCCCGGCTTGCATCGCGTCGGGCGGGGTGATGGTGAAATCGGAAAGGTTGAACAGCGCGCGGATAGTCTGCGCGCCGCTGCGGCGTTCGAGCATGAGCAGCCCCCCCTGTGCCGCCGAAGCGGACACTTCGCCATGCAGCAAGGCAGGGTTGGAACGGCGCAGTGCAAGCACTTCGCGGGTGAAAGCGAGCAGCGAAAGCGGGTCGGCTTCCTGCCGGTCCACCGCGCGTGCGGCATTCTCCGCGCCCAGCGGCAGCCAAGGCTCAGCAGCGCTGAACCCGCCCTGCGCCGCCCCCGCTTCCCACGGCATCGGTGTGCGTGCGCCATCGCGGCTGAGCGTCAGCGGCCAGTTGGCAATGGCTTCGGGGTCATGCAGCTGGTCAAAGGGAATATCGACCTGTGTCAGCCCCAGCTCCTCACCCTGGTAAAGGATGATATTGCCCCGCAGGCTTGCCAGCAGCAGCATCTTCATCCGGGCAAAGGCTTCGCGCTCCTCGGCTGCGCACCAGCGGCTGAGCGCACGCGGCGCATCGTGGTTTTCAAACGCCCAGCTTGGCCAGCCGAGCCCTTCTTCGTCCGGCCATTGCGCCAATGCAGCGCAGACCAAGCCGGGGGTCAGCCGGTCGGCATAGAGGAAGTTGAAGCCATAGGCGGAATTGAGATGCTCTTCGCCCGCGGTGAAGGCCTTCATTTCCGTTTCAGCTTCATCTCCGCCCACTTCAGCGACGGTGAATATCCCGTCATAGCTGTCTGTCAGCGCGCGGATTCTTGCGATGAAAGCGGGAATGTCCGGGTGCGACTGGTTGTGCAGCTTGAGCTGGAAGTCAAACGGGCGCGTGCGCGGTTTGTCGCTCGGCGGTGCGGGCGGATTATCGCGCAACTGCGGGTCGTGCATCGCGAAATTCAGCGCATCAATGCGGAAGCCATCGACCCCCCGGTCGAGCCAGAACCGCGCCACGCCCAGCAGCGCCTCCTGCACCGCCGGATTATGCCCGTTCAGCTGCGGTTGGCTGGAGAGGAAGTTGTGCAGATAATACTGTCCGCGTCGGGCGTCCCACGTCCACGCGGGACCCCCGAACACGGATTGCCAGTTGGACGGTGGCGACCCGTCGGGCTTGGCATCTGCCCACACATACCAGTCCGCCTTGTCATTATGTTTGGAGGAGCGGCTTTCCTTGAACCATGCGTGTTCGTCGGACGTGTGGGAATAGACCTGGTCAATCAGCACGCGCAGGCCCAGCTCGTGGGCGCGCGCGATCAGCGTGTCGAAATTGTCGAGAGTGCCGAAAATCGGATCGACATCGCAGTAATCGGAAACGTCGTAGCCGAAATCCTTCATCGGCGAGGTGAAGAAAGGCGAAATCCAGATCGCATCCACGCCGAGCGAGGCAATATGCCCCAGCCTGCTGGTGATACCGGGCAGATCGCCAATCCCGTCGCCATTCGAATCCTGGTAGCTGCGCGGGTAAATCTGGTAAATCGTCGCGCCACGCCACCACGGCTGGGTTCCGAGTGAAATGTCGAGTGTCGACACAACATTGTCGAGACGAGCCATGCGGTTCATTCTGCCACCTCGCTTACCCGGCAAACAGCCCAGCCAAGCGGCGGCAGGGCAAAGGCAGCGCTGCCCGGGGCGGACACGGAAACGGGGCAGACACCTGCCAGCGTTTCAAATCCGCGTGCATCATAACCCACTGTAATATTGGCATTACGTGGTTCGTTCGTGGTGTTAAATGCTGCGACATATTCCGCCCCCGTTTCCGGGTCAAAGCGCGAGACGGCGAAGATACCCGGCACCTGCTCATAATGCCGCACCACCTGCTTGCCCCGCCGCAAGGCCGCATGATCGGCACGGATTTCCGCAAATTCGGCGATCAGCTGGTAAAGCGGGTGTCGAGTGTCGAAATTACTGTCGGCTGTCGTCGCATCGGTGCCGATAAGATCATTGTCATTATAGAGCGCGGTGCGGCTGGGGAACATGTCCTCGCGCGCCAGCTGGTCATTGCCATCGCCGACAAAGCCCTGCTCGTCGCCATAGTAAATCACCGGCGCCCCGCGCAGGACCATCATCATCGCATGGCCCAGCCTGACCCGCGCCAGCAGCTCCTCCTGCGAGATGCCGGGCATGTCTTCCTTCAGCAGGGTGGAGAAGCGGCCCATGTCATGATTTCCGAGGAAAGTCGGGAGGTTAAGCGCTGCTTCTTCCCCGCCTTCATAGAGCACATCGCCATCATACATATGCGCCAGCACCACCGTGCCCTGCCCCCGTCCGAGAAGCTCGCGCATGGATGCCTGGAAGGCGAAATCGAGCACCGCCGGGAGCTTATCCCGCCGCGTATATTCCGCGATATAGCCGCTTTCGGGCACGTCCTTGTAGACTTCACCGAACAGGGTGAAATTGGGGATTCCACGCGCCTTTGCGCGTTCCTTCATCGCGGGCACGAAAACCTGCCAGAAGCCCGGATCGACATGGCGGGCCGTATCAATCCGGAAGCCGTCAATCCCGAAATCGTCGATCCAGCTGCCATAGATTTCGATCATCCCGGCGCGCACCCGGGGGTGCTCGGTGAAGAGATCGTCCAGCCCGGAAAAATCGCCGAAACGGCTGTCTTCCCCGGTAAAGCTGCTGTTGCCGCGATTGTGGTAATAGATCGGATCGTTGAGCCAGGCGGGGACTTTCACGTCCTTCTCCGCCTTGGGAACGACCGGCACATAGGCATAGGCCGGATCGACCAGCTTCGCGAAATTGGCTTCGCTGCTGTCCCCTTCACCCATGAAACCGGGGTTGATCGGCGCGCCATCCACTCCGCCCTTTGTGGAGTAGGGATAGTCGCCCTTGCTGCGATATTCGAAGTTGGTCTGCGGCCCGTCAGCATAGGTGATGACGTCCGCCGTGTGGTTGGTGATGATGTCCATATAGACCTTCATCCCCAGTGCATGCGCCGCATCGACAAAGTCGCGGAACTCCTCGCGGGAGCCGAAATGCGCGTCAGGCCGGGTAAAGTCAGTCACCCAATAGCCATGGTATCCCGCGCTTTCATCGCCCGGAGACCCTTGCACCGGCTTGTTCTGGAAGATCGGTGCGAACCAGATCGCGGTGATCCCCATCTGCTTGAGATAGGGCAGCCGGTCCTTCAACCCCTTGAGGTCACCACCATGGAAGAAGCCCTTGGCCGCCGGGTCATAGCCGCTTTTCAAGCGATCCGCCGGGAGGCCGCCAAGGTCGTTCGCCGTATCGCCATTCTCAAAGCGGTCGGGCAGGACGAAATAGACGACTTCATCCGCCGGCAAACGGTCGCGCAGCGCCAAAGCAGCTGTTTGCGCAGGCGGCTCCTGAGCACCAGCCGTGGTGCAGGCACCGGCCAGCAACAAAGCCGCAAGGGAGAGGGAAACGCGAAAACTCATGCAGTGGCTCCGGCGGGCACGCGCCCGGATGCAAATTGCTGGGTGAAATCAAGGTGCCGCGGCATCATCCGTGCTTCCTCGACACAGGCCGCTTCATAGCGGTCAAGCATGGCGCGCAAATCGCCTTCGTCCAGACCATCGGCCATGGGGTTATAGCCATCGGGGATCACTCCCTGCCCCACCAGCACCTGGAACCAGCCCACTTCAGTGAACAATTCCTCATGCTCGCGATGGATGAAAGCGCTCGCCCGCCACAGCTCCAGCTTGCGGCTGAGTGTTTCCGGCAGTTCCATTTCCCGTACGCCATCCCAGAAGGGATCGCCGACCCGTTCATTGGCCATGTAATGCAGGATCAGGAAGTCGCGGATGCGGGTCCATTCGAACTCGGCCTGGCGGTTGAACTCATCGGCCATCGCCTGCTCAACCTTGCCCGCCGGGAGCATGGCGAGAAAGCGCGAAATCGAGCTCTGGATCAGGTGGATACTGGTCGATTCCAGCGGCTCCATGAAGCCGGCAGCCAGCCCAAGAGCGAGGCAATTGCGGTTCCACTGCTTGCGTCGCATACCGGTGGTGAAGCGGATCGGCTTGGGCTCAGCGGTCGGCTTGCCATCGAGGTTGGCGAGCAACACCGCAGCCGCTTCATCGTCCGAAATATGCTGTGACGAATAGACATGGCCATTGCCGATGCGGTGCTGCAGCGGGATACGCCATTGCCAGCCCGCCTTGCGCGCGATGGAGCGGGTATAGGGTGTGAAATCCCCGCCCCCTTCACACGGCACCGCCAGCGCACGGTCACAGCGCAGCCACTGCGTCCAGTCATTGAACCCGCTCTGCAATTCACCTTCGATCAGCAGCGCGCGGAAACCAGTGCAATCAATGAAGAACGTGCCTTCGATCCGCTGTCCGTCATCCAGCACGACCGCCGCAATATCGCCGCTCTCGCCATCGCGTTCGACCGCAGAAACCAGTCCTTCGTGGCGCGTAACACCGCGAGCTTCGGCGTAACGGCGCAGATATTGCGCATAAAGCCCCGCATCGAAATGATAGGCATAGGGCATTTCGGGCGATTGCGCCGTGCGCCGCCCGCGCTGCATCCGCATGGCGCGCGCAGCCAGTTCGTTCAGGGAGTAACGCTGCAAAGGCTTGGCAAAGCCTGCCTTGTGCGCGCGGGTCCAGTAATGCTGGAAGGGGAGCAGGCCGATGCCCTGCCCGACGCTGCCAAAGGCGTGCATGTAGCTGGCGCCTTCACGCAGCCAGCCATCAAATTCAATCCCCAGCTTGAAGCTGGCTTTCGTCTCGCGCACGAATTCGGCCTCGTCGAGACCTAGCGCGCCGTTGAACAGGTGGATTTGCGGGATGGTCGCTTCGCCGACACCAACCGTGCCGATTGTCTCGCTTTCCACCAAAGTCACAGAATGACCCGTGGCAAAGCGCGCCAGTGCCGCAGCAGCCATCCATCCGGCTGTCCCGCCACCAACAATTACGAAGCTCTGTCCTCTCCCGGCAGTCATTTCGATCCCCCGATCAAGCAGATTCTTCTGGCCATCACGCTTTGCGTAACTGGCCCATCATGCGGGAAAGCGGCGGGTCTTCCAATGCCTTTCAGCACCGCAAGACCCGCCTTCCCTCATGTCCGGTTAGAAGCGGTAAGACACACCGACGAGGTAAGTGCGGCCATATTCTTCGTAGTCGACGATGTGAGTACGATCGCCATCGGTGTAGTTGATGAACGGCTCATCCGTCAGGTTGAGTGCCTGCACCGTAAAGCCAAGGCCTTCCAGCGAACTGCCTTCCGGGAAGCGGTACCCAATCTGCGCGTCGAAGATCGATTCCGCATAGGTCTGGCGGAAGTTACGCGTTGCCGAGATACCAATGAACTCCGCAAGGAAGCTCGTCCGGTAACGATGGCTTACGCGCGCTTCAAAGCCCGATTTCTCGAAGTAGACGGTCGAGTTGACCACCCACTTGGACAGGCCCGGAACATCCGTATTGAATGAGGAGTTGTTCTGCAAATCATACACGGTCAGCTTGCTGTCCGTGTAGGAAACGCTGGTCTGGAAGCCGAAGCCTTCCAGTGCCGGAATGAAGGTCGAGAACGGCATGGCAAGGCTGGCTTCCACGCCGGTGATGCGGCCATCGGCAGCATTGTCAGGCGCGGTAGCAAAGCCCAGCGTTGTGGTGTTGGCAACGACCTGCTGCTCTGCAGCCGACAGGGTCGGCACCAGGTAGGCGAAGTCACGCACAACCGCCGCGTTGGGGTTCACGAAGTCCTTCAGCTTCTTGTAATAAGCCGCAATCGCAAAATAGCCTTCGCCATTGCCGAAATACCACTCGTAGGAAACATCCACGCCCTCTGCGACATAGGGACGCAGCTGCGGGTTGCCGCCGCTTGCCGAGAAGATCGAGTTGAGCGCACCCTGCGGCAGCGCACTGATCGAAGCATTTGACGATGCGTTGAGCTGGTCCATCCGCGGGCGAGCCAGAGTGCGGGCTGCACCAACGCGCAGCTTCATGTCAGGCGCCAGTTCGAAGCTGAGGTTCAGGCTTGGAAGGACATGTGCATATTTGTCACCATCGGTAACCGGCGTGGTCACCGCACCAATTCCACCAGGCGAGTCAAAGCCGCTGGACGACTGGTTGGTAAAGACAAATTGCACCCCGACATTACCGGTCATCGGAAGCCCACCGAGATCAGCATCAAGATCGGCACGGACATAGCCAGTCCAGACCTTCTCCGATACTGTCCAGTCACCCGGGAACGGCAGGTCAGAGCTCTGGATATCCGTTAGCACATAGGTGCCGTTGTTGAGCAGGGTGAAAGGATTGTAGGCTACTTGCGGGCCAAAGCCCAGGAAGTCGAGCGCCGCAATCGGACTCAGCAGGGCTTCCTGCGGGATCGGCGCAGCCAGCACCGCACCATTGTTCGGATTGGTGGACGTTCCACCAGCAAGGCTGAGGAAGTTCTGCGTGATGTCGCGCGACTTCGAACGGTCCGTATATGACAAGCCAGCAACGAGGTTCTTTACGAAACCGCTTTCGACCTTGCCGACAACTTCCCCGCGCACGTTCCAGAGCTCGTCCTTGGTGGTCGTGTCGTTGATGAAGCCAGCCTGCACGATGTTGCGGCCGCCACCCCAGCCACGCGGGTCGGTGAGCTGGACCAAGCCGGTGTCGGAGTAGTCGATTGAATTGGTGAACAGGAACGGGAACCCACCCGAATTACGGGTATAGGTCACCGTATCCGAAGTGCCAGCCGCGTTGGCTGCAAAGTTCAAACCCGAATAGCTTTCGATCTGCTGCAATCGGCGGTCAGAGCTGGAATAGGACGCATCCACTTCGAGCACCACATCATCATTCTCGTATTTGGTGTTCCAGCCAACTGCGAAGGTTTCAGTGTCCTTGCGATCATAGTCGTTACGCACAACCGGCTGCACCCCAGTCAGGGTGACACTATCCGAAAACGCACCCGGATTGCTTACTGAAGTGATGGTCGAGCCAGCACCCCAACCCGGATTGAGCGGGAATTCCATTCCGCGCATCGGGGTCCGTTCGCGATAATCAGCATAGAACACGTCAAGTGAGGTATTCAATTCCGGGGTCGGCTCCCATTCCAAAGTGCCGAACATGCCCAGACGGTCAAGGTCGATCGACTTGGCAAATGGCTTCATGCCACCCAGAACGGTCGTGCCTTCGCTGCCTGCCGGAGCGTTGCCTGCAGTGACGTCGCCCGCGCCAATACCCGGATAACCCCAGGCGTTGAACTTCTTCACCTGGCTCGGGCTGGACTGGTAGGCAACGCCAAGCGCGAGGCCCAGCGTATCGTCAGCAAACTGATCAACGTAAGTGGCAGTCGCGCGATAGCCCCAGCCCTTCACATCCGGGTTGAGCGATCCGTCTTCGTTGAATTCGAGACGGCCGCTCACGGCAAGGATGCGCTCTCCCTTGGCAAGCGGGCGGATCGTCTTGAGGTCCACCGTCCCGGCAAGGCCCTGGCCAATCAGCCCGGCATAAGGGGTCTTGTAGACAATACCCTGGTCGATCAGCTCGGAGGGATACTGGTCATATTCAACGGCGCGGTTGTCGCCCGAAGAGACCAGCTCGCGGCCATTGAGCAGCGAAGTCGAATAGTCCGGGCCAAGGCCGCGGATCGAGAGCACCTGGCTACGGCCATCGAGGCGCTGCGTAGCAAGGCCCGGCAGACGGCCGAGCGTTTCAGCGATGGAGACATCGGGCAGCTTGCCGATATCTTCAGCGGAGAAAGCTTCTGCGATCACCGGCGCGTTGCGCTTCTGGTCAATCGAGTTTTCCAGTGCGGCGCGATAGCCAGACACGATGATAACGTCACCGCCATCATCCTGCGAATCTTCTGCGGATGCCGGTGCATCCTGCGCGAGCGCGACACCCGGTGCAGCCATTGCCACCAGGGCAATAGTAACTGCAGTCGAGCTGATCCCGCCGCAAAGCGTGTTGCGAAGTGCCATTCAGTCTTCTCCCCTACGTTCCGCCGTTTTTCGAAAATCCGGCGCGAAGAATTCCAGTCCAAAATCCAGTTCACGAGGGCCAAGGATGTAAGTGGCGGACCTCGATCGAGGGGCGGCATATGTCGCTTTGGTGTCGCGGCGATAGACAGCATACGTATACGCATACCAAGCCATGCAGGGCAGTGTTGCGCGTTTGCAATAGGTCAGGCGGTGAGGAAGAGGTTGAGCGTAAGCCGCCCGTCCGCAGCATCCGCCACCGGCTCGAAATCGGGCTTAAGTGCTGCACAATGCAGGGAATTTCCGTGATAGGCGACCATCCGGTTAAAGCGCCCTTCAACAATATGGACCTGCTCGAACAGCGCCGTATCGCCATGGATATAGGCTGCATCAGGAATGCCATGCGCATCCGTCCCACGTTCCAGTTCAGAGCGGTAAGGTTCGAAGCGTTCCGCATCGACAGACTCGAATCCGGTTCCGCGCTGCCGGTAAAATGCCGTCCCTGCCCGTTCCTGCTGGTCGAGGTAGAGCAGCACGGCAATCCGTTCCCGCTCCACTCCGTCAAAATGCGGCAGGCGCTGGATCGGGGTCAGCTCGCTGGCGGGCGTCGTGACGATGCTAAGGTAACATTCGTAATAACGCAGCGGCCGGTCCAGCGCGAAAGCTTGCTGCATCGCATCCAGCAAGGGAGCCACCAGCGGCATGGCCACCGTTTCTGACACCGGCGCGCGCAGGCCGGGGTAGAACGGGCCATGCCGGCCAAAGTCATGCCGGGCGGCAATAGAGACCACCAACGCCGGATCGGCCAGCGCATCCTCCACCACCAGCAGCGGCAAGTGCTCTGCGCCGATATGGGTCAGCGAAACGCTGGAGGCAGGCGAAAGGGCAAGCGGGTGGCTCATGCGCGCCTGTGTAGCGTGCTCACCACAGCGCGCAAATCTCCGGCCACTGCGGATGCAGCCTGATTGCCAAAATCAAGGGTGAGGCTTAACACCGTGCCCGCGCGCTAGGGACGCACCCGACTTGGAGAGAGGTTTTGGGTCGCAAGCCAACCGGCAGGCCGACGAGTTTTGACATTGCCTATCTGGCGGGGGTTTCGCAGCCCACCGTCAGCCGGGCCCTGCGCGGGGACAAGTCGGTCAGCGAAGCAACCCGCAACCGGATCGAACAGATCGCCAGCGAGCTGAATTACACGGTCGACAAGAACGCATCCTCGCTGCGCACCCAGCGCTCCAACACGATCGCCCTGCTCTTCTTCGAAGATCCCACGCCTGATGAGAGCATGATCAACCCGTTCTTCCTCGCCATGCTGGGGTCCATCACCCGCGCTTGCGCCAATCGCGGGCTGGATTTGCTGATCTCGTTCCAGCGGATGGAGGATAACTGGCACGTCCAGTATCAGGACAGCCACCGCGCGGACGGGCTGATCCTGCTCGGTTATGGTGACTACTCGCTCTATGAAGAGCGGCTGGAGCAATTGCGCGAACAGGGCACGCATTTCGCGCGCTGGGGATCGGTGCGCAGCGACAGCAGCGGGGCCACCATCGGGTCAGACAATCTCGGCGCAGGGCGGCTTGCCGGGACACATCTGCTGGAAAGCGGATGCAAGCGGATCGCCTTCCTGGGCCATGCAGGCGAGAATTACCCTGAATTTGCGCATCGTTATCGCGGCTTGTGCGAAGTGATGCAGGAAGCAGGCATCGTGCCTGACCCTGCTTTGCAGCGCGATGCCATCACCACGGAGGAAGCCGGTCTGGCAGCTGCGCGCAGCCTGTTGGCATCCGGCGCAGAGTTTGACGCGATCTTTGCCGCGAGCGACCTGATCGCAATCGGCGCGCTGCGGGCGCTGGCAGAGGCAGGCAAGCGCGTGCCGCAGGATGTGGCCGTGATCGGCTTTGACGATATCCCCTCCGCCAGCCTCACCAGCCCGCCGCTCACCACGATCATGCAGGACATGAAAGGGGCTGGCGAAAGGCTGGTAGAAACGCTGATGGCGCAAATCGACGGTCGCCCCGGCCCGGACAGCCGCCTGCCGACGCGGCTCATCGTAAGGGCCAGCACGGCATGGAGCCTACCTGTAGCCCCTGCTGCGCCACAGGCACCGCCTGCTCCCCAAGCTCCCGCACTGCCCGACACACACTGAGCCCGCACAGCATAGCGCATAAGCCACATTCGTATGCGTGTTGTGGGGCTGCGCCTTTCGTGCCAGCGGTGCTGAAAGGTGCAGGATGGCCACAGCCCATCCGCGCGGGGAAAGGGACTGAAACAATGCAAAAGCCACGGCAAGGCTGGGCCGGCCTGTTCAATATCAGCTTCGGTTTCTTTGGCATCCAGATCGGCTTTGCACTGCAAAATGCCAATATGAGCCGCGTGTTCCAGTCGCTGGGCAGCGCGATTGACGATCTTCCCGCCCTGTGGGTCGCCGCCCCGCTGACAGGCTTGCTGGTGCAACCGATTATTGGCCACATGTCTGACCGCACATGGCTGAGAAAGCTCGGCCGCCGCCGGCCCTATTTCCTGCTTGGGGCCGTGCTTGCTGCCCTCTCTCTGGTGCTGATGCCGCTATCTGACGTGCTGCTGATGGCCGCGCTGCTCTTGTGGGTGCTCGACGCCAGCCTGAACATCTCCATGGAGCCTTTCCGCGCCTTTGTCGGCGACATGCTGCGTAAGGACCAGCACACCGCAGGCTACGCGGTGCAGACCGCCTTTATCGGTGCGGGCGCGGTGATGGGGTCCTTGATCCCGGACTGGATGGAACAGATGGGCGTGGCCAATGTCGCGCCCGATGGCGGCATCCCGGACAGTGTGCGCTATGCCTTCTGGATTGGTGGTGCGGCACTGCTGGTGGCAGTCTTATGGACTGTCCTGACCACGAAAGAATACAGCCCAGAGGAAATGGCCAGCTTCGGCGACAGCAATGAAAGCGAAACGCAAGAGGCGACAATCACGGCACTGGCAGCAAAGCAATACGCCTCCTGCATTGCCTGGATCATAGCTGGTCTCGTCGTCACTGGCCTCGTCTGGCAGTTCAACCTTGAAAAGGAAATGTACCTGCTTGGTGGATTGCTGGCGCTTTATGGCGTGCTCAGCGCCGTCGCTATTTCCATGGCGAAGCAAGGCAATGCCAGCGGCATGCTGACCTCCATCGTCGGCGATTTCTCTGGGATGCCCGATATCATGAAGAAGCTCGCGCTGGTGCAGTTTTTCAGCTGGTCGGCGCTGTTTATCATGTGGATCAACACCACCCCGGTGGTGACCCAATATGTCTTTGGCAGCACCGACACGGCAAGCGTGGCCTATAATCAAGGAGCGAACTGGGTCGGCCGATTATTCGCCACCTATAATGGCGTGGCTGCGATTGCTGCGCTGACCCTGCTGCCCTTCCTCTCCAAGACCCTTGGCAAGGTCAAGACGCACGTCTTTGGGTTGCTCTGCGGCGCGGCAGGCTATGCCAGCTTTTTTTTCATACGTGATCCGAACACGCTGTTGATGGCAGAAGTGGGCATCGGCATTGCCTGGGCCAGCATTCTCGCCATGCCTTATGCCATCCTCGCCAGCAGCCTGCCGCAGGGCAAGCTGGGCATCTATATGGGCCTGTTCAACGTCTTCGTGGTGATCCCGCAATTGCTGGTCGCCACGGTGATGGGGAGCATCATGAAGGCCTTTTTCCCCACTGAACCGATCTGGACCATGGCCTTTGCCGCGGGGACGCTGGTGCTGGCCGCCATCGCCATGCTGCGTGTGCAAGTGCCGGGCGAAAACACGGAGATTTCCGCATGAACCGCTTCCTTCTCAGCACTGGCCTCGCCGCCTGTGCCGCACTTTCCCTGACTGGCTGCAAACAAGCAGACCCGGCCAATGCAGCGTGGACCGGCGATCCCTATGTCAGCATTAGCCATCCGGAATGGACGCAGACCGCCGTCCTTTACCAGATCAACACCCGCCAGTTCACGCCGGAGGGCACGTTCAAAGCCGCACAGGAACAGCTCCCACGGCTTAAAGAGCTGGGCGTAGACATCATCTGGCTGATGCCGATCCACCCCATCGGGAAGGAAAACCGCAAGGGCACGCTCGGCTCGCCCTATTCGGTGCAGGATTATTACGCGGTGAACCCCGAATTCGGGACCGAAGAGGATTTCCGCAATTTCGTCGAAGCGGCCCACAAGCAAGGCTTCAAGGTCATCCTCGACCTCGTCGCCAACCATACGGCGTGGGACAATGCGATGGCGAAGGAACATCCCGACTGGTACGAGAAGGACTGGAAAGGCGATTTCCGCCCGACTCCGTGGTGGGACTGGTCCGACGTCATCGACCTTGACTGGAGCAAGCCCGGCGTGCGCGAACATGTCGGCGGGGCAATGGAATATTGGGTCCGCGAGTTCGATATCGACGGCTACCGTGCGGATGTGGCCGGTTACGTCCCGCTCGATTTCTGGGAGGCAGCCCGCGCGCGGCTCGATGCGATAAAGCCGGTCTTCATGCTCGCCGAATGGAAAAGTTCAGAGTTGACCCGCGCGTCCTTTGATGCGGTCTATTCGTGGGAATGGCACCAGACGATCAAGAAGATCGCCAAAGGTGAAGCCGATGCCACCGCGCTTTATGGCTATTACGCCGAAAACGAGAGCGCATGGCCCAAGGAAGCCATGCGGCTGACCTATATCGCCAACCATGACAGCAACGCATGGGAAGGCACGCAATACGAGAATTTCGGCCCTGCCCTCAACGCCATGACCGCACTGAGCTTCACCGGCGAAGGGCTGGCGATGATCTATAACGGGCAGGAAGCCTGCAACGCCAAGCGGCTGGAATTCTTCGAGAAGGACCCGATTGACTGGGGCCAGGGCACAGACTGCGACTATGGCCAGTTACTGAAGGACCTGATCACCTTCCGCGATGCCAACCCGGCGCTGCATAATGCGCCTTGGGGTGCGACCATGCAGAAGGTCGAGAATGACAAGCCGCAGCAGCTCTTCGCCTGGGTGCGACAGAAGGACGGGAACAAGGTGCTCGGCCTGTTCAACCTGTCCGGCAAGCCGGTGAGTGCCAAGCTGGCCGACGCGCTGCCTGACGGGGACTATGTCGAATTCGGCAGTGGAAATGTCGTAACGATCAAGGCGGGCGATACGGTTGAGCTGCCTGCATGGGGCTATCGCCTGCTGGCAAGCGGAGGCAAGTAAATTGGCATTACTCGGCGCAGTAGAGGCAGGCGGGACGAAATTCGTCCTCGCCCTTGCCCGCGCCGATGGCACACTGGTGGAGCGCACCCGGATCGACACCGCGCACCCGGACGAGACGCTGCCGCAAATGGCCGCTTTCTTCCGGGAGGCGCAGGCCAGACTTGGCGCGATTGGCGCGTTCGGCATTGCCAGCTTTGGCCCCATCGACATCGACCCGGCCTCGCCCGGATACGGCACTTTCACCACCACCCCCAAGCCCGGCTGGAGCGGAGCGCGGTTCCAGGACGCGCTGGCCGAGTTTGCCGTGCCTATGCGTGTCGATACCGATGTAAATGGCGCCGCGCTGGGTGAGTATCTGGCCGGCGCAGGGCAAGGGTGCAGCACGCTCGCTTATACCACCGTGGGGACCGGGATCGGCACCGGTGTGGTCAAGCATGGCCAGCCTGTCACCGGTTTCTCGCATTACGAAAGCGGCCATATCCGCCCGCGCCGCGACGCTGCACTCGACCCGTTCGAAGGGTGCTGCCCCTATCATGGCGATTGTCTGGAAGGGCTGGCATGCGGCCCGGCGATCATCGACCGCTGGGGGCATGACCTTTCTGAAGCCTCACCCGAACAGGTTGCGCTGATCGCAGGCTATATCGCCGATCTCGCGGCCAGCCTTGTTCTTTTGCACATGCCGGACAGGCTGGTCTTCGGCGGCGGGGTGATGAAGGCACCGGGGCTGATGGACAGCCTGCGCGCGCAGACACGGGCAAAGCTGGGCGGCTATATCCCGGCCTATGATGAGGACCTTTCCACCCGTATCGTGGAGCCGGGACTGGGGGATGATGCCGGGATCACCGGCGCAATTGAACTGGCGCGGCAAGCGCTTTCTGAGGGGTAGCAGATGGGCAAAAGTGGTAGCTGGGCAGCGATTGCAGCGCTCGCAGGGTTCCTGTTCGGTTTCGACACTGCGGTGATTTCCGGCGCGGAACAGGCCGTGCAGGCCGTGTGGAATATGAGCGATGCGCTGCACGGCCTCGCCATTTCGGCAGCACTTTGGGGCACAGTGATCGGCGCGCTTGCAGGTGGTTGGCCCGCAGACCGCTATGGACGCAAGAGGACGTTGATCTGGATCGGCGTGCTTTATGCCGTGTCCGCAGCCGCCTCTGCTTTTGCGCAAGATCCCTATACCTTCATGCTCGCCCGCTTCATCGGCGGGCTCGGCGTCGGTGCCAGCTCTGTCGCAGCACCCGCCTATATCGCCGAGATCGCCCCGCGAGAACAGCGCGGGCGGCTCGTCGCCTTGTTCCAGACGATGATCGTAACTGGCATTCTTGTCGCCTTCTTCTCCAACTATCTGCTCGGCGATAGCGGCCCCGATGGCTGGCGCTGGATGCTGGGAGCAGAGCTGATTCCGGCAATCGCTTACCTGCTCGCCACTTTCGTCATCCCCGAAAGCCCGCGCTGGCTGTTGATCGAGCAAGGCCGCGACATTGATGCGCGGGTGATCCTGACCAAGATCGACCCGGTGCGCGTGAACGAAGTGATGGCCGCGATCCACAAGGAAGCTGCCGAAGAGGCCCGCTCGCTAAGCTGGGGGCAGTTCTTCAACGGCCATTTGCGCCGCCCGATCATGCTCGCTTTCCTGATCGCCTTTTTCAACCAGCTCTCCGGCATCAATGCGATCATCTATTTCGCGCCGCGCATCTTCGAGCTGTCGGGCGCGGGTAACTCAGTGGCGCTGCTGGCCACCGTCGGGATCGGGGTCATCAACCTCATTTTCACGCTGGGCGGGCTGATGCTGATCGACCGGTCGGGGCGCAAGTTCCTGATGTATATCGGGAGCGTCGGCTACATCATCTCGCTGGGCATGACCGCCTATGGCTTTGCCAGCGGCCAGTTCGGGCTGGTGCTGCCCTTCATCCTCGCCTTCATAGCCGCCCATGCGATTGGCCAGGGCGCGGTGATCTGGGTCTATATCAGCGAAATCTTCCCCAGCGCCGCGCGTGCCAAGGGGCAGTCTTTGGGCGCAGGCACGCATTGGGTCTTCGCCGCTGCACTCACACTGGTGATGCCGGTGGTGCTCTCCAGCGTGGAGCCGGTGACGATCTTCCTGCTCTTCGCCGGGATGATGGTGCTGCAACTGGTGTGGGTGCATGTCGCCATGGTCGAAACGCGCGGGCGTACGCTGGAGGATATCTCGGCCGAAATGGTGCGGAAGGACGGCTAATGCGCCTCGCCCTCCCTCTACTCGCAGCAATGGCACTGGCGGGCTGCAATGCAGCGCCCTCCCCCGAAAGCACGGCGGAATTGACCAAGGCCGCACTTGCCGAGCCGCACCGCCCGCTGTGGCATTATTCCCCGCCCAGCGGGTGGATGAACGACCCCAACGGGATGGTGTGGCAGGATGGCGAATACCATCTCTATTACCAGTATTATCCCGATGACACGGTCTGGGGCCCGATGCATTGGGCGCATGCGGTAAGCCCGGACATGGTGAACTGGGAAACGCTGCCCATCGCCCTCGCCCCCGACGAGCAAGGCTATATCTTCTCCGGCAGCGCGGTGGTGGACAAGGCCAATACCGCCGGTTTCGGCGCGGATGCGCTGGTCGCAATCTACACGATCCACGACCCGGTGCGTGGCGAAGCGGGGACACAGGATCACGAGAGCCAAGGCATAGCGGTCAGCACAGACAAGGGCCGCAGCTTCACCAAATATGCTGGCAACCCGGTGCTACCCAATCCCGGCAAGACGCAGGATTTCCGCGACCCGAGCGTGTTCTGGGATGAAGCACGCGGACGCTGGGTCATGGCACTGTCGGTCCATGACCACGTCAATTTCTACGCCTCGGCCAATCTCAAGGAGTGGACGCTCCTGTCCAGTTTCGGCGAAGGGATCGGCGCGCAAGGCGGCGTGTGGGAATGTCCCAACCTCTTCCCCATCGCGCTGGAGGGCACGGGCGAGCAGCGCTGGGTGCTGATCCAGAACCTCAATCCCGGCGGGCCGCAAGGCGGATCGGGCACGCAATATTTCGTCGGCTGGTTCGATGGTGAGAGCTTCACGCTCGACCCGGAATTCGACAAGCGGCTCAAGCGCGATGGCGCGGTCTGGCTCGACGAAGGCGTCGATAACTACGCGGGCGTCACCTGGAACGATACGCCCGATGGCCGCCGCCTGTTTATCGGCTGGATGTCCAACTGGCTCTATGCCCAGAAGGTTCCCACCGGCAAATGGCGCAGCGCAATGACCGCACCGCGCGAACTGAAACTCCACCGCTCCCCTGATGGCCCCGAATTGCGCTCGCGGCCGGCGCCGGAGCTGGAACAATTGCGGGGCGACAAGATAGCCATAACAGACGGTGACTTTCCCGCTGGCATCATGCCTTCAGGCGAAGTGGAACTGCGCGTCCAGCTACCCGAAAGCGGCGGCAGCTTCGCGCTGGAACTGTCCAACAGCAAGGGCGAAGTGCTCAGCCTCGGCCTCGACGCGTCCGGCCAATATTACGTCGATCGCAGCAAGGCCGGTCCCGATGACTGGGCACCCGGCTTCGCCACCACCCACCGAGCAAGGCGCCGCGCAATGGGCCGCGTCGTGACCTTGCGCATATTGCTGGACCGCAGCTCGGCAGAACTCTTCGCCGATGGTGGACGGACAGTGATGACGGAAACATTTTTCCCGTCAGACGATTTCAGCAATGCAAGGCTAATCATGGCAGATGGGGCAGAACTGGTCGGCGGAACCGCCTGGCCGCTTGGGTCGATTTTCCGAGAGCCAGAATAACTGCAGGAACTGTAAAATGGCGGAGAGGGTGTCCTCCAAATTCTCATTCAATAAGAGTCATCTTCGACCGCCAATATGCATAATATTAGGCAGATTTAGCGACATATATACCAATCCCTTGTCCGCATCTGTTCCATTGCGTTCCCACAAAACCGCGCTATTATTTGGGAGCGTTTATGGGAACTTCTGCTATCTTCCAACATTTGGAAGCATCGGCTCCCTTGATCATTCGGACGGAGCCAGCATGCCGAGGAAAGTCATCAACGCGCTCGCTCCTCTCGCAGTGAAAAATGCCAAGCCGGGGCGACATGCCGATGGCGGTGGCCTGCACTTGCTTGTGAAGCCAACTAGCGCACGTTCATGGTTCTATCGCTACATGATCAACGGCAAGTTACGAGACGCTGGCCGCAATAGCTGTCGCCAGCCAGGGCCTGAGTGGCGCGCGCTTCCACAAGTATCGCGCAATGATGGCAGGCAAGAGGCCGACGCCCCAGGTGAGCAGGAGGCCAAGCAACAACTCCGGTAGCACTTCCATCGCCGCGATTCCCCAGTCGAACGGATCGAGGAATGACGACACACATTATAGTTGATAAATCTCAATCCCAGTCCGGGCCATTTTGGGCCGGATGGATATGCGCGTTCTTGTTGGTCAGAATTTCAGCCGCTTGCGGCAGAAGGCGGGCCTGACCCAGGAAGAAGTCGCAGAACGCTCTGGCTTCTCTCAGCAGTTCATCAGTGGCCTGGAACGCGGCCATCGCAACCCGACGGTCGTTTCGATCTTCGAACTGACCCAAGCGATTGGGGCTGAGCCGATTGATCTGTTTCAATCAATCGACTGAGCAGACAGCGGATCTGTCATTGATTGGCATCAGCGGATGTCTGCTTTGCGCCCCAACTTCAGACATAGGACTAACATTTCTCGGCCGCCGAATGCGGTTATTCCCGAAGCATCTGGGCACGGGATAGTTTCATTGCCTAGGTTGGAATGGGACAAGTCACTTTGACGTAAAACCCCTGAAGCCCTTGCCCAAAGTCCAGATTGCCACCCAAAGCCTCGGCGCGATGGGTCAAATTGTGCAGACCATGGCCGGAGCGGCCGCCCGCAGCCAAATCCAATCCTTCGCCATTGTCCTCGATGAGCAACTCCAGCTGCGTAGCATCAGTCTCCATTCTCCCCATGATAATCCTTGCCTTCGTAGCTCTGGAATGACGGATGATATTGGTAACCGCTTCCTGAATGATGCGGCCAAACTGCAAAATGTCGCCGGACGTGAAGCGGGCGTCTTCCGGCGGTTCCATTTGCCAGTCCAGTACAATCCCGGCCGCATCAAGCTGGCGTGCCATGCGTGGCTTGAGCGTGGCCATGGCAGAAATGAGACTTGCATGTTCGGCATCCAGAGAATCCACCACCAGCCGCAAGTCATGCAGCGATGCTTCAATCCCCTGCTGCATCTCGTGCGGCTCCAGGTTATTGGCGCGCGCCTGCACGAGCAGGCCTGTCAGCTGGCTGCCGATCCCGTCATGCATGTCGCGCAATATGCGTTGCCGATCTTGCGCAAGGTCGCGCGCGCGCTGCGCTTCGCGTAGCTCCGCGTAGCGCAATTCAATCTCGGCCCGGCTGTCTTCCAGCTTGCGGTTCAGTTCCGCGTTGAAGCTCTCCATCGATTCATAAAGCCGGAAATTGCGTCCAAGGATTGCTGCGACCAGCCCGAAGACGAGCAGGGGCAGGGCGAATTGCATGTTGGAACCCGAAACCCATTCCGAGAGGAACTGGTTAGCCGCATCCATCGTCACTGCGACGACGCCGAGGGTGAATATCCCGATCTCGAGATAGCGCGGTGTCGGCCAGCGCCATAATCGCCAAAAGAACAGCGCGGCGGTGAGCATGCCGGATAGCATCATGAAGGCGTTAGTCGCCTCGTCGGCAAGATCGTAACCTGACGGCAAATCGGCGTGTAGCCGCCAGGCGATCAACGCCATGATTGCCGCGAACAGCATCGTCATTGCCTTGCGCGCCAGCGGCCAGGCGGCCTTTTCACTCCAGCTGTCGAGGAAATTGAACCATGCTAGGGCGGCAAGGTTGGTGACGAGGAAATAGAACAGCCTCATGTTCTCGGGCGAGAGCGTCGGCTCCTCCCATCTCAAATAAGCGATGCGCAGGGCGAGCGAGCCGCCGAGTACAGCCAGCCAGCCGGAAAAAGCGCGGTTACGGGAAAAGGGTACAAGGACTAGCGCGAGCAGGCCGACAAAGCCGACGAAGATCATTGTCGCAATGCGAAAATCATTGACGAAGAAACTTCGCTTGGCAGTGGCAGCCCTCATACTTGCATAGTCGCCCCAGGTCTGGGGGTAGAGATCGGTGTAGCCGCCGCCATGGCGCGCAGTGATGGCGATCACTTCATTGTCGCCTTGCTTCACCATGGCGCGCGAAACCCGCAACACGCCGCGCACCCATTTGTCATAGCTGCCCGGATCGGACAGCGTCCCCGTATCGACCAAGGGATAACCATTGATCCAGATATGGCTGTTATCCGCTCCGAAGCCAGCGATCAGGCCGAGGTCTGCCTCCGGTTCCCGGTCCAGCGGGATCGTGTAGCGAAAGACGTAATATTGCTGGTCACAACAGCCGTACCAGAAGATCTCCTCTTCCCGCCACGCATCAGCTGGCAGAGCACGCACAGCGTCCAGCGTCGGCTCTTCCAGCTCGGCGACGTTTACCGCTTCAACACGGTTGAACTGGCCCAGCGGGGCCTGTTGGCTGATCGGGGCAATCAGCAGCCAATAGACCAGTTGCACGACCAGGATCGCAAAACCGACCTTCCACCAGTAATGGCGCGGCCGCTCGCCCCCGCTACTATGCTCGCTTGCACTCACCCCCGCCATAGCACCGCTTTTGCCTTTCCTGCCCTGCACCGATAACCCCCAAGTTTCGGGATCGACAAGCGCTTTGCATTGTGCCTCCCCTATAGGCACTGTGCACCAGGCGGAAAGCTGGCAGCACAAGCAAGAGGGGCAGATGGAACAGGAACCAGCCAGCAAGGGCGCTGTGCGCGTCGCCATTGTCGAAGATGATGATCGCCTGCGCGCGCATTTCGAGCGTACGATTGGCGCGGCTGCTGGCATGGCGCTCAGCTGGTCCGCCAGCACACTGGCTGAAGCGCGTGAGCGGATGGACGACTTGCCGCAGGTCGCGCTGGTCGACCTCGGCCTGCCCGATGGCAATGGTTCTGAATTGATCGCAGAGATGCAGGCGCGCGGCGATGTGAAAGTACTGGTGGTGACCATTTTCGATGATCGTCACAGTGTGCTGAAGGCGATCCATAGCGGGGCAGAAGGGTACCTCGTCAAGGAGAGCTCTGGCGCAGAGATCGTCTCTTCCATTGAAACGCTGGTCGATGGCGGCTCTCCCATCAGCGCGGCGGCGGCGATCCATTTGATGGACATGGTGCGCAAGGCCCCCGAGCCAGCCCCGGAAGTGCCTGCCGAAGAGGCTGTCTCCCTGACCCCGCGCGAGACGGAATTGTTGCAGCTTTTCGCCAAGGGGCTGACCTATCGCGAGGCGGCAGAATGCCTGGGCATATCGCGGCACACGGTAGGCGATCACATGAAGTCCATCTATCGCAAGCTCGCGGTTCGATCCCGTTCTGAAGCGGTTTTTGAAGCCTACCAGAATCGCCTGATCGACCTGTAGCCGTCCCCTCCCCCCTAAGAGTCGGGATTTCGCATCGGCAGCCGCTCGGGCATTTCCCCGCCCATCGGGAAATTACGGGGAAACTGTCGATGTCCGCACTGCGCCACCGCCAATACCGCAGGCTTGCCGCCGGCACTGCGTTGACTCTTGTTGCCATGGCCGTGCCGGGGGCGGCGCAGGCAGCCTGCGTTCAGGCCGGGGCTGACATCACCTGTAGCGGCAACACCACAGGCCCGGTTAGCTACAGCCAGGACGGCGTGCTCCTGATCGTCGAGGCGACCGCCGATGTCGACGGGCAGACCGCGGGCGAAGCGATCGTGCTGACCGGCAATGACAACACCATCGTCAATAACGGGACCGTGCAGACAGCCGCCGATAGCCGCGCCGCCATCCGCGCGGTTGGCGGCTCCGGGCTGCTCTCGATCAACAATAGCGGCAGAGTGCTTTCGACCGGAAATGGATTTACGGTCGGCTTGCTTGGCCAAGCGGTTGGCGGCGATGTCTCCATTACCAATGAGGCTGGCGGAACGATATTCAGCACCAATGCGGGCATTGCCGCCTTTGCCAATGCCGGCAGCGCAAGCGTGGTCAACAATGGCGCTATCACTATCGGCGCCAACACCCAGTTCACCGGCAGCGCAGCGGGGATTTCAGTTGGGGCGGGATTGGTCGGCAACACGCTTGGTACCAATGTCGCGACTGCAGACAACAACGGCACCATCGATGCAGACCGTACAGTTGCGACCGGGATCTCTGCCTTCACTCGTTCGGGCAGCCAGACCCTGCGAAACACTGGCGATATTTCCGCCCGCGACGGTATTCTGGCCGAATATACTGCCGCCGACACATCGATCTTTAACAGCGGGAGTATCGACGCGGCTGGGACAGGCATCCGCACAATCAGCCGCGACACTCCGGTTAGCGACAGCTCGCGCATCTTTGTTAGCAACGCCGGTGACTTGCTGGCTGGCGATGTCGGCATTCTTGTTTCGCTGCTGGAGGGTCAGACCGCGGCAATCGTCAACACCGGCACGATCGAGGCCGTGCAGCGGGCGGTCAACCTCGGCGCTGCTACTGCCGCCAGCGGCATCTCGCTCGAGAACAGCGGGATGATCCTCTCGCGCGACAGCACGGCCATAGATGCCACTCTTGGCGGGGGCGGTTTTTCGCTGATCAACACCGGGACCATCGAGACACAGTCCGGCGCCAGCAACCGTTATGCCATCAATACGTCGAACTCGCTGGACCAGGTCGTCACTTCGGGCACCATCAACGGTAATGTCAGACTCGGTACTTTTGATGACAGCTTCCAGGTAATCGGCGGCAGCATCAATGGATCCGTCGATGGTGGCGACGGGACCGACAGCTTCACCTTTGATACCGCGGCCGCCTTTACTTTCGCCAATGCCATCCGCGACTTCGAAACCGTCACGATCAACGGACCGGTGGTGTTTGACGGGGCCAGCGTCAGCGGGGCGGATAGTTTTAACATTACCACCGGTGGCCGGCTGGACATCCCCACGACCAGCGCAATTGAAGCCACAATTCTTGCTCAGAGCGGAACGCTGGCATTGGAGCCGGGGGCAGCACTGACGGTTACCGGAGACTGGGTCGCGCAATCGGGTTCCACCACAATCTTCGCGATTGATGCGGCGTTCCCTGCAATTACCGTTTCAGGTGATGTCACCTTCGAGGCTGGCAGCGTGTTGCAGGTCGATGCCCGCAACGAAAACCTGCTTGCAAATGGCGTGGGTTTCGATGCGGTCGTGGCGGGCGGCTCGCTGACCTATGCTGGCGGGACGGTGGTCGATAATTCTGCCCTGTTCGATTTCGACGCGCGCGTGATTGGCGGCAATACTTTGCGTATCAATGCGATCCAGACCCTGCTGCTGCCCGACGCGGTCGATCCGGGCGATGGCAATGCGCTGGGTGTTGCCACCAGCTTGCAGGATATTGTCGATAGCGGCTCTGCCACCGGCAACCAGCTGGCGACAGTGCTCGGCCAGATCGCAGATCCCCGCCAATTAGCGACCGCAATCGACAGTTTCGGACCGGGCGAGTCCAATGCCGCATTGCTTTCTACTATCAATGCAGCCGAATTGCCGTTTGGTGCAGTGCAGGACAGGACCGACGCCGTACGCGGTATGGGTCCTGCACTGTGGGGCACTCTCACCATCGGTGATGGCAAGGTCAATGCGAGCCCGTCACTGGCAGGCTATGATGGCAAACTCACCGGACTGGCAACGGGCCTCGACCTGTGGATTGGCCGCGAAGGAGCGCTGCGTGTCGGAGTTGGCTATGCCTATGCCGATGGCTCTGCCGATGAAACAGGCAATCGCGCAACGGCGCTGGATAGCACCGGCCATTCCGTCTTTGCTTACCTGTTTGAGCAGCATGGCAAATGGCGCTTTGCCGCGTCACTGGGCTATGGCTGGAGCTCCATCGACAGCGCCCGCACCATTGCCCCGCTCGGTGAGACGGCAAGCGCCAGCTATGATGCCAAAAGCTGGTTCGGGCGGATCGAAGTGGGCCGCACATTTGCAACCGACACCCGTCTGCTGATGCCTTACGCAGCGTTGCAAGTGGTCGATGCCAACGTGGATGGCTATGACGAAACCGGCTCTCCCGGCGCGCTGTCCGTTGCCAAACGCTCCGCGACGTCAACTCGCGCTGATCTCGGCCTGAAGGGGCAGTTCGGCAATCGCAAGGCTGGCCTTTCCTTCATCGCGCGGGCGGCCATGACGCATGAAATGGGTGACCTTGCCCCTGATGTGAAGGCGAGATTCCTTGCCGGCGGCGGCCCCTTCGCCACGCAGGTTCAGGATCGCAGCGCATGGGGCGGCTTGGCAGAAGGCAAGCTGCAATGGGCCAGCGGCAAGAACTTCACGCTGCAGCTTGGCTATCAGGGTCGCTTCACCGGTGATTACCAAAACCACGCCGGGCGGCTGACGCTGTCCTGGGGCTTTTGAGCGGGAGACGGGACCATGACACGCAAGCTCCTCTCAAAACCTGCGCCTGCCCTCTGGAAAGTAGTACTGGGGACCATCATCGGATCTCTGATCAATGCCAATGTGATCATCGGCGCAGAGATCGGGCAGGGTTATGGCGCTGATCCGCTCTCGACCCGGCTGGGGATTGCTGCAGCCAGCGCCTTACTCCCTGCGCTGCTGTTGACCGGCGTGATCTGGTTCGTTGCCTTGCGAGGGGCGTCTCGCCTCGCCCTTACCCTCACCTTCCTCGCCATTTTCCTCGCCGGAGCCGCGACCGGCTTGGCAACTATTCATTGAGCCCGAAGGAGGCCACTCATGAAGAAGCTCATCGCCGCCACTGCCAGCATTTCGCTGCTCGCTATGGTCCCCTCGATCCCTGCCAAAGCCCAGCGTCAGTTGGATGAAGACGGGGTTGGCAATTGCATTTTCGCGCCTGTCAAATTGCCCTTCGGCAAGGAAGGTAGTGCGCCCTATCGGCAAGTGACCAATACCTTCAATCCGGGGCAAACCGTCTATGCGCGCTGCTATTACCGGGGCACACTTGGATCGTTCCGCAACAAGGGGCGGCTGTACAATTCGATCCGCAATGACCAGGCCTATTCGATGAACCTGTTCTGGGTTGCGCCGCTGGCGGATGGCAGCATTTCCCCTTCTCAAAATGGCAAAGCGATTACGCGCGGTGTTTCGCTGAATGCAGGCGATGCGATGGATTGGGATGGGCAGCTTTTCACCTTCGGCAGTGAAATCTGCGAGATCACTGTGCCGCTCTACGACCGAGAGCGGCTCAAACCCTACCCTAATAAATGCCTGAACCTAAAGAACGCGGCGCGGTTTATGGAGCGGCGGATTGGCCTGTCTCCGCAACCCTATGCCAAATTCTGCGTGCGCGTGTGGCATCTGGCTTCGGACACACAGAAATGGTCCTATAGCAATGACAGCTGGCAACGCGCCAATGTCCAGAGCCAGCGGCCGATGGCGCGAGGATGCTTCATCCTGCAACTTGACTGACATATGACCAAACACGGATCACCGATACAGCAAGCCTGGGCATGGAACATCTTCAGCCTGTTCTTGCTGACCTTGTTCATGCCACTGCCAATCTATGCCCTATGGGAGCAATATGTCAGCCAGCCCGCATGGGAGCGAGATGGAGTGCGCACCATTGGCGTAATCGTCGATATGCGGGAGAAGGTGATCCAGAAAGGGCACCACATGGAAGTCTGGGTAGAGCATCGCCCCGGCGGCGGCAGCCCCACATATCGCAACTGGATTGATGGCGGCCATATCACGCGGCTGACCGGCACTACGGTAAACCGCCGGGAGAATGGACTGCGCGTCGGTGACAAGTTGGAGATCTTGTATCGCCCCGGAGACCCGCAAGGCGAAGCGATCCTGCCGCAGGATTTGCAGCCAAAGGGTCGCGTGCTTAACAACAGGTCTTTGATCGCCGGGATCGTCCTTGGCTTGTGGCTGGGATTCCTTTTCATGGCGTCCATCCTGCGCATGGTTTCAAGGAAAGAGACGCCTATCCAAGACGAGATTTGATAAGGTGGTTTGTACCGTTCAAATTGAAAACGCGGCGGGCGCACGAACTGAACTGCTCGAGAAGCTTGGTCTGTGAGGCCACTAGAGATCAACCCGCCTCACCCCCTTCTCCTGGGCTTATTGGGGTGAAGTTGAGCCCTTTAGGATGAGTGATGTCATTGGGCCTGACGGACACCGAACACGAGACAGCCAATGTGCGCCCGCCGCGGGGCGTTTTCGATGAGATGGTCCGTTTTCGTTAGGAGTCGCAGATCAATTCCGAAGCGAAACACCAGCAACTCCGCATTGGGTCTTCTGATTGCTCGTCATCTTCTCAAGACTTGCCAAATCACCCTGAAGCGCCGTGCTGTTCACGGGATTCAGTCGTTCCAGTCGTAGTGGTCCGCCAACTGGGCGGGTGTCATCCCGTAGCTGCTCGCCTTCGGATCGAACAGCATCTGGCTGTTCCAAGCCGCATGGGCAGCCTTCAGCTCAGCGAATAGCTCAGGCATGCGGTTCTTGAGATTGCCGCGTTCCTGCGGATCTGCAACGATATCGAACAGGAATTCGTTCGGGCCAATCTTGAGGTATTTGTGCCTGCCCCGACGGATCGCTTTCTGATCCTTGTTCCAGAAGCGCCAGAACAGGTCGCGCTCAGGCAGTGTTGCGCCCATTAGTGCAGGTGTCAGGTCGATCCCGTCAAACGGCGTTGATGCCGGAGCCTGGCCACCTGCTGCGGCAAGGAAGGTTGGCAGGATATCCATTGACATCACTGGCACATCAGAAGTGCTGCCAGCTGTGGTAACTTCAGGCCAGCGCACAATGAAAGGCACACGGATCCCGCCTTCGAGCAATTCGGTCTTGATCCCGGTAAAGGGCCAATTGTGGCTAAAGCGCTCACCACCATTGTCGCTGGTGAAGACCACGACAGTGTTGTCATCCATTCCCAATTCTTTGAGGCGGGCGAGGATGCGGCCGATATTGGCATCCATGCTCGTCACCATTTCGGCATAGGTTGCCATATCGCCGCCATCGTAATGTGTGATCGACAGATCCCCGCTCTTGGATAGAATGGAAGCGTCAATGCGGGCGCTTTCGGCTTTGCCACGTTGATTGTTGCCTTCCCACGGCCAATGCGCTGCAGTGAAGTGCAGGCTCAGCAACCAGGGCTTTTCCTCCTTTGCCCGTGCTTCGAGAAATTCAATCGAGCGGTCTGCGAGGAGATCGGTATAGTATCCATGCTCTTCGACCTGGACGTCACCATCCCACAGGTCCGGAGATCCGGCAAATTTGTGCGTGAAATAGTCGACCCCGCCGCCGCGATTGCCCCAGAATTCGTCATAGCCGCTCTGCAACGGGCCATATTTCGGTAGGCGGCCCATATGCCACTTGCCCACCAGCGCGCTGTGATAGCCCTGCTGCTTAAGCAAGGATGGCAAAGTCGCCACGTCGGGTTCGAGGCCGATATCCGGGTTTGACAGCGGCTCTTCCAGCCCGACCGGCAAGCGATATTGGTAACGGCCAGTGATCAAGCCCACCCGCGTGGATGAACAGACCGCGCTGTTGGCGTAACCATGCATGAACTGCATACCCTGTGCAGCAAGGCTATCTAGCACCGGTGTCTTGTATTCTTGCCGACCGTAGCAGGAAAGATCGGCATAACCGAGATCGTCCGCCATGATGAACAGAAAGTTCGGCTTGCGCGCGGGCTTCTGCGTGCTCCTGCACCCCGCCATGGTCATGGCCAAAGCGGCCGTCCCGGCAGCACCTGCCAGCGCAGTGCGACGGGAGATGGCGTGTTTTTCTTTAGTCCAGTTCATTTCCCACTACCGGATTGAAATTGTCCTCCGGGTGCCACATGCAATGAGTTGTGGCACCCGGCGAACAGACTGGAGTGGACGATCAGAAATTATACTTCGCAGAGAGCGACCATTCCCGCGGACGCCCAGGCGAACCGGTGATCAGGCCACCACCTGCCCCGACGAGATCAAACGTCGAATAGAGGTAATAGACGTCAAAAAGATTGGTGACGCCCAATGAAAGCTCCATTCGATCATCCGGATCACGATAGGTCAGGCGCGCATTGGTCAGCACATAGTCGGGGGCGCTGCCAAATAGTTGTGACGGCGATCCCGGAGTCGGGATCCGCGCGCCACCGGCCGTATCACCCTGATAGGATACGTCGAAACGAGGCGTCAACGAACCCGCATTGCCGATGTCAAAGCGATATTGTGCGCCAAAGCTGAACTGCATGTCGACAATGCCCTGAGGGGGGGCAGACAAGAGACCAATAATGGCCGGGTCAGACGAACAGCTATTGGTCTCACCTGTGTTGAGCGCGCGGACCACCTGGATCACCACGCAATCCCACTTCCAATCGAAATAGGACAGCGATGCATTCACATCGAAGCCCTCAGTCGGCGTGATTGAGAGCTCCGCTTCAATCCCTGTAATGGTTGCATCGCCTGCATTCTGCGGCAAGGCGCAGGGGCCCGGCCCGCCAAACTGCGGGCAAGAGGTCAGTGTAAGTTGGGCACCTTTGAACTTGTTGACATAGGCAGAGGCGTTGAAGCGAACGCGTCGATCCAACAGGTCAGTCTTGATGCCGACTTCGTAGGCAGTCAGTTCTTCCGCGCCAAAGCCCACGGCTTGGGCTGCATTGAACGGACGGGGGCTGATGCCGCCTCCCTTAAATCCGGTGGAGGTGGTCGCATAGACCAGAACCTGATCTGACAGGCGATAATCCAGGCTGACACGATAGTCGAACCGGTCCCCCTTATACCCACCTGTCAAACCGTTGAGCGCAGTGACGATTTCAGTTGTGTTGCCATCTCTGTCTGTGTCGAGCGTATCCGGCCCGGAATAGCCCGCGCCATAGGCCGCGCCAACGGGATCAACAAAGCCGTTTGGCGTAACACCGTCATAGTTCACCCGGCGATAGGTGGTCGTCTTTTCCTCATCTGTATAGCGGCCACCCAACGTTATCGTGAGGGAGTCAGTCGGCTTGATAAAGGCCGTGGCGAAGGCAGCCATCGACTTCACATCAACCGGGCCACCACCAAGGAATTGCAGCGGGAAGATCGGCAACCCACCAGCGGCGACATAGCGGATATCAGTGAGCGTATCCTGCAGCGTATGCTCATCCGAATAGTAGCCACCAATAGTGAGATCGAGCCAGTCACTCGCTTCGTAGTTCAACCGGATTTCCTGGCTGAAGAAATCACTATCCAGCCCGACAATGGTTGCATTGACGCGCGTGGGAGCAGCATCGGCATCACTGCTAAAGACCGAGTCAAAATGACGAAAACCGGTGATCGAGGCCAGGCTAAGGCGATCACTCAACTCGATATCGGCGTTCAGTGATACGCCCCAGGCTTCATAGGTAGAGCGGTTATCAATGATGGATTCGTTGAGTGGCAGGCCGTTAAGCCCTGGAATGATGCCGGCCACAAAGTTATCGGCCGAATAGCCGAAGCGGGCGTAGTTACAATAAGGGCCGCAGATGAAGCGGGAGTCCAGCGGAAGCCCCCCTTCGGTCAGGATGTTGGGATTGCTGTTATTGGCATAGAGCAGCACATCGCCCAGCTGGAACGTGTCATGGTTTGACCAGTCAGCGGTCAGCATGATGTCAATCGAACTGCTCGGATTATAGCGCAGGATCCCGCGCACACCTTCATAGTTCACATCGCCGTAATCCGCGACCTTGCAGTCTGGCCCTGTGCCGCCTGTGGAGATAACCCCGCTTCCGGGATTGAGGCAGCCATAATCCAGGCCGTCGACATAGCCATCCTGATATCCGGCGGTGCCCGAAATACGAGCAGACAGAGCATCGCCCAGCGGGAATTGCACGGCACCACGGATCTTCATCAGATCGCGGCTGCCATAGGTGCCCTGGACATAGCCGCCAAAGGTACCGTCCGGCCGTTTTGAAACGTAGCGGATCGCACCGCCTTCAGAGTTCCGCCCGGTCAGCGTACCCTGCGGACCACGCAGAATTTCAACGCGCTCGACATCCATCAGTTCAAAATTGGCACCGGTCAGGCGCGGATAGTAGACATCGTCGATGTAGATGCCGACGCCAGGTTCCACCAACGGGTTGAAGTCGCGCTGTCCCAACCCACGGATCGACACTGCAATTGACGGCCCGAATGAAGAAGCCAGAGGTCGGAGGGTGACGCTGGGAGCCTGATTTGCAATTTCGGCAAGACTTGTCTGACTACGTGCGTCGAGCAAGTCACCCGTCACAGCAGTGATAGAGAGCGGCGTGTCCTGCAGGTTCTGTTCGCGGAACTGCGCCGTGACGATAATCGGGGCATTGCCAGAAGCACTTGTTCCTTCGTCGGCTGCTTCTTGCGCCATTGCTGGCGCTGTGGATAGTGCGATCGCGGCTGCGCTTGCTCCAACTGCGATTATCGACCGGATCGAAAGCTGACCCTCGGCTGCACCTGCTTTTCTGGACATAGATCTCCCTACTCTCTTTATAAGTTTCCCCTCAAATCGTCGCTCAGCCCGTGGAAGGCAACCAATCCCCAAGTGATAACAGACATTGTCTGAAAGTTATGGGTTTGGTATGAAACCATAATGCTTTCCCTACCTTTTACCCTGCGCCAGCTCGAAGTGTTCGCCACGCTTTGCGACGTACTCAGCTTTCGCCATTGTGCTGACAGGCTGGGCATTTCCCAGGCATCGGTCAGCAGCCAGATTGCGTTACTGGAGGAACAGCTTGGTTTTCGCCTGTTCGCCCGCAGCCCGGGCAAGCGCCCTGCGTTGACACCCTTCGGCCTCGCCTTCCGGGAGGATCTGAAGGCCTTTGAGCAGGCCGGAGCTGTCCTTGCCGCCTATCGCAAGGTCGGACAGCAACAGAGCAAGGTTGCCCGCTTCCGCATTCATATCGGACAGGCCCTGTTCGACCATTATGTGCGCCCCGCACTGGGCCAGTTCTTGAGTGAGAACCCGGCGATAGAATGCGAGTTCAATCCGCGTGTGCCGAGTGACGAAAGCTCGCAGGAACTGCAAAAGGGCGATGTCGATTTCGCGATGTACCATTTTCGCGACGATCTCCCGTTGCCGGCTGGCGCCACACCCCTCGCCCTCGTTCGTGGTGGGGTTTTTGGCAATCCGGCGCTGCTTCCCGGTGGAACAAGAACGCGCAGCGCGGCCGAAATTGGCGAAATGCCTTTCATCATGCCCAAGGCAGGATCGGAGCAGGAACGGGAGCAGCTGCAAGGCTTGGCCAATGCGGGGATCATCCCGCGCAATATCATCTGCCATTCCGAGTATTTTGATGTCGTGACCGCGATGGTCGATCGCGGGCTGGGCGTAGCCTGCCTGGCCGACCACATGCTATCGCCTGACACGCGCAGCAGGCTTGCGCCGCTTTATCCGCTGACCAGTTGGAGACTATTCTGGCAACGCCGCCCAGCCGCCACGGACCCGCTGGCTAACCTGGTCGAGAAATTTCTCATCGACAGTGTTCTCAGGAACCCTGATTATCCGGCAATCGAAAAATATATGTAGCAGAGCCCGGTTCCCGCGTTTCCGCAAGTTACGCTAAACTTCCGCGAAATTTCACGCACAAGCGTTAAACATGGCCTGCAACTGGTGTGGGTCCATTTCGCCATGGTCGAAATGCGGGGATGCATGTTGGAAGATATCTTCGCCGAGATGGTGCTGAAGGACGCCTGATGCGCCACGCCCTCCCGCTGTCCGGCAGAACCGCCTGGCGCATTAGGTCTATCTTCCGAGAGCCCGAATAGCTGCGGGAACAACAAAGTGGCGGAGAGGGTGGAAGCCTCAAAATCACCGTATGAATATGATAATCAAAGCTTTTATTGATTCACCGTCAAGTTTGTGCCCCCAAATATGCCCCCAATTCCCGCACCTAGGGTAGCTTCGTCATTGGCCCTTCACCCAATTATGGGGTCAACGCTCGATGCCCCTCCGGTGCAAGGCAAGAGGGCATTTTCTTGCCCCGGTTGCAGTGCTGCTATTGCACTCAGAACCGTGCTGCAAAGGCATGCCTCCTGACCGTATCGCCTGGCGCACGCTGGTTTCGTCTTTTTCCTGCCTGAGGACATAAGAAAAACATGCTTTGGGCGCTCCATCACGCTCTGCCGTTGGTCCTGCATGTTCAGGTTGTCACATTTGATTATGGCTATTTTGATTGTTGCGTTCTTCATTCGTTCCATCTAGGATATTATCCTATTTCCTAGATTCATAACTGCAGGACCTCAGCGCATGGACCAAGCCCGCGAAACCCTTGATCGCCTCATTCAAGAACGGGGCAGCAACTTCTCGGCCCTCTCTCGGATGCTTGGGCGCAACCCGACATATATTCAGCAGTATATCCGCAAGGGCAGCCCGCGAGAGCTTGACGAGAAGGACCGGACTATCCTGGCACGCTTCTTCGGAGTTGATGAAAGACTGCTAGGTGCACCAACGCGCCGCGAAGGACCAGTCGTCCAGCTTGTGACAGTGCCCATCCTCGATGTTGATGCTTCAGCCGGCCATGGTGCACTTGCAGAGATGGAAATGAAATGTGCGCAATTCGGATTTGAAGAAGGCTGGCTGCGTCGGATCACGACTAGCAAGGCATCCAGCCTCTCGATCATCCACGTCCTAGGAGACTCGATGGAACCTACGCTACATGATGGCGACGAGGTGCTGGTTGATCTCGGTGATGGCCAATCACGCTTGCGCGATGGGATCTATGTTTTGCGCATGGACGACACGTTGTCCGTGAAGCGGGTTGCTATGGAACCACAAGGACGCAAGGTGTCCGTTACGAGCGATAACCCAACCTATCCGAGCTGGAACGGACTTGACCGGCGCAACATCAATATTGTTGGCCGTGTGCTTTGGTTCGGCCGCCGACTATAACAGGATCCGGATATGTCTATTTTACTTGCTGCCAGCATCGTTGCCTCTGGCCAATCCTTCATGTGCACCCCTGTGCAGGTCTGGGATGGCGATGGCCCGGTCTGGTGTGCTGAAGGCCCAAGAGTTCGCATTTCTGGCATTGCGGCTCGCGAAATGGATGGCACGTGCCGCACGAACCAGCCCTGCCCAGACGCCAGCGCCCTCCAGGCACGTGATGCCTTGGTCAACCTGCTTGGCGGCGCCAAAGGTACTGCGCCTACCGGTCACATCATCGTCGCAGGCGGGACCATGCGCTGCATCTCGACTGGTTCGGCCGGTGGCAATCGCACCGGAGCCTGGTGCACCTTGCCATCAGGTGCAGATTTGTCCTGCGCCATGATATACACCAGAACTGTGCTGAAATGGGATCGCTACTGGGGCAATCATCGTTGCTGAGCGAATGGGAATTGTGGGCCTGCGCCAACCAGGTGATCAGGCTGCATGGGACAGATGCACCAAGATGTCTGTCGTCAGAACATTTGGCACAACTCGCGGCGTAGATCAGCGGAGTGTGGGCCTCGTCTTGGATTGATGTTTAGGCGGCGAGCGTGCGGTGTTGCAAGCGCCGATGTTCGAGTGTCTTTCGCTTGATCCTTTCTCTTCGTTTGATGATGGCGGCAGCCCTGCCGAAGTAGGCATCGGCGGGTGTGACGTTGTCGAGGCTCTCGTGGTAGCGCTGGTGGTTGTAATGCTCGACGAAGGCCTCGATCTGCTGTTCGAGGTCACCGGGCAGGAAGTAGTTCTCCAGCAGCACACGGTTCTTCAGGGTCTGGTGCCAGCGTTCGATCTTGCCTTGGGTCTGTGGGTGGAAGGGTGCGCCGCGCACGTGGCTCATCTTGTTGGCGTCGATGTATTCGGCCAACTCGCTCGCGATGTAGCTGGGGCCATTGTCGCTGAGCAGGCGGGGCCTGTGCAGCACATTGGCGTGGTCGCAGCCTGAGGCTGCCAGTGCCATATCGAGCGTGTCAGTGACGTCCTCGGCTCGCATGGTGGTGCAGAGCTTCCATGCAATGATGTAGCGCGAGTAATCGTCGAGCACGGTCGAGAGATAGACCCAACCCCATCCTATGATCTTGAAGTAGGTAAAGTCGGTCTGCCACATCTCGTTGGGGCGGGAGGTTTGCGTGTGGAACGCATCTGCCGCCTTGATCACGGTGTAGGCCGGGCTGGTGATCAGATCGTGGGCCTTCAGGAGGCGATAGACCGTAGCTTCGGACACGAAGTAGCGCTTCTCGTCGGTGAAGCGCACCGCCAGTTCTCGCGGGGACAGCTCGGTCTGTTCCAGCGCCATCTCGACGATCTGCTGCCGGACATCCTCGCCGATGCGGTTCCACACCCGGCTCGGCCCGGATGGTCGGTCTGCCAGCGCCTCGGGGCCACCTTCAAGGTAACGATCATACCAGCGGTAGAAGGTGCGCCGTGCCACGCCGAGCTGGTCCAGCGTGCGTTTGGCGGGCAGGTGCGACTGCTCGACGATCCGGATTATCTCCAGCTTCTCGGATGCAGGGTATCTCATTCGTCGTCTCCCCCATCCGCGATCATGCTTTTTTTGAGCAGACGGTTCTCCAGGGTGAGATCGGCCACACATTCCTTCAGATCACGGGCCTCACGGCGCAGGTCCTTCACCTCGTCCGTGGTCGCAGCACGCGCAGTGTCACCAGCCAGACGGCGCTTGCCGGCCTCCATGAACTCCTTGGACCAGGTGTAATACAGGCTCTGTGCGATCCCTTCACGGCGGCACAGCTCGGCAATGGAGTCATCGCCGCGCAGGCCATCGAGCACGATCCTGATCTTGTCTTCAGCAGAGAAGTGCCGACGGGTCTTGCGGCGGATGTCCTTTACGACCTGCTCGGCAGGCTTTTTGGCGCTTGAGGATTTGGGCTTCATCTTATGGGATGGACGCCTCCCGCAATCGAGCCAAAAAGATTGCAGCAAGAATGGAGCAGAGGAGTTCATCACATGCACATGCTGGCGATCGATTTGGGTAAGCAGTCCTTCCACATTTATGGGATAAGCGATGATGGAGAAGTGGTTTCGCGCAAGGTTGGACGGGCCAAGCTCGTCGACGCGGTGAGCAGATTACGTCCACAACTGGTCGCGATGGAAGCTTGCGCCAGCTCGCACCACTGGGGGCGCACCTTCGAGGCGCTGGGGCACGACGTGCGGCTCATCCATCCGCGGTTTGTGAAGCCGTTCGTGAAGGGATCGAAGAACGACGCAGTTGATGCGGAAGCCATTTTCGAAGCGGCAACCAGACCAACTATGCGGTTCGTGCCGCTGAAGAGCGTCGAGCAGCAGGATCTTCAAGCCCTGCATCGAACACGCGACAGGCTGGTCGTCCAGCGGACCGCTTTGATCAACCATACGCGCGGGCTTTTGGCCGAGTATGGCATCGTCATGCCCGCTGGAGCGTCCCGGTTCCGCTTGCAGATCGACAAGATGATTGAGACCGCCGAACTCTCGGACTTGGCCAAGCTCCTGTTTCGGCAACTCGTCGAAGAGTATCGCGACCTTGATGCCAGAGTGTCGGCTCTCGATGACATGCTGGTCAAGATCTGCCGCACTGACGAGCGTTGCAAGCGCCTGACAACGCTGCCTGGCGTTGGACCGATCGTCGCGACCTCCTTGGTGGCCGCGATCGACGATGGCCGACACTTCAAATCGGGCAGAGCCCTCTCTGCCTGGATCGGTCTGGTTCCGCGACAATACACGACGGGCGGCAAGCCAAGGCTTGGCGGCATCGGCAGCAGAGCCAACCACTACCTTCGGCGGCAACTCATACACGGGGCTCGATCGGCATTGCTGAGGATCAGCAAGCACGAGGACCGGCGATCAAAATGGGCGCAGGATCTGCTATCCCGAGCTGGGCACAACAAAACGCTCGTCGCCATGGCGAACAAGACGGCTCGCATGGCATGGGCAATATTGCGCAGCGGAGAGAGCTACAAGATCGCGTGATCCTGCTCAGCGCTGAGCAGGATCACGAATGTCTTCAAATGCGAGGTGAAGACTTGATGGTGTAACGGCACGGACCGCCGCTTCACAGCCTGTAAGGAACGATGGCCTTCGAGGCCGCTCATCTTAGAAGGCACTGAACCGCGCGGATTCCCATCATGGCCAGGAGCAAACCCGCTTCAATCGATAGGCCGGATAGATTCACGCATCCAATGCCGCAGCAACATCAAAAATCCACCTTGCGCGGGAGGCGTCCATAGATTCGTTCCTTCGTCACTACGACGAAGCCCAAATCCTCCTTAAATCACAACCTCAAATCTGTGCCATAGGCGCTGACGGGGGACAATGGACGGCTATATCGCGGCGCAATTCCGGCAGGGAAACAAGCGCAGCCCCGCGCTCATGCCGCCGCGCTTTTGAGAGGCTGCCGAAGCGCTCGGCGAACCAGTAAAAGGAGACAAAGGCGGGGACCAGAGCCACCCCGGACAACACGATGGCCAGACCTGCCAACTCAAGCAGACGGGCCCAGGCCTGGTGCACAGGCGAATAGCTTGCAACCTGCGATATCGGTATCTGGAGTGACGTCCCATTTGCCGACTCCAGCATGACGATCTTGGCCGGATCAAACTCCATGAAAGTGTAGAACGACGCATAGATATGCATCCAGACGAGGTAGGTTTCATGGTCGCTCATGCGGGTTGCAACCAACCACCAGCACACAAGAACAGGCCCCAGACCAGACAGGATCAATGGCCATTTGAAGCCCGCGGCGAACATGAAACCGAAATGACCAAGCAGCTGGCTGCCGCGCGTGAAGTTGCCAAGACTACGCTTCATCCTGACTCTCCTCAACGAAAGTCGAAGCAAGCCCCAGCTCGTCGCATTTGCGCGCGTAGATTGCGTGGACCCGGTCGCGCAAGGTGGGGTCAGGATGCCCTGCCAGCAGGGCATCAATGCCCACTCTTGCGAACAGGTTGAGACGCAAAAGTCGACCGTTCGAAACGGCATGTTCAGCGGTCATTTCACTGTGCTTACAGGCCTCGATCATGAGCACACGCAGCCAGGCACTCACACTCAGGTCCCGGTTCGCGGCAACAGCGCGAACACGGCCTGCAAGCTCCGGTGAAACATAGACCTGTATCGGGACGGGTCGTGACATTCTGGCTATCTCCTTCAGTCGGAGAGCCTGGAATCACGCTACGAAAGGCACCTCTGATTTACATGAACAAAGAGAACAGGTAAAGAACAAAAAAATGGCTGTTCCCGGTCCTTTCTGAAGGCCTTTCATGAAACCTGCAGGCGCCAAGCGTGCTTCATGAAAAACAATTGAGAAGTGACCACGGCCAGAGATTGCCATTAAATATATGATCTGTATAGATATTGATCCAGCGACATGTCGCGTGGGGTGTGCGCGAAGTTGTTCCCTATTTGGACCGTTGTGATCGACCACTTCCCCGCCTAATTTCCGATGGCAAAGGCCTTGGTTTCACATGGATTTTGTAGCCCGTCCGGCGCTTGAAGGATAGTCCAACATAGCGGTTTAAACGGCGCGAGATTCTTGAATTTGTAGCAGATGGCCATCTCGGTGGTGTGATCTTAAAATAGCAGCTACCGTAACCTCAGGATGAGGGGAATGTGAGTTTCGGCGGGCCATGAAGAAATCAGTTGCGAACATTTTCTCTGCGAAGAGTTTGGCAAAACCTGGCGGTCAGATCTACCGGACCATCAGCTCTCTGCCTTCATATATCACTGTCGAAGAACTCATCGAGTATGCAACGACGAACGGCTTCGGCCATCGCATCGAAAACGGCATCATTCGTTTTTTTGCGCAGGGTTGACGGCCATTTCCAATCAGGGGGTCAGGGAAGAAATTATGACAAAATTTATAACTTGGAGTGTCCTCGCGTTTGGCGTGATTTGTCCAGCTCCTGTGTTGGCGCAGGAAGGACAAATCGACGCAGTAGTGAACTACGTCTGCCCCGCTGACGGCGCCTATAAGAATCTTGCGAGCGTTACTGAAATGCGGGAGCGAGCTGGCGATGATTTCGATAGTATCGCGCCGCTTTGTCTTGCCTACAATGAGGGATGGAAAGCTGGGTGGGAGGCCCGCGAAACTCGAAGCGTCTCGGCCAATTATAACGAACAGTGTCGAGAACAACTGCTTCGCGAAATCCGTGGAGATGAGGGAGCGCTAGAGCGGTTCGCGGCGTCCATTTCGAATTATTTTGCTCGGCTTGCGTTTATTGAACATTGTCAAACGTATAAGGACGGCCTTACCGAAGGGTTGAAGTTATCAAGGGAGTTGTTGAAGTGAGTTTTCGTATAATGGCTGCTGCCCTTGTGGCTCTGCCGCTGATAGCGATTCCCCATCAGGAAGCGTCTGCGCAGGACGAAAGTTCGAAGGCAATCCCAACACCCCAAACCGAACTTTGGGGCGGTCTTTATTCCGGGATGGGACCTGACGAAGCAAAGGTGGTGATCGAGGCTGTCGAGGGAGTGCGAAGAGCCAAATATGAAGCGCGCCAAGCCGGTTATTCGGTCATGGACGTCAACGTTAATTCTGACTTCACTCTGGCTGGCAAGAAAGCAAAGACGGAACTGGTCTTCAAAGATGATCGACTACTTCAGGTCCAATTTTTCGTCGTTGACGATCGAGAATGGGGGCAATGCATCGTTGGGGGCGCGAGAGCTTTCAACTTTTTCAATGAAGCACTGGGATCCAAATATGCCTTAGCTGAAGGCACTCCGAATGTTGACGACACCTTGGTGAATCGGCTTGCCCTACAAAGTCGCGCTGCAGCGTTCGAACCTTACGGTGAGGACAAGGTCGACGATGTGCATGCCCTTTATACCGATGGTGGTGATCTTCTTATCCAAGCAACGCTCGTGACGACCGGAAAAAAGTACTCCGACAATGCCTATCAGAAGATGTCAAATTGCAATCAGTACGGTTTCCTCGATGGCTATTTACGCCTGATATATATGTCGAAGAGTGAGACGACAGCGCTTGCTGACGAGAGGCGCGAGGAACGCGATGAGGCAGCGCGGACTGCAGCAGACGATTTGTAGATTACCGTTATTCGATTTCGTGTTTTACGCGACTGCATCCAGCCCACTACGCTGGATGATTGACAGCAGCCGCAATGCCGGACCTCCCGGCTTCTTCGCGCCGCGTTCCCAGTCAGACACGAGATTCTTCGACACGTTGAGATAGCGCGCGAACACCGGCTGCGAGACATGCTCCGCTTCGCGGATCGCCTTGATCTCGTCCGGCGACAGAACGGGCGCAGGCGCAAGGCAGGCTTCATCGAACTCGCGCATGGTGCGCTTGTCGATGCTGCCCGCATCGTGAAGGCCTTCCATCATTTCGTGAACGGCGGCCATCGCCTCGCTCTTGTAGGTCTTTGCCTTAGCCTTGCTCATCGTCTTTCACCTCGACCAATCGGCCTGCTTCAACTTCCGTTTCGATCTGGTCATCGCCCAGCTCCAGCATGATGCTGGCAGCCTTGCGATAGACCTTCAGTTCCGCCGCACTCAGGTTCGCCTTGTCGCTCTTGGCGAAGGCAAACACGAATATGGCCCGCTCGCCCGAGCGGAAAATCAGGATCGAGCGATAACCGCCCGACTTGCCTCCGCCCTGGCGCGCGATACGCTGCTTGATAAGGCCGCTGCCAAGGTCGGCATCGATCAGGCCGGATTCGGCCCGATGCACGGCATCAGCAAGCGTGGCATCGCTGATCTTTTCCTTTGCCGCGAACTTGGCGAACCAGCGGTTAGCGTAGATGCGGATGCGCGGGTTCTTAGTCATGCAGCAACGGCCCACTATCATACTTAGTGTTACGGCTCAATGAATTTGAGCCACTCATGTTTTGCTCGATCTGGTCGCCGATGCGCTGCGCCGCCTCGATGACATGCCCATCGTCAAGATGGGCATAGCGGGTCGTGGTCCGCACATCGGCATGGCCCAGCAGCTTGCCGATCATCGGCAGGGTTTCAGAGTGGGCGGCGGCATGACTGGCAAAGCTGTGCCGTAGATCGTGGATACGAACGCCGGGTAGGCCTGCTTCGTCGCGCAGCTTGCTCCAAAGGTTCCCGATGTCTGTGATCGGGCGCTGGGTGGTCGGGTTCCAGAACACATAAAGCTGCTTCTCCCGGCGCGGCAGGGCGTGAAGGATCGTCGCTGCCGCCTCGGCCAGCCAAACCGTGCGCGGGCCGGTCTTGCTGTCGGTAAGCAGCAAACGCCTTCCCCGCACCTCGCTCCATTTGAGGCAGGTGATCTCCGACTTGCGGCAGCCGGTCAGGATCAGCAGGCTGATCGCTGCGCAATGCAGCGGGAAAGCGTTGCGGTGCCGGTCAAGCACTTCACCGATCCGCCGGAACTCCTGATCGGACAGGAAGCGTTCGCACTTCCGCCCCTTGTTCTTGCGGATATAGAGGCAGGGGTTCGCCCCTTCGGGCCGCACGCCCCATTGCTCGGCCTTGTTGAACATGGCGCGCAGGATTTCCCCGCAGCGATTGGCCGCTCCGGGGCCACCGGTGTTGGTGATGCGGTTGAACCATTCCTGCACATGGCGTTCCTCGATCTCGTCGAGGAACAGGCCCTCGAAGGCCCGGTCGAGATATTTCCGCTTGTAGTAGCGATGGGTGTAGAGCGTGGACGGTTTCCACTTGGGCGATACGCGCTCCCAGTAGGTCTTCAGGAAGTCGCGGTAGGACGGAACCTTGCGCAGCCGCTTGCGCTCTTCCGCCGGGTTTTCGCCGGTCTGGGCGCGGAGAAGGACGCGGCGCGCCACATCCATCGCCTGCGCACGGCTGAGTACCTTGGCGTTACCGATCGTCACCGTGCGGGTGCGCCCTTCCATCCGTGCCTGGACAATATAGACCTTGCGCCCGCTGGCATAATATCGAGTGCCAAATCCCGGCAGTTCTCGCGTCCAGCACGTCTTGCGCAGCTCGCCCAAGCCACGGCACTTGCCAATCACATGGAATTTGAGGCTGCCCAGCTCCTCGGCGACGATCCCCCGCAGGGTAAGCGCGTTCATTGCCCGACTCCGATCAGGCGGGCAATCGAGCCGGATACGCGCTCCGCTGCATCGGCGACGATCTCGTCGGACAGATGCGCATATCGGGTTGTCGTTTCTGCCAGCGCATGGCCCAGCAGCTTGCCGATCACCATCAGAGAGATGTTGTCGCGGATCGCGACCGAAGCGAAGCTGTGTCGCAGGTCATGCAGGCGCACATCCGGCAAGGCCGCGCGGTTGCGGATTTTCGACCAATGGATGCCGAGCGTGATCGGCTTGTCGGGATTACGGAAGGAGGGGAATAGTAGGCCGGTTGGTTCCCGGTTTGGTAATGCTGCGATCACATTGGCGGCTTGCCGGTTGAGATAGACGATCTTCGCGCCGGTCTTGCTGTCGGGCAGCATCAGGCGCGGCTCCTGCACCCATTCCCAGCGCAGTTGCTCGATCTCGCCGCAACGTGCGCCGGTGAAGATCAAGAGGCGGATCGCCGCGACATAGAGCGGCTGCTCCGTCTCATAGTCCCGCAATGCCGTGGCAAGCCGCGCATACTCGTGTGCCGACAAAAACCGCTCCATCGGCTTGCGCTTGTAGCGCGGCGTGCCCTTGCAGGGATTGGAGCCGCGCGGGCGCAGGCCGAGGCGTTCGGCATAGCCCATCATCACGGAGAACACCGGCAAGGTGCGGTTGAACACGCCGGGTCGCTCGACGAAACTGTCGCGCCAGAACAGGATGTCGCCCTTGGCCAGATCGTCTACGCGCCGGTCGCCGAATGCGCCGAGGATTTCCTTGAAGATCGCGCTCTCGTTGCGCTTGCGGGTCGATGGCTTCCAGTGTCGCGAATAGTCTGCCCAGAAGCGTTCCGCGTAGTCGCGCAGCAGGGGCGCATCGCTCTTCTGCGCGGCGCGGGCCTTCTTGCGCGTTGGCAAACCGTCCAGCGCTACCTCCGCCAGTTTCGCCCGCGCGAGGCGGCGGGCCGTCGCGGGCGAGATGTCGCGGGAGGTCCCCAGCGATACCCGCCGCAGCTTGCCGCGCTGGCGGAACAGCACGAACCATGTCCGCCTGCCGCCGGGATTTACTCGAAGGCCAAAGCCTGGCAAGTCGATATCCCAATATTCCCGGATGCGCTTGCCCGGCTTGCGGCGGGCGATATTGCCGTTGAGCCGTACCCGGTTGGTGGGCTTTGCCTTTTCACCACTCCCACGCCCATCACCGGATCGTGTCGTAGAATGATTCGGGGCTTCATTCGCTGGTAGCAGATAGCCATTTTCTTGCATTGACTTGCTCCTCTTTGTAGAGGAACAACTTCGCGTAACCTATTGCTTAACAATCTCTTTCTGCCGCATGGCGGCGTGGGGTGTGCTGTCTGTTCGCTCTTCAGAACCTGGGCCCGGCATCAGAGCCTGTACCGGATTGAACGCCACGATGCCCAGATGCAATCAGATATTAAAGACGCTCTCGACTGACGCAAAGACGATCAATCGCACGCCTGCTCAAGGATTAGTCTCACGGGAGCTGAGCAAAAAAACAGGAGGAAGCCCGGACGGACTTCCTCCTTGTGCCCGGCATCAGAATTCATCGCTTAGCTTGCCCGCTACAGCATCAATAACCCGGTCCTGCATGGCCTTGGGTAAAGCTCCATAATCGCCCTCATCGACAGCGATGTAACCCGCCTCTCCATCGGTCAGGACATATTGCGTGAAGTAGCTGTGAAAGGACCGGGCATGGGCCTGATCGAGCGCAGCGACAAATGCCGCTTGGTCTGCCTGGAATGGGCCCCGTGTGATATGCTTTGACGTGTACATGGTCTTTCCTCCTGAAGTTCGATGCGTCGCATCAGGAGGTGCAAGGATGGGGGCGACGGGCCGGGTCAGGGACCGCGCATAGCGCGGCCGCGCAGCGGCGATGGGGGAAACGATTTTTGCCGGGCTTGCCCGGTAAAAATGGTGGGGCCCCATCGTCCTTGACGCGGCCCCAAAGCTCCCATCACACTTGGACTATCTGCGAAAGAGACCCCTCAAAATTTGGCGCAACGAGGAGCAAGACCCGGCGGGGCGCGGGTTCGATGCCCCGCTCCGCCGTTCCGGTTGCCAAGCAAAAAAGAGGCCCCGATGGCGTGTACCATCGGGGCCTGGGAGGATATGGGAGGTGCTCAGTCCTCGTCGATATCGGGTGCCCCCTCATTGGCAGAGGTGCGTCCCTTGGAGAGGAAGTCCACCTTGTCGGCGATGATCTCGCAGCCGTAGCGCTTGGTGCCGTCCTGGTCTTCCCACTGCGTATAGTGGATGCGCCCTTCGACCGTGACGAGTTGACCCTTGGTGCAGTACTTGGCGACGTTCTGGCCGAGACCGTTGAAGCACGTTACGCGGTGGAATTCGCTGTCCTTGGCGGTGTAGCCGTTTTCGTCCTTGTAGGTCTTTCCGTCCTTGCGAGCGGGACGGTCAGTGACAACTGAGATCGAGGTGATGCTGGTGCCACCCTGGGTGGTGCGGGTTTCGGGGTCGCGAGCGATGCGGCCAACGAGGATAACGAGATTGGTCATGGTCTTTCTCCTGATCGGGCATTCCGGGTCCATCCCGGCTGCAAACCCGACCAGGAAGCGGCCACGGCGAAGCGCACCGGAGGGAAACCCCGATCTGGTTCGGGTGGTGCGGGCAGCCGGGCGTAGCCCGGCAACTCGGCCGGACCTGATCGGGGTTGCGCGTCTCGACGGGGATGCTTCATGAAAGGTTTGCGAACAGGCCGGGTTGGTCCCGAATGCCGTGCACGGGCAAAACCATGCTGTGCACATTAACCGGCTGCACCGCGCCCCGCGACTTCGCTTGCCGTCGCGTTGCCATTATAGCTCGACTGCAACGCGCCCTCCCGAAGCGGATGAATGACTGCCCGGAAACACATCGCCAACACCAGACTGTACAGTGCCAGCTGCTACAGGCTCGTCCAGGCGATGACCGCGCAGCATCCAGTCTCGCGGTGTGATGAGACGTCCCCAATCCGCAAAGGAAGGAATTGTCCCCAGGTCTTCGCGGACGTGCTGCTCGCCAATAAGACGAACAGGTACAACACGGTCATTGGCATTAACGATGGTAGCCCCGAACAGCGTTTCGAGCATGAATATGCCTTCGGCATGGTGCCGCAGCGCCCGGTGCCGCGGATCAGCAAAGATCGCCTTCGACCGGTCAAACCATTGGTGGAGCGGCAGGTAATCTTCCACCACCCCTCCCCATTTCCGGACCGACGACAGGGCGTGATAGTAGCAATGCGCCATCGCTTGTCTCCTAGAGGTCGGTCGAGTGGTCGTCAGTGTAGCGCAGCTGACAGTCAAGGACGAAACTCGGCGTAGCCACGTCGATGACCAGTTCTCCGCAGGCGCCATCATCAACTTCCCATCCGGGATGATGGCATTCGAGAGCAAGATAGGTCAGCTTTTCGAGGGCAGCGGCAAGGCTTATTTCGCCCCCTTCCCCAGCCAGGCCGATCATCATCTCCGGATAGGATACAGGCTGCCCGCCAGCATCGAAAAAGAGGCATTCGTCGACTGCACCGCTGTCGCCGCACCCGTCAAAGCGAACTACGACACGCGCAATTGCGCCGCCAAGCAGCGGTGCAATAAGCGCTGCCTTAAGCCGGTGGATGTGTCCTTGAACCTCCTTCGCGCGTTTGGCCTCACTGGCCGCAAAATCGTCCGTGATTGCCTGAAAATCAATCATAAGAATTCTCCTGAAATATACCGGCAAGCACCGATCGCCTTGCCCACCAAACCAGGCGATCTCTTTCCTCTGACGGGCTGCGCCAGCGCCGATGGCGCTGGCGCGATGCCGGACGCATCAGTCGGTATCCTGAGCCGCGCGCTTGGGAGAAGTTCCAAGCGGACCGCGGCGATCGACGACGGTAATCCGACGGGATTTGGCTTCGATGACGAGGCGCTCTAGGACCCCGTTTCCGGGAAAGGCGACGACATAACGGGGGTCGAGCGAGAGCATACGCTCGTTGCGCTTAAAGCCTGCACGTGCCCCCAGGCGCATGTCGAGGGAGAAGCTGATTTGCGGGATGTTGCGTCGTTCCGCCCATGAAGATGCCAGACGGTCAACGCCCTTGGTATCACCGCCGTGGACAAGAACCATGTCAGGAACCCGGTCATGGACCTTGTCCAGAGTAGCCCAGACGTTGTTGGCGAAAGTGAGCGCGTCCTGCTCGTTGGGATGGCGTGTGCGCCCCCCGGCAAAGATCACCGGTGTGCCTTCAGGCATGGCGGCGCGGCGTTTCGCTTCTGACCGGGCTCGGACGAACTCGCGGCCCTCGACAAGCGCGGACGTAAGCATGGCGCTGTGGCTGAAGCGCGAACTCGACACGGGCTTCCACGAGGAGCCGAACTCGTTGAGATAGAGGGCAGCGGCCACTTCGCGCATCTCTTCGAGAGCGATCATGGCCCCTTCGGCACACTGCGCACGCTCAACCTGGGTCTCGAGTTCATGGGTGTGAATTTCGGATCCATCGGCGGTAGCCAGGAGCGCTCGGACTTCGTCGGTTGCGCGGTCAACTGCGGTCGATTTGCGGGTCGCGGAACGGTGGAAGATGTTGACGAACGCCCAGCCGAGGTCCTCGGCATCGGCCTCCAGCGCAGTCCCAGAGACCATCGCAAATAGATCGGACCAGACCGCTTCGAGAGTCTGGACGACCGCCTCGTGGACCGGAAAATCATTGGTGGAAACTGGGGCAGGACCAATCGATAAACCGGAAAGATCGAGGCCGGCAAGGTGGTCAGAAAATGATGAGTGCATGGGTATTGTCCTCCTGACTGGCGTGAGGCTGACGCACCCGCTCATGGCTGCGCCAGCGAGAGCCCGTCAGGGCCAGCTTGAGGCAGTCTCCGCACCCGACAGGGGAAACCCGCTTGGGCAGGCTGGCGCGGGCAGGCCAACGGCCCACAGGGCCGGGCCAACTCGGGCCTGCGCAAGCCGGGTTGCGGAAGACTGGCGGCTGGCCCAGGGCCTCTCTCGCATGGCTTCAGACCATGAGTGCAAAAGCAAGCTTCGTCAGGGAGGACAGGCACTTCGCCACGACCAAAGTGACTGGCGCATCAGGCTACCCGTTTTGCGTAGACGCCCTCACCGTTCGACATGTGACCGAGGCAGACGTAGTCGCCGAACAACGCATCAAAACGCGGGGCGATCTGGGTCAGCCAGCGTTGTGCTCTGGGCGATCTGGCCGTGCGCCAATCGGCATCCCAATAGGCGCCATCGTCACGCTCGACGATCCATACCGCAACCAGGCCGGCGTAAACCGACACGCCGAAATCCGCATAGGCATTGCGCATGAGGATCCGGTCTTCGCGGCCTCGCCAACCGTCGTGCGCGATCAGAGAAGGGAATGCCTGCCCTGCGCGCTCACGCAGATCCTCGCGGAGCCACTCATATTTGAGGTCCCAGTCGTCATGGTTTTCGACTTCGAGCACGGTGAAGGCCACGATGGCCCCGCTGGGGTAACTGACTGATCGGCCCATGACACCCTCCTTCAGGCGGCCAGCGCATTGTTGACTGACGCTTCGCCGGTATCATCGGCGGATATCCGTCCTCCCAGTTTGAGCAGCAGCCTTGATGCTTCCTCCGCCTTTGCGGCAGCGGTGAGAATGGCACGGTCATCCTGTTTCAGGAGCCCCAGCCAGTGCTCGATATAGCTCGCATGGTTATCTAGATGAGTGACTGGCAGACCGAGTTCAGCGCCAAGCATGGCGCTCGAAAGTTCTGCGATGAGTTCCTCGGCGGCATAAGCTGCAGAACCAAATCGATTCTTGAGATTACGATCGAGGCGGCTGGCATGGCCGGTCCAATGCGACAGCTCGTGCGCGAGCGTGGCGTAATAGTGGTCGAAGCCTGAGAAGAGATGCGCGGGCGGCATTGTCACCCTGTCAGCCACCGGCTCATAATAGGCTTCGTCACCCTGATGGCGCAGGACGGCCGGAATACTGGCGAAGAATGTGTCGAGGTCTGCCTGACGGCCCTCGGGCTCCACCACCTCAAGCGTCGCGGCGGGATGGAAACGGTCCGGAAGACCTTCGACCTGATCGGCATTGAAAACCGGATAGGCCTTCAGCACACGGCGACTTTCGTCGGTTTTCTCGCCGGTGTCGGGGGCTTCGACTTCCTTGGTGTAGCTCTTGTAGAAGATGGCGATTGTGGATTTTTCACCCTTGCGCACCTGTGCGCCCAGTTCTTTGGCCTGATTGTAGGTCATCCAGAACGGCGAGGCGTAACCGCACATGTCGGCGACCATCCACAGCCAGAACGCGTTCATGCCGCGATAGGGAATTCCGCACGCCCGCAAGGGCCGCGAGACCGGTACGCCGCGCCACGGCATGATCCAGGGTTTGGTTCCTTGTTCGAGCTTTTTGATGATGATCGCCGTAATGCGTTGTGCAGGTGATTGTGCAGTGATCGAGCGTTTGGATTTCGACATGAGAGACCTCCTTGTGCCCGGACAAACGTGTCCTTGAGCACTCGGAAAGAGCTCCCTTTCCTCTACAATCCTCGACAGGATTGGGCTCCAGCCGGGGCGGCTGTGTGCTTGATAAAGCTTCCATGGGAAGACCTCGGATCCTTCATTGATGAACGGCAGCTTTGGGGGGCAGTCCGGTCAGGCAGCTTTTGGAAACGTGTTGAGGAAAAGCGGCCATTCCTGATGTGTGATGCCAAGGTCAGGAAAGCGCCCCAGAAGCTGCCCGAGAAGAACTGATACATTCTTTGGAAAGCCAGTCGTCACTATCAACGGTCGCTTACATTCCAGCCAAACGGGCATCGGCCTCGATCGAGCCTTCAAAAACCGCTTGCTGTTGCTGCCACTCCTTGCGTGAAATGACTGCATCGATGCGTCGCTCTCTCGCTCTGAGTTCAAGCCCTTCGACTGCCTTGTCGAAATAATTCGCCGCATCGTCATAGCGCCCGTCTTCGAGCGCCAGTTGGGCAAGATCGTTTTGCCAGGCGATCAGGCGCAGTTCAGTCGGGGGAACCTTGGCTGCAAATGCCCAGTAACCTGCCTCCAGCATCTGGCGGCCTTCCTGCCGGTTGCCAAGGTCAACCTGGTTCAAGGAAAATTGTCGACTCATGAAAATGCGGACGGGATGGTCTTCAGGCAAACTGGTGGCGATAAGCGCCGTCATCTCGTCCAGTTCCTGTTGCGCGGCTTGGTAGTCGCCCATCAGGCGCAGTGTCGCGGCAAGGTTATGACGATAGTAAGCCTCCTGAATAAAGGTGTTGGCATCGCCCTTCGCATCGCCTGCTCGCGCCGCAATGACGATCGCAATCGCTTTCCTCGTGGCGCTGGCTGCTTCGTCCAGTCGCCCCAGCTTTTCGAAGCTGTTGCCGAGCGAGGCGTAGAGCCCTGCCAGTTGTAGCGAGGGTCCGGAAGTCCTTGCCTCCATCGTCCGGATCGCGTCCTTGGCGACAGAAACCATCGCATAGGCATCGCCTTGTTCAAGGCTGCGCAGATTGATTAGATATCCCACCATTTCGGCAAGGTCATAGGGGTCTGAATCTGGATCAGCGATGGCGATTTCCAGTGCCTTGCCCAGCTGCGCATGCGCTTCTTTCGCCTTGCCACCAAAGTCCAAAATCCGCGCCAGCATGAAATGCGCTGACGCTGTCAAGCGAGGGCTGACAGCAGCATCACCTAGCGCAATAGCCAGCGCTTGCCTTGCATCACTTTCCGCCTGGACAAGGCGGCTGAGCCCCCAATTGGCCGATCCACGGTCGCGATATGCAGAGAGCACGAAAGAGGCAGGCGTATGATCCAGCTCCGCATAGATCGCCAGCGCGGCATCGAAGTGAGCGATGGCCTCCACATCATGATCGCCAATCAGGTCAATCCGCCCCCGCTCATAGGCGATCCGCCCTTGCGCTATCGGATCGTCCAGGCCTTCCGGTCCCCATTTCCGCTCCAGCACATTGAGCGCCTCTTCGGCGGCGTCAGCGCCGCCCGCTTTGAAGGCCTCGGATGGAGCCACCATGTCAGCTTCGAAGTCTTCTTCGGCCGCCCATTGTGCAAAGGCCGGGAGAGGGAATGCCATCAGGCAAGCGGCAAGGCCACACAGAATTGAGCGCTTTATGCTGCCACACATGGCAATAGCTTCCTTTCGAGCTGTCCCATCGTTTCAGGGCTGGCCCAGCACCGGGACATAAGGAGCCCAGAATTGCGGGGCGGCCCATTTCCCGCCATTTGAGCGCATGAGTTCGAGCTGGCTGGCCCGGACAGCTTCGATAAGCGAGAGCCTGTTATCTGCCAATTGCCGCAACAGGGCCGCCGACCAGACGGCCGCGGAACGGTCTGCAATTGGCCAGTTCGTGACCACCACGTCGCGGGCACCAGAGGTCAGGAATGCAAGCGCCAACCCGTTCAGCGCATCGCTGCTGTCCGGCCCTGCAGAGGCCGTGTCGCAGGCCGAAAGGATGACCAGTTCACCATCAAGCGGCAAGGACAGGATATCCTGCAAGTCGAGCAAGTCGGCCCGATCAGGCTGTTGCGCAGAATTGAGGACCAGGCCGGCCGCCCCCAGCGACTCACCCCGCCCTTCAAGCAATGCATGGGTAGAGAAGAGCAGCACATCTGCCTTCTGGGAAAGCAACGCCTCGCGCAGCTTTACCTCGGTTGCCTCTGCCCCGGAGAGGATGTGGGCCCTGTCCCCAAGATCCGCCCGAATGGCGCGCAATTCGGCGGCCGCACCCGGCAAGGGCGGATAAACCTTGCCATCGGGGAGCAAGCTGCCCGCAGGGGCTCCGATCGCCAGGACCCTGGCTGCGCCTTGAGCCTCGCTAGCGGATGCACGGCGCTGCTGTAGGCTCTTCAGCGAAGGGAGGATGGCATAGGATCGCAATTCGACTTCATATTGCTTGCTCTTCGGGTCGATCAGCGCGGGGAACGGAATGAACAGCATTTGGGAACTGCCCTGGACATAGACCTTTCGGACCGATTGCAGTTCATCCGGGAACTGGCCGAGTAGTCTCCCATGCCACTGTTCCAGCAGCATGGGCAGTTCGGTGGCCGCACCATCCCGGCGCTTCGCGCCCGCCTTGCCCCGCACAGCAATGCTCGGCAGCATGGCTTCACGCAGATGCGCTTGCGCCTGGAACAGGTCCGCTCCGGTCGGCAAATCCAGCCTTGCCCAACTGACACATTTGTCCGTCACCAACCATCCAAAGCCCCCAGTGCCTGTCTGGAGCAGCATCAATATGGCCTCGTCCGGACCAAGCTGCTGCATCAGCATGGCTGCTGGCATGGCCTGCAGTGCGAGTTCTTGCAGCAGCCCGGGAGCGAGGGCTTCGACCTGTTGTTCGATCCCGGCCAGTGCGCGCTCCCGCTCCACTGCCTGTTCAGGGCTGAGTTCCAGGCCCTGCGCAGGAACCTTGAAGGAGTCACGGTCCTGCAGGAGTTTGCGCAGCGCATCGCTGTCTCCGCCTGCCGCCGCAAAATTGCGCTCGATGGCAATGCCAGGCGGAGAAGCAAGGCGCATTTGCGCGGCCTGAAAGGAACGGTCCGCCAGCTCGAAACCATCATCACCAGGGCGCAGGCAAGTGGCCTGGGCCGACACTGAGGGAACCAGAAGGGCACAGGCGAACAGGGCGAGCAGGCGCATGAATTTCATGCCTGCTTCGTGCGAAAGTAGGCATGAAAAGTCAATTTGGAACGAGGCAAAATAGGTCCTCAGCCTTTGCCCGCCTTGCGCATTTCCACCCGGTCACGGCACGCCCTGTACGGTTCATAGCTGCTCATGGACTGGCGCAGGGCGTCATCGGCGGAAACCTGCGCTTGCCCCAACTGCTTGAGGCTCTGCATCGGATCACCCATTCCAAACAGCGCTCCCAAGGCATTGCCGGCCGATCCCGAGCGATTATAGGCCGACACGTAGTGCGAAGCCCATGCGTTGAACTGGCCAATGCATTGCTGCTCTATCCCGCCGTCATAGCCTGAATTCCCCCGCATCAGATATTGCATCGCGTCAGCACGCGATGCCCCTTCGCCGCCGAACATCGCGCCCATCTGGCCCCGCATCTGTGCAAATTGGAGATAGACAAAATCCTTGCGGGCCAGAAGCCGACCGAGGGTCTGACGTTCCTTCGTGCAGCTGCCCTTGCACCCCGCATAGGCTGCCCGTGCCGAAGCGATGGCCTGTGTGAAACGGGCGGCGTCCGCGCGCGAGGCCATTGCTGCCCCAACGGCATTGCCAGCACCTTGGGCTGCGTTGCCCATCACATATTCGAACGGTGTCACAAACTCCACGCGCTGGGCCGAGAGCGGGGCTGGCGCTGCAAGGCTGGCAAGGCAGAGCCCGGCCACAGCCAGCGGGGCATATCGTGCAATGAGCTGACGCATAAATGAACTCCTCCGAAAACGACGGCTGATGATCACGCGCCGGGTGGAATGATTCAAATCACCATTGCAGTAAGGTTTCGCGGAGTCGGTTCAGACTGCTTAATTCGTCAGCAACGAGAAGACTGCGCGCTGCTTGCCGGTGTTTTTGATGGCAACCCTAAGCGTTACGTCCTGAGCTGGCCTGAGGCGGCAAAAGGCTACTCCCCGCGTCAGCTTGTCAGCGCAGCGTTGCTGCCCCGCTTCGTTCCTGACGACAAGTTCCAGGTCACCTGCTGCACTCGTGACCAGGACAAGCGCGCTTTGCTTGCCCCGAAAGGCAATATCAAATGCGATATCGGCCCCCGGTTTCAGCGCGTGGTAGGATTCCGAAGGCCCGCTTTTCGCGCCACGGAACACGTCAATGTCAGCATAGGCGGCCGGGGAAGCGAGGTTCGCTGCCGTCACCAGTTGCGACAAGTCAGCGACCTGTAAAGGCTCAACGGCAGCGACAGGTTTGCGGGAAACCAACTGGAGAGGAATAGCTGCCTCGCGCCTTGCCGCGGCGACACGACTTGCTTCATCATTGCCGGAGAAAGCACTAACGCTGGCGCGGCGCAGGTTCACCATATCCACAGCCCCGCCACTGGCGCATCCTGACAGCAGCAGGAGACAGACAGCCCCGCCCAATAGGCGCACGGTCAATTTGCCGCTTGGCTGGCTGCAGTGGTCGCGGGCTCGGGCCATGTTGTTCGCTCAATCATCCAGTTGGCTAAAGGTCACTCGGAAAGGTCAGGCAAACCATCAACCCCTGATCACTTTCGGGGAATTCGAGCCGCGCATTGTGCCGCAGGGCAATGGCCCTCACGAGTCTCAGCCCCAAGCCATGCCGCTGCATTTCCGATTGCTGGCCGTTGGCCCGCAGAGGCAACTGCCCGTCAAACCCGGGGCCCTGATCACGCACACACAAGTGGCAGGCGTTCAGGCCGGAGCGGACGGAAATTGTCACCGTCCCCCCTTCTGGCGAAAAGCGGATCGCGTTCGACAAGAGGTTACCGATCGCGCTGCGTACCAACCCAGGAGAACCGAACAACGTGCAGGGCTGCAACTCAAGTCCGAGCTCGACATTCCGGGTCGAGGCATAATCCAGGAACAGCTGCCGCACCTCGCATGCAGTTGTCGCAAGGTCAAAGGTCTCGAAAGCGCCGGCATCATCGATCCCGGATTCAATCCTGGTCAGCGAAAGCAAGCCGCGGAAAGTTTCATCCATGGCTTCCAACCTGCCCAGAAGTCGTTGCCCGGTCTCGGCCACCGGACCGCCAGTTGCAGCGATCCGTTCGCAATCAGCAATCGCACCGGCGAGCGGCTGGCACAATTCATGAGCGATATTGGCAGAGAGATGCCGCAGCGATTGGGTCGATGTTTCCACCCGGTCGAGCAACAGGTTAACCCTGTTCGCCACATTCGCGAAATCCGGATCATCCGGCACATCTAGCCGCTTGTAGAAACCGCCTGAGCTCGCTGTCTGCAGGCCCTGGGAAAAATCGGCCAGGATTTGGTCAGTGCGGGCGCGTTGTCGCACAAACAACCAGGTGACTGCTGACAAGGCTATCCCCAAAGCCAGTGCGAAAATCAGCATTAATCGTTGGCGTACCCCTTCCAACGTAACGAGCCGCCTGCCTACCAGCATTTCGAAATCGCCGCCAAAGGGACGGACGGTGCCGACCATCTCCTCCTGGCCGACTGCGAGGTGAAATTCCCCGATCTTACCGGCCGGTGCAGAAGCGGGCCAGGCTTGTATGTTTCCGGTGATGATTGTGCCACCGGTCCGGCGGATCGCGTAGACCATACTATTCTTGCGATCGGCGGACTGGGCGTCGATCCGGCGGTCAATCTCGTCGATTGGTGCCAGCGCGCCCATGCTGGGTGAACGGCTCTCCAGTTCCACCAGCGCTTGCCTGACATCGGCCACGCTGGTGCGGTATTCCGCATCGGCAACTGCGCGGTCCGTCATAGCCCAAACGAGGGCCAGGGTTACGGCAAATGCTGCCCCGGCCAGCGGCAAAGGTGCTAGCCACCTTTTCGTCCATTCGCTGCCATTTTGCTTGATGCTCATACCGGAATATCCAGGCTGAAGCCCCGCGAACGGACAGTAACAACCGATGGCGGGTCTTCGGCTTTGGCCAGTTCTTGCCGCAAACGGAAAATCGCCTGATCAATGATCTCGTTCTGCGGTTCGCCTTTCCAATTGGGCCAGACGGCACTCCACAAGGAACGACGCGGGACACAGCTGCCTCGGGATCGCGCGAGGATTTCGAGGATATCGTAACTTTGCGGCGCCAGCTTTAGCGATTCGCCATGCCATCTTGCTGTGCGACTGTTCAGCTGAAGCTCCAACGCCCCGTGATGGAACAGGGAACCGCTGAAATTGCCTATGCCGTGGCGCCGGAAAATCGCTTCTGCGGCAGCAACCAGCTCCCCATTATCGAACGGCTTTTCAAGGTAGAGATCGGCCCCGGTCACAAAACCGCTGGTGCGCTCCAGACTGCCCCCCAGACTGCTCAGCACGATTACCGGCAAAGCGACTTCCGCATGTCGCAATTCCGCGACCAGGTCGAGCGCATCCCTCTTCTCATCTTCAAGCATGCGATCGAGGACGAGCAAGTCGAACCTTCCTTGCAGGCCTGCTTCGCGCGCTTGCTCATAGGTGCAGGCCAGCTCTGCTTGCCAGCCCTGACTTTCCGCCAGCAGGAGCAGACGCGCACCGGTGGGAGGATCGTCTTCTACGAACAGGATACTCGGTGCGATCCCGTCGCTCGTCCCAGCCCCGTGCTTCTCCATACTTTGCCCCGCCTATCGGGCAATACGCTGCAATTGCGTCGCCGATGTCCACGCACCCGGCTTGCTTAGCTGATCATATGCAGCAGCAAGCATAGGTGTGCCGTGGCGCGCTGTGCAGCCAGCCCCTGTGCCACTGATACCCGCCACGGCATCTTTCGAGCATTTCCCTTCAACCAGCAAGGCCTTGCTTCCTTCCAGGCGCAGCAAATTATAGACCCAGCGTTCACCGCGCGATCCCGTACTGGTTCTTACACCTACGATATAGACATCTTCGAGGCGCAAGGGGATGAGCACAAGCTGCTGGTCCTTTCCGGACACTTTTGGATCAAGCGAGCTGAGCATAAACCCGCCCTTCGCTGCCCGGCTGAGACGGAATTTCTTGGGCATTTGCGTGGTCGTAGGATGATACGAGGCCGATGTGACTTCCCATGTCCCGTCGATATCAGGCTGGGCTGAGTCCGAAACATAAAACAGCGCATAATTGGCTTGCCAGCAGCCCGCGAGAGCGAGCGCTGCGGTGCAGATCATGGCGAGGCGGAGCAGCTTGGACATCACAGACCTCCAAACAATGCTTGCAGCATGTTCGCATTGGTCCAGCCCACCGGTCGGCAGCTTGAATCCCAGAACTCTATGCAGGACAGGCGCGCATTTACGAAATGGAATTCAACCCAGCCTGTGACCGATTTGTTGAACGTATAGTCTGCTCTGGCAATGAATGACCGCCCGTCCTCTGAGGCGTTGAACAGTTGCAGGTTGCGCATTGATCCCTGCTTGTAACGGTTGAACATCCATGTCCGGGAATCGCGCAGGACGACACTATCCATATAGGCCAGCACTTTTGCATTCTCGCGGCGTATATGTTCATCCATGCGCTGCTTGGGCGTTAGCCTGGCCTGGCGTTCCCGCTCCAGCCTTTGCACTTCCTGTGCGGCCAGAACCTTGTAATGTGCGGCTTCTTCCGCCGCGATCTGCTGTTCGGATCGTGCCCTTTGTGCTGCCGTCTGGCGCGCCGCCTCAGCATCTGCCGCTGCTCGCCGCCGCATGGCAAAATGCGCTTGCTGCAGCGCCGGGGCGTACTCAAAGCCGGTGCCCGAAAGGGCCAGTCGCGCCATCCCGTCGGGCCAGGCCTGGTAAAGGCGAAATGCCTTTGCCCCCCTGTCCGATGCGAAGAGTGCCATTTCGTAGCGCGTTCCGTCCTCACCCTGCACATAGCCGAGCATGGCTTGCCCGCGCGGATCGGCCACAGCTGCTTCAGCGGCAATGACGCCTGACAAGGAGTTGCAATCAACAGCCTGCCCGCCAACGACCTGATAGATCTTGCTCAGTTCCTCGCAGTCTTTGCCCAGATCCTTGCTCGCGGCATAGCGATTGGTGAAAGCCACTGGCTGGCGATAGGCGTCGAGTACGTAATCCGCCGTTGCCAGACCATCGCCTTCGAGCAGCCTGACCATGCAGTTGGCGCTGGCTGTGTAATAGAGCTGCCATTGGCGGGCAGCGTTGGACTGGAGGAGCACCGGGAGGGGGTTTTTCGTACCGACCGAACCTTGCCAGACCAGGTTCCATCCGGTGCGCGCGGCGGAGGGGGCAATGCAGGCACCAGCCCCCGAGCGGTCTGCCGCCATGGATGCTTTCAACGTCTGGGGGGTGCGTGGCAAGGGGGGCAGGTGCTTCTGCCACTCAGCGACCACCGCCGCCGAACCATCGACGCGTCGCAAGGCTTCCAGCTTTCCCGTCGCCATGCGGAATCCGCCAGCCTTGCCGATCCGCGTCTGGACCAGCGATGCCCGGTTTTTGCGATTGCGATAGATTTGCCAGACAGTGGGCAGGCTCCAGCTGGGCGAACCATCCGGCTGCCAATGCATGTTCACCACCATATAGGCCGCAAGGACATCACCCTTGTCCAGCAATCCGCCTGTCTCTGGCGCGCCGAACGTGAAGGTTGGGCTGCAGGAAAGGTCCATTGCTGTTTGACGTGCCAAGGCGTCGCAATAGGATATTGTGCTGGTATCCGCTGTAATGGTGACACCCGAAAGGTCCGGGCTCCCTTTCTTGTCCTTGTCGGCGACGGACGACCAGCCATAGCCGCTATGCCGCAGGCGGAAGCAAGTTTGCCCGGGAGGTGCGACATCATCCCAGATGGCAAGGTCACGAGTGGACGGATCACCCATGAACAACATTCTCCGCGGCACTTTCGCACCTGCCGCCGACGTGGTGTCCAGCTCGATTTCGGCCAGCAAGCTTCCCAGGCCAAGCACCTGCGCGCGATCAAGGCAGGCGGATTGCCGTTGCTGGAAACGGGGTGCCTCCTGTGCCTGTGCCCCACCTGCCCAGATGGCTGCCAGAATGACTATAAAAACCAGTCTGCCCAGTCCAATCATTACGGCCTGCCCCAGCCTGGCCGTTGCATGGCTGTCGTTTTAAGCGCGTTGAGAGATTGCATGTCATTGAGTGTGCGCGGAACAGCAAGCTGGCTGGCTTGCCAGGGCCAGGTACCCGGTTCTGCTTGTGTATCGATTGCATACAGCCAGGCCGGATTTGCCGTCATGGCCCCCGCCAGCGATGGCGGCAATTGCTGGAGAAGGTAAATTCCCGGATCGGTGCTGCGCAATGGCGGCTTGCCCAGGCTGAGGGTGTTCATGGCCTTTCCTTCGGTCCGATGGGCAAGTTGCAGCATTTTGCCATCGCTGGACAAAGCGTAGAAGCTGAACAGGGTCAGCTTTCCGGCCTGCATCTGTGCCAGCACGCCACCTTTGGCCGGGATCAGCTTCATGGGCAGGTTGGGTGCAATATCCTCGTCGCGCAGGTAATCCGTGGGCAGATCGGGTTGTGTGCTGGAGGCAGGGTTGAAGCGGGGCACAGCCAAGATGCCTCTCTCGTCAACCAGTACCGCCCGCCAGTCCGGGCCATCGGGCGTGAAGAACAGGAACCTCGCTCCTGTCCAATTGTCGTTCTCATCATACATATCCTTGCGCCAGACTGTCCCGGTGATGCGCGCGAAACTGGCCACATCTGATGATGGCTTGATCATGCCAGCTGGCGGCGTCGTACTGATCACGACTGTATGCAGGTCATAATCCGGGCCACAGCCGCCGAGTGACGAGATCAATAAGGCGGCAAGCAAGGGCCTGAGCATCGTTCTAGCGGTCACTGGGCGGCTCCCTGAAAGGCAGTTCGATAAATCCATCCAGGCTTCGATCAGAATCTGCGGCTGTAAGGCGGGATTCGTTTGCCCGCAGCGCCAGCAACCGACGCAGGCTGTCCACACTCAAGGGCAATAGAGAATAGGGATCGAGCGTGTCACGCTGACTGGCGCGCTTGATGACTTCGCCCCAGCATGCGCGCCGGATCATGGAAATGGCAGGCACGAGCCGAGGGTCAAACCCGCATACTTCCCCTGGGGTCGGACCGCGCAGGTCCGAATAATCGTCATAATGCGGGGCGAGCGTGAGTGACACGACCTGCTGGCCCGGTGAAGAGGTCAGCCTGCCAATAGGGAAAATAATATCGGCTTTACTGGGAATATCAGGCTTTCCACTCCCTTTGAATGTGACCACCAGATAGGGAGCGCCGAGCCTGCTGAGCGCAATTCGCAGAGGCGGCGCACCGTCTTGTCCGGGGAACAGCAAGCTGCCCGTCCCGCCCGAAGCCCGTGCCAGGATGCGCTGCCCTGCGCCGCTTTGCACGGCATCGAGCGGCACGAGGTAGGTCCGGTAATTGCCGCCGGAATCCTCCAGCAAATAGCCACGGCCGGACTGCCGGGCGAGCTTTGAATCGATTGCGCGTGGCGGCGTGGGCAGCAGCACAGCCTGGGCTTGCACCCATTCGCCGAGTGTCGGGGGCGCGACCTCTGCCTTAATCTCTGGCGCGGTACCCAATGCGCACAGTATTGATCCCGCGACCATCATGGCTTTGAGTCTCGGCGGCATCGCTCACTCCTGTGCCTCTTGAACAAAGAGTTAGTCCCCCAAACCGGCGGCAGGATGGCGTCCACCCGGCGCTGGCTTGTCTGGCACCCTGGCACGCGCATTCCGACCTCAAGGTGCGAAGCGAAAGCTCCGCAGAGACAGAATTCCGGTCCGGTCCCGCTCGGGCTATCGGGTCAGAAGATGAGTGGCAATCGCTGATCCTTCCCTTACTGCAATCGTAAGGAAGCCCGGTATTGCAAGTGCTCCATTTCAAGGGGATTACTCTTTTCCTGAGCCCGCCTGAGTAAGTCCTTGCACCAGATGAGAAGGGGCTAAAATGTTCGAAATTTCAAGACGTGGAACATTGTGGCTGTCGGCCGCTGGCGTCCTCGCATTGGCGGCCCCCCATCCGGCCTGGGCCGATGCAGGCAACCTGCGTGAGCCGGCGCCATACATTACTTGCACAACCGGCGCCCTGCTGGGTGATACGCAATATGTATATGTCGGTCGCTATTCTCGTGCACTTTGGGCAATGGACATGCTCAAGCCGGCGGGTGCCAATGTCTATACCCGCCAGTTTGCGAGCGAAGTCAGGATGAGCGAAGATGTTATCGCCGCTGGTCGCAAGCCCATCCTCAAGCTTGTTTATGCCGATAGCCGCGGCTTGCCCTATGACCTGTGGATCACCGGTGAACCGGTCAGACTAAGAAACCCACCTCACAGCGTTGCCACCCGGTTCAAGACAAAATCAGGCAACTGGACCGTTGCAGACTTCCTGCTGGCAGACAGCCAGGTCGCTTTGAATGCACGCTATGGCCCCGAAAAAGCAGCCGCAATGACACGGCCATTCATAGCCGACGTGATCGTTGACGGGTCCCGAACTGTTTACAGCGCGACATTTCAACCCGACCTGAAACGGCAAAGAGTGCATGTCCGCAATCTCTTTTCCATCGGGCACGAACGCTTTGATACCAAGCCAGTCAATACACCAGGATGCATTGATGATGCGACAGGCAAACCCCCGCGCATATTATACCCATCGTTCCAACGACATTAGCCTGCTCGGGTAAGGCTATGCCTCGAAGGCACTGACAAAGATTTGCCAGGAGCGCCCAACTTTATTGTCGAGCAAAACCCGACCGTCTCCTTGCGACCCAATTTTTCCCAATATCTGCTCGGCGCATTTATGTCCGGTTTCAGGGCATGGAATTTTGGACGGGAAAGACCGCTATGGGGAGCGCTAGCCGCCGACCGATCCGGGGGGGGCAATCCGGTCCAGCAGCTTTCGGGAATGGGGTCGGGGTTAGCGGACATTCACGGGTAACTTCGATTTCCTAGCGATGGGAAACAAATACACGGCCTTAGTCGCGTCAGCCTCCCATGAGCATGGTATTTAGGGCCGGAGACAATCACTTTATGACATGGCCTATCGTTGGATGGCGCGAAAAGCCCATCGCAACCATGAAAGGGAATGCAGATGGACAAGAAAGCCAAATCACGCCCAATGCCGACCCCGAAGCAGTGGGTTTTCATCGGAATCGGGGCCGCAGCAGGGGCCGTGCTGGGCTTTGGCCTGCTTGGTGGCGGCGCAATCGGTGGAGGTGTTTTCGCCATCTGCGTCTTTTTGGGCGCCATTCCCTACAAGAAATCCATCGACGCGGCGAAATAAGGTACAGGCTCGATCATGCACCGAATAATCCTGCCTGGCCTGGCAATCGCTTCAACCGCGCTGAATGGAGCTGCACCGGCGATGTCGACGGCTGTGGCAACCCAGGTCATGGTCGGATCCGATGACCTTGATTTCGATGCCTGTGGCGGCGTGGGCGTGGTTGCTGGTCTCAACCCGCGGGGCGACAATTTCCTGTCTGTACGTAGCAGCCCCTCGACCAGCGGGCGGGAGCTCTTTCGCCTGAAAACTGGCCATCCGGTCAATCTATGCGACGTTAGTGAAGATGGGAAATGGCTAGGGGTCGTCTTCCAGCCTGCTGAAGATGAACAGGATTTTGGCAATTGCGGGGTCGGTACGCCACTGCCGCGCCAGCCTTATTCGGGGCCCTGTCAGCAGGGCTGGGTGTCCGGCCGCTATATCGAACTGGTCGCAGGGTAGCATGGGGTATTTCCTGAAAAGGGCCTGGGCCATTTCCCTCGCGGCAATGCTTGCAGCGTTCGGCACCACCAGTTGCGCGGCGAGCACTCCTCCCGAACCGGGGGGCGTGCGCGAATTTGTCAGCGAGGTTATCGCTAATGAGAGCAATCCGGAAGCGACCGACTTCACTCAGTTTCTGACCCCCCGCTTTCGTATCGCAGTGGAACGCGACCGGTCGGGAGAAGATCAGGGCTGGCTCGATCATAACCCTGTCTGCCTGTGCCAGGATCCGGAGGGGCTGCCGATCACGGTACAGTCCATCAGCGGGGATGATTCCCATGCGATTGTGATGATCCGCGCGGGCGATTCCGCCGCACAGTGGCAACTCGTTCGCTTCAACGGCAGTTGGAAGCTGGCCGATATTGCCGAGAAACCCGGCGATGGTGACGCCATCCCGTCCGTGCTGCTTGCACTGGAAGAATGGGCCGGAGGGGACGAGCAGGACAGTCCATTCTTCGGCTGCGAAGATAGTGACGAGAGCTGTGTGCTGGTGCCTTTGGGCAGCGCGCCTGATCCTGACGGCAAATTGCTGCAACTGATTTGCGGTAATGATGGCGAGAGCAGTTCAGTGACGCGGTACAGGCTGGATGGCACCGAAGGTATCGTTGCAGTCAGTTGCTGGCGCGATGGAGAGTTACCGCAGGGCCTGATCTGGCTGATCGAGTTTACGCCGGGAGACTATTCTGTCTGGAAACGCGAGCTGGCGGATGGGGAATTGACTTGGGAAACCGCGCTATCGGCGGCGTCCAGCTTCGATGCCGGACGCGCTATCTTGAGCGACGACGTGGACTGCAAGGCCGGGCGCACAGGTTGGCGCGGCAAGTGGATCTGGCTGGGAATGCGGTTTGAACGGCTGAAGTTCGAGGCGGTGGATTGCCCCGCCTGAATCAGTCACTGGTCACTTTCTGGTCGTAACTCTCGAGCAGATTCCTGACCGCATTATCCTCCCTGTGCTTGCCCCTGATCCAGTCCCACCTGATCTCATTGACACCAACAAAGTCCCCGAAACCAATCGGGCGGAGGCAGTAATATTGCCTGCGTCCCCCCGATCATGCTGGCAAACTCAGCCGGTGAGACCAGCCCACCGGTTCTGGGAAAGGCGGAAAACTCTAGGCCCAAGTGGTCCGACGTTGGGTAGCAGTGCACTTCGCGTCGGACTCTACCAAAAACCGGTCACATTTCAGGGGAGCACGTCAAAGCCCTTCAAACATGGGTCAAATCTCTATGGAAATTGTCTCACCTTCCGGGTCAACTCTCAGCGGAAATCAACTCCGTCATGTCCGGCCGTTGAGACGGTGCTGCAATTCTGCGACTGCTTCCATGACGTCATCAAAGAGTGGCGGTTCGCCGAAAATCATCACGCTCATTGCGCGATAATCTCGTCTCAAATCATCAATCATCCCTTGTTCGGGGCACAATGCAAAGGATGGTGTGTGTGCCGAAGCCAGGTCGAAGGGCGGTCGATTGAAGAACATGCGGGCGTGAGCGACACAATCCTCGCCGAGAGCCGCATCTGCGAGTGCTGCCTGGCCTGCATCGGATTGGAGCAGACGATAAACGTCATAGTAGTGTCGTGAAATGCGTTGCCCGTTGCCGCGAAGCTGGCCCCGATTGTCGTACCAGTGCCGCAAGCCATGAAGGATGATGACCTTGTCCCAGAAGGTTCGCTCGGCATCTACCACCGTTACGTTTGGCACGGCGAGGTCGGCACCCGGGATATCTGCGTCGACAAAAGGAGTGATGGTTCGCAGTGAATTCGGGTCGAGCGCGGACTTCGCGCCTGACTCGATCTTCACCGACTTGGAGATATAGGCATCGGTGGGTGTCGCACTAGGATAGACCAATAGCAGCGTCTGTCGATCAAGCGGGTCCGGTTCGACGCGAAGAGCGCCCGCCTCTATTCCCGTGCGAGCGCACGCTTCGTCACAGAGAGCCTTCAGTTTTTCCAGGAATGGCCCGTTGATGTAGGCCTCGCAGGCTTCGCGAATTTCGCCGAGCGCAGCTTCGCGCTTCTTGCGACTGAGCTTTGCGAATTCCTCAATCGAAGCAGCATGACCCAAGTCGTCGCGGAAGACGGTCACATCGATGTCTTCGGAGAACCTTTCGATCAGACCGAAGGCCTTGGAAAGAGACGTGCCGCCCTTGAATAGCAGCCTCGGTGCCTCGCCAAGTCCGTTGAATAGTGCATCAAGTGTCCAGCAGACCCAGAGGTCCTTCTCGACGTTCTGCGGCGTCGTACCGAGCCGCTGGGCAGTTGCTGCATAGAGCCCGCTGCGCGTTGCTGCATCGGCGCGCAGGATTTCATCGAATTCCAGGTTCACGACTGCTATGCCTGATCGCTCAGCAATGGGCGCAGGAGAGCCTGCATCCAGCCGGGTAACGTGGCAAAGCCATCGACCAGATCAGAGCGCAGCTTTTCCCCATGTACTGGATCGGCGAGGAGACGGGCCAGGCGGCCTTGCCACTCAACGGTATCGTCGCCTGGCATTGTGTCCCTCAGCCAATGCAGCGCCTGAACAATCCGCATCGCGGGTCGTCCTGCCCAGTAAAGTTTGCTGGCGGCCGTCTGTTTGAAATCGATTGTTAGGTTGCCAAGCTTCAACGACTTCGGCCGCGCCTCGCTGTGAACAACTATTTTTGCTGGCACGGCATTCGTCAGCCCTAGGTCATTGGCGGCTGTCATGCCGTCGACCAGGATGCGTATCTGGTCCCGGCGCGCAACTGCCTCGACTACGGCACGAGGATCGGGCGCACTTTTCGTTTTGGTCAGGCTATTGACACCTGGCTTGTCGTAGAGACCACGGTCGATCCGGCGCAGGGTACCTGCTTTGATCAGGCGTTGGAGTGTCTTGTCGACTGCATCACGGCCTGCAAGGTCCAGAAAGTCTGATGGCGTCCAGACATCATTTTCCTCTCCCTGTGCAATGCGCTGGAGGATTTGCGATTTCAGTGGGGAGCCTCCTACGTTCATGTCCGAAATATGTAGCAATATTTCGGACATTGTCGATACTTTCTTGACCGAAGAATGTATACTGATTTCGGACGCAAAAAGTTCAGGAGACGGGCCGATGCACGAACCCGCTTCGCAGGAGTGTTGCCTCAGCCCATTTCATCCATAATCGGCTGCACAAACTATGGCCGGTTCCGACGAGTGACAAGTATGTCGGGAAAGGCCGCTTCGAGACGCTTCATAGAGGCGTGCATGGCGTGTGCTCTCTTGACCCTGCATTCTCTGCCAGGAATTGAGAGTGGTCTGCGGGCGTCGTAGCGCAATTGATTGGGGCGTTGCCTTTGCGTTCAGAGGGGACGTCCGGCAGAATGGCCGACAGGGAATTCGCAGCCCCGCCTCAAGCGTTTGCTCCCCTATTGTCTGAGCATCAATCCGAAAAGTCCCGGTCCCGCCGGGCAAGCGCCTCAGCAATCTCGGCCAGCGACAAATCGACCCCGCAGTCACCCGCATGGGCAGCCCAATCCACAAGCGCGGCTCGCACCTCGTCCACGATTTCGCCAACGCGCCGCCGGGCAATGCCGTGCCGTTCACCCAGCACCTCGACATGAGCACGCGTGATGTCCCTGCCTTCGCCCATCACAGCCATGTAATGCTCGCCGCCAGGCCCGTGGGAGTAAGTGAGGTCGAAGGCGGGTGCGAGGCTCCAGGTGCCCTTCTCGTCCATCAGGAAGGCATGCTGGCGCACATGGTCGTCGCGATTATGAGCCAGCACGTTGAACACCATCCGACGGAAAGCCTGCTCTACATCGCGGACGTCACGGGTGATCGCCAGCACCGCACGCAGGAAGCCATCGTAATCGAGGCTGGGCATATGTGGGGACGCCTCCACCGCGCCGCCCAGGCTGACCATGTGCAGCCTCTGGCCCGGTGCAGGTCTGTCGAAGCGACGGGTGGCGAAGTGCGCCCTGCCCGTGGTCGATGCGATCAGCCGCGTTTCAGACATGGTGATCCCGGCGGCGCGGGCCATGCGGGCATAGGCCTCTTCGACGGGACCAATGTCGGCAGGGTCAGTCAGTGCCGGGAATTTGACGATCCATTCCACTGGCCATCCCTCTGGCCCCGTCCCGATGGCAGGATCACCACCCTGCCCGGCAAGTTCATCGCCCGCCCGCAAGCTCCCGTCGCTTGCAATACCGACATGTACCTTGGGTCGCGCACCGCCTGAGCCACCGCCAAGCCGCTCCAGCAATGCGCCAAGCTCAGCCTCCTCACCCACCAGCACCTGCCGCGCTTCATGGGCCAGCAGGTCGAGATCGATGGCCCCGGCACCTTCGCCTGCATCCAGCGTGGCCGGGCGGAAGGTCAATGCCCCCCTGCCCCGGCTTCCAACCAGCGCAAGGCGATCCACCGGGTTCAGGTCTTCATAGCGATGGCCGAGCTTCTGCAGCCGCCGCTTGAGGAGCAGCGCGCCCCAGGCATCTGGCAGGCTGTCTGCCAGGAAGCCATGCAGGCCATCGAATGCGCGGGAGCGCGCGGCATGCAGGCCGGTTTCAAGAGGATAGTGCAGCGGAGACAGGGCGCGTCCGGCCGAAAGCGCTTCTGGCGACCATTCAAGCTGTGCCAAACCATTAGCCATCGCAAGCCTGCCGACATGCTGCGGCTCGGCGGCCTCATCGGTCAGAAGCAGGATATCGAGCGGTGTTCCCGGGGCGAGTTTCAAAACCGCGCCCTCCCAGCCCGCTTGCGCTTCTTGAGCTCTGCCTGTCGCTGGCGTTCAAGCAGTTCATCCATATTGCTGGCGGCAGGTTCGGGGAACAGGTGCGCCAGATGCTGCTCGCAGCGCAAGGCAAAAGCGGCACGGACCAGGTCCTCGATCGAGGCCTTGCCCTCGCCCTCCAATCGCCGCCAGGTGCGGTAGGCAACACCAGACCTTTCAGCTGCGCCCTTCTGTGTGAGCCCCAGCGCAAGCCGCCGCGCCTTGATACGCTGTCCAAGAAAGGACAATTGATCGGCAAAAGTCGATTGCATTGGCCGTATATGGACAGTTTCTTGCAATTTTGCAAGTTTACTGGCCATATTTGGACAAATTATGCCGCCACAGTGCGTTATCGAGCGCATCAAGGCGCTATCAAGGCTACCGGCTTCGGGTTCCGCTCTACCCATTCCACCGCGTTCCGGCAAAGCTCACTGCTCTCCCCTCGCCGTGCCTTTATCTCGGCAATGTTGTGCGCGGCGGACTCGAGGGCGGATACGCCCAGGCCATGGCCGAGGCCCTGCGCGTTCGCGGATGCCTTTCAAGGCCCAGGTCACATCGCGCATTTGCCGCCGGTAGCAGTGGTTCCAGAACAGCCAAGACGGTCTTTTTTTGCGCGGAATGTCGGCGATCACCTCGCGCACGGCGGAGCCAAGCGAGACGTTGCGAGGGGCAGTCTTGCTATCGCGAAGAATTCGGCCAATTTCCCATCACGTCGCCCCAATGCAGATTGAGTAACTCGCCCCTGCGACAACTGGTCGGCAGCAGCAGTGTGATTGCGCGCCCCTCTTAGCGATTGGTCAGGTCGTCACTCTCCCGTAACTTCGCGAGCTCGATCCCGAAGCGCACCAGCTCTTCAACCGTAAAGTACCGCTCGCACTGGCGTTTGCGGTTCGGTGGGATCGACCGGCACGGGTTGGTATTTTCGAGCCGATATCCAACCTTGGGCCGTATCGCTGCAACCTCTCTTTATAACAAGCTCAAACTGTGCGAGAGTATTTCTTGTATTTTTTGCGCGAGGATTAATTGTTGGTGGAACATCTTAGGTATTGCGCTGCGCTGACTCTGGCTTCTGCACTGGTCACTCAACCAGTGCAGGCCGACACAGTTGAAGAGCTTGATGCGATGGTCGATGCAAGCTGGGATGAGCAGGGGGCAATTAGAAGCGCGCAGGGTCTTGCTGCTCAGGGCGAGTATCTTGAAGCTCTGGCGACGCTGGAGCGCTTCCTCGCTCTCAACCCCAAATCGAAATCTGCGCAGTTGCTGCATGCCTCCTATCTCTGCCGGGCGGATGACCAGGTTGGCGGCGCGGTTGAAGCCTCGAAGCTGAAAAAGAAGGATTATCCGGCAGAAGACTGGGCTGGCTGGCTGGCGCCGTGCACCATGGTGGAGAGAGACTGAGCAATGGCACAGGCACGGTTTCTCCCCGCGTTGATAGCTGGCGCACTTTCGCTCGGGCTGGTGAGCGGCCCGGCCCTGGGGCAGGCCACGCGCATCGGCATTGCCAGCGCAGTGTCCGGCGATGTGCGGATGAGCAACGCCAAGGTTACCAAGCCTGCCAAAGTCGCTCCCAAGCAGCGGATGGCCTGGGGTGACCGGGTGAGCACGGCAAAGAAGAGCCAGCTGCAGATCCTGCTCCTCGACCGCTCGAACTTCACCATTGGGGCGAAGACCACGCTGACGATCGACCGCTTTGTCTATGATCCGGCCAAGAGCCGCTCGGTCGGAGCATCGGTAGCCAAGGGGGCTTTCCGTTTCATGTCGGGCCGACGGACGCCGAAGGCGGATGCCGAGGTCAAGACGCGAGCCGGAACAATCGGCATTCGCGGCACCATGCTCGATGGCGTGGTGGGCAAATCTGCAGTTGAAATCGCAAAAGACGAACCCTCCATCGGCAAGGTCAAGAGCGATGAAGAGACCGCCACACTGGTGGTCTTGCGTGGCCCCGGCCCGGCACATGAGGGGTCGTTGACTACCGGCTCTGCCACGGTCACCGGCGCGGGGAAGATTGTGGAGCTGACCGCGCCGTTGATGGCTGCCTATATCCCGCGCGAAGGGGCGGAACCGATTGGCCCGTTCCCGCTCTCGCCCGCAGGGCTGTCTCGCCTGCAGGATTTGCTTGCTCCTTCGGTGGCGCGGGCGCGCAAGAAGGGCAAGGGATGGTTACCCATCGCCGGAGCAGTGGCTGCAATCGGCGCGGGAGTGCTGGTTGGAACATCGGGCGGTGACAATGGCGCAACGGCGGATACGGGTGGGCAAGGCTGCCAGCCGCAACCGGGCGCTATCTGCTGATCACTTCTCCTGCGCGGTAAATGCGCCGTCCCAGTCCGGGGGCGGCGGGGCTGTGGAGAAACTTTCCAGCCGCTGGCGATAAAGCGCAGCGAGCGGCTCCAGCGCGAAGCGGCTGAGTGTTGCAGGTACCAGCCCTTCCAGCGCGGCCTGCGCACCACTCCAGTCCTGCGCGCGATAGGCGTTGATCATGGCGGAAAGGCCAGAAGACAGATCGGCAAACTGGGCGTCGGTTGCCAGTGTTTCATCCCCCATCAATGCATGGACAGTCTCGGGCACGGACTTACCCACCACCCGCACCCGGTCGAGCTCCAGCAGGGCAAAGCCCTCAAGATGCCGGGCAAGGTCATTCCCCACCAGGATCGATACACCATAAAATTTGGTCAGCCCTTCGAGCCGAGAGGCCAGGTTCACTGTATCGCCAAGCAGCGAATAGGACAGGCGCTGTGCCGAACCCATATTCCCGACGCAGCAAATGCCGGAATTGAGCCCGATACCGATGCGCACCTCGCCTGGCCAGTTGGCCCCCTTTTGCTGTGGCACACTCGCGTTGAGGTGCTTCAGCTTCTCGACCATGTCCAGCGCTGCGCGGGCGGCGTTGCGGTGATGGTCAGGATCGTCGAGCGGAGCATTCCAGAACGACAGGATGGCATCGCCGATAAATTTGTCGATGGTCGCCTTGCGCGCCAGCAGCACGTCACACATCGGGGTGAGGAAGCGGATCAGGAAATCGATCAGTTCGCGCGGACCCAGCTTTTCCGAGATCGAGGAGAAGCCGCGAATGTCGCAGAAGAGCACGCTCATCTCGCGTTCTTCTCCGCCCAGTTCAAGCTGGTCCGGATCGGCGGCGATCTGATTTACCAGTGCGGGGGAGAGATATCGGTCGAAAGCGCTGTGGATATAGGCCCGCTTCTGCTCCTCGCGGTAAAAGATGGTCACGGTCTGGACGAGATAGACCGCCGCCAGTGCACCAATTGGATAGACGGGAGAGACCAGCAACTTCCATTGCGAGAACGCCAGCCAGCTTGCCCCCATCACTGCGCTTATAGCGAGCACGCCAAAGGTCGCCCCTGCCGTTGCCCCCAGGCGTGGCAGGATCAGGGCCATCGACAGTGAAAGCAGCACGACCAGTGCGGATTCGAGCCCGTCGGCCCAGTCGGGTCTGCGCAGGTAATCAGACAGGATCATCTGCTCGGCGGCCTGTGCATGGACCATCACCCCCAACTCGCGGTCTTCCAGCGGCGTTGCGATCAGGTCGCGCAGTCCCACAGCGCTGGCCCCGACAAAGACGATCTTCCCAGCCAGCCGCTCCTGCCATGCTGCGGGGTCACCTGTCGGGTCTAGTACCTCCCAGGCCGGGATCACTCGTTCCGGATGGGCGGGGGTGAAATAGGATTGCAGGGATCCGGCATCAGTGGTCGGTATCGTGAAATCGCCAACCCTGATCGAAACCACCCGGCCTGAAACACCCCCTTCGCCGCTGCCATCGCTGGTATTAACGACGATGGTCTCTGCACCCTGCGCCACCCGCAGCGCTTCCAGTGAGAGGGAGGGCACAAATTCGCCATCCTGCTGCGCCAGCAAGGGCGCGCGGCGGATGATGCCATCTTCATCCCCAATAATGCTGAGATTGCCGAGGCCTGTTGAAGCTTGCGCCAGCTGGGGGAGTGGCTGGACTGCTCCCCTGTAATTTGCGACCGCCGCGCTGGGGGGAGTGCCCGAAAAGGCAAAGCCGGCTTTACGAACAACCTGCTCGCCGCGATCTTCAGGGATCAGGAAAAAGCCGCTGACGACGTTGCTGCGGGCAAAGCTCTCGGCCAGGAGCTGGTCGTTATCGGGTTGTTGCCGAAGCAGGTCGATTGCGGGGGCAGGACCATTGGTCCGTTCCAGCTGATCGGCGATCCGTCCGGGCGAAGTCCGGTCCGGTTCGGCGAAAACGATATCGTAGCCGACCACAGCCGCACCATTGTCAAACAAAGTGTCGTTCAACCGGGCAATCTCGCTGCGCGGCCAGGGCCATTGCCCCAGTCTGGAGACGGATTCTTCGTCAATGTCGACAATGACGACAGGCGCGTCCTGAAAATCGCGCGGCTTGGCCACCTGATAGATGTCGAAGATATAGGCGCTGGCCCGGTCCATCGCCGAACTGCCAAGATACTGGACCACCAGCACAAAGGCACCGACTGCCAACCCGATCCAGACCGGCAGTCGTTCACCTCGCATGATGGCTCGTCCCATTGACACAAGCTGGAGACGCTAATGCAGTGCCAAGTGGCGATCAACCCGGGCTCATGGCGAGAACCAGGCATACACAATCGCGGCGACGGCTGCCGTGAGATGCCTGGTTCACTTCCAAACTCCATCGTATCAATCGATGGTGGGACAAGTTTTGCCTTCCGCAATTTGCCACTGGTTCCCAGGATGGGCGATATAGCTGGATCGGGGGGCATTGGGCAGCTGCTCCCAATTTCCGACGATCTGCTCATAGGGAACCGCAGAGATGTGGAGGCAGTTTTCCCCTTCCCAGTCCTCGATGCGCCAGTCGATCATTGGAGAAAGTGGCGGGCCAAAGTTGACCAGATACGGTCTTAGCGCACCGCCATGAATGCTCCAGATCGCGAAGCCATCAAATTCTTCCATGCCGGTATCGGTTCTGTTCAAAACCGCGAACATAGTGCCTTCAGGAGTGAAGTGCGGCCGCACGCTTGTATCGATCGCATAGCCTTGGCCCGAGCGGTCGATCAGGATGTAACCAAAAGCATCGGGGCCTTCCCAGTGAAAACCCAAGAAGCGCTTGTCGAACCGTTCGAAATTGTCGGCATCCAGCATCCATTGAGTGCTCACACAGTAGGTTGTGTGATATTCAGTCGAGACCGCGATCCAGTATGGCGAAACTGCGGCGATGCCGGTCCAGTCGGCGGGCAGAACAAGAGGTTGCTCTCGCTGGGCTGTAACGTCTTCGGATTCCGAATGAACCGGGAAGCCATCGCAGATCGACAGATCCGGAATCTCGCTAGCTTGGGCCGGGGCAGCGAGCATCAGGACCGAGGCCCACACGGCAGTAATTCCAGCCCCGACCGATTGAGCGATGCCGCGCGTCATTCGTGATCTCATTTGGTCAACATCCAATGCAAAGTGAAAATCGTCATCCAGCGCGCTTACTCAGCAGCTGAAACGCCAGGGAAATTGCAATGTAGCCACAAGCAGCCTGCCATGTTCGGTCGATACTTCATCTAGGCCGGGTCTAACGGCCATTTTGCAGCTCCATCAAGCCAATTGAGCTCCTCAATCGGCACAGGAGGAACGCTTTCCATGGCGCAGCAGCAAATTTTGCAGCCAATTGAAGCTGGCCCGAGACCAACCCGGAGCGGTTGAAATTCGCCAGATCATGCCAAGGCCAGTCACGGAAAATTGGAGCAATTTTCAGTCGGGCAGCTGGACAATTGCAACCCGCGTCATCTTTCCTTTCTTGCTGGCAAGGATGCGAAAGGACTTACCGTCTTTTACACCTTCAACGCCGATAGCTCCTTCCTGCTTCAAAGGCGAAGCCGTGAACTCGCCATCGCGCGCAGCGCCTTGATAAATGGCTGCAACAAGCGAAGGAGAAAACGCCGTTTCATATTCAGCCGACGCGCCATTCGCCGAACGACTTACAACTTTGCCATCGGGTGTGATGGGCAGTTCGAGGGGCAAACCAGCCTGCAGGATTTCCGCGTCCGAGCTACCGAGATTGCTTTCCAGAGTGGCTCGCCCTTCGGCAATCTGCTGTTGCATGGCGGCAGGTATAGCTTCTTCGACTGTTGGAGCCTCACTTGCAGAAGATGGTTGGCCCGACGATCCACAGGCTGCGAGGCCCACCAAAGGCACCGCACAGGCCAGGGGAAATAGCTTTAGACAAAAATTGTTCATTGCGTGTATCCTTTTGCTGAACACGTAAGATCACCGATTGAACGTAAGGTCTCCATCGAAATCGACGTGATAATTGCGCCGCGCATTCACCGGCTCAGAATAACGGAAAGTACCGCTTCGCGTTTGGCCGGAAGTCACGCTGAGCAGGATTTTGCCGACCTTCTTGCTATTCGTTGAGGCCCCGGCGGGAAGACGCGAAGTCGGGAACTGGTCCAGATAGAAGTCATCGGCCTTGTAACCAAACTTGTCGTCCAGCCTCGGAGTGAGGTCGCGCTCTACCAGGTTGCTCTGGATCTGTACGACGATCCGGCCCGAGGGCTGCGCCAGGCAGGCCCGGTCCAGGGGAAAAGTGCGCCTGCCTTCATTTGTGCCGAAAGAATAGCCAGTTGTAGAGCTGACTTTGACGAATTTGTCCCTGCCGCGACTGAAAATCCGGTTCGGTCTGCTGCCATAAGGCTTAAGCTCGCGAGAGCCACTCGCCGTGTGGCAATAGGCGTAAATTCCGATGTTGCCATAGAGCTCAGCCCAAAGACCGTCTTCAAACACGGTTGCTGGCGCCCGCCCGTCATGGACGGTCAAATTAGCAATGCCGACAGTGAAGCTGGTTGGCATGAAGTCGGCCGGGTAACCCTCAAAAATCGGCATTCTACTGGCCCAGGGGTGGGCAGCTTGTCCGGTTTGCGAGCGCGTACCTCCGGTCGAACTGGTTGCCACCCTCGGTCCGTTCCTGAATGCCACCCAGTTGCGTGGATCACTCTGGAGACGTGCTACGAAACGCCCGGGAGAAATGAAATTTGTGAACTGCGTCAGTTGCGGAACCTCCGAACTGATCCGGTCCCCTCGCCAGAAACGGCCATCTTCCGTTTTCCAATTGGGAAACCCGTCTTTTTGCCATTTCCAGCGACCAATGAAGCGGTTGCCGTCATCGCCAGACTGGACCATTTCGAGATAGCCGGAATTACCGTTGTTTCTGCGAAAAACGCCACGAAAGGTCTGACGATCTGCGCTCAGACGGCCTTCAATCTGGCCTAAATCGCCATAGTCACCCCAGACATGCCCTCTGTCTTCCCGGAGGCGCAATTCACCATAGGTTGTTTTCCAGGTGCCCTGCCACTGCCCTTCGATTTGGGCCAGCGCGGGCGTGGTGGTAAGTGTCAGCCATAAAAGGCCGATGAACGCGATTAGCTTTTTCATATCATTCTCCTGCCGCCGGACATCACCAACGGCCTGCTCTCAACTTTCGAAGGAGGGCTTAGTCCTGTTCGGGGGTCAGCATTTCACCGGGGAAGGACTGCTCGTCGCTCTCCGAACCGCCCCCATCAAGCATTTCGCCGGGGAACTTCGTATCCTCATCCGCCTTGCTTGCAGGGTCCAGCATTTCGCCGGGGAAGCGCACATCACCAGGCTTGACCCGCGACGGCACCGTAAGCTTCGGCTTGGCCACAGGCTCCAGCTTGCGTTCGGGGGCAAGTATTGGCTTGCCGGCCGTCGCGCCCTGAACTTTCGGCCGAGGCGACGATTTTGGGGTCGCGCGTCCCTTGGTAGCGCCGATCTTCTGGCCTGCCAGCATATCCGGAGCGGTTTTGAGCAAACCAACTCCCTTGTTCAGGTAACACATGGCATCCTTTTGGCCTTTGCCTGGCTGCGGCGGCGCGTAGGTGAAGGAGTTGCAATCGTCATCATAGCGGCAGGCCCTGGCACAGGCGACCGGGTCGCGTGCTTCAGTTGGAAAACTGCGCAAGGGATCTGCGCCCTGAATGGACCGATTACCATGCAGACGAACATGCAGGACATCAGTGAAAAAACTTAGCTTGGTGCCGGATGTGACATGCTCGAAACCATTGTTGCGAACCGTGTCACGAGGATTGGCGATCAGACGTTCGTAGCAGAGGGGCTTGCGATCAGGGGCTTGCTGGACAAAGCTGTAGGCTGCGCAATCCGGATTGCCATCGCACAAATCGCGGCAGTCGCTGGCTGTCTGCCCCGGCCTGCTCATGGCTGTGGACTGAATGATGTTCCCCGCCCGCAGCAGGTCACCTTCTTCCAGGTAGTTGCCGAGAACTGCATTTTCAACGCCTGTAGCCGCCCATGCAGTCGCTGCGAGAAGCAAAGCGCCAACTCCGAGCATCCAATATCTTGATTGCATGACGTATCCTCCGTTGTCTGTGGCGTATTGCAGCATCGTTGCTGCAAACTGACACGCATGTGCCTGAGCGCGTGCCACTGCTGTTCAACCCTCCAACGGGAACGGAGAAAAAATGCGGACAAAGAAATTGCATTCGGTTCAAAAATGCTGCTGAAAAGCGGGCATGTCGGAAATGCCTGAATTCAATCCAGCCTCCCGATACAGCGAACGCGAGAAGCTGGTTGCCGAGCAATTAGTCAGAGACCATCATGCTGACTTGCTTGCAATTGCCCGCTCACGGCGCCGACGGTCGCGTATGACAGATACGCTCATGACTCATGACGTGTTGCATGAAGCCTATATGAAAGTGCATGGGACTGGAGGCTATCGGTCTGTTTCCCACTTCCTTGCGGTCGCATCACTCGCAATCAGGCAGGTCATTGTCGACCATGCGCGCAAGAAGCTGGCTCGCAAACGCACGACCAATGATGATCAGCTTTTCCTGCCCGAATTCGGCGAAAGCCCGGATCAGCTGGTGGCGATAGCTCAATTGTTGGAACGCCTTGGCGAAGAGAACCCCCGCTGGCTGCGCATCGTTGATGCGCGCTATTTTGCCGGTATGACTGAACAGGAAACAGCGCTGCTTCTTGGATTGTCTGACCGGACCGTGCGTCGGGACTGGACATCAGCAAGAGCCTGGCTGTCAGACAAGTTGACAATGTAGCTTTGCCTGAAAAGGGCAGTTCGCCAAAGCTTCCCCGCCGTTGCTGAACGGCGAGGAAGCTGGCTTGTTCCTATTGGCAGATTGTCCGGCGAACGGTCCGGTAATCGTTGTATCCGATGCGGTCGAAATATTTGCGGCCAGTCCCGCAATATACCGCAAAAGTGTACTGCCGCTTCATCTTGCATGTCACGGGCAATGAAACCGGCGCATTGGCTGCACGAGCATTGGCCTTGATGACAAATGTCCGGGCTTTCATGTTTGCCTTGCGAATATCGTAGACGAGACCAAGAGCCTTCTTGGCAGTCGGCTCAACCTGGTCAACCGGGATCGCCTTTCCCGATAGCTTCGAGTAGGTGCGCACCCCATCAGCGGCCACTTCCATAATCTGATTGGCCTGTGACGCGCTGGGATTGAGGATATTGGGTGTCCAGGTCGCATTCAGCCGGGTCTTGCTGTGGATCGTAATGATTGCATCTTTCGAAGACGCATTGGTGAATTCAAAATTGGTCGGGCACGATGCAGCCATGGCGGTTCCCGGCAAAGCAAAAGCTGCGACGGACAAGATGACACTAAGTTTCTTCACGAGGCACTCCTTCCGTAGGCAATCACGGTGTTCGAACCTGATTGCAATCAATCGCCTCGCAGACAGCGCAAGGCGCACAGCCTGCAGCAATCAACTGCAGACACCCCTGCTCAACGAGAGTTAGGCTCGGAAGCGGACACAAAATTTGAGATCGCTCAAGAAATCTGTCCCGCCACTGACGTCCTGCGTTGGCCTGTCGTGGCTATGAAGGTGGCCAAAATGCATGCCGCTGACAGCTATTCCCCCCTGTTGCGTCCCATCCCGGCGTTGAGAGACGAAGAAACCCTCAACACGCTGGGTGGCTGTGTCCGGCTTTTTGCTTGTTGTGCGTAAGGAATCCTGGAGACCGTGCACCAGTCATGACCAGGAGGAGACAAATGCGCGCATTTCGGAGTTTTGGATACGTGTTATGTGCCGGCAGCCTGTTAACGATGGGTTGCTCTGACAATGAAACCGAAGATTCACGCGGCCTTCGCAATGATGCTGCAAAACTTGCAGAAGAATTAGTCACCGAAGACGGGTGCGATCCTGCCATTGCGGCGGCGATAGCTCCTTTTGGCAGCGACTATGGTGAATGTCGCATGCCGCAGTTCACCGAGCTTTGCGGGCAAGAGAACAAAGACCGGGGTATAGCTATGATCGGCGTTCTGCGCGAACGGGAAACAGCGGGCCTGAACCCCTGGGCGATTGCGTGTGCACGCGAAGGTGAGCCGGTCAAGGCAATCGAGGCTAACTGCCGCGCGCAAAATATTGGCAACGAGAAAGAATGCTCTTGCGCGGCAAAACGCACCGCAGCGCTGCCTGGGATAAATTCGAGGCGCTTTGCGCGATTGCTTGCGCATGATGCGTTGGCCGACACTGATCCTGCAGAAAGGTCCGGATCTGGTTCTGGCGTAATCGTTGAAGATGACCTGGAGCATCGGAATGCGTTCTTCGCGCAGGTTGAAGCCTGTCAAATGGCTAACGAATGATGCAAGAACAATGGGCTTTGTCTGAATAGCGTTCAAGGTGTGCAGTAAGCGCATTGCCGATAGGTCCGCCTGCTACCTGGAAGCACGCCCCGGAATTGCAGCCTCAATCGCTCTGTATTTCTTTAACGCAACTGGGTCGTTATCCGACTGTTTTTCGATCTGAATGATCTCGGCGATCAGGGTTCGAGCACGATCATGATCGCCGCCCCCCGACAGCGCCTTGGCCAGGTTGGCCTTGGCGTCACGGCTTTGGAAGTGGTCAGGTCCGTAGACCTTCTCAGCCAAAGTGACCGCCCGGCTGGCACTGAGTCGAGCATTCCCGAACGCCCCCATAGCGATTTCGGTCTCAGCCAGTTCCTTGAAACAATCGATCTCAAGATAAGAAAGTTCCGGGTTACCTTTAAGGGATAACCGCGCTTGCAGGAGAAACTCCCTTGATCGGCCCCACTCTCTTCGGGCCTGCGCAATATCGGACATTTGCAAGAGAAAGTCCGCCTCGTGTACACTTACGGGGCGGTCCTCAGACCGGATAAAAGCGAGGGCATCTTGCCCGATCTGGTCGGCCTTGTCGAAATCTCCCAGCGATATCGCGCTTTGCATGGCGTATGCTTGGAGAGTAAGATTGGCAGCTTTCGTTGCGTAAGCGGCGTTCTTGCTCGAATTCAGCTGTTTCTCAACCAGATCGATACATCTCTGTGAATCTTCAGTCGTCCCGGTAAGGCGTGACTTGACGCATCGGTTCACGGCGATGTCAAAGGAATTCACCTTCGGCTTTTTCGAAAAGAATTTTTCTGCGCGGTCGAGCCACTCGATCAGCTGGTCATCTTCTACGAAGCCCTGCGACAAATGCACGACGTTTGAGAGAGTGTAGGCTATCGGATAGCTAGGTTTGAATCGTTGGCTGGCGAGCTTTGTGGCAATCCGGCTGGCGTCGCGATCCATACCAGCATCACCGTATACCTCTGACAGGAAAACATACGTTTCCGCCGCCCGTTGGGGGTCTGTTTGCTCTAACGAACTTGCCGCCTTCTCCATTCCCTTCAAGGCCTTGATAATAGCTTGCCCCTCCACGGTTTCCATGTCCAGAGAGGCCACAAACTCTGCGAATCCAGCATTGAAGGTCTCGTATAGCTCGATCTGCCTTGCTCCTTTTTCCTGAGTAACCCGGTTGGCTTCAGCTGCGTTATTGGCCCGGACGGCGAAAGTACTGACGCCAATAATTGCGGCAAAAAGGGCAGCTATTGTCACTGCGCTCATCCCCGACGCCAGCTTGTTACGCGCCACCGCCTTCCTGAATCGTATCATCGACGATACCGGTCGGGCTGTTACAGGAAAGCCGAGCAGATACCGTTCCAGATCCTCACCCAGCGCATCGACAGAATCATATCGCCTGCGAGGATCGGTAGAAGTCGTCCGCGCGAGGATTGCACGCAAGTCGGGGTCGCTGATCCTGTCCTCATCGAGCTCGACGCCGCCATCAGATTGACGCTTCGGCCATGTGTCGGCCAGTATGCGGTGTGCCAGCATCCCGACCTGAAAAACATCGGTCGCTGTAGTGATCTGGCCTCCCTCCAGTTGCTCCGGCGCAGCTACCGCAAGGGTCAATGGCCCGGGTCCTGAACTTGCTTCTGTATCGACGAGCTCAGCGATCCCAAAATCGATCAGGCGTACATCACCCTGATCGTTGACCAGTACATTGCCGGGCTGGATATCGCGGTGCAGAACCAGCCGTGCATGGGCATGGGCAAGCGCAGAGCAAAGTTGGCGTAACAGGCTAATCTTTTGTGCCTGACTTTTGCCTGCGGCCCAATGGTCGACAGGCTGTCCTTCGACGAGCTCGACCACCATGAAAGGGTGCCCGCCGTCACCGGTTCCACCATCGATGATGCGGGCAATGTTCGGATGTTCGAGCAGTGCAAGGCGCCGTCGTTCGTTTTCAAAGCGCACGCTGAGCGCCTCATTTGACCTGCGAAGGGTCTTGAGGGCTGCAGTCTGCTCGAATGTGCCATCGTCCCGTGTTACCCGGTAGACAGCCCCCATCCCACCAATTCCAAGCACACTGTCGATCCGCCAAGCTCCGACTCTCGTGCCGCTCTCGAGAAACTCTGCATCACGGCCAATACCTGCTGGCGCGCTCGTCGCCATGAACACTCCGACGTTCTCGAGTTCAATTTGCCTGCGAAGGCGCGAAGCGAAGGCTTCGTCACTCTCTTCCAGCCTGGCCAGGGCATCGAGCCGATCCGATTCAGGCATCACGGTAATGGTCTCATATGTAGAAGAGAATTGCGCCCAATCCATGGATAGTCTTGCCTCCGTTGGACCCAAGAAGTCTTCACTTTCAACCATCAAGTCAACCGCTCGACCAACTTTAGCTTGCAAATTCCGGGCGGCAGGCAAAGCTCGGACACCATGTCAAATGCGGAACCGGCACGCGTTGAGCGCAATGCGGGAAGGCCAGGAGATTCTGGCCAAAGGCCCCCTCACCTCTCCTGCGAGTTGTTTGAACCAGGGCTCGAGGCATAGTCAAAGGTACGGCGAGCCAGAGCCCAATCTGGTTGACATTAACCCGCCCGAAGAAGCCCGGGTGCGGAGAGCGGCAGGACCGGTGTGATAACCGCTGCAGCGGAGAAACTGTGCCGCAACGCCCTTGTCTCTGAAGACCATAAAGGCGCTATCATCCCGAAGCAAAACACCTGCGCCGAAGGTAGCCGACTTTCAATGCCAAGATTGTCCAAGGCGACTGCGGTCAACAGCGAAGGCTGGACATACGTCTACTCAGCCATCCGTTCCGGGATAATTCCCGGAACGGGTACGGGAAGAAAACAAGGCGCCGAGGAATCCAGATCATTCTCATGCACAATCGACGTCAGGAGCTGCTCACTTAGGGGCCGGGAAAACCGAACGCCGAAGCTGTCTTTTCTCTTCCAGATAATCTCGCCTGCAACATGGTCATGTGCTGTCAACTCAATGACGATCGTTGCTCCCTGTCTGACGAGACTGGAGCCTGAGCGCGCCTTGCACCCAGCAAGGGCCAGGTCAAACAGGATTGCTTCAATTGGCGTAGCAGGAACGCGACCTACCACCTGGCAGCGGATCCTAAAGCGCTTTTGCAATCTGCGGTCATGCGACATAATCGGGTTGGGCCTCGTCCGAATGGTTAACAGAGTTCCTACTTTGGGATGGTTAATATTGCGTATGGATCCACTCAGATCACGAAAGCGACTCTACCAAATATTGTTCGACGGAAGCGTTTGGAGCCGGAGCAGTGCAGCAACGTCCGGGGCCAGCATGTCAAGGCTGGCCTGCTGAGCCAGGCCTAAATGCGATCTATGAGCCCGGGCTTTCCGTAGGCCCTTTTATCAGGCGCGGGAAGAACGGAGCGCCAAGAGCGAAAATTCCGGTTAGGCACTATGTCAGGTAGTCAGGTCTCGGATGGTTTCCGAGGCTAATCGAAGTCACCGGAGGCAGAAATCGCTCCAGACAAGACAGGGGTTGGCGACACATATAGTGGCACCAACCCCTGAGGTGCCTGCTGGTTCGCGTTCAGCAGGTGGGTCGCTGGCCTAGGTCGCGCCCCATCCAGCCAAGGTTCAACCGCATCGATCAAAACTCAATTAGAAATGATCCGCAGCGCCAGACGCTGCTGGTCCGGCAAACGGGCTGCAGCGCACAGCTGCCTGCTCTCCACATCAGAACATTTACAGAACACAATAAATGTGCGAACACCTTCCGCGAGGGGGCCAATTGCCAAACGGAAGGAAATGACATGGCACGGCCCAGGAACCCCAGAACAGCCTTGTTGCGTTTGCGCGAGCAACGTGCCCTGCTGGATGAAAAGGAGGCCAAACTGCGTCTGCAGGCAGCGCAGGAACTTGGCACGATGTTGCTTGATTGCGGGGCAGATACGATCGAGCCTTCGCAACTCAAGCGGCTTGTAACCTGCGCACTGGATCGCGGGATCGAGGTTGCGATTGAGCGGATTGCCCCGAATTAGTTGGAAGAATTTCAAAGCAGAACTCAAGCATCCGGCTCCCGCATGCCGCTATGGCCCCGGTCTTCGGAGAGGCCGGGGCCTTCTTGCGGACCGCAGTCGGCATTGGTCGATGCCGAGTTGGCCTATGGGCGAGGAAGCGTGACGTTCAGGTCATCACCAGAAAGGCATTTCCCTCCACCAATGACTGAAGGGAAAGTTCCATTTTCCAAAAATAACATTATGGGGGATGCCGAGCATGAGGTCGGCTTGGTCCAAGAGCTCCAGAACCGAGATGGGGTCCCTATCCTGAGCCCACCCCATGTTCACCGCGATGTAAGCGCAAACCAGTCAGAAGCAGCCTAGTGACCAAGAAGTTCCTTCATATCCGGGGTTGGAAGCGCAAACTCCTGCTCGTTGCCCTGCTGGTTAGCATATGCCTTGCCTTGATCACGAGCCCGGAGCCCAGCATACAAGCAACCGCACCGGTGACCCCTGACCAGGCCCGGACGGCGCGATCCTTGTTACAGGACCTGCGTCATCAAGCCTTGACGCGGGACCGGGTCGATCTTGTGCTCGGCGATACCGAACTCGCAGCCCTGTCCGGTCTTGCCAGTCAAAGGACAGCCCCGGCGAGGGTCTGGATGGAAGTCAGTGACGGTCGGCTAACCATCCGGATCAGCCAGCCCTTGCCGGTCCGTTGGCTCAATATCAGTCTTACCACCCACCGGCTGGCCGACGATCCCCTGCAGGCGCGCGCCACAATTGGATCATTGCCATTGTCCCCCTGGCTGACGCGGCAGACGCTCGCGCTCGGACTGCGGGTAAAAGGAAGTGACTTCAACCAGCTTGTCCAAGCGGTGGAGAGCGCAGAGATTACGGACAATCGACTGCATGCACGGATCAGAATGCCTGAAGGTCAGGCCTTTTTGCAGCAGCTATCCAGTGCCCAAATAGCGATAGATCCAGCCCAAGTGCGGAAAATCTACTGTGCTCTGACGAGTGAGCAACTGCAATCACCCGATGACTTGCTGGCAACGCAGCTCAAACGGGCTGTGTCCGGTTCCGGGGCCAGCGCCGAACAACATGGTGCCGCATTGGTCGCTCTTGGCATGCTGGTAATTGACCCCCGGATCGGCGAGCTGGCGAACGTTCAGCTTTCGACCGTCAAAGTGTGCAGGATCGCCCCCATCCAGGCAACCCTGGCTGGCCGCCAGGATCTGGCCAAGCATTGGACGATGTCCGCGGTGCTTCTGGTGACCACAAATGATGACCTCGCAGAAGCAACGGGAGTCTGGAAGGAACTGTCTGACACTGGCACGGAGAAATCCCGCAAGCAAATGCGGAACACCACCGGCTTTTCTTTCGTTGACATTGCTGCGGATCGCTCCGGACTCCTTGTAGCAAAAGGCCTCCTCGATCCTGAGCGCTTGAGCAGGACGCGCGAGCAAGTGATGATGGTGACTGACGAACAGCTCCTCCCGACAAGAGCTGCCACCTTGCACGAAGGCCTGAATGACGCACAGTTCCAGCAACTTTACGGAAATGCGCAGGACCCTCGATATCTCGCGAAATTGGGTCTGATTGACAGACTCCTTGCCGCGCACTGGAAATAAAGTCCGCAGCGTTCCGGCCTTGCCTGGGTTTTGCCGAGCGCCGCGTCACCCGGGCCGCAGCAATTTCTGGAATTCTGCCGGCACATGGTCCGATGGGTTACCTGCCAACGTCTGGCAAAATGGAGGCGGCCCCTGCCGAAGTGGCCGGGACCGCCTCACGGCTTGCGACATGGCCTAACCTGTCAGGAGGAGGTCAGGCGGCCATCTCGCTGGGGGAGTGTTCCGCTTCCGCAGCTTCGTTGCAGGACGGCATACCCATGTCGTCAGCAGCACCAGCGCTATTTGAAATGTCCTGGCCTGCAAAACGCATGGCGTCGGGAACCCAGGCCAGTGCCGCTTCGCGCACGTCGGCATCCGTGATGAAGTTGCCTGCAAAGACGCGTTCGGCGCTCTCAGCCAGTTCCGCCTTTTTCGCAGAAGCAAAGCGGGCAACGAGGTCTGGTCCGCCCACTTCGAACAAGGCGTCGAGAATGACTGCCTTTGAAACCCGGTCAAAGTAGTTGGCGGCTTTCGGGCGCCACCAGCGAGCAACGTCGATACCAATGGCTGCCCCCAAATGATCGTGCAATGCTGTCGAACGGTCACCAGCGATATTCAGGCTCGCTTCAAGCGTTCTCCCGACCACGTGACCAAGCCATGCTCCGCGGGCTTCATCGTCGAGCGTCCGAAAGGCCTCAAAACGTGCGACTATGTCCTCACCAGCACGCCAGCATTCATCGAGACTACCCTTCAAATCGGCAAGCGCCGCGCTGGCCGGGGCGTCTTTAGCTTGGAATCCCACAATCGGCCCTGCCGCTGCCGGGCCACGCAGCGTCGTTGCCGAGCGCGAGCGCCAGTCATGCGTGTCAGCGTCGGCCAGAGTAAAAACCATGAGGTCGAGTGCAAGCGCAGGATCGGAAGCAACATGGAGGGCAAGCACATCCCGGCGTTGCATCGCCAGTTCATCAATCAGGCGCTTTGACATTGTCGCACGCTTCGGTGCCTTCTCGTCGTCTTGCGAGACGACTTCGAGCACCCCGTCATCGGCCGCGAGCACTGCAGCATTCTCGGTATAGAATTGCGGCTGGAGCACCGGTACGCCATCACGACCCAGCGTGAGGATCATACCGGCATCAGGCTTGAGCTCGGGATCAAGGACCAGCGGACGATTTCGAATATCCTGGCATTCTCGCTCGATCATCGCGATGGCTTTCTCTGCAGCGGCAACAAGTTCTTCGTCGCTTTCTTCGCTTTCGAGAATTGCTGCGTGCTCGTCCCATGAGGTATCGAGCAGATCAAGTCGGGCAAGCTCGGCTTCCGTTAATGACGCAGTTTCAGCAGGCAAGCGATGCAATCCATCGAGCAAGTCATGCGACACATAGCTATCCAGCGTTGGCTTGACCCATGCAATCGCGTTCTCGGCAGCAAGCGCCTCGGCGTACTCTTCCATCCTGCCTCTCGCTAGCCCTTCAAGCAGCGCAACATCAGTCCAGCTTTCGCTGTCATCATCATCAAACAGTTCGCGCTCGATGTGCCCGCCAGCTGCGACATAGGCATCACGGCCGACAAGCTTTGCGCGCGGGTCATCGCCCCGCACGGTTCCATTCAGGACCATCCGACGAATGCTGTCTGGCGTGGGAGCGTAATAGGCTGCAGAGACCTGTTCGAATACCTGCGCCTGGACATGCTGGTCGGAGCTCGCACCGTAGGCCTTGGCGATGTCGAGGGTGATCGCACCGCTGGCGAGGGCTTCAAACACGGGCTGGGCGAGATGTGCGAGGCGCAGCCGACCTTCGACAAATCGGACCGTGAGACCGAAACGGCGCGCGACATCTTCGATGCTCGTACCGGCTTCAACGAGCGCCGAAAAAGCCTGCGCTTCATCGGCAGGGTTCATCGCAAGGCGATGGAAATTCTCGGCAAGGCTCGTCTCGATCGAACTGGCATCGGCATCCTCGAGGACGAGACAGGTCACCGGATGGGTGCGCGGCAGTAGCTTGTCATCGGCCAGCGCGACCAGAGCGCAGCGCCGGCGTTCACCCGCTTCCACTTCGAATTTGCCCTTCCCTGCAGGCCTGACGATCAGATTCTGCAAGAGACCGTTGGCTGCGATACTCGCTTTCAGCTCAGCATCTGCTGCAACATTGACATGCTTGCGAACATTGCGCGGGGACACTGTCAGCTTGTTCAAAGGGATAGTCTTGATCATGGTAAGTCTCCTGAATGAACGCCCTATGCGGACCGAGAACCGGCCGCCTTCCGGCGCATTCAGACAAGGGCACCCTCCCCTCTTTCATCGTCAGGGGCGCTCGCGTGTGTCGGAACGACGTAGTCCCGCAAGCTGGCGACAAAACAATCGAGCCTCGCAGAACCGACGAGTTCAGTCGCGGGTTGCGACGCCTGGCCGATCTGACAGGAAGGAACAGGATCATGACGCAAAGCAATGTGACACGCATCGCATACTGTGTCACACCAAGCTGATGTGAATGGGCGCCAGCAAGCCATGTCTAGCTTCGGACTGATATTACGCGCGAGATGCGGCAAGTGCATCGATAATTGCACGGGCGTGGTCCCGGGGCACGAATAATCGGGTCTTGTAGCGGATTATTTCAGTGAAGCAGCCTTGCGCCTTGTACCAGTCAAGCCGTGCAGCAGACCAGCCAACCAGCTCAAGCCGCTGAGAACCATTGACCAGGCTGCGCTTTATAGTGAGTTGCTCGATGCCGGGTATGTCCATGGGCTTGCCCGAGCTCAGGACGGCTTCAGCCAACTGACCAGGATCAGAAGTCGGCGCTGCATTGAGCCCAAGGGCCCGGCACAGGCCCGGGACATCGGCAGCAGGAACTTCCCTGCCCAGCAGCGAACATCCCTCGGCTGAAGCAATGCGGCTAACGCGAACATGATCTGCGGGCAGTTTGTCCCAAATCGGAAGCAAAAGGCCCGTTGCAAGGTACAGCCGCTCACACTTGCGGTCAGATGCAGCTTCATTCACTTCAGCAGACCAACTCTTGCAGAACTCGACAGAACCGACAGCGGCCCATGCACTCTCCTCAAATTCGTCAGCAGTGACCCGCAGACGCTTCAAGGGACGGATCAAATCAAACCGTGCAACGCGCTCTCCCTCCATGTTCAGGATGCTGCGGGCCGGTATACGGAGCGCCACCCGGCCAGACCGCATGTTGCGCACCATCGCATGTGAGGGGTCTTCCAGTCCGTACAATTTTCGCAGTCGTTCGAGGGTCAGCGGCCGGACGGTCCGGCTGATTTCGACTTCGAGCAGGTGAGTTGTAGCGCCCGATTGGTCATCCGTTCTGAGCAATGTATCGCTGATGATACTGAAGCTCTCCACCGGAATGGTCTCGACCCCCACATCCAGGGTTCCGGCTTCACGCGCGGCGTCAACACGCGCTTCTACCAGGCCGAGATACTCATCGAAGATTGCATTTTGCAGAGTGATCGGAAGCGCAAGAATCCGATTAAGCCACCGCTGGATCGTCGGAAGATTTTCAACCATGCTGCCGTCGGGCGACGCAATTTTGAGGCCCGACAGGTCTTGAAATCTCTCCAATGTGACCGCTTGCAGCTTGCCAGCAAACAACAAGCCGAACCAGCGACTAAGGGCTTCCTTCGCATAGCTACTTTCCAGATTGTCAGCCGGATCAAACAGATTCTGCCCTCCGGTCTGGCGCTGGCCGCGCGTAAGAGCGCCAAGGCTGTCCAAACGCCGTGCGATAGTCGAAATGAAACGACGCTCACCGCGAACATCGGTTGTAACAGGCCGGAACAGCGGAGCCGATGCCTGGTTTGTGCGGTTGGTTCGCCCAAGCCCCTGGATAGCAGCGTCAGCACGCCAGCCCGGCTCAAGCAGGAAGTGCACCCGCCGCTGCTGGTTTCTTGCATCGAGAGCAGCATGATATGATCGGCCCGTTCCTCCTGCATCGGAAAAAACCAGGATGCGCTTCTCGCCATCCATGAATGCCCGGGTTTCAGCAAGGTTTGCGCGCGGGCTGCGCGAGCGGAGCTGCTGCTTTCCGTCAGGACCGATGACAAGCCGACGACTCCGTCCAGTGACTTCCGCCACGTGTTCTGTGCCAAACCGCTCGATAAGGGCATCAAGTGCAGTTGCAATCGGCGGCAGTGCACAGAGCTGTTCGATCATTCGCTCGCGAGCCGCAAGCGCGCTTCGGCACAGCACCGCATTCCCTTCCTGATCGCTCATGGGTTCAGATCGAGGCGTGCCATTTTCATCCACGAACACGGCCATCAACCGGACCGGAAAACTCCTGGTCAGATAGTCGATCACATATTCGCGCGGACTGAGATCAATCTCCAGCTGTTCGCGTTCTTCATCGGACAGTTCCGCCAGGCGGCGCTCAAGCATCGCTTCCGAAGTCGAGACCAACTGGATGACTACTGACATGTTCTCGGTCAGGGCTGCCTCGATTGCCGGGAGCAAGCTCGGCAACTTCATGGACAAGAGCAGCTGGGCAAAAAAGCGCTGCTTGGTGCCTTCGAAAACTGAGAGAGCTGAAGCCTTGGCACCGCTGTTCAACGTATCTCCATTCTCGCCGTCAACGATACGGGTTGCTTCGAGTGCATCCTTGAGATTGGCATGGATGATGGCCCAGGCCTGCGCATAGGCATCATAGATCGCGATCTGCTCTTCGGTCAGTCGGTGTTCAAGCACTTCATATTCGACACCAGCAAAAGAGAGCGCGCGCGACGTGTAAAGACCAAGCGCTTTGAGGTCACGGGCGACCAGCTCCATCGCCGCAATTCCGCCGTCACGAATTCCTGCCACAAACGCTTCCCGATCCGGAAAGGCCGTGTGTGGTCCCCACAGACCAAGCCTGATGGCATAGGCAAGGTTGTTGACATCTGATGCCCCGGTCGCGGAAGCGTAGACGACACGGGCGCGAGGCAGCAGGTTCTGCAAGCGAATGCCTGCCACACCCTGTTCGGAACCTTTGCTTTTGCCGCGCGCGCTCTCGCCTCCGGCAGCCCCAGCCATCGCGTGGGCTTCGTCGAAGATCAGGACACCATCAAAACTGCATCCTGCCCAAGCGAGGATTTGTTCAAGCCGACTCATGTCCGCGCGACCCGATCGCAAGGTTGGATAGGTTACAAACAGGATACCTTCAGGCATGGATACTTGCTGACCAGGCCTCCAGTTTTGTAGGGGTTGGACATCAAGTGGCAATCCGCCCAACGCACCCCAGTCTCGTCGGGCATCTTCGAGCAGCGCTTCATTCTTTGATATCCAGATGTGCCGCCGCTCACCTCTGACCCAGCGGTCAAGGATAATGCTTGCGAGCTGGCGACCTTTGCCTGCACCGGTCCCGTCCCCCAGGAAATACCCCATGCGGTAGGCCTGTCCTTCCGCAGTTGGCGTTAGACTGCAGCCTTTGTCGGCGGGCTCAAATGTACCGGGGATGTCACGCTCGTGGGCGCTGGCGGCATAGATCAGGGTCTCGATCTGGGCAGCTGACAGGATGCCCTCAATGATCAGGTGATCAGGCAATTCCGGTACCGCAGAGGGCTTTGGGGCCGCAATCGAGCCCATTGCGACCGACTCGACCAGCGGGGCCGGGTGCGGACAGGCTTCCGCGATAACAATGCGGCTTGGTCGATAGGGCAAGTAGTGACCGACCTGTTCGGCCAAGGGCGCAGCTTCGCCCAACACCTCAAACGACACAGCCGCTGTTTGCCCGGCAGCCGGTCCCCGGCGTGGAGGCGTCGGCACTGATCTGGCGAGGGAGGCGGTAAAACTGAACCCATTGAACCGCTTTTGTGCGATCAATCGCGGCAACGCTGCCGCACTCTCCCGTTCTGGCAAGGCATCAACCAATTGCACCAGTTCAGAAAATTCATTGGTGCGGGCGAGAACAGGGGTTTTGGAACACCCACATTTATCAAGCACAAACAGGCGAGCCGCGATCGAGGTTCCTGATTTGCGGAAGGCACCTTCGATGCAGGCATTAAGGCGTACGGCAACCGGATCGCGCACGCTTTTGACAAATCGCGATACATCGAACCATTCGGGCATGATCGCAACCAGCCGGCCACCCTTGCGCAAAGTGCAGAATGCCGAGCGCAAATGCCGTGAACCACACCTGCCATCGCGGCCGCGTTCCGCGCTGACGGAATAGGGTGGATTCATCAACACGAGGCTTGGAGAAGCGGGGTGATCAAGCAACTGGTCAATCAATTCCCCGTCATGCCTGGTTACGTCCACACCGCGAAAAAGACTGGCAAGACAAGTGGCGCGCTCGCTTGAAAACTCATTGAGCCACAATTCCGCTCCGCCCTTGTGACCCCATAATGCAAGAAGGCCCGTTCCTGCCGAGGGTTCGAGCAGCTTATCGCCAGCCACGAATGCGCAGGCGCGCGCGGCAAGCCAGGCAAGGCGCGGCGGGGTCGCAAATTGCTGAAGTTCAACCTGCGTTTCGCTGCGATTGACCTGTGCAGGCACCAGTCCTTCGAGCTCGGACAGCAAGCGATCAGCTTGTGCAGGATCTGTTCGGGCAGTAAAATCAGTCCGGTTCGACAACCATAAGGCCTGAGCGAGCTCACAGGCGGTATTGGCATCACCGGCGGACCACGAGCCGTCAGCATCGCTACCATTGAAACTATCGCTCATGACTGCTGCAACATGCTCGCGGGTGAGTGGCACGCCATTGCTCAATGCGGCCGCACACACTCTGGCGGCGCGCAGCACTGGCAGTTCGAAGCTATGGGCAAGGTCGTATTGGAATGCAGATTGTGGCATGGAATCCTCCTGGCAAGGTCCTCACGTCACGGGACCTCGATCAGGCAGGAGCCCTCTCCCCTCTCTGCAATTGGCTGCGCTTGCTGGCCTGCTTGCGAAAAAGGACGTCAGCCCAGTCGTAACCCTGACGCCAGGGGCGTTGGACAACAATCCGCCGATGCGGAGCTTCATAAGCCTTGCATGCGCGTTGCTGCGCCAGGAGACCGCCGGCATCGGCGTCCAGGAACAGCTGCAGGACGCGAACAGATTCGGGGATCGAGACAAGACCAAACCGCTCGTTACCCAGGGTTGCCCAGCATGGAGTGCCAAACAATTGCATAACTGCAAGCGCGGTCTCGATCCCTTCAGCCAAGCCTAGCTTGCCTGCGCGAGGAGAAGAGAGACGCACTGCGCCATTTTGCAAACTGCCGAGCGCCCGCTTGGGCCTGTCGAAGGCCGCAATCGCCTGGCAATCCGGATCCAGAAAAGTGCGATGTACCGCGATAACACCGTGATCGCTGCGGACTGCTGCCAGCATGGCAGGCAAGAACTGAACCTCGCCTCTTGGTCCCAACGGCGTATGCTCTTGAAAACGCAACTCGGGAGACATTAGCTGGATCGCGCGCGCCTTCAGATAGGCTTCTGCAGGGCTTCCGCCGAGCGCAGCTGCTGCACGCCACAACCTGACAGCGTTGCGATCCGGACCGGCTACACGGCGAGGGCTTTCATGCTGAGGGGGATCGCCGGAGAAAAGATCGCACCGCCTGACCCCAGACCTGTTTAGCGCGGCGAGCACATCTGTATTCGCGCACCCGGCAAAGCAATGGAAAAGGATAGCCTGTCTGCCGAGGGTAACACTTAGCGAGGGGGTTCGATCATCATGGGCCGGGCAGCAGCACATGCCCTTGCCATCGCGCCATGCGCCGCCAAGACGTTCCACCAGTTCACGAGCACGGGTTTCCAACTGCGATTGTCGAGGCATCCGGTAACTCCTTTGAACCACCAACGCCTGCTAAGCAGCAACCTCCACTCTGCTGCACCAAGAGACGCTTTCCAACATCATTTGTTCTTTATATGTTCCGCCCTGATTCGTCCAGAATGGAGCAGAAGCAATGCGTACGATCCCCCTCAAGCTGGCGATTGTCAGCATCTTGACGCTGCCCACTGCGGCTGCGACTGCCAAGGACGGCAGTGAGCAAGGCAATGGCTATCGCCTTTCGGCACATGAGGGCGGGTTTCAACTTGTCGAGCATGGGATGTGGAGCCAGCCAACTCAGCAACCTCCGCCAGCAAAACCGCTGATCCGGCGAACTCGTGACAGCAAGCCAGTGGCGACCGGCAAGGCTGGATTTCGCCGTGCAAGCTATTTGCCTCAGGTGAATGCACTGGAAGCCAGATATGCGCTGCCCAGCGGGCTGCTCGATGCGCTTGTCTGGACAGAATCGCGCTATAATCCCCTGGCAGTGAGCAAGGCTGGCGCTGGCGGGCTTGGTCAGCTTATGCCAGCAACTGCGCGTGAGCTTGGGATTGCCAACCGGTTTGATCCGTATGCCAATCTTGACGGCGCTGCGCGTTACCTGCGCAAGATGCTTGACCAGTTTGGAGCGGTGCATCTTGCTCTTGCAGCCTATAATGCCGGGCCAAACGCAGTAAGGCGGGCCGGCGGAATACCTCGCAACGGTGAAACGCCTGCCTATGTGCGCACTGTCCTTCGCCATTGGCGAGCGTTTTAAGACCAGACAGTCCGCGCAGCGCCCGGCGCTGCAAACGAATGACCGCACCCCGGAATAGGGAGCGGCCAAAGGCCTGTGGGAAGCAAGGAGGCGGTACCAGTCGTCCTCCGTAGCTTCCCGCTCGCCTGACCCGGTCCCGTTGCGGAGTGCGTGCGGGCCCCAAAACAGAAAACCCGCACCCTCAGGAGCGCATCGCCAGATGCGCGGGACAGAGTGCGGCATCAGGCCCGCTCTGTTCGAACCAGGGCAAGGTCATTAAAAGGCCCTTTGCGCTGAATGAGGTGTTCCATGGGCAAGCTAGCGGATGACCGGGTAATGCAAAGGCTCGATAGCTGCTCATCTAGCCTGTTGAGCTACGACTGGTTCTTTTCCCGATTTCCCGACCAGCGCAGTTGCTGCAATTTCCTGTTCCAGTCCAGGTTAGGGAATGATTGGCCTTGCCCGCGCTGCGGGCGCCAGACCAAATGGCATTTGAGCCGATACTATTATTATGGCTGCCAGCGATGCGGCTACCAGCTTCGTCCAAAAGCCGGCACGATTTTTGCCCGAAGCAAGATCGACCTGCAACGCTGGTTTTTTGTCGCTTTGCTGATGTGCCAGTCGCCGCGCAGCGTACCTGCCCAATTCGTCAAGCGCGCCACAGGTCTTGGTGAACAGGCAGCATGGAGCCTGGGTGACAGGCTTCGAAGCCATATGGAATGGCTTGGCCAGCCCCGGCTGCTGGGTGGCCCCGGCAAAGTGATTGAAGTGGACGAGACCTTTCTGCCCAATGTGGTGCGCAGCGAGCGCGCCCGGATCAAGGTGCTTGGGATCACCGACCGCTCGCAGGTCATGACCTTCATCACAAAGGATCGCAAACGAGAGACCATCTGGCCCATCTTGCGTAAGTTCGTAGCGCCTGGTTCAATCGTGAACACGGATGGCTGGAAAGCATATCGCGGCTTGGAAGCGCTTGGCTTCGAACATCGGTTTGTGAACCATCTGAAAGGCGAATGGGTCGGCAAGGATGGCACTTCAACGCTGTTCATCGATGGCTATTGGGCCAGACTGAAGCACTTCCTGTCGCGCACCCATGTGCGCATCAATGAAGCGCATATCGGGAAGTACATCAAGGAATACGAGCTGCGCTTCAACCATCGGAACGATCGCACCGCCATGTTTTTCAGGGTCATTGGCGAGCATCCAGAATTCCCAGCCTATACGGGCAGAACACTGGGTTGAACGAAGCTACCAATCTAGGAACGCAGCAATTCCGACGATGACCGAAAAGCCCCAGATCAACAGGATAAATGTACCTTCTATAGGAATGCCGCGGTTACCCTCTTCGGATTCGTAGAATTCCCTGAACATATCAGGACAGACCTTGCGCCAGATGCGGCTGAGTTTGTCGCCAAGATTGTCCATACTGCTTTCAGACCTTCCAGTCATTCCAACCAATGCAAGTCGGCGAGATATTGTTGATGGCCTCGTAGCATAATCTTCCGATCCGCGCAGGCCAGCAATTCCTATGTTTACCGAAATTGGACATAGTAAGGGAGGCCACAGGACGCCAATAGCGACACAGGAAAAGTGCCATAGCAATCAAGCAACGCAGTGTTGACTACTGGAGCTGGAAGCAGCGCTTTCCAGACGATCTGTCATGCCGCCGACAGGTCTTCAAAGCACGTTTCTCGGCCTATACGGTCCCCTGCCCCAATTGCGGTCCGTGGGCGCGCTGGCGCGAAGGAGCCGGGTGTCACTACGCACTGTGCATACATTGCAACGCACGCTTTTCGCTGAAACGCATGACGCTTGCCGAGAATTCAAACATGCCGTGGCACAAATGGTTCGAACTGCTCTGGCTGATGACCATGACGCGCCAGGGCCTGTCGCTATCCTTTGTTGAAGCCGCGCTTGGTGTACAAACTTCAACCGCCTTGCGGATGTTGCACCGTGCGCGCGCTCATATGCACGCAATCTGCGAAAGCACGATGCTAGGCGGCCCCGGTCGCAGCGTCTGGCTCGGCACCCATACGTGCCGACTTATTCGAGGCCCCAATGGAAGAGGGCGGCGACGCGCTGTCCTGCTGGGTCTGTGGGACGGGGTATCGCTCTACACCAGCGTGATTGCGCGCCGGCAACGCAACTTCATTCGTCCCGTCCTGCATCGGACAGTAAGGCCAGGCTCCACGATCATCCAGCTAGAGCGCGACTATCTTTCTTGCAGAACAACCAAAGGGTCTGACGTGGTTGGCCCTGATTCCCCCCACGCACAAGCACAGGACGCACTCTATCTCGGTGCGCACTGGGTCAATGTGATACGTTCTCTGAAAGGCTCTCATTTGCTCACGAACAGGGAACTCCTGCTTGATTATATCAAGGAGCATGAATTCAGGCATCATTTCCGCCGCCAGCCTGCAAGCATGTTCGAGATGTTGATCAGCACATTCCCGGATGTCCGGGACCCTGATGCAGTGCCATCCATGGGACTTAAGCTGACAAAGCCCTCCTCGACCAAGGTGCGTTGACACTCAGCATGACAGACTTTGGCAGGAAGGAACGCTGCCACTCTCTTCCCCACTGCCTTGTTACGATTGATGAATGCATCAGCGGCCAGATATCCATTGCGAATACTGGCGGCTCACCATCTGCTTCAGGTCGCCTGTTCATGCGTCCCTTGTGCAAGTATGTCCTTGGGCTGAGAAGCTGAGCAAGCGCACCATATCGCCAGCGCGAGGCCTAAAGCGGTCCCAACGCCAAGCGACGGAATCTTCGAACCTGATTACCCTAAAAGGCCAGTTCACTCACTGACGCGCCGGGGGACACGCGAAAGCGGGCCTGCCCTTCTGTCGGCAGTTCAAGCTGCCAGTTATTACCCGGGTAGAGACGTGTGCCGGTCAGGGTGACGCAGTCGTCCTTGCCTGCCTGACATATAATCCCGTCAAACAGTTCCTGAGCCGTGTTGCTGCCATTCCTGAACACTACAAGCCGGCCTTCCCGGCTAACGTCCAGCTGGCCGCGAAACTGGCCGGGACGGCGAATGACGAGCGCATCATATCCGACCAGCACCTTGAGGGCGGAGCGATCAGCCGACACAGCGCCCGTGACCGGCTTGATCGTGATACGGTAGACGCGATCCTCGTCGGGAGCCGGGCCTAACGCTGCAATGCGAATGACCCTACGTTCGCCGGGCTCAAGAATCAGCCGCTGAGGAGAGACAAGCAAGCCCGCTTCATCGAAATTGACGATCTTGACGCGTTGCTGGTCAGCCTCGCCCGGATTGAGGATTTCTGACGGCTCGGCAACAACATAGATGCGCTCTTCGCCTGTATTGAAGACCTCGATATCATCGAAGGCATCGGCTTCACCGGGGAAATCGACCACCACCTTGCTCAAGACAAGGTCTGCCTGAACCGGTGTGGCAATAGCAAGCAAGGCCAGCATGCCCGCCGAAGTCAAAATTCGCTTTATCATTGCTGAAACCCTTGTGTCAGAGGGGACATAACATCGGATGCTGAACCAAGCCTGATCTCGCCAGGCTGGGGGTCAAGTGTAACTGCACCAAGACGAACAATTGCTGCATCAGAACCATTTGGCGGTAGCTGGAGCAAGGAGCGACGGCCGTCGCGAGAAACGACAGTGACCAAAGCTCCCGGCGGAGCTTCAATCTGGAAATAGCCCTGCTCGTCACTCATCGCTATGGAACCACTTGCTTCAAGCGACGCACCTGCAATCGGCACGCCATCCCTGTCCAGCAAACGCCCCAGTATGATCGAAAGGGGCTCGACCTGCCACGCCTGGCGTGAGACCTGGCCAGGAAAAAGCGTAATTGTTCTTGCCCCGCCGTCATAGGCTACCAGCTTGGCGCTGCGCGGTCGAACCCTCAGCGAATAGCGCCGGTAGGCGGGCAGCGGAATGGTCAGGCTCTGACCACTGACCAGCTCACCAATCACCTTGTGATCGAGGAGCAGGTCAAAGCGATCCTGTGCCCGTCCACCCTCAATAACGACAACGATTGCGCTTTCACCTCTTAGATTGCTGTTGATACGCAGGTCCCCTGATCCAGCTATCAAGGCGGTTCTCGCACCGAGAGAATAGGATTTGGAGCTCACTCCGTTCACACTCTGGTTGCCAAGCTCCCCGGTCAGACGGAAGGGTTGCGTCCTCAGGTCGGCAGAAGCAGAGGCTGTTTCCCGAGACCGTTCGGTGCTTGCATAGGCACCAAGGTTCAGATCCCCTCCAAGCACGCCGCTTTCCTGCCAATTTGCATTGATCGCTGCGTAAGGCCCCTTGCGTTGGTCAATAGTATTCGAGGATTCAAAATTGTATCCGCTCCGCAAGCCCACTGCGCTGCGTTTCCCGGTCATCAGCAACTGGATTCCCACGAAGCCGTTCGTCCCGCGTTCCGTCGTAGTAGCACTTGCGTCAAGGAACAGCCGGAACCTGCTGTCTTCCAGAACGCGCAAGCGCGCATTAGGTCCAATCGAGTAGCTGGCTGGCTCACCTGACCGGCGGGTTAGAATTCCGGTGATCGCCAGCTGGAGGTTCCTGTTGCCCCAAGAGAGAGACCCGCTCGCCTGAGTAAAGGAGCTTCGCTGGCGTGACGGGAGCGAGGCAGCCGGAACGGATGAAGCAAGATTGCGGTTGGCCGCCTCAAAATAGCGCGTGTTGCCATCAATATTCTGGACCTTGCGCAGGTCGAAAGAGAAGCTCACCGGCGAATCTGCGGAAGATTGCGCCTGGATCACACCGCCAAACGCATTGTCAGGCGAGGCTACGGCTGCGAGGCGCACAACGGCAATCGGCGTCAGCCAGTAGCCACCAGCTTCAAGCATGAGCTGGTCGTTGCGCAATACACCGGATACATCCAGTGCAAGATCGTTCGAAATTCGGCGAGCATAGCTGCCGTAGACAAAGGGATCGCCTGCAGGTGCCAGCGCGCCGGGATTGGTGGATTCGATTTCCAGCCCGGCGGCAATTTCGAACCTGTCAATCCCGCGCACTGGCAACCGCGGATACTTGGTGAAAAAGCGCTGTTCGTTGCGCGTTTGCCCTTGGGTGTCATGGATCCGCAAATCCAGCTGATAAGAGCCTTCGGGCAAGCTTGAGGTATCGATCTGTTGATTTCCGGCAGGGTATGTCGCCGAAGAGAGGATTTTGCCATCCCTGAGGATATCCACTCTTGCGCGCCGCTCGAGAAACACGATGAGCGGTGTCCCTTCAGACAGCGCCCGGTTCATATTGGTATCGTTCTGAGTGCCAATCGCGCCGCCCCATAGTTTACGGCGGGAGAGCAGAGTGGTGCCGGGCGACCACATCGCCCCGGCCTGAAAACGCAAGTTGCGGTGCTCCGCCTCGACCAGCAGCTGATCCACTTGCAACCCCAAGTCGGTTGCATAACCAAGATCGCCCCTCAACCTTGCTGGCCCTGCTGAAATGATCAACTTGTCGCTGACCGAAAGCAGATCCTTTTGACCTTCGCCTCCCGACGCGACAAAGGCGACCCCGTTGATCACCATAAGTCTTGCATCATCAGGCTCGAGATAGGCCGGGGTTGACCAGTCCGGTTCCTTGAGAAGCGATGGTGGGACATAGAAGTCTAGCCGCATGAGATCCGGATCAAAGACTACGGCCGGCGCGTCTTCTACAGTGAAGCGGCACGCCTCGGCGCGCCGGAAAGCCGAGCATATCCTGTCAGAATTGGTGGGGATATTTCCCCGGGCAATAAATGCCTTCAGATCGTCCGCATCCGAATAGGGTGCAAAACGGGCGAATACCGACTCAGGGTTCTCAAAGCTGAGTTCACCGGGCGCTATGTGCGCTGTGACGACGCCCAGGCTTTGTCCCAGGAAGAAGATCTCGACCAAGGCGCGATGAGGCGTTGCAAGGTCCTCAAATCCATCCGGCGCAGCAACTGAAAAATCAGCCGCCGCCAGCCTTTGAGGTTCCTTTGCCTGAGCTGCAAAGGCGAGAACAAGCGCCCCGATAACCAGGGCACTCCGGATGATCCATGCAAGGGAAGGTCGCACTCGCATGGCCGGACACTATTGAGGAGCAATCAGGATGTTTAAGGTACCAGCGTAATTGCCGGCGGTCGCGGAGTTGATTGAGTTTGCCCGCAAGATGACAATCAGGCTGGCGCTGGCAGGCGGCCCTGAATTGCACTGGTGCTGCCTCGCATCGGCGAACTGGCCGCCCAAGGCAACTCCCGGCAGGAGCTGTTGACCGCTCTGCTGGCCGGCACTGTCGGCCCACTGCACCTCCAGCCCCAATGCCTTGGCACCTGAGACAAGGACAAATTCGCTGGCCTGCGAAGTGCCGGTCGCGACCACCGAATATCCTCCGTTGTTCGCGGAGCTGTAGACACACAGGTCCTGAGCGATCACGTAGTCGCCTCCTGCCAGTCCCACTGTTCCAAAATTGACATCGGAAAGCTGCGACACACGCACCTTGTCCTGAGGAGCGGCACTCACCGGGCGCACGCATAGAGCAAGCGCAAGCAGCATTGCGCTCATTAATCTGCCAATAGGGACAATTACCCGGATCATGAGCAAATCTTTGCTCATTATGGTTAAGGATTGATTATCTCGTCAAAAAGAAGGACCGGGCCAGACCGATGCCTGACCCGGTCCCACCGGCCTCAGAGAGGAAGCAGAAATATCATTGCGGTGTCACCAGCAAGGTCAATGTCCCTGAATAGGTCGTGCTGGCGAGCATCGTGCTCAATTCGGTGTTCGCGATACCCACGATCAAGCTTGCGGAGTTTGCCGGACCGGTGGTGCAACTCTGATGTGTTGCGACCGACGTCAAGGATGAAGAGGCCGTGCCAGCGGCAAGCGATGTTCCGGAAGTCTGGCCGGCAGTGGAGTTCCACGCGACTGTATAGGCAACGGTGTCGCCGCCCGTTTCCTGAATAGTAAATGCGCCGCCCGTGCCACTGCCTGTCGCAGTGATCTGGTATGTGCCGCTTGCGGTATTGGTCCAGACGCACACATCCTGCGCGTCGCTTGCCGAAATTGTCGGGTCCTGGTTCAGGAATGACACATCGGCGAGGCCAGTGATGCGGGCACGGGCAGGCACGGAAGCATTGATGGAAATGTTGCCTTGCGAGGTCGCGCCGAGAGTACCGTCTGTTGCTGCAGATGCCTGCACCGGCGCAAGCATAGCAGAGACAAGGGCGCAAGCCGCAGCGATCCGCCCTTTGGAAGAAGAAGAATGTGCGGACATGGTCAGCCCTTTCCTTAAGCTCGGTTCAAATTGCCTAAGGTCTTATACGTAGGGGGCATTAAGAAAACGTTTCCCATAAGCGGGCGGACACAGCATGAAGCCCGCACGCTTTCAAAGCTGCGGGAGCAAAGATGTTTGCAGTGCTGCAAGAAGTACGACGGAAGGGGGTGTTACTCGTCTGAAGCAACAGCCTGAATTTGCCGGGCCCCAGGCGAGCCGTCGCAGCCTTCGGGCAAGTTCCGGGCCAGCGCTGCCAGCGAGTTGAGCGCTTTGCCGGTCAAGGCAAAATGCGTCGCGCCGACTGTCTCATTGCGCCTCACCAGTGATCGCTTGCTCAATATGGACAACCAGCGGTGCACACTCGCTTGCGATTGGTTTAGGCGTCTTGCCACATCGTGAATAGCTAGCCCTGAACCCTTATCCCATGCGAACAGAGCAAGAAGGATGTCCCAGGCAGGTTCGCCGAACAAGTCCTGCCCCATTATTTCAGCGCGATAGGCTCTGAATACGAGGACAGATTCTACGGCCGCGCGTAGCTCGGCCTCGACCGAATCTGGCCTGCCGATTAGCGGTGAGTTTCCCATTTCACCGTGCCCCCCAAATTTCACAATGCCCCTTCTTGAATCGTAATCAAATTGCGTGTCAAGTCCCAATTTCATACTTTTCTACTAACAACTCTTCCGAGCGTATAACTAGCACCACCGACCCTCACTTAAGACTGCATAAAGCAAGGACAAGTCTGCTAGACCATGACAAATGTCCGTTAGCCCTCAGATTCGTCCTCTCCCCCAGCAACTCTGGTTTCAGGAGATCAGGAAGCTCTCGCAGCGTGCCTGCATCGAAGGACAGGACGTGGAGTTCGTCCTGAGATCAGCATTCCATCTCCAGAATCTTGCACCAACGCCGCTCAAGCGCCTGTTGGGCGAACCGGTTGAAGAGAGCGTCTACGAGCCACTCCTGGAGAAGGACTTGCTGTCAGCCGCCCTTTGCCTAGTCGAGACACCGGTTCAGAAAGGCGGCATGCCCCAGTTGCAGGCTGCTTTCGATGAAAAGGCAAGCAGGGAGATGGGAAAGGCCGAGCAACAAAAGCTCGCAAAGGATGTCCTGCTGACCTGGCTGCTAGCCCTTCTCGAATTCAGCACGCAATTGCCATCGGCCCCTGGTCGGACTCGTCAGTAGTCCCGTCGAGGCCGGCATAGATTGCCTTGCGCACAGCATCAGCGGTGCTTGGCGCGTCCATCTTGCGCAGGGCATTTGCGCGATGGATTTCAATTGTACGGGGGCTGATACCAAGCGTTTTCGCCATGACCTTATTCGAGCTGCCACGCAGGAGTTCTTTCAGCACATCACGCTCACGCTTCGATAGTTTGGTTGACAAATATTTGGCTTCCCTGCGCTCGAGCTCTGCCTCAAGGTTTTCCTCTGCAGTTTCCATTGCATGAAGCACTGCTTTGGAAAGCGATGCTGGCATCAGAGGAAAATACAGATAATCGCAGGCCCCGTTGCCGATCGCGTCGACAATCATCCGTGGCGAAGGGTCTTCTGAGTAGAGCACTGCAGGACAATATCCGCGATGGGCCTTGAGTGCATCAAGCACTAAAGCAGAGACATCACTGTCCTTGTCATCATAGGTCAGCACGACTCCGGACTCTGGTGCCATGCTGACAAACTCATCGAGAGTATCGTAGATTTCCGCGTGGAAATCTTCACCATAGAGCATGCGCGCAACCACGTTGCGACGCTTGGCATCCTGGTCGATCACATGAACAGCATATTTCTGCATCGGTGCCCCCTGTGTGCATTAACCAAACTCGTTGACCATAAATTCCCAAGACAGGCCGATTGCTGAAGCGAGAATTGGTCCGTTTCCGAGTAATGATACTTAAGGAAGCATGCTTACCTGCTTGGAACCCCCTGTATTCGTAAGACTTCTTAGGGCACCATTAACGATCTATTTACCATTTTTCCGGGCTTCGCTGCGGTACAACTCAACCCGCCAGAGGGCTGCGCCGCCGCTTAACCATTTGCGCATGGCTGCAACCGCCTGCTCAGTCAGGCTCAGTTCGACAACCCGTGCATCGTGCCGTGCTGTGGTCCGAATGAGATAGCCTCTCTCGACCATGATCTGGACATGCCTCAGGCCAGTGGTTTGGGGAACGCCGGCGGCCAGGATGGCTTGTTTTACACTGACTGTTTCATCCCTACAGTGTCGTTCGAACAGATCGAGCAGGAGATCCCAGCATGGTTCCCCCAGAATATCGACCGGGAACTCTTTTTCGCGCTGCCTGCGCGCTTCGAATTCAGCTCTTGCCAGGATCGCCAGGTCTGCATCCGATAGCACAGGAGGAGGAGCCACATCAGGCGAGGCGAGCCGCCTGGAGATGCTTTGCAGCTGTGATGCGAGTGCCCGTAGTTCTTCTGCTGTGCGGGACAGCTCCGCCGTTGGCAGCTGTTGAGGCAGATCAGGTGGCCGATCTTCATCCTTCATGAAAGATACCGGCAAGCCGCAGTCTGTTCAGGAACTTCTCCAGCAATTCCATCCCATCCTGAGTGGGACAAAAGTCCTCGCTTGCATTTGACCCGGTCAATGAGCTGCGGTTCAAATATCCTTTGCGTTCGAGCAGAAGGGCCTTGCGCAGAACAACAGAGTACGAAGCCTGCAAGACATCAGCCAATCCCGAGGGGGTTGCGGCGTATCCACCCGGGGCAGCCAATGCTACCGCAAGCAACACGCGCCAAACTCCATCGGAGAAACACTCAGCATCGAATGTCTGCCTCGCATAGTCGTCAATCAAGAAGACTTTTTGGCCTATATCATAAAGGGCAGCTTCCGCCGAGGCAGGTGTTGCCATTTTGGAGTCCTGGCCATCGCTGCATTGTGACGAGCGCGGCCCTTCTGCGCCTACCATTCCATAAGTCCTGCCTTGCGCATGCTGAAAATCTGCGCGTCCCCAACAATCAGGTGCTCTTCGATCGTGATGTTCAACATCCGGGCTTGCGAGCACAGACGCAAATTTGCCCGGACATCGTCCTGGCTTGGCGCAGCCAGACCCGAAGGATGATTATGTGCAAGGATCAGACTGCGTGAGCCGAGTTCAAGGCATCGCCGGAAGATTGTAGCTGTCGGAACAGCAACAGTGCCAGCTTCGCCAAAAGCCAGTACCTCTTCCTTGATCAAACGACGTTCTGGCGTACAAAAATAGCAGAGCAGATATTCTCGCTCGCGCCGCGCTAACCTTCCTCCGACATGCCTGAGGAAATCCTGCGATTTGAAATCCAGCGGACCATGCCCGATGCTTTGTGCTGACACGGCGTCGGATAGTTCAAGAGCATAAGCCAAGGCTTGAAGGGCCTTGTCGGCGGGAGAGCGCTGCGATGTGAAACGCTTGCGCGCTGCCTCAGCAATACGCGGCAAGGATCCGTATTGGGCAAGAAGGGCTTCAACCCGCTTGCCCGCAGACCGCCCGAGGAAGGGGGTCAGGAGACGGACGAGTATGTCAGCCGGGTTCTCGTCTGGCTGCGCCTTTGCCAATTCCATGTACCCCAGGCGATCAGGACTATCGCGATATAAGAGGGGGCCATTGTCAGGATCGCGTAGGCCATGGGCTGCATGGTCCAGTCGATCAGCCGCCACAGATGCGACATCAAAGATATGAGTTGGCTCGAGGCGACCCATAATGTCCAAATCCTGTCTGCTTTCAAGGCAACCCAGAGCGTTCCCAGAAAGCAAGCGAGGTCAATTGCCAGATGCCCCAGATCGACAGATTGATAGTCAACCGGGGTCTGGAAGAGACTGTGATAGAGGATGTCGGCCGGCCCCATCATGACAAACAGGACCGCGACACTTCGTTCCGGCCAACCGCCGCGGCGCCAGGCATAGATGGCGACGCAAACCAGCAAAATCAGTTGCAAGCTTACGCGCAGCATGAGCTATCCCAGGACCGCACGCGACGGCTTGATCGGTACTTGTCAGGCTGCTGCATCGACTTGCATCAACAGGCCTGAAGGTTTGACCACATCAGGACAATCCGGATGATCCAGCGTTCCCACTTCAACGGCGGTTTGCAGCATAACGCGGTGCGCACGTGCCATTTCAGAAGAAGCATCGATAAGCTCTCCGAGGGATTTGTGCATACGAAGGAGCGCTTGCTGGCCTGTGCCACTGGAAACACCGATATCGAGGCGCGACTGCACGGCGTCGGCGATCAGGTTCGAAACACGAGCAATTGCCGTATCAATGGCAGCTTCGGTTTCAGGCAACTGACGAACAAAACGAGCAGTTGCGGTATCGAGGGTGTGGGCCATTTGAAGCTCCGGTCTAGTGTGTGTCCTGCCGAAACCCCGGCGCCCCCTACCCTATGAGCAACTCATCGAGCGCGTTGACAACGCTAAGGCCCACCAGCACCAGGAGCAGCATTGCGATGGCTCCACCTACGATCAAAAGCAGACGAAGCCCGGAATTGAGTTTCCCTGGCACGAGTTTCGGGACATCCCGAATAAGTTGCTGCTCAAATTCTCCGGCAGACATGAAGCCTGCGTCGGAGAGATTGAACACCGCCTCAGCCGAACTGTCACCAGCCTCCTGCAGCGGAACGACCGGATCCGTTACGGGTAATGGTTCACTAGTTAGTGATTGCGGTGTCTGGCAGGCTTCCGCGTAAACCCGCGCTGCTTCTATCCGTGTTGCAACACCCAGTTTTTGCCTTGCCCCATCCAGGCGCTGATCGACAGAGCGCGGCGAGATGCCCAGCTTGCGAGCAATTTCCTTGGAAGAATAATGGCATAGGACCAGGTCCAGCACCTCGCGCTGCTTGGCGGTTAACTCCGAAACGGGAGGGGGCTGAAGTGTCTGCACACCAGTAACTATCTCGTTTGAGCTCCGTACAGGACCTTAACGACAATAGTTAACAGAAAGTTCCGCAATTGTCAGCGAGGAAACAGCAGGAAACTTGGTCAAGGGAGGTCAGAATCGAGTCCCTTGGCGCGCGCCGCGAGGCGTTCGTCCTCAGGAGCGAGGATTTCAAGGGCTTCATTGAGCTTGATTGCGGCCAGTTCTTGTCCGGCCTCGTCCAGCTGATCGAGCACTCCGAGAAGCGTTTCGACAATCTGGTCGCGAACGAATTCCGGAAAATAGCCCTTTTGTATGTCCATCCCTGCCATAACCCTGATCTCGCCAGCGGCCAAACACGAAGCCACTGTTAGAACCCGTCACTACTTTCACCCGCCACATATAGTCGCGTCACATTAAGCGCGGCTTGCTAACGACCTGAGAGGAAACCGCAAGTCGCAAATTTACAATTTTCCGCGTCGATTTTATACAATCTTCTACCACCCTGCCAAATTGTTTACAAATGATACGTTCCGATGGGCAAAATGGTTACACAGTGTGGAAAGGTTCCAATGACGCGGTGGGACTGCCCAAAGCCCAAAGGCTGCCTTCGAGACTGATCACGGTCCTCCCCAAGACGATTTTGTCAGCCACAGCCACAGCAGATACTAATTCCGCTCCGCGAACATATGCTGGATCATGCCCTGCAATTGCGGGGTGTAACTGGCGAGCACGCGCCAGTCGCTGACGCGTTCGTAATGGGTGACCAGCCGTGTCCCGTCCCAGCGATGGAGCGCATAGGTGGGCGGTTCGGTGGTGATGAGGTCGCGCCCGTCGGGCGTGTCCGGGTCAATCGGGCGCAAATCCATCGCTACCAGTGGTGCGACGGACGGTGTCACACCCAGCGGGTGGCCTTCGAACATGGTGAAGATCGGGCGGTGCAAATGCCCGCAATGGATGCCAACGATCTGCTTGTGCCCCCGCACAGCTTCGGCAAAGCGGGTGATCCACGGCTCGCTCATGACCGGATCCATCCAGTCAATCCCGGCGACGACCGGCGGGTGGTGCATGAAGATCAGCGTCGGCTGCTCGGGCTTTTCGCGGAGCCGGTCGCTCAGCCATGCCGCGCGGCGTTCGCAGAAGGCCCCGCCATGGCGGCCCACTTCCAGCGTGTCGAGCAGCAGGATGCGCAGCCCGTCCTTCTCGACTTCATATTGCACGAAGCCATCATTGGTCGGCGTATCAGGGAAGGCCGCGAGCAGCCCTTCGCGGCTGTCATGGTTGCCGACCATCGGCAACACGGGGAAGGGGCATGCGGCCAGAAGCTCAGCCGTCTTGAGGAAGCTGTCGTGGTCACCGTGATCGGTCATATCGCCGGTCGCCACCAGCATGTCCGGGCGGTTCGGGCCATCCAGCACACGAGCGAGGGTAGCGCGGAAACGGATCCGGTTCAGCTCCTCCGGCTTCGCATCTGGCTCGAAGCCGATATGGATATCCGTCAACTGCGCGATCAGCAAAAAACCACCCCCCTCCAACAGCATCGTAGCACTTTTGGTTGGGCAAGCTATTCCTAACTGCGCGGCAGGCGGGGTCAGCCAAACCGGGCAGACAATCTTGAGGCCAAGAGCTTCGAAAGGATTCGCAAATGCCAAATCATCTCTGACAGGAGCGAACAGCCTAGCGGGACGATTCTACCGCGGCAGGAACTAACTCAACGTAGTCGACCAGATCGAGATCACTGATCAGCAGTCGGGTATCACGCTCCAGACCCGGAGGCGATACCACCTTGGCAAAATCGGCGGCCTCCCTGACCGCAATTGAAAAAACGGTCATCTCCGAGACAAATGCCTGCCAGGCCAGCTCACTGCCATCAATTAGTCGCACAATAAAAAAGGGCGGGAAAATCCCGCCCTCTCTTCAAAAGATGCAAACTCTTACGAGCTAACCGGATCGTCATTGCCACCGTCGAAGGCGAAAATCAGACCAGCAATCACTGCTGCAACAGCAAAGATCACCAGGATTGTTTCTTCACCCTTGAGATTGTTGGCTTCCTTGACGGGCTGCGAAGCCACGCCAGCCATCAGGGGTGCAGCCTGAGCTGCAACCGGAGCGGCCACCAAAGACATGGCGGCCATGGCTGCAAGTGTGTTTTTCAGTTTCATATTCCAAATCTCCATCGCGCTACCGAAATGTCTTGCGGAGCTAAAAATAGCGACTTCTGCTCCTGTCATTGATTCGTTTACCTATTCCGGACTGCCAATGCAACCCCATGCTGCACATGCACACCAGATTAAGCATAAAGATTGCAAATTTCGCTGCGCCGCAAAACACACAATCCCCTTGAGGCGTCCCCTAGCCTGCAATGGCTAACAGACTATGAACCCCGAATTATCATTGGCCGTAGTCGGCCAAAGAGATCGCAAATTCCCAAGAAGGCCGGGTGAATAACAAGGATGCGCAACGGCAGGTGCGCAGGATCGGTGATCAATTGCTGATGAGCAGGCAATAGCGCACGTATGATCTCGCTGCAGTCTCATCCTCAACACCGACCCCAATCCGGCTGAGCGCCTGAAGTCGGCAATTGCTACAGGTTCGCGCAGGACGACCTCTACTCCGTCATCCGCAGTAACTGGCTTGATGAGCTCGTTGACCTTGAGTGCGTCATTCGTCAGCGATTCGCCCTCTTGCAAGGCCCTTCGGGAATGATGGAAGCCGCTCATGCTGACCGCTCAAGTCATTGACACTGTTAAGGTAACCCCGCATGCACAATTGCCAGTGTGTCCGTTCTAGGGAGCCCTCTCTCAGGTGCTTGATCCCTATGCCTCATGGAGCGTTGTCCAGCTCAAACCGAATTCCGAGGCAATCGCGATTCGGAATCTCGAGCGTCAAGGCTTCAGCGTATTCGCACCGCATGAATATGTGCAAAGGCGGCGTGGCGGCAAACTCGTCCGTCTGCGAATTCCTCTGTTCCCTGGCTATCTCTTTGTCGGTCTCCAATCAGCATTGGGCGAATGGCGGCAGATCAACAGCACAAGCGGCGTAAGCAGGCTCATTTCCTTTAATGGCAAAGATCCGGCAATCGTACCCGGTGAACTCTTGAGAGGCCTCATGGGGCGCTGCGACGAAAGCGGTGAGCTTGTGCATCAGCCACGGCTAGCCATCGGGGACGAAGTAACGGTCGTCGATGGTCCGCTTACTGAGTTCATCGGCTGGGTTGAACGCATCGACTCAGAACAAAGAGTATGGGTGCTCCTGGACCTGTTAGGCAAGAACACCAAGGTTGCCCTCAGCAGAAGCGATCTGCGCAGAGCAAGCTAAACGGATCAGGGCAATCCTTCGCGCAAACCTGGAAGACACTCCCTTCCGGTCAATCAGCCAAAGATTGCGCCTTGATGGAAAGGATCGATCCCGACAGGGGAGCCTTTCCAGACCAGGCCCGCGCATCAAAGCCCATCACCAGATAGCGGCAGTCACCCGGCAATACTCCGGAACTTACGCGGTTCACTCCGGATTTGAGGCGCTGATCGACGAGCACATCAGTATGCCCAATACACCCCAGTTGAAAGCGCACGTCTTCAATCTGGGCAGCGGGCGCCAGAGAATGCTGGATCTCAAAATTGAGCGGGCCCTTGGGCGCAGCAAAAACACGGGATGCTATTATACCGCCCTGCCCCGGCTTCACATAAATCTCGAGCTCCTTACCATCCCGGCTAAGTTGAGCCCGAAATTCAGCCCGATCAGCCAATTGCCAATCAAACGGCGGGTATTTGGATCGCCAGTCCACAAGTTCGGAAGTCCCAAGTCCAACTTTGTTACCGGCCACCTTGGCATAGATGGCAGCAGCGCTATCGATATCACCGCGCTTAAAAAGGGCTGCAATCAGCCGCCGGTCAAAATCCTCGCCACCAATTGCAAGGCCTGGCCGCAGTCGGGCCAAATTTGGTACCACCTCAGGCGATGCAACTGCATAGTCGAGAAAGCGTTCGTGCCAAGGAGAACTTCCATCCAATAAGTTGGAGAAGATAGGGATGGTTGATTCGTTGGTAAGCGCGGTAGCGAGAAGAGGAAAAAATTCTTGCGAATGTTTCGGATGAACCCGCAATATCTGGTCAAGCGTATCGATCGTCGCGGGATAATCCTGGTCGGCCAGATGTTCCTGTAAAACCAGGCCCTGGAGCGCAAGATCGCGACGATTGAGCCGGGAGGCCCCTTCAATAAGAACTCGGCGGCGGGCAGGATCCTTCTCCGCCTGAGCCAAGACGACATAGGCTTTAGGCGACAAGGGTTCTTTTCGCAGCGCCTCGCGAGCGAGCCGTATGGCTTCTGCATTCGGAGGGGGAGGCGCTGACGGATCGACGATAGAAGAGATATATTCTGCGAATGCGACATTCGCGAGCGCCGTGCCATTGGCGGGAAAAACCGTTGCCGCCAGTGCCGGATCAGTTTTCGTCAAGACAGAACTGGCCGCCTGCGCACCGGCCAGCAAAGCAATGGGTATGCTTACGCCGACTGCCAGCACCAATCGCACGAACTTGCCTAGTCGCATTTCAACACCCTACCCTTAGGCGGTTAGTCTGTTCCGCCCGACTGCTTACTCCCGTAGCCGTAGCCGTAGCCGTAACCGTAGCCGTAGCCGTAGCCATAAGCAGCGCCATGTTTGTCGACCTTCGTCACCAGAGCTCCATAGACCTGCGCGCCAGCCCGGCGCAGACGATCAAGCGACGTCTCAATCACACGAATCTTAACCTGATCGGATTCAATGGCGTAAATGACACCATCCACCGCCTGTGCCACTTCGATCGCATCGGCCAGAGACAACATGGGCGCAGAGTCGATCAGGACCTGATCGTAATTCGCCCTGGCCTCTTCGATCAGTTCACGGAACCGAGAGCTGGCCAGAAGTTCAACCGGATTGGGTGGGTTATGGCCGATCGGGATCAGATCGAAGTCATAATCGCCTTGCCGATAGACTTGCGATGCCAAAGGTGTAGCAGGATTGGTGAGCAGCGCAGCAAGCCCACCACCCTCATAATCAAACGCCTTCAAAGTCGACTTCAGCCTCGAATTGCGCAAGTCGGCATCAATGAGCAGGGTCTTCTTGCCGAGCTTGCTGAAGCTAATGGCCAGGGCTGCTGCCGACAAGCTCTTGCCTTCCCCAGGCACGGTCGAAGTGATCATCAATGCCTTCGGCGCGCCTTGCGGTGTCAGCAAAGTAAGGTTCGTCCGGACAGACTTGTAGGCTTCCCCGATTTCCGAAGCAGAGGCCTCGATATCATCGACCACATTCTCTGATTTCGATGCAGGGATCAGACCAAGGACAGGCATACCAAGGCGGCGCTGAACGTCTTGCGGATCCCGCAAGGTCTGGCTCAACACCACCCGCAGGTATACAAGCGCTGCTGACAGTACCAATGCAGCCACAAGCGCTACCAGCATGTTACGGACTAAAGACGGGGCATAAGGCTTGTCTGGCACAAATGCTGTATCAATCAGCTTGATATTGTTCTGACCGGCACCAGCAGCTTCAAGCTCCTTATAGCGCTGAAGAAGCGCTTCATAGAGCGCCCGGTTAGTATCGACCTCGCGCTTCAAGATACCATACTGGATGCTTTGGTCCTGCTGCCCAAGGAAGCGGGCCTTTGCCTGATCCAGCTGAGCACGCAGTTCCTTTTCACGCAGCATAGCGCCACGCAAGGTGGACTGCGCTTCGCCGGAAAGCGATGAGCGTAGCGAAGCCACCTCCCGTTGCTTTTCGAGGTATTGCGGATGCTCTGGCCCTAAAGTCCTCCGGAGGCTTGCTAATTCAGCTTCTCCGGACAAAAGCGCTGAACGCAGTTGGCTGCGCGGATCATCGCTAGAGAAAGCACCCGAGACCAAAGCAGCCTGCGCCGCGATGCGGTCGGCAACAGCTTGCGCTAAAGCAGTGTTCAAGGCTGCGAGATCGGAACCGACAAGTGTTTGCGCTGCGGTTTCAGATCCTTCACCCTTGGTGACACTCTCGATGACAAGAATTTCGTTCGCATTGGCGTAGCCGACGAGTTCCTTCTCAGAAACAGAGAGCTTCTCGCGCAGCTCATCGATCTGTGCCCGCAGATAGTCCCGCGCCTCGATGTTTGCACCGAAGCGCTTTTCGTAGTTTGCGGCAATGAATTCCTTAGCCCACAAATTCGCGACATTTGACGATACACGCGGTGATGGGCTGGAAAATCCAATGTCCACCAAGCTTGATTGGGTGATGGGCGAGATTGTCACATTGTCGAGCAAGAGATCCTGAAGCTCTTGACGACTCAAGTCATCGACATCTTCCAGCCCGAATGCTTCTACAAACTCCTCATCACGCATGAGGTTACCGGACTGGACCACTCGCTCAACGATGAAGCGTGACTCCAAGAGTTCATATTGCGTGTTCAGATATTGCAGTTCCGAAACCCGGGACTCACCCTCTAGTGGATTCAGATCGGTCACATTGTCCGTAATCTGCGACACCTCGATCCGGGCATTCGCGCGGAAGAGCGGCGTAGACAGCAACGTCAAGGTCAATCCCGCCAACAGGCCAACAATGACAATGCCTGCCACCCAGAACTTCAGATCACGCAATTCAATCCAATAGCGCTCAAGATCCAGATGGAAGCCTGCATCTTCGTCCATCTCGGCTCCAGAACCCTGCATCACTAGTTGGGCAGCGTCGGCGGGTTTATTCGATGTCATAGGAGTTACCTAGCGCCCCAAGCGATCAATCAAAATGGCGGAAGAGCTCAGAAGCGGGACGAACTGCAGGATATTATCCAAGCGACGACGCTGAGGTGAATCGCCGACAATGACCACATCATTGGCGTACAGCAAAGGATCAGGGTAATTCCCACGCTGGATACCCCCGATGTTGTACACGCCGATATAATTTTGCCCAGCAACGCTCCTCAAAACCAGAACATCATCAAGTTGAGCGTATTCGTTTAATCCTCCCGCGAGGTTGACGACACGCAACAGCGTCGGCTTTCCTACAGCGGGATAAGCCCCTGGTTTGTCAACCTGCCCCCCCACTGAAATAGACGGCACCGGTAAATCTTCGGGAATTACCCTCACCTGCGGGTCAACAAGGTATCGACCACGCAGCCCCGACTCAATGAGGCGCGCAGCTACACTGGGCTCTTTTCCGCCAAAGTCCAGCTGGCCCAAGTAGGGAAAAGACAGTCGCCCTTCATCATCGGTCAGATAGGTACCACTCCACAGCTTGCTGTTCTCCGGTTCGCCTGCGACCGTAATCTCCAGACGCTCCTGCGGCCCGATCAGGTATATCCCCTCGCCCGTTGGAGCAGGGAGCTCATCAAGATCGGTAGCTTCAATGGTCGAAGCCCCGCCCACAGAGCGGTCGGTAGCGCATGCCGCAAGCGAAACCGTCGCAGCAATCGCCAATGCAAATCTGAAAAACGAAATCATGATCACCTACAGAAGTTCAGCCCTCCATAGGGCATTCATGACGCAAGCCAACCGGTTAAATGGAAATTTTGGACAAGATCAGCTTTACTCCGAAGGTTGATATTCCAATCGCTCGAGATGCATTGCCAGCAAAAGCCAAACCGCACAGAGCTGAAAAATCGGCGTACGTAGCGGGTAATCAACAACGGAAGCGGCTCCGATTATCAAGAAGCATGAGCTCCAGAACAGGAAGCGCACCACCCCCTCTTTTTGTCGCAAAATCTTGTAAAGCGTCACACCGATCCAGCCCAACAGAGCAAGGAGCAAGGCCACCGCAGGTAGCCCGCCTTCAATGACAAGCTGAGCCCAGTCATTATGAGCCTGGTTCACATAGCTTGGCATCAGCAAGTTTGTTGGCTCGTAAATGTTGTAGACCTGCTCAAACGAGCCAAAGCCAGTCCCCACTATCCAATGATCTGCCATCATTTCCTTCAGCACTGGCCACAGGCTCCAACGAAGATCTTCGAATGCATTCTGCGCTAGTATATCTTCAAAAGCACGAGAACGTTCAAAACCTATGAACGTACTGACCAAGAAGAGAATGAATGCAATAGGAGAGAGGGCAGTTGCTACTGGGTGGCCCTCTAACCAAAGCACAACGGAATTGCGGCGCTTGCTTGATTGTGAATTGGAAGTTCTCAGTATCAGCAGAATTGACGAAACAGTTGCTGCCAACAAGGCAAGCACCAATCCGCCGCGCGATCCACTCACCAGTGCCGAAAGCAAAACAATCACGAAAGCAGCTGGATAGAAGTAGCCCAGCCACGGTTGATCGGTGCTTCGAGAACTTGCACTGAAGAGCCATGCTAGAACCAGCAAAACGATTGCCGAGAAGACCGCAGAATGGTTTTCATTGGCAAAGACGCCGACTGATGCGCCACGATTGGTAATCGCATAAAGATACAAAGGGCTAGTCGGTCCACTCAGCAATTGCAGAAAGCCGACCAAGGCATCCAGCAAACCAATGCCTGCGATGAGCAGCAAAATCATGCGGGGCTGAGCTCTCGTGGCCAATGCCAGCAGAAGACTCAATAAAGGGACGAGAAGTCCAAACAACGCGTTCAGACCGCGAAAAGGAGCCCACGAAATCGGACGCCAAGCATCTTGACTCACTGCAACGCCATCCAGACCAGTCAGCAACTGCCTAGCAGGTAGGGCCTGCCAAATCGATGGAGGGAGCGAAATCAGTTGGATAACCGTCCACACGCCTATCAACAACAATATTGACACCAGAACTGGTGCTAAACGCAACTGAAAAAAGCTAGTCATGAGAATTACCGGCATGAGGCCAAGCGCGAACAGAGGTCGCAAGACTGCGAGTTGCGCGACATCAGGTCGTGAACTCCCGCCAAGCAAGGCGACGAGTACCGCAAGACATACGAGCACGAGCCAGCTACGAAGGAGGCGCGGTTTTACGTGCAGGGGCATTCAAGCAAAGCCTTCATATTGAGAAATTCAAGGTCGGTGGATTAGGCAAACTCGCCAACGAATGGAAGGCATTGGTTGGTCTGTTGTCGGGCATTTTGTCCTGCACAAGGGAAATTTGGCTTTATTTTCGCGAAATTTGAGTTCTGACGTGATGTCGTGGACGGCTCTCGCACCAGCCTAAATATGGCAAGGTGCAGTCGTTGTAGGTCCACGTCTAGGAGTCGTTCCATGGAGAAAGAGGTTGTTACCGTCGGATTGGATCTGGCGAAGAACGTATTTCAGATACATGCAATTGGAAGTGACGGTACCGTGCTTGTCCGGCGAAAGCTGCGGCGGGCCGAGGTGATCCGCTTCTTCACCGATTTGCCGGCATGCCTGGTCGGCATGGAAGCTTGTGCATCGGCGCATCATTGGGGGCGCGAGCTAATGGCTCTGGGCCATGAGGTGCGTTTGATGCCGCCAGCTTACGTCAAACCATACGTGAAGCGGGGGAAGACCGATGCGGCGGATGCTGAGGCGATCTGCGAGGCGGTGACCCGTCCAACGATGCGCTTTGTCGCCGTGAAGACGGTCGAACAACAAGCTGTGTTGATGCTCCACAAGAGCCGAGATCTTCTGGTCCGGCAACGAACAATGTTGATCAACGCACTGCGAGGGCACCTTGCTGAATATGGGATCGTCACCCGCGTGGGCGCCGGGGGAGTTACCGCATCATTGCAAGCGCTCCACGACGAGCAAAGTAAATTGCCGGATCATGCGAGATCAGCGCTGCACGGCATTGCTGCACAGCTTAGAGCGCTCTCCAGCGAGATAGACCGGCTGGAGACACAGATCCTTGCATGGCACCGCAATGACGAGACGAGCTGTCGTCTCGCGACGATCCCGGGCATAGGCCCGATTACCGCATCAGCCATTGCAGCCGCCGTGCCAGATGCATCGCTGTTCCGATCGGGACGACAGTTTGCAGCGTGGCTTGGGCTCACGCCACGGCCGCACAGCTCCGGCGGTAAGGAGCGGCTTGGCGGCATCACGAAACAGGGCGATGGCTATCTTCGACGACTTCTCGTTGTCGGCGCGACCGCAGTCATGCGCATGGCGCGCAAGGATGCGTCTCGCCAACCCTGGATGGCGCAGCTCCTCGAGCGCAAGCCGACAAAGATCGCGACGGTGGCACTCGCGAACAAGACAGCGCGCATTGCCTGGGCGGTGATGGCGCGGAAGGAGGTTTACACGCCCGTGGCCGTGTAGAAGTTATCCTCGCCGCTCGCTCAACTTTGAGTGGCAGGAGGGCGCAAGGGCAGCTCAGTAGTGATGACGAACCGGTCAGACCGGGGGTTGGTGAAACCCAAGGGGTCACAGCGCTTCGAGCGCGATGACGTGATTAGGGAGCCGACCTGCGGACTTCATCAGGGCCAGCAGCCATACGGTGCTGCGCGAACAGGCCGAACACATGGATGCACCCGACCGATCTCATCACTGCAGAAAACTCTTGCGCAGCGAGAGCCGTCCACACATGACCCCAGCCTTCACTCAGTTGGGCACCCGCAATAACCCCTCGGATTTCCTGTGCTGATGTGATTAAGCGTCCGCGAGGAGATAATGCTGATGCAATCATCGAGCCTGTTTTCGCTGCCGGAGCACCTGGATCGGCTGAGCCGGGATGGCGAGGCGGTGGACTTTGAGCTTTTCCGCCCCCTGCTGGTGAAGGGGTAGGGATATAGCGATGTAGCAAAGGGCGGCAGCCGCCGTTTGATCCAGTTTCGATGTTCAAAGTGCTGGTGGTCCAGGCACAGCACAACCTGTCGATGCTCGGATGGAGTTCATGATCCGCGACCGGCTTTCATGGATGCGCTTCTTCGGGTTCGATTTGGCCTACACCATGCCGGATGAGAACACCATCAGGCATTATCGCAACCGGCTGACCGAGAGGGGTACGCTCGAAGCGATGATGCAGGCATTTGAGCAGCAACTGCGCGAACGGGGCTATCTCGCCATGAGCGGGCAGATCGTGGACGCCACGCTGGTTCCTGCTCCCAAGCAGCGTAACACCGAGGACGAGAAGGTCGCAGTTAGGGCGGGCAGGTCGGCAAAGCAGATATGGCCAGGCAAGCCGAACAAGGCGCACCAGAAGGATGTCGATGCACGCTGGACGGTGAAGGTGGGCGGTAAGGTCCGCTACCGGCCTGACGGCACGCCGCTGCCGCAGATCGCAACGCCGGTGTTCGGCTATAAGAGCCATATCAGCATCGACCGGCGCTTCGGCTTTATCCGGAAGGGCAAGGTGACCTCGGCGGTCCATCGTGACGGGCGGGAACTGCGCCATGTGGTGGACACGAACAACACCGCTTCGGATGTCTGGGCCGATAGTGCCTATCGCAGCCGGAAGAACGAGACGTTGCTGGCACGGCATATGTTCACGAGCCGCATCCATCGCCGCAAGCCCAAAAACAAGCCGATGCCCGAACGCACATCGCGGGCCAATGCCGCCAAGTCAGCCGTACGCGCCAGGGTCGAGCATGTCTTCGCACATCAGAAAGGCCGCCACGGACTGTTCATCCGTACCATCGGCCTTGCCGGAGCGCAGGCCAGACTCACGCTGGCCAACCTCGCATACAACTTCGACCGTCTGATCTTCCACGAACGACAGGCCGCAACGGGATAAGTGTGCCTGAAGTCCATCAGCGAGGGTGGAAAAGACCGGAAAACAGGAAGGATCCGCCGCAACTATCCCATCAAGCCGCCAATCCGAGTGCCGGTGGTGCCATCACCCCAATCGTGCCGGAAAATGCAGCGTTATTGCGGGTGTCCAGCTTTCGTTTGATGACATCCTGCAGCATCTCGCGGTCCAGCGTAAAGTCAGCGACGATCCGCTTCAACCGGCCGTTCTCATCTTCCAGATCACGCCGCCGCCGCATCTCCGATGGCATCAGCCCCGCGTACTTCTTCTTCCAGTTGAAGTAAGTCGCCTGGCTGATCCCCGCTTTGCGACAGATCTCCGCCACCGGCATGCCTTCCTCTCCCTGCTTGATGACGAACGCCTTCTGCGCGTTCGTGAACTTCGATGCCTTCATGCAGTGGCTCGTATCCGTCCGGTGAAGGCCGTGGCATGACGCGGTGAGATTTTCTATTGGTCGTCGAGGAATGCTTCTGGACCTTCTTCGGCAAGCGCTTTGCGGAATGCGGCATCGGCGTGTCGATCGGAGGGGAAAGGATCATCCCAGACGGTCGATGTGCCGTTTTCGTTGACGACTTCGAGCGACCAGCCTGGTGCTGTGGCGATGCGCACAATGTTGATGATCAACCGAATGCCATTCTGCTCGATGGTCCGGCTGAGCGGAGACTCGATCAGTTCTGGTTGTGGACCGTGTTGCATGGGACTTGGGTAGGAGTATCTGCTCCAGCCTTCAACGAGGAAGGTGCCCAGTTCCACGGCAGCAGTTCGTCGAGCCGGGTTGCGGGATGATCGGCGATGCGTGCGAGGACATCGGCGAGCCATGCCTGCGGGTCGATATTGTTGAGTTTTGCGGTCTGGATCAGGGTGTAGATGATGGCGGCACGCTGTCCTCCGCGATCTGAGCCGCAGAACAGCCATGCCTTGCGACCGAGCGGGATGCAGCGCAGCGCGCGCTCGGCGGCATTGTTGGTGAGGCAGATCCGTCCGTCGTCGAGGAACCGCGTGAACGCGTCCCAGCGCTTGAGCATGTAGAGGCAGGCTTTGGTCAGGTCATGGCTGCGGGACAGCCTGCTGACTTGATCGGTGAGCCAGATGTGCAGCTCTGCCATCAGCGGCGCGCTGAGTTCCCGGCGGACCGTGAGCCGCTCGACCGGAGCCTTACCACTGATGCCGCGCTCGATATCGAACAGGGCATCCAGGCGCTGCACGGCTTCGAGCGCGATCGGATAGATCATGTTGCTACGCTGGCCGCGGCTTTTGCGGCGCGCGGCGTTCGCCACATCGGCCAGTTCGAAGTACTTGCGCCTGGCATGGGCAAAGCAGCCAGCTTCCAGCACGGGGCCGCGATCGCGGCCTTCGCGGTAGAGCTCGTCGTAGCCGCCATAGGCATCGGCCTGCAGGATACCTGACCATGCTGCGAGATGGGCTTGCGGGTGCTCGCCGCGCCGGTCGCGCGAGTAATGGAACAGCGCTGCTGGAGGATCGGCCCCGGCAAAGGGGCGATCATCGCGGACATAGACCCATAATCGGGCCGTATCGGTCTTGCCCTTAGCCATGACTGGTACGGTGGTATCGTCGCCATGGATCCGGGTCGCGGCCAGAACATGGGCTTCGATCAACTTGTAGAGCGGCATCAGCGCGTGGGCAGCTGCGCCGACCTGATCAGCCAGTGTCGAGACGCTGAGCGGCACGCCTTCGCGGGCGAACCGCTCGGCCTGACGGTTGAGCGGTTGGTGCTGCCCATACTTCTCGAACAGCAGCATGGCGAGGAAGCTGGGACCGGCCCATCCACGCGGGACGACGTGGAATGGCGCAGGTGGCTGCGTGATCTTCTCGCAGTCCCGGCACGAGAACTTCTCCCGAACTGTCTGGATCACCTTCCACGAGCGAGGGATGACCTCAAGGGTCTCGGTGATATCTTCACCGAGCTTCGAGAGCCGTGCGCTGCCACAGGCGGGACAGGAACAGGGCGCAGGCACGACCACCCGCTCGCGTGGCAGGTGTTCGGGAAACGGCTTTCTTGCTGGCCGCTTGCGCTCGAAGGCGGTGACCGCAGTACTCCTGGCAGCTGCTTCCCCGGCGACCAGATCATCTTCGGCCGCATCGGCTTCGAGATCTTCGAGTTGCAACTCCATCTGATCGAGCAGGCGGCGGCTGCGTTCGGCGCTAGCGCCATATTGCTCGCGTCTGAGCTTGGCGATCTGTAGCTTGAGGTGGGCGATTACTGCCTCAATGGCGCTCTCGCGGGCATGGGCGTTAGCGAGCCTGGCCTCTGCTTCATCAGCCTTCTGGAGCGCAGAAACCAGCAGCGCTTTGAGCGCTTCAACATCGTCCGGAAGGGGTGAGATAACGGCTTCCATAGGCTGGAGTGAATCATCATCCACCCTCTGTCGCAAGTCCAAAACGCTTGCCTTCTGGCGATTATCCGGCGCTGGCTGGCCGCCAGGTATATTGCGGGTTACGCCAGTCGATCCCCTCCAGCAGGCAGGCTAGCTGCGAGGGGGTCAGCGACACCGTTCCTTCCCGCGCCGACGGCCAGACGAACCGTCCCTTCTCGAGGCGCTTGGCATAGAGCGACATGCCGATCCCGTCATGCCAGATGATCTTGATCAGCGAGCCGGTGCGTCGTAGGCGGTGTTTTCAGGCCACGTTGGTCCAGGGCATGAGTTCACCGATGCGATTGGCCGGGTGACCGTTTGCGAGGCTGGTGAGCGTGGCGGTCAGCCATGTGTTCGGGTCGATGCCGGATAGCTTGCAGTTCTCGATGAGCGTGGCGATCACCGCCCAGTTATCGCCGCCTTCGTCGGAGCCTGCGAACAGGGCGTTCTTGCGGTTGAGCGCAAGCGGGCGGATCGAGCGCTCGACGGTGTTGTTGTCGAGATCGATGCGGCCATCATCGAGGAATCGGACGAGGCCATCCCAGCGCGTGAGTGCATAGCGGATCGCTTCACCAAGCCTGCTCTTGGTGCTGACCTGCCGGGCACGGGCGTTGAGGTACTGGTGGAGATCGCCAACGATGGCTCGGCTCCGTGCATTGCGGACGGTCTGGCGTTGCGGGTACGACGATCCCCGCACCTCGTCTTCGATGGCGTAGAGCTGGGCAATGCGACGCAGGACTTCAGTGGCGACCGGCGAGCTGTCGGCCAGTTCGTAGAACTTGCGCCGCACATGCGCCCAGCAGAACGCAAGGGTCACGTCGCCGCGACGGCGAGCAAGAGCGGTATAGCCGCCATAGCCATCGACCTGCAGAATGCCTGCAAAACGCTCGAGATGTGCTTCGGGCCGTTCGGCCTTGCGATCGGCGGCATAGACGTAGGCGACCATCGGTGGATCGCTGCCGCCCCAGGGCCGATCATCGCGGGCATAGGCCCATAGCTGACCGGTCTTGGTTCTGCCTCGTCCTGGATCGAGCACCGGTGCCGTGGTCTCGTCGGCGAACAAGCGCCCGGATCGTCGCAGTTCTTCGAGGACATGATCGCGCAAGGGGCGCAGATACCAGGCCGCCCGGCCGACCCAGTCGGCAAGCGTGGAACGATCAAGCTGAACGCCCTGCCGGGCATAGATCTGTGCCTGACGGTAGAGCGGCAGGTGATCGGCATACTTGGAGACCAGCACCTGCGCGATCAGTGCTTCGGTCGGGATACCGCCTTCGACGATGCGGGCCGGCGCCGGAGCCTGGATCACACCGCTCTCGCACGAACGACAACCGTAGCGGGGACGGCGTGTGACCAGCACGCGGAAGGTTGCCGGAACCACGTCGAGGCGTTCGGAGACATCCTCGCCGATCTGGTGGAGCGCACCGCCGCAGCAGGGGCAGTCCTTGCTCTCGACATCGACGAGCCTCTCGATCCGGTCCAGATGCGTCGGAAGCGAACCACGGTTGGTCTTGCGCGGACGCTCAGCCTTCTGCTTGCTCGCCTTCTCCTGCGCGTGTTCGGCTGCGGCCAGAGCTGCCTCGACTTCTTCAAGGGCAAGCTCGAACTGGTCGGGATCGAGCTGCTCGGAACGGCGGCCGAACCGATGGCGTTGCATCGCTTCGATGATCGCGCGCAGGCGCTCGACTTCATCGCGGAATGTCTTGAGCGTATCGAGTTCGCGGGCCTGTTCGAGTACGAGCGCACGCAGCGCATCGACGTCTTCAGGCAGGCCCGCTTCCATGAGCATGGCAGCAGTGAATCAGTCGCAAGACACCCCGTCAAGCGGCAATCTGCGGTGCCTTCGGGCGGCGTCCGCCGTGGACACGCCGCCAGTCCAGCCCCTCTAGCAGAGCGCCCAGTTGTGCCGCTGTAAGGCGCATCACCCCATCGCGGATGCCGGGCCACTTGAAGCCGCCCGTCTCCATCTTCTTGGCCAGCAAACACAGGCCCGTGCCGTCCCACCAGATCATCTTGATCCAGTCGGCTCGCTTGGCCCGGAACACATAGATCACGCCCGAATAGGGCTTGCCGCCATACTCGGCGGCCACCAGCGCCGCGAGCGAGTCCGGTCCCTTGCGAAAGTCCACCGGACGCGTTGCCACCATCACCTTCGCGCCAGTACCCAATGGACCAACAGGCCCGATCATCGCGTCTCTCGCAGCGCAGTGATAACTGCCAAGATCGTGCCTGCATCTGCTCCGCGAGCGATCTTTACCGTGATCCCGTCCACTTCCAGTTCCACCGTCCTGGCCTTGCTGCGGCGTCGCCGTCGCACCAGCTTGTTCTTCGGTGCCGGATCGGGATCGGGCATCGCATCAACCACCGCCGGAACGAAGGTCGGCTCCGGCTTCGCGGCCTCGGGCATCACAAAGCCGTGCACTTCCATCTGCTCGCGCAACTGACGACGCCAGGTGAAGAGTTGCGAAGGATCCAGATCATGGCGGCGCGCGACTGCGCTCACCGACTCCATCCCCGAATAGCTCTCTGCGACGATCGACGCCTTCACCTCCGGCGGCCAATCCCGGCGCTTGCCCGCGCCGGTGAGGACCTCAAACCGCTGAACACCGCTAGTGCCAGTATCGTCACATGACATCGTCATAGCACCAATGCCCCTCCCGCAGATCAGGGCGCGGAGACTCGGCGCTTCAGATCAACCGCGCAAGGTGGGGACGCGACAGCGCTTACGACGCGACAGCGCTTACTAAGCACGCTCTTATGAGCACGCTTAAGAGCGCTCGCTGCCTACCCACGCAAGGCGGCCCCCGCCGGATGGATACGATGTCTACTGCGGAAAACTCTATCTCGAAACGGTCCAAAATTCAGGTGCCAGAGCACACCGCTGCCGAGCCGATGATGGAGATCCCGGTTACCACGCCCAAGGCGCTGCTCGCGGACAAGGGCTATAACGGGGATCGCTACCTTGAAAGCCTGCCGATCCGGGGCATTCTGCCGATCATTCCGCCCCCCCTTGAACCGCAAGGTTCCTGAGCATCCCAACTATCGCCGCTATAATGACCGCAATCGCAACGAGCGCATGTTCAACAAGCTCAAGCAATCTCGCCGCATCGCCCCTCGCTACGACAAGACCGCGCTGTCCTTCGCCTGCTTTTTCAACCTTGCAAGCATCCGCCTATGGCTAAAGTCTATTGTCAGCAGGGCCTAGCTTGCGATTGCGAGCCTCCTCTGGAAAGCGTTCCGCGCCGATTCTCGTAGGCCGAACATCAATAAGCCAAAGACAACCGGAATATACCATATCGGCTGAGCAAAGAAAGTCAAAGCCAAAATGATCGCCACTCCAAGGTCCTTACGACAAAGCAAGCCAATCAACAGTAATAATATGAAAAATCCAAAAATGCCGAAACGAAGAGCAATCTGAGTGTAAGAGTCAAAACTCCCGATCTGAGCCGACTCCATTATCCGCGAGTACTGTACTGACCCCAAGCCAAGCGGATTTTCTAAAATTGTCAAAAACGCATTTACTGCGGGCATGAATCTGACATCAAAAGCAGCGCTGCCAACCCATTTATTGTCCAGATGATATAACGCAGGGTCGATCGCAAATGGGGAAAATATTAAAAACAAGAAGAGGCCTAAAATCTTGGTTGACAACGGCGAGTAAAAGAAAAAAGTGACTATGCCAATCAAAATGCCAGCAGTTGATCCTGTCGTAAGAATGGCAGTCAGATACACAAAGGCGCGAAAGCTCGAGAACTGCGCCGTACGTAACGTATGCAGAAGCGCCAGATTCAGAAAGAGCTGAAAAACACCGGGCTCATTCGCAAACCCAGTGTTTCTAAGCATCAGGAAGCCATCAGCGTAGAGTACGTTGACCAACACAAGCGTTCGATGCTGAAGCCCCCAGAAACTGTATTCGGGAAGACTTTGAGGAAAGAAAGGGAACATCACCATCAACGCAAAAATTATCAGCGAAATAACTGTCAACGGAAACATGAAAAGGTTGAGGCAATGCAGATAGTGCCCGAGCGTAAATCTCAGCGAAAGCACAGTGCCGAAGAACAGGCATACCGGAATGTAAAAGAACGACAGTGTTATAAAGCCGCTTTCGAACGAACTCACAACATCAACAACGAAAAACGATCCAATAACGCCTGCAAAAAACCACAAGACCAAAACACTGGTGCGCGTGAGGCGAAGTTTTCCGTGCAACAGCACGAAACCCAAGAGGCCGAACATTAGAGATCGGATCTCATAGGGGATCAACGGCGACACGCTTAGAAAGACACTGGCCCCCACAAGCAGAACGGGCTTCACACCGATCTGATCGACATAGTTACCTTTTCTGAAGATAAGCAAACCCTGCATAAGGCCTTGATCCTTGTCTTACTTCAGCGATCGTACAGGGATGCGCTCTTGTATCAAAGCTACATATCCCAAAAACGCTTTGATCGTTTGAAGGCCGATGAATGACGCTATCACAGTGCGCGGGTCTGGAAAAAGAGCCAACAGTACGAGCGTCAAGATAATCAAGCTCAACATAATGAGTGTCATTCTGCGAACGCTCTTGAGTGAACACAAAACCGACGCCAATGAGTAGGGTGATCCAGTCAGGCAAATTGTAAGCTGGATGACGGCAAAGAACACCAGGTATGCGTTCGTCTCTTTGTCGACCGGTACAACTCCAACGGCAAAAAGTACATAGATTGCTAGCCCGGCACCAGCAGTGCCTATGAATGACAATACTCTGAACCTTTGGACCGACTGAGCGGGCAAGTCGGAGTTCACTTCCGCCGATATTCGCGGCAAATAATAGGCAGCGGCGATTCCTTCAACAAACAGAAGAATACCAATCAAGCGAAGCGAGGTGACCGTCAATGCGATATCTGTGGCACTAAGGAAGAAGGTTGAAACAGTCATTGGCAACCAGAGAATCCCAAAATTTGAGATTGATGTCAGAATTATTGACACTCCGTAATCGCTGCGGATCGGCGACCAATTTATTTGAGGCCGAATTTCGCCTAGCTGCACCATCTTATCAATGCCCAGAAATACGATGATCGTAAAATTGACCGAAGTCACCAGTAGGGTCACACCCCAGTAAGTAGTGGGATCAAGCTCCCAAACCAAGGCAATCGGAAGCATCAGCAGCGCAACGAGAAACAAGTTGCCTTGCTCAAGGACGACACTACTGGCTTGCCTCCCATCAATTCGCAGCATGACTGGAAAAACCCGCATAAGCGCAAAAAGAATGGCTGTGACGGTGACAAGCACGATGTCCTGCAAAATGCCGGCCAGCAAGACAATCGCCATAGCCGACAAGATAACAGACCCTGTAAAGCATGCGGCCCCTGCCAGCTGAATTCGGCTAGTCAATAATTTGTAGTCAGCCTCTCTACCGACTTTCATTGCCGGCAGCGCTCGCAGGAAAGTGAGCTCAATTCCCGGAAAAATTATAAAAGAAATCGCGAGGCCATATATCTGATAGGTATTTACAATACCCCCATAGTGCACACCCATCAACCAAATAATACACAGCTGAAATAACAAGCCAAAGAATGAAACCAGCGATTTTGAAATGAAATAGGTAGCAAGTTTCATTGGAAGATTGTCTTTGGCTCGTCAACGTCTCTTCTGAATTCTTGCAATACGGCTTTCGCTGCGTCGCGCGCTCCGGCAATCGACGGCAAATCCGACACCGCTTGGATCCTGTTCAAATCGATGACCATGTCAGGAAACGACTCCAACCATTTCAGCAGCCAATAGTCCTTTCGACCATGTATGACGATTGGCCTTGCGCCAAAGAACATGTTTGGTAGCTTTGATGGCGTCGATAGCTTGTAGAACTCGTAACTTTTGTCGTCGACATTGAACGGCAATAGCTGTGCGCGGTAACGGGCGATTTCCTCAATGATCCTGCAACTCGGAATTGTCGCCTTTAATCGTATGCCCGCGCTTGCGAGCTCTCTCAAGACATTTGGATCATCCGTTCTCGAAAACACAACAAGCTTGAATCCCAGGGCCTCAAGCTTTCGTTGAGCGTCGATGACAGCTTGCAAATTGGTTTTTGGGTTGATGTTCCCCGCAAAAACCACAGTATCAGGGTAGTCCACCGGCCTTGTTAAAGACTGGGGGGGGGCGTCTGCAGAGCGGCGATAATAGACAAACAGCCCTTGCTTGCGACCCTGCGTTTCCTCGATCCATTTTTTCATCTCCGGAGAAATTGCAATGACACCCGAGGCCTGGCGAAGGAGAAAGGCGATCGGTAGATGCAGCTGGGCAATTCTGGCCCAGCGCGGATACCCGCCCATAATGTTGTCAAGGTAGTGAACAATAAGCGCCCTTTTAAGGAGTACCAGAAACGCGATCATGATATTCTCTATCGGCGTCCCGAACTGATAATAGATAGCCCGCGTAGCACGGGCGCGGCTAAAGAGTGCTGCGATCTGAAAGACTGGGAATCCGCTAAACGTGAAGACTTCGACGTCCTCTTCTTCAAGCAGTTCTCGGCCAAGTTCAGTCGCCGAGTTCACGTCGCGCTGCCGACGCGACATCACCCATAGGATCTTGTTCCTTGTGAGGTCATGTCGCTCGATATTCTCGCCGCTCATGAAAAATTTCCCAATTTCATTGCGTTCCAATTAACAGGTCGTGCCACACACGGCCTGTTGGTTCTTTCCCATAGACTTCATGCCCACTGGAAGGTGCTGCCAACAACTTTTCCAATGCCTCGCTAATCGCTTCGGGTGTGGGCGAAATGGGGGCGGCGCCTCGGTCTTGTTCGACAAGCTCCCGCGCCAATTGGCTCTCCGGTTCGACAAGCGCTAGGATTTTCAGACCCAGCGCGCGGTAGGTGGCAACCTTGGATGGATAAGCGACGCGGTATATGTTCGGTTCAAGTGACACCAGCCCTATATCGGCCCCGCCGATAATGCTGCGCGCCTGAGCGAAGGGCAAAAAAGGAGCGAAGCGCACCTGTGGATGGTTGCCCCAGCGGGCTTTGAGCTCAGGCAAGGCGACGCCGTCGCCGAGAAACATCAGTTCGAGTTTGGGGTGTGCAGCAAAGCACTTCGCCACCCCATCGGCCAGAAGGGGCAGGTTCTGGAAGCGACCGAGGTTGCCCGCAAAGATCACACGCGTCGTGTCCGCCGGTTTGACCAAGTCGGGCGGCGGCGCAATGGTTTTCCCGTCGGGCTCGAGGGCGGGATTGTTGATCAGGGTGATGGGTAGCGGACCAAGACCGCGCGAGCGAAGTGTCTCGGCCATGTCGTCGGACAGCGTCACGATCGAAACGGCGCGACGCAGGGTCTGGTTGTCTAGCGCGGTGAGCAAGCGAGCAGCGAGGCCGCGCCCAAGGCGACCACCAGAATAGGTGGAAACCTCGGGATGGATGTCTTGAATGTGGTAGACGAAGCGCGCACCGCTCAGCAGCGTGGCCAGACTCGCGATCCAGGCTGCGAGCACGGGCGGGTAAGTGCAGGCGGTAACCACGTCGGCGCGCGTCCGCAAGATGTAAATGAAAAGCGTCACGCAATAGAGCAGCAAGTTGACACCTCGTACCACTGGGTTCCGGCTGGCCTCAGATAACACCCAGACCCGGCGCACGGCGACATCGCCTAACCGCTCGCGGCGCGGGGCCTTTGCCGGGGCGCGACCATAGGACGGTCGTGAGGTGAACACCTCGACCTCGTGGCCTTCCGCAGCCAGGCCCTTAGCTATCCTTTGGAGGATCAGGCCGTAAGGGGAGCTATCGGGCATGAAATAACGATGTGTGAGAAGCACCTTCATTTATGCGCTCCTAAGGGGATTGATGCCCAGCGACGAGCCACAATGACGTCTTTCTCGGGCAATCGCACATCGCGACCAAGAACATGTGCTATAATGGCCTGAGCGGTCAGCACAATATAGCCCAGATCACTGAAAAAACTCGCACGATCCAGGTAGGCACGTTCGAGGGCGAGCTTTTGCGGCAAGAGGTTGCGCGCATAGCTCCCTGCTGGGTCGTTGTCGTCAATCAAAGTGTCGGCCATGATGTAGTTGTAGATGGCGCCCGGGCTGGTCACACCGGGACGGATCCGCAAGGTTTCGTGCATCCAGTCGGTATAGTGCTTTTCCACGATGTCGGGTGCCTCGGGGCGCGGCCCGACCAACGACATGTTCCCGATCAGGATATTCCAGAACTGCGGCAGTTCATCGACCTTCAGCCTTCGGGTCAGGTTGCCGAGGGGGAAAATGCGCTTGTCTTTCGGTGAGGTAATTGACGAGCCCTCGTTTTGCGCCACGTGCATGGTGCGCAATTTGTACATAGTGAACAGGGCGCCATTACGTCCGGCCCTACGGGCGCAATAAAAAACGGGTCCGGGAGAGGTGAGCATGATGCCAATAGCTGCCACCATTATGAACGGTGCAGCGACGAGCAAAGCGATTGCAGCGACTGCTATGTCAAACAGGCGTTTGATCATTGCGCAATACCCGTCGAATGGTCATGAAACACTCAGCGGCCTCCGATACAACCTGCGACCCTGAGCTTTCTGCCTTTGCGCGTAGGGCATGCAGCGAGCGTGGGTGTGGCCAATCCCGCAGTTCGGTCTCGTAGCACGCCATTGCCTCAATCTTGAGTTCCAGCGTGGCAGAAATATCAACCCAGGTATCCGGCACGAAACTGCGCGGGTAGGCCCATTCGGTCGAGCTCACTGTGTCGAACGCAAAGATCGCTTGGATGAATTGTTCCATCGGACGGGTTGCAACCAGAGCGGCCTGGAACAGGATCTGGTGATCCCGGTTTATGTCATAGCCATACTGTAGATAGACGACGTCAGGTCGGACCGTTTCCACGATTTTTTCAAGCGGCGAAATGATTTCGACCAACGAGAACCGGTCAAGGCCCTGATCGGGAAAATCCAGTAGCTTCAGCTCGTGAACGCCGAGCACGGAGGCTGCTCGCTGTGCTTGTGCATACACCCCTTTTTCGCCATCGCTGTCGTGCTTGAGATTGCCCGCAGCGACCACCACGGAGGTCACACGATCACCGGCGGCAGAATGTAGCGCAATCGTGCCACCAATACCTAGCAGTTCGTCATCCGGGTGGGCCGCGATTACAAGCACATTCTTATTTGTCATCCATGACGTTCCTGTGGGTGAGTGAAAATGGAAATACCGCTTTGCGCCAGCTCGCGCCCCGACCATACTTTGCCATCAGCGTCTTCGATTTCAAGCAGGACGACGGCACCTTTGGAGCAGGCCACTACCAGCCCGCAAGCGTCCGGGCTATCGGAGATCATCGGACCAATAACTGTGCCAGGGTTGGCCAAAGGCCCGGTGACGGGGAGTAAGGCACTCCTCCAGATCATTGTGAGTTCACCGTCTGCGGCGGAAAACGCACCAGGATAGGGGCGGGTCAGCGCGCGAATGAAATCATAAACCTCTCGTGCCGGTCGCGCCCAATCGAGCAGACCGTGTTCCGGGCGTCGACGCGGCAGCAGAGGCGATCCGTCGTGGCTTTGTGGTTGCGCCAGCAATGGCTTTCCGTCGGCCAGATCCTTCAGCAGCTCCAAAATCATTGCGCAATTCGTTTCAGCAACGCGGTCATAGAGCGTTGCAACGTTGTCAAACGGGGAGATTGGGATAAGTCTCTGGTCCACAATATCACCTGCATCGACCTCCTCGGACAACCGCATCAGCGTGTTTCCGGTCTGCGCTTCGCCCTTGATCAGGGCCCAGTTGATCGGTGCGCTGCCACGATTGGCAGGCAAAAACGAGGCGTGTGCGCCGAAGCAGCCGAGCTCTGCGGACCGCAGTGCGCGCGGATGCAAGATCTGTGACCAGCCAATCACGAAGAGGACATCAAAGTTCAAATCTTCTAGTAACTCAATTGCGGTCTGGTCGTTTGCGTTCCGAATGTGATGCAATGGAATATCGTGCTTAGCCGCGATACCGGTAAAATCCGCGCCACCCGATTTTCTGGCCATCAGATCTTCGTGAAGGGTAATGATCGCCTGGACTGGGAACCCGCCCGCCAGTATTGCCTTTAGCGGTTTGATCCCCTCGACATGGTGGCTCATCCAGCCGATCCGAAGAGCATGCGAAGTTGGAGTCATTTTGCCTCTCCCTCTAGCGCCTCACGCACCACCTTGATGACGCGGGCCTGTTCGGTCTCGGTCATGGCCATGAACATCGGCAAAGATACACAGCGGGCAAAATAGGCGTCGGCTGCGGGAAAGGTGCGGCCACCGGCCATGGGCTTCCAATAGGTCATCTGGTGCAGCGGGCGGTAATGCACCGAGGTGGCCACCCCCGCCTCCTGCAGCCTAGTAATGAAAACGTCACGTGTCAGGAGGGCATCATCAGTCAGTTGGACGATGTAGAGGTGCCAGGAATGTTCGTCGCCAATCGCGGCATGCGGCGGCAGGGTCAGCGGCAGGTCGGCAAAGGCTGCGTCATAGCGTGCAGCGATGGCGGCGCGGGTAGCTTGAAAATCGTCAATTTGGTTTAACTGTACCCGCCCCATGGCGGCCGCCAGATCGGTCATGTTGTATTTGTAGCCAGCCTCGACTACATCATAAGCCCAGCTGGCCCTGAGGTTTGTGAAGCGATCAAAGACATCTCGGTCGATCCCGTGTAGGCGCATTTTGCGGACGCGATCGGCGATCTCGTCGCATCCAGTCACGAGCATGCCGCCCTCGCCCGTGGTCATGGTCTTATTAGCATAGAAGCTGAAGGCGGTAACATCGGCTCCATTGACAGCTGCCCCGATCAGCGCCCCAGCATGGCGCGTGGGCAGGGCATGGGCTGCATCGTCAAGAATTCGCAGTCCATGGTCGTCGGCCAGGGCTCTTAGGCCTGTCATGTTACAGGCGCGCCCAGCGAAATGTACTGGCATAATCACCTTGGTTCTGGACGTGATGGCCGCTGCAACGGCTTCGACCTCGACGCAAATTGTCGCTGGGTCCATGTCTACGAAGACTGGCATAGCACCGAGATAGCGGATCACTTCAGCGGTAGCGGTGAAGGTCATGGTAGGCACTATCACCTCATCACCTGGGCCCACACCCAGCGCCTCCAGCCCTAGATGCAGCGCGGCGGTGGCCGAGTTGACCGCGATAGCATGCACTGTGTCGCCCATTAGCGCACGAAACTCCGCCTCGAAGGCGGAAGTTTGCGGACCTGTGGTAAGCCAGCCACTACGAAGGCTTTTCACCACTGCCGCGATTTCCTTCTCTCCAAGACTCGGCCTGAAGAAGGGGACTTTCTGTGTCATTTCAGGTACCCAAGTTCACGAAGTTTCGGGGAAAGAATCTGATCGATAGTCGCCAGATCTGACGGCGGCAGATTGCGCCAGATTTCCGGTTGATTGGGTCGCAGTTTCTTATGGAAGTTGACAAGAATATTCTCTTTATCGGGGAGACCCAATTGTTCAACCAGATTCGACAGAGCAATATCGTCTCGGATCAGATCTTCATAGCGAATGATGAAGACACGGCTGTCCGCCTTTGGGATGTTGCACAAGTCTGTGTTGGCCCGATTGTAGGACTCCAACCATTGCTGGGCGCAAACTTGCGCCAATGGGCCATGTTCGGCCATTGCGTCGATACCAGGAAATCGCGGCCCCCAGACCTTCCCTCCTTGCCGGCCTGAAAACAGACCCGATACGAAGTTCCAACCGAACCATCCCACATAGCCAATGCTCTGGATCGGCAATTCTCGAACCTTCTGCAACAGGGCCGACCAGTTCGGCGGAGCCTGCCATTGGCGCATGGCGCTTTCCGTCACTTCGCGCCCATCTCGAATAAGATGCACGTATCGGGCATCCGGAAACACGGCGTCGACGAACGGTACGCGCATCGTGCTGGCGACCGTTTTTTCGATGAGGATGTCGTCTTTGCTGGCTTTGGCCAACGAGCGGAGTGACTTTCTTATGAATTTTTTGCGCTTATTCGTAAGCGTTGACGGTGCGAGGACATCGTCGACTGCCCTCTCGGCCCCGTACCGCCAAATGTAATTCACATCATAGGGAACGGCAGCAGTTCCGTCACCCGAAGCAAGTATGTCGCGCAGAAACTTCGTGCCCGAGCGCGCGGCCCCGATCAGGATAATGGGAGAAGGCTCAGTCATTGACTCCGGATCCCGTCCCAAGCATTAGAAAGCCGAGCACTGCCCAAAATTAGATTGACGACACGCTCCGACGTGTTGGTGATGCAATAATCGGGTGGGATCGGTTGTGCCAACCCGGCGGCTTCGCGGTCAGCGAATCCTCGCGTTACGGCAACGATGCCATCAAGGATCGTGTCGGGGTTCAGGCCCGTCATGATCAGGCAGCCGACATCCAGCCCCTCGGGCCGCTCTATGGCGTCACGGGTGGTGATCGCAGGGAATCCCAACATGGAGCTTTCCTCGGCGATCGTGCCGCTGTCGGAAATCGCGCAGAAGGCCCGCATCTGAAGCTTGTTGTAGTCATGAAAACCGAACGGTTTCATCCATTGCACACGATCATCCAGAGCCACATCAGTCAGCGCGTCCAGTCGTTTGCGTGTGCGCGGATGGGTCGAAACAATGATCGGCTTGTCGAACTGCGCTGCAATCCGGTTTAGTGCATCCACCAAAGCCGATAGTCGGTCGGCACTGTCGACGTTCTCTTCACGGTGCAGCGAGACGATGAAATAGCCTCGCTCGTTCAATCCAAGCTTCGATACCACATCTGAAGCTTCGATCCGCTTGCGGTAATGATCCAGCACTTCGCGCATCGGCGAACCGGTCAGGTAGATACGACGATGCTGGACGCCCTCCGACAACAGGTGCCGCCGCGCGTGCTCCGTATAGACTAGGTTGAAATCGGCGATATGATCCACGAGCTTGCGATTGGTTTCCTCGGGGACATTTCGGTCGAAGGACCTGTTGCCGGCTTCCATGTGGTAGACCGGGATCTTCATGCGCCGCGCCATGATCGCCGAAATCGCCGAGTTGGTGTCACCCAGAACCAAAACCGCATCAGGGCGTTCCTCGGCCAGCACCTTCTCACTTTCTGACAAGATCTTTCCAAGTGTCTCGCCCAGCGTGCCGCCCCCGGTGCCGAGGAAATGGTTGGGCTTTCGCACCCCGAGGTCTTCAAAGAACACCTCGTTCAGCTCATAGTCCCAATTTTGCCCGGTATGCACGATCACTTGGTCGGTGAAATCGTCGAGTCGAGCCATGACGCGGGACAGACGGATAATCTCGGGCCGCGTGCCGAGAATGGTCATAACCTTGAGCCGTTTCATTTTAGCACCTTATCAGCAAACGTGTCTGGGTTGGCCGGATCGAACAAATCATGAGTCCAGAACAAAGTCAGAAGCTCAGTGTCACCAGCATTCTCGATGGAGTGGGTGTGCAGCGTCGGCATATCGACTGGTGCTGGCGCATCGCCGGAAACCCTGTATTCCCAGACCTCATCGCTCAACACCTTGCGGATGCGGATTACCGCCTCGCCGCGGACAACGAGAAAGCGTTCGACCTTGTCCAGGTGGAAATGATTGCCGCGCGTGATCCCGGGTTGGGTGGTCGACAGGAAGGTCTGGCCTCCCCCACCGCCCTTGACCGCTTCGAACAGCGTGCCGCGCGCATCGGTATTCAGTTTGAGCTGCCGTGGAAACCCGTTCGGATAGAGAGCGGCACGATAGCTGTTGAATAGGGCGACCTTGAAAGGATCACCAAGATTCGGATAGATGTTGGCCTGATAGTCGTCATGGAACTTTTTCAGGAGCGCAAAGAGGTCAGTCACCGCGATGTCATGCGCCTTAGGCCTCAAAGTGCCATTGTTGCTATCCTTGGCCGCCCCAAGCGCCGCCTCCGCCGCTGCACCCGCATGCAACAATGCGACACGTCCGTCAGGGTTGATATCCGGCGTTTCGCCCGCAATCACTGCCTCGATGAAGGTCGCGGTGACGTTGTTGTAACGAGGGCGCGCGCATTCGCCGAAAATATGCGGCAGCACCATGTCAGTGTATCCGCCCCCAACTTGCGACAGCAGCTCGCCCGCAATACGCTTCGAGCGTCCATAGGGCGTGTCGCTCGCGGCATGCGTCGAGTTTGCGTAAACGATATGGGGCGTATTCTCGGCGGTCTTACACGCCTCTACCAACCGGGAAGCGATTGCAGGATTGGCTGCCTCAACCTCGCCGTCAGGCGCGCGGTTGACGCCGGCGAAATGAAGCACTACCTGCGCCCCGTCGATCGCAGCCGCAAGGGTGGCGTCATCCTCAAAAGCGGTATGGTCGAGTGCAACGATATCGAAGGGCGCCGGTTCTCGCTTGAACGCTGCAGCGCAATTGGCGGCATGCAGCCGTGCATGAGCGTGCCAACCTATGAGACCTTTCGCGCCAGTGATTACAATACGTTTCATCGCGCGTCGCTCCAACTCTTCAGCTCTGCCTGAACCTCAGGCAGAGTCAGTAGGAGTTCTTTCACAGAAGCGACATCCATCTGCTCCGTATTGTGAGAGTGGTAGTCATCGTGTTGCTTGAGGTCGGGCTCGCCTTCAGAGAAGTAGGGCTTGTAGTTCAGATCCCGCATATCAAGCATGATCCGATAATAGTCTCCCATATCCTCTGAGCTGCCAAGTTCCTGGGCGCTGGCCAGAGTCTCATAGAGTTTTTCGGCGTGGCGCCAGCCAATCACTTCTACTGGATGGTCAGGGACGCCGAATAACTCTTTCAAAGCTGTGACCAAGTCGGCAATTGTGGATGCCGGAGCCTTCTTAATAAATAGATCGCCCTGGTTCGCGTTTTGAAAAGCATGGTGAACTAAGGCAACACTATACCGAAGTGGCATAAGGAAGCGCGTCATGGTCGGTTCCGTGATTGTAATCGGCTTGCCTGATTTAATCTGGCGCACGAAAAGCGGAATGGCCGATCCACGCGAGTACATCACGTTGCCATAGCGCACTGCCGAAATGATAGTATCCCCATCCGGGCCCAGGGCTCTCGCTGCGGCCTGGGCCGTTTTCTCCATCAAGGCTTTTGTCATGCCCATTGCATTGACCGGAAATACGGCCTTATCGGTGGAGAGGCAAACAACACTGCGAACTTTTGATGTGATCGCGGATCGAATGACGTTCTCCGAGCCGATGATATTGGTCAGAGCAGCCTCATGAGGAAAGAACTCACAGCTGGGAACCTGCTTAAGTGCAGCAGCATGGAAAATGGCATCCACACCCTGCACAGCACGATCAACGGCACCACGATCACGCACATCCCCGATGTAATAGCGGACCCGGTCATCACTCAGATCGTTTCTGAGCGCGTCCTGCTTTTCCTCGTCCCGCGAAATTATTCGGACTTCTTGGATACCGTCATCAAGAAGGTCCCGCAGCATCGTCTTGCCAAAGGATCCTGTACCACCAGTTATCAAGACACTTTTTGGTTTTTCTCGCATAATATTTGCCATTATTCTTTCCCAAAAACTGTAAAGTTGTTGCGTTGCAAAAAGTATAATCTGTCAGGACTTTAGGGTCATGTGTTCAACATTGGGGAAATCGCCGATTATCAACTGCTCACCGCGCCCAGTGCCCCGCTCTGATGGCAGCAACGGTCCGATTACTTCCCTTGCTTTGTCCGATAAACCCGCGCGCGCCATGGCTACTTCCGCAAAAAGCAGCATTGAACAAGCCGACGGCAGTTTTCGGTATCTCTACTGAGCTTTGGTCAACAGGGCCTAACCCGAAACGGTCTGAAATGCAGATGGCGGAGCAATCACTACCAAGCATCAAAAAAAGGATCGAACATCCTTTCATCAGAGCGATGAACATCAATATCAGTCCGCGAATTACCCCTTTCAAAAATGTATAAGACTTCATCTTTCGATAACGAAAATTCATATACGATCATTTCGATCAAATCTATTGCCTTCCTTTTTGATACTTTCTCAACATTAATCAAATTTTTGCACTCTTTTTCGAAAAGCATTTAACAATCCCTTCGCTCTCAATCCAGCGGGCAGGTTAAAAGAGACTTTATTAAATGATTGGCCTCACCACCTATGCACTGGCGACCTATTTCACTCCGATCAGTTTCTGCATCTATAAAAATCTTTGTCCACCAGTTGCTAGCTCCCAAAACCGACTACCAACTTGGCAAGCTTGCCCCGCAAGCCAACCACATTCCCCTGCGTTCTCATGACCTGAATTTCTCTCAGATCAGTCATTAGGGATGACCATGTTTTGCAAGCCTCATTAGCCTGGAAAATTCGAATATGCGACGTTGGTCGGGCCTCAGCATCAATAAGCAACTCCTCATAGAGCTTCTCACCGGGCCGCAATCCGGTCTCAACTATCTCTATGTCCCCTTGGGGATTACTGTCACTGCGGACCGTGCGCCCCGACAATCGAACCATTGTCTCCGCAAGCTCACTAATCCGAATTGGCTCACCCATATCGAGCAGATAGACTTCGCCACCCACTGCCATGGCACCAGCCTGAATCACCAATTCAGCAGCTTCTGGAATAGTCATGAAATAGCGCGTAATGTCGCGGTGCGTTAACGTGATGGGTCCACCAAGTTCGATCTGCTTGCGAAAGCGAGGCACAACAGATCCAGACGATCCCAGAACATTGCCGAAACGAACCATCGAGTAAATGGTCGAGCAATCATCTTCTTGTGCCAATGCCTGAAGGATGAGCTCACACACACGCTTCGAGGCACCCATGACATTGGTCGGGCGAACAGCTTTGTCAGTGCTGACCAAAATGAAGCGCTCCACACCAGTATCGCGAGCTGCCAGCGCGCAATTCAACGTCCCAAGGACGTTGTTGCCAACACCAGCAACAACATTGGCTTCAACCATAGGTACATGTTTGTATGCCGCCGCATGATAGACCGTGTCTGGCTCATGTTTGGCAAAAATACGCTGGACGGACTGTTTGTTATCGACTGAGGCAAGTTCAGTCACAATTTCGACCTCGATGCCCTCAGGATTTGCACCGCTCTCACGGACTTCCTGATCAATCTGGTAAAGGGCCGCCTCACTCATATCCAGCAGGACCAGTTTTAGCGGCCCCAGCTTCACAATTTGTCGCGCCAACTCGCTCCCGATCGAACCACCGGCTCCCGTTACCAGAACGGATTTCCCAGTGACTGCCATGTGAAGGAGTTCAGGATCAGGGGCCACTGGATCTCGGCTAAGCAGTTCGGTGACGTCGACCTCTCGAAGGTCATTGAGCGAGACACGGCCGTCAACAATCTCGTTGATGCCCGGAAGCGTCAGTACGTTGACTCCGTGCCGCTGCACATGCTCGATGATCTTGGCTCGTTTCGACCGTGACAAACTCGGCATTGCCAAAAATACGATCTCAGCCTCTTGCTCTTCAAGCAAGGTCTCCAATTCAGAAGAGGGATATATCGGCACGCCTTCAAGCCGACTGCGGATCAGGACCGGATCGTCATCTATATACGCAATGAGACGATAATTCTGCTCATGGGCGATTGAAGAAGCGAGCTGTCGCCCGGCTGATCCCGCGCCAAAAATCACCACCCGCCGCTGAGAAGCTTTCTCCCCAAATATGTCCACCAGAAGATATCGCGCAAGCACACGAGACAAAGCGATCAATACAAGGAAGACCAATGGGAAAATAACGCTCAAGGTGCGCGGGACACCAGGAGAACCGTACACCCCGAAAATGACGATGTTCGGAATGCTGAGGCCAAGGCAAGCCAAAGCAACCTGGCCCATTCCACGCGTCCCATGAAAGCGGAAAAGGTTCGAATAAATCCTGCTCAAGATGAAGATCGGCACAAACAGAGCAACTTCGACACCGAAGACGAGCAGGATGGGCTTGGAATAGATATCCCAATAGCCAAGGCGAAGAGAAAAGGCGGTGATGACAGCGACAAAGCACAAGGCAATATCGACCAGAAGCACGGCCGCCTGCTTGTATTTCCTCTCCGCTTGAAGAAGCCGCGCAGAAGATTCGCGCAAGAATCTCAATGCCGACTGCGTGAGCTTGTCAAACATGTGAAGCAACTCCTGCACCGCGACTGCCTTCACATAGAATATCCTCTACCCTGCAGACATGCCCCAAGCAGGGCAATTCTTCTATTCCAGCACCCATGGCCTTATTCCACCGTCACTGACTTGGCGAGGTTGCGCGGCTGGTCCACATCTGTGCCCTTTACCACCGCCACGTGGTAAGCCAAAAGTTGGATTGGCACACTGTATACCAACGGCGCAATGAGCGGATGAACTTCCGGCATATGCACCAGACCAATGCAGTCCTCCCCGGCAGTCTCAATCCCATCGCCATCACTAATCAGCACCACCTTGCCGCCGCGCGCGCGAACTTCCTGCATGTTGGAGACAGTCTTCTCGAACAGTGGGCCGCTGGGGGCGAGGACGATCACTGGCACAGCTTCATCGATCAAGGCGATGGGGCCATGTTTCATCTCGCCCGAAGCATAACCCTCCGCGTGGATATAACTGATTTCCTTGAGCTTTAATGCCCCTTCAAGTGCCAGCGGATAATCCTGCCCACGTCCAAGATATAGCACGTCGCGCGCCGGGGCGATGTGATGCGCCATAGCAGCAATTTCGTCATCATAGCCGAGCGCCGCGTTGAGCATGGCGGGCGCTTCCATCAGGTGATCGACCACCTCCGCCTCTTCTTCGCGGCTCATCATGCCCCGCTTCACCGCCATATGCGCTGCCAGTGCGGCGAGCACAGCAAGCTGGCAGGTAAAAGCCTTGGTACTGGCAACGCCGATTTCCGGCCCGGCATGGGTTGGCAGCAGCAAATCCGCCTCGCGTGCCATGGAGCTGGTGGGGACGTTGACCACGACAGCGATCTTCTGCCCGTTTGCCTTGCAGTGCCGCAGCGCTGCGAGCGTATCTGCTGTCTCCCCGCTCTGCGAGATGAACAGCGCCAGCCCGCCCGGCTCCAGCACCGGATCGCGGTATCGGAATTCGCTTGCTACATCGATATCGACAGGCAGGCGTGCGAACTGTTCGAACCAGTATTTGGCAACCATCCCGGCGTAGTAGGATGTACCGCAAGCAACGATGGTTACGCGGCGGATTTCCGACAGGTCGATATCCATGTCCGGCAAAGCGACCGAGCGGTCGACCTGGCGGATATAGCTCTGCAAGGTTTGCGCAACGACAGTCGGCTGCTCGAAAATTTCCTTCTGCATGAAGTGGCGGAAATTCCCCTTCTCCACTGCAGCAGCTGACGCACCTGAGGTCGTGACTTCACGCTCGACCGGATTGTTATCCGCATCATAGACCTGTGCCCCGGCGCGCTGCACGACAATCCAGTCACCCTCTTCGAGATAGGTGATCTGCTGCGTCAGCGGGGCAAGCGCCAGTGCGTCAGAACCAAGAAAAGTCTCGCCGTCACCAAAACCCAGCACCAGCGGTGAACCGAGCCGCGCGCCGATCAGCATGTCGGGGTGGCTGCGGAAGGCGATTGCCAGCGCAAAGGCCCCGCGCAAGCGCGGCAAGACAGCCTTCACGGCCTCTTCCGGGGTTGCGCCCTGCTCTACCTGTTCGGAAACAAGATGCGCGACGACTTCACTGTCAGTCTCGCTTTCAAACACGCGTCCCCGCTCTTCAAGTTCGTTACGCAGCTCGCGGAAGTTCTCGATGATGCCATTATGCACCAATGCGACTTCGGCTGTGGCATGCGGGTGCGCATTGTTGGCAGTCGGCGCGCCATGGGTCGCCCAACGCGTGTGGGCAATCCCGACATTGCCGGGCGCATCATTCACTGCCAGTTCCTTGGCGAGGTTGGCCAGCTTGCCTTCCGCGCGGCGGCGTACCAGTTGACCGCCATGCAGTGTACAGACCCCGGCACTGTCATAGCCGCGATATTCCATCCGACGCAGGCCATCAACCAGACGGTCAGTGACTTCTTCCTTGCCGACAATGCCAATAATTCCGCACATAATCCCTTGTCGATCCCTGACACTCGTCGGTTCAATTTTTCGCACCAGAAGCCAAAGCTTCGGCATTATGCGCTGCAATAGTCACCGCATGCTTGGCAACACAAACCATATTTGCGGTGCAGCAATTGCGATGAATTGTGACAATTCAGCTTCTGCAACAAGCTTGAGTGGGCATACTGGTTGCTCATCGTTCTTGCAGCCCGGGCCGACCAGCGGCACAGATATGAGAACTCCTTATCGCAGAGGTTTAGAGGCTAACGGAGCATTGCTCCCGCCGTTTCGTGTAAGCCAAAATACACATCATCAAACATCTCTCCCCTACCAGTGGCCTGCGCGCCCCTGACTTATAATCCAACAGCAGAGCGACCCGAAGCTGGCCTGGAATGCGATGCGAGTTACGTGTTTTCACTTATGCATAGGCGGAGCGTCTCATACAGCCAGATGTAAAATGCGCAAACAAATTTTCGCAAGTGCAGCATAGCACGCCAGCGGCTCATATTTCCAAAGAAGGGGTCTTCGTCCACTGGATGGACTACGAACCAAGCCCCTTTCCTGGCTTGATCGGCAGCTTGAGCCAATCAATTGGTGGCAAATTGCGAAACCCTCCGAAAGCCGAATTGTCTCATTGCGCCGGCGAGAAGCTGAACCGCTCCACTCTGTGTCACGAATGGATGACCTGAGCGCAGTTCCGATGCCAAGCACAAATCCATCCACTGGGAAATGCACATCCTGAAAGGACTAAGACATCCGGCCTTAAAGCAAAAATTCGACTGGATAGTCTCATTCCAGCTCGCGATGCTGGCGAAACCAGCCTGCCATTATTCGGGCGACCGACAACACCAATAGCGCAATGCTCGCGACTATGCTGTCCAGCAGGAAATCCGACCGTTGCACCGCTCGCCCAAAGGGCATTGTCCATTGAAGCGCTTCAATTGCCGCTCCGAACAGCACCAATCCTCGCCACAGAAGAGCAATGCCGAGCCTTGGGAATGCGAAAAATGCCAGCGATGTCAGGAGCCCGAATGCCAGCCCATGTGGCAAACCGCCAGAAATGTAGGAAGGAGCAATCTTGACGGGCCAAAGGGCCAATATGAGCGTTACAATGAGCAGAATAAAAAACAGGTACTGGCAGACTTTTGCACGATGAATGGCAGCGCGTTCGTCAATGTCGGCAAGGTAGTCAAGCGTTTGGAAGAAGCCTCAATCCGATGCCTGATTGAGGCTCCTCTCTGCACACAAGGAACGGTCACACATTCAAAGCGCACTGAACGTACCATGCAACCCGGATTATCCTGCGTCGATCTGCAAGACACCTCCAGCCCACCTTGAGCGGGAACCTATACAGCGAGGTCAATCCTGCAAGTGCCCGCATCTCGGCTCTTCGGTCCGGAATATAAGCGCGGCCAAGCCGATGAGGATTGCAGCCAACCCCACCAGTGGCTGGAGCACCATCAAGACTGAACCGTCAAAGAAATCCCCATGCAAGATCACATCCGCACAGAGAGCGAAGCCAGCTGTTAGCAGCAACGTGGCCGCAGCAGCAATTATTCTCCCGCGCATCAATGTCCCCCTTCTGGCCGATAGTATCCACGTCAGGGCTACGAGCCAATATGTATTTGCACCTAGCCTGCTCCTCGGTCACACGATGGCATTTGCAAGCATTTAAATGCTACCGCACCGCTATAGGGATCGATCTGCCAACTCGGGAACGAAGCAACTCCACACCTCCCCAAACGAACCGAGGGGCCAGGCAGGGTCTATTAGAGGTCATATCTTTTCACTCCACAAAGCCGCTATTTCTCTTCATACTCCTTCTCCATGCTTCTAACCTTTCTGGCGCGAGTCGCCCATTTTGCCTTCAACACGCGCAGTCTGGCCGGGCTGCTTATTGATGCCGCTACCGCCGCGTCGGTGGTCATGCTGTTCGTTGTCTTATCAGGCATCTCTCCTGCAACGCAGAATGCATTGATCTACGCAACGGCGTGGTTGCTTGTAATGGCATCTTTGCGGATCCTGGGTGCTTGTTACCGTGTCTGGGAAGCGGATTATCGCACTATCCTCCGGCTCGAGAACCGGTTGCTAAAGGTCACAGCTGTAGCCCAGGCCGCCAATCCGGATCATCTGCTCCCTACGCCACGGGAAGAATTGAAGGTGCTTATCGGTTCCGTCTTGTTGAAACTGAAAGTTGCAGATTTTAGCGAAGCAGCAGGGCTATCTGAACTCGCTGGCATAGTTGAATCTTTCACTCGAGTACCGCCAAGCCATGCATCCGAATGGTATCGCTCTGACCTCGCAATCTGGCTGCAGCGAGCACATGATTGGAGAGATGCTCAATCATTGGCGTTGTCCGGCCCCGAGCAAGCAGCATATCAGTATGCGCTAGACCATGCAGCCGAGAGGCTTTGGCGCACCCTCAAAGCGATGCATGCAGAGCTGTGCGGCGCACCAGAGCATTTCCTGCCCTATAGGAAGGCTGTGACAGATCTTGACGCAGCTTGGCTTGAACTCGTTATCGAATGCGAAGCCGATGGCGTCTATCTTTCAGACGCCATCAGCTCAACTCCCACTCACGCAGACGAACGGGTCTTTCAGTTCGATGCCTCTGCGAACCCAAACGCACGCGGAGCTTCAGGACTGCTGGATCAAACCAGCCTTTGATCTCAACCTGACTTGACTGTTAACCCAGACACACATGCCTCAGCGCAGACCTGCAGCACTTTGCCAAGCCCTCCACCATCCAGACGCAGAGCTCGTGCTAGTTAACTGCTTTCTTGCGACGACCCCGCTTCTGGCCCGGCGTGCGGCCAAGGCCGATTTTCTTCGCCAGTTCGCGGCGGGTTTCGGCATAGTCCGGCGCGACCATCGGGTAATCGGCGGGCAGGTTCCAACGCGCGCGATATTCGCCTGGCGTCATGCCATGCTCCGTCATCAGGTGACGCTTGAGCATCTTCATCTTCTTGCCATCTTCGAGGCAGACGATGTGATCCTTCTTCACGGAAGCGCGGATCGACACAGCCGGCTCCGGACGTTCTTCTACGGGTGCCGCGGTTCCCCCAAGACCCGACAGGGCCTGATAGACATTAGTGATCAGAGCAGGCAGGTCAGCAACCCCAACGCTGTTGTTACTGACATGAGCCGTGACGATGTCCGAAGTCAATGCCACCAGGAATTCTGAAGCCGTCGATTTCGTATCCATAAAGCGCCCCTTTTCTTTAAACCCTATTATAGGTCGCTAAGAAAGAAAAGGGTTCATTCCTGCTCCGGCTCCAACTCTTTTTTGATTTTGGTTTGGGCAGCATGTCATGGTGAAAGATTGTCAATTTCATGCCAAAGCCAGAAGCAATTTGAACGATTGCCGTCGCCGCTCAAAGCAAGCCTGGACTTCAGGGCATTGACGAAACTCTTTGTTCTGCTAGGCTTAAATCTTCACACCTCAGGCTCTGTTGGCTGCGCAGCCGACAGAGCCTTTTTTCGAGTGGGCCGCATGATCCGATAGGTCAGGCACCAAAACGATCCGGTCCGCTACGACCCGCTGCCCTTTTCCAGCTCGTTTCCCCTTGCCGAGCAGCGCAATTGGAAATCTTGCTTGCAAATGGAGCTAGTCCTTTGGCCCTTTGTTCCGCTGAGGTCGCTTGGGAATCACAAGGTTCTCGCGCAAGCCTAGGACAGGAAAGGCCTGCTCCATGCGCGCTGCAAAATTCGGGTATGAATTCCCTGCGAGGCTAATGCCGATGACCATCGTGACATGCCGCAAGACCCCTTCAATACCGACTTCATGCAAAAGGAAGTCCTCCAAGCGGAAGAACGTGCCGTCATTGAACCGGACAACAATGCCCTGCCCATCATGCTGCATAAGCCCGTCCAGGCCTGCGACAAGCGGATCGTAAAAATAGCGCACATGGAACTGAACGCAGGCTTCAATCATTTCGGCCTTTGTCAGGATATTGCTGTGCATCCCGTGCAGTCGATAAATCGCAGCGAAATACTCTTCCGGAATCCTGGCTGCGAGGCGTGGGCACTCAGTTTGCAAGGCGTCCGTTGCAACAGAGCGAAACGTCTCCCAGCGGGCATTCGGCTGCATACCAAGAGCCACATCGATCCTGTTCTCAAGTGACCGTATCGCTAACGCCCGCATAAAGATCATCGCGCGTTCCTGAGCGGCTTCAAACGTCCGGGAGGATAGATAGTCCCCTGCCCTTAGGGCCACGCATCTTGCGAATGGGACAACCGCTTTTGCATCGATTACAGACAAGAAGACTGAAGATTTTTTTCGGTAGCCACCTATGCGAAGGGTATCGAGATTTAGCGGAAGCGGATTGGAAATCTGCTCGATCAGGTCGGTCAGCGACTCATCATGATCGCCGAGGCGCTGCACAATTTCGAGCCAACTGATTACCGCGCCTGCTCCAAGTGGTCGCAACCCAACCAGCTCGAGCATATCTTCAAGGGCAAGCACGCGCCGTCTGTTGCGTGTGCGAAAGATTCGCACGCCAATGGTGCCAATGCGCATACGCCCTTTGCGGGTAACCGACGTATCCTGAGTGTCGCCTGCCGCGTCAGCCGAAATCCGACCAGCCTTGCTTGCCACTTGCACGCGTTGCTGCCGCGAGGAACCCGCAGCCTTGCCCAAAGCGATCTTTCTACTTTTAGAAGTCATGCTCTTTGAATAGTGTAATTGTGCAACTGCGTCATGCCCTAACCACAAGGACACAGCCAATTTTCGCATTTGCTTTACCGACACGGAGGCACATCAAGCCTTGGAGAGCGCTTGCGGTGATCCCGGCTCTCCGGGATTGCACGGGTTGAGGGCGGCCCGCCTGGCCTCAGGATGGCCAGGCACCATACCGTAAGGCCTAAGACGCAAAAGCTTCATTCTCTGGACTTGGCCTGCCAAACCAGTAGCCTTGGGCGTATCCGCAGCCTAGCTTGGCCAATGTATCGCCCTGGCCTGCCGTCTCAATACCTTCCGCCACCACCTTGAGATCAATGCTTCGCGCAAGGTCCATGATCGCCTGGACAATGCTCTGCGATTTGTCACTCTGAAGGTCATTCACGAAACTGCGATCAATCTTGAGTGTGTCGAACGGAAGCTGCTTGAGATAGCTGAGCGAGCTATAACCCGTCCCGAAGTCATCGAGACTGGTCTGCACGCCCCATTCCCTGACCTGCTGCAAGACTGCAGCAGTCCTGTCGGGATCGGCAATCGCTACGCTCTCTGTAATCTCAAGCCTGATCTGCTCGGGAGTAACCCCTGTGCGCATCAAGGTCTTGCGCACCCGATCTGCAAAGTTGCTGGCGAGAAATTGCGGCGCCGCGACATTGACGCTGATGAACCGCAGGGGTTTGCGGGGATACAGCTCGGCCAGTCTTGCAGCGGCACGGCATGCCTCTTCAAGGATCCAGCCTCCCAGAAAAGTGATCAGGCCGCACTCTTCGGCGATCTCGATGAATTCTCCTGGATGAAGCAAGCCTTTGGAGGGATGCTGCCAACGCACAAGGGCCTCGTAGCCGACGACGTGATGACCGTCATCAAGCGCGACGATGGGCTGATAGTGGAGGACAAACTGGCATTTGTGGATAGCCTCCTTGAGCTCAGCCTCAAGTATCCGGCGCTGGCGCGTCGCTTCACCGAGCTCGCTGGAAAAAATAACAGTCTGACTGCGTCCGCGAGATTTTGCTTCATACATTGCCAGATCTGCATCGCGCAGCAGTTGGTCAATCGTCGGCCTGTCCCGAATACAGACTGCAATGCCGATAGCCGCTGCCAGCTCGGCCTGCCCGCCATCCACATTGATTGGTTGTGCCAGTACTTCATGCAGATTCTCGGCAAAGTGGTTCAGGAAATCTGCCGATGGCGCATCTTCCACCAGCACGACAAACTCATCTCCTCCCACCCGGGCGACCAATGGCAGAGAGCTCCCTCTATCCTGGAGAGGCCTCAGCACCTGGCCGATGCATCTCTCCAAACGGCGGGCGGTTGCAACGAGGACGGTATCGCCTGCATGATGGCCAAGACTGTCGTTGATGGCCTTGAACCCGTCCAGGTCGATAGCAAGCAAAGCCAACCTGCTTCCTGTTTGCCAGTGCCGTGTCAGGGCACCTGCGGCCAATTCAGCAAGATGCTTCCTGTTACCGAGACCCGTCAGGGCATCATGGCGCGCTTCGTGCAGAAGGGCGGCGCGATTGCGCTCGCGCTCAGCAACGTATCCGAGCTGGACACCGATCTGGTGCAGTGTCGATTGCATCTGCTCGTCAACCCGGATGGGCGTGCGCGAAAAGAACTCGAGGATTGCAACAAGTTCAGAGCGTATCAGAACAGGAATGGCAAAGCCGGCCGTAAAGCCGCTTTGCACAGCGAGTGTGCAGCGCTCGCAACCCGCTTCATTTGCTAGGTCGAGGTGCCAGCTAGCCTGACCCCGGGAGAGCACGTCGCCGGCCATGCCTTCCCCGGGTCCGACAGCAATGGTGCGCGTTGCTTCTACGAAAGGGAGCAGGCTGCCTTCGCCTTCAGCGAACCAGATGTCAGCGCCGACCGCTAGCGTCCCTTCCTCAGAGACAAGCAAGGCGTTGCCAAACGCCCACCCGGTTTTCGCACAAATCTCCTCCAATGCCATACGCATGGCGTCGGTAAGCCGGGTTGAGCGGTTCGCGCCATCAGTAACTCGCTGGAGCAAAGCGAGCCATTGCTGGTTCTCATAGAGATCACGCAGTCCTTTCTCGGCAATCGCTTCCGCCTGGGCACGCGCCTGGCGCTCCCGGTCAAGTTGCCTTGCCAGCCTTGCCAGCCGGGCTTCCGGCTCCAGAGACGGCGAAAACTGCGTCATGCATTCCAGGCGAGAGCCAAACGGCACATGGGATCGCCCTTAAGCATGCACTGGAGGTGCTCAACCTCAACCTCTTGCCCAAAATGACCGGAAGCGCCTTCGACAAACCCATGCGCCAACTGGCACATCTGGCGAGCGGAGCGATAGCCAACCAGAAGACGGCCATCTGCGGCATCCTCAAAATGAAAATGCGGGCAACCGGCTCCGGAATAGAGCTTGCGCACCTCTGGATGGATAATGTCGTTGACGCTGAGGATGAAGGTTCGCGCATTCTTGTGATCTTCGAAAAAGACCGGATAGCGCTCAGCAAGGAGTGGGAGGGCGGATCGTCCAAACCAGCGCAGGATATCACCGGGTGATTGGTTCAGGCTGACCGCGGCTGTTTCGACCAAGGCCAGGACTTCGGCATCGTCATAAGAGCCGAGCGACGTGTAAACACCGCTTACCCCTGCAGCATCGACAAGCTCTCCCCAGGCGTCAGTCCCCATCTGCCTGGTGACCACCTCTTCGAGGAGATTGAAGATAACGCCTTTCATCGCAACCGCTCCTTTACAGGCGCGGATGCGTAGCGATCACTCTTTATGGTTCGCTTGGCTCGTGCCTAAGTAAGATTGCGCTGATGCTGCTTAATCGATGTCAGCCGCCAAGAGGCCACATACAGCGACTGCCGATGACCATGCCTTTCTCTCGCCAGACCTGTTATTCCATCCATAGGTGGACAAGACATGCTGCGGATAGGCCGTACCCTTACTCCTTCGGAATAGTCCCTAGGTTGGGGGTTATTGGCAAATTAACCATCATGTGCGATTTGAATGTTGTCGGCCTCGGGCAGACTCAACATTCGTCCCACCAGCTGTCTCATGGTCAACACTGCCTGCTGACCGGTTCAAGACAAGCGAGGGCAAGCGAGTCCCCCAATTCCTTGGTCAATGTTGCTCTGCACCCACTTCCTACCGAGGCCGACACTCTCCCTAACGGGAGGTTCCCTGATGTCTTTTGGACCAACACCGCGTCAGAATCGCCACAGGACTGATCTGACGCAGGTGCAACGCTGTGTGTCCCCAGATACCCTCCGACGCTCGAACAACGCCTAATTGCGGTCGTTTTCGGCAACCTTACGAATCCATTCGTCGATTTCTGCTTCAAGCCACACAGCACATCTTGGACCCAGAGTGCGCGATCTGGGAAACCGGCCTTCGCTCATCCGCTGGTAGATCGTTGATCGTTTCAGACCAACCCGGTGCATCACCTCTGGCAAGCGGATCAGGCGCATCTCCGGCACCGGGCTCCCAGCCGACAAGGCTTCCTGCGACAAATCTTCATGGTCCGGCATGGTTGGTTGCTCCAATCAGGGCGCGCCCAAATGAGAATTGAGCGAAAATTTCACCGCACAAGCCCGGCCCCGACATCGCGCGCAGCGAAATCATCGATGTGGTTGGCCAGCATTTTGGCGACCAGCTGCGAAGTGCCCCTTGCCCATCGCGGACGCACTTCATCGCGGCGGTCACCCAGGACATCGTCAAGGGCTGAGGGCAGTGAAGTGAGGAATTCATCCAGAAACTGCCCCACTTCATGATGCATCCACTGACAGGCAAATTCTTCCTGACCGATCAGCGCCAGCATAAGCGTCGAGCGAACCGGCACATCGCATGCCGCGAGGACGCGGGCTGCATCCTCCAGCTTCACTGTTCGCTTGCCGCGAATCAGAGCCATGAGCGTTTGACGGTGCATTCCCGCTTGCTCGGCGATCAGTCCGCGTGGCTTGCGAGCCTGTTCGACTGCGCAGGCAAGGACCAGCACAAGGCTCTCATTCTCCGTGCCGATTGTCCCCCGTCAGCGCCTATGGCACAGATTTGAGGTTGTGATTTAAGGAGGATTTGGGCTTCGTCGTAGTGACGAAGGAACGAATCTATGGACGCCTCCCGCGCAAGGTGGATTTTTGATGTTGCTGCGGCATTGGATGCGTGAATCTATCCGGCCTATCGATTGAAGCGGGTTTGCTCCTGGCCATGATGGGAATCCGCGCGGTTCAGTGCCTTCTAAGATGAGCGGCCTCGAAGGCCATCGTTCCTTACAGGCTGTGAAGCGGCGGTCCGTGCCGTTACACCATCAAGTCTTCACCTCGCATTTGAAGACATTCGTGATCCTGCTCAGCGCTGAGCAGGATCACGCGATCTTGTAGCTCTCTCCGCTGCGCAATATTGCCCATGCCATGCGAGCCGTCTTGTTCGCCATGGCGACGAGCGTTTTGTTGTGCCCAGCTCGGGATAGCAGATCCTGCGCCCATTTTGATCGCCGGTCCTCGTGCTTGCTGATCCTCAGCAATGCCGATCGAGCCCCGTGTATGAGTTGCCGCCGAAGGTAGTGGTTGGCTCTGCTGCCGATGCCGCCAAGCCTTGGCTTGCCGCCCGTCGTGTATTGTCGCGGAACCAGACCGATCCAGGCAGAGAGGGCTCTGCCCGATTTGAAGTGTCGGCCATCGTCGATCGCGGCCACCAAGGAGGTCGCGACGATCGGTCCAACGCCAGGCAGCGTTGTCAGGCGCTTGCAACGCTCGTCAGTGCGGCAGATCTTGACCAGCATGTCATCGAGAGCCGACACTCTGGCATCAAGGTCGCGATACTCTTCGACGAGTTGCCGAAACAGGAGCTTGGCCAAGTCCGAGAGTTCGGCGGTCTCAATCATCTTGTCGATCTGCAAGCGGAACCGGGACGCTCCAGCGGGCATGACGATGCCATACTCGGCCAAAAGCCCGCGCGTATGGTTGATCAAAGCGGTCCGCTGGACGACCAGCCTGTCGCGTGTTCGATGCAGGGCTTGAAGATCCTGCTGCTCGACGCTCTTCAGCGGCACGAACCGCATAGTTGGTCTGGTTGCCGCTTCGAAAATGGCTTCCGCATCAACTGCGTCGTTCTTCGATCCCTTCACGAACGGCTTCACAAACCGCGGATGGATGAGCCGCACGTCGTGCCCCAGCGCCTCGAAGGTGCGCCCCCAGTGGTGCGAGCTGGCGCAAGCTTCCATCGCGACCAGTTGTGGACGTAATCTGCTCACCGCGTCGACGAGCTTGGCCCGTCCAACCTTGCGCGAAACCACTTCTCCATCATCGCTTATCCCATAAATGTGGAAGGACTGCTTACCCAAATCGATCGCCAGCATGTGCATGTGATGAACTCCTCTGCTCCATTCTTGCTGCAATCTTTTTGGCTCGATTGCGGGAGGCGTCCATCCCATAAGATGAAGCCCAAATCCTCAAGCGCCAAAAAGCCTGCCGAGCAGGTCGTAAAGGACATCCGCCGCAAGACCCGTCGGCACTTCTCTGCTGAAGACAAGATCAGGATCGTGCTCGATGGCCTGCGCGGCGATGACTCCATTGCCGAGCTGTGCCGCCGTGAAGGGATCGCACAGAGCCTGTATTACACCTGGTCCAAGGAGTTCATGGAGGCCGGCAAGCGCCGTCTGGCTGGTGACACTGCGCGTGCTGCGACCACGGACGAGGTGAAGGACCTGCGCCGTGAGGCCCGTGATCTGAAGGAATGTGTGGCCGATCTCACCCTGGAGAACCGTCTGCTCAAAAAAAGCATGATCGCGGATGGGGGAGACGACGAATGAGATACCCTGCATCCGAGAAGCTGGAGATAATCCGGATCGTCGAGCAGTCGCACCTGCCCGCCAAACGCACGCTGGACCAGCTCGGCGTGGCACGGCGCACCTTCTACCGCTGGTATGATCGTTACCTTGAAGGTGGCCCCGAGGCGCTGGCAGACCGACCATCCGGGCCGAGCCGGGTGTGGAACCGCATCGGCGAGGATGTCCGGCAGCAGATCGTCGAGATGGCGCTGGAACAGACCGAGCTGTCCCCGCGAGAACTGGCGGTGCGCTTCACCGACGAGAAGCGCTACTTCGTGTCCGAAGCTACGGTCTATCGCCTCCTGAAGGCCCACGATCTGATCACCAGCCCGGCCTACACCGTGATCAAGGCGGCAGATGCGTTCCACACGCAAACCTCCCGCCCCAACGAGATGTGGCAGACCGACTTTACCTACTTCAAGATCATAGGATGGGGTTGGGTCTATCTCTCGACCGTGCTCGACGATTACTCGCGCTACATCATTGCATGGAAGCTCTGCACCACCATGCGAGCCGAGGACGTCACTGACACGCTCGATATGGCACTGGCAGCCTCAGGCTGCGACCACGCCAATGTGCTGCACAGGCCCCGCCTGCTCAGCGACAATGGCCCCAGCTACATCGCGAGCGAGTTGGCCGAATACATCGACGCCAACAAGATGAGCCACGTGCGCGGCGCACCCTTCCACCCACAGACCCAAGGCAAGATCGAACGCTGGCACCAGACCCTGAAGAACCGTGTGCTGCTGGAGAACTACTTCCTGCCCGGTGACCTCGAACAGCAGATCGAGGCCTTCGTCGAGCATTACAACCACCAGCGCTACCACGAGAGCCTCGACAACGTCACACCCGCCGATGCCTACTTCGGCAGGGCTGCCGCCATCATCAAACGAAGAGAAAGGATCAAGCGAAAGACACTCGAACATCGGCGCTTGCAACACCGCACGCTCGCCGCCTAAACATCAATCCAAGACGAGGCCCACACTCCGCTGATCTACGCCGCGAGTTGTGCCAAATGTTCTGACGACAGACACTTACGCGCAAACGGCTTCCACTCCCGAAGACCGACGCAATAATGATGAACTGGGCGTCGATGTAACAACCGGGACATATAATCTTGCCTTTGTTGAAGGCGAGATTGGTGATGCAGGCGAAGGCATCAAGCTCATCCGTTATTGGGGACAGGCTGGCTGGCGCGACAATTGGAGCGGTGACCTGCGGGTCACCGGTTCAGCAGGTTCGCAGGTTGCGACCATTACCTTTGGCGCGATCTCCGAGGAATTTACGCAGTCAGGCAGCAATTGGGTCAACACCAAGGGTAATGGCGCGACGCTGGTCAAGCAGGTCACGGCAGGCTCATTCGGCAATCCCGACCAGATCACCTACACCTACACAGCCAGCAATGGCTCGCAGATCGTCTATACCCATGTCGAGACCTTGATGGGAACGGCAGCGGATTCGACAACGATCCAGATGGCTTCAACCTATTGCAATAGCTCAAATGCCAATGATTGCGCTTTGCCCACCAGCATCACTGATCCCGATGGCTCGGCCTACACGCTGACCTGGGATGTGCCCAAGCAATGCACAACGACATTTGAGCCGCCATTCTATGAGCAGGTGACCACCTGTAATGTCGCCTACCGCCTGATTGATGTGCGCAGCCGCGCCTCCTACGGGATGAAGGTAAAATACCAGTCCAATAGCTGGCCATCAGGAAGCCCGGCCCCTGCCACAAACTGGCCTACCCGCAACAATGCGAAATTCTTCGATCTGAGCGAAGTCTATTGCGACCCTACGGCGCTTAATTGCGATTCGGTAACGGCGGCGGCAGAAGTCACTTATTCGACGCCTTCTGGCGGCGTTACCGAAGTAACCGATGAGCATGGGGATACCTGGCGTTTTACCGTCACAGGCGGCAGGCTGACTGGCATTCGCAGGCCCGGCGAGACCAGCGATACCACAGTGGTCGCCTATAACGGCTCTGGCCGAGTCTCTTCTGTCACACAGGACGGTGCCACCACGACCTATAGCTGGAGCACGGGAGGCAGCACGACGCTTACCTCCACCACGAGTGAAGGGACGACCTCGACCGTCACAACTGCCAGTGGCAGTGACCAGCCTACCAGCGTGACCAATGGCACGAGCAACACCACCACTTACATCTATGACAGCAATGGCCGGGTAACGCGCGAGATGCGGCCAGAGGGTGATTACACCAACTGGACCTATGATGCGCGTGGCAATGTCACACAGGTGCGCAATGTTGCCAAATCGGGTTCAGGATTGGCGGATATTGTTGCAACAGCCAGCTTTCCGGCAAGCTGCACCAATTTTGCGACCTGCAACAAGCCGACCTATACGATTGATCCAAAGGGCAATCGCACGGATTATACTTATTCAACATATGGCCAGCTCACGCGCGTGCGCTTGCCCGCGCCCAGCACTGGCGCAGCGCGGCCCGAAGTCAATTATTCCTACACCCCGCTCTTCCCATCGCGGCGTGATGCAAGCGGCAATCTTGTTCCGATCGCGAATGCTGAACACAAGCTCATGGAGATCACCAGTTGCGCTACGGCCGCGACCTGCGCTGGCACAGCCAATGAGACCAAGATCACTTATGTCTATGGGACACCCAACCTGCTGATGACCGCCATGACTGTGGCCAGCGGAGATGGGTCTGTCAGTGCCACAACGGCCTATAGCTACGACACTGCCGACAATCTCAAGACGGTCGATGGTCCGCTTCCGGGCAGCGATGATACGACCACCTATTTTTATGACGCCAATAATCGCCGCCGGGGTGTGATCGGGCCAGACCCGGATGGCGGTGGCAGCCGCCAGCGTTATGCGGAACGCTACACCCGCGATGATCAAAGCCGCATCACCAAGGTCGAGCGGGGCTACGCCATTGCGGCGACGGACGCTGCGCTTGATGCGATGACCGTCTCTGATTTTGTCGAGATCGCTTTTAATGATGATGGCAATGTCACCTCCCGTACGCTCAAATCGGGCAGCACCTCCTATGCGCTGACGCAATATAGCTATGATGACGATAATCGTCTGGAATGCACTGCGATCCGCATGAACCCGGCAATCTATGGCGGCCTGCCTGCCAGCGCCTGCACTCCGGCAACCAAGGGAGCCTATGGCTCAGACCGGATCAGCCAGAACTTCTATGATAGCTCAGGCCGCCTGATCAAAATCCGCAATGCGCGGACCACGACTGAACAATCGGACGATATCATTGCCACCTGGACTGCCAATAGTCGCCTTGCCACGGTCAAGGATGGGGAAGGCAATCTCACCACTTATGAATATGACGGCCATGACCGGCTGAGCAAGACACGCTACCCCAACACAACCCAGGGCGCGGGCACCAGCTCAACGACCGATTATGAGCTGCTAACCTATGATGCAGGCAGCTTTGTCACGCAGCGCCGCCTGCGTGATGGCGGGACAATCAACCTCACGTGGGACAAGCTCGGCCGCCTGACCTCTGCCCAACCCACAGGCGAGCATAAGGTCGATTATGATTATGATTTGATGGGGCGGCTCAAGGAAATTGACCGCGCAGGTGACGGCAAGACCGTAACCATGACCTATGACGCGCTGGGCCGTGTGCTGAGCGAAAGCCAGCCCAATGGTTCGGTCAGCTTCCAATATGACGCTGCCGGGCGCATGACCCGCCTCACCTGGGGCGATGGTTTCTATGCGGTCTATGATTATGACGTTACCAATCAGGTCACCAAGATCCGCGAGAACGGCGCCACTTCGGGCGTCGGTGTGCTGGCCAGCTACAGCTATGACAATCTCGGGCGGCGCACCACTGTGACATCAGGCAATGGTGCGGTTACCAGCTATGGCTGGGATGCTGTCTCGCGCCTTACCAGCCTGACGCATAATTTTACCGGCACTGCAGATGATATCACCATTGGCTCCATGGCTTATAATCCGGCGGGGCAGATCACGAGCCAGCTACGCAGCAATGATGCTTATTCGTGGGATGAGCATTACAACACCGACCGCGCCTATGTGAATAATGGCCTCAATCAGGTGACCTCCGCTGGCAGCACCAGCATCACCCATGACGCGCGCGGCAATCTCGCCACCTCTGGCAGTGACAGCTTTGGCTATAACCGGCTCAACCAGCTGACCTCTGCACCATCGCTGGCACTGACCTACGATCCGGCAGGCCGCCTCCTCCAGCATGTGGAAGGGGGCACCACCACCACGCGGTTCCTCTATGCAGGCTCTGCGCTGGTGGGAGAGGTCAATGCCAGCGGCACGATCCTCAAGCGTTATATTCCAGGCGTCGGCAGCGATGAATGGGTCACCTCCTATACCGGCACCGGCACCAGCAATCGCAGCTTCCTCTATGCTGATGAGCGCGGCTCGATCATTGCGCTGGCCAACAGCTCCGGCACGGTTACGAACAAGAACCTCTATGACGAATATGGCATCCCTAGCGGTGACAATGTCGGGCGGTTCCAATATACGGGGCAGGCTTGGTTGCCGGAGCTGGGAATGTATAACTACAAGGCCCGCATTTATTCACCCACCCTTGGCCGGTTCATGCAGACCGACCCCATCGGCTATGGCGACGGGATGAACTGGTATAGCTATGTGGGTGGTGACCCGGTGAACTATGTTGATCCGAGTGGGTTGTCTGCGATGCCGCCACCAGAGGACAATAGTAATCCAATTATTGTGAGAGGTCAAAGGGATGTGCCGTGTGGCGTAACAATATCGAGCTGTCTTGGTGGGCCGCTTGAGCTAATCGGTGTTATCGACCTATCTTTTGACTTACTCGATATCGGAGAGTTTGGCGGAATCTTGGTTGTTGCCAACCCCATTCAAGGGCCAGAACTCCCTGCACCAGATGACTTAGATCACTGTAGGTTCTTCGTCCCCATTGCAAACGGGTTGCTTGAAGCAGGTGAGGGGTATGTACAAATTGGGAATGATTTGTTCATCGTGGGTGGGGGCTTGGCGATTACCGGCATGGTCTTGGAAGGAACAGGAATCGGGGCGCCGGCTGGGGGCACCGTTCACCTCGTAACTGCTGGCTTGGCTAGTGCTGGCGGGACAGCCTACGCGCTTGGAGGGCTTTCGTCACTAGGTGGGCACACCATCGGCACGGTCGCAACTGGAGGTGACGTTGGTCAAGTGGTTAATGTTGCGACCTCGGGCGTTTTAGGAAATGTCAATTCTGAGCTAAGGACGCCTGGAATCGAAACAGTCGACCAAGGCATAAGCGCGATATCAGATAGATTGTTTCCACTTAATTTGCCCAAACGATATAGGTGCGCAGGTGATTAATTTATCAATCGGGATTTTATTTATTGTACTAATTTTAATACGCAGATGGGCCGCTCGACCCTTTTTTGCAGATAGTTATAGAGCATCGCTATTTTTAGACTTTGGCATTATCTTATCTATATCTATTATTATATTGGTATTGTCTATTTATTATTATTCACCAACTATTCCCGAGATTAATTTATTTTTAAATATTGCTTTATTTCTATTTATATCAAGCAATATGATGGTGATCGCGGGCGCTGCGTATGAGATTCGCTGGAATCTCTTGAAGATGAAAGAATAATTTCTTCGAATTGCGGGGACAGTATACCTAGGCTCAAGGAATTACGGTGACGCTTTACTCAACCCCCAATCTCCGCGCTCCCACTGCCTCTCCCCCATGATCCAGCGGGCCGCTTACTCCAGCATGTGGAAGGGGGGAGCACGACTACGCGATTCCTCCCGTGCGGGCTCGGCCTTGGTGGGAGAGGTCAATGCCAGCGGCGCAATCCTCCAGCGTCATATTCCCGGCGTCGGCAGCGACGAGCGGATCACCCCCTATACCAGCAGCGGCAATCACGGCCTCAATCCCGCCTTAGCGAAGCCCCGGCATAAGGATCGTAATTCGCAGGCGGCAGATCAGCGCGCGGCGTAGTCTCAACCACTGGCTCCGGCGAAACGGGTACAGGCGCATCCCCCTCGCCGCCAAATGTCATCAAAGCCGCCGCAATGGCTGGCGCTCCAAACAGCAAGAACGCCCCAACCACCACCTTGCCCGCGCGCCGGAAAGGCAGGTTCCCGCTGAGCAGCAGGAACCCAAGGAACGCCATTCCCAGAATGGCCAGCCCAAGCGCCAGCGATCCAGTAGTGAGACCAACAACCCACTCGGCGCCCGCCCCAACTGCTGATGCAGGCGGAGCCTCCAGCAAGGATTGCTGCACACTCACGCTCCAGCCCTCACCATCACCTGCGATACCTGCCGTTTCCCATCGACGCGCGCGAGTTGCACAAACATATCCACACTCTCACGCACGTAATGCCGCACATCATCGCGCGAGAGACGCGCGCCCGATTGCAGCACGAGCAGCACCAGCTGCTCAATCGCCCGGCGCGGCGTGTCGGCGTGGATGGTGGTCATGGAACCGGGATGGCCGGTATTGACTGCACGGAGAAAAGTGAACGCCTCAGCCCCGCGTAGCTCACCAAGGATAATCCGGTCTGGCCGCATGCGCAGGGCAGCAATTAGCAGGTCTTCTGCGGTAACGCGCGCCTCTGAGAGTTCGCCGCGCGCAGCAATCAGTCCTACCCCATTGGGATGGACGAGATTAAGCTCTTGCGTATCCTCGATCAGGATTAGCCGCTCCTCGCGCGGGATTTCCGCCAGCAGGGCGTTGAGAAAGGTGGTTTTGCCGGTCGATGTGCCGCCCGCGATCAAGATATTCCGCCGCGCTTTCACCGCCTCACGCAGTGCGGCACCTGCGTCTTTACCGGTAAGCGGAACATAGTCCTGGTCATCGTCAAGCGAGGCATTGTCAGCAGAGACGCTGTCAAACGCCCCTTCCTCTTCCCAATCCGCCAGGCTGAAGTCAGCTGAGACATGTTTGCGAATAGCAAAGACATGGCCAGCGCGCGTGGCGGGAGGACCGACCACTTGCACCCGCGATCCATCAGCAAGATTGGCGGCCAGGAGCGGCTGAGAGCGGTTGATCCCTTGCGAAGAACCAGCAGCGATTTGCCGCGCCAGCCTTGCCAGCAATGCCTCTTCCAGCGCAGGCTCGTCATAGCGTTCGATAGCCCCGCCCAGAGTCTCTACCCAAAGCTCACCAGGGCGATTGATCCAAAGGTCAGTCACATCATCACGCCCCAGCCATGGGGCGAGCGGAGCAAGGAAGCTGTCGAGGTAGTATCCGGTATCGCTCACGATTCGACCGAGGAAAAATCAAGGTCGCGTGCGACGAACACCGAGACGCTGGTACCATGGCGCACTGACAGAGTAGGCTGGACCTGCTGTGGCTGGGTAGCAGTCACATTCTGCGTGCTGCCAGGCAGTGCCACGATCACGCCATCGGTCACTTTGCGCGAAGCCACATTGACGCCAATATCAAGCACTGACTGCAGAACCGCTCCGCCAAAGCGCTGAAGGAACTTGCTGTCGACCTTGCCCTTGACCCCGGCGCGGCCAAGCGGATCGGAAGCCGGAGAATCAAGCGCAATGATCACCCCGTCAGGCCGCACAAGCCGCGTCCACTGGATCAATGCTCGCTTCTGGCCGGGTTGAAGGTCAGCATCATATTCGCCGATCAGGCGGCTGCCACGCTGGATCAGGACACGCGTGCCGTCAAAGCTGTAGATGTTACGCTGGACCAGAGCCCGCACGCCGCCGGGACGGGTCGAGTCGAGCGCAGTTTCAAGGACAGCCGGGATCACTGTCCCCTTGGGGATGGTGAGTGAGGGATTGACGAAACGTTCGGCCTGGACCCGATCAGCGCCCTTCCCGTCTGCACTGCGCTGGGCGGCAGGTGCAGTGCCTACTGGCGCGCGATAGGCCACAATCGGCTCGCGCGGTGGCGTGTAGGCAGGCGGAGGAACAGGCGGGAGTGATGCAGCTGGAGCTGGTGCTACAATCCGAGCCTGTGCAGGCGGTGGGTTCAATTGCACTGCAGGTTGCAGGGTTAGGGGCTCAGGCTGCTGTGTCGACGGCGGAAGCAGTCGCCGCTCTCCAAATGCCTGCGGCACGGCCAGCGGCGGCGGCGAGCTGATCCGGCTCCCCGGATCAGGTGCCACAAAGCTGGTAGCAGGCTGGTTGAGCTCCGCGCGATTGGCATTGAGCGCAGAGAAGAGTCCGACCCCTCCAATGCCAAGGATAGCGAGGAAGATATAGAGCCCCATATTGCCCGCCGACTTGGCAGCCACCAGCGGCAAGCCATCATCTGGGGTAGTGTCTGTGCCCGGCTCAGCCACCTTGCGCCTCCGGGGACGGATTGCGTTTGGCGGTCGCCTTATCCTTGTCGATCCGGAACACCAGTTCCTGCCACACACGGTCGATCACAAAGACATCATCGCGCATATGGCCATTGACGATCTGCTCGTCGCCCGTCGGGCCGATAGCGAAAATGGCAGGTAATGACTGGTCAGGCGCAAAGCGGATATGGGTCTTGATCCCATCATCGCTGATGTCTGCTGGACGGACCGATTGATCGCCGCGCAGGCGGTAATGCCACAGATCGCCGCCAGAGAGGGCGGGCAGTTCCATCGAACCCTGTCTTGTCCCTTGGAGGCGATAGGGCTGCTCTGCCTGATAACGAACAAGATAGGCTGCCATCAGCCCTTCCCCGGTCTCAGCAAGGAAGCGGTAGGAGCGGCGATCGGTTGTGACCTCGAGATTGGCAGTCGCATCGGGGGACTTGGGGACCAGCAGGAAACTGTCCTGCTCAGCTGAGATATGCACATCGAACGCGCCGCGACGATCCAGTGTCACTTCAGAGATAGTTTCGCCCGGCTCGAGCATTACGGTGAGAGCTGTTTGCGGAAGAGCGCGCAGACGAATGGCTTGCCCCGGCATCCAGGAAAAGGTCTGCAGGCGCGGATTGTCGGGATCAGGCGTCGGCAGGCTCTGCGCACTTGCTGCGCTGGCAAGGCAAAGCAGCAAGGTGCCGAGGAGCCACTTCATTGAGCTTCGTCCTGCGCTTTGGCTGCAGGCGCTTCTGCAGGCAATTGGGCTTCGACAACTTCGGGCAAGGTCTCAGCATTGCGGCGATAGCGGGTGACCTGGAAACCAAGCGGATTGATCATCCGGTCTGCTTCGCTCATCTGCGCACCGGAATATTCCCAATCCACCACCGCTGCCCAATATTGTGCTTCCTGTGCCCTCGCGCCGGGATCACGCCGTACCGTGGTAAAGCGCACAAGCGAACGCTTGGCAGAAAGCGAAGAGACGCTGCGCACTTCAACATCCACCTGTCCGCCATTGGGCAGATAAGCGAGCGGGCTTTCCGGATTGCTGGCCTGCATCGAGGCTTGATAGCGCTGGCGCGCTTTTGGCGCCGAGAACAGGCTGACCTTGCGATAGTCCTGTTGGAGGTCAGTGCCGTTAAAGCCTTCGCGCGCGATGACATATTGGACAAGGAACGAACGCGTCAGCGCGGCATCGGCACTCACTGTCTGCGCATTGAGCGGTGCCAGCGCTTCGACATGGCCGGTCTGGCGATCAACCAGCAGCGTATAGGGTTCGACTGTCTTGAGCGGCAGGAGCAGCACCAGCGCGACAGCCAGCAAGACCGCAATCAGCGCAGCCCCGCATGCCACAATCCACGCGATCCGGCGCGAGCGTTCAAGATCGGCGGTGACGCTGGTCGCCCAGCTATCCGCGAACTCGCTGTCGATCATGTCATGCGCGCTCATTGGCCATCCCTCCTGCGCGCTGCCAATGTCTGGCGCGCAGATCTACGAATAGCCCGGTCGCCAAGGCGTGTCCCCTGTGAAGTTCGGGCAGGTTCACTGGCTGTGGCACTATTGGACGTGAGCGCGCGCACTTCGCTGCGCGGAGCAGCATCACTTGCCTCCGACCGCATGATACGCTCCACGCCGCCTGCGGTCACCAATGCCCGGTCGCGCAAGACGATGGGCTGGGGCGTTCGTGCACTGCCCGCCTCAGCCCTGCGGCCCAGCATGTCTCGTGCAAGCTCAGGCCATGCCGGAATAGTGGGCCAGCCCCTGTAGAATGCAATCTTGGCTAGCACCCAGAGCATTCCCAGCTGGATTGCAGCAAAGGCTAATGTCAGCGCAAACAGCTCGGCAGGAGCGGAAGGGGCTGCATAACCAAGGCCGCGCACGCGCAAAGCATCAGCTAGCCATGGCTCCAGCACTGCCAGCTCAACCGCAAGAACCAGCGCTGCACCAATCGAGCCGATCATGGTCAGCACCAGCCCCTTGAGCCAGCCTGCAAACAGAGCGCGCGTCACATCGAACAGCAGCAGGCCCGCTGCCAGCGGAGCGATGGCGAGGAGTAGTCCTCCCAGCACGCGCAGCAGCCCCAGTGACCCGATGATCCCTGCCAGATAGGCAAGCCGCGCGCTGCTGAAATTGTCGCTATCTTCCTGCGTGTCACCGGCCGCACGGGCGGCCTGGGATGTATCGTCAACCGTCGCGCCGATGTTGCGCCCAGAGCCAAGCCGGGTGAGCTGCAGGATGGCGCTGTCTGCTGCCTCCAGTCTTCCAGCCAGATCTTGCGAAGAAGCAGATATTCCCGCAGGAGCTATGGCCGCTGCTACCTCGCCCGGTCCTTTCAGCGTCACATCATAGATTACTGTCTTGAAGGCAGGCCATGAAAAAGCCAGCGTCAGCACGATGCCGATCTTGAGCACTGATGTGACAATATCGCGCCCATCCACCGCATAGCCCAGCAGCAGGCGAATACCGAACAGCGCGATGAAGATGGTGAGCAGGCTGGTAATCAGGATCGATGCGGGAGAATCCGCCTGTGCCAGCGCCTGATAGCCAAAGCTGCCCAACGTCTGTGCCTGGCAATCAATATGTTCGAGCACACGGCCTAAAAAACGATCACCAGTGACAATAACAGGACAGCTCATAGATTATGCCGCCTGTTCCATTAGCGGACCGAACCAGTCAGCTGGATCAGTACCGGTTTCTTCCACCAGCTCATCGAATATCCGCACGGTGCTCTCGCGGCCCGACAAGATGGTGAGCAGTTCGCGTTCGCCCGAGAGGTCAAGCCTTGCGACTACGCTTTCCTTGCCGTGGCGAATAAGGAAGCAATGTGAGCTGTCGGGCAAGGTGCGGATGAGCTCGAACTCATGGGCGCTCAGGCCAAAGCCATTGATATAGTCTTCTGCCCGCGCTTTGGGGTTGATCATGAATATCTGCGTTGCCGCCTGTTCGATGATCGCGCTTGCGATCTGGCTTTCCAGCGCATCCTGCGCGCTTTGCGTAGCAAAGCCCACAATCCCGTTGCGCTTGCGGATGGTCTTCTCCCAATCCTTGATCCGGCGTACAAAGACCGGATCATCAAGCGCCTTCCAGCCTTCGTCGATCACAATGATTGAAGGTGTGCCATCGAGCCGCTCTTCCACCCGGTGGAAGAAATAGAGCATCGCAGGCGAACGCGCTGCCGGATCATCGAGGATTGCGGTCATATCAAAACCGACTGTGCGTTCAGCAAGATCAGTCGTATCGCGCGCATTGTCGAACAGCCATGCCCGGTCGCCATCGCCCCACCATGGGCGCAAGCGGCCGTAGAGGTCATCGGCCCGCGGGCGATCATGGCCGCGGAAGAGCTCGACCAGATAGCGCAGGCGGCGCCTTTCCATCGGCTGCTGGAAATTGGTCGCAATCGCATCATGGACGGCGTCCTGGTCTTCGTGGCGTAATCCGCCTGCCAACAGATCCAGCCAGTCGACAAGGAACTTGCGATTGGTCGGGGTGTCTTCGAGCTGGAGCGGATTGAGGCCGGAGCTGCGATCAGGGCGCAGCCGGTCATAGCTGCCGCCAATTGCGCGGATAAACAGCTCCGCTCCGCGATCCTTGTCGAAGAAGATGATCCTGGGATCGAAACGACGGGCTTGCGCCAGCAGGAAGTTGAGCACCACTGTCTTGCCTGAGCCTGATGGCCCGATCACTGTGAAATTACCCAGATCCTGCTGGTGGAAGTTGAAGAAATAGGGGCCTGCTGCCGTTGTTTCCAGCAGGGTCACCGCATTGCCCCAATGATTGCCGCGCGCTTGTCCGAGCGGGAAATTGTGCAGGCTGGCCAGCCCAGCGAAATTGGTGGTCGAGACAAGGCCTCGCCGCGCGATGTAGCGGAAGTTCCCCGGAAACTGCGCCCAGAAGGCAGGCTCCAGCGCAATATCCTCGCGCACGGCATTGATGCCGAGATCAGCCAGCAAGGCGATCACTTCAGCAACATGGCGGTTGAGCATGGCAAGGCTGGAGGCATGGACAGCAATGGTCGTATGATGCTCACCAAAGCCTGCACGGCCTGCTGCCACTTCATCCTTGGCATCAGTGAGTTCATCGCGCAGCGACAGTGCTTCGTCCTCTGCCGAACGCATCCGGCGTAGGACGAGGTTAATCCGCCCAAGCGCAGTACTGCGTTCGACCAGCGCAAAGCTCTGGCTCACTGTCATCTCGAAGGGCAAGCGGTAGAGCTCATCGAACATGCCGGGCATCGTCCGGTCAGGATAATCCTTGATCGAGATGACCGCCTGGAAGCGGCGCTCGAACGGGCCCTGGGCTGACAGCTCCAGCGCATCGCGGCCAAAGCTGATCCGCCGCGCGGGGATATGGTGGCCAATATCGCCATGCGGCATGGCCATGGGGCGCAGCTCGCCATTGAAGAGGCAGCCAAGGAACTCAATGGGTTCAGAGCGCGGTCCGTCTTCGCTGTCATAGCGGCTGAGGAGCTGCGGATCATAGTTCGAAAGCGCAGCCACCAGCGCTTCGCGGGCAGTGTCGAGTGCGCGCTTCTCGCCTGCCAACTGTTCGGTATGGAAGGCACTTGCCTTGCCGAACCAATGGCGCATGCGATCGGCAAAGCCCATCCGGCCTTGCAGTGGGCGGCGCACGATGGTCAGGAACAGCTCATTGGCATAAAGCTGCTTGCCATCGAGCCGCTTGCGCCAGCGCGCATCAAGCAGCCGCGAGAACTTGTCTGACTTCACCTCCTCCAATCCGGCATCAGCGCGACGGCGGATGGCATGGTGATAGATGGCAAAGCGCGAGGAGCCCAGCGCGCGCAGCATCGCATCGCGTAGGCCTGCACGGTAGTTCAGCTCTTCGCTGTCAGCCGTCTCAAACAGCAAGCCGCCCAGGCGAATGGTTTGCATCAGCAAGCCATCCCTTGTTTGCAGCGTTACATCGTCAATATGCCGCGCATAGGGCAAGTGCTGGCCTGCCGGTGCTTCACGGGCAATGACCTTCGCATCCTTGGTCAGGGGCGATAGGAGTTGCATCGCCAGAGTTTGTGATTGCGCACGCGCGGGCATGTCCGCACGCGGGTTAGCCAGAGATCGACGATCCGCGGTTCTTCAAGGTGCATCAGCATGCCGATGCCGTGGATCACTACCGAAGCGAGCAGCACCCACCAGTTGCGGAAGAGCAGGAACAGCTCAATACCTACCACGGCATTAATCACGAAGTAGCTATAGGTCACGCCAGCGAACATCTGCGGCCGGGTCAGGCCGGTGAAGAGTGTGTCCTGGCGGAGCGGGGTGGGCATTGGTGTAGGTTACCTCAATTGAAGTGAGGATGATTCACGCTGGACGTTGAATTTGCAAGGGGAGTCTTCGGGTTGAAGGCGATTCCAATAGAGTAGCAAAATTGGTCGCCTGTGCCGTCCCGTTGAAATTGGGGATTCTTGCACATGCCGCTGCAATTCCCTGCCCGGTTGATGATCGGGTGAGGAGCACGCTATTGCTTATAAGAGAATATTCCGTCCAAATCTGCGTCATTGAGCGGCCGATTTTCAGCATCCGACAATTCAATCGCGGATAAAATTGAAAGAGACATATGCTCCACTTGACCCAAAACAATATTCAGATAGTTGCATTCGACATGAGAAGAGAAAATATCACTTGCATTCACCAAAACACCCCATCGATCTACAAACAGCTTAGTTAAAGAGAAGCGCTCATTCATCATTGAGCATAGATTCTGTATATCGAACTTACTCCGTTCATTTAAATCATTATACTCGAAAAAAACAGCTTGGCGAAGCTGAACTGAGTTATCGAACATTTCGGCAATAAACTGAGACTCGGTGTCAAGGCATGTGATCCTGAGAATATCGTCAGAAATCTCGCAAGAATAAGCCTGCATCGACCCGATCAGCTCAGCGAGCTTCTCCAAAGTTATCACCGGGGGCGTTCCCATAAGTGTCCTTTTCCTTGCCCTTCAGGGGGGTGGCCATGAGGAGGTCCTCCTTGGTGCCCTTGATCTTGCCGTCCACCCATTTTGGCACGATCACCACTAGAACCTATCACTCCAGCGTAGCGACCTTGCCGACCAGCCTCTTGAGTTACATCGCTTTTCTTCGGGGGATGAGTTGGGCGATTTACCTTTGGAGGCCCAGACTGCCCAGGTCTAACAGAGCCGTATTGCGGTTTACCTGCCCCTTTTCCTGTGCCCGGCACTGGCGTCCTCTTGCCAGCTGGTGTGGAACTGCCATCTCCTTTGCGCGCCTGACTCGTGGTTGGCCCTTGGGGTTTGCTGTCATTCGGAAGGATATCTCGTACAGCTTCCCTGCCTTTTTCTACTCCGGTTCGAACCGCATCAGAGAACTTCTCACAAGCTCCTGAAGCATAGCATGTCACAGCGGCGGTCGCGCCAATCACCACCACCGCTGCAGCAGCGCCCTCCGTGGTGCAGAGGTCCCAAACACACGTCCCCCTAAAATCCGTTCCATTAATCGGATCATTTGCGACATAGGCGTAGAGATTAAACTGATCCTCATAGCCGATCGGATCGGTCTGCATGAACCGGCCAATGGTGGGCGAGTAGATGCGGGCCTTGTAGTAATACATGCCCAGTTCGGGGATCCACGCTTGCCCGGTGTAGCGGAACCGGCCCTTTGTGGAGATGTCATTGCCCGAGCTAGCATCGGGGATGCCATATTCATCATAGGAGTTGGTGGCGATGGATGTGCCAAGGTAATTGGTCACCGCAACGATGGAGCCCCGCGGATCGGCATGCAGATAGCGGCGCGGGCCGTTGGTGATCGCACTGCCCTCATACCAGATCAGCGGATCGTCGGCCTCGACATTGGAGCCATGGACATAGCGCCGCAGCATGGTGCCGGCTGAGTTATATTCCGCAATCATCGCATTGCCATCATAGGCAAAGCGCTGGATGCCGAGCGCACCGCCCGAGACCTGGTAAAGCCGCCCGGTCGGATCGTAGGTCAGCTCGGCCTGGAGCGTGCCGGTGTACGACAGGGCTGCGCAATTGGTATTGGTCTGAACCCGCTTCTGCACCAGGCGGTTCTCGACATCATAGAGATACACGCTGCTGCCATCGGCAGTGAGGTTGCCATTGGCATCATAGCAAAAGTTGGCGGTGCCAGCGGTTTGATACTGGTTCAGACCATTTGTGACGTAGCTGCGAGACAGGTCGATATGCCCATCCCAAGCATAAGCGTTGCTGCTCGAAGTCTCTGTCTTGATCTGTGAGGCAGCGTTGCGAGTGTAATACCAGGTGATGTCTTTGCTGGTAGCATTGAGATCGAACCCCACAGAAGCCACGCGCCCAGCATTATCGTAGAGCACGTTCCGGGCATTTACTGAAGAGGTCGCATAAGTCCAGATGAGCTGCTCTGGCAATCCGCGCTGGTTGAAGGTCGCAACACCAAGCTCGGTTGATAGTTGCTTGAGTGAGGTCGCGCGATTAAGACCATCATAATCGAACTGGAAATACTGTCCGTCTGGGTATGTCACCCGCGTACGATTGCTATTAGCATCATATTGCGAGCTGACCGTACGGGTGACGCCGTCGGTGTTCTGCGTCTCCGAGGTCAGTCGTCCGAACCCGTCATAGACATAGGTAATGCCAACGCCGGATAGACTGTCGAAGCGCGCCTTCGTCTGCAACCCGCGCAGGTCATAGGCATAATAGACATCGCGCCTATCATTGGCCGGGAGCGCGTTGAGGCCGGTAGTGCAGTTATCCGCAAAGGACGCACAGACATCCTTCACAGTGACGCGGTTCAACTTATCATAGGTATATTCAATGCCCCTGCCATCCCGCTTGCGCAGAGTGATGCGGTTTCCATTGGGATCATAACCATATTCTTCATAATCAGCCGCGTTGACCGAGCCGGCCGTGGCCAATGCGGTCGCTGGTGTGCTGTTGTTAAACGCGGGTGCCCGAGCCTGGGATGGGAAGATCCATTTGGATTGACGGTCAAACCCGTCATATTCCAGTCTCGCCTTGTTGCCATTGGCATCGACGACATATTCGATTTGGCCATTGGGTGTGTAGCTATAGGTGACGTCTGCAATCTCGATCGACGTGCCAACAGCCTTGCGAATTTGCAGCACTTGGCCCGCAGCGTCGTAGACCGTCTTCGTGACCCGGTCTTGCTCGCCAGGGTCTTCATATTCCTGATTTCTCGAACAAGCGGCGAGCGGAAGCGAAGCATGGGCTGCTGGTTTCATTCGCACAGTCGCACATTCCAGACGACCAGCTGAATCATAGCTATATTGCTTCAAGGCGACCGTAACGTTATCTGAACCCTCTACTGTATCTGTAGCTTTCTGCCTAATCGAGTTGTAAGTTGCTGTCTGTCGTCCAAACACATTTAACGTCGTTGCAGTCGGACTCTGGACATAACCTTCTTCGACACTCGTAATTAGATCATCGCTTTCCCGATAGGTGAAGCGCTTGGCTTGACGGATCCCGTCATTGCCAGCCGCCCCGATTTCCCAGGTCTTGCGACCAAGAATGTCATAGCGGTTGTAGGTAGCATCAGAGTTCCCTGCTCGCGGACCATCAATGGATAAAACCCTTCCGGAATCATCATATGTATATGTTGTTTCCAATATCGTGCCTGATGATGCATCAACCTGACGGATAGATTCAGGGAGGAAGGTGTCCTCCCAATAGGAATATTCGGTTCGATATTCGGCATTAGTCCCACAGGTTGTGGTTGCACCGCAAATCCGCTCGACCGTTCTCCGGGAAACAAGCCCATTGCCGGTGTCAACCTCAGAATATTCGGCAATTGTCTTGGTACGAACACCATCGGCATTTGCTGGAGCCAGCACCTCGACCAGCTGCCCACGGCTATTGTATGAGAAATCAGTCTGATTTTGTTTGGCATCGCGATACCATTGTGGACGCCAACACATGACGTCATCGGCACATTCGACAACGCCGTCGGGGCGCATATGGGCCGTCAAGTCTACGTAAATTTGCTCTGTCAGAGATCCCCCAAAAGTGCCGGACTTTCCAAATCTTGTCTTCGTTGCAATATTGCCGGCAGCGTCATAACCTATAGAGACATAATTTCCTTCAGGAGCCGTCAATTTCGTAATACGGGCTTTTGAATCGTATTGATATAAAGTTTTCCTGCCTAACTCATCAGTGCGACTCTTAATCCGGTTCATTTGGGAGCCGAATGATCCCACTGTCGAGCCATCCATCGCGTTAGGCACATTAACCTGCTCAATATCATAGGAAACAGAGCTTCCCGATGGGTTCTGCACAGTGACCTTGCTGTAAGCATACCCCCCAACCAAATCGCTATATCCAGCATTTGCATAGGAATAAGACCAGGCGCGACCATCTCGATTGACAGTCCCAATTAACTTGGATGTGCCGGAAAAGTTCGGATGGGGCGATACAGCAACAGCAGCACTACTCTCACCTGGCAAAGTCTGAGAAAAATCTGCAGCCTCTACTTTTAAACCGAGCTGGCCGCCATCATAACCCCAAAATGTGCGGTCAGCGAGATCAACTACAGACCCATTGCTGTTATAGGTCAGCCTTTGGAGCGGCACTGAAGGAGCCGAAGCCTTATACAGGCTAACCACACTAGGCTTGGACCATTCATTTTGTGAAAGATCATTACCCTGATAAAGGATGGTGATGTAATAACCGATATTTGTCTCAATCTTGTTCGGCCGATACCAAGTGCGTTGGTACGGGTCACCCGAAAGAGTCGCTGTATCGTATGTGTAAGTGATGACTTCGCCATCCGGATATTCGATTCTTGAAAGATAGTATAATCGTTTCGCAGGCACATAGAACCCATTGGACGGCGGCGGGCCGGGATTTGTAAAGACGTGCAGGAGATCAAAATAAAATCTGGCACCTGTGCTTGATTGACGGAACTTCGCTCCACCAAATTGCAGATATGACCCTGTTCCCGTCAAGCTTGCGCAGGCCTTTCCGTAGTCCATATCCCACGTACAATGGAAGGACTCGGACGAGCCCCCAGGTGTGTGAACCGTCCAGCTTGCCGTCCTGTCAAACGGTTCAACGTATGTGGGCGACAGAGTGCCGCTAGCGTAGAGGGCCGCGTTCTGCATGCGGTCGAACTTCAGACGCGGCGCTGCAGGTACACCAACAATCAATGCGTCGGGCGACTTGAGGCCAGTTGTAAGGTTGACGCCGTTGACGTCAGGCTGTGTCTCAAGCGGAGTAAGGGGCTCAGGAACCTCATTTTGCGCCGCAGCTGGTGGCGCGAGCGCAATTGATATTGCGCAAACAGCCAGGATAAAGGCAATCAAACGACCTTGACTTTGCACACCAAACTCCCCGAAAGCGCGCCGAGCTCTTCTGCAGATATTGCCAATATCTATGATATTACGAGGCCCTAGCATTGGTTCTCCGCCTAATATCTGAGACATCAATTTCCCTAACGATGCAAAAATCACTCCACGGGCCAAGATCACCCTAAAACACTGCCTTTTGAACACCTTCGTGAAATTCTACGAAAATGACCGTCATCTACCAGCTGACGCCGCACAAAAATCAACGGCCCTTCAGTGCTCTTGCCATCTGGCAGAGCTCACCTGGAGCAACTGCATAGACCTCAACAAAAGAAGCCTGTACAGTGGCCGGAGCTTTGTGGGACAGTTCGCAAATATCGCGCTCATACTGCGGCAGGCTGTTCTCCTTGCCTTCGCATTCATGCGCCGTGAAGCCACGGCTCTCAAACTCGGCAACGCGCTCCGGGCTGACCAGAATCGTGAACTCCTTACCTTCCCGGACACCTTTAGTCATCGCTGACATGCAGACCGTATCCTTTGGAGCTGCCTGAACATCAAACGCAGGCACAAACACCAGCGCAATAGAGCTTACGAGGCCCAGGCCGACCAGAATTGCAGCAGTACATCTCATGGAGCCACTCCCGTTCCATATGCAGATGACGTTACCTCAAGCCGTTTTTGCACCGGCATCGAATAACCGGGATCTAAGGCGGGTGAGGCATTCGCATTATAGACATAGACGCCATTCGCATTGAGCCAGCACAGCTCCCAAGAATACCCCCAATAAGAGCCCATTGAGCATGTATAGGTTGATTGATGCGCGGCCAGCACATTCAGATTTGTGTCAGTGATCTGAGTTGTTGTGGGTGTGGGTGTTGGAGTAGGTGTCGGAGTGGGCGATGGCGTCGGCGTTGATGTCTGCGGGCATTGCTCCGCAACGCCAGTTGTGTTTGAGACATATTCTGTCCGATTGCCTGCATCATCATAGCAGATCGAGTGCGTCTCATTATTATTGACCGTGCCCGTCGATTTTTGAACCCTAAGGCGACCTAACGCATCGTAGGTATAGGTCTTGGTCTCACCTGCAAAGGCCGACCCGCCAATGCTTACCGCCAGCACCGTGACGATGCCGCTGGTCCCCAACAGCCTTGCAAACTTCATGGGCCGCCCCCTCATTTCTATGTGCAAAGCTCTCATAGAATTGAATAAAGTCAATGCTGTTCAGAAAATTTCCCTGTCCGCCCGGAAATATGGCGAGTCGCTGCGCCGCTGGTGCCGAGAATAGGCGAGCCGCAAAAGCTCTGGCTGGCACAATAGGCGACGCGCAATGCCTTGAAGTGGCCCAAAAACAAGGATCAGGCGACCATGCTGCTAGAAGCAATCGCAGCGGCAATGCCACAATATCCGATCGACGCCGCATTTGAAGCCGGGATGCCGAGCGATTTGGCACCGTTGTTTGATGACTGGCGCTCTGGCATGAGCTGGCGGACCAGTGCCCTGAATTGAGGCTAACGCCTGACCCGCAAGTAGGCAGTTTGCTATTTGCGAAAGGAACCACGTACGCTAGTGTGCCGCGTACGCGCGAGGAGCTGGATTTGCCAGCGAACTGACGCATGCGGGTTGGGCGATGCATGAACCCTTGCTCCCGGCACCGTCTGACGCCAGATGGCCGTCCGGAGCGCTACTCCGGCAATTACGCTACCTAAATCACAACGTCCATTGGACCCATGGCAGGTAGTGAGAGTGCCAAGGCCAAATGATTCCAAAAAAGTTCAACGGCTCGGCCATCCAAGCATCTTGTGCGGCTCTGCAAAGCCAGCGAGCAACATCGCTCCCCAGGCGCCAAGCAGTTCACCGCGCCGCTCCATAAAGGCGGCTCGGTTATAAGCACTTTCCGATCCGGACACTCCTTCCGGCACATGAGCAAGGATCAAGTCGATCACATGGCGGTCTCCCGGCGAACCATTGCGTTCGGCCCATTCATTCATGATCGTGGAGAACGATGCCCGCCACCCATGCGGAACATGCCGCCCCTGATAGCCGCAGCGATTGTAGAAATAGGATAGCGTGTTCTCGCTCAACGGCCGACGCGCATTCCGGTTTGAAGGGAACACCAATGGACCGCGCCCCGTGAGTGCCCAAGCCGCCCGTAGCACTTGAACAGCCGGCGGTGAGAGTGGCACCAGGTGCTCGTAATCCTCGCTGCCCTTGAGTTCCTTTTCCAGCTTCATGCGGTGCGCAGGTACCCGCCAGAGCGCGTGCGGGCATTCCTCAGTTGATTGCCAAGCGATATTCTCGATTTCATTCCAAGGCAGCGCCCTGACCATCCCCGGACGCTGAGCAGTGAGGGCAAGGAAACGAGATGCGAGTTTCGTCAGTGGCGAAGCAGGATCGTCTTCACACTTGCGCAACATATCCTGCAGCTCGTCAAGCTTCAGAAATGCAGGCCTCTTCTTGCTGCGCGGCACCGGCTTTAGTGCCTTGGTTACAATCGCCGCTGGATCCCCAATCCCGACCCCTTCCGCGATCGCATGAACAAAAACTGCGGACATGCGCTGGCGCACACGGTGCGCTGTTTCGATTGTCCCCCGCTTCTCAATCTTTCGCAAGACCGACAGCACCATCGGTTCATTGATCTGTGAAATCGGCAAGCTTCCAACCCAGGGGAACACCTCCCTTTCCAGGCTTCCGATGACATCCTGCGCGTGGACCGGCGTCCACCTGTCCTTTTGCAACTCAAACCATGTGCGTGCCATAAGCTCGAACGTATTGGCAGCCGCAGCCGCCCGCTCGACCTTGGCTTTGGCCGCCTCGATACCCGGATCGCGGCCATCAGACAAAAGTCGCCGCGCCTCTGCCTTGCGCTCCCTTGCTTCCTTCAATCCCATTTCAGGATACCGGCCCAGGACAAGTCTCCGCTCCCGACCGGCAAAGCGATACTTAAGCCGCCAGCTTCGAAGACCGGATTTGCCGACAAACAGGTATAGTCCTTCAGAATCGAAGAGCTTGTAATCCTTCTCTTTTGGCCTTGCCTGCCGCACGGCCATCTCGGTCAGCATAAATGCCCCCAGAATTGAAAATTGATGCCCCCGAATATGCCCCCGGATTGAGGCGGATGCAGGCGGATCAATAAAAACAAATAGGGAACATATATGCGGGAAGAACCCCAGAAAATCAAGGTTTTTAGGACTTTAGGGGAAGGCTGCGAACAGCAAAGTGGCGGAGAGGGTGGGATTCGAACCCACGATACGGTTGCCCGCATACCGCATTTCGAGTGCGGCGCATTCGACCTCTCTGCCACCTCTCCGCAGAAGCGCGCGTGGTTGGCTGGCCAACCCGGTCGTTTGGAGGCGCGCGACTAGCCCAAGCTGCTTCGCTTGCCAAGCCCCAATCGCGCGCCCCGCGCCTTGGCCTACGCCTAGCTGGCGAAACGTGTTTCGCAGGCGGTCATCACATCCGGCGCGGTGCCCAGCTCGACAAACTGGCGGAGCAGTTCAGCTTCGCTCCATGAGCGGCGCGCCGCGATGGCCAGCACTTCGGGCTTGTCGAGCGCCGCCTGCATTGCGTCAGCGCGCGCTTTCGCCGCATCGTCCCCTTCCGACATCAGCCCGCTGGCAAAGGCGCAGGCAGCAATGGCGGACCCTTCATCCCCCGGCAATTCCACAACACTGCCCAGGGCGGCGCGGGGATAATCCTGCAGGCATTGCTGCTTGAGCGTACCGACTGCCCCGCCCGTTACCACTTCGACGATCCGGGCATTGAGTGCCGTCTGAGCTGCAGCCATATCACCCCCGGCTGCAGAGGCGCCCAGGGTCAGGAAATAGGCTGCTTGCGGGTCCTGCATGACCTGTTCGGCGGACACATCATCGAAAGATCGCCCGTCCAGCGCCGCCACCAGGCTTACCGCGCCGCAGGCCGCTGCCTTGTCCTTCGCATCAGCGGGCAGTTGCGGGACTGCCTCCGCTTCGCCAAGGCCATAGGCCGCCTTGCAGCTGTTGAGCGTGGTCAGCCAGTTGCCGGTGGTGAGAGTCGTTTCGAGGTCGCTGAGCTGCGTCCTGCCCGCGGCCTCGTCCAGCCCCGTAACGCCGAAGAAGTCCGTCGCATCTACCACTTGCTGCAACAGCGCTCCGCGCCGGTCGAGCTCGGTCTGCGCCAGCCCCTGCTGTTCCCCGGCGGAAGCAAAGGCCAACGCTGCCCGGCCGCACAAGGTGGCACGTTCCGCCTCGTCTTCGGGCAGGCCCATCAGGTCGGCAGGCGTATTGGAACAGGCGAAAGCAATTTGGCTGGCGATGGCCAGCAGCATGATCTGGCGCTTCATCATGGTCGAATCCCCCACTCGTTGAGTCGTCCCAAGTCTAGGCGCAGAGGTGCATGACAAGGGGTGATGAAAGGAGAGAGGATCATGACAAATCCGGTATGGATTGTGGCAATCCGCTTGTTTCGCACCTGCAAAAGACTATGTTGTGTTCATGGATCGCACCCGGTTCTTCTCTCCGCAGGCAGGGCGTACGCTCGACATGCCGCGCCATTCGCGCGCGCGGTTCGGCATTGGTGACGTGGTGCGCCACCGCAAGCATGATTTCCGTGGGGTGGTGTTCGATATCGACCCGGTCTTCGCCAATAGCGAGGAATGGTACGAGTCGATCCCAGAGGCAGTGCGCCCGAAGCGCGAGCAGCCTTTCTACCACCTGCTCGCAGAAAATGATGAATCCTCTTACGTTGCCTATGTCAGCCAGCAGAATTTGCTGGCCGACCCTGATGGCGGCCCGGTGGACCATCCCGGCGTGAACGAGCTGTTCGAACAGTTTCAGGATGGGCGCTATCGGATGCGCCGTTCACTGACGCATTAAGATGCGGCTGCGGCGTAACGCTTCGCCAATCAAATAGGGGTAGCGCGCGCATATGGACCTGCAAAACCCTCCCCAAGCTGCCGGGAAAGACCAGCTGGAGCTGGCTCTGGAGCGCGAGCTGGAATCCGGTGAGCGTGTGCGCTGGAAGGGGCGCGGTCAGCCGCAAGGCGCAATGACCGGCTTCGGCATGTACCTTTTCGCTATTCCCTGGACCGCCTTTGCCCTGTTCTGGACAGCCATGGCATGGAGCGCGACCGGGGCGATGGACGAACAGGCGGGTTTCCTCTCTTACGCCTTCCCCCTGTTCGGCCTGCCCTTCATCGCCGTGGGTATTTTCATGCTCGCCACGCCGTTCCTCGCCATGTTCAAGGCGCGCAAGACGCTGTTTGCCGTGACCAGCCAGCGTTTACTGAGGATCACGATCACCGGCTTGCTGGAAACCGAAAGCATCCCGGCCGACCGGATCGGCTCAATGACCCGCAAGGAAAGCCGTGACGGGTCCGGCAGCCTTTCCATCGCAATCGGTGTGGGCCGCGACAGCGATGGCGACAAGCGGACCGAGGACTTCACCATCGGCAAGGTGGCCGATGTGATGGGGGCAGAAAACGCGGTGCGGAGGCTGCTCGACGAAGCAAAGCGGGGTGGGCAGGCGTGATCCGAATTCGCCCTGTCCGTGATACCGATACGGAAATAATCGTCAGCCTCAATCGCGCAGTCGAAGCCGTGACCAGCCCGATGGATACGGCCCGATGCCGGGAACTCCTATCCATCGCCAGCTATTGCCTGATTGCCGAAGAGGAAGGCGAAACTCTCGGCTTCGTGCTCGCCATGCAGCAAGGCGATCCCTATGAAAACGGGAACTTCGCCTGGTTCGGCGAGCGGCTCAATAATTTCATCTATATTGACCGGATCGTGGTGGCAGACTTCGCGCGGAGCAAGGGGCTGGGCAAGATCTTGTATGACCACCTCGCCGAGGAAGCCCGCTCCCAAGGCAAGCTGATGATGGCTGCAGAGATGGACCTTGTCCCGCGCAACGATGGCTCGCACCGCTTCCACGCACGCTATGGATTCATGCAGCTTGGTACGCGGGAGCTGGACAGCGGCAAGGTTGTTTCGATGCAGGCTGTGGCGCTTTAAGTCGCAGCTTGTTAGGCGGCTTACAACTTCCCTTCGACGATAAACAAATGCCGCGCCATATAGCCGGTGGTGCCGTCCTGCTTGCGCACTTTCCACCATTTGCCGCCTTGCCGCCGGGTGTAGATCACTTCGCCCTGATAGGCCTTGCCGACAATCGGGTCTGACAGGCTGGGGCCGCGGCGGATATTGGCGACTTCATCGGGCGATTCCACCACTGCTGCAACGGTAAAGCCAGCCCGCTGGGCCGCCTTGGCATTGGGATCGCCGCCAAAGATGCGCCAGCCGGCAAACATACCTAGCAACACCAGCGCGAGCATGGCGGCAAGGACAAGGCCCTTTTTCGACTTTCCTGCAACCGGCGCGGCTGCGAAAGGCTCAGGGATTTCCAGCGCGGAAGGTGTATCTTCCACTGGCTGCGGTGCTGTTCGCCCGTTTAGTTCCGCAAGGCTCGCCAGGACCTTGCGCCAGTCCCGATCGTCGCCCTCGCCCGTCCAGCCCGACAGGTCGGCATGCTGGATCTGGTTGAAGGGCAGCGGCGGTGTGGTGCCGTCAATCACGGTCTGCACCAGCTTCTTCGCATTGCGCGCCACATCCGCTTCGGCTCGCACCCATTCAGAGGCTGCGGCATGGGCGGACCAGACGACAATCGCCGCCTTGGCCTCGCCGATCTTCTCCGTGATCACATCACCATAGCTCTTGTGCGGCGGCAAATCGTCATCCCACCACACTTCATAGCCTTCCGCCTTCACCGCCTGCGCGATTTTCGCGACGAAAGCTTCATCTTCGCGGGCATAGGAAATGAACACATCGACCATGGCTGCCGTGCTGCCAGATCGCTGCCCGGCTGGCAATCGTGCGCAATGCGCACTGCGAAAGCCCTTTCCTACATGGCCGTCACGCGGCAGAGTCTCCGCCGCTCTTTCCCATCGTCAGCCACGCCCAAACCGGCAAAGGTGACAAACAGTCCCCTCGCCCCCTGTCCGTCACTTTCGGATTCATGGCAGCAAAGCGCGGGAAACAGGCACAATTTTCGGGAAAGGCGCAGGTGACACGCTGTCACCTTTGTCACTTTCGCGGGTCCTTCAGTCCTTCAGTTTCCAGCCGGACTTGAGCACACGGTAGATGATGATGGCGAGCACGAGGTTGAACACGCCCATGCCCAAGGCGCTCTGGAACACAGCTGCATTGGTATCGCCAATGTCGCTTTCGCCCAGAAAGCCAAAGCGGAAGCCCGAAATCACATAGAAAAACGGGTTGGCCCGGCTGATCGCCTGAAAAACGGGGGCAAGATTGTCGATCACGTAGAACGTGCCCGACAGGAGCGACAACGGCGCGACCACGAAATTGGTCACCGCCGCGTTGTGATCGAATTTTTCCGCCCAGATGGATGTCAGCAAGCCGAGCAAAGCCAGCATCACCGATCCCATCAGGCCGAACCACACCACCGCCCAGGGATGTGCCATGGCAAGGCTAACGCCGGGATAGAACAGCATCGCCAGCGCCACCGCCAGCCCGACCATCACTGCCCGCGTCACCGCCGCCCCGATGATCCCGGCCATCAATTCCCCTTCGGAAAGCGGCGGCATCAGCAAGTCGATGATCGTGCCCTGGATCTTGCCCGAAAGCAGCGAGAAGCTGGAATTGGCAAAGGCATTCTGCATCATGCCCATCACGATCAGCCCCGGCGCAACGAATGTGGCGAAGGGCACACCCAGCACTTCGCGGCCAGAGCGGCCCAGCGCGACGGTGAAGATCACGAGGAACAGCAGCGTCGTGACAGCCGGTGCCCAGACCGTCTGCGTCTGCACCTTCATGAAGCGGCGAACCTCTTTCTTGTAAAGGCTCATCAGCCCGATTCGGTTGATCCCGTGGATCACCGCTTGCCCACGCGGGTGGAAACGGCTTTTATTTGCGGAATCGCTCCCCATATCGGGCGCATTGTCGATGGGTTGGGCTTGATCGGCCATGCCCACGCGCCTAGGGCCTTCCCCTTGCGCTGGCAAGCGCTGCGCCGCTCTGGCGCAAGGAATTAACGAACGGATTTGTGCATGAGCTGGACCGACGAACGGATCGCAACGCTGAAGAAGATGTGGGAAGGCGGATCGACCGCCAGCCAGATCGCAGAAGAACTGGGCGGGGTCAGCCGCAATGCCGTGATCGGCAAGGCGCACCGGCTTGGTCTCAAGTCGCGTCCGTCCCCGGTTAAGGCGAACGACAAGAAGAAAGCTCCGGCCAAGAAGTCTGCCGCACCGGCAGCCAAGCCTGCGCCGAAAAGGCCAGCGGCGGCCCCGGTTGCCAAGCCCGCGCCCAAGGCGGCAAAGCCGGCTCCGGCACCGACGCCTGAACCCGCCCGCGCTGCCCCGCCGCAGGCCAATGCAACCCCGTCGCAGCCGATTCCCAATCCGACGCCGGACCTGCCCAAGATCGTTTCTGTCGGCCCCGGTGGCTTCCTGCGCCAGGGCCCCGGTGACCAGCAGGCCCCGATCCCCCCGGCCCCGCCGCGCCGCCTGGTGCCAGCTAAGCCGGATCCGTCTATCGCTGACAAGACCAGCCTGCTGGACCTGTCGGACAAGGTATGCCGCTGGCCGATGGGCCATCCGGGCGAGCCGGATTTCCACTTCTGCGGCGAAGCGGTGAACCCCGGCTTCCCCTATTGCGTGGACCATTGCGGGCGGGCTTTTCAGGCCCAGCTGCCGCGCGGCGCGCGCCGTCCCCCTCCGCCGCTGCCCTTTGGCGGCCCGCGGGTTCGTTAAGCGAAAACACTTGCCGGGTAAGCGATCCTTAACAAGGATTGCTCAACCCGGTTTAAGGAACGGGATGCTAACGGCGCAATTATGCGACGTTATTTGCCTTGTGTATTAGGAATGCCCCTGCTCGCCGGATGCGGCGGCACTGGTGGTGGTTTGCCTGCCAATGCCACGGTTGAAGAGCGGGTGCTCTACACCGCGAATTCCATTGCGCCTGCGCTCCCCCGCCCCGCTGGTGACGGGACGCTGGTGCAGGTGACGCCAGAGGGCAAGGAAATGGTGCTGCATATCGAAATCGCCTTTGGCGGCCGGGTGCGCACCAATCCGACTGAAATGACCAAGACCTTCCGCCCGACCATCTGCAAGGACGAGGTCTATCGCGACCTGATCAAGCATGGCGGCGCCATTGGCCTCGACATAGTCGATCCCAAGACGCAACAACGCCTGCCCAAGGCCAGCATCGCCTATTGCGCATAGGGCGATAGACCGCCCCGATAGCGCTGTGTAAGGCAGGCGGTGATGTTCGCCCGCCTGCTTATCCTCTCCCTTGCGGTGATGCTCTGGTCCTGCGCACCCACTTCGCCGAGGGGGCCGGTCGTGCTGGCTGCCGCGAGTATGCAGGAAGCGATAGGCGAGATTGCTGATAGCTGGGCAGCGCAAGGCCATGCCCGCCCGGTGCTCAGCTTTGCTGGCACCCCTGCCCTCGCCCGGCAGGTCGAAGCGGGGGCCCCCGCCGACCTGTTCATTGCCGCAGATGAGGCATGGATGGACGAGTTGGAGCGCAAGCAGTTGCTCAAGCCGGGAAGCCGCCGCGTGATTGTTGGCAATGCGCTGGTGCTCGTGGCCCCCGCCACCAAGGAAACAGGCGGCAACCGGCTGGCCATGGCAGATCCGAACGCCGTGCCCGCCGGACGATACGGCAAAGCGGCACTGGAAAGTCTCGGCCTGTGGGAAGAGGCGAGGAACCGCATCGTCCCCACCGAAAATGTCCGCGCTGCACTGGCGCTGGTGGAACGGGGCGAGGTGGCGCAGGGGCTGGTCTATGCCAGCGATGCGGCGGCATCGCGTAAGGTGAGGGTCTTGCAAGCCCTCCCTGCTTCATCGCATCCACCCATCCGCTATCCGCTGGCGGTGTTAAGCAGCTCCACCCATGCCGATGCTGGCGCGCTGGCAGACTTCATCGCCGGGCCAGAAGGACAAGCGATCCTGCAACAGCACGGGTTCCGGCCCGCGCCATGAGTTTTCTCACCACAACAGAATGGGCCATCCTCGGCCTCTCGCTGAAGGTCAGCCTGGTTGCTATCGCCCTGACCCTGCCCGTCGCCTATGCGCTGGCATGGTTGCTGGCGCGGCGGCGCTTTCCGGGGCGGATGCTGCTCGATGCACTGGTGCATTTGCCGCTGGTGGTGCCACCGGTGGTGACAGGCTGGCTGCTGCTCGTCCTGTTCGGGCGACAAGGCCCGATCGGCAGCGTGCTGCAGGACTGGTTCGGCCTCTCGCTCACCTTCCGCTGGCAAGGTGCGGCGCTGGCAGCCGCAGTCATGGCCTTGCCGCTGATGGTGCGGGCAATGCGCCTTTCCATCGAAGCGGTGGACCGCAAACTGGTCGGCGCGGCACGCAGCCTCGGCGCGTCGCGCTGGCGGGCCTTCCTGACCATCACCCTGCCGCTAAGCCTGCCCGGAATCCTGGCGGGGGCCGTGCTCGGCTTTGCCCGCTCCATCGGCGAATTTGGCGCGACCATCACCTTTGCCGCCAACATCCCGGGCGAGACGCAGACCTTGCCGCTGGCGATCTATTCCGGGCTGCAAATCCCCGGCATGGAAAGCGAAGTGACCCGGCTTGCCTTGCTGTCCATCGCTTTGTCGCTGCTGGCCCTGCTCGCCAGCGAATGGCTGGTCCGCCGCTCGCAAGGGAGCCGTGCGCATGTCCTTTGACATTGCAATAGGACTGAAGCGCGGGGATCGCAGCATCGCCTGCACCATCGCCAGCGAAGCGAAGCTGGTCGCGCTGACTGGTCCGTCCGGCGCAGGCAAGACCAGCATGCTCGACGCGATTGCCGGGCTGCTGCCACCGGCCAGCGGGCATATCAGGATCGGTGACGCCGTACTGTTCGACAGTGCACAGAGGATCAACCTGCCGCCAGAACAGCGCGGGGCAGGCTATGTCTTCCAGGACCTGCGACTGTTCCCCCACCGCCGTGTCCAGGCCAATTTGGCCTATGGGATGAGCCAGAATAGCTGGATCAGCGTTGACGAAGTGATATCATTACTTGATATCGAAAATCTGCTTGATCGCTGGCCTGCGACGTTGTCAGGCGGCGAAGCGAAGCGCGTTGCGATCGGCCGGGCGCTACTTTCCGGCCCGCGTTTCCTGCTGCTGGACGAACCGCTGGCATCGCTTGACCCGGCGCGCGGGAAGGAAATCCTGCGTTTGGTGGAACAAATCCGTGACGAACTCGCGATTCCGATCCTCTATGTCAGCCACGACGCCAGCGAAGTCGCGCGGCTGACTGACACCGTGATATCAGTCACCTAGGATTTCGGCCCGCCGGTCGCCATCAGCTGCTTGACCATTTCGCGACGCAGGTTCTCGAACTCGATCCGCTCTGGCGGTGGGTCCTGCTCCGGGAATGCAGATTCCAATTCGCGGTGCCGCTCGATCACTTCGGGCAAGAATTCGCGGTTGGTGAAAATGTAGAACCGGTTTTCGCGGATCGCCTCCAGCACTGCGGCACCCGTATCATTCGGGTCGATGGCGTTGAGCATCGCGTTCCACAAAGTACGGGTGAAATCATCTGCCTCGGCCCATGCAGGGGAATCCGGCTCAGGCACCGGGACAATCGCGGTGCGGGTTGCACCGGGGAAAAGGCAGGAGACGCCGATCCCCTGCGGCGCCATCTGGATGCGCAGGCTCTCGGCAAATCCGCGCACGGCATATTTGGCCGTCGAATAGGCTGCCAAGCCCGGCAACGGCACGATCCCCGCCATCGAACTGGTGATGACCACATGGCCACCCTCGCCCTGCACCTTGATCTGCGGCAGCGCCAGTTTGACCGCGTTGATCACCCCGCCAAGATTGACGGAGATCGAGCGGTCCCAATCGTCAAAGTCCTCGCTGTCGGCCACGCCGCCGCCGCCCGTCCCGGCATTCGCGCAGAGGATGTGCAGCCCGCCAAACGCCTCCACGCAATCCGCCACCGCACCGTGCATATCACCCCGGTCGGAGACATCAGTCTTGCGCAGCAGCACGCCGTTGGAGCCTGCTAGTTCGGCACGGGCCTGCTCGATATGCTGATCGTTCCAGTCCGCAAGGCAGACCTGCATCCCGGCGCGCAGGAAATTGCGCGCCATGCCCAGGCCTATCCCGCTCGCACCGCCGGTAATCAGTGCGGTCTTGCCGGCGAAGTCCTGCATCAGATCGAATCCCCTTCGCCGAACTGGATCTCGGAATCCGGCGTCGCTGCCAGAACCGCCTCTGCACGGGCACGCATATGGTTCTTGAAGATGCCGTGGGTGACGATGTAGGTCGTATCCTCGAGGATACCCTTGGCGACCATTTCGCCCACTTCCTCAGCTTCCATCCACCAATCAGCCACTTCGCGTTGCGAGAGCTGCGCCTCGCTGGAAACGAAGCCGCTGCCTTCGCGCAAATGCTCTGGTCGGTTCTGGCCGGTTTCGTGGATGTTGGACTTAATTGGGCCGGGCAGCAGGATCGAAACGCCAATCCCGACCGCACCGAGGTCTGGCTTCACCGCTTCGCAATAATGGCACACTGCGGCTTTGCTGGCGGCATATATCGCCATTGTGCCCGGCATGACCACTTCAGCAGCGAGGCTGGCGGTGGAGACGATATGTCCGCCACGGCCATGTTCGACCATTTGCGGGAGGAAGGAGACGAAACCGTTGATCACCCCGCCAAGGTTCACGCCGATGCCGAAATCATAATCAGCATAAGTGGCAGAGAGCACCGGACCCTCCGGCCCCACCCCGGCATTGTTGACGAGAATGTCGATCCCGCCAAAATCGCGCTGCATCTGCTCCGCCGCCTTTGCATAGGCCTCGCGCCGGGTCACATCGAGCAGCATGGACGAGACCTGGTTGGAGCGCCCGGCCCCGGCAACTTCCTCCAGGGCTTTCTCAATATGGTCAGGTCGCAAGTCGGCGATCATCACTTGCGCCCCGCGCGCGGCCAGCACCTTGCTGATGCCCAGCCCGATCCCGCTGGCCCCGCCGGTGACGAATGCCGTCTTGCCTTCAAATGTGGTGATACCCATCGCTATCCTCTCCAACTCAATTTGTAAGTGATACTGACTAAATCAGTGCATTGAGTCCATGGGCACGCGCGTTACGTTGCAGGTCGCAACGAATGATTCTTTGGGGGAGACCACCCATGCCACTTAGCCTGCACGCCGCCTTTGTCCCGTCCGCCCTGCAAATGATCGGCACCACCCGACACCTGGTTGATAAGGGCGAGGAATGGTGCGCGGCCAATTCCGTGGCAGACTGTGACCTGATCGGCTGCCGCCTGATCGACGACATGTTCGCCTTTGATTACCAGGTGAAAAGCGTGGCGGTGCATACCGCCGGGGCTGTTGCCGGAGCCAAGGCAGGCGAATTTGCCCCCGACCTGAACGATCCGCCGAACAGCTTTGACGGGTTGCGGGCCAAGCTGGATGAAGCGACCGCTAAGTTGGAAGCCCTCACGGTTGACGAGTTGGAGGGATTGATGGGCCAGAACGTCAACTTTGTGTTCAGGGGCAAGACCATCATGAGCTTCACAGCAGAAGATTTCCTACTGAGTTTCAGCCAGCCCAATTTCTATTTCCACGCCGCCACCGCCTACGACATCCTGCGGATGAAAGGCGCGCAAGTGGGCAAGGTCGATTTTCTGGGCCGCATGCGCGGAACACGACCGGCTTGACCTACTCCGCCCCGGCCAGCAGGAAAACCACCGTGCCGCGATAGTCCGGATCCTCCGCCAACCCCGGCGGGGCCTGCCATTCACCACCTTCGACCACGGCTATGCGATAGGGCATGGGCAGGTCTCGCAGGCTGGCAAGATAGGCTTCGTATCCGGGTATCGTGTGGCGGCCCTGATAGGTCTGGATGACGACTTCATCCACCGTGCCCGCCAATGCCACCAGCGCCGCCGGGTCACCATTCGCGCTCCAGTCCATCAGCCCGGTGATGGACAGGCGATAGCGCGATGGCATGTGCCGTCGCAGTTGCGAAAGGAAGGCGGCGTAATCCTCCAGCCCCTGCGTCGCGGAATCAAAGTCTATCTGTAGTCCAACAAGGTTAGATGACCGGTCCCAGCGCGCCAGCTCACGGTCGATCTGCGCCTGGACACCCGGTCCCCAAGCGAGCGTTTCGACACGCACCACCAGCCATATCTCCGCATCCTCGACGCGTGGCGGTGGCCGCAGGGAAACAAAGCTGTCCGGATCGCGCGCACGCACTTCACCTGCAAGAGCATACACGGTGGTGGCGCTCTCCAATTCGGGCGGCGGCTTGACCCCGGCCCAAAGAAAGAACGCCTCATGCCCTGCCGCTTCCACGCGCGCCGGAGCCTCCGCCTGCCGCTCACATCCGGCGAGCAGCAGCGCAGTGCCTACCAGTAATATTTGAGCGATTTTGCCCATTTGCTGCCCGGATAGCGCTTTTTAAGCTCGTTGAACCATGCAGCCCGAGTGCTGACCGGCACCTCTTCACCGCCGCAGCTGTTGTTGCCGCTGGGGCCATAGCACCACACGCCGCGATAGAGGGCATAGGCGCGGTCCTCCGCACTGGCGGTCTTGTTGGCGATGATCTGCTGGTAAAAGCTCTGGCGCGGGATTTCCTTGCCGGTGAAGCCCGGCTGGAAGCTCCCCAGCGAACCCTCGTCCCGCTCAAAATCACCGATATAATCAAAGCCGTTGAGGCGATAGAAATCACCGAGGCAGAGCATGGCTGAGCTGTCCTTCGGGTTCTTCGCCAGCGTGGCAACCGTCTGCTTGAGCGAGGGACAGGGATAGCCGTCAGACACCTCGCCCTTTGCAAACACGCCGATGGAAACAGCCTCAGCGCGCAGGAAACCATCCTTGAAGCCATCGGTCGGCGCATCAGCAGGCAGCAGCGGCAGGTCGCGCAGGAAGCCCGCAAATTGCCCGTAATAAAGCTGTTTGCGCATCAGCGTGAACAGCGCGACCTCGCGCACCATCTTCGCTTCGCTGCCATCCCTGGCGATCCGGCGCAGCAGATCAGGGCCCGTCGAGTTTTCCGCCAGCACCAGCCGGATCGAGGGATCGGTGATCGGCGAGCCTTCGGCAAAGACCTGCTCCACCTTGCCACGCCGTTCCCAATTGAGCGCCAGCGCCAGTTCCACCAGCGGGCGCTGGTAGAGCTCATCCGCCCCGGCCAGCATATCCTGCCAGAAGCCAGCCTCATTCACATCCTTGCGCTGGGCGAGCGCCATGCCGCGCAGAAACTGGCGGCTGAATTGCAACGGGGTGAAACTCTCCTGCCGCGCCGCATCGGGGATCAATTCCAGCACCCGGCGATAATCCTTCGCCACGTAATAGGCATGATTGGCGAGCAGGAAGCTGTGGAGGTCGGGACGATCCTTGAAGATCGGCGCCTGTGCTTCCAGCGCTTCCAGCGACAGAGCGGGCGGTTCCTCGTCCCATTCGTAGGTTCGCATCATCCGCAGGTCGATTGTCGCCACCAGCAGCGGATCAGTAAACTCCGACGGGTCGGTATTATAGTCGATCAGCTTGCGATCCGCCTCTTCTATGATCGAAACTGCGGCGTAACTGCCGAGGTCAGCCGTGTTGAGCTGGCTGGAATAGATCGCTGCCAGCGCCGCCTTGTCGCCGGAGAGCCACAGGGCACGCCGCTTCAGGCCGGTGGCTGAGGACGCATAGCGCCCTTCCGGATAGGCTTTCAGGTAATCTTCCAGCAGCACCAGCGCCTGTTTCGCAGGCTCCTTGGCGGTGGCATCGTTCCCTTCGAAAAAGCCCCATTTGTCGAAGGCTGGGGCAATCGCTTCATTCAGGGCAACACGGGCGAGCATGTAGCGGGATGTTTCTGCGACCCAGCCTTGCGACGATCCGGTCAGCGCGCGATAGCCCTCGCGCGCTGCCTCCCATTCTTCCGCGTAAAATGCGTTGGAAGCCTTGAGGTAGGAGAAATAATCGCGTCCGGCAGAGCTGCTGATACCCTCTGGCCAATGCGGTTGGCCGGGGCGTTCCACCTTGGACGGGTCAAACGCGTCATAGACTTCCTGCATTCCGTCACAGGTCGCGCCGACGGCCTTGCGTGCATCGAGCAGCGCCCTGGCCTCTGCCCCCTTGATCGCTCCGGCGCTTTCGACTGCGCGGGTAAAGCCCAGCGTCCCGCCGGGATAGGAAACGCAGCGAGAACCATAAAAGGAGTTGCTGTCCTCAACATCAGCAGGCGCAGCAAGAAATGCCTGCTTGAAGATACCCCAGTCGAAATAGCTGTGGCCATAGCTGCCATCCCAGCTGTCAATCTCCGGATAGGCGCTCTTGCCTGCAGTCACACCGCGCGCATCGCGCAGCAGGTAGACAAGGTTGATCCGAGTATCATTGCCAGGAGCAATCGCTGCATAGCTGGAACAACCCAGCTCCGGGTTCTCAAGGTTCCAGCTGGGCCAGCAACCATAATCACCGCTCGCCCCGGCAGGGACCGCAAGCCCTGCCAACACCGCACCCGTCGCCCCACCTGCCAGCCGCACCAATTTCCGATACCGCATGAATCGCATCCTCCAATCCAGACGGTGCAGTGTCCCGCCCCCGCTGAAAAAGAGCAAGGCCATAGGTTCGGTTTGTATGCAAAAGAAAGGGGCTGCGGGTTCGTGCCCGCAGCCCTCTCCTCTCCAACACGTGGAGTCGCCCCCGCCCGAAGGCGGAGAGCGCCTGATTAGTCCTTCAGGAAGTCCGGCACGTGGCCTTCGCCGCCGCCGTCGCGGTCACCGCCACGATCACGGCGGGGACCGCGATCACGGCCGCCACCGCGGCCACCACGGTCGCCGCGCGGACCACGGCGGTCACCACGATCACCGCGCGGTTCACGCGGTTCGCGCGGCGGGCGGGTGTCTTCCAGCTCTTCACCGGTTTCCTGGTCAACGACGCGCATCGACAGGCGGACCTTGCCGCGATTGTCGATTTCGAGAACCTTGACCTTCACTTCCTGGCCTTCGGAAACAACGTCGGTCGGCTTTTCGACGCGCTCGTTCTTCATTTCGCTGACGTGGACGAGGCCGTCCTTGCCACCCATGAAGTTCACGAATGCACCGAAATCGACGATGTTGACGACCTTGCCAGTGTAGATCTTGCCGACTTCGGCTTCCTCAACGATGCCTTCGATCCACTTTTTCGCGGCTTCGATCTGGCTGAGGTCAGAAGACGAAATCTTGATCACGCCTTCGTCGTCAATATCGACCTTGGCGCCGGTTTCAGCAACGATTTCACGGATCACCTTGCCACCGGTGCCGATCACGTCACGGATCTTCGACTTGTCGATCTGCATCGTTTCGATACGCGGAGCATGGGCCGACAGCTCAGTACGCGAAGCGCCAAGCGCCTTCTGCATTTCACCGAGGATGTGAGCGCGACCGCCCTTGGCCTGCTCGAGAGCCTTGGCCATGATTTCCTTGGTGATGCCGGCGATCTTGATGTCCATCTGCAGGCTGGTGATGCCTGCTTCAGTGCCGGCCACCTTGAAGTCCATGTCGCCCAGATGATCTTCGTCACCCAGAATGTCGGACAACACGGCAAACTCGTCACCTTCCAGGATCAGGCCCATGGCGATACCCGACACCGGGCGTTCGATCGGAACGCCGGCATCCATCATGGCCAGACAGCCACCGCACACGGTCGCCATGGAGGACGAACCGTTGGACTCGGTGATGTCGGACAGGACGCGGATCGTATAGGGGAAGTCTTCCTTGCTCGGCAGCACGGGGTGCAGCGCACGCCATGCCAGCTTACCATGGCCCACTTCACGACGGCCCGGCGCGCCGAAGCGGCCGACTTCACCAACCGAATAGGGCGGGAAGTTATAGTGCAGCATGAAGTGCTGGTAGGTCAGACCTTCCAGCCCGTCGATCATCTGCTCGCTTTCCTTCGTGCCCAGCGTGGTGGTGCAAATCGCCTGCGTTTCACCGCGGGTGAACAGCGCCGAACCATGGGTACGGGGCAGGAAGCCGACCATGCTTTCGATCGGGCGAACCTGATCGAGCTTGCGGCCATCAATACGCTGGCCGTCCTTGAGGATGGCGGTGCGCACGATTTCGGCCTCCAGCTTCTTCACGGCCTTACCAGCGGTCATCTGCGTCTGGCCATCGGCCTCAGCATATTTTTCCTTGGCCTTGGCGCGAGCAGCGTTGAGCGCGTCACTGCGGGCGGACTTGTCGGTCAGCTTGTAAGCAGCGGCGATATCCGCACCAACCAGAGCGCGCAGCTCTTCCTTGATCGCGGAAGCATCGTCATTCTTGGCGACTTCCCACGGATCCTTGGCAGCCTTCTCAGCCAGTTCGATGATCGCACCGATGACCTTGCGGCTTTCGTCATGCGCAAACATGACAGCGCCGAGCATTTCTTCTTCGGTCAGTTCCTTGGCTTCGGATTCGACCATCATCACCGCGTCATTGGTCGCAGCAACCACGAGGTCGAGACGGCCATCGGTGAGGGCAGCGTCCTGCTTCGGGTTGAGGACATATTCGCCATCGACATAGCCAACGCGTGCCGCGCCGATCGGGCCCATGAAGGGCACGCCGGAAATGGTCAGCGCAGCCGATGCTGCGATCATGGCAACGATGTCAGCCTCGGTTTCGCCATCGAACGACATGACCTGGCAGATCACGTTGATTTCGTTGTAGAACCCTTCGGGGAAGAGCGGACGGATCGGGCGGTCGATCAGGCGGCTGGTGAGCGTTTCCTTCTCGGTCGCACCGCGTTCACGCTTGAAGAAGCCACCCGGGATGCGGCCGGCTGCGGAGAATTTTTCCTGATAATGGACGGTGAGCGGGAAGAAATCCTGCCCGTCCTTCACGGACTTGGCGGCGGTTACGGCGCAAAGCACCACGGTTTCGCCATAGGTGGCCAGAACGGCGCCGTCAGCCTGACGGGCAATACGGCCAGTTTCCAGAGTGAGGGTCTTGCCGCCCCACTCCAGTGATACAGTTTTCGTGTCGAACATTGATTTTCCTTATGACCCGCGAGCCACATTGCACCGCGGGGCCTACAATTCCGGGTAAACCGTCCCGGTCCGGTGTGGGGCGTTCTTTCCTGCCCCCATGCAGCAGGCCGCCGAATTGCGACCATACATACGTCATCCCAGCGAAAGCTGGGATCGGTCTCCGCACACCCGGCCCTTGTGGCACGAGACCCCAGCGCTCGCTGGGATGGCGGAAATAGACAAAGGGGCGACCCGATGGCCGCCCCTTCGAGAAACTCTTATTTACGCAGACCCAGCTTCTGGATCAGGGCGTTGTAGCGCGCCACATCTTTCTTCTTGAGATAGGCCAGCAGGCTACGGCGCTTGTTGACCATCATCAGCAGACCACGGCGGGAATGGTTATCCTTGTGGTGGTCCTTGAAGTGTTCGGTCAGGTTGCGGATACGCTCGGTCAGGATGGCGACCTGAACTTCCGGGGAGCCAGTGTCGTTGTTACCCTGGGCGTTGTCCGCGATAATTTCAGTCTTGCGTTCGGCGGTTACCGACATGTGTTTTCCTTACTCAGCGACATCGGGCAAATTGAAACCCCTGACGACTTTCGCCGTCCCGCCACTGAGCTCCATCAGCGCCACGGGAGTTTTCCCGCGATATGCGCAATAGAGCCCGTCAGCATGGGGCAATCCCGAAATGACCCGGCCCTGGCGGACCGCCTGCGCGCTATCGGGATCGAGAGACAAGGCCGGGATGTCGTCCAGCCCCGCCTCCAGCGGCAGGAGGAGGTCTTCAAGCCGCGCGCCCTTACCGATTTCGTTGAGTTTGTCCAGCGAAATCGCCTGTGTCTGAGAGAACGGCCCCGCCTTGATGCGGCGCAGATAAGTAACATGGCCGCAAGTGCCAAGGGCATGGGCAATATCGCGGGCGAGGCTGCGGATATAGGTGCCCTTGGAGACATGGGCGCGAAGCGTCACTTCCTCCAGATCCTCCCCGGCACGGGGAGGGGGACCATCCGCAGGATGGTGGAGGGGTACGGGCGGCCAATCCTGACCTGCGAGGGACGACGATGCCGAGGGTGCCCCTCCACCAGCTTCGCTGGTCCCCCTCCCCGTTCCGGGGAGGATTTCTAGCGCGAATACCGTCACCGCTCGCGTCGCCAGCTTAACCTGCTCCCCCGCCCTCGCGAGGTCATAGGCGCGCTTGCCATCGACCTTCAGGGCGGAAAAAGCAGGCGGGACCTGTTCAATCGGGCCAGTGAAACCCGCCAGCACCTCAGCCACCTGCTCCAGCGTCGGCCGCATATCGCTGGTCGCAACCACTTCCCCCTCCGCATCCAGCGTATCGGTCTCCTCGCCAAAGCGGATGGTGAAGTCATAGATCTTGCTCGCATCGAGCAGCCGCCCGGTCAGCTTGGTTGCTTCGCCGATGGCAATCGGCAGCACGCCCTCGGCCAGCGGGTCGAGCGTACCGCCATGGCCGACCTTGAGCCCGCCCTTCAGCTTCATGTTGTAGCCCGCCTCGCGCAGGTTTCGCTTCACTGCAGACACTGCTTGCGTGGAGCCAAGCCCCCTGGGCTTGTCGAGGATGATCCAGCCGTTCACCGGTGGCGGGTTAGACACTGGTCAGGCTCCGGCGAAAACCAGCGCGATCTGTTGGTAGATACCCATCATGAAATTGATCGGCGGGCTGACCAGGCGGCCGATCAGGTCGAACTGAGGAAAAGCCCAGTCAGCGGCAATCAGGATCACGAAAAACAGCATTCCGGCCTGCCGCAGCTGGGCGAAATGCGCTGCCATGCTGCGCGGCAGCAGCCCTTCAAGGATATGCGAACCGTCAAATGGTGGGATCGGGAGGAGGTTGAAGAAGGCGAGGAAGCAGTTGATCATGATGAATGTAAGCAGCCCTTCATCGAGCAGGCCCGGCGTTTGGCCCGAGAAAAACGCTAAAGGATCACCAAACATTCCCCACAATACCGCCCCCACAGCTGCGAGCAGCAAGTTCATTCCCGGCCCGGCAGCCGCCACCAGCATCATGTCACGCCGCGGATTGTTCAGCCGCCGTCCGTTTACCGGCACTGGCTTGGCCCAGCCAAAGATCGGGCCATTCACCAGCGCGAGGAAGCCGGGGACTAGCAGCGTTCCCACCGGATCGACATGGCGGATGGGGTTGAGGCTCAGCCGCCCCTGCTCTTCCGCTGTGGGATCGCCTAACGCACGAGCAGCAAGGCCATGTGCAACCTCGTGGAAGACAATAGCGATCACCAGCGCCGGGACGAGTACAAGGATTGTTGTTAGCGTATCTGTCATGCCGGGTTAGATAGGGTGCGATTGCCCGCTCAACCAGCCCATTCCTCTTTCAGCAGGCCGAATACTGCAGTGTCGCGCACAAAGCCGGTCCAGGTGATGCGGTTGCGGCGTAGCGTCCCTTCATGCTTCGCCCCCAGCTTGGCGACCGCCGCCAGGGAGCGCTTGTTGCGCGTATCGACAGTGAATTCGATCCGCCAGAAGCCGCAGGCAAAGGCGTGTTCGATCATCAGCTTCTTGACCCGGCGGTTGAAATCCGTGCCGCGCACCGATGGCTCGATATAGGTCCCGCCGATCATCACCGTGCCGTTTTCAAGGCTGGGGTGGATGTAGGAACTGGTGCCCACCACCCGCCCCGCCTGACACAGCGCAAAGCGCACCCAGCCCTGCTCGCCATGGAAGGCCTTGAGCTGTTCCTCAAACCCATCGTCGAGCATGTTGACCGGGTAGATGTCCCAGATCTCGCGATCCTGCGCGCAGGCCGTGCGCAGACCCTCCACATGCTGTGCGGTGAAGGGTTCGACCGTGACATCGCCATCCGCGAGCGGGGTTTCGAGTTCAGACATTTCCATCAAGCGCCTTGGTAAAATGCTTGCGGCACAGCGCCACATAGCGGTCATTTCCGCCAATTTCGGTCTGTGCGCCCTTGCTTACAGCCTTGCCACTGGCATCAACGCGCAAGTTCATCGTCGCCTTGCGCCCGCAATGGCACACCGCCTTGAGCTCCACCAGGCTGTCAGCAATGCCCAGCAGCGCGGCTGATCCGGGGAAAAGCTCGCCCTGGAAATCGGTCCGCAAGCCATAGCACAGCACCGGGATGCCCTCTGCATCGGCCAGCCGCGCGCATTGCCACACCTGTTCCCGCGTCAGGAACTGCGCCTCGTCGATCAGCACGCAATGCACCGGCGCCTCGGCATGGTCTGCCAGCACGCGCGCAGCAATATCCGTCCCCGCCTCGAAGCGATGCGCATCGCTGGCCAGCCCGATCCGGCTGGAAATCGCGCCAAATCCGGGCCGGTCATCAATCGCGGCGGTCCACAGGCTGACCCGCATATCGCGCTCGCCATAGTTGAAGGCCGCCTGCAACAGAGTCGAGCTCTTGCCTGCATTCATGCTTGCATAGTAGAAATAGAGCTTGGCCATGGCTGGTGGCTAGCGCGAGGTAGGCCCGCCGCCAAGCGAAAGCCGGAACTGATCCACCGCCACGGCATTATGTATCGAATAACCGGCTTCGGGAGGACACACCGCATGGCGACAGCAGCACCGGCACAGAAAGGCATACTGGGTTGGATCGAACGCGTGGGCAATCGCCTGCCCGATCCGGTCTTCCTGTTTTTCTGGCTGATCGCCGGGCTGGTGGTCCTGTCCATTATCGCCAGCATGGCGGGCTGGTCCGTCACGCACCCGACGGAAATGGACGAGGCAACCGGGCAACTGCGCGTGATCGCTGCCACCAGCCTGATTTCGGCGGACAATATCCAGAAACTGTGGGTCGAAATGCCCAAGACTTTCACCCATTTCCACCCGCTTGGCTATGTGCTGGTGGTGATGCTGGGTGCTGGCGTAGCGGAGCGTGCCGGGCTGTTCGGCACCGCCATGCGCGCCGGGGTGCGCAATGCCCCCAAGGCGCTGCTGACGCCGATTGTCGTGCTGGTGGGGATGCTCGGCAACCTGGCAGCGGATGCGGCCTATGTCGTGCTTATCCCGTTGGCGGGGATCATCTTCCACGCGGCGGGTCGCCATCCGGTTGCGGGCATTGCGGCGACCTTCGCCGGGGTGTCTGGCGGCTTTTCCGCCAACCTCTTGCCCGGCCAGCTTGATGCGCTGTTGTTCGGTATCACCGAAGCGGCCGTGGAAACCGTGTTTACCGACTTCACCGCCAATATCGCGGGAAATTGGTATTTCATCGCGGCGATGACCTTCATTTTCCTGCCGGTGATCTGGTATGTCACTGACCGGATCATCGAACCGCGTCTCGGCCAGTGGGATCCGGCCATGGCGGGCAATGTGCCTGCCGATGAGAAAGGCGATGCTCCGCTCACCGAGGCCGAGCGCAAGGGTTTGCGCAATGCCGGGCTGGCCGTGCTGTTCGTAATCGGGCTGTGGCTCGTCTTCACGCTTGGGCCGGGCACACCCCTGATCAACGAGGATGCCAACCCGGAAGCGCGGCTGACACCGTTCTATCAGAGCCTCGTCGCAGGCTTCTTCATCCTCTTCCTGCTGGCGGGCTGGGCCTATGGCAAAGCTGCGGGCACAATCACCGATCATCGCAGTCTGGTGAAGATGATGGCGGGCGCGATGGAAGACCTTGCCTATTACCTCGTCCTCGCCTTCGCTGCGGCGCATTTCGTAGCGATGTTTGCGTGGTCCAACCTGGGCCTGATCCTGGCAGTGAATGGCGCGGACATGCTGCAGGCATCCGGCCTGCCCGCCTGGGCCTTGCTGGGGGCAATCGTGCTGGTCTCTGCCCTGCTCAATATCTTTGTCGGCTCGGCCAGCGCCAAATGGGCGCTGCTCGCCCCGGTGCTGGTGCCGATGCTGATGCTGCTGGGCCTTTCGCCGGAAATGGCCACTGCCGCCTATCGCGTTGGCGATAGTGCCACCAATATCATCACTCCGCTGATGGTCTATTTCCCGCTGATCCTGATCTTCTGCCAGCGCTGGCAGAAGGATTTCGGCCTCGGCAGCCTGACCGCGACCATGGTCCCCTATTCGGTTGGCCTGATGCTGGCTGGCCTCGCCCTGACGATGGGATGGGTGTTGCTGGACCTGCCGCTGGGGCCAGGCGCGAGCGTGTATATGGAAACACCGCTGGCCGCGAAGCCGTAGGGAGCCTGCTGCCAGACTATCAATCTTCCTCGTCGAGATCCCGCGCCACGCGCGGATCGCTGAGCAAGCGTTCGATCCGGTCGGCTTCGTCAAAGCTTTCATCGGGCTTGAACTTCAGCTTGGGCGCGAATTTGAGGCCAAGTCGGCTCGCAACTTCGCGCTGGAGGAAGGCGGTGTTCTGGCGCAGCGCCTTGACCACCGCATCTTCCTCTGCCCCCAGCAGCGGCTTCACATAGGCGGTTGCGTTCCTGAGGTCCGGCGTCATGCGCACTTCGGTAACGGAAATATTGGCCGCAGAGACGATCTCGTCATGCACTTCGCCGCGTGCGAGCAGTTCGGACAATATATGCCGCACCCGCTCCCCCACTTTCAGGACGCGGACCGATTGCTGTTCAGGAGTGGATTGGTTGCGGGCCATCAGTTCATCTTGCCAAGTATGCGTTGCAGGGAATTCACGTTCCGCGCCGTGGTTGAACAGCCAAGGCGACGTTCGATCCATGCGTTGGTCAGCTTTGAATCGCCAACGCCATCGACATAATCGACATAGAGCACACCGTCACCTGCTTCGATCCGTTCCGCCCCTCGCGCCGCGTGTTCGGCACGCAATTGCGCAACTGCCTCTTTACGCACTGCACCATCGCAGAACAGCACATGGACCTTTTTCGGTTCGCCATCGGCAAAGGGGCACTTTGCCAACACTGCCTCCAGTTCAACGCGCGTCAGCACGGCGGCAATGCACTCGATCCCGAATTCCGCCTGCAAGAGCCGCGCTATGGTCTGGCTGATTGCACCTGGCGCAAGCCGGCTTTCCAGCAGCACATTGCCGCTTGCGGCGATGGTTTGAACCCCGGCAAAGCGGGCCACCTCCAGTGCAGCCTTCAATTCCGCCATCTTCAGCCGGTTGCCCCCGACATTGATGCGCGACAGCAGGACAGCGAATTGGCGATCAGCCAGCGGGAACCTCCGACAGCATGGCGGTGGAGGTCGAGCGGGCAAGCAATTCGCCATCCGGACTGAACAATTCGCCTTCGATGAAGGCGACCTTGCGGCCCATCTTCAACACCCGAGCCTTTGCCTTCAACGGGCCAATCGGAACCAGCTTGAGGCAGCTGATATTGAAATCGAGATTGAGCGGCAACAGCTTGAAATTGCTGCCATGATATACGGCTGCTCCCATCACTTCGTCCAGGAATCCGCCGATCAACCCGCCCTGCACCACCCCGCGCGGCGAGGCGAATTCAGGCGGGGCAACGAAGTCCATTTCGACCACGCCGGTTACGGGGTCGTAGTGAGCGTCCCCCGAACCGATCAACCGTGATGAAGCGCAATCGAAATCCATTGCCTATGCCCGGCGCGAGTGCCTGCTCCTCAGAGCACGCGCTCGCGTTCCTCCACTTCAAAGACTTCGAGCTGGTCACCCGGCTTGATGTCGTTCGTATCCGCCAGCACAACGCCGCATTCGAGGCCAGCGCGGACTTCGTCCACATCGTCCTTGAAGCGCCGCAGCGAGGCGATGGTCGTCGCCGATACGATAACATCGTCGCGGGTAAGACGCGCGAACAGGCCCTTGCGGATGGCGCCTTCCTCGACCAGCAGGCCGGCAGCCTTGTCCTTCTTGCCCGAACGGAAGACTTCCTTGACCTGGGCACGACCGACTACATGTTCGATCCGCTCCGGACCCAGCTCGCCAGCCAGTTCCTTCGCCACTTCCTCGGTCAGGTGGTAGATGACGTCGTAATACATCATCCGCACCTTGTCCTTCTCGATCAGCTGGCGCGCCTTGGCATTGGGACGCACGTTGAAGCCGACGATCGGGGCATTGGAAGCAGCGGCCAGCGTCACATCGCTTTCCGTGATCGCGCCGACACCGGAATGGAGCACACGCACCTTGATCTCGTCATTCGAGATATTGTGCAGCGCATTGATGATGGCTTCCGCGCTACCCTGCACGTCAGCCTTCACCACCACCGGCCATTCGATCACATTGCTCTTCAAATTGGAGAACATGGTGTCAAAGCTGGTCGGGGCCAGCGCGGTGCGCTGTTCAGTCGCCTTTTCCTTGCGGTATTGGGAAACTTCACGCGCACGCTGTTCGTTTTCGACCACGGCCAGCTTGTCCCCGGCGGAAGGAACCCCGCCCAGGCCAAGCACTTCGACCGGCATGGACGGACCAGCCTCCTTGATCTGCTTGCCCTTGTCATCAACGATAGCGCGCACACGGCCGCTTTCGGTGCCGACCACGAAGGTGTCGCCACGCTTCAGCGTGCCGCGCGTCACCAGTACAGTGGCAACCGGGCCGCGGCCCTTGTCCAACTGCGCCTCGACCACGGTCGCTTCGGCCATGCGGTCAGGGTTGGCCCGCAATTCAAGCAATTCAGCCTGCAGCAGGATCTTGTCGATCAGCTCGTCCAGCCCCTTGCCGGTCTTAGCCGAGAGTTCCACGTCCTGCACATCGCCGGACATGGCCTCCACGATGACTTCATGTTCAAGCAGGCGGTTGCGGATTTTTTGCGGGTCCGCTTCCGGCTTGTCGCATTTGTTGATCGCCACGATCATCGGCACACCGGCTGACTTGGTGTGATTGATGGCTTCAATCGTCTGCGGCATGATCCCGTCATCAGCAGCCACCACCAGCACCACGATATCAGTGACATTGGCACCGCGCGCGCGCATTTCGGTAAAGGCTGCGTGGCCCGGCGTATCGAGGAAGGTCAGCTTGTCGCCGCCCTTCGTCTTGATCTGATAGGCGCCGATATGCTGGGTGATGCCGCCCGCTTCGCCCTTCACTACATCGGTACCGCGCAGCGCATCCAGCAGGCTGGTCTTGCCGTGATCGACATGGCCCATGATGGTGATAACCGGCGGGCGCGGCTTGAGCGTTTCTTCCGGATCGACATCCTCTTCGGTCTGGATATCGACATCGCTTTCGGAAACGCGCTGGATGTTATGGCCGAATTCCTCGACCAGCAGCTCAGCCGTATCCTGGTCAATCGTCTGATTGACGGTGACCATCATGCCCATGTTGAACAGTGCCTTCACCAGGTCGGCACCCTTTTCAGCCATGCGCTGGGCGAGTTCCTGCACGGTAATCGCTTCCGGCACGACAACGTCGCGCACCTGCTTCTCACGCTGGCGCTTGTCACCACCACCCTGCAGGCGACGTTCCTTTTCACGCGCTCGCTTGAGCGCGGCGAGGCTGCGGGCACGGGCGCCTTCATCATCGTTCAGTGCACGATTGACGGTCAGCTTACCGCCGCGGCGCTTGTCACCACCGCCGCGTTCCGGCTTCGCAGCTTTCTTGTCTTCCTTCTTCTTTTCCGGGCGCTTTGGCTCAGGCCGGGCAACCGGCGTGAACCTGCGCGGCGAAGGCGCAGCGCCAGAATCCTCAGCAGGGGCAGCCGCGGGCTCGGCAGCTTCGTCTGCTACCGGGGTGGCTTCTGCCGCCTGCTGGGCTTCTTCTGCCTGACGTTCAGCCTGTTTGGCGGCTTCTTCCTCAGCCTTGCGATTTTCTTCCGCACGGCGCTTTTCATCTTCGGCTGCCTTGAGCCGCTCTTCCTCTTCGCGCTTGCGTGCTTCTTCGGCAAGCCGCAGCCGCTCTTCCTCGGCTTCGCGCTGCAAGCGGGCAACGCGTTCCTGCGGAGTTTCGTCCGAAGCGGCCGGCTTCTTCTTCGGCGCGGGCTTTGGCGCTTCCGCAACCGGCGGCGGAGGTGGCGGGGGTGGAGGTGGGGCAGCCGCTTCCTCGCCCGGCTTGACGAGCTTGCGGCGACGCTTGACCTCGACCGCCACCTTGTTGGTGCGGCCGTGGCTGAAGGTCTGCTTGACCTCGCCTGCATCGACCGACCGCTTCAGCCCCAAAGGCTTGCGGGTGCGGGTCGGTTTGTCTTCACTATCGCTCATAAAGCTCGCTTGTCCTTCAATCTCAATTCGTCGTCGCGGCGCGCTGCACAGGCGGCGCACCCTCTTCCATCAACGGGCTGTCTGCCCCCTGGAAATGCATCAGGCGTTGCAGGGCCGAAGCGACCCGACTGGCCGCTTTCTGATTGGCCAGCGCCATATGGACGACATTGTCGCGGCCCAATGCCACAGACAGTGCCGCCCGGTCCAGTGGCAAGCGTATTCCCCGCTCACCGCTCCCTTCAACCTCACGCCCTACGCGCCAGGCCTGGTCAAGCTTACTGGTGCCATCTTCGCCCGCATCGGAGGCATGTAGCAGCAATTCCACCACCCCGCCGCGGGCATGTTCAGCAATGCGGTCTGACCCCAAGATAAGGTTTCCTGCCCGCATTTCGAGGCCCAGCCGGTCCAGCAGCACCCGCGTGAGCGCTGCGTCGACCCGATCCGGCAAATCGTCCGGAACTGTAAGCGGTGCCCCCTTGAAGGCGCGGGCCAGCGCGCCACGCAACGCCCCGCCCTTCTTGCCTTCACCCATGGCCGCTTCCAGCTCCCCGCGTGTCACACCGATCCACGCACCCCGGCCAGGAGCCTTGGCCAGCGGATCGGGCAACACGTCGCCTTCCGGACTGATGGCCAGCCGGACCAACGCATCACGCGCGCCATGCTCCCCAGAGAGGATGCAGCGGCGTTCAGGCTCGGACTTCCTGGCCCGAGCCTTGCGGCCGTCAGCGATGTCGGGCGTCAGGCGCTCATTGTTCGGAGTCCGCATCAGCGGCCTCCTGGGTTACAGGTTCCTGAGCGGGCTCTTCATCTTCGAACCAATGCGCGCGCGCGGCCATGATGATCTCATTGCCCTGCTCTTCGCTCAGCCCATATTCGCCCAGCACACCGCCCTTGTCTTCCGTGCGCTGGTTACGGCGCAGCGGCGGACCATCGGCATTGTTGCGGCGGCGCGGCGCTTCACGCTTGCGGGCGATCAGCTCGTCCGTGGCAAGATCGGCAAGATCGTCAAGCGTCTTGATCCCTGCCTTGCCCAGCGTCACCAGCATCTGCTCGGTGAGGTGCGGCATTTCGGCGAGGTCATCTTCCACGCCCAGCTCGCGGCGAGCAGCACGGGCCGTTTCCTCGTGACGTTCAAGCGCTTCAATGGCGCGGCTCTGGAGTTCTTCAGCCAGCTCTTCATCGAAACCTTCGATGCCAGCCAGTTCTTCCAGCGGCACATAGGCCACTTCTTCCAGCTCGGCGAAGCCTTCTGCCACCAGCAGCTGGCTGAGCGTTTCATCAACGTCGAGCTCTTCCTCGAACATCTTGGAGCGTTCGGCAAATTCCTTCTGCCGTTTGGTGCTGGCCTCTTCCTCGGTCATGATGTCGATCTGGTTGCCCGTCAGCTGGCTGGCGAGACGGACATTCTGGCCGCGGCGACCAATGGCGAGCGAAAGCTGGTCATCAGGCACGACCACTTCGATGCGGCCTTCTTCTTCGTCCAGCACCACGCGGGCCACGGTGGCCGGCTGCAGCGCGTTGACGATGAAGGTTGCGATGTCTTCGCTCCAGGGGATGATGTCGATCTTTTCACCCTGCAGTTCCTGCACCACTGCCTGCACGCGGCTGCCCTTCATGCCGACGCAGGCGCCGACCGGGTCAATGCTGGAATCGTGGCTGATCACGCCGATCTTCGCACGACTGCCCGGATCGCGGGCGGCAGCGCGGATTTCGATGATGCCGTCGTAGATTTCGGGCACTTCCTGCGCGAACAGCTTCTTCATGAAGTCAGGATGCGCGCGGGAGAGGAAAATCTGCGGGCCGCGATTGTTGCGTTCGACCTTGGTGATCAGCGCGCGAACACGCTCGCCCACACGGGCGGCTTCGCGCGGGATCTGCTGATCGCGACGGATCACACCTTCAGCGCGGCCGAGATTGACGATCACATGGCCGAACTCGACCGACTTGATGACGCCGGTGATGACTTCGCCTGCGCGGTCCTTGAATTCCTCGTACTGGCGCTCACGCTCGGCATCGCGAACCTTCTGGAAGATCACCTGCTTGGCGCTCTGCGCGTCGATACGGCCCAGGTCCACCGGGGGCAGCGGATCAACGATGAAGTCGCCCAGCTTGGCATCCTTGTCGAGCTTCTGCGCAGCCTTGAGGTCAACCTGCTTGAAGTAGTCTTCCACTTCCTCAACGACTTCGACCACACGCCACAGGCGCAGGTCGCCGGTCATCGGGTCCAGCTTCGCACGGATATCGTTTTCTGCGCCGTAACGGGCACGGGCCGCCTTCTGGATTGCCTCTTCCATCGCCTCGATGACGATCGACTTGTCGATCATCTTCTCCGTGGCGACCGAATTGGCGATCGCAAGCAGTTCAGCCTTGTTGGCGGAAATCGCACTGGCCATCAGTCGTCTGCCTTCTCTTCTTCTACAATTTCGTCTGCCCCGCTGGTATCGAGCGGGCGGGTGGCGGCAATCAGCGCGTCGGTAAGGACGAGCTTTGCCGAATGGATTTGGTCGAGCGGGAGGTAGGTCACCGACCCGTCCTTCATTTCAATCCCGGCTGCGGGCGCATCGTCAAGCTGGCCGAGGCCGGTAAGGGTGCCTTTGTATGCCCGCGATCCCTTGCGCTCGTCTTCCCAGCCCTTGGCCATCACGATCCGGGTTTCATGCCCGGCCCAATTGGCAAAGTCCTTCTCGCGCGTGAGCGGGCGATCAATTCCGGGGGAGCTGACCTCGAGGTGATAGGCACCGGGGATCAGCACTTCGCCCTGTTCTTCCAGCTCGTCGATCAAATCGGAAACCCGCCGTGACAGGGCAGCGCACTGGTCGATCACCAGCTGCCCGGTCGCCGGGTCTTCCGCCATGATCTGCAACGCTTCGCCGCCATCACCCGCTTCGGACGGCATCATCTTCACGCGCACGAGCTCAAACCCCAGCGCGGTCGCTTCGGGTTCAATCAGCTCAACAAGGCGCGCAATATCCGCCATTCACTCTCCATATCGGGTGACATATGCCGCAAAGCCCTTTGGTGCCGGCCCCTCGCGGCGCCAGCCCCTCCGTTGTCGCGACAATATCGGGATGGCGCGCAAGTAGGCGCAGCCCGTGTGAATAGCAAGCTTTATTCGGCCCGCTTATCCACCGCAGGCGGTTTGCATCGCCTGTTCTGCCCGGTCGAGCATATCCTGCCGCTGGTCGACGCTGTTGCTGTCGACTGCCTGGTCCCACATCTGCTGGAACGCCAGTTTGGCATCATTGCAACGTGCTTCCATCTGCATCCGCTGCTTTTCCGCCACTGCGTCCTTGATCCCGGAAGCTTCCACCGCCGCCTCTGCCATCGTGTCGGTATTGTTGCTGAGCCAATAACCCCCCGCACCGATCATGATGACCGATACCAGCACAGCAATGGCGATGATCGCAAAGATGACTTTCAGGAATTTCGGCACGTCTGGCCCCCAACAGCTCCGGCAAAGATGGTTTCAATCTCCCTAAGGCAAGGGAATGAAGACGGGGTAAACCGGGCTGGACGGGCAGCGCGCAATCGGCATACTCGCAAGCCAAGAGGAGAAAGACATGAGCACTTCCGGCTGGGCCATCAATATCGACAAGGGCAATATCGCCATCGCTACGCTGGCCGATGAAACCCTGCCTGCCCCCGCTGACGGGCAAGTGCTGGCCCGGCTCGACAGATTCGCCATGACAGCCAACAACGTCACTTACGCCGCCTTTGGCCAGCCCGCCGGGCTGTTCGGCAATGACAAGGGCTATTGGGATTTCTTCTCCCCCGGCAACGGGCCGGGCCGCCTGCCGGTGTGGGGATATGCCACGATCATCGCATCCAACTGCGCGGACGTGGCGGAGGGCTCCGTCTTTTACGGCTATTTCCCCCTCGCCTCGCATGTGCTGCTCACGCCGGGCAAGGCCTCGCCTGCCGGCTTCACCGACCAGTCCCCGCATCGGCTGGATATGCCGCTGGTCTATAACCAATATGTCGCGCTGGCCGGGCTGGATGGATATTCCGCTAAAGTTCACGACTGGTATCCGGTCTTCCGCCCGCTCTACCTGACCGGCTGGCTGATTGCCGACCAGCTTGAGGATGAGGGCGATTTTGGTGCGTTGCAGGTCGTCACGACGGGCGCTTCGTCCAAGACGGCCATCGGTTTCGCCCATTCGATGCGCGCGCGCGGCGGTGCCAAGCCGGAGATGATCGGGCTTTCCTCTCCCGCCGGACAAGCCTTTCTTGACGGGCACGGCCTTTATGACCGGGTGATCGGCTATGACGCTATCAGCTCGCTCGATCCTTCCCGCCTGACGGCCATGGTCGACATTGCCGGAAACCCCAAGGCGGCAGCAGAAATGGCCGAGCATTTCGGCGACAAGCTGACCATGCGGCTGGTGGTGGGCAAGGCGCATTGGGACGCCAATGACGAAGCCGGTCGGCATGTTAGCGGCACTGGCTTCTTCGCGCCGGGCCGCGTGCAGAAGCGCATCGGCGACTGGGGCCCTGCAGGCTTCTCCGAACGCATGATCGCTGCTTGGAGCAGCTTCATGGTCGATGCCAAGGCCATGTTCCATATCGAAAAGAGCGAAGGCAAGGGGGCCGCGCTGGCAAGCTATAACGATGCAGTGGCAGGCAAGCTGAACCCGGCAGCGGGGCTGGTGGTGGAGCTGGGCTGACCTATTTCAACCCTTTGAAGTTATCCTGCTTGAGCGTGATCTTGCCCTGCTCGACCAGCCAGAGCTTATCATTCCTGCTGGTGATGACCATGAAGCCGGGCGGGATCAGCAGGCTGGCAAAGACATGGATCTCGCTTGGTGTATCGCCCATCAGGTAGCTCACCCCGGCCCAACCCCGGTCACCATTGGGATTGATCTGTTGGGCAGTGGGCAGATCGAAACAGCTGTTCATATAACGGGTCGTGCCAGCAACCGATCCATCTTCTGCAATGTCGGCACGAAAATGTCCGCCGATGGGATAAGTCTTTGTCTCCCGCGTTGAAGTGAGCAGATAGAAGGCGATGTGGCCATGCTCATCCGGCGGCAGTGCCAACGTATTGGCAGGTTCGCGGCTGCAGAGGCGATAGCCAGCCTTGCCCATCGCTTCCAGCGCAGGGCCGCGCGCCTTGAACAGGCGCTCTGCCAGCGGGGACAGGGCGGGCAGGTCACCCTCCACCGGGCCGCCGCTAACCACCGTGCTGGTATCGACCGTGTAGCGCGCAAATTCCAGCAAGGCCCCTTCCCGCTCAGCAACGAAGATTACGTCCAGCATGGCATCGCCTTCGCGCGGCACCACCACATAGCCGCGCGCACCTTCGACCTTGGATGGATCAAGGTCAGCCATCATCGCATCGGTGCCGTGCCAGGCAGCCTGATCATACAGCCACATCAAGCGGCCGCGCGTCTCAGCCGTTCCAATATCTGCCAGCAGGGCCGGATCGGTGACTTCAACCACCTTTTCCGCCTCAGCCTTATCTTTCTTGGCAAAGGCCGGAGAGGCAGCAGGCATGGCCAGCACCAAAGCAGCCAGAGCTAAAGTAATTCCCCGCATATCCCTCTCCCTATTCACTGCCCTATTCGCTTAGGCCATGTTTCTTGATCGCATGGCGCAGCTGGTCGTAGCTGAGCCCCAGCGCCTTGGCAGTCTGGCGCTGGTTCCAGCGATGCTTGCCCAGCGCATGTTCGAGGATTGCCCGTTCATGGGCATCGACGGCAGAACGCAAATCGTCGACCCCGTCCAATTCCTGCGGCGCGGCAAACGTCGGAGCATCCGCCGCCACCGGTGCCGTGACCTGCCCCGTTCGCGAAACCGGCGCCGGGCTGAACGGCTTCCACGGGGAATCGAACGGGTCAAATTGCACATGGCCAACCGGTTCGTGCCAGTCATCCCAGCGATAGACTGCGCGTTCCACCACATTGCGCAATTCGCGCACATTGCCCGGCCAGGCGTATTCTTCCAGCTGCCTCGCCACATGGGGCGCAAAGCCGGGCCATTCTTCCCAGCCCAGTTCCGTTGCCATGCGCCGACCGAAATATTGCGCCAGCACTTCCACATCGCCTTCGCGCACCCGCAAGGGCGGCAGGGTGATGACTTCAAAGCTCAGCCGGTCGAGCAAGTCAGGGCGAAATTCGTTGCGCGCCGCCTTGGCCGGCAAATCCTCATTCGTCGCCCCGACGATGCGCACATCCACCCGGATCGGGCGGGAGGAACCAATGCGGGTAATCTCGCCATATTCCACGGCGCGCAACAGCCGCTCTTGCGCGCCCATCGACAGCGTGCCCAGTTCGTCGAGGAATAGAGTGCCTCCGTCGGCTTCCTCGAACCTTCCCGCGCGCGCTTTGGTAGCACCAGTGAAAGCACCGGCTTCATGGCCGAATAATTCCGCTTCGATCAGCGTTTCCGGCAAGGCAGCACAATTCATGATAACCAGCGGCCCATCCCAGCGAGTGGACAGGCGATGCAGGCGCTCTGCGATCAGTTCCTTGCCGGTGCCGCGCTCGCCAATCACCAGCACCGGGCGCGCCATGGGCGCAGCGCGGCTGGCACGTTCCACCGCGTCCAGAAAGGCCCCTGATTGGCCGATGAATTGGGTCCCGCGCTCCATTGACCCGAAACATAGTGAAATTTCCCGAATGTTGGCAATGAAAACCAACATGTCGTTCGTCGATTTCCTCACAAGCCGCAGAAATCCTCGGCTCGTGCAGTTTGGCACAGCGGTTGCAAAGTATTGGGCAAGCCCAAGGGCCACCCCATTCGGAAGGAAACGAGACCATGTACAACCGCCGCTTTTTCCAGAGCAGACTGGGCCAGGCCGCGCTTGCCAGCATTGCGGCGATGATGGCCTTTGTCGCCCTCTCCACGCAGATGCAGGCCACTCCCGCCTTCGCGGCGACAATCCAGGCCGAAACCGTGGAACTGGCATGACCCGCCCAGCCGAACATAACAAGCTTGGCCCCATCGGGCCGGAGCGTGAGAATGGCCCTGCTTCCGCCCAACCTCTGGCCAGCAATCTCTCGCGGCTCGACGCAGAGGTAGAGCGGCTGCGCCGCAGCCCTACCCCGACGCAAAGCGCCCCCCGCTACCAGCAGCGCGACCGGTTGCAGGATCTGCAGGACCAGGCCGCCGAAAAATTCAACGAACTCTTCTCCAACGGAGCACCTTTGATGGGCATCTTCAGCCGCACACGTGACATCATTGCCGCCAATTTCAACGACATGCTGGATAAGGCGGACGATCCCCAGAAGATGATCCGCATGATCATCATGGAAATGGAGGAAACGCTGGTGGAAGTGCGCGCCAGTGCGGCGCGTACCATTGCCGACCAGAAGGAAATGCACCGCCATGTGGTCAAGCTGGAGCGGCTGCAGGCCGACTGGGCAGAGAAAGCCCAGCTGGCTCTGAGCAAGGATCGCGAAGACCTCGCCCGTGCGGCGCTGGTGGAAAAGAAGAAGGCGGCGGACATGGCCGACCAGCTCAAGGCAGAGATTGCCGTGCTGGACGATGCACTGCGCGCCTATGAGGAAGACATCCACAAGCTGCAGAACCGCCTGCGCGAAGCGCGCAGCCGCCAGACCGCCATTGCCGCGCGGCTGGAAAGCGCCGAGAACCGGGTGAAGCTGCGCACACTGATGTCCACCGAACGCACGGACGAAGCGCTCGCCCGCTTCGACCAGATGGAGCGCCGTGTCGATTACGCCGAAGGCCGCGCCGAAGCATTGAGCATTGCCGAGAGCGGAAAGCTCTCCCTCGCAGATGAAATCGCCGCGCTCGAAGGCTCGGACAAGATCGACAGCGAACTCGAAGAAATGAAGCGCGCGCTTGGAATGGACAGCGACAGCAAGAAGCAGGAGGATTGATCCGTGGAAGAAATCATCATCATACCGGCCATATTTATCGGCCTGCCGTGGCTGATCCTCCACTACATCACCAAGTGGAAGACCTCCGCCACCATCACGCCCGACGACGAGAACCTGCTGGAGGAACTCTACCAGCTTGCCCGGCGTCTGGATGACCGGATGGATACGGTCGAACGGCTGGTGGCCAGCGACAATCCGGACTTCAAACCGGCCCGTCTGGTGCACAATAATGACGTGAACAATGACAAGCTGCGCGAACTCGACCAGCTGATCGCCGAGACGAAGGGGGCAAGGTAATGGCCGGCAAGCATACGACACTCTATCGCGACAAGCAGAACGCCAAGCTGATGGGCGTTTGCTCCGGGATTGCCGACTATACCGGCGTCAATGCGATCTGGGTCCGGCTGGGTATGATTGTTTCCCTGTTTACGCCGCTCGCGGCGGTTACGATCCCCGGATACATCCTCATGGGCCTGTTGCTGAACAAGAAGCCTGCCGAGCTCTATGTCGACCGCCAGGAACAGCAATATTGGCAGAGCGTGCGCCAGAACCCGCGCCGTTCCGCTCGCGAAATCCGCGGCAAGATGCGCGATATCGACCGGCGGCTGGCCGAAGTGGAGGCCTATTACGTCTCCAGCAACCCGCGCCTGAACGCTGAAATCGAACGCCTGCGCTAAGGCTGAAACCTGGAGGACTGACCCATGGATGCCGGTACACTGGCACTGATGATCCCGATCATCGGTGTCTCCATCCCCATCGTCGCGATCTGGACTTCACACCAGCAGAAGATCGCCAAAATGCGGCTTGATGCCACGGCCACAGACACTGCCGAACGTGCCGCCCAATACGCCAGCAAGGTGCAGCAGCTGGAGGATCGTGTGCGGGTGCTGGAACGCATCGTAACTGACAAGGGCTATGACGTGGCCACCCAGATCGAGGCGCTGCGTGACCAGCGGCGCGTGGATGAACAGGGTAGTGGCGTCCCGCTCAGCATCTCCAGCAAGGAGCATGTGTGATGGAGTTTGCCGAACTTCTCCCCTATCTCGGCTGGATCATCGCCGGAGCTTTCCTGCTCGGCGGAGGGGGCATTCTTGCTTCCGTTCATACGACCCGCCTGAAGATCAAGAATGGCTATCCGCTGGAGGGTATGTGGGGCCAGTCGCTCAAACCGTCGAGCGATGCCCAGACTGCCGAGCGCGTTTCCCTCCTGACGCAGGAGAATGCGCAACTGCGGGCAGAGCTCGGCTCGCTCAAGGATCGCCTCAACAATGTCGAACGGATCGTGACCGACAGCGGGTTCCAGCTGACGCATGAGATTGAGCGCCTGCGCGAGGGAACGGAGAAAGTGCAATGAACAGCTGGGCTATCGCAGTTGTCCTGATCGTGGCGATTGGCGCCATTACGAGCACGATACGCGCGCGCATGAATGCACAAAATGGCTATGTCAGCGACCGTCACGGCAATCCGGTCGGCAATGCGCAGCGCGAGAAAGAGTTGGAGCGCGAAGTCGAGGAACTGCGCGAGCGCATCCATGTGCTCGAACGCATCGCAACCAGCGACCGCGACGCAAAACAGATCGCTGCCGAAATCGAGCAGCTGCGCGACAAGTAGAACGAACAGGCCAGGGTCCAGGGAGGAATTCTGTGATGTACGAACAACTGATCATTTCTGCCGCGGGCCTGCTGGCCATCGCCATTGTCTCGCTGGCGACTTTGCGCGGCTGGCAGGGCTGGCTCGCGCTGAAAGAGCGCGAGCTGGACAAATCCCCGCGCGAAATCGAAGGCGGGGTCGCCATGGGCGGCGCGCGGATCGAAATTTCCGACCTGAAGGAACGGATCCGCAAGCTGGAGGCCATCGCCAGCGGGGTTGATCTCTGAGCCGGTAACGTTGCGAAGTCGGCAAGTCGCCCCTCTCAAACACAAAAGCCCCGGCACTATGGCCGGGGCTTCATGCTTGTCAGGCTCCAGCAATCAGCTGTTGTCTTCAACCTCGGCGCCGGGGCCATTCTTCTTGATCGAGTCGATGGCATTCTGGGCAGAAGCCTTGCTCGCATAGCCTTCGGTGGAGAACATCACTTCCGAATTATACTTGAAACGGACGCGGAATTCACCGGCCTTGTCTTTGTAGATTTCGAACTTGTGCGCCATGCGATTGCTCCTCTGTGGCATGTCGTTGGTCGTAACGGGCCCTGCCCTGCCGGGCGGTGGCTTGGCAAGCAAGGTATTGCAGGATGGGCGCTTTGGCCAGAGGGGATTGGTTAATTCCGGCCCGCAAACCGGTCGGGGCTGTAAATTCCTGCATCAACACCACGCACTATATCAGGCAGGTCCTTCTCCAGCAGCTGCGCCGCGGCAAGCATGGCGGCTGCGGGTGCTGTCTGGATACCGAAGCCACCCTGCCCGGCAAACCATGCAAACTGAGGCTCGACAGGATCGCGACCAAAGACAGGCAACCGGTCTGGCGCGAAGCTGCGTAGCCCGGCCCAGCGATGCTCGACCGCTTCGATCCGCCAGTCAACGACTTGCTGGAACCGGTCGATTGCGAGCGCCACGTCTATTTCTTCCGGCGCGGCATCGCAGGGGGCACTGGGCGTTTCATCATGCGGGCTGAGCCACAAACGGCCATTTTCCGGCTTGAAGTAGAAATCCCCGCCAATGTCGAGCACCAGCGGCAGGCTGGCAGACGCAGCGGGGACTGTGCGCAATTGCGCAACCGTGCGGCGCATGGGCTGGATGCCCAGCGGAGCGATCCCGGCCCGCTGCGCAACTTCATCCGCCCAGGCTCCGGCAGCGTTGACCAGCGTTGTGCAGCGGATCTCTGCGCCAGAGGCCAGCTCGACCCGCCAACCCGCCCCTTCGCGAACGGCTCGGACCAAAGGCGCTTGCAGCCGCAGCTGCGCCCCGCCCTTGCGCATGGCCGCAAGGTAATGCGCATGAAGCCCGGCCACATCAATATCGCAGCAATCAGGCTCGAATGCTGCCCTCTGCCATTGCGCGGAGACACCAGGCAGGTGCCGCTCGATTTCATCCCGGCCCAGTGTTTCAACCCGCACACCGACTGCGCGGAATTCTCCCGCGAAAGCATCCAGCGCGTCTACCTCCCCTTCCCGTGCCAGTGTCAGGGCACCACGCGGAGTGAGGAAGCCATGTTGCTGCAGCCACGGGCCGGATGCGGTGGTCAGCGGCTGGACCTGTGGCCCGCCATAGCTTTCCGTCCAGAAGGCGGCCGATCGTCCCGTGGCGTGGTAGCCTGGCCGATCCTCCGCCTCGACCACCATGACGCGCGCATGGGCGGACAGCACCGCAGCAAGGCTGGCACCCGCCATGCCCGCCCCCACGACGAGGAAATCACAATCGGTCGATTTGCTCATGCGGCAGGCGCTACCCTGTCGAGGAACTGAGCGATAGAGACCATCGCCCGGTCACGCACAGCATCGTCTTCCCGCAATATTTCGTGATAACATTCCGGCCCGTATTCGATCAGCTCGCAATGCGGCATCCTCGCTGCGCATTCTGCCGTCTTTTTCGCGGAAACAAGTTTGTCATGCAGGGCCGAGAGAACCAGCACCGGCTCGGTCACTCGTTCCAGCACACCTGGCTCATACAGGCCGCGCATAGAGGCATAGGCCCGCTCCAGCCAGCCCCAGCTGCCCGGCCCCATGATCAGTTCGGGCCGCTCGTGCCGCCACCATCCTTCATCCGCGTAGCGATCCGGGTCATGCGTCAACAACGCCGTCCGTCCGGCAGGCAACTCATGCGGATCATCGCTCCATTTCCAGGCGGGACGTCTCGGATCGCCCAGCTTGCACATCCATTTGGCGACTTCGTGCATGGCAGCATAGGGCAGCGGCTGACCGTATAGGCCGAGCATGGGCGCGGTGAAGAAAGCCGCCGCAGGGTCCACCTTGCGCTCTGCAAGAGTGCGCAACGAAACATGCCCGCCCATTGAATGCCCGGCGAGCACATGCGGCGCTGGAGTCGCCGCCTTCCAATCGCTCCACAACGCGGCAAGATCTTCCACCCAGATGCTGAAATCATCAATATGGCCGGTATAGGGATCATTGCCCAGCCGCCCGGAACCAGCCTGCCCGCGCCAGTCGGCAGCAGTCACGCGCCAGCCTGCCCGGTGCCATTGCTCCAGGCTTTCAAGGTATTTTTCATATCCATCCGCGCGCCCTGCCATGAACAGGATCGACCCGCGCACAGTGCCGCCACGCGCGCCCGGCCAGTCGATCCGGCGGATCGCGTGACCATCGTGTGCCAGCCATTTACCTTCCTGTGCCGCAGGGGGAATGGCCCTGCGGTTGATCGGTCCGGCCCCTGCTTGCTCCGCTTGGCTAATTCCAACCTCCCGGCCTTGGTTACTTTTTGGTAAGCAGAACGCTGTAGCACCAGCCTCCAAAGGACCTTTGGGGGCTTACATGGTAAGTGAATATTTCCACTACGGATTGCTGGCTGGCTTGGCAATCGCGCTGGTTTTCGCAGCTTTCACCGACATGCGTCGGCGCCAGATTGATAATTGGCTGAATGCCGGCATCGCTTTGGCTGCACCACTGTTCTGGTGGTCCGCCGGGCTCGACCTGTGGCCGGATGTGGCCATGCAGTTCGGCATAGCGCTGGCTGCCTTTGCCGTTTTGCCGGTCTGTTTGCCATCAGCGCCATGGGTGGCGGCGATGTGAAGCGCTAGACTGCGCTGGCTTTGTGGATCGAACCGAATGGTTCCTGCGTCTGCGCTGATGATGGCATTGGTAGGCGGTGTGCTGACTATCGCGATGGGCGGCTGGCATCATGCGCCGCCAGCGCGACAAGCTGGCGATTCCCTATGGCGTGGCCATCGCCACTGCCGGGCTGTGGGTGCTGGGCACGCATTACCTCCCCGCCGCAAACCAAACTGCACATCGCTGGCTGGGTGAACCTGATTTTAACCGTTCCGCTCGTAAGGATGAAAACCATACCTGCCCGCGCTGTTTGCGGGAACTGATTAAGGGGCTTGAAAGCCATGGACGAAAGAAGCTGATACTGCTGGTTGGCGCGCTGGTTATTGCAATCGGCACCGCCCTTGCCGCGCGGAGCATGTTTGCCGGGGCCTCTGCGCCGGTTGTCGAAGCTTCACCGCCGGTTCCGCAGGGTCAAAGGTCTGGTCGCTCCTATCGGCCTGCCGACCGGCACGATCATCACCGCCGATGCAATCGGTTTCCAGCAATGGCCGGAAGAGCTGGTGCAGGATGCCTATTTCCTCGACGGTGAATCCGATATCGGCCAGCTTCTGGGCACGGTTGTGCGCCACCCTATCACCGCTGGTGAGCCGGTTACGCAAGGCTCGCTTGTGAGCCCGGGCGACCGTGGCTTCACGGCGGCGGCGCTTGGCCGGGCATGCGCGCAGTTACGAGTGCCTGTGTCGGCCAAGACCGGCGTGGGCGGCTTGTCTTCCCGGGTGACCGTGTCGACCTCGTCCTGACCCAGACGGTAAGAGCGATGGTGACGCGCTGAAGACCTCGAAACCATCCTGCGTAACCTTCGTGTGCTGGCAACTGGCCAGTCCACCGCGCAGGAAACTGTCGATGGGCGCACCGTGGTTCGCGCCTTCCGTACGGTCACGCTCGAAGTGACCCCGAATTGCAGGAAAAGGTCGCTGTCGCACAGACAATCGGTACGCTCAGCCTGTCGCTGCGCTCTATCGCGGATAACCAGTCGGAACTGGAGAACGCCATTGCTTCGAGCAGGTGAAGATCCCCAGACGGTGCCAGCCGCGAAGAAGAAAACGCCTGCTGCGAAGCGTTGAACCAGCCGATGATGGCCCGTCCACTTTCGTGACCGGTGGTGATGTGTCCCGCTTCCAGCGCAGCACTGTCGCCAAGCCGGAAGCACAATCTGCGCCTGCCCGTCCTATGCCGCGTGATCCGGGTGCCCCGGCTGCGGCGCAGGTCCCGACTGGGCCGGTCGTAAATGTCACGCGTGGCAAGAACACCACCAGTGTCACCATCAGCAAGGCCGGCAACGGAATGCTGCAACAGGGCGCAAAGGGCATGGGTGAAGCAGGACGGACCGTTCCTGCTGCCACCGGCGCTGCGCTGATCGTGGGTAATGGCCATGCTGAGCAAAACATCTTTCGCGAATTGCCGTCCGGCTACCGGATCGAAACTGAGGGCAAGACCATGAAGCGCCGCCTTACTGCCAAACTGATGCTGGCCAGCATCGCCATCGCGCTCGCTTGCCGGCGTCCAGCGACCACCGCCAACGCACAGAACACCGTGCGCCCCAGCCGGAGACATCGTCTTGTCCATCGGTCGCGGTGAACTGGTCAACGTGCCGGGCACGATGACCGATATCTTCATCGCCAATAAGCGATTGCAGATGTGCAGGTGAAATCGACCCGCCAGCTCTATCTGATGGGCAAGGCCGGTGGTGAAACCACGGTCTGTCGAACAACGCAGCCGGTGACATTATCTGGTCCGCCAATATCCGCGTCGGATCAAACATTGGCAGCATCGACCAGATGCTCGCCCTCGCGATGCCAAGCCAAGATTTCGGTCGCGACCATGGGCAGCAACACGGTGTTGCTGACCGGTACGGTGCCGCCCTGAAGATGCCGCCGAGGCAGAGCGTCTGGTGAAAGCCTTCGTGGTGACGAAACCAATGTCATCAGCCGCCTGAAGATGAACACGCCGCTGCAAGTGAACCTGCAAGTGCGCTTCGCCGAAATCAGTACGCTCGCTGGTGCGCGAAATCGGGGCTAACCTCGCCTCGCGCGATCAGAGCGATGGTTTCCTGTTCGGCGTTTCGCGTGGTCGTGATTTCGTGAATATCGGCAATGTCGATACTTCGGCGCTGCCGGTGCTCGATGCGTCTGCCAATTTCGGCCTGCCTGCTGGCGGCCTGTCACTGCCGTTCAGCCCCGGCAACCGGGCAGTTCGTGCTGGGCGGGACGCAATATGACTTCACCCGGAATGCCGGTCAGACTGCTGTACGAAGCCGCTGGCCGCCTGTTCGGAGCTGGATGTCGCCAGGGGCCTTTGACCTTGCCGAACGCAACGGCCTCGTCACAACGCTGTCCCAGCCCAATCTGACGGCGCTTTCGGGCGAAACGGCGGACTTCCTCGCGGGCGGTGAATTCCCGATCCCGATGAGCCAGGGCCTGGGCACCACGTCAGTCGAATACAAGAAATTTGGCGTCAGCCTGTCCTATACGCCCTATGTGCTGGCCAATGGCCGCATCTCGATCCGGGTCCGCCCCGAAGTGTCGGAATTGTCAAGCCAGGGCGCGGTCACGCTGAACGGTTTCCAGATTCCCGCACTGACCATCCGCCGGGCTGAAACGACGGTGGAACTGGGGTCGGGCCAGAGCTTCATGATCGCTGGCTTGCTGAGCAACAACGCGCAGAACACCATCGACAAGACGCCGGCCTTGGCGATATGCCGATCTGAGCAATCTGTTCCGCTCTACCTCGTTCCGCAAGGGCGAGACCGAGCTGGTCATCATTGTCACGCCTTACCGGTGAACCCGGTGAACGCGAATGACATCAAGCTGCCGACCGATGGCTATTTCGCCCCGAACAGCTGCAGCGCACTATCGGCTACCGGACAATGCTGGCAAATCCGGCATGTCGCGCCCGATACCGACTGCACGCGAAGCCGGTGCTCCGCCGCCGGAAGTATCCCAGATTGACCTGGCGGGCGTGCTGCCGACCGGTGATAGCAAGGATGCCAAGCGTCAGGCCAAGCGCAAGAACAAGGCTGATCGCCGTAAGAGGCGGATGCCGCCAGTGCACCAGTTTCAGCTTCTAAGTGAGAAAGGTGAGTAAGATGCCCAAACTCAATCGCAAATTCGCAGGCGCTATCGCCCTCTCGCTCGATCTTTCGCTTGCCGCTTGCGGCGGCATGCCCGACAATCGCAGCCTCTATTCGATGAAGCAGCCGGTTGTTGAGCGCAGCAACTACTCGCTGGACCTGCGCACTGGATCAGGCGGCCTGTCCGTCCCGGAAAAGCAGCACTGACCGGCTGGTTCGAAGCCATGGGACCTGCGCTATGGTGACCGTGTTTCGATTGACGATCCGATGATGAGCGGTGCCACGCGTGATGCCATCGCTCAGATCGCTTCGCGACACGGCATTCTGGTCAGCGAAGGGGCACCGGTTACGTCCGGTTATGTCAGCCAGGCGCAGCCGTGTGTCATCACCCGCTCGAAGCGCTTCGGTGCCGGGCTGCCCGGACTGGTCTGCCAAGTCCGACCTGAATTACGCCAACGCGACCAGCCCGGCTATGGCTGCGCCATCGGCAGCAACCTCGCCGCGATGGTCGCCGATCCGGAAGACCTGATCCGCGGCAAAAGGCAATGGCGAAACAGTCGTCATGAGCTCGAACAAGGCGATTGATTCCTATCGCGAAAGGCTCCGTCTGGTGAAGGCGGACTGAAGCAGGCTGCAACAGGGAGGTAACTGAGCCATGAACGCGCCTTGGAAACCAGGATCGACCGGCAACCGCGATCCTTTCGCCGCCTTCATCTGCGACGATACGACGCTTGACCAGCTGCGGCCGGTCGTGATCGAAATGGGCTGGCCACCGGAAAAGTGCAACAAGGGCGGCCTGCGCAATGCCGTACAATCGCTGTCAATCAGCGCCAGCCCCAACATTCTGATGGTCGACCTGTCGGAAAGCGGCGACCCGCTGAACGACATCAACGCCCTGGCCGAGGTTTGCGAACCCGGCACGGTGGTGATCGCTGTCGGGCAGGTCAACGATGTCCGGCTCTATCGCGATCTGCTGGCCAGCGGCATTCACGACTATCTGCTGAAACCGCTCTCGGCCCCGCAGCTGCGCGATGCGCTGGATCAGGCCGGGCCGTGTTCGCGGCACCGAAAAACAGCGATCCGGAGCCGTGAAACGGCACATTTTTCGACCGCTGTTGTCGGCACAGTGGCGATGTCAGGGCATCGACCACGCCACTTCGCTGCTTTGGCTGTTCAGCGCGGACAACAAGCTGCCCACCGCCTTGCTCGATCTGGATATCCATTTCGGCACCGGCGCGCTGGCGCTTGATCTTGAACCGGGCCGCGGCCTGACCGACGCGATCGACAATCCCAGCCGTATCGACGGTCTGTTCATCGAACGCGCCATGATCCGCGCGAACGATAATCTGGCTATTCTTTCGGCCGAAGCGCCGATGAACACGCCACTGATGACGGATGGTTCGGCCTTTCTCCAGCTGGAGGAAGAGTTCCGCCACGCCTTCGAGATGACGGTCATCGATCTGCCGCGCAACATGCTGATCAACTTCCCGCATCTGCTGGCGGAAGTGAATGTGGTCACGCTGGTTACGGAACTGACGCTGGCATCGGCGCGCGATGCGATCCGCATCCTGTCCTGGCTGAAAAGCAATGCCTCGCATGCGCGTCCGCTGGTCATCGCCAACCGGGTGCAGAGCGGTGTCGCGGAAATCAGCAAGAGCGACTTCGAGGCCTCGATCGAACGCAAGATCGATTTCACGATCCCCTATGATCTCAAGGCTTCGCCACCGCTGCCAAGCTTGGCCAGACTTTCGCCGCGGCGAACCGGTCGAAACAAGTCAGCCGGTGTGATCCGCCAACTGGTGATCGTATCACGGGGCAGGTGACGAGGAAATGGATGTGGTCGAACAGGGCAAGAAGTCCCTGCTTGGCAGCTTCGATTTCAAATCGCTGCTGGCGAAGAAGGAAAGAGAGGCCGCTCCGGCAAGCAAGGAAGCGGCTGAGTAATCCCCGCCAGCCCGCCAGTGGCGAGCCATTGCCAGGCTGAGAACGAATGTAGGAAGGGCGGGACCCAGCCATGACCATAATCCAGCTCCTGCTGTTCGGTGGCAGCTTCATGGCCCTGCTGGTGATCGGCTTTACGCTGATCAGCGGGCCATCAACCACCAAGAAAGCGCCCGCCGCCTGCAGGCGGTGCGGTTTCGCCATTCCAGCTTACGGACACCCGGGTCAGATCCAGCTGAAGAAAGCAATTGCGGCGCGCAAACCCAAGACTTTCAAGGCTGCCGGCTCAGGATCGCGCGTCGAAGCGCTGGCCATCCAGCTGGACCGGACTGGCAAGGGCTGGACGATCGCAATATTTCTATGCTTCGCTGGGCATTGCGCTTGGCGTTGCAGTGCTCATGTATCTCAAATCCGGCGCAGCCCTGCTGTCGCTGGGCTTTGGTCTCGTCTTTGGTGCAGGCCTGCCGCATATGGCCGTCAGCTATTTCATCAAGAAGCGGACGGGCGATTTCAACGCGAAGTTCCTGATGCCATCGAACTGCTGGTGCGCGGCCTGCGCTCAGGCCTTCCGGTCACGGAAACGCTGCAGGTCGTGGCGCAGGAAATCGCTGGCCCTGTCGGGTTCGGTTCAAGTCTATCGTCGAACGCATCAAGATCGGCCGTACGATGGAAAATCACTGGCGGAAACCGGCGACAAGCTCGGCATCCCGGAATTCAGCTTCTTTTGCATCACGCTGGCAATTCAGCGCGAAACCGGTGGCAACCTGGCCGAAACCCTGTCGAACCTTGCCGACGTGTTGCGCAAGCGCTCGCAGATGAAGCTCAAGATCAGGGCGATGAGTTCTGAATCCAAGGCATCAGCCTATATCGTCGGCTCTCTCCCCTTCATCGTCTTCGGTCTGATCTGGTGGATGAATCCCAACTACCTCAGCGGCTTTTTCGCGGACGAGCGCCTGATGGTAGCAGGCATGGGTGGCATGCTTTGGATGGGTATCGGCGTCTTCATCATGGCCAAGATGGTCAGCTTCGAAATCTGAGCGAGGGAGCAAGAATGATGACTAATGCTGCTGGCCTACGCTCCCAGGCGTCGATGTAATCTGGTCAGGACAATCATGGCCGGTGTGGCTGCGGCTGCCATTTTCGCAGCCATCTATGCCCGCGATCACGCTGAAAGATCCCATGGCCGACCGCGTCAAGGCCCTCAATGAGCGCCGCGAAGAGCTGAAGAGCCGGGATCGTCAAAGGGGCGAACGAAGAAGCGCACGAGCTCGGTTCGCAAGACCGACCAGACCGAAAAGGTCAAGGATACGCTGGCGAACATGAAGGTTCTCCAGCAAAGCCAGCTGGTCGATGTCCAGCAAAAGCTGGCACAGGCGGGTTTCCGCAACAAGGAACTGGCTGTGATGGTCATCGGCGCACGACATGCTGCCGGTGGTGCTGGGGCTGATTACCTTCCTCGTGGTCTATGTGCTCGACTACTTCCTGACTGGGGGCAGCATGAAGCGCCTCGCTGCGCTCGCCACGATTATGGGCCTAGGCTACAAAGGTCCGGAGCTCTACCTCAAGAACATTGCGACAAAGCGCACTGACGCGATCCGCAAAGGTCTTCCAGACGCGCTTGACCTGCTGGTGATCTGCGCCGAAGCGGGTCTGACGGTCGATGCGGCTTTCAACCGCGTCGCCAGGGAACTGGGCCGGGCCTATCCCGAACTGGGTGATGAATTCGCCCTGACCACGATTGAACTGTCGTTCCTCACCGAACGCAAACAGGCATTCGAAAATTTTGCTTACCGCGTCAATCTCGATGCCGTCCAGGGCGTGGTCACGACCATGATCCAGACCGAACGCTATGGTACACCGCTCGCCTCGGCGCTGCGGGTACTCTCGGCCGAATTCCGTAACGAACGCATGATGCGGGCTGAAGAAAAGGCCGCGCGCCTGCCCGCAATCATGACCGTGCCGCTGATCCTGTTCATCCTGCCGACCCTGTTCGTCGTGATCCTGGGGCCGGCCGCATGTTCCATCAGCGATGCTTTCGCGGCCAAGCCCGGACAGCAATAAGGCGGGCCAGAACACCAACCAAAACAGAAAGGCCGGGCAGCGAAGCCCGGCCTTTCTTGTTGGTGCCAGCAAGGGAAGCGATCAGTCCAGGCCTGATTCTTCCGAAGCGGCCTCGGCATCAACCTCGCCCACCTGTTCACGCAGGCGACGCAGCAACTGGACAAAGGTTGCTTCCTCCTCAGCCGTGAAAGTCGAGAAGAACCGACGCTCCATCTGCTTGGCCAGCGGCATCACCTTGTCGTGCATCGCCCGCCCTTCATCGGTCAGCTCCAGATGGTGGGACCGGCCATCCTGCTCATTGGGTTGGCGCGCCACCAGACCACGTTCCTCGAGAATTTTACAGGCCCGGTTAACCGCCACCTTGTCCATCAGGGTCAGCGCGGTCAGGTCTCGCTGGGTCAGAGGGCCGCCATCGCCGAGCACCGCCATGACGCGCCATTCCGTCACCTTCAGGCCAAATCCGGCACGATATTCCTCGGCAATCCGGCAGCTGACAGCGTTAGACGTGATGGACAGCTGGTAAGGCAGGAAATCCGCCAACCGCGCCGAAGGGATATCATCAGTACTCATGGAAGAGATTTCTACTGCAACCAGCCGTCTTGGCAAGAGTGGTCTGACACTACTGCCACACCCGTCCCGCCACGGCACTTAACCGCGCGCGCAAAGCCGGGTCCGGCTGGACCACATTTGACGCAAAGGCTCCGGCCAGAGCGGTGTCAATCGGACTGGCCAGCCGTTCCGGCGGCAGCAGCTCCGCCAATTTGACCAGCGCCGAACGGGCCAGCTGCGCATTGTTGCGCATGACGGCTACGATGGCCTCGACATTGGCTTCTTCTTCCGTAGAGCGCCAGCAATCATAATCGGTCACCATCGCGAGCAAAGCATAAGGCAGCTCTGCCTCGCGGGCGAGGCGCGCCTCGGGCATCGCCGTCATCCCGATCACATCCGCGCCCCAGGCGCGATACATGTGGCTTTCCGCACGGGTGGAGAATTGCGGCCCCTCGATCGCGACATAGGTGCCACTGCGATGGACCGTGGCCCCGGCTGCCTCTGCGGCATCGCCGGCAAGTGCGGACAGCCGGGCGCAGACCGGGTCCGCCAAGGAAACATGCGCCACGCAGCCCTCGCCAAAAAAGCTCCGTTCCCGTCCTGCCGTGCGGTCAATCATCTGATCGACTGCTACGAAATGGCCCGGCGCGTAGTCCTCTTTCAGCGAGCCAATAGCCGACAATGCCAGCACATCAGTGACGCCACAGCGTTTCAACACATCAATATTGGCGCGGTAATTCACCTGCGATGGCGGGAATTTGTGCTGTTCCCCATGGCGGGCAATGAAAGTGAAGCGCACCCCGCCCAGCCACCCGGTCGTGACCGGGCCGGATGGATCGCCAAACCCGGATTCAACCGGAATTTCCTGCGCATCATCCAATTCCACCGATTGGTAGATCCCCGATCCGCCAATCACGCCAATATGCCATGGGGAAGTCATTCGAAATCGGGCTCCGTCCACCATGGGTAAAAATCGGGCATATCCCTGCTCACCCGGTCAGGAAATTCGGGTGGCCGCTTTTCGAGAAAACTCGCGATCCCCTCGGCTGCATCGGCAGAGCGGGACAGGCGATAGATAGCGCGGCTGTCTATCCTGTGCGCCAGCATTGGATGGTCAAGCTGCGGGATGCGCCACAACATTGCGCGGGTCATGGCTACGGAAACTGCCGAAGTGTTTTCGGCGATCTCCAGCGCCAGCGCACGCGCCGCGGGCATCAGCTCTTCCGGCTTGTGCAGCGAACGCACCAGTCCCCCGCTGAGCGCCTCCCCTGCATCGAAAATGCGCCCGGTCATGCACCATTCCAACGCCTGCGCCTGCCCGACCAGCCGCGGGAGAAACCAGCTGGAGGCGGCCTCAGGAGTGATCCCGCGCCGGGCAAAGACAAAGCCGAAGCGGGCGGTGTCAGCTACCAGCCGGAAATCCATCGGCAATTGCATGGTCGCGCCCACCCCCACTGCCACGCCATTGCAGGCGCTGATCAGCGGTTTGGTCGACTGGAACAGGCGCAGCGCCAGCCGCCCCCCGCCATCGCGAACCCGCTCGTCAGACAAATCCGCCACGTCTTCATCGGAAGAGAACGGCCCGCCGCCGCTTTCCGGGGTCAGGTCTGCCCCGGCGCAAAAGGCGCGCTCCCCCGCGCCGGTAAAGATGACTGCGCGCACGGAATCGTCGCTATCGGTCATATCCAGCGCTGCGATGATCTCGCCCATCATATGCCGTGTATAGGCATTGAGCTTTTCCGGCCGGTTGAGCGTGATGGTCGCAACTGGCCCATCACGCTCATAGTGGATCTGAGTGAAATCCATGAGCCGCTCAGCGCCGTGTCAACGCGGGGCCATCCGGATCGCGCCGTCGAGACGCACGTCCTCACCGTTGAAATAGCCGCATTCGATCATGGTCATGGCGAGCTGCGCATATTCGCTCGGCTGGCCGAGGCGCTTGGGGAACGGGACCGATGCGTTGAGCGCTTCTATTGCCTTTTCCGGCAAGCCGAACAGCAGCGGCGTGTGGAAAATACCCGGCAGGATCGTGTTCACGCGGATGCCTTCATTCATCAGGTCGCGCGCAATCGGTAGCGTCATGCCGACCACCCCGCCTTTTGACGCCGAATAGGCCGCCTGCCCGATTTGCCCGTCTTCAGCGGCGACCGAGGCCGTGTTCACGATGGCGCCCCGCTCACCATATTCATCGACCGGGTCCAGCGTGACCATGCCAGCGGCCGATTTGGCGATGCAGCGGAACGTGCCAACCAGATTCACCTGGATCACCAGATTGAACGCATCGAGCGGGAAATGGCGGATCGAACCATCTTCCTTTGACCGGCTGACTGTCTTGGCGGCATTGCCGATCCCGGCGCAGTTCACCAGCACCCGTTCCTGCCCATGGGCCGCACGAGCCTTTGCGAATCCGGCATCAACGCTTTCCTCGCTGGTGACATTCACTTCGCAGAAGACGCCGCCCAGTTCCTTGGCCACGGCTTCACCCTTCTCCGCATTCATATCAAAGATGGCGACCTTAGCCCCCTTGGCGGCCAGTGCCCGCGCTGTTGCTTCTCCAAGACCGGATGCGCCGCCGGTAACGACTGCGGAAATGGTGGTATCGACTTGCATGGAATGTCCTCTCTCGTCTCAATTCAGTGCCGCCAACGGCCTTGCCATGGAAGCGCGCCTGCACACCATGGGAACGCCGGATCGTTAGAAAGGGCCATGGATACGGTCAAGCTCCCCCCGTATGTCCTTGGCGCAGAACCGCGGCCTCGCGCTTGTTGCAATTGCGCAACAGACGTTTTGCAAAGCAGGCTGAAGTGATGTTTTCATTTGCGACCATCTCGCTCCTGACGCATCCCGGCATCCGGAAGATTCGCCCTTTTTGGGATGAATCTGCCCACCACACGTTTGCCGACACTGATGTTGGCGTACCAAACGGGGACTGGAAAACATGAAAACTACCTTCGCGAATTCTTCGCGTAGCAAGCGGGCGCTGTTTAACAGCGCTGGCGTCGCCGCGCTTTCCATGGCGGCCTTCGCCACTCCTGCCCTTGCGCAGGACGAGGCTGCTCCGGAAGAGGAAACAGCTACCACTTCGACCCAGACACCGATCATCGTCACCGGTTCGCGTATTGCGCGCCCGACGCTGAGCTCGCCGGTTCCGGTCACCACTGTGAACGCATCCGAGCTGACCGATCAGGGCGACCTGTCGCTGGGTGACACGCTGAACGAACTGCCGTCGCTGCGTTCGACCTTCAGCCAGGGCAACTCGACCCGCTTCATCGGTACAGCCGGCCTCAACATCCTCGACCTTCGCGGCCTCGGCACTGCCCGTACGCTGGTGCTGGTCAACGGCAAGCGTCACGTGACGGCTCTGCCGGGTGACTATCTGGTCGACGTCAACACCATCCCGGTCGACCTGCTTGAGCGCGTCGACATCGTGACCGGCGGTAACTCCGCTGTGTACGGTTCGGACGCTGTCGCCGGTGTTGTGAACTTCGTCCTGAAGCGCGACTTTGAAGGTCTCGCTATCAAGGGTCAGGCCGGTATCTCGCAAGAAGGTGACCGTGCGTCGCGCTTCATCGCTGGCACCTACGGCAAGAACTTCGCTGATGGCCGCGGCAACATCGCGATCGCGGTCGAATATGCGAAGACCGATCCGCTCTACTTCCGCGACCGTGACGACCTGACCGGCGCCTATAGCGGCCGCTGCCAGTTCAACGTTGTCAGCGACAACCAGGCTGACGAAGGTCCGTTCGGCACGGACGGCATCCCTGACCTTGAGCCGGTTTGCGGCGTTCGCAACCAGTCGGTTTCGGATGGCGGTACCATCGGTTCGCTGGGCAATGACGTCTATCTGCGCTTCGCCCCGAACGGCAACATCTTCGTTGACGTTCCAGATCAGGAACTGCCCTTCTCCGGCAACATGATCGGCGGTGACGGTTCCACCCTGCGTAACACCGGCCAGTTGGCTGCAGGCCTTGAGCGTTACAACGTCAACCTGCTTGCTCACTTTGACGTCAGCGACGCCTTCAAGCCCTTCATCGAAGCGAAATACGCCAACATCGAAACGATTCAGGAAGGCCAGCCTTCCTTCTTCGTCGGTGGCCCCGGCTACGTTGGCGGCCCGGCCATGCGCTGCGACAACGCGTTCCTGAATGCCCAGGCACTCAGCACGCTGCAGAGCTACGGCCTGTGCACCAACGTAGCGACCGGCACGTTCCCGCTGTCGCGCTTCAACATCGACTTCGGTGGTCGCGGTGAAATCAACACCCGCAAGACCTACCGCATCGTCGGCGGCGTTGAAGGTAACTTCAACGACGACTGGAGCTACGAAGTCTCGCTGAACTGGGGTCGCCTCGAAACCGACCTGAAGTCGCTGAACAACCTCGTTCTGTTTGACCTCGACGGCAACCCCGATGGCTTCAACCTGGCCATTGATGCGGTCAATAGCGGTGGCCAGATCGTCTGCCGTGTGAACGCTGACGCTGACCCGACCAATGACCGTCCGGACTGTGTGCCGATCAACGTGCTTGGTTACGGTGCTCCCAGCCAGGAAGCTCTCAACTTCGTCAACACCACCGGTACCCGTGAAGAGTGGGCCGAAGAATTCGTGGCACTTGCCTCGATCAGCGGTGACCTGTCGCAGCTGTTCGAACTTCCCGGTGGCCCGGTGGCGTTCGCTCTGGGTGCAGAATATCGTGAAGAGCGCGCCTACAGCGTGTTTGACGAGCTGACTGCAGCTGACGCGACCTTCCTGACGGCGATCCAGCCCTTCACGCCGCCGAAGTTCTCGGTGAAGGAAGCCTTTGGTGAACTTAGCATCCCGCTGCTCGCCAATGCGCCTCTGGCTGAAGAACTGACCATCAGCGGTGCAGCCCGTGTTTCGGACTACAACACCGCAACCGGTACGGTCTGGGCCTGGAACGTCCAGGGCATCTATGCCCCGGTCCCTGACATCCGCTTCCGCGCCGGCTATGCAACTTCGGTTCGTACCCCGACGCAGAGCGACCTGTTCTCGCCGCTGTCGCAGAACTTCGCCTTCATCGGCGACCCCTGTGACGCAGATACCGGCGCGATCAACAGCAACCCGAACCGTGCAGCCAACTGTGCGGCTGACGGCATCCCGACCACGGCCAACGCCGCTCTCGTGGCAGCCTGCGCCGGCACGTCGTTCCCGGTTGCACTGGGTGATCCGTGGACCAACTGTACTGCTCGTACCTCTTCCACCGTGTTCCAGCAGGGCGGTAACCCGACCCTGACGGAAGAAAAGGGCAAGTCGCTGACTCTGGGTGTGGTTATCGAACCGCGCTGGATCCCCGGCCTGAACTTCACGGTCGACTACTACAACATCGAAATCAAGAATCAGATTTCGGTGCTGGGTGCGCAGACGATCATCAACAACTGCTATGACTCGTCGGTTGGCCTGAACAACTCGTTCTGCGGTACGGTCCAGCGTGACCCGACCACTGGCTTGTTCAGCACCACTTCGGCGGTGATCTCCGGCGGTATCAACTTCGCTAATCGCAAGACCGAAGGTATCGACTTCGATCTGGCTTACAGCCGCACCTTCGACAATGGTCACAAGCTGCGGTTCCGCGCGATTGCAACGCATCTGCTCACGCTGGACTTCTACGAAGATCCGGTGAACCCGCTTGAGCCGAACCGCGTGAAGAGCGAACTGGGCTATCCTGACTGGGCAGCTTCGGCGAACATCAACTATGACTTTGGTGCTCTGGATATCACCTGGTCGATGCGTTTCGTCGACAAGATGTTCCGCAGTGCATATGAAAATGCGCGGCCCTACACCGGCTTCTGCCCGGCTTCGGGTGTGACCGGCTTCTCTGGCGGTACTTGTACTCCGGGTGAGCTGACCACGCTGGATCCCGCCAACTTCGACCAGTATGCCGATCCCCAGTTCAAGGCACAGACCTACCACAATGTTCGTTTCAACTACGAACTGCCGGGTAGCGACTTCAGCTTCTACATGGGCGTTGACAACCTGTTCGATAACAAGCCGCCTTTCGGCCAGCTTGGCACCGCTTCGGGTGAAGATTACGACGTCTTCGGTCGTTACTTCTACGCCGGTTTCCGGATCGAAATGTAATCGGGTTTCGGGGGGCTTCGGCCTCCCGGCCTCGGACAAAAAGAAAGGGCCCCGGGAAACTGGGGCCCTATTTTGTTGGGTGGCTGCAAAGATTGTGGCTGGTCAGCTCACAACCATCTGCAGCGCACCATCGCCTTCGTCGATGCTCACCGTGCTGCCATCAGGCACCTTCCCTTCCAGCAACAATTCGGCGAGCGGGTCCTGCAGATAGCGCTGCACCGCCCGCTTCAAGGGCCGTGCACCATAGACCGGGTCATAGCCCACCCGGCCCAGCCATTTGCGCGCACCCTCTGTAAGGTCGAGCGTGATCTTGCGATCCTTGAGCAGCTTCTGCACCCGCGCGACCTGGATATCGACGATGGGGGCCATGTGCTCCTGCGCCAGCCGGTGGAACAGGATGATCTCGTCCAGCCGGTTCAGGAATTCGGGGCGGAAATGCCCGCGCACCACATCCATCACCTGCGGCTCGACATCCTCCACCTTCTGGTCATCATCCATATTGGCGAGATACTGGCTGCCGAGGTTCGACGTCAGGATGATCAACGTGTTGGAGAAATCCACCACCCGGCCCTGCCCGTCGGTCAGGCGGCCATCATCGAGCACTTGCAGCAGCACGTTGAACACGTCGCTATGCGCTTTCTCGACTTCATCAAACAGCACGACTTGATAGGGCCGACGCCGCACGGCTTCGGTCAGCACGCCGCCTTCCTCATAGCCGACATAGCCCGGAGGCGCGCCGATCAGACGCGCGACTGCATGCTTTTCCATGAATTCGCTCATGTCGATGCGGACCATCGCCTGATCATCATCAAACAGGAATTCTGCCAAAGCCTTGGTCAGCTCGGTCTTGCCGACGCCGGTCGGGCCGAGGAAGAGGAAGCTGCCGAGCGGGCGGTTCGGGTCCTGCAGGCCAGCCCGCGCACGGCGCACGGCCTTGGACACGGCCTCAATCGCCTGCGCCTGCCCGATCACCCGCTTGCCGATGATCTCTTCCATCTGCAGCAGCTTGTCACGCTCGCCCTCCAGCATCTTGTCGATGGGAATGCCGGTCCAGCGGCTGACGACACCGGCGATGTCGTCTTCCGTGACTTCTTCCTTGAGCAAGGCGTTCTCGGTCTGGCCGCGCGCTTCCTCCAGCGCCTTTTCCAGCTCCGGGATCTTGCCATAGGAAAGCTCACCCGCCCGCTGCAGATCGCCCGTGCGCTGCGCCTGTTCCAGTTCGATCCGCGCCTGATCCAACTCTTCCTTGATCCGACTTTCGGCATGGATCTTGTCGCGCTCATTCTGCCAGCGCGTGGTCAGTTCGGAAGACTGCTGTTCCAGCTCGGACAGCTCCTTGCGCAGGGTCGCGAGCCGGTCCTTTGACGCGGAATCCGTTTCCTTCTGCAGCGCCTGCTCTTCAATCTTGAGTTGGATGATGCGCCGGTCGAGCGCTTCGATTTCCTCGGGTTTGCTTTCCACCTCCATGCGGATGCGGCTGGCGGCTTCGTCCATCAGGTCGATCGCCTTGTCCGGCAGGAACCGGTTCTGGATATAGCGGTCAGACAAGCGCGCAGCGGCCACGATGGCGCCATCGGTGATGTTCACCCCGTGGTGCAGCTCATACTTCTCCTTGATCCCGCGCAGGATGGAGATCGTGTCTTCCACGCTCGGCTCGTCAATATAGACCGACTGGAAGCGCCGCTGCAGCGCCGGGTCTTTCTCGACATATTTCTGATATTCATCCAGCGTGGTCGCGCCGATGCAATGCAGCTCGCCCCGGCTCAGCGCGGGCTTGAGCAAATTGGACGCATCCATGCTGCCTTCGCTGGCCCCCGCACCGATCAGCGTGTGCATCTCGTCAATGAACAGGATGATATGGCCGTCGCTGCCCTTCACCTCGTCCAGCACAGCCTTGAGCCGTTCCTCGAACTCACCGCGATATTTGGCACCGGCGATCAGGGCACCGAGATCGAGCGACATCAGCGTGCGGCCTTTCAGGCTGTCGGGCACATCGCCATTGGCAATGCGCAGGGCGAGCCCTTCGGCAATGGCGGTCTTGCCGGTGCCGGGCTCGCCGATCAGGGCGGGATTGTTCTTGGTGCGGCGAGCGAGGATCTGGATCGTGCGGCGAATTTCCTCGTCGCGACCGATCACCGGGTCGAGCTTGCCTGCGCGCGCGGCCTCGGTCAGGTCGCGGGCATATTTCTTCATCGCGTCATAGCTCTCTTCCGCGCCGGAACTGTCCGCCGTGCGGCCGCCGGTCACATCCTGGATCGCGGCTTCGAGGCTCTTCACATCGACATTGGCGGCTTTCAGTGCACGGCCTGCGGGCGTGTCACCCGCGAGCGCCATCGCCTGCAGGATACGCTGCACGGGCACGAAGCTGTCGCCCGCCTTGGTCGCAACCTGTTCGGCACTGTCGAGCAGGCGCACGGCATCATTATCGAGCCCCGGCGTCTGCTGCGCCCCGCCCCCGCTGACTGCGGGGATCTTGGCGAGCGCCGCATCGGCCTCGTCTTCCGCAATGCGGGGATTGCCGCCTGCACGCGTGATCAGGCCTGACGCCATGCCTTCATTGTCTTCGAGCAGCGCCTTCAAAATATGTTCGGAGCCAATCCGCTGGTGATTCATGCGAATGGCAATGGTCTGCGCGCTCTGGAGGAACCCCTTGGCGCGATCGGTGAATTTTTCGAGATTCATGGAAATGCCCTCACTGTCCTACCGATGCGATATGGTGTTGCAAATTTGCAACACAAGCCCTCCCCCGCATTTTTCTCAGCGAGGTGTGTTACTTACATAGGTAGGCAATGGGGCGACGCTGACAATGTCCTGCGTCAAAAATTATGGTGTGGGGTGGTGTGATTGGCCGCGTGGACCACATCCGTCCAAGATGAAAGTCTGCGTTCAGCAATCCGGTCAAGGGTCGGGACCGGTGGCAGTTCTTGGAAAAGGCTAGCTGACTTTCAAATGAGTTCGAGAATATTGCGCCACAGAACCAGCGGAGAAAGTCCAACATATCCTGCCTCTTGAGCATCATTGCATTCGATGACTAACCAATCGCCATCAGATGTCTTCGCAATATCGACGACTAGAAATGGTACAGAAACCCGTTGGCAAGCCTTCCGAGCCACGCCAAGACCTACATCCAAGTCCGGCGCACCGTAACTTGGAAGCTGATACCAATAGTGACCGCAACCGACTAAGTTGCCGTTCCACCAGAATGTTCGGAACTCCCGAGATGGACTGATCTTGTTTGGGACAAATCCCGAGATCGCATCCAGTTCAATGAATTGACGAACGACAGGCCGCTGCCAATGCAATATCGGATCTCGGCCATAGGCCTCACAGATTTTCAAGTATTCCGAAGAATTTCGTGCGACTGCAAGGGCCGGATTATGTTTGCTGGTCTGGCGAGAGCCCTTAACGAAAACCGGCCAATCAAATTTCTTCTCAATCTCGGTAACACTCGGTAATACCTCATAAACCTCAGTAGCAGGCGTGATATCTGAGATGAGCGGGTACCAGCCTTCAAGTTCACTGGCTCTGAAATGCTCTTGGGGAGAATTAACGAGCCGAACACCTTCTGCCGCATAAGTTGAGTATTCTTGCTCATAAGATGGGATCGCACCAATTCTGAGGATGACCAATTCAGCTTCGTCAAATCGGAAGGGATGCGCGCACGAAAAGTTCTTCTCAAAATCAAAATCGTAAGTGGGCACCCCAACTTTACGGCTAATGATCAGGAGACGGTCTTCCAAGCGTGCGATGTTGGTATCCATTCTCTCCTCGTAGTGCCGAAGTATTGTTTCCACAAACGTGTCGCGTCCGGCCTATCAGCTTCATGGTTGAGCGTTCGCGAAACCCGATGTTGAATCGGACAACAGAACCTACCCAGACCCCTACCCCGCGACAAAATCCTCAACCCCCGGCACCAGCAAGCTCCGCCCGCCGCCGAACTCCTCGCGGACCACAATCAGGCCGAGCTTTTCGAGATGGTCGAGCAGACGGCGGATGCGGCCGGGGGAGCTGGTGCCATAGACGCGGGCCAGTTCGTCATCATCGGGGGCAGACCGGCCCTCGGCACAAGCGGCAGCGATGGCGAGATAGGGGGCGAGGACGTCTTCCTCCACTTGCTCGCCCAGCGCCAGCACGCGCGCGCGGGTCTCTTCATCCAGCCGCTCCAGCCCCGCGCTGGCAATGGCGAAGCGGCGGCGGAACACCGCCATATCCATCGGCACACCCGCGATCCGCTGGCTGCGGCAGCGCATCAGGAACGCCTGATAAAGCTGGCTGGCCGACTGGAAGGTTGCGCCTTCCTCATGCGCCATCTCCTCCAGAATGGAGGTGAGCAGATTGTCCCGCACTGCCTGAATCTCCGGCTGGTCAGCAACGGGCGCGCTGGCGGCGGCACGCGGCGTATCGGGGACCAGCTCTGCCGGTTTGGGCGGCGGAGGCGGCGGAGGAGGAGGCGCAGCGGCGCGCACGTCTTCGGCCAGTTGCGTGGTCAGCAAAGCCTCCATCCCGCCGCTCGGCGCTTGCGGCAGCGGCATCAGCCCTTCGGCGCGGACCTTGTGCCCGGTCTGCACCGGGCCGATTGTCACCGCCACCGGGCGACGGCTGATCGCGGGGCCGAGCGCAAGGAAATGGCCGCGTTCCAGGTCGCGAATGCGCTCTGCCTGCCGCCGTTCCATCCCCAGCAAATCCGCCGCGCGCTGCATGTCGATATCGAGGAAAGTCCGCCCCATCAGGAAGTTGGACGCTTCCGCCGCGACATTTTTCGCCAGCTTGGCCAGACGCTGCGTGGCGACGATCCCCGCCAGCCCGCGCTTGCGGCCCCGGCACATGAGGTTGGTCATGGCTGACAGGGTCAGGCGGCGCGTATCTTCGTTAATCTCGCCCGCCACGGATGGCGCGAACATCTGCGCTTCATCGACCACCACCAGCGCGGGAAACCAGAATTCGCGCGGCGCATCGAACAGCGCGTTGATAAATTGCGCGGCGCAGCGGATCTGCTGCTCCACCTCCAGCCCTTCCAGCGCCAGCACTACCGAGGCACGATGTTCGCGGCAGCGGCGCGCCAATGCTTCGATCTCCGGCGGGGAATAGGCTGAGCCATCAATCACCACATGATCGAACACGTCAGCCAGCGAGGCGAAGTCCCCTTCCGGGTCGATCACCACCTGCTGCACCAAATGCGCGCTCTCTTCGAGCAGGCGGCGCAGCAGATGCGATTTGCCCGAGCCGCTATTGCCCTGCACCAGCAGGCGCGTGGCAAGCAGCTCCTCCACATCGAAGCAGACGGGCTGGCCGCCCGTTTCATGGCCTATGGTGATTTCGGCTTTCACGATTCCCTGCCTAGCCTGAGCGAAGCCAATGCCGAAAGGCGGGCAAGCGACTTATCCTGAGTCGATTTCCCCCTTCACCCTTCCACCCCGCCCCGCTACCCCTGTGCATCACAGGGAGAGAGCGACAGATGAGAAAATGGCTCGGTTGGATTGGCGGCACTGTGCTGGTGCTCGCGCTGGTGGTGCTTGTCGGGCTGATGACGTGGGAGCCGCTGGTTGCGCGCGCGGGCTCTGCCCCGCCCAAGGCGGAGTATACTGCCGACATTATCCACGATGAATTCGGCGTCCCGCATATCCACGGCAAGCGCGATGTCGATGTCGCTTACGGCGTGGCGATTGCCCATGCGGAGGATGATTTCTTCACCCTGCAGGATGTGCTTGCCATGACCCGCGGCCGCTATGGCGCGATCATGGGCGAGCAAGGCGCGCAGTTCGATTATATTCTCCACCTGCTCGGCGCGCGGGAAACGGTGGAGGAAAAATACGACAGCCTGCCTGCAGATGTGCGCGCGCTGCTCGATGCCTATGCGACGGGCCTCAACCAATATGCCGCTGAGCATCCCGAAGAGATCAAGCTGGACAAGCTCTTCCCCGTCGATGGCAAGGATGTGGCCACCGGCTTTGCCCTGCGACAGCCGTTCTTCTTCGGGCTAAACAACACCATCGAACCGCTGGTAAAGGGTGAGGAATTGCGCCGTGATCCGGGCCGCGCGATTGCCCCCCCAGCTGATCCCATGCCGCTCCCCAATGCCGAAGAATCGGCCATGTCCGGCTCCAACGCCTGGGCCATCGCGCCGGAGAAAGCGGGCGATGGGGTGACAAGGCTGGTCTCCAACAGCCACCAGCCTTGGCGCGGCGGGGTGGCGTGGTATGAACTGGTGGTGGAAAGCGAGGAAGGCTGGCACTTTGCCGGGGCCAATTTCCCCGGATCACCCTTCCCCTTCCTCGGCCATAACGAGCATCTGGGCTGGACCAATACGGTCAACCAGCCGGACATGGTCGATGTCTATGAGCTGACCGTCACCAAAGAAGTGAGCGGCGCCAACCACCGGCTGATGTATGAGCTGGACGGCGAATATCTGCCGCTGGAGCAGCAGACGGTCACCCTGCCGGTAAAGATCGGCCCGCTGGTGCTGCCCATCCGGCGCGAGGTCTATCGCAGCAAGCACGGCCCGGTGATCAAGAATGATCGCGGCTATTTCGCCTTCCGCTATGGCGGGATCGGGCGGATCGACCAGCTGGATGCCTATTACGATCTCAACAAGGCGAAGAGCTTCGATGAGTGGAAAGACATCATGGCGCGCCAGGCCATCCCCTCCACCAATTTCATCTATGCCGATGCGGAAGGGAACATCGCCTATATCTACAACGCTGCCATCCCGGCGCGGCAAAAGGGGCCGGACTGGCGCAATGTCCTACCCGGCAATGATTCCAGCCTGATCTGGCAGGATCTCGCCCCGTATGAGAGCCTGCCGCGTTACGAGAACCCTGCCTCCGGCTATCTCTGGAATGCCAATAACAACCCGTTCCATGCCGCTGGCCCGGATGATCTCGACCCGATGGATTTCCCTGCGGAGCTGGGCATCGAAACCAAGATGACCAACCGCGCCCGCCGCAGCGAGCGCCTGCTGCGCGAAGCGAACCGGATTGATCGCGCCACGCTGGAGCGGATCAAATATGATACCGGCTGGGAGAATGAGGATTATGTGAAGGCCACGCTGGACGGCATTGCCGCGCTCGACCTCAAGGGCGAGCCGGTGCTGGCCGAAGCGCAGCAAATCCTCTCCGAATGGGATTTCACTTCCGACAGCAAGGGCCGTGCCGATGCGCTTGCGCTGATCGTGCTGCGCAAGCCAATGGGCGATTCCTACAATGGCCGCCCGCTGACACCGCCGCGCGAAGTGCTTGAATTTGCCGCCGATCATTTGATGACACATTTCGGCAGGCTCGACCCGCCGATGCAGGATATCCTGCGGTTGCGGCAGGGGCCGGGCCCCTATGCGGTGGACCTGCCACTCGACGGAGGCAGTGACACGCTGCGCGCCTCGACGCTGTGGGATTATGACGCTGACGGGAAGCTGTCCGTGCGCCATGGTGACAGCTTCCTGATGTTCGTCGAATGGGCCAAAGGCGTGCCGGTGGTGTCCCAATCCATCATGCCGTTTGGCGCAGCGACCACGCGGATCAACGACCCGCATTACACCGATCAGGCGAAGCTGTTCGTTGAACACAAGTTGAAACCGGTCCATTTCTGGCGCGTTGATGTGCTGGAGAATGCGGTTCGTCGAAAAACCGTGACGAGTCGCTGATCGCGCCTTAGTCAGTTACCAACGCAACCATATTGTCTGTTGGCAGATTGTCATTTGGAGAAACCATGCGCCTGAAATTTGCATCCACCAGTCTTGCCGTACTGGCCTTTGCCACCGCCCCGGCCCTGCAGGCCAAGCATCACGAACCCGCAGCCGAAGCGTCAAGCCCGGCAATGGCCGAACCGGCTCCGCTGAGCGAGTTGGTCGATGCCGTTTCGATCCCCTATGAAAGCTTCACGCTGGATAATGGCCTGACCGTGCTGGTGCATACGGACCGCAAGGCCCCGGTTGTCGCGGTTTCGGTCTGGTATGGCGTTGGCTCCAAGCATGAGCCCAAGGGCAAGACCGGCTTTGCCCATCTGTTCGAGCACCTGATGTTCAACGGCAGTGAAAACGCATCGGGCGATTTCTTCGAGCCGCTGCAACAGGTCGGCGCAACTGATTTCAACGGCACGACCTGGTTTGACCGCACCAACTACTTCGAAACCGTTCCCACCGGCGCGCTTGACCGTGCGCTGATGCTGGAAAGCGACCGCATGGGCTATTTGCTCGGCGCCGTGACGCAGGAAAAGCTCGATAACCAGATTGGCGTGGTGCAGAACGAGAAACGCCAGGGCGACAACCGCCCCTACGGCCTGGTCGAATATGAGCAGCTCGAAAACCTCTATCCTTCCGGCCACCCCTATCACCACTCCACCATCGGCTCGATGGCCGACCTTTCCGGCGCAACGCTGGAAGACGTGAAACAGTGGTTCCGCGACAATTACGGGCCAAACAATGCCATCCTGGTGCTGGCAGGCGATATTGACCTCGCCACAGCGAAGGAAAAGGTCACCAAGTGGTTTGGCGCGATTCCGGCAGGACCGAAGATCACTCCGGTGGCAGCTCCTGTGCCGGACCTGCCCGCACCGCTGTCCAAGACCATTTATGACAAGGTGCCCACCACCCGCATCTATCGCATGTGGGCCGTGCCGGGCCTCGACAACCCGGATTATATCCCGCTGTCGATGGGCGCCACTGTGTTGGGAGGCCTCGCCAGCAGCCGGCTCGACAATTCGTTGGTGCGTGACAAGCAACTCGCCGTGCGCGTGGTCGCGCGGGCAGAGATCTTCGCACAGGCCGGCCAGATGGTCGTCTATGCCGATGCCAAGCCGGGCGTGAGCCGGGAAGAGCTGGCTGCGGCGCTGGATGCGGAAATCGCCGATTTCCTCGCCAATGGCCCGACCGAGGATGAATTGCAGCGCGCCACCACTGTCTATGCCGCAGGCCAGATCCGCGGGCTGGAATCGGTGGGCGGTTTTGGGGGTAAGGCCCCGACCCTGGCGGAGGGGCTGCTCTATTCCGGCAATCCCTCGCATTACAAGAAAGAGCTGGAAACAGCCGCCAGCATGACCCCGGCAACGGTCCGCGATGTGACCGCCAAATGGCTGTCGCGCCCGGTCTTCGAACTGGTGGTCGAGCCCGGCACTCGCACCGAAGGGGGTGAAGATCGCGGCGGTTTCCGCACGGCACCGGAAGGCGGAATGCAGCCTGCTTTCTTCATGCACCCGGCACTGGCAGCACAGGGGGCAGCCACGGCTGTGCCGGAAGCGAACCGTTCCAGCCTGCCGCCAGTGGAAGAGCTGAAACCGCTCGATTTCCCGGATATCGAACGCGCCACCCTGTCCAACGGCATCCCGGTGTTCTTCGCCCGGCGCGATGCGGTGCCAGTGGTGAATGTACGCGTGCAGTTTGACGCGGGCTATTCCGCAGACCCGACGGACCGCCCCGGCCTGCAATCGCTGACCCTGAGCCTGATGGACGAAGGCACCACCAGCCTGAATTCAACCGAGCTGGCGGTCGCCCGCGAAAGGCTGGGTGTAAACATTTACGGCATGGCCGATGCGGATACGACATCCTTCGGACTGGACGCGGTAACTCCAAACCTTGCCCCTTCGCTGGACCTGCTGGCGGACTATATCCGCCATCCGGCCTTTGACGAGAAGGAGCTGGAGCGGGTGCGCGCGCAGCAGCTCAACCGGATTGAAGGTGAGAAGGGCAATCCCGGTGCCGTGGGCCAGCGTGCTCTGGCGCGCGAATTGTTCGGGCCGGACCATCCCTATGGCATGCCGCCCAGCGGGCTGGGTGAGGCCGAGGTCGTCGCCAGTGTCAAGCGCGCCGAGGTGGATGGGTTCCACCGTAGCTGGATTTCACCCGAACGTGCGAAGATTTTCGTCGTCGGCGACACCACGCTGGCTGAAGTGCTGCCCCTGCTCGAAAAGAGCTTTGGCGATTGGGAAGCCGCGGAAGGCGCAAAGGCGGAGAAGAATTTCTCCGCTGCAATCCCGCAGCAAACTGGCGCGCGCGTGATCCTCATCGACCGTCCTGCCTCGCCCCAGTCCGTGATCCTGGCCGGCCGCGTGCTGGACATGAAGGGAACCGACGAGCTGACCACGGTGCGCGCAGCCAATGAAGTGTTTGGCGGCAGCTTCCTCAGCCGGATCAACATGAACCTGCGCGAGACCAAGGGCTGGTCCTATGGGGTTCGTTCGATCCTCACCACGCCGCTGAACAATGTCAGCCTGATGCTCTACGCCCCGGTCCAGGCCGACCGGACCGGCGATTCCATGGTCGAGCTGCTCAAGGATATGGGCGCTTATACCGGTGCAGAAGGCGTCACTGAAGAAGAGCTGACCCGCATGGTCAACGGCAATGTCCGCGAGTTGCCGGGGCAGTTCGAAACTTCGCGCGATGTGCTGGGCGGAGTGCGCAATATCGTCACCTACGAACGGTCTGACGATTATTACGAAGCGCTGGCCGGCAAGTATGAAGGCCTGACCGCAGAAGAAATCGACGCCAAGGCACGCGAAGTGCTCAAGGTCGATGACCTCGTCTGGGTCGTGGTCGGCGATGCAGAAACCGTCCGCCCGCAGCTTGACCAATTGGGCCTGCCGGTCGAAATAGTGAAGGCAGAGGAAGCGGAGGACGCGGCCGAGTAAGCCGCCTCCTCCTCGAACGAAATTCCTGCACAAAGGAGAAGTGAATGTCTGTAGCCGGAACTTACAAAACCACCGTGAAGAGCCCGATGGGCGAGCAGAGCGGCACGTTCACCGTTGTCGATGGCGGCGATGGCACCTTTACCGGCAACCTCTCTGGCGGCCTTGGCTCGATGGATGTCGAAAATGGCAAGGTGGATGGTAATAGCCTGACCTGGAGCATGAATATGACCATGCCCATGCCGATGACGCTGGAATGCAGTGCTACCATAGATGGTGACACGTTGACCGGTACCGTCGTGGCAGGGGCCTTTGGCGGCATGCCGCTCAGCGGCACCCGCGCCTGAGAGTCAAGCCAGGCGCGCAACAAAAAAGGGCCGCAGGAGCGATCCTGTGGCCCCTTTTATGTGCTTTTGCCTCAGGCTCAGGAAGGCTTGGCCTTGTAGCCGAAACGCGCTTCCCATTCTTCCATATTGCCAGCCGCGAGCAGTTTGGCCTGTTCGATCCAATTGTCACGATCAATACGGCCGCGGAAACTGCCCAGATGCCCGTCCACCTCGGCGACATCCGCGCTCGACCAGGCCGCAATCTGATCAAACCGCGAAACGCCCAGCGAATTGCACAATTCGCACAGTTTTGGGCCAATGCCGTTGATCTTGGTCAGATCATCAGGGTCGCCAACAGCGGCGGCGATCTTGGGCTTGGCAATGTCCTTCACAGCATCGACAGCACCGCTTGCAGTGTCTTTCACACCACCAGCAATTGCGGCGGCTCCTGCGCCGACTGCAGCGGCACCACCGGCCACGGCGCCGGTAACAGCGCTGCCCGCGTCACTTGCCGTATCGACAACGGCGACCTTGGCCTTGCCAGCTGTGTCGGCGACACTATCGGCAGCATCCGATACGGTTTCGCTGACGCTATTGGCTGCATCGGAAACGATGGAACCCAGACGGCCCCAGATCCACCAGGCGGTTGCAATACCGATGATAACGGCCAGGATGAAGGGCAACGGATGGCTTGCTACTATGTTCAGCATCTCAGCTCTCCCCTTCCGAATTGCGGCCCCAGACGAGCCAGCCAAGGCCTAGTCCGATAAGGAAGGCGATCATCAGCAAAATCCAGCTTTCAAGCAGCAAGGGCATCGTCATTCCCCTCCTTCGGCGGCAGGTGCCGCTGCGTTACCCAGTGTGAATTCGATCCGGCGATTGGCATCGTTCGCCCCATCGCCGGGGACTTTGGGTTTGCTGGAGCCATAACCCGTCGCGGTGATGCGCGCCGCATCAACGCCGCGCTCTGCCAGGGCCGCAGCAACGGCATCGGCCCGTTCCTGACTCAACCGCTGGTTGATTTCTGCGCTGCCCGTTGCGTCTGTATGGCCGCCCACGGCAATCGCCATCCCTGCGCAACCCTTCAGCGCGCTGGCGACTTCATCAACCACTGCCAGCGAGCTCTCCGGCATATAGGCACTGCCGCTGCGGAAATTGATGACCTTGCTGGCCATCAGCTCGTCAAGATTTCCCTGGCAGGTCGCGACTTCTTCTTCGCTGGCTGTATCGACAGCAGTTGCATCAGCATTGGCGCTCGCCGACGCGCTACCATCAGCGCCAGCCCAGACGACCCGGCTCACGCCCGACACTGCCAGTGCCGCTGCCTCGGCCTTGGCGCGGGTCGCATCATCGACATCGCCCGCCAGCACGACGACCCGGCTGAGCGGGTCAGTTTGCATGGACGCCGTGACACCCTCCACGCTTGCATCCTGCAACGCTTCGCCGACATGCTCTCCAATATGGCTGACATAGGCATCGCCGTGTACGGTATGCGCGCCCCAGGCGAGCAGCGACGTTGCCGCCGCTCCCACCAGGAACTTCCCAAATCCAGTCATGGACCTTCCCCTCTTTCGCGTGAAACGAATCGAACTTTCAGAGGAAGGATAAGGTAAAAGTCGCCTTGGTAAAGGCAGCCGCCATCAGGCTTTACGAACCTTTACCGAGCTGTCTGGAGGATTAGAGCACTTTTCGACAATTCTGGTTCGCCCTGATCGTGTCAGGAAGCCCGCTGGACAGGAGTGGCGCACAGCGCGGGCCTGTCGGCCCCCGGGCAAGCGTCACGACGAAGCCAGCGGGCTTCCTGACGCGACCCCGCAGGGGCGGGCCAATTTTGGCCCAGCGCCGCGTCGATCGTCGGTCCCTATGCTTCGGCATGGCTCCCTCCTCTCTCCTCGCGCTGAGCCAAAATTGGCTCCGTCAGGGTGACCCAGAATTGTCGAAAAGTGCTCTAACCCAGCTTGTCTTTCAACAGCTGGTTCACCACCGCCGGATTGGCCTTGCCCTGCATCGCTTTCATCGTCTGGCCGACGAAGAAGCCGAACAGCTTGTCCTTGCCGCCGCGATATTCTTCGACCTTGTCGGCATTACTGGCGATGATCGCGTCAATCGCAGCTTCGATCGCGCCGGTGTCGCTGACCTGCTTGAGGCCTTCGCTGTCAGCGATCTCGCCCGGCTCGCGACCGGTCTTGAGGACGATCTCGTAGATTTCCTTGGCCTGCCCGCCGGAGATTTCGCCAGCGTCCTGCATCTTGAGGATTGCGGCCTGCGCTTCGGCGGTGGCGTTGGCCGGATCCGCCTCGTCCCCCAGCGCCTTGAGCACGCCCGGTGCAATGGACAGCGCCCAGTTGGCGACCATGGTCGCGACATCTTTCTCAGCTTTGCCCAACGCCGCAGCTACTGCGCCAAGCAAAGTCTCGAAGCGTGCGAAGACTTCCACTTCGGCGGTCAACTGGCCAGCGTTATAGGCGCTCAGCCCCAATTCGTTTTCGTAACGGTGCCGCTTGGCATCGGGCAGTTCGGGCAGCGAGGCCCGGCACGCCTCGAGGAAGCTGTCATCCAGTTCCAGCGGCAGCAGGTCCGGATCGGGGAAATAGCGGTAATCATGCGCGTCTTCCTTGCTGCGCATGGTCCGCGTGGTGCCCGTGCCCGGATCGAACAGGCGCGTTTCCTGATCCACTGTGCCACCGCTTTCCAGCACATCGACCTGGCGGTTGGCTTCATATTCCACCACTTGCATCACGAAGCGCACGGAATTGACGTTCTTCGTTTCCGTGCGGGTACCGAATTCCTCGCCCGGACGGCGGACAGAGACGTTCACGTCGGCCCGCATGGAACCTTCTTCCATGTTGCCGTCGCAGCTGCCGACATAGCGCAGGATCGTGCGCAGCTTGCGCAGATAAGCCCCGGCCTCAGCCGGAGAGCGCATATCCGGGCGGCTGACGATTTCCATCAGCGCCACGCCGCAGCGGTTCAGATCGACATAGGACATGGTCGGGTGCTGGTCATGCATCAGCTTGCCCGCATCCTGCTCGACATGGATCCGCTCGATCCCGATCCGCTTGGTGTTTTCCGGGTCCTTGTCATCCAGCGCAATGTCGAGGAAGCCCTCGCCCACGATCGGGTGGTAAAGCTGGCTGATCTGATAGCCCTGCGGAAGGTCGGCGTAGAAATAATTCTTGCGGTCGAAGCGGCTGTATTTGTTGATCTGCGCTTCAATCGCCATGCCCGTGCGCACCGCCTGGCGGATGCATTCGCGGTTGGGCACCGGCAACATGCCCGGCATCGCCGCATCGACCAGCGACACATTGCAGTTCGGCTCCGCCCCGAAAGTGGTGGAGGCGCCCGAGAACAGCTTGGCGTTGGAAGTGACCTGCGCATGGACCTCAAGGCCGATCACGACCTCCCACTCGCCGGTTGCGCCCTGGATGCGGTATGTTGATTCAGTCATTGCAATCTTCTGTCTTGCCCATCGGGTCGATGATTTCGAGTTGGGGGAAATAGCTCGCAAATCCCCTGCGGTCACGCGTTACCAGCGGCCATCCGCGAATTTCTGCCTGCGCGCCGATCAGGAAATCGGGGAGAATTGCGGGACGCTCCCCACCCCGGCGGCGATATTCGGCGAAAGCGAGGCCAGCGCGGTGGCATTCTTCCAGCGTCAGGTGGGTGCATTCGATGCCCGCCGCCCCCAGGACCTCATTGAGATTGGCAGCGCTGGCATAATGCACAGAGACTTCCGCAAAGATGATTTCGTTGATCCGAACGTCGTAGTCCGCCTGCAAACGCGCGATCCGCCGTGTGTAGTCTGGTCCGCCCTTGCCTTCAATCAGTGCGATCAGGACATTGCTGTCAAAGATCACACTTCAGGCCCTTCCCCGCGCATCATGCGCTGGAATTCGACCGGGTCCATGTCCTGATAATAGGGTCCGGGCTTCCACAGTTTTTGCGCTTCCTTCACCCGCTGCTCGAATTCAGCAATCCTGCGTTCGCGTTCGGCTTGCTTGTCAGGCTTGCGAATTCTGATCGTACCATCCGTGGCAAGCTCGAATCCCACCTTCTGCCCAGGCTTGAGCCCCAGCGCATCACGCAGGTCCTTGGGGATGGTCACCTGCCCCTTGGACGTCATGTTGCTTTCGTACTTCATGGTGGAAGTATTACTTGAAATCGGTAATACCGTCAATTCAACGGCTGGCTACCACCACTTCTCCGGTTGCGCGACAAACCCAGCCCGCTGTTCAACCGCAAGGCCTGCATTCAGCACGCCCTGTTCGTCCAGCTGGTTGCCGATCAGGTGGAGGCCCAGCGGCAGGCCGTCCTGGTTGAGGCCGCAGGGCACGCTCATCGCGGGCAGGCCGGCGAGCGAGGCGGGGACGCTGAAGACGTCGTTGAGATACATCGCCAGCGGATCGTCCAGCTTGTCGCCCAGCGGGAAGGCAGCGGTCGGCGTGGTCGGGGTGAGGATCACGTCGCACTGTTCGAAAGCTTTGGCGAAATCCTGCGCGATCAGCGTGCGGACCTTCATCGCCTGATTGTAATAGGCATCATAGAAGCCCGCGCTCAGCACATAGGTGCCAATGATGATGCGGCGCTTCACTTCGTCCCCGAAACCGGCTTCGCGGGTGGCTGCGTACATGTCCTGCAGGCCCGCCCCTTCGGGCAGCTCGCGCTGGCCATAGCGGACACCATCGTAGCGCGCGAGGTTGCTGGAAGCTTCCGCCGGGGCGACGATGTAATAGGCGGGCAGCGCATATTTCGTTTGCGGCAGGCTGATATCGACGATCTCGGCCCCGGCATCGCGCAGCCATTCCTTGCCGCGTTCCCAGCTGTCGAGGATTTCGGGATCGGTGCCCTCCATCCGGTATTCGCGCGGAATGCCGACTTTCTTGCCCTTGAGGTCAGCCGAGAGATTGGCGGTCCATGCGGGCACGGGCAGGTCGAGACTGGTCGCATCCTTGGGATCGAAGCCCGCCATCGCTTCCAGCATGATCGCGCAGTCTTCCACGCTGCGCGCCATCGGCCCGGCCTGGTCGAGGCTGCTGGCAAAGGCGACCACGCCCCAGCGGCTGCAGCGGCCATAGGTCGGCTTGATCCCGGTAATGCCGGTGAAGGCTGCAGGCTGGCGGATCGAGCCGCCGGTGTCGGTGCCGGTCGCCGCGGGGCACAGCCGCGCGGAAACCGCCGCCGAGCTACCGCCAGAGGAGCCGCCCGGTGCCAGCGCGGCATTGCTACCCTGCTTGCGCCAAGGGCTTATCACATTGCCGAAATAGGAGGTCTCGTTGGAGGAGCCCATGGCGAACTGGTCAAGGTTGAGCTTGCCCAGCATCCCCGCGCCCGCTGCCCAGAGATTGGCGGAGACGGTGCTTTCGTACTGGGGGATAAAACCTTCGAGGATGTGGCTCGCCGCAGTGGTCTGCACACCCTGTGTGGCAAACAAATCCTTCATGCCAATCGGCACACCGGCCATCTTGCCCAGCGTTTCGCCCTTCGCGCGCGCCGCATCAACGGCATCGGCGGCTTCCAGCGCCTTTTCCGGGGTGGTGACGATAAAGGCGTTGAGATCGGCTGCTGCCGCGACATTGGCGTTAAACGCTTCCGCCACTTCGCGCGCAGAGAAATCGCCCGCTGCCACGCCATCGCGGATTGCTTTTACGCCGAGATTGGTAAGGTCTGTCATTACTCTGTCTCTTCAGTCAGCGCGTGGCCTTCAACAGGCTCAGGCTGAGCGGGTTTGGGGATAACTGAACCAACAACCGCTCGTCCTGAGCCTGTCGAAGGACAGCCACCACGCATCATTACTCGATCACCTTCGGCACACCGAAAAAGCCATGTTCCGCCGCCGGCGCATTGGCCAGCACCTTGTCCCGCACATTGCCGCCGGTCAGCGGGTCGGCATCGACCACATCCTCGCGCAGGCGCAAAGTGTTGGGGATCACGGCCGTCATCGGTTCAACCGCAGACGTATCCACTTCACCCAATTGCTCCACCCAGTCGAGGATGCCCGACAATTCGGGGGCAAGCCGGTCCAGCTCTTCTTCAGTCATTTCGATACGCGCCAGCGAAGCGATCTTCGCCACGGTAGCCCTGTCAATCGACATGGTTCAGTCTCCGGGATGGCGGGGACGCGCCCCGCCGGTTGTGGGATGATGAAGCTTACTGGCCGGGAGGCGGGCCAACCGGGATCGGGCTGCCATCGCCGGGAGCACCGGGGCCGCCCGGCCCTTGCGGACCCATCATCTGCTGCATCATCTGCATGCGCTGTTCGAATTCACGGCCATCCATGAAGTCGATCAGCTCGACTTCGAAGATGAGGTCGCTGTTCGGCGGGATCGGGCCGCCACCTTCCGCGCCATAGGCCTTCTCGGACGGGATTTCGAGGCGGTACTTGCCGCCCTTCTTCATCTTCAGCAGCCCCTCGGTAAAGCCGGGAATCACACTATCCAGCTTGAGCGGGGTCGCCTGCCCTTCGTCAAAGATCGTCCCATCAGCCAGCTTGCCGGTGTAATTGATCAGCGCAACATCGGTGATGGCCGGGCTGTCACCCGTACCAGCCGTCAGCTCTGTCACGCTCACACCCTTGGGAACAGATGCCCAGGCAATCCCTGCGCCCAGCAGGATAGCAACAATAACGCCCAACCAGAGCTTGCTGAGCGAGCCTTTCTGGATCGGCTGGAGGGGAACGCGGGTAATTTCGGCCATGATGGGTTCCTGCAATGCAAAAGGGCGCGGAATTGAGTCCGCGCCCTGATGGCTTATCCGTGCTGTGGGTTCAAGCTGTCTTGAACGCTTTTACGGCTTACTTGATGCCGTCGCGTTCCATCCGCTTGCGCTCCAGCTTGCGGGCGCGGCGCACAGCAGCAGCCTTTTCACGGGCGCGCTTTTCGCTCGGCTTTTCGAAGTGGCGGCGCAGCTTCATTTCGCGATACACGCCTTCACGCTGCAGCTTCTTCTTGAGCGCGCGGAGAGCCTGGTCAACATTGTTATCGCGAACGATGATCTGCATAAAATTTAACACCTCACAGCAAATGGCCAGAACCCGCTCAAAGGCGGGGATCGCCAAATGAAATCAACGAAAAAAGCGCCGAATCCCATAAGGGACGGCTTTACGGTTGCGGCCCCTAACCAAGAATCGCATGGTTGGCAAGGCTTTCGCCGGAAATTGACGCCTGCACAGGCTTCCCCTGATGCCGCCCTGCGTCTAGGGGAAACGGCAATGTCTTCCTATTCTCCTCTCCTTGCTTCGATCAATGTCGCCCTGGGCGGCGGGATCGGGGCGCTGATGCGCTACCAGCTGGGCCGCGCCATGACGCATTGGCTGGGACCGAACACTGTCACTGCCTTTCCCTGGGCCACGCTCACCGCCAATGTGCTGGGCAGCTTTGCCATGGGCGTGCTGGCAGGCTGGCTCGCCCGGCATGGCACGGGCGGGGACCAGTGGCGGCTATTCATCGGCGTGGGGCTGCTGGGCGGTTTCACCACATTTTCCAGCTTCAGCCTGGAGCTGATGCTGCTGATCGAGCGCGGACAGGCTGCCACTGCCTTCTCCTATGGCGCGATCTCCGTGATTGCCGGGCTGGCTGGCCTGTACCTTGGACTTATCGTGATGCGGATTGCCGGATGACCCAGACTGTTCGCAGCTTTACCGTCGAGCCTGACGATGATGACATCCGGCTGGACCGCTGGTTCAAACGGCATTTGCCGCAGATCGGCTTTGGCACAGTCTCCAAATGGGCGCGCACCGGGCAATTGCGGGTCGATGGCAAGCGGGTGAAGCCCGAAGACCGCCTCACCGCAGGCCAGATCGTGCGCGTCCCGCCGGGCGGGGAGACCGGCCCGCGCAAACCGGCCAGCCGCCGCGAGCTGACCGAAGCCGAGCAGGCTGAGGCCGAAGCGATGGTGATCGCGCAGGACCGCGCGGCCATTGTGCTCAACAAGCCGCCCGGCCTCGCCACGCAAGGCGGCAGCAAGACGCACCACCATGTTGACGGGCTGCTCGACGCTTTCGTCAATGATGACGGTCCCCGCCCGCGCCTCGTCCACCGACTGGACAAGGATACGTCCGGCGTGCTGCTGATCGCGCGCACACCGGGCAGCGCGGCATTTTTCTCCAAGCGTTTCTCCGGCCGCTCGGCCAAGAAGATCTACTGGGCGCTGGTGGTCGGCGTGCCGGAACTGTCCGAAGGCATGATCGACGCACCGCTGGCCAAACAGCCGGGCACAGGCGGCGAGAAAATGCACGTCGATGAGGAAAACGGTCAGAGTGCCCGCACCCGCTATCGCGTGGTGGACAAGGCCGGCAAGCGCGCCGCATGGGTGGAGCTGGAACCGCTCACCGGGCGCACCCACCAGTTGCGCGTCCACCTGGCCGCTATCGGTCACCCCATCGTGGGCGACGGGAAATATGGCGGGCAGGACGCGTTCCTGACCGGCAGTATCAGCCGCAAGATGCACCTCCATGCGCGGCGCCTGATTATCGACCATCCCGATGGCGACCGGCTGGATGTGACAGCGGAATTGCCCGAGCATTTCGCGGCCAGCATGGAGCAGCTTGGCTTTGACGAGAGCCTGAGCGCTGCCGAGCCGGAAAAGGGCCCTCCCCCACCCGGCAAGGACGACAAGAAAAAGGCCGCGCGCCAGCATGCCAAGCAATATCGCAAGGCCCGCCGGGGTGAGCGGCGCGGTCGTGGCGGCGCGCCAACGGGCGGCAAGCCGGTCCGGCGCACCCCCAAGAAGGGTAGCCCGAAAAAGAAACGCGACTGATGCACCCGAACGCCACCTTTCGCCCTGATGACCGCGCTCTGCATGAAGCGCTGCTGGAGGAAGTGGGCTTCGGCATGGTCTTTGCCACAACCCCGGAAGGGCCGCGCGTGGCGCATGTGCCGCTGGTCTCCACCGGTGATGGCGCGGTGCAGTTCCACCTCTCGCGCGGCAATGCGCTGACGCAGCATCTCGCTGGCGAAACTGCACTGGTCGTCGTCAACGGGCCTGACGCCTATGTCAGCCCACGCTGGTACGACAATCGCGACACTGCGCCGACATGGAATTATGTGGCGCTGGAGCTGGAAGGGCATGTGCGGCGCATGGACCAGGACGGGCTGGAAGCCTTGCTCCATAGCCTCGGCGAAAAGCACGAGGCACGGCTGGCAGGCGGTATGCCCTGGACTGCGGGTGATGTGTCGGAGGAACGCTGGCGCAAGCTGCTTGGCGGGATTGTCGGCTTCGAGCTGGAAGTGCTCGCATGGCGCCCGACCTTCAAACTGTCACAGGACAAGACGCCAGCAGAACGCCAACGGATTGCCGATGCGCTAGAGGCACAAGGCGCGCCCGCGCTCGCGCAATTGATGCGGACACTCGCCCCATGAGCAGACTGGCGATCTTTGATTGCGATGGCACGCTGGTGGACGGGCAAGCGAGCATTTGCGAATCCATGGAGATCGCCTTTGCCGCAGGCGGCCTGACCGCGCCAGACCGCCACGAAATCCGCCGCATTGTCGGGCTAAGCCTGCCGCAAGCGGTGCGCCTGCTCGCACCCGATAGCGATCCTGATATTCAGGCGCATATTGTGCAGGCTTACAAGGATGCGTTCCGTGCCAGCCGCGAGGAAGGCCGTTTGCAGGAACCGCTGTTTGACGGGATGGAAGCCCTGCTGTTGCGGCTGCGCGATGCCGGCTGGCGGCTCGCCGTCGCCACCGGCAAGAGCGACCGGGGCCTGACCAATTGCCTCGCCAGCCATGGCATCATCGACTTGTTCGTGAGCCTCCAGACCGCCGACCGGCACCCGTCCAAACCGCATCCCGCCATGCTGGAAGCAGTGCTGTTCGAGGCTGCTGCACAGGTGGAAGATGCGGTGATGATCGGGGACACCAGCTTCGACATGGAAATGGCCCGCGCGATCAATATGCGCGCCATCGGGGTTGATTGGGGATACCACACTGCCGAGGAACTGCTTGCCTATGGCGCGGAAGCTGTCGCCCGTAACTGCGAGGAATTGGGGGATATGCTGCTGTGAGCAATAACCCAACCCCGGAAGAGCTTGCCAAGGCGCGCTTCTTCACGCTCGGCCTGGTGCGACTGGCAGGCGTGGCCATCGTGGTGCTGGGGATGCTGGTGTTGCAGGGCACACTGGACTGGCCAGATCCGGCAGGCTGGGTGCTGCTGGCCGTGGGGCTGGTGGATTTCTTCGCCATGCCACTGGTGCTCGCGCGGCGCTGGAGGACACCGGACTGATGAAACGTTTCTATAAGGAAGTAGCCGTCGCTGAGACAGACGGCGGTTGGCATGTGCTGCTGGACGGGCGCGCGATCAAGACCGCTGGCGGCGCAGCGCAAGTGGTGCCGACGCAAGCGCTGGCAGACGCACTGGCAGAGGAATGGCGCGCGCAAGGTGAAGAGCTGGATGCCAAGCAATTTCCATTGCGCGACGCAGTGGATTTCGCGCTCGACCTCGTTGCCCCGGACCCAAGCGAGACCATCGCCCGTATCTGCGCTTTTGCGGAGACGGATACGCTTTGCTACCGCGCAGACCCGGACGAAGCACTGTTCGCGCGCCAGCAAGAGGTGTGGGAACCGCTGCTGGCCGGGTTCGAGGCGCGCTATGGCGTACGTTTTGAACGGATCAGCGGCATCATCCACCGCGCCCAGCCCTCCGCCACGCTGGCAACATTGCGCGGGCATGTGGAGACGCTTGATTCCTTCACCCTGTCCGCTTTGCAGGCGCTGTCCTCACTTTCTGCCTCGCTGGTAATCGCGCTGGAGGCGTTGCAGCCCGATGCTGATGGCGACGCGCTGTGGGATGCCGCGAACCTCGAAGAGCTGTGGCAGATCGAGCTGTGGGGCGAGGATTTCGAAGCAAAGGCCCGCCGCGAAAAGCGCGGGGCGGAGTTTGCGGCGGCGATGCGGTTGGCGGCGCTGGCGCGGGTTTAGGTTCGCGCAGAGGCGCAGAGGCGCGGAGAAGTTTACGGCTTCGCCGGATGGTTCACACGAAGAACACGAAGGCACGAAGAAGTCTTACCGGCGATAGCCGGTTGTCAACTAAGCTACCGTTCCACTCGCTGTAAGGTCAGTCAATCAGAAAGCCCGCTGCCGCGGGCACGAACCCTCCGCGTCTCTGCGCCTCTGCGCGAAAAATACTGGCGAAGCCGTAACTCTTTTCGCTTCTTCGCGTGCAAAATTCCTTGTCACCCCTTCCGCAGGGTTTGCCATGGTTTCCAGATCTTCAGGACAAGGGCAACTACGCCAAAAGGTGCGAGCAGGCCGAGCAAGTCCTTCCTGCTCAATAAATCAGCTGCCCATGCACCCGCAGCAAGAAAGAGCAGCACCAATGCAAATATTTGCAGAACTCTTGACCTTGCAGACATATTCGCGACCCTGAGCTCCTTAAAGCTGAGTAGCGCTACGCCCCGGAAACCCAATCCGCGACTTGCCCGGCCACTTCATTCGCCGCTTCGTTCAGCGCATTGCCCACCGGCCCGGCCTCCGCACTCACGCCCGGGACCACGCTTTCGAAGCGGCGGGTCGTTACCGCGCCATCCTTCGCCACGCGCACAGCGTCAAAGCGGACCACCACCGCCATGGCCTGCGCATCATATCCGAAATCAAGCAGCGTCCCGCGCAGGCGGGTATCGGCGGCGAGGCCGGGTTCGTCCCCGTCCACTACCATCTTGCCGGACTTCACCCGGATCGTTTCCGCCACCAGGCGGCGGAACAGGCGAGCAGGTTTTTCCACCCACAGCGCGTCTTTCAGATAAGCAATGTTGCTGCCATCCACCTGCACCGGCACGCGCAGCACATTGAGCTTGGCGGGGGCTTCCGGCTCCAGCACGGCAATCGCCTCTGCCGCCGTCGCCGCGCCGCCGCTGCCCGCCGGGGCCTGCGCCGTGGGTGTCAGCACCAGCATGGATTCCGGCAAGTCAGGCGACAGGCTGACGCAACCAGATAGCGCGCCAGAAAGAACAAGGGCAGCAAGCGGTGCCAACAGGGTCGGGTTGGAAATGCGCATCACCTGTTCCTCATGGCTCGTAATCGGGCAGCGATTGCCCCTTGATGATCGAACCAGCGCCCTGGTTTTCGATCTTCTCTGTCACATCGCGCAGCGCCTTGCTCGCCGCGCGCAATTCGCGCAGGCTCGCCTCTGCCGCCGGGAGCGTTTCCGTGTTCAGGCGGCGCGCCGCCGGTTCCGCGCTGTCCAGTGTCTTCGACAGCGAAAGCGCGGCGGCATTGGCGGATTTGAGCGTATCGCGCAATTGCGCTGCCAGCGACTTGCCTTCCTCGTTAATGAGCGTGTCGGTTGAACCCATCACTTTCTCGAACGCATCCAGTGCTTCGCCCGCTTCCTTGAGCGTGACTTGCAGCTCTTTCAGCGTGCCTTCCACCTGCGGGCTGGCATTGGCGAGGTTACGGCTCATCCGGTTGGAATTTTCGAGGATGCCGGAGAGGTTTTCTAGGTTCTGGTCAGACAGCAACATATCCAGCCGTTCCGTCACCGTCGCCAGCCGCTCCATCAGCAGCGGGGCGTTGGCGAGCAATTCGCCCAGCCCGCCAGCCTTGGGCGGGATCACCGGCACACCTTGCGGGCAGGCGGTGGTTTCGCACGTGATTGGCGGGGCATCGGCGCGCGCGCCGTCCAGCAGGATGGTTGAAACCCCGGTGAAGGAGCTTTGCACCGTGGCGGTTGTGCCTACCAGGATCGGCACGTCTTCATCCACACTGATCCGCACCCGCACATAGTCCGGATCTTTCTCCCACAGCTCGATTTCGTCCACCTGCCCCACCGGGACACCTGCGAAAGAGACCTGAGAGCCCTTGGAAAGGCCCGCCACGGATTGCTTGAAGAGGATGTCGAAATCCTTCTGGGAACCGGCGCTCAGCCCCGCCAGCCAGACGAAGAAAGCCGCCGCTGCACCGAGCAGCGCGAGGGTGACCACCCCGACCCAGACATGGTTTGCACGTGTTTCCATCCTGCCCCTCTATGCCCCGGCCTTGGGCTGCTTGTCCATGCTGCTGCGCTCTTTACTGGCAAGGGCAGCGCGGCCACGCGGGCCGTTGAAATATTCCTGAATCCACGGATGGTCGAGCGCCAGCAGCTCTTCGATCGTGCCCACGGCGATCACCTGCTTGTCTGCCAGCACCGCCACACGGTCGCAAATCTCGTGCAGCGTGTCCAAGTCATGCGTGATGAGGAACACGGTGAGGCCCAGCGTTTCCTTGAGTTCCCGCGTCAGCCGGTCAAAGGCGGCGGCGCCAATCGGGTCCAGCCCGGCGGTCGGCTCGTCAAGGAACAGCAGCTCCGGATCGAGCGCCAGCGCGCGAGCGAGGCCCGCGCGTTTCTTCATCCCGCCTGACAGTTCTGACGGATATTTGCTCACCGCCTCTTCCGGCAGGCCGGAGAGCATCACCTTGTAGCGCGCGATTTCGTGCAGCAGCTCGTCTTCGATATCGGGATAGAATTGCCGCAAGGGCACTTCGACATTTTCCCCCACGGTCAGGGTGGAAAACAGCGCGCCCCCTTGGAACAGCACGCCCCAGCGGCTGCGCACGCCCAAATTCTGGTCCGGCTCTGCATCGGTAATCGAGCGGCCAAACACTTCGATGCTGCCTTCGGAAGGGTGCTGCAGCCCGATGATCGACCGCATCAGCACAGACTTGCCGGTGCCCGATCCGCCGACGACGCCGATAATTTCCCCGCGCCGGACTTTCAGCGAGAGGTCTTCATGCACGGTCTGGCTGCCGAAACGGTTGACCAGCCCATCCACGACAATCGGATAGTCCCCGCGATAGCGGGCAAGATGGCGCGTTTCAGCGGTGGCGGTGTCTTCCTCGCTCATCCCCAGCCGATCTCCGTGAAGAACACGGCAAAGAAAGCGTCGAGCACGATTACCGCAAAGATCGCCTGCACCACCGCCATCGTGGTGCGCAGGCCGACCTGTTCGGAATTCCCCTGCACCTGCATCCCCTGATAGCAACCGGACAGTGCAACGATCAGCCCGAAAACCGGCGCCTTTATCATCCCGACATAGAGGTCATAGAGCGGCACCACTTCCTTGATCCTGGTGAGGAAGGTGAAGAAAGGAATGCCCAGCGTCAGGTCCGCAATCACGGCCCCGCCGATAATCGCCACCACGGCGGAATAGAATCCGAGCAGCGGCATCATCAGCACAGAGGCAAGGATGCGCGGGATCACCAGCGCTTCCACCGGGGAAATGCCGATGGTGCGCATCGCGTCCACTTCCTCGGTCAGCTTCATCGTGCCGATCTGCGCGGCGAAGGCGCTGCCGGAGCGGCCCGCCACCATGATCGCGGTCATCAGCACGCCCAGCTCGCGCAGGGTGATACGTCCGACGAGGTTCACGGTCAGCGCCTCCGCCCCGAATTGCTGGAGCTGCACCGCACCTTGCTGCGCGATCACGATGCCGATCAGGAAACTCATCAGCCCGACAATGCCCAGCGCCGATACGCCGACCAGTTCCATCTGCCGCACCAGCGCGCGGAAACGGAAGCGGCCGGGATGGAGGAGCAAGCTGCCGCTGGCCATCACGATCTGGCCAAGGAAGCCGATCACATCGAGCGTCCCCTTCGCCCAGCCAACCACTTCCTTGCCCACCAAAGCGGGCACGCGCTGCCAGATAGGCAGCACTTCCGGCTGGATCGGCTCCTGACTGGTAAAGCCCTGCACGGCGTTGATCAGCCGCTGCGCGCGGTCACTCGCGCCGATGATTTCGCCGCCATGATCGCGCACCAACGCGCAGATCGTCCATGCGCCGACGGTGTCGATTTCCTCGATATGGGTCAGGTCGATAGTGGAATAATCGCCCTGTAGCGCGCGCAAATCCTGGTCAATCGCGCCAATGGTCGAGACCAGCCATGGGCCGGACAGCACCACGCGGGTGCCGCCTTCCTCCCTTTCCTCGACCGAAAATTCCGCCCCGATGCTCATCGCGGGACGGTATGCGGGCAAAATCGCCTATCGACAAGGCTTGTCGCTGCGGCGCAGCACTGGCAAAGGCCCATCGCTATGGAATCCAAGCTCGACACGACATTCGACCCCGCCCCGATTGAGGCGAAATGGTACCAGCATTGGGAAGCGAACAATCTGTTCCGCCCCGAACGGCCGGAGGCTGAGCCCTTCACGATCGTCAACCCGCCGCCCAACGTCACCGGCAGCCTGCATATCGGCCATGCGCTGGACAATACGCTGCAGGATATCGTGATCCGCTATGAGCGGCTGCGCGGCAAGGATGCGCTGTGGGTGGTGGGCACGGACCATGCGGGCATCGCGACGCAAATGGTGGTCGAACGCCAGATGGAGGAGCGGCAGGACAAGCGCACCAACTACACACGCGAACAATTCGTGGAAAAAGTGTGGGAGTGGAAAGAGGAAAGCGGCGGCACCATCACCCGCCAGCTGCGCCGCCTCGGCTGCTCGATGGACTGGAGCCGCGAGCAGTTCACCATGGACGAACACTTCACCCGCGCGGTGCTCAAAGTGTTCGTGGACCTCTACAATGAAGGCCTGATCTATCGCGACAAGCGGCTGGTCAATTGGGACCCGAAGCTGAAAACCGCGATTTCCGATCTCGAAGTGGAAACGCAGGAAGTCAAAGGCGGCTTCTGGCACTTCAAATACCCGCTGGCGGACGGTGTGACGCTGGCGGATGGGCGCGACTATATCGAAGTGGCGACCACGCGGCCCGAAACCATGCTCGCCGATATGGCGGTGGCGGTGCATCCGACGGACGAACGCTATGCCAGCGTGGTCGGCAAGCATGTGGTCCTGCCCATCACCGGGCGGCGCATCCCCATCGTGGCGGACGAGCACGCCGACCCTGAACTGGGTAGCGGCGCAGTGAAGATCACGCCGGGGCATGATTTCAACGACTTTGAAGTGGGCAAGCGCGCAGGGATTGCTCCGGGCGACATGCTCAACATGCTCGATGGCGATGCCAATGTCTGCCAGACAGCGGACGGCTTGGTGCCCAAGGAATATCTCGGCCTGCACCGCTTCAAGCGCGACGGGAAAGACGGCGCGCGCGAACTGGTGGTTGCCCGGCTGAAGGAACAGGGCTTCCTCATCCCGCATGTCACCAAGGACAAGGACGGCAACGAGACCGAGCACGACGCCGAACCGCGCGTGATCCAGACCCCCTTCGGCGACCGCGGCGGCGTGGTGATCGAACCCTGGCTGACCGATCAGTGGTATGTGAATGCCGCAGAACTGGCCAAGGCCCCGATCGAAGCAGTGAAGAGCGGCGCGATCGAAATCGTCCCCAAGAGCTGGGAAAAGACCTTCTTCAACTGGATGGACAATATCCAGCCGTGGTGCGTGTCTCGCCAGCTGTGGTGGGGACACCGGATTCCGGCGTGGTATGCGGAAGATGGCTCTGTCTATGTGGCCGAGACCGAGGAAGAGGCGAAAGCCCTTGCGGATGGCGCAGAGCTGACTCGCGACCCCGACGTCCTCGACACATGGTTCTCCTCCGCGCTGTGGCCCTTCGCCACGCTGGGCTGGCCCGACGAAACCGAGCTGCTGAAGAAGCACTATCCGAACGATTTGCTTATCTCCGGCTTTGACATCCTGTTCTTCTGGGATGCCCGCATGATGATGCAGGGTGCGAAGATGACCGGGCAAAATCCGTGGCCGCGCCTCTATCTCCACGGTCTCGTGCGTGCCGCCGATGGCGCGAAAATGTCCAAGTCCAAGGGCAATGTCGTCGATCCGCTCGGCCTGATCGACCAATATGGCGCGGATGCGCTGCGCTTCTTCATGGCGGCGATGGAAAGCCAGGGCCGCGACATCAAGATGGATGAGAAGCGGGTCGAAGGCTATCGCAACTTCGCCACCAAGCTGTGGAACGCCACGCGTTTCTGCCAGTCCAACGGCATTGGCGCGTCCGCCACGATCAAGGCGCCTGAGGCAAAGCTGGCCGCGAACCAGTGGATCATCGGCGAAGTGCAGCAGACCGTCGAGGCGCTGGACAAGGCGATGGCCGAACTCCGCTTCGACGCGGCGGCCAATGCGATCTACCAGTTCACCTGGAGCCGCTTCTGTGACTGGTATCTGGAGCTGATCAAGCCGGTCTTCGGCGGCGATGCGGACAGCCCGGCGGCAGTCGAAACCCGCGCCGTGGCCGGATGGGCGCTCGACCAGATCCTCGTCATGCTCCATCCCTTCATGCCCTTCATCACTGAAGAGCTGTGGCATGCGCAGGGTGAGCGCCAATATGAGCTGATCCTCGCCCAATGGCCCAATCCGCGCGCCACGGTGAGCAAGGAAGCGACCGACGCGATAGACTGGGTGATCGACCTCACCACCGCCACCCGCAGCGCCAAGAACGAGCTGGGTATCGCCCCCGGCGCGAAGCTGGCGGCATTCATTGCCAACCCCAGCGACGTGGCGCAGCGCGTGCTGGATCGCAGCGTGGCCGCCGTCGAACGGCTCGCCCGCCTGACCCCGGTAACCGTGGGCGAAGCGCCCGCTGGCGCGGCGATGCAAGTGACCGCAGGCGGCGACGTCTTCATCATCCCGCTCGAAGGGATTGTCGATATCGACGCGGAAAAGGCGCGGCTGGAGAAGGCACTGGCGGCAAGCCAGAAGGAAGCCAAATCGCTCGAAGGGCGGCTGGGCAATGCGAACTTCGTCGAACGTGCCAAGCCCGAAGCGGTGGAAAAGGCCAAGGCCGACCAAGCGCATCACGTGGCAGAGGTCGAACGGCTGACCGCGGCGCTGGCGCGTTTGGGTTAGGCGCCAAAGCCCCCTCTTCTTTAGAGGAGGGGGTTGGGGGCGGTGGCGACGCGCCAGCGTCGCACTTGGCCCCTAAACACCACCCCGCTGCGACCATTTCTGAGTACAACCAGCCTCGTCATTGCGAGCCCGGCCCTAAGCCGGGGGAAGCAATCCAGGGCGGATCGCACAAAACACTGGATTGCCGCGTCGCTTCGCTCCTCGCAATGACGATTTATCAGAATAGAATCAGGTTGTTGTGTATTGCTGTCCCTCATTCCCGTGCCGGGGAGGAGCGATATTGCCGCATCCCCCCATCACGTCACCCCGGCCTCCGAGCCGGGGTCCCGCTTTTCGTCGAGGCACAGCGCTTCGCCGCAAGTAAAGCGGGACCCCGGATCAAGTCCGGGGCGACGTAAAGGGAGCAAGTGACCTTGCGGCTATTCATGCAAGGCAGCATTTTCCTACGCCGCATAACTATGCGATAGGGGCCAAATGCAATCGCTCAACCACCCCCGAAAATTGCACGCATTCCAATCGACAGCCTCGATGGACACCACCGCGCACAATCGGACGAATTTCTCCCACAAGACACTGTTCCATGTGTTCCACCCGTGCACCACATACGACGAGCCGTTGTGCAACTGACCCTCGCCACACAGGCCCCCGGTGAAGCGGAGATCTTCGCGTCGTTGCAAGGCGAAGGGCCGAGCATGGGCCAGCCCTGCACCTTTGTGCGCCTGAGTCGCTGTAACCTTGCCTGCCACTGGTGCGACACCGCCTACACCTGGCGCTTCGAAGGCGATAACCGCCCGCATCGCGCGGAGGAGCACTTCACCCGCAGCGCCAACCAGCTCAAACTCAGCGTGGAGCAAGTGGCCGAACGGATCGCTGCCCTCCCCCCGCGTCGGCTGGTCATCACTGGCGGCGAACCGCTGTTGCAGGCCCCTGCGCTGGCGGAACTGGCAAAGCTGCTCCCCGACCATGCTATCGAGATTGAAACCAATGGCACGGTCGAGCCGCCCGCGCGGCTCGATGTGCATATCGACCAGTATAATGTCAGCCCCAAGCTTGCGCATTCGGGCAATCCGGCCGACCTCGCGCTCATTCCCGAACGGCTGCACCACTGGGCCAGCGAGCCGCGCGCTTTCCTGAAGTTCGTGATCGCCACACCGGAGGATGTGGCGGAAGTGCTCGACCTTGCCCGCACTTACCACATGAACCCCTCGCGGGTTTACCTGATGCCCGAAGGGACCGAAAGCGAGACGCTGCGCGAGCGTGAGCAATGGCTCGCCCCGCTGTGCCTTACCCATGGCTTCCGCATGAGCGACCGCTTGCATATCCATCTCTATGGCGACACACGCGGGACATGAGCGACACGCCAGCCCCCACTCCATCGGCCAAGCGTGGCGACCTGACCAGCGGGCCGATCCTGCGCACGCTGCTGATCTTCTCGATCCCCACGCTGGCGAGCAATCTGCTGCAATCGCTGAACGGCACCGTCAATGCCATCTGGGTGGGCAAATTGCTGGGCGAGGAAGCGCTGGCAGCCACCGCCAATGCCAACATCATCCTGTTCCTGCTCGCCGCCACCGTGTTTGGCTTTGGTATGGCCGCAACCGTCAAAATCGGGCAGCATTTCGGCGGCAAGCGGCTGGAGGCCGCGCGCAGGACGATGGGCACAGCCGTGGGCTTTTGCGGCGGTGTTTCGCTGCTGACTTCGGCAGTGGGTTGGTCCGCCTCCCCCTATTTGCTCTCAATGATGGGCACGCCGGGCGAGGCAGCCGACATGGCCAACACCTATCTGCGCTGGATCTTCGTCTCCACCCCGCCGGTGATGGTCTTCGTCATGCTCTCCATGGGGCTGCGCGGCGCAGGCGATGCGCGCACCCCGCTGATCTTCATGGGGGTCGTGGTCGCGTTGGATATTGTCCTCAACCCGCTGCTGATTGCAGGCTTTGGCCCTTTCCCTGCCCTCGGCATTGCCGGCAGCGCGATTGCCACGGTGACCGCCAATCTCGTCGGCTTTGTCGCCATGGTGGCCTATATCTACGCCAAAGACCTGCCCCTGCGGCTGCGGGGTAAGGAACTCGCCTGGCTGAAACCGCAGCGTGAAGAGCTGGGCTATATCGTCACCAAGGGCCTGCCGATGGGCGCGCAGATGATGATCATGTCTGCTGCCGGACTGATCATGATCGGGCTCGTGAACAAGGAAGGGCTGACCTACACCGCCGCCTATGGCGCGGCGATGCAGCTATGGACCTATGTCCAGATGCCCGCCATGGCGATTGGCGCGGCGGTGAGCGCGATGGCGGCACAGGCGATTGGCGCTGGCAAGTGGGACCGACTGGAAGCCACCACCCGCGCCGGGATCATGGTCAATTTCGTCATCACCGGGGCTTTGTGCGTGTTGCTGGTGGTGCTGGACCATTGGGCACTGGGCCTGTTCCTGCCCGCAGGCAGCCAATCCATCGCAATTGGGGAGCATTTGCTGCTGATCGGCGTGTGGGGCTTCATCCTGTTTGGCGCGACGGTGGTCTATTTCGGCACGATGCGGGCGGGCGGCGCAGTGGTGATGCCCGTGGTGATCCTCGTGGTGGCGCTCTACCCCGCGCGGCTGGGCTTTTATGAACTGACCTATGGCTGGCTTGGACCGGATGCGATCTGGTGGTCCTTCCCGGTCGGCTCGGTTGTGTCGGCAGCCCTCGCCTGGATCGCCTATCACCGCCCCGGCTGGCGCGAAGCTGCGCAAGCAGAGAATGATCTGGAGGCCGCCGAACAAAGCGGCGCCGATGCCGAACCGGCGGGCCGGTTCAAGCCGAATTTGTAACATGACAACACGCTCCAACCACCACGGAGGCCAAAACCAATGAGTTTCCTGTCCGAAACATCTGCTTCACAGAAGATCGGCGTGATCATCGCCGCAATTGTTGGCGGCTTGATCGTTCGCTTTGTCATGGCGGGTGGAATCGAGGAATATTACAATCCGTCAAAGCAAATCGAAAACCGGATTGTCGAAGCGATGGAGGCCCGTCCGGGGGACCTCGCCGTATTGCAGGCCATGCGCGACTACTTCCCACTGGAATATGACGACTTGCTCGAATCCATGACAGACGCCGCCATGGCCGATGCACCGGCAGAGGATGTGATGCGCGCCGGCAGTAGGGAACTTGCCCGTTTCATGGCGCGCCACCCCAATGATTTTGCTGCTGCGCCGGAAGCCAATCTGTCGGAGGTCTTGCGCACGGAAAGTGCTCTGCTCGAAGCCTTGCTGGCCGAAGATCCGGTAGCATGCGGGGACTATATTTTCGGCACGATGGAGCCAGCCGATCCGCTGTCAGAGGAAACTGGCAAGCTCATCGGCGAAGCGGCCGCGTCAAAGATCAAAGCCATGGCGGCTGGCCGGGCAGACCAGCAATTGCGGCTGGCGACCACGCCCTCTGACCTCAGGAAACTGACCGATACAATGCGCGAACGGGGCGCCAGCGCAGAACAAATTGCCCTGTTCACAGACAATATCGACACCGCTGTGCTGGGTTCAGAGGAACAATGCGAAGCCGCGCTGCATCTTGTAAAGGCAATCGAGGCGCAGAAGCCATCCAGTCGCGCCTTGCTGGTTGCGACCTTCCTGACACCCATCCGATAACAGTGGGGTGGGTGTGGTTATTAGTTACCCTGCGTACGCCAGCGTTGAACGGTCCGCATCACCGCTTCATCCTCGCCGCCGCTGCTGCTCCACAGTTCGACGAAGCTGGGATCTTCAGAGGCAGGCCGCTTGACCTCTTCGAGATTGTCAAAGGCCACGCGGATCGGGATCGCCACACCTTCACCGCAAATGATACATTCGCGGTTGCGCAGGGCGGGAATGGAATCGAGGAAGCCGCGCGCCCCTTCGGGCATGGCGGCCTTCACGAAGGCCTGGTCGCGGTCGTTGTTGAGGCGCATGGAAATGATCGTGCCGCACTGCGACAGTACGCCTTCGGCAAGGTCGGAGGGGCGCTGCGTAATCAGGCCCAGCGAGATACCGTATTTACGACCTTCCTTGGCGATACGGCTGAGGATCTTGCCCACGGAAGAGCCATCGGCGTTCTTCTCGTTGGGCACATAACGGTGCGCCTCTTCGCAGACCAGCAGGATCGGTCGGGTCTTTTCTTCACGGCCCCAGATGGCAAAGTCGAACACCAGCCGGCTAAGCACCGCAACCACGGTGGAAGTAATGTCGGACGGCACGCCGGATACGTCGATGATCGAGATCGGCTTGCCATGGCCGGGCATACGGAAGACCTTGGAAATGAATTCCGCCATCGTGTCGCCTACCAGCATGCCGGAGAACATGAACTGGTAACGCGGATCGGATTTCAGCTCTTCCAGCTTGGTCTTGATCCGCATGAAGGGTGCGGTGTTGGTCGCCTTGTCCAGCTTGCCCATTTCATCCTGGATCGCGTTGGACAGGTCCGAAAGGAGATAAGGGATCGGCGAATCCACCGTGATTTTGCCGATTTCGGCTGCCAGTCGGCTCCTGCCACGCGCCTTGAGCAGGCATTTGGCAAGGATGTCCGAATCCATCTGCCGGTCATTGCCGGTGCTGGTCAGCAGCACTTCGCAATGTTCTTCGAAGTTAAGCAGCCAATAGGGCATCTGCAGGTTCGAGACGTCGAGGATCTGACCATTGGTCTTGAACGCTGCTGAATATTCACCATGCGGGTCAATCATGACGATGTGACCTTCCGGTGCGGCTTCGCAGATGCGGTGCAGGATCAGCGCGGCACTGGTAGATTTACCCGTACCGGTGGAGCCGAGCAGGGCGAAATGCTTGCCGAGCATGGCGTCGATATAGATGCCCACGCGGATATCCTTGGTTGGATAGACCGTCCCCACCTGGATGTTGGAGCGGCCATCGCTAGCGTAAATCTGGCGCAAATCAGTGGTTGTTGCAGGGTATATGAGCGCGCCGGGCACGGGGTAACGTGTCACACCACGGCGGAAAGAGTGGATTTTGCCGGTCAGGCGTTCTTCATCACCTTCGCCGAGGAAGTCGATATTGGCGACAATGCCATTGGCACGGCGATCCTGCCGCTGGTTACGGACACTGGCGAGCAGCCAGCTCTTGCCCACGCGGATCTTGATCTGGCTGCCAACCTGGCCCGCGAGAGTGATCGAAGGGTCAGGGTCCGCCATACATTCGTTCAGGCGTTCAATATCAAGCGCAATCTGCGACCCGGAGCCGGCAATTTCCAGCACCACGCCAATCGGCTGCATTGCATTGTCAGTCTTCGCATCAGCGGCGGCTGATGGCGCTGCCGAAGCCTCGCGCTGGAAAGACTGTTTACCCATGTCCGTCATGGAAAAATCCCTATGCCCCTACGGTTGTTCAACTTTCGTAGGGGCAAAGGGGTTAAAATCAGGTCAATTGTGCCTGTTAAACAAGCGCGAAAAGCCTGCCAGCGAGCACACCCATGCCCACCGACATCAGCACGGCGATGATGCCGTAGAGCAAGGCTTGTTTCTGGGAAAACACCTCGATCAGCCGTTCAAAGCCGACTTTCTTCACTTCCACTTCTGACACCGCCGAGGCAATGACCCGGCCGCGGGAAATGGCGAAGGTTTCAGCGGTGTAGACCCCGGTGCTGACATTGGAAGGCAGCGAAATCCGGGCCTGATAGAGCACTTGCTCGCTGATCTGCACCCCGGCCATATCTTCCTTGTACAGCCCCATGCGCGAGCGCAGGTCCACTAGCCCGGCCTTGAACCGTTCCTGCTGTTCCACATCAATCACGCCGCTGGGGGAGAACTGGATGTATTTCAGCCCCAGCTCGTAAATTGCCGCGGTTTTTTCATCGACAATTTCAGGGACCGGCCTGCTAGAGGAAATCGCGAAGAAGGAAGGTGCAGAACGAAAGGCGGTGCTTTCCGAATTGAGCCAGATGCCGCCAATGCGCTCTTTCTCGCGCACCCGGATCGGCACGGTGGGGCCCTTGAGCAGCACGACAATGTCATATTCTTCGCCTGCACGCACACCGCGCGGATCGAGGATCGCCCCGAACAGCAACAATTCCGTGCCGGTGAAGCCCTGCCGCACCTGAACTTCATGCTGGGATATTTCAGGCACAAGGATCGGGTCCCGCTGCGCCGGCAGGGCAAACATCACCAGCAGCAGGAGCAGCAGCCGCTTCACAGGTCGACAACCGTGTAGATTTCGTCCGGTCGGACCCCCAGCCCATAGACCATGCGCAGCGCCACCAGCAGCACGATGGCCGCGAGGATGACACGCAGGATTTCAGGCTTGGCATTGGAGGCGATCTTGGTGCCGATCTGCGCGCCCGACACCGAACCGAGCAACAGCAGGGCGGCAAGCACGAGGTCCACTGCCCGTGTCGTGAGCGCGTGCATCATCGTCGTCGCCATGGTCACAAACAGAATCTGGAACAGTGAGGTGCCCACCACCACCCCTGCGCTCATGCCAAGGATATAAAGCATGGCAGGCACAAGGATGAAGCCACCACCGACACCCATCAGCATCGTCAGGATGCCAACGGCAATGCCCAGGATCAGCGGAGCGAGCGGGGAAATGTAGAGACCCGAACGATAAAACCGCCAGCGCATCGGCAATACCGCGACAAAGGGATGGTGCCGCCGCTTCATCACGACCGGCCTTTCGCCCTTCTTGCTGGCGCGGATCGTTTCCAGCGCCTCACGCATCATCAACGTACCGATCGTCCCGAGCATCAGCACGTAGAGGATGTTGATAATGATATCTATCTGGCCGATGGACTGGAAGAAACGGAACAGCAAAGTGCCCATCATCGCGCCGATAATGCCGCCAACGACCATCACGCCGCCCATGCGATAATCCACACCCTTGCGGCGGCTATGCGCGAAAACGCCCGAAACACTTGCCCCGGTTACCTGAGTCGATGCCGATGCAGCGGCAACGGTTGGCGGGATGCCGTAAAAGATCAGCAGCGGCGTTGTCAGGAAGCCACCGCCCACGCCGAACAAACCGGAAAGAACCCCGGTAAGCGCACCCAGCCCGACAATGAGCAGCCCGTTGACGGACAGGTTTGCGATGGGGAGGTAGACGTCCATTTTCCCCGCCTAGCCCAGCATGGTTAAAGTTGGAAGAAGCGTATATTAGAAATTGCTAAAAAGCGTAATGGCAATTCCGTCTTCCGGCTGTGCATCCCCGCCCACGCGCATCCGGTAATCCATTGACAGCCGTGCGGGATGCTGCCCCAGCGGCAGGCCGATGCTCGCCGAAGGGCCGATATCCAGCCGTGCAGCACCTTTCTGCGCACCACCCCAGGCACCGGCACCGGCCCGCAAATCACCCAGCTTGAAACGCGCCAGCTCCCGATCAAGCCGAAGCTGACCATCGACAAAGCCAGTCTTGCCAGCACCGCCGACATAGCCCGCCTGCCCATAGGCCTCTGCCCGCATCCCGGCAGGCAGGCTTAGCGGCGCGAGCTGGGAGTACACGAAACCGGCGGGCCGCAGATGCGTTTTTCCGGCGACCCGTGTGGCGCGCAGTTCGGCATTGGCCATCACTGGCAAGTCTGCCAGCGGGCGTGCGGCAAGCCCCAATGCAGCTTCTACTTCACCACCCCGGTCGAGAGCCTTGTAAGCGCGGAAATAGGCGTTGGGTTGATGCGCGCTGCCTGCCGCCAGCCGATAGCGCAACACCGCGCCCGCCTGGCTGGCGCCATATGTGCTGGCCAGCGGCGCTGCGGCGCTGGCACCGCCTGACCCGTCGCGCAGGAACAGCCAGCTATCGAGCGACCAGCGCTTTCCCCTCTGCGGCATAGCTCTTTCAGCCAGCACTGGCGGCGTCGGCGGGCCATTGGCAGCGCCGCGTTCCCGAAACAGCGAAGCGACATCGTCCGGCACCGGCACATGTGACAGCCCGGCCATCAACAGGATATTGTGCCCTGCCATCATATAGGGTCCGGCGGCGCTTTGGGCTTCACCGGACGCAGCGGCCATCACCGCACTGGAAGGCGAAGGAGCAGAGCCCCCGGCAAGGCGCGGCAGCAGGCTGGTGCCCGCCTGCGCCAGAGCAGGCACTGATGGTGCAGCAGCAGGCAGCCCCGCTTCAGGTTCTTCATCGCTGGCAGCCAGCCCGAAACCGAAGCCATGGTCACGATGTGGCATTTGCAGATCAAACGGGACCGGCGCCCAGGATACCACGCGGAAAATGACCCATACGAGCACCAGTGTGCCCAGCATGGCGAGCGGCCCGCCCCGGCGGCGCTGCGCCTGTCTGGCAACTATTGCGTTCAAGCTGCCTGCTCCCGCTGCATCAGCACCGGATGGTCGCGATGGTCGGTCTTGTCCCAGCGTGGCAATTGCCCGGCCAGCGTGCCGGCATAGGCAACCAGCGCTCGCCGCCCGGCCATGATGGCAATGATGTTGCTCACTGGAATGCGCAAAACCGCCATTGCCCCCTCAACCATGCCATATTCCCGCGCTGTAAAGGCAAATCGCCATGCCCCGCGCCACAGGAAACTGGCAAAATTCGCCGCAAGAATCAACTTGATACCCGGATCAAGCTGGTATGCAGGGGAAACGCCAAAGCTGCGGGCGATGGCAGAGAGCAGCACCAGCACCAGCAAGCCATAGGCAACCGCCAGCACCAGCGCCGTCAAGGGACCGCGCCGGTCACGCAGGCGCATCCAGATTTCAGCGGGGTTTTGCCCCCAGCCCATCCGGTCCCAGCCCTGCAGGGCAATGCCATGGACCCAGCGCGTTTTCTGCCGCACGGCCAGGTCCAGCCGCGCCGGGAAACAGGCACGGGTCGCCACCAGCCGCCCGTCCGCCCCGCGCACCCGCAGGAACCGCGCGCGCCCGCCCATTTCGCTGACACCCAGACCCAACTCGTAATCTTCCGTCAGGCTATCCTGCGCGAATGGCAGGCCATCGCCATGCTGCGCCGCCATGCGCGCAAGGATCGGGCGCGCCACTGCACAGCCAACCCCGGCCGACGGCAGGCCGACCCCCAGATGATCGCGCACTACCATTGCCTTGCCATGGGCTTCGGCGAATTCATCGGCATAGTGCCCCGCGACCCAGCGCGAGCGCCTTTGCGGTTCGGGGCGGACGGGGATCTGCACGAAATCTGCTTCATCCAGCGTCCTGTCCATCAAGCCCAGCGCAGCCGGATCGACCATGTCTTCGGCATCATGCAGCACCACCATCCGTGCTGCGCAGCCGGAACGCTGCTCATCCTCCTCCAGCGCGCGGTGGAGCCGGTTGAGGCAATCGGCCTTGGTACTGGGCCCATCGCGATCATGGATCACGATCCGCAAGCGCGGATCACCTTGCGCCGCGGCAATGGCTGCTTCCACTGTGAGCGGATCATTGCGGTAGCAGCCGATATAGAGCCGCATCCCGGCTTGCGGCCAGGCCTCCAGCGCATGGCGGATGGTTGCGCCGATCACCGCCTCTTCCCGCCATGCCGGGATGAACACGGCCGCCCTGCCAGCCAGCGGCGCGCGCGTCAGCGCTTCATCAAACAGATGCGGTGTTCGCAGCTTGCCCGTCAGCCGCCCCCACAGCCAGATCAGGTCCACGGCGAACTCGTCTATTGCGCCAATCAGGAAGAATGCCGCCGCGAACAGCAGCATCTCGTGCTCTGCCAGCACGAGCCATTCCCAGACTGTATAGCCTCCAACTTGCACAGCCGCCCCCACGGTATTTGGAAGGTAACTATAACGAGGCCTTGAAAGCTTGCAACGCGCCATCATTTCGGGAATGGATTTTCCAATGGCTGATCAGAATAATTTCCTCCGTGTAGCGCTCGCTCCGGTCCGCGCCCTGTTTGTGGGAGACGCCTCTGCCGGTATCCTGCTGATCCTGGTGGCAGCGGGCGCGATGCTGGTCGCCAATTCCACGCTGGCGCATGAATATCACCACCTGTTCCACGGCACCTGGGCCTTCACCCCGGTGGCCAAGCTCAACACGCTGCATCTGTGGATCAATGACGGCTTGATGGCGATTTTCTTCTTCGTCGTCGGGCTGGAGGTGAAGCGTGAGCTGATCGAAGGCCAGCTCTCCACCACAGAACAGCGCAAGCTGCCGGTGCTGGCGGCAATTGCCGGGATGGCCGCACCGGCACTGGTCTATTGGAGCATCGTCCACGGCGATGATCCCAAACTGCTGCAAGGCTGGGCGATCCCGGCGGCGACCGACATCGCCTTTGCCATGGGCGTGCTGGGCCTGCTGGGCAGCCGCGTGCCCGCATCGCTGCGCCTGTTCCTGCTGACGGTCGCCATTGTCGATGACATTGGCGCGGTGATGGTGATCGCAGTGTTCTACACCGCCAATATCAAGCTGGCATGGCTGGTCGGCGCGCTGGTGTTGACCGGGGTGATGATCGGGCTCAACCGGATGAAGGTGGGCAATGTGCTGCTCTACATCCTGCTCTCGCTGGCGCTGTGGTATTGCGTGCTGCATTCCGGCGTCCATGCCACCATTGCAGGCGTCGTCGCCGCGCTGACCATCCCCATGCACAAGCCGGATGGCAAGCCACTGCTGGAAGCGATGGAGCATGGCCTCGCCCCTTGGAGCGCATACCTGATCGTTCCGGTCTTCGGATTTGCCAATGCCGGTGTGGAAATTGGCGGGCTGGGGATAGAGGGGATCATTGCCCCGCTGCCGCTCGCCATCGCGGCGGGCCTTGTGGTTGGCAAGCAGCTGGGCATCTTCACCGCCATCTTCGCCGCCGACAAGATCGGTTTTGCCAAGCGCCCGGCAGGCGCAACCTGGACAGAAATCTGGGGCGTCACCATGCTGTGCGGGATCGGCTTCACCATGTCACTCTTCATCAGCGAACTGGCCTTCCCCGGCTATCGCCTGCTGATTGACGAAGCGAAGATCGGCATCCTGATGGGTTCGATCATTTCCGCCGTGCTGGGCTATATTGTGCTGCGTTTGACCACCGAGCATCCTGAAGAGGCGGAGCTGACGGCGCATCGGCTGCCGGATTGAATCAGCCCGCCTTCCACGGGTTGAAGAACAGCTCTTCGACCGGCACGTCGAAATAGGCGGCAAGGCGATAGGCCATCGGTAGCGAGGGGGCGTATTTCTCCGCCTCCATCGCGATGATGGATTGGCGGGTCACTTCGACCGCTTCGGCCAGTTCCAGCTGGCTCAGGCCCCGCTCCGTCCGGTAGCTTCGCAGGCTGTTTTTCATTCTCCCGACCGGAAGCTGAAGCCCCGCCCTTTCAGCGACCAGAAGGCATAGATCAGCGTCGAACAAACCAGCTGGAACACCGCCAGCGTGGCGACGCCGAGCGCAAACTGGCTGTGGCTCAGTCCCGCAGCAGCCATGATACAGGCGGTGACGCCAAGGCCAGCCATGCCGCCCCAATAGCCACTGACTGCCTGCCCCTGGCGCTGCATATCGTCGAGCAGCTTCCAGTAATGGGCACCGAGGATCAGGAATGCAGAGAAACCACATAGGATGAGGCCGACAACAAACCATCCGCCGTCATCCACGCCCAGCGCCGTCAAGGCGGCTTTTCCGGCAAACAGGATCGCCAAGGGGACCACGGCCATCATGACCGTGCGACGGGACAATTTCTCGGAATAAGATTTCGACACGGGTTCGCTCCCTCGCAATGTAAGAAGCTTTCTACATTGCGGGGTGTTAAAACTTATTTACATCGCGATGGCCAAAAATGGTTAGGCAACTGGCTGGAAGTCCTCGCAGGTTTACACGCCCAAACCGCTGAAAGATGACGCGTTTCGAGAGGTCGTAACCACTCTTAGGCAGTGAGAAGACATTGCAAACTTGTGCAAAATGGCAACTCGATTAAGTTCTCCAGCCGTGAGCACCAAAATTCTAATCCGAAGGCTCAACCTGGCGCTAACAGGGCTTGGCTTGGCCGTTTTCACTTTGCTGCTCGCTTATGTGAACTTCTCGTCTGACCAACTGGGCGTTCACCTCAAGGACATTGTCGTGTCGCAGACCAGCGAACAGGTTTCGGACGCTCTTTCTGAAAGAGGTATCTACCTTGAGCCTCTTGAATCCGCACCGATTGGCAAGGCCTTGGCAAAGGGCCTTCGAACGAAGATGGACGAAATACAGCAAGGACTGGATGCGGGCCTGGATCGCATGGTTGCAAATGTGCTGGCTTCTGCCTGCAAGTTGGACTGTAACCGGCGCGAAGAAGCCGCCGCAGCGGTTCGTAGCTCCATGGAAAGCTCGATTGTCAAATATGGCATGGCCTCGGACAAGATAGAGCAACTGATATTAGGCAAGTACGAGAAAGTGATCGGCGAGCTTCGCACCGACCTCAACATCTTTGCTGGAAGCAACGCTGCCCTGCTCGCCCTGTCTTTCGTGTTGTCATTGGTCAAACAGGGGGCTGCTCGCCATCTTCTGCCCATTTCCCTTGCTTTGACCTTATCAACGGCTCTGATGTCGATCTGGTATCTCTTGGGACAGAATTGGGCGATGACCGTGATCTTCAGCGAATATTGGGGGTGGGGTTATCCATTGGCGCAAGGCATCCTTGCCGCTCTCCTGCTGGACATTGCTTTCAATTCTGGACGCATAACTACGGAATTTTTCAACAGGATCCTCGATGCGATTGGTAGCTCAATACAGCTTGTTCCCTGCTGATAGTTCCAAAATCCGCCGCCCAAGCCCCCTCACCAACTCCCGACATTCTCCATGCTCGCCCACGGCTCCTGCGGCGGCAGATGCCCGTCTTGCAGCAGCTCTACAGAAATCCCGTCGGGTGATTTGACGAAGGCCATGTGCCCGTCGCGCGGGGGGCGGTGGATGGGGTGGCCTGCGTCCTGCAGCCGCTGGCAGGTCTCGTAGATATTATCGACCCGATAGGCGAGGTGCCCGAAATTGCGGCCGCCGTCATATTCCTCCGGCGCGCTGCCATCTTCGGGTGGCCAGTTATAGGTCAGTTCGACCTCGGCAATGCCCTCCTGCCCCGGAGCGGCCATGAAGATCAGCGTGAAGCGTGCGGCCTCCACATCGAAGCGCTTCACTTCCTCCAGCCCGATCAGCTTGAAGAAGGCAATCGTTGCCTCCGGATCGGTCACCCGGATCATTGTGTGGAGGTATTTCGTCACGCTAAAACTCCATTCGTCTCTATTCAAGCACAGTTCATCGACATGATGCTAGGTCACCTGCCGGCCAATCAGCGCTCGCAGGGATACAAGCTATGACCGACCATACCGATGAAACTGCCGCCCGTTCCACCCCTTTCTGGAAAGAACCGGGCTCTGGCAAGTGGCTGGCGAGTGCCGCCGTCCTCTCCGTCGGGCTGGTGATTGGCGGATATCTGCTGGGCGACGGGCTGGTGCGCGCCAAGGACGCGGATCGCTCCGTCACTGTGCGCGGGCTGGCAGAGCGGGATGTGACCGCAGACCTCGCCACCTGGACGATCTCCTATTCCGCCACCTCCACCGATCTGCAGGCTGCCCAGAACGAAGTTGACGAGGATAGCAAGGCGATCACATCCTTCTTTTCGAAGATCGGCTTCCCGGATGACGAATTGCAGCCGACCGGGATCAACGTGTCCTATTACACGGACAGCAATGGCGTGGGCCGTTATACGGTGCGCCAGCGGATGACCTTGCGCACCAATGACATTGACCGGGCGCAGGCTGCGGTCAAACAGCAGGGCGACCTCGTGCGCCGGGGCGTGGTGGTGGAGGATGGCTCCGCCATGTCCTACACCTTTACCAAGCTCGATGCGATCAAGCCGGAAATGGTCGCCGCCGCGACCAAGGATGCGCGCGCCGCAGCCGAGCAATTTGCGGAAGATAGCGGCGCGAATGTCGGCTCCATCCGCCGCGCGACGCAGGGCTATTTCTCCATTGACGCGCGCGATGGCGATGGTGGTGGCTGGGGTGTGTCCGACACGCCGTTCAAGAAGGTTCGCGTGGTCACCACGGTCGATTTCATGCTCGACTGACCGCCAATATCTCCAGACATGAAAAGGCCCGCCACGATTGCTCGGGGCGGGCCAGTTCATGCTCAGGTCGAAACCTGTCTGCTTCTTACATGCTGTAGCCCAGCGTGAAGAAGAAGCCTGCGTCAGTGAAGTCTTCGAAGGACGGGCCTTCGGTATCAACATAGTTGAAGCCCAGGCTCAGGCTGTCCGTGACGGCCCAGGATGCGCCCACGCCCCAGTCGAAGCTCTTGCCGCTTGCCTTGGTCGCGAACACGCCATCGGTGTAGCCGAGGTGAGCGGTCAGCGAGATCGGGGTATTCGGGATAGCCGTTTCGAAATCGGTGTAGATGTAGAAATTGTCCTGGCTGCCCAGCGATGCCTGATCCCACGCATAGGCAACACCAAGGGTCGCATTGACCGGGCCGAGGTCGCCGCTGATCGAGGCATAGGGCTCGAAATAGTCGGAGTCGAAGCCCGGTACATCGCCGGTCGGGTAGATGTAGTAAAGCAGGCCGATATCGAAGCTGATGCCTTCGGAAATGTCGCCGCTCCAGCCGCCATAGACGTCCAGTTCAAGCTCGCCATAGGGCGAGCCGCCGGAAATCGAGGATGCCCAGGTGCCGACATAGAAGCCGCTGGAATGCGCGACGTCGATCCCGCCCTGCAGCGCAAAATCGCCGTCAGAGAAAGACACGCCGCGGAAACGATAATCGGTTACCAGCGCGACATTGCCGGAAATCTCAAACCCGCTTTCGCCGCCCATCTGGCTGGCGACTTCGGCTTCGACCGGCTGTGCAACGCGGGTCATGGTGATGGCACCAGTGTCCAGCGCCACGTCAGCAGCGGGTGCGTCAGCGGCAACCAGTTCGGCTGCAGCCATTTCAACGTTCAGGATATCGCCTTCGACAGCGTTGTCGTCAGCAGCGAGAGCCGGGGTTGCAACGAATGCGGTACCAGCGAAAAGAGTTGCAGCGGTGAGGCCGCGAATGGACGTGAGCATGAGAACCTTCCTTGTTCTTTATTGTGCTTCGTCCCTACCTGCCGCCCTGCCTGCCGCCTCTTTGATGTGCGATCTCGGTCAGGAACGACACAAACTTGCCTGCGAATGCTGCGCTGCACAAGAAAAATTATCGCATGCGCAAAAAGTGCCGTCATGTGTGGACTTTTTGCATCACACCAACCGTTCAGACAGTGGTCATGGATTGCCGCTAAGGGCCGGTGCGCCTATGTGCGCGATCCGAAAATGTAAGAGATAAAGACGTGTTCAATTCCTTGCGCCAACTCTTCCGGAAAGGTCCGAAGCGCCCCAGCGCTGCGGTGCCGGCTGGTGAGCGCTATTATGTGGTCGGCGATATCCATGGGCGGCTCGACCTGTTTGACGAGCTGGTCCACGCCATCCGGCAAGACGATCTGGACGCGCCGGATGCAGACACCACCATTATCCTGCTGGGCGACCTGGTTGATCGCGGGAAAGACAGCGCCGGGGTGATTGCCCGCGCCCGCGAATTGCAGGCCCGCCGCAAGGTGCGCATCCTGGCTGGCAATCATGAGGAAATGTTCCTCGATTCCTTCTCCGATGTGGATGTGCTGCGCCATTTCCTGAAACATGGCGGGCGCGAGACGATCCTCAGCTATGGCCTCGACAAGCGGGTCTATAACAAGGCCACGCTGGAGGAATTGCAGGAGCTGATGCACCAGGTCGTGCCGCAGCGCGATATCGACTTCATGCGTAGTTTCGAAGAGATGATCGTGATCGGCGATTACATCTTCGCCCATGCGGGGATTAATCCGGTGCTGCCACTGGAGCAGCAGAAGAGGCACGATTTGCTGTGGATCCGCGAGCCTTTCCTGCGCCATGCAGAGCCGCATCCCGGCCTGGTGGTGCATGGGCATACGATCGTTGACGATATCGAAGAGCACAGCAACCGCATCGCTATCGACACCGGGGCATTCCGGACTGGCCGCCTGACCGCACTTGTGCTGGAGGGTGACCAGCGCCGATATATCCAGACAGAAATCCGGGATGACATAATCGTGTCAAACCACAGGGATAATTTAGGATAATTGCGCTAAGGGCCGCCCAACGGGTCGCCCGGCGTATTGGGGCACCACAAACAGAGGGTTAGCTTCGCAATGAAGATCGCAATGGTTGGTTCGGGCTATGTCGGCCTGGTTTCGGGTGCCTGTTTCGCCGATTTCGGCCACGATGTCGTCTGCATCGACAAGGACCAGTCGAAGATTGACCGGCTGCATGATGGCGTGATGCCGATCTATGAGCCGGGCCTCGCCGAACTGGTCGGCAGCAATGTGAAGGCGGGCCGCCTGTCCTTCACCACCAGCCTTGCCGAAGGGATCAAGGACGCCAGCGCCATCTTCATCGCGGTCGGCACGCCCAGCCGCCGCGGCGATGGCCATGCGGACCTTTCCTTCGTCTATGCCGTGGCCAAGGAAGTGGGTGAAGCGCTGGCGAATGACGCCGTCGTGGTCACCAAATCCACCGTCCCCGTCACCACGGGCGACGAAGTGGAGCGCATTTTGCGCGAAGCAGGCGCGATGGACCGGCATCAGGTTTCCGTTGTCTCCAACCCCGAATTCCTGCGTGAAGGCGCGGCGATTGGCGACTTCAAGCGCCCTGACCGGATCGTGATCGGTGCGGAGGATGATTTCGGCCGCGAGGTCATGCGCGAAGTCTATCGCCCGCTGTTCCTCAATGAATCGCCGATCCTGTTCACCAGCCGCCGCAGCGCGGAGCTGATCAAATATGCCGCCAATGCCTTCCTCGCGACCAAGATCACTTTCATCAACGAAATGGCGGATCTGTGCGAGAAAGTGGGTGCAAATGTGCAGGATGTGGCGCGCGGTATCGGCAGCGATGGCCGCATCGGCCCGAAATTCCTCAACGCCGGCCCCGGCTATGGCGGCAGCTGCTTCCCCAAGGACACGCTCGCCCTGCTCAAGACAGCCGAGGATTATGAAAGCCCCGTGCGCATTGTCGAGGCGGTGGTGAAAACCAACGACCACCGCAAACGCGCCATGGGCCGCAAGGTGCTCGACGCGCTGGGCGGGATGGACGCCGCGCGCGGCAAGAAAGTCGCCATGCTCGGCGTCACCTTCAAGCCGAACACAGATGATATGCGCGATTCCCCGGCCATCGCCATCGCGCAAACGCTGGTCGATGCCGGTGTGCAAGTGGCCGCCTATGACCCCGAAGGGATGGAACAGGCCAAACCGCTGATGCCCGAAGTGGAGATGGTCGACAGCCCCTACACCGCCATCGAAGGCGCAGACGCCGTCGCCATCGTCACCGAATGGGACGCCTTCCGCGCGCTCGATCTGGCGAGGGTGAAGGAACTGGCCAAGGCCCCGTTAATGGTAGATTTGCGCAATATTTACAAACCGGAGGACGTACGCGCTGCCGGGTTTGAATACAGCAGCGTGGGGCGGGGTTGAGGGGGCAGTCCGGGCAAAATGTTTGCCAAGCGAATTTTCGAGTTTGAATTTGGGTTAACCAAATTGTCCCATTTTTGGATTTCCGGTATCAATTAAAACCGGTTGCCAAACCAACCTTTCGGCTGGCATGGCGCCAGCCTTCCTTGGGGTTGGACGGAAGGAAACTGGGTTGGTCGACAAGAAGCATATAGAGAAACCTGTTGAAGGTTCAGTCAAAGTGCTCGTGGAATCTCTTGAGCATGATCTCGCGCTTGCGGACAAATTGGGTCTGCCATTGGCGGCTGCTCTCATCAATGATGCGCTGATAGTCTGCCAGCGGTCAATTGACGATAAGGGCACTGACAAGATCGGTAATTAGTTGTAAGTCGGTCTGCCTAGACAGGCGGACCAAAATGGGTAGAGAATCGAAGACAAGTCAGGCCAAACCCTCTCTAAGCAAGAGGCAGCAACAAGTATTGGCCCTGATCGCCAAGCGGCTTACGCTCAAACAGATCGCGGCTGAGCTTGCGATTTCCGAATCCGCCATCAACAAGCATATCCGCTCCCTGAAAGAAGCGCTCAATGTCAATTCGCTCGCCGAATTGGCCGAAATTCACAACACGAGAATGCTAGATGGCGCCCTAGATGGAGGGTGTAGAAAACCTGCAGGCAGAATTTCGACAGTTCTCGGCAATGAGTGGGATGTGTCACGAACCCTTCCGAACGATTCGGAGTATATTGCATTTGCAGATTCCAGCGCACCTGCACTGGATGGACCTCTGCAGTTCGGCAACAACTACCGCGTGGTTCCGAGGTGGCTCGATGGCAGGAATCCTGTTTTCGCACGTCTCGCTGCAATGTTGCTCATTTCCACGAGCATACTGGTTTTGTTGGTCACGGCACTAACGGCAGCCAAAGTTGTCAGCGAAGAAGTGTCCAGCAGCCCTGCCAACCTCGCTTTGGAAGCAAATAAGTCAGCCGACTGAGCATCGGCGTAGCGAGGACGCAATGACCAATCGTATCAAGAAGGATGCTATTTCCATCCGGCATCAGATTCGGGCAACTGAGACCCTTATGGATGAAGCCATGCTTGCTTCGGTCGAGCTCATGAAGCGCATGATTACAGCTCGCCAAAATCCGGATGTGTGCGTTCATGAAGGCCAGAAGGCTGTCATGCAGCTGATGGTAGCCCAGCAGCACATTGTCCAAGGCACGACCGACCTGTTTCGTGTCCACGACGAGCTGACCTCTACTGCCCGGACGGTCGGCATCCTCGATGAGCCCAATTCGACACCTAGCACTGGCTTTACCGAGGCCGACAACATTATTGGTAGGGTCACAGCCTAGTCCGGGGCTGCCCTCCTCCATTCCAGGGGCACAGATTGGAATTCATTCTTGCCGTAAAGCCGTACGCCCAGCTTTCTCTGGTTGTCGCCTTGGTTGTTCTTGCTTGGAAAACCGGGGCGGGGCCAGAGAAGGCCAGCGCACTCACCTTGTTTTGTCAAGCACCGGCTGATTGGCTTTATCATTTTGCGGCTGGAAGCGGCACTATCTGGTATCAGATTGACATTGGTCACACAATAATTGACCTCGTGACAACTGCTTCATTCATAATAATAGCCATACATGCCAACAGATTATACACAATATTTTTGGCTTCACTGCAGATTATTGCGCTTTCTTCCCACATAATCATGATTTTATCCGATGAAATTGCAGCGCTTTCATATTCAATCATTTCAATATCCCCATCCTACCTGCAAATTGTCGTTCTAGGCGTAGGAATATTTCTTCACTTGAAGAGGAAATCCACATGCGGCCCCTACCCCTCATGGATAAATTTGTAGCCTGGATCAGGGTATATCTGATCTTCCCGTTTCTCCGACGGTGGATCGAATATGGAGACCAGCCTTTTGAATTGGAAATTTCTGAATCAAATTGCAAACTTAGTGGAATTAAAAAATATACCCCGAAATATTCGAATTATAAATACCACCCACCAATATCAATTAGCGAACATCAAAATAATATAAAACAGCCAAATTCAGAAAAATTCATTGAATTTTTGATTGGGCTCAACGAAGATAAATCGGGAGAATTTCTTTTCATTCTTCACTTTGACATCATTGGCAATTTCTGTGGGATTTTGTCATTTGGGCCAGGACAAGAGGACGGCATTCGGATCAAGGCAAGTGACATATTCTCTTACGCCTTCGACCGCCGGGTATGGAGCATACTTGTAGTGCACACTCATCCTGCGGGCGACCCTACACCAAGCCAGCAGGATATGAAGGCGACACTGCAGCTCGACGAAGCTGCTCGCCGTCTAAATTGCAGATTGTACGATCACATCATCGTCGGCGAAAAATCCATTTTCAGCATAAGATCAGGAGAAACCTATGAAGCTTGAACAACTGGGGACCGCCGCCAGCTTGCGGGTTATCGGCCAGATCTTGACCAAAATCGCAGACAGAGTCGCTACAGAACAAGAGGGCATTCAGTTAAGCGCGTTTGTCGATTCGGGTTTTGCTCCGAGCTTGGGGCATCAATGCAGCCCACTCTTGGCCAGCCTTGCTAATGCTGAATATCAACAGCGACGAGACCGTGAGAAATTCTTTGAAGCCGACTTGCTGGGCGAACCTGCTTGGGACATCCTGCTTGATCTTTTTGTTCAGGAAGCACGAGACAAAAAGACCAGCGTCACTTCCGCCTGCATCGCATCGGGTGCTGCACCGACAACCGCGCTACGCTACATCGAAATGCTGGTGCAAAAAGGGTTGGTAGAGAAAGTACCTTCTACCACTGATAGCCGTGTGACATTTGTTAGACTGACGAGCGCTTCACGTAAGACAATGACAGCGTACCTCGCGCGACAGTTGGCCCATAGCGAAAATTCCGAAAAGGTGGACGATGTCATTGAAGAGGCAATAGATCCAACGCTCCTGTCAGCTTTTGGGTTTGAGTAAGATCGTCCCACTACCTGAACTCGCACGCCCCCTCACAACCAGCGCAATTTCCTGAACAGCACCAACAGCCCGACCAGCGTCAGTGTGCAGCCGATCACGACATAGGCAAAGGCGTGGGGATCATCCGTTCCCGGCATTCCGCCGACATTGATCCCCAGCAGGCCGGTGAGGAAACCGAGCGGCAGGAAGATGCCTGCCACCACGGTCAGCAAATAGGTGGCGCGCTCGCTGCCGGCCACCGCGCGTGAGCGGATTTCATCCTGCAGCACCACTGCGCTTTCCTTGCTGATGTCGAGATCATCGAGATAGCGCTGCAGCCGTGCGATGGATTCGCTGATTTCGCGCCGGTCATGCTCTTCGAACCAGGGCGGCGCATAGCGCGAGATGGCTTCCAGCGCTTCGTGCATCGGGCCCATATGCCGTTTCAGGCCGAGGCAATTGCGGCGGATGGCGGAAATCTTGCTCAGCGCGCCTTCCGGATCGTGATCCGGATCGCGCTCTTCCAGCTCGTCAATATGTTCGTTCATGTCGAGGATCGCGCTGCTCATGCGGGTGATCATCGCTTCGGCCAGTTCAGTGATCAGCGCGCCGCAATCATTCGGGCCGACTTCGCGCCGGTCGATCATCTTGAGCACATGGCGCGGGGTCTTGAGCGGATCGCGGCGCAAGGTCAGCAACCGCTTGCCATCGCACCACAACTGCATGGAGAGCATGTCTTCTGGCTCGGCATTGGGGTTGAAGTTGATCCCGCGCATGGTTGCCACCAGCGTATTGCCTTCGCGGAACGCGCGCGGGCGCGTTTCATCGCTGGTCAGGAGTTCGCAGGTCGGCTCCGGTATGCCCAGCTCTTCCAGCCATTCGAGGACGCCGGGACGGTTGCGGCACAGATGCACCCACAGCACTTCGCCGTCTTTCTCCGGCTGCCAGGCGCGCGCGGCGTCCCAGTCCAGCGGGCGGCCAGCGCCCTGCCCGTCCAGCACGCGGCCAAACAGCATCGGGCAATCGTCATCCTCTGCGATCATGTCCATCGCCGCTACATGCCGGAAAGGCGCGCGATTTCCTACTCCCTGCCCCCATGCTAGTCACAGGCAATGCAAGCGCTTTTGAAACCGCCAAGGAAATGCCATATGGGCCGGGTAAGGGAACCACTGCGTGGGGAAGGTTTTCTCCCGTTGGACTGTGTTCCATGTGTTCCACTTGTTCAGGAAGTGACTAACCAGCATGAATGCCATCCGCCCCTGGCGCACGATTGAACGCCGCAAATGCCGCCAGATCATGGTCGGCAATACGCCGGTGGGCGGGGATGCGCCGATAACGGTGCAGACCATGACCAACACGCCGACGGAAGATGCCGTGGCGACCATCGACCAGATCCGCCGCTGCGAGGAAGCCGGGGCGGACATCATTCGTGTCTCGTGCCCGGACGAAGCGAGCACGGCGGCCTTTGGCAAGATCGTGAAGGCTTCGCGCATCCCGATCGTGGCGGATATCCACTTCCACTACAAACGCGCGCTCGAAGCCGCCGATGCCGGTGCTGCCTGTTTGCGGATCAACCCCGGCAATATCGGGTCAAGCCAGCGCGTGGCTGAGGTTGTCCGTGCGGCCAAGGCCAACGGCTGCGCGATCCGTATCGGGGTCAATGCCGGCAGTCTGGAGAAGGACCTGCTGGAGAAATATGGCGAACCCTGCCCCGAGGCGCTGGTGGAAAGCGCGCTCGACCATATCAAGCTGCTGCAAGACCATGACTTCCACGAATTCAAGGTGGCGGTGAAGGCGAGCGATGTGTTCCTCGCCGTTGCTGCCTATCAGGGGCTGGCCGAAGCGGTCGATTGCCCGCTGCATCTGGGCATTACCGAAGCGGGCGGGCTGATCGGCGGGACAGTGAAAAGCTCCATCGGCATCGGCAACCTGCTGTGGGCCGGGATTGGCGACACGATCCGCGTGAGCCTCTCCGCCGAGCCGGAAGAGGAAGTGCGCGTCGGCTTCGAAATGCTGAAAGCGCTGGGCCTGCGCACGCGCGGTGTGCGCGTCGTCTCCTGCCCCAGCTGCGCGCGGCAGGGGTTTGACGTGATCCGCACGGTGCAGGCGCTGGAAGAGCGGCTGCAGCATATCAAGACGCCAATGAGCCTTTCCGTCCTCGGCTGCGTGGTCAACGGCCCCGGCGAGGCGCGCGAGACCGATATCGGCATCACCGGCGGCGGCAATGGCAAGCACATGGTCTATCTGTCCGGCGTGACTGACCACCATGTGACGAGCGAAGACATGCTCAACCACGTAGTCGAACTGGTGGAAGCCAAGGCGGCAGAGATCGAAGCGGGCATGAGCGATGCCGGGAATGTGACCGAGGCGGCTGAGTGAAGCGCGGCTTCGCGCTTGCCGGACTGGCCTTGCTTGCCTGCTCGACCCTGGCGGGCTGTGCGCAAAGCCATGCGTCGCCCGCCCCCGCCTCCCATGGCCCACGGTACCCGGCGGGCAAGCTCTATGATCCGCAGGCCGATGCGGAGAAGGTTCTCGCCGCGACACGGGCTTCTGCAGTGGTGGGGGGGAAACCGCTACTGGTCGTATTCGGCGCAAACTGGTGCCATGACAGTCGCGCCTTGGCAGAGGCGCTGACGCAGGGTGAAACGGGTGCCTTTGCGCAGGAGCATTTCGAAGTGCTGTTCATTGATGTCGGGACACCGCAAATCGGCAAGGGTCGCAACCTGGGGCTCGCTACCGAGCTGGGTGTTGAGGATATTGAAGGCACGCCAACGCTGGTCGCGCTCGGCCCGGATGGCGCCTTGCTGAATGGTGACAGCGCAAAAGGTTGGCGCAATGCCGCGAGCCGTAGCGAAGCCGAAATCATGGCTGCGCTGGAAGGGTTCGTGGCAGCTGGAGAATACCAATGATGGTGCTGCGCCTCTTCGCCCTCGCCCTGCGTGACGGGCTGCGGCTGTGGCGGCTCGCGCCGGTGATTGCGCTGATCGCCATCCTGCCGGAATTTTCGCAACATGTGGTTGAGGTGAAGCTGGGCATGTTTGCCAGTCGCGGAGCCTTTGCCGAACTCGCCATGAATCCCGAGCGTCTGGGCGCTGCCCTGCCCAAGGTACTGGGCATGGTGTTCGCCATGGTCTTTGCCACACGTTATTGGGAACTGGCCCCGCAAGGGCTGAAATGGTGGTCACCCAAGGGGATACGCTGGGGCGCCTTCCTGCTGGCTGGCGTCATTTCATCCGTGCCGCTCCTCGCCGGCATTGTCCCAGTGAACGAGACAGCAAAGGCCGTGCTCAGCGGGCTGCTGTTCATCGCGACTATCCCGACCATCGCCTATTCCACCGGGGCTCTGCTGGGTGACCGGGACATGACGCTGAAGGCGGCCTATGGCAGCGGCTGGCTGATATCGCTGCGAGTGGCCATTTTTGCCGCGGCCGTCTTCGTGCCGTTGCAATGGTTGCACACGCAAAACCACTATTGGGCCATGGGCCTGCCCGACCTGCCACTATGGGGAATGATGGTGTGGGATTCGCTGGTGGTCGGGGTGATTGCCACGCTGATGGGCACTGCAATGCACCATGCCTACCGGGCGCAGGGCCTTTACGCGGACTTAAGGCCTGCCAGCTAAGTTTGGCGGCAATGATGAACCGCTATGCCTTTCTCGGCCTGCTGACGGTCGGCTTTGTCGCGCTGATGGCTCCGCGCCTTGATGCTGTTGACGAGGGCGGCGCGCAGGTGGAAACGCTGGTGGCTGGCAGCAACCAGGTCGCCAATCTGGAGGGCAATCCCGACCAGTCGTGGTATTCCGGCGGCCACGCCTTGCAGCGCGGATCAAACGGGCATTTCTTTGCCGATGGCTATGTCGATGGTGCATCGGTGCATTTCATGGTCGATACGGGTGCCAGCGTGATCGCGCTGACCGGGCGCGATGCCGAAGCGATCGGCCTGCAATGGGACCCGAGCGAAGTGCGCATGGTCGGCACCGGCGCGAGTGGCGCAGTCTATGGGGTGAACGCCCGGCTGGCGCAGGTCGAAGTGGGCGGAATGACCGAACGCAACGTGGATGCCGTGATTATTCCGGAAGGGCTGGAGGTCTCGCTGCTCGGCCAATCCTACCTCTCGCGCCTGTCCAATGTCTCCATCATGGGCGACCAGATGGTGCTCGGCGGGGGCAATTAAGGTGGCCCGGCGCGGTGAGCCGGGGCGGAATCGCGGTGAAACTGTGCCGGGGTGCTACGCAAAGCGCGCAAGACTCGGCAAACTGTGCGGCAATCCCTATATTGCAAGGGAAAGGACCGGTCGCACGATGCTCAATCGCAGATCCCTGATCAAAGGCAGTGTTGCCGCAAGTGCCGCATTGGCCCTGCCCACGCGCGCCTTCGCCTCGGTTGAAACGGCATCCAGGCGTGACCAGGCCCTGTTCGACATTGCCAAGCGCGAATTGCAGAAGGCAGGCTCGTCCATCTGGCGCAGCGATATTGTCGGCATTGCCGATTTCGGGCTTCGCTCTTCGGAAGAGCGCTTCCACTTCGTGAACCTCGAACAAGGCAGCGTTCGCAGCTTCTATGTCGCCCATGGCGCCGGGTCAGACCCGGAGCATGATGGCTGGCTCAACGAATTTTCGAATGTCGAAGGATCGAACGCGACCAGCCGCGGCGCCTATGTCACCTGGGAATGGTACAAGGGCCGCTATGGTACGTCGATCCGGCTCGGCGGGCTGGATGAAAGCAATTCCAATGCCCTGCCGCGCGCCATCGTGATGCACCCGGCGGAATATGCCCGCCGCAATCATGTCGAGAAATGGGGCCGTCTTGGCCGCTCCAACGGCTGTTTCGCCATGGACCCGGAGGATTTCCGCGAGGCTCTTTGGAACCTCTCTGGCGGTCGCCTGCTCTATGCCGACTGGTTGAGCCTAGGCGCGGATGGCGAGAAAGTAGCAGACGCACCAGCCACTATCCGGCCCCATCTGGCCAATGGTGCCGGCGGAATAGGCGAGGTCGGCGTCGGAACCTACTGATCCCGACGCCAATAGCGAACCATCAGGTCCGCATATCATCCTCGATCACAATCACTTCCTCGTCGCTATAGCGCGCACGGTTCATCTGGCGCGGTTTGTCGAAGCTTTCGAGCACCGGCGCATCGCGGCCATAGATATCGTTGAAGCTGCGCAGATTGCCGTCAATGTCCACGCCCATGGTGAAATAGGTGATGTAGACCGGCATCGTCTGCTTGAAGCCTACACGAGTATATTTGCCCGATTTCAGGATCGCCACGCCTTCTTCTGCTTCGATCCCGGCCTGCAGGATTGCCAGCGTCAGCGCCAGCTCGCTCGCTCGCTCGGTGCGGATGCAGCCATGGCTGAGTGCACGAACATCGGCATTGAACAGCCCGCGTGAAGGCGTGTCATGCAGGAAAATCGCATGTTCATTGGGCATATCGAGCTTCATCAGACCCAGCGCATTGCCGGGGCCTGGCTGCTGCACCACGCTGACATAGCCATTCGCGCCGCGCGTCGCCTTGTAACCCTTGGCCTTGGCATAGGCCGGATTGCCCAATACGCGCGCGCCCAGCCCTTCGCCCTTCACAATGCTTTGCGGCACAGTCCAGGTCGGGTTGAAGATCACCCCTTCGACTGTTTCGGCAAGCTGCGGGGTCGCCGTGCGGCCCGGCTTGCCCACGATGGTCTTGTAGGTCCGCACAATCTTGTCATTGACCGTCAGCCGCAGCTGGAATTCCGGCACATTGGTCATCAGATACTGGTCGCCCAGATCACGGGCGAGCCAGCGCCAACGATCCATATTGGCGCGGATCAGCTTGCGTTTCGACTTTTCAGTCGCCGGGGTTTTCGCCAGCTCTGCCTTGAGCCGGGCATAATCCGGGTGGGTGGGGTTGAGCTGCGCCAAGGCGCCGCCAATGTCACCACTAGTCAGCGCAGCAGCCATGATTTGCGGCGTCGGCATGCGTTCCGCATCAGGATCAACCACGAACCACTGGCGCCGCGCCGACATGGGTGTGCGCCCATCGCGCAGGTCTTCCGCCAGCCAGCTGAAGCTCGCGCTCGCAGCCTGGTTGAGCGTATCGCCAGCACCGCCGGCAATCGCCATTTTCAGCCCGGCGAGACCATATTCATTGGGATCAAGCCCTTCCGCGCCGATTCCCTCGATCACTTGGGCCAGCTCGGTCGCCTTGGCCACACTCCAGACCTGCACATCGGGCCAGGTCTGCTGCACCACAGGCGCTGTTTCCTGCACTACCGGTTCCGACACCGTGACAGCTTCATCGGGGCCCACATCAGGGGCAATCACCGGCGCGGATTCACGCGGAAGCAAGTCCTCCGGCGCATCCTGCGCGGAAATGGAGCTCGCCAGCCCCAGCACGGCCACTCCGGCCAGCAAGCCCCGCAAAGCAATCTTCATCTCAATATAGCCCCTTCCAGCCTCCCGGTCCGGCACGATGCCGCCGGGTCAGGCTTTGCATTAGCCCCAAATCACGAAAAGCATCAAACAAAAGGGCTGTCTGCAAGCTGAATTGATCGCCGCTGGTGACCCGTGGCCACACCATGTTTATGGCTGGTCGCGATGCAACGCCATATTGCCTTTCTCCCCATCCTTGCCACCTTGGCAGGAATTGGCCTGTTCTCGCTGATGGATGCGTTCATGAAGAGCGCGTCACTGGCCATCGGGGCCTATAGCGCGCTGCTCTTGCGCTCGCTGATCGGGCTGGCGCTGATCGGGCCGGTCTGGGCAGTGCTGGCAGGCGCATGGCCAAGCGGTGCCGTGCTGCGCATCCATCTCTTGCGCGGGATCGTGGCGGCCTTCATGGCGTTGACCTTCTTCTTTGCACTGACCCGTCTGCCACTGGCTGAAGCGATTGCCCTATCCTTCATCGCGCCTTTGGTCGCCTTGTGGCTCGCTGCGCTGCTGTTGGGCGAGAAAATCCGCCCGCAAGCAATCGTCGCAGCACTGCTCGGCCTTGCCGGGACGCTGGTGATCGTGGGCGGACGGATCGGGCGGGAGCGGATGAGCGATGATGCGGCCTGGGGCCTCGTCGCCCTCTTCCTCTCCGCATTGCTCTATGCGTGGAACCTCGTGCTGCAGCGCCAGCAAGCACTGGTCGCGCTGCCTACAGAAGTGGCAGCTTTCCAGAACGGAATCGTCTCGCTGATTTTGCTGGCCGGTGCCCCATGGCTGCTGGTCCTGCCCGATGCAGCAAGCTGGCGCGATGTGGCTGCCAGTGCGGTGCTGTCAGTCAGCGCCGCGATGGTCCTTTCCTGGGCCTATCGCCGGGCCGAGGCGCAGGTTCTGGTGCCGGTGGAATATACCGGCTTTTTGTGGGCGGTGCTGTTTGGCTGGCTGTTCTTCGCTGAAAAGGTAACCGCCACCACCATCATGGGCGCGGTCCTTATTGCAGTCGGTAGCTGGATTTCCGGACGCAACCGACCGGAGCAAAGCGCGGTTTAGCGGCTTTCTGCTGCGATGGCCGGGGCCATATCTGCCTGCTTCTCGCTTGCTTCGGCGGTCCGGGAATGATCCAGCAAGGCAACAGCGATGCAGAAACAGGCCACCACCATCATCACCGCCGCGGCAATGCCTGCCCGCAAGCTGGCATAGGTCTGCTGCTGGCTTTCCTGCATGTCCATTGATCTTGCCCTGATATCCATCGCAGCCCCGCTGCCCGCTACGACTTCCGGACTAGTCGGCTTCCCCCGCCGCTGGCCAGTAAAGCGATGTAACTTTACGACCAACGGCCCCCTTGACCAAACGCCCGCAAACGCGCAGGTGCGCGGCAAATCTCGACTCCGCGCCATGGGGCGGCCGGAGCCCACTTTATCGAAAGGACGATGCGCCAATGACCCAGGTCGGCAAGGACACGCTCGGAACCCGCAGCAAGCTGAATGTGAATGGCAAGGAATATGCCTATTATTCCTTCGCCAAGGCGGCGGAACGAAAATCGGCGATGTTTCGAAACTGCCTTTCAGCCTCAAGGTCCTGCTCGAAAACATGCTCCGCTTCGAAGATGGCGGTTTCACCGTCTCGACCGAAGACGCACAGGCGATTGCCGACTGGCAGCGTAACCCGGCCACCGGCAAGGAAATCCAGTACCGCCCCGCGCGCGTGCTGCTGCAGGATTTCACCGGTGTTCCTTGCGTTGTCGATCTCGCCGCGATGCGCGATGCGATTGCAAAGCTTGGTGGTGATACCGCCAAGATCAACCCGCAGGTTCCGGTCAACCTGGTGATCGACCACTCGGTGATGGTCGACGAATTCGGCCACCCCAAGGCGTTCGAAAAGAATGTCGAACTCGAATATGCCCGCAATGCGGAGCGTTACGACTTCCTCAAATGGGGTTCCAAGAGCTTCAAGAACTTCACCGCCGTTCCTCCGGGCACCGGCATCTGCCACCAGGTGAACCTCGAATATCTCGGCAAGGGCGTGTGGTCTTCGGACGATCAGGACGGCGCGACCGTCGCTTACCCGGACACCTGTGTCGGCACCGACAGCCACACCACCATGATCAACGGCCTTGGCGTTCTGGGCTGGGGCGTCGGCGGAATCGAGGCGGAGGCTGCCATGCTCGGCCAGCCGGTTTCGATGCTGATCCCCGAAGTCGTCGGCTTCAAGCTGACCGGCGCGATGGCCGAAGGCATCACCGCGACCGACCTCGTGTTGACCTGCGTGCAGATGCTGCGCGAAGTCGGCGTGGTCGGGCGCTTTGTCGAATTCTACGGCCCGGGCGTCTCCAACCTCAGCCTCGCCGACCGTGCAACCATCGCCAATATGGCGCCGGAATACGGCGCGACCTGCGGCTTCTTCGGCATCGACGACAAGACACTCGACTACATGCGCCTTACCGGCCGCCCGGAAGAGAGCATCGCGCTGGTCGAGGCCTATGCCAAAGAACAGGGCATGTGGTTCACGCCGGAGAACGAGCCGGTCTTCACCAACACGCTTTCTCTCGACATGGGCGCGGTCGTGCCCTCGCTTGCCGGGCCGAAACGCCCGCAGGACAAGGTTGTGCTCCCCGAAGTCGACGAGCTTTTCAACGGCGACCTCAAGACCCTTTACAAGAAGGATGCCCCCGTCCGCGTGCCGGTCGAAGGCAAGGATCACGATATTGGCGACGGCGACGTCGTGATCGCCGCGATCACCAGCTGCACCAACACCTCGAACCCCGACGTGCTGATTGCCGCCGGTCTCGTCGCCAAGAAGGCGAACGAGCGCGGCATGAAGCCCAAGCCCTGGGTCAAGACCTCGCTCGCACCGGGATCACAGGTGGTCACCGACTATCTCGAAAAGGCCGGGCTGCAGGACCACCTCGACGCGATCGGCTTCGACCTTGTCGGCTATGGCTGCACCACCTGCATCGGCAATTCGGGCCCGCTTGCCCCGCCGATCAGCAAGGCGATCAACGGCAACGATATCGTCGCTGCCTCGGTCCTGTCGGGCAACCGCAACTTCGAAGGCCGCGTCTCACCCGATGTGCGCGCCAACTTCCTCGCCAGCCCGCCGCTGGTGGTCGCCTATGCGCTCAAGGGCACGGTGACGGAAGACTTCGTCAGCACCCCCATCGGGCAGGACCAGGACGGCAACGATGTGTTCCTCAAGGACATCTGGCCGAGCAATGCCGAAGTTGCCGAAGTGCGCAGCGGCGCGATCGACCGGCAGATGTTCGAGAGCCGCTACGGCGACGTCTACAAGGGCGACGAGCACTGGCAGGCGATCCAGGTCGAGGCATCGGACACCTATACCTGGCGTCCGGGCAGCACCTATGTCGCCAACCCGCCCTATTTTGAAGGCATGAGCATGACACCCGCACCGGTGACCGACATCACCGATGCCAAGCCGCTCGCCATCCTTGGGGACAGTGTCACCACCGACCACATCAGCCCCGCTGGCTCGATCAAGGAAGACAGCCCGGGCGGCCGCTACCTGATGGAAAACCAGGTCGCCAAGGCAGATTTCAACTCCTACGGCAGCCGTCGCGGCAACCACGAAGTGATGATGCGCGGCACATTCGCCAATATCCGTATCAAGAACGAAATGGTCCCCGGCGTCGAAGGCGGGTTCACCAGCTACAATGGCGAGCAGATGGCGATTTACGACGCCGCCATGAAGCACAAGGCCGACGGCACCCCGCTGGTCGTGATCGGCGGCAAGGAATACGGCACCGGCTCCAGCCGCGACTGGGCGGCCAAGGGCACCATCCTGCTCGGTGTGCGTGCGGTCATCGTCGAAAGCTTCGAGCGTATCCACCGCTCGAACCTCGTCGGCATGGGTGTGCTGCCGCTCCAGTTCAAGGAAGGCGATACGCGCGAGACGCTGAACCTGCAGGGTGATGACAGCTTCACCATTTCCGGTCTGGCGGATCTCAAGCCGCAGCAGGATGTGGAGGTCAAGGTGGACCGTGCCGATGGCACCAGCTTCAGCTTCACCGCCCGTTGCCGCATTGATACCGCCAACGAGCTGGAATATTATAATAATGGCGGTATCCTGCACTACGTGCTGCGCAAGCTGGCTTCGTAATCCGCAGCGGAGGAGACAAGGTGATGAAGGCTTCGAAATTCGCTTTTTCGCTGGCGGTGGCAGCCATTGCCCCGTTTGGCCTGACTGCATGCGAAGCCTCATCACCTGCTCCTCAGGGGGAAGAGGCTGCGGCTCCGCTGGCAGCGGTGACCACGATTGAGGTGGCAGACCTTTCGGCGCAGCTCGATGCAGGCTCTGTCACGCTGATCGACGTGCGCACCCCGGAAGAGTTCGCCGCCGGACATATTGCAGGCGCGACCAACATCCCGCTCGACAGCTTCGACCCGGCGGCCCTGCCGCGTGAAGACGGCAAGCAGGTGGTGCTTTATTGCCGCTCCGGCAATCGTTCCGGCCAGGCGGCGGAAAAGCTCGCCGCCCATGACGGCAGCGCAACGCATCTGGCGGGCGGGATTGTCGCATGGGAAGGCACCGGTAAGCCGGTCGAGCAATAAACCCTGCCATAAATATGGTGCCCCGCCATTCATCCGGGGTCCAGCCAGCGCCGCGCATCCTCCCCGGAGTCTATCGGGAGGAATGCCATGCGCCCTATCGCCTTCGCCGCTGCCACCGCCCTCGCCGCGCTGACCTTGTCAGTGCAGGCACAGGATACCGGGCAGCCCGCCGCCAATCCGCAAATCGACTATGACGGTTTCACTCAGCTAACCGTTGACTTGGCCGAAATACGCGCCGCGCATCGCCTGCCGCTCCGGCAATTCCTCCATCAGGCAAAGGCAGATGGCGCGATCCTGCTGGATACACGCAGCGCGGCCGCCTTTGCCGACGGGCATATCGAAGGCGCGATCAACCTGCCCTTCTCCGACTTTACTGATGAGAAGCTGGCCAAGGTGCTCGGCCCCGACACGACCCGCCCGATCTACATCTATTGCAACAACAATTTCTCGGACAATATCGCGCCGATCGTGTCCAAGCGCGCGCCGCTGGCACTCAACATCCCGACCTTCATCAACCTCCACGGCTATGGCTACACCAATGTGTGGGAACTAGCCGACGTTGTGCCGTCCAGCGCAGTGCCGTGGGTCAAGTCGTCAGATAGCTGACGCGCAACAGAAAAGGGCGGCCCCCTTGCACAAGGACCGCCCTTTTATGACCTTCAGGAAAGCTGCTGCTTAGGCGGCTTTCTTCTTCTGTTTGAATTTGCGCCGTCCGAGCACCGCGGCTGCGGCTGCACCGAACAGGATCGTCATCGGCGGGGCCGGGACCGGTGTGCCGCTGCTGCCACCCGAAGTCGTGGTAGTCGAGGACGAGCCAGAGCTGCTGCCCGAAGAGGAACCGCTCGACGAACCCGAAGAGCTGCCGCTCGAAGAAGACGAGCTGGACGAGGACGAGCTGCTGCTGGAGCTGCTGGTCGAAGTCGTACCGATGCCCGAAGTCGTGGAGCTGGTCGAAATCCCGCCCGTGCTCGAAGAGCTGGACGAAGAGGACGAGCTGGAGCTGCTCGAAGAGCTGCTACCCGACGACCCCGAACCACCGCTCGAACCGCCCGACGAAGAGGACGAACCGCTGGAGCTGCCGGAGGAGGAGCCGCTGCTCGAACCACCGCTGCCACCCGACGAGGAGGAGCTGGAAGAAGAGCTGGAGCTGCTCGACGAGCTGCTGCTGGAACCGCCGAAGCTGGAGGAACCGCCCGAACTGCTGCCCGAAGACGAGCCGCTGGAGCTACCCGAAGAGGAACCGCCCGAAGAGCCACCCGAACCGCCCGAGCTGGACGAAGAGGATGAGCTGGACGAGCTGGAACTGCTGCTCGACGAGCTGCCACCGCTGCTACCGCCATAGCTGGACGAGCCGTGACCGCCCGACGAAGAACCGTGACCGCCCGACGAAGAACCGTGACCGCCCGACGAGCCGCCCGAACCACCAGAGCTCGACGACGACGAAGAGCTGGAGGAACTGGAGCTGCTGCTCGACGAGCTGCCGCCGCTGCTGCCGCCATAGCTGGACGAGCCGCCGGAGCTGCCACCGGAAGAGGACGACGAGCTGCTGGAGCTGGACGAGGAAGACGAGCTGGAGCTGCTCGAAGAGTTGCCACCGGTCGAACCGCCATTCGAACCACCAGAAGTGGAGGTCGAGCTGGAGACATTGCCCGAAGTAGAGGTCGAGCTGGAGACATTACCAGAGGTCGAGGACGAGCTGGAGACGTCGCCCGAAGAGCTTGATGTGCTGGACACGTTACCAGAGCTCGACGTGCTGGTCACCGAACCAGAACTGGTCGAGCTGGAGCTGTAATTGCCCGAAGAGCTCGACACATTGCCTGACGAGCTCGATACGCCGCCAGTCGAACTGGAAACATTGCCGGAGGAGCTGGAAACGCTGCCGGTAGAGCTCGAAACATTGCCCGAAGAGCTGGAGACGCTACCGGTCGAACTGGAGACCTGGCCAGTGGAACTCGATACATTGCCCGACGTAGTCGAGGTAGAAGTCGAGATTCCGCCAGTAGAAGTGCTGACGCCGCCCGTCGTGGTCGAGGTCGAGACACCGCCGGTCGAGGTCGAAACGCCGCCAGTCGTGGTGGTGCTGCCGCCGCTGCTGACGTCGATATCAATGTCGATATCGCCCGACGAGCCACCGCTGGAAGTCGTGGTCGACGAACCGCCGCCCGACGAAGTCGTGGTAGAACCGCCGCCAGAAGTCGTGGTCGTGGACCCGCCCCCCGACGTTGTCGTGGTCGAGCCGCCACCGGAAGAGGTCGTGGTCGAGCTGACCACTACGCTGCCACCCCCGCTGGAGCCGCCGCCACCGAAGAAACCGCCAAAGAAGCCGCCGCCGAAACCACCGCCGAAGCCGCCGCCGCCACCGATCACGGTAACGCCGCCGCTGCTGCCGCCAGCAATCGGGCCTTGCGGCATGGGCGGCAGAGGTGCCGGGATGGGAGCCATCACCATGCGATAGGCCGGCGCGCAATCAGCCGCATAGGCGCCGCCTTCGACATAACGGCCACCACCTTCAACGTAGCGACCGCCTGCATAATCTGCGCCAGCGCCAGCCGGGCCACCGATCATCCGGCCACCAGGGCCGTGCATGCCGGGGCCACCCACGGGCTCGCATTCTACCACGCGCTTGACCACGCGCCGTTTGCGCTGGATCGACTTGGGCACACGCCGTTCCGCCACCGTGCGCTCTTTAATATAGCGCACAGGGGTGGTCTTCGCGTCCTTCACGGACTTGTAAGACGGGGCATCCGTCACCGGTGGTTCAGCGACGTGCACTGCACCACCTGCAAGAAGCGCACCGCCCGCAACAGTCGCGGACAATTTCGCAAGGGCCATTTTTACCGACATGGGCAAGCTCTCTGGTTACTTTTCGGGTTGCCCGGGTCCGGCGGCTCCGGTCCAAGGCAAGTCCCTGTCCTGCCTATGAACGCCGCCACCCCTTAACCGGCAATCACGTTAACCATCATTTTTTGGCCTGAGAGCGAATTTTTTTGCTGCGATTGCGCGGCTGGGCGCGGAGTGTCCCACTATGGAACCACTTCGGGCGAAAGTACGAACGCGCTGTTAACTTTTGCGGGCAACCTAGGCGTCGAAAAGCGGGCCGTCCGAACCGGTCGGAGGAGTCATTTCGAGGTGATTCCATGCCGATTCATTCAGGCACCGCCCGCGCGCAGTACGTGCCACCAGCCCCAATTGGATGAGGTAGGGCTCGATCACTTCCTCCACCGTATCGCGCGGTTCGGCAAGACCCGCGCTGAGCGTTTCCACACCCACCGGTCCGCCCTTGTAGATATCGGCGATCATGTGGAGATAGCGCCGGTCCATCGCGTCCAGCCCCAGCGAATCGACTTCCAGCCGGGTCAGTGCCTCGTCAGCGATCCGCGCCGTCACCATGCCATCGCCCGCAACATGAGCGAAATCGCGCACCCGCCGCAGCAGGCGGCCCGCCACGCGCGGGGTACCGCGCGCACGCCGCGCGATTTCCTGCGCCCCGCCCGCATCGATTCCCATGCCAAGCAGCCCGGCACCGCGGGTCACCACCCGTTCCAGTTCGGGCACAGTGTAGAAATTCAGCCGCACCGGAATGCCGAAGCGATCGCGCAGCGGCGTGGTCAGCAGCCCCTGCCGCGTGGTCGCGCCGATCAGGGTAAAGGGCGCAAGATCGATCCGCACCGAGCGGGCCGACGGCCCCTCGCCGATGATGAGGTCGAGCGCGCGATCCTCCATCGCGGGGTAGAGCACTTCTTCCACCACGGGATTGAGCCGGTGGATCTCGTCGATGAACAGCACGTCATGCGGTTCGAGATTGGTCAGCAGCGCGGCGAGATCGCCCGCCTTGGCGATCACCGGGCCGGATGTGGCGCGAAAGCCGACGCCCAGTTCCTTCGCCACGATCTGCGCCAGCGTGGTCTTGCCCAGCCCCGGCGGCCCGAAGAACAACACATGATCCATCGCCTCCCCGCGGCTGCGCGCGGATTCGATGAACACGCGAAGGTTATCCCGCGCCGCCTCCTGCCCGACGAACTCGGCGAGCGACTTCGGGCGCAACGCGGCGTCCGGGTCATCCGGCAGGCGCTGGGGCGTGTGGAGGGGTTGGTCGGTCATGTCACAAGGTTCGCAAACTGCACTTGCCGACAAATGGAACCTGAAACAAGTTCAGGATGACGGTTTGACTTATGGTTGGGGTAGCAATTCTTCAAAACGGGTTCACCCCATAGCCCTCATCGCGCAGCAGCGCATGGGCGGTCATGGCAGAAAGCGCCAATTCCACGCCCGGTTCCAGTTGCCCCTTCTCCATTCCCAGCGCGGCGGCGCTCTGGCCGCAGAGGATTACGCGCACGCCCTTGTCGAGTAGCGCGCGGAGCAGGGGTTGGCTGGGGTTGTCTGCCCCGTCATGCTTCTCCGCCCACGCCGCGTTTGAGAACAGGTCGAAGCCTGCCTTGCCATGCACAACCACGGCGATCTGGATGTCCTCCACTGGCACCCCGGCAGCGGCGGTCATATTGTAGAACCGCGAGGCGCTTTCCAGCGTGCGGTTGCGCGCACCGTCCTCCGCCGCTTTCGACGTGTCGAAGGCGACCTTGAACACCGTCCCTTCCGGGATTTCCATATCCGCATCGACCGGCGCATGTGGCCCGAAATCCTCAATCACCGGGCCAGTGACGAAGGCGGACATGTCTTGCGCAGCCACCGGGCTGGCAAGCATCAGGAGCGGGAGAATCAGGGCCTGTTTCATGGTCATTCCTTTCAGCCTGCGGCCCGTTTGAGGGCAACACGGATCAACTCGCCTTCGCTAGCGCCTTCGCCCAGCTCGGCCTGTGCGGTGGCAACAGCGCGGGCCGCAATGGCAGGTTTGAAGCCGAGGTTCTCCAACGCGCTCACCGCGTCCGCGCTCGCCCCGCCTGTGGCCGCGACCGCCGCCATGGCCACGCCGCCCGGCGTGCTGGGCAAGGCACCAGCCTTGTCCTGCAATTCGTTGACGATGCGCCCGGCCAGCTTTGGCCCGACGCCGTTCGCGCGCGCGACCATCGCAGCATCCCCCACAGCACAGGCGGCCTGCAATTCGCCTGTATCCAGCGCAGAGAGGATCGCCAGCCCAACCTTGCTGCCCACGCCCTGCACCTGCGTGAGCAAGCGAAACCAGTCGCGTTCGGCGCTGGTGGCAAAGCCGAGCAGGCGCATGTCATTCTCGCTCACCTGCAAATCGGTGAAGACCGTGCAGCCCTCCCCCTCTTCGCCCAGCGCAGCGATAGTGCGGCTGGAACAGTGGACGAGATAACCGACGCCAGAGACGTCGATCACTGCCCAGTCGGTGCCGGTTTCGTCCAGCAGGCCTTTCAGCTTCGCGATCATGCTTTGTTCCTGCCCGAAAGCGGGGCGCTTGGCCAGAGGGGATTGCGCGCCATCCACCGGGAACCTGTAGGAGTGTGGAACACATGGAACACACTCTTGTGCAGGAAAAACTGCGTGTCGATCTGACCTGTGGGGACAGGCAGGTGCGGGGGGCGGATTTGCAGCATGGGGCGGGTTTAGCCGGGAGGGAATGCTGTAGGACAGGGTTGTGCTTGCATTTTTTCACGCGAAGGCGCGAAGGCGCAAAGAAGATCATCCTGCGGCGACGCCGCGATGATTGCTTCGTCGGCGATATGGGTCAGCCATTGATTTGGGTGCGGCTGCGCCGCTGCTACAAGTTCTTAGCGCCTTTGCGCCTTTGCGTGATCCAAAACCAAAATGGACACCGCCCCAACTTTGCGCCAAAGGCTCGCTCATGAGCTGGAACACATTCGGACGCGTCTTTCGCTTTACCACCTGGGGGGAAAGCCACGGGCCTGCATTGGGCGCGGTGGTTGACGGGTGCCCGCCGGGGCTGTCGCTGAGCGAGGGGGATATCCAGCCCTTCCTCGACGCGCGCCGTCCGGGGCAGAGCAAGTTCACCACCCAGCGGCAAGAGCCCGATCAGGTGAAGATCCTCTCCGGCGTGTTCGAGGGCAAGACCACCGGCACCCCGATCAGCCTGATGATCGAGAATGTTGACCAGCGTTCCAAGGATTATTCCGAGGTCGCCAAGGCCTATCGTCCCGGCCATGCGGATTACGCCTATGACGCGAAATATGGCTTCCGCGACTATCGCGGCGGCGGGCGCAGCAGCGCGCGTGAAACCGCTGCGCGGGTGGCAGCAGGCGGCGTTGCGCGGCTGGTGATCCCGGAAGTCAACATCACTGCCTATGTCAGCGAAATTGGCGGCGATGCGATTGACCCGGCCAAGGTGGATTTTGCGGAGATCGGCAACAACCCCTTCTTCTGCCCCGATCCCGACGCCGCGAAGCGCTGGGAAAAGCTGGTCGATGATGCGCGCAAGGCCGGGTCGTCTCTCGGCGCAGTAGTGGAATGCGTGGCGACCGGCGTGCCCGCCGGCTGGGGCGCACCGCTCTATGCCAAGCTCGATTCCGAACTGGCCAGCGCGATGATGAGCATCAACGCGGTGAAAGGCGTGGAGATCGGCGATGGCTTCGCCGCTGCGCGCCTGACCGGCGAAACCAATGCCGACCCGATGCGCCCCGGTAATGAAGGGCCGCGTTTCGAGGCGAACCATGCAGGCGGGATCGCAGGCGGTATCTCCACCGGCCAGCCGGTGGTGGTGCGCGTGGCCTTCAAGCCGACCAGCTCGATCCTCACCCCCGTCCCGACCATAGACCGCGACGGCAACGCCACCGAAATCCGCACCAAGGGCCGCCACGACCCCTGCGTCGGCATCCGCGGCGTGCCGGTGGTGGAAGCGATGATGGCGCTGGTGCTGGCGGACCAGAAATTGCTGGACCGGGCTCAGGTTGGAGAAAGGGGCTAGGAGATTTTGGAGGTGACCTCTTGGGACTGAAACAGAAATTCCGCACACCTCTGCTAATCGCTTTAGCGGGCGTTATCTCCACCTTTCTTGGCGATGCCATCCGCGAAATCCGGGAGATGGACCATTCCCTGGAAATGGCTGTGATCCTGGTTCTGGCTTTGGTCGGGCTAGCAAAAATCCTTCTCTGGATTGACGAACTCATATTCGGCCGTCCCAAGCCATCGTACCCGCCTCTTGAATGGCTGGCCAAGCCCTACATCCACTCAGGCGCATGGCCGGAGCTGCCGCTGACACTGAACGAGCAGAACGTCGCAAAAGCATTTGAGCTTGCAGCGTCGGACGCGAAATTTGCTTTCCTCATCATCACAGAAGATCTTAGGGAGATAAGTGTCAGCCGCGCGGGTTTCCTGTGGCAGATAGACAAGATCGAACCAGAACGACGGTTCCGTGAAATCGCTGTTCCAGCTGACAGCAAGTGGGCGGAATGGGAACTCAAATGGAGTTTCCCCAAAGTACTGTTTACAAAGCAGCCGGAACACCTTTTCCGGGAACAACAGGCAAAAGAGATTTTGTACAGCCTGCTCGGCTGGCAAGACTCGCCGGACAATTTGGCGTGGGCGCGCATTCGGTTCCGGGATCGAAAGGATCACTAACTATCTGCCTGCCATCCTCGCTCAGCCTGAGCGGGATTGGGTGCTGAAAGATTCTTGACACCCCAACCCCACTAATCGCAAAAATCGTTCAAAAATCTTTGATTGATTAATCCGATTGCTCAAATCGAAACACTCCATTTCACATCGCGCCACCCCGCTCCTATCTCGCACTTGCGAATTCAATCTCGCATTTGCGAAACACACAGGAGCACATAATGACCACTATGATTGGCAAGGAAATCAAGCCCTTCGTCGCAACCTCGTTCAAGCCGGCCGGCGCTGCTGGCCAGGGTGAATTTGTCGATGTGACCGATGGCGATGTGCGCGGCAAATGGGCCGTGTTTTTCTTCTACCCGGCGGATTTCACCTTCGTCTGCCCGACCGAACTGGAAGACCTCGCGCAGCAGTATGAGACGCTGCAGGGCATGGGCGTGGAAGTCTATGCGGTCTCCACCGACACGCATTTCAGCCACAAGGCATGGCACGAAAGCTCGGAGAAGATCGGCAAGATCCGGTACCACATGCTGGGCGACCAGAACCACGTGATTGCCAACAATTTCGGCGTGCTGCGTGAAGGCCAGGGTCTCGCTGACCGCGCGACCTTCGTGGTCGATCCGGACGGCGTGATCCAGGTGATGGAAATCACCTGCGAAGGCGTGGGTCGTAACGCCGCGGAACTGGTCCGCAAGATCAAGGCTGCGCAATATGTCCGCAACAACCCCGGCCAGGTGTGCCCGGCCAAGTGGGAAGAAGGCGAAGAAACGCTGGCTCCCTCGCTGGACCTCGTCGGCAAGCTCTAAAGCCAAAGGGTTAGACGACTGACAAACTCCTGACCCCGTCCCCCGGCGGGGCAGACTTGCGGCCCGGAGCGAATCCATCCTCCCCCCTCCTCGCTCCGGGCCGTTTTTCCATCAATTCCCACCAATGGAGTCCGCCATGCTCGACGCCACCATGCAGGCCCAGCTCAAGCAATATCTCGCCAATCTGCGCGAGCCGATCGAGCTCGTCGCGTCGCTTGGCGATGATCCCAAGAGCGCGCAGACCCGCGAATTGCTCGAACAAATCACCGCGCTGCACGATATGGTCAGCGCCCGTTTCGACGGCAGCGACGCCCGCACACCCAGTTTCGAAATCCGCCGCGCCAGCGACCCGGCTCGCTCGGTCCGCTTTGCCGGGCTGCCCATGGGGCATGAGTTCACTTCGCTGGTGCTCGCCCTGTTGTGGGCCGGTGGTCACCCGCCCAAGGTAGAGGCAGAAGTGCTGGAGCAAATCCGCGCGCTGGACGGCGATTTTGCCTTCGAAATGTATTTCTCGCTCTCATGCCACAACTGCCCCGATGTGGTGCAGGCACTGACGCTGATGGCGCTGGAAAATCCGCGCATTTCCGCGACGCTAATCGAAGGCGGCACCTATAAGGACGGAGTCGATAGCCGCGACGTGCTGGCTGTGCCTGCTGTTTTCCTGAACGGCGAAAGCTTCGCCAATGGCAAGATGGGCGTGGAGGAGATTCTCGCCAAGCTCGACACCAATGCCCCTGCCCGCGCCGCTGCCAAGCTGGCGGAGAAGGAACCGTTTGAAGTGCTGGTGGTTGGCGGCGGCCCCGCTGGGGCCTCGGCTGCGATCTACACCGCGCGCAAGGGCTTCTCCACCGGCATCGCCGCAGAGCGTTTCGGCGGGCAGGTGCAGGATACGATGGGGATCGAGAACTTCATCTCCGTCGCCTATACCGAAGGGCCGAAGCTCGCCGCCCAGCTGGAAAGCCATGTCGGTGAATATGATATCGACCTGATGAACCTCCAGCGCGCGGAAAAGCTGATCCCGGCGGCCCAGCCCGGCGGCTATCACGAAGTGGTGATGGAAAACGGTGCCTCGCTGAAGGCGCGTTCGATCATCCTCAGCACCGGTGCCCGCTGGCGCAATCTCGGCGTGCCGGGCGAGCAGGAATATCGCAACAAGGGCGTGGCCTATTGCCCACATTGCGACGGCCCACTGTTCAAGGGCAAGCGCGTGGCGGTGATCGGCGGCGGCAATAGCGGTGTGGAGGCCGCGATCGACCTCGCCAATATCGTCGGCCATGTCACGCTGGTGGAATTCGACAGCCAGCTGCGCGCCGACCAGGTGCTGCAGGACAAGCTGCGCAGCCTGCCCAATGTCGACATAATCCTCTCGGCCCAGACGACGGAGGTAACCGGCGATGGCAGCCGCGTGAACGGCCTGACATACAAGGACCGCGAAAGCGGGGCGGAACACCAAGTCGAATTGGAGGGCGTATTCGTCCAGATCGGGCTCGTGCCCAACACCGAATGGCTGAAAGGCTCCGGCGTAGAACTGAGCAAGTTTGGCGAGGTCGTGGTCGATGCCAAGGGTGCGACCAGCCTGCCCGGCGTGTTTGCGGCGGGTGACTGCACGACCGTGCCCTACAAGCAGATCATCATCGCCATGGGCGAAGGCTCCAAGGCGGCACTGTCTGCCTTCGACTATCTGATCCGCACGCCGCTGGCGAAAGAACAGCTCGCAGAAGCGGCGTGATCTCCGGCCCCGCTCCATGCTCCTCCCGGAGCGGGGCCACCTCTTAAGCCACTAATCCTTATTGCAAATTATTCGCATCACACTGATCGGTTTTGTCGATCAGCACTTGCAGTATTTTGCGATGGTATTTTGGATTGCTTGGCAGCACTCTGCCGGTTCCTTTCACCACGCAAAGCAGAGGAGCACCACCGTGGAACTCAAGGGATCACAGACCGAAGAAAATCTGAAGGCAGCCTTCGCCGGCGAAAGCCAGGCCAACCGCCGTTACCTCTATTTCGCGCAGAAGGCTGACGTCGAAGGTTATAACGACGTCGCTGCCGTGTTCCGTTCCACTGCGGAAGGCGAAACCGGCCACGCGCATGGCCATCTCGAATATCTCGAAGAATGCGGCGACCCGGCCACCGGTGAGCCGATTGGTGACACGGCTTCGAACCTAAAGGCTTCTATCGCGGGCGAAACCCACGAATACACCGACATGTATCCGGGCATGGCCAAGACGGCGCGCGACGAAGGCTTCGACGAGATCGCTGACTGGTTCGAAACGCTGGCCAAGGCAGAAAAGAGCCACGCCGGCAAGTTCCAGAAGACGCTGGACACGCTCGACGCCTGATTGGTGTGACGCATGGCCTTCGACAGGCTCAGGCTGAGCGGGGTTGGGAGCAATTCCACACTCCGCTCATGCCGAGCCTGTCGAAGCATGGCGCGTCCGGGTGCAATGGCCCGATGATCGAGCGCAATTGAATTCGCAGGGGAACGTTCATGGAAGGCAGTCTCGAAGCACCCACCCGCCACACTATCCCGTGGCAGGATGAGGCATTCTATGACGAGGAAGCGCTCGAGAAAGAGCTGCGCCGCGTCTATGATATTTGCCACGGTTGCCGCCGCTGCTTCAATCTGTGCGACAGTTTCCCGATCCTGTTTGACGCCATCGACGAAGCGCCGAACGAGGAAGTGGACGACCTTGATGCCGGGCAGATGAAGGCCGTCGTCGATGCCTGCACATTGTGTGACATGTGCTTCATGACGAAGTGCCCCTATGTCCCCCCGCATGATTTTGACCTCGACTTCCCGCACCTGATGCTGCGCGCCCGCGCGATTGAGCATCGCAAGGGCGAAACCAGCTTTGCCGACAGCCAGCTCGCCGAAATGACCCGCAACGGGAAACTTGGCAGCATGGCGGCTGGCCTTGCCAACTGGGCCAGCAATGAAAGCAACGCGCTGGGCCGCGGGCTGATGGAATCGACGCTGGGCATTGATGCCCGCGCCCATGTGCCGCCCTTTATGGATACGCCGCTGGTCAATCAGGCCCCGGCGCTGATCCCGCAGCCCAACCCGGACGGCCCTGCCTTTGGCCGCAAGGTAGCGATCTATGCCGGCTGCCATGACGAATTCAATGACAACACACCTGGCTATGCAGCGATCAAGGTTTTTGCGCATCAGGGGCTCGACGTCCGCATCGAACATCCCGACTGCTGCGGCATGCCCAAGTTCGAGAATGGCGATCTTCCTGCGGTTGCCAGCGCGGCTGAGCGGATTTCCGCGCATTTCGCGCCCCTGATCGAAGACGGCTATGATATCGTGGCGCTGACCACCAGCTGTGCGCTGATGCTCAAATTCGAATGGCCGCTGATCGAACCCGGCAACAGCCAGGTGGAATTGCTCAGCCGCCACACGTTCGATGTTTCCGAATATGTGGTCCGCCTGGCCAAGGATGTCGGACTGGCCCCGATTGAGGCGATGCCACGGTCCATCGCGGTGCATTTCGCCTGCCATGCCCGCGCGCAGAACATGGGCCCCAAGGCGATGGAAATGCTGAAGCTGATTCCCGAAGCCAAACCGAAACTGACCGAACGTTGTTCGGGCCACGGCGGCAAATGGGGCCTGTACAAGGAAAATTTCGACCGGGCGCTGAAAGTGGGGAGGCCGACCGGGCGGGCGCTGGTCAAGGACGAACCGGATATCATCGTGTCCGAATGCCCGCTGGCAGGCCCGCATCTGCGCCAGGTGATCGAGGCGAATGGCGGCGAACCGCCGGAACGCATCGGGCATCCTATCGAAGTTATTGCCGCCGCTTACGGCCTGTAGATCGGATCAATAGATATGCCTCGCGACCTCAGAACCATTACCGCTGATGATATTTTGCCGCTGGATCAGTATGAATCGATCCGGCGCGACAAGAAGCAGGAAGCGATCCTGCGCAAGAAGCTGACCCGCGTATCGATCGGTCCGAACGCCACGGCGATGTTCGAAACCTGGGACAGCATGTGGCTGCAGATCCAGGAAATGCTGCGGATCGAAAAGGGCGGTGCGGAACAACTGGCAGATGAACTGGCCGCTTACGATCCGATGGTGCCCAAGGGGCACGAACTGACGATTACGCTGCTGTTCGAGGTGGAAGACCCGGTGCGGCGCGATGCTTTTCTGCGCACGATCGGCGGCGTCGAAGATCACGTCTGGCTACAGATTGGCGATGATCGCATCGCCGCGCGGGCCGAAGGCGACGTGGTCCGCACTCGCGAAAGTGACAACAAGGCCAGCGCGGTCCATTTCCTGCATTTCGATTTCCCGCTCGAAGCGATCTCCGCATGGAAGAGCGGCGAAGGGCAGGCTATGCTGCTGATCGACCACCCCAATTATGGCCACGCTGCGCTGATCAATGCCGAAGCGCGCGCCTATCTGGCGCGGGAATGTTTTTGAACGGGCTATTGGGCTTAGCTTGACCCCTTCCCCTCCTCTTCAGGGGAGGGGAACGAGACTTGGCAGCTTGCTGCCTGGTCGCAGTAGGGTGGGGCGGAGCCGTCTGGCGCTCTGCCCACTTTCAGCCCCCACCCCAAACCCCTCCCCTAAAGGCGGAGGGGCTTTTTTTAACGCCGCCGTTTCAGCACCAGATACAGCGCCCCCTGCCCGCCATGGCGGCGATGCGCGCCGCGCACGGCGGCGATATCCTGCCCATGCGGACCGGCGGCGAGCCAGTCGAGAATCTTCGCGCGGATCGCCCCGCGCCGCTCGCCCCGGTCTGCCGCCTCTACCGGGCGCGGTTTGCCCGTCACAAGCAGCACCAGCCGTGCGCCCATCGCCTTGGCTTGCATCAACCCGTGATCGAGCCGGTCATGCGCGGAATCGAGCGTGTGCCCATGCAGGTCGAGCGTGAAATCGGGCGCGATGCTGCCTGCCTTCAGCTTGCGGTCCCAATGCGAATCCAGCCCCTGCCTGTCGCTCGCGGAGATCGGGGGCACCGGCGGCTGCGCTTGCGGGCGCGCCGGCGGCACCGGGCGCGGCGACGCAGTCCGCAGGGGCGCAGCCTTGGGCTTGGCCACCAGCGGCTTGGCCTGTTCAGGTCTGGCGGAAGGTGCCGCAGGCTTGCGCGCGGGGTGGAGCGGTTTGACCGTGGCGGCCACCCGCTCCCACAATTCCGCTTCCTCTGCAGAAAGGCCGCGCGGGTGGCTCATTATTTTTGGGCCAGCTGTTCGACCACACCCTTGGGCAGCAGGATCAGCGCCTGTCCGCGCCCGCTCATGCCCCCGGCAATTTCCCGCGCATCCGCGCCTGCGCCCCAGAATGTGTCAAATCGGTTGGCGCCCTTGATCGCACCGCCCGTATCCTGCGCGATCCAAAGGCCATTAGCGACATCACGATCGAGGTCGAGCCAGACGGGTGCCCCCAAGGGCACGAATTTGGGGTCCGTCGCGACCGAACTTTCCCGTCGCACCGGCACACCCAGCGCGCCCAGCGGCCCGTCACCCTCCAGCACACGGAAAAAGACCCAGCTTTCATTCATGCGCATCAGCGCGTCACCCGCTTCGGGGTTTTCGCGCAGATAGGCCATGATCCCTTGCATGGAGCCGGGATATTGCCCCGGCCCATCGCCCAGCAATCCGCGCTGACGCATGACCCCGCCAATCCCGGTATAGGCGCGCCCGTTCTGCCCGGCATAGCCGATCCGCGTCACCGTACCGTCTGGAGCCACCAAGCGCCCCGAACCCTGGATCTGCAGGAAGAAGAACTCCACCGGATCCGCCGCCCAGCCGATTTCCAGCCCGCGATTGGCCAATGCGCCATCCTCGATCTCGGCCCGGGTGTAATAGGGGACGAATTTGCCCGAAGCGTCATAGCGGCCGAGCGGTGCACGGCCGGTGCGCTCGCTGGCTGGCACATCGTCCGGCCATGCGCGGACCAGCTCTGGCGGCATGGCATAGACAGGCACGTCAAAGCCCGGCTGCCGGGTGCGCACGCCACCAATCTCCGGCTCGAAATAGCCAGTGGCAAAGGCACTGCCATCGCCCACACGGGCGGTTTCGAAATGTGTCTCAAAGAATTCGCGCGCGCGGCCATAGGGCCAGCCCAGCGCTGCATTGCAGGCAGGGCGCCATTGCTCCGGCGTGGTCAGCCCGCTGGCGTCAGTCCGCTTGAGCAGCACAGGGCAGCTTTCGAGGAACGAGGCGAGCCCTGCCCCTGCATCATCTGCATCCATGCGCAGGGAGGCGACCGTCGGCCCCAGCTCGACCCCGGCGAACAGCGCGCTTTCAACGCTGCCCGCTGGCGGCGCGACAGGGGGTTGCTTGCTTTCAGGGACCAGCCGGACGCAGCCAGCCAGCAGCAGCAGCGACGCTGCAATTCCGAACTGCCGCCCGAAACGCAGCATGGCTATACTCCTGATAGTGTGTTTTAGCCTTGGTCGGTTTCGTCCAGCACCCAGTCGGGGCTGGCGGAGGATACATCGCGCGAGAAGGTCCAGATGTCGCGGCTTTCAATCGCATCGTTGAGCGACCCGGCCACAACATTGCCATCCTTGTCCCGCGTGACAGAGGCAATGTCCGACACGAACAGCACCGCAATACGCGCGATCTTGCCGTCGAGGCTGGCGGAATGGATCCTGCTTTCTTCAACCCGGATCAGCTTGCTGTCCAGCGTCTCGCCCGCTTCTTCGCGCAGGGTAATTGCGCCATCAAAACTGGCATAAACATCATCGTCGCACAGCTCGCGCAAGGTTGCGCGATCGCCGTTCCAGAACGCTTCCAGCACCATGCCATAGGCACCCTTGGCCCCGGCAAGGAAAGACGTGATGTCAAAACTGCGGTCTGCCGCTGCAATGGCGCGAACGCCGCGCTCTACCGCAGGCAGGGCGCCATCCATTTCGACCGGGCGCGCCGGGGCCAGCACAGCCGGGCTGGCGGGAGTGGCTGCCTTGGGCGCATCGCCCTTGGGCGCGTCAAACCGGGTCGGGATCGATTCCTCTTCATGTTCCGCCCGGCGGCCAAGCACCGAATAGAGGCGCAAGCCCAGAAAGGCTGCGATCATGGCTAGAATGACGATTTCGACCACTACCACGTTAACCTGTCCCTTCGGCGGAATTAGAGGTGCGCCGAGCACCAACCACCAGATCAAAAGCAATTGTGCCCTAGATAGGTAACGAACACAAATGAACAACGCGTGATTGCGTGATTTTCTCTATTTTGGCTGGCCTTTTCGCGACACTCGCCCACTGCCTGCGCGACGCAAGTTGCCCGCAGCCGCGCACAGTGCTAGGCGCGCCGCCGAGTCCGTATCCTGTGCGGGCAAGAGATCAATCGAGACAGAAAGCAGACAAACCATGGCCGATGAAGGCGACGTCCTGACCAACCTCAACCCCGCTGCCGGTGCCAATGGCGCTGACAACCAGCCGGTGGCCGGGATCATCTCGCAATATGTGAAGGACATGTCGGTCGAAAACCCGAAGGCGCCCGAGAGCTACCAGTGGCAGGACAAGCCGCAGATCGACCTGCAATTCAACATCGGCGCAAACCCGGTCAATGACGAGATCCACGAGGTCGAACTCAAGATCAACGTCAACGCCAAGTGCGAACAGGGTTCGATCTACCTGGTCGAACTGTCCTATTGCGGTCTCGTCGGCATGCGCAACCTGCCGGAAGACCAGGCCCACGCCTTCCTTTACGCAGAGGCCCCGCGCCTGCTGTTCCCCTTCGCCCGCCGCGTGATCGCCGATGCGACCCGCGATGCAGGCTACCAGCCGCTGACAATCGACCCGATCGACTTCAACGGCCTCTACGCCCAGCGCATCCAGCAGCAGCGCGCGCAGCAGGCGGCCGAGCAGGCCCCGGCAGGCGAAGCCTGAGCCGCGTGATCGGGGGCGGGCGCTCGATATGAGCCTGCTCAAGAACGTCGGAACGATAGGCGGGCTGACGGCTGTCAGCCGCCTGTTCGGTTTCGCGCGCGACATCCTCATCGCCCGCGTACTCGGTGCTACCGCGATGGGCGATGCGTGGCAGCTGGCCTTCATGCTGCCCAACATCTTCCGCCGCCTGTTTGCCGAAGGGGCCTTTGCCAGCGCCTTTGTCCCGCTGTTCAACCGGCGGATGAAGGAAGATGGCGACATGGGCGAAGCGCGCGCTTTTGCGGAAAGCGTGCTGGCTGTATTGCTGCCGATCCTGATTGTATTCGGGGCACTGGCCATGGTCGCTATGCCGTGGTTGGTCGAATATTTCGCGCCCGAAGGCCTCGCAGAAGACGGGGATTCGCTCAGCGTCGCGATCTTCCTTGCACGAGTGACGTTCCCCTATTTGCTGTTCATGAGCCTGGCGACACTGATCGCGGCCGTGCTCAATTCGCTGTCCCGCTTTGCCGCCGCTGCAGCAGCGCCGGTAATCCTCAATATCTGCCTCATCACCGCCCTCGCCTATGGGCTGATGCTGGGCGAAGGGGTGGAGGCACGGCGCGCAGTGGCGCAATGGATGGCGCTGGCGCTGTCCGTCTCCGGCCTGTTGCAAGTGCTGTGGCTGGGCTTCTTCATGCGCCGCGCGGGCTTCCACCTCTCGCTGGTCGCCCCGCGCATCACCAGCGGGGTGAAGGAACTGGGCGTGCTGGTCGTCCCCGCCATTTTCGGGGCAGGCGTCTATCAGATCAGCCGCTTCGTAGACCTGTTTTTCCTCTCCACGTTGAAAGTCGGCAGCTATACTTACCTTGCCATGGCTGACCGATGGAACCAGCTGCCGCTGGGCATCATCGGCATTGCTCTGGGCACGGCGATCCTGCCAGCGCTGTCCCGCTTCCTCGCACGCGAAGAATCGGACGAAGCGGCCCGGCTGCAAAGCAACGCGATCGAGCTGGCCATGCTGCTGACGCTGCCTTGCGCGGTCGCGCTGTTCTTCACCGGCACCGCTTTCGTGCAGGTCTTCATGGCGGGGCAGAACTTTACGGCCGAAGATGCCGCGATCACCGGCATGGTGGTGCAGGGGCTGGTGGTCGGCCTGCCCGCCTATGTGCTGGTGAAAGTGCTGACCCCCAATTTCTTCGCCCGCAAGGATACGCGCACGCCAGTGGTGACTGCCGCCATTGCGCTGGTGCTGACCATCGGGCTCAATATCGTGCTGGTGCCGCGCATCGGCGTGGTCGGGCTCGCGCTGGCCGGCGCTGCCGGGGCGTGGTGCAATATCTTGCTGCTGGGTGGCATCCTGCATGTGCGCCAGTTTTACCGTATGCCGGGCCGGATCATGGGGCGGATTATCCGCATTGCCCTTGCCGCGGCAGCCATGGGTGCGGCGCTATGGTGGCTGATGGGCCAGATCAGCGCCTGGTTTACCGGCTCCGCGATGGAGAAGGCTTCGGGGATCGCCGCCATCCTCGCAGTCGGATTTGCAGCCTATGGGCTGGCAGCAATTCTGCTCGGCGTGCTTGACCGCGCTACGATCACGCGGCTTATGCGCCGCCAGGGCTAATCTGAAGGAAGAATAATGCGCGTCGTTTCCGGCATCCAGCCGACTGGCAACCTCCATCTTGGCAATTACCTGGGCGCGATCCGCAACTGGGTGAAGATGCAGGACGAAATGGAAGAAGGCTCTCAATGCCTGTTCTTCCTCGCCGATCTTCACGCCATTTCCATGCCGCATGATCCGGCGGAACTGGCATCCAACACGCTGGAAATGACCGCTGCGCTGGTCGCTTGCGGCATCGACCCGATGCGCTCCGTCCTGTTCAATCAGGCGCAGGTCCATGCACATAGCGAGCTGCAATGGCTGCTGGGCGGTACCGCGCGGATGGGCTGGCTCAACCGCATGACACAGTGGAAAGACAAGGCGGGCAAGAACCGCGAAGGCCAGTCCGTGGCTTTGTTCACCTACCCGGTGCTGCAGGCCGCTGACGTGCTGCTGTATCAGGCGACGCATGTGCCCGTGGGCGAAGACCAGAAGCAGCATCTGGAGCTGGCGCGCGACATTGCGCAGAAGTTCAACAATGACTTCGCCTCTGAAGAGGCGCCGGTCTTCACCCTGCCCGAACCCTATATCCCGCCGGAAGCGGCGCGGATCATGAGCCTGCGCGATGGCAGCTCGAAAATGAGCAAGTCCGATCCCTCTGAAATGAGCCGGATCAACCTCGCCGATGATGCCGATACGATCATGAAAAAGGTCAAGAAGGCCAAGACTGATCCCGAACCTCTGCCGAGCGAAGCAGCCGGGCTGGAAGGGCGTGCAGAAGCACTCAACCTCGTCTCGATCTATGCCGCGATGTCGGGGCAAAGCGTCGATAGCGTGCTCGCAACCTATGGCGGCGAAGGTTTTGGCAAGTTCAAGCCGGCTTTGGGCGAAGTGCTGGTGGAGAGCCTCGCGCCCATTTCCGAACGCTTTAACGCGCTGAAATCTGACCGCGAGGAATTGGACGCGATCCTCGCCCGCGGTGCAGCACAGGCGCGCGAGATTGCCACTCCCACGCTCGATTCGGCATACCAGGCATTGGGGCTGGTCCGCGCGCATCACTAAGCCTTTCTGCGCAAAGCGTTTAAGCCTCCTATTCAAGCCCTGTTCAGCGCCTTTGCGATAGGGCATTGTCGCAATGGGCAAGGTCCGGCGCACAAGGGGTGCGCGGTGCCTTTTCCGCCCGCATTGGAGAATGCACATGACCACCAACAAAAGGTCGTGGGGTCGCACACTCAAGCTTGCATCCGTGCCGCTGCTGCTGGCCGGGCTGGCCGCCTGCGCCACCCCGTTCAAAGCCGATGTATCCCGCTTCCAGAGCCAGCTTCCCGCACCGCAGGGCCAGACCTTTGCCGTAGTGGCGGATGACCCGGCGCTGGCCGGCGGGCTGGAATTCAGCCAATATGCCGACATGGTCGAAGCGCAGATGGAGCGGCTCGGCTATACCGAGGCAGCTTCGCCGGAAAGCGCGACCTTGCTGGTCCGCTTCGATTATGGCGTGGACAAGGGGCGCGAACGTGTGCGCAGCACCGGCTTCCGCGATCCCTTCTACGATCCGTGGTATGGCTATTACCGCCCCCATCGCGGCCGCATCTACAGCCGCTTTGGCTGGAATTACGGCTTCTATGATCCGTGGTTCGGCGGCGGCCGCGAAGTGACCAGCTACACCGTCTATACCAGCGGCATCGACGTGAAGATTGATCGCGCCGCCGATGGGGAGCGGCTGTTCGAAGGCAAAGCTGAGGCCTTGTCTACATCCAACCGCCTGCAATATCTGGTCCCGAACCTGGTCGAGGCCATGTTCACCGATTTCCCCGGCAATTCGGGTGAAACCGTGCGCATTTCCATCGCCCCGGAAAAGAAGACCGTGCGCCGGGTGGATTGATCCACCCCGAAAGAGCTCCCAGCGAGTGGGAAAGAGGGCGGGCCTGCACGGGCTCGCCCTTTTTGTTGGTGCGGACCAAGTTTACGGCTTCGCCGCTTTGGATCGCGCGGAGGCGCGGAGAGGGTTGCCCGCAGCAGCGGGCACTCATCACCACCACCGTTTCGCACAGTTTTGACGTTGCAATTACTTGATCCGGCTGACGCCGGTGTCCCCCCTTCTTGCCTTTGCACCTTTGCGTGCGAAAACCCGGCGAAGCCGTAACCTTCTGCGCGCCTCAGCGCCTCCGCGCGAACCAAAAATGAGCGCCCCCATCTCCCGCATCTCTACCGCCTTAATCCGCTCTTTACCCTGTTCTGCCATGACCCGGCGCATCGTAAGGGAAGCCAGTGCTATGACTGAACAGAGCAAGATCGAGGCCGCCGCGCCTGCGGATAGGGCCGCGTCTGCGCGCCGCAATGCGCTGGCCGTGCCGTGGAGCGCTGAATTCGAAGCGAGCGAGCACCCGGACACCGCCCGCCACCGCATCCAGCGCGATTTCATCATGACCGTTTCCGGCCTGTCGCGCGAAGCGGTGGACAAACGCTATACCTATCTTCAGCGGTTGATTGACAAGGCGAAGGAAGAGCTGGCCCATGCCCGCACCGCCTCCAACGAAATGCGGCTGGCCGCAATGCAGAGCAATCTTGACGAGCTGGTCGCCTATCTCGCCGGGCATGGCATCCATGCCAAGCTGCCCAATCGCAATGGCGAAAACGGCTCCCCCACCATCGCCCATTTCTTCGTGATTGACGAAGTTCCCGCCTTTCTCGGCGAGCTCGGCTTCCTGGTTGACCAGTGGTACGAGAAGGAAATGGTCAAGGTGCATGACGAGCTGCTGAAGCTCACCGGGCTGGCCGCGCGGATGCGCTGATCCCGGTCAGAACGGATATTCGTGGATTGCCGTGAGTTGGGGGTGGGCCGCCAGCTTGATCTTCGGCTTGACGTGGCAAGCGCTCATTGTCTCACGCAAAGCAGTGACGGAATGCCCCCTCCGGCACGAATTTCCGCCAGCCGCCTTCAGTCTGCGCCAGCCGGTCGGCCACGGCGTAGAACACCGCCGGGTTGACCACGAAGCCGAAGTGGCTGGAGATCACTTCAACATTCTCGTTGATCGCATCGGTCTGGCCGAGGCAATTGCGCCAGGCGGTGATCCCGTCCGTCCGGCTGTAGATCGCGGTGGAAGGCACGGGCAGCGGGTCGCTGCCTTCGGCATAGCGTGCCTTTGACTTGTCCGATGTGAAGTCGTTGCCGGTTACCTTCTGGTAGATATTGGCAAGGTTGGTCGCATGCGGGTTGCCGGTGAAGGGGCTGCCGAGCGAGATGACCTGGCGGATATCGTCCGGGTCGCGCCGCGCCGCTTCGCGAGCGATCACGCCGCCCAGGCTCCATCCGACCAGGCTGACCTTGCGCCCGCTGGAAGCGCGGATATCGGCGATGCGCCGGGCGACATGCTCGCCATTCTCGCCCACGGTGTGGTGATCAAAATTCCAACCGAGGTCGAGCGGGTGGACTTCATAGCCCCACTGGCTGAGGAAAATGCGCAGCAGCATGGTCTGTTGGTCACTGGTCGCAAATCCGGGCAAGACCATCACCGGATGCCCATCGCCGCGCGGCACGCTGGCCAGCATGGGATAGGTCATCATCAGGCTGGTCATTTCCCACCCCAGCCGCATCGGCTCGCTCATCGCCAGCAGCAGGCTGGGCGCGCGGATTTCTTCCGGATAGCGGTGCTGATGGCTCTCTGCGCGCCTTTCAGCGAGTTTTACCACGGCCAAATTCTGTCCCCTGTTTACGACCCGACGCGTCTATAGCGCCATTGCTGCCAGAATTGCCTCTTCCCCGGCGCGTAGCAAGATGCCAATCGCATCACAAATGGAGCCTCGCCAAGAAGATCAAGCGCGCATGGCGCGAGGCCAACGAAGCGGCCTGATCACCAGCGGGAAGATCAGCCGCTGGCCACCCGCGCACCACCGCGATTTTCCAGCGGGATGCCATAGGTTCGCACATAGTCGCCCAGTTGGTCATGCACCTGCGCCGCGCTCAGCCCGAATTCTTCCAGGCTGTAGCGATGCGGGTGCCGCTTGAGACTGGCTGAACGCGCGAGATAGGCTTCCATCCCCGGCAGGGCAGGCTCGATATCGAAGCCGAGGAAGTCATAAACGCGCGCCATCGTGCCGCGCCAGTCACGCTCCATTTCCTCATATTGGACGTCGATCATGCGTTCGCGCGGGATGGAATCGCGCGCCGCGCGCATCCGGGCAATTTGCAGGCTGGTCTTGTGCAGCCATTCGCGACCCACTTCATCCGGCTTTGCTTCGTCTGAATAGAGCATGGTCTGGTTCCATGCGAGCGAGGCGGCGCTGCCCACCACGGCATTGGGATCACGGTGCGTGAAGATCAGCCGCGCATCGGGAAAGACAGTCAGCAGCGCGGGCAGGTCCAGCATATGTTGCGGGGTCTTGAGGATCCATGGCCGGATCGAGGATGCCTGTTGCGACCAGCCGATCAACCGCAGCAAATCGGCGAGGTAGCAATAGGCCGGCGTCGCATCCTGCGCTTCGCACCAGCGGCCATAGCTGGGGATCATCCACTGCGCTTCGTGCTTCATTCCCCACATGCTGGCCACCAGCAGGCCCAGTTCTTCCTCCGGCTCCATCGGGCCAGTGGGATGGATATTGAGCGCGCGCGGGTTCGCGAGGCGCGCGACCTTCATCGCGCGCGCGGCCAGCGTCGGGCGAATATCCTCCACCCCTTCGTCAAAGCCCGGGCGCGGGACCGGGCTGATCGTCTCGAAACTGCGCATATGGGTGAAGCGCCGGTCGCTGGCGAGCAGGCGGTGCATCCGGGTAGTACCGGATCGCATCGGCCCGACGATCACCACCGGTTTCTTGATCGGGCGGGCAAGAATCTCCGGGTAACGGGCAAACCAGTCATGCGCCCACAGCCGGTCCTGCAGCACCTTCTGGAACTGCATCTGCGCGATAAACCGGCCTGCCGTGTTGAGCCGTGCTTCGCTTTTGAGCGCGTCGATCATCACCTCCATCGGCCCTTCGAACCAGCGCTCGCCATAATCGTCCAGCCCGTTGCGCTCGGCCATGCGCTCCATCAGCTCGGCCTTGTCGAGCGTGGGCGGCTTCATCAGGCCGGTTTTCCACCCTGCCCCGATCACCCTGTTAACAATGCCGACAAAGGGTGTGCGCCGTGGCGGCAGGATGATGTCGTCTGTCAAGATGGGCCCCCGGCGGATCAACGAAAGGCTTATTTTGCTGCCAGACCGGCGCGCGCATTGTCCACCCCTGCACCGCAGTTGATTGCAAGCTGTTGCCATTTATCCCCGCCGCGCATAGTCCGCGCTGATGCACGATATTCGCCTGATCCGGGAAAATCCCGAAGCCCTTGATGCTGGTCTTGCCCGTCGCGGGGCCGAACCGGCTGCTGCCGCCATCCTTGACCTAGACGCGCGCCGCCGCGCGGTGACGACGCAGATGCAGGAGGCCCAGAGCCGCCGCAATGACGCGTCCAAGGCGATCGGCCAAGCCATGGGCAAGGGTGACACGGAAACCGCCGAAAAGCTGAAGGCCGAAGTGGCCGAGATAAAGCAGACATTGCCGCAGCTGGAAGAGCAGGACCGGCAATTGGGCGCAGAGCTGGAAGATATGCTTGCGCGCCTGCCCAATACACCAGCCGCAGATGTGCCCGATGGCGCGGATGAGGCGGATAATGTCGAAGTCAGCACATGGGGCACCAAGCGCGAATTTGCGTTTGAGCCGAAAGAGCACGCTGACCTTGGCCCGGCATTGGGGATGGATTTCGAAACCGGCGCGGCGCTGAGCGGGGCGCGTTTCACCTTCCTGCGTGGAGGAATGGCCCGCCTGCACCGCGCCATCGCGCAATTCATGCTCGACAAGCATACGCTGGAAAATGGCTATACCGAATGCAACCCGCCGGTGCTGGTCAATGATGCGGCGATGTATGGCACGGACAAGCTGCCGAAATTTGCAGAGGATAGTTTTCAAACGCACCTCAATTTCAATGGCATGGTTTCGGACTTAGTGGACGAAGCGATTTCCAAGGCACGTGCTGTCTTGGAAGAAGAACAGTTTGCCATCCTTAGCGAGCAGCAAAAAGAAGAACAGGTTAGGAAAGTAAGAGCGGCAGCAATAGGTCGGTGGACCGAACGGCTCGGTGGGAATAAAGACCTGACTCGCCGCTGGCTCATCCCAACCAGCGAAGTCAGCCTGACCGCCTCGGTCGCAGGCCAGATCCTGCCCGACCTTTCCGCTCCCATCCGTCTCACCGCACACAGCCTGTGCTTTCGCAGCGAAGCGGGCGCGGCGGGCAAGGATACGCGCGGCTTTATCCGCCAGCACCAGTTCGAGAAGGTCGAGCTGGTCAGCATCTGCCGCCCGGAAGAGAGCGAGGCCGAGCATGAGCGGATGACCGGTTGCGCTGAAGGCATATTGCAAGCGCTCGACCTGCCCTATCGCAAGGTGCTGCTCTGCACCGGCGACATGGGCTTTGGCGCGCGCAAGACCTATGATCTGGAAGTATGGCTGCCCGGCCAGGGCGCCTTCCGCGAGATCAGCTCCTGCTCCAACACCGGCGATTTCCAGGCACGGCGGATGAATGCCCGATATCGCCCCGCCAATGAATCCGGGAACGAGAAAAAGACCGATTTCGTCCACACGCTCAACGGATCCGGCCTCGCCGTGGGCCGCACTTTGGTGGCCGTGCTGGAAAACTATCAGCAGGAAGACGGCAGCGTCACAATTCCGCCTGCCTTGCAGCCCTACATGGGCGCTATCGAAAGGCTTGAACCCCTCGCCTGACCTGCCCGACATTGCGGCAGTGCAACCAAAGGAGAACCCCGATGAGCAGCAGTCCCTGGAATCACACACGCAGCGCCAATGTCTCCGACGACATTGATTTCTTCATCCGGGGCGAGGACCTGCAATTCGTCGAGATCGAGCTCGATCCGGGCGAAAGTGCCGTCGCGGAGGCGGGGGCAATGGTGTGGAAAGATGCCAGCGTCGAGATGAGCACTGTCTTTGGCGATGGCAGTGCGGACCAGGGCGGCGGCTTCATGGGCAAGCTGCTGGGCGCAGGCAAGCGGCTGGTGACCGGGGAGAGCCTGTTCACCACGGTCTTCACCCATCAGGGCCAGGGCAAGGCGCGGGTTGCCTTTGCCAGCCCCACCCCCGGCACGATCCTGCCGATCAAGCTCGACACAGTCGGCGGCACGCTGATTTGCCAGAAAGACAGCTTCCTCGCCGCGGCGCGCGGAGTGCAGATCGGCATTGCCTTCCAGCAGAAGATGATGACCGGCCTGTTCGGCGGCGAAGGTTTCATCATGCAGAAGCTGGATGGCGATGGTTGGGTCTTTGTCCAGATGGGCGGCACGCTGGTAGAGCGCGAGCTTGGTCCGGGAGAGGAAATCCACGTCGATACCGGCTGCGTCGCGGCCTATACCGCCGGGGTCGATATGGAAGTGACCCGCGTTGGCGGGGTCAAGACCATGCTCTTCGCTGGCGAAGGGGTGTTCTTCGCGCGCCTGCGCGGACCGGGCAAGGTGTGGATCCAGTCGCTGCCCTTCAGCCGCCTTGCCGGGCGGATGCTCGCCGCAGCTGGCCCACGTGGCGGCCAGAACCGCGGCGAAGGCAGCGTGCTCGGCAATCTGGGTGATATCGTGATGGGCGGGGACTGATCCCGCTCATGCGCATCCTGCTGACCAATGATGATGGCATCAACGCCCCCGGCCTTGCCGTGCTGGAGGAAATCGCGGCCGAGCTGAGCGATGATGTGTGGATCTGCGCCCCGAGCGAGGAGCAATCGGGCGCAGGCCATTCGCTCACCCTCACCCGCCCGGTGCGGATGCGCAAACATGGGGAGAAGCGTTTTTCCGTCACCGGCACGCCCACCGATTCCGTTGCCATGGGGCTGAAGCAGGTGCTGGGCGGCAATCCCGACCTGATTCTGTCCGGCGTCAACCGCGGGGCAAACCTTGGCGATGACATCACCTATTCCGGCACGGTTTCGGCTGCCATCGAAGGCGCTTTGGCTGGCGTGAGGGCGATCGCGCTGAGCCAGGTCTATTCGCGCGAAGGCATGGGCGATGATGTCCCCTTCGATGCCGCCCGCCAGTGGGGCGCGAGAGTGATCCGCCCGCTGCTGGGTGCGCCCTTGCCCAAGCGGACACTGGTAAATGTAAACTTTCCCCCGATTGCAGCCAGCGAAGTGAAGGGAATCCGCGTCGTCCGGCAGGGTTTCCACGATTATTCGCGCAGTTCGGTGGTCGAAGGGCGTGACCCGCGCGGATATCGCTATTACTGGTTCGGTCTGGAAGCGATCGAGCATACGCTCGACCACGGAACAGACCTCGAAGCGATTGACGAGGGGTTTGTGTCAGTCACCCCGCTGCAGCTGGACCTGACGCACCATGCCTCGCTCGGCACCTTGGCAGAACGCTTCGAGGGGTAAGCTGGGGAAACGACCCGATGAAACGCGCCTTGCTCCTGCCTTTGGCTGCCCTGCTGGTTGCTGCCGGTAATCCTGCCACGGAAACCGAACATGTCGTGACGGAGGGCGAGACGCTGGGCGGGATCGCCAACCGCGCCAAGGTGCCGCTATCCGTGATTGCAGAGGCAAACGGACTGGCCGAACCCTACAAGGTACGGATCGGGCAGAAGCTCGTAATCCCGCGCCAGCGGGTGCACACGGTCAAGGATGGCGAGACCGGATTTGGTATCGCCCTGCAATATGGCGTGCCCTTCAGCCAGATCGCAATTGCCAACGGGCTGGATGATGCAGGCACGGTCAAGGTCGGCCAGCGGCTGATCATTCCCGCCATGGTCAATGCCACACCGCGCGCCATGCCAGTGCGTACGGAGCCCTATTTTCGCCGCCCGCATGATGGGGCGACCCTTCTCGGCTATACGATGCGCCCCGATGGCAAGGGCCATGACGGGATGGATTTCGACGCAGGCGTGGGCGACATGGTGCGCGCCTCTGCCAGCGGCACGGTGATCTTTGCCGGGGACGAACCAAGCCGCTTTGGCCGACTGGTGGTGATTGACCACGGCAATGGCTGGCACACCGCCTATGGCCATTTGGCCCGCATTACGGTGAGCAAGGGCGAAGTCGTGAAATCCGGTGAACGTATCGGCATTGCCGGTGATGCAGGCGTTGCCACCCGCCCAGAACTCCACTTCGAAATCCGCAAGGATGGCAAGCCGATTGACCCGGCAGGCAAGCTCCCGGATCGCCGCAGCGAATGAGCGAACGCGACGGACAGATCCTGCCCAAGGGGCCACGAACTGCGCGCGGCCCCGGCGTCAAGCCGCTCCGCCGTGCAGTCAAGGTGCCGGTCTGGGGTGACCTTGGCATCCGACTGGGGCTTGCCCTTTCACTGATCATGCTGGTGGTAATGATCCACTGGTGGGATCGTGACGGCCTGGTCGATAATCATGACGGTGTGGTCAGCTTTATCGACGTGGTCTATTTCACCATGATCTCCATCACCACCACCGGCTTTGGCGATATTGCCCCGGTCAGTGACAAATCCCGTCTGGTCGAAGCGCTGATCGTTACGCCCGTACGTTTTGCCGTGCTCTTCATCTTTGTTGGCACGGCCTATAATTTCATTATCAAGCGCAGCTGGGAGAAATGGCGCATGTCCCGCATCCAGGCACAATTATCCGGCCACATCGTCGTGCTGGGATATGGCGTTTCCGGCGCTGAAAGCGTAGCCGAACTGATCGAGCGGGGCACAGACCCAAGCAACATCGTTGTCATCGACCCCAGCGAGGACAGGCTGACCAACGCGGAAAAGCTCGGCTGCAATGTCATGGCAGGCGATGCCACACGTGACGATACGCTCAACGCCGTGCGCATCACCGAAGCACAGAACGTGCTCGTCTCTGCCGGGCGCGATGACACCTCTATCCTGATCGTGCTGACCGTGCGCCACCTTGCCCCCAAAGTCCCCATCAGCGTGGTCGTGCGCGCGGATGATAATGAATTCCTCGCCCGCCAGGCCGGGGCAAATAATGTCATCAACCCGGTTCGCTTCACCGGCCTGCTGCTGGCAGGCAGCGCGCGCGGGGCGCATATTTCCGACTATCTTGCGGACCTTGCCTCAGTCACCGGCCGGGTCCAGCTGGTTGAGCGCAAAGTGGACCGCAAGGAAATTGGCCGCTCCATTTCCGACCTGTGTTCCGGCGGGCGCGGATTGCGCGTCTATCGCGGCGGCAAGGTGATCGGTTTCTGGGAAGACGAATCCCAGTCACTGCGCGAAGGCGATATCGTGGTCGAAATCATCCCCACCGAGCGCGGCGAAGACCGCGGCGATGGCCACCGCGCCTCTGACGACGCAAAACTCAGCGAAGCAGGATAAACACCCCGCCCAAGGCCAGCATCCCGGCGACCAGATGCCCGGCATCAATCAGGAAAATGGTCAGGCTGCGGCGCAGAAACAGATAGTTGATCGCAATGGCCGGGACCATGATGGTCGCGCCAAAGCCGAATGCCATCATCCAGATCACATGGGTTGGTGGCTGGGTGCGCGCAATATTGTGGCCGAACATCGCCGCGACGACCAGCTCCGCGAGGAAGCACAAGCCGAAAATCACCGCGGGGTTGCTCGATTTGAGCTGTTCCTCGCTCAGCCCGCTTTCGCGCTGCCAAACCTTGCCGAACAACACCGTGTACCACACCGCCCCCACGGCAAAGAACGCCACTGCGCCCAGCACCACCGCCAGCCAGTTTACCGGACCCATCGCAATTCTCCCTCTTCCCGTTTCAAGCATTCCCTGTAGCGCAGCAGGCCGCGCAGGTGTAGAGGGCCGCGCCATGGCAACGATCCCGGATCAGAAGAAAGTCGGCATGGTGAGCCTTGGCTGTCCCAAGGCGCTGGTCGATTCCGAACGCATCCTCACCAAGCTGCGCGCCGATGGCTACGCGATGAGCCCTGACTATGCCGGGGCCGACGTTGTGCTGGTCAACACCTGCGGCTTCCTCGACAGCGCGAAAGAAGAGAGCCTGTCTGCCATTGGCGAAGCAATTGCCGAAAATGGCCGCGTGATCGTGACTGGCTGCATGGGCGAGGAAGCCGATGTGATCCGCGCCAAATTCCCGCAGGTGCTCGCAGTGACCGGCGCTCACCAATATGAGCAGGTGGTGGAGGCCGTGCACGAAGCGGCACCGCCCAGCCAAGGGCCGTTTATCGACCTCGTGCCCGATACGCCGCTGAAGCTCACCCCGCGCCACTACAGCTACCTCAAGATTTCCGAAGGCTGCAACCACAGCTGCGCCTTCTGCATCATCCCCGATCTGCGCGGAAAGCTGGTCAGCCGCCGGGTCGATGCCGTGCTACGCGAAGCGGAAAAGCTGGTCGCGGCAGGCACGAAGGAATTGCTGGTTATCAGCCAGGATACCAGTGCCTATGGCGTGGATATCCGGCATGAAGAGCGCGACTGGAAAGGCCATCCCGTCCGCGCCCATATGACTGACCTTGCCCGCGAACTGGGCCAGTTGCGCACTCCTGAAGGCGACACGCCGTGGGTCCGGCTGCACTATGTCTATCCCTATCCGCATGTCGATGCGGTAATCCCGCTGATGGCTGAAGGGCTGATCACGCCCTATCTCGACATCCCCTTCCAGCATGCCAGCCCCAAAGTGCTGAAGGCGATGAAGCGCCCGGCCAATGAAGCCAAGGTGCTGGAACGGCTGAAGAGCTGGCGCGATATCTGCCCCGATATCGCCATCCGCAGCAGCTTCGTAGTCGGCTTCCCCGGCGAGACTGAGGAGGATTTCCAGTACCTCCTCGACTGGCTGGAAGAGGCTCAGCTCGACCGCGTCGGTGCCTTCCGCTTCGAACCGGTCGAAGGGGCGCAGGCCAATGCCCTGCCCGATCCGGTGCACGAAGCGTTGAAGGAAGAACGCTACGCGCGGATCATGGAAGTGACCGAGCGGATAAGCGCCGCCAAATTGGAAGCCAAGGTAGGCACGCGCCTCCCCGTCATCATCGACGAAGTGGGCGAGCCCGACGAAGATGGCGATATCGGCGCCACCGGCCGCAGCCAGGCCGATGCACCCGAAATCGACGGCGCGGTCTATTTGCGCAATGTCCCGGCAAACGTGGAGCAGGGCGACTTCGTGACAGTCGAAGTCGAAGACGCTGACGCGCATGACCTCTACGGCGTGATCGTTGAATGAGGCAGGAGATCGGCCAGCTGGAGATCGCCACGCGCGGTCAGGGACTGGTCGAAATCACGCGGGAAGTTGCCGGCTGGATTGCCTCGACCGGGATCGAAACCGGCCTCGTCACCCTGCTCTGTCGCCACACCTCCGCCAGCCTGTTGGTGAACGAGAACGCCGCGCCCGCCGTGCAGCGCGACATGCTGCGCTGGCTTGACCAGCTCGCCCCCGAAGGGGCGCATTACGAGCATGACGACGAAGGGCCGGACGACATGCCCGCCCATCTCAAAACTGCGCTGACGGGCATCAACCTCTCTATCCCCGTAAGCAACGGATGTATGATGCTGGGCACATGGCAAGGCATTTACCTTGCCGAGCATCGCACGCATCCGCACCAACGGCGCTTGGCGCTGCATGTGATCGGCGAGTAACCAGCCGGAACCGGGCCATCAGCCCGCGCATATGAATATGTATGCGCAGCCATGGCCGGGAAATCACCGTCTTGCTAGGAAGCGCGCTGCAATGCACAATCGCTTCGCGCACTCCTGCGCGGTGTGATGTCAGGGGAATGCCAGCCTATGAGCTTTACCGCCGACCGCCTCCTGCTCTTCGGGGCCACGGGCGACCTTTCCCAGCGGATGCTGCTGCCTTCGCTCTGTGCGCTCGATGCCGAAGGGCTGGTTGACGAGAAGCTGGAGATTGTCGGCACGGCGCGCTCCGACCTTGACGATCATTCCTTCCGCAATTTCGCCCGCGAAGCGCTGGAAAAATTCATGCCCGCCAACCGGCGCGGCAGCATGGCGACTTTCCTCAACCGGCTGCGTTACCAGTCGCTCGATGCCTCCACGCTGGAGGGATTCGACGCGCTGGCGAAGAAGGTAGGCCAGCCGGAAGACGGGCTGGCGATTTTCCTCTCCACTGCACCCAGCCTGTTTGAGCCAACCATTGCCGGGCTTCACTCTGCCGGGCTGGCGGATGGCAATGTGCGGATCGGGCTGGAAAAGCCGCTCGGTACCGATCTGGCCAGCAGCTGCGTGATCAATGACGCGGTGGCCAGTGCCTTCAGCGAAGACCGGATTTTCCGGATCGACCACTACCTTGGCAAGGAAACGGTGCAGAACCTGCTCGCATTGCGCTTTGCCAACATTATGCTCGAACCGATCTGGAACGCGAACTATATCGACCATGTCCAGATTACCGTGGCGGAAACCGTCGGGCTGGAATCGCGGGTTGCCTATTATGACGACAGCGGGGCGCTGCGCGACATGGTGCAGAACCACATGCTGCAACTGCTTTCGCTGGTGGCAATGGAGCCACCGACCAGTTTCGACGCCACCGCCGTGCGCGACGAGAAGGTCAAGGTCCTGCGCGCATTGCGCAAAGTGGCTGAAGGCGAAACCGTCACTGGCCAGTATCGCAGCGGTGCCATTGGTGGTGAGGCTGTGCCCGGCTACGACGAGGAACTGGGCAAGGACAGCGACACGGAAACCTTCGTCGCGATCAAGGCGCATGTCGAAAACTGGCGCTGGAAAGGCGTGCCTTTCTACCTGCGCACTGGCAAGCGCATGCCCAAACGCACAACCGAAATCGTGATCCAGTTCCGCCCCATCCCGCATTCGATCTTTGGCGGCAAGGGCGCGAAGAGCGAGCCGAACCGGCTGGTGATCGGCATCCAGCCGGAAGAGAATATCACTCTGCGCATGATGGCCAAGGTGCCGGGGCTGGACCGCGACGGTATCCGCCTGCGCAGCGTGCCGCTGGATATCGCCATGCCCGATGCCTTTGTGGGCCAGCACAAGCGGATTGCCTATGAGCGGCTGCTGCTCGATCTGGTGGAAGGCGACCAGACGCTGTTCGTCCGCCGCGACGAAGTGGAAGCGCAATGGGACTGGATCGACGCCATCCGCGCGGGCTGGGAAGAGCAAGGGCTGACACCCAAGACCTACACCGCCGGCAGTTGGGGCCCCAGCGCCGCTATCGCGCTGGCTGAACGTGATGGAGTAACGTGGCATGAGTAAGCCACTCAACGACACCATCCACCGCGTCACCCAGCGCATTATCGAGCGGTCTGCCGACAGCCGCCGTGCCTATCTCGAGCTGATTGATCGCGAAGCCGCCAACATGCCCGAGCGAGCCGCTGTGTCCTGTTCCAACCTCGCCCATGCCTATGCCGGGGCGACAGAGGACCAGGCGGCGTTGAAGGCGCACAAGGGCCCGAACCTCGCCATCGTTACCAGCTACAATGACATGCTCTCGGCCCACCAGCCCTATGGCCGCTATCCGGAGCAGATGAAGATCTTCGCCCGCGAAGCCGGTGCCACAGCGCAGGTTGCTGGAGGCACTCCGGCCATGTGCGATGGGGTCACGCAAGGCATGGCGGGCATGGAACTCTCGCTGTTCAGCCGCGATGCCATCGCGCTGGCCACAGCGGTGGCCATGAGCCACGACATGTATGACGGCATGGCGCTGCTGGGCATTTGCGACAAGATCGTGCCCGGCCTGTTGATGGGCGCGCTGCGCTTTGGCCATTTGCCGGGTATCTTCATCCCCAGCGGCCCCATGCCCAGCGGCATTTCCAACAAGGAAAAACAGGCCACGCGCCAGCTCTATGCCGAAGGCAAGGCCAGCCGTGAAGAACTGCTTGCCAGCGAAATGGGCAGCTACCACTCGCCGGGCACCTGCACCTTCTATGGCACCGCCAATTCCAACCAGATGATGATGGAAATGATGGGCCTGCACATGCCCGGCGCGGCCTTTGTCCAGCCGGGCACGAAATTGCGGCAGGAACTGACCCGCGCGGCAACGCACCGGCTGACGCAGATCCACCGCAAGACCAATGATTATCGCCCGCTGGGCCGCTGCGTCGATGCGAAGAGCATCGTCAATGCCGCCATCGGCCTGCTCGCCACCGGTGGTTCGACCAACCACGCGATCCACATCCCCGCCATGGCCCGCGCCGCCGGTATCCAGATCGACTGGAGCGACATGGCGGAACTCTCGCACGTCGTCCCGCTGGTCGCGCGCGTCTATCCCAATGGCTCAGGCGATGTGAACCATTTCCACGCGGCTGGCGGCATGGGTTACGTGATCGGCACACTGCTCGATGAAGGGCTGGCGCATCAGGACATCATGACCGTCTCTGGCGAAGACCTGTCCGCCTATGCACGCGAACCGGGGCTGGATGGCGATACGCTGGTGTGGCGCGACGTTGGCGAGAGCGGCGATACCGAAATGTTGCGCCCCGCCTCCGACCCGTTCCAGCCCGAAGGTGGCTTGCGCCTCGTCACCGGCAACCTTGGCCGCGCCTGTTTCAAGGCCAGCGCGGTGGACCGCGAACGCTGGACCGTGGAAGCCCCCGCACGCGTATTCGAAACACAGGAAGCCGTGCTCGATGCCTTCAAGGCAGGTGAGCTGGACCGCGACGTAGTGGTGGTTGTCCGTTTCCAGGGCCCGCAAGCCAATGGCATGCCGGAACTGCACAAGCTGACCCCGCCGCTCGGCGTGTTGCAGGATCGCGGCTATCGCGTCGCGCTGGTGACAGACGGCCGCATGTCTGGCGCCAGTGGCAAGGTGCCCGCCGCCATCCATGTCACGCCCGAAGCCAAAACTGGCGGCCCGCTGGCGTTGCTGCAGGATGGCGACATGGTCAAACTCTGCGCGGCAGATGGCGTGCTGGAAACCAGCGCGGACCTCTCCGTCCGCAGTGCTGCCCCCTCCCCCGCTCCGGCGGACGGGCTGGGCCGGGAACTCTTCGCCATCTTCCGCCAGCATGCAGACAGCGCGGAACAAGGGGCCAGCCCGATACTGGCAGGAGCAGGATTGTGATGGACATTGTATCCGTAGACATCGGCGGCACCCACGCCCGCTTCGCCATTGCCAGCATCGCGGCCGACGGCAGCATCACGCTGGGTGAGCCGGAAACGCTGCATACGTCCGACCATGCCAGTTTCCAGACCGCGTGGGAGGATTTCCGCGAGCGGCAGGGCGGCACCCTGCCCGATGCCGTGGCCATGGCGATTGCCGGCCCGGTGGGCGGTGAAGTCATCCGCTTCACCAACAATCCCTGGATCATCCGCCCCGCGCTGGTGAAGGAAAAGCTGGGCGTGTCCCGCTACACCATCGTCAATGATTTTGCCGCTGTGGCCCATGCGGTCGCGCGTGCGGATGAAGACCAGTTCCTCCACCTCGCCGGGCCAGACAGCAGCCTGCCTGCCAATGGCACGCTGACCGTAATCGGCCCCGGCACGGGCCTTGGCGTGGCGCATCTCTGGCGCGATGGCGCTGGCAGCTACCGCGTCCAGGCGACCGAAGGCGGCCATATCGACTTTGCCCCGCTCGACAGCATCGAGGACGCGATCCTCGCCCGCCTGCGCAAGCGGCATAACCGTGTTTCGGTTGAACGCGTGGTGGCAGGCCCGGCAATTGTCGATATCTACGAAACGCTTGCCGCGATGGAAGGGCGTGCTGTCCCCGAACTGTCCGACATCGACATCTGGACGCGCGGCGCCAGCAATGAAGACAGCCTGGCCTCTGCAGCGGTGGACCGTTTCTGCCTCTCGCTAGGCTCCGTCGCGGGTGACATGGCCCTCGCGCAGGGTGCCAGCGGCGTCGTGATCGCAGGCGGCCTTGGCTACCGTATCCGCGAGACAATCCTTGCCAGCGGTTTCGAGGGGCGTTTCTGCGCCAAGGGGCGCTTTGCCGGGCTAATGGCCCAGCTGCCCGTAAAGCTTATCGTCCACCCGCAGCCCGGCCTGTTTGGCGCCGCCGCTGCCTTTGCCAGTGAACATGGAATTTGCAAATAATGACAAGTGTCTCTGACATCATGCTTGCCGCGCCGGTGATCCCGGTGATCGTGATCGACGATGTGGCGCATGCCGTGCCGCTCGCCGAAGCGCTGGTGGCGGGCGGATTGCCTGCGCTGGAAGTGACGATGCGGACGCCCGCCGCTCTCGACGCTATCCGGGCGATGAAACAGGTTCCGGGCGCGATTGTGGGTGCCGGTACAGTGCTTAACCCGGAGATGCTGGCCGCAGCATTGGAAGCTGGCAGCGAATTCATCGTTTCCCCCGGCCTGACCGAACCGCTGGGCAAGGCAGCCATTGCCGCCGGCGTGCCGTTCCTGCCCGGCACGGCCAATTCGGGCGATATCATGCGCGGGCTGGATATGGGGCTGACCCATTTCAAGTTCTTTCCCGCCATGGCTGCTGGCGGCCTGCCCGCCCTGAAAGCCATCGCCGCGCCCTTTGGCCAGTGCAAATTCTGCCCCACCGGCGGGATCGGGCCGGACAATGCCGCCGAGTGGCTGGCATTCGACCCCGTGCTCTGCGTCGGCGGCAGCTGGGTCGCCCCGCGCGGCGCGCCTGACCAGGACGCAATCAAGGCAGCAGCAGAAAAGGCAGCTCAGCTGACATGAAAACAGTCGAAGACCTGATCGAACGGCTCCAGTCGCATCATTTGCGGACTAAGGAGACCCCGCTGTTCAACCCGGTCTTCCAGCTTTCGCTAGACCTGTCGCGCGCTTTGGAAGCGGGCGAGATCGACCTCGACACGATCGAGGCGATGATCGAGGATCTTGAATGCGACACGCTCAAGAGCCGCGCCTCGCGCTTGCGCAGGCTCGTTGCCCCGGTCTCTCCGGGCGAAAATCGCAGCGCGCTGGAGCAGACGCTCGATACCAGCGATTTTGACGCGTTCCGCAACCGATGGGAGCATCCGCAGCTCCACGCCGTGTTCACCGCGCACCCTACTTTCCTGCTGTCACCGGCACAGTCTGCCGCTGTCGCCAACGGTGCGGGCAGCTCTGGCGCAATTACCTCCGGCGTGTGCACCAGTGGCGGGGCCGAGCGCCCGCCGGTTACGCTCAATTTTGAACATGGCGAAGCGATGCGCGCCATCGCCCATGGCCAGCGAGCGCGTGACCGGATCGTGGCAACACTGCTGGAAAATGCCGCCGAGGCATGGCCGGATAGCTGGCAGGATTTCCGGCCTCTGCCGTTCCGCTTCGCCAGTTGGGTCGGCTATGACATGGATGGCCGGACCGATATCAAATGGCACGATTCCATCGGTTTCCGCCTGTCCGAGAAGGCTGAACGGCTGGCACGTTATGTCGCTGAACTGGAAACCATCGACGCTGCCCATCCGCTGCTGAAAGAGCTGAAACCCGCCGCAGATTTTGCTGCCGACCGCGCGGCGGATTTCGCCGCTGATCTTTCCGACCCGGCGGCCTTGTCCGTCGCGGCCAATCGCCTGACCGCTTCCGATCCGCGCAAATTGCTCAGCCTCGCGCCCTATATCGAGCGGCTGGAAAAGGAAGCAAGCAAAGCCGAAACCGCCCGCGCGGTGCAGCTCAAGACCCTCGCCGCCGCGATGCGCGCGGATGGGCTTGGGATGGGCTGGATCCACTTCCGGGTGAACAGCAAACAGCTCCACAACGCCATCCGCCGCCGGATTGACCCGACCAATGAGCTCGACCTTGGCAGCCGCGGAGCGATTGCCCGGCTGCGCGAAGCATTGGCGGATATGAAGCCTCTGCGCACTAATTTCGCAGCGCTCGCCATCGAAAGCAGCACGGCCATCCGGCAATTCCTCGCCATGGCGCAAATCCTGCATCATATTGACGCGGACGCGCCGATCCGGATGCTGATCGCGGAATGCGAGCAGCCCTCCACCGTGCTCGCGGCGCTCTATTTCGCCAAGCTGTTCGGGATCGAGGACAAGGTGGATGTCTCCCCCCTGTTCGAAACCGAAAGCGCGCTGGAACATGGCGGGCGTTTCCTGGATTCGCTGCTGCGCGAAAAAGCCTATCAGGATTATGCCCGCAAACGTGGCCGGGTCGCGATCCAGACGGGTTTCTCCGATGCCGGGCGATTTGTCGGCCAAATCCCGGCGAGCCTCGCCATCGAGCGGCTGCAGGGGCGCTTTGCCGAAGCCATGGCGGCCAATGGCCTGACCGATGTTGCCGCGCTGATTTTCAACACACATGGCGAAAGCATGGGCCGCGGTGCCCATCCGGACAGTTTCGCTGACCGGCTGGAATGGCCGCTCAGCCCATGGTCGCGGCGGCGCTTTGTCCGGGCCGGTGTGCGGCTGGAGCCGGAAGTCAGCTTCCAGGGCGGCGATGGCTATATGTTCTTTGCCACGCCCGAACTCGCGCTGGCGACGCTCACCCGCATCGCCTGTTTGCGCCCCGCAGAGACCGATCCCGATGCGCCGACCGATGATTTCTATCGTCGCACCGATCTCAGCCTCGATTTCTATCGTGCAATCCGCGACCACCAGCGCGAACACCTCGAAAGCCGCACCTATAGCCGTGCGATCACCGCCTTTGGCCTGGGGATGCTCAACCAGACCGGTAGCCGCGTTTCCCGCCGCCAGAGCGACCTTTCCGCTGACCGCGAGATGAGCCTGCGCCAGATCCGTGCGATCCCGCATAATGCGATCCTGCAGCAGCTGGGCTATCCGGTGAATGTCATCGCCGGGATCGGCAGCGCCGCGGACGGCAATTACGAGGAGCTGGCTGGCCTGCTGCGCGAAAGCGAGCGCGGGCGCCAATTGATCCGGCTGGTGCGGTCCAGCAATGCGCTGGCCAGCATCAAGACGGTGGCAGCCTATGGCGAGCTGTTCAATTCCGCCTATTGGGCCAGCCGCCCCTATCGCGGAACGGAAACACAGCTGGCCACCGCTTGCGAAGGCCTGTCCGAATATCTCACCAAGGATGATCGCACCGGCGTGTTCCGCCGCCTCGCGTCCCGCCTGCGCGTCGATGCGATGAAGTTGCACCGGCTGCTTGACCTGATCCCGGACGAGAACCCGCTGGAAGAGCGCGAGCATGTGCGCCGCGCCATCGGCGTGTTGCAGGCGCTGCGGCTCGCGCTGTTCCAGCATATGTTCGTGAAGGCTGTTTCCGTCCCGGTCTTCAGCCGCGCTAATGATATCAGCCGCGACGATGTGCTGGAAATGGTCTTCTCGCTGCGGGTGGAGGAAGCGCTTGCCCAATTGCGCCGTGCCTATCCCACCAGCTTCCCGCAACTGGAGAATTTCGCGGTGGAAGAGCCGAGCGATTATCCCGATGGCGATGCCGGTGGCTATGCGCATATCCAGCGCGACTATATCGACCCGCTGGAACGCGCATGGCAGCTCTCGCTGCGGGTAACCACGGCGATTGCCAATGAATTCGGGGCGCACGGCTAAACCGGCCTGCTCGCCCCTCCTCTTCAGGGGAGGGGCAACGAGACTTGGCGGTTTACCGCCTAGTCGCAGCGGGGTGGGGACGTGTGGTTGGCACCTCGCACTCCGACAGCCCCCACCCCTCCCCTGAAGGGGAGGGGCTTAAGAGTCGCTCAATCCAGCCCCCGTTAACGAATTGCCCCTATGCTCGTCCCGCAATTGGACGACGTGTTCGGCGCAATGGCTTTGCGCGCGCGATCGCGGCATAAAGGGACGCATGGAACCGATGCTCAAATGGATTGGCGGCGCGACGGCCGCTGTGGTGCTCCTGTTCGGCGGTGCAACGCTGGCAGGAAAGGTCATGGATTCCAGCGATGCCGCCCCGGCGCCTGCCGTCACGCAGGATGCAGGGCTGGTGTTGGAAGTGGATGAAGCCCTCGCAGGTCAGGGCAACAGTCTGGAAGAGGTGATCCCCGCTGACGCTGCGGAACCCGCCGCTGCCACGCCCGAAGCACAGCCCGCCGTGGCCACCGGCGCAGATGCTCAGCCCGGCGTGCAAAATGCGGCCGCCAAGAAGGACGAGCGCTTTGTCATCAAGCGGATCCTGCCCATTGAAGGCCCGCTGAAATATGGCGAATGGCATTGGGATGACGAAGGTGTGCCCCCCGGCCCGCTGGTGGTAACAGTCGATCTCAAGGCCCGCGTCGTCTCTGTCTTCCGCGGCGGCTATGAAATCGGCGCGACGGTCGCCATGCTCGGCACGCCTCAGCATCCCACCCCGACCGGCATCTTCCCGATCCTGACCAAGGAACGGCACAATGTGTCGGAGAAATACAACAATGCGCCCATGCCCTGGACGCTGCGCCTGACCTGGGACGGGATTGCTGTCCATGGTGGCTCGGTGGTCGAAAATGGCTATGCCAGCCATGGCTGCATTGCTGTCCCCGATGAATTCGCCAGCCGCCTCTTCGCGATTGCGCGCAAGGGCGACAAGGTCATCATCACCGATGGCAAGCAGATCGGGATGGGGGATTCGATCCTCTAACCAACCTTGCGCGGTGGCTCCGGCGTGAAGGTCCAACGCCTCGCGTTACGACCTTCCCCGTCAGGATTGGATTGCTGTTGCGCGAGCAGGCCAGCAAGAGACGCATTCTCGCCTCCCTCCAGTCGCTCAACCAAAGTCGCGATGTCGGACTTGCGGGCGCTTTTACCCAGCCTATCGAAAATGCGGCTGACGATTTCGACATTTTCGAACCGGGATGAACCCGGGCAATAGGCAGCACTTGCGCCATCGAGCGTCACCTGCGCCTGCCAGCAGCTGTCGAGTGTCGACTCGACATAGTCTTCCGCCTGTTCCAGCAACGCCGCACTGCGCGCAATTCCGTCGGGATCGAGCCAGTCTGCCTTGGCCAGTTTCTTGCGCATCCGCACCCGGTCAAACCGGTCATCATGGTTTGAGGGATCCTGCACCGCCGCCAGCCCGGCAGTCTCTACCACGCCCGCCAGTTCCGCCCTGCGCCAGCCGAGCAGGGGGCGCAAAAGGGGCAGTTCAGACCCTGGCACATGCCCTTTGCCGCGCACACCAGCAAGGCCCGCTAACCCGCTCCCCCGGTTGAGCCGCATGAGCATGGTTTCGGCCTGGTCGTCTGTATGGTGAGCCGTCGCCAGCGCCGCTAACCCCCTGTCCGCCAGCCATGCAGCCAAGGCTTCATAGCGCGCCGCCCGGGCGCGATCCTGCAGGTTTCCGCCCTCTACCTGCACCGTCAAAATGGCATGTTGCACACCGATCCGCGCGCAGACTTGCGCCACCATGCGCGCTTCCTCCGCCCCTTCCGGCCGCAATCCGTGATCGACAGTCGCGGCTTCGACTTCGCCCGGCAAGGCCGCATGGGCAAGCAGCAACAGGGCCAGTGAATCCGGCCCGCCTGACACCGCAATCCCCAGCCTCCCCCCGCCCGGCCATATGCGCCGGAGGTCTGCGCGAAAGCGCGAAATCAGCTGTGGATCAGGCAGGCTATCAATTGCAGGTGACTTTCTTGAGATTAGCCTGATACTGGTCGGCCAGCCTGCCCGAAGCGACCGCTGGATAGGTTTCCCCAAACTCCGCCAGCGCAATACATGCACGGCTGCTGTCATTCACTGCAATCATGGTTTCGGCCAGATAGAGCAGGCTGTCCGGCGCGCGGGCACCATTCTTGTCCGTCTGGTAATTGCGCAGGAACCAAGGCGCTGCTTCGCGCGGCTTGCCATCATCCATATAAGCCCGGCCCAGCAGGTTACGGCCATAGGTCGCGCGCCAATGGTCGGGATATTTGTCCACGAACAGGCGCAATTGCTGCTGCGCCTCCGGATAGAAGCCTGCGTTCCACAGGCGGTAGCCATAGGAATATTCATCATCCGCTGGATCATCCGTTTGCGGCTTTGCAATCTGCTGCACCGCCGTCAGCCGTTCCGTCGTCGGTTGCGCCGGGGCGGGTGTTGCGACCGGGGTCGCCGCAGCAGCAGAACCGGCTGTGGTCGTGGCAGGAGTTGGTGCGCCAATCAGCGGCGTCGGTGCAGGCGTTGCCCCAACACTGCCGCTGTCCAGCCGCGCATTGATCTTCGCAATAGCGTTGGTGTTCTGCTCAACCTGCGCTGTCAGCCCCTGCAACTGCGCTTCGATCGCGTCGAGCCGGGCAAGGATATCGGTTACCGCCGTAGTCGAAGGCACGGTGGTGGAGGCGGTGGAGGCAGAACCGCTGATCTGCGGCTCGAAGAAACGCCCATCCCCACCGGGGAAGACCTTGCGCTGCAAGGCGCGGACTTCGGATTCAAGCTTTCGGATGCGCGCTTCTGACGCATCCTGCGCCGCCGCAGGCACGGAAGTTCCCGCCACGGCGAACAAGGCCAAGCCGCCCATCACGGCACGTCCTGCGCGGGTTACAGCGCCCCGCTCAATCATGCTGCGGCTGGTCATCGTCCTGCTTGCTCCTGTCCCTGGGTCTAATCCCGATCATGCCCAGCGCGGGCCGAACCCGCGATGAACATGGTTAATAGTGCCGCATACGCCGGCCCCTTGTCGAGGCGGTGAAGCCCTTAGCGCTTAGTTTTCCGCAGTTTCACCAGTTTCGCCAGATTTGGGTGTCTCGCTGCCACGTGCCAGCAAGGCTGCGGCGGAGACCGGCACGTCACTGACAACGATTGCTTCCTCGCTCAGCTTCGGCACAGGCTTACCGCCAATTGTGATGTCAAACGCGTAAGGGCGGCCAGTTTCCACCACCGGCCCCTCTGCGTCGGCGGGGACAGTGTAGCTTTCACCCTTCATCATCTGGCGGCCCATCAGCATCTTGCCGCTGGCGTCGTAAAAGCCGATCCACGAGCCATCCTCCAGCGCGGTGAACACCACGGCGCCATTGGGATCAACCGCGGGCTCTTCTGGCGCAGGCGCAGTCGCCGCTTCACCGCCGCCGGTTTCGCCGGCCTCGTCGCCGGGAAGCAGCGAAGCGGGACCGGCGCCGGGCGCGATCATCGTGCGGTAAAAGGCAAACACGCCCGCAATCAGCAACAGCGCTGCCAGCGCGCTGAACCATGCCAGCCCGCGCGAGGGCACCCGTGCGGGATCGCCGGGTTCAAAGGTTTCGGTGGCGACAGTCTGGCGCAGGCCGGTTTCACCCAGTTCCTCGCGCACCTTGGCAGCAATGACCTTCTCATCCAGCTTGACCAGTTTCGCATAGGTGCGTGCAAAACCAACCGCATAGGTGCGACCGGGCAAGGCAGAATAATCACCAGCTTCAAGGACATTGAGGTGCCGCTGAGGAATGCGGGTTTCCGCAGCTACTTGCTCAAGGCTCAACCCTGCCTCTTCGCGAGCGCGACGAAGCAAGTCTCCAGCACTTTCCAATGGCAGCTGTGCTGCCTCTTCCTGATCGTCGTCCATGAACCCAACCCGCTGCGACCCAATTTGGGATTTCGCGCAGACAATAGGTTGCACGGCCCCATGTCAAGGCAACTTCCGGCTTTGCCTTGGAAAACAGGACGGATTGTGCGTCAGTCCGTCTCTATGCCGCGTTCCGTAGCCCAATGGCGCAAGGCAGCGCGAATATCTGGCGGCGGGTTTGACAGCCAGCCCGACATGGCCCGGCGCAATTCCGGCAGGTCAACCTTGCGCACCATTTCCTTGATCGAACCGACCGCAACAGGCGTGATCGAGAAACGCTCGATGCCCAGTCCCATCAGAGCCAGGGCCTCCAGCCGCCGACCGCCCATTTCCCCGCATACTGCCAGCCGGACATTATGGCCGGCATTGGCCTTTACCACCCGGCTCAGGAAACGCAGGATTGACAGGCTCAACCAGTCGTAGCGTTCCGCCAGCTTGGGATTGGCCCGGTCAGCCGCGAACAGGAACTGGGTCAGGTCATTCGTACCGATGGAGACAAAGGACAGCTTGGGCAGCAGGATATCCAGCACTTCTGCCAGCGCAGGGACTTCCAGCATGGCGCCAAACTCAATCGCTTCCGGCAGCGGCTTTCTCTGCTGCTTGAGATATTTGAGTTGCTCGTCAAACACTGCCTTGGCAGCATCAAATTCCCATGGCTCGGAGACCATCGGGAACATCACGTTGAGTGTCCGCCCGGCCGCCGCCTCGATCAGTGCGCGGGCCTGAACCTTGAGCAGACCGTCGCGTTCGAGCGCAACGCGCAGTGCGCGCCAGCCCATTGCCGGGTTTTCTTCGTCCTCGCCATCGTTGTGGCGCAGGTAAGGCAACACCTTGTCGCCGCCGATATCGACCGTGCGGAACACCACCGGCTTGTCACCCGCGCTGTCCAGCACATCGCGGTAGAGCCGGGTTTGCCGTTCGCGCGCGGGCAGCGTGGCAGAGACAAGAAACTGGAATTCGGTGCGAAACAGCCCAACCCCATCGGCGCCGGTCAGCGCCAGATTGGGCATGTCATCGCGCAGCCCGGCGTTCATCAGCACCTGGATGCGGGTGCCGTCACGGGTGAAAGGTTCGACCTCGCGCAGCGCAGCATAGGCGGCCTGACGTTCCTTGTTCTTGGCAAAGCGCGCCTCGAACGCCTCGGTCGCGGCGGGCACCGGCCGCACGGTGGCATTGCCCTGATCGCCATCGAGCAGCAGCAGATCGCCCTCGCGCACCGCCGCGCGCAGCGAGCGCACGCGGCCCAGCACCGGGATCCCCATCGCCCGCGCGACGATCACCACATGCGCGGTCAGCGAGCCTTCTTCCAGGATCACGCCCTTGAGCCGCCGCTTGTCGTATTCGAGCAGCTCGGCCGGGCCGAGGTTGCGCGCGATCAGGATCGAATCCTGCCTGAGCCCCATCGAGGCCGCCGTGCCCATCTGGCCCGACACGATCCTGAGCAACCGGTTCGAGAGATCCTCAAGATCGTGCATCCGGTCGGCCAGCAATGGGTCGTCGATCTGCCGCATCCGCATGCGGGTGCGCTGCTGGACCCGTTCGATCGCCGCCTCGGCGGTCAGGCCGCTGTCGATCGCCTCGATGATCCGCCGACTCCAGCCTTCGTCATAGGCGAACATCTTGTAGGTCTCGAGCACCTCCTCGTGCTCGCCGCCAACGCCGAATTCGGCCTGCGCGGCCATCTTCTCGATCTGCTCGCGCATCTTGTCGAAGGCGAGATAGACGCGCTGCAATTCGGCATCGCGGTCCTCGGCCATGACGTGTTCGATGGTGATGCGCGGCTGGTGAAACACCGCCGCGCCGCTTGCGAGGCCTTTGACCAGTGGTAAGGCCGGTCGCCACCGATGGACCGGTCAGCGCTTCGCTCAGCGCAACCTGTTCTTCGTCGATCAGCTCGGCATGGGCGATCATTTCGCTCCAGCACCATGGCGGTGGTCTGGAGCGCTTCGATCTCCACCTCTTCGTAGCGGCGCGGGTCCATGTGCTGGACGCACAGCACACCCACCGCGCGTTCGCGCCGCACAATCGGCACCCCGGCAAAGGAGTGGAATTTTTCTTCACCGGTTTCCGGGCGATAGGAGAAGTCCGGATGGGCCGCAGCCTCGGCCAGGTTGAGCATCTCGATATTGCCGGCAATGGTCCCCACCAGACCTTCGCCGATCGCCATGCGGGTTACATGCACCGCCTCTTGCGCCAGTCCCTGGGTGGCGAACAGTTCGAGCATTCCCTCGCGCAGCAGATAGATCGAGCAGACCTCGCTATCGAGGCCCTGCGCGATCACTTCGACAACGGTGTTGAGTTTCGCTTGCGCATGGCTGCGCGATGCCATGACATCATGCAGGCTGGTCAGTATCTGGCGTGCGGCAGCGGCTGCGGACATGGTTACCGCCTATAGCAGAGCTGCGTTAATGGGAAATGCCGCAGCTGCCCTTATCGGCAGCTGCGTGTTTCCCGGATCAGGAGTGCGCAAGCTCCTCCTTGATCCGCAGCTTGCGGCGCTTGAGTTCCTGGATCGTTGCCGTGTCAGGCGAGGGCCGGTTCATTTCCTCGCGAATCTGCGCTTCGATACCGGCATGTTTGGTTTGCAGGGCGCTGACATGGGACGATTCCATAGGGGTCTCCTTCGCTTGGTTGGCCAAGGCGACTCACCCTTTCGCGGGCGAGCCGCGCATTTGTCATCAAAACACAACAAATCTATCTTGCGAACCCCTTATAAGCCCCTAATCGGTTAGATGAGTTTTTTGGCGCGACGAGGCGTGGACCACGTCGCCAGAATTTTGGAGCAGGCGTGACCGAACAGGAACTGCGCAAGCGGCTGGAAGGCCTGCGGATCGAGCATCGCGACCTCGACGCAGCAATTGATGCGTTGACGCTGGCTGGCTCCACCGACCAGCTCCAGATTGCGCGGCTGAAGAAAAGAAAATTGCGCCTGCGCGACCAGATCGCAATAGTCGAAGACCTGCTCTTGCCTGATATCATTGCCTGATCGGGGCCTGACCGCGGCCTGATCGGGGCCGGAACTGTGCCACGCCGGGACAGTCCCGAATTGGCGCGGGATAATCCCTCCCCTGCGCTGGAACCGGGCCTGCCACGCGTCTAGCGGTGGCTGTCTATGGCCAGGGCTGTCGACATAAACGAGCCGATTATCGAAGCGCTCTATTGCGAAGCACTCGTGCTCGCTGACGAAGTGCGCGCGGTGTTTGACCTGTCCCCTGTCCAATCCACTGGTGGCGAAGCCGAATTCCTGCGGATGGCCCTGTCAACCGAAGGGCTCAAAACGACCACGCGAATGATGCACATCCTCGCCTGGCTGCTCAATCATCGGGCCTATTATTCCGGCGAATTGAGCGAGTTTCAGCTGCGTCGCCATGGCCGCCTGCCACCCGATCGCCCGGGGGATCGCAGCAACCTTGCCATGCTGGAACCGGCGACTTGCGAACTGATTGCCGAGACCGAAGCGCTCCATGCGCGCATCGCCCGGCTGGACCGGGCCTGGCGGGACCGGTTCGAGATGCAGCCTGCCGCGGTACTGCGCCTGCGCGAAAGGTTGCAGGAGCGTATCCTGTCAAGCAGCAGCGACTCAGGTCGCTTCTAACGCCTTGCGCCAGCGGGCGAGGCGTTCTCCCCGCACCTCAGGCTCCATGGATGGACCGAAACGCCGGACCTCGCCGCGCATTGCCCTCGCTGCTGCCTGCAGATCCGCAAACAGCCCGCAGCCCACACCTGCGAGCATCGCCGCGCCCAGCGCTGTGGTTTCGACAAATTCAGGTCGCTCGACCTCCAGCCCCAGCATGTCGGACAAATCCTGCGCCATCCAGTTATTGGCGCTCATCCCGCCATCGACCTTGAGCAATCCCCATTCTGCGCCATCAGCAGCAAAGGCCTGTGCGAGGTCATAGGTCTGGTGCGCCATCGCCTCCAGCGCGGCGCGCACGATCTGCGCTTTCCCGCTGGCGAAGCTTAGCCCGGTGATGACCCCGCGCGCATCGGCCCGCCAATGCGGTGCGCCTAGGCCTGACAAGGCCGGGACAATCGTCACTCCGCCACTATCAGGGATAGATCGCGCCAGCGCCTCGCTCTCGGCTGCGCTGGTAACGAAGCCCAGCGAATCCCGCAGCCACTGGATCAGGCTGCCTGCAACAAACACTGATCCTTCCAGCGCGTAACTACGCTGCCCGCCCTGCTGGCACAGCACCGTGCCCAACATGCGGTTATCCGAATGGGGGATGGCTCCGCCCATATTGGTGAGGACAAAGGCCCCGGTGCCATAGGTCGCCTTGGTCTCCCCCGGTGAAAGGCAGCCCTGCCCGATGGTCGCCGATTGCTGGTCACCGGCAAGGCCACAAATGGGCACTTCCTCGCCCAGCCATTGCTTCTGCGCCATTGCCAGCCGCCCCGAACAATCGACAACTTCCGGCAAGGCCTGCTTCGGCAAGCCGAAAAGCTCACACAGCCCCGGATCAAACTGCGCCCCGTCCAGCGCGAGCAACAAAGTCCGGCTGGCATTGCTGGCATCGCTGATATGCGCCCCGCCTGACAGCTTGAAGATCAGCCAGCTTTCTACTGTGCCGAAACGCAAGGTGCCACGCTCCGCTGCACCGCGCACTTCCTCGCTATTGTCGAGCAGCCAGCGCATCTTGGTGGCGGAGAAATAGGGATCGAGCAGAAGGCCGGTCTGGCGTTGCACATCAGCCTCATGCCCCGCCGCGCGCAATTCCGCGCAGAAGGGTTCGGTCCGCCGGTCCTGCCATACCAGCGCGCGGTGGAGCGGCTCGCCGCTGGTGCTGTCCCACGCCACCACTGTTTCGCGCTGGTTGGTGATGCCGATGGCTGCAATGTCCCCCGCCCCGCCCGCTGCCTCCACCACTTCGCGCGCGCAGGCGAGCGTGCTGTCCCATATCTCGCTCGCATCATGTTCGACCCAGCCGGGCTGCGGATAATGCTGCTGCAATTCCCGCTGGGCGACATGGTGCATGGCTCCATCAGGCGCAAACAGCATGGCGCGGGTGGACGTTGTCCCGGCATCGAGGACTAGGATCAGCTCAGTCATAGCCCCACCATATCCGTTCGTGTCGAGCTAAGTCGAGACACCTGTGACACATGCCTCTCGACTTAGCTCGAGGCGAGCGGGTAAGGTGAAAGTGAAATGGCTGATATTCCCCCCAAACCATGGCCGACCGGGCTGGTCGAGGAAGTGGAACCTCTGGTCCGCCGTGTGCTCGCGCCCAATCCCTCGCCCTATACCTATACCGGCACGCAGACCTATCTCGTCGGCAATGCGGGCGATATTGCCGTGATCGACCCCGGCCCTGCCGAGCCGGAGCACCTTGCCGCGCTGGAAGCGGCAATTGGTGACAAGCCGGTCAGCGCGATCATGTGTACCCACACCCATCGCGACCATTCCCCCGCTGCCGCCCCGCTGGCCGAGAAAACCGGCGCACCGATTGTCGGCTGCGCGCCGCTGGTGCTGGAGAGCAGTGAACCGCGCGCTGACGAATCCTTTGACAAGGCCTATGCCCCAGACCGGGTGATGGAAGATGGCGAAGCCATGACCGGCACCGGCTGGACATTACGTGCCGTTCACACGCCGGGCCATACTTCCAACCATCTTTGCTTCGCACTGGAGGAAAGCGGCGCGTTGTTTACCGGGGATCATGTGATGGGCTGGTCCACCAGTGTGGTGATCCCGCCGGATGGCGACATGGCTGCCTATATGGCCAGCCTCGCCAGATTGCATGAGCGCGAGGACCGCGTCTATTACCCGGCCCATGGCCCCGCAGTAGAGAAACCGCGCCAGCTGGTCCGCGGCATGATCGGCCATCGTCGCCAGCGTGAGAACCAGATCCTGCGCCTGATCCGCGAGGCGGAACACGCCATCGAGGAAATGGTGCCAAAGATGTATAAAGGGCTGGACGAGCGGCTCCACGGCGCAGCGGGCATGTCGATCAAGGCGCATCTTCTGGACCTTGAAAAGCGCGGAATGGCCAGCCGAATGGGGGACCTATGGCAGGCGAAGTGAAGCAAGGCGAACAGTCAGCCCCTGACATCGCAGCCCCTTTGGAGGCGTGGCGCAGCCAGTCGCTCGCCCGGGTGCAGGCGCTGCCGTGGCTGCTGTTCATCCTGATGATGGGCCTGTGCCTGTGGCTGGCATGGAAAGCCTTCGGACCTGACGAGTTGGGTGACCCGCTCGCCACCAGCCTCGCCAGTTTTGAAAAGCAGAACCGGCTGACTGTGTTCAGTGCCGAGCTCTCCCCGGTGGTGGCGAGCAAGGACAGCCGCTTTTTCGGGACCATCGAAAGCCGCCAGGTTGCTGTGATCCCCGCGCGGGTCGATTACACGCTCGACCTGTCCACCATGGATCGCGACCGGATGGGCTGGGACGGCGAGACGCACACGCTGGACGTGCGCCTGCCCCCGCTGGAAGTGGGCCTGCCCAACCTTGACGAAGGCCGCGCACAATATCTGCGCGAGGGTATCTGGATCAGCCGCGATGCGCAGGACAAGCTCACCCGCGCCAATACCAAGCTGGCGGAAAAGCAAGCCCTTGCCTCTGCGCAGAATGATGTGTTGATGGGCCTCGCCCGCAGCGCGGCAAAGGATGCAATCCGCCAGAACCTCGCTATACCGCTGCAAGTCGCCGGCTATGGCGATGTCACCGTGAATGTCCGCTTTGACGGAGAGAAGACCGAACAATGAGTGCTGAAGCCCCCCTCCCCACCGGAACTGACCTGCTGGCCGAGATCAATCGCCTGCGCAAGGAACGCAATGCGGTGATCCTCGCGCATTATTACCAGCGCCCGGAGATCCAGGATCTGGCTGATTTCGTCGGGGATTCGCTCGAATTGAGCCGCAAGGCAGCGGCCACCGACGCGGATGTGATCGCGTTCTGCGGGGTCAAGTTCATGGCCGACACCGCCAAGATCCTCAGCCCGGAAAAGATCGTGATCCTGCCTGACATGGACGCGGGCTGTTCGCTGGAGGACAGCTGCCCACCGGAGAAGTTCAAGAAGTTCCGGGAACAGCACCCCGATCATATCGCGCTGACCTACATCAACTGCTCGACCGAGGTGAAGGCGCTCAGCGACGTGATCGTCACCTCCTCCAGCGCGGAAACGATCCTTCAGCAAATCCCGCTGGACCAGAAGATCATCTTCGGGCCGGACCGGCATCTGGGCGGTTACCTCAGCCGCAAGTTCAACCGCGAAATGCTGCTCTGGCCGGGCGTGTGCATCGTGCACGAGGCGTTCAGCGAGACCGAGCTGATGAAGCTCAAGGCGCAGCACCCCGGCGCGCCCGTGGCCGCCCATCCGGAATGCCCGCCCGCGATCATCGATCATGCGGACTATGTCGGGTCAACCAGCGGCATCCTCAATTTCGCCAGGACGTTCGAAGGCGACACGCTGATCGTCGCGACCGAACCGCACATCATCCACCAGATGGAAAAGGCGCTGCCTGGCAAGCAGTTCATCGGCGCGCCCGGTGCAGACGGCAACTGCAACTGCAACATCTGCCCCTATATGGCGCTCAACACGCTGGAAAAACTCTACATCGCCCTGCGCGACCTCGAGCCGCGCATCGAGATCGAGGAACAACTGCGGCTGGACGCGAAGAAGAGCTTGGACAAGATGCTGGAAATGGCCAGCGGGACCGTTGGCAAAGGGGATCTGGGGGCGCGGTGATGCGGGGCATATTCGCCTTCTTCGCCGCGCTGATACTCGGAGCGCCAGTAATGGCCCAGACCAATGCCTACCAAGTTGGGCAGGTCTGGACCTATGACACAGCCGCAGAGGACTCCGGGTCGCTAATTAAGATCCAAGCAATTGAAATGGTCGGACCTGAAGACAAGCAGCAAACAATCTACCATATTTCCATGTCTGATATTGCGCTCAAAGGAGCGTCACAGGACCGGATCAATGCCGGTCACTTGCCAGTTTCGCGCGAAACGCTGGACATGTCAGTCACGTCGCTGACGTCTAATCCGCAGGACTTCCCCGATCTGGACTATCGGACCGGGATGGCAGAGTGGCGCCGGGCCAATGGCGGTTGGTTCACCATTTCCTTGCAGGACATCGCCGGTGTCTTGCGAAAATCCTTTGCGCGAGTTCCCACAGACTAGCCTATCCCGCAACCAACCCGCCGTTCATGCGTTAAGCCCCTGCACAAGGGAGGGAAATTTGCATGTGGGCACGGCTCAAGACCATCTGGCAGGCAGTGAATGCCAGCTACTGGTTCTATCCCGGACTGTTCTCGCTCAGCGCGCTGTTGCTGGCCCTTTTGACGATCCATCTCGACCGGATCGGCTGGGCTGAATGGCTGGGCGGGGTCAACTGGCTGGAGACCGCGCGGCCTGAGGGCGCATCAAACATGCTCACTGTCATTGCCAGCGCCATGATCGGTGTGGCGGCGACTGTGTTTTCGATCACCATTGCCGCGGTTGCCTATGCCAGCAGCACCTATGGCCCGCGGCTACTTACCAATTTCATGGAAGATCGCGGCAACCAGCTGAGCCTTGCCACCTTTATCGGCACCTTTGTCTATGCACTCACCGTGCTGCATGCCGTGCGCACCGGGGCGGAGGAGGCCGGGAGCAGCACTGGCTTCGTGCCCCAGCTCTCGCTGCTGGTTGCCTATGCGCTGATGGCGCTATCCGTCGCGGTGCTGGTCTTTTTCCTCAACCACATCCCGGCCTCGATCCGCATCAATGCTGTGCTGCAAGGGATCGGCGAGCGGCTGATCCGAGACATTGCCAGCCGTTTCCCCGACGATGCGCGCGGCGAGACGGTGATGCGCGCTCCGCAGGGGCGGCCCGTCAGCGCATCGGGCACCGGCTATATCCAGGCGATCGACTTTGAACGGTTGGAGCGGATCGCGCAGTCAGTAGGCGGCACCCTCAAACTGGGAGTGCGGACGGGCGATTTCGTCCATCCCGATGTCCCGCTCGCCTTTTGGGCGGATGATGACGGTCTCGACGATTTGCGTGACGAGGAAATCTGCGCCTGCATGATGCTGGGCGGGATGCGCACCCCGGCGCAGGACCTCCATTTCCTGATCGACGAGCTGGTCGAGATCGGGCTGCGCGCGCTGTCACCGGGGATCAACGATCCCTTTACCGCGATCACCGCAACGCATTGGCTAGGGGCGGCGACAGCCGAACTGGCCCGACGCGACCTTACCCGCTGTTTTGGCGATGCGGACAGTGCCGATGAGGACCGGCTGGTGCTGCTCAATGACGATTTCGCGCATTTTGTCGGGCGCGGTTTCGGCGCGCTGCGATCAGGCCTAGCGACTAGCCCGACCGCCGCGCGGGTTGCCTTTGACGCCATCGCCAATGCCGGGACAACCTGCATGGATGAAAGCCGCCTCGCCGAATTGCGCAAGGAGGGTGAGCAATTGATGCGGCAGGCGCGCGAAGCCCTGAGCGGCCCCGACCTCGAAATGGTCGAGGCGCGCTACCACATCTTCACGGAGCGGTTCGCAGGCTGACCGCCTCACTCCACCGGCACATCCTCAAACATCAGCGCCCGCGCATATTTCACCGGGGGCGAGCCGTGGGCGAGGACATTGTCGTTGTAGGTCCGCAGGCTGAACTGGTCGCCCAACCGCGCCTTGGCTTCCTCGCGCAGCGCGACATGTTCGGCATAGCCGGTGAAGTAGCTTAGCAGCTGGACGGAGGAGAGGTTCGCGCGCACCCATTTGCCTGCTGCTTCGCGCTCCTGCTGGAAGGCACCTTCCATCATCAGCTTCATCGCTTCGTCACGGCTCATCCCTTCGGTGTGGATGCCGATATCGAGCAGCGTGTTGGCAATCGCGCGCAGGCGGAATTTGAGGCCGGAGAGGATGAAGAGCTTGCCCTGCTCCGTCTCCATCCCACCAAGATAGCCTTCCTCCGCCATCACCCGCTCGGAATAGACCGCCCAGCCTTCCACGAACGGCCCGCTGCCCAGCACAGCGCGCAACAAGCCGCCATGCTTGTTCGAATGATCCAGTTGCAGGGCATGCCCCGGTGTCCCTTCGTGAATCGAAAGCAGATGCAACATCGAGATGTTATATTCCTTGAGGAAAGTCTCCGCCTGCTCGTCGCTCCAGCTCTCCGGGACCGGGGAAACCGCGTAGAAGGCGGGCAAATGCTTCTCCAGCGGCGCCGGTGCATCGAGATAGGCGACAGCATTGCCTTGCCAGAATTCCGGCATGGTGATGACCTGCGTTGCCCCGTCGGGCATGCGGACAAAGCCTTTCTCGCGCGTAAAGGCGGTCGATTGCGCCAACGTTTCGCGCGCTGCCTGTTCCAGCGAATCCCGATCAGCACGGTTGGCATAAGTCAGCTCCAGCCCGCATTCGATCGCCGCTTGCTGGCCAGGAATGTCGCAACCCGGCAAAGTACGGGCGACCACTTCCATCTGGTCGCGCGTTTCCTTGAAGGCGGCCTCCGCGCGCGCCTTCAATTGCGGGCGCGTCATTGAGCTCATCAGCGCAAAGCGCATCTTTGCGTCATATTTCTCCGCACCAAGGCGGAAATCGCCCTTCGCGCCGGGCACAACCACTTCATCAAGCCATTTCTGGTGCTCCGCCACCGCCAGTTTCAACCCCGCCAACGCCTTGTCAAACCGGCTGCGTTCATCGCCGGTGACGACGTCCAGTTCCGGCAACAGGGCGGATTCAATGATCGCGAGGATCCCGGCATTCTGCTTCGCCACGGTTTCCGCATGCACCTTGGGCACACGCGCCACGTCAATCTGCTGGCGCGCCATGGCGAGGAATGCGGGCAGTTTCTCCATTCGCTCGACAATGGAGTCGAACCGTTCCGGCCAGGGGGCGAAATCGCGCGCGACCAGGCCGTACAGCGAGTAGGAAGCGATATCGTTGTAATATTGCGGGTTCCACGCCCATTCCTGCAGCTCGTCATCGGCCCACAGGCTGTAGCGCAGGGCATTTTCCAGGAGGCGGTAATCAACCTGGTTGTCCTTGCTCAGCTGGTCGAAGGGGATGGTCTTGAGCGCCGCCAGGAAACCTTCAGTGACCTTGTGCGCCTTCTTCCGGCCTTCGGGGGAGATATCGGGAAGCTGCCCGTCATAGGCATGGTTGCCCATCTGCGTGGCATAGACCGGGTTCAGCTCCGCCACGGTGGCAAGATAGCGATTGCCCAAATCCTCGAAGGCGGCATCCGCTCTCATCGCCGGGGCCTCTGCCATCGCTTCTTGTCCGGCGGGAACGCTCGCGCAGGATGCCAGCGCCGATACGGCAGACAGGGCAATGGCGAGGATGGGCTTTTTCATGCAGGCTCTCCGAAATTTCATTTGTAACTAGCTAGCAGTGGTTTTCGCCCCGGTCGATGGACCTTTCGGCTGTGTAGCCCGCGAAATAACCAGTGCCGAGGCCAGCATCACCATCCCAAGTATGTCTGCCGGACCGAGGACCTCGCCAAAGGCCAGCCACCCGGCCAGGCTCGCCACCGCAGGCTGAGTCAAGAGGGCAAGGCCAATCACCAGAGGCGGGAAATGGCGCAGGGAGAAGACCAGCAGACCTTGCCCGATCAACTGGCTGGAAATGAACAAGGCGATGATCGGGCTCCAGTCGGTCGGCCAGACCGGTTCCCCGCGCATCAGAGCGATAGCCAGCAGCACCGGCGCGCTGGCGGCACTGGACCATGCCAGAATGCTCCACCCGCCGAGGTAACGCCGCGCGTCCTGCAACAGCAGCAGATAGCCAGCATAGAACATCCCTGCGAGCAGGCAGAAAAGGTCACCGACCAGTGTCTCGACCGATATTTCCAGCGAACGCCCCAGCAATATCCCCGCCCCGCCCAGCGCGCACAATATCGCCAGCCATTCCTTGCCGCGTGGCCATGCGCGCACCAGCACAAAGCCCCAGACCATCAGGACAAGGCTGCCTGAATTGCCGAACAGCGTGGCATTGGCGAGCCGGGTTTTCTCGATCCCGACATGCCAGCTGGCGATATCCAGGGCGAAAATAACGCCGGCGGCAATCACTGCCCAGCGCAGCTTGGCCGGGTGCAGCGCCATGGGTTGCCGTGTACCGCGAGCAATCAGGAACAGGAACGGCACCGCCAGGCCAAGCCGCCAGAATCCGGCGGAAACCGGCCCCGTATCCGCCAGCCGAACAAACCATGGCCCCAGTGCCAGCGCACAATTGCCTGCCAGCAAGGCCAGCAGAAAAAGCCATTGCGGCTGGTTGGAATCGCCCCTCTCCATCCCATCTGCCCATAAACACAGTTGCGGGTTGTCCAAAGCCCGTCGGTTGCCAGCGTGGCAATTGTCCGCAAGTAAGGAGCCATGACCATGCACGACGCCCTGTTCCAGCCGATCCGCCTTGGCGCGATTACCGCGCCCAACCGCATCCTGATGGCCCCGCTGACCCGTGCCCGCGCCGGGATGGACGGGGTGCCGACCGATATCATGGCGACCTATTATGCCCAGCGCGCTAGTGCCGGGCTGATTATTTCCGAAGCCACCGGGATCAGCCGCGAAGGGCTGGGCTGGCCCTTTGCTCCCGGTATCTGGAGCGAAGCGCAGGTCGAAGGGTGGAAGCCGGTGACCGAGGCTGTGCATGAGGCGGGCGGACGGATCATGTGCCAGCTCTGGCATATGGGCCGGATCGTCCATCCCGATTTCAATGACGGCCAACCCGGCGTCTCTGCCAGCGCCACCACCGCACCGGGGCACACCCACACCTATGAAGGGCGTAAGGACTATGTCGAAGCGCGCCCGCTGGAAGTGTCGGAAATCCCTCGCTTGCTGGATGATTATCAGCGCGCAGCTGAAAACGCCAAGGCGGCTGGCTTTGACGGGGTGCAACTCCATGCTGCCAATGGCTATCTGATCGACCAGTTCCTGCGCCGCAGCTCAAATTTGCGCGAGGATGAATATGGTGGCAGCGCAGAAAACCGCGCGCGGCTGCTGGATGAGGCAACTGCACGGCTGGTCGAAGTCTGGGGCGCAGATCGTGTAGCCGTGCGCCTTTCCCCCAATGGCGATTCGCAGGGGGTGGATGATCCCGATCCCGCCGGAACGTTCAGCGAAGCAGCGCGGCGATTGGAAAAATATGGCCTCGCTTTCCTCGAACTGCGCCAGCCGGGGCCGGACGGAACCTTTGGCCAGACCGACGTGCCGCAACAGGATGGCGTGATCCGCGAGAATTTTACCGGCCCGCTTGTATTGAATAGCGATTACACTCCGGAGCAGGCAGCACAGGACATTGCCGCTGGCCGGGGAGATGCGATCAGCTTTGGCCGCCCCTTCATTTCCAATCCCGATTTGCCTGCACGCATCCGGCAGGGTGCAGAGCTCGCCCCCAATGTCAATGTGCCACAAAGCTGGTATACGCCGGTTCCGGAAGGGTACATTGATTACCCGACCCTGGCAGAAGCGCAGGCCTGATATCGTCCGTAGGTTGACTGAAGGGGAAGCAGCATGATCCGCAGTTGGCTGTTTGCACCGGCAACCAACGACAAGAAGCTGGCCAAGCTGGGCACTGTCGGTGCGCATGCCGTGGTGCTGGACCTGGTCGAAGGCGTGGCAGCAGATGCCAAGGCGGATGCCCGGCAAAAAGCGCAGGACTGGCTGAAGTCGCATTCCGAACAGGTCATTTCGCAGCGTCGCTACCAACGCTGGGTGCGGATCAATCCGCTTGATACACCGCATTGGCGCGATGACCTGGTGGCGGTGATGCAGGGCGGGCCGCAGGGAATTATCCTGCCCAAGGCCAGCAGCCCGCAAGATGTGCAGATGATCGCCGCGGAAATCTATGAGCTGGAACAGCGCAACCGGCTGGAGCATGGCTCCACCGCGATCATGCCGCAGGTCGGGGATACCCCTGCCGCCGCGCTGCGCATCGCCAGCTTTGCCGAGGATTTACATCCGCGCGTGTCGGGCTTGATCTGGAACGCCCCGGCGCTGGCCCGGGCCCTCGACGCCACTCGCCTGCGCGATGAAAATGGCCAATGGACCCTCGCCATGCAGCAGGTGCGGGCCATGACGTTGCTGACCGCGCGCGCCAAGGGGCTGATGGCGGTCGATACGGTCCCGGCGGGCAACTCGGAAACGGACGGGCTGGAATGGTCTACTGGTGCAGCGCGGGCCGATGGATTCTCCGGGATGCAGGCGGTAAACCCGAAGCAGGTGCGTGTTATCAACCGGAGCTTTGCCGCAACCCGCGAAGAGCTGGGCGATGCGCGCGAAATCGTCGCGCTGTTTGCCAGCAATCCTTCGGCTGAAACCGTGACGCTGCGCGACCGGACAGTCGAAAAGCGGCAATTGCAGCAGGCCCGCATCCTGCTGCAATGGGAAGGGGAATAGGGCAGCGCAGCCTATTCCGCTTCTGCCGGAGCCGCTTCTGGTGAAGGCTCCGCTGCCGGAACAGTTTCAGCCGCTTCGGCTGCGCCATCTTCCTCGTCCGGCGCAGCGCCGGCTCCGGAATCCGGGCGGATCGCAGCGCCCTTGTCTTCAGGATCAATTTTCAGCGCAGGCGCTTTGGATTTGAGCTGGTCGAGCGGGATCATGGCATCGCTGATCGCCCCGCCCTTCACATCGCCCGCCGCCTTGGCCGCGCCCTTCTCCGCCGGGGCAGTTTCCGGTTCATCCTTGCACCCGGCAAGCGACAAGGCGAGCAGCAGCACCGGGGCAGCAGCAATCAGTCGGGCATTCATGCGTTGGTCTCTCCGCAAGCGCTGGCAATTTCGGCGAGGAAATCCCCCGCATGGGCGAGCATTGCCTCATCCCATGCCTCCGGCGCAAGCTCTATGCCCAGCCGGGCAAGGCTGGTGACGCCATATTCGGAAATCCCGCACGGCACGATGCCGCCGAAATGCGCCAGATCGGGGGCGAGGTTGACCGAAAAGCCGTGCATCGTCACCCAGCGGCGGATGCGCACCCCGATCGCCCCGATCTTGGCCTCGCGCCCGTCGATGTCGCGGCTCCAGATACCGATCCGGCCCGGCGCGCGCCAGCTATCCACGCCGAAATCGCCGAGCGTCGCGATCACCCAGCCTTCGAGCGCGTGGACAAAGCCGCGCACGTCGCGCGCGCGGCGCTTGAGATCGAGCAGCACATAGCCCACCCGCTGGCCCGGGCCGTGGTAGGTATAGCGCCCGCCGCGCCCGGCTTCGACCACCTCGAAGCGCGGATCGAGCAGTTCGGACCGGTCGGCGCTGGTCCCGGCGGTGTAGACTGGCGGATGCTCCAGTAACCATACCAGTTCGCGCGCTTCACCCGCGGCAATCGCCCGGTTGCGCAGCTCCATTTCTTCCAGCGCTTTGCGATAGGGAACCTGCCCCGCTTCGCGACGCCATTCGATCTCTTCGGGCAAATCGGCCTGCATCCCCTTTGCGTGGCGACAACTCTGCGGCATATCAAGAGGAGAAAGCCGGTGAGGAGGAATTGGCGCGATGAAATTCGACATGAGCCGTGCGTGGGATACCGCGACAGAAATGATGTCTGCCAATCGCGATGTGATGCTGGTGGTGGTGGGGATGTTCGTGTTCCTCCCCAACCTGGCACTGGCCTTATGGATGGGCGACACAGCTGAAACGCTGCAGGCACAGGCTGCCGCCAATCCCGAAGCGGCGATGGATGCCGTGATGGATTTCTATTCCGGCATGGCCATCCCGATGGTGATCCTCTCGCTGATCCAGGGCGTGGGTGTGCTGGCACTGCTGTCGCTGCTCAGCGACGCGCGACGGCCAACCGTGGGGGAAGCACTGAAGACAGGCCTTACCTGCCTGCTTCCCTATTTTGCCGTGCAGATCATGCAGGGCTTCCTGATGGCGCTGATCGTTATCGTCCCGGTCGCTACTGGCGCGGCCATTGCAGTGCCGCTAGGCATATTGCTGGGCCTCGTTGCCCTGGCGGCGGTCGCCTATATCTGGGTAAAATTCTCCCTCAGCGCCCCGGCTCTGGCGATAGAAGGGGTGCGCAACCCGATTGCGGCGATGCAGCGCAGCTGGGCACTGACCAAGGGCAACAGCCTGTCGATCTTCCTGTTTTTCGTGTTGCTGATGCTGGCGCTGGTAGTGGTGTCGGTCGTGGTATCGGCAGTTGGCGGCCTGCTGTTTGCACTCGCCAGCAGCGAGATTGCATTGATCGGAAACGCCGTGATCGGCTCTGCCCTCAATGCCATCATGGCAATGGTGATGATCGCATCGCTGGCTTCGATCCATCGCCAGCTGTCAGGCGGTTCGCCACAGGCTGCCAGCGAACCCTTCGAGTAATTACTGCTTCCAGCCCCAGAAAAGCTTGCAGGGCAGGATGTTCCAGAACTCGTAACCGGCATCAATCCGCTTGAAATGTGGGGCCATGAAGTCGCGGCAGGCAGCGGTGAACTGGTACACCAGAAACGCGCCGCCGGGCCGAAGCACGCGGTGGGTGGCCGCCGCGATATTTTCGCCCACCCCGTCCGGCAGGGTCGAGAATGGCAGGCCGGACAGCACATAGTCCGCATGGTCAAAACCATGCGCGCGCACGATTTCTTCCACATCTTCCGCAGAGCCCAGCACGGCGTTGAAGCGGCTGTCGCGGATGGTCTTGTTGAGATAGTCGATAAACAGCGGGTTGGTGTCGATCACGATCAGCGTCGCATCGCCCTTCATCCGTTCCAGCACCGGGTAGCAAAACGTCCCCACACCCGGTCCATATTCGACGAAGACATCGCATTCGTCCCATTTCACCGGGGCCAGCATCTTGCGAATGGTGAAACGCGAAGAGGGGATAATGGACCCCACCATGCGCGGATACTTCACGAATCCTTCGAAAAAGACGCCCCATTGGCCGAAGAGGCGACGCATCCGCTGGCCGAAGCTGGGGGATTGGCGCTGGGCAAACTGGTTGGAATTACTCAAGAAAAAGGCCTTGTATGGCGGCGCCGGCAAGGGCACCGGTGATTTCCCCTAGGGGATTCGCAAATTCGCGAGGCCATTGCAACCTCGCCCGGTCAGTCGTAGCGGCTAGGCATGGTGCAACCCCCGGAAACATTGACACCGATAGCGCAAACCAGCGTGATTACCCGCGGGCGATTGCTGCTGCTGTTTCTGGTCACCCTGGTAACCGCAGCGGGCAACACCGCGATGCAATCGGTGATGCCCGCGATCGGCACGGCCCTGAAGGTCGAGGATTTCTGGATCAGCCTGGCCTATACCTGGTCGGCGCTGCTGTGGATGCTGTGCGCGCCGATGTGGGCCCGCCGATCCGACCGGCGCGGGCGCAAGGCGATGATGGCGGTGGGGCTGATGGGCTTCATCTCCAGCTTTGGACTTTGCGGCTTCGCGCTATACCTGGGGCTGAATGGTTACCTCGCCGGGATCGGCACGCTCTTGCTGTTCGCGCTGTGCCGCTCGCTTTACGGCGGGTTCGGATCGGCCGCCCCGCCCGCAGTCCAGGCCTACGTCGCCGCGCGCACCAGCCGCGCCGAGCGCACCCAGTCGCTCTCGCTGATCTCCTCCAGTTTTGGCCTCGGCACTGTGCTGGGGCCAGCGCTGGCGCCGATGTTGATCGTGCCCGCGCTGGGGCTGGTCAGTCCCTTCGCCGCTTTCACCCTGATCGCGGTGATCGTGCTGATCGCACTAAGGCTGCGGCTGCCCGACGATACGCCGGCTTTCGCCGCGCGCGGCGATGTCATGGCCGCTCCCTTCAGCGCCAATTCCAACTCGCGGATGCAGAGCGCGGAAGAGGATGATGGTGTGCAGTCCGATGTGCCACCGGCCAAGCTTTCGTGGGGCGATCGGCGGATGCGTTCATGGCTGGTGGCCGGTCTGCTCGGCGGCCACGCCCAGGCCGCGACAATGGGCATCGTCGGTTTTCTGGTACTCGACCGGCTGGGGCTGCGCGCCACACCCGAACTGGGCGCGGCGCCGACCGGGCGGGTGTTGATGATGGGCGCGCTGGCAACCCTGCTGGCACAGTGGGGACTGATCCCGATGCTGCGGCTGGGTCCGCGTTCATCCTGTCTGTGGGGCATCGCCCTCGCCGCGAGCGGGATTGCAATCCTCTCGGTTGCCGGGAGCGAGCATACCATCGCGATCAGCGTTGCCTTGCTTTCGATGGGCTTCGGGCTGTTCCGTCCCGGCTTTACCGCCGGCGCCTCGCTTTCGGTCAGCCGCGCCGAACAGGGCCAGTCGGCCGGGATCGTCGCCTCGGTCAACGGCGCGGCCTATATCGCCGCACCGGCGATCGGGGTCTGGCTCTACGGGCACAATCCGTGGATCGGCTTTGCCGGGATCGAGGCCTTGTGCCTGTCGGTAGTGGTGCTGGGCTGGCGAGCGATGACCAGCGATGAAGAGCTTACCGCCGCGCGCTGAACCGGTCAGAGGATTTCGAGCACCACTTCCTGCGGACGGCACAGCCGCACCCCCTTGTCGGTTTCGACCAGTGGGCGCTGGATCAGGACCGGATCGGCCTGCATCGCGGCAAGCACGGTCTCATCGTCGGCATCGGGCAATCCGCGTACTTCGGCGTCGGTCCCGCGCAGCCGCAGCCCCTGCTGCGGGGTAATCCCGGCATCGCGATAGAGCTGGATCAGCTTCGCGGTGCTGGGCGGCGTGACGAGGTATTCGACAACCGTCAGCTCTACCCCGGGGGTTTCTTGCAGAATCGCCAGCGTCTTGCGTGAGGTGCCGCAAGCCGGGTTGTGCCAGATCGTTGCCTTCATTGCCGGATTCCTCGCTGCTGCTGTTCCGCCCGTACCCCTGGGTGAGGCGCTTAGGGCGATTTTCCTGTCGGAGCAATTTGATCCTTGTCAATGCGAACGATTCGCATTAGCGGCTCTATTCGTTATTGCGAATCGTTATCAATAAAAGGATCTAACATTGCCCTCCCCCCTCGGTCTTCGCCTCGTCTCCGCTCCTGCCCCGCGCGGCGCATGGCGTCTCACCATGGTGGCGCTGCCGCTTCTGGCCATGCCCCAGGCGGCGCTGGCCGATGACGCAAGCGGTGATGCGGCTCTTTCCCCGATCGTGGTCAATGGCGAGACCTATCGCATCGACGAGCCAGCCAGCACCAAGACCGGGACCCTGCTGCTCGACACCCCGCAATCGATCGCGGTGCTCCAGCGCGAGCAGCTCGACGATCAGGCAGTCGAACAACTCGGCGATGCCTTGCGCTATGTTCCCGGAGTCACGCTTGGCCAGGGCGAGGGGCACCGCGACCAGATCGTGCTGCGCGGCCAGTCCTCGACCGCGGATTTCTTCCTCGACGGTATGCGCGACGATGCGCAGTATTATCGTCCGCTCTACAATGTCGAACGGATCGAAGTGCTCAAGGGCGCCAACGCGCTGCTGTTCGGGCGCGGGGGTGGCGGCGGGATCGTCAACCGCGTTTCCAAAACCGCCGATTCCGCCACCACGCGGCTGAGTGCTTCGGCGGGGGTCGACAGCTGGGGGGCGTGGTCAGCGGCCGCCGATGCCAATCAGCCGCTGGGCAGCGCCGCCGCGATCCGCCTCAATGCCACCTACGAGGAATTCGCCAACCACCGCGATCTCTATTCGGGCTCGTTCCTGGGTCTGGCTCCCACGATCAGCACCGCGCTGGGCGAAACCGGCACGCTGACCCTGGCTTACGAATACGATCGCGACCGGCGGGTTACCGACCGCGGTGTGCCTTCGCTCGGTGGAAGCCCGATCCGCGGTTATGATCGAACCTTTTTCGGTAGCGCCGAACTCAACCGCAGCAGCGTCGATGCCCACATCGCGCGGGCGCGATACGATCGGGAATTGGGGGGCGGGCTGACCCTTTCGCTGTCCGGGCTCTATGCCCATTATGACAAGTATTACGGCAATCTCCTTCCCTCCTCCGCCACCGCCACCACGGTTACGCTGACCGGCTATGCCAGCTCCACCGTGCGCGACAACTGGATCGGCCAGGCCAACCTGGTGTGGAAGGGCAGCACCGGTGCCATTGGCCACACGCTGCTCGCCGGGATCGAGGGCGGCGACCAGACCACCGGTTCGGACCGCCGCACCGCGCTGTTCGGTACCGTCACCTCGGCCACGGTCTCCCTCGCCCGCACCCTCACCCTCCCAACCGCGCACTGGAGCGGAATTGAGCGGCAAACAAGCGCCAAGGCCCGGACCTGGTCGGCCTATGTCCAGGACCAGATCGAGCTGGCACCCTATCTCCAGCTGATCGCGGGGATTCGCTTTGACCGCTTCGATATTGCCGCAACCAACCTGCTGACCTCCGCCCAGACCGCGCGGGCGGATTCGATGTGGTCGCCGCGCTTCGGGCTGATCCTCAAACCGCAGGCCAATATCTCGCTCTATGCCAGCTATGCCCGCAGCTTCCTGCCCCAATCGGGCGATCAGTTCACCACGCTCGACGCCAGCTACCAGACGCTGGAACCCGAAGCGTTCCGCAACCTCGAGATCGGGGCAAAGTGGGATATTGCACCGGCGCTTTCCTTCAGCGCCGCGCTGTTCCAGGTCGATCGCAACAATACCCGCGCCAACGATCCGCTGACCGGCAACCCGGTGCTGACCGGATCGAGCCGGGTGCGCGGGTTCGAGGCGTCGCTGGCCGGAAAGATCACCCCCGATTGGCAGATCAGCCTGGGCTATACCCACCAGAGCGGAGAAATCCGCAGCACCACAACCGCAGCGCCCGCCGGACGCAAGCTTGACAAGCTGCCCTCCGATCAGTTCGCCGCCTGGACCCGCTATGATCTGACCAGCCGCCTGGGGCTGGGTCTGGGGCTGGTCCACCAGTCAAGCCAGTTCGCGACCATTTCCAACGCGGTGCGGCTGCCCGGCTTCACCCGGATCGACGCGGCGCTGTTCTACGATCTGAGCGATGCGGTGGCGATTCAGCTCAACATCGAAAACCTCACCGATACCAACTACTTCGCCAGCGCCCACACCGACAACAACATCGCTACCGGCGAACCCATCAATGCCCGGCTGACATTGCGGATGCGATTCTGATCGCTATTCAGCCTTCATAGCCGGCACCGCGCGCACCGCATCTTCCGGGCTGAGTCCGGGCGGCGGCGCGGCGGCGATGGTTTCGATGCGGCGCATCACCCGCCCGGCGCGCTGGATCGCGCGGACCAGCCGCGGATAGACCCCGCACCGGCACAGGTTGGGCACTGCGGCAATGATATCCTCCGCCGTGGGATCGGCATTGCGCGCCAACAGCGCGGCCGCCGCGATGGCGATGCCCGGCGTGCAGAACCCGCACTGGATCGCCTGTTCGGCCACCAGCGCCTGTTGCACCGGGTGCGAACGATCGGGCGAAAGCCCCTCGATCGTGGTCACGCTGCGCCCTTCGGCCTCACCCAGGGTGATGAGGCAACTGCGCAGCGCCTGGCCATCGACCAGCACCATGCAGGCCCCGCAATCGCCCGCGCCGCAGCCGTATTTGGTCCCGGTCAGATTGGCGCCATCGCGCAGCGCCCACAGCAGCGGGGTTTGCGGATCCATCCGCACTTCAAGCGCACGCTGGTTGATCGTCAGTCGCGCCATGAACGGTCGGTCTTGTCGATCCGGCGCACCCAGGCGTCGAAGTCCGCGCCGCCGGGCTGGTGGCCGGGAACGTGGGCTTCGTGCAGATCGCGGTGGTGCACCGCCACAACCTCGTCGGAAACCACCACGGGCTTGCCCGCAGCCATGGTTGCCAGCTGCACCTCGCAGGCGCGCTGCAAGGCCCAGTGCATCACGAAGATCTCGGGGATCGAACGCCCGAGGATCACCGGGCCGTGGTTCCTGAGCATCAGCACGCGGTTGTCGCCAAGGTTCTTCAGCAGCCGCTCACCCTCTTCGGCGCGGACGGTGATCCCCTCGAAATCGTGATAGGAAATCCGCCCGGCGAAGTTGCAGGCATAGAAGTTCACCGGCTGCAACCCGCCCTCAAGGCTGCACACCGCCATCGTCGCGGTGGTGTGGGTATGCACGATTGCTTCCGCCCAGGGCACGTGGCGGTGGAAATAGGAATGCTGGACAAAGCCCGCCTTGTTGACCGGATAGGGGCTGCCATCCAGGGTGTTGCCCTCGATATCGATCTTGACCAGGTTGCTCGCGCAGACCTCGGAATAAAGCAGGCCATAGGGGTTGATAAGGAAGGCCCCCTCCTCGCCCGGCACCTTGACCGAGATGTGGTTGTAGATCGATTCGCTCCACCCCAGCATGTCGAAGATGCGATAGCAGGCGGCGAGTTCCAGCCGCGCATTCCATTCCGCTGCACTGCAGCTCTCTGCCATCTTTGCCTGCGTTGCCATTGCCGTCTCTCCAGGATGCTGTGTCGTTGTCCTGCCTATCGCATGGGATAGATGCCTGCGACAAGGCGTGACAGGCACGATCCGACACGATAATAGTAAGTGAGACATACAAACTGCCAGCAGAGCAGTTGAGTCGGATTCACTCGCCTTCCCCGCGACAAGGTGGCGCAGGGCGGCATGGGAAAGGACCAGACAGATGGCAACCAGCGCGAAAGCTCCTCCTTCAGACGTGGCGGAAATCGTCGATGTCGGCTTTGAATACACCCACCTCGTCGAACGGCTGAGCCCCGGCGGGCGCTATATTGACGCGCAGAGCGACGTCGATAGCCCGTGGGTTCCCTTCGGTGACAATGCCGCGATCAAGCACCTTGCTTTCGACGTGCGCCAAAACCTGTTTTCCAACATACTGTGGGTGAAGAAGCCGGGTGCCATCGGCACACACCTCCATCGCGGCACCATCACCATGGTCTGCCTCGAAGGCAGTGTGCGCTACCTCGAATATGACTGGGTGGCGACGCCGGGCGGGCTGATCCTCGAGACGCCGGGTGAGAGCCACACGCTGGTCACCGACCATCCCGATGGCTGCAAGCTGTTCGGCTGGATGCAGGGGCCGATCGAATTCTACAATGCCGATGCCAGCCACGCGATGACAGCTGATGTGTGGTGGTATATCGACCACTATGAAAGCTACTGCAAAGAAAACGGCATCGCCATCAATCCCAAGCTCTACGTCTGAGGAGGCCCGCCATGGCTACCATGTCTGCACCGCCCTCCGGCGCGTACAAGATCGTCGATGTCGCTGAACCCTATGGCCATTTGATCAAGGCCCGCGGGCTGGACGGCACCTATGTCGGCAAGTCGGAAGAAGAGAGCCCATGGGTCCCCTTTGGTGACAACGCCGCCATCCGCCATCTCGCGTTCGATGTCCGCCAGAATGTCTATTGCAATATCCTCTGGATCAAGTCGCCCGGCGTGATCGGCACCCACAAGCATCGCGGCCCGGTCTGGGCGGTGGGGCTGGAAGGGACCTTCCGCTACCTCGAATATAACTGGGTGTGTGGCCCCGGCGAATTCATCACCGAAACCCCCGGCACCGCGCATACGCTGGTGACGGACGATCCCGACGGGATGAAGGCGCTGTTCTGGATGCAGGGCGCGAACGAGTTCTATGACGAGAACGGCAATTTCGTCGAAACGCTCGATGTCTGGTGGTTCATGAACCACTATGAAAGCTACTGCAAAGAGCACGGGCTGGAGATCAACCAGCAGCTCTATATCTGACGAGAATGATGCTCATCGTCATTGCGAGGAGCAAAGCGACGAAGCAATCCAGGGCTGCAGAGCCTGCCGCTCTGGATTGCCGCGCGACCTTTGGGTCGCTCGCAATGACGAGTGCATAATCGGAGGTTTACATGACCAATCCCAAAACACTCGACCAGTTCGACATTTCCGGCCGTTCCGGCCTCGTCACCGGGGCCGCATCGGGCATTGGCCTCGCCTATGCTGAAGTGCTGGCCGAAGCAGGCGCGAAGGTCACACTGACTGATATTGACGGGGAAGGCGCCGAACGCGAAGCCGCCCGCCTGCGCGAGGCTGGCTATGAAGCGCGCAGCGCCAGGGCCGATGTGCGCAATCTCGATGAAGTCGCCGCTGCCTTTGACGGGCATGTGGAGGCCTTTGGCGGCTGCGACATCGCCTTTGCCAATGCCGGCCTCGACGTCGGCAATGGCTTCTGGACGCCGAATGACAAGCGCAACCCCGATGGCCAGCTCGACGTCTATGACCCGGAGCGCTGGAACACCTCCATCGGCATCAATCTGACCGGCGTGTTTCACACCGTGCGCGAGGCGGCGCGGGTGATGAAGGGCAATGAAGGGCGCGGAGGTCGCCGCGGCGGCTCCATCGTCATCACCAGCTCCAACGCGGCGGAAGTGAACGAGGCAATCGTCGGCGTGCCCTATATGGCGGCCAAGGCCGGAGTGAAGCATTTCATGCGCCACGCCGCGCTGGAACTCGCCGCATTTGGCATCCGCGTAAACGCCATCGCCCCCGGCCCCTTCGTCACCAATATTGGCGATGGCTGGGTGAAGAAGAACCCGCAGGCGAAGAAGGCGTGGGACGAGCTGTGCCCGCTCGGCAAGATGGCGGAAACCTATCAGATCAAGCCGCTCGCTTTGCTGCTCGCCAGCGACGCAGGCAGCTATATGACCGGCAGCCATGTGATGATCGACGGCGGGATGCAGCTCGGCCCGATCAAGCCGCTGGTGTTTGAGGATTGATCCCTAACCTCGTCATTGCGAGCCCGGCCTTGCGCCGGGAGAAGCAATCGAGCGCGGCACCGGGCAACACTGGATTGCCGCGTCGGCTTCGCCTCCTCGCAATGACGATAGCTGGAACGACAGAAAGGTAGCCCAATGAGAGCCGTCACCTTCCAGGGCCTGCACACGCCGCTCGCTTTCGAAAACATCCCCGATCCGCAGCCCGATGCGGGCGAGCTGGTGGTCAAGGTGGGCCGCTGCGGCATTTGCGGCAGTGATTTGCACATGACCGAAGACGCCGCCTATGGCTGCCAGAAGGGCGATGTGCTGGGGCATGAATTCGCCGGCGAAGTGGTGGAAGTGGGCAGCACAGTCAGCGCCTACAAGCCGGGCGATCTCGTCTCCGTCATTCCGCTGGTCAGCTGCGGCACCTGCGAGGCCTGCCGCAAGGGCACAGTGCAATGGTGCGAACAATTCGGCCTGCAAGGCGGCGGTTATGCCGAATATGCCAAGACCCGCCCCAACCAATGCGTGAAGCTGCCGACAGACGTGAGTCTCGCCGATGGCGCGATTATCGAGCCGCTGGCGGTCGCGCTCCATGGGGTGAACCTGTCCGGCATGACAACAGGTGAACGGGTGCTGGTGCTGGGCGCCGGTCCCATCGGCCTCGCCACTGCCTTCTGGGCCAAGCGCTATGGCGCAGCGAAAGTGGTGGTGCAGGACATTGCCGACCACCAGCGCGAACGGGCGCTCTCCATGGGTGCGGATGGTTTCGTGGTCGATCCGGCCGACCCGGTCGGCAGCGCCGAACGCGCGCTGGGCGGCAAGGCAGACGTGGTTTTTGAATGCGTCGGCATCCCCGGCCTGATCGCGCAGGCGGTTGATCAGGTCCGCAATGACGGCACGATCCTGCTGCTGGGCCTGTGCACCAAACCCGATACTTTCAACAGCTTCGCCATGCTGAGCAAGCAAGTGCGGCTCATCACCAGCGCCTTCTTCACCGTGCAGGAATATGAAGCCGCGCTGGCCGCACTCGAAAGCGGCTCTGCCGAACCGCGCGCGCTGGTAACGGACACGATCACGCTGGACGATACGCCCACCGTGTTCGAGGGGCTGAAACAACGGACGGCGCAGTGCAAGGTGCTGATCGCGCCTTAGATGCCTATGCTTTCTCCGCTTTAGGGGAGAGATACGCAGGCTTGGTGCGGAGCACCGAGCCGGAGTTGAGAGGGGAATGGCGCGGTGCTTTCCCCCTCTCCCAACCCTCTCCCATGAAGGGGAGAGGGCTATAGGCACCACTCCCTCGACCCCGTCACCCCGGCCCCCGAGCCAGGGTCCCGCTTTTCTTCGAGGCACGGCGCTTCGCCGCAAGTCAAGCTGGACCCCGGATCAAGTCCGGGGTGACGTAAGAGATGGGGTAGAGATGGAGGTAAACGGCAGAATTCGGACACTTCCAGCCCCTCCCCTTCAGGGGAGGGGCTGCGAGACTTGGGCCTGCGCAGCAGGACCTAGTCGCAGCGGGGTGGGGGTTGTGGGGCGGGCGCAGTGCTATCCTACGACCCCCACCCCAACCCCTCCCCTGGAAGCGCAGCTGTGCGCAGCACAACGGGAGGGGCTTTGACCTCTCGCCCCAAACGATTTTCCTACACGCCCCAAACCTGCCATGGATCGCCTCCCCGCCAACGCGCTCGTGCAGCGTTTTCTCCTTAGGAGGTGTAACCCTGCCCACAATCACCAACCCCTTGAAATTGCATGCCTCACGCTGCTCAACAGGGTTACACTGTGTCACCTTTGTCACCCTGTAGGGCAGAGCAGGTTTTTCCTGCTTCCCCCGCCTTGCGCCCACGGCTAACGCAGCTGCAATGAGCGAGGCAGCCAAACTTACGCGCGGATCGATCAGCGGGCATCTCGTCGGGCAGACGACGCCGATGATTATCGGGGTCGCGGCGATGATGTCGGTCGGTCTGGTCGATGCCTATTTTATCGGTCAGCTGGGCAGCGCGGAACTGGCGGCGATGTCCTTTGTCTTCCCCATTGTCACCGCGCTGGCCAGCCTGGGTGTGGGTGTGATGGTGGGGATCAACTCTGTTGTCGCCCGCGCCTTGGGCGAAGGCGATATGGAGCGTGCACAACGCAAGGCAAGCTTTGGCATCGCTTTCGCTTTTGCCACCGGCGCAGTGCTGGGCCTGTTGCTGTTTGCCTTGGTCACACCGCTGTTCCGGTTGATGCAGGCAAGCGAAGAGCTGCTGCCGCTGATCCGCGCCTATATGGTGCCCTTCGCGCTCGGTTTTCCGCTGGTGCTGATTAATATGGGCGTGAACGGCGTGATGCGTGGTCAGGGGGAAGCAAAGCGGACCAGCGTGATTTCGCTCACCTATGCCGCCGCCAATTGGGTGCTCGATCCGATCCTGATTACCGGCGCATTTGGTTTTGCCGGCTTTGGCATTGCCGGGGCCGCCTATGCCACGCTGATTTCATGGGCGATCGCCGTGGCATTGGGCCTGTGGCTGTTGCGATCGACCAGTCTGCCCTTCCGCCCCGGCGTTATCCCGCAATGCAATTTGCGCGAAACGCTTGGCCCTATCGTCAGCGTCGCCCTGCCCGCTGCCGGAGCCAATGCGATCAACCCGGTGGGCCTGTCTGTGCTGACCGCGCTGGTGGCGACGCAGGGTCAGGCCGCCGTGGCCGGGTTTGGCGCGGGCGGGCGCTTGCAAGCCTTCGCCGTGGTCCCCTTGCTCGCACTGTCGGGCGCGATTGGCGGGATCGTGGGGCAGAACTGGGGGGCGAAGCATTATCACCGCGCGCGACAGGCCATGTGGCAAGCCGGATGGTTCGCTGCCGGATATGGGTTGGTGCTGGCCGTGTTGTTGTTTGCGGCTGGTGAGTGGTTCGCGCGCTTCTTCAGCGACGATCCGGCAGTGATTGAGCAATTCGCGCAATATCTGCGCATCTCCGCATGGGGCTATGCCGGGTTTGGCGTGCTGATCACCGCTAATGGCGCGCTCAATGCTGTGGGCAAAGCGAACCTCTCGCTGATCCAGAGCTTCGCCCGCGTGTTCCTTGTAATGCTTCCTTTCGCATGGTTCCTGCGCCCCGCATGGGGCGAAGAAGCGATCTATGCCGCAGAGCTGGCCGCCAATGTGCTGGGCGGCGCGGTGGCGGCCTATGTGGTGTGGCGCGTGCTGTCGCGCGGGAAGGAGGGCTAGGCTCCACCAAACCCGCCGCCGCCGGGGGTTTCGATCACGAACACATCGCCCGCTTCCATCTCTACGCTGGCGGTCGCGCTGAGGCCTTCCACACTGCCATCGGCACGCTCAACGCGGTTGTGGCCCGTCGCACCATCCCCGCCGCCAGCCAGACCGAAGGGAGCGATTTTGCGCCGGTTGGAGAGGATTTCGGCCCGCATCGGGGCGAGGAAGCGAATGCGGCGTTCCACCCCGTCGCCGCCCTGCCAGCGCCCCGCCCCACCCGATCCGCGCCGGATGGCAAAGCGTTCGACCAGCACGGGGAAACGCGCCTCCAATATTTCCGGGTCGGTCAGCCGCGAATTGGTCATATGGGTCTGCACTGCATCAGCCCCGGCAAAGCCGCGCCCCGCGCCCGCCCCGCCTGCAATCGTCTCGTAATATTGGTGCGTATCATTGCCGAAAGTGAAATTGTTCATCGTCCCCTGGCTCGCCGCCAGCGCGCCAAAGGCTCCGAACAGCGCGTCGGTGACAAGCTGGCTGGTCTCCACATTGCCCGCCACCACCGCCGCAGGGTGGCGTGGGGAGAGCATGGAGCCTGCCGGGATGCGGATCTCCACCGTACGCAGGAACCCGTCATTCATAGGGATGTCCGTGTCGATCAGCGTGCGGATGACATAGAGGCAGGCGGCGCGCACAACGGATTCCGGCGCGTTGAAATTGTCGGGCAATTGCGCGCTGGTTCCGGCAAAGTCGATCACCGCTCGGCCCGCCGCAGGGTCGAACCGCACAGCGGCCTGCACCACCGCGCCGTTGTCGCTGAGCACGCTGTGGCGGCCATCCTTCCCCTCGGCCAACAGCCGCGAAACGGCTTGCGCGGAATAGGCTTGTAGGTGCTCCATATAGGCAGAGACGACCTCAGCGGAATAGTCCTCCGCCAGCTCCAGCAGCCGCGCTGCCCCGCGATTGCAGGCAGCGAGCTGCGCGGCGAGGTCCGCGATATTCTGGTCCACATTGCGTGCCGGGTAAGGGCCGGAGGTCAGCAATTCGCGCAACTGGCCTTCAAGAAATTGCCCGTCCCGCCGCACCAGCACAGCGTCGAGCACCACGCCTTCTTCCTCGATGCTGCGGCTGTTCGAAGGCATGGAGCCCGGCGCGATCCCGCCAATATCCGCATGATGCCCGCGCGCGGCGGTGAACCATTCGGGATGGTCCTGCCCTTCCAGCCAGACCGGCGTAACCACCGTAATATCAGGCAGATGCGTGCCACCGGCATAGGGCGCGTTGAGCGCAAAAGCATCGCCGGGGCGCATGTCCATGCCGTGGGCGGAAACCACCGCACGGACGCTTTCGCCCATCGAGCCAAGGTGGACCGGCATATGCGGGGCATTGGCGACAAGGTTGCCGGCTGCGTCGAAGATTGCGCAGCTAAAATCGAGCCGTTCGCGGATGTTCACCGAGCGAGCAGAGTGCTGGAGCGCCGCGCCCATCTCCTCGGCAATGGCCATGAACAGCCCGCCGAAAATCTCCAGCCGCACCGGGTCCATCTGCGCGGAAATGGCAGATTTCCGGGCCTCTGCCGCGCGGGTCAGAGCGAGCATGCCCTGCCCGTCCAGCCGCGCCTGCCAGCCGGGTTCGACAATGATTGTCGCCACCGGGTCGATGATGAGCGCGGGGCCTGCAAGCTGCTGTCCGGGGGCCAGCGCATCACGTTGCCAGACCGGGATGCTGTGCGTCTCGCCTTTGAGGTAACAATCGACCGTTTCCCCGGCAGCTGCCGAAAGCATCCCGTTTTCGACCCGCAAATCGCCGTTTTCTGCGGCCTTCGAGACCGCTTCGACAGCTATCGCTTCGACAATCAACACCCCGGTGTCGTCATAGCCGAATTGCGCCCGGTAAAGCGCGGAGAAAGCGGCTTTCATCCTTTCGACAATGTCGAATTCGACATCGATAGTGCTGTCGGATCCTTCCCGCCGCAAATGGAGCCGCGTTTCCAGCGCCACACTCGCCGGATCGACACCCTGCGCGGCCAGCGCATCGCTAGCTTCTTTACCCAAACGGGACCGCGCCGCCTCCAGCGTCTCCTCGCCGCCTTCCAGCGGCAGGGCCAAGGTCGCCTCGCGCAATTCGCGCCGGTCCGCCAGCCCCATGCCATAGGCGGAAAGCACACCGGAGAGCGGATGGACCAGCACGGTTTCGATCCCCAATGCCTCGGCCACCAGGCAAGCATGTTGCCCGCCCGCCCCGCCAAAGCAGGACAGCGCGAATTGCGCAACGTCATGCCCCTTGGCCACGGAGACCGCGCGGATCGCATTGGCCATGCTCGCGACGGCTATGGCGAGGAAGCCTTCCGCCGCTTCCTCCATGCTCATCGTCCGGCCGGTTGCCGCTTCGACCTGTGCCAGCACATCATCCATCCGCGCCTGCGCCGCCGCGCGATCGAGAGGCTCGTCGGCATCAGGGCCAAACACCGCCGGGAAATGCCCTGGCTGAAGCTTGCCCAACAGCAAGTTGCAGTCAGTCACTGTCAGCGGCCCGCCTTGCCGGTAGCAGGCAGGCCCCGGTTGCGCCCCGGCGCTTTCCGGCCCGACAAGGAAGCGCGCGCCGTCGAAGCGGCAGATCGAACCACCGCCCGCCGCAACCGTGTGGATTCGCATCATCGGCGCGCGGATGCGCACCCCGGCCACGCGGTTCTCACTATCGCGTTCGTATTTCCCGGCGAAGAGCGAGACATCGGTCGAGGTCCCGCCCATGTCGAAGCCGATCACGCGGTCAAAACCCGCCCGCTGGCTGGTCTGCGCCATGCCAACGATCCCGCCCGCCGGGCCGGAGAGGATCGCATCCTTGCCGCGAAAGGCACTGCGCGCTGCCAGCCCGCCATTGCTCTGCATGAACAGCGGCTCCTGCCCGGCGCCCAGCCCCGCAGCAAGCCGGGCGGTATAGGCCTGCAGCACCGGCGAGAGATAGGCATCGACAGTGGTCGTATCCGCCCGCCCCACCAGCCGCGCGAGTGGCGATGTGCGATGGCTGACGGCAATTTCCTCAAACCCCGCCTCCGCCGCCAGCTCGGCCAAAGCCTCTTCATGCTGCGTGAAGCGCCAGCCATGTATCAGCGCGATGGCGACCGCGCGCAAGCCGCGTACCCGTGCAGCCTTGAGGTCCGCAAGCGCCGCCTCCCGATCCAGCGCCTGATAAACTGTGCCATCCGCCCCGATCCGCTCGCGCACTTCCAGCACCTGTGTTGCCAACGGCTCAGGCTTGCGAATATTGAGCGCGAAAATATCGGGCCGCTCCTGCGTACCGATGGCGGGCAAGTCTCCGAACCCCTCGGTTATCGCCAGCAGCACCGGTTCACCCTTGCGTTCGAGCAGGGCATTGGTCGCAATAGTCGTGCCGATACGGATATCGGCGAGAGGCAGTGGCCCGTCGCTCACCCCCGAAAGCCGCCGCATCGCTTCCAGCGCGGCATCTTCATACTGGGCAGGATTGTCCGACAGGAGCTTGGCCGTCTGCACCGATCCGTCGGGGGCACGGGCCACGACATCAGTGAAGGTCCCGCCCCGATCAATCCAGAAATGCCAGCGCCCGCTCATACGCTTGCCTATGGCCTTGCCAACATGGGCTCGCAAGCCATGCCGGTGACCAATCGTTAACCATCATGCTTCATACCTCCGACTGAACAAGTGGGAAAATTGGGGCCATGGACGACCTGCTGTCAGAATTTGTCGCGGAAACCCGCGAAATGCTGGACGCGCTTGAAAGCGAAATCGTCGCCTGGGAACAGGCGCCGGAGGACAAGGCGCGCCTCGATGCGATTTTCCGCTTCGTGCATACGGTAAAGGGCAATTGCGGCTTCTTTGACCTGCCCCGTCTCGCCAAATTGAGCCATGCCGCTGAAAGCGCACTGGCCGAAGTGCGCGCTGGCCGCCGTCAACCGGATACCGCGCTGGTCGATGCCGTGCTGGCGGTGATCGACCGGATTGTAGCGATGGTCGACGTGCTGGAAGCCGGCGAAGATTACCCCGAAGGCGGCGATGATGCGCTGATGGCCGCGCTGGAACCCAGCAATGATGATGGCGGGGAAGCCGCCGCCCTGCGCGCCCAATCCGCCACTTCCGGCCAGGCAAGCAGCACCAACCGCGATGGCCCCCGTTCGATCCGCCTGCCGGTGGAATTGCTCGACCGGGTGATGTCCGGCGTGTCGGACATGGTGCTGGCTCGCAATGAACTCGCCCGCCGCTTGCGCGAATATGGGGTGGAGCCGACGATTGATGGTCCGTTCGAACGGCTTTCCGCCGTGCTGGACGATGTCCGCGACGGCGTCACCCGTATGCGGATGCAGCGGATTGAGCACCTGTTCAACGCCTTCCCCCGGCTGGTGCGCGATCTTTCGGCAGAACTGGGCAAACAGGTCCTGATTGATGTTGAAGGCGGCGAAGTGGAACTTGACCGGGAAATGGTCGAAATGATCCGCGACCCGCTGACCCATATTATCCGCAACGCCGTCGATCACGGCTTCGAAACACCGGCTGAGCGCATCGCCGCCAGCAAGCGGGAAATCGGCTTGCTGCATATCTCCGCGCGGCAATCCGGCAACCGCATCCTGATTGCGATCAGTGATGACGGGCGCGGGATTGATACCGGCAGACTGGCGGACAAGGCCGTGGCAAGCAAGGTCGCCAGCCCGGCCGAAATCGCCGCCATGAGCGAGACCGAAAAGCTCGCCCTGATCTTTGAACCCGGCATTTCCACCGCAGCTGCGGTTACCTCCATTTCCGGGCGAGGCGTGGGAATGGATGTCGTCCGCGCCAATATCGAACGTGTTGGCGGTTCAATTGACGTGACCAGTACGCCCGGCAAAGGCACCCGGATCCTGCTGTCCCTGCCGCTGACACTCAGCATTATCCCGGCGCTGACCATCGAATGTTGCGGCCAGCGTTATGCCATTCCCCGGTCCTATATCGAGGAAATCATCCATTCCCGCTCCGGCAGTGCACAACTGGCACAAATCGGCGATGCCTGGCTCGCGACTATCCGGGGCGAACGCATTCGCTGCCTGACGCTGGCAGCGGTCTTCGGCATTGACCGGCAATCCAGCCCCAAGGGGGCCACGCTGATCCTAGTGCGGCTGGCTGGCGGAGATTTCTTCGCCCTCGCCGTTGACCGGGTGCTGGACCACGAAGAACTGGTTATCAAACCGCTGGCACCGGCAGTCATGGCGACCGGCATTTATGCGGGCACCTCGTTGCTTGACGATGGTAGCCCGGTGCTGATGCTCGATATGGCCGGGATCGCGCGCAAGCATGACCTGATCAGCGATGTGCAGCGCCGCGTCCGCCGTGAATTGCCGGGGCTGGCGCAGATTGCCTCCGCTGAAGAGGGCGTTCCGGTGTTGCTGTTCACCGGGCTGGACAATCGCCGCCGCGCTGTGCGCCTGGATGTCGTGAACCGGGTCGACAAGGTCGAACCAACCGCGGTGACGCTGACCGATGATGGGGCGCGGATCGTGTTGGAGGACAAGGTGTTCCCGCTGGCCGGGGTCAACCGCGGCGCGGTGCCGGAAAGCCGATTCCCGATTCTGCGCCTCAGCGATGGCAAGGGCGAACTGGCCTATGCCGTGCAGGCGATTGCCGATTCTGCGCGGATTGACGGGGATATTTCCCCTGCTGCCCGCGCTGGCGAAATTGAAGGCATTGCCCTGGTTGGTGGCACGCCTGTGGAAGTGCTAGATTGCCACTGGCTGTTTGCCCGTGAAATGCGCGGTTCGGCCGCGCTCCAACCGGCGACCTGCCGTTTCGATGGCGATGATCCCTGGCTGGATACGATCCTGCGCCCGCTGGCGGAAAGCGCGGGCTACCGGGTGGTCAGCGATGATGCTCAGCATGCCGACGTGGTCATAACCACCGATAGCACGGCCAGCGAGGCGGAGGGGCCGGACAACCGGATCCGGATTGTCTCGGACCCGGATATTGCCGGGCAGGTTGCCGGGACGATCTATCGCTATGACCGTGCCGGGTTACTCGCCGCGCTGGCGCAAGCCCGCATGGGGAGGGTCGCATGAGCGAATTGCTGCTCCTTGCCCGCATCGCCGGGCGCCGTGTCGCTTTCCCAGCGCTGGATGTGAACTCGGTCGTGGAAATTGACGCGCTTACCCCGGTTCCCGGTGCGCCTGCCTTTGTCTCTGGCCTTGCTGCCTTGCGCAGCCGTGCGCTGACCGTGATCGACAGCGCAAAGGCGCTGGAACTGGAACAGGCGACAACTGGCCTCGAAGCCATCGTGGCAGAACATGATGGCCATCTTTACGCCTTGCAGGTCGAAGCGGTGGAAGATGTGGCAGAGGCCCTGTCCGAGCCGCAAGAGGTGCGTGGATCGCTCGGCTCAGGATGGGAGCGCGCAGCGCGCGGGATGGTGGAAAGCGCCGCCGGACCGGTCCTGCTGCTTGATGCGGCGGCAATTGTCGCCGGCCCTGCGCATTCTGTGCAGCGGGCGGCTTAAGCGCTTGGTTACCTCAATGGGAATAGAATTCGCCGAAGGAAGGGAACGGCAATGAAGACATGCCTGATTGTCGATGACTCGCGGGTGATCCGCAAAGTCTCGCGCCATATGGTGGAGGCGATCGGCCTTGCCGTGGAAGAAGCCGCCAACGGGCAGGAGGCGCTCGACGCCTGTGCCCAGGCCATGCCCGATGTGATCCTGCTCGATTGGAACATGCCGGTGATGAGCGGAATCGAATTCATCACCCGCCTGCGCGCCAGCCCGGGTGGGGAGGCTCCCAAGGTGGTGTTCTGCACCACCGAGAACGATGCCGCGCACATCCGCGAGGCGGTCCAGGCGGGGGCCAACGAATATGTGATGAAGCCGTTCGATCACGAGACGCTTCAGATCAAGCTGCAACTGGTGGGCGTAGCTTAGGGGCGCCGCCATGCGCAGCGCTGCCCCCCAATCCCGGGCGGTCACCGAACAGGAGAAGCCGCCTCTGGCCGACGCGATCCGCGTGATGATCGTGGACGATTCCCTTGTCGTCCGCTCTGCCCTGCGGCGCGCCATCGAAGAAGCCCCGGGGATGTCCATTGTCGCGACCGCCTCCAGCGGCGAACAGGCGATCAGCCAGCTTGCGACTGTTGAGGTCGATGTGATCCTGCTGGACCTTGAGATGCCCGGCATGGGCGGGCTCGAAGCACTCCCCCGGATCATCCGGGAGGGGAGCGGCGCGCGTGTGCTGATTGTTTCCTCGCTCACCAGCTCAGGGGCAGAGGCCACGCTGGTTGCACTGTCCATGGGGGCAGCGGATACTTTGCTCAAACCCGTGACGGGCGGATTTGATGAGGCTTATCGCGCTGATCTGCTGGCCCGGATCCGCGCCTTGGGGGGCAAGGAGCACCGCCTGACCCTTGCAGATGTGCCCGCTCCGCCGCCGCGCCCGATGCGCCTGTCGGCCAAGCAGCCGCGCATCGTCGCGATTGGTGCATCGACCGGCGGCATCCATGCCATGTGCATGCTGCTCAAGGCCTTGCCGCGTAGTTTCAACCTGCCGATAGCCGTGACCCAGCATTTGCCAGCATCCTTTCTCCCGGTCTTTGCGCGCCAGCTTGAACTGGCCTCTGCCCGCAAGGCCAGTATCGCTTCGGATGGGTCCGTGGCCAGGGCGGGGGAAATCCTCATCGCGCCGGGTGAAGGACATATGATGTTTTCCCGGCGGGGGGACCAGATCATCGCCCGCATTTCAGATTTCCCCACTCCCAGCGGGTGCCGCCCCTCAGTCGATCCGATGTTTGAATCACTGGCGGAACAGCTGGATGGCTGCGCGATTGGCGTGGTCCTGTCCGGCATGGGCAAGGACGGGGCGGAAGGCGCGGCCCTGCTCGCCCAGCTGGGAGGGACCGTGATGGCACAGGATGCGGAAAGCTGCTCCGTCTGGGGCATGCCGCGTGCAGTTACCACCAGCGGCATCGCCAGCGTGGTTGCTCCGCCAGCTGTGCTCGCCGCACGGATCGCTGCCGGAGCTGCAGCATGAGCGCGCAGGAAGATTCGATCTCCTACCGCATCATTGCGGATTTGCTGGAGGCCCGCACCGGGCAACAGATCGACCGCGGGCGCCGCTGGCGTATCCCGACGACATTGGCGACCGTGTTCCGCAAGCGCGGCATTTCCAACGTCGACCAGCTCGTCTGCCTGCTCGCTTCCCCCGGCGAAGAGCGGCTCGCCGATGAAGTGGTAGAAGCGCTGCTCAATAACGAGACCTATTTCTTCCGCGACCGGGCAATGTTTGACCAGCTTGACGATCATGTGTTGCCCACGCTCCGGGAAAAGCGGGCGATGCGCAAACGGCTCAATATCTGGTGCGCGGGCTGTTCCACCGGGCAGGAGCCATTGTCGCTGGCGATGCTGTTCCGCAGCCAGAAGGCGCTGTGGGATGGGTGGACCATAGACATTGTTGCCACGGATATCTCCAGCAAGGCGATCGCCACTGCACGGCGCGGCATCTACAGCCAGTTCGAAGTGCAGCGCGGGCTGAGCGTCACGCAGATGCTGACCCATTTCGAGGAAACGCCGGAAGGCTGGAAAGTCGATCCGGCCCTGCGCGCCATGATCCGCTATCGCGAACGCAATCTGCTGGAGATGATGGACCCCGACCAGCGTTTCGACCTGGTTCTGTGCCGCAATGTCCTGCTCTATTTTGACCGGCCGACCCGATCACGTGCGTTTGACATCATTCACAAAACCATGGCTGACGATGGCTGGCTGATGCTGGGCGCAGGGGAAACTGCTTCAAGCCTGACCAGCCGGCTAGCCCATGTCCCCAATACGATTGGCCTGCACCAGCCGGTCGGCCTCATGCCTGCAAAACGGCAGGCCATTTGACCGCAAGAGCAAGCCAAACTGCTGCTTTCGCAGGTAAAAATGTCCTTAACGCTTACTTAGCCTAAGGCGGTTAAGGTCGTTTCAGCAAATAGTTTGCCTTCTTACTCGAAAGTAGCACGTGTGCAGGACAACAGGTTTTTGAACGAACCGCGACTGCTGGTTCTGGCGCCATTGGTGGCGCTGACCCTCGTCTTTGCGAGCGTTTCTGCCTATCTCCTGCTGAGCGATGAAATCTCGCTTGGTCCCGCCACATCGCTGATTATCGCGGGAATCGGCATCTATGCCGCTGCCATGGCGCTACTGGTCCGGTTTGGCCTGACGCATATCACCCATCTTGAATCGCTGGGCATGACTGACAGCCTCAGCCTGCTGCCCAACCGGCGCGCGCTGCATGCGGGGATCAAACGCGATCACACCAAGGGGGAAGAATTCGCAGTTGCCCTGATCGACCTTGATGGCTTCAAGATCGTCAACGACACCTATGGCCACAATGTCGGCGACAAGCTGATCAAGCAATGCGCGCTGGTGCTGCACGATGTGTGCGGTGAAGATGCGCGCTGTTTCCGGCTGGGAGGGGATGAATTCGCGATCAGCGTTGTCGGCCCGCTCGCCAGCACCATTCTTGAGGGAATCTGCCGCAATTTGCTGCAGCGTTTCAAGACCCCGATCCTGATCGAAGAGCGCCGCATTGCCATCGGTGCAAGTATTGGCCTGTCTGCCAGCAACGGCAGTGACGGCCTCACATCCTCCGAATTGCTGCGCCGGTCAGACGTCGCCATGTATGCAGCCAAGAGCAGCGGCAAGGGCCGTTGCATATGGTACAAGGACGAGTTTGACCATAACCGCGAAGCCATGCGCGCGCTGGATGAAGAGCTGCGCCAAGCCCTGGCCAATGGGGAATTTACGCTCAACTATCAGCCACTGGTCGACAGCCATAGCGGCAAGGTGATGGCGGTTGAGAGCCTGATCCGCTGGAACCGCCCGCAAGGCGACCCGATCGGACCGCATATTTTCATTCCGGTGGCAGAGGAATCCGGGCTCATCAACCCGATGGGCCTGTGGGTCCTGCGCAAGGCCTGCAGCGATGCTCTGGCTTGGGACGGCATCAAACTGTCGGTCAATATCTCTGCCGCCCAGTTGCGTGATCCGGAGCTGCCCGTGCAGCTTGCCCAGATCCTGGAGGAAACCGGCTTCCCGGCAGATCGGTTGGAGCTGGAAATCACGGAAACCTGTCTCGTGCTCGATCCGGCAGTGGCCGAACGCAGCCTCGACATGCTGCGCGGCTTTGGCGTGAATATCTCGCTCGACGATTTCGGCACCGGCTACGCCTCCATCGGCTTCCTGCGCCAGTTCCGCTTTGAAAAGCTCAAACTGGACCGTTCGCTGGTGGTCAATGCCGGCGATGATGATGGCTCACGTGCCATGATGCTCTCCAGCATTACCGTCGCCCGCGCACTCAAGATGGATGTTACCGCCGAAGGCGTGGAAACCGAGCAGCAGGCAGAGCTGGTCCGGGCCGCAGGCTGTGACCTGATCCAGGGCTGGCTCTATTACAAGGCGATGCCCGCAGAAGACATTACCGCACTCCTGCAAAAGGCAGGCGAAGCAGACCAATCACCGCACAGCGATATCGCTCCGAGGGCAGCATGAACGCGATCAGTCATGAATTCGAACAGTTTGAAAGCGCGGCGCTGGACAATGTACCGCAGCAGGCTGGTGAAGCAGCACCTGCTGATACCGCGGCCCAGCCAGCCCGCTGGTGGCAATATCGCCGCCAGTCGATTTCCGGCAAGGTGCGGCTGCTAGTCGGCAGCGTAATCGCCATGTTTGTCTGCGTGATCGCCATTGTCGCCTTCACGGTTTTCGTAATCCGTTCCGGGTCCAGCTCTGCGATCGAGCTGTCCCGTTCCGGCCATTCGATCAGTTCGCTCGCCGCTGAATTGAGCATTGCCCGTAACGCCACCGGGCGGCTTGGCGATGGCCAGGGCGACGCCACTGAGGCTGAGACCGTAGCGACGGCCCTGGGCAATGCAGTTTCCCTGGCCGCAGAGGCGAAGGGGCAGCTCGATGCGTCAGACCCGGTTTTCTCCGCAGAAATGGCTACGATCCAGACGCGCGTGATTGCGCTGTCTGGCACCATGCCAAATCCGGGCGAAGCCAGCTCTACTGAGCGGGCACGGTTCATCACCGATGCGGAAAATCTCTTTGCCGATAGCTGGGACCTGCGTAACCGGCTGGTGGTGGACGGCGAAGCAGCAACACAGGCGGTCCTCAGGCAGGTCACCTGGATCTTTGCTCTGCTGGCTGCCTTGCTTGCTATTACCGTAGGCTTCGGATTTGCCCTTGGCCGGATCGTTTCGCATGACCTGACTGCCGCCATTACGCGGGTGACCAACGGCCTGACCCTGCTCGCCAAAGGCAAGCAGATCGAGGAAATCACCGACACCGAACGTGCCGACGAAGTTGGCGAAATGGCCCGGACGCTCGACGTGTTCCAGCGCGCATCAGGCAAATATCGCGCCATGGTCAAAGAACGGATCGACGAACGTAATGACCAGCGAGACCTCCTCCGGCGGCTCGCAGACCAGTTTGACGGGTCGATCAATGAAATTGTCTCCAACGTGGCGGCTGCCTCCAGCCAGCTGCAAACCACGGCGACCAGCCTGGCTGCCTCGGCTGACCAGTCAGCAGGCCAGATCGGCACTGTGTCCGTGGCCATGGAAGAAGCCTCCTCCGGCGTTACAGCCGCCGCTGCGGCCAGCGATGAATTCGCCATGTCGATTGGCGAAATCAGCCGTCAGGCTACCCATTCGGCAGAGCTGGCGCGCACGGTCAGCACCACCGCCAGCGAAGCGGACAGCACGATCAGCGCCATGTATGCGTCTGCCATCGAAGTCGGCCAGGTGGTCGAGCTGATCCAGTCGATCGCCCAGCGCACCAATTTGCTCGCGCTCAACGCATCTATCGAAGCGGCGCGCGGTGGCGAGGCCGGTCGCGGCTTTGCCGTGGTGGCGTCTGAAGTGAAGGAACTGGCCGCGCAGACCAGCCGCGCAACGCAGGAAGTGTCCGAACAGATCCGCACCATGCAGCAATCAACCGATGCCAGCGTGACGGCGCTGCGCAATATCAGTGGCCAGATTGACCAGCTGGAATCGACCGCCGTGTCTATTGCGTCTGCTGTCGACCAGCAGGCGGTGGCGGGGCAGGACCTGGCCCGCAGCATCGACCTGGCCGCCAATGGCACAGACCGCGTGGCCGCCAATCTCGCGCAAGTACGCGAAGTGTCGCTCGCTACGGGCAGCGCTGCGTCGCAATTGCTGCAATCTGCCACCAGCCTGGGTGAACAGGCAGCCGAACTGCGCAGCAAGTCGCAGGAATTCCTGGCGCAAGTGCGGCGGGACTGACTTCAGTCAGCCAGCCACAATTCGTGGCTGTCGATCCTGAGCTTGGCAATGGAACGCAGTGCCTCGGCACGGGTGGCGGCTTCCATGCGGAAGGCATCATGCACCATGCGCTCGCCCAGCAGCAGGTCGAATAGGTCAATCTCACCCAGCTCATGCCCACGGCGCAGCTTCAGCAGCGCGGCCATTTGCGCATCCATCGCCTGCCGCGCGCGCTTCCACGCAGCAATACGATAGCGTGCTTCGGCCAGGTCGGCATCGGCGACTTCCTTCACCCCGAACCGCGCAAGTTGGGCTTCCGCCTGTGCCGCACTTGCTTCTGCACCCGCCTGCTCAGCCAGTGCCTTGCGATGACCACCACCAAGCGGGATGGAAAACAGCAACCCGGCCCCGCGTTCGGCCCCACCGCGTTCGGAAAATAGCCGTACTCCGACGGAGGGATCGGCCATGCGCTCCTTCTGCGCGCGCTGTGCAATGGCGGCACTTTGCTGAGCCTGCGCATCGGCAGCGGTGATCTCGTGGCTGTTCATCGGCACCAGTGCTGCAAGCCGCAGCAGTTCTTCATCACTGACCAGCGGCTCCGGCAGCTCTGGCGGCGTTTCGGGCACTACCAATGCCGGAAAATGCGCGGCCAGCCGGGCCTTGGCCAGTGATGCCTGCCCGGCGGATTGCTCAGCCAGCACCCGTGCCGTGCCTAATGCCGCTTCGGCCTGATCAACATCCAGCCGCGAAGCATCGCGCAGTTGCTCACGCCGTTTCACCACTGCGAGGGCCTTTTCGTAGTTGCGCACGGCCGTGCTGTCGATCCGGGCCTGTGCCTCTGCCGCAAGCCAGTCGAACCAGTAGCCAGACAGCAGCAGCGCGGCCTGGTGTTTGGCATCCTCAGCGATATTGTCTGCGGCCAGTACGCCTGCTTCGCCGATTTCACGGTCCAGCCGGGCTTTGCCGGGCAGGCGGAAAGCGCGGGTGAGCGCGGCGTCATATTCGTCAAACTCGCCTTCGCGGTCGATGCGGCGGCGGGTGTAACTGCCGGAGAATGTGATCTCGTGTGTGCCCTTGGACCGGGCGCGGGCGTCGGCGCGGGCGGCTTCTGCACGGGCGCGGGCAGCGACGACGCTAGGATGCGAGTCGAGCGCGGCCTGCACGTCAGCCTCTTCGGGCAGGCCGGGTTCAGCCGCGAGCGGTGTTGCCAGCAAGGCGGCGGAGAGGAGGAAAGGAATTATCCGCATGGCTCAGGCCTCCCCTGCCGGATGGTCATGGTCGCCAGCCTCACGCTCAGCCGCATTCTCGCCGAAGCGTTCATAGAGGATCGGCAGGAGCACCAGCGTCAGCAGCGTGGCGGAGACCAGCCCGCCAATCACCACGATGGCGAGCGGCTTCTGGATTTCCGAACCCGGCCCGGTGGCAAAGAGCAGCGGAACAAGGCCAAAGGCAGCGATCGTCGCCGTCATCATTACCGGGCGCAGGCGGCGTTCTGCCCCCCGCCGGACTGCTTCGGACAGGCTCATGCCTTCCTCGCGCAATTGGCGGAAATAGGTGACCATCACCAAGCCGTTCAGCACCGCAATGCCGAGCAGCGCGATAAAGCCGACCGAAGCGGGGACGGAGAGATATTCGCCCGACAGCGCGAGCGCGATCATCCCGCCGACCATGGCGAAAGGGATATTGGTGAGGATCAGCAGCGAGGCGCGCGCCGAGCCCAGCGTGAAATAGAGGATGGCAAAGATCATCAGGATCGAAATCGGCAGCACCACCGCCAACCGGGCCGAAGCGCGCTGCTGGTTCTCGAACTGCCCGCCCCATTCCAGCCGATAGCCCGGCGGCAGGTCGACATTGGCGGCAATGTCCACCTTGGCTTCATCGACATAGCCGACCAGGTCGCGGCCCGAAACGAAGGCCTGCACCATGGCGTAGCGCGAGCCGTTTTCATGCTCCAGCTTTACCGGGCCTTCGATCCGGCTGACACTGGCAATGTCGCTCGCACGGACCAGCTGGCCTGACGGGGTGCGATAGAGCTGGTCGGCAAAGCTGGTTGCATCCATCCCGCCCGCGCCATTGCCGCGCAGCATGATCGGTATACGGCCCACCCCCTCTGCCACCACGCCAGCAGGCATGCCTTCCACCTGTGCGCGCATCATGTCCTGCAGCGTACTGACCGGCATACCCAGCCGCCCGGCAGCGGTGCGGTCAATATCAATCAAGAGGTAATCGACCTGGTCATTGGCGACGGTGGAGGCTTCGCTGGTCCCCTCGATCCCTTCCAGCCGCGCCTGGATTTCGCCAGCAATCCGGGAAAGCTCGTTCAAGTCAGGCCCGAACAGCTTGATCGCGAGATCCCCGCGCGCGCCGGTGAGCATTTCCGATGTGCGCATATCAATCGGCTGGGTGAAGGTCGGCTCGATGCCGGGGAATTGCTCCATCACTGTGCGCAATTCGCCCAGCAGCCATTCCTTGTCCGCCACCCGCCATTCCTCGCGCGGCTTGAGCTTGAGGAAGCTGTCCGTCTCATTCGGGCTCATCGGGTCGAGGCCCAGTTCGTCTGAACCGACACGGGCAATCACGGCTTCCACTTCAGGCACTCGCTTGAGGATCGCGCGCTGGACTTTCATGTCGCCTGCCACACTATGGTCGAGCGAGATCGAAGGCAGCTTGGTCAGCTGCACGATGACGGAGCCTTCATCCATCACCGGGAGGAAGGTCTTGCCGGTGAAGCTATAGGCCACCCCGGTCAGCAGCAGGGCAATGCCCGCCACGGTGAACACCCGCTTCTTATGCGCGAAACTGGCATCGAGCAGCCGCGCATAACGCGGCGAAAGCTGGCGCATCAGCCAGGGTTCGTGGTGTCCCTGCTTCACCTTGAGCATGTAGAATGCCAGCACCGGGATCAGCGTAAGCGACAGCACCAGCGCGGAAAGCAGCGCCAGCACGATGGTCTTGGCCACGGGCGAGAACAGCTTGCCTTCCAGCCCCTCCAGCGTGAGCAGCGGAAGGAAAACCAGCGCGATAATCGCCATGCCCGATGCCACCGGCTTGGCAACCTCTGCCGAGGCAATGAAGATATTGTGCAATTTGCCCGAACGTGCGTGTTTTGCATCAGACAGGCGCTCGACGACATTCTCCACCACCACCACGGCACCATCGACCAATATGCCGACTGCTATGGCGAGACCGCCGAGACTCATGAGGTTTGCACTCAACCCCAGCGCGCGCATGAAGATGAAGGTCAGCAGCACTGCCATCGGCAGCGCCAGCGCAACAATCGCCGAGGCGCGAAAATCGCCGAGGAACAGCAGCAACAGGATTACCACCAGCACGGTCGCTTCCAGCAAGGCGCTTTCCACTGTGCCCACAGCGCTTTCGATCAGGTCGGAACGGTCATAGAACACGTCCACGCTCATGCCTTCGGGCAAGGTCGGTGCAATCTCGTCCAGCCTTTGCTTGACCCCCTCGACAACCTTGGAGGCATCCTCGCCACGCAGGCCAATCACCAGCCCCTGCACCGCTTCGCCAGTGCCATTCTTGGTCACGGCACCATAGCGCGTGAGGCTGCCCATGCGCACTTGCGCGACATCGCCCACACGGACAATCGCCCCGCCATCAGATTTGACCACTACGGCAGCGAGGTCATCGAGATTGCGGATCGCCCCGGTGGAGCGCACGATCAGAGCTTCTTCCCCGCTGGTCAGCCGCCCTGCCCCGTCATTGCGGTTGGACATTTCGATCGCTTCAGCAAGGTCCGCCGTACTGAGATTGGCCGCTGCCAGTGCGGCATTATCTGGCGCGACTTCAAACGTCTCGGCATAGCCACCGAGCGAATTCACATCCGCAACGCCGGGCACAGTGCGCAGGGCAGGACGGATAATCCAGTCCAGCACACGCCGCTTTTCTTCCAGCGATTGCGGCCCTTCCAGCGTGAACATGAACATTTCGGAGAGGGGAGTGGAGATCGGGGCCAGCCCGCCTTCCACCGTATCGGGCATATCGCCCATCACTGCATTGAGCCGCTCCGCAACCTGCTGGCGCGCCCAATAGATGTCCGTGCTGTCGTCAAAGTCGATGGTGATATCGGCGATCGCATATTTCGCGACCGAGCGGAGCACGGTTTGGTCCGGAATGCCCAGCATTTCCATCTCGACCGGCGCAATCACGCGGCTTTCAACCTCCTCCGGCGTCATGCCGGGGGCCTTGAGGATGATCTTCACCTGCGTGGTGCTGATATCGGGGAAAGCGTCAATCGGCAGCCGCGCAAAGGACCACGCCCCGATCCCGGCAAGGATCACCGCCAGCCCGATTACGGCAAGGCGGAGCGAAAGCGCCTTTTCAACGAGGTTACGCAGCACTGGCTTACTCCGCCGACATGGCTTTGAGTTCAGCGACGCTGCTGGCGGCGACGGTTTCGCCTGCCTTCAGCCCTTCGCCGATCACGGCATTGTCGCCCGCGCGGGAGACTACCGTAACCTTGCGCGCTTCGTAGCTCTTGCCCTTCTTCACGAAGACATGGTCAGCATCGCCGATGCGGGTAATGGCGCTGGCCGGGATGGCCACGCCGCTGCCACCGGCATTGCCCGAAATCGTTACGCTGACATTGCGCCCGGCCACGATCCCTGGCGCAGCGCCGATGCTGGCGCGGGCCAGCACGGAACGGGTCGCAGGATCAATTGAAGGCGCAACAGTCAGGACTTGCCCGCCAACCTCAACCGGAGTGCCATCGTCTCCTGTGACCATGACCTGTACCGACATTCCGGGGCGAACGGACTTGGCCAGCCGTTCGGGCAATTGCAGCTCGATTTGGTAGGCGCCTGTCGCTTCGATCACGAAGGGAGCAGACATGCCATCGACCGGCCCACCCGTTTCAACGCCGACATGTGCCACGCGCCCGGATATGGGCGCGCTCAGCGTCATGGTTCCATCCGGCCCGGCCCCTGCCAGCGAAGTCAGGCGGCGCTGCTCAGCCAGGCTTGCTCGTGCCTGCGCCAAGGCTGCGCGCGCTTCGTCCGCCCGTGCCTGCGCAATCACGCCTTCATCAGCCAATTGCACTAACCGCTTCGCCCGCGCTTCGGCCAGCCCGACCTCGGCCTGCGCACGGGCAAGGTCACCGCGAATTTGCACCGGCTCTGCCGAACGGACCAAGGCCAGCGCCTGCCCGCGCCGCACCGCCTGCCCTTCGATCACATAGACCCGCACTGCCGCACCGGGGAACGGAGCCGTCACTGCCACGCGCGCTTCGGGTGGCAAGGTCACGACACCCGGAACGCTGCCAATCGGCACTTCGGAGATTTCTTTCGCTGTCGCGTCCTTGATGTCTAACCCGGCCAGCGGGTCAGCGACCTCCCCCTGCGCCGTTTCAGCAACTTGCGTATCAGAACAGGCTGGCAGCGCGGCAAGCACAGCAACCAAAGCGAGCGTGGGGAGGATTCGAAGAGCCATATCACCCTCATGCCCCAGCTAGCTGACAACAACTTGTCAGTTTGGCAGCTTCTTGTCAGTTTCATGCGGCATATATCCAGCATGATGGAGAGGACACCGACATGCGCCTGTTGCTGGTAGAGGATGATCCAGAGCTGGGCCGCCGCCTGCGTGAGCGGCTGCAGGGGGCGGATTTCGCAGTCGAACTGGCGACCAGCCGCAGCGACGCGGAAGACTGGCCCGACCTTGACCGGATGGCTGCGATCATCCTCGATCTTGGCTTGCCCGATGGGGACGGGCTGGACCTGCTGCGCGCATGGCGAAACCAGCGGATCGACACGCCGATCCTGATCCTGACCGCGCGCGGCAGCTGGCAGGACAAGGTGGAAGGATTGAATGCCGGGGCTGACGATTTCGTGGTCAAGCCAGTGCGGTTCGAAGAATTGCTGGCCCGGCTCAACGCCCTGTTCCGCCGCCAGCAAGGCAGCGGGCAAAGCGACATTGTCGCTGGCGGGCTAAGCCTCGACCCGATTGCAAAGACAGTGACGCTGGATGGCAAGCTGCTCTCGCTCAGCAAGCAGGAATTCCGCCTGCTGCATTTGTTCATGCGTCGGGCCGGGCAGGTCATGTCGCAGGCAGAAATCCTCGACGATCTCTATGTCCTCGACAGCGAGCGCGAGCTCAACACGGTGGAAGTGCTGGTTGGGCGATTGCGGCGCAAGATCGGACGTGAGAAGATCACGACCATGCGCGGCATGGGATATAGTTTCAGCAAATGATGCGCCTGTTCCAACGGCCCCTGCCCGGCAGTTTGCGGCTGCGTTTCCTGCTGGCGATCACCGTATGGGTGGTGCTGGGGATCAGCGCCATCTGGCTGTCTGCCACCTCAATCTTCCGCACCCATGTCGAGCATTCCTATCACGAGGAACTGGAAGTCCATGTGCGTGAGCTGGGCGGGCTGACACGGGTTAATAATGACGGCAAGCTGGAACTGGTCCGCCCGCTTTCCGATCCCCGCTATATCGAACCGCTTTCCGGCTTTTACTGGCAAATCACCGCCGATGGGCGCGAACCCTTGCGCTCTGCCTCCATGACGCGCGGCACGCTGGACGAACAGATCGCCCATTCGCCGCAAATCCTGCACAAGCTGGAAAATGGACCGACTGGCCCGGCCATTACCTATGGCTTCACCCGCAAGGGGCCAAAGGGTGAAGACATCCATTTCGTGATTGCGACGGACCAGAGCGAGCTCAACCGCTTGCTGGACAGTTTTACCCGCGACCTCACATTGTGGCTGGTAATGCTGGGCCTGCTGCTGCTGGCCACCGGCCTTGCCATCATCAGTTTCGGTCTGCATCCGCTGGACCGACTGGCACAGGCCACCGCACGATTGCGCCGGGGGGAGGCACAGGAGCTGGAAGGCAATTATCCCGCAGAAATCGCGCCACTGGCGGAAAATCTCAACGCCTATATCAAGCAGAATTCTGAAATGATTGCCCGGGCTCGGGTGCAGGCGGGCAATCTTGCCCATTCGCTGCGGACCCCCCTGGCTGTCATTACCGACGAAGCCGAACGCATGGCCAGCCGCAAGGGCTGCGCCGAATCCGCCCGCACCCTGCTGGATCAGGGCCGGGCGATGGAGCAGCAGATCGAATATCAGCTCGCCCGCGCCCGCTCTTCCGCCGGACAGCCAGCGGTCGGGCAAGTGACGCGTATTCCCGACGTGGCATTACCCATCATCAACGCGATGCAGCGTCTGCATCCGGACAAGCAGTTCCACTGTGAAGCGGCGGGCTGCGGCATGCGCACAATCCCGGTCGACACGGTCGATTTCGCCGAATTGCTGTCCATCCTGCTCGACAATGCAGGCAAATGGGCCAGACAATCGGTTGGCCTGGCCTTTTCCTGCGATGGGCACGGTACGCTAACCGCCATCATTACGGATGATGGCGCGGGCATGAGCGCAGATGAACTCGCCAGCGCATTTGAGCTTGGCGTCCGCCATGACCCGGCCAAGCCCGGCTCAGGCCTCGGCCTCGCAATCGCCCGGGATATTGCCCATGACCTTAAGCTTGAGCTGACCTTGCGCAATGAAACTGACGGATTTTCCGCCACTTTGGTCTATCGCCCGGCGCGCAGCGATAGCTGAGCATCCGCAACGAGCGTGATAGCCAAACACTCGGCATCCAGTGGCGGCGCAACAGATCCGGGTTTGGCATGGGCAAATTTGGTTTGAGTTAGCGAGGACTCGCGTCAGCGTTGCGTCTCCACCCATGAACGGTGCGAAACTTCAAGGATGGATTGCGGGGTCATATCAAGGCCTGACAGCGGTATGGTGATGTCCGCCCCACCGAAATTCCGGTCGAGGCGGGAGACAAGGCGGGCCGCCGCACTGCCTGCTGGCCAAGCGTCAGGATCGGCCAGCCAAATCGAGAGCGAATGCTGGGCGAACTGCCGCTTGCCTTCTAACCGGCTGACGGCAGTCCACGGGACCATGCTGGCACTCCAGCGGTGGTAGCACAGGCCATGCGGGCCAAGCTGCAACACGGGTCCGCTCGATAGCAGACGCATTGCAAAGGCGGGCAAGGCCAATGCAGAAGTGACCGCCATTACGGCCGTATACACGACCAGCGCGCGGATAGGCCTGCTGTCCGGGACGCCATTCTCAACCGCGTCGTAAAGCAGCGCCGCAGTAACCAGCAGCAGCACCAACAGGGCGATACAGGCGAACAAGGCCTTGCCCCGGTGGTAACTTACGGCGAGGACCGGCTGGTCAGTACTCTGCATCTTGCAGGATTTCGTCGATGATTGCCTGATCGACCGGGACATAAGCGCCGGGCAAGAAACTGGCCCGCGCGCCGCAGCTGACGAAATCCGCGTCAGGCCATGTCTCACTGTCCGGCTTGCCATCGCCGATCACGAATATCTCGTCTCCGATCAAGCGGATCGCGGGGGTGGATGTTGCTTCATCATGGTGGAGTGCTAACCAGCCGCTCGCCGGGTCCATCCACAGGCTCTCCACGCCGAGATAGCAGCTGTGGCCGTTGGCACCGAGAGCGCGCCCAAGGACAGCGAGACCGCCATCCCGGTCATGCACCACCACTATTGTCTGCATGGCACTGTCAGCCAGCACGGGCAGGACCTTGCGGACCACTGCCCGGTCATGGAACCGGCGATCGGGCGCCAGATCCTCTTCCACATAGAGCGCGCTTTCGCCCGGGGCGAGCCAGGCGGGCACACCCGCCGTGGCGAGGAGGTTGGTGAGCCGCTTTTCATAGACAGAGGTGAGGCAAGCATGGGTCTTGCACTGCGCGCGCAATCGCAGCCAGGCCTTTTGCACGTCAGCCACGCGCGGGTCGCGCTGGCGGGCGGCGGCAAAGGCAGTGGCCATGCGCCGGTCGAGCAGCCACAGTCCCTGCTGTTCGCCGTCCTCGCTGCAGATCATGCGCTCGACCGGCTGGTCGGCGAGCTTGCAGTCAAGGGCTGGGCCTTCGCGCAGCTTCTCGCTGGCCGCATAGATATCCAGCAATTCGCGGCTTTCGGCGGGGCTGGTTTCGACTTCCAGCGAACGACCCGCAAGGACCAACGGACCGGCAAATTCCGCCGCAACGAAGAACGGCAATTGCCGCAAGGCCAGAAGCGTCCTGTCCAACTGCGCACCGTCAAGATTGAACTGGCCCCAGCCGGGGAAACGTGACAGGTCTGCGCCGCTCAGGCTGGCTCCGCTGAAGTCGATAGTGCGATCAAGCGGGCAGCCATTATGGACCTCGATCCCGCAGTCAAAGGTGAACCCGTCGAGCCTCGCGCCATGCAATCGCCAGTTTTGGAGGCTGCTGGAGGGATCATCCCCCGCCGCAATCCCGGCAAGGTCCTTGAACCAGCCGCCATCAAGCTTGCCGCCGCTAAGGTCGGCTTCGCTCATATCGGTCGAAGCCAGCCGGGAATCGCGGATCAGCACTTGTTCAAGCACCGATCCGGCGAAATGCGCGCTGGTCAGGTCACTTTCGACAAAGGCCCCGCGCGAGAGATCGCGGCCATCCCAGCGGCTGCCCGCCAGCTTGCTGCGATAGAAGCACAGCCCGGTCAGCGGCACCTCCAGCTTGCGAAAGTCCCAGCCGGTGAAATCGGCATGGGCGATGACATGCAGCGGGGAACCCGACTTGTAGAGCTGGTCAATCAGTTCCGCCGGGCTGGTGATCCGCTTGCCATCGAGTATCGACACGACATTGTCGTTGCTGGGCTCGAACCAGGCATAGGTGTGGTCATCATCGTCGCCCGTTGCATCGGGCGGGTCATAGGGCTCGCGCGGCATCGAGGCGATGTAATCCGCGCAGCTGCCGGTTTCTGCCGCATGGGCCGTGCCTGATGCCGCAAGCCCTGCACCGACCAGCAAGGCAAGGTAACGAATGATTATCATGCGGCTTGCTCCCCTGCTTGCCAGGCCTCGAAATATGCCCGCGCCTGCTGCCAGTCCAGCGCGGGCACGAACAGGCGATAGAGGGGCGCGATATCGCGCAGAGTCAGCACATGGTTGGGCCATGCCCTGATCCCCTGATGTTCGAGTGCAGCGCGCAGGCAATCCGCGCTCGCTTCATCGGAAAAGCTTGCAAGGAAGACCGAGCGCCGCGCCAACTGGCTGGCGAAGACGTCCAGTGCTTCCCCGGCACTACCCGTCAGGCAATATTCCTCCACCACCTGCCCTCGCTCCATTTCCGCCACCCGGTAAGTGCCACCGATACGCAGAAGTTCGAGCTGGTCCGAATGGGAAATCCGGTCGCTTGCAAGCTGCACCAGCGGCGGCCCCAGCCCCTGCTCTTCCAGCCGGGCGAGCAGGCCAGCCATGCTCATCCGGCGGACATCATGATATATTTCGCTGAGACCCAGCCGCTCCGGCACGGCCCGCGATAGCGCCCATAGGGTGTGGGCGATGACACATTGCAGTCGAAATATTCGTCTTTCTTCGCGGCGGGCTGGAACACGATCCCATGCCATTTCCCGTCATTGGTCTGGTCGCACAGCCACACGACGTGGCCCGAATGGAGCTTGTAGGTCATCGCGCCCTTGGTCGAAGGCTCGGCCCGCACAGCGAGGAAATTATCGCCCTTGGGGTTGAGCGGGGCGACATAGCCCAGCGCACTGCAGGCATCCTCATAGCCATTGTCATCGCCCACCATCACCGGGCGCGCCGGGACGGGGTCGATAGCGGAAGCGGGAATGGAACCCATCACCATGGCACCGCCTGCACATGCAACGAGGCACATAACGAAGCGAGAAACAGGCTTGCAATCAATCAACATGGCAGGACCATCCTCGGCAGTAGCAACAGCGAAAATATCGCAATTCCGATCCCGATCCACCCCCATAGCCATGGCATGGGCTTATGGCAGGGCCTGCCATAGCCAGTGGGGGACGCCATCGAGCAAAGGGAGATCGGCCATGGCCAGACAGGAAATCGCCGGAAATGCGGCTGCCAAACGCGCCTTTACCGTCATCGGCATCAGGGCACTTTCTGTGCTGTGCCTGCTGGGACTGTTCGGGGCCTTCATGACCAAATGGTCTGAAGAAAGCGATCTGAAATTCTATATCGACGAAGGCGTGGTCTCCTCCGCCCGTGTGCTGGGAAGCAGGGAAGACAACAGCACCATCGTCTGGAACAATGGTGACCGGGGGACGACCTCCTATAACTTCGTTCGCGTGCTGACCGACCCTGCGACCGGGATCAAATTTGCCGATTTCACCCGCACCGGACAGGAACCCGCTTTGCCCGCTCCACCCGCAGATGAGGCAAATGACGAATGGGCACGCACCCTGTCGGTCAATGACGCAAGCATGGCCGCGCTCAAGCCCGGCGATGTGGTGCCGGTGGTGACCCATCGCTACGACACTACCGGAGGGATGTTGCTGTCCGAGATTTCCGGGCGCGACTATTCCACGCACAATATGCTGATGATCGTCTTTGCTGTGCTCGCGGTGGGCCTGTGGCTGCTCGCACGTCGGCTCAACCGCGGGTAAACGACATGGGCAGCGGAATGGACAGGCCGGGCAGCCTGTGGAGCGCAATCGGCGCGCTGTTCCTGCTCGCCGCGCTGTTCCTGCCGCTCGCCGCGCAGGATATGGCGGGGCGGCTGGGGACCCTGCGCAGCGAAGGCAAGGTCGACCTCGCCACTGTCACCGCCAAGCGCTTCGTCGATCGCGAGCGGACCAATTATCGCGGCGTCCCCCGTCCGGGTTTCAGCGACTATTATGTAATGCTCTCGGTCAACACCAAAAGCGTAACGCCGCATGGCGACTATGTCCGCACGCAGGCGCTGCAACCCTTTTCGGGCGGCCTGAACATCACGCATGAGCTGGAAGTCCCCGGCCCCGTCTGGGACCGGCTGGAAAAGGACGACACGGTCGCCGTCACCTTCCTCCCCGATCACCTGCCCTTCGACAAGGACAGTATCCAGCTGACCGAAGTGGTGGAGGAACAGGGTTCAGCCTCGTTCCAGCTGCTGCTCTGGGCACTGGCGCTGGTTTCCGGGATGCTGGGTGCCTTCTGCCTGTCGCGGGGGTGGAAAGCGGGGCGAGTAAGCCAAAGCTAGTCGCGAATTTCCATGGATGATGGGCGGTAATAGGTTCTGATCCACTCGCCTGCTCCGCGGCAGGTTGGCATTTCCTCGATCCGCACCAGTTCGAAGCGCGCAGTTTCCGGCTGCCAGACATAATCGCGCCGTTCGCCGCAATCGCCCAGCGTGCGCATGGTGGCAAAACTGTGCAGGATTCCCGTTTCGTCCTCCAGCCAGCTATCGGGTAAGAGCGGCAGGGTGGCGATGGACGGCTGCCACGGCAGGCCAGCAAACTGCGCCGGGCTCGCCTTACCCTCGGTCAGCAACAGCGGGATGAACCAGCTGGTTTCCTGATCGTCCCCCCAGGCCCCCGCGCAGCTAACCAGAGCCAGACTGTGCGTGCGATCCAGCGGCGCAATGCGATAGGCCAAGGGGCGGATTTCCAGCTGCGCCTCCAGTTCGGGGCAGCCCGCCTTGCGTTGCCATTCCACTGCCATTTCCGCACTGAAAAAACTTTCCGCCTGCGGATCGAACAGCGGCGGGGCAGGATGGTCGAGCACAGGCAGCGGATGCGGCCGAGCATTCTCCCAGATAGTCCGGAAATGCTCTAACACATCGCCCAACAGGCGGGTCTGGACAAAGCCCGCGCTCTCACCTTTGGCCGTCAGCAGCTCGATCTCTCTCGCGCCCGCCATGGCCCGCGCGGCATCGTCGGGCAGGATAAAGCGGACAAGCGGCGTCTCGCTGCCCATATCCTCGTCGATATCATCCAGCGTAAATCGCTTGCCGTGGATGCGGAAGGCGACGACGTCCTGCGGATGGAATTCCGCTTCTTCAGCAAAATCGTCCATCCCTGCGCTGGGCACGACTTGTAGCATCGCCTCCCCTTTCTCCCCGGGCGCAGGCAGTTCGATCAGGAGCTGCAGGCTGCCATCCCAATCGCCTTCCTCATGCCCGGCAAGACTCACCGCGTGGCAGCGTAGCGTGTTGTCGCAACCATAGGCCCAGTTGGCGCTCACCCGCACTTCGCCCGGCTCAGCCCCGCGCAAATCCTCTGTCGGGGTGGAGGCCTGTGCGCAGGCTCCGAGCAGCAAGAGGGGGAAGGCCAAGCCTCCCCCCAAAGCGCAGCGCGTGGGGTGTGCCACCATCAGAAGCCGAAGCTCAGCGAGACATGGGCGCCCTTGGAAGAGAAGCTGCCGCCCCCGATCCCGTCATAGAAGGCCCCCAGACCCAATCGGACGCCGCGTTCGCTCATCAGTTCCACCCCACTTTCAATCCGCATGCGGAAGCTGTCGCCCAGCACCAACTGGTCAGGCAAGCCGAAAGTGAAGATGCCTTCCGCTTCGCCATAAGGGCGCAAGGTCCAGCCATTGGCCAGAGTGGCGGTATGGTACAGTCGCGGGCGGAAACTAATATCGCCCTGATCCACCACCTGCCCTGGAATGGTCACGCCAAGGCTATCCGTGTAGCGCTGCTGTTTCTCGCGCAGGTAACGCACGGCCACTTCGGGCCGAAGCGTGGTCTTCCCGCCCAGCTTCATCTCACCCACCAGCGATCCTGAGTAGAAGGCACGGCTGGTGTCGAACCCGTCGCTGAATGTGCCGAGCGGTGACACAACATTGTCGGACTTGCCCCAGGCGGCGCGGGCGTCGGCGTAGAGGTTGGGGGCAAGCCGCGCCATGACATAGGGCCCAGCCATCCAGCCTTTGCCCTCTGCCGCACCCGCAGCTCCCAGCCCGCCCTTGCGGCTGAAATCGTCGAAACCGACCATCATCCCGGCGAGCACATCCTTGCCCAGCCGGTAGTCAGCCCCGGCATAGATCACGCGGAGTGTGCCCTTATGCGCGCCATAGGAGAGGCGGCTGACATAGGCCTCCGCCCAGATATCGAAGCTGCGCTCCGCCGCATCCGGCCCTTCCACCGCGCGGGCCATGCGCGACAGGCTCGTCGAAGCCTGCATCCCGTCTGCGCCGAAGGCCAGCGAGACCGGGATGAGCGAGGATTGAGGGAGAGCAACGCCATAGGCCACAACCCCCGCATTGCCGCTGACGGTTCCGTTCAACCGGTCCAGGCGCCGCTGCAAATCGGGCTGCTGGGTCAGTAGCGCCGCATTGCGAGCCGTGAGGAAATTGCTGATCGCGCTGCTGGCCGCGCTGCGCGTATCAGCACTGGTGAAGGTGCAAACAAGGTTCTCGTTGGGCGACAGGGCAATGGCAACGCTGCGGTTGGCAAGGTTTACCGTGCTGTCACTGTCATTGCAGCTGATGTCGGTGATGGCATAGCCTGCCGCCGTCAAATCCGCCGCGCTCAGCGTATGGCTGCCCGCCGGAACAAGGCTCGCCACCAATTGCCCGCTGCCGCCTGAGGTGGTGAGTGAGGCATTGAGTGCGCTGATATCAGACGTGTAGCTGAAGCTTCGATCATCGCCGATCACGCGCTGGATAATGGTGACTGTCCCCACCGCCCGGACCGCAATAGTGACCGTATCGGGCGCGGAATCGGTCGTGCCGTCATTCACGACCAGCTGGAAGACGAGGTTCTGTGTGCCCTGCACATTGGGCGCAGTGAAGCTGGGGTTGGCGGTGCTGGCACCGGTAAGAGAGACCGCCGGCCCGCCAATCTGCGTCCAGCTATAGGTCAGCGTGTCATTGTCCGGATCGCTTGAAGCGCTGCCATCGAGCGTTACCGTGCTGCCGGTATTGATCGGCCCCTGATCCGGCCCGGCATTGGCGACCGGCGGGGCGTTGGGATCGATGGTGATGATAACAGTATCGGTCAGCACTGCTCCATCGCCAGCGGGGAAGCCGTCCGACACAGTCACCTGAAACACCAATTGTTGCGGGCTTGCGGTGCTGGCGGGTGCGGTAAAGCTGGGATTGCGGCTGGCAGGATTGTCTAGCGTCACTGCCGGGCCGGACAGTTGCACCCAGCTGTATGTCAGCGGATCATTATCCGGATCGAGCGAATTGTCGGCCGAGAGCACTACAGTGCTGCCGCCGCTTACGGCTCGGTCTTCACCAGCATCGGGGGTCGGCAGATTGTTTGCATCGACAAACACCGTCATGGAATCGCTGGCAACCCCGCCGCGCCCATCATCTACAAGCAGGTCGAAGGTCAGCGTCTGGACATTGGCGGTCTTGGCAGGAGCGGTGAAACTTGGTGTCAGGGTTGTATCGCCCGTCAGTGCCACCGCAGGGCCCGAAGTCTGGACCCACTGGTAGGTCAACGGATCATTGTCGGGATCGCTGGCCGAACCATTGATGGTAACGCTTTCGCCTCCTCCAACCTGCTTGTCCGGTCCGGCATAGGCAGTCGGCGGTTGGTTCTGCCCTGCGACCAGAGCGGCGCAGGCCCCGCCTGCATTGGCCAGCATAGCCGGTGTGATCTCAGCCTGTCCCAGGATGCCGGTTGGCGCGCCCAACGCGTCGAGATCAATCAGCGAGTAATAAAGGTGATTGGTGCTGTCGATGACCGTGCCGGAGAATATCACTGCGCTGTTGTTGGTGTTATTGAAGGTTGTCCCCACCAGAACACCAAAATCCTGCCCGGTGGCGGGAATGATCGAAGTGCCCGAATTCTGCGTTAGCCCCCAGCGCACCTGGTCAGTGGAAGCCACATCATTATCCACGCCGGTCACCGAGAAGTTGACATAGACCCGGCAGAAGCTGCCACCGCCATCACCTGTCTCGCTGACAACTGAAACGATCGTGGGGCCAGTGCCAGTTGCGGCCTGAGTCGCTGATGCCGAGACCACGGCCGCCCCACACAGCACAATGAATGAAGCTGAACGCAGCAGGCGGTTACGAGACTGGATACGCATGAATTTCCTCCCGAATGGATTTCGGTCGGAAATTGCCGCTCTCCCATGCGTCGCGCCATGCCACGGCGCTGGTGCCACGAATGTGGCATATGGCTCGAATCTCAGATTTTCAGCTGGCCGGTCTTGATCGCTTCATAGACTGCTTCGCCGCGCGAATGGACGGCGAGCTTGCGGTAGATCGACTTCACATGATTGCCCACGGTCAGCGGGCTGATCCCCAGCGTACGTGCGGCTTCCTTGTAGCTGTCGCCACGGGCGAAGAGCTGCAACAGCTCGACCTCACGAGGGGTCAAACCGCTGTCCTCTTCTTCGGCTGCTTCCACCAGCGGGGCGCTGCGCAACCGATCGAGCAGGTAGACCGCCGCCGCCGCGCTGATCGGGGCGCCACCTTCCAGCGTCACGGCGATGCCCTCTGAAATCACTTCGGGCGAGGAATCCTTGAGCAAATAGCCGTCCGCCCCTCCCCGGATCGCGGTCACCACCGTATCCCGATCACCAAAGCTGGTGACGACGAGGATCTTGGCCTGCGTCCCTTCCTTGATCTCCGGGATGAAATCCAGCCCGCTGCCGTCGGGCAGTCCGATATCGACAAGGAACAAATCGGGCGACAGCGCCAGCAATTCGCGCCCACGCGCAATGGTCGGAGCCACGCCCGCAAGGTCAAGCGATGGCGCGCGGGTGACAATGTCAATGAAATGGTCGCGCACGATCGGATCGTCCTCGACTATCGCAACGCGATAGCGGGCGTTTCCTGTTTCAGGGCCGGGTTCGGTCTGGTCCACGCGAGTCAACCTTGTGGCGGGTTCATCTGGCGTTCATGCGGCCAGAAGGGCTTGTGCGCAAATGCCATGGATCTGGCGGTCATGCCATTTCCGTGTGAGCGGGAAGTCCAAGCCGCACTGCGAGTCCGCTATCGCTTTCCTCGAGGGCAAGGCTCGCCCCGATCATGGCGGCACGACTTTGCATATTGGACAGGCCCCGGCCACGACCGTTCTGCGGCCCCAGTTTCCCGCCGCCATTATCGGCAATAGTGATCGCCAGCGCTTCGTCTTTGGCGGTGCCATCAACAATGCTGATCGCAATCACATCTCCGCCCGAATGTTTGAGTGCATTGGTCACCGCCTCCTGCATCACGCGAAACACTTGCAGCACCGCGCGTGGCGAGTAATCGGGCAAGGGACGCGTGGCGCTGTCCTGCCAATCAAGCTTGAAGCCCGCGCCAGTTACCCGGTCGGCGACCCGGCCACGGAAGGTGGCAAGCGCGGTTGCCAGCGATTCCCCGACCGAATCCATGGAATCAATCATCAGCCGCATTTCATCGACCACACCCTGCAGACCCTCCGCCACAGTTGTCGGTTCCGCCACCCCGCGTCGGGCAGCCAGCAGCATGGACATGAGGTTCGAACCCAAGCCATCGTGCATGTCGCGCATGATCCGCCCGCGTTCCTCATGATGGGCCTGCTGGCGTACCAATTGCGTCTCGCGCGCATGGGCGAGCTCCAGCTCCGCAGTGCGTTCATCCAGCTGAGCCTGGAGCAGACTGTTGATCTGCTCCTGCGAACGAAACAGGCGGATATTGCGCGCCAGATAGGCCACCGCGAACAGCAGCAGGAACAAAGGCGTGCTGCGGCTGAAGTAGCCGAAGTCGATAATGTCGGTCATGCCATTGAAGAAGCTCTGGGCGGCAATGATCGCCATGGTCGCAAGCAAGGCTGCTTCCCACACACGCTCCTCGCGTTGCCGCAGCACATGCCAGCCAAGCCGGAGCATTGCCGCCACCATCAGCAGCAGCCCTATGCGCACAACGACATATTCGGCCCGCTCGAAGGCCACGTTTTCCGGGGCGAAGTAAAGCATGATGATCGCCCATATCAATGCGCCACCACACGCCGCGAAGACTGGAAGGCGGAACCACCGCAGTGGTCTCCTGGTCCAGCCGTCGACCATCAGCGGCCAGCTGGCGCAAATCAACAAGGCAAGCCCGAAATAGGCCACGCTGCGCGGTGTCCCGTGCAGGGGCATGGTGGCCCAGATCACCATCAGCGCAGCCAGTGACCAGCCCAGGCTCAAGAGAAAGAACCACAACAGGAATCGCTTGTCCTGCGCGCGTAGCAACACGACTCCGAGGAGCAGTGACACCACCAGCCCCACTGCAGTCGAAATGATCCGATAAGGTCCGAAGAGGAAAGCCTTCCAGCCGAATGAGTGCATGACGGAGGCATATTCACCCACCAGCGGCGGCGGCAGAATTCCATCTTCGCTATATTCCATCACATCAATCGCGCTGATCGTATTTTGGCCCTGTTGCAGCAGGCCGGATGGGACGCGAATGACCTTGCGCAACTCGCCATGATACGTCACGTCCGCTATATCCATCCGCCCCTCGCCATAGACCAGCGAGCCATTGGCGTAGATACGATGGTTGGAGGCGGATTCTGCAACCAGAACTGCAAGGCCTTCATGCGGCACTTCTTCCAGCGCGAAGCTTGCCCGCCAGGCGTAGTAGCCCTTCCACAGGAACATGGGTTGTTCTTCCGGGACCGGCTGGAATTTTGCGGTGGGCAGCAGCTCCGGATCGGGCTTCTCGATCCGGGCATATTCAAAGCTTTCAAGCGCCAGTGGCTGTGCCCCCGGAGGAGTCGCCGGGTTGAGGAAATTGGGATAGAAAGCGAGCCAATAGCCCGCCTGCACCACCAGCAGCGCCAGCAGCAATTTCACCGGCAATCTGCCCAGCCATTGGCGCATCACGATCCCTCCACACGCAATACGCCATTGATATGGCATCAAGCAGGGCAGCCGAATAGCATATTCATGGCATGGGGTGCACCGTCAGGGCGATCAGTCAACGCGCAGGTAATTGTCCAGATTGTAGAGGATGTATCGTGCCTCGGCATCGTTTGCATAGCGACCTTGCATCAACGCATCGCGCCGTTCGTCAAGCGTAGTTCGTTCGCCTTGCTCGTCAAAGAGGTCGCAATATTGCTCGATCTTGTCGACGACATATTCATTTGTGGTGCCATCGGGCAATTCGGTCGGCTCGTTGGAGAAATGGCTGCATCCCTGCCAGTCATAGATCAGCTGCTGCACTTCGAAGGGGATACTGCCCTCCTGCTCGTCGCCATAGAAGTCGGTCCATTTGTAGGACCACCACCGGGTAGCTGGATCAGTCGGCAAATAGCCCCATTCAATCAGCCGGGCGGTGACCGCCTCGTCCCAAGATTTCTCTTCCGAACGGAGCGGGAATCTGCCGGCTCTGAATTGGCCCCTGATTTCACGCAGTCTGTGCCGGGCCGAGGCCCAGTTCCCTGCTCGCGCTGATAATGCAGCATAGGTGGCACAGTTGGCTGCCCGGGCCTCGCGAGCTTTCCGGGTCGCGATCCTTTGTCCATCAATGCAATCCTGTGCTGAGGCTGACAGTAAGTCACGATAATAATAGAGCGCGAGACCACTGCGGCTGGCGTCCCGATATCTTTCCCCCTGTAATGTATAGACAAAAGGTGGCAGGGAATTGGTGGCCACCGGGCCGAATGCTCCTGAAAAACGGGCATCTGGGACAATCAGTTCCAGCGTCCCATCCTGGTCGATGTCAGACCCGATTTCATCCCACATGTTACCGGAATAGGCAGGCAGGATGGTTTCCTCCCCCAGCTTGCCGGATATCATGATCCGCAAATTGGTATGGACTTGGCCGTCCTTGCCCCGTCGTTGGACTACCAGCACCGGTTGCGCTTCGTCATTCGATGCGGCGATGCCAATGCGATAGGCTGTGACGGCACGATTGCGATCAATTATTTCCCAGCTTTGGCTTGAGGCATCGCCCTCGACTTGCAGCGTCAAGACGTCATCCACAGGACCACCATGTCCGGGGTCAACCACATGGCGTGAATAGCTGACCGACAAGACAAGGCTGTGCTTCACATTGCGGAAATCGGTGTGCTGCCAGCCTTCACGGCTTTGGTGGATATCAGCCATCACTCCGTCAAGCAGTATGGTATAGCGCATGGGGCTGGAGACTGCCTCATTTGCTCCTTCTTTCATCTCGGCATTTGAGCTCGATGTGCAAGCCGACAGGACCGAAAGTGCAAGAAGGGCCAGAACACGACACATGGCGGAGTAATTGGCAGGTCACTGTTGCATCGGCCATGCCATAAGTGTGGCCGATCTCTGGCGCAGGGACGCGGCACACATCCCGACGAGCGTCCAGGATGGAGGAAATATGGGCGTTAACGCAAAAACCCCGCTGCCGACAGCGGGGTGAATGGAAATCTCGGTACTAATGTTGGTTGCGGGGGCTGGATCTAATCTTCACTTGCTGCCCGAGCAAGTAAAGATGGTTGCGGGGACCGGCATCGATCACAACTTGCAATCGACGCCGGTAAAGATGGTTGCGGGAGGCTGCAACCACCATTACTTGCAACCTACTAACAGCCATTTTCCTATCAACGCCAAATCCAACGCGGGGAGAACGGTTGCTAAAAATAGCAGCTTTCATTCCGTCCTATTCCGAACAGCAGCGTGAGTATCGGTTACACTACAACTCAACCGCCACGTTTTCCCGGCGAAAAATCCGGCACTGCGCGCCGAACGCGGTCAGCGCAGGTTCGTTTGTCATCTATCACCTCTGACCGACCTGGAACGGGACGCAGGACATCGCCATGCAACTGCGCCCTCAGTTCCAGCCAACGCGCCTTGAGAACCTGCCAGTTGTGATCGTCGTATGTGCCACTGACGACAACAGGGTGAACCCGAATGCGGGGCGGGAGACCATCACCATGATCCCTCCATTTCCGCCATTCGCGAAGCCAAAGACTGTTCTTGCGATCCACACGCCCAATCTGCTGCTCGACAATGCCGGGATTCCACTCCGCGTGCAGTAGAATCACTGTGCGACAGGCCTCATGCAGATTCAGGCCCTCACGCCCGACGCGGGATTGCGCGAGGAGCACCATCGGCCAACTGGACGACCGGTTGAATGCAGATTGCAGCATACGCCGCGTTTGCGGTGCGGTTGCGCCTGACATCATCCTGGCGAAGTTGCCCTCGCGCCCGGAATAATCGTTCAGCCAGGCATCCAGCCGGGCTTTCTGCGTATCGTTGTTCTCTGCTTCATCATCCCCGGCAAGCTCCAGGAGCAGTTTTTCGAACAGCCCGAGCATTTCCCGCCCCGTCCAGGAAGCGCCCGCAACTTCCCGCCTGCCACCAAGTGCCTCGAGCAAAGCCCCGAATTGAAGGTCTTGTTTGCCGTCCTCATGGCGCAGAATCTCTGACAGAAATGCAGCAGCTCCTCCCTCCAGCGCAAGGTCTTCCAACTCCCGATGAAGCCGTGCGAGTTCAGCCCGGCGCTCGCTCGCCCACTCCTGATAGCGGGTTTTCAACATCACATCGATTTCGTCGACCCCACCCGCCACCGCAAGATCAGGATCCCTCATCGCCGCAATGACGGCTGCTATATTGCTTTCCCCGATCCCACTGGCAGGCCAGTGCTGTCCGTCTCGCAAACGACGCAGCATCTCACGCGCGTCCAGCAGTCTGGTCAGCACATTCATCGGCGTCAGGAACCTGCCGAAGACGAGCACTTTCTCGCCGGCCCGTGTATAGGCCTCGATTTGTCTCACAGCCGCCAGGATCGCAGGGTGGCTATAGATGTCGTTGCTCTCAGCGGTGAAAGCTTCCGTCCAAAACCCCGCCGGACCAACGAGGTTTGCATCTGTCATGCCAGAAGGGCTGTCTTCCTCATCCTCTCCAAAGCCGAACCCATACCCCTGGGCAACGGCGAGCCTGACCCGTTTCACACGCGGATCATCCTGAGGGAGTAACGACAGCGCCTCAGCCGCACAAAAGCGGCGCAACCAGTCACGGGTAAAACCCTCTGCCTCCGGTGAAACCGGGATATCGGTGACCTCACGATAATCACCATGACTGTCTTTGAAGACGCAGAATTCGGGGTCACTGCGTTTGTCCCGGCGCAGGACGTATGGTCGCAATGCTGCGCAGAACTGCCGGGCGGAGGTCTCGAATTCCCCGGTCAGCGTCTCGTCCAGTTCTTCGGTTTGAATCCGACGAACAACATCCACATAGCCGGTGATCCATTCCGTCAGCTCTGCGAGCGCAGTAATATCCTGATCGTCATCGCGACCATTGAGCCGCTCCAGCGTGTCGATCCACTGGCTGGAGTCCAGCTCGACCGGGGTTGCGGTCATGCCCAGACGAAAAGGATCATCCGCTTCCCAGCTTACCGGGCCGAGAATGCGCGAAAGGCTTGAATCTGCGCCGCGCGCCTTGTGGGCTTCGTCAACGACTATGAGATCAAACTGACCCAGGCCATAGCCGATCAGCGGCAGGATCCTGTTCTTGTAATCGTCCGCCGAAAGCCATTTCTGATCGCCGTTAATGGCATCGCGCGGCAGTTCGTGGTCCAGAATCGTTTGGGCAATGTGCCGCGCCGCACGGCGACTGGCATATACATAGCCCACCTCACCCGAATGGAAATTTTCGCGCATGAAGTTGCGCCGTCGGCCGTCAATCAGGCGGGCGACGTTGGGTAAGAGTTCCCGGCGCCAGCCTCCAGCGGGGCCTTCTCCACGATTGGGAAACTGCATGTTCGCGAAGGAATGAGAGATCATTATGATCTCTTCGGCGGCCCAGCCGTTCTCCGGCAACTCACGCTGCTTGCGGCGATCCGAAAGCCACTCCTTATGGCTGTGTAACCGTCTTGCGCTCCCCTCCGCATCGGTATCGTGCAAGAAACCGGAGATGAAACCATCATAGCTGCGCAGCGGCAGCAATGTCTTGTCGTCGGCGTTGAACCGTTTCAGTTCCTGTTGCCATTGTGCCCCAAGGCCCGCGGGCAGAACAATGGCGCTGCGCCCGCCCGCCTCCCGCACCGCTGCGATCAGCGCCGCCGCAATGCGGGTCTTGCCCATACCCACCTCATCAGCCAGCAGGGCCGAGCGTTGGCCCGCCCGGATACGGCACGCTAGTTCTGTGACACTCGCCTTCTGGCCATGATCTAGCAGGGTATCATCAGACGTCCCTGCGATACGATCCAGAATGCTCGCGACCTCGTTCCAGTCCACCATCACGCGGCCTCCCGTTCCCAGAGCGATGGGTAAGCGCTGAGCTCCCACGCGACGGACACTGCCAAAAGCGCATCTCTCAATAGGTCTGGCGAAACCCCTTCCGGGCGCATACGCGGATCTGCCAGAGCAGGCAGAGGATTTGCCCTGGCGTTCCGGAAGAACTCGAGCATCGTTTTTTCGCGAGACGCGATAGCGCAAAGGTTCTGTTGCAACTCCCGACACCACCTTTGCCAGTCCCGCGGGTCCAACCTTGCCTGTGTCTCACAAAGACGCACCAGAAGTTCCATCATCCTGCGAATGGGATAGGCAGCTGGCGGAGCTTCGGTGGTATCTGAGGCGTCGGTGAGCGGCTCTTCGCCTTCCTCACCCTCATCTTCGCTGTCAGCATCACCTGGCTCGGGAAATGAGCCAAGGCTGGCAAGGATATCTTCGACCGACATATCGGAGGGGCGAGCGACAACAAGTGCTTCGGAAGAAATGACAGGCAGCCGCCAGCCGCCCTCCGCGAGTGTCACAATCGCTGGAGCCGGTGCAGGCCATGGACAAGGTGTCTGGGCCTGAGCCGCATCGACACCAATCACCATCACCGATTTGTCTTCGGGGGCCGAGAGCACCCCGTCTTGCCATATAAGCCACGCAACTGGCGGCTGGGTTTCTGGCTCATCGGGGCGCACAAAGCCTTCCCCTTGCTGCAGGGCCTCGGGCGTCACCACATCAGTGAACTGGATCGGCAAAACAGCGGCGATACCGTTCCGCGTGTCTCTGCGTCGCGGCCATTTCAGTCCTCCCGGCAGATCGACGATCACACCTGCCTCAAGGTTTCCCCCGGCGCTTGCGGCACGCTCAAACCCGTTCATGCTCAGATTGCCGGATCCAAGATAAGCCCGTCCCGAGGCCTCGGTCTCGCCCGACGCCAGCACCACAAATTTTGCATGCAGGCACCCATCAGTTCCATGCAAGACAGAGCGCGGAGGGCGCAAGTTCCAGCCTGCGTCAATCAAGGCACCGGCCCGGGCAGCAAGCCCCTGACAGGAGGACGGGTTAAGAAACAGGTCGAGAGCCGCTGTTTTCGTCAGGGATTTCTCCTGCACCAATGCGCGGCGCAGTCGCTCTGGCAGGCCAGCAGCACCATCGCCGTCGCTCTCGAAATAGCCAGACCCGAGGATGAGACGGTCGGCCTTCTTTTTGGTACCCAGGCGCTCGACCACCTGAGGAAACAGCGCCTGATTGCGGCTGTCGATGAAGCGGGGACGCGCGGATGACGTGGGCAAGGCTGTGATCGCGGCCTCCAGCAGGGCGTCTGGCCGGTGCCCGTCAAAACTGCGTTCGATCAGGGCGCAATCTGCCCGCTCGCGCAGCCAGCCAAACATCTCATGCGCGGCGCGGATATCGGCAATGTCCTGTGCGTCAGGCACAGCAGAGTCCAGATCGATCGACCAGAACAGGTCGATGCTGCGAGTAAGCGGATCCTGTGTCCAGTTCCCCGTGCTGACAGCGAGGCGAATGACATAGCCATCTCCGCCGCGCTTGCGAAAACCCAGAAGCGCCACCTTGGCATGGAGAAGGTTGTAGCCGCGTCCCACGAGGCGCATCCACATCCAGGCAAGTCCCGGAACGTCCGAGATCGCATTCACGGTTGGATGGATGAAGGCGGCCAGCACCGGGCGCGCCATCTCGCCTGTGAATGTTCGGCGGATCTGCCCCAGGACCTGCCGCGTCGCGGTGAAGCCGCACATAAGGCCAAAGTCGCCATAACAATCTTCGGGCGGCATGAAGAGGGAGTAGAGCGTCGTGTTCTGCATCAGACGGCCTCCGATCCCGCGTCACGGCTGCCCGGGTTCACCTTTCCGGACAGCTCCGTCACCAGACAATGAAGATTGTGCAGCCGGAAAAGCTGCGGCGCGAAGGCCTCGTCCTGAGGGGGCCGGTTCTCGTCCTGGGTCTCCGAGCTGCCCCGCAACTCGCTCGCAGCCGGCCCGAGAAAAATGTGGCCTTCGCGCTGACAAATCACGGTAGAATCGCGCTCGGCCAGCCTCTGGATCAGCTGCTGATCGGACAGATTTCGGATTTCCGCGATAAATCTGCGGCTAGTCTCCTCATTGCCCTGATCGACAAGCGCGCCTTTTGCCGAGGCCAGATCTCGCAATTGTTTCAGCGGCTCGGCGGCGACTTCGGCTGCCTCCGCTTCTGACAGGCGCACAGGCTGATTATCGTCGCGAAGCTTCAGCAGGTGCTGTTCCAACTGGTCCAACACCGTCAACGCGGCATCGCGAATATCCATAAAAGCCGCTCCGGCGCGCAGATCCGACCAGTGATCCGGCGCAACCCCCGCCAATGCGGTTTCCTGGTCCAAATGCGTGGAACTGGGGCCCGTGCCGAGGCGCGCCAGCTCCCGGCGCCGGGTCGAGCCGGGATCATTTCCGTCGAGCAATCGGGCAAGGATCAGTTTACGCACCGCTTCCGGGACAGCCCCAACCGGGGAAAGCACTGTCAGGGCCTCCTTCAGGCCATGTGGCTGCCTGCCATGCGCCCAGGCACCAAGCAAACGGCGCGGTTCTTTCATCGCATTCAGCTCCAACAGCTCTCTGCCAGCGCTATGTATGCGGAACGCGCCGTAGCGGCTGCCCTGCACGAACCCGAGTGCGACCAGAGGCTGCACCATCGCCATGCGGATCGGCTGAACCACATAAGTTCCGCGACGCCTGAGATTGTGGAAACTGCTATCCTTCAAGCCCTGCATCTTCCTCGCCCCTCGCACGCGGCGATCCTGCGGGCCCGCGATGACTTCAAGCATGACGCGCGCTTCGACCGCGTTGCCGACAGGCAGTGCCGGCACACCAAGTTCCTCGGCGATAGAGATCGCCAGAACCGACCAAAGGATGGGCATGGGAAACCACATGCCGCCGATTCCGGGGACCGCCCGGTCATTGAAATGACGAACCGCCGCCGCAAGCCCAAGGTTCTGCTGGCGTCGTTGCGAAACCACGGTATCGGGCGCAAGTATTCCCCAGGGCATCAGTTAACTCTGGCCTGTGCGAAAGCTCCCGCTGACGCGCCCTCATCTGCCAGTTCCAGCCAACCGTGATCGACCCAGAACACCGCCACGCCCTGCAGCGGATGCTGCGGGTATAGTCCGGCCAACAGTCCGGCATAGCTGGAAAGCTGTGGCCAATAGGGGCCAAACCCGTCACCGCCGCCGCCGGATTTATGGTCGATCAGCATCGCGCCTGCCGGGCCGATGGCGAGAAGGTCGAGGGCACCGGGGATCTCTGCACCCTCGGGCGTGTGGCCAAGCACCGGAATCTCGGCGCGCAGATCCGTATAGCCCTGATCGACAAGCCAGGCTTTCAGCGCCGTGGCGCGCTCGGCCACTAGCGCAAGAGTGGCGTCGTCAAGCCCGGTCGCGAGAGCCAAAGCCGGGGCCAGATCGGGCCGGGTCAGGTATGTGCGCAGCGCCAGATGCAGTGCTGTGCCGCGGTAGGCATCGTTCAGTGCCTTTGGCCAGGGTGCTCCGATGTCGATACGGCGGGACACGGGCGGCACCCCCGCGCTACGGGTTTGCGAGGGCTGCAGCCGCCAGGGTGTCAGCGGTGTCACGGGCAACGGCGCAGCGGCACCGAATCGCAGCGCTGACGCTGCCGCACCGCCTGCGTACTCGGTAAATCCCGCCTCTTCAGGCAGTTGCGTGATCAGCGCCGGGCAATCCACGCCATTGATGCGCAGGCTGCCCGCCCCGATCTGCGGCGCGCAAGTATCGGACAGGATATGAAACAGGTTCGTAGCCTCGGGCGCGTCTTCTTCGCGGTCCTTCAGAAAACCCGGCCATTCCAGCACCAGCCGGTCACGGGCACGGGTCAGGGCGACATAGAGAAGGTTTTTCGCATTGGTTTCAAAATCGGCGCGGCGGTCTTCGATGAAACGGCGGGTCGCCTCGGGCGCGGCAAAGCCGGGCGTGTGGATCAGGCTCGCGGACCCCAGCACCACCGCCATATCGTCGATGCGGTCCAGGGCATCGAAACGGGTCGCAGTGGCCCCCGCACGTTCCTCAATGCCATAGTCGAACTCGGCGACGACAGTGATCGGCCATTCCCGCCCTTTGGAGGCGTGCCAGGTGACGATCTCCACCGCCTCGGCGCTGTTGGCGGAAGGATCGGGATGACGGTCGAAATCGCGCTCGCCCCCACGGGCGTCGAGCCAGCCGAGAAAGACCTTGGCAGTCTCGCCGTGGAACCCCGAGGCGGATTTGAGATCGCGATGCGCGGCTTCGAACTCACCCGCCTCAGCCTCTAGCCGCAGAAGATCGGCGCGGGACTGGGCGGCATCGGGCTGACGTTCGGCCCAGAGACGCAGGTCGGCGGCATCCAGCACCAGATCAAGCCCCGCCCCCACCGGCAAGCGGGCCAGAATGTCCGAGAGCGCGGCCAGCCGCATCAGCACAGGGTCATCGACCAGCCGACCTTCAATCTGGGCGGATAGCGCCTCCTGCAAGGGCAGCGGATCCGGTCCAAGCGTGCGCAAGAGCAGCCCGGCATGGATATCCGCCGGGTTAGCCGCAAAGGCGAGTGCCGCGCGAGCGGCAACGATCACCGCACTTTGCGCCCAACCATCCTCGGCGATCCGCACGGGAACGCCGCGGGCGCGCAGTTCCTCGGCATAGCGGGCGGCGGTGGTGTGGCGACAGACCAAGAGCGCGATATCCGAAGGCCGCGCCGGGCGGGCGGCCTTGCTGTGGCGGTCGGTGATCGTATCTCCATCCGTCAGAATCCGGGCGATACGCTCGGCGATGTGTTCTGGGGCTGCGAATACTTTTGTGAGCGCCGTCCCTGCGTAGCGTTCAGCACCTCGATCGCGGGACCTGCGACCGCATCGCGGGTCGGCGCCAGCGGGTTATAGCCCTGCCCAAAGAGGCCAGCCCCCATCGCATTGACGAATTGCATGATGGCTGGGGTCGAGCGCCAGTTGCGGTCCAAAGGCTGGGTCGCATCGGGTTTGCCGCCGCCAGCGCTGTCGATAGGCGCGGATCGGCACCCTGAAACCCCATGATCGACTGTTTGACATCGCCCACCAGCAGTGTGCGCGGCGCGTGCTGGCCCAACTGCCACAAAAGCGCGAATTGCACGGGGTTGGTGTCCTGGAATTCGTCGATGATGACGCAGTCGATCTCGTCCAGCACCGCTTGCCGCACGGCGAGGTCGGTGCGGAGCAGGTGCTCAGCCCCGGTGATCATGTCAGCAAAGTCGATCAGGCCGAGCGCCTTCTTGCGGGTCTCATAGGCCGCCATCACCTCTTGCGCGCAGGCGATTAGGCAGGACAGGTGCAGCTTAGCATCGGCCAGCGGGCCGGGATGGCAGGGCAGCACATCCGCCGCCGCCATGATCGCCGTGGCAAGGTCGTCATATCCCGCAGGCGTCTTGCTGGAGCGGTTAGAGATGAACAGGCTGCGCAGATCGTTCCAGACCTGCCAATCCCGATCCAGAAGATCGGGCGCGCGATCAACACGTTTGAAAAGCGCGAGGTTTTTCTCCAGCTTCTCGACATTGGTTTTGGCGGTGATCCCGGCCATGCCTCCCTCGGGAAAGGCTGCGATCATGACCTGCACGGCCGTCTGCAACGCGGTGGTCGCGGCGATAGGGTCATCCAGAACCGGCCCGTAAACCGCATCCAGCCGCGTCAGTGCCGGAGCGATCAGGCCAGCGTCACGCCCCTTGTCCCCAAGGCCGCGCAAGAGGTCGATCATCGATAGCACCCGGGCGCGCAAACTGTCTTCGACCGTCTCGCCCCTCATGAAGTTCGGGGCGTAACCGAACCGCTCGGGCGCGGCCTTGATCGGGTCCAGCGCCTTGGCATGTGCCAGTGCCTGACGGATCAGCAGATCCCGCTCGGCATCGCCCAGATGGCGCGGCTGCGGCGAGGCGCCAGCCGCCAGAGCATGTTCGGTCAAAAGCCGCAGGCCCAGTCCATGTATGGTCGAGACATAGGCGCGCTCGACCGCCATCGCCTCGGCGACCAGTCCATCGGCCAGAAGGCCGGCACGGATCCTTTCGCGCAACTCGCCAGCCGCGGCCTCGGTAAAGGTGACGGCAAGGATACGTTCGGGCCGGACAATGCCGCGTTTCACCCAATCGGACAGCTGGGTCTTGATGCGGTGGGTCTTGCCCGCGCCGGCACCCGCGGGAACGATGACCAGACCTTGATCTGCATTGACGGGGGCCATGGTCATTCCTCCTCGAGCGTGCGGATGAAGGCGGTGACCAGGGCCGAGCCATCGGTCAGCGCATAGGGGGTGAAGCCGGCTTCTTTCTTGAAGAAGGCCGCATCCTCAGAGGTGTTCAGCACGACCCGGCCTGCACCAAGTTCGGCCAAGCGTTCCGCCAGCTTGGCTACCGCCCCGGCATTCACCGCATCGCCCATGTCGCGGGCGGGCGAGCCCTCGGGCAAGACCAGACCCGAAGTCAGCAGCCCGCCATCATTCATCAGGTGATAGGCGACCGCCACCTTGCGGCCGATCAGCGGGTCCATGCCGTCACCCTCGCGCCGCATGGGCCGCGCTATCATATCGGCGTAAAGCCCTGCCTGCAGATCCCAGCCCGCCTCCATCCGCTGCCGTCGGCCCTTGGTGCCGCTTTTCTTGTGATCGATGATCAAGAGCGCACCATCAGGCAGTTCAAGGATCGCGTCGGCCTTGCCATGCAGATTGATGCCATGCGCCTCACCGGCCAGCCAGATTTCATTGCCGATGATCTTGGCATTGAGCGCCAGCAAGTGGTCGCGCCAGCGCAGGGCCGCCGCCATGATCTCACGCTCCAAACCGCGGCGCTCCATCTCCCATGACGGGCTGCGCAGATAGCCCGCGTGACGGGTGAGCGCGCGGTCATAGGCCTCGGGGATCAGTTCTGCCAGCGCCTCGGTTTCCGGGAACGGCTGATCCTTCAGGAAGACATGCTCAAAGACATCATGGGCGATATTGCCCCTTGCCATCACGTCGAGTTCTTCGGTCGACCAAGACATATCCTCGGCCCCAACCTCGGCCAGAAGCCAGGCGAGCGGGCTGACAAGCAGCGTCTCGAGCCGTGAGGGCGATTGCGGTTTGGCGGTGCCGTCATCGCGCCGACGAAGGGACAGAAGGTCATGCCCCGGAAAGCAAGCTCCTCAGGCAATTCCGCGGGTTCCGGCACCGGCATCAGATGGTGATACGCAATCGGCCATTCCGCAGGGCTCTGACGCGACAGATCGGTGATCAGATCGCTGGCATCCTCAACGCCCGCCACCGCCCGCGCCACCAGCGACAACCCGGCCGAAGGTTGCAAGCGCCCGCCCGCCAGATCGCGCCATGGGATGAGGAAGGTGGCGCTGCCGGAAACCGCCTGAAGCTGTTGATCAAGTAACGCGAGGCTTTGCGCCAGCCCCTCGGCCCGACCGCGAAGGTGAACGCCGGTTCCCGCGTGTATCGCAGCGATCTCGCTGTCAAGAAACAGCGGATTGGCACGCGGGCGAGTCGGGTAAAGCCCGTCGGTGAAATCGCTGACGATCAGATGGCGGCATGGGCGCCACGGGCTTTCATGCGCGGACCAGAGGCTGACGCCTTCAAGATTGCGGTCGGGGTCCGCAACCATGGGCGGCGCGATCTGAATGCCACGCAGGATTATCTCCCAATCCGGCGTGCCTTCGCCGGGGGGGACAGTCAGCCGCGCGCGGACCTGATCGCCTTTTCCGATCCGCTCGCAGATCCGGTCCAGCAGGAATCGCAGCTGCGGCAAGCTGCCGGCCGAGGCGCGGATATCGTCCCACAGTTCCTTATGTGCGGGCGTGTCCGTGAGGATGGCGCCTCGGAAATCGCCACCCATGAGGCTTTCGGCAAGATCGCGCCCGGTCTGTGCCGCCCAGGGCATCAAGGGAGAAAGCGCGAGGCTCGCCAAGACCATAGCCGGAGTTGGCGGTCGCTTGGCCAGCGCCAGATGTAGCGCGGTCTCGCCAATGACATCTCGCTCGGGTAATTGGCCCGGAAGGCCCGAGAGCGGCACTCCCTGGGCTGAGAAAGCGCGCGCGATCTGGCGCAGATCATCGCCCGACAGCACGGCGATTTCACGGGCCGAAACGCCGGACTCAATCAGCGCCCGGGCTTGGGCGGCGGCGAAATCGGCGCAGGCGGCGGGATCGCGCAGACCATAGAACGCGAGGCTGTCATCCAGAACCCCGGCCTCGATATCCTGCGCTGAAACACCGCCCTGCAGCGCGTGCAGGCGGCTGCCGATTGCGGCCCGGGGCGTATAGGCGCTTGCGGGAACAGTGCCGAACTCGTCCCGCAACCGGGCAAAAAGCGCCTGCAGCGCCGCAGGAGCTAGAGGATCCAGCGAACCTTCAACCACCGGCAACGAGCCCAGGAACGACCCATGCGGCAGGGCCAGCACATGGGAAATCGGTGCCAGCCCCTCTGGCAGCGCATCCCCCAACCTTTGCCACAACGCGACCAGCGCCAAGAGATGCCGCTTGGCGCGGCTGTCTGGCAGGTGATCGACGTTCGGCACCTTCAGATCCGGCGTGGCCAGCACAAGATCCGTCAGCGCGGCGGTCACCGCCGAGATCGTCTCGACAGGCGCATTGGCAAGACTTTCGGCCCAGACCGGGTCAGGCGCCTCGGCAATGGCACGCCCCGGCGCCCATTCGGCAGAAATGGGGGCAAGGGACAATTCGGCAAGACCGGTATCGGTTAGGCGGTATTGCAGGCCGGAGCGCGGATCAATGACGAGGAAGGGGTAGTGCATGAATGGCCTGCAATCTGCTGATCAGGAAAACTGTAACGAGGATGAGGGCTTGGGCATCGAGGTCGACTTCTTGCTTCCCGCCGAGCGCGTAGCCAAACCTGCACCGCCAACACGGTCGACGAAGCTAAAGGTTCTCGACATAAGTCACGTAGAAACCACGGACCATCCGGTGCTCCTGCATCCGTTCTCCCAGCGAGAAACCGTTCATCTTGCGAGGCGTTGGCTGGAAAATATCCAATCCGCGATCCAGAACCATCTTCCAGCCAGTATCCGTCGTGATGTCGCGTGCATGGAGAGTGCCGCTCCCATCGAAGGCCCATGTGAAATCGACGCCCGTGCCTGTGCAGGCTTCAGCAATCCCGTCCAGGCACTCTCGCTGCTCCTGAATGTTCCCATCGTCCGGAGCCGTGACAAGATGCACAGCGATCTGATCTTCAGGCTGTTTGCGCCGGATTAGCATCTCGATCAGTTCCATCACGTTGCGCGCCTGATGGAACTTCCGGATATAGGGGTCTGTGATGATAATCCGCGTCGCACCATCCGTCCAAGGACCAAAGATCTTGTCGAAACTGATGCCCTTGCGGTTTTCTGTGAAAACGACATGTCCGGGAGTTGGGGGTGAGTGCGGGGCAGCGGCAACGGCAGGTGCTGCGGAAGCAGCCACCGTTGAGACCGGTTCTGCCGTTACCAACCCAATCTCTCGTTGATTCACACCTTCACTTCCATCGTCGGTTGATCGACGGTGGTAGAACTGGGGGAACTCCTCTTCCTCCAGCGTGGCGACGGCGCGCTTTGCGCCATCCGATGCGATGTAATGGAAATCTGCTGCCTCAAAGGTGCTGTCGATCCGCAGGAGCTGATCCTTCACCCGCTTTCGGCATTCAATCGCAAAGCGCAGCAGTTCTTCAACTTCGGCTTCTGTCTCGCCTCCATTCGGGAAGATCAGCTTCAGCAGACCTGACATGGTCTTGTTGATCGCCGCACGGTCCCGGATATGGGTCTGAACCGGAATAGTGAAATAGCGATCTGGCCGGTGTGAGAAATCCTCAGCACGCAGATGGCGCAGGATTTCGGCGAGATAGTCGACAATGAACCCATAGCCAGATGTGAACATCTCACCCCGGATGATGTCGACCTCCCATCCAGGCAGATAGGCGTGCAATCGATCGATAAAGGCGCTGTCGTGGAACTGCGGCGGCAAAGCTTCGAACAGGTCCGTATTTTTCAGCATCCAAGGCACGTTATGGTCCGTGTTACCGACGAAGGCGAAGCTGGCCTCGGCGCCCATCGGATTTACACCACGAGAGAACTGCTTGTTTGCCATGTAGTTCTTCATGATATCGACAAGCGCCTTGTTGGCCGTCTTCTCGCGGCCGGCAAATTCGTCAAAGGCCACGACATCCCAAAAGCCGACCAATCCGATCCGGCCATTGGAATTGTTCACGAAAAGCTTGGGAACCGTGATTTCACCGCCCGAGATCAGCTGACCATGTGGTGAAAACTCGGAATAGATATGAGATTTTCCTGTCCCCTTGGGACCAAGCTCGATGAGGTTGTAGTTGCGCTCAACAAATGGGACCAGGCGCAACAGTTGCAAAAGTTTTGACCGGCGCCCGAACAGTGACGGATCAAAGCCGATGCTCTGCATCAGCAGATCGATCCATTCCTCGGTGGTGAACTTGTCCCGCGTCTCGCGATAGCCGTCATAGTCCACGCGGGCGATCTGGATCGGTTTCAGCGTGTCGATGATCCAAGGAGAGATCCGGCTGTCTTCCGAGAATTCGTACTGCACATCGGCGATGCACCAAATACCCGTAACCAGCAGTTTCGGGTGCGCCTTTACCGTGGCGCTGTCGATGGCAACCCGCTTGATACCGAGGTTTTCAAAGACCGCCTCATAGGCATCGGTCTTTTCATTCAGCGCCACGCTAACCTGATCGATGACCTTGTAGCGGCCACGCTCCTTGATCGTTGATTGTACCAACCCCGCTTCGGAACGAT
>JACKKZ010000004.1 GCA_024236195.1 Sphingomonadaceae bacterium
GGACCGGACCAAGGATGTGATCAAGTCGGGCGGCGAATGGATCAGCTCGGTCGAGTTGGAAAATGCCGCTGTCGGCCATCCCGAAGTGGCCGAAGCCGCCGCTATCGGTATGCCGCATCCCAAGTGGGATGAACGGCCAGTGCTGTTCGTGGTGCGCAAGCCCGGTTCCGATGTTTCGGCGGAAGCCATCATCGAACATCTCAAGCCGTTGATCGCCAAATGGTGGCTGCCCGACGCGGTGGAATTTGTCGAGGATATCCCGCACACCGCAACCGGCAAGATCAGCAAGAAGGACCTGCGCGACAGGTTCAGCGACTACAAGTTGGCAGTCTGAATTGGCGGATGTCCTGCTCGTAACGGGGGCGTCCAGTGGCCTGGGGGTGGAGATCGCCGCCCAGGCCGCGCAGGCGGGCTATCGCACCTATGCCACGATGCGGGATACCGCGAAACGCGCTGCGCTGGATGAAGCTGCCAGCGCGGCGGGGGCAACGATTGAAGTGCTGCCGCTGGATGTGACAGACAGTGCTTCTGTGGACCGGGCCATCGCCACGGTGTTGGAGCGGGAAGGGCGCATAGATGTGCTGATCGCCAATGCCGGGGTCGGCTTTGTCCGCACCACCGAACAAGCCAGCGATGAAGATGTCACCTGGGTGATGGATACCAATTTCCACGGCGTGCTGCGTTGCACGCGGGCGGTGCTGCCCCATATGCGCGCAGCGGGCCGGGGCCGGGTGGTAGCGGTGAGTTCCATTGGCGGGTTGGTGGGCCAGCCGATGAACGAGATATACTGTGCCTCCAAATTCGCATTGGAGGGATATTTCGAAGCCTTGTCCACCTATGTCACGCCCGCTTTCGGAGTGCATTTCACGGTGGTGGAGCCCGGCGCGATCAGCAGCGATTTTGCCGCCAATGTCATGCAGCAGATCGGGCGCAGCGGCGGATTGCTGGAAGATGATTATGCGCCGATCATGCAGCGTTATCTGGCGGATCGGGAATGGAAACGCGATCCCGGCCTTTACCAGTCTCCGGCAGAAGTCGCCGCGAAAGTGATGGAAGGCCTGGCCATGGATTGTCCGCCCTTGCGGATGCGGACATCCGACTGGGCGGAAAACTTCTGCCAGCTCAAGACCGGGCTTGATCCGGATGGCCTGAAACAGGCCGGGCAGGTAAGCCGCATGATGCTCGGCGAATTCACCAACGATTGAGAAGGAGAGGGCGCATGATGGATTGCTATATCGACCCAAGCCGGGCCAATTTCGAAGCGTTCAAGGCCCTGCCGCGCGATGAGCCGATCCATATGCTCAACCTGCTACGCTATCGCGAACAGGCAGAATATCCGGACGGGCATGACCATGCGGGCAAGGGCTGGAGCGGCCAGCGCGCCTATCAGGAATATGGCAAGACCAGCGGCCCGATCTTCCGCCGTGTGGGCGGCACTATCGTCTGGCGCGGGGCCTTCCAGTGCATGGTGACGGGGCCGGACGAGATGCGCTGGGATGATGGCTTTGTCGCGCAATATCCCAATAGCGCGGCGTTTTTCGAGATGATCAAGGATCCGGAATACCAGCTTGCCGTGGTCAATCGCACTGCCGCGCTGGTTGATAGCCGCCTGGTCCGGTTCAAGCCGGGCGAGGGCGGGAACGGTTTTGGCTGACCAAAACGGGGGGAGCGGCCCGATCTGGGCACTGCTCCCCCGGATCAGCGATCACTTGCCGTAAAGCTCGTCATTCATCTTCTTGAGCATGTCGGAATAGACCTGCAGCTGGACGCGATAGTTTTCCATCGTGATCCCGCCATCAACGATCATATAGGCCTGCACAACCGGGCGACCGTCGGTCATCTGGTAGCTCTTGCCTGCGGACCATTTCGCGTTGAAATCAATGGTGCGCTGCTTGATTTCAGCCTCGCTCATCCCTGTTGGCTTGCCAAAACGGGCAGAAATGCTGGTGCCTTTGCAAATGCCGGTGCTGTCGCTGCAGGCGGTAAAGCGCAGGGTTGCGCGCAGGCCATTGGGGAAGGTGATCAGGTAATCGCCAAAATCATTCTTGGCCGGTTCCCAGGTTGCCCCCATGCGGCGCAAGGTTGCGAAGAGGATATCCTCGTTGAACTCGGTAATGACCTTGGAAGCCTGGAATTCTTCGGCATTTGCAGGCGTGGCGGCCAGTCCGGCAGTGGTTGCCATCATGGCGGCGGCGATCATGAATTTACGCATTTGGTCCCCCTTATGTGATGCGATGCCCAGTTTAACGGGCGAAAAACTGTGCGCAAGGCTGCACCAGCGAGTGTTACAGCAAGCTTAACTGGCCGCCGGGCGCTGGCGGTCGGAATTGGCTGCAATCCAGCTCGAAAGGGGGATTGTCTATTCCACAACGTCGCCGCGCCTTGTGGAAACGGGTGCGGAACAGCTCCCCCCATACGCCATGCGGCTTCATCCGTTCAAAAAAGCGCGATTCATTGTCTTTCCCCCCGCGAAGAGCCTGAACAATGGACATGACTTTGCCGGCGCGTTCCGGGAAATGCACGTCCAGCCATTCGCGGAACAGCGGGGCCACTTCATGCGGCAGCCGCAGCATGATCCAGCTGGCGGAACGGACACCGCGCGCGGCGGCCTCGGTCAGGATATGTTCCATGAATTCGTCGGTAATGGCGGGAATGATCGGCGCAACGGAGACATGGGCGGGGATGCCTGCTGCCGCCAGTTTCCCCAGTGCATCGAGCCGTTTGCGTGGTGAAGCTGCGCGCGGTTCGAGCTTGCCTGACAGCACCGGGTCGAGGCTGGTGACGGAAATAGCGACAGCGACGAGATTGTGCTGCGCCAGCTCTGCCAGCAGGTCGATATCCGCCAGCACCCGGTCGCTCTTGGTCGTGATGGTCACCGGGTGGCGCGTGTCGAGGCACACCTCCAGCACCTGCCGCGTGAGGCGATAGCGCGCTTCGATCGGCTGGTAGGGATCGGTGTTGGTGCCCATCGCAATCGGGGCCGGGCGATATTTGCGCCGCGCCAGCGTTGCGCGCAGCAGCCGTGCAGCATTGGGTTTGGCAAACAGCTGCGTCTCGAAATCTAGCCCCGGTGACAGGTCGTGATAGGCATGGGTCGGGCGGGCATAGCAATAGACGCAGCCATGCTCGCAGCCACGATAGGCGTTGATCGAGCGGTCAAACGGGATGTCGGGTGACTGGTTGAAGCTGAGGATTGTTTTCGGATGTTCCTCGGTCACATGGGTGCGCAGCTTGACCGGCGGCCCGTCCAGCGCCTGCACATGGTCGCGCCAGTCGCCATCTGCCTCGCGAGTCGCAAGTCCGAAACGCTGAGGAACCGCGCCAGACTGCGCGCCGCGACCGTGGACCGGTTGTTTGCTGGAACGTTCCATGTTTGGAACGTATAGTGAACAAAGGCGATCGACGCTAGTTATGTTTCGCGCCAAGGCGCCAAGACACGAAGGGGGCAGCTCCGGCGGCAGCCGGCACTCAGAAGCGCAACCTTGCCGCGGATTGTGATGGTAGTATTCTTTGAGTGTCCGCTGCTGCCGGCGAGACAGCTTCGCGTCCCTTCAATAGGCTAAGCAAAGGCCTCGTGTGAACCGCCCCGGCAAAGCCGCAACCTTCTTGGCGACTTGGCGTCTTGGCGCGAAACGATAAGAAGCCTAATGCTCCCGCAGGCGCGGCATCAGTTCCACGAAATTGCATGGCCGGTTGCGGCTGTCGAGCTGTTCGGCGAGGATCCCGTCCCAGCCATCCTTCACTGCGCCGTTGGAGCCGGGCAGGGCGAAGATATAAGTCCCGCGCGCAACCACCGCGAGCGCACGGCTTTGGACCGTGCTGGTGCCGATGGTCTGGTAGCTGATCCAGCGGAACAGCTCGCCAAAGCCGGGGATTTCCTTGTCCTTGATCCGGTCCAGCGCTTCCGGCGTAACGTCGCGCCCGGTCAGTCCGGTGCCGCCGGTGGAGACAATCGCGTCAATCGCCGGATCGTCGATCCAGTTGTTGAGCCGCTTGACCAGCACGGTCGCATCGTCTTTCTCGATTGCCCGTGCGGCCAGCTTGTGCCCGGCGCCCCTGATCCGTTCGGCGAGGATATCGCCCGACGTATCATCCTCCGGTCCGCGCGTGTCGGACACGGTCAGCAGCGCGATATTGATTGGTTTGAACTGCCGGGAAGTGTCGATGGCCATCAGTTGGCCCGCGTCAGCCGCACGGCATTCGCGCCGGACAGTTCAGGGAAAGTCGGCCACATGCCTTGCGCCAGCGCCTTGCGGCTTTCCGATGCGCCGCCTGCCTGCCGCTCATACATCCAGTAATTGCGCATCACGATGGCGACATAGCCGCGGGTTTCCCAATAGGGGATGCTCTCCATATAGAGCAGCGGGTCGCCCTGGTCGTTGATTTCCGTATTCCAGCGCGAGACCGGGGAGAGACCGGCATTGTATGCCGCCATGATCTTGGGCAGCAGCCCGCCGGTTGCTGCACTGTCACGCAGCATCTGCAAATGGCTCTGGCCGAAAGCGAGGTTTACCGCCGGTTTGTTGAGATCGCTGGCATTGCCGCTGTAGCCCAGCTTGCGCGAATGGTCCTTCGCCGCAGCGGGCATGATCTGCATGAGCCCGCGCGCACCGGCGGGGCTGACGACACTGGCGCGGAACACCGATTCCTGCAGCGTATGCGCATAGGCCAGCGCCGGATCGACCTTCCAGCCATCCACCGGGGTCCAGCGGGGGGCGGGATAGCGCAGCGCCGGGTCCGCCTGTCCGCCACGCGGGGCGTTATGCGCCATCCACAATTGGGTGGAAGGCAGGCCGAGTTCGCGGGCGAGGCGCGATAGCGAGTCATATTCCGACGGATCGCCAATCCGTGCCTGATGGCGCAGGATTTCATCCGCCAGCCCATCCTGCCCGATCTCCGCCAGAGCGACAGCCGCACGGACATTAGGTTCGTCACGCAGGCGGCTCCAGTCGGTCATGTCAAAGTCAGGCGTTTCACCGGCGCGGGGCAAGTCCTGGCCCAATTGTTCGCGGGCGAGCATTCCGTATAGTGTCTCATCTAGCTGCGCTGCGCCGCGCAATTCCTCGGCGGCTTTCTCCGGATAGCGGCAGCGCACATTGGCACGGCTCGACCAGTAGAAAGCCGCGGCGGCCAGTTCGGCATTCTGCGCCCCGCGCGCGGCACGGGCGAAATTCTCCGCCGCAGCTTCGCAATCATCCATGCGCCATGCAGCGAGCCCAGCGGTCCAGTCTGCCTCAGCTACCCATGCCCCGGCACCACCATCGCGGGCGGTCATGGCCAGCGCATAGGCCTGCGCATCCTTGTTCTCGATGTAATAGCTCCACGCGACGCGCTGGCGCCATTCTGCGCGGGCCGAGGGGCTTAGCCCTGCATCAATCCCGTCCAGCAATTGCCGCGCGCCATCCGGGTCGTCATCCGAAATGCGGGCAAGGATCGCGCTGCGGATTGATCCCGGCATGGAACCATCATCAATCGAACGCGGGCGAATCCGCTTGGGCGAATGCGGCTGGCTGACAAAGCTGCGCTCCACCGGCAGCGAAGGAATGGTCGCAAGCCCGCGCTTCTGGCCAAGGCTGGCAAGCTGTTCCGCCTGGGGCAACAGGCTGCCTGAGCGGAACCAGTTTCCAATCGCGTCCTCTTCCACGCGCGGGCTGGCCGGGTGGAGGTAATATTCCGCGCGCGCCACATCATGCAGCGGGCCATCGGCGCGCTCTGCAAACAGCGCATCGACGCGGTTCCAGTCCTTGCGCTCAATCGCGTTGAACAATTCCTGATAATAGGTCCGGTCGGCCTTGCTCAGCAGTTCGGGCACATTGCTGGAGGTGGCACGGGCGCGGAAATATTCCGCTGCACTGCTATTGGCATGAGCAGGCATGGAGACAGCACATGCAGCCAGTGCCGCCACAGCCATTCCGATGAGTGTCTTGCCCTGTATAGCCATCACGACCAGTCTTCCGTCCATTCGAGCCAGCGCCGCCAGAACCGGGCCCGCCTGCCTGCATGCACCAGCAGGCTTTCCAGGCTTCCCGCAGCAAGAGCCGGTATGCTTCTGCCTTCATGGTTAAAAAGTCGTAAAGCGGCAGGGTCTTGCGCCATGTCGTGCCCAAGAAGCGGCAGAATGTTGCGTCCGAAGGCAAGAATCCGTTCAGGTCTTGCGAGGGCGATGTGATGGGCGGTGATTTCAGCGAGACCTGCACCATGCAGGGCCGGCCAGTCGGGCAGCGGCGTATGGCGTGGCAAAGCCGTTGCGACATAGCATTGCGACGGCTCCAGCCCCATCGCCAGCAGCATGTTGTCGAGCAGCCGGCCTTGCGGCCCGGAGAGCAGCGCGTCGCGGTCCTCCGCTTCGGGCTGCTCCACCAGCAGCATCAGCTTGGCGCCCTGTTTGCCGCGCGGGGCGATACGCGGATGTGTGCCTCCCTGGTCGAGAGATTTTTCCACCAGCCACCATTCCGCAAATTTGCTGAACTCGGCAGGCCATGATGCACGATCCCCGCCCAGTTTGGGCATGTCCGCAACCTGCGGCGCGATCGGCGGGCGCTCCGGGATCGGGCGCGGGGGAGGGGGCGCTGCCGCTGCGGCATCGCCAGCTTGCGTATCCTCCGCTTCCAGCCAGCCCTGCGCATCATCGGCGAAGTCATACTCCACGCCCGCTTCGCGCCACCATTGCAGCGCGGCAGCTATCTCGTCTGCCAGTTGGGTTGAGGAAGGGGGCTGTGCCATGTCTGTCGGGTCTTGACCTGTCACGCCGCAGCAATCAAGGCGTTCTGGCAACAGATAGAGCGCAAAAGCGAAGGAATTTGGGGAAATGAGCGAACGCGAATCCATGCCGTGCGATGTCGTCATCGTCGGGGGCGGGCCTGCAGGCCTTTCGGCAGCGATCCGTCTCAAACAGCTCAATGAAGAGCTGGAAGTGGTGCTGCTGGAAAAAGGCTCTGAAATCGGGGCGCATATCCTCTCCGGCGCGGTCGTCGATCCCAAGGCGCTGGACGAGCTGCTGCCCGAATGGCGCGACATGGATTGCCCCATGGCAGAGACCCCTGTCACCGATAACTGGCACTGGCACCTGTCCAAATCGGGCAAGTTCGACATGCCGCATTTCATCATGCCGCCCTTCATGTCGAATGACGGGAACTACACCGGCTCACTCGGCAATCTCTGCCGCTGGCTCGCCGAACAGGCCGAAGCGCTGGGCGTGATGGTCTTCCCCGGCTTCCCCGCTTCGGAAGTGATGTTTGACGAAAACGGTGCTGTTGCCGGTGTCATCACGCAGGACATGGGTGTCGCCGCTGACGGTTCGCACAAGGGCGAATTCGAACCCGGCATGGAAATCCACGCCAAATACACGCTCTTTGCCGAGGGTGCGCGTGGCCATCTGACCAAGCGGATGAAGGCGCATTTCGACCTTGAGGCTGAATGCCAGCCGCAGGTCTATGGCATCGGCATCAAGGAATTGTGGGACATTGATCCCGCCAAGCACGAGCCGGGCCGCGTGATCCACACGCAAGGCTGGCCGCTTTCGGAAAGCGACAGCTGGGGCGGTGGCTTCCTCTATCATCAGGCCAATGGCCAGGTGGCCCTGGGCTTCGTGACCGCGCTCGATTATGCCAACCCGTGGGTCAGCCCGTTCCAGGAATTCCAGCGCTGGAAAACGCATCCGGCAATCCGCGAATATCTCGAAGGCGGCAAGCGCGTGGCCTATGGCGCGCGCGCTATCAACGAAGGTGGCTGGCAGTCCGTGCCCAAGCTGGCTTTCCCCGGCGGCGCGCTGATTGGCTGTTCGGCTGGCTTCGTGAACGTCCCCCGCATCAAGGGCACGCATACCGCGATGAAGAGCGGGATGCTGGCCGCAGAGAGCATCGCCGCCGCTATCGGTGCGGGTGCCGAGCATACCGAACTGGCCGACTATGATGCAGCCGTGCGCGACAGCTGGATCGCGACCGAGCTCAAGAAGGTGAAGAACGCACAGCCCGCCGTGGCCAAGTTTGGCGGCGATCTGGGCACTGTCTTTGCTGGCATCGACATGTGGATGCGCACGTTAAAAATCGGCCTGCCGATCACGATGAGGCATACGCCGGACTATGAGCATACGGGCCGAGCAGACCTCTATCCCAAGATCGACTATCCCAAGCCCGACGGCGTGATCAGCTTCGACCGCCTGACCAGTGTCAGCTACAGCTACACCAACCATGCCGAAGACCAGCCGTGCCATCTGGTGCTGAAGGATGAAGCGCTGCAAAAAGCGAGCGAACTCGGCCTCTATGGCGGCCCCTCCGCCCGCTATTGCCCGGCCGGGGTCTATGAATGGCTGGAGGACGAGAATACGGGCGAGAAGACCTTCCAGATCAACTCCCAAAACTGCGTCCACTGCAAGACCTGCGACATCAAGGACCCGAACCAGAACATCACCTGGGTCACGCCCGAAGGCGGCGGCGGGCCGAATTATCCGAATATGTGATCCATTCCTCCCCGAAATGGGGAGGGGGGCACATATCGGGCTCGAAGTGATAGACAATCGTATTGCTAGGGTAGCTTGTTTATGGCCGAGCGATGGATTGCCACCGATGAAGCGGAAGACGTTGCTGGATCAATTCGGCAAGCCCTCAGAATTGTGCATCTTCTCGATGAAGATGAGCAGGCTTGGAAGTGGTTAATGCTCGCGCTTCATTCGGCTTTGCAAGGTGCGTGCGTGTGCCATCTGGTCACTACTGTAGTGCCGGTAGGATGTGTGACTGACAAAAATGCAAGTGAATGGCTTCAGTTTATTGAGGCGCGTCGAAAAGATACAAATGCAACAAGACCCAAGACTTATCTCCTGGATCTACCCAGCCTGCTCAAGAAGGTTAGAAAGCCCAACTCTGCGGGCGACGGAAGCAATTCAAAAGGCATTGCCTTGAGTGATAGTGACTTCGCTTACCTAAAGTCTTTCCACGAAACCTATCGCAATCAATTCACTCATTTTGCGCCAATGGGATGGAGCATTGAGGTGAGCGGGGTCTCAGAGATCGCGAGATTGATTTCGCGTGTTATTGGCGAAATCCTCGACTGTGGTTGGGCTTTCCGGAATCTTGATTTGGACATGCGCTCGCGTTTGCGCGCCGACCTCGACGCACTGGCCAAGATGTAGCTCCGCCCATGCTCACCGAAACCGCATACGCCAAGATCAACCTTGCCCTCCATGTCCGGCATCGGCGGGAGGATGGGTATCATGCGCTCGAAACTTTGTTTGCCTTTGTCGATGATGGCGACCGGCTGGTGGCGCGAAATTCGGCGGAGGATCGGCTGGCGGTCAGCGGCGAATTTGGCGGAGTGCTGGACGACCCCTTCGGCAATATAGTCGCCAAGGCCCTGACCGCGCTGCCCCGTGCGGAGGGGCTGGCGGTGGAGCTGGACAAGCGCTTGCCCGTTGCAGCGGGGCTGGGGGGCGGATCGGCGGATGCGGGGGCGGTGTTCCGGCTGGTCGAGCGCAGTCACGGATGGCCCGATGACTGGCGCGAGCGCGCGGCGAAGCTGGGCGCCGATGTGCCCGCCTGCGTGCTCAGCGAAACCTGCATCGGGCGCGGGACGGGGACGGAACTGGAGCCGGTCGCCAGTGACCTCACCGGCAAGCCCGTGCTGCTGGTCAATCCGCGTATTCCGCTCGCCACCGGGCCGGTGTTTGCGGCATGGGACGGGCGTGATCGCGGGGCTTTGCCTGAGGGCTCGGTGTCAGAGATTGCGCAGGCGGGGCGCAATGACCTCGAGGCGCCTGCGATTTCGCTGTGCCCGGCGATTGCCGATGTGTTGGCGGAATTGCGCAAGGACGCCCCGTGGCTCGCGCGCATGTCCGGCTCCGGCGCGACTTGTTTTGCGCTCTATGACAGCGCGCAGGCTCGCGATGCGGCGGCTGCACGGATCGGGGCAGCGCAGCCCGGCTGGTGGCAGATGGCGGGGAAATTGCGGTGAGTGAACACGAAGCCTATCGCATCGTTGGCACGCCGCGTTTCGCGGGCGTCCTGGTCGTGGCTGACCATGCCTCCAACCGCGTGCCCGACGATATTGATCTCGGCATCGACCCGGCGCTGATGGAAGAGCATATCGCGGTCGATATTGGCGTCGGCCCGATTGCTGAAAGGATGGCGCAGGAACGCGGCTTTGCGGCCTTCCTAGGCAATGTCTCCCGGCTGGTGAGCGACACCAACCGCATCGAAACCGATCCGGCGGCGATCCCTGAAGCGAGCGACGGGCGCGCCATCCCCGGCAATATCGGGATTGACCGCGAGGCGCGGCTGGCGCGGTTCCATCGGCCCTATAACGAAGCGCTGGACAGCCTCCTCGCCAGCACGCCGCCCATGCTGACACTGGTGCTGCACAGCTACACCCCGCGCCTTGCGACGGACCCGGAGGCGGCACGGCCCTGGCATTGCGGGCTGCTCTATGACGCCGATGATCGCGGCGCGCGGCTGGCGCATCCCCTGCTGGAGGCGGACGGGCTGCTGGTGGGAGACCAGATGCCCTATTCGGGCAAGATCTATAACGCCGTGATCCGCCGCCATTTCGAAGGGGAAGGGCGGCCCTATCTCTATCTCGAAGTGCGGCAGGACCTTGTCGGCGACGAAGCCGGCCAGCGCGAATGGGCGGAGCGGCTGGTGCGTGTGTGCAATGCGGTGGCGGTGGGGCTTAGCTGATTTTTCGCGCAGAGGCGCAGAGGCGCGGAGGAGGTTACGGCTTCGCCGGGATGTTTCGCGCCAAGGCTCCAAGACACGAAGATGTCCTGCCCGCAATAGCGGGCCTTCCAGATAACAGGCCTTGCCCAAGGCATATTGGTCACAGGATTGAATTCCGGCTGCCGCCGGTGCGAACTCCTCCGCGCCTCTGCGTCTCCGCGTGAACCAAACCCGGCGCAGCCGTAACCTTCTTCGCGTCTTGGCGCCTTGGCGCGAAACACCCCACACAAACCCGTATCCCCCGCAACCAACCCGGCAAAATGCTTGACCCACGGGGCCATCCTCGCAAGAGCAGCGCCATTCAAGGAGTCCCCGCAATGCCAGCCTATCGTTCCCGTACTTCCACCCATGGCCGCAACATGGCCGGCGCGCGCGGATTGTGGCGTGCGACGGGGATGAAGGATGGCGATTTCGGCAAGCCGATCATCGCCGTGGTCAACAGCTTCACCCAGTTCGTGCCGGGCCATGTGCATCTGAAAGACCTCGGCCAGATGGTCGCGCGCGAGATCGAGGCTGCGGGCGGTGTGGCCAAGGAATTCAACACCATCGCTGTCGATGATGGTATTGCGATGGGTCATGACGGGATGCTCTATTCGCTCCCCAGCCGCGACCTGATCGCGGACAGCGTGGAGTATATGGTCAACGCCCATTGTGCCGATGCGATGGTGTGCATCTCCAATTGCGACAAGATCACCCCCGGCATGCTGATGGCAGCGATGCGGCTCAATATCCCCGCGGTGTTCGTCAGTGGCGGGCCGATGGAAGCGGGCAAGGTCGTGATCAAGGGGAAGGAACATGCGCTCGATCTGATCGACGCGATGATCGCTGCGGGGGACGATAATTACACCGACGAGGAAGTGACCGAGATCGAACGCTCGGCCTGCCCGACTTGCGGATCGTGCAGCGGCATGTTCACTGCCAATTCCATGAACTGCCTGACCGAGGCGCTGGGCCTCTCGCTCCCCGGCAATGGTTCCACGCTTGCCACCCATGCGGACCGCAAGGAGCTGTTCCTGCGCGCTGGTGCTTTGGCCGTGGAACTGTGCCGCCGCTATTACGAGGAAGAGGACGAAAGCGTCCTCCCGCGCTCCATCGCCAGTTTCGAGGCGTTCGAAAACGCGATGAGCCTCGATATTGCCATGGGCGGTTCGACCAACACCGTGCTCCATTTGCTCGCTGCTGCGAAGGAAGCGGGGGTGGATTTCACCATGGAGCATATCGACGCCTTGAGCCGCAAGGTACCGTGTCTGTCCAAGGTCGCCCCGGCCAAGCAGGACGTCCACATGGAAGACGTCCACCGCGCAGGCGGGATTTTCGCGATCCTCGGCCAGCTCGAACGCGCCGGGCTGCTCCACACAGACTTGCCGACCGTGCACAGCAAATCGCTGGGCTCTGCCATCGACAAATGGGACATCTCGCGCACCAATGATCCCAAGGTGCATGAATTCTTCCGCGCTGCGCCGGGCGGGGTGCCCACGCAAACTGCCTTCAGCCAGTCGCGCCGCTGGGATGATCTGGACACCGACCGCGAAGGCGGCGTGATCCGCAGCAAGGAACACGCTTTCAGCCAGGATGGAGGGCTCGCCGTGCTCTATGGCAATATCGCATTGGATGGCTGCATCGTGAAAACCGCCGGGGTCGATGAAAGCATTCTGAAGTTCACCGGCAAGGCCAAAGTCTTTGAAAGCCAGGACGCGGCGGTGACGGGTATCCTCACCGACCAGGTAAAGGCGGGCGATGTGGTCGTGATCCGTTACGAAGGGCCGCGCGGCGGGCCGGGGATGCAGGAAATGCTCTATCCCACCAGCTATCTGAAATCGAAGGGGCTGGGCAAGGAATGCGCGCTGCTGACCGACGGGCGCTTCTCTGGCGGGACGTCGGGCCTGTCCATCGGACACGCCTCGCCCGAAGCGGCCGAAGGCGGCGCGATCGGGCTGGTAGAGGAAGGCGATGTGATCGAGATCGACATCCCGGGCCGCACCATCAACCTCGCCGTGTCCGACGCCGTGCTGGCTGAACGCCGCGCCGCGATGGAGGCCAGGGGCGATGCTGCATGGGCACCAGCGCAGCCGCGCGCGCGCAAGGTTTCGGCCGCTCTGGAGGCTTATGCCGCTATGACCACCAGCGCCGCCAAGGGGGCGGTGCGCGACGTGTCGCAAATCCGCCGGGGGAAGAACTGATGCGTCGGCTCGCGCTTTTGCCCGGTCTGCTGGTTGCGGCCTGTTCCAGTGGCCCGGAGCCAGAGCCGCAGCCGCAGGCTACGGAAGGCGCAGAGCAGATTGATTGCGCCATCGGGCCGGGCAGCGAATTCGGCTCTCAGTGCCTGATCGAAGAGGTGATGGAAGGCGAGACAAAACTGCTGGTCGTCCGCCACCCTGATGGCGGGTTCCGGCGCTTCGAACAGCTCGATGACGGGCGCGGGCTGGCCGTGGTCGATGGCGCTGATGAAGCGCAGACCAGCTATGACGACGGCGTGCTGGAAGTGACCGTGGGCGGCGACCGCTATCGCTTCAAGGCCAAGGCGCGCGATGCGGCGGGCGAATAGCCAGATTCTCACTGTCGCCCAGATGCAGGCGGCAGAGCAGGCACTGGTCGATGCCGGAATTTCGATTGACGAATTGATGCAGCGCGCCGGGCGCGGTGCGGCGGAATATGCCTGGCGCATGGCCGCGGGCGGGGCAGTGACCGTGCTCTGCGGGCCCGGCAATAATGGCGGCGATGGCTATGTGATCGCCGAGGTGCTGCGCGAGCGCGGGCTGGATGTCGTGGTGGTCGCGCCGATGGAGCCGAAGACCGCTGCGGCGCGCACTGCGAAGGCGCTTTACAAGGGGCCGATTTGTAGCGACGCCCAGCATGTGCAAGGCGCTCTGCTGGTCGATTGCCTGTTCGGCAGCGGATTGTCCCGCGGTCTTGCGGGCGGGTTGCTTTCCTTGCTCTCTGAACTGGCTGAATGTCACCCGCTGCGCTTGGCGGTGGATGTTCCAAGCGGGGTGGAAAGTGACAATGGCACGGTGCTGTCGCCGGTGCCGGACTTCCAGATAACCGTGGCGCTCGGTGCGTGGAAACGCGCGCATTACCTCATGCCTGCGATGCAGCATTGCGGGGCCTTGCGGCTGCTCGATATTGGTTGTGACCGGCAATTGGGAGCAGCGCGCCTATCCGCCCAACCACGTCTCTCGGTCCCTGCGGCGGACGCACACAAATATCGGCGCGGAATGCTGGGCGTGATTGCAGGCGAAATGCCCGGTGCGAGCCTGCTGGCGGCACAATCTGCGATGCAGGGCGGGGCAGGCTATGTGAAATTGCTGGCCTCTGGCGAGCAAGTCAGTGCTCCTGCCGATCTGGTGGTGAGCCATCAGGCGCTGGACGAGGCGCTGGCAGACTCGCGCCTTGCAGCGTTGCTGGTCGGACCGGGGCTGGGGCGCGGCCATTCCGGGCGCGACCGGCTGGCTGCGGCGCTGGCGGCGAACAACCCCTTGGTGCTCGATGCCGATGCACTGGTCCTGCTGGAAAAAGAGTCGCTTGCGAGTCACTCTTCACCGCGCATCGCAACTCCCCATGAAGGCGAGATGGCGGCGCTGGAGCAGGCGTTCGGTCTGTCAGGTGATGGCTCCAAGCCGGAGCGGGCACAGGCACTGGCCCGCGCGCTGGGCGCTGTGGTGATCGCCAAGGGACCGGATACGGTGATTGCCGGACCGGACGGAGAACTGCTCTTCACACCTGCCGCGTCCAGCTGGCTGTCCACTGCCGGGACGGGCGATGTGCTGGCAGGCCTCGTCGCCAGCCGCCTTGCCACCGGGGCCGACCCGCTCACAGCCGCCAGTGAAGCGGTGTGGCTGCATGGCGAGGCGGCACGGCGGGCCGGGGTGGCTTTCAGCGCATCGCAGCTTGCCGCGCAGCTCCGCTCCGCCTACGCCGCCTGCCTGTGAGCGAGAACACCACCATCATCCGCATCGCCGCCAAAGGCGATGGCGTCACCGCTGCCGGGCAGCATGTGTCTGGCGCTGCGCCGGGAGACGTCGTGCAGGCAGATGGCTCGCTCATCCATGGCCCGCATCACGCCACGCCGCCCTGCCGCCACTTCGGCAAATGCGGCGGCTGCGAATTGCAGCATGTCGATGAAGCGGAACTGGCGCGCTTCGTGAGCGAACGCGTCGCCTTCGCGGCGGAAGGGCAGGGTATCGACGCGCCTGCACCAGCCTCGGCGCATCTCTCCCCGCCGCAGAGCCGCCGCCGCGCGAGTATGCTGGCTGTCAATGGCGGCGGGCGGCCGCTGGTCGGTTTCCGCGAGGCGGGATCGCATCGGCTGGTGGATCTGAAGCAATGCGAAATCCTTGCGCCGGAACTGTATGCGATGGTGGGGAAGATCCGCGACCTGCTCGGCAAGCGCAAGGGCAAGCTGGCGGTCGATATCGAGCTGACGCTGGCCGACCAGGGCGTTGACCTGGGCCTGAAGAACCTGCCGGTTGAAGGGCTGGAACAGACCGAAGCGATGCTCGATTTCGCACGCGACAATGCGCTGGCGCGGCTGACGCTCGACCATGGCTATGGACCGGAAGCAGTGTGGGAGCCGGAACCGGTAACCGTGACTTTGGGCGGTGTGGCTGTGGGCCTGCCTTCGGGGGCCTTCCTTCAGGCAACGCGCGATGGCGAGGCAGCGCTGGCGGCGGCAGCTCGTGAGTGGCTGGGCGATTGCGCAATGGTCGCCGATCTCTTCTCCGGCCTCGGCACATTCGCCTTTGCTCTGGCTGGCCCGGGCAAGGTGCTGGCAGTGGAGGCTGCGCGCGATGCGCATCTGGCGTGCAAGAGTGCCGCGAGCCGGGCGCAAAAGCCGGTTCATGCGCTGCACCGTGACCTGTTCCGTAACCCGCTGATGGCCGAGGAGCTGGACCGGTTCGACGGAGTGCTGCTCGATCCCCCGCGCGCCGGGGCAAAGGAGCAGGTGGCTCGACTGGCGGAGAGCCAGGTCGGCAAGATCGCCTATATCAGCTGCAACCCCAACAGCTGGGCACGCGATGCAAAGGTGCTGGCAGCGGCGGGGTGGAAACTCGCGGAACTCAGGCCGGTGGGGCAATTCCGCTGGTCCACCCATGTGGAGCTGGCGAGCCTGTTTGTGCGCTGATCTTTGCGCCTCTGATTCAATTCCACGCGGAGACGCGGAGTAATATTTATCACGCAAAGGCGCGAAGGCGCAAAGAAAGGAAAACCGGCGGCAGCCGGGTATCCAAAAAAATCATTCAGGAGAGGTGCAACTGATGCATTGCAGAGAGCCCGCTAACGCGGGCCAGACACCTTTGCGCCTTCGCGCCTTTGCGTGAAATAATCCGGCGAAGCCGTAACCTTCCCCGCGTCCCCGCGTCTCCGCGTGAGTCCAGGAAAACTACCCCCGCAATGCCGCCAGCAATTGTTTCTCCAGCCACGCCATTGACTCCGCCTCGACATAGGCATGCGTCGCGCCTTCGCAGCGGGCGATGCGCGGGTCGCTCCTATCCCAGCGGCTTTCGAAGACCTGTGCTGTTCGGTCGGCGGTGGCGATCAGGAATTGGACCTTGCCGGTGTAACCTTCGATCCCAGCTGCCATTTCCTGCGCCAGCGAACTGGGCGTGGAGGAGTTTTTTGCGGCTTGCCCCAAGCCCTTTGCCAGCTTGGCGATGTTCACGCCACCGGTCAGCAAACGCAAGACTTCCTTCGGGTTCTTGAGCTTCTCGATATAGCGCGAGCGCACCGCAGCGGGCGGTGGCGTGTCGTCCTCGTCGCCTTCGATGGTCCAGGGGTTTGACAGCACCAGCCGGTCGCAGCCCGCACCGCCTGCCAGCATCAGCGCGCTGGCGGCGTCGCAATTGCCGAAGCCGACGACCTTGGTGACCTGCGGGGCCATCGCCTTGAAGGCGGCGAGCGCGCATTCAATATCGCGGCGGCTCTTGCGGAAGCCGAGATTCTCGCCATCGCTATCGCCAATCCCGCGCCGGTCGAAGCGGAACACGGGGAAGCCCGCCTTGGCGATTCTTGCTGCCAGCGCTGCCTGCCCGGAAAAGGCGCCCGAGCGGATTTCATTGCCGCCAGTGACATAGAGCAGCCCGGTCGCCAGCGGCCCGGTGTCGAGCGTGCCCGCGAGCTGGGTGCCATCGCATTGGAATGAGAGTGGCAGGCGCTTCATGCGTCCCCTCCCAATAGCGCGATTGCGATGATGGCCGCCATCGCATCGGCCTGTTCGGGGTCTTCGTCCGGCTCGGCGCGCAGCCATAAGCCGCCGCCACCGAGCAGCGATTGCGCCACTTCGGCCTGCACTTCGCTTTCGGGCGGAGTGGCTTCCTCCAGCGCGGCAAACATTTCCGCGCCCAGCTGCCAGCCTGCGAGTTCGATCCCCTCGCTGCGGCCCAGTGCCTGCAAGGAATCCATCGTCTCCTCGCGCTCGGCTTCCTTCGCGGCAATCGTGCGGGCGCGCAGCATGGCGCGCAACGCCTGTTTTCCCCCAGTCGGTGCATGGCGCCAGCCCGGCAGGCCGTCAGGCGCGAGCAGGGCGCCTGCGCGGATGGTCAGCACGTGGCTGGGCTGGAATTCCTCCATCGCCGCCGCAATCCCGGCGCGCCAGCCATCCAGCGTCTGGTTTTGCAAGGGGGCGAGGCTGTCATTCCAGCCGGGCAGATCGGGCAGGAAGCTGTCGATCCCCGAATGGTCGAGCCGCCGCATCACTTCTACCGTGTGGCGGCGCATCTTGTTCGCTTCGTCAAACAGCGCGGGAATCACCAGCAGGCGGTTGCTCCGCCCCTGGTCAAAGGTCAGCGCGATTTCATCGCTGGTGCCGCCTGCGGGCAGCGGGCATGTCCAGCTGGTGTACATGAGGCTTAGCCCTCGATGACCTTGGCTTCCGCAAAGGCCAGCAGCCCGCCATAGGTTTCGAGCATTTCGCCATCGACATCGTCATCTTCAATCAGGATGTCGAGCCGGTCTTCCATCTCGGTGAGGAGGCCGGCAACAGCCATGGAATCCAGTTCCGGCAGATGCCCGAACAGGCCGGTATCGCCATCAAATTCCGCGACATCTTCCGGGTCGAGGCCGAGCACGTCGCACAGCACGGCGCGCAGTGTTTTGTCGATTTCACCCCGGCTTGGTGCAAGACCGCCCATAACGCGTGGCCCCCTCTTGAAATTGAGCCCCTGAACTTTGGGCGCTGCCCTTAGCGCTGCGTTACCCGCTCCGCAAGGCGCTTGGCCAGCGGCAACCATGCCCTGGGTTGGCGCGGATCGAGGCAGTCGATGCGGAATCGCGGGCGCACTTCCTCCATCCAGTCCGCCTTGTAGCCATCATTGCCGGTGCCGAAATCGACCAGCGCGACCCTGTCCTTGTCGATCACATGCTCAAATAGCGCGGCGCTGAGCGTGGTTCCGGCGGAGAGGTGCTTCGTTTCTTCCAAATGGGCAAGCTTGTGGATGAAGGCGCAGCCAGCCTCCACCGTCCAGAATTGCGCCGCTACGGCGCGGCCTTCGTGATGGGCGATGGCAAGGCGGATACGGCCTGCTGCGCCCTCTTCCTCGGCAAAACGGCGGAGCAGGGCGGGGTCGCCTTCTTCCGGCTTCCAGCTCTGCGCATAGATTGTTTCATAGTCCGCCCAGGCCTGCGCATCGAAATGCGTCAGCAGCTGAACATCGACCTTCTTCGCCTTGCGTTTCAGCGTCGTGCGCATCTTGCCCGGGCGGCTGGCCCAGTATTCGGCGAAGTTACGATTATTTACCGGCAGCACATGGTTGTGGTCGCATTGCTCGCGGTTCACTTGCCAGCCAGCGGAGCGGAAGGCGTGTTCGAGCCGCGTGGCCGAGCCATCCTCGTCGGGAACGGGCCAGAGCGTGACGCGGTGCGATTGCTGCTTCAAATCGCGGGCGAGGGCAGCCAGCAGCGCATCGCCGCGTTCGCCCTCCGGCGCGAGTTGACGCCAGGTGAAGCTGTACCAGTTGCGCAGCGGCTCCAGCCTGCCATTGGCACGGGTGAGCGCCATGGCGGCAACGGCATCTTCGCCTTCGGCCAGCGCGACGATCGGCTCTATCCCGCTGTCAGCGAGCAGCGCAAACCACTCCGCCCGGTCAAAGGGGGAGGAAATTGCGACGCTCGCCCCTTGCAAGACGTTAACCCTGTCGTGATAGCTGGCGGCAATCACAGTGATAATTCCCCTTTGGAGGCCCATGCCCGACGCGCTCGATCCCGAACCCCGGCCGCTCGATCACCTTGCCGAATGTGGCAAGGACGATGCGCCGGCGCTCGTGCTGCGCAGCGGCACCCTTAGCTACAAGGACTTAAGAAGCCGTGTCGCTCGCATGGCGGCGTGGCTAATCGACCGATTGCCTGAACCCGGTGCGAGGGTGGCCACATGGTCGGCAAAGGGGGAGTTGACCTGCCTGATGCCGCTGGCCGCTGCGCGCGCCGGGCTGGTCCATGTGCCGATCAACCCCCTGCTCAAACCTGCGCAGGTAAACCATATCCTTGCCGATAGCGGGGCGAAACTGTTGATCGGGACGAAGGCGCGGCTGGCGACTATGGAAGCCAGCGATGTGCCCGCAAATTGCACCATGCTGGAAGAAGGCGAGGCGCTGGACGCCATTGCCGCGCATGAGGGCAGGCTGGAGGTTTCGACACACAATCCCGACGATCTCGCCGCGATACTCTATACCAGTGGTTCGACCGGGCGGCCCAAGGGGGTGATGCTGAGCCATGCCAATATGTGGCTGGGTGCGGTCAGTGTGGCGCATTACCTCCGCATGGAAGCAGATGATGTGACGCTGGCGGTGCTGCCGCTGTCCTTCGATTACGGCCAGAACCAGCTGCTCAGCACATGGCGTGCCGGGGGCTGCGTGGTTCCGCTCGATTATTTGCTGCCGCGCGATGTGGTGAAGGCCTGTGCGAAGCATGGTGTCACGACGCTCGCCGCCGTGCCCCCGCTGTGGGTGCAGCTAACCGAACTGGACTGGCCCGAAGAGGCGAGCAAGCCCTTGCGCAGGCTCACCAATTCGGGCGGCGCGCTGACCGAGGAACTGGTGCGCGATTTGCGCCGCATCTTCCCGCAAGCGATGCTGTTCCCGATGTACGGGCTGACCGAAGCCTTTCGTTCGACCTATCTCGACCCCGCGCTGGTCGATACGCACCCCACCAGCATGGGCACAGCTATCCCCTTTGCTGAAATCCTCGTGATCGGGGATGATGGCGAAGTGACCGCACCGGGTGAGGAAGGCGAGCTGGTCCATTGCGGCCCGCTGGTCGCGCATGGCTATTGGCAGGATGCAGAGCGGACAGCGGAACGATTCAAACCTGCGCCTGCTGCCTCAACTTACGGCGGTATGGCGGTGTGGTCAGGCGACCGGGTCAAGCGTGACGCGGATGGATTGCTCTATTTCGTCGGGCGGCGCGATGCGATGATCAAGAGCGCGGGCAACCGCATCAGCCCGCAGGAACTGGAAGATGCCGCACGCGCCACCGGGCTGGTGGCAGAAGCGGTGGCGTTGGGCGTACCCGATCCGCGGCTGGGCCATGCGGTGCATCTGGTGGTGCGCCCCGCTGTGGATGCAGTTGACCATGAACAGGCCCTGCCCAAGGCACTGGCCAAGGAATTACCCAATTTCATGCAGCCCAAAGTAATCCACTGGCGCGACGTGTTGCCGACCAACCCCAATGGCAAGCTTGACCGCACCGCCATCGCGCGGGAGATTGGCGCATGAAGCCCGCCCGTGAGAAACGTTCTGACAAGCCGCTAGGCCCGATTCCGGCTGGCTTTACGGCGATTGATGGCGAACTGGCGATTGGCGGGCGCAAGGCGAGCGACCTTGTCGCACAAGCTGGGCGGACACCGCTTTTCGTTTATTCCCGCGCAAGGCTGGATGCGCGCGTAGCCGAACTGCGCGCTGCCATGCCGCAGCGACTCGCGCTCCATTATGCCGTGAAAGCAAACCCTTACGGGCCGGTTCTCAGCCATATGGCGGGGCTGGTTGATGGGTTTGATATTGCCTCGGGCGGCGAACTGGAGATGGTGCGCCACGCCGGGATCGACCCGGCGCTGGTCAGCTTTGCCGGGCCGGGTAAACGCGATGCAGAACTCGAAGCGGCCATCGCTGCCGGGGTCACGCTCAATTGCGAAAGCGAAGGTGAAGCGGCGCGCGCGCTGGCGATTGGCGAGCGGCTGGGCAAGGCCCCGCGGATCGCGATCCGGGTCAACCCGTCCTTCGAATTGCGGGGGTCAGGCATGAAGATGGGCGGCGGGGCCAAGCCCTTCGGGATCGATCAGGACCGCGTGCCTGCCTTGGCAAAGCATATGATCGAAGCCGGGGCGGAATGGCGCGGGCTGCATATCTTTACTGGCAGCCAGGCGCTGGATGCCGATGCAATCATCGAAACGCAGGGCAATGTGCTCGACCTGGCCAGCCAGCTGGCGGAGGAGATCGGGATGGCTTTGCCCAAGCTCAATATGGGCGGAGGATTCGGCATTCCCTATTTCCACGGAGATGAACCGCTCGACCTTGCCCGTGTGGGCGAGGCGCTGGAGGCGCGATTCGCGAACCTCCCGGAAAATCTCTCTGAAACAGCGCTTTGCATTGAGCTGGGGCGCTACCTTGTGGGTGAGGCGGGCGTTTACCTGACGCGAATCGTCGATCGCAAGGTGAGCCATGGCGAGACCTACCTGATCACCGATGGCGGCTTGCATCACCAGCTCGCAGCCTCAGGAAATTTCGGTACGGTGGTGCGCCGCAACTACCCGGTCGCCATAGCCAGCCATTTCGCTGCGGACCCGGCGGAAGAGGCCAATGTGGTCGGGTGCCTGTGCACTCCGCTGGACCGGCTGGCAGACAAGGCGCTGCTACCAAAGGCGGAAGTGGGCGATCTGGTGGCGGTATTCTGCGCCGGAGCCTATGGCGCGAGTGCCAGCCCCTCTGCCTTCCTGGGGCAGGGCCCGGCGGCGGAAATACTCGTTTAACCTTTACAGCGCGTCTGTCCCAATTCGGGACCGGCGCACAGAAAGCCGCCCGAAAACGGCTTTAGCTAACGGTATATTCACCCTTTTTGGCGAGGAAGCATGCCTGAACCGCGGGTGCGGAAAGGCAGGTAGCTCCTCCTTTGCGCATTGAAGCCCGCAGCAAGGCAAGGATGCGCAGTAATGCCTAAGACCCGTTTTTCGACCCTTCTGGCCGGTACCGCCGTGGCCGCGATGAGCCTTTCCGGCTGCGCGTCGACTGGCGGCGGCGAGTTGCCGCCTGCAACTTTCGTTTCCATGCAGGAAGGGCCCGGTGAAGAATATGTGATCGGCCCGCTGGACGAGCTGACCATCCATGTCTGGCGCAACCCGGAACTGGGTGCGGAAAAAATCCAGGTCCGCCCGGATGGCCGCATCACCATCCCGCTGGTGCAGGATATGCCCGCTGTCGGCAAGACGCCTGCGATGCTGCAGGAAGATATTCGCCTGCAGCTCTCGCAATTCATCGAAGAGCCGCTGGTCAGCGTGATCGTGACCAAGTTTGCTGCCACCACGCAGCAGATCCGCGTGATCGGTGCGACGCAGAAACCGGCTTCGATCCCTTACCGTGCAAACATGACCGTGCTCGACGCGATGATCGCAGTCGGCGGCCTGTCCGAATTTGCGGCAGGCAACCGTGCCAAGCTGATTCGTTTCGACAAGCGCCAGGGCCGCCAGCGCGAATATGCGCTGAAGCTGGGCGATTTGCTGCGCAAGGGCGACAGCCGCGCCAACGTGATGCTGATGCCCGGCGACGTGATCATCATCCCCGAAAGCATGTTCTGAGGATCGGCGAAAACACATGAACGAAGTTTTTGAAGAGCTCAGGTCTGCAGCCTATTCGGTCTGGCATCGCCGCTGGATCGTGCTCGCCACTGCATGGGGCGTGTGCCTGCTCGGCTGGCTGGCCGTGGCCATGATCCCCAATGCCTATGAGTCGAAAGCCCGCATCTATGTGGAGCTGGACGATGTCCTTGGCGATACCACCGGTATCCCCGGCGGCAGCCAGAAGAAGGAAATCGAACGCGTCCGCCAGACGCTGACCAGCACGATCAACCTCGAAAAGGTGATCCGTTCGACCAAGCTGGGCGAAGGCATCATTGACCAGCGCGGGATGGATTCGGCCATCGAAGGGCTGGGCAAGAATGTCACCGTCCTGAGCGAGGAAGACAATCTGTTCGAACTGACCGCCAAGGTCGGCAAGGGCGATCTGTCCGATGCGGACAATGCTGCACTGGCGCAGGATGTCGTTGAAAAGCTGATCGACATTTTCCGCGAGGAAAACCTTGCCGGTAATCGCGGGGAAGTGGCCGATACGCTGGTCTTCCTCGACCAGCAGCTGGAAGACCGCAAGGCTGAACTGGAAGCTGCCGAGCAGCGCCGCGTAGCCTTCGAGGCCGAACATCCCGAGCTGATTGGCGGCACTGCTGCCATCTCCAGCAAGCTTGCCGCCATGCGCACAGAGCTGCGCGGGGTCGAAGCTGACCTCGCGGCAGCACAGAGCTCGCTGGCGGCAATCAACGGCCAGCTGGCCGGAACGCCACGCTCTATCATGACGCCAGGCGTTGGTGGCGGGGCCTCGGCTTCGCTGGCGCAGGCGCGTGGGCAGCTTGCTGCGATGCAGGCGCGCGGCCTGACCGATAGCCATCCGGATATCATTGCCCTGCAGCGCCAGATCCAGTTGCTGGAACGCCAGGCTGCCAATGAACCGGCTGGCTCAACGGGCACGCCGAACCCCGCCTATACCTCGCTGGTGGCGATGAAGGCAGAGCGGCAGGCCAAGGTCCAGTCGCTGCAGGCGCGCAGTGCTGCGCTCCAGTCCGACATCATGGCGATGACCGCTGACCAGGCGCAGGAACCTGCCGTGGCTGCTGAAGCCAACCGGATCAGCCGCGATTATGAAGTGCTGAAGAAGAAATACGAAGACCTGCTGCAGAAGCGTGAGGAATTGCGCCTGCGCAAGGATGTCGAAGCTGATGGCAGCTCGGTCCGCTTCGAAGTGGTCGATCCGCCAACCACGCCGCGTTCGCCCGCTGCGCCCAACCGTCCGCTGCTGCTGGCCGGAGTGCTGATTGCCGGGCTGGGTATTGGTGTGGGTGTGGCCTTTGCCATCGGGCACCTGCGCTCAACCTTCGCCACGACTGCGGCGTTGGAGAAGTCGATGGGCCTGCCGGTACTGGGCGCGATTTCCCAGACTTTCAGCGATGCGGATCGCATCGTGCGGGCCAAGCGCATGCGCATGTTCTTCGCCGGCACCGCCGCCCTGTGCGGGCTGTTCATAGTGCTGCTGGCGGTGGAGTTCATCCAGCGCGGCATGGTGGCGTGAGGAGAGTAGCATGACTGAACATAGCAAAATCCCGCTCCCCGGTTCCGAGCCTGAGAAGGACAGCAGCTCGCTGCTCGAACGCGCCAGCGGTGCTTTCGGCTTTGACCTTTCACGGGTCGCGCCGGTGCCGAAAAACCTCGAAGAACCGCCGATGAAGCGGGCGAAGAAGGTCGAGCGCAAGAAAGCCGAGGCCCCCGCAAAGCCCACCGAAAAGGCCGCAGCGGAAGTGGTGGCAGAAGAAACACCGGCGCAGGTTCCGGCAGTTGTTGCCGATTCCTCGGTCGAAGCCAGGGTCGAGGCAGGCCTCCCGGCCACAGTCCCGCCTTCGGAACTCGTGCTGAGCCAGGGCTTCGATCCCGTTGAATTCACGGGCAAGAAGCACCCGATTGATCACGCTCATCTGCGCGAACAGGGGCTGATCGTGCCGGAAGCCAGCGTCACCGCGCTGCTGGAAGAATTCCGCATCGTGAAGCGCCAGCTGATCAGCTCCGCGCGCAAGGCTGGCACAGCGGCTTCGCGCCGGGTGCTGGTCTGTTCGCCGCTGCCGGGTGAAGGCAAGACATTCTGTTCCACCAACCTCGCCATTTCAATGGCCGGGGAACGCGACAGTGAAGTGTTGCTGGTGGATGCCGATTTCGCCAAGCCTTCGATCCTTTCCTCGCTGGGCTTGCCCAAGGGGCCGGGCTTCATGGATGCGCTGGCTGATCCCTCGCTCAAGGTGGAAGATTTGGTGATGGGCACGGATATTCCGGGCCTGTGGGTGTTGCCTGCTGGCACCCAGACCAATTCCGACAGCGAATATCTTTCCAGCAGCCGCACCAGTGAAATGCTGGACCGGCTGACCATGGGCGCTCCGCACCGGATGGTCATTTTCGATACACCGCCAGCGCTTGCTGCCTCTCCGGCGGCAGAGCTGGCCAAGCATGTCGGCCAGGCGGTGCTCGTCGCCCGTGCCGACAAGACCGGGCAAAGCTCGCTGGAAGATGCCTACCAGCTGCTCTCCGCCTGCCCGGACATCAAACTGCTGCTCAACGCGGCACATTTCAGCCCCAGTGGGCGCCGCTTTGGCTCCTATTCCGGCTACGGGGGATAATCCCATGAAAAAGCACATTTTGCTGTCTGCCTGCGCGCTTGGTGCGCTGAGCCTGTCCAGCCCCGTGCTGGCGCAGTCCTGGGGTGACGATGTCACCGGGGGCAGCGATGGCGGCAGCGAGTCCGCAAGCCGGGACAGCCGTTCTTCAGGCGGCACCAGCTCGGGCGAGCGCGGCGTGACCATCAGCCCCTATATCGAGGTCTCGCAGGTAGGCGTGATGGAACTCTCGCCCGGTGATGACACGGTTACTTATACGCAGGTAGCCGCGGGCGTGGATGCCAGCGTCCAGGGCCGCAATAACGGTGGCTCGGTATCAATCCGCTACGAACGCAATTTCGGCTGGGGCAACAATGCCAGTGACAGCGATACCGTAAGCGGGGTCGCGCGCGGCTATGCCTCGATCGTACCGCAGGCCGTTACGGTGGAAGCGGGCGCAATGGCGGCCCGTACAACCGTGGACGGTACTGGCAGCACGACGCTCAGCTCGCTGCGGCAGGGCGATTCCGAAAGCAATATCTACTCCGCCTATGTCGGCCCGAATGTGCACACACGGCTGGGCAGCGTGGAAACCAATGCGAATTATCGCTTCGGCTATACCCGCGTGGAATCGCCCGATGCCATTGTGACTGCGCCGGGTGGCACGCCGGTGGACCTGTTTGACGAAAGCACGACGCACAATGCCAATGTCCATTTCGCAACGCGGCCGGGTGAGCCGCTGCCGGTGGGTCTCGGCGTAGGTGGTGGCTACTATCAGGAAGACATCAACAATCTCGATCAGCGTGTGCGTGACATGTATGGCCGTGCCGATGTGACCGTACCGGTCAGCCAGAGCCTTTCGGTGGTGGCCGGGGTTGGGTATGAAGATGTCGAAGTGTCCAACCGCGATGCGGTGCGTGATGTAAATGGCGATCCGGTGATCGGCACCGATGGCCGCCTGGTGACCGATACCACTTCCGCCCGGCAGCTATCCTATGACGTTTCCGGCCTGATCTGGGATGTCGGCGTGGTCTGGCGCCCGTCCAGCCGCACCGCTTTCGAAGCGCATGTGGGCAAGCGCTATGATTCGACGACCTATTACGGCAGCTTTGCCTGGGCCCCGAATGATCGCAGCGCGCTCAATATCTCTGTCTATGACGGGGTCAGCGGCTTTGGCGGCCAGCTCAACAACGCGCTGGCAGGCCTGCCGACCAATTTCACCGCCAATCGCAATGCGATCAATGGGGACGTCACCGGCTGTGTGAACAGCCTTGAAGGCGGCAATTGCCTCAATGGCGTGCTGGGTTCGATCCGCTCGGCGACCTTCCGCGGTCGCGGCGTGTCCGCCACTTACAGCCGCCGGGCTGGCAACCTCGCGCTTACCGTGGGGGCAGGGTATGACCGGCGCAAATTCATTGCCGCCGCCGGAACCGTGCTGGGCGCTGCCGATGGCGCAGTGGATGAAACCTTCTGGGGTGCCGTCAACCTTGATGGCAAGGTCGGTCGCCGCGGGTCCTTCTCGCTTGGCACCTATGCCAACTACTTCACCAATGGCGTGACCGACGAGAGTGCGCTCGCCGTGGGTTCGCAGGCTGCATACAGCCACAACATCTATCGCGGCCTCTCGGCCCGCGCAGCGGTTGCCTATGACTTCCTCGACTCTGACGTGTCGGCGGAAGAAATCGCAGCAGCCTCGGCGCTGGTTGGCATCCGCTACGACTTCTAAGCTGGAGATATTCGATGTTCGATGATTTTTACGGACTGTCGGGGCGACCCTTCCAGCTCACGCCCGACCCGAATTTCTATTTCGAAAGCGCGACTCACCGCAAGGCGCTGTCCTACCTCGGCTATGGCATGGCGCAGGGTGAAGGCTTCATCGTCATTACCGGTGAGATCGGTTCAGGTAAGTCGACGCTGGTCGCCCACCTGATGAAGAAGATCGACCCGGAGCAGATGACGGTCGGCCAGATCGTGACCTCTGCGCTGGATGGCGAGGAGATGGTCCATGTCGCCGCGCAATGCTTTGGCCTCGATATCGAAGGCCATGACAAGGCAACAGCGCTGGGTGCGATTGAGAGCTTCCTGCACGACGAGGCCCGCGCGGGCCGCCGCTGCTTGCTGGTGGTGGACGAATCGCAGAACCTTTCCATCGAAGCACTGGAAGAGCTGCGTATGCTCTCCAACTTCCAGCTGGGCGCGCATCCGCTGTTGCAGACGCTGTTGCTGGGCCAGCCGGAATTCCGCGATGTGTTGCAGACATCGGGCGAACTGGAGCAGCTGCGCCAGCGCGTGATTGCGACGCATCACCTTGGCCCGATCGAAGCAGGCGAAATTGAACCCTATATCCGCCACCGCCTCGAATGTGTGGGCTGGGATGGCAATCCGGCGATTGACCAGCGCGTCTTTGCTGAGTTGCACCAGGCCACCGGGGGGATCCCGCGCCGGGTCAACCAGGTGATGACCCGCTTGCTCCTGCTGGGCGCAGTGGAACAGCGCAGCCGGATCGACAGCGCCATGCTGAGCTCCGTGCTGAAGGAAATGGAAGGCGATAACGCCTTCCCCGAAGCTGCTCCGCAGCCTTTGCCCAAGGTGGAACGCGGTCCGGCACCGGCTCCGATCAAGCATCAGGCGGTTCCGGCGGCACAGCAATTGTTGCAGCCTTCTGTTGACCAGCTGCTGGCAGAGCGCGACGCGCAGATTGCCGAGCTGCAGCAGGCTGTGGTCGAAGTCGCCAATAGCGGTGATGCCATGTCGCCTGACGTCGCTGTACGCCTCGCTGAGATCGAGCGTCGCCTCGACGAGCAGGAACGTGCCGTGCGCAGCACCCTGACCATGATGATCGAGTGGATCGAAACCGGCAAGCCGCCGCGCGTCGCGGCCTGAGGAGTTTTCGATGGATGAGCCAAGGATCGTCAACGGCCTGTCGGTCGATGTCGAGGACTGGTTCCAGGTTGGCGCGTTCGAGAATGTAATCGAACGCGGCGACTGGGACGGATTGTCTTGCCGTGTCGAACGCAATACTGACCTGATCCTGGAAATGTTCGCCGAAGCTGAGGTGAAGGCCACCTTCTTCACGCTGGGCTGGGTGGCCGAACGTTATGGCCCGATGATGCGGCGTATTGCCGAGCAGGGCCATGAAATCGCCAGCCATGGTTATGACCACGCGCGGGTCTTCACACTGGGACGTGAACGCTTTGCCGCCGATATCGAGCGCGCACGCAAGCTGTTGGAGGACACCTCCGGCAGCGCGGTAACCGGCTATCGCGCGCCCAGCTTCTCGATAGATCACCGAACACCGTGGGCCTATTCGGTGCTGGCGGAGCAGGGCTATGCCTATAGCTCCAGTGTCGCGCCCATCGTGCATGACCATTATGGCTGGCGCGAAGCCCCGCGCTTTGCGTTCCAGCCGCTGCCTGGTTCTGACCTTGTCGAAATACCGGTGACTACCGCCATGCTCGGTGGCAGGCGGGTGGCTGCGGGTGGCGGCGGGTTCTTTCGCGTGCTGCCCTATGCCTTCTCCCGCTGGGCGATCCGGCAGGTCAACCGGCAGGACCGGCGGCCAGCGATCTTCTATTTCCACCCGTGGGAAATTGATCCGGAACAGCCGCGCGTGCCCGATGCGCCGATGCGTTCGCGCCTGCGGCACTACACCAATCTCGACAAGATGGCAGACAAGCTGCGCGATCTGGTCGGTGAATTCGAATGGGGCAGGATGGATGTTCTTGCCCAGCGCGAAGCCGCGCTCGCAACGGAGCTTGCCGCATGAATGCGCCGTTCCCCATGTGCAAGGAAAGCATTTCCCCCATCGACCTGCGCGATCCGGGCGAAGCAGCGCGGATTGAGGGGTTCGTTGCGTCGATGCCGGGCAACCTCCCGTTCCATCGCCCCGCCTGGTTGCAGGCGGTGGAGCAAGCGACGGGCCAGCGCGCCACCGGGCTGGTGGCGGAGAAGGGCGGGGTGGTCACAGGCTGGTTGCCCCTGACCGAAGTCCATTCGCCGCTATTTGGCCGTGCGCTGGTCTCCAGCGGCTTTGCCATTGGCGGCGGGGTGCTGGCTGAGCGCAAGTCAACCGCGCAGGCCCTGTGCGATGTTGCGCAGGAAATGGCCCTGCGCAGCCACTGCCCGACTGTTGAACTGCGCGGTGGTTATTTGCCAGAGGGCTGGGATATTACGCAGGACAGCCATTGCAATTTCGCCGGCCCGCTGTCGGCGGATGACGAAGCACAATTACTGGCCATCCCGCGCAAGCAGCGCGCCGAGGTGCGCAAGGGGCTGGCGGAGGATCTCGAAGTCTCCATCGGCACCAGCGAAGCGGACCGCGCGGCGCATTACGCGGTCTATGCGGAGAGCGTACACAATCTCGGCACGCCGGTGTTCCCGCGCGCGCTGTTTGACGCGATGCTCGACATGTTCGGCGACAGTGCCGACATTCTCACCCTGCGCCACCAGGGTGAACCGGTGGCGAGCGTGCTGTCCTTTTACCATGGCTATTCCGTCATGCCCTATTGGGGCGGCGGTGTCTGGGCTGCGCGGCGGCTGCGCGCCAATGAACGCATGTATTACGAGCTCATGCTCCACGCGCGCAAACGCGGCTATGACCGGTTTGATTTTGGCCGTAGCAAGACCAATAGCGGGCCCTATTTCTTCAAGAAAAACTGGGGCTTCGAGCCGGAAGTTCTCAGCTATGCCAGCTGGGCCGCGCCGGGCCATGCCAAGCGCAATATCGACCCAACCAGCGGCAGCTACTCCCGCAAGATCGAGCTGTGGAAGAAGCTGCCCCTGAGCGTCGCGAACCGCATCGGTCCCTTCATTGCGAAGGGGCTGGCCTGATGGGCGAAGTGCTGTTCCTCGCCCACCGGATTCCCTTTCCTCCCGACCGCGGCGACAAGATCCGCTCCCACCATTTGCTCCGCGCGCTGGCGAAACTCTCGCCGGTCCATGTCGCTTGCTTCGCTGACACGGATGGCGATTGGGAGCAGGAGAAGGAGCTGAAGCAGGTCGCGGCCAGCTATTGCCTTTATGAGCGCAGCAAGCCGCTATGGCGGGCGGGGCTGGAGGCATTGGCCAGCGGCAAGCCGGTGAGCCTGACCGCGTTCGATGATGCCAGGATGCACTGCTGTGTCCGGAACCTCGTGGCCAAGCGCGCGATCGACACCATTGTCGTCTTCTCCGGGCAGATGGGGCAATATATTCCGCCGGACTTCGAAGGCCGCGTGGTGGTCGATCTTTGCGATGTCGATAGCGCCAAGTTCGAAGCCTACGGCAAATCCGGCAAAGCCCCACGCCGCTGGATTGATGCGCGCGAAGCGCCCTTGCTGGCAGCGGAAGAAGCGCGGCTAGCCGAGCGCGCCCATGCCACGCTGCTGATCAGCGAAAACGAAGCGGAGCTGTTCCGCTCGCGTCTGCCTGCCGGGCACAAGGCCAGGATTGCTGTGCTGCGCAACGGGATCGACCATGAATTCTTCGACCCGCAGCAGGTCCACGCGCATGGCGATCTGGCCAGCACGAAGGGACCGCATTTCGTCTTCACCGGACAGATGGATTACGCGCCCAATGTCGCTGCGGCAGAGCGGGTCATCACCCGCATCCTGCCTGCAATCCGTGCGCACCACCCTGAGGCGCAATTCCACATCGTCGGCCGCGCACCAGTGGCGCAATTGCGCGCGCAAGACGGCAAGAATGGTGTGCGCGTGTGGGGCGAAGTGCCTGACGTAAGGCCCTTTATTGCGGCTGCTGACATCGTGCTTGCGCCGCTCGAAATTGCGCGCGGCATCCAGAACAAGGTGCTGGAAGCCATGGCAATGGCGCGCCCGGTGCTGTTGACACCGGAAGCCGCGACCGGGATTGACGCGACGGACGGTGAGCATTTCGCCATCGCTGCTGACGATGCTGCGTTGATTGGCCGGGCTCTGGATTTGCTGGCGGATGGCCCCGGATCGCTTGCCATGGCTGCGGCGGCGCGTCGCTATGTGGTGGAGCAGCAAGGCTGGCCTGCCATGCTGGCGAGCTTGCCCGAATTGCTGGGTCACCGATTGCCCGGAACACGCCGCGATGCCGCCTGAAGCGACTCTTTCCCAATGGCGGCAGCAGGGTCTGCTGGCCAATTTGCCAGATAGCTGGCGGCAACCGCTTGCGCGGCTTGCGCTGGCGTGGGTGGCCCTGTTCCTACTGACGGCGCAGGACTGGTTCGACATGGCGTGGCAGTGGTGGGACAGTTCGACCTACAACCACATCCTGTTTGTCCCGGCGATTATCGGCTGGCTGGTATGGATCCGGCGCGAGGACGTGCTCAAGCTCACGCCTCAAGGCTGGTGGCCGGGGCTGGTCGCAGTGGGCGGAGCGCTGTTCCTCTGGCTCATCGGCTCAATTGCCGGGGTGAACCTGGTGTCGCAGGCCGGGGCGGTCCTGACCATGCCGGCGGCGGTGCTGGCAATCCTTGGGCCGCGCGTATCCTATGGGTTGCTGTTCCCGCTCGCCTATTCAATATTCCTGATCCCCTTTGGCGACGAGCTGGTACCCGCGCTGCAAATGATCACTGCCAAGATCGTGGTCGTGCTGGTCGAATGGAGCGGTATTCCGGCTGAGATTGACGGGGTATTTATCAACACACCGGCGGGCCTGTTCGAAGTGGCAGAGGCGTGTTCCGGCGTGAAATTCCTGATCGCGATGATCGCGCTGGGTATCCTGATCTGCAATGTCTGCTTCAACAGCTGGAAACGCCGCATCGGCTTTATGGCGGTGGCGCTGGCATTGCCGATCATTGCCAATGGCGTTCGCGCATGGGGCACGATCTACATCGCGCAGTCACAGGGTGTGGAGTTTGCTGCGGGGTTTGACCACGTCTTCTATGGCTGGGTATTCTTCGCCATTGTGATTGGCCTGCAACTGGCGCTGTGGTGGAAATATTTTGACCGCGCCCCGGAAGACCCGGCGATTGATCCAGAGCAGATCAACGCCTCGCCCTGGCTGGCTCGGCTGGCGCGCTACGGGCTGTCGTTCAACGCCGTCACAGCGGGGCTATGCGCGATGGTGCTGGCTTTTGCCGTTTGGCATGGTCTGGCAACGCGCAGCGAAGCCAGCGTTGCGGAGCAGGTTGCCTTGCCGCAAGTGCCCGGCTGGCAACTGATCGACTACTCGCCAATGGTCAGTTGGGAACCGCGTGCTGGCGGTGCAAAGCATCGCATGCTGGGCCGCTATCGTTCCAACGATGGGCAAGAGGTCGATGTTTTTGTCGCCATCTACGCCTCGCAAGGGGAAGGGCGCGAAGCCACGGCCTTTGGCGAGGGAGCACTTACGCCTGAGACTTCGTGGCGCTGGCTGGAGCCGGGCCCGTCTGACCAGCAGGCGATGGGCGATTACTTGCTCGCTGAAGGCCGCGTGAAGCGCCTGGCGCGCACCAGCTTTCGTCGGGGCGAACTGACCACGGGCAGCCCTGCGCGGTTCAAACTGGCGACCATGGCCGACCGGATCCTGCTCCGCCCCCGGCCCACCATCATGCTGATCCTCTCGGCGGAACAGAAAACTGACAACAATCCGCAGCAAGCCATTGCCAGCTTTGAAAAAGCACTGGGTGATCGCGGTGAATGGATGGACCGCGTCGCGCGGCTTCGATAGGTAGCAGCCATAATGTGCGGGATCGCTGGCCTTTTTCATTACACCACCCCCAAGCCGGTCGATCCGGCACGGGTAGAACGCATGTGCGATGCGATGGTGCATCGCGGGCCGGACGGTTCAGGAGTGTGGACTGCACAGGGGGTTGGGCTGGGCCATCGTCGCCTGTCAATCATCGACCTGGAAGGTTCGCCACAGCCAATGCACTCGGCCGATGGGCGCGTGGCCATCGTCTTCAATGGCGAAATCTACAACTTCCAGGAATTGCGCCGCGAGCTGGAGCAGGGCGGGGCGCAGTTCCGCACGGATGGTGATACAGAGGTTATCATCGCCGCCTACCAACGCTGGGGCGTTGATTGCCTGAAGCACCTGCATGGCATGTTCGCTTTCGCCCTCTATGACCAGCACAAGCGCGAATTGTTGCTTGCGCGTGACCGCTTCGGGGTGAAGCCGCTGTTCATGGCGCGTTTGAGCGATGGCAGCATTGCTTTTGCCTCCGAACTCAAGGGCTTGCTGGCGCATCCTTTGCTGCGGCGCGACATTGATCCGCTGGCGGTGGAGGATTACCTCACCTGGGGTTATGTCCCCGATCACCGCTCGATCCTGAAGGGGGTAGAGAAGCTCCCTGCCGGGCATTACCGCTTGCTGCGCCATGATGCGGAACCGGCGGCACCGGTGCAGTGGTGGGACATTTCCTTTGCTGAACGGCGCAAGGGTTCGACCGCTGACCTTTCCGCAGAATTGCTGCACCTGATGCGAGAGGCGGTTTCCTCTCGTATGGTCTCCGACGTGCCGCTGGGTGCGTTCCTCTCTGGCGGAGTGGATAGCTCCAGCGTCGTAGCGCTGATGGCAGAGGCGAGCCGCGAGCCGGTTCGGACCTGTTCTATCGGGTTTGACGTCGCATCGCTGGATGAAACCTCTTACGCGCAGCAGGTCGCGGATCTGTTCCATACCGACCACCATGCGCGCACGGTCGATCCGAATGATTTTGATGCCATCGGTACACTTGCGACCATGTTTGACGAGCCCTTTGCCGATGCCTCTGCCCTACCGACGTGGCGCGTGTGCCAATTGGCGCGCGAGAAAGTGACGGTCGCGCTCTCAGGCGACGGGGCGGATGAAGCGATGGCTGGCTATCGCAGGCAGGTGTTCCATGCGCGCGAGGAGCAGGCGCGGGCGATCTTGCCTGCGGCTTTGCGCAAGCCGGTATTCGGGGCCTTGGGCGCGATATGGCCCAAGGCGGACTGGGCGCCGCGCCCTTTGCGCGCGAAGACGACGTTCCTCTCGCTCGCTGCGAATGGCGATGAAGGCTACGCCCGCGCGCTGGCGATAATTCCGCCGGAACTGCGCGCTACGCTCTATTCCGCCGATTTTGAGCGTTTGCGCGGGGATTACCGGGCTGAACAGCCGCTGGTGGAAATGATGCGCAAGGCCCCGGCGAGGACGGGGCTGGACCGCGCGCAATATGCCGACCTGAAGTTCTGGATGCCGGGCGATATCCTGACCAAGGTGGACCGCACCAGTATGGCGGTGAGCCTCGAAGCCCGCGAACCCTTGCTCGATCACCGGTTGGTGGAGTTTGCTGCCCAATTGCCGCAACGCGAACGGATTCGCGGGACGCAGGGCAAATGGCTGCTGAAGCATACGATGGAACGCTATTTGCCTGTGGATATCCTCTACCGGCCCAAGCAAGGTTTCGTGACCCCGATCAGTGAATGGTTGCGCGGCCCGCTGGCCGGGCAGGCACGGGCAATCGCCAGCAGCGCAGCCCTGGCTCACACGGGATGGTTTGATAAGGCCCGGCTTTCTGCGCTTGCTGAGGCGCATATCGCCGGTCGGTCCGACCATGGACGGCTTCTCTGGCAATTGCTGATGCTCGACCAATCCCTCGAAAGTCTGAAAATCAGCGGATAAAAAGCTGAATGAATTCAAGGGGTGTGACCGAAAACGGGACGCCTGCCAATCCCCGCTGGAAAATCTCTCATTGCCAAGCGAGTCAGCACTGGCATACCTTTCCGCAAACGGGATCACGCCAAACCGGAAAGGGTCGCAATGGATCGGTTGGCAAATGGGTTGGACAAAGTGAGCGGAGACGCGGAAAGCCTCGATGGCGGTGCCTTCCCCTTGGGGGAGGAAGAAGACGCGCTCGTTCGCGAAAGTGCCCTGCATGACGCGATCCCGAAGCAATTGTTTGAACTGAAAGAGCTCGATTGTTTCTACGATTGCGAAACGCAGGCCCTGTGGAGTTACATGCGGCCGGAAGGGCGGCCCAGTTTCACTCCGCCCATGCTCGCGGATTTCGAAAGCTGGCAACACCACATCGCCACGGGTTTCGGCCCGGACAAGGTGCCGCTGCGGTACCTGATCCTGGGCAGCCGTTCGCCGGGTGTGTTCTGCTTTGGCGGTGACCTCGAACTGTTCCGCAAGCTGATTATCAATCGCGACCGCGAAGGGCTGGTGCGTTATGGCCATCGCTGTTGCCAGATTCTCCATCGCAACATGAATTCGCTCGACCTGCCGATGCTGACCATCGGGCTGGTGGAGGGCGCTGCGCTGGGCGGCGGGTTCGAGGCACTGTTGAGCTTCGACTATATCGTGGCAGAACGTGATGCGACTTTCGGCCTGCCAGAGGTGATGTTCGGCCTGTTCCCCGGCATGGGGGCACATGCGCTGCTCTCTCGCAAGCTGGGCAGTGCGATGGCGGAGCGGCTGATCGTCTCCAACCAGACCTACAGCGCCGAGGAAATGTACGAACTGGGCATCGTGCATCACCTCGCCGAGAAGGGCGAAGGGCTGCAGGCCTGCCGCGACTTCATCAAGAAGTCCGACCGGCGCCATGCCGGCCTCGTCAATGCGCGCCGGGCGATGAAGATATGCTGGAAGCTGGAGCTGGAAGAGCTAACCCGGATCACTGAATTGTGGGCCGATGCGGCGCTGGAACTGCGCGAGCAGGATTTGAAGGTGATGAACCGGCTGACCACGGCCCAGCAGAAACTGGCAAACGCGGCCTAACCCTCTTCGCCCCTAATCCTCACCATGGCCGAGTGCCATATATTCCTCGCTCTGCATTTCCATCAACCGGCTGACAGTGCGGTCAAATTCGAACGCGCCATCGCCTGACTGGTAGAGCTTGTCCGGCTCCGTCGCCGCCGTGGCGAAAAGCTTCACTTTCAATTCGTAGAGCGCATCGACCAGCTTGGTGAAGCGGATCGCTTCGTTGCGGTTTTCCGGGCCCATTTGGGGGATGCCGACCAGAATCACCGTGTGATAGGCGCGGGCGATAGCGAGGAAGTCCGACGCGCCGCGATTTTCCAGGCACAGCCGCTTGAAGCTGAATACAGCGACGCCCTTCAGGCTCTTGGGCACATGCAGCAGGCGCCCGCCGCCAAGGTCCAGCTCTGCGCTGGGGACATGCTCGGCATCTTCGGGCTTGTAGTCGGTCAGGCGGAAGAAGGCTTCGCGCACTTGCGCTGTGGCGGCATCGCCCAGCGGCTGGTGCCAGCTGTCAATTCCGCCGAGCCGCTCCAGCCGGTAATCGACCGGGCCATTGAGCGTCAGCACGTCCAGCTCCTGCTCGATCAGGTCGATGAACGGCAGGAACAGCGAACGGTTGATCCCGTCCTTGTAGAGATCGCGCGGGGGGCGGTTGCTGGTGGTAACGACGACCACGCCTTCATCCCGGATCAGCGCGGTGAACAGGCGGGACATGATCGCCGCATCGGCGGTGTTGTTGACCACCATTTCGTCGAACGCGAGGCAGCGCAGCCCATGCGCGATTTTCGCCGCGACCGGCGCAATCGGATCGCCGGCCTCGCGCTTGCGTTCTTCGCGCACCAGTGCGTCGACTTCGAGCATGAAGGCGTGGAAATGCACGCGGCGCTTTTGCGGGATCGCCAGCGCATCGTGGAACAAATCCATCAGCATCGACTTCCCGCGCCCGACACCGCCCCACATATAGAGCCCGCGCGGGGTGGGGGCCTTGCTGCCGCCTCCGAACAGCTTGCTGAGGAAGCCGGTGCTTTCCGCCGGGGTTGCTTCCAATTCGCGTTGCAACTGATCGAGCCGGTCCGCCGCAGCTGCCTGCTCCGCATCCGGCCGCAATTCGCCCGCAGCGACCAGCGCGTCGTAGCGGGTACGCACGCCGCTCATGCGCGGGCGATCTTGCGCAATATGCCGCTGAAACTGGCGACAATGTCCTCTTCCTGCACCACCGTGCCACGGACGAAGATCATCCGCCCGGTCTCGCGCACGACTTCTACCACTGCATCAAGCGGGCGAGTTGGATCGCCTGCACCGACAAAGTGGCTGTTCAGCTCCACAGTCACCCCGAATTTCATGTCGCGCCCGGTGGCGACGGTCGATCCGGCGAAGAGCGCAATATCCATCAGCGACAGGATGATCCCGCCATGCACATTATCGGCCAGATTGGTATGCAGCCGTGTCGGGAAGATGCGCACTCGCGCCTGGTCATCGCCTTCGGGCCGCACCAGCACTGTGCCAAGCACTCCGCCGTTGAAGCGGGTTTCATCGGCGATGCGCCATTCGTGCCAGCCCGGATGGTCCGGGTGGCTCTCGCGCAGATATTCGTTGAATTCCAGCTCGGGGCGCTCTGCCACCGGTCAGATGGCCCGTTCGGCGGTCATCTTCTTGATTTCGGCAATTGCCTTGGCGGGCGAGAGGCCCTTGGGGCAGACATTGGCGCAGTTCATGATCGTGTGGCAGCGATAGAGGCGGAAGGGATCTTCCAGCGCATCCAGCCGCTCACCTGTCATTTCATCGCGGCTGTCGGCCAGCCAACGATAGGCCTGCAGCAGGATCGCCGGGCCAAGGAACTTGTCGCTGTTCCACCAGTAGGAGGGGCAGCTGGTAGAGCAGCAGGCGCACAGGATGCACTCATAGAGGCCATCCAGCTGTTCACGCTGCTGCGGGCTCTGCTTACGTTCCTTGCCGCTGGGCGTGGTGGTGACAGTCTGCAACCAGGGGCGGATCGAGGCATATTGCGCGTAGAAGTGGGTGAAGTCCGGGACGAGGTCCTTGATCACATCCATATGCGGCAGCGGGGTGATGCGCACATCGCCCTTGAGGTCTTCGATCGAGGTGGTGCAGGCGAGCCCGTTCTGCCCGTTCATGTTCATTGCGCAGGAGCCGCAAATCCCCTCGCGGCAGGAGCGGCGGAACGTCAGCGTCGGGTCGATCTCGTTTTTGATCTTGATGATCGCATCGAGGACCATCGGGCCGCAATCGTCGAGGTCGATTTCGAACGTGTCGTAGCGCGGATTTTCGCCGCTGTCGGGATCGTAGCGATAGATCTTGAATTTCTTCACCTTGGCCGCGCCCTCCGCCTTGTGGACCTTGCCGTCCTTGCGGATCTTGGAATTCTTGGGGAGGGTGAAGGTAGCCATGGCCAATCCGTCCTGTTGCTTTGCCCCGCCTATTAGCAATTACGCCCGCCTTGGCAAGCACCGCATGGGGCGAATTGCCGGGATAGGTGGAACACATGGAACACAGTCTATAGCAAGAAAACATGACCACCTGCCGCCGGTTCCAAACCGGAATGCAATTCGGAACCGTGCAACCATTCCGAGCGTCTAGCGGGCATGAGTGATGTAGGACAGCAGCATGGAACAGCCGCCATATTCGGTGCCAGCGGCGGAATCGGCGCGGCGCTGGCGCGCGCATTGGCAGCGCGCGGTATGGCGGTTCATGCCGGATCGCGCAGTGGAGTAGTGCCGGAAGGGGCGGGGATCATGCCGTTCCGCTTTGATCTGACCAGCGAATCCAGCATTTCCCAAGCGGCGCAAGCGCTGCGGGAAATGCCGCCTGGCCTGGTGATCGTGGCCAGCGGTGTGTTGACGCTCGACAATGGCACAGGCCCGGAAAAGAGCCTGCGGACGCTGGATGGCGCGGCGATGGAAGAGGTGTTTCGCCTCAACACCATCGGCCCGGCACTGGTGGCCAAGCATGTGCTGCCGATCATGCCCAAAAAGGGCAGGGCGGTCTTCGCGGCGCTCTCTGCGCGGGTTGGCTCGATTGGCGATAACCGGCTGGGCGGCTGGCACAGCTACCGCGCGAGCAAGGCCGCGCTCAACATGCTGCTGAAGAATTTCGCCATCGAAATGGCGCGTCGTAACGAGCACTTCATCGTCGCCGGCCTGCATCCCGGCACGGTGGATACAGCGCTGTCGGAACCATTCCAGTCAAACCTGCCAGATGGGCAACTGACCGCACCGGACGAAGCCGCGCGCAATTTGCTGGCGGTGCTGGATGGGCTGACGCCGAATGACAGCGGGGAGGTGTTCGACTGGAAAGGGGAGCGGATACCCGAATAAGCGGGTCAGAATATCCCTACAGCGAGCTCCGCCCAGACCAGCAGGAAGATCGCAAGCAGGGCCAACCCCGCCAAGCCAAAGGCACGCTTGCCGGGAAGGAATCTTGCAGCCAGCTCCACCCCGCCGCACAGCATGGCGAGCATCCCGCCCATGACGATGAAATCGCCGGGCCCCCAATTTACTTCCGGGGTAAACTGCATGGCGATAGCGGGCAGGGCGAGCAGGCCTGCTGCGGCGCTCCACATGGCAAACCGCCAAGGGCCGGACAGCCCGGTTTTAGCCTTCACTGCCAAACTGCCCACCCCATTACTCCGTCATAGTGTTCAGCGTGCCGTGAACCCGCCATCTACGGTCACTTCCGAACCGGTCATATAGCGCGAGGCGTCACTGGCAAGGAAGACAATCGCCCCGGCAAGGTCGTCCGGATTGCCGATCCGCCCCAGCGGGACCTGCCCCACCGTGCGGGCCATATAGGGATCCCCGATTTCCTTCGGAGTTTCCGCCACGCCCTGTTCGACCATCGGCGTATGGACGAATCCCGGATGGACCGAATTGACGCGCACATTGTTCTGCATTTCGCCGCACATCAACGCCACGCTCTTGGTCAGCGAGCGGACGCCGCCCTTGGATGCCGAATAGGCGCATACCAGCCAGTCCGATACCTGGCCAAATATCGACGAGATATTGATCACCGATCCGCCACCGCTTTCCGCCATCAGCGGCACACAGGTGCGGCAGCCAAGGAACACGCCGGTCAGGTTGATGGCGATGGTGCGGTTCCAATCCTCCAGCGTCGTGCTGAGAAAGGTTCCGGCACCCCCGACACCCGCATTGTTGAGCAGCACATCCAGCTGACCATAGCGCGCCTTGATCGCGTCAACGGCATCGGCCCAGTCAGATTCCGAACTGACGTCCAGCCCCTGAAAGGTCACGGCGTGGCCTTGCGCAGTGAGGGCGTCCGTAGCTGCGCGACCCTCTGCTTCCAGCACATCGGCCATTACCACCTGTGCACCAGCCTCAGCCAGCGCGGTACAAAAGGCGAGCCCCAATCCGCGCGCGCCGCCAGTGACGAGCGCGACCTTCCCATTCAGCGAGAAATCCATTGTCTTATCCTCTCCCAGGAAACTGTTTTATCCCAGCGCCATCCCGCCATCGACGGGCAGGCCCACACCAGTGATGAAATCGGCATAGTCAGAGCAGAGATAGGCCGCTGCCTTCGCAACGTCTTCCGGGCTGCCGAGGCGGCGCAGCGGGGTCTTGCTTAGCACGAATTCGCCCACTGCCTGTGCATCAGGGAACACGCCCATTGCGATCAGGTCATCCTGCAGTTTTTGCTGCATGTCTGTGGCAATGATGCCGGGATAGAGGCAGTTGATCCTCAACCCGGTTTCCAGCGCACCGGCTTCCACTGCAGCCACCTTGGTCAGCCTTTCGACTGCGGATTTGGTCGCGCCATAGGGGCCGAAACCCGGAGATGCGATCAGTGCGGACATGGAGGAGAGGTTGAGCACTGCCCCACCTTTTCCGCCAGCCGCCTTGCCCATAACCGCGAAGGCCTTTTTTACACCGATGGCCGTGCCGATCACATTCACGTCGAACAGGCGGCGCAAATCCTCCACATCGGCATGGGCGATGAAGCTGGTCACTTCGATTCCGGCATTGTTGACGAGGATATCGGGCGTGCCGAATGTCTCCGCACAGGCGGCGAAGGCTGCGTCCCAGTCTTCCTCACTGCGAACATCCTGCCGCAGGAAGGCAGCCGCATTGCCGATCTCGAGGCACAGCGCCTCCCCCTCTGCGGTGAGGATGTCGGTCACGAACACGTTGGCTCCGCACTCCGCAAAATGGCGGGCAATGGTGCCGCCAATCCCGCGCGCGCCGCCGGTGATGATGGCCGTGCGTCCGGCCAGTGAGACGGTCGGCAGCATCAGGCGGTGAACCCGGCCGGAGCGCCCGGGCGGATGTAGCGCGGGGTGGGTTGCCCTGCGGCCTTGGCAGCGGCGAGCACTGCTTCCTCGATCCAGCCGGCATCCATGATGTTCATGAAGCTGCCGTCTTCCGCGAAGTTCACATTTGCGCCGTTGACGACCATGAAGCCTTCGGTGCCCTCATCGCTCTTGAACGTGTGGATCGAGCCGCCCGGTTCGTAGAGATAGCTGCCTTCGGTCTGCACATCTTCGGGATATTCTACGTAGGCCCAGGAACCCGCAGTGGTGAAGAAATGCACTGTGCCGGTGTGAAAATGCTTGGGCAACATCGTGCCCGGATCAAACCGCGCATAGAGCACCCACAGCCCGTTTTCCGGATCAAGGAAACAGGGGGTCACATGCACGCCGGGCAGCGCATTTTTCACTTCGCCTTCCTTGTGGCGATTGATCGTCAGCAGGCGGTCCTGATGGTGGATGGTAAGAGTCGAAGTCATGGCATCCTCTCCAATGATGTTTTTCTGGATCAAGGAATGCCGCAATCCTCCGCCTGAATATTGTCTTGGCACGACAATTTATTGGCTTTGAACGACAGCTCCCGCTAAGCATGGCCTATGAAGGATGTTGTCAGGGCCGCAGGCATTGTCGGGTTCCGCCGTCTCGTAGCCGATCTGGGCGGCGATGCGCGGGCGATCCTGGCGCGGGTCGGGCTGGAGGAAGCACTGCTGGCCGATCCTGATCGCTATATTCCCTATCCCAATGTCCTGCTTGCTTTCGAGGAAGCAGCGCGCTCGCTGGAGGTGAGCGATTTCGGGATGCGGCTTGCCGCACGGCAGGACATGACCTTCCTCGGGCCGCTGTCACTCGCCATCCAGTCCGCCCGCAGCGTGCGGGACGGGCTGGACGTGGCCGCGCGCAACATTCATTTCCACACGCCCTCCATGCTTATCGAGAGCCTCGAAACGGCGGTTCCGGATATGGAATTCTACCGCCTGAGTTTCCTTGTCAGGGATTTGCCGCCGATCCCGCAGGCGACGGAACATGCCGTGGCGCATCTGAGCAAGGTGGTGCGGGTGTTGTCGGATGACCGCATCCATCCGTCAGAGATTTGGTTCAGACACGAGCGGATAGCGGAAGAGGAGGCCTATGCCCGTCACTTCGGGATGGTCCCGAAATTTGGCGCAAAGATGGACGGGGTGGTCCTGCGCTCGGCAGAGATAAGGTGTGGCTTGCCCGGCACCAACCAGCAGATGCAAGCTTTTGTCGAGCGTTTCCTGATCGGCGCAGCGCCTTCGCCAGACCTGTCCTTTCCTGAACAGGTGCGCGAAGTCCTTAAGAGCCTGGTCCGGGTGCAGCAGCCGAATTTGCAGGATGTCGCGCGCGTGCTGCGCCTCCATCCGCGCACACTCCAGCGGCGGCTGAATGATGCCGATATGCGGTTCGAAATAATCCAGGATGAAGTGCGCCGCGAACTGGTCGAAACACTGCTCAGCCAGCCCGCTGTCCCGCTGGCGCTGGTGGCGCAGACGGCGGGCTTTTCCGACCAGCCCGCGCTCAACCGCGCGTGTCGCCGCTGGTTCGGCGTCACCCCCCGCGCAAAGCGCCAGGGTCTGACCCTAGCCTAGCTGGTCAAACAGCCCCTGCGCGAAGTCCGTCAGCGTATCGTCGCGGGCGCCCATGATGACGATCCGGTCGCCGGGGCGGGCGAGTTCGACCATTTTCGCGCCGCAATCCTCGCGGGCGGGGATATGGTGGAGGTCGAGCGGTTTGTCGCCTGCCGCCTCGCGCACCATGGCGATGATCCGTTTGCTACCTTCGCTGCGGTCGACCGTCCCGCCGAAATAGACTGGGTCGCACAGGATCAGCACATCATCCGCCGCCAGTTCGCGGGCGAAGGTCTCGGCCAGTTCATGCCCCATCTGGCGCAGCGGGCCATAGCCATGCGGCTGGAAGAAGGCGATCACGCGGCCGGGATGGGCGCGCATCGCGCGCAAGGTTGCAGCGCATTTTTTGGGATTATGACCGAAATCGTCAATGACGGTGATATTATTGCCGGTCGTCCCGACAATGTCGAACCGCCGCGCCATGCCCTTGAAGCTGCGCAGGGCCTGAACGGCATCTTCCACCGGCACACCGGCTGCATTGGCCCCCGCGATGGCGGCCAGCGCATTGGAGAGGTTGTGCCGCCCCGGCATGGCAAGGTGCAGCGGGCAGGCGGTCTTGTCGCGCTTGTCGATCACCACGGCAGAGATCGACACCGGGTCTTCAACGATGGAGCCAGCCTCTACCTTGATCAGCGCTTCGCGGCTGTCGATGGCAAAGGGAAGGACGCCATCCAGCCCGTCCGCGAGATAATAGCTTTCATCATCGTCGAAATTGACCGCTGTCCGGGCAGAGGCCTTCAGGAAATTGCGGAACAAGGCGCGCAGTTCCTCGATACTCTTGTGGTCGAGGCTGACGTTGAGCAGCACACCGACCTTGGGCCGGTAGAGCGCAATCGAGCCGTCGCTTTCATCCACTTCGCTGACGAAGGGCTGGCCGCTGCCCACCACGGCGCTGGCGAAGGGTGCCTCTGTGCTGCGGAAATTCTTCATCACCGCGCCGTTCATGATCGTCGGGTCGGCACCGATATCTGCGAGGATCCAGCCCAGCATGCCGGTGACGGTGCTCTTGCCGCTGGTACCGCCCACCGCGATGCCAAAGGGGGAAGAGTTGAACAATTCGGACAACAGCTCGGCGCGCGTCATGCGCGAGCAGCCCAGTTCCCGTGCCCGCACCATTTCCGGCACCGTGTCTTCCACCGCCGCGCTGGCGATCAGCACTTGTTCCGCCGAAGTGATCCCGCTGCCGTCCTGCGGGTAGAGATCGAAGCCCTCGCGCTCCAGCCAGGCGAACTTCTCCGGTGTGCGGCCCTGGTCACAGCTGCGGTCAGACCCTGCGACCTGTGCACCACGTCCTTTGAGAATCTGCGCGAGCGGCAGCATGCCCGAGCCGCCAATGCCGCAAAAGAACCAGGGGTGGGAAGTCAGGTCAGCCTTGTGGGAATCGTCCATGCACCTTGGCTATGCAGTTGTTTCGCGCAAAACAAGCTGGCACCAAGGGGATATGACCCGAATAGCGATCTGCGCCCCTGCAACAGCCATCACCCGCGAGCATGCGGACGCCGCCCGTGCATTGGTGGCGGATGAATATCCCGACCTTTCGCTCCATTTCCACGAGCAGTGCTTTACTGGTCTGGGCCATTTTGCCGGATCGGATATCAACCGGCTCGACGCTTTCCTCGAATGCGCCAATGACGTGTCTTACGACGCCGTATGGTTTGCCAAGGGCGGATATGGCTCCAACCGGATCGCGGCGGAAGCGGTGAAAAAGCTAGGCTCCGCTGCGCGGAACAAGGCCTATGTCGGCTTTTCCGACTGTGGTTACATGTTGGGCGCACTTTACTGCGCCGGGATCGGGCAGCCGGTCCATGGTTCCATGCCGGTCAGCGCCCGCAGCGAACGCGGCAAGGTCGCGATCCGCCGGGTGCTGGACTGGTTTTCCGGCGACAATGGCGGGCTGGAGCCATCGCTGGACGATCACCCTACTGTCGCCTTCAACCTGATGACGCTGGCGATGATGGCGGGCACCGATCTGATGCCGGACCTGACGGGCCACGTAGTGATGGTGGAGGAAGTGTCCGAACATCTTTACGCCATCGACCGGCTGTTCTTCCATCTTACCAGCAATCTTCCGCCCATTGCCGGGCTGCGGCTGGGGGCAATTACAGCGGTGCCAGAGAATGATCGCCCCTTTGGCCAGGAGGAAGAGGACATTGCCCGCTTCTGGTGTGCGCGGGCCGGGATCAAATACCTTGGCCGCGCGGAAGTGGGGCACACGGGCGACAACCATGTCGTTCCCTTCGGCCTTGCGCGCAGCTTCAAGCAGGCATAGTCGCGCGGCGACAACAGGAGTTTACACGCAATGCGAGCATTTGTTTTTCCGGGGCAGGGCAGCCAGAAAGTCGGCATGGGCAAGGAGCTGGCTGATGCCAGCGCTGCCGCACGCGAAGTGTTCGAGGAAGTGGATGACGCGCTGGGGCAGAAACTGTCTGCGATCATGTTCGAAGGGCCGGAAGACCAGCTGACACTGACCGAGAATGCGCAACCCGCGATCATGGCCAATGCCATCGCCACATTGCGGGTGCTGGAGAAGGAAGGCGGCGTGTCGCTGGCGGACAAGGGCGATTGCGTCGCTGGTCACTCGCTGGGCGAATATACTGCTCTGTGTGCTGTCGGCGCGTTCTCGCTGGCGGATACGGCGCGGCTGCTGAAGCTGCGCGGGCAGGCGATGCAGGCAGCTGTGCCGGTGGGCGAGGGAGCCATGGCCGCGCTGCTGGGCGCTGACCTTGAGAAGGCGCAGGCGCTGGCGGATTCTGCTGCCGAAGGGCAGGTGTGCGAAGTCGCTAATGATAATGACTCAACGCAGGTCGTGATCTCCGGCCACCGCGAAGCAATCGAACGCGCAGTTGCGTTGGTGAAGGATCACGGGATCAAGCGTGGCGTGCTGCTGCCTGTCTCTGCGCCGTTCCACTGCTCGCTGATGCAGCCCGCCGCTGACGCGATGGCTGAGGCATTGGGCAAGACTCCTCCGGTTGCCTTCACCCTGCCGCTCTACGCCAATGTCACCGCCGCACAGGTCACTGACCCGGCGCAGGAGCTGGAACTGCTGGTGCAGCAAGTCACCGGCCGTGTCCGCTGGCGCGAAAGCGTACTCGCAATGCGCGCAGCGGGTGTGGAGCACTTCGTGGAACTGGGCGGCAAGGTGCTGGGTCCGATGATCGGCCGCATCGACAAGGAAGCCGCCGTCTCCAGCGTGGTGACAATGGAAGATATCGAGGCGCTGGCGAAGGGGCTTTGAGCGCCTGCCGAACTTGAACTGGTTTTTCGCGCAGAGGCGCAGAGGCGCAGAGAGTTGGGAGTCGCTTTGAAGCCGATTGATGAGATAAGCGGTGATGTAGTTGATGAAGCTATCAGCATTCACAAGAACCTTGGTCCCGGCTTGCTGGAATCGGTTTATGAGACCGTACTGGCTGGGGCGCTCATGCGCCGAGGATATAGGGTTGATCGGCAAGTTCCGATCGACATTGAATATGATGGCCTGTCGTTCCCCGCTGCTTTCCGCGTTGATCTTTTGGAGGAAAACCGCCTGCTCCTCGAAATCAAGTCAGTCGAGCAGTTGAACAAGGTCCATGCCAAGCAGCTTCTTACCTATTTGCGTTTGACCAATCAGCCCGTAGGGCTGCTTTTGAATTTTTCTGGCGAAACGATGAAGGAAGGCATTCGACGTCTCGTCAACAACCATAACTCTCCGCAGTGACTCTCTGCGCCTCTGCGCCTCTGCGCGAACAAAAAAACGGAGAAACCTGAATGTTTTCGCTTGAAGGAATGACCGCCCTTGTCACCGGAGCCAGTGGGGGCATCGGCTCCTCCATCGCCCGTTCGCTTGCTTCGCAGGGGGCGCGGCTGGCGCTTTCCGGCTCCAACGCGGCCAAATTGCGCGCGTTTCGGGAAGAGTTGAACGACGAATATGGTCACGACCATGTCGAAATCACTTGCGACCTCAGCAACACCACTCAGGTCGAGGAACTGGTCCCCGCGACGGTCGATACGCTGGGCAAGATCGACATCCTCGTCAACAATGCCGGCGTCACGCGCGACAATCTCGCCATGCGGATGAAGGACGAGGAATGGGACGCGGTGATGAAGATCAACCTCGAGGCCGCTTTCCGCCTGATGCGCGCCAGCGCTCGCCCGATGATGAAGGCGCGCTTTGGCCGTATCGTCACCATCACCAGCGTTGTCGGCGCGACCGGTAATCCGGGGCAGATGAACTATGCTGCGGCCAAGGCCGGGCTGGTCGGCATGACCAAGGCTTTCGCGCAGGAAGTCGCCAGCCGCGGGATCACCGCCAATTGCGTCGCGCCGGGCTTTATCCGCACCGCGATGACCGACGTGTTGCCGGATGCACAGAAGGACGCGCTCAATGCCCGCATCCCGATGGGGCGCATGGGCGAGGGGACAGATATCGGCGCTGCCGTTGCCTATCTTGCCAGCAAGGAAGCGGGCTATGTCACCGGCCAGACACTGCATGTGAATGGCGGCATGGCGATGCTTTCCTGATTTTTTGGTCACTTGCGGGGCTTTGCGCAGAACTTTTCCCCAAAGAATCCACCCACAGGCCTAATCCGCCTTGCCGCGCGGGCCTGTGTCGCTAAGGATAAGTGACGATTTTCCGGCGCTCGCGGGCGATTCCGGCTATGGTTTGGCAGGAATGGCCCCCGGGCGCGCAAGGGGGAAGAAGAAAGACCGATGAAGGCCACAATCGAACGTGCCAATTTGCTGCGCAGCCTGTCTCACGTGCAGTCCGTGGTGGAGCGCCGCAACACGATCCCGATCCTTTCCAACGTCCTGATTGACGCTGACGCCAATGGCGCGGTGAAAGTGATGGCGACCGACCTCGACCTGCAAGTGGTCGAGAATATGAGCGCGGCCTCGGTTGAAAGCCCCGGCTCAACGACCGTTTCAGCGCATTTGCTGTTCGACATTGCGCGCAAGCTGCCTGAGGGGAGCCAGGTCGTGCTGGAAACGGCGGATAACCGCATGGCGATTAAGGCCGGGCGTAGCCGTTTCAGCCTGCCGACGCTGCCGCGTGATGATTTCCCGGTGATCGTGGAAGGCGATCTGCCGACCAGTTTCGAAGTGCCGGCCAAGGTGCTGGCGGAATTGATCGACCGCACCCGCTTCGCGATCTCGACCGAGGAAACCCGCTATTACCTCAACGGCATTTTCCTGCATGTGACGGATGACGACAAGCCGGTGCTGAAGGCGGCGGCGACGGACGGCCACCGCCTGGCGCGCTTCACGCTGGCGCGTCCGGACGGCGCAGAGGGGATGCCCGATGTGATCGTGCCGCGCAAAGCGGTGGCGGAACTGCGCAAGCTGCTGGAAGAAGCGCTGGACGCCAATGTTGCGATCGACCTTTCCGCCAGCAAGATCCGCTTCACCCTGGGCGGTGAAGGCGGCGTGGTGCTGACCAGCAAACTGATTGACGGGACGTTCCCCGATTACAGCCGCGTGATCCCCACCGGGAATGACAAGCTGCTCAAGCTTGATCCGCGCAGCTTCTTCCAGGGGGTGGACCGCGTGGCCACCATCGCCACGGAAAAGACCCGTGCGGTGAAGATGGGGCTGGAAAACGACAAGATCGTGCTGTCGGTCACCTCGCCTGATAATGGGACGGCAACGGAAGAAGTGGCTGCCGATTATGGATCGGACCAGTTCGAGATCGGTTTCAACGCCAATTACCTCAAGGATATCCTCAGCCAGATTGATGGCGATACGGTGGAATTGCACCTTGCCGATGCCGGTGCGCCGACGCTGATCCGCAAGGATGACAAGAGCGCGGCGCTTTACGTCCTGATGCCGATGCGCGTGTGATGCGGCGCGGTGCCGTCGCTTCACTTTCGGCGCTGGCGCTGCTGACCTTGCCTTGGCCGCGCGTGGTTGCCGCACAGGAAGCCACGCCGCTGGAGCAGATCGACCCGGATCTGCGCTGCACCATCTGGTCTGGCGCGATCTTGCAGCTAATGGGCGAGGCTGACGGCAAGACCGCAATCACGGCTGCCTTCACTTTCTTCATGGGCCGTTTCGAAGGCCGCACGGGGGAAGCTATCGAACAGGCCATGACAAAGGAACGGATTGAGCTGGTCACAGCCGACATGGCCGCGTCCACCGAGTTTTGCGCAGGCCAGATGCAGGTTCTGGGTGACCGGCTGAGCAATTTCGGGCGGGAGCTTCAGCGCATGGATGGTAGCGCCGAAGGGCAGTGATCAAACTGCGCTGGCAAGCTGCGCGACAGTGCTTTCCTTGCCCCGCCGTTCGCAAAATTCCGCCATGCTGCGCAGCAATTTCGCCAGCCGGTCACTTTTGCCATAGGTAGGGGCGTAGATACTGCCGCGCTTGCTGCCTTCCGCATCGGCAGCCCAGAATTCGTAACTTGTCCCATCCATGATGATGGCTGTGATTTCGCCCTTTTCAAAAGGGCGGATATCCACCAGCCCTGATTGCCACGCTCGCATCAGGAGTTGTGCAGTTTCGCCACTGATCCGCCTGCTGCAGCGCCGCAGAGGCACATCGCGTGGATCGCGGGGCAGGCCGCGCATGATCTCGCGAATTTCCTGTTGCCGGGCCTTTTCGGCTTCGTCCGGCGGAATATCAACGCGCCTGACCGAACCATTGCCATACATCCCGGCAAGGATGTAACGCCACAGATGCTCTTGCGGTGCCAGCACTTCAATCCGGTAACGGCCTCTCCGTTCGTGGAGCGCAACAGATTTTTCGACTGTGAAACTGGGGATGATCGTGCCGTTCAGGATGGCGCTGTCCGCATAGGCATCGTCAAAGGCGGTGCGGAGCAGGGCGCTATATCCGCCAAGGCCCTTGTCCGGTTCAGCAATCGGTTCGAGGTGTTCCTGCGCCAGGCCAGCGGCAGGTATTGTGAAAGTCGCCAGCATGGCGGCCAGCGCCGCCAAAAAGGCGCGAAGGGCAGTCACCGACCCGCCCGGATCATGGCCTCTACATCGACGAATTTCTCGCGCGGGGCACCGTCGCGAGCGGCCTGTTCTTCGGCCTCTTCGATCTTCTTCCAGTCGCGGAACGTGACGACCTCCAGGCTGCGCGCGGCAGAAAGCTCGTCAAACCATGCACGGCCCTTCTTGCTGCCCTTGCCAATCACGCCAGTATCGAAATCTTCTGCAATCTGGTCCACCACATTCGCACCATCCGGGCGGTTGGTGCCGATTGTCCCGGACGGCCCCCTGCGCGCCCAACCGACGCAATAAAGGCCGTTAAGGATGCGCCCGTCATCATTGGCAAAGCGCCCGGCGCGTTCGTCAAACGGGACATCGGGTATGGGGGAGCTGCGATAGCCGATGCAGCTGATTACCAGGTCAGCCGGGATGCGATAGGTCTCGCCCGTGCCAATGGCACGGCCAGCCTCCACCTTGGTTACTTCCACTTCGATGGCCTCGACCGTGTCCTCGCCGATCAAGGCTTTGGGGCTGGCAAAGAAATCAAAAGCGATTTCAATGTCCTTCTCCGCATGGATGGATTCGGGGATCGCGGCGAAGCTGCGCAAATGGGTGACAGATTTGCGCAGGCCCGGCTCCAGCATGGCATCATCGCCTTCGTCGGGCAGGTCGCGCAGATCGACCCGCGGGCTGGCGCAATTGAGATTGGCCAGTTCACCCAGTTCCTTGGGCGTCATCATGATCTGGTGCGGGCCGCGCCGCCCCAGGATGGTGATGGACTGCAGCTGCGACTGGCACAATGCGTCGAGCGCATGGGCCACGATGTCGCTGCCAGCCAGTTCCTTGCGGCATTTCGACAGGATGCGCGCCACATCCAGCGCAACATTGCCCATGCCGATCACCACTGCATGTTTGCCTGTCAGGTCCGGATCGAGCTTCGCGAATTCAGGATGGCCATTATACCAGCCGACAAAGGCCGCGCTGCCCACGACATTGGCAAGCTCTGCCCCGGCAATGTCCAGCTTGCGATCATGCGGCGCGCCCGTTGCCAGCACCACCGCGTCATAGCCCTGCTGCAATTCCGGCACGGTGACATCACGTCCGACCATGACATTGCCCACAAAACGGACATTCTCGCTCAGCGCGGTCTTCTCATAGCGGCGCGAGACGCCTTTGATTGACTGGTGATCGGGGGCCACGCCGGTGCGGATCAGGCCATAGGGGACAGGCAGGCAGTCAAACACGTCCACGCGGACATCGTCGCCCCATTTCTTCTGTGCAGCTTCCGCCGTGTAGTAACCCGCAGGTCCGGAGCCGATGATAGCGATGTGCCGCATGGTAAAGTCTCCCTGAGGGGAAGGATGCTACGGAGTTACAGCTAATTCAAGCTTGGCTGCACCGCTTGTCACCGGCGCTGCGACCAGTCCTAAGTTCGCGAAATGTAGGGCCGAATTAACCGTTTCTCAAAAGCATAGCGGCATTAATGCAGCCATGGGCGAAGCGCGAGCGATGAAAGCATCCACGCAAATGGAACAGGAGGCCGCAGAACTGCGGCCTGTCCGCGCGCGCCTGCGCCAGTTGGAACCCGCTAACGCCCCGGAATCCCAACAAGAATCGTCTGATCTCCCTACTTCGCCCAAGGCCCGCCCGGATGAAGCCCCGGAACGTCGCACTGCGTCACGGCGCAAGAAAGCGCGCGATGAAAAATCGTCCGACCAGATTGAAATCACGGTAAACGATCTGGCCTATGCCATTCCCAGCAATTGGGGATTCATGGCGCTGTTTTTCGCTGCAGCCTATCTTTTCGTCGGTTTCGTGAATGTCGCGGTGCCTTCGCTGATGGTGGTCGGCACCGGGATTGCCAGCATTGCCCTGGCCGCCACCGGGACTTTCTTCGCCAAGCTGGAACGGACCGACCGCTTCTCGCAGGAAATTCGCTGGTCGATGCTCGTTCCCAGCGTTTTTGTACCGATGTTCCTGTGCGGGCTTACAGTTACCAACTGGATGGCCGCAGGTGGGTTGAAGGGCCAGTGGGCCATTGCCGCCATGGTCTGCATCAATGCGGTGTCTACTGCGATCATGAGCCGCCGCCTGATCGGTATGTTCGGCAGCATTATCGCATCTTGGGGTGCAGTGGTGATGGCGCTGGGTGATGGCCATGCATATGGCGCTTTCGCGGCAGCCCTGCTGGTGGCAACGCTGGTTGCCCGCTACCAGTCGCAGCTCGAACATGAGCGGCTAGAAGAAGAACAGAAACAGGAACGCATCCGCAAACGCGCCGAAGGCATCCTGCAGGATTACGAAGACACCGGACAGGGCTGGTTCTGGGAAACCGACCGTCGCGGCAATCTGACCTATATTTCCGATTCTGTCGCCGACGCTATCGGCCAGAAAAAGACCGTGATTGTCGGGCGTCCCTTTGCCGAATTGTTCGATTTGAGTCATGAAAACCGCGAAGGCGAGCGAACGCTCAACTTCCACATGTCAGCCCGCAGTGCCTTTACCGAACAGGCAGTAAAGGCAGCGACGAAGGAAGATCGCTATTGGTCGATCAGCGGGCGGCCCGTTTACGACAGTTTCCATAACTATGTCGGCTTTCGCGGGTCGGGCACGGATCTGACCGAGAAAAAGCGCAGCCAGGAACAGGCATCTCGTCTGGCCCATTATGATTCGCTGACCGGACTTGCGAACCGGCACCAGATGTCGCTCTCGCTGGAAAAGATCCTTTCCGCACCGCAGCTGATGCAGCGTGAATGTTCCGTTTTCCTTCTCGACCTCGACCGCTTCAAGCAGGTCAATGATACGCTGGGCCATCCGGCGGGTGACGCCTTGCTCAAGCAAGTGTCGCAGCGGCTGGAGCGCGTCGTTGGCAAGCTGGGCCGCGTGGGCCGTTTGGGGGGGGACGAATTCCAGGTGATCATTCCTGGACGCCAGGAACGTGACCGGCTGGCAGCTTTGGCGCAGGAAATCATCCAGACCCTGTCGCAACCCTATTCGATCGAAGGCCAGCGTGTGGTGATCGGGGCATCAGTCGGCATTTCGATCTGCCCCGAACATGGCGATAATAGCGAAGCGATCATTCGTAACGCCGACCTTGCCCTTTATGCGGCCAAGGATGGCGGGCGCGGGCGATACTTCTTCTATGCCAATGATTTACACTCCGCCGCAGAAGAACGCGCCCAGCTGGAGCAGGATCTGCGCGATGCGTTGGCGGAGGGCGGGCTGGAACTGCATTACCAGCCGGTCGTCAACACCACTTCGGAACAGATCAGCGGCTTCGAGGCTCTGTTGCGCTGGAACCATCCGGTGATGGGCTGGATTTCGCCGGAGAAATTCATACCCATTGCCGAAGATACCGGGCTGATTGGCCCGATTGGCGAATGGGCGATACGCACAGCCTGTGCAGATCTCGCGACATGGCCGGAAAAGGTGCGCTGCGCCGTCAACGTGTCGCCGCTGCAATTCTCCAGCCCACAATTGCCCGCAATCATTGCCCATGCCCTGGCCCAATCAGGTATCCATCCTTCACGGCTGGAGCTGGAAATTACCGAGACGGTCTTCCTCAATGATAGTGAAGGTACCGATCAGATGTTCGCCGCGCTCAAGCAGATCGGCGTCCGCTTTGCGCTGGATGATTTCGGGACCGGCTATTCCTCGCTCGGTTATTTGAAGAAAGCGCCATTCGACAAGATCAAGATCGACCAGAGCTTCGTGCGTGGTGCAACCGAACCGGGCAGCCGCAATGGCGCGATCATCGCTTCGATCACCAGCCTTGCCCATGCGCTGGGCATGGATACGACGGCAGAGGGCGTGGAAACCTTGGACGAGCTGGATCTCGTGCGTATGCACGGTTGCAGCCATGTACAGGGCTATATCTATGAACGGCCCCTTTCCGCAGCTAACGCTACCAAGCGGCTGGAAACAGGGTTGAATGCCGTTGCGCGCGGACCGCGTTCGGCGCGTGCGTCCCGCCAGACCATGCTGCGTAAGGTCGTGCTGGAGCATGGTGGCCAATATTATAACGGCACGATCCGCAATATCTCCGTCACTGGCGCGCTGGTGGAAGGGCTGTGGAACGTCCCGGTCGGGACGATCTTCACCATTGCCCTGTCCGATAGCCACATTGTCACCGCCACCAGTCGATGGTGCGAGGATGATCGCATGGGGGTTGAATTCGCCAAACCACTGGAACGCGATGCCAGCGGAACGATCATCGCTGTCGCCAGTGGCACGAATGGACCCGAAAAACGGTCTTTGCGGGTTGCAAATGAATAGGGCAGTCGCAGTCTTTCAGAAGGTTTAACCATTCTTTCGTATGCAAGCGATAGTTTGGCCTCGTGCCGGAACTGGCAGGATTGAAAAGGAAGTCAGGTAAGTAGCATGTCGTTCGGCGGTCTGTTTTCAAAGCGTGGAGAAGGTGCCTCACCTGCTGCGGCTGATGCCGAGGGCAAGGCTGTGGCGCCTGTCAAACGCGCGGATGCAAAACATCGCCTGCAATTGCTCGATCAATTCGAGGAAGCATGCCTTGGCTGGTTCTGGGCCACCAATGCAGAAGGCCGCCTGATCTACATTTCCGAAAGCGCCGCCCGCAAACTGGGAGCTGATGGCGATCAGCTGATCGGCCGCGCGCTCTCATCCCTGTTCATCCCGGACCAGGACGACAGTGAGGAAAAGGCTGAGCGCCCGCTGGCTTTCCTGCTCAGCGCGCGCAACTCGATCATGGACCTGCCGGTTCGTATTGCCATTGATGGCAGCGAAGTATGGTGGTCAATCTCCGGCAAGCCTCAGCTGGATGAGGAAGGCAATTTTCAGGGCTATCGCGGCAGCGCGAAGGATATCACTTCGGTGCGCGAAGCCCAGCGTGATGCCTCGCGCCTGGCGCAATATGACTCGCTAACGGGGCTGGCCAACCGCCACCGCATGACCAAGCGGCTGACTGCGACCTTGACTGCCTACAAGGCGGCCAAGCGCAGCTGCGCGCTGATGATGCTGGACCTTGACCGGTTCAAGCAGGTCAACGACACGCTCGGCCACCCGGCCGGGGATGAACTGCTCAAGCAGGTCGCGCAACGGCTGCAGCGGATTATCGGCAAGACCGGAGAAATCGGCCGTCTTGGCGGCGACGAATTTCAGGTGATCCTGCCTGATATGGATGATCGCGGCGATCTCGGTGATCTGGCCGAACGTGTTATCCAGATGGTTTCGCAGCCTTATTCGATTGATGGCAGCCGGGCGATTATCGGGACCTCTGTCGGTATCGCCATTGCCCCTTATGACGGGCTTGATACGGAAGAGCTGGTTGGGGCCGCTGACCTTGCGCTTTACGCTGCCAAGGGCGGCGGGCGCGGGCAATTCCGCTTCTATTCCGGTGAACTCAAGGATGGCGCGCGGCTGCGTCGGCAGATCGAGGAAGATCTGCGCGATGCGATGGTCGGGAACCAGCTGCAGATGCACTACCAGCCGGTCATCAAGACCACGTCAAACAAGGTTGCGGCTCTCGAAGCATTGATGCGCTGGGAGCATCCGGATCGCGGCTGGATCAGCCCGGCAGATTTTATCCCGGTTGCTGAAGAGACCAACCTGATTGTCGAGCTCGGCCAGTTTGCCTTGCGCCAGGCCTGCCTGGATGCGGCACAATGGCCGGGTGACCTGCGTGTGGCAGTCAATGTTTCTGCGGTTCAGTTCATGTCCGAAAGCCTGCCCCATGTGGTGCGGCAGGCGCTGCAGGAAAGCGGGCTTGATCCGCGCCGGCTGGAACTGGAAATCACGGAATCGGTCTTCATCGGTGATGAAACATCCGCGCTCGACATGTTCAACCAGCTGAAAAAGCTGGGTGTTCGGTTGGCGCTGGACGATTTCGGGACAGGCTATTCCTCGCTTGGCTATTTTCGCAATGCCCCGTTTGACAAGATCAAGATCGACCAGAGCTTTGTCCGTGGCCTGACCGAGCATGACAATAATAACTCGGCGATCATCACCGCGATTACCAGCCTTGCCAATGCCCTCAAGATGGAGGTTGTTGCGGAAGGCGTGGAAGCCATGGACGAGCTGGAGCTGTTGCGCGAACTGGGCGTGGGGCACATTCAGGGCTTCGTCTATTCCAAGGCGGTCCGGCAGGAAGAACTGACTGAACGTTTTGCTGAAGAGCAATTCATCTGGGAGCCGGAAGGACCGGCCAAGCATCGCGCGGAACGGAAGACCGTGTTCCGCCGCATTGGCGTGATCCACGAAGATCATCGCTATGATGCGGTCATGCGCAACCTGTCTCGGACTGGTGCGCGGATCGAAGGGCTGCTGCATGTCCCGCTCGATACGCAACTCGTGCTCGATTTGGGCGAAGGCCAGCTGGTCGTTGCTACCGTCCGCCGGTCGCACGAACATGCACAGGGGCTGGAATTCGAAACTCCGCTGGTCAGCGACGGGGCAGGGGGGCTGTGTACGCGGCACCGCATTTCGCCCTATGCGCTTGCGGCGGCAGGTATGCCGTTGGCGGTGCTGCCGGTGGGCGATTATCCGCTGGTTGGCGGCCATGTCGGAGAAGTGCCCAAGACCAAGCCAGCCTTCATGCAGGTTGATCTGTCCAAGATGCGGTAAACGCATAGCTCGCAAGGGCTGCTGACATTCCCATTCAGTGTCGCTAAGGGGCGAGGAAAGCGCTGTTGCGCGTCTTTCCCTTCTTGGTGTCTGATTTAATGAACCAGCTGAAAAACATTCGTAATTTTTCGATTATTGCGCATATTGACCACGGCAAGTCGACCCTCGCGGACCGGCTGATCCAGTTTTGCGGCGGCTTGACTGACCGTGAAATGAGCGAGCAAGTCCTTGATAATATGGACATTGAGCGTGAGCGCGGGATCACCATCAAGGCCCAGACCGTCCGCCTCAACTACACCGCTCGCGATGGCGAGACCTATGAGCTCAACCTCATGGACACGCCCGGCCATGTCGACTTCGCCTATGAAGTCAGCCGCAGTCTCGCCGCCTGCGAAGGCGCGCTGCTCGTGGTCGACGCCGCACAGGGGGTAGAGGCGCAGACGCTCGCCAATGTCTACCAGTCGATCGAGCACGACCACGAAATCGTTCCCGTCATCAACAAGATCGACCTGCCCGCTGCCGAGCCGGAAAAGGTCCGCGCGGAAATCGAGGACATCATCGGCCTCGACGCCAGCGAAGCCGTGCTCTCAAGCGCCAAGTCAGGCATCGGCATCGAGGACGTCCTCGAAGCCGTCGTCGCCAAGATCCCCCCGCCCACGGGCGACCGCGACGCCCCGCTCAAGGCCATGCTGGTGGACAGCTGGTACGATCCCTATCTCGGCGTCGTCATCCTCGTGCGCGTCATCGACGGCGTCATCAAGAAGGGCCTGCAGGTCAAATTCATGCAGGGCGGCACGCAGCACCTGGTGGACCGGGTCGGCTGCTTCACCCCCAAGCGCGCCGACCTGCCCGAAATCGGCCCCGGCGAAATCGGCTTCATCACCGCGCAGATCAAGGAAGTCGAACAGGCCCGCGTGGGTGATACGATCACCACGGTGAAGGGCGGGGCGGACAAGGCGCTGCCCGGCTACAAGGAAGTGCAGCCGGTGGTGTTCTGCGGCCTCTTCCCGGTCGATGCGGCCGACTTCGAGAAACTGCGCGAAAGCATCGGCAAATTGCGGCTGAACGACGCCAGCTTCTCCTACGAAATGGAAAGCTCCGCCGCATTGGGCTTCGGCTTCCGCTGCGGCTTCCTCGGCCTGCTGCATCTGGAGATCATCCAGGAACGGCTCAGCCGCGAATATGACCTCGACCTCATCACCACCGCGCCGAGCGTCGTCTATCGCTTGGTCCTCAGCAAGTCGAAGACGGAGGATGCGCGCGAGATGTACCTCCACAACCCCGCCGATTATCCCGACCAGAACCGGATCGAGCTGATCGAGGAGCCGTGGATCAAGGCCACGATCTACACGCCCGACGAATATCTCGGCGCGATCCTGAAACTGTGCCAGGACCGGCGCGGGATCCAGACCGACCTGACTTACGTGGGCGGCCGCGCGCAGGTGAGCTACGAACTGCCGCTGAACGAAGTGGTGTTCGACTTCTACGACCGGCTGAAGAGCATCAGCCGCGGCTATGCCAGCTTTGACTACGAACAGATCGGCCTGCGCGAGGGCGACCTCGTCAAGATGAACATCATGGTCAATGCCGAGCCGGTCGACGCGCTCAGCCTGATCGTCCACCGCAGCGTGGCGGAGGAACGCGGCCGCGGCATGTGCGAACGGCTAAAAGACCTGATCCCGCGCCACCTGTTCAAGATCCCGATCCAGGCCGCCATCGGCGGAAAGATCATCGCCCGCGAAACCATCGCCGCCCTGCGCAAGGACGTGACCGCGAAGTGCTATGGCGGTGATATTACGCGTAAGAAGAAGCTGCTGGAGAAGCAGAAGAAGGGTAAGGCGCGGATGCGGGAATATGGGAATGTTTCAATTCCGCAGGAAGCGTTTATTGCGGCGTTGAGGATGGGCGAAGAATAAATCCTCCCCCAGCTTGCTGGGGGAGGGGGACCGCCGCGCGCAGCGCGGTGGTGGAGGGGTAGGCGCAGCCTTGATTTCGCGCCAAGCCGCCAAGCCGCCAAGCCGCGAAGGGCAATTGACGCGCCCAGCGTGCCCCTCAAACTCCAGTCAGCAAGACAAGCTCAAACCCAACCACTCAAAAGAGCCGATAGTTCGCAAGCGGCAGCCCGTGCTTCTCGACATAAGCGTTCCACCCATCCATCGCTTCACGATTTTCCGCCTGCCACGCCGCCTGCCGCGCTTCCTTCACCGCCGCAATCAGACCCTTCTCACACGCCTGCGAAAGATTGATCCCCAACGCCTTGGCTTCCGCGACATAGTCAGCATCGAGCGAGACATTGGTGGCCCGGTGGGGGGATCAGGCAATGTTCATGCGCAGAGTTTATGCGCATTGAGAGGAGGGGGCAAGGGCACTGGCTTTCACATTGAAAGTTTTCCGGCCGTGAGTCATTGGAGAGTTATCTAATAAGAACTTTGAATAGGTGATCAGGTGGATTTCGACGCTCCAATTTATAAAGTTCTCGCACACAACGACACTGGACAAGCTGCCGGCCATCAAGGCGGCTTTGTTTTGCCGAAAGATTTGGAAGATTATCTCCCGCTGTTGCGGAACGCGACAAGCCCTGAGCGGCCTACTGTAGATGTCGCCATAACTGCTGATCTGTTTGCAGGTTCACGCTTCATCGAATCTGTGGAAACCCGCTATCAATACCAGACATGGGGTGGGGAACGTTCACCTGAACGTCGAATAACAGGCGGAATCTCTAGTCTCAGAAATTTGGCCGAAAAGGATGATATTCTCATCATCGAACGTGGTGTCGAGCAAGACGATCACTATCGATTCACTCTGATCAAATCGGGGATGCCTGAATACGGTAAACTTATGGCAAGCTTCGCGGGGAAGCGATGGGGGGCAGTAAATTCTCAAATGCCTCCAATTACTGAAGCGGAAGTCAATGAGGCGGTAGAGCAGCTTCAAGAAAACGCAGAAAGAGAGTTTGCACTCTTTGATCAAGATGCAGGCTATAACGAGTCTCGATCCAGACGAATTTCACGGAGTCGTGCATTTCAAAGAATTGTCCGTCAATCCTACCGTGATGAATGCTCGTTGTGTCGCTTGGGATTGAGGCATCCTGATGGAAGGTCGGAGCTTGAAGCCGCGCATATCGTATCGCGATTTTTGAAAGGAAGCGATGATATTAGAAATGGGCTCTTATTGTGTCGGCGTCATCACTGGGCCTTCGACAGGGGCCTCGTCGGCGTTTCTGATAACTACAAGATAGTTGTACCGGATAAAGTGATGTCAATTGCGCAGAATGAATCTTTGGCCGCTCTTGCTGGTCAGGAAATTGCGTTTCCGGCTTTTCAGGAGAGTTATCCTTCGCTCGAAGCACTCGCTTGGCATCGAACCAACATATTGGTTTAGTTACTAGACGCTAGCTTTGAGCCAAGCTTCTAGCTCATCGATCCTTGCTGAAAGTGCCTGTTTTGAGAGTTTCGTTTCGCACTCCCACACGACAGTTGAACGAATTCCCATCTCGGATAGTGAACCGCCCCGGGATTGCCGGAGGCCAGTTTCATCAAATTATGCTGCCATGGGTGTTTCGTCCAGCATGGCGTAGTATCGTGCTTCGGCTTCGGCCGGCGGGATATTGCCGATGGGCGCGAGCAGGCGGCGGTTGTTGAACCAGTCCACCCATTCAAGCGTGGCATATTCAACGGCCTCAAAGGATCGCCACGGTCCCCGCCGATGGATCACCTCCGCTTTGTAAAGGCCGTTGATCGTCTCAGCCAAAGCATTGTCGTAGCTGTCGCCAACACTCCCGACCGATGGTTCGATCCCGGCTTCGGCAAGGCGCTCGGTATACTTGATCGACACGTATTGGCTGCCGCGGTCGCTGTGGTGGATCAACCCGCCTCGATGGGCTGGCCGCCGATCGTGGATCGCCTGCTCGAGAGCATCTAGCACAAAGCTGGCGTGGGCCGTCCTGCTCACCCGCCAGCCCACGATATAGCGGGCGTAAACGTCGATCACGAAGGCCACGTAGACGAAGCCCGCCCAGGTCGCGACATAGGTAAAGTCCGAGACCCACAGCATGTTCGGCGCCGGTGCATGGAACTGACGGTTGACCTGATCGAGCGGACAAGGCGCTGCCTTGTCGCTGATCGTCGTCTTCACCGGCTTGCCCCGGATTACACCCTGCAAGCCCAGCTCGCGCATCAGCCGTTCCACCGTGCAACGGGCAATATCGAAGCCCTCGCGCTGCATCTGTCGCCATACCTTGCGCACGCCATAGACCTTGAAGTTGGCATCGAACACGCGCCGAACCTCGGGCTTCATCGCCTCATCGCGCTGGGCGCGCGCCGAGAGACGCGACGGATCACGCCGCTGCGCGACGCGCTCGTGGTAGGTAGATGGGGCGATCGGCAGAACCCGGCAGATCGGCTCGACCCCATACTCAGCGCGATGCTCATCAATGAAGCTGGTCATCGCTTGAACGGGCGGTCGAGCTCCGCCTGGGCAAAATATGCAGAGGCCTTGCGCAGGATCTCGTTGGCCTGCCGCAACTCCCGGTTCTCGCGCTCCAAAGCCTTCAGCCGGTCGGCCACCTCGGTCGGCACCCCGGCACGCTTGCCGCTGTTCACCTCGGCCTTCTTCACCCACTCCAGCAGCGTGTGGCCGGAACAACCGATCATGGCAGCAATGGAGGTGATCGCAGCCCAGCGGGATGGATGCTCGCCTTCCTGGTCCAGCACCAGGCGGACTGCCCGCTCACGCACTTCAGGGGCAAACTTGTTCGTCGTCTTGCTCATCGTAGACCCTTCCTCTCAGGAGTTAAGGCCTCCGACAATCCCGGGGCGGTTCATAGTTTGATATGCGTTGAAGCATCTCGTTTCTGGTTTGCACTAATCTTTTCAGACCAAAAATCTGTGTTCGACTTCGGCAACTTGAAGTACTTGCAGTCATGCCCGTGCCAAAAGCAGCCATGGACAAAAATTGCGCTCTTGTACTTCTTCAAATAGAGGTCGGGCTTGCCTGGAAGGTCGGAACGGTGGAGACGATAGCGTAGACCGCGCCGATGAAGGGCGATCCTAATCAACACCTCGGGCTTTGTATCCTTGCTCTTAATGCCTGCCATCATCTGACTGCGCTTTGAGGGTGATACAATATCCGCCATTCAGGCAGCTTTAGAAGCAACCCTCTTCTGCGCCAAGGCGGTATAGAGATGTGGTTTCATTGCATTCGCGATAAATTCGACCACTGGCACGACCACCGCGTTGCCGAATTGTTTGTACGCCTGAGTGTCTGAAACATCAGGCGGAATGATCCATTTTCTGTTGCCCTGTTCAAACCCCATCAAACGAGCGCATTCTTGAGGTGTTAACCTCCGAGGCCTTTTGCCTTGCTGCCGGATCAATATTTCGGAGCCGTCTTTGTAATACCGGGCCGACAATGTCCTTGCTACCTCCTTTGGTCCACAAAGCCCGTAGCCAAAGCCGTTGCCTTTTGCTTCATGCTTGGCTCGATAGCCTTGCAAATACTCCCAGAGCCGCGGAGTCAGTGTGTATTTTGGGTCCACATCGTGATTGTCCTCCAGGATGGTTTCAAGTTTGGGTGCGGTTTCTGGAAGAATCAACTTGTTGAAGTTGAAGGTGGTCGGCTCTTTGAAGCCGACAATAAAAATACGCTCGCGTTTCTGTGGGACCCACGGCGCACTTGAGATTACGCGATGTTGCACATAATAGCCAAGTTCTTTCTCCAGCACCTGCATGATGGTTGCAAAGGTTTTGCCCTTGTCGTGCCGTTCCAAATTCTTGACGTTCTCGAGAACGAAAGCTGTCGGCTGATGATGTTTGATAATCTTCGCAGTATCGAAAAACAGCGTTCCCTGAGTGGCATCGAGGAAGCCATGTGGCCGACCAAGAGCATTCTTCTTGGATACACCCGCAATCGAGAAGGGTTGGCATGGGAAGCCCGCGAGCAGGACATCAAATTCCGGGATCAAGTCCGGATCTTCTGAGAAGGGGCGAATATCACCTGCCAGTTTGTGATTGTCTCGAAAATTGGTTTGATAGGTCCTTTGTGCGTACTTGTCCCATTCTGACGTGAATACGCAGTGCCCACCAATTCCGTCAAAGCCTATACGAAGACCGCCAATACCGGCAAAAAGGTCGATAAAGCGGAAATGGGACAAGGAAGCCTCCTCCTTAGGCAATTTTGCCTAACGTGAAACATTAGTGGAACATCATCAAGTGTAATTGGGTAAGTTTGATCGGGATTGGATGAGTTTTCCCCATCAAGACAGCCCGCACCACCGCCGCCACGCGCCGTTCCGCGATTGCTGGTGCAATCGCTCCATGCGCCGCGTGACGTCGAACGGGTTCGGCTAGGGCCGACCCGCCGGCCGGATTGCGCGATGCGCGTGCCGCGCACCGGCTTCTAGCTTGCTGTTTGCTCCGCAAACATCTGCGCTAGGCGCCTTCGCTTAATCCCACCCATCATCCTTCAGCGTCCGCACCCGCGGCCCGCTGTCTTCCACCACCACCTCCTCCGCCGGTGCCGGGACAAACCCCTCCGGCGGGCGGGTCAGGTCCTCCAGCGTGCGTTCGGCTTTGGGTTTGACGTAATGCGGATGCTCCGGGTCGTTCCAGGGGGAGTAGCCCTGTTCCTGGTCCTCCGCTTCGATCCGGGCGGCTTCGTCCCAGGCGGCGCGGGCGCGGGGGCTCATATTGGCGAGGCGGCGCTCGCGGATGCCTTCGAGGAAGTCGTCGAGCTGTTCGTCCATCCCGGCATATTCCTCCGCTTCTTCGCGCGCGCGTTCGGCCTCCCATTCGGCGCGCCATTCCTTGCGTTTGCGGGAGAGGAGCTGCTGGTCCACCGCGTTCAGCCCGGCGGGGCCGCTGCCGCGGGCGAAGCGGTGCGGGGCGCGGTTGCGGAGCATGAACCCCCGCCTGCGCGGGGGCAGGCATCAGCAGCCGGTCATTATAGACGCGGCGGGTGCCGATGATCTTGCCGTAAGCATAGACGGGGACTTCGACGCCGTTGAGCGCGCGCTCCATTGCAACGTCTTCGATCCGCTCGATGCCGAGGTCGAGCGCGGCCTGCCAAGCGGCGCGGAAGCCCTCTGCGCCGGGCTGGCGGCGCAAGTAATAGGCGCTTTCCGGGGTCAGCCCCACCGCATTGGCGGCGGCGCGGACGCTGCCGTAATCGGCGAGCTTCTCGATAAAGCCGCGCTGGCGCTCGGGCGTCCAGCCATTGTGGCGTTTGCATTTGCGTGGGACGGGGGTGAAGTCGGGCAGCTGCGTGGCGCGTTTGGGGGCAGGGTCCGGCTCGGGCGCGGCGTCAGGAGCGGGGAGGGCGGGCGTGTCGGGTGGCGTGCTCATCCGCCAGTGTGGAGCAGAAAAGTGCGATGTAGGAAAGTTCCGGTGCGGGGGAGGGGCTTGCGGTGGCTCAGGCGCCCGCCCACAGCGCATTGAGCGCAGGGAGCAAGTGGTCGCGATGCTGCGCCGGGATGCGGGCGAGGAGGCTGGCTTCGAAGGCCTCGATCACCTCCAGCGCCTCGGCCAGCTTGGCGCGGCCTGCCCTGGTCAGCTCCAGCCCTTGCGACTTGCCGTCAATCGGGCTGCGCTCCACCCAGCCGGCATCCTCCAGCCGCTTGAGCAGGGGGACCATGTTGGCGCGCTGGATATCGAGCGCACGGCCAATCGCGCTGGCGGTGCTGAGCGGGTTCGAATCGACCAGGATCAGCACGCTGGCATCGACCTGGCGCAGCCCCAGCGGGTCGAGCCGTGCGGCCAGCTCTGCCGTGGCCGATGAGGCCGCGCGGCGCAGCGCATAACCGGGCTTGTCTCGCAGCTTCTCGTCCATGGCCACAGGATAGCGTTTGTTGTTGCGTATAGCAATCAGCATTGTTATGACTCATAACTATAAAGCGCGAGTCACAGAGGAGCATAGCGCCATGTCCACCGCACCTGCTGATCGTCCCGAAGAGGATACCGTCCGTTTCGAAGTGAAGGACGATATCGCCTGGGTCTGGTTCAACCGCCCGGAAAAGCGCAATTGCATGAGCCCCAAGCTCAACCGCCGGATGAAGGCGGTGCTGGAAGAGCTGGAATTTCGCGACGATGTGAAGGTGCTGGTGCTCACCGGCGAAGGCGATGCCTGGTCGGCGGGCATGGACCTGAAAGAATATTTCCGCGAAACCGAGGCGCAGGGCCTGGGCGCAATCCGCAAGAGCCAGCGCGAAAGCTATGGCTGGTTCGAGCGGCTGCGCTGGTATGAGAAACCGACCGTGGCGATGATCAATGGCTGGTGCTTCGGCGGCGGCTATGGCCCGCTGTTCGGCTGCGACATTGCGATTGCCAGCGAAGATGCGCAGTTCGGCCTGTCGGAAATAAACTGGGGTATCTTGCCCGGTGGCGGCGCGTCCAAGGTGGCGCAGGAACTGATGCCCTTCCGCAAGGCCATGTATCACGCGATGATGGGCGAGAACCTGACCGGCAAGCAAGCCGAGGAACAGGGTCTGGTGACCGAAGCGGTCCCGGCTGACCAGCTCAAGGCGCGCGTCCTCGAAATCTGCAATGCGCTGAAAAAGAAGGATACGCATGCCTTGCGTGCAACCAAATGGACCATGCGGCGTATGGTCGATATGACCTATGACAACGGCCTAGAATACCAGATCCGCGCACAGGAAGCGCTGCACAGCTTCGGCGGTGCGGCGGCCCGCAAGGAAGCCACGCGCCAGTTCCTCGACGAGAAGAGCTTCAAGCCGGGGCTGGGCACGTTTGACACGTCAAAGGTCAAGGACTGACAGCGGAGTCACCCCTGATGGACATGCTCTTTGATCCCATTGCGACCTATGCCCGCTCCACCCCGGCCCGATTGGCGGTGGTGGACATGGCCGATGGCCGCCAATGGACCTATCGCGCATTGCACTGCGCCGTGGACCGGCTCGCGGCGTGGCTGGCCAGCGAATTTGGCCCCAATAGCGGGCAGCGTATCGCCACGCTGACGAAGAACTGCGCTGAGATGGTCGTGCTGCAATATGCGACTGTTCGCAGTGGCTGCATTTTCGTGCCCTTCAACTGGCGCCTCGCCAGTGCCGAGATCGAGGCGCTGGCAGCGGATGCCGAACCGGCTGTAGTGTTCCCGCAAGCCGGGTTCGAAGCTCCTGCGGCCGCACAGCGTGTGATCCCGATCGAAGACATGCTGCAACTGGGCGAGGAAGGCACGGCCCCGCCAGCCGATGCCCGGCGGCCTTTCGAGGACGTCTCCTGCCTGCTCTACACATCGGGCACCAGCGGGCGGCCCAAGGGCGTGATGCTGTCGGAGCGCACCAATTTCTGGGGCTGCACCGGCTTCATCCTCGGCAATGACGTGTCGATGCACTCGCGCTTCCTGTGCGATATGCCGCTGTTCCACACGGCGGGCCTCCACGCCGCCTGCCGCACGCCGATACAGGCGGGGGCGACGGTTTATGTCACACCCGGTTTCGACCCGGTGCTGACGCTGGAGCGGTTGTCTGACCCGGAGCTGGGCATCACCCATTATTTCTCCGTCCCGCAAATGGCGGCCACCCTGTGGAACCAGCCGACATTCGATGCAGCCAAGCTGCGCAACATCAAGGTCTGGGCGATTGGCGGCGCGCCCAATCCCAAGGCACAGAGCGAACGCTTCGTTGCCGCAGGCGTGCGGATCGGCGAGGGCTTCGGCATGTCCGAAACCGGGTCCAATTTCGGGATGCCGGTGAGCGATCCCGCAACGCTGCTGGCCAAGGCCGGGTCTTGCGGCCTGCCATGGGTGACTATCGAACCCAAGATCGCGGACGACGATGGCAATCCCCTACCGGATGGCGAGACCGGCGAATTGTGGCTGCGCGGGCCGAGTGTGGCTCTGGGATACTGGAACCAGCCGGACCTGACCGCGACCGCTTTCCCCGATGGCTGGTTCCGCACCGGCGATGCCGCGATGCGCGACGAAGACGGCTTCTACTACATCATGGACCGCAAGAAGGACATGTACATCTCCGGCGGCGAAAACGTCTATCCGGCTGAAGTAGAGGCGGCACTGGCGGAATTGCCGGAAGTGGCCGAGGCGGCGATTGTCGGGGTGCCCGATGAACGCTGGGGCGAAGTCGGCCGGGCCTATGTCATCCCCACTCCCGGCAAGAGCATCACGGCCGAAGAGGTCATCGCCCATTGCACGGCGCGGCTGGCGAAATTCAAAGTGCCCAAGACGGCGGTGATCACCGACCACATCCAGCGCACGGCCAGCGGCAAGGTGCAGAAACACGTGATGCGCGCGCGGGCGATTGAGGAATTGGGTTTGGGGTAGGCAAAATCTAGCTCTTCCCGAAGTCACTCAGAGAATTTCATAACTCGTCGCCCCGTGCTTGACACGGGGCAGGGCTATACTTCGAGAGCGAACGCCGGAAGAAAAGCCTAGCCCCGCATCCCCGGCCTGCGCCGGGGCAGGCAAGTGCGGGCTGACGAATTTGGTGCGGTCGCAAGGGGTGGTGGCGATGCGTCAGCATCGCTCGCGCAGCGACCTTGCGCCTTGCCTCCACCACCCCCAACCCCCTCCTCTAAAGAAGAGGGGGCTAAATTACGTGCTTGAACGACGCCAAAAGAGACTGCCCGGTCTACTCAATCACGAGGAAATAGCGCACCGGCTTCTCGCCGGGATTGCTGACCTTGATCGAATAGCGACCGCTATAGGGCGGGGTCCAGCGGCAGTTGCGCGGATTGCCGGGATCGGGCGCGCAGACATTGCGTTCACGCTGGTCGTGGATCTGCACTGCCAGCGCGGCCTTGCTCTTCCCCGATAGCGAAACGCTGGCCTTCTTGCCGCCCTCAAACAGCTGGTTGGTGGAGAGGGTTGCGCCCGGCTCTAGTACGCCGCTGCGATAGGCTGGCCCGAGCAGGCGACCGCGCAAGGGCGGGCGGCGATCCTCCGGCAAGGCGGCGCTCCAGCGGGTGAGCACGTCTGCTTCACCCTCTGCCGGTTTCAGCCCAAGCCGCTGCAGCACCAGCACGGCCCGTTCATGGCGGGCTTCATCCACCCCTTCGCTGTCAGCGGCAATGGCGAACAGGCGTGCAGCAGTCTCTGCCCGGTCTTCGCCCAGATATTCGCTGGCGGCGAGAGCAGGCGCGGGTTCTTGCGACGTGGCGCAGGCGGGCAGGGTCAGGCAGGCGAGGAACGGCAGGACAATTTGTCGCATCACATTGGCTCCACCATGAAATGGGCACCTGTCGCGCTTTCGGCCAGCACCAGCCGCAAGCCGTGACGTTCGGCGATTGCGCGGGCGAGGGCAAGCCCCAGACCGTGGCCGCTGGCATCGCTCTTGTCCGCGCGCACGAAACGGTCAAAAATGCTTTCGCGCTTTTCGGCCGGGACACCGGGGCCGTCATCACGCACATGGATGCGCGGGCCGGGGGCCAGCTCCAGCGTCACGGTTCCGCCTTTGGGCACATATTTGATGGCGTTATCGAGCAGGTTGGAAAGCAGGCGGCTGAGCTGCATCGGTTCCGCCTCAAAGGTGATGCCGGGCGATATCTGTGTCTGGAAGCCCAGCCCCGCATCTTCGAAACTGCCTTCATACAGTTCGGCAAGTTGCTCCAGCAATTCGGAAAGATTGATCAGTTCCAGCCCGGCCCGATCGCCGCGACGGGCTTCGTTGGAGGCAATATCGAGCAGAGAATCCAGCAACCCGGCAACGCCGCGAATGTCCTTGCGCGCCTGCGACAGCGGGCCTGTGCCGTCGGGCTCCGGGTTGGCGGCCAGCGCTTTCACCAGCTTTTGGTCGAGGTGCATGAGCGGCGTGCGGATTTCATGCGCGACATTGTCCGACATATGCTTGTGCATCCGCAGCAGCCGCGCCTGTCGAGCAAGTGTTCCCGCGCTGTTGGCGGCCAGTTCGTCTATCTCGTCCGGCTCGGCGGGCAGTTGCTGCAAGCCCTCCAGCTGGCTTTCGCCGGGATCGCGGAACAGGGCGTTAATATGCGCCACCCGGCGGGCAAGTGAGCCGCTGGTCGCCCGGGCTATCCACCAGACCACCAGCACCACCAGTAGGCCCGCCACAAGGAACACGGCAATGACGCGCCATTGCGCGGCGCGGTCTGCGGAATATTCACGGGCCACCAGCAGGTCGAGATTCTCGTCCAGCCGGGCCGTGCGGGCATAGACCGCTGCGCCGCCGGGCAGAGTGATGAAACCACGCTGCGAGGTGGCGGGATTGAGGCTGGGCCAGCTTGCAATATCCCCGGCAAGCGACTTGCCGCTTTCCGCCAGCAGGTAGTGCGTCTTGCGCCCGTCCAGCTCTTCCACTTCATAGCGGTCAGCCAGCCGGGCCAGCAATTCTGCGCGCCCGCCACTGGCGTAGATGTCGACCAGGCCCGCCACATCGGTCGCGGTGTTTTCTTCCAGAGACCGGCGCATGGCCTGCTCCAGCGTGGCCCAGGTCACGCCGCCCAGCAGCAGCACCGCCACCACCGCGACAAGGATCGCATTACGTGCGAGCCGGGAGAATATGGAACGGGTGAGAGGCATGAAGTGTGTGATCCGGCCTTACTCGCCGCGCGTCAGGCGGTAACCTGCGCCCCAGATCGTCTCCAGGGCGGGCTTGTCAAAGCCATCTTCCAGCTTGCGCCGCAGCCGCCCGATATTGACGTCCACCACATTGGTCTGCGGATCGAAATTCATCTTCCACACATCGCGCAGCAACATTTCGCGGGTCACTGTTTCGCCTGCATTTTCCATGAAATAGCGGAACAGTTCGAATTCCTTGGGGCTGAGGGGAATATGCTTGCCGCTGCGAAAGGCCGTGCGGGCCTTCACATGGCATTCGAAGGCACCAAACAGGATTACCGCACCTTGCGCCTGCCCGCTGGCGCGGCGATGCAGCGCGCGGACACGGGCGACCAGTTCCTCTGGCTCATAGGGCTTGCCCAGATAATCATCGACCCCGGCATCGAGCCCTTCGATCCGGTTTTCGCTGCGGGCAAGGGCAGACAGCATCAGCACCGGCACATCCAGCCCCGCAGCGCGCAAGCGTTCGACGATCTGCAGCCCTTCCATGTCGGGCAACATGCGGTCGAGAATGATAACGTCGAAACTCTGCATACCTGCGCGGCGCAGGCCCGCTTCGCCGGTCGCTTCCCAGCTGACCCGGTCACCATGGGTGGCAGCCAGTTCGACCACTGCGCGAGCGGCATCGGCGTCGTCCTCGACATAGAGGATTTCTAGTCCGTCCGTGGCTGGCTTTGCCATAAGGGTTGGCTGCTCCCCTGCCTGCTGCATGCTGTTGCCCCTTGTTGCACCGGGGAATCCCGGAATTTCAAGGGAAAAGCGCTAGGGCAGGGGAGGGAGATTGTCCCGTTACAATGGCTGTTAGGTTGGCAGACGGATTACAGTTTCCCGAACTTGCCTTCATAAGCGGCCATGTCATCATCAGCGAGCAAGCGGGCCTGTTCCACCCAATTGTCACGCCGGATGCGCCCCTCGAAGCGTCCGAGCCGGGCGTCGATCCGGTCAATATCCGCATCGCTCCATGCGGCAATCTGCTCGAACTGGGTAACATCCAGTGACTTGAGCAGCTCCACCAGCTTGGGGCCTACCCCCTTGATCCGGGTCAGATCGTCAGCGGTTTCTTCCTGCACCGAATGACCGGCTTCGGCATGTTCCAGCTGCTCGTCCTCCACCGCAGCGGCAACCGCTGCGCCAACACCGGCCAGCCCCTCTGGCACTGCTGGCGGGACCGGTACAGCCTCCTTGCGAGCAGCGGGCGGCGCATCAATCAGGGCCTGGTTGCGCGCGGCCCGGTCTGCCCCTTCATCCAGCGTGTCACCCTTGGTCGTTTCCACCCGTGTGCGGCGGGTCGCAACGAAGACAAACCATGCCACGGCAATGCCGATCAGCAGGGCGACCAGGAAAATCGGCCAGTTTGCTTGCAGCAATTCGCTCACTCTTCAGGTCCTTCCTGTTCCATCACGCTCTCGTCGATCTGGCGGCCCCACAAGGCCCAGCCAATGCCAATGCCTATCGCATAGGTCACCAGCGCCAATACAAGGATTTCTGCCCAGATCGCCATCGTCTATCTCGGTCCCGGCGTATCAACCGGGGTGGGTTCCAGCGGCACAGTGGCAATCACGGAGAATTCGATCCGGCGATTGGCCGGGTCAGCCGGGTCGAGCCCTTCTACCGGGATGCTGGAGCCGACCCCGCTGGCGCGCAGCCCGTCAGCCGGGATGCCCCGATTGATCAGCGCGCGGCGCACGGCATCGGCGCGCTCGCGCGAGAGGGCCAGATTGCCCGGTTCCGGGCCGGAGCTGTCGGTATGGCCGGTGATGGCGATAATACTGCCGAGGCAGGGCCGCAGCGCCGCGGCGACTTCGTCCACCAGTTCGCGGCTGCTTGCTTCAATATCGGAGGAGGATTCCTCGAACCGGATGGTGCGCGCGCGCAGAAGCGCTTCGACATCGTCCTGGCAATGAAGCGGGGTAAAGCCTGCCTGGGCCGCCTGCGCCCGCATACTTCCGTCAGTCCAATGGACACCGCCAACGCCGGGCACCGCAGCCACGGCCTTGGCCACGCGGTCGCGGGTTGCCTCGTCGAGATCGGCGCCACCCGACAAGACTGGGTGACGGGTGGGGGAGCCGGCATAGGCATAGAAATTAGCGGTAACGCCCGTGCCCCCGGCTTGCTCGATCGCGGCAGCGGCCTGTGCGGACAGAGCCTCTGCCATGGGCGTATCGTTCCGTTCAGCACCGATCAGCGCGATGATGGCCGTCAACAGCGCACCGGCAAGGATGGCGATAGAGGGGCGGACAGGCATAGAGTGCCCATACCGCCCCCGGTGCCCAAGTCAAAGGCCTGTCAGTCGCGCTGCATCCCGCCAGCGAGCGCTGCCAGTCGGATAAATTCCTGCCGCCAGAAATCCTCCTGCCTACCAGCCAGCCGCTGGATATCGCCATAGGAGAAATCCGCCAGCATCGGGTCACCGCGCAATTTCTGGCCATAGGCCGCAACCGAGGCGGCAAAGGCGAAATCACCCGTCGGCATCCCCGGATTGCGCAGCTGGCTGGCGGGCACGACAAAGTCGATCAGCTTGGACGTATTCCCGTCAGGCAGCTTGTAGCGCAGCTTCACATGCGCCGCCTCGCTGGCTTTGGCGGTTGCAGCGGGGGCTGGGGTGCCCTCGTAACGGCGCGGGGAAATCCAGCCCTTCGCGCCAGCGGGCACGATCTCATAGATCGCCGTGACCTGGTGCCCGGCGCCAATGTCGCCCGCATCGACCTTGTCATTGTCGAAGTCCTCTTCGCGCAGGGCGCGGTTTTCATAGCCGATCAGGCGATACTGGCTGACCACGGCCGGGTTGAATTCGACCTGGATCTTCACGTCCTTGGCGATGGTGAACAGCGTCGATTGCATCTGGTCACCCAGCACCTTCTTCGCTTCCATCGCGCTGTCGATATAGGAATAATTGCCGTTCCCGTGATTGGCGATCTGTTCCATCATCGCTTCGTTGTAATTGCCGGTGCCAAATCCCAGCGTGGTCAGCGTCACGCCGGAATCGCGGCGGGTTTCGATCATTTCGATCAGCGCGTCCGTGCTGGTCTGGCCAACATTGAAATCGCCGTCAGTCGCCAGGATCACCCGGTTGACCCCGCCTTCGATCATGTTGTCGCGCGCGATCTGATAGGCCAGTTGCAGCCCGGCGCCGCCAGCGGTCGAACCGCCTGCCGCAAGCCGGTCCAGCGCGGCGCGGATTCTCGCCGTGTCATTGGTCGGCTCCAGCACCAGACCGGCAGCGCCCGCATAGACGACGATGGACACACGGTCCTGCGGCGTCAGTTCGCCTGCGAGCTGCGACAGGGCCGCCTTGACCAGCGGCAGCTTGTCCTCGCTCCCCATCGAGCCGGAGACATCGAGCAGGAAGACGAGAGATTGGCGGGGGGCCGCTCAGCGCGGTCGAGGTCATAGCCGCGCAGGCCAATCCGCAGCAGCTGGGTGTTCGCATTCCACGGGCTGCGCGCCACATCGGCAGTGACCGTGAAGGGCGTGCTGCGGCTTTGCGGAGCGGGATAATCATAGCGGAAATAATTGATCATCTCTTCCGTGCGCACCGCGTCTTTCGGAGGCAGCCGCCCGACATTGAGGTAGCGCCGCGTATTGGCATAAGGCGCCCGTATCCACATCGACGGAGAAGGTGGAAACCTGGCTCGGTGGTGGTCAGCTTGACCGGCGAAACTCTTCACCTTCGTAGCGTTCCCGGCCCGGATCCTGCGCCACTACGACGGGCGGGATGTAGGACGGGAGGGGGAGGCCATGCGCCGTTCCTGCATCACAGCCCCGCTAACGGTCATCTGCGGCGGCGGGGGCGGAGGCGGTGGCGGAGGTGGCGGAGGTGGTGGGGCATATTCGTCGCGCGTCGTCTTGTCGCTGCTCGCTGTCCCGTCATAGCCGCCCGTGCTCGCGCAACCGGCCAGAACTGCAATCGCCGTGGTCGTCAGGATAATCCGCTGGAACTTCATCAGTCGCCTCCCCGCATTTGACAGATGCCACCATGTAACATCGTATCACCGCTTGAACGCTGTCTGAACAGGAATGCAGCTGGCGTTAATCCGGCTGAACCGCAGGCGTATCGTCCTGCTTGGGGCCCATATTCTTGCGGAACAGCACCCGATCTTCCGGCCCGAATCCCTTGTGCCAGATCACCCAGCCATAGGTGAGCAGGATCGCGGGCACGCCAAACAGCAGCTCTGCCCATTCTGGCAGCCAGGTGGCCGCATAGCCCACGATTACAGCAGGGCCCGTCGCCCAGACCAACGCCCAGCGCCAGTTGTTGACCCGGTGACCGAGGATGCGTGAAAGCAACCATGCCTTGACCAGTGACGCGGCACCCAGCGCCAGCATCAGCGCCATGGCGGCGGCGGCGGCCTTGTATGGTTCCTTTTTGTCGCCGGGGATGAAATCCAGATTCTGGACGAGTACGATCAGCCCCACGGTGAGTATGCCCTGCAACACAATCGTCCCGATGGAGATGGCAAGGTTCCGCTTGCGCGCGACATAGACCAGCGCCGCTTCGGAGACGACCGCTGTTGCCGCCACGACCTCTGCTGCGAGCAGGAAGGCCAGAGCCCCGGTGCCGCCCACGAAATTCGGCCCGATCAGCCCCATCACCCCTTCGCCCGGCATGCCCAGCGCCAGCGCGATCCCGGCCTGCATGGCGACGATCCAGAACCCGACCTGCGCCACCTGCTTGGCAATCGCGCCATAATCCTTGAGCTTGAGGTTTTTGGTAATCACCGGGCCAAGGATCGGCTCAAAGCTGGTTTTCAGCTTTTGCGGCAGGCTCGCCACTTGCTGGGCGACATAGTAAATGCCGACCGTTGCCGGGGGCGCGCGAAGAAGCCAGGATGAAGATGTCCAGCCGCCGCGTGCCCCATTCAATGGCATCGGCTGTTGCCAGCGGCAGCGCCTTGGCGGTCATCTTGCTCATCGCAATAGGATGCGGACGCCAGCCACGCGGCAGGCCATAGGAGCGCAGGAAGGGCTGCCAGCGCCGCCAGCATCCCGGCATAGATCGAGGCAAGATAGGCTAGCCCCAGACCGGCATCATGGCGCTTGTCCGGCAGCAAATAGAACAACACACCCGCCATGATCGAGATCGTCCATGGCTCCACCACGGCGCGAGCGCGCACTGTGGTGGCTATGTCATAGCGATAGGCCTGCGCGGCGAGCAGGATTTCCGTCAGTGCATAGGCCGGGATTGCCAGCACCATCCAGCGGTCCAGCGGGTCGTTCATCCCGTTGGGGAACATCGGCGTAGGGAAAAACCACAGCGCGGTGCCAACAACGGCAGAGAAGAGCACGGCCAGCAGGATTCCGTCAAAGACGAGGTTAGCCGGGTGATCTTCCTCACCCTCGGTCAGGCGCTGCGCCAGCCCGCGCTTTTCCCCCATCGAACAGATGAGCGCGAGCAGTTCGATCACCACCAGCGCAGAAGCATAGCGCCCGACGGCATCCTCGCCATAAAGGCGCCCGGCAATGAACAGGAAAGGCAATCGCGCCAGCAGCCGCAGCAGGAAGCCGAAGAAATTCGTCCTCCCGCCCTTTGCCAGCGCGGCAATATCGCCTTGCTGTTCAGCAGTGGTCACGCAGGCGAACCCTGTTCCGCGCGCAGCGGGCGGGAAAGGAGTTCGGAAACGATGTCACGCGCCGGTGCCCCTTCCAGCAGGCGGCAGACCGCCTCGACAATCGGCATGTCGATCCCTTGCGAACGGGCCAGTTCGCCCAGTACCGGGCGGTATGTGCCCCTTCGGCCACGGTGCGCCGGTCCGCCATCAGCGCGGCGGCGGATTGCCCTTCGCCGAGGGCCTTGCCGAGCGAGAAATTGCGGCTGGAGGTGGAAGAGCAGGTCAGCACCAGATCGCCAAGCCCGCACAGCCCGGCGAGCGTTGCGGCCTGCGCGCCCAGCGCTTCGCCGAAGCGGAGCATTTCCGCATATCCGCGCGCGATCACCGCCGCGCGCGCATTCTGGCCAAGCCGCAAACCATCGACCACGCCGCAAGCGATGGCGAGCACGTTCTTCACTGCGCCGCCTATCTCTGCGCCGGTGACATCGTCGGAGTAATAGGGGCGGAAGGCCGGGCGGGCGATGACGGGGGAAAGCCGCTCCCACTGCTCATCGCCGCCGCTGCATGCCAGCGTGACCGCCGTGGGCAGGCCGGCGGCCACTTCATGCGCGAAAGTGGGGCCGGAGAGGATGGCAATTTCGCTCCCCGGTGCGGCCGCTTTGGCTACTTCATTCATCAGGCGGTGGGAACCAGCCTCGATCCCCTTGCTGCACAGTATCAGGTCACGCGGGAATTTCGGCATGGAGCCGACAACCCTTCCAAGATGCTGTGCCGGAGTGACGGAGAGCACCACCTCGCAATCGCCCAGCACGCCGAGGTCGGTCGTTGCCCGGATTGTGGGGTGGAGCGTGGCCGAGGGAAGGTAAGGCGTGTTGCGGCGCTGCGTGTTGATTTCTTCGACCAGTTCCGCCGAACGCGCCCACAACGCAACCTCGCGCCCATCACTGGCGAGCATCTGGGCGAGGGCGGTGCCCCAAGCGCCAGCGCCGATCACTCCGACAGTTGCGGTCATGCCTTCACTCCTGCTCCCCGTGCCGGTTCGGCTTCCGGATCAAGTGGCCAGCGTGGGCGGGCGCTAACGTCCAGCGGGTCAAACTGCCCCAGCGGAAGTCGTTCGATCCCGGCCCATGCGATCATGGCCGCATTATCGGTGCATAGCGCCAAAGGCGGCGCAACAAAACGCATGCTGTGTTTTGCGGCCATTTCTTCCAGTGCAGAGCGGATGGCCTTGTTGGCAGCAACGCCGCCCGCGACCACCAACGCGGGGACCGGCCCCATCGCCTCCAGCGCAATTCGCAAGCGGTCAATCAGGCAATCAATCGCGGCCTGCTGGAAGCTGGCGGCAATGTCTGCGTCTGCATGTTGCCCGCTTTCCTTGGCGCGCAACACCGCGCTTTTGAGGCCAGCGAAGGAGAAATGCGGTTCCCCGCTGCCCACCAGCGGGCGGGGCAGGGGCACGGCTTGCGGATCGCCTTCCAATGCCAGCTGCTCCACCGCCGGGCCGCCGGGATAGCCGAGCCCGAGCAGTTTCGCCGTCTTGTCGAATGCTTCGCCGAGTGCATCATCAATGGTGGTGGCGAAACGGCGGTACTGGCCGACACCATCGACGCGCAGGATCTGGCAATGGCCCCCGCTCACCAACAGCAGGGCATAGGGGAATGCCAGCTCTGCATCGGCGAGACGCGGCGACAGCGCGTGTCCTTCCAGATGGTTGATCGCCAGCAGCGGGACACCGCTTGCCATGGCGAGTGCCTTGGCGCTGACCAGCCCGACCATCACGCCGCCGATCAGGCCGGGGCCAGCGGTGGCGGCAATCGCATCCAGATCGGGCAAGGCGATACCGGTCTCTTCCAGCACGGCCTCGATCATCGGCGCGAGCCGTTCGGCATGGGCACGCGCGGCGATTTCAGGCACGACCCCGCCATAGGGTGCGTGTTCTTCATCCTGCGACGCGATGCGCTGGGCAATGATCTGCCGCTCGCTGTTGACCAGCGCAACTGCGGTTTCATCGCAACTGGATTCTATGCCGAGGACTATGGCCATCCCGCTTTCCCTTAGCGACATGACAAGCTAGGGCAAGCGCGGCCATGACAGATACGATCAAACTCCGCCTCGGAACCCGCCAATCCCCGCTCGCCATGGTGCAAGCCCGTGAAGCCCGCGCACGGCTGTGTGCTGCCCATGGCTGGAGCGAGGATCAGGTCGAACTGGTGCCGGTTGTCGCCAGCGGAGACAAGGTGCTCGACCGCCCGCTGGCCGAGATTGGCGGCAAGGCGCTGTGGACCAAGGAACTGGACGCATGGCTGGCCGAAGGGCGGATCGACGCGGCAGTCCATTCGATGAAGGATGTTGAGACGATCCGTCCGGAGAGCCTGCGGATCGCGGCTGTCTTGCCGCGCGAAGATGTGCGTGATGTGCTGGTGGGGGCGGCAAACATCGCTGCGATCCCGCAAGGCGCAACCATTGGCACCAGCGCCCCGCGTCGGGCGGCACAGATGCTCCACCTGCGTCCCGATTGCCGCGTGGTCAGCTTTCGCGGCAATGTCGCCACACGGCTCGGCAAGCTGGAAGCGGGCGAGGCAGATGTGACCTTGTTGGCGGCGGCGGGGCTATCTCGGCTGGGGCAGTCGGATGTTGGCGCCCCGCTCGATAGCGCTAGCTGGCTGCCTGCCCCGGCGCAGGGCGCCATCGGGATTGAATGTAATGCGGCGGATGAGCGCGCCTGTGCGCTGGTCGCGGCGATAGATGATCGGCCCAGCCATCTGGCAGTAATGGCAGAACGATCGCTGCTGTTGGCGCTGGGCGGGAATTGCCACAGCGCCGTGGCGGTACTGAGCAGCTGGCAAGGCGCACAGCTCCACTTGCGCGCGGTGTTGTTCAGCCCCGATGGAAGCGAGCGGGTGGAAGGAGAGGCGCGGTTTGATCCCCTGGACGCCTCTGGCCCGGCTGCATTGGCTGCTGACCTGCTGGCACGCTCGTCTCCGGCTATTACGCAGCATTTCGCGGGCGCATGACTATCGAGCGGGTCATTGCGATCCGGCCAGAGCCGGGCTGTTCCGCTACGGTAGCGCGCGGGCGGGAAATGGGCTTGCCCATCGCTGGATTCCCGCTGTTTGAGATTTTGCCTGCCGAGTGGGAGGTGCTTGAACCCTCGCAGTTTGACGGCCTGCTGGTTGGCAGCGCCAATGTTTTTCGCCACGGCGGGGAAGGGCTGGCGAAGTTGCGAGGCCTGCCGGTCCATGCCGTCGGTGCAGCAACTGCCAAGGCGGCGCGCGCTTCTGGCTTCACCGTGGAGCAGGAGGGGCAAGGCGGATTGCAGGCAGTGCTGGATTTGCTCGCGGGCCAGCAACGCAACATGTTGCGGCTTGCCGGGCGCGACAATGTGCCGCTCGTGCCGCCACCGGGGATAAAGCTGGCAGAGCGCATTTGCTATGAAAGCCGGGCCTTGCCCATGTCTGCGCAATTGCAGGACGCGCTCCGGCAGGGCGCTCTGGTGCTGCTGCATTCGGCCATTGCGGCAGAACATTTCGCGCGTGAATGCAGCAGGTTGCAGGTCGATTTCGGCAAGGTAACGCTCGCCTGCCTTGGTCCGCGTATCGTTGATGCTGCGGGGGAAGGGTGGGCCGCCATCCACAGCGCGCAAAACCCGTCTGAAGCGGCATTGCTGGCCTTGGCGCGGGACATGTGCCATGGAAAAGCCATAGAACGCTGACAGCCGTAGTCGCAGCGGCACAAGGCGCGAAATGGATCGGAATGGATAGCTACTCACCCTCTAGCAAACTGGCGAATGGCACCAGCGGCCGCAGTTCTTTCAAGACCCTTGCCTATGCCGTTGTTATTGCTTTCCTTGTGGGGGCGGCGCTGGTGGCGTTCATCGCCTGGCGAACCGATTTTGGTGATGGCGCAGCGGGGGTGATCCGCGAAAGAGCTGACGAGCAGGACTTGCTCGCCGACTTGCCTGAAAAGGGTGATCCGACTCCGACGGCGAGCCCCACCGGCGCGGAAAAGGCAGCTCAGGCAGCCCAGGCGGTGGAGCGGGTAGAGGAGCAGCAAGGTGGCATCGACCAGCGCCTTGCAGCAGCCGAACAGCGCTTGGCCAAGCTTGACCTGCAAGCGCAGGCGGCGGCTGGCAATGCGGCGCGGGCAGAGGGCTTGCTGATCGCTTTTGCGACGCGACGCGCGCTCGAACGCGGGGCTGAGCTGGGGTATCTTGCGGACCAGCTGCGGCTGCGCTTCGGTGATGCCATGCCCAATGCCGTGCGCACTGTGATTGCCGCTTCGCGTGACCCGATCACGCTCGACCAGCTGGTCGCACGGCTAGAGGGGCTGGGACCGGATATTTCCAACGCTTCCAACGAATCCGGCTGGGCGCGTTTCAAGCGCGGGATCGACTCCCTGTTTATCGTGCGCCGCGAAAGCGCACCTTCACCGCAACCCGAACGGCGGCTGGAGCGCGCGCGCATGTTCCTCGAAAGCGGGCGTGTGGAAGCAGCAATTGCCGAAGTGGAGCAGCTTCCCGGTGCTGACCTTGCGAATAAATGGATCGCCGATGCAAAACGCTATGCCGAGGCGCAGCGCGCGCTCGACCTGATCGAAACCGCTGCCGTTCTCGAACCGCGCCGCTTGCGTGACGGGGCGGGCAATACGGTAGAGCAGCTCAGCCCGGCCGGGACGTAATAATCACGCTTTCAGCAGTTCAGGCAGATCGCCGGTCATCCCGCGCGCTTCTTCCATGAAGAAGCGCTTGAGCGGGGCGATGCGTTGGATGCTGCCCATGCCGAAGCGGCGGATGGCGGAGGGTAGCTTGCCGGGAATGCCGAAGATGCGCGTCAGCCCGTCGGTCGCGGACATCACCATCAGTGCATCAACTGCGCGCCATTTTTCGTAACGCTTGAGCATTTCCGCATCGCCCAGGTCGAGGCCCAGGCGGCGCGTTTCGACCATCACTTCCACCAGCGCCCCGACATCGCGCAGGCCAAGGTTCAGCCCCTGTCCGGCAATCGGGTGCATCCCATGCGCACTGTCACCCACTAGCGCAAGCCGGTCGCCGATGATCTTGATCGTGTGCTGGAAGGAGAGCGGATAGGCCATACGTTTTGAATTGAGGCTGATCTTGCCCATCAGATCACCCATCCGCTTCTCCACTTCGGCAAGGAACGCACGGTCAGACAGGGCGATCACCCCAGCAGCGTCCTTCTCGTCCACGGTCCAGACCAGCGCACTGCGATGCTGGCCATTCGGGCCGTCAAGCATGGGCAGCAAGGCGAAGGGTCCCGCCGGATAGAAGATTTCCCACGCGACATTGTCATGCGGTTTTTCATGGTCGAGCCCGACGATCATCGCGCGGTGGCTATAATCCCAATGCGCCAGCTCCAGCCCGGCTTCCTCGCGCGTGGGGGAGCGGCGGCCTTCCGCACCCACCAGCAACTCGGCTTCCAGCACCGTGCCATCCGCCAGCGTGGCGGAAACGCCATGCTCACCGCGCATCCGCTCCACTACCTGCACCGGCGCATGCCAGTTGATCAGCGGCTCTTCGCGGGCCGCCTCGAACAAAGCGAGCCGCAATTCGCGATTGGCGAACATCCGCCCGAGCGAGCCTTCATGCGGTTCGGGCCGGAAGTCCAGCCGGCCCGGCTTCATCTGGTCGGTTACGGCAATGGCATCAATCGGGCAGCCAAACGGCTCCAGCCGCTCGCCCAGGCCGATATTGGTGAAGAGGTTCCAGCTGGCGGTGGAGATTGCCGATGCGCGCCCGTCAAACCCTTCTGCGGTGAGCGAGGCCGGATCCGCCATATCGACGACATGGCTGGAAATCCCCTTCTTCGCCGCTGCCAGCGCGAGCGTCATCCCGACGAGACCGCCGCCAAGGATCAAAATGTCGCGTTTATCGTTCATGAGCCTGTATCCATTGCGGGCACGGTTGCGAATTCGTAGAGCACCCCTAAATCCGCGACGCCCCTTGGCGCAAGGAGAATGCAAAGAATGCCCGCCGGGTTCCGCCTGAATGCCCTGATCCGCCTGTTCCTTGCCACACTGGCGCTTGCCTTTGTGGGGGCACCGCTGGCGGCGAAGAACAATATCGCGGCGGAATTGCTGCTGGTGGAAGACGCCAATGGCGGGCAGCAACAGACCTATGCCATCCACTTCACCCCCGATCCGGGCTGGCATGGCTATTGGTCCAATCCGGGCGATGCCGGTTACGGGATGGAGCTGGAATGGAGCTGGCCGCAGGACTGGTTTGGCGAGCCGCAATATCCCGTCCCGCACCGGCTGCTGCTGCAGGGGCTGATGAACCATGTCTATGAGGACGATTATGCCGTCCTGATCCCGGTAACTGTCCCCGCCACAGCGGCGCTGGATGACCTCGGTCCGGTGACGGTCAAGGCCCGCTGGCTGGCCTGCACGGACAAGATTTGCGTGCCCGAGGAAGCGGTGCTGGCCGCACGGCCTGCGCTGGGCGACAAGCGGCTTGGCCAATGGCGCGCGGCGATCCCGCCGATGCTGGATCGGACAGCGAGCTTTGCCATCGCCGATGGCAAGCTGCGTCTGGGAATCCCCTTTCCGGCTACGGGCAAGCTGGCAGGTCCGCATATCTTTTTCGGCACGCCGGACCTCGTCCAATATGCCAAGCCGCAGCGCCTTTCACGCAGCGGGGACATGCTGGTTGCAGAAATCCCCCTGATGGAATTTTCTGACCCCAATGGGGTTGAGCAAGTCAGCGGCATCTTCGCGATGGAGGATGGCAATGGTGTGCGCTTCATCGCGGAACGCGGCGAAGTGCCTGCCAATGGCCAGCCGATCATCACCAACAGCATAGAGGGTGCGACTCCGCCGCTGTGGATGCTGCTGGCCGCGGCACTGGCGGGTGGCTTGCTGCTCAACATCATGCCCTGCGTTTTCCCGATCCTGAGCCTGAAGGCGCTGAGCCTTGCGCGGGCAGGGGAGAGCGAAGCCGAAGCACGGCGCGAAGGGATTGCTTATACGCTAGGCGCCATGCTCGCCTGCACTGCGCTCGGCGCGCTGCTGCTGGTGCTGCGCGCAGGCGGGGAGCAGATTGGCTGGGCGTTCCAACTGCAGGAGCCGGGCGTGGTCGTCGGCCTGCTGGTGCTCGCGGTGCTGATTACTGCCAATTTCGCGGGCGTGTTTGAACTGCCATCGCTTAGCTTCACCCGCGACGGCGAACCGGCGAGTGCGTTCACGACGGGCCTGCTCGCGGCCTTTGTCGCGACACCTTGCACCGGGCCGTTCATGGCGGCAGCCTTGGGCGCGGCGTTGCTATTGCCGGTCGTGCCTGCCTTGCTGCTGTTCGCGACTTTGGGGCTGGGCCTCGCACTGCCGTTCCTGCTGATCGGTTTCCTGCCTGCACTGCGCAAGCGCCTGCCCAGGCCGGGGCCGTGGATGGAGACATTCCGCCGCGCGATGGCCATCCCGATGGCGCTGACTGCGCTGGCGCTGGTGTGGCTGCTTTCGCGCATGGGCGGCAAGGGCTTTGCGCTGATGGCGCTGGTGGTGATTGCCGGGCTGGTGATCGCTTTGGTCGTCGTCGGCAAGCTGCAGAAGCGGGGCAAGCTGGCATGGCCAGCCTTTGCGCTAATTGCCGCGCCGTTCCTGATCTTCGGGGCCTTTGCACTGCCCGCCAGCCTGGAAGAGCCGGAACCGAAAGGCATGCCGGAATCGATCCTCGCCGCGCAGCCCTATAGCGCAGAGGCGCTGGCCGAAGCGCGCGCCAGCGGGAAGCCGGTGTTCCTCTGGTTCACCGCTGACTGGTGCCTGACCTGCAAGGTCAATGAAGGCGTCGCGATTGAGCGCGAAGCGACCAAGGCCGCGTTCGAAAAGGCTGGTGTCATCCCCATGGTCGGTGACTGGACGAGGCGCGATGAAGAGATTGCCCGCTTCCTGAACGAGCAAGGCGCTGCGGGCGTCCCGCTCTATCTCTGGTACGAGCCGGGGCAGGAGGGCGAACAGCTCCCGCAGGTGCTGACGCCGGATATGCTTACAGAACTGGCTGCACGGCCCCGGAGCGACAGCGCTCAATAAAGCGCCCCGGCAGCTTGCTGGGATTGATCTCGACCGAGCCGGCCCCCGGCAAGGTGGCCTCCACCATGCGCGGCCCGGTAAAGACCTCCAGTCGCGGATCATCCGCTGCGAACAGGCCTTCCCAGCGCCATTCCTTGCCCGTCCACGCCGCATCCATGGGCAGGCGCTCGACATGGCCATTGCCGATCAGCGCAAACAGCGCCTGTGCGCGCGGATCGGCAGGCGCATTGCGGACCAGGCGGAGCTTCGGCTTGCCATCCTTTGCCTCACACACCAGCGCGATAAAGGCCTTCTCACCCGGATTGCCGAACAGCAAGCGATTGCCTTCCTCGACCGGTGCCCAGAGGGCGTTTGTGGTATCGGGAGACGCGATGGGATCGGACGGGGCCTCGCGGGTGTCCTCAACAGCGTCGCGTGCGGTGTAGTCGTCCGCCGCAGGCGGCTTGCAGGCTGAGGCAAAGGTCAGGAGCAGCAAGGCAGCAACGCGTTTCATGGCGTCGCTATGGCACAGGAATAGTGGGAAACAAGTCTTGTAGGACGTTGATCGGGGCGTAAGGTGTGGTTGCGCGCGATCTCGCTGGCGGTTCGACATCGTGCATTCGGTACGACCGGCGAAAATGGAGAGACGCTTGGACATGCGATTCACCTTGGCTTGCGTTGTCTTTCTGGCCGTATTGGCGAGACCTGTTTCCGCGCAGCAAACGGATCAGGTCTCGCCATCGCCGTCAGCTTCTGCCCAATCAGGTGCAGAGAAAGCGATTCTGGAAATGCGCCAGCTCGCGAAGGCCTGCTGGCGCGGAATGTTTGGTGATGGTCCGGCCTATGATGTGATGTGCGTGGAAGAGATGCCCGGAGGTTTCCTCAAGTCCCGCCACCTCGTTCGCGGCATCTCAGGCAGCTATTCGGGCGAGACCATCTATTTCATTGATCCTGCGACCGGGCAGGCCGGTTTCACCTATTACACCTCGCTCGGGGCGATCCAGAGCGGCCGGGTCGACCTCAGCTACGGGCTGCTCCGCTTCGAAGATATTCGCCACGTCGCGCGCGACGGCACGAAATTGCGCTTCCGGGGGACCGGTGAAGTGCTGTCAGACGGGCGTTATCGTTCGACCACCAGCCAGTGGCGGGACGAGGAATGGCAACTGGTCAGCACCGTCCTGTTCGAGAGGATCGAATGCGAAGGCTGGGCCGAGGTCGAGGCCGGCTGCGGCTAGCGCCTGACCCTAGTTTTTCGGCTTGCGGAAGCGATAGACGAAGCGATCCGTCTTGCCCCTGATGGCCGGGTCGAACACTCCCACTTCGTGGCTGTCCTCCGGATTGCGCAGCATCGCGCTTTCCTCTTCGAAGACAAAGCCTGCCGCTTCAAAATCTGCCCGGACAACGGCCGGGTCGATGCGATGGAAGTCGTCCACAGTCCTGCGCGTGTCACCGGGCTTGCCGACATGGTCGATCACGCCAACGATGCCGCCCGGCTTCATCGCGCGATACAATGCTTTCAGAAAAAGGGCAGGGTCCGTTTTCGGGATCTTCCAGCGTTCGGACTGCCAATACAGGTCGTGATATACTAGGTTGAGGATCGCAAAGTCGAAACGATCATTGCCGGCATCCAGCCTATCGAACGGATATTGTTCCAGCGTGATGCCGGGCGCGCGCTTCGCCAGCGCGTCCCATGCCTCCGCCGCATAGAATTGTTCCGGTTCCAGCGCGATTACACTGCCCGTGTCATCCACCGCACCGGCCATGATCTCCGCCCAATAGCCGCCGCCGGAAATAATATCGGCGGAGGCATAGCCCGGGTCGAAACCGAGGAAGGCGAGCACGGCAACCGGTTTGCGACTCTCATCCAGTTTGCGAGCCTCTTCCGGTCGGACGGGGTTGTCCACTGCGGCCAGTAATCTGTCCATCGTGACTGCAGCTTGCGCCGAAGCCAGGTCTGCCTGGCTGCTTGAAGCCGCCGTGCAGGCCCCCAGGGCAAGCGCCATTGCAGCTAACGTGGTCACGGAAATCTTGCGCATATACCCCTCCTGTGCGGAGCATCAGCATGGCCTGTGCGGCGGGCAAGGCAAGACAGGAGCAAGCCGTCTGTCGAACGGGCTAGCCGGTCGGTCGATCAGGACGGCTAGGCAGCGCGATCCTACCGCCCCCACTTCCGCTGTGTCTTCCCATAGCGCATTTTGCGCGTCCCCGGCTTGCCTTCATTGCTGCGCCCCACCAGCGGCGCTTTCTTCTCGCCATCGGGCAGGCCAAGTTCCTCATTCTCCAGCCGCCGGATTTCGTCGCGCAGGCGGCCCGCTTCTTCGAATTCGAGGTTGGCAGCGGCATCGCGCATGCGCTTTTCGAGGTCTTCGATGTAGGCGCGCAAATTGTGGCCGACGAGGTTGTTGCGTTCATCATCGCCCGTATCGACCGTGACACCATCCTGCGCCGCCGTATGCGCGACGATATCGGCGATCTGGCGTTTGATCGTCTGCGGAGTGATGCCGTGTTCTTCGTTGTAAGCGCGCTGTTTTTCCCGGCGGCGGTCGGTTTCCGCCATGGCGCGTTCCATGCTGCCGGTCACGCGGTCGGCGTAGAGGATCACCTTGCCATCCACGTTACGCGCGGCGCGGCCGATTGTCTGGATCAGGCTGGTCTCGCTGCGCAGGAACCCTTCCTTGTCCGCATCGAGGATACACACCAGCCCGCATTCGGGGATGTCGAGCCCTTCGCGCAACAGGTTGATCCCGATCAGCACGTCATAGACGCCCAGCCGCAAGTCGCGGATCAGTTCGATACGTTCGAGCGTCTCCACGTCCGAATGCATGTAGCGCACGCGCACGCCCGCCTCGTGCATGAATTCGGTCAAATCTTCCGCCATCCGCTTGGTCAGTGTGGTGACGAGCGTGCGATAGCCCTTCTTTGCGGTTTCGAGGCAATGCTGGATGCAATCCTGCACCTGGTCTTCGACCGGGCGGATTTCCACGGGCGGGTCGATCAGCCCGGTGGGGCGGATCACCTGTTCGGCAAAGACGCCGCCGGTCTGCTCCATTTCCCATGTGCCGGGGGTCGCGGAGACAGCCACCGTCTGCGGGCGCATCGCGTCCCATTCGTTGAAGCGCAGCGGGCGGTTGTCGATACAGCTGGGCAGGCGGAAGCCATATTCGGCCAGCGTCAGCTTGCGGCGATGGTCCCCGCGCGCCATCGCGCCGATCTGCGGCACTGTCTGGTGGCTTTCATCGACAAACAGAAGCGCGTTTTCGGGGAGATATTCGAACAGCGTTGGCGGCGGCTCGCCGGGGAGCCGTCCGGTGAGGAAGCGGCTGTAATTCTCGATCCCCGCGCAGCTGCCAGTGGCGGCGATCATTTCCAGGTCGAAATTGGTGCGCTGTTCGAGCCTTTGCGCTTCCAGCAGGCGGCCCTCTGCATGCAATTCCTTCAGCCGTTCTTCCAGCTCGAATTTGATGGCGGCGCTGGCCTGTTTCATGGTCGGGCCGGGGGTGACATAGTGGCTGTTGGCGTAAATCCGCACCTTGTCGAGGCTCGCGCCTTTCTTGCCGGTCAGCGGGTCGAATTCGGCAATCTCCTCGATCTCGTCACCGAAGAAACTCACCCGCCAGGCCATGTCTTCATAGTGGCTGGGGAAGATTTCGAGATTGTCCCCGCGTACCCGGAAATTGCCGCGAGCGAAGGCGGCATCGTTGCGCTTGTATTGCAACGCCACCAGCTTGCGAATGATCTCGCGCTGGTCCTGCACCTCGTCTTTCTTGAGGTCGAAGATCATCGCCGAATAGGTTTCGACCGAGCCGATACCATAAAGGCAGGAGACGGAGGCGACGATCAGCACATCGTCCCGTTCCAGCAGCGCGCGGGTGGCAGAGTGGCGCATCCGGTCGATCGCCTCGTTCACCGAGCTTTCTTTCTCGATATAGGTGTCGCTGCGCGGGACATAGGCTTCGGGCTGGTAGTAGTCGTAGTAAGAGACGAAATACTCCACCGCATTCTCGGGGAAGAAGCTCTTGAACTCGCCATAAAGCTGCGCGGCGAGGATCTTGTTAGGGGCAAGGACAAGGGCAGGGCGCTGCAATTGTTCCACCACCTTGGCCATGGTGAAGGTCTTGCCCGATCCGGTGACCCCCAGCAGCACCTGCGTTTTCTCGCCATCCAGCGCGCCTTGCACCAGCTCGGCAATGGCGGTGGGCTGGTCTCCCGATGGGTCATATTCGGAAACGAGCTTGAATGGCCTGCCGCCATCGGATTTTTCCGGGCGTGCGGGCTTGTGCGGAGTGAAGCTGCCGGACGTGTCGGGCTCTTCCAGCCCTCTGCGGATTACCAATTCTGCCATGCGGGAACATATGGAGCACATCGTGCCAGACAGCAAGCAGTTGGCAGACAGCCAAACCCTTGTTAGCTTCACCCCGTCTCGCGCCGGTGGCGCTTAATCCGAAAGGCTGAACAAATATGCGTAAACTTGCTTGGATCGCCCCGATTGCGACGCTTGCCCTGGCGGCTTGCGGCAGCTCCAGCGACACGCCGCAGACGGAAGAGGAAATGGCCGAGGCTGCTGCGCAGCTGACCAAGCCGACCCCCGGCCAGTACAAGAGCACGGCCGAGATGACCGAATTCGAAGTGCCCGGCCTTCCGCCGGCGCAGGCTGACCAGATGAAGCAGATGTTTGCCGGGATCGGCGCGCAGGAATCGTCCTATTGCCTGACGCAGGAACAGGCCGATGAAGGGTTCGAGCAAGCCGTCAAGAAGATGGGCGAAACCGATGGCGACATGGACTGCAAGTTCGATCATTTCCGTGTGAATGGCGATGACCTTGACGCGCAGATGAGCTGCAGCGCGCCGGGCGAAGGCAAGGCGACCATGACCATGACCGGCACCCTGGCTGCGGAAAAGCAGGTGATCGACATGAAGGTCGCGCAGGAAAGCTCCCAGATTCCGGGCGGCAAGATGAATATCGGGATGAAGATCACTTCGGAACGTGTTGGCGAATGCGCCAGCTGATCCGGCCCTGAAGGGCCAACCGGCCCGAATATGTCAGGGAACCGACAGAACCAGCCTGTGTTGGACAGGTTAATACAGGCTGGTTTATTGCAGTTTCATGGCATCACGCTTCAATCTGACGCAAAACTTCAATGTTGCCGAAAGGCGGCAGGAATTTGTGCGTCGGCTGGAATTGGCGCGGGAGCCGCATCCTGAAGATGCCCGGCGGCCGCATTGGCGACTGCTGCTGGGCGAGCTTTCGGCCCTGCTGGAGCCGTTCATCCGGCCCTTTCGCAGGATTGCCATTGCCCCCGCAGCCACGCCGCGCACGGTCATGCTGCTGCCCGGCTTTGCCACACACCCGGTGCGTATGCGCTATCTGGCGCGGCAGCTGGAGCGCGCAGGGCACAGGGTAAAGCGCTGGGGGCTGGGTTTCAATTTCGGGCCGACGCCGGAAAATTTCGAGCAGTTGGAAGCACGCCTGCTCCATTTGCACCAACGCCATGGTGAGAAGGTTGTCCTGATCGGCTGGAGCCTGGGCGGGCTGTTTGCGCGCGAACTGGCCTGGCGCCATCCGCACATAGTGGCGAAAGTGGTGACGATGGGTTCGCCCTTTTCCGGCAATCCGCGCGCCAACAATGCCTGGCGGGCATACCAGTTTATCGCCGGGCATCGCGTGGAGACGCCACCGGTGGAGGTCCATACCAGCGGCAAGCCGCCAGTACCGACCGTCGCCTTGTGGAGCCCGCGCGACGGTGTGATCCACCCGCGCTGCGCCGCCGGGTTCGAGAATGAGCGTGACCGCGCCATCGCCCTGCGCTGCTCCCACCTCGGTTTCTCCTACGCTCCAGAAGTGGTGCACACGTTGCTGACGGAACTGGATCACTGCTGACGCATTGCATTTTTTGGCTTGGCAATGTCCGGAGAGGACTTAAGACAGTCATGTTGCAGTGCAGCGAAAAGGGCCGATGAGCGATTCGAAGCCAATCTTCGACGAAATGTACAACGCTGATGGCAGCGTTCGCCCCGCCTACGCCGACTATTGTGACTGGTTCGACCAACAGGATGAAAAGGCGCTCCGCCGCAAGCACCTGGACGCGGAAAGCAGCTTCCGTCGCACGGGCATCACTTTCAATGTCTATGGCGAGGACGAAGCCGAAGAACGGCTGATCCCGTTTGACATGGTGCCGCGGATTATCGCCGCTGATGAATGGCGCAGGCTGAAGCGCGGTATCGAACAGCGGGTCAGTGCGCTCAACGCCTTTATCGCAGACCTTTATCACCGGCGTGAAATCGTGAAGGCTGGGCGCCTGCCAGAGCGGCTGCTGCGCAACAATGATGCGTGGCTGACCAATATGGTCGGCTTCACCCCGCCAGGCGGTGTTTACACCCATATTGTCGGGATCGATCTGGTACGGACCGGGCCAGATGACTTCATGGTGCTCGAGGACAATGCGCGCACGCCCAGCGGCGTTTCCTACATGCTCGAGAATCGCGAAACCATGATGGCGATGTTCCCCGAGCTGTTCAGCCAGGTCCGGGTCGAATCCGTTTCCAATTATCCGCAACGCCTCGCGCGCAGCCTTGCTGCCTGTGCACCGCCAGCGACCAAGGGCAAGCCGGTGGTCGCGGTGCTGACCCCGGGCATCTACAATTCGGCCTATTTCGAGCACGCCTTCCTTGCCGATCAGATGGGCGCGGAACTGGTCGAAGGATCGGATCTACGGGTAATCGACGGGCGCGTGGCGATGCGCACCACCCGCGGTTATCAGCCGATCGATGTGCTCTACCGGCGGGTTGACGATGAATACCTCGATCCCCTGAGCTTCAATCCGGCATCGGCGCTGGGGGTGCCGGGAATCATGGATGTCTACCGCGCCGGGGGGATTACAATCGCCAATGCGCCGGGCACCGGCATCGCCGATGACAAGGCGATCTATTCCTTCATGCCCGAGATCGTGGAGTTCTATACCGGGGAAAAGCCGCTGCTTTCCAACGTGCCGACCTGGCGTTGCTCCGAGCCGGACAGCCTGGCCTATGTGCTCGACAATCTGGCGGAGCTGGTGGTCAAAGAGGTTCACGGATCGGGCGGCTATGGCATGCTGATAGGGCCGACCAGCTCGAAGAAAGAGATCTCCGCCTTCGCGCAGAAGCTGCGCGCCAAGCCTCACAATTACATTGCCCAGCCCACCCTGGCGCTTTCGACCGTGCCGATCTTCACCCGGGCGGGCCTGGCTCCGCGCCATGTCGATCTGCGTCCCTTCGTTCTGGTCTCCCCCAAGGGGATCGAGATCACCCCGGGCGGGCTGACCCGGGTGGCGCTGAAGAAGGGCTCGCTGGTGGTCAATTCGTCGCAGGGCGGCGGGACCAAGGACTCCTGGGTGCTGGAGGACTGATGCTGGGGAGGACCGCCAACGGGGTGTTCTGGATGGCCCGCTATCTCGAACGGGCGGAAAATACCTCGCGTCTGCTTGAAGCGGGGTTCCGCATGGCCCTGACCCGCGATGCCGAGGCCAGCCATGACGAATGGCGCTCGCTGATCGCCACGGTCGGCTTCACGCACGGGTTCGAGGCGGCCAACGGCTCGGACTATTCGGGCGAGCGGGTCTGGAACTTCCTGCTGCGCGACAAGGCCAACCCGGGTTCGGTCCTGGCGATGATCGAGGCGGCGCGCACCAATGCCCGCGCGGTGCGCACCGCGCTGACCCGCGAGGTGTGGGAGGCGGTCAACGAAAGCTGGATGCACCTGCGCGAGGCGCTGGCCCGCCCGGTGCGTGAGGCCGCGCTGGGCCTGGTGCTGGCGACGATCCGCCGCCAGATGACCATGGTGCGCGGGGCGATGGACGGCACCATGCTGCGCAACGAGATCCACAATTTCAGCCGCATCGGCACCTTCATCGAGCGCGGCGACAACACCGCGCGGATCCTCGACGTGAAGTATTACGTGCTGCTTCCCTCGCTCGCCTGGGTGGGGTCGAGCCTTGACAACGTGCAGTGGGAATCGGTGTTGCGCTCGGTCTCGGGCGAGCGCGCCTATCGCTGGCTCAACGCCGGGGCGATGGACCCGCGCGGGATCGCCGAGTTCCTGGTGCTCGATCAGCGCTTTCCGCGCAGCCTGGCCTTCTGCATCGACAAGCTGCGCTCCAACCTGCGCGGGCTGGCGCATGAATACGGGCACGAAACCTCGGCGCACGAATTGCTGCGCGCGCTTGGCACCCAGTTCCACGAAGCCGGGATCGATCAGATTTTCGAATCGGGGCTGCACGAATTCATCCACGAATTCATCGCCGCCAACCAGCAGGTCGCGCTGGCGATCGAAGCCGATTACAGGTTTGTCGCCTGATGCGACTCAAGGTTGGACACACCACCCGCTATGCCTTTTCGCAGCCCGTTGCCCACGGGTTGCTGCGACTGCGCCTGACGCCCAAGAACACCCAGGGGCAAAAAGTCCTTGATTGGCGGATGGATCTGACTGGTGCGGTCAAGGAAGTCGAATACGACGATCACAACCACAACCGCACCACACTGGTCTCGGTCGAACCGGGGACCAGCGCGGTCGAGATCCATTGTGAGGGACTGGTCGCCACGGCGGACAATCACGGTGTGATCGGACTGCATTCGGGACACATGCCGCTTTGGGCCTTTCTGGCCCAGACCGCACGGACCAGACCCGGCCCCCGGGTCCGCGCGATCATGGCGCAGATCGACGCCCCGCGCAGCGATGCGCTGGCGCAGTTGCACCGGCTCTCGGCGCTCGTCCTCGAAAACATCCGCTATGCCCCCGGCGAGACCGAGGTCCACACCTCGGGTGAGGAGGCCGCCGCCTTGGGGATGGGCGTGTGTCAGGATCATGCCCACGTGTTCATCGGCGCGGCGCGCGCGCTGGGGATTCCGGCGCGCTACGTGTCGGGCTACCTGATGATCGACGGGCGGATCGAGCAGGAGGCCGGACACGCCTGGGCCGAGGCGCATGTCGATCATCTCGGCTGGGTCGGCTTCGATGTCTCGAACGCGATCAGCCCGGATGAGCGCTATGTCCGCGTTGCCACCGGATGCGACTATGCGGAAGCCGCACCCGTTACCGGGCTCAGCTACGGAGCTGGGGAAAGCCTGCTCGAAGTTCGCCTGGCGGTTGAACAGCAATCGCAAGATCAGTAGGTCGGACGCGAAAGGGGACTGGCGGCTTTGACCTATTGCGTTGGCATGATGCTCGACAAGGGCATGGTCCTGATGGGGGATACGCGCACCAATTCCGGCGTCGACAACATTTCCACATTCCGCAAACTTCACCACTGGGAGGTTCCGGGCGAACGGATCATCGCGGTGCTGACCGCCGGCAACCTTGCCACCACCCAGGGCGTGGTGAGCCAGCTTGAAGAGCGCAACAAGGCCCCCGAAGAGCGCCACAACAGCCTGCTCGAAGCACCAACCATGTTCCAGGTGGCGAGCATCGTCGGCCGGCTACTGCGCGAGACGATCATCGCGACCGACAAGGAAAACGGCCAGGAGGCATCGGGCACCTTCACCGCCTCGATGATCGTCGCGGGGCAGATCCGGGGAATGGAGCCAAGGCTGTTCCTGATCTACCCGGAAGGCAATTTCATCGAGGCCAGCTTCGACACACCCTTTTTCCAGATCGGTGAAACCAAGTACGGACGCCCGATCCTGATCCGCGGGTACAGCAGCGACATGAGCTTCGAGGACGCGGTCAAGCTGCTGATGGTCAGCTTTGATTCGACCCTCAAGGCCAACCTCTCGGTGGGCATGCCGCTCGATCTGATGGTGATCGAACGCGACAGATACGAGCCGCTGGAGGTGCGCCGGATCGCCCATGATGATCCCTACTTCCAGTCGATCTCCGCCGGGTGGAGCGATGCCTTGCGGTCGGCCTTCCACGCCCTGCCTGACTACAGCTTTGATAATAAGTAGAAGCACTTAGTATCGACTGCTTAGGCGGGTTTGCGGAACGGGATTATCCCTAATTTGGGTCCATTCCGGAGATAAATCTGCCGCGAAATCCTGCGAATGGAGTGGTGGCAACGCACTCGATCACTCCTGATCGGAGCCAATCCGGAATGCACGACAGGCCTTGTCGCGGCATCGTTGCGGCCATGGAACAGCGTCTCATCATACACATCGTCGACAGCTCCAGCCGCACTCGCGCCGAGCTGTCCCGCATGGCTTTCGAGCTTGGCCACCACGCAGAGGTCTATGCCGATCTTGCTGAACTCGCCGCGCATCCCCCGCGCGACGGGCTGGTGCTGGCACGTGACCTGCCTGAGGCAGGCGGTGCCGGCGCCGTTCTGGAAGACCTTGCCGAAGCAGGAATCTGGCTGCCGCTGGTCGCCTTTGGCGAGAACCCGACTACGGGCCGGGTGGTGGAAGCGGTGAAGGCCGGTGCGCTCGACTATTTGATGTTGCCGGTCGAACCGGCCGCCTTTGCCCGGACACTGGAACGGATCAATGGCGAGGCACGGGTGCAGGCGGAAGCGCGCAGGAGGATGATTGAAGCGCGCGGCCGCATCGCCAGCCTGTCCAACCGCGAACGCGAAGTGCTCGATTGCCTGGCCGAAGGCGGCAGTAACAAGGCGATTGCCCGCGCGCTGGAAATCAGCCCGCGCACAGTCGAAATCCACCGGGCCAACATGATGGGCAAGCTGGGTGCGAAACACGCCGCCGAGGCTGTCCGCCTGCGGATGGAGGCGCAACTGGAGCCGCCCGTGATGGATCGGCGAATGTCGGCCTGAGCAGCCGGGTTAGCGGCAGAAGCCGCCGCCGCCTTGCTCGAGGTGGAAATGGTCGCGATGGGCAGCATTATATTGTGGGCCGAGCACAGTGCCGAAGCGCTTGCAGGCGCTTTGGTGCACAACCCGCAGGAATTGCCGTTCAGCCTCCGTGCCATTGCTCCAGTCCCCGACCACGCTGATCCGGCGGCCATCCTCCAGCACGAAGGCGGCGACGTCGATGGCTTCTGCCCTCGCATGGGCTGAACGTTTGGAAGATCCGGCGACGTTGCGGCAGGAATAGGAGCCCATTGTCTCGATCCGCGCCAGCGGGCTGCCCAGCAACTGCCGTGCGGCCCGGTCCACACCAAAGCGCGCCCAGCCGGAAAAGGCCGTTGCCGTGGGGCAAGCGACGGGACCAAGATTGCTCAGCTCGAAATGCCCTTCATCCCCGCGCAGTTTTGCAATGCGCACGGAATTGAGGGTGGAACAGCCTGCGCCGAAATACTGGTCCGGCATGGGGGAAAAGCTTGCCCCGGCGCTGTCAAGCTGGGCAAGGCATTGCCTCGCGCTAGCGCTGACCGCCACTGGCGCACTGGTTGTGCGCGGCTTGTCACCCGTGCCCCGGCCATCGGGAACAAGGTTACATCCGCTCAACGCCAGCAGCGCGGCACAGCCTGCAAACAACCGAAACATGGGGGGGATATTCCCAAAAGCTGGTTAATCGCCGCCTATGGGCGATGGTTAACGGGCAGATAAGGGATTTGCCGCCTAGCCGGGATTTTCCATTTGCTGCCACAGCTCGATCTTCACCCCGTCCGGGTCGAGCAACCAGGCAAACTTGCCATAGCCCTCATCCACGCTGTCGAGCACTTCAACGCCTTTATCCTTCAGTTGGGCAACGAAACCATCAAGGTCATCGACCCGCAGGTTGATCATGAAACCGCCTTGGCCTGGCTTGATATATGTGTCGTCGGGGAAATGGCTGATAAGCGAATAGGGGGCATCCGCAGTCTCTTCGCTCCACGCCATTTGCGGACCATATTCGCCATCCAGGCCCAATGTGTCGCGATACCAGGCGCGGGTCGCTGCGGGGTCTTTGACAACATAGAACACGCCGCCAAGGCCGGTAATTTTTGCCATGATACCCTCCAATCCTGCGCCCGCGCATGACAAATGCCGTTACTTACGGCGCAGAGTTGCCTCTTGTCTTGCCAACTGGCCCGCCAAGCATAAACTTTATCGCAGCTAATGCGAAGGGGTGGATGCGATGGCTAAATCCGGGTTCTCGGCGATAAGGTTTGGTGCCGTGCTGCTGGCAAGTGCCATGCCCTTGTGCCTGGCCTCGCCGGCCATCGCCCAGCACGGCTCCGTCAATGGCGACGGGGAAATCGACCCTGACGAGGAGATCCTCAGCTATCGCCTTGCCGTGCGCAAGGCGCCCGATGGCCAGGAAACCGAACCCGCGCTGGCCCTGTTCCGCTTTATCGAGAAAGCCGGAGACAAGCTGGGCGATGCGGCGTTCAATTCCGCATCCAGCGATGTCTTTATCAGCGTGTCGCTGGGCGCAGAGGATTCCACTGTCGGGCAACAGGTGCTGGCCTATCTGGACAGCCGGATCACGGAATTTGCCAAGGGTGGCAACAGCTTCATGGAACTGCGTTTCCGCCTTTTGCGCTATTACTTCCTGCCGGTCGATGCCCGGTTGGGGGAAGCGCGAGCAATTCATCGCCGGGCGGCGGAAGTGGGCGATTTGCGAGGCAATGCCGCACGCCAGGCCCGCGGATGGATTGCCGCGCGCAGCGACAGCTTGCTGGAGGAAGGCCGGATTGAGGAGGCACTGCAGGCGCAGGACGATACTTTCTTTGAACTGGAGCAGGCCGGGCTCGATAAAAGCGTGCCCAGCTGGAACCAGAAACTCGATTATGCCGAGACACTGACCCTTGCCGGCCGCGACGAGGATGCAGATGCCATGTTCGAGCATCTCTTCTCCATCTCCGCGCCGGATTCTCGGGACCTGCAATTGGCTAAGAACCAGGCCGCCTATTACCGCAATGTGGCGGGGCGTTTTGCTGCCGCAGAGGAGCCGGGTGAATATGCGGCGCGCGAAGGGGAGCGCTTGCTGGGGCGGAGCTCCATTGCCACGCAGAAGGCGCGCTACAACTACGCCCTGTCCTTGCTGGGGCAAGGCAAGGCGGCGCAGGCGCTGCCCTATTTCGAAGAGGCCCTGCCGCTGCAACGCGAGGCGGAGCAAGGCGCGTGGATGGCTACAAGCGCCCGTGCTGACACGATTATCCTGTTGACCACGCTTGCCCGTGCCCGGGCGCAAGTGCCCGGCAAGGAAGAAGCCGCACTGGATGCCGCTGAAGAGGCGGCCGAGCGCCTGCGTGAACGCAAGCGCAAGCGTATGGAGGCAACGCAGCAGGCCGATCCTGCTTCGGCCGCGATTGCCCGTGCGATTGCCAAGGGCGACCGGCGGGATCCACTGTCCTCCGGCTATGACATGGTCCTGTTCGCCGGCTGGGCGGCACGAGACCTTGGCAGTCGCCCGATGGACAGCGCCTTTCGCGCCGCGCAGGACCTGACCCTGACCGATGCTGGCAATGCGATCAGCGAAGCGGCGGCGCGCGATATTGCTGGCGAAGGGGCGCTGGGCGAATTGGTGCGCGAGCGGCAGGATGTTGCCGCTGCCATCGTCAACGGGATCAAGGCCTATCGCCAGACTTCGCTCGACCAGGATGAAGCAAGTGGTGGCGGGCAGCGCGCAGAGTTGGATGCACTGGGCGCGCGACTGGCGGAGCTGGACGCGCAATTGCAGCGCGATTTCCCTGATTATAACGCGCTGGTCTCTCCGCGTGCTGTGCCGGTGGCTGAACTCCAGCAAATGCTCGCCCCCGATGAAGCGGTTTTGCTGATGCTGCCTTCGGAAGGCTCGCACTATATCTTCGCCATTTCCGCCAACGGGGCGAAGTGGCACCGGGTGGATGACGGGGCAGACGCGGTGGCCGGGTTGGTCGGGCGGCTCAAATGCCGCATTGATGAGGCAACTTGCGATGTCGATGAGCTGGAAGCCGCCTATGCAGCGGAGGACCGCGGCGAGCGTAGCCCGATCGACACCTATTTCCCGCGCTATGACCGGATGGCGGCTTTCGCTCTCTATAATCTGCTGATCGCGCCGGTTGCTGATGTGCTGCCGGAAGGTGGCCGCGTCTATACTGTGGCCAGCGGTCCGATTGCAGGCTTGCCGCTGGCGGTGTTGGTGACAGAGGTCCCGCAGGGCGACCCGGAAAGCGGGGAAGCGAGCGACCTGCAGGCGACCGACTGGCTGGGGCAGCACATGGCCTTTATCACCCTGCCATCTGTCTCTGCGCTGGGGCTGGCGCAGCGGATGGAGAGTGAAGCAAGCAATGACAGTGATCGCCCGCCGCTGGTCGCCTATGGTGCGCCGGAATTGCTTGGTTCCGGCAATGCAAATGCGCGCGGGGCGGAGGGCGAGCGTCGCCGCCGCGGCGGGGCGAGTGTGCGGGCAGTGAACCTGACCTGGGCTGACGGGGACCGCACCATGGCTTCAGTAGAGAAGCTGCGCCGGCTGGACCCGCTGCCCGGCACACTGGAGGAGTTGCAGAACCTTGCTGCCGATATCAGCCGGGGCACGGGTCTGCGCATGGGGCGCGATGCGACGGAGAGTGCAGTCAAGTCTGACCGGGATTTGCCGCGCGCCCGCACAGTTGTCTTCGCCACCCATGGCCTGTTGCCGGGCGAGATGGGGGTCGGCTCCGAGCCCGGTCTGGTTCTTACTCCGCCGAAGGAGGCGAGCCTGCTCGACGACGGGCTGCTCACAGCCAGCGAAGCCGCCAACCTCTCGCTCAGCGCACGCTGGGTGGTCCTGTCTGCCTGCAACACCGCCACGCCGGGTGCGCGCGATGGAGGCGGGGAGTCGCTCTCCAGCCTCGCGCGAAGCTTCCTCTATGCCGGGGCGCAGAACCTGTTGGCGAGCCATTGGCGGGTAGCCGATGATGCCACGGCTGCGCTGACCGTTGAAACGCTGTCCAGCCGCGACCTGACCCCGGCTCTGGCGCTGGCCCGCGCGATGGAGGTCGTGCGCAGCGGCAAGCACCCTGATGGCACCCCGGTGAAGGGCTGGAAGCCGCATTGGGCACATCCGGCCAGCTGGGCACCGTTTACGCTCATCACGAACCGCGATCGCTAGGGCCAATCGACAGTCTGCCCTGACGGCCTGCAAATCGAGAGCTTCCGTGCTTCCAGTGCTCACGACCAACAAGGTCGCTGCGCGCCGGGTCACCCAATCTCCCGATTTTCGGCACGTCATCATCTGACTGTCATTTAGCCCTAGACCGCTGATTCTGAGGCAGGAGCAGTTGCCTTGCTGACCAGCCAGATGGCGAACCACGAGGCAACAAAGCCGGGCAGGATCTCGTACAGCCCTTCGCCGCCGAGGAACGCCTTGTTCCAGCCCAGCGCGATCCATGCGGCAACGACGATTGCGCCCGTGACCAGCCCCGCCAGCGCGCCCCAGCCGGTCATGCCGCGCCATGTCAGGGCGAGGATCATCAGCGGCCCGAACGCGGCCCCGAACCCGGCCCACGCATTGGCGACGAGCCCCAGCACTTCGCTCTCCGGATCATTGGCGATCACGCCCGCAACCACAGCCACCAGCAACACACAGGCACGCCCGGCATTGACCATTTCGCGCTCGTTCGCATCCCGGCGCAGGAACAGGCGGTAGAAGTCCTCTGTCAGCGAGCTGGACGCGACCAGCAATTGCGAGCTGACCGTACTCATGATCGCAGAGAGCAGTGCGGCCAGCAGGAAGCCGGTGACTACGGGCGAGAACAGCGCGCGTGAGAGCAACAGGAAGATCGTCTCCGGGTCCGCCAGCGCCAGACCGTTGCTCTCCACATAGGCGCGTCCGGTCAGCGCAATTGCCACCGCGCCGGCCATTACGAGGAACATCCAGCTCATCGCGATATTGCGCGTTGCCGGGATGGCTTCGACGCTGCGCACCGCCATGAAGCGGGTGAGGATATGCGGCTGCCCGAAATAGCCGAGGCCCCAGGTGAAGGCCGAGAGGAAGCCGAACAGGGTCAAGCCGCTGACCATGCTGAGCAGCGCGGGATCGGTGGCGGTGAGGGTTGCACCCGTTGCCGCGATCCCGCCCAGATCACCCACCACCACCAGCGGCATCAGAATCAGCGCGGTGACCATGATCAGCCCCTGCACAGCGTCGGTCAGGCTCACCGCGAGGAAGCCGCCGATCATGGTGTAGGCCACCACCACGCCTGCTGTCAGCCATACGCCGGTGAGGTAATCCCCCTGCGGCCCGGTGCCCAGCAGGCCGGGGAACATCTCGGCAAACATCTTGCCCCCGCCCACAAGGCCGCTGGCGGTATAGACTGCGAAGAACACCACGATGATTGCGGCGGAGGTGACGCGTAGGGCTGTGGCGCTTTGCGGGAAGCGGTTGGCGAGGAATTGCGGGATAGTCAGCGCATTACCGATCCGCTCCGTCTGCTCGCGCAGGCGCGGCGCAACTACGATCCAGTTCGCTAGCGCCCCGCTGAGCAGCCCCAGCACCATCCAGCCAACTATCAGTCCCTTGGAATAGACCGCCCCCGGCAGGCCGAGGAACAGCCACCCGGACATCCCCGTGGCCCCGGTCGTCAGCGCCGCCACCACCGGCCCGAGCTGCCGCCCGCCGAGCAGATAGCCTTCGCTGTCCGACGTCGAATGCCGCCACGCATAGAGCCCGATGCCGAGCATGGCGATGAAGTAGATGGCGAGGGTGAGAGTGGTGGCTGAGTTCATGCCGCGCCTTGTGGCGCACTGGCGGTGCAGGGGCAAATGGGGGTGTGGACGGCGCGGTGCGAGGAGCGGTTTTGTAGGAGTGTGGAACACATGGAACAGTGTCCAAAGGGAGAAATCTGAGCGGCCCAAACCGGCGAAAAGGCTGACGAAAAGCGAGCAACATCCTGCACCATGCCCGCGTGATAGCGCGGTCTCTTCGAGTAGGAAAACCAATCTGACTTGACTTATAACAGTAGTAGTAATAACTGTTGTAGTCATAAGATGGAGGCCGAGTCGATGGACGAGCAAACATTCCTTGAAGCCTATGATCCGGGGGCATTCCCGCAGATCGGCCTGACGGTTGACCTGGTGCTGCTCTCCATCGTGGAGGGGCGCCTGTGCGCCTTGCTCCAGAAACGTGCCGACCACCCGGCCAAGGGCATGTGGGCGCTGCCCGGCGGCTTTGTCCGGCCCGATGAAGGGCTTGAAGATGCGGCAAGGCGCATCCTGGGCGATAAGGCGCATATGCAGGATTGCTGGCTGGAACAGCTCTATAGCTTCGGGGCCCCTGACCGGGACCCGCGCATGCGGATCGTGACAGTGGCCTATTACGCCCTCCTGCCACGCGAAGCCTTCGCAGCGGCGATGCAAGCCGCGCCGGAACTGGTTCTGGCTGAACTGGATATCGGCTGGACTGGCGAAGCAGGCGGTCCGGTCGGGGCAAATGACGGGCAAGGGGAAGAGATGGCGCTGGCTTTCGATCACGCCGAAATCCTCGGCCATGCAGTCAAACGGCTGCGGGGCAAGATTGATTACGCACCCATCGCGTTTTCCCTGCTGCCGGATCGTTTCACCCTGCGTGAATTGCAGGAAGTGCATGAGGCGATCCTTGGGCGACAGATGGCCAAGCCGCCATTCCGGCGCAGGATGATCGACCAGGGATGGATTGAAGGGACCGGGGAATTTGAAACCGGCACGGCGTTTCGCCCTGCCGAACTCTATCGCCACATTGAACGCAAAGGAGACTGACCATGGCGATGATCACCAATTTCGGACCATTCGCTCGGCTGCGCAGCGATGCCAGCCAGCATGTCATCCAGTGGAAGAACGGCCGCCGCAAGGCGAGTGGGCGCGGGCTGGTGTTCTGGTTTATGCCTGACAACGCCTCGCTTGCCGAAGTCCCTCTCGACGACCGTGAAATGACGCTCTTCGTCAAAGGACGCAGCGCGGACTTCCAGGATGTAACGGTGCAGGGCGTCCTTGGCTGGCATGTCGCTCAGCCAGACATGGCCGCCGACCGGGTTGATTTCACCATCACCCCGCGCGGTGGGCGCTATAATGCCCGCCCGATTGAAGCGATTGAAACAAGGCTCAGTGGGATCGCGGCGCAGGTGGTCATTGACTATCTTGCGCAGGCGCCGGTTCGGGCGCTGCTCGACGCAGGGATCGAACCTTTGCGCGAAAAACTCGCCGCCGCCTTTGTTGGCGAAGCGTCGCTGGATGATATCGGGCTTGCGGTTGTGTCGGTGCGCCTCGCCAATCTCGCTCCCAGTAGCGAGCTGGAACGAGCATTGCAGACACCAACCTTCGAAGCGCTGCAGCAGAAGGCGGACGAGGCCAGCTTTGAACGCCGCGCATTGGCGGTAGAGAAGGAACGGGCCATTGCCGAGAACGAACTGGCCAACCAGATCGAACTGGCCCGGCGGGAAAAGCAGCTGATCGCGGAAGAGGCCGAAAATGATCGCAACCGGGCTGAAGGTGCGGCGCAGGCGCAGCAGATCGAGGCCGAGGCGGAAGCATCGCGTATCCGCGCGGTGGAGCAAGCCAAGGCGGAAGCAGAACAGGCGCATATGGCGGTCTATCGCGACCTGCCTGCCAATGTCCTGCTTGGACTGGCTGCCCGCGAATTTGCGACCAAGCTCGAAACGATCGAGCATGTGAATGTCACGCCGGACATGCTGTCCAGCCTGCTGCGCGAATTCAGCGCCGCGCGGGTTGCTCCGGCTCCGGCCCAATTGGAGGGCTGATGCCATGGCTACGCTCCCGCCACGGGTAATCTTTGTGACCCGCGAGAGCGAATATGACCTCCTGCTCGCGCGCCATGCCACGCGCGAGCAGGCAAGGTTCTTCCTCGACCAGCGCGGGCAATCGCTTGCAGAGCTTGAGACCCGCCATATGCGGCAGGAGCAGGCGCTCGTCGCAGCGCGGGCGCAGGTGCCGGATGATTGGCGACAGGCGCTTGTCTCGCGCGCCATGCTGGATCGTTTCCTGTTCACGCAGGACGATCTGGTCGTGGCGCTGGGGCAAGACGGATTGGTGGCCAATGTCGCGAAATATCTTTCCGGCCAGCCGGTGATTGGCGTCAATCCGATGCCGGAGCTCTATGATGGTGTGCTGGTGCGCTTTGCCGCCGGGAAGCTGGGGGATGCACTGCTGCGGGCACATCATGCCGATGCCGGGCTGCAGCATCGTACCATGGTGGAGGGCAGGCTGGACAATGGTGACCGCCTGCTTGCGCTCAACGAGCTGTTCATCGGCCATCGCAGCCACCAGTCGGCACGCTATGAGATTGCGGCAGGCGAAAGTAGCGAACAGCAAAGCTCAAGCGGGATCATCGTGGCCAGTGGCACGGGCGCAACCGGCTGGGCGCGCTCGATCATGCTGGCGACCGGGCAGGATATGCTGATCGGACCGGAAGACCCGATACTGGGCTGGTTCGTGCGTGAGGCCTTTCCCAGCCGCGCGACCGGCACATCCATGCGCAGCGGCGCCTTGCAATCGGACAGTCTCAGGATCCGCTCGCAGATGAATGATGGCGGCGTGATCTTTGCGGACGGGATGGAGCAGGATTTTCTGCGCTTTGACTGGGGCCGGAAACTTGAAGTCGGGATCGCGGCGCAATCGCTCAATCTGGTGGTGGCCTGACGCTCAATCCTCCATCCGCCACCATTGCACCAGCAGCACGTTCAAGTCCCCCTTGGGTTCGAAATCCTGCTTGCGCACTTCGAAGCGGGTGTCGCTCACCTTTTTTACCCCGTCCATGCAGAAGCTGACGAGATTGTCCGGGCTGCCCTTGTCCACCACCAGGCGGAAATCCTTGATCGGGCCGCGCCAGTTGGCGCCCGTGGAGAGGATGTAGCCGATCCATGTTTCGCTGGAATAGACCTCGCCGCTGGGGGCCTTGGCCTTCATCGCGGCGTCGCGGCGGTCGAAGCCGGCAAGGAAGCTGTCATCCACGCACCAGCGGGTGCGGTAGTCGGCCAGCCCCTCAGGGAATTCCGTGCGCGCATGGGGGTAGAGCATCCCGCCCACGCTGCCGCCATTGATCGGCTTGTAGCGGTGGCTGACATGCACCGCCTTGCGCGCGGGGAAGGTCTGGGTGCGGACGATATGGCGTTGGACCTGCCATGCGGGCAGCCAGTCCGTGCCGTAGCTGGTGTCACGCTTGATTAAACCGGCTCTTTCCAGCCGTGCGAGTTGGTCGGTCGGTAGTTTGCCCAGCGTCTGCGGCAAGTCGGCGGGGCCGTACCACAGCACGGGCAGCCCCTCGGCCTCGACCTTTGCTGTCACATCCTTGCCGTCAATCAAGGCGCGGTCGCTGGCGGTCCAGTCCACCTCCTCGCCATCCACCGTGGTGCGGAACTTCAGCTGGTCCCAGTCGGGCAGGGCGCTGTAATAGTCGTAATAGAGACCCTTCTCCGGCATGGGTGGGAGCGGGAAGGAGATTGTCAGCTCAAGGTCTTTCTCGGACTGGTTGGTATATGTGTAGTCCACACGCACCTCGGCTTCGGAGATATAGAGCTCCTCCGCATCCATACTGATCGCGTCGTTTTGCTTGAGCACCAGCCCGCCAACCGCCCATTCCGCCTCGCTGTCATTGGCGAGCGCCGGGGCGGGGAGAGTGAGCGCCAGTAGCGGCGCGGCGAGCAGGGGGTGGGCGAGTCTCATACGGCGCAGGATGCCTGATGAGCAGCCGCGCGGCAATTGCCGGGAATATGGGTCATGTTGAGGCTTGCTCGACCAAATTCCCCTCCCTCAAGGGAGGGGAGAACGGGCCTCAGCCTTCTTCCGCAAACTGGTCGTAGGCGCGCAGCGCATCGGCGGCGTACATCACCGAGGGGCCGCCGCCCATATAGATCGCCATGCCGATGGCTTCGCTAACTTCCTTGCGGGTCGCGCCAAGGTTCACCAGCGCCTTGGCATGGAAACCGATGCACCCATCGCAGCGCAGGGCCACGCTGATTGCCATGGTGATGAGTTCCTTGGTCTTGGCATCGAGCGCACCGTCGGCACCCGCTGCTTTCGACATGGCGTAGAAACCCGCCATCGTGTCCGGCTCCACCTGCCGCAGTTCGGCGGTATAGGCAGAGATATCGGCGATGATCGCCTTGTAATCCTTGGACATGGCGGGCTTCCTTTGGGTCTGGCCTTATGCAGCTTCCTTGCGCTTCGCCTTCTTGCGCTCATGCGGATCGAGGATTGCCTTGCGCAGGCGAATGCTCTTGGGCGTCACTTCGACCATTTCATCATCGTCGATATAGGCGATGGCCTGTTCGAGCGTCATGATCTTGGGCGGGGTGAGGCGAATTGCATCATCCTTGCCGGTGGAGCGGAAGTTGGTCAGCTGCTTGGACTTCATCGGGTTGACTTCGAGATCGTCCGGCTTGGCATTCTCGCCGATCACCATGCCTTCATAGATCTTCGCGCCGCCGCCGATGAACAGGATGCCGCGATCTTCCAGCGAGTTGAGCGCGTAAGGCACCGCTTCGCCCGAGCAGTTGGAGATCAGCACGCCGTTGATGCGGCCTTCGATCGGGCCCTTGTGCGGGCCATATTTCTCGAACAGCCGGTTCATGATGCCGGTGCCGCGCGTGTCGGACAGGAATTCCCCGTGGTAGCCGATCAGCCCGCGCGAGGGGGCGGAGAAGGTGATGCGGGTCTTACCCTGGCCGGAAGGACGCATTTCGGTCAGCTCTGCCTTGCGGCGCTGCATCTTTTCCACGACCGTGCCGGAGTGCTCATCATCCACGTCGATCACGACGGTTTCATAGGGCTCCATGCGCTGGCCGTCTTCTTCGCGGAACAGCACGCGCGGGCGGGAAATGCCCAGTTCGAAACCTTCGCGGCGCATGGTTTCGATCAGCACGCCGAGCTGCAATTCGCCGCGGCCCGCCACTTCGAAGCTGTCCTTGTCCGCGCTTTCGGTGATGCGAATGGCGACATTGGTTTCAGCTTCGCGGAACAGGCGATCGCGGATCAGGCGGCTTGTCACCTTGTCGCCTTCGCGGCCGGCCAGCGGGCTGTCATTGACGGCAAAACGCATGGCCAGCGTCGGCGGGTCAATCGGCTGCGCGGCAATCGGTTCCTTGACTGAGGGATCAGCGATGGTGTTGGACACAGTCGCTTTTTCGAGGCCTGCGAGCGCGATGATGTCGCCTGCCTGTGCGCTTTCCACCGGCACACGCTCCAGCCCGCGGAAGCTCAGGAGCTTGGTTGCGCGGCCTGCTTCCACCACATTGCCATCCCCGTCAATCGCATGGATCGGGTCGTTGAGCTTGAGCGTACCGGACTGAACGCGCCCGGTCAGCACGCGACCCATGAAATTGTCACGGTCAAGCAGCGTGGCGAGGAAGGAGAAAGGACCGCTGGTTTCAAGGTTCGGCGGCGGGACATGGTCGCGGATCAGGTGGAACAGCGGCGTCAGGTCACCTTCGCGGGCATTCTCGTCTTCGCTGGCATAGCCATTGCGGCCCGAAGCATAGAGATGCGGGAATTCGAGCTGTTCATCGCTGGCGTCGAGCGAGGCGAACAGGTCGAACACTTCGTCCAGCACTGCCTGCGGGCGGCCATCGGGCCGGTCGATCTTGTTGACGACGACAATCGGGCGCAGGCCCAGTGCCAGCGCCTTGCCGGTAACGAATTTGGTCTGCGGCATCGCGCCTTCTGCGCTGTCCACCAGCAGGATCACGCCATCAACCATGGAGAGGATACGTTCCACCTCTGCACCAAAGTCGGCGTGGCCGGGGGTGTCGACAATGTTAATGCGCAGGCCTTCCCACTCGATGCTGGTCGGCTTGGCCAGGATGGTGATCCCGCGTTCCTTTTCCAGATCGTTGGAATCCATCGCGCGTTCTTCAATGCGCTGGTTGTCACGGAAGGTTCCGGACTGGCGGAAAAGCTGGTCAACCAGAGTGGTCTTGCCGTGGTCAACGTGGGCGATGATCGCCACATTGCGCAGATGGGTGGGCGCGGTCATGGTGCAGGCTTTCGATAATAAAGGGTGCGGCATGCAAATGCTGCACCCGCGAACTGGCGCGCCCCTATACGCCTACCGCCGTAGCGGCAAGGGACAATCGACCCGTTGCAATTGTGACTATTCCGCCACATCAGGCCATTCGTGCCGGAAAACAGGCATTTTCGCGATTGCTATTGGGCTATTGCAGACTAATCATAGCGACAGAGCAGAGCGGGTAAGCTGCCACAGGGGATGTGGTGGGACCGCCTTGATCGAGAGAGGTATATTCATGAAAAGAATTTCGCCTGCCCGTTTCGGCACGCTGCTGGCCGGATCGGCCCTTATCGCCCTCACTACCCCGACCATTGCCATGGCCCAGGATGCTGCCGAGGATGGCGCAAGTGAGGCCCCGGCGACCGGCGATGTCATCATCGTTACGGCAACCAAGCGCGAACAGACGCTGCAGGAAACCCCGGTTGCGGTCTCGGTGACCACCGCCGCCCAGCTTGAACAATCGCAGGTCCGCGACCTGCTTGACCTGCAAACGCTCACGCCTTCGCTGCGCGTCAGCCAGTTGCAGAACTCGTCCAACACCACCTTTATCGTCCGCGGCTTCGGCAATGGTGACAACAATGTCGGCATCGAACCGTCAGTGGGCGTGTTCATTGATGGTGTGTTCCGCTCCCGCTCGGCCGGCCAGATTGGCGACATGTCAAATGTTCAGCGCGTGGAAGTGCTGCGCGGCCCGCAATCGACACTGTTCGGCAAGAACGCATCAGCCGGTGTGATCTCCATCGTCACGCGTGAGCCGCAGTTCGAATTTGGCGGCTCAGGTGAGATTAGTTACGGCAATCGCGATGCCTTTGTGATGAAAGGCGATGTGACCGGCCCGATCAGCGATACGCTGGCCTACTCGGTTGACGCCAATTACAACGTTCGTGACGGTTACACACGCGTCGTCAATCTGAATCAGAACGTATCGGACCGCAAACGTTGGGGCACACGTGGTCAATTGCTGTTTGAACCGTCAAGCGATTTCAAGGTCCGTCTGATTGCGGACTATTCCAAGATTAACGAGCGATGCTGCACCGTTGCCAATCTGGTTGCGGGGCCAACCACACCGGCTCTGTTCGCGGTGGGCGGTGCGGTTGATGCGGCTGATCCGTTCAGCCGTGAAATCTACCTGAACAAGATGCCGATCAACAAGATCAAGAGCTACGGCTTCTCTGGTCAGATGGACTATACAACCGGCCCGCTGTCCTTCACGTCGATCACGGCCTGGCGGCGTCTCGATAGTTTCTTCGATCAGGATATTGATTTCACCAGCGCCGATATTGTTTCGGAAGTGCGTGACCAAACCCTCAAGACCTTCACCCAGGAAGTGCGTGTCGCGTCTGATTTTGATGGCCCGCTGAACTTCCTGCTTGGTGGTTTCTATTTCGACGAGAAAATTGACCAGGCGAGCGACATTACCACAGGGACGGATGCACGCTCTTTCTTCTCGCTGCTCGGCGGCAATCCACTTTTGTTTAATGGTGTGGAACTGGCGCTGAATCTGCCGCAGAACAGCATTTTCTCTCCCGGCCTGCTGACATCCGAACAATTCGCGATGGACAACACATCGTACTCCTTCTTCGGTACCGTTGATTTCGAAGTTACTGATCGCCTGACTCTGACGGGCGGGTTCAACTATACGAAGGATAAGAAGGATTTCGCCCTCAGCCTCACCGCATTTGATGAGTTGGCAAATATCAATTTGGTTGATGCCTTCATCGCTGGAGCCATCGGGTCTACCGATCCCGCTGTAATTGCGGCATTTGCAGGCAGTAATCAGGCCGCATTCGCCCAGATCGCCGGACTGGCAACGACCGCTTGCGGAGCGGGTACTGCTGCACCGCAGCCGCCGGCTTGTAACCCGCTGCTGGCCCTACGTCCGTTCCAGTTCCAGCCGCCGTTCCTGAATATTCCCAATGCGGTGGAAGATGGCAAAACACGGGATAGCGACTGGTCCTACACGATCCGCGCTGCTTATGAGATCAACAACAATCTCAACGCCTATCTGACTTATGCAACCGGCTTCAAGGCGAGCTCGGTCAATTTGTCACGCGATTCACGGCCTAGCAGTGCAGATTACACGCCGGGCACGCTGGGCAGCAGTATCCTTGCTCCGTCCTCACCGATCCGCGATGCCGGGCTGGGGGTTGCGAATCTCACCACCGGTTCGCGTTTTGCCGGTCCGGAAGATGCGCGGGTGATCGAATTCGGTCTGAAGGGCCAGTTTGACACTTTCGCTTTCAACATGGCTGTGTTTGACCAGGAGATTAAAGGTTTCCAGGCCTTCACCTTCACCGGGACGGGCTTCATCCTGTCCAATGCCGGCAATCAATCGACGCAAGGCTTTGAATTCGATGCCAGCTGGCGTCCGGTTGATCCGCTGCAGCTGACTTTCGCTTCGACCTATCTCGATCCGAAATATGACAGCTTCGTCAATTCGCCGGTGGGCAACCTCAGCGGTGCACGGCCGGGCGGTATCCCGAAATGGGCGATTTCGACCGGTGCCACCTACACGCATGATTTCGCCGGTGGGGCCAAGCTGATCGGCCATATCGACTATAATTTCGAAAGCCGCGTGAACATCAACAATGGCTTGCCGACCTATAATGCGTCGCTGGGCAACACCACGATCTTCACCCGCAAGGTGAGCCAGTTCAACGGTTCGCTGAACCTTGCGCTGGATAACGGCGTGGAGCTTGGCATCTGGGGCCGCAACATATTCAACCAGCATTACATTATGACTGTGTTTGACGGTGTGGCCCAGTCCGGGACGGTGTCTGCCTATCCCAGCGCGCCGCGCTCCTATGGCGCGACGGCTCGTGTCAAGTTCTGACGCGTTTTTACAAATCTTCGCTTGGCGGAGAGGGGAAAGGGGCCGGTTTTCCGGCCCCTTTTTCGTTTTTGTACAAGGCGTTGGTGTCTCAATCCGGTAAAGTCGGCGCGTGGCAATTGCCAAATGGTCCCAAATGATGTCTCTTTCGCGCAGGAGGAGACTCCGGTGCGACAAGAAGAGGGGGAAGACTCATGAATGAATATGCTGGTTTCTGGATCCGCGTGGGTGCCTATATCATCGACGCCATTATCCTGGGTATTGCCCAATATGTGATCGCGATGATCCTGGGCATTGACATGATGGCCAGTGCCGATCCGATGGATCCAACCGCAAGTGCTGGCGGCAGCATGTTGCTCAATGTCATCAGTCTGGGCATGGGCATTGCCTATTTCGCCGGGCTGGAAAGCTCCAACTGGCAGGCAACTGTCGGCAAGAAGGCGCTGGGCCTGGTGGTGACGGATCTCAATGGCCAGCGAATCAGCTTCCTGAAGGCGCTGGGCCGTTATCTGGCGAAGATCCTCTCGGCTCTGATCCTGCTGATCGGTTTCATCATGGTGGCCTTTACCGAGCGTAAGCAGGGCCTGCACGACATGCTGGCCGGTACGCTGGTGTACAAGGGCCAGCCCAGCGGAAGTGATCCGGCTGTCTTCTCGTAAGACTGGCTGAGTGGAATGCTTCGGGGGAGGGCAGGGAATGCTGCTCTCCCCCTTTGCGTCTGGCGCAGGGGTGCGCGCAGGCGAATTGGAATGCATTGAACAAGGGGGAAATGTGATGGATTGGATGTTGATGCCGTATAAGCGCTACGCCGAATTTACCGGGCGTTCGCGGCGCAAGGAATACTGGATGTTCCAGCTATTCATCCTGATCGTCTATATCGTGCTCTTCGCCTTGGGCGCGGTGCTGGGCGAATCTGGCGGTGCCGTGGCTGTGATCCTGCTGCTGATCTTCATGTTCTTCGACGGGACACCGGGCGAAAACCAATATGGGCAGGACCCTAAACTGGGCGAGCGGTAAAGGCTGTAGTCCATGCCAGACTGACGGAGGGGCCCCGCTGTGGGCCCCTTTTTCATTGCCGGGGCTGGCGCGCTGTGCTGCTATGCGAACGTCAAACAGGGGGCATAATCAATGGAATGGATGATCCTGCCGTTCAAACGCTATGCGGATTTCACCGGCCGATCGCGGCGGATGGAATTCTGGATGTTCCGCCTGCTCTTTTACGTAGTGCTGACGGTCTTCATCGGCCTGATGATCGCTGGCTTCGTGGTATCCGACCTTGGCGAACAATCTGGCAATAGGCCTGAAGATATTTCGGTGATGGTGTGGATCGGTTTGGCCGGGGCGGGGATCTGGTATCTTGCCTGCATCATTCCTTCCATCGCCGTGTGCATGCGCCGTTTCCACGATCAGGACAAAAGCGGGTGGATGTGGCTGATCTACTTCATCCCCTATGTCGGCTGGCTGGTAGTCGTGGTGTTCATGTGCATCGAAGGGACACGGGGGGAGAACCAGTATGGCGCTGACCCCAAGGATCCCTCGCGCGCCGATATCTTCGCCTGAAACCGGGCCTAAAGCTCCCGCAGCGCCTGCGCCGGCTTGGCGCGCAGCAGCGGGAGCGAGCCGCCCAGTGCGAACAGCATCACCACGGCAAGGCCAGCACCCAGCACGCCAAATATCGCTCCCCAATCGGGCAGCCAGTCAAATTCGAACAGCTGGGTAATGACCAGCCAGCCAAGCCCGGTGCCGATCCCCAGCGCGACCAGCGCGAGGATTGCAGCGAGTAGGCCATATTCCGCCAGCTGCATGGCCAGCACTTGCTTGCGGCTGGCACCCAGCACCCGCAGCACCACCGTGTCATAGGTCCGCGCAGCCCGCGCGGCGGCAATCGCGCCCAGCAACACGGCCAGGCCCGCCAGCACGGCTACCGAGGCGGCCGCCAGCGTCGCCAGCCCCACTTGCGAGAGGATTGTGCGCGCCTGCACCAGCACTTCGCCGATCTCGATCACCGAACTGGATGGGAAAGCGCCAACCATCTTGCGCAGCAGCGGTCCGGTGGCGGCGCCATCAGGCAGGTCAATCGTCGCGGCAAGATTATGCGGTGCATCGCGCAATGCGTTGGGGGAGAAGACCAGCACATAGTTGAAGCCCATGCTTTCCCAGTCGATCTGGCGGAAATTGGCCACCCGCGCGCTGCGTTCCACGCCCAGCACGCCGATGGTTATCCTGTCCCCGATCTTGAGGCCAATCGCATCGGCAAATTCCTCGTCCACCGAAACCAGCGCTTCGCCCTCGTAAAACGGCCCCCACCATTCGCCTTGCACGATGGAATTGCCCGCCGGGACCTCGTCAGCATAGGTCAGCCCGCGCTCGCCGCGCAGTGCCCACGCGCCATCGGGGATTTCCTCCAGCTCGCTCACGCGGATCATGGCGTCTTGGGGGCCATAGGCAAGGATCGAGCCGCGCAAGGCAGGGACCGTGCGGATCGCCGCTTCGGGCTGGTCTTCGTGGATTAGCTGTTCGAATTCGGTCACCCGGTCGCGCGGGATATCGAGCACGAAATAGTCCGGCGCTTCCTGCGGCACGCGGCGCTCGATATTGCCATCTATCGCGCTCTGGATCGCAGCCAGCAGGACAAAGGCGGACAGGCCAAAGCCCAGCGCCGTCACCAGCGCGCCGGTGGATGCGCCGGGCCGGTGGAGGTTCGCCAGCGCATTGCGCAGCAGCGGGCTGGCGGGGCGAGGGGCCTTGGTCGCCGCCTTGCGGATGGCCCAGCCGAGCAAGGCCAGCAGGCCAAGCATCGCCGCTGCACCACCCATGAAGCCTGCCGCAAGCACCGGCTGGCGAGATGTCACCAGGACGAGCGCGACTATTACCAGCAATCCGCCGCCGACCCATGCCAGCGCAGCCTTGTCCCTCGCCAGTGGAGCCACCCTTGCGCGCATCAGCGCCATGGCGGGGAAATGCCGCGCGCGCACCAACGGCGTCGCGGCAAAGACCAGCGCCACCAGCAAGCCGTAAGCCGCCGCCAGCAACAAGGCACCGGGCGAGAAGGTAAAGCCGCTCTCGACCGGCAGCAGCCCTTCCAGCGCCATGGACAGGAGCGGCGTGACAAGCAGCCCCACCAGCAAGCCAGCGACACTGCCCACCAGCGCCGCTGCACCGATCTGCAAGGCGTAGATGCGCGCAATATCCGTGCTGGTTGCGCCCAGCACTTTCAGCGTGGCAATGCTGCTGCGGCGTGCTTCGAGGTAGGACGCAACCCCGCCGCCAATCCCGATTCCGGCAATTACCAGCGCAGCCAGCCCGACCAGCGTCAGGAATTCGCCCATGCGCGAGACAAACCGGTCTGCGCCCGGCGATGCGCGGTCACGGGTGCGGATCTCGAACCCGGCGCTGGGGAATTCCTCCTTCAGCGCGTCACGCACCTCTTCCGGGTCCTGACTTCCGGAAAAGGCGATGCGATATTTGCTGCGGTACATTGCGCCGGGTGCGATCAGGCCAGCGGTTTGCGGAACGTCTTCCGCCACGATCACCGTGGGGCCGAGCTGGAATCCTTCGCCCAGCCGATCTGGCTCGCTGTCGATAATCCCGGCGGCGCGCAAGGTGACGGTGCCGACCGTGAATTCATCGCCCAGCGCAATCCCCAGCCGGTCCAGCGCCCCCTGCGCGATCCATGCTTCGCCAGCCTTGGGTGCGCCTGCGGCGGTTCCGTCCGCCAGCACCAGCGCCCCGAACATCGGCCATTTCGCGTCGACCGCCTTCAACTCCACCGGGCCAGCGGCATCGCCAGTGCGGGCCATGACTTGCATTCGTGTGCCACCGGAAACCTCGCCATAGCGGGCGAAGGCTGCTTGTTCCTCCGCCGTGGGGGAGCGTTGCCACAATGCGACCTGCACGTCACCACCCAGGATTTCCTGCCCGCGCTCCGCCAGCTCGCCTTCAATCGCGCCCGTCAATGTGCCGATGGCGGCGAGCGCACCGGTGCCGAGGAACAGGCAAGCGAGCAGTAGCCGCAACCCTTTGAAGCGGGCATTGAGGTCCCGCCGGGCAATGCGCCACGCCGCGCTCCAGCTGAGCGAATTGGTCACGCCGCCGCCGTGTCGCTAGCGATCAGGCCATCTGCGAGGGTAACCACCCGGTCGCAGCGTTCCGCCAGTTCGATATCATGGGTGATGATCACCAGCGTCGCGCCTGTCTCCGCGCGGCGAGCGAAGAGCAGCTCGATAATCTCATGCCCCGTCGCAGCATCGAGGTTGCCGGTCGGCTCGTCCGCAAAGATCAGTTGCGGGCGCGGAGCGATGGCGCGGGCGATAGCCACACGCTGCTGCTCCCCGCCGGAAAGCTGGGAGGGGTAATGGTCGAGCCGGTGGCCGAGGCCGACCGCTTCCAGCTCCGCCTGCGCGCGCGCCTGTGCGTCCTTGTCACCAGACAGCTCCATTGGCGTGGCAACATTCTCCAATGCCGTCATGGTGGGGAGCAGGTGGAAGGCCTGCAGCACGATCCCGATCCGCCCGCGCCGCGCCGTGGCCAGCTCGTCTTCGCCCATGGTGGTGAAATCGGCACCGGCGACCAGCAAAGAGCCGCCACTGGCGCGCTCCAGCCCGCTCAGCACTGCCATCAGCGAGCTTTTACCCGAACCGGACGGGCCGAGCAGGGCGAGCACTTCACCATGCTGCACATCGAGGTCAATCCCGCGCAGGATCTCCACCGGGGCCGCGGCATCGCCCAGCGTAAGGGTGAGGTTTTTCGCAGTAATGGCGAAGGTGGATTCAGTTTGGGGGCTTGTCACTCGGTTCGGATCGCATAGGTGATAGGGACGAGCAAGGAGGCTCGCCGATGCAACTGCGCTATTTGTCGATTGTTCCCACGCTTTTCCTCGCTGCTTGCGGCTCGCCCGCGCCGGAGGCCCCGCCCAAGGCGGAGGAGAGCGCCTTGCCGGACCAGCCCGTGATGGGGCCGGAACGGCGCATCCTTGCTTTCGGGGACAGCCTGTTCGCAGGCTATGGGGTCGCGCCGGAGGAAAGCTATCCCGCCAAGCTCGAGGCGGCCCTGCGCGCGCAGGGGATCAATGCCCGCGTCGCCAATGCCGGTGTTTCCGGCGATACCACCGCAGCCGGGCGGCAGCGCCTCGCCTTTACGCTGGATGCACAGAAGCAGAAGCCGGAGCTGGTGATCCTTGAGCTGGGCGGCAATGATTTGCTGCGCAGCCTCCCGCCAGAACAGACTCGCGAAAATCTCGCCGCGATGATCGAGGAATTGCAGAAGCGCGATATCGACGTGCTGCTGGTGGGGATGCGCGCGCCGCCGAACCTTGGGCCGGAATTCGTATCCGCCTTTGACGGGCTCTATCCGGAGCTGGCGAACCAATATGGCGTGAAGCTGGTGCCGTTCTTTCTCGAACCGATCTTCGACAAGCCGGAACTGATCCAGCCAGACCGTGTGCATCCGACCGCGCAGGGGATTGAGGAACTGGTGGCGGCGACGCGCGACGATGTGGCGGAGGCTTTGCCGGGGGTTGAGGAGTAGGCTATCGCGCTTCTGCCTCCCTTCCAAACCCCGATCAGGCTGAGCGGTTGAAGGCTAAGCTCCACAATCCGAGAACGAGGAAACCCTCATCCAGCTTCCGCTAGGCGTTCTACGCCAAGCTCCAGCATCCTTCTCCCACCGGGAGAAGAAGGGCTCACCCCAACCTTCTCCTTTGGGGAGAAGGATACGGAGACTTGGCGCAAAGCGCTTAGTCGGAGTTGGATGAGGGGCTACGCGCCCGACAGCGATAGCGCCAGTTCCCCCCCCTTCAACAGGTACAGGCTGAGCGGGTGTGGCGTCCAAAGTCCGGGTAAATTAGCCCACGGCAGCAGAGGCCACCTCAATCAAATTCAAAAATGGCTGTCGCAAGGATCTGTACGAGATCCCGCCGCTGATCGGGGGCATTGGCTCGCGATATAATCATAAACAAGGCCGGTTCCTCGCGATTACGGTATTGGGAAGAGATCATGTCGGATTGGGCTTTCTGTTCCACCTTCTCCCAGCGCCCCAGGAACGCTTCGCTGGTAAGGACCTGTTCGACGACTGGCTGCAAGTCAGCATCCCCGCCGCCAGTAATGTGGCACATGGGCAATCGGTCCGAGACAACCAGCATATAGCCAGCCGTACTCGTGGAATTGATCCGCCAATAGTGATTGGCGACGCGCATGTCAGGTGGGGGCAACTGCTCTTCGGCAGCGGATTTCGCCAATCCCATCCTATCGCCAAGGCCGACAGTCTCAGAGAACGGTCCGAACCCGTCTACCCAGCTCGCCGGATTTAGAACCCACTCTTCACACCCTCGGATGGCGCCAGCGAACCCATCTTCCAGGGCGGGTTCCGCATTGGCGGGAGCGGCAAGCAGGAGCCCAATCATTGATGCAGCAAACTTCATGGCAAATGGATGACTCCTGCGAAAGAACGGTTTGGCTATATGGTTTGATTTAGTCGTTCAAGCTTTCCACCATCCACGCGCCATACGGCTGCTTCATGCGTAATCGCTTCGAACGGGGCCAGCTCTGTCCCCGTCAGCCACACTTGTGCGCCGCTTTCACGCAGTCGCTCAAACAGTGTCTCGCGCCGCAAGGGGTCGAGATGGGCGGCGACTTCGTCGAGCAGCAGCAGCGAAGGCCGCCCGCGCGCTGCCAGCCCGGCATGGGCGAGGGTGATCGCGATCAGCATCGCTTTCTGCTCGCCGGTGGAGCACGTCGCGGCGGGCAGGCCCTTGCCCGCCATGATCACCTCCAATTCGTCGCGATGCGGGCCGACCAGAGTCCGGCCAGCGCCGCGATCCTGGCGGCGGTTCTCGCGCAGGGCGACGGCCAGTGCTGACTGTTCAATCGGGCCGCCGGATATGATGCGCAGGGCTGGGCGGGCAAACGGCTCCTCCGGCAATATCGCCAGCTCTTCCGAAATCGCCGTGATCAGCCGCGCGCGGCCTTGTGCCAGCGCGCTGCCATGCTCGGCCAGTTGCGCCTCGACTCCATCCAGCCAGGCCGGGTCAGGCGGTGAATCGTCAGACAGCAAGCGGTTGCGTTCGCGTAGCGCCCCTTCATAGCGCGCCGCGTGGCGGGCATGGGCGGGATCAAGCGCCAGTGCCATCCGGTCCATGAAGCGTCGGCGCGCACCTGCACTGTCGGTAAAGAGCCGGTCCATCGCCGGGGTCAGCCAGAAGATCGAGAGCCATTCGCCGAGGCTGACGGCACTGGCTTCCGCGCCGTTCACGCGCACCAGCCGCCTGCCGGGGCGATGCGGCTCGACCAGGGTCGCCAGCCGCACCGGCTCCCCGCCATCAGCCTGCGCCAGCGATGCGCCTACGGCAAAGCCGCCAGCGGCGTTGCTCTGGGCAATCTCGTTCAAGGCTGCTCGCCGCAGGCCCCGGCCGGGAGCGAAGAGCGAGAGCGCCTCCAGCACATTGGTCTTGCCCGCGCCATTCTCGCCCACCAGCAGGTTGAAGCGACGCGTGTCCTCCAGCCCGGTCTGCGGGTGGTTGCGAAACTGCGTGAGGGAGATGCGGGAGAGCGCCATATTGGTGGCGCAGCGATAGCGGGGCCGGGCGCGCGGCTCTAGTTGAAAATGACCAATCCAACTATTGGTGAAAAATCCCACAAAGCGGGAATTATTGATAAACGATATCAGGCGTTAAGGCGGAGAAAGCCCTGAAAACCGCCATTCCTGCAATTTGGCACGCCCTGTGCAATGTCTTTGGCATGAGCGGGAGTGACCCGCCAAACCATTCAGGAAGGAAAACAAAATGCCCTATTTCACCAAGACCACGAACAAGGTTGTTGCTGCCATTTCCGCGCTGACGCTGTCGGTGTTCTTCATGGCAACCGCCATTGTCCCCGCATCACCCCTCCTCACCAACCCCGGAGCATTCGCATGAGCAAGATCAGCAAGACTACCACTGGCGACATGAGCAGCAAGAATTTCCGGCTCGACCGGACCCACGGCAAGTTGCTCGGTGTTTGCGGCGGGATCGGCAATTATTTCGGGGTTGACCCGCTGATGGTCCGGATCGGCTTTGTCGCCGGGACGTTGATTGGCTTCGGCTCGCTGATTCTGGTCTATCTCGCGATTGCCCTGATCGCGGACTGAGGGAGGTTTCGGCCTCCCTCGGCCTCACATTGCCGAAATACCGCCATCAAGCTTGAGCTCGGCTCCGGTCATGAAGCGGCTTTCATCGCTGGCGAGATAGATCGCCGCGAGCGCGACTTCCTCCGGTTCGCCGAGCCGGCCGAGCGGGATCTGCCGGGCCAGCTTGCCCTTGATCACTTCGATCGGTGCATCGCTGACTTTCGCGAACCCATCGAGGATCGGCGTGTTGACGAAAGTCGGATGGATCGAATTGCAGCGGATATCCCACTTGTTCTTCGTGCAATGCAGCGCGACGGACTTGGTCAGCATCCAGCATGATGCCTTGCTCGCATTGTAAGCGGGCATGGTATTGCTGGCGATCAGCCCGGCAATACTGGACAAATTGACGATGGAGGCAGGCTGGCTTTCGCGCAGCAGCGGGAGCGCATATTTGCAGCCGAGAAATACCCCGTCGCTGTTGACGGCAAAGGCGCGCTTCCAGTCTTCAAAGCTGCAATCCTCAACATTGCCCTCTGCGCCAATGCCCGCATTGTTGACCAGCACGGAGAGACCGCCCAGCTTTTCCTGCGCGGTGGCGACGGCTTGTTGCCATGCTTCCGGGCTGGTAACGTCATGGCCGCAGCCATAAGCGGTTCCGGCACCGAATTCTGCGTTGATCGCTTCAGCACCGGCCAGTGCGCCCGCTTCGTTGACATCGGTGACCAGCACTTGCGCCCCTTCGCGGGCAAAGCCCCGGGCAATCGCTGCACCAAGTCCCTGCGCTGCGCCCGTTACCAGCGCGCGCTTGCCGTCCATCCTCTTGCTCAAGCGAGTTCCCCTGCGAATAATCTTGTTCCGAGCAGCATGAGCATGCGCACATCAATTGCGCAACCAGCCGCGCGGCGCTGCGCGATAAAATCCTCCACCTCGGCCAGGGGCACACGGTAGGTGGTAATGTCTTCACTCTCCGTCCCGCCGCCTTCGCCGACCTTGGTCAGGCCGGTGGCTTTCACCAGCGTAAAGCTCTCCGTGACCATGCCGGGGGAGGACCAGAACTCGCCGCAGTTTTCTAGCCGCGCGGCAGCATAGCCGGTCTCCTCTTCCAGCTCGCGACCGGCGGCGGCCAGCGGGTCTTCATCCTCATGCCCTTCATCATCGCCGATCAGCCCGGCAGGCAGTTCGAGGCAGCGCCGTCCCAGCGGTACGCGGAATTGCTCGATCAGCAACACATGTCCGTCTTCGATGGCTGCAATCACTGCGGCGCGGATATTGTTCGCGCGGCTGACATATTCCCAGCGGCCGCGTTTCTTCGCGACCACCCATTTGCCCTGCCAGGTGATTTCTTCAGGCGCTTCAGCGTCAGTCATTATACCTCGATCAGCCGGTCGGGCAGCTCATTCGTATCATCTTCATCGCGCGGGAAGTGTTCCGCCAGCAAAGTGCCAACATCCTTGATCCCGGCAATCATCCCGTCGGCCATGCGGCCCTGCCTTATTTCGCGCAGCATATCCGCCATGGCTTCGCCCCAGACCTCGGCAGAGACCTTCGCGGCAATCGTCTCGTCCGCGACGATCTCTGCGCGATGTTCCTGCATGGAAAGGTAGATGAGTACCCCGGTGCGACCATGGGTGCGCCGTTCCGCGCCGACCTTGAAATGGGCGATGGCACGGTCGTGCACGCGCAGCGTCTTCACCCGGCCCGGCACCAGCAGGAAACGCAGCCTGTCCCACAGCAGGAACAGCCACACGCCAAGGAATTTGAGCGAGGCAAACAGCGCCGCGACGCTGAAAATCTCACCCGGCGTCCACTCATGACCCCACAGGTTTAGAGCCCATTCGATCTTGCCGAGATAGAATTCGGGAAAGATGGCGAGGAATGCCAGTACCAGCAGGCTTGCAAACCCAGCCCAGGCGAGGGCGATGTCGCTATACCCGTCCGACCGGTCCGCCAGCACGGTGACGATCTCGCCAGACGTATGCGCCTCTGCCTCCGCCACAGCGGCGGAAACGCGGGCATGTTCTTCGGCTGTCAGATAGCGTCCCATTTACCAGCCCCCACTCGCACCGCCGCCGCCAAAGCTGCCGCCGCCGCCAGAAAATCCTCCGCCTCCGGAGAAGCCGCCACCGCCGCCACCCCAGCTTGAGCCACCGCTCCTGCCAGAGCTGCGCGTGGCGGCATTGACTGCTTCCCAGAGGATAATGTTGCCAATGGTGGAGCCTGCACCGCCGCGATAACGCTTGCCACGCGCGCCACGGATAATCGGCAGGATGAAGAAGAAAAACAGGAATGCCAGCCAGATGATCGTGCCGAGGGAGATGCCGCCGCTACTGCGGCTGGAACTTGCGCGGTTTTGGCCAGCCTGTGCGGCGATGCGCTGTGCCTCCTCAGGTGGCAATTGCAGCTGGGCGATGATTGTGTCGGCCCCGGCAGCAATTCCGCCTGCCATGTCGCCATCGCGAAAGCGCGGTGTGATCTGGTCCCGGATGATTATGGATGCCAATGCGTCGGGGAGGAAAGGCTCCAGACCGTAACCAACTTCGATGCGCACCTTGCGCTCTGTCGGCGCAACCAGCAACAACACCCCATCATTGCGCTCGGCATCGCCTATCCCCCAGGCGCGGCCCAACTGGTAGCCAAAATCGCTGATCTCAAGCCCCTGCAGGTCGGGCACAGTTGCAATCACAAATTGCCGCTGGGTCGTTGTCTCAAAGCTTTCGAGTTTTGCGGTGAGGGCAGCTTCCTCGGCCGGGTCCAACAGGTCGGCATTATCGACCACGCGCCCCGTCAGTTCTGGAAAGTCTGGTGCAGCCGATAGTGGGCTCGCCAGCAAGGCAAGCAAGGCTGCGGCGAGGAGGGCAAGACGTTTCATGCTGCTTCTTTCAGCTCGGCAGGGGTGACTTCCATTATCAATCTGTCGACTCCCTTCAAAATCCCGCTTTCGTAATTGCCATTCCTAAATTCAGGCAAAACCGCTTGCTTCAGGATTGCGTCTGCCTCGTCATCCTTCACCGTGGATTCGAGACCATAGCCCACTTCAATCCGTGCCTGGCGTTCATTCGGAGCCACCAGCAGCATCAGCCCGTCATTGCGCTCTGCATCGCCAATGCCCCAGGCCCGCGCCAGATCAACTGAGTAGACGAGTATCTCCTTGCCTTCGAGGCTTGGTGTAGTCGCGACGACCAGTTGCACCCGGTATCAGCTTCCAGTTGTGCCAACTGCGTGGTCAGCTGTGCTTCAACCGGCGTGGAAATTATGTCTGCCGCATCCACCACCCGGCCTTTCTGTTCCAATGCCGGGGCCGGCGGAGTGTCCCTTTCGGCGGCGCATCCCGTCACGAGAGACGCCGCCGCCAAGCCAAGGGTGAGCCGCAGCATGCGGTCTACCTGCAGGTTATATATCCATCACCGGTGCGACTTCTGCGCCCGGGCTGGCGGCCTCATAAGGTGCCATCGGCTTGGCCCCGTGGATCAAATTGGCACCAATAGTGTCCGGGAAAGTGCGGATGGTGGTGTTATATTTGCGCACGGCCTCGTTGTAATCCTTGATCGCGATGCGGATGCGGTTTTCTGCGCCTTCCACCTGCGCCTGTGCGGTTTCGATGTTGCGGGTGAATTGCGGGTTGGGGTTCGATTCCACCGTTGCGAACAGACGCGACAGCCCGCTGCCCAGCGCGTTCTGCGCTTCGGCATATTGCGCCATCTTTTCCGGATCGTTGAGATCGGCATCGCTGAGCTGGATCGAGCCGGCCTTTGCGCGTGCTTCCGCAACGCCAACGAAGATGTCCGTTTCGCCTTCCTTCGCGCCCTTTACCAGAGCTTCGATATTGGGAAGCAGATTGGCGCGGGATTGGAAGGCGGCTTCGACATCGCCCCATTTGGCCTTGGCTTCTTCTTCGGCAGTCGGAACCGAATTGATCCCGCATGCAGCGAGACCGAGCGAGGCGAGGGCGACCACGGCGAAGCGGCGCATGGATGCGAAATTCATGGATGGTGACCTTTCCACTGGCGCCTGCACCGGCAGGCTATCTGTATTGGATAGATAGCACACCTTGGGGGGCGTTCAAGATTTGCAGCTGTTTACTTTGCTTGTACAACTTGCGGTGCCACTGGGCAGCCGAACGTATGAGGAAGGACATTCGTTATGTTGAATGAGTTCAAGGAATTTATTGCCAAGGGCAATGTGCTCGATCTGGCCGTGGCCGTGATCATCGGCGGGGCTTTCGGCACGATTGTCACGTCACTGACCGGTGATGTGATCATGCCGGTGGTCGGCTACATTTTCGGTGGCGCCGATTTCACCAACCAGTTCATCCTGCTGAGCACACCGGCGGGCTATGAAGGTGCGTTGGATGATTATGCCGCATTGAAGGAAGCGGGTGCTGCGATGATCGGTTATGGTGCGTTCCTGACCGCGATCATCAATTTCGTGATCCTGGCCTTCATCATTTTCCTGATCGTGCGCTATGCGAACAAGCTCAACAAGAAGCAGGAAGAGGCGGCACCGGCCGGTCCGAGCGAAGTGGACCTGCTTACCGAAATTCGGGATGCGTTGAAGAAGTGATGCGAGGCCCGGCCTGGTTCGCCGGGTACCTCTCCACAAACCATACACTTCACATTAAGCGGGCAGGGCCTATATAGGCCCTGCCCGTTTTTGCGGGCTATGGCGATAAATTGCGGTGTGCAATAGGCACAGCGGACCCGGGGGCAGTACCCGGCGGCTCCACCAAGAAGCCCGGTTTTCCGGGCATGTTGACGGGGCCGAACCAGGATCGACGTGTGTTGAAAAGCACTGTTTTCGCCCGGGCTGAGTACCCCGTAAAACTGTTCAAAACCTACAAGTGCCAATGACAATGAAGCACTCGCTCTTGCTGCGTAATTTTAGGGCCTAACGGCCTGACCTTACAAAGCTAAAGCGCCGTTGGACCCACGGGGCAACAGAAGCGGATTCCGGGCGTCCGGGGGTACGTAGCAACAGAAACCCCCACCCAAATTCACCACAGGCGCACATCAAACCGGCCTGCGAATGCGCATTCGCTGCGCTTCCGGTGCTCACGACCTGTATGGTCGCTGCGCGCCGGTTCTCACGACTGCACCTTCTCGGCTCGATCTGATGCACGCCTGAGGCGAATTTATTGCGTGAAATTGCCTTTGAGAATTCAAGCGTTCGTCGTCGTCAGCCGCTCGCTATCTTCGCGTTCCCGCTCCATGCGCAGGGCATCGAGGATCTTCGCACCGGCGAGGAACACGGCCCCGCTACAGGCCCAGAACAGCATCCAGCCGCCATAGCCGGGATATTGCGCAATATAATGGCTGCCACGGTCCATCGCACCCAGGGCTAGGGCGAAGATGATCAGATAGGCTTCCACCCGTGTCTTGATCACAAACAGCCGTTTGACCTTGCCCAGCATGCGCTCCCTTTCCTTAACGCCTTGAAGTGCAAGCGGCATGCCATGTGGCTGGTTCCGCGCAAGACGAAGGTTAACGATGCAGGCAGTGTAAGCGATGCCGACGGACAGTCCAGAGCATTAACTCAATTCCGGGAGGGCCAAAGCAGCCAGAAGTGCATGCCGTGCCGCGATGATACAGTCTGCCAGCGCCGGATCGCCGATCTGCGACGGCGCGATCTGCTCCGGCCAATGTTTGGCGATCACCTCGGCCATCAGCTCCGCCTTGGCTTCATTGAGCAGGAAGCGCGGATCGACCGTCGCCGGGTCTGCCACCACGCGAAGGCGCAAGCAGGCCGGCCCGCCGCCATTGGCCATGCTTTGCCGCACATCCACCGGGATGACCTGGCGGATCGGGCCATTGCTGGCGAGCATCCCCTCGCACCAGTTCCACACGGCTTGGCTTTCACGGCATTCTTCAGGGACGACCAGTGCCATTTCCCCGGAAGAGAGGGTCAGCAGCTGCGCATTGAAGAGATAGGTGCTGATCGCTTCGGCAAGGCTCACCGCCTCGCTTGGCACTTCTACCACTTCCAGTTCGGGGAAGGCCGCACGGATCGCGTCATAGGCGCCCTGCTGGTCGGCAAAGGCCTCCGCATGGGTGAACAGCACGCGACCGTTGGCGACCGCGACCACATCATTGTGGAATGCGCCCGCTTCGATGGCTGCCGGATTTTGCTTGATAAAGACTGTCCGCGCTGGGTCGAGCCCGTGCAACCGCGCGACTGCACGGCTCGCTTGTTCGTGTTGGCGGGCAGGGAACTTGCCCCCCGGACTGCCATAAACAAACACCTCCACCCCCGGCGCATCATGGCTGGTACAAAAGCGCATATGGTTCGCCGCGCCTTCATCGCCGAAAGCGGGCGGCACGGCGTCATGCACGGCAAAATACTGCTCATCTCCGAAGGCAATACGCAATTGCCGCGCCGTATCGGGCCATTCCTGCGAGCGGTGGAGCATGGTGACAAGGTTTGCAGCCGTCAGGTGGCAGCGCCCGTCTGCCGTATCCGGCGCAGGGCTTACGGTCGCTGCATTGGCGGTCCACATCGAACTGGCGGACCATGCGGCTGCGCGGATCGCGGGGTCGGTGGTTTCATCTACCGCCAGCTGGCCCAGCAAAGTGCCATTGGGGCGGGGCAGGGGCAGCAGGAAACCCTGCACCAGCCCGCGCGCCATATTGCTGCGCATTTTCTCCAGCCCCTGCAGCGCCGCCGCGCGGGGATAGGAGATGGCACCAGCGTTCTTCGTCGCGGCCAGATTGCCCAGGCTCAGCCCGGCATAATTATGGCTGGGGCCGACGAGGCCATCGAAATTGATCTCGACGAGGGTCACCGCGCGACGCTCCACACTTCATCACCCGGCTTCACATCCAGCGTATCGGCAGAGCGGCTGTCGATTGCGATGCTGCCATCCTCCAGCGCTTCGCGCGCGCCGAAACAGGCGCGGAAACCGGCGAGCCGCCCGGTGGCAAGGATTGCCTTCTCGCCCTTCTCCAGATCAGTGCTCGCTATTCTGGCAGGCTTTGCCTCCTGCACGCTGCGAACCATGTCGGTCTTGGCGGTCATGGTCGGGCCGCCATCGAAAATATCGACATAGCCTTCATAGCTGAAGCCTTCATTCTCCAGCATCCGCATGGCTGCGCGGCCGGTGGGGTGGGGCACCCCAATCGCACTGCGCGCCGTTTCGGAAAGCATGGCGATATAGACCGGATGCTTGGGCATCAGATCGGCGATGAACTGGTTGCCGTTGATGGCGTTGAAATAGTCCGCTTCCTGGAAATTCATGCCGAAGAAACGCCCGGCGACCCCGTCCCAGAATGGTGATCCGCCGCGCTCGTCAATAATCCCGCGCAATTCCGCCAAAATGCGGTCGGCAAAGCGCGCGCGGTGCATGGCGATGAACAAATAGCGGCTGCGCGCCAGTAGCAGGCCCAGACCGCCCGCGCGCTCGTTGGGGTGGAGGAACAGCCCGCCCACTTCGCTCGATCCTTCAAGGTCAGTCACGAGACTGAGGAGTTCGGCGCGGACGGTCTTGTCCACTTCCTTCGAATATTGGGTGAGCGTGTTGATGCGGTAGGAATAGAAGGGCCACAGCTGGCCAACCTGCGTCATCAGCTGGCAGGTGCCGCGCACCGTGCCGCTTTCCGTGTTTTCGAGCACCAGCACGAATTGCTCGTCCTGCAACTCGTCATCACTGCGGGCAAAGGCTTTGGCCGCGCGTTCCAGCTTTCCACCCAGCGACGCACGGTCAGGCGGGAGGTTGGTGAACCCACCCCCGGTCAGTTTCGCCATCTCATACAGATGTTCCAGATCGTCAGGTCGCGCAGCGCGCAGGACAAAGGTCAATTCAGCTCTCCCGAAGCAAGGCGATGGAGCACCAGCGCAGACAGGGCAGCGCGCTCCGACAGGGACGGCACGATAAGGAATTCATCGCCAGAGTGAATAGCACCACCACGAACGCCCATAGTATCCACAACCGGCACACCGCAGGCGGCGATATTGTTGCCATCGCACACACCACCGGAGCTCTGCCAGGCGATGTCTTGTCCCAGTTCCGCGCCGCAACTCTTCACGAGGTCAAACAGCCGCTGCGCGCGGGCATCGACCGGCTTGGGCGGGCGCGTGATCCCGCCATGAGTGTGGAGCGATACGTCATGTTCCGTCTCAACCTTCCGCAGCAAGTCCCTGAATTGCGATTCGAAAGCCTCGGCGGCCTCGGTGCTCTTGGGGCGGATATTGAAGCGCAGCACGGCATGGTCGGGCACGACATTATTGGCGCTGCCGCCATCGATTTTGGCCGGGTTCACGCTGAGATCGGCATGGCTGAGGGCTTTCAGCCGGACCGCAAGGTCTGCAGCGGCGACGATTGCGTTGCGGCCATCCTGTGGATTGCGCCCGGCATGGGCGCTCTTTCCGGTCACGGTCACGGAGTAATTCCCGCTCCCCCCGCGCGCATGGGCGAGCGTGCCATCAGGCAGGGCGGAGGGTTCATAGGTGAGCGCTGCCAGCTTGCCGCTTGCCAGCTGCGCAATCAGCGCGGCGGAGGCGAGACTGCCGGTTTCCTCGTCGGAATTGACCAGCACGTCATACCCCAGCGAATCCGCTCCCGCGCTCCGCTCGAACGCCAGCAGCGCATGCAGGATCACGCAAAGCCCGCCTTTCATGTCGGCCACGCCGGGGCCGTTCAGCGTGTGATCGTCCAGCCAGCGTTGTTGTTGGAAGGGATGATCGACCGGGAAGACCGTGTCCATATGGCCGGTGAGCAAGACCCGCCGGTTTGCCTGCGGCCTGACGCGAAGGACCATGTGCTTGCCGTGCTGGATAGAAACTTCCTCGCCTGCGGTATTGATAGCGGATACTGGTGCGGGATCGACCAGCTCGACCTTACCGGGCAGGGCGGAAAACGCCTCAAACAGCGCCTCAGCCTGCCGGGCCAGCCCGTCAAGATTGGCGGTACCGGTGTTGATCGCACACCATGCCTGCACCTGTTCCAGCATGGTCTGCTGGTCAATCGCGCCAACCAGCGCGGAAATCGCACTTTGTTTCATATGAAACCGCATCTAGCGTGACATGGCTGCCGCTCCAACCCCTTGGGTGGAAGCGGGCATCTTTTTGTTGCAATGCAACATTGGCTTGTTCATATGCGCGCTGTTCCTCCCCGGGCGTTGACCAGTATTAGCACGGCCTCTGGCCTTGATCCTAGGCCGTGTCTCAAATCGTGTGAGGACAGCTATGACCCAATATTCCCTTCGAGCCGGCCTGAAGGTTGATTCCGCCCTTGCGGACATGCTGGAACGTGATGTGCTTGGTGTGCTGGGCCGCGATGTGGACGGCTTCTGGGCTGGCTTTGCGGCGCTGCTGGAAGGGTTCGTCCCGCGCAATCGCGCCCTGCTGGCAAAGCGGGATGAATTGCAGGCGCAGATCGACGCATGGCACGTCGCGCGGCGCGGCCAGCCGCATGAACCGGCGGCGTACAAGGCATTCCTCACTGAAATCGGCTATCTCGTCCCCGAACCGGGCGACTTCACCATCGGTACGCAGAATGTCGATCCCGAGATCGCGACCATGGCCGGGCCGCAGCTGGTGGTGCCGATCCTCAACGCCCGCTTCCTGCTCAACGCCGCCAATGCGCGCTGGGGCAGCCTGTATGATGCGTTTTACGGCACTGATGCGCTGGACGCTGATCCGGCCATGCCCGGCGGCTATGACCCGGTGCGCGGCGCGGCGGTGATTGCAGCGGCCAAGGCGTTCCTTGATGAAGCCGTGCCGCTGGCGAATGGCTCATGGGCAGACCTTGGCGATCCTTCAAGCGGCATCGAACTGGCGGACCCGGCGCAATATGTCGGCGAAACAGAAAAGGGCCGCGTCTTCGTCAGCAACAGGTTGCATGTGGAGGTGGTGTTTGATCCCGCGCATCCCATTGGCAAGGATGACCCCTCCGGCATTGCTGATGTCCGGCTCGAAAGCGCGCTCACCACGATCTGCGACTGCGAGGATTCGGTCGCGGCTGTGGATGGCGAGGACAAGCTGCTCGCCTACACCAACTGGCTCGGCGTGATCCGGGGCGATTTGCAAGAAAGCTTCGAGAAGGGCGGCAAGACGCTGACCCGCAGGCTGGCGGATGATGTGCAAGTGACGACCCCGGCGGGCGAAAGCGTCTCGCTCCCCGGCCGCAGCCTGTTGTTCGTGCGCAATGTCGGCCATCTGATGACCAATCCGGCGATCCTGCTGGCAGACGGCAGCGAAATTCCGGAAGGGATCATGGATGCGGTCTTCACCAGCGCTATCGGCGCGCTGGGGGTGGAAGGCCATGCCCGCTGGCCCAACAGCCGCAACGGCTCGATCTACATCGTGAAGCCCAAGCAGCATGGGCCGGAAGAATGCGCCTTTACCAACGACTTGTTCGATGCTGTTGAGGATTTGCTCGCCCTACCGCGCCATACGCTGAAGGTCGGCGTGATGGACGAGGAACGCCGCACCAGCGCCAACCTCGCGGCCTGCATCCATGCGGTGAAGGACCGGATCGTCTTCATCAACACCGGCTTCCTTGACCGCACCGGGGACGAGATCCACACCTCGATGCAGGCCGGGCCAATGGTGCGCAAGGGGGCTATGAAGAACAGCACCTGGCTCAAGGCCTATGAAGATCGCAATGTCGGCATCGGGCTGAAGCATGGCCTTTCCGGCACCGCGCAGATCGGCAAGGGCATGTGGGCCGCGCCGGACCTGATGCGCGACATGATGGAGCAGAAGATCGGCCATCTGAAGGCTGGCGCAAATACCGCATGGGTTCCGTCACCCACTGCCGCCACGCTGCATGCGATGCACTACCACCGGCTCGACGTGTTCGATGTGCAGAAGGGGCTGGGCGATATTCCATCGGTCGATTTGCTGCTCGAAATTCCGACGGCAGAAGGCACCAACTGGTCCGAAGCGGAGGTGCGTGAGGAACTGGACAATAACGCGCAAGGGTTGCTCGGCTATGTCGTGCGCTGGATCGACCAGGGCGTCGGCTGCTCCAAGGTTCCGGACATCAACGATGTCGGCCTGATGGAAGACCGCGCGACTTTGCGCATATCCAGCCAGCATATGGCGAACTGGCTGCTCCATGGCGTCTGTACGCGCGAGCAGGTGATGGATAGCCTGCGCCGCATGGCCGCCAAGGTTGATGCGCAGAATGCCGGTGATCCCGCTTATGAACCGCTGGTTGGCAATGAGGATGGCCCGGCCTTCCGTGCGGCGCTGGACCTTGTGTTCAAGGGCGTGGAACAGCCGAGCGGTTATACCGAGCCACTGCTGCACCACTGGCGCCAGGTGAAGAAGGCAGGCTAAGAACCGGAAGCTGCCGACTGTTCCGCTAATCGAAGCGAAAGCCGGAGATGGCGGTTTGCAGCACCAGCTCGCTGTAGATTGCCTTGCCAGCCTGCGTGCTTGTGCCAGCTGCGACCATCAGCGGGATCAGATGCTCTTCGCGCGGATGGCTAAACCGGCCTGCGGGAGCGTGCGCCCATTCGGCAAGAAGGCGCTCCCGTTCCTCCGGCTCACTGGTGGCAGCGGCGGCGAGCCAGCGGTCGAAGTCCTGCGACGCCGCCATGGCTGCGGGATTGCCATAGGCACGCATATTGTGAAAGCTCATGCCGGAGCCGATCACCAGTACCCCTTCGTCGCGTAGCGGAGCGAGGGCCTTTCCGGCCGCAACATGCAGCGCGGGATCAAGGCTGGCGTCGAGTGACATTTCCACCACCGGGATGTCCGCCACGGGAAACGCCACCTTCAGCGGCACGAACACCCCGTGATCCAGCCCGCGCTGGTTGTCGAGCGAGGCGGCAAAGCCTGCCCCCGCGAGCAGCGAAGCGGCTCGTTCCGCCAGATCCGGCGCACCCGGCGCATCGTAGCGCAGCTGGTAGGTATGCTCGGGAAAGCCGTAATAGTCGAATAGCAGCGATGGGGTCTCCGTTGAGGTAAAGGCAAAGCCCTGTGTTTCCCAATGGGCTGAGACCACCAGGATCGCCTTCGGGGTCTCCGGCAGCATTCCGGGCAATTCATGCAGGAAGCGCTCCATGCCGGTCCATGTGCCGTGGGGATCATCCATGAAGAAGCAGGGGCCGCCGCCATGCGGGATGTAGAAGGCTGGCTGGGTGGTCATTTCAATGCTCCGATTTCACTATCTGAAACGCAGATAGGCGTTTGGTCCGGAAAAACACCTGCATAAGATCACCATGATATGTTCGGGATTTTCGAACATTTGCAGGTGGCTTTCCTGTTCCAGCTCGGTGGGGAACCAATTCTTCAGCTTGCTCGGCTAAATGGTCCCCATGGAACAGGCCGTCACCTTCCTTGGACTCGTCATCCAGAATGTCATCTCACTGGTCGTTGGCGGTGGTGTGCTGTTTGCTTGCCTATATTGGGCCTATTCGACCAAGCTCCATATGTGGCGGGTGTTCGAAAAGCCCTATGGGCGCGACCATGACAAGGCTGGGTTGCCTTCCAAACTCTCAGGCGCGGCTGTCATTACCAAGCGCGGGCACCGCTGGGGCGGCTTTCGGGACTACAGGAACTACCAGCATTATCCGCCCGTCCATGTGATTGTCGCGCCGGATGGCCTTGTGCTGGAGATCATGTGGCCCTTCACTTTCGGCTCGAAAAAGCTGTTCCTGCCCAATTCGGAAATGCAGCTGGCTTCGGTCAAATGGGCGCTTTGGGGCAACCCGATCGCGATCCGGATGGCACAGTTCCCCGAGCTCGACATCATCGTCTATCGCGAGGTGATGGAATGGGCGGGGCAGTATTCGCCACAGGTCGGAGCGATGATGCTGAAGGCGACGCCGGAAAGTTCAACGCCGGTTATTTCGTAAGCACGCGCGCCAGCGAGACGAATTCATCCACGCTGAGCGTCTCTGCGCGGCGCGTCTCCTCGATCCCAAGCTGCCCCAGCGCGTCCACTGCGCCCGGAAGCCCCTTGAGGCTTTGGCGCAGCATCTTACGGCGCTGGCCGAATGCGGCCTCGGTCAGGCGCTCCAACATGCGGGCAGAGACTCCCTCCGGCATCGGGCCGGGGATCACATGGACAATCGCGCTCATCACCTTGGGCGGCGGGGTGAAGGCGCTGCGATGAACTTTCATCGCCAGCTTCGCCGTCGCGCGCCATTGGGCGAGCACGGCCAGCCGGCCATAGGCATTGCTGCCCGGCGCTGCCGCGATCCGCTGCGCCACTTCCTGCTGGAACATCAGCGTCAGGCTCGCCCATTGCGGCGGCCAGCCCTCACCACCCATCCAGCCGGTAAACAGCGCCGTGCCGACATTGTAAGGCAGGTTGGAGAGGATGTGATAGGGCCCGTCAAACAGCGTCGCCGGGTCGATCTTCATCGCATCGCCCTCGATCACCGTCAGCTGGCCGGGAAAGGCCTCGCTCAATTCCGCCAGCGCAGGCAAGCAGCGGCGATCCATTTCGATGGCGGTGACCTTCGCTCCGGCGCGGAGCAAGGCGCGGGTCAGGCCGCCGGGGCCGGGGCCGACTTCCAGCACGTTCTTTCCATCAAGACTTCCGGGAATGGCCGCGATCCGGTCCAGCAATTGCGCATCGAACAGGAAGTTCTGCCCCAGCGCCTTGCTGGCGGAAAGGCCGTGCCGGGCGATGACATCGCGCAATGGAGGTAAGCTATCCAAATCAACAATTCCCGCTCGCCCTGAGGCTGTCGAAGGGCGCGCTCTGCCTCTGCCGTATCGCGTGGCCTTCGACAAGCTCAGGCTGAGCGGGACTGGTAGGATGATGGTGTTAGCTTGCCCGCCGTTCAGCGCATTCACCAGCCATCCTGATCGCCGCAATGGTTGCCCCCGGATCGGCGATCCCTTTGCCCGCAATGCCAAAGGCAGTGCCATGGTCTGCGCTGGTGCGGATGATGGGCAGGCCCAGCGTGACATTCACGCCCGCGTCAAAATCCAGCGTCTTGATCGGGATCAGCGCCTGGTCGTGATACATGCACAGAGCTGCGTCATAGGTCTCCCTGGCGCGCGGCGTAAACAGCGCATCGGCGGGATGCGGGCCGCTGGCGTCGATCCCTTCGCCTTGCAGCGCGGCAATGGCCGGCGCGATGACGCGGCTTTCCTCGTCTCCCATCCGGCCATCTTCGCCCGCATGAGGGTTGAGCCCGGTAAAGGCGAGCCGCGGGGACCTGATCCCGAAATCGCGCATCAGCGCTAACGCGGTGATCCGCCCCTTGCGCTCGATCATGACGCTGGTCAGCACATCGGGCACTTCGGCCAGTGGCAGATGGACAGTCAGCGGGACGGTGCGCAGATTCGGCCCGGCCAGCATCATTACCGCATCGCCCGGTGCCACCTGACAGCTGGCGGCGACAAATTCGGTCTGGCCGGGAAACTGGAAGCCGACTTCGGCCAGACGGGATTTGGCCACCGGGCCGGTGACCAGTGCATCGACTTCGCCTTCCACTGCCAGCCTCGTGGCGTCTTGCAAAGAGGCGAAAGCCAGTCTGGCCCCGTCTTCGTCTGGCTCACCGGGCGTGTAAACGCCATCCAGCGTGCCCAGCACGGGCAAGCCTTTGGCAAAGACGGCGGCAGCTTCCTCTGGCGTGGAAATGCGGATGACAGGCACATCCAGCCCGCGCTGTTTCGCGGCCGCTTCCAGCACCGACGCGCCGCCCGCAACGAAGAAAGGCTGTAACCCTGCTGCATTGCGCCGAACCCATGCCTCAGCAGCGAGTTCAGGCCCGATCCCCGCCGGGTCACCCAGCGAGAGTGCCAGCGGGGGGAGGGTGTTATCCGTCAATTACCGGCCGTCAGTTATATTCGATGATCGCATCATTGCGCAGGTCACGGAGGTAACGCTGCGCGCGCTTCTGGATGCGTTCTTCTTCCAGCTGGTTCATCAGCGTGTCAAAATCAGGCCCGGCGGTCGATTTCGGATCATCCCGGCCACACAGCATCAGCACGCGCACACCGTCCTCGATCGAGCCGAAGGGCGGGGTAGTCTGGCCAATCTGCATCTGCAGCAACCTGCCTTGCAGCTGTTCCGGCAGCGAACGCACCCGGATCTGGTCATTGGTGACAATATCCGCATCCATGGCCGCGGCCACGCGTTCGGCATCGCCGCAGCCGCGGATCGACTGTACGCCCTGCGCAAATATTTGCACACGCTGGCCAGCTTGCTCTTCGGTCGTTCCCGGCGGGAAGGCGATGGAAATCTGCTTCAGGCTCAGCACTGCATCGCGCGGATCAGCCATCAGCACCTGACGCTTGTCGATCAGGTAGAGGATCGAGAATCCACCGGGAATCTCAATCGGGCCAACCAGTTGGCCCGGCTGCATTTCGCGAGCGACGACCGAGAGTTGGTCCGGCAGCTGGGCCAGGCGGACCCAGCCGAGGTCACCACCGACAGCCGCAGTCGATGCTTCGGAGAACTGGCGCGCATAGGCCACGAAGCTGCCGCCTTGCTGCAGCTGGGCCATGATCCGCTTGCCATTTTCGAACACCGCCTCGCGCGTTTCCGGAGTGGCGGAGAGGTAGATTTCGCCCAACCGATATTCGTCGGTCCCGCGCGATGCCTCCAGCCGCGTCAGCAGCTCGTTCACTTCTTCTTCGGAGACATTGACGAAAGGCGCGATATTACGGCTCAGCAGGCGCTGCCATGCGAGCTCGCCATGGATCTGGCGCTTGAGCGACGCCGGGGACGACCCGATGCTGATCAGGTATTCGTCCATCTTTTTCGTATCCTGCCCGAAATTCTGGGCAGCAACGCGGGCATAGGTCTGGTCGATTTCGGACTGCTGGATTTCGATTTCCTGCGCGCGCGCTTCCTGAATCTGCAGCGTTTCGTCGATCAGGTTGCGCAGCACCTGCATACGCAGCCGCTGCAGCTCTTCCGCTGAAAGCGTCGATTCATTGGCGGCAAGGACGAGCGCAACCCGCTGGTCGATATCGGTACCGGTAATGACCTGCCCGTTGACCACGGCGGTGGCCGTGCGGACATTGGGGTCATTCTGGCCCATCATCGTGAAATTGTCAGGGATGCCCAGCGTATTGCCAGCGTCCTGTGCGGTCGCAGCGATGGGAGCAGTCACGAGGCCGCAGATGGCCAGGCTGGCAAGCAGTTTGGTCTTGATCTTGTAAATCACGCACTCAGTCCGATTGCGGCGCGAAAGCGCGCCCGAGAAGTTCCCCGCCGGATGCCCGTCCATGGCTTAACCCAAGCTGAGTGGGACGCGGATAGCGCGTTTGCAGCGCGCTGCCAATCGCCGAGATCAGCCTTTCCCCGCGCTTTGCCGTTCGGGGCTTGCAGATCAGCGGAAACCAAGGGTCCGCAGGCGGAAATGCAGCTGGAATGTATTGCCGCGCTGGGAATCGCCAGCCGTCACATAATCGCGCCGCCAGGTGACACCGAATTCAAGGCAATCATCGCTATAGGCCACGCCCAGCCGGGTGCGGATCGGTTCAAACCCGTCGGAGGTCAGGGTCGGGTCTTCATTGCGGTCAGTGAGGTTGAACACACCGGAGCCGAACAGCGACCAATACCGCGCAAAGGCAACCCGCCCGGCAAGGCGCAATTCTTCGCGGTCCTGCAAATCCTCCACTGTAGTGATGTCACGATTGAGCCGGAGATAGCCGATTTCCGCATAGGTCCGGCGCGAACCGATGGTTGCGTCAAACTCGTTGCGGCGGATGGCGAAGCTGTTCTTGTCCAGCCGGTAGCGATGCGTGAATTTGAGGAAGTCGTGATAGCGCACTTCTGTACGACCGACGAAGTCCGAGGAGCGCGAGCTGAGGCCTGTCCCATCGGGCAGTAGCTGTGGCTCGTTATCAAGGCGGTAGGACTGGCCAATTGTGCTTTTCAGCCTCCAGCCGGGCAGGTCGAGCTGCCAATCAAACCCATAGGTGACGCGTGCGCCGTCTTCGATCCGGTCATAGCCGGGGAAACGGTTGAGTGCGAAGAGGTTGGAATCCTCCAGATCAATTGCGCGCGCATCTTCATTGGGTACGTTGAGATTGCGGATTGGCGGGCTGGCGACCAGCTGGACGCGCGGCGTGAACACTTGCGTCCCGCCAAACGCCTGACCGACGAAGGGCCAGCTCATATCGACCGCCCCCAGCGCAACGCCGCGTGTTTCCCAGCCGGGATTGCCGCGATAGGTGGCTGTGGCAGTCAGCCCGGTATTGTCCGTGTGATAGACATCCCCCCGGACAAGGCCGGTCAGGGTAATGACTTGCCCCAAGCCGGTGAGGCGGCGCAGATCCCACCGTGCCCCGGCAAAGGCACGCTGCGTATCCTGCCCGTCACGCCGTGCGATCAGCAGGGAATTAGCCTGAAATTCCACGGTCCCGCCGAGAACCGGGTCAGCCAGCCGGCGGCGATAGTCGATAGCGGGCAGGGCGACCGGAACCTGTCCCTGTTCCGCGCCCAATTGCAGGGTTTGCGTGGCCCAGCCGCCGAGCACGAAATAGGATTGGTCGTCTATCCGCTCGAATTCGAACATGGAGCGCAGCCGGTCGTCGCGGCTGATATCATACCGACGCAGGAAAGTGCGGTCGCTGGCGAGGCGGACAGATCCGGTGAAGCTCCATTCCGGGCTCAGCTGGAATCTGCCATTGGCGAACAGGTACCCACGCAGGGATCGTTCCGCTGTAGGAACACCGGTGAACTGTGCGATGCGGCGGCTATGGGTGATATAGCCGGTCACCTGGTAGGCGCCCTGACTGGTCAATTGCCGATACTGCGCATTCGCCATGGGGCTGGCGCCGGTATAGGCGGTCGCCCCCAGCATGAGGTCGCGATTATCGGCCAGCCGCATGTAGTAATTGCCGCTGACCTCCAGCCCGTTGGATTCCGAAATCCGCAAATCGGGGATCAGGAAGCCGGATGCTGCCTTGCCATCCGTGCGTACAGTCAGGCGTGGCAGGGGCAGGATCGGCACACCGAACATTTCAAAGGTCGCCCCCTTGAACCGCACACGCTTGTCTTCGGGGCTGTAGGTTACCCGGTCGGCCACGATCCGCCAGCTTGGGCTGCGCGGGCAGCCATCACCGGTAATGACGCGGCACGCGCTGTAGGCGGCCTGCTCCAGTTCGACCGAACCGTCTTCATTGCGCTGGCCATTCCTCGCGGCCAGCCGCCCGCCTTCACGCAGAGAAAGCAGCATGTCCTGCATGGAACCGGCTTCAAACTTGTCAGTCAGCTCCAGCCCTTCAGTATAGAGCTGGTTGCCGTCCTGGTCGACAAAGCGGACATTGCCTTCTGCCATGATCGTGCCTGCCGGGCGGTTCCAGCTGACCGTATCTGCACGGACCGACTGGCCTTCGCTGCGCATCACGACATTACCGCGCGCCGTGACGATATCGCGGTCGGAATCATATTCCAGTTCGGACGCTTCGAATTCGATATCGCGCGTTGCCGCCTTGGGCGCATCTGCTGCCAGAACGGTGTCGGAAGGAGACGCAGGCAGCGGATCGGCCACCACGCCGCCATCCTGCGCGAAAGCCACGTCGCCCGGCAGCCCGCAGGCGATTACCAGCGCCAGCGCAGATGCGACCGAAGGCGCACGCCGTGCATGAAATGCGGGAACAGAGGGCATCCGGAACAGGAGCATCACTTGCCTATCGCACCGCCCGCGCTTAACTGCAATCACCATGCAGGGTCATGCCACCTTCCGGCATGCACACCCGACAATCCAGTTTAAGCGGAGTTTCCATGAAAATCAGTTTCAGCGATTCGATTCCGGCCGATGCGCGGCTGGTGGCGCATATTGTCGACAAGGGCAAGCTACCCGTCCGGCTTGAAAGCGCCCTGGCAGAAGGGGCTGGTGTTGCGCGGTTCAAGGGGCGTGCCGGCCAGACCTTTGAAGGTTTTGTGGAACGCGAAGGCAAGCTGGTGCGGGTTGCGCTGTCGGGTGCTGGTGATCCGTCCAGCGCCGAGCGGCTCCATCATTGCGAGAAGGCAGGGGCTGCGCTGGCGGCAAAATACCTCGTCTCCGGCGAGGAAATGATCGTGCTGGACCTTGGTGAGAGCGGTCTGTCTGCACAGGAAACTGCCTCTGTCCTGCTGGGGCTCGCGCTGCGCAGCTGGCGCTACGATATTTACCGCACCAAGCTGAAGGATGAGCAGAAGGTCTCGCTGGTATCTGCAACAATTGTCGGTGCGGCAGATGGTGCACAGGATGCCTGGGCAACGGCACAGGCAGTGGCCGAAGGCGTTGCTTTCACTCGTGAACTGGTGACCGAACCGGCCAACAAGATCTACCCTGAAAGCTTCGTTGAACGCTGCCAGCAACGTTTCGAGGGGACCGGCGCAGAGCTGACCGTGCTGGATGAAGCGGACATGGAAAAGCTCGGCATGGGTGCTCTGCTGGGCGTGGGGCAGGGGTCTGAACGTCCTTCGCGAATGCTTGCGATCCGCTGGAATGGCGGCAATGCCGGGCAAGCCCCGACGGCATTTGTCGGCAAAGGCGTGACCTTCGACACGGGCGGTATCAGCCTGAAGCCGCCCGCTGGCATGGAAGACATGAAATGGGACATGGGCGGAGCTGGCGCAGTTGCCGGTGCCATGCTCGCGCTGGTCAAGCGCAAGGCCAAGGCGAATGTGGTTGGCGTCGTCGGACTGGTGGAGAATATGCCCGATGGCAAGGCACAGCGTCCGGGTGATGTCGTCACCTCCATGTCTGGCCAGACAATCGAAGTGATCAATACTGACGCCGAAGGCCGTCTGGTGCTGTGCGATGCGCTGCACTGGACCCAGCAGACCTTCAAGCCTTGCGCAATTATTGACCTGGCGACGCTGACCGGCGCGATGATCATTTCGCTCGGCCATGAACATGGCGGGCTGTTTGCCAATGATGACGAGCTGGCGGACAAGCTGCTGGCAGCCGGCAAGAGCACTGGCGACAAATTGTGGCGCCAGCCGCTTTCGCCCGCCTATGACAAGCTCATCGACAGCCCGATTGCGGATATGAAGAATGTCGGTCCGCGTTTTGCCGGTTCGATCACGGCGGCGCAGTTCCTGCAGCGCTATATCGAGAAGGGCACCCCTTGGGCGCATCTGGACATTGCCGGGATGGTCTGGGCGGACAAGCCCGGTCATAGCTGGGACAAGGGTGCAACGGGCTTTGGTGTGCGTGTGCTCGATCGCTACATTGCGGATGTTGTGGAAAACTAATCCGGCCCATGGCCCGCATGCGACGCAAGGCAGATTTGCCCCAAAAGATCTGCGCCGCTTGCGGGCTACCCTTTAGCTGGCGCAAGAAGTGGGAACGCGATTGGGACAATGTGAAATATTGTTCAGAGCGTTGTCGCAGGACCAAGGGGGAGGGGAAAGCTTAGCCAATGCGCGTCGATTTCTACCTCCTCTCGCGTGATCCGGCGGAAAAGGTCGTGCCGCAACTGGCGGCTGCTACCCGCAAGGCGGGCGAGCGTTTGCTGGTGGTGGGGCAGGATTCTGAACTGCTGGCCAAGGTCGATAGGGCCTTGTGGGAAGCAAAGCCAGAGGCCTTCCTTGCCCATGGCGTGATGGGCGAAGGGCATGAGGAACGCCAGCCGATCCTGCTCTCGCAATCCAGCGATGCTGCCAATGGCGCGCGCTATGTCGTGCTGGCAGACGGGCTCTGGCGTGAAGAAGCGCTCGGCTATGATCGCGCTTTCCTGCTCTTCAGCGAAGAACAGCGCCAGGATGCGCGCGGCTATTGGCGGCAGCTTGACCAGCATCAGGGCGTCGAGCGCAATTTCTGGAGCCAGGAAAGCGGCCGCTGGGCGCAAGTCGCCTGACGGCTTGCGCACGCTGCCGGTTCGCGTAATTTTTGCGGCCTGACTGGTTTGGAGGATATGATGAAAAAGCTCGCCATTGCCGGGATCGCCATTTTGCTTGCGGCCTGTAGTTCGGAAAAATCGGGCACGTTCGAAACTGACGAAGGGGAAGGAAGCTATTCGATTGATGAGGATAGCGGCGAAACCTCTGCCTCCATCAAGACCGAAGATGGCACGATCACCATGCGGTCCGGTGAAAATGTCGCGGTTGACCTTCCCAAGGGTTTCACGCTTTATCCGGGGGCCAAGGTCGTCTCCAACACGGTGATTGCGCAGGATGATGGCAAGGGTGCGCTGGTGGTGATGGAAAGCGATGCCTCGCCGCAGGAAATGGGCGATTTCTACAAGAAGCAGGCTGAGGCAGCCGGGGTGGATATCAGCATTCAGCTGACCACGGATGCCGGGCGGATGATCGCCGGGCAGGCGGAGGATGGCAGCTCCTTCTCCTTCAACGCCAATGCCGAGGACGGCAAGACTGTCGGCCAGCTGACGGTGCAGCAGGGAATGGGTGGTTAGGGTAGACTCCTTCGCACTTGCGGAATGGATTGCGCGCGGCTAGTGGCGCGCGCAATCCAAAACAAACTATCGCAAGGAACACCCCATGGCGGTCACCCGCACCTTTTCGATCATCAAGCCCGATGCCACTCGCCGCAACCTGACCGGTGCGGTTACCAAGATGCTGGAAGAAGCCGGCCTGCGTGTCGTTGCTTCCAAGCGTATCCACATGACCCGCGAACAGGCTGAAGGCTTCTATGCCGTCCACAGCGAGCGCCCCTTCTTTGGCGAACTGTGCGATTTCATGATGAGCGAGCCGGTTGTCGTGCAGGTGCTGGAAGGCGAAGACGCCGTGACCCGCAATCGCGACATCATGGGCGCCACCAACCCGGCTGATGCAGCAGAAGGCACCATCCGCAAGAGCTACGCCCTGTCGATCGGTGAAAACACTGTCCACGGTTCGGACAGCGAGGAAAATGCAGCGATTGAGATCGCCTTCTTCTTCAAGCCGGAAGAAATCGTCGGCTGATTTGATTCCGCCGCGCACCAAGGCTCGCGGGATTACGTATCCCGCCCTCAAGTAGCGTAGCGGTAGGGCAGACAAGAATCCCCGTCGGAGCGATCCGGCGGGGTTTTTCTTTGGCTCGTCGGCGTTATTTGATGCAGGGCAAAGTCAGCGGTCTGCTGGCGGCGTAGCTTTCCTCCAGAACACAAAGAAGGAGCGGAAATGTCTCATACTCCCCACGAACTTGCCGATGAATTCCCGCAGGATCACGAGATCCTCCACACCCTCAAGATGAACAATGCGCATTTCGTGACGCTGTCAGAGCGCTATCACGAAGTGAACCGGGAAATTCACCGCATCGAAAGCGAAGTCGAAGCCGCCTCGGATGACCGTGCAGAAGACCTCAAGAAGCAGCGCCTCTCGCTGGTCGATGAAATTTCAAAGATGATTTCGGCGGAAAAGGCCAAGGCCTGATCCCGTCAATCAAGATCACAGCGGGCGGGTTCAGAACTCGTCCGCTGCGTCCAGCAGGCTAGTGAGGCGCTTGGGCGCAACGCTGCGCCAGCTGCGTTCAAGCCATTGCTGTACATGGTCCCAATCGACTTCGGGCCGGTTGAGGATGATCCCGACCCAACCGCTCGCGCCGTAATAGGCGGGCTTGTAGTAGATGTCGGGCGCCTGCTCGCACAGGCTCAGCAATTCATCCTGGCTGCTGGTCTTCACCAGCACGGCGACATGCTCTTCGCCATGATGCTGGTCGTTGAAATAGGCGAAATATTTCCCGCTCTTGCCCCCCGTGCGCCAGCCGGGTGAGCCATGGCTGTCGCGCGCCTCGGTCTCAGGCAGGGCGAGGGCGAGAGCTTCCACCCGCTTGCACAACCACCCAGCGTCATAGGGGCGCGAGACCAGTTCGTTCAGGCAGCGCGAATAGAGCTGGTGTTCGGCAATCAGCACGCGCTTGGCCAGCGTATCCTCGTCATCGCCCGGCTGGATCGCGACTTGTGCCTGGCCCAGGATCGGTCCATCATCGAGTTCAGCCGTGACGAGGTGGACAGTGCAGCCTGCATGGCTGTCTCCCGCCTCCAGCGCACGCTGATGCGTGTGTAGGCCCTTGTATTTAGGGAGCAGGGAAGGGTGGATATTGAGCATCCTGCCTTCCCAGCCAGAGACGAATTCCGGCGTCAGGATGCGCATATACCCGGCGAGCGCGACATAGTCGGCGCCGCTGGCCCGGATCGCCTTGTCCATCGCATGGTCATGCTCGGCGCGGTCCATGCCCTTGTGTGACAGGGCAAAGGTCGGGATGCCCTCTGCCGCAGCGAGCTTCAACCCGCCAGCCTCTGCGTCATTACTGGCCACCAGTACCAGCTCATAGGCCGCATCGGGCAAGCGACTCGCATAGAGCAGCGCCGCCATATTGGTGCCGCTGCCGGATATCAGAACGGCGACTTTCGCGCGTTCAGGCATGATGGCCTCTTGAACTGTGCCTGACTGATAGGTCGGAAACCCTCATCCAGGCTGCGCTAGCTGCTGCGCAGCAAGCTTCGCCATCCTTCTCCCACCGGGAGAAGGAGTAGCGCTGGAAACCTTCTCTTTTCGGGAGAAGGATACGAAGACTTGTCGCGTAGCGACTAGTCGCAGTTGGATGAGGGGCTACACGCCCGCTGGCAGGGCGCTCAACTGTGATGCGTCGCACTCCAATCCTCCCGCGCGCTCCATGTCCCTTGGGAGCCTTTCACCGTGCAGCCGCGTTCGCCCGCAACGATTTCGCCCACGCGGACCACCGTTTCGCCCGCCGCTTCCAGTTCGGCGGTCAGGTCAGCAACCATGGCGGGCTCCACCGCCAGCACCATGCCGACGCCGCAATTGAAGGTGCGCGCCATTTCGCCCGGCTCGATATTGCCTTGCGCCTGCAGGAACGCCATCAGCCGCGGCTGCTCCCACGCGTCGGCATCGACCATGGCATGTGCGCCTTCGGGCAGGACCCGCGGGATATTCTCCAGCAGGCCGCCACCGGTAATATGCGCCAGCGCGGCAATCTTGCCTGCGCGGATCGAGGGGAGCAGGCTCTTCACGTAAATCTTGGTCGGCTCGATCAGCGCCTCTATCAGCAGCCGATCCTGATCAAACAGGGCAGGGCGGTCGAGCCTCCAGCCCATATCCTCGGCCAGGCGCCGCACCAGCGAATATCCGTTTGAATGAACACCCGAAGAAGCGAGGCCCAGCAGGACCTGCCCCGGCGCGACCTTGTCCCCGGTCAGCTGTTCGCCGCGCTCCACCGCGCCAACGCAGAAACCGGCGAGGTCATAGTCGCCCGCCGCATACATGCCCGGCATTTCTGCCGTTTCGCCGCCAATCAGCGCGCAGCCTGCCATCTGGCACCCCTGCGCGATTCCGGCAATGACTCGCTCGGCGACGCCGTTCTCCAGCTTGCCGGTGGCGAAATAGTCGAGGAAGAACAGCGGCTCTGCGCCCTGTACGATCAGATCATTCACGCACATGGCGACAAGATCGATGCCGACCGTGTCATGACGGTCATAATCAATCGCCAGCTTTAACTTGGTACCGACACCATCATTGCCAGCGACCAGCAGCGGATCCTTGTAGCCCGCTGCCTTGGGGTCGAAAAAGCCGCCAAACCCGCCAATTTCCGTATCTGCGCCGGGCCGCCGTGTGGCTTTCACCAGCGGGCCGATGGCCTTGACCAGCGCATTGCCAGCGTCAATCGATACGCCTGCCTGTTCATATGTATAGGACTTGGGAGAGGCTTCATTTGTCGTCATGGTGGATGCCATAGACTTTCGTGCTTGGATTTCCACGTCTCTTTCGGCAAAAGGCCGCCAGTTTTCCCCGATGGCCCTTTCACTCGCCCTCCCGCGCCCGATGCGCCACCCGCTCGCTGCCGCTGCACTGGCCGTTGGCTTACTGCTGGGCGCTGTGCTTCTGGGGCGCGCGCTGGTGGCGCAGGTGGAGGGAGAGCGCGGAATCGCGCCAGTTGCGGCCAGCCTTGATATCGACGTCTCGGGAATCGAAGTCGATGTGACGGGCAAAACGGCGGAGGAGGCACGTCAGAAGGGCTGGGTCGAAGCGCAGCGCAAGGCATGGGCCAAGCTTGGCGGGCCGAGCCTGCCCGATTCTCGCATCCAGTCGATGGTTTCCGCTGTCGTTATCGAGAAAGAGCAGGTTGGCGGTACGCGCTACATCGCCCGTCTGGGTGTGATCTTTGATCGCGCTCGTGCTGGTTCGGTGCTGGGTTCGCTCGGCGCGCGCAGCCGTTCCGCGCCGATGATGTTGCTGCCGGTCACGGTGAGTGGCGGCAGCGCGCTGGTCTATCAGAGCCGCAATCCGTGGCAGCGTGTGTGGGCAGAATACCAGTCCGGCGCGAGCCCGATTGATTATGTACGTCCCTCTGGTGCGAGCGGGGATTCGCTGCTGCTGACCTATGGGCAGACGGGCAGGCGCAGCCGCACATGGTGGCGCAATGTGCTCGACCAATATGGCGCGGCAGATGTGCTGGTGGCAATTGCCCGCTTGGAACATTCCTATCCCGGCGGCCCGATCAAGGGCACTTTCACGGCGCGCTATGGCCCGGACAATGAATATCTGGGCAGCTTCACCATGACAGCGAAGAATGACGCTGACCTTGACCGGATGCTGCGTGAAGCAGTGATGAAGTTTGACGGGCTGTATACCGATGCCCTCGGCCGCGGCCTGCTGAGGCCCGATCCGACACTTATGCTCGGCGGCGGGGACGCCGACCCTGCTTTGCTCCGCCTGATCGATCTGGGCCGTCGCATCGAAGCGCGTGAGCGGGCAGCGGCACAAGCAGAAGCTGCGCCGTCCGAAACGACGGTTGAAGCGATTATCGAACCAACCCCGCAGCCCAGCGCAGCAGTCGTCTCTGCCTTTGTCGTGCAATTCGCAACGCCGGATGGCGGGGCCTTCGATTCCACTCTGGCAGTCGTGCGCTCCACGCCGGGCGTGCGCGGGGCAGCGATCACCAGCACGGCCATTGGCGGCACCTCTGTGATGACCGTCTCCTTCGGTGGGTCGCTTGACCAGTTGGCGGCTGCGCTGCGGTCCCGCGGGTTCTCGGTCAACCAGGGCAGCAACGCGCTCGCCATCAGTCGTTAAAGCGCTGTGCATGTCGCAGCTGGCTCTCCCCCTTTCGCATCGCGGCGAGGCTGATCCGGCAAGGATCGTGATCGGCAGCGGGAACGAGGCCGTGGCGGAGGCGCTGGCTGATCCTTCCGGCTGGCCATTCCACACTGCGATCCTCTCCGGCCCGCCGCGCTCAGGCAAATCGCTGCTGGGGCGCTGGTTCATGGGGCAGGAACTGGGCATCGCGGTCGATGGAGCAGATGCGCTCGACGAAACGGCGCTGTTCCACCGCTGGAACCGTACACAGGAAAGCGGGGAGGCCCTCCTGCTCCTTGTCGATGGGGAAGGGTGGGATATTGCCCTGCCCGACTTGCGGTCCCGTCTTGGGGCGGCGCTGCACCTCGAAATCGGACCGCCGGATGATGATATGGCTGCCGCGCTCCTGCTCAGCCATGCGGAGCAGCGCGGCCTTGCATTGGGAGAGGGCGCGCCTACCTATCTGATACCGCGCATGGAGCGCAGCTATACCGCGATCGAGAAAATCGTGGCGGCAATCGACCGGCTCAGCCTTGAGCGCAAGGCCCCGGCGACGCTCTCCATTTGGCGGGATGCGCTGGAGGCAGTGCAGGGCCCGGAGCAGGCACGCTTGCTTTAGCCGCAGGAAAGTGGGAGAATTGCGCGCATGTTCAAGGGCCTGACATCCTATCTGGACTCGATCCACGCGCGCGATCCCGCGCCGCGTTCGCGCTGGGAGATCATGTTCTACCCCGGCGTGTGGGCGCTGTTCTACCACCGGATTGCGCATCGCCTGTTCAATGCCCGGCTGTTCTTCCTCGCCCGCATGGTCAACCACTGGAGCCGCTGGCTCACTGCGATTGACATCCATCCGGGTGCGACCATTGGCAGGAATTTCTTCATCGACCATGGCTTTACCGTGATTGGTGAGACAGCCCATATCGGTGATAATGTCACTATTTACCAATGTGTTACGCTGGGTGGAACGAACCCGACCAATGGCAAGGGTGGCAAACGTCACCCTACTTTGATGGACAATGTCATTATCGGTTCGGGCGCGCAGATCATTGGCCCGATCACGGTTGGTGAGCGTGCCCGCGTGGGCGCCAACGCCGTGGTGACAGACGATGTGCCAGAAGGTGCGACCATGATCGGGATGAAGGCGCGCTCAACGCTGGTGCCGGTGGAAACATGGTTGCGCGAATTCATGCCTTACGGCACGCCCTGTGACGAGCCTTGCGAACCGGACAATCGCCGGGTTGATGAATTGCAGGCCCAGTTGGAGGCAATGAAGGCCGAACTGGATGCACTCAAGATCCAGCTCGCCGATCCACCACGCCGCAGCGGGACCGATAGCTGATGAGCTCTGGCGGTGGTGCTGCGCCGGGCGGCACGATTGTTCCCTTTCCCGGCAAATTTGCAGGCCAGGTTGGTTTCCAACGCGATGAACTGATGCGCATCATGGATGTCTATGGCCGCATGGTCGCCGCCGGGAACTGGCGCGATTACGCGATGGATTTCACGAAAGACGCCGCGATCTTCGCAGCCTTTGTCCGCACCGCGGAGCGACCGCAGGCCCAGATCGAGAAACGCCCGGCCCTGCGCAACCGCCAAGGGATGTGGACCCTGCTGGGCGAGCATGGCCAGGTGCTAAAGCGCGGGCACGAACTGGCCGGTGTCCTCGCTCCGATTGAGCGCCGTCTGATGAAGGCGGTGGAGGACTGAGACTGTCCTGGGGGAGGAACACTTTTTCTCGCGTGGGCTTGGCGGGCCAATAGCATTACCGCCTCCACCGCTTACCTCTTGTCACGACGCTATTTCACAAAGAAAAACCCCGCGCACGTGATGCGCGGGGTTTTCCGGATTGCGAGACTCTATTGCTTTGTGCCGTAGCTTACCGCGCGCGCGAAGCGCCCGGGATATCACCGCCGAATTTTTCCTGCAGCGCCTTGAGCAAGGCAGCACCCTGTTCTGCGCCCGATGCCGGGACGAAGGTGTTTTCGCGGCGGGAAATTTCCTCCCAATGCGCGGCAAAGCCATCAACCGTGCGGTCTTCGGTAGCGAGGGCAACCGGCGGGTTCATTTCCACCCATGCAGAGTGGTAGCCGCCCGCACCTGCGCCAACGATGGCATTGCTGGGCGAATCCTCGCTGACAAGGAACAGTGCGGCGGGGACGACATTCTCAGGCCCGAACAGTTTGAAGGCATCTTCACCGAAAATGTCTTCGGTCATGCGGGTGGCAGCGACCGGGGCCAGCGTGTTGACCTTGATGTTGTACTTCGCCCCTTCGAGATAGAGCGTCTTGGTGAGGCCCGCGAGACCCAGTTTGGCGGCACCATAGTTAGCCTGGCCGAAATTGCCGAACAGACCAGTGGAGCTGGCGGTCATCAGGATGCGGCCATAGGCCTGCTCGCGCATGGTGTCCCATACGGCTTTGGTGACATAGGCGGAGCCAAGCAGGTGGACGCGGACAACGAATTCAAAGTCTTCCGGCGTCATCTTGGCAAAGCTCTTGTCGCGCAGCACGCCGGCATTGTTGATCACAACATGGACGCCGCCCCATTTTTCCTTCGCCTTGGCGACCATCTCTTCCATCTGGCCATATTCGGTTACGGAGCCGCCATTGGCCATGGCTTCACCGCCCATCGCTTCGATTTCAGCGACTACCTGCGCTGCCGCATCGGACGTGCCGGTGCCATCGCGCGAGCCGCCAAGGTCGTTGACGACCACTTTCGCCCCGCGGCGGGCCAGCTCAAGCGCATATTCACGCCCAAGGCCGCCACCGGCGCCCGTTACGATGGCAACGCGATCCTTGAAAGAAATGGTCATTGGGTCTCTCCGAAAGGTTGGAATCCTGCGTGTTGCGGGGCGGAATGGCACTTTCCCGCAAGGCTTGCAACTACGCTGGCCAGAGGCCTTTATGCCGTAGCGTCAGCCTGCGCGGCCAAGCCGCTCCAGCGTCGGAACCAGCGCGTCATAATGGTCGATCACGGCATCGGCACCTAGCTCTCGTGCGGAGCGATCATTGAAACCGAAGCTGACTGCGATGGACGGGACAGTGGCGGCCCTGGCAGCGTCAATGTCATAGGTCGTGTCCCCGACAAAGGCGAAGCGGGTTGAGCCTGTGCGGGTCATCGCTTCCAGCAGCGGATCAGGCCTGGGCTTGGACCGGCCCGGACCGAGAGTGTCGCCACCGAGGATCGCGGCGAACCGGTCAGTCAGCCCCAGCTGGCCAAGCAGGTCGAGCGCCAAGGCCTCGAACTTGTTGGTAACGACTGCCAGCTTCACGCCGTGCGCTGCAAGCACGTCCAGAGCTTCGAGGCATCCCGGATAGGGCCTTGAATGCACGGCGATATTGGCCCGGTAGTGGCTGAGCAATTCGGCATAGATCGCGTCAAATTCGTCTTGCTGGATGCCGCCCTGTTCCTCGAAGGCGCGCCACAGCATCCGCTTGGCCCCACCGCCGATGAGATTGGCCATGCCTTCAATCGGCATTTCCGGACGACCCGCAAAACGCAGCGCATGGTTCACCGCTTCGCCCAGGTCGCGGCTTGTGTCGAGAAGTGTACCGTCGAGGTCGAAGCCGACACAGTCGAAAGGAAAATCAGCCATGCAGCGCGCAGTGGCGGAACATTCTTCAAACGGCAAGGAATTGGTGGCATGGAACGGCGCATGAGTGAAATCGCTGCCATTATCCTTGCTGCGGGCAAGGGCACCCGCATGAAAAGCGACCTGCACAAGGTCCTCCACCCCATTGCCGGCCGGGCCATGCTCGACCATCTGATGGCTTCAGTCGCCGAGCTGGAACCGGCGCGGCAGGTTGTCGTCGTGGGGAGCGGGCGCGAGCAGATTGAAGCTGCGGTGACGGGCCGCGCGGACACATGCCTGCAGGAACCGCAGCTGGGCACGGGCCATGCTGTCCAGCAGGCGGAAAGCACGCTGGCCGGTTTCTGCGGCGATGTGCTGATCCTCTATGGCGATGTGCCTTTCGTCAGCGCTGACACCATGCGCGCGATGATCGAGCGGCTTCATGGGGATGATAACCCTGCGGTGGTCGTGCTCGGCTTCGAACCGGAGGATACGCTGCAATATGGCCGCGTGGTTGCCGATACGAACGGCAAGATCACCAAGATGGTCGAATTCAAGGACGCCAGCGAAGTAGAGCGCGCCTGCCGCCTGTGCAATTCAGGCCTGATGGCGGCACGTAGCTCTGACCTGTTCGCGCTGCTCGCCCGCGTCGGCAATGACAATGCGCAGGGCGAATATTACCTGCCTGATATCGTCAATATCGCCATTGCAGACGGTCGCAGCTGCGCCGCAGTGAAGACGGGCGATCCGGACGAAGTGGCCGGGATCAACAGCCGCGCAGAACTCGCCGAAGCAGAAGGCCGCTGGCAGCAGAAGCGCCGCGCGCAGGCTATGGCGGACGGTGTCTCTCTGGTCGCGCCGGAGACGGTGTTTTTCAGCTATGACACGCAACTGGGACGCGATGTGACTGTGGAGCCGAACGTTGTCTTCGGCCCTGGCGTTACCGTGGCGGATCATGTCACCATCCACGCCTTCAGCCACCTTGAAGGGGCGACCTTGCACGAGAAGGCCGAGATCGGCCCCTATGCCCGCCTGCGCCCCGGCGCGGTGCTGGAAGAGGGCGCGAAGATCGGCAATTTCGTCGAAATGAAAAAGGCAGTGCTGGGCAAGGGGGCCAAGGCCAACCATCTCACCTATCTTGGCGATGCGGAAGTGGGCGCAGGCGCGAATATCGGCGCGGGCACCATCACCTGCAACTATGATGGCTATTTCAAGCATAAAACCATTATCGGCCCGCGCGCCTTTATCGGGTCGAACAGCGCGCTCATTGCCCCGGTCAAGATCGGCGCAGACGCTATCGTGGCTGCGGGCAGCGCCGTCAGCCGGGATGTTGCGGATGGCGATTTGCGCATGGTGCGTGGCGAGCAGATCGTAAAGCCCGGCTGGGCTGACCGTTTCCACGATGCGATGAAGAAGAAAAAGGCGGCGACCAAGAAGTAGGGCTGGCTTGCTCCATCCACTCCATGCAATGTTACCCCGGTAACTGGGGAGAGTGTCATGCGGAAATTTGCCAGCCTGTTCGTCCTTTCAGCGCTAGCAGCGTGCTCGGCAGAACCGGATACGCCGCAAACGCCTGAGATGTCGGCGGCGCCTGCTTCCGTAGCGGAGGACGCCACCGGGCTGGATTCAGTCGCAAAAGACCCCGTGAGCGAGGAAGCCCAGACCGCCGAGGCGATTGATTCGGCTAGGGAGAAAGCAGCGGCGGCGGCTTGTGGTTCCACTGACAAGACGATCTTCGCTTGCCGGGTCAAGAAGGGGAAATTTCTCGCCGTATGCGCCACTGATGATGGCAAGGCCGAATATCGCTATGGCACGGACAAACCGGAACTGGTCCTAACCGGGGGTAGCTGGGCCAATGCGGCCTATTCCGGCGGCGGGGAGCAGCAGATCCGCTTCACCAATGGCGATACCAGCTATGTCGTCTTCAGCCGCATGATTCGGACCAATTTCGAACCGGGCGAGACCAATGATCCGGCGATCAGCGACGGCGTGGTCGTGCTGCGCGGGGAGAAGTTCCAGGCCCTCCAATTGTGCGAGGATGCCAGTGCGACGCCCGTGAATTATGATGCGGCAGAGCGTTCCATCCCTCCGGCCGCTGGATTGTTCACCGAAGAGACAGAGCGCGCCGATCCACGTTGATGGACGGCGAGACCTGCTGGCTATGCGCAAGGCAATTTGAAACGCGCATCCAGTGGCACCACACAGTGCCCAAGGCGAAGAAGGGCAAGGCGACAGTTCCGGTCCACCCGATCTGCCACAAGGCGATCCACCGGGCTTTCACCAATGCGCAACTTGCCCGGATGGGAGAGGACAGGGTGGCGATCCTCGCTCACCCCGATATCGCCAAATTCGTGGACTGGGTGAAAGACAAGCCGCCCGACTTTCACGCTCCGACCTATACAGGGGGCCATGGCCGACGGCGATGAAAGCGGGCGGTTAGGGTACCGATGACTTCCCGGAATCAGGAGGAAAGTCAGGCGGATTCCAGCTCCCTGCTCTTGGCGGCAGGGTTGGTGGATTTCTTGCGGTCAACATCGCGTTCCCATTCGTCGAATTCGCGGCGGCTGAGCAAATAGCGCCAGCGGGCTTCGTCGAAGGTGATCAGCTGTTCGCGCACGGCTTTCACGACCTCTTCCTTGCGCTGGGCGGACCAGTGCACGTCATAGGAACGGGGCAGGCCGGCGGACTTGATCCGGTCAGCGATGGACAGGGTGCGAGCATCGGACATGGTCTTTCTCCTTTCGCCCCCTGACAGGCCGAATCTTGCCGACGAGCCTTAATTCCAGCTTGAGAAACATGGGGAATCCGCCCTTTACCAAGCGAAGCGAGGGCGGGGCACGATGAAGCGTTTGCCTGATGGAACAATCCGGCGCAGGATGCAGGCAAGGAGGATGGGATCATGCGTCATGTGCTGTTTGCTGCCAGCTTGGGGCTTCTGGCCAGCCCGCTTGCTGCGGAGGAAGGCCCTGAATTGCCGGGCTGGATGGCGGGCTGCTGGGAAGCAGTGAACGAAGAGGCGCGCACAGTCGAATGCTGGACCATGCCGGAAGGCGGCATGATGTTGGGCAGCGCGCAAACGATCATGAATGGCCAGACTGTGTTCTGGGAAGCCATACAGATCATCAAGGACGACGAAGACGAGGATGGCCCCGCCATTCCGCTGGCCATGTGGGTCTCACCCAATGGGGAAGGGCGCTATCGCTTCAACTGGGTTGAGTCGGAGGAAGGCGGGTTGACGTTTACCTTTGCAGCCAATGATTTCCCGCAGAAGATTCGCTATTGGCCCGATGGAGAATTGATGCAGGCTGAAATCTCGCAAATGGATGGCAGTCGCCGAATGAGCTGGACCTATCGCCGGATGGGCAGCAGCGACTAACCCTGAAAACGAAAAGGGCGACCCGAGGGCCGCCCTTTCTATTGCTTACGATGTAAAGGCGATCAGCCTTCGACATGCTCCGCCAGCACGGTCAGGCCATTATCGCCCACTTCCGCGAAACCGCCGCGGACCTGGATTTCCTCAGGCGCGCCGCCTTCGGTCTTCCACACCTGCACCGCACCGTCGCGGATGGTGGACATGAAAGGCGCATGGCCTTCCAAAACACCGAACTCACCTTCCGTGCCGGGCACGACGACCATGTGGACGTCTTCCGAACGGACCAGCTTTTCCGGTGTGACGAGTTCGAAGTGTAGTGCCATCAGCTATTCATCCATTTAAAAACAAGCTTCAACGCATAGTACGCCGCTGGAAATGACCCAACAACGTATCCGATGCTTATTGCCTGTGGTAGCTTCCAGTATCCTCGCTTCAAAAGAAGCCATTCAAAAATCACGAAAGGAGCTATTGCAATCGGTGCAATCAATGCTCCTCCGAACCAAACAGGAAGCCACAAAGCTCCAAACCCCCAATCTTTGAATACGGCTACGAAAGCGCAGGTTGCGGTATATGAGAGTACCGCAAATTTAGCGAACCTAGTCGCGTGCTTATCATAGCCTTCAAAGATTGGATTCAATTACGCGTCCTCAGCCAGCTTCTTGGCCTTTTCGACCACTTCGTCGATGCCACCGACCATGTAGAAGGCGGCTTCGGGCAGGTGGTCATATTCGCCTTCGACCACGGCCTTGAATGACTTCACCGTGTCTTCGAGCTGGACGAACTTGCCCGGGATGTTGGTGAAGACTTCGGCCACGTGGAACGGCTGCGACAGGAATTTCTGGATCTTGCGCGCGCGGGCGACGGTCAGCTTGTCCTCTTCCGACAGTTCGTCCATCCCCAGAATGGCGATGATGTCCTGCAGGCTCTTGTACTTCTGCAGCGTTTCCTGAACCTTGCGGGCCGTTTCGTAGTGCTCTGTACCCACGACGCGCGGTTCGAGCACGCGGCTGGTGGAATCGAGCGGGTCAACCGCCGGATAGATGCCCAGTTCCGAAATCGCGCGGTTCAGCGTGGTCGTCGCGTCAAGGTGCGCGAAGGAGGTCGCAGGGGCCGGGTCGGTAAGGTCGTCGGCGGGCACGTAAATGGCCTGCACCGAGGTAATCGAACCCTTGGTGGTGGAGGTGATGCGTTCCTGCAGCTGGCCCATGTCAGTCGACAGGGTCGGCTGGTAACCAACGGCCGAAGGAATACGGCCAAGCAGGGCGGACACTTCGGCGCCAGCCTGGGTGAAGCGGAAGATGTTGTCCACGAAGAACAACACGTCCTGGCCTTCCTGGTCGCGGAAATATTCCGCCATGGTCAGGCCTGACAGGGCGACGCGGGCACGCGCGCCCGGGGGCTCGTTCATCTGGCCGAACACCAGCGCCACCTTGGAACCTTCCGACGTGGCGTTGCCGTCCGCGTCCTTGGCGATAACCCCGGCATCGAGGAATTCGTGGTAAAGGTCGTTCCCTTCGCGGGTCCGTTCACCGACGCCCGCGAAGACCGAGACGCCGCCGTGGCCCTTGGCGATGTTGTTGATCAGTTCCTGGATCAGCACGGTCTTGCCGACGCCCGCACCGCCGAACAGGCCAATCTTGCCGCCCTTCGCGTAGGGGGCCAGCAGGTCGATCACCTTGATACCGGTGACGAGGATCGCCGCTTCGGTCGACTGATCAACGAAGGGCGGGGCTTCGGCGTGAATCGGGGCGTGCATGTCGGACCCGACCGGGCCGCGTTCGTCAATCGGCTCGCCCACCACATTCATGATGCGGCCCAGCGTCTTGGGGCCGACGGGCACGGAAATCTGTGCGCCGGTGTTCACCACGGCCTGGCCGCGGGTCAGGCCGTCGGTGCCATCCATGGCGATGGTGCGTACGGTGTTTTCGCCGAGGTGCTGGGCGACTTCAAGGACCAGCTTCTGGCCGTTGTTGTCAGTTTCCAGCGCGGTCAGGATCGCCGGCAGTTCGCCTTCGAAGGTGACGTCGACGACGGCGCCGATGACCTGGCTGATCTTGCCATTGGTGGTCTTGTTAAGCACGGGTGCGGTGGCCATTTTCGTTTCCTTGCCTAGAATCTCTTACAGCGCTTCGGCGCCGGCGATAATTTCAACGAGTTCGGTGGTGATCGCGGCCTGACGGCTGCGGTTGTACTGGATGGTCAGCTTGTCGATCAGTTCGCCCGCATTGCGCGTGGCGTTGTCCATCGCGGTCATCGAGGCGCCCTGTTCGGAAGCGGCGATTTCCAGCAGCGCGCCGAAAATCTGTGTCTTCACATAGCGGGGCAGCAATTCTTCGAGGATTTCCTCCTCGCCCGGTTCATATTCGACCACCGCGCCGCTTTCGCTGGCGGTTGCGGGGGCCGGAACGGGGATCAGTTGCTGGGTGAGCGGATCCTGCGCCAGCGCCGACTTGAATTCGGCGAAGATGAGATGCGCGACATCGAAGGAACCGGATTCGAACTTGGCGATCAGTTCCGATGCGATCGCTTCGGCTTCGGCAAAGCCGGGATCGCGCACGGTGCTGGTGTCGAAGCCCCCGCCGATCTGGTCAGCGAAATCGCGCCTGATCGGGGCGCGTCCCTTGCGTCCGACCAGGAAGAATTCCACGCTCTTGCCTGCGGCGATCAGCGCGCGGGCCTGGGCCTTGGCTTCCTTGACGATGTTCGAGTTGAGACCGCCGCACAGACCCTTGTCCGTGTTGACGACGACCAGCAGGTGGCGCTGGTCACTGCCGGTGCCAGCCAGCAATTTGGGCGCGCTGTCCCCGCTGACCTTGCCGGCCAGCGAAGCCATCACTTCGGCGAGGCGAGCCGCATAGGGGCGAGCGGCTTCGGCAGCCGCCTGCGCCTTGCGCAGCTTGGCCGCGGCCACCATCTGCTTGGCCTTGGTGATCTTCTGGGTCGATTTGACCGAGTTGATCCGGCCCTTGAGTTCCTTAAGCGAGGCCATGAAGGCTTCCTCTGGTTACGTCGGGGCTCAGGCGAACTGCTTGGCGAAAGCGTCAAGCGCGGCGCGGGTGCGATCAGCAACCTCGCCTTCGAACTTCTGCGATTCGCGGATGTCCTTCAGCACGTCGGCATGTTCGGACCGCATGAAGCTGAGCATTTCACCTTCGTAACGGGTCACCGCATCGACCGGGATCGCGTCGAGATAGCCGTTCGTGCCGGCGTAGATCGAGACGGTCTGTTCTTCAAACGGCATCGGGCTGAACTGGGCCTGCTTGAGCAGTTCGGTCAGGCGCGCGCCGCGATTGAGCAGGCGCTGAGTCGAGGCGTCAAGGTCCGAACCGAACTGGGCGAAGGCCGCCATTTCGCGGTACTGGGCCAGTTCCAGCTTGATCGAGCCAGCGACCTTCTTCATCGCCTTGGTCTGGGCGGCGCCGCCGACGCGACTGACCGAAAGGCCGACGTTGATGGCCGGGCGAACGCCCTGGTAGAACAGGCCGGTTTCGAGGAAGATCTGGCCGTCAGTGATCGAGATCACGTTGGTCGGAATATAGGCCGACACGTCGCCCGCCTGGGTTTCGATGATCGGCAGCGCGGTCAGCGAACCGCCGCCATTGTCATCATTCAGCTTGGCCGCACGCTCCAGCAGGCGGCTGTGCAGATAGAACACGTCACCCGGATAGGCTTCGCGGCCCGGCGGGCGGCGCAACAGCAGCGACATCTGGCGATAAGCGACGGCCTGCTTGGAAAGATCGTCATAAACGATCACTGCATGCATGCCGTTGTCGCGGAAGAATTCGCCCATGGTGGCGCCGGTGTAAGGCGCGAGATACTGCAGCGGCGCCGGTTCGGAAGCGGTGGCGGCCACGACGATGGAATATTCCATCGCGCCGTTTTCTTCCAGCTGGCGCACGATCTGCGCGACGGTGGAACGCTTCTGGCCGACGGCGACGTAGATGCAGTAAAGCTTCTTCTTTTCGTCCGTGCCCTGGTTCGCTTCCTTCTGGTTGATGAAGGTGTCGATGGCGACGGCGGTCTTGCCGGTCTGACGGTCGCCAATGATCAGTTCGCGCTGGCCGCGGCCAACGGGGACGAGCGCGTCAATCGCCTTGAGGCCGGTCTGCACGGGTTCATGCACCGATTTGCGCGGGATGATGCCCGGCGCCTTCACTTCAACGCGCTGGCGGCTGGCGGCTTCGATCGGGCCCTTGCCGTCAATCGGATTGCCGAGAGCGTCAACCACGCGGCCAAGCAGGCCCTTGCCGACGGGCACGTCGACGATGGTGCCGGTGCGCTTGACGGTGTCGCCTTCCTTGATTTCATTGTCCGAGCCGAAGATCACGACGCCGACATTGTCCGCTTCCAGGTTCAGGGCCATGCCCTGAATGCCGTTGGCGAATTCGACCATTTCACCGGCCTGCACCTTGTCCAGACCGTGAATGCGGGCGATGCCGTCACCGACTGACAGCACGCTGCCGACTTCGCTGACCTGAGCTTCGGTGCCGAAGCTGGCGATCTGGTCCTTGATGACCTTGGAGATTTCTGCGGCGCGGATTTCCATTGCTTAGCCTTTCATCGAAACCTTGGTACGGGCTTTCAGCCCTTCATCGCGTGAGCGAGGGAATTGAGACGGGTACGGATCGAGCTGTCGATACGCTTCGAACCGATGGTGACCACCAGGCCGCCGAGCAGATCGGGATCGACGCTGGTGCGAATCTTGACGGTGCGCCCTTCGCGCGCCTTCAGCTTTTCCTGCAGCGAGGCGACCTGCGCATCGCTGAGCGGGCGGGCGCTGGCGACATCGGCGGTGACTTCGCCGCGCTGGGCGGCGGCGATCGCGGCAAAAGCGCGGATCATGCCGGGCAGCGCGCCAAGGCGGCGGTTGTCGGCCAGCACACCAAGAAACTTCGTGGTCAGACCGTCAAGCCCCAGCACACCGGCGACACCTTCAATGGCAGCACCGGTAGCCGAGCGGCTGATTTCGGGATTGGTGGTGAGCGCTTTCAGCTCACCTGATTCGGCGAGTGCGACCTCAAGCTTTTCAAGGTCGGATTCGACGGCAGAAACCGTCCCGCCCTCGGAAGCGAGATCGAACAGGGCCGAGGCGTAACGCCCTGCGAGGCTAGCCTGAATACCGGCGGAAATTTCCACGCGTCTTGGTCCTCTCGGGTCCGAAAAAAACGATGCTTTGGCCAAGCAGAAAGGGGCGAGAGAAACGCCCGCCCCAGCAAGGTTGGCGCGCGCCTAGCACCCACTTTGCTGCGATGCAACCCGGCCATGCGCGATGTTTGTCAGTTCTTGTTGAACTTGCGCAAAAGGGTGAACTCCGTTCAGGAGCGGTTCGGTTGTGTGCCTCACTTGTTGGACTGGTATTCCATCACCCTGATGTAAGCTGCTTCGTGCGCCTTCAAATCGCTTTCGGGACTGTCGAGGCCTGCTTCAATGGCGGCTTCTTGGGCTTGTTTATAGGCATCTTCTACGCTCTGCGCTTCAGCGTCAGTGCACAGTTTTGGCATGTCGTCTGTAACCACATACTCGTAATACTCGAGGATGCAGGCTCTACCGTCATTGAATTCCATGCAGCGTGGAATCGCGGCAACCGGCGCAGAAGCGAATGCCGAGTCCGCCATCCTTTCCATTTCGGGCGGATAATTCAGTTCTTCAAGGTCCGCCCACCGGGCGTTAAAGTCGGCCCAGCACTTCTCGTCTGAGTCCGCTCCTTCTGCCTGCATACATCTGCAGGCAGCAGTCGCAGCAGCTTGCCATGCCACTTCGTCAAAATCATCAACTGACAGCTTTGGCTTTGGTTCGCCTTCCCAGATATCGCCAAAGGAACAAGCTGAGAGCAGCCCAGCCAATGCTAGCAAAATGAATTTGCTAGTCCTAACCATTAATTCGCCACCCGGCAGGTATAAACCAGCCGCTCATTCGGGCTGTCCGGCAACAACGCCTCCACCGCCGACTGTTTCTCCCCCAATGTCCGCGCGGCTTGCGCATCAGCTCCGCAATTAGGTGCGGTATATTTGCTGCGTTCGTCGCGGGCGCTGACCATCGCGTTGCGACCGAGCAGATAGCGTTCGGTGCGGAAGGTGCGGGTATCCGGGTCATAGCTGTTTATTGACACAGCATCTTCTTCATTGGGCACGAACATGCGCGACCATTTGCCATTGGCGAAGCCATATTGAGTGCGCTGGTTGACGCAGCCATCGGCGGTCCATTCGAATTCAAGGTCTTGCGGGCTTTCCCCGACGATGCGGCTTCTGTCGGCGTCTATGGAGCAGAGGAATTTGCCTTCGATCTGGCTGCTGGTGTCGGTGCCTTCGTCCTCATCGCCGGGCATGGCTTCTCCCATCGCCTCCGCAATGCGCCGATCAATTTCGGCAAGGCCCGGGCGCGTGAACCACAGGGCGAGGGCACCTAGCAGCGCGCCCCCGGCAATTGTGCCCGCAATTACGGCGCGGCGCTCACGACCTTCCATCTGCTTTGCCTGCCACGCTACAAATCCGGCGGCAGCCGCGATCAGAAGCAGGATAGCGGCAAGGGCCATGGCGTTCTCCCGCTCTTCCATCACGGCCAGTTCTGCCTTTTGCCGTTCACGGTCACGTTTCAGCTCTTGCGCCTGCTGGCGGGCGGCGAGGCTTTCACGGGCGGCGTCGCGCTCGCGCTCGATCCTGTCGCGTTCGGCTTCGTCCACTTCCTCCAGCGAGCGGCAGGGCAGGCCGTTGACGCGCGGCTTGATCTCGTTCTCACGCAGGAAGGGGAGCAGCTCCCGGTTGGAGACGGCGAAATAGAATTCCGCATCTGCCCCTTCCGAATCAGCACCAAAGCTGTTCACGCCCAGCACCCGGCCACAGCCATCCAGGAGCGGGCCACCAGAATTGCCGCGCGCAATCGGGGCGGTGTGCAGGATCGTATCGAATTCCCGTGTCGGTCGCTTGCCAGAGATAAAGCCGCGGCTCTTCACCGGGTTCTGGCTGCGGAAGATGTCGGAAATGCGCAGGCCCTGTGCACGATCGACATTGGCGGGGTAGCCGACCGAGGTCACTTCGCCCGCATCCTTGCTTTCACCGCCAGACATGGTCAGCGGCGGCAAGCGCAGATCCCCGGTGATCTGGACCAGGGCCAGGTCGTTTTTGGGGCTGAAGGATATCAGCTTGGCAAAGGAGGAATCATTCCCTTCGCTGGGCACGATCCCGATCCGCAGCGTCTCATCCACCACGGCATCGCGCACGACATGGGCATTGGTGACGATCCTTGTGGGGGTGACAGCAAAGCCCGTGCCATGGCTGATCGGGTAGATTTCGTCTCCATCCGATCCGATGATCACCACCCGCACCACGCCGCGCGCAGCGGCATTGATATCGGCAGGGTCTGCCTGCGTGGTGGCGGGTAGAAGCAGCGCGAACAGCGCCAGCGCAAAGGTCACGATCCGGTTCATGCGCAGGGATTAAGCGCGCAATGGCTTTGACCGCAAGCTTCGGGATGCACTCCGTCCCCGCCAGAGTGCATTGGGCTGGCATATCTTATAGGGATGGCCAGCAATGAATGACGAATTCGACAGTGATGAAGCATGGGCGGCGGTGCAACGGCGCGACCGGGCGTTTGACGGGCGCTTTGTCACCGGTGTGCTCAGCACCGGCATCTATTGCCGCCCCAGCTGCGCAGCTCGCCATCCTGCCCGGCACAATGTTCGCTTCTTTATAAGCGGTGCAGAAGCAAGGGATGCAGGACTGCGCCCCTGCAAACGCTGCTTGCCCGACGATGTTGCGCGTGATGATGCAGCGGTGCTGGCGGCGATTGACGCGATCAAGTCTGGCGAAAGCCCGACGCTGGAGGAACTTGGCACCTTAACGGGCTATTCGCCGTCACATTTCCAGCGCGTGTTCAAACGCGCAATCGGCCTTTCCCCCGCAGCCTATGCCCGCGCCTTGCGGGAAGAGCGGGCAAAGGAGGCTTTGGCGGGTGCTGCCAGTGTGACCGGCGCGCTATATGAAGCAGGTTATGAAGCGCCTTCGCGTTTCTATGACAGGATGAAAGATCGCATGGGCATGACGGCAAGCGACTGGCGCGATGGTGGCAGGGGCAGGGTGATTCATTGGTCGCAGGTAGAAACGACGCTCGGTTCCATGCTGGTCGCGGCAACGGACAAGGGCGTGTGCTGCCTGTCGTTCAACGAAGGCGAAGATCAACTGCGTGCCCGGTTTCCCAAGGCGGAACTGGTTGAAGGGGGTGCGGAGTTTCGGGATTTGTTCGAAAGGGTGACGCAGGCAGTCGAGCAGCCGGGCACCGGGGCGGATATCCCTCTCGACGTAAAGGGCACTGCCTTTCAGCAACGCTGTTGGCAGGCCCTGCGCGAAATCCCGCCGGGCGAGACCCGTTCTTATGGCGAACAGGCGGCGATGCTAGGCAACCCCAAAGCGAGCCGCGCGGTCGGCGGAGCAAATGGCGCTAACAATATCGCCGTCCTGATCCCGTGCCACCGTGTGATCGCAGCCGATGGCGGGCTGGGCGGTTATGCCTACGGGACGGAGATCAAGGCGGAACTGCTTGCCCGCGAGCGAAAATCCATTGGGGAAGGGTGACGGGCCGGGCGAAGCGTCCTAACGTCACGTCGCTGGAGAAGGAGCCCGCCCATGCGTTTCATATCAATGGCCTTGCTGCCCTTGCTCGCCCTGGCGGCCTCGCTGTCTGCACAGGAGGGTGATGGCAACCGGCTCGACAGGGTGAGCGCGCACTTCTTCTACAAGGACACAGGCGAACTCTCTGACAATTTGCTGGAGCGGGAAGACTTTGCTGCGTGGAACACCATTATCGGTGATGGCGAAAACGGCCCAGCGGATGATGTGCTGGTGGTGGCGACCATCACCGGTCCGCAAGAGGATTATATCAATGATACGCTGGAGCTGTGGGTCACCGGCGAAAATGGCAAGGTGATCGGCCAGCGGCGTTTTGACGGGATGCTGCTGACCAGTGCGGGCAGTGTTTCCAGCCCGCTCTGGCTGGCAGATGCGACCTGTGCGGGCGAACTGACTATCCACGCCCGCTTCCGCGGGAAGGAAAAAACTGCACGATTGCAGCTTTATTGCGGAGAATAGCGCCCTATTCGATCAGTCACTGTCGGTAATAGCTTCGCGAGCAGCGCCAGCATCGTCGTCGTCAACTGGCTGAGCAGGCGGCGGGGGCGGGGCTTCAACCCGCACCATCCGCAGAATCTTGACTGGCTGGGCCAGCATCTGGCCTTTCATCCAGCCTTCGCCCTTGTCCGGATCTGTCGGGGCGGCGTGGATTGCGTGGACCACGTCCCAGCCATCTACGACATAGCCGAACACGGCATAGCCATTCTGCCATACCGGGTCGGTCGCGGTGGGATCGGCGTCCATTCCGGTCTGGTCCTGCAGCATGATCGAGAAATCGCCATTTGCGCTGCCGGGCTCGTTCATCGCCATCGACAGCGCGCCGCGTGTATGGCTGAGGCCTGTCAGCGTGGTCGGCTCATGCTTGATCGAAGGCAGGATGCGCTTCGGGTCCCACTGCGTACCGGCCTGGATCAGCCCGTTGGGCTGGTCCCCCCAGTCGAGCGACATGGTGCGGTAGAACACCGTGCCATCAAACCGCTTCTCATCGACATAGCGCAGGAAATTACCCGCCGTGATCGGCGCGCGCTCGACCTCGAGCGAGACGGTGATCGTACCCATCGTCGTTTCGATAGCGACATATTCCACCGCCGGGGGAGGGGGCGGGGGCGAGTCGCCTGTCGGCGGCGGTTCCTGTGCCAGCAAAGGGGCAGAGAACAAGGCAGCGAGCAGCAGGGCGAATCGTTTCAGCATGAAGCGATCATGCCACAATTCAGCGCCGACGCAGCATGTCCCTATTCAACTGGTCCACGCTGGTGACGCCCATCAGGCGCATGCCGCGCTCGATCTCTTCCTTCAGGATCGTCACAGCGCGCTCAACCCCGGCCTCTCCTGCGGCGGCGAGCGCGTAGAGATAGAGCCTGCCACCAGAGGCCGCGGTTGCTCCGGTAGCCAGTGCTTTCAACACATGCGTCCCGCGCCGCACGCCGCCGTCACAGATCACTTCCATCCGGTCGCCCACAGCATCGACGATTTCCTCCAGCTGGTCGAAGGGCGCGCGGCTGCCATCCAGTTGCCGTCCGCCATGGTTGGAGACCATGATCGCGTTGCAACCGATATCCGCCGCGCGTTTGGCATCGGCGACGCTCATCACGCCCTTGAGGCAGAAGGTGCCGCCCCAGTCCTGGCGCAATTGCTCCACCGCTTTCCAGTCCATGTTCCGGTCGAGCATGGAGTTGAAATAATCCTGGATCGAGATCGCGCTGCTGCTGCCCTCGGACACATGGGTTTCCAGATTCGGCAGGCTGAAGCGTTCGCGGAACAGGAAGTTCAGGCCCCACGCCGGATGGGTGGCATAGGACAGGAAGTTGCGTGCCGTGAATTTGGGCGGAGTGGTGAAGCCGGTGCGCTTGCAGCGTTCACGATTGCCCGACACAATTGTATCCACAGTCAGCGCGATGGCGTCGAAATTGGCTGCCTTGGCGCGTTCAACCAGCGCCGCATTCAGCCCGCGATCCTTGTGATAATAATATTGCAGCAGCTTGGGCCCGGCGTAATTCGCGCCCACTTCCTCGATGCTGACGCTGGAGAGGCTGGAGATGCCGAACCAGAGATTGTGTCGCTCCGCCACGCGCGCCACCGCGCGTTCGCCCTGCCAGTGAAACAGCCGCTGCAGCGCGGTGGGGGACAGGATCAGGGGCAGGTCCGTCTTGCGTCCCATGACAGTGATGGATGTGTCAATCTCATCCACGCCGGCCAGGACATTGGGCACAAGGTCGACATCCGCATAAGCTGCGGTGTTGCGCCCCTTGGTCAGCTCGTCATCGCCCGCACCATCAATGTAATGGAACACTGGGAACGGCAGCTTGCGATGCGCGAGCGTTCGGAAATCCTCGATATTGTGGCAATCGGCGAGTGTGCGGACGCGGTGCGGGACGGGAAACTGTCGGGCCATAGCTGCTCTCTAAAGCTGTTTGTCGAGCCTGAACAGCCGTTCATCCACGCTTCATGTTTACAGCCGTAGTCGTTGCGCCTACAGATGTAATCAATCACGTGGGAGGACACGGATGAGCTCTGCGGAAGAGGTGCGACCGGAACGGATTAGCGAGGCCGAACACGCGGTGATGGAAGCGTTGTGGGGCCAGGCCCCGCTGACCGCGGCCGAAGTCGCTGACAAAGTTGGCCATGATCGCGGCTGGAGCCTCGCCACGGTCAAGACCCTGCTGTCGCGCCTGGTTGCCAAGCAGGCGGTGGCGACGCAGCCGGATGGCCGCCGGTTCCTCTATTCTCCCTTGCTGGAACGGGCCGACTATGTCGGCACGGAATCAAAACGGCTGGTCGAGCGCCTGTTTGGCGGCCGCCCGGCGACATTGTTTGCGCATCTGGCAGAGTCAGAAGCTCTCACGGAAAGCGACCTCTCCGAGATTGAAGCGCTGCTGAAGGAGATGCGCAAATGATCAGTTGGATCATCGACACGCTCGTCTGGACTGCAGCGCTTATCGCCTTGGTCCTTGTCCTGCGCCGCCCGGTCACGCGCTGCTTTGGTCCGGGGGCAGCCTATGCCCTGTGGCTGTTGCCCATGTTGCGTCTTGTCTTGCCCCCACTGGTGCTGCCCGCATGGCTCGCCCCGGCCTCCAGTCCCGCCGGGGCAGTTGTCGTGACAGTCGTGGAGGAGGGCGCCCCGGCAGCCACTGTGCCAACGCTGGCATCGGAAACCGGCCTCAGCTGGGAACCCCTTGTTCCGGTGCTGGTGGTGCTGTGGCTTGCCGGGGTTGTGGTCTTCCTCTCGCACCGCTTTGCTGGCTACTTCCGCATGCGCCGGGAATTGCTGGCCGATGCGCGGCCGGTGGGGGAAGCGGGCAAGGTACGCCTTGTGGAAACCCCGGCCACCAACGCGCCGATTGCCTTTGGGGTGCTGGACAAGGTTATCGCCTTGCCGCCCGGTTTCCTGGCGCTGCATGATCGAACCCAGCGGGATTTTGCGCTGGCGCATGAATTTGCCCACCATTCCCGGCATGACCTGCTGGCCAACATGCTCGTCCAGCCGCTCTTCGCGCTGCACTGGTTCAATCCGTTGGCCTGGTATGGCTGGCACGCCCTGCGCCGCGACCAGGAGGCCGCCTGTGATGCCTGCGTCGTCGCCAAGCGAAGCAGCAGTGATCGGGCCGCCTACGCCAGTGTCATTGCTGGCTTTGCTGCCGGGCCCAATGTCGCGCTGGCAGCCCCCATGGCCTGCCCCGTGCTGGGCGAAAAAAGCATAATCCATCGTTTGAGGAGCCTGACCATGTCCGATATCTCACCCCGTCGCCGGTTCGCTGGCAAGGCCTTGTTGGCAGGCGCAGTGATTGCGTTGCCCCTGACGGCTTCGATTTCCTATGCCGAGGATGCTGCGCCTGTTGCGCCGCTTGCTCCTTCTGCTCCCGCAGTGCCCGCAGCCCCCGCCGCGCCGCAACCGCCCGCTGCTCCGGTTGCGCCTGCCTTGTGGACTCAGGTTGCAGCAGAAGCGCCGGAAGATGGCGAGAAGCGCGTGGTGGTTATCAAGGTCGAAGATCAGCAGGATGATGGTGCGGATGAAAAGCGTATGGACCGCCGCGAACATCGTATCGTTCTGAAAAATGGCGAGAAGCTGAGTGCGGAGCAGCGGGCCGAGCTGGAAAAGGAATATGGCATTGATATCGACGCGATCGAAAAGGATGCCAAGGCCGAAGCCAAGATGGCTCAGCGCGAGGTGCGCGTTGCCCGGATGGAATTCCGGGGCAAGGACGGTGCCAAGCCAATCAAGATCATGGTCCGTTGCGAATCTGATGGCGATGACATGGTCAATGAATGGGTCGATGAAGATGGCAACAAGCACATCGCTATCTGCAAGACACAGGTGGCGGCCCAGGCACTGGCGGGCCTGAAGGAAGCGCGCAAGGCGATTGCCAATGACTTGAAGCTGGAGGCGGATGTCCGGGCGAAGGCCTTGCAGGCAATCGACGAGAAGATCGCCGAATTCTCCAAGGAAGGGTGATTTTTGAACGTTCCAGTTCCCCCATAGTCATGGGGTGGTGGTGCGGGCGGGATGCTGTAGCGTCCCGCCCGTATTATGTGTGAGAGCGGTTCAGGTGGAATTCATTCGTCGCACGTAGAGCACGTTTTGTCGTAGCCTGTGGGAGGGATAGATGGCACGCGAACGATCACCCGGAATCAAACTCCTTTTCGCCGTCCTGATCGGCGGGGCGCTGCTGCTCCCGCTGCTGGCGGTCTATGCGCTGGTTTATGATCGGCAGCATCAGGCCCGCGTGGCACAGGATTCAATCACTGTCGGCTGGGGCGGGCCGCAGGTCGTCTCCGGCCCGGTGCTGGTCATCCCTTATCGCGCGGAACGTGTCACTTCCGAACAGATAGACGGCAAGACCGTGACCCGCACCGTGGTTGAGCGGGACGAACTGTTCCTTTCGCCGGAAAGCCAGCAAGTCACGACCGATATTGACCCGGATGTGAAGGAACGGTCGATCTACAAGACCGTGATCTATCTCGCCAAGCTGGGCGGTACGGCCAGATTCGTCCTGCCGCCGGATCTTGAGCGGTTCGGCGTGAAGCGCGACCAATTGCTGCTCAACGAAGCGGAATTTCGGTTCGGAGCGTCGGACTCGCGCGGGTTGCAGACCGATACCAAGGTGGCTGTGAATGGCACTGCCTTACCGCTTAAGCCCGGCAATGGTGTGGCATCCAGTGGCGGTTCGGGCTTTTTCGGATATTTTGAATGGGCCGAGGGTGAGCCGCTGAATGTCACCTGGTCTTATTCATTGCGCGGGAGCCGTTCGCTGACACTGGTCCCGCGTGGGGGCAGCACGGAATGGAAGGCCAAATCAAGCTGGCCGCATCCCAGCTTCGAAGGGGATTTCCTCCCAGAGCATGAAACCTCGGCTAGCGGTTTTTCAGCCGATTGGTCTGTCACTAACCTCGCGCTGGGCCAGTCGCTGCTGCTGGATGACGATCCTGGCGCGCCGGTGGTTTCCGATCCGGGCGATCGCTCGCTCTATATGGGGGAAACCGGCAGCGGGCAGTCCATGGCGGCTACGATCCGGCTGGTTGACCCGGTGGATGTTTACAGCCGCGTGGATCGCTCGGTGAAATATGGCTTCCTGTTCATCGGCTTCACTTTCGTTGCTTTCCTGATGTTCGATATCGTCGGCGGCGCGCGCGTCGCTGCCGCGGAGTATCTGCTGACCGGGGCCGGGCTGGTGCTGTTCTTCGTGATGCTGTTGGCGTTTTCCGAAGTGATTGGCTTCACGCTTGCCTACTTGCTGGCCAGTGCGGCGATTATTGGCCTGCTGACTGCCTATAGCGCAGCGGTGCTGGGCAGCTGGGGTCGGGCGCGCTTCATCGGTGCCTTGCTGCTGGGGCTATACGCGCTGCTCTATGTCCTCCTCAGCCTCGAAGCATGGTCGCTGATGATCGGTTCGGTGCTGCTGTTCTTTGCCCTTGCCGGGGTGATGTACGCCACGCGCAAGATCGACTGGTCGAGCGTTGGCCGGAGCGAGACTGCGGAGGCGTAAGCCATGTGAAACCGGCCCTTTCCCGGATGCGAGGAGGGGCCGGTTTTGTCTATGCGATGGTGCTACTTTAGTGGCTGCTAAACTTCACCTTCGCACAGTTAAACCAAAGCTGTCTTTTGCTTTGCGCCAGATCGCCTAGCTGGGAGGTGTAACTATCCCGGCTGAGGCGATGTGCGATGTTTGAACCCTTTATCCTTCCTCTACTTGGCGGTGTCCTGATCGGCCTTGCCGCCGGCGGGCTGTACCTGTTTGCAGGTGAAATCGCCGGGGTAACCGGCATTGCCCGTATCGCGCTGGTCGGGTCGAAGCGGAGTTCCTACACTGGTTGGAACACGCGCGGCTGGGCCGTCGCCTTCATTGCGGGACTGCTGGTTGCCGGTCTGGGTGCTGCAGTGCTGGGCGGGCCAGCGGTGACTGCCGGGATTGAAACAGTCGCTCCGGGGCTGCTGCTGGTTGCCGGCTTGCTCGTCGGGATCGGTACTGATCTCGGCAATGGTTGCACTAGCGGCCATGGCGTTTGCGGCTTGTCCCGTTTCTCCCCGCGCAGCCTGGCTGCGGTTGCTACTTTCATGTTTGCTGCGGGCCTGACGGTCTTCATCACCCGCCACGGAGGCTTCTGATGCGCGCTTTTGCTTCATTTATCGCTGGCCTGGTGTTCGGCCTTGGCCTCGTGATTTCCGGCATGACCAGCCCGGACAAGGTGTTCGGCTTCCTTGATATTGCCGGTCAATGGGATCCCAGCCTTGCCTTTGTGATGGGCGGTGCGGTGATGACGGCGACCCCGATCTTCTGGCTGGCCCGCCGCCGTGCGAAGCCGGTCGTGTCGGCAAGCTTCGACACACCACCCAAGACCCCGGTGGATCGCCGCTTGCTGGGTGGGGCCGTGTTGTTCGGGATCGGCTGGGGCCTGTCCGGAATTTGTCCGGGTCCGGCACTGGTCAGCGCCGCGATCACGCCACTGGCGATCGGTGGTTTCGTGATTGCAATGGTTGTGGGGATCGTGTTTTCGTCACGCGTACTACGGCCCCTGCTCGATGCACGGCAGACGCATGCAACTCTGCCGGAAATTGCGATCCCGGCAGAATGATCCCAAACTGGCCCTGCCCCGCTGGGGCGGGGCTTACTTGTTGGCCTTATTGGCGTTGGTGACTTCCTGATTCACCGTTTCCCAGTTGGACGTGACTTCATTGCCAAGCGAGACATAGCCGCCAATGGCGGCTATAGAGATAACCATGGCGATCACGGCATATTCCACGCCGGTGCCGCCAGTGAGATCCTTCCAGATATTCTTCAGCATCTTCTACCCCCAATGCCTTCGTCTGGCAGGGGACTAGCAAAACAGGGTTATCATGCAGTTAAGCCTGCCTGTTCAGGGAATTCACACTTTAGTCGCAGTTATCAGCGAGTAGTGGTTCATCCCGCTGCGATCTGACTGGACATCGGTAAAGCCCGCCCCTTCAAGGATCGTGCGCAATTCTTCGAACGTATATTGCTTGCCCAGCGTCCCCAGCAGCATCAGCAGGCTGAAGGCAGCCGGAATCCATGGGCCGCAGCCATCATCATCCATCAGCATTTCATGCAGGATAATCTTGCCGCCACTAGGCAGGGCTGCGAAGCTTTTGCGCGCCAGCAGGCTATTTGTCTCCTCTGACCAATCGTGGAAGACATTGGAGAAGAAATGCGCATCCGGGCCGCGTGGCCATTCTTCTTCGAACATGTTGACTCCGGCGGTGTCTGCCCGGTCGCCCACGCCCGCCGCGTCGATATAGCTTTGCGCTGCTCTCGCCATGGCTGGCAGGTCCATCACGGTTGTGCGAAGGTCCGGCCAGTTTTTCGCGAATTCGATAGCGAAGATGCCTGAGCCGCCGCCAACATCCATCAGGTGTGTCAGCTCGCCAAACATAGGGTTGCGCGCTGCGCTCTTGGACGGGGCGACCGAATGGGCGTGCATGAACTTGGCGATGGCAATTGCTGCCTCGTCCGACATGTCGCCCTTTTCCCATTCCTTGGCGTTGGTCTTGCTCAGTTCCATGTCTGGCCGTTCACCGGTCTTGAGAGTCGTCATCAACTGGGCGTGGATCGGGTTGCTCTCGCGGAAACGGGAGAAGAAATTGCCGTAATAGCCTGCACCGTCAGGATGCAGCCATGTGCGACTGAGTGAAGTCGAACGCCATTTCCCGCCACGTTTCTCGACGAAGCCCAAAGCCGCCAAGGCACCAAGATGAATGGACAAGGCGCGCGCATCAGCGCCGATTTGTGCCGCGCATTCCTCCAGAGTCAGGCCCCGGTCCGACAATGCCGTGAAAGTCCCGATCTCCTCTGCCACGGTGACAACTGGCAGGCGGTAGATCGAAAGCCAGGTTTCCCAGATTGCACTATCATCATCAGTAGGGGGCAGGGCGGTCATGTCGTTCTTCCTCTTCCAGAATTTGCTCTTGTCAGTTCTTGTTGCTTGGCAATTCAAGCGCCGCAGCCGCGAAGCGAAGCAGCGCGTCTGCGCTATTTTCGGGGGATTCCTGCACGGAACCGGCCAACCCCCTAGTTCGCGGCGGAGGGCCGAGCGCGGCGCCAGCAATAAATCGCAGCCTGGCCCGCACATCCCCCCTCGCCAGCGCCGGGAGTTTTGGTGACAAAGCCGCTTCCACCTGCATGGCTGCCTTGATCATCTGTTGCAAGACGATGTCACTCTGCTGGGCACTGGCATGAGCGGCGATTTCGTCCAGCACGACCAGAGCCCTTGCTGCCGGATGGTAAGCCGCCGGGAGCAGCAAGGGCTTGAGCCATGCGGCGAGGATATCGCGCGCCTCCTCCGCATTTTCTATTGCACTCCACGCTTCGACCATGGGGGCCATGTTCTGCTGGGCCAGCTCTTCCAATAGCCCGCCAATGCCCCCAAAATGGTAGGTCACCAGCGTTCCGTTCAATCCAGCCATTTCACCGACTTGCCGGACGCTCAGGGCATGGACACCGCGCGTGACGAGGATTTGCTCAGCCGCGCTGAGCAAGAGATCACGCGTTTCGGGTTGCGGCCTCGCCGCCATGCCTTCTCCCCCTTGCCCTGCCATGCCAATCACTATGCCCTTGCATTTCGCCACGGATTACCGGATTATACAAGTGTATAAATTCAGCGGTCCGCAATTGGACAGATTGGGAGAGCAGGCAATGGCATCGGCAACCGTCGAAACTCAGGCAGACACTATCGAAGAGACCGCGCGCCAGGTCCCGGCCATGATCCGCTATGTTGATCCGGGCGATTTCGTGACCCGGCGCTATGTCAGCCAGGGTGCGGAAATGAACACCGGCACCTATAGCGACCACGAAGTTGTGGTGCGCGACGGCATGCCGATCCGCGACCATTTCGAGCTCGATACGCATGGCTTCATGCTCGCTCGCCAGCCCAGCGCGGTGCAGGACTTCAACGACAAGGCGGAAGTCGATGCGAAATATGAACGCGAGGTGGAAGCCAATATCAGGGCACTGACCGGGGCAGACCATGTCGTTGCGCGCGGCTGGATGATCCGCACCAGCGCAGACCTGTCCGAACGGGCCAAGGAAAAGACGGACAACTACGTCCATACCGGCGGCATCCAGCCGCCTGCAGGTGAGGCGCATATCGACCTCAACCCGATAACCGCGCAGCGCATGGCCGAGGCGACCTATGCCGAGCATTTCCCCGATGGGCCGGGCTTCAAGCGTTTCCTGATTACGTCATATTGGCGCACCTTTTCCCCGCCACCGCAGGATGTGCCGCTGGCAGTGTGCGATGGCCGCAGCGCAGACGGCGGTGAAGAGAAGAGCAACACATTGTTCGTCGTGGATGAATTCCCCAACGAGGAAGACGCGGTTAAGCCGGTCGAGGGCGAAGACCAGATGATTGCCGCCACGATCCCCAGCTACAGCCCGCAGCATCGCTGGTGGTATTTCTCCAACATGGACCGCGACGACGTGCTGTTTTTCAAGTTCTGCGACAGCGATACCAGCCACACATGGCGCTGCCCGCACACTGCCTTTGTCGATGGCGCGATGGAAGGCGCCCAGACGCGCGCCAGCATCGAAGTGCGCTCGGTCGCTTTCTGGGAGTAACGCCTTCGCTTGTCACTTGACTTCGCGCCTGTGCTGGCCAGACTTTCTGCGGATCAGGTGCAAGTCAGGGGACAGGCATGAACTGGCGTGGAATACAGGCAGGATTGGTGGCCGCCGGATTGCTTGCGGGCGGGGCATTGAGCCTGTCAGCGGCGCTGCCAGAACCTGCGCAGGCACAAGCCACCTCCTATGCCGGTTACGAAGAGGAGCTAGCCAAGATCCGCGGTGAAATCGCAGCAACCGATGATCCGGGCGAGAAGGCTTATGGCTATGCGCAAACCGCGCTGCTGCTGCTGGGGCTGAACCGGACGGAAGAGGCGCTGGCTGACATTGCCAAGGGCAAGGCATTGCTGCGCCCGCAAGACGATATCCCGCGCGGCGAACTGCTCTACACCGAGACCTATTACCTCAAGGAAACGCAGCGCTACGCTGAATGCGAAGCGAATATGCGCGAGGCGCAACCGATCTATATTCGCGCCTATGGGGACGATCATCCCTATCTCGCCATGATCGAAAGCATGCTGGCGCGCTGCCTGCAGGAACAGGGGAAATATGCCGAGGCCATCGACGTAACGCGGCACGTTGACAGCATCTTTGCCAAGCAGGGCCCGGAATATGGCAACCAGCGTGCAGTTGCGCTGATTACCCTCGGCAAGGCCTTGCAGGCAGCCAATCTGATGGGCGAAGCGGAAGGCGTATTGCGCGACGCGCTCGCCCCAGCACGGCAAATGCCGGAAAAGCATCCGATCCGCTTCAATGCGGTTTTTGCCCTGGGTACCCATTTACTGAGTGAAGGGCGCCCTCTGGAAGCGATCCCGTTATTGCAGGAATCCATCCGCGAGGCGCAGGAAAACCCGGCAATCAGTGGTGCCTCCCAAGGGGTCGCCTATACCTCGCTTGCGGCTGCATTGGTCCAGCTCGACCGGCCGCAGGAGGCGCTGGGCTTTTACGATATAGGTATCCCGATGATCGAGGCAGCGGGCCTGCCGCTGCCCGCCGCATCAAACTTGCGCAATGCAGCCGTGGCGGCAGATCGGGCAGAGCGCGGAGCGGTCGCGCGGGATATGGCGATGAAGGCGCTGGAGGTGATCGAAGCCGCACCTGAAGCGGGGGAATTGCGTATCGCCCTTGCGCGCGAGGCAATCGTTCCCTTCCTGGTGGAAGAGGGGAAACTGGCAGAAGCCGAGGAGGCGGCACGGTCGTCTGCTGAAGTGCTTGGGCGACTGCGGGCATCGAACCATCCGCAAGCCACTGCGGCACGGATGCAGCTGGGTTGGGTGCTGGCCCGGGCCGGGCGGGTAGAAGAAGGGCAAGCGATTGCGCAGGAAGCTTTCCGTACCGCTATCGCGGCCAATCGCGAGCGTGAATATGCGCGTAACCGCCCGCTCGATACTCTGCCTTCGATTATCCAGTTCAGCCAGGCCCTCCAAACGGCCCAAATCGCTGGTGACGAGGAATTCGCCTTCGAAGTGATGCAGGCGATCATCTATTCCGATGCCAGCCGCGCAGCCTTTGCCGTTGCCGCGCGCGAGGCCACGCAGGATAGCGAGTTGGGCGCACTCTTGAAACGCAGGCAAGAGGCGGGTGCGGCTGTGGCGGAGGCAGACAGCGCGTTGCTGCAGGCGGAAGCTGCTGATGCCGACCCGGCCGAACAGGCAGATCTTGCAGCCCGGCTGGCGAGCAACAAAGCGACCCTGCTTGATGTGGATGCCGAGCTTGACCAGCGCTTCCCTGCGTTCCGCGAACTGATCCAGCCGCGCCCGGCGAGCCTGGCCGAAATGCAGGCGGAACTTGGCCGTGATGAAGCCTTGCTTGTGATTGCCGAGAGTGATCGCGGACTGTTCACCCTTGCCATTACCCGCAAGGAGGTGGTGCTTGGCCATGACCCCATCCGCCGGGAATCGCTGCGCGGAGTGGTTGGTTCGATCCGTTCAGGCATCGACGCAACTTTGGTTTCCGGGGAAGAGCAACCTTTCGACATGGAGGGGGCTGCACGGCTTTACGGCGCAATCTTCACGCCAGAAGTCGAGCGGGCGTTGCGCGGGAAGAAGCAGCTTAAAGTGGCGAGCGGGGATATCCTTTCCGCTTTGCCGCTCAGTGTGCTGGTTTCACGCCCGGCAGAGCGGCTGGCGGATGCGCGTTTCCTTATCGAGGATCGCTCAGTCTCCGTGGTGCCCTCACTTGCGGCAATGGGTAGGGGGAAGCACTCTCGGAAAAGCAGGCGCTCGCTCGTCGCCATTGGCGCCCCGGCGCTGCCAGAGCCTGTACAGGTGGAATTCCAGGACGAAGCCTCCGCCATTGGTGCGGCGGTGTTGCGCTCTGGCCAGCTTGGCAGCCTGGAGCCGTTACCCAATGCGCTGGCTGAAATGGAGCGTGTAGCGCAATTGCTGCAAGGCCGCGGGGAGCCGTTGATCCTGGCAGGGGCCAACGCGACAGAGCCGGCAGTGAAGGCGCTCGACCTGTCTGATGTGGGTGTACTGCTGTTTGCAACCCATGGGGTCGTTGCCGGGGCCTTCGACGATGTTGACGAACCAGCACTGGTACTTACTCCGCCTGAAACCCGATCCGCCCTGAATGATGGTCTGCTCACCGCCTCAGAAGCAGCCCTGATGGATATTGGCGCAGAGTGGGTGATCCTGTCCGCTTGCGACACGGCGGCAGGCGGGCGACCCAGCGCGGCTGGCTACACCGGCCTTGCGCGAGGCTTCCTGTTCGCCGGGGCGCAGCGCGTGGTGGCAAGCCATTGGCCGGTTCGCGATGATATTTCCGCCCAGCTTTCCGCCGGGATCGTCAAGGCGTCGCGCGATGGCAGTCGCCCGGCAGATGCCCTGCGAGAAGCAATCTTGTCAGTGAAACGTGAAAATCCGCACCCGGCGCTATGGGCACCCTTCATGGTGGTGACGCGATAGCGCCAGATTCAAGCAGCTGCGACCTTGGTCGGAGCCTCTGCGTTTGCCGCGCTGCTACTAGCGCATTGACCACCCGCTTCGACCATTCGGTTGCGGCCATCCTGCTTGGCGCGGAAGAGGGCCTCGTCAGTCTGCGCAAACAGCTTCCGCCAGTCTGCCTCATTGCTGACGTTGCCATCAGCGCAGCCGATGCTGGCGGTTACCTGCTTGCCATGCGGCATGGCGGTGTTGCGAATTTCTGCCAGCAGCGCGAGGCCGATAGCGGGAAACAGTGCGTCTGTCGGGCCAACCAGCGCGAATTCTTCACCACCAGCGCGGGCGACAAGGATTTCCTTACGTGCCCGGCGGGCGAGGATCGTGGCAATCGCACGCAAAACGTCGTCACCAGTGGCCTGGCCATGCTGTTGGTTGATTGCTTCGAACTGGTCAATATCGAGCAGCAAGAGACGGATATCCCCGTGATTTCTACCTAGTTCCACGGCGTGACCCAGCAAGGCCTTGCGGTTCAACAGGCCGGTCAACGGATCGGTTTCTGCCAGCCTGCGGGCCTGTTGTTGCAGGGCCAGCAATTCCACAGTGGAAGCGTGCTGGTTGTGGATCATCTGGGCCATCATGCCACCGGCAATTGCCAGGCCGAATGCTGTGCTCAGGTCAAGCGGCTGGCCCGAACTGAACAAGGCTATGTCAATGGGAGCCAGAATAGTCGCCAGCACAACCGTGCAGATATGCTGCAAGCTTGCCAGTGAGAACGAAACAGCCATCGCAACGAGCGCAAGGAAAAGCGGGTAAAACGCGCGCGTATCCGGATCTGCAAAAAGCCAGCTCAACAAACCCCAAATGCCCAACAGAACGCCGAAACCCATTGCCGCCTTCCCGGCGCGGGAAAGGAAGCGCTGCGCATCCGCAACACTATCCCCGACAGACATTTTGCGCAGCAGCAGGAAGCCGGCGGCGAAAATCAGGAAAGCAAAGGCGGGCGGGATATAGGGCAGCCAGCTGCCGCCATTGGCCAGCCGCGTATCAAACAGGGCAAATGGCATCATCGCCATCATGCCCAGCACCAGCAAACGCCCCTGGCGCTGCATGCGATAGGCAGACTGCAGCGTATATTCCTCGCCTATATCGACAGGAATGGCCGGAAAGGCCAGCTTGCGCAGGGTTGATGCGACGGTCATTCAACCAGCCTTAGCGTTAAGGACTTAAGACAATACTTAACCCGGCAACCACGCGAATTGCCCCTTCATCGGTGGACAGAAGGGGGTGGGGGCACAACTTCACTTGGCGTTCATGCCGGTGCTGGTTATAGGCGGCGCATGACTGCCAGCACTCGTTCTGTCCCGTTCGTCCGTATCGCGCTTGCCTGCGGGCTTGCCGCTTCCACCATGCTGACTTCCGGTTGTGCCGGTCGCGGAGGCGGGCCGAAGGATACCGCCTATGTCGCGCGCGACGTGGAAACGCTCTATTCTGAGGCCAAGCGCCGGCTGGATCGCGGCAACGCGAAACTGGCAGCGGCCCTGTTTGACGAGGTCGAACGCCAGCACCCCTATTCGCCCTGGGCCCGCCGGGCGCAGCTGATGAGTGCGTTCAGCTATTACACCGCGCGCGATTACAACAAGGCGATCCAGTCCGCCACGCGGTTCCTGTCGATCCATCCGGGTAACAAGGATGCGCCTTATGCCTATTACCTGATCGCGCTCAGTTATTATGAGCAGATCAGCGATGTTCAGCGTGACCAGAAAATCACGCAGCAGGCCCGCGTTTCACTGCGCGAGGTTGTGCGCCGTTTCCCGAACACGGAATATGCCGCGGATGCCAAGCTGAAGCTGGACCTGGTGGAAGACCATTTGGCGGGCAAGGAAATGGAAATCGGACGCTACTATCAGCGTTCGGGCAAGGTGCTGGCCGCGCAGCTACGTTATCAGAATGTAACCAAGGATTTCCAGACCACCAGCCACGCGCCCGAGGCGCTCTATCGCCTTGTGGAAACCAGCCTGTCGCTGGGGCTCAAGGAAGAGGCGGTGAAATATGCCGCGGTGCTGGGCGCGAACTATCCGGGCACGGAATGGTACGAGAAAGCCTACAAGCTGATCGGGAAACATGCGCCGGGTGTGTCCGCCAGCTGATTGGCGGCAATCGGCGGATTACGCCGGGGAAATTGTTCGCAACCTGTTCCAAAAGCGGTGACGTAGCGCGCCGCTTGGGCTATCGAATCGGGCAGCCATGCTGACCCGACTTTCCATCCGCAACATCGTGCTGATCGAAGCGCTGGAGCTGGAGTTTTCCGGCGGTCTGGGCGTACTCACTGGCGAGACCGGGGCGGGCAAGTCGATACTGCTTGATGCCTTGGGGCTGGTTTTGGGTAACCGGGCGGACTCTGCGCTGGTGCGCAGCGGGGAAGAGCAGGCGAGTGTCACCGCAAGCTTCGAATTTTCGCGGCTTCCGGAGGGAATCGACACTCTACTCGACAATGTCGAAATCGACATCGACACCAGCGAGCCTCTGATTATCCGGCGTAGGCTCAAGGCCGATGGCGGGAGCAAGGCCTTCGTCAATGACCAACCGGTGGGCGTTGCCCTGTTGCGCGAACTGGCCCCCTATCTGGTCGAGCTGCATGGCCAGCATGATGATCGCGGGCTGGTCAACCCGCGCGGGCACCGGGCGTTGGTGGATCGCTATGCCGGGGCCGATGTAGAAATTGTGCGCAAGGCGTGGAGCACATGGCAGGCCGCGCGCGAACGCCATGCAGAAGCGAAAGGGCGAGTGAAAACGGCGAGGGCCGAGCAGGACTTGCTGCTGGCCCACCTTGCGGAACTGACGGAGCTGGAACCGCAAGCAGGCGAAGAGGCCCGCCTCGCAGAAACGCGTGCTTCGATGCAGAAGGGCGAAAAGCTCTCCGGTGACCTCGAAGAATTGCGCCATTTGTGGGAAGGCTCGGATTCCCCGCTGGCCTCCCTGCGCGTCGCAGCGCGGCGGCTGGACCGGATCGCGAGCGAGCATCCGCTGCTGGCCGAGGCGCTTGCCGCGTTGGACCGCGCCGTGATCGAAGCGGGGGAGGCGGAGGACAAGCTACAGGCCGCCGCTGAAGCGCTAGTGCATGATCCGGCTGCGCTTGATGCTGCAGAAACCCGCCTGTTTGATTTGCGTGCTGTGGCGCGCAAGCATCGCTGCGAAGTGGATGAACTGCCTGCAAAAATGCGCGAATTCCGCAGCGCGCTCGACGCCATCGAAGGCGGCGAGGCGGAGCTGGACGCGCTCGCCGCAGCTGAGGCAGAGGCACATCAGCGCTACACAGCGCAGGCCGAAGCGCTCCATGCCAATCGCGTGGCCGCAGCGATGCGGCTGGATGATGCGGTGATGGGTGAACTTGTCCCGTTGAAACTGGACGCCGCCCGTTTCCGCACGGCGGTGACCGAGCAGCCGGAAGAGAAATGGGGGCCGCATGGTCTCGACCATGTCGAATTCCTAATTGCGACAAATCCCGGTGCCGATTTTGCGCCGCTCAACAAGATTGCTTCAGGCGGCGAACTCAGCCGCTTCATCCTCGCGCTCAAGGTCGCGCTCGCGGAGCAGGGCGGGGCAGCGACCGTGATCTTTGACGAGATCGACCGCGGCGTGGGCGGGGCCGTGGCGAGTGCGATTGGCGAGCGACTGGCCCGGCTGGCCGATGGCGGGCAATTGCTCGCCGTGACTCACAGCCCGCAAGTCGCGGCGCGGGGCGGGCGGCACTACATGATCGCGAAAAGTAGCGAAGGGACGGTTACGCGGACGGGCGTGGTGCTGCTCGATGCTGCTGCAAGGCAGGAAGAGATCGCACGGATGCTCAGCGGCGCGGAAGTGACCGACGAGGCGCGGGCGCAGGCAGATCGGTTGCTGGAGGGGGTTTAATCGTGACCGACATTTCAGCCCTCTCCGAAGCCGATGCCGCTAATGAGTTGATGCGGCTCGCGAAACAGATCGCGCATCATAACAAGCTCTATCATGCCGACGACGCGCCGGAGATTACCGACCAGGAATATGATGCGCTGGTGAAGCGCAACGAGGCGCTGGAGGCGGCGTTCCCGCATCTGGTGCGCGAGGATTCGCCCTCGCGGCAGGTGGGGCATGAAGTGGCGACCTCGCCGCTCAGCAAGGTTAGCCACGAGGTCCGCATGATGAGCCTCGACAATGGCTTTTCGGATCACGAGATCCGCGAATTCGTGGCGCGAGTGCGGCGGTTTCTGAACTTGTCGGACAGCGAGCCGATGTCTTTCACGGCCGAAGACAAGATTGACGGCCTGTCCTGCTCACTGCGGTATGAGCGGGGTGAGCTGGTCATGGCGGCTACGCGCGGCGATGGGCAGGTGGGGGAAAACGTCACTGCCAATGTGCAGCATATTGCAGACATACCGCAGCATTTGCAGGGTGAGAACCTGCCCGACGTGTTCGAAGTGCGCGGCGAAGTCTATATGGAAAAACAGGCTTTTACCGCACTCAATGAACAGCTGATGGAAGAAGCACGCGCAGCAGCAGAGGCCAAGGGCGAAACGTTCGATCCGACCAAGGTTCGTCAGTTCGCCAATCCGCGCAATGCGGCGGCGGGCTCGCTGCGACAGAAGGATGCCAGCGTCACGGCCAAGCGCCCGCTGCGCTTCTGGGCGCATGGCTGGGGCGCGGCGTCAGAAGTGCCGGGTGACAAGCAGCTGGTGGTGATGCGCCAGATCGAGGCATGGGGTTTCCCTGTCTCGCCTGACCTCAAATTGTGCGAAAATGCAGAGGAAATGCTGCAGCATTACCGCAGCATTGGCGAGCGGCGCCCTGACCTGCCCTATGAGATTGATGGCGTGGTCTACAAGGTGGACCGGCTCGATTGGCAGGGGCGATTGGGCTTTGTCGCCAAGGCCCCGCGCTGGGCGCTGGCGCATAAATTCCCTGCCGAACAAGCGCAGACCACGCTGGAGGCGATTGACATACAGGTCGGTCGTACGGGCAAGCTGACGCCGGTGGGGCGGCTCGCGCCTGTGCTGGTGGGCGGAGTGACGGTCACCAATGTCACGCTCCACAATCGCGACGAAATTGCGCGGCTGGGCGTGCGTCCGGGGGACCGGATCGTGGTCCAGCGCGCGGGTGATGTGATCCCGCAAGTGGTCGATAATCTGACCCGCGACGAGGATCGCCCGGCCTTCATCTTCCCCGATCATTGCCCCGAATGCGGCAGCGAAGCGGTGGCGGAAGAGGGCGAAGTTGATGTCCGTTGCACCGGTGGGCTGATCTGCCCGGCGCAACGCACCGAGCGGCTCAAGCATTTCGTCAGCCGTGCGGCGCTGGATATCGAGGGGCTGGGCGAGAAAACCATCGACCAGTTCTTCGCGCTCGGCTGGCTGGAAAGCCCGGCGGATATTTTCCGCCTTCACCAGCGCCGCGAGGAGATTCTCGCGCTGGATGGGTGGAAGGAAAAGTCAGTCGAGAACCTGCTTGCCAGCATCGAAGCCAAACGCTCACCCGATGCGGCGCGGTTGCTGTTTGGCCTCGGCATTCGCCATGTCGGTGCCGTGACGGCGCGGGATCTGATGAAGAATTTTCATAGGCTTGAGACGCTCCGCGAAACGGCTGAGCTGGCGGGCCAAGCCCCTCCCCTTCAGGGGAGGGGAAGGAGCCGCGTAGCGGCGGAAGGGGTGGGGGATGTCGATCAGGCACTGACCCAGCCAGACAGCCCCCACCCCAACCCCTCTCCTGAAGGGGAGGGGCTTGAAAGTTCGGCAACCGAAGCACTCGTCACGCTCACCAGCATCGACGGGATAGGCGGCGCCGTGGTGGAGGCGCTGGGTGATTTCTTCCACGAACCCCACAATGTCGCGGTGTGGGAGGATATTCTTTCTGAAGTCACTCCGCCTGAATATATCGTCGAGACGAAGCAGAGCAGCGTATCGGGTAAGACCGTGGTCTTCACCGGCAAGCTGGAAACCATGAGCCGCGACGAAGCCAAGGCGCAGGCCGAAGCGCTGGGGGCGAAGGCCGCCGGGTCGGTTTCGGCCAAGACCGATCTGGTTGTTGCCGGGCCGGGGGCAGGCTCAAAACTCAAGAAAGCAGCAGAACTCGGCATCGACGTCATCGACGAAGCTGCCTGGGCGGAAATCGTGAAGGCGGCGGGCTGATAGCGGGGCGGCTGTGGTAGCGTGGCGGTTCGCCGGTGAAGCGCTGTCACCTCTCACTCATTCGGCCGGGACGGCGTCCACCTTGCCCGGGCGTGTCCGGCTCACCACCTCGCGGAACCTTTCCTTGTATTGCGGGTGTTCAGTGCCCATCCAGCGGTCCCACCAGGTGAAATAGAGCCCGAAATTATGGCTTCCCTCGCTATGGTGCAGGTCATGATGGGTGGTGGTGGTGATCCAGTCGGTCAGCTTGCTGTCCACCCAGAAGCGGGGGAACAGTTCCACCCCGGCATGGCCCATCACATTGCGGGCCAGCATGTGCCAGAGGAAGGCGAGCATGACCCAGAAATGCACCTCCAGTCCAGCCAGTGCCAGCACCAGCAGGTAGGCGGGAACGAAGGCGGCCTCCGCTACCGCTTCCCATGCAGAGAAGCTGTAGGCCGCCCAGGGCGTGGGGGTGCGCGATTTGTGGTGATGCAGATGCGTCGCACGGAACAGCGCCTTGTGATGCAGCGCGCGGTGCATCCAGTAGAAATAGGCATCATGCAGCAGCACCATCGCGCCCAGCTGCACCGCCAGCAGCCCCCAATCCACGGGGCCACCAACCAGTTTGAGGAAGCCTGTTTCCCGCATGGCGAGCGTCGTCAGCGTGGTCACGGCAAAGACGAACACGGTGCGCAGGGACGAGAAGAATTCGCGCAGGTAATCCGCCCGCGTCGCCTTGCGTTTCTGGATGCGCCGCCGCCGGACCCAGCCGGGAAGGGCGAGCAGCACAAGTGTCATCACCCCCGCTGCGATCAGGTAGCGGGTAAAATCGAAGGTCAATGCCCCGATGAAATGGCCCTGTAAGGCTTCGACGAGAGTGTGCGGTTGTTCCATGTGTGACGGTATGCCCTTAGCGATGAACTATGGACAGGTTATGACTGCAGGTGATCGCCCGATCTTCGCAAATTCGGAATTGGCCGGATAATGCCGGTTTTGACTGCCTTTTTCCATTATTGACCGATGGACTGCTGACGGAATTCGGTGGGGGTGCACCCCGCCAGTTCGCGGAAGGCGCGGTTGAAAGTCGGCAGCGAGTTGTAACCCAGGTCCATGGCGATGGTCAGCACCGGCAGGTTCACACTTTCGCGGTCTGCCAGCATGGCGCGCGCTTCCTCGATCCGGTGACGGTTGAGGAATGCGGAAAAGTTGCGGTGGCCGAGGCGGCGATTGATCAGTGCCCGCAGCCGGTGTTCGGGAACATCCAGCCGCTCGGCGAGCATGCCGATGGTCAGACCGGTGATGCGGTAGTCCTTCGCTTCCATCGCTGCCTTGAGCTTGTCGAGCAGGACAATTTCCTGCGGGGTGAGGGAGCCCGGCTGCGGATCGCTGTGGTCCGTTTCGGCATCCTCAACCTCACAGAGCAATTGCGGGTCCGCTTGCAACAGGGTCGCCCCTGCGAAGAGGTTCAGCGCAATGATCAGCGTCATCTCAATCTTGGGGAAGGTTCCATGCGGGTAATTCACCAGCTCATAGCCCAGGATGCCCGCCGCCAGCGCGGCCATTAAGATTGGCAGCCACAGCCGGACCAGCCTGCGCTTTTCGATCAGGTCGTCTGCGCGGCCACGCCAGGCGACACCAAACAGATCGGCGAGCAGGGCTAGGGAAGCAATGTGGATGCCATAAAAGCCAACCATGTTGTACCGGCCGCCCCACCACCCCAGCGCCCAGCAGGTCACCAGCAGGAGGAGTATCGCGAGTGTTGCAGGCGAAGCAGGAGGGCGTTCAAACAGACGCCGGGCAAACAGCCAAGTCCAGAACGGAGTGAGTAGCGAAAGCAAATCCCGCAGGGCCTCCAACGGGTAGCTGGCCGCGCGCAGGAGGCCCAGATTGAGGGAATAGGCGATTGATCCGACCAGCACCCCGGCAAGCGCAATCTTGATCGGCCTGCGCACCTGTCCGGCCAGGATCGCCGCCAGCAAGAGCAGGCTCGATCCGACTGCGACAAAGCGCAGGGCGAGGTCGGTATCAGCGATCACACAGCCGCCGCTTGCGCAGCCACAGGATCGACCAGTCTCCATTGACCAGCCGGGCGGCGAGGCGAAAACCGGCCTTGCGATAGGCAGCGCGCACTTTCCCTTCCTGCGTCTCCAGCAACCCCGCCAGCAGCACATGCCCGCCGGGCGGCACAGATGCGGCAAAATCGGGAGCCAGCTCCACCAGCGGCCCGGCGAGGATATTGGCGATCAGCAGATCATAGGGGCCGCGCGCCTGCAGCAGGGCATCCTCCATCCCGTCGGCCACGACCATGGTCAGCGCACCGGGGCCGGCTCCTATCGGGATCGCATTTTCTGCCGCATTGAACTCCACCACACCGACGCAGACATCATCAATATCGCTCGCAGTGGCTTTCGTATGTGGCCAGAGATGGAGCGCAGCAAAGGCGAGCAGGCCGGTGCCGGTGCCAATATCGGCGACATTGCGTGCGATCACACCCTGCGCCTTCATATGGGTGAGCATGGCAAGGCAGCCTGCGGTCGTTTCGTGCTGGCCGGTGCCGAAGGCCTGGCTGGCCGGAATAAGGAAGCTACGCACATCGGGTGCGTCGCTGGGCGGGTAGTCAGGCGTATGGATATGGAAACAGCCCGCGTGGATCGGCTCCACGCCTTGCTGGCTCAGCACCAGCCAGTCTTCATCGGGCAGTTTCTCCACGATCAGCTCTGGCGCGCCTTCCTCGAACAGCGCAGCGACCATCGCCTTGTCTGCCTTGGTCGGTTTGCGCGGGAAATAGGCGTCGAGCCGCCAGTCATCGGGGCGATGATCGGCCAGTTCGAAGCCGGTGAGAACAACCTCGTGGTCCCAGTCAAAGGCATCTTCCTGCGCCACCAGCGCGGCGCGGATCACCGGCTTGTCTGCAAAAGCGGTGAGTTTCCAGCTGGTCATTGCGATTCCCCGGCCAGTCGCTTGTCCAGTCGGGCGCTAATGGAGGCAGCATATTGCTTGCAGTCATACGCGGAGCGAAGGCCTTCGCTGGAGAGGATGCGGTCGCGCATGTGGCTGGCCGAGGGGTGCGGGGTCAGCAATATATCGCAGTCCAGCCTGCCGATCTTGTCGAGCCCGGCACGATAGGCGGCGACATATTCCGGATGGTCGGAAAAGCGGTAATCGTCGCGGCTCACCGGGCTGAGGCTGTCGGCATAGACGATGGATATGCAATCCTCGCCCTCGCAGCTTTCCCAGCTCCAGCTCATTGCGCCGGGCGTGTGGCCGGGTGTGGCAATCGCAGTGAGCTTCATGCCGAACAGTGTCGCGCTCTCGCCATCGCGCACCGAACGGACGCTGGCGACAGGGGCCATGGGTTCGTGCATCCCGGCCTGCGGATCGCGCGGATCGTCTTTGCCCGAACGGATCACGGCAGAGGCCCCCCATCCGGCATAGACGGTCGCGCCGGAAAGTTCCTGCAAGCGCGCCATGCCGCCGACATGATCGAAATGCTCGTGGCTGGCGAACAGCGCCTTTACGTCCTTGATCGAATAGCCAAGTGCTTCGATATTGGCTGTGACCACTTTCGAACCGGGCTCCGTCCCGCTGTCGAACAGCACCAACCCGTATTCCCCGACGACCAGGATCGCCGCGATGCCACAGGTGCCGACATAATAGGTGTTGCCGTGGATGCGATAGGGCGGGGCGGGCTTGTCCCATTCGTCCCAATCCTCACAGGCAGCCGCCCATGCGGCCTGGTCGGCGGCGGGGGCAGCGGTTTCCTCCGGCACAGGCGCTGCTGAGAGGCTTGTGGTCGCGGCCAGCAGGGTAAGGCCGATCTTCAATCTAGCGAACATAGCTGGCCCCATTAGCGTCGAGCACAGCACCCGTCATGCTTTCCGGTGCATCAAGCGCGCAAAAGGCCGCGATACTGGCGATCTCTTCTGGCGTGGCGACGCGCCCCAGCGGGATATCGGCGAGCAGGCCCGGCCCGCCGCGGCTGGCAAGATAGTCGCCTGCCATGTCTGTATCGGTAAAGCCGGGGCAGATGGCAAAGCTGAGGATGCGCTCGCGGGCATATTGGCGGGCGATGGTCTTGTGCATCGCCACCATCCCACCCTTGGCAGCGGCATAATGCCAGTGTTCCGGCGAATCGCCACGATAGGCAGCGCGGCTGGCGACATGGACAATCCGCCCGGGTGTGCCGCGTTCTTGCCAATGGCGCACGGCAAAGCGGCTGAGCTGGGCTGCCGCAGTCAGGTTGATCCGCAGCGTCTCCTCCCACGCATCGAGCCATTCAATATCGGACGAATCAAGCGGGTTAGGGGAGAACAACCCGGCATTGTTGACCAGCACGTCGATCCGCCCACCAGCCTGGTCCAGCGCCTGTTCCCACAGGATTTGCGGGGCGACCGGCTCACGCAAATCCGCGCCGACTTGCCCGTCCGGCCCCGGTTGGCTGGCATGGCGGATGACTTTCGCCCCGCGCGCAGCAAGCAATTCCGCGATTGAGCCGCCAATTCCACGGCTTGCGCCCGTGACAAGGATATTTTTCGCGTCCATGGCGTTGGGGATAGGCGGATAGGGCAGAACCGCCAAGAGCCAGCAACATGGTGCTTGGCCTTTTGGCTGGCTTGCCTCGCCGTGTCATTCCGCTAAGGGGTGGCTTCAGATCCCGGCGCCGGGGGGCGGCGCACAGATTGATCCGGAAGAGTCCAACATGGCCAACCGACCACTCTCACCGCATTTGCAAATCTGGAAATGGGGCCCGCATATGCTGGTCTCCATCCTCCACCGCGTGACCGGCGACGGCATGGCCTTGGTCGGGCTGGGGGTGTTGCTGTGGTGGCTGGGCGCGATGGCCAGCGGGCCGGAAGCCTATAAGGATTTCCAGGCGCTGGCGACGTCTCCGCTGGGCTGGGTTGTGCTGGTGGGCCTGAGCTGGGCCTTCTTCACCCACATGATGTCGGGCCTGCGCCATTTCGTGCTGGATATTGGGGCCGGGTTTGAACTCGACACCAATCGCTTCTGGTCAATCGCCAGCCCGATCCTGGGCATCCTGCTCACCGCCGGCTTCTGGGCCGCCATTCTTTATCTCTGAGGATTACGGACATGGGTAACGGAACCTCTCTCGGACGTGTGCGCGGGCTCGGCTCGGCGCATGAAGGTGCGCATCACTGGCTGGTGCAGCGCTTCACCGCTGTCGGCAACCTCGTGCTGATGCTTTTCCTCGCAGTCTCCTTCATCCTGCTGCCGGACTTTGAATACGGCACGGTGACCAGCTATTTCGCCAAGCCGATCCCGGCGCTGGCGATGATCCTGCTGATCATCAGTGTGTTCTGGCATGCCCGCATCGGCCTGCAGGTCGTGGTGGAAGACTATGTACACACGGCAGGCAACAAGTTTGCCATGCTCACCCTGCTTAACCTTGCAACGATCGGCGGCGGCGCCTTCGGCATCTTCTGCATTGTCCGCCTCGCCCTGGGAGGAGCCGCCTGATGGCCTCTGAGAACTCCACGCAGCCTGCCTACACAATCATCGACCACACTTATGACGTGGTCGTCGTCGGTGCCGGTGGCTCCGGCCTGCGCGCCACCATGGGCGCCGCCGAAGCCGGGCTGAAGACCGCCAATATCTCCAAGGTTTTTCCCACCCGCTCGCACACGGTGGCGGCGCAGGGCGGTATCGCTGCTTCGCTGAAGAACAACACGCCGGACCACTGGCAGTGGCATATGTATGACACGGTGAAGGGGTCTGACTGGCTGGGTGACCAGGACGCGATCGAATATCTCGTCCGCGAAGCGCCCGAGGCGATCCTTGAGCTGGAACATGCCGGGATGCCCTTCAGCCGCAATGAAGACGGCACGATCTACCAGCGTCCCTTTGGCGGCCATATGCAGAATATGGGTGAAGGCCCGCCGGTGCAGCGCACCTGCGCCGCGGCTGACCGCACCGGCCATGCGATGCTGCACACGCTCTACCAGCAGAGCCTGAAATATGACGCGGATTTCTTCATCGAATATTTCGCGCTCGACCTGATCATGAAGGATGGCAAATGCGTTGGCGTGATCGCCATGTGCCTTGATGACGGGACGATCCACCGCTTCCGCAGCCATGCCGTAGTGCTGGCAACCGGCGGTTATGGCCGCAGCTATTTCACCTGCACCAGCGCGCATACCTGCACCGGCGACGGTGGCGGGATGGTGCTGCGCGCGGGCCTGCCCTTGCAGGACATGGAATTCGTGCAATTCCACCCGACCGGGATTTACGGTGCGGGCGTGCTCATTACCGAGGGCGCGCGCGGTGAAGGTGGTTACCTCACCAACAGCGAAGGCGAGCGTTTCATGGAACGCTATGCCCCCAGTGCGAAGGACCTCGCCAGCCGCGATGTCGTCTCGCGCTCGATGGCGCTGGAAATCCGCGAAGGGCGCGGCGTTGGCCCGAACAAGGACCACATCTTCCTCCACCTCGACCACATTGATCCCAAGGTGCTGGCACAGCGTCTGCCGGGGATCACTGAAAGCGGCAAGATTTTCGCAGGCGTCGATCTGACCCGCCAGCCGCTGCCGGTGGTGCCGACGGTGCATTACAATATGGGCGGCATCCCGACCAATTATCACGGCGAAGTGATGACCATCGGGGCTGATGGCAATCCGGAAACCGTGGTGCCGGGCCTGTTTGCCGTGGGTGAGGCCGCTTGCGTCTCTGTCCATGGTGCGAACCGCCTTGGTTCCAACTCGCTGACCGATCTCGTGGTGTTTGGCCGCGCAGCTGGCCTGCGGGTGAAGGAACTCATCAGGCCGGGTTCTGCGCATGACGAGCTGCCCGCGGACAGCGCGGACTTCGCGCTGGGCCGCCTTGACCACTTCCGCAACGCCAATGGCAGCCTGTCGACAGCGGAAATCCGCGTGAACATGCAGAAGACAATGGCCGGTCACGCCGCCGTGTTCCGCACGGATGAAGTGATGGCCGAAGGTGTCGAGAAGCTCACCGAAATCAACAAGCAGATGCAGGACATCAAGGTCACTGACCGCTCGCTGATCTGGAACAGCGACCTGATCGAAACGCTGGAGCTGGACAACCTCATGGCGCAATCCTGCGTCACCATGAGCTCGGCCTATAACCGCAAGGAAAGCCGCGGCGCCCACGCACATGAAGACTTCCCTGACCGGAACGACAAGGAATGGATGAAGCACACCGCAGCCTGGTTCGAAGGCTGGGGCGGCAAGGGCGGCAAGGTCACCATCGACTACCGCCCGGTCCACGACTTCACGCTCACGGACGATGCGGAATATATCAAGCCGAAGGCGCGGGTTTATTGATGTCTGGGGCTCAACTTGGTCGATTGGAACGAGTTGAGCTCCGGGATATATGGGCTACCGAAGCATCTGATTTCACTCCATGGCTTGCGAGAGATGAAAACCTTCGCCTGTTGGGTGAGACGCTAGGGATAGATATAGAGCTTGAAGCTCAGGAAAAATCAGTCGGGCCGTTTCGGGCTGATATTCTGTGCAAGGACCTTGGATCGGACAATTGGGTCTTGATAGAAAATCAGCTCGAACGCACCGATCACCTGCACCTAGGCCAACTACTAACTTATGCATCCGGTTTGGAAGCAGTTACGATTGTGTGGGTGGCCGCACGGTTCACCGAAGAACATCGTTCTACGCTAGATTGGCTCAATAAAATCACCAACGATACCTTCCGCTTTTTTGGGCTTGAGGTCGAACTTTGGAAGATTGGTCAGTCCCCTGCAGCCCCGAAGTTCAATGTCGTCTCCAAGCCGAATAATTGGTCCAGATCTGTAGCGCGCGCGGCGCGTGAAATTGACGATACGGCCCTATCTGATGTGCGATTGCTTCAGATTGACTATTGGACGGCGTTTCATGAAGCTCTCGATAAGCAAGCTGGACCCGTAGCCGGTGCCCGCAAGCCACAACCGCAGTCATGGATGAGTTATGCGGTGGGAAGGGCGGGCTTCAGCCTTGGTGCGGTGATGAAACGCTGGCGGCAGAGAATTCAGGCGGAATTGTATATTTCTTGCCCGGAAGCGAAACCATTTTTCTATTTGCTCCGCGAACAGAGAGACGAGCTGGAAGCAGAGCTAGGATACGGCTTCGAATGGGAAGAGCTGCCAGAAGGTCAGGACAGTCGCATTTTTGTTGCACGGGATGGCGTTGACCCGGATGATCGGGCCCAGTGGCCGTCACAACATGAATGGTTGGCCTGCCGCATCAATGAGCTGCATCGCGTTCTTGCCAAGCGGATTAGAGAGCTTCGCTCCGAGGATTGGACAACAACAGAGTTCGGCGGGATACGAGAGGACTAGTAATACTCCTTTTGGCTACGTCAGTTTCCCATCAACATCCATCCGCTCGTGCAGCACACGCACAATTTCGATGCGATCGTCCTGAATGCAATAAATTACAATGTGATGCCCACTCAGCATCTTGCGCACTTCCCCCGCAAAACCGGGGTGCAGCGGATAGCGTAGCGGGTATTCGCCAAGGCTTTGAATGTCTCGCTTGAGTGACGTCAGATAGCTGCGAGATTGCGTATTGCCCCAACGCGATTTCGTGTAGGTCGCGATCCCGTCAAGGTCGCGCAGGGCCAGCCTGCGGATGACGATTTCAAGCATCGTCGTCGGGGCCAAAATGCCGCTCCATGAATTCGTCCCAGCAGAAATTCTCCGCCACGGGACTTTCCAATCCTTCACGGATCGCCCGGTCCAGCGCCTCGCGCTTGGCGTCCTGGTGGATGTAGTGCCGCATCGCTTCGCGCACCACTTCGCTGGTGCTCGCAAATTCGCCGCTCTCGACCTTGCGGCGGGCGAATTCGACATAGGGCTTGCCTAGCGAGATGGAGGTGTTCTTGGCCATGGCCTGCCTATACCAAAAATTGGTAACGACAGGCAAGCTGGCGCTGCGCGCTACCCCCGTGCCACCCCGAACACACCCATCAGCAGCGGATCGTTGGTCCCACCCGGATCGGCACGGATGGCGGCTTCCTCGACACCGATCTCCGTCCAGATCGCATTATCGACGCGGGTCGAGAAACTGCGCGCAGCGCCGCTGATATCGCGCCCGGCGACCAGCTTCAGCGCTTCGCCTACCAGCGGTTCCTGTGCGAGGCGCAGCGCATCGCCCACTTCGGGCAGCATCACATCGACAAGGCTGCCATTCATCCCGTTGCGCAAGAAATCCGTCGCCGCAGTTGGTCCGCCGCGGACTAGGTCGATCGCGTTTTCGATCCCGATGGTACGGACGGTTTCCGCCACGACCGGGGCGACGCGGTAGGAACCGCGCTCAGCCACATCGGCCAGTGCGCCGACCAGTCGGTCCTTGAACAGGCCAGAGGTCAGGATTCGCCCCAGCACATCACCGCGCGAACCGAGCATTTCTCCCAACCCGACCTTCCCGATAGCACCATCCCAATAGCCGCCGTCTGACGCCAGCCGGACAAAGGCGCGCTCGCTGGAAAGCACCAGCAGGCGACGGATTGCCTCGGTAAAACTGATCCCGCCCATGCTGGTGCAACCGGGCAGGGCAAGTGCTGCGGTGGCGGCGGCACCCGCCAGGAATGCGCGGCGATTGGGGGTAGCTGCGATCAATCCGGTCATTTTCGCTCTCCTGTGCTTGCCGCGCATTATGCACGGCTCCAATATGAAGGCACCATGAAACGTGCCCGCCTCCTTGTCTTAAACGCCGCGCTCGGCTCGCTTGACTACAAGGTGCCGGAAAAAATGTCGGTGGAACTGGGATCGGTGGTGGTCGCACCGCTGGGGCCGCGGCAGGTTTTGGGGATTGTCTGGGAGCCGGAAAAATTTCCTGACGTCGATATTCCCGAGAGCAAATTGCGTCCCTTGCTGGAGGTGTTGCCGGTCCCTCCTCTTAAACCCAGCCTGCGGCGGCTGATCGAATGGACGGCGGATTATTATTGCGCGCCGCTGGCTTCTGTCGCGCGGATGAGCCTGTCGAGCGGCGGAGCGCTCAAGGGTTCGGGCTCCATCACCGAATATCGTCTGTCGGGTGGCCTGCCGGAGCGGATGACCCCGCAGCGCGAACAGGCGATGGAGCTGCTCGCCAGCGAACAGGCCACGATCCGGGAATTGGCGGAGATCGCAGGCGTCTCTGAAGGCGTGTTGCGCGGGCTGGTATCGCAAGGGGTGCTGGAGCCAGTCGAAGTGGATATTGACCGGCCCTATCGCCGGGCCGACCCGGATCATGACCAGCCAGAATTGAGCGTCGAGCAGCGCGAAGTCGCAGACCGGCTGGTGGAAGCAGTCAAGGCCCGCACATTCGCCCCTTTCCTGCTCGACGGGGTGACTGGCTCCGGCAAGACGGAGACCTATTTCGAAGCTGTTGCCGAGACCTTGCGGCAAGGCCAGCAGGTGCTCGTCCTGCTCCCGGAAATTGCCCTGACGGAGGCTTTCCTGCGGCGGTTCGAGGATCGCTTCGGCACGCCGCCACTCACCTGGCACAGCTCGCTCAAGCAGACTGAACGCCGCCGCGCGTGGAAAGCGATTGCTGATGGGCCTGCCAAGAGCAACGCGCAGGTGGTGGTGGGCGCACGCTCGGCCCTATTCCTGCCCTATGCGGACCTTGGCCTGATCGTCGTGGACGAAGCGCATGAGATCAGCTTCAAGCAAGGCGAGGGCGTGCGCTATAATGCGCGGGATGTGGCCGTTATGCGTGCGCGGTTTGAACAGCACCCGGTGCTGCTCGCCAGTGCGACGCCAGCGCTAGAAAGCCTGCAAATGGCGGAAAGCGGCATCTACGAAAAGCTCGAGCTGCCGAGCCGCTTCGGCGGCGCGCAGTTGCCTAGTATCGCCACGATCAACCTAACCGAGGAAAAGCCCGAACGGGGCCGCTGGCTGGCCCCGCGCCTGGTAGAGGCGCTGGAGGAACGGCTCGACCGCGGTGAGCAATCGCTGCTGTTCCTCAACCGGCGCGGCTATGCCCCGCTGACCCTGTGCCGTAACTGCGGCTATCGCTTCCAATGCCCCAATTGCAGCGCCTGGCTGGTCGAACATCGCTTTTCCAACCGGCTCGCCTGCCACCATTGCGGGCATGAGACCGCGCCTCCTGCCACTTGCCCGGAATGCGGCGAGCCTGATTGCCTGGTCGCTTGCGGCCCCGGGGTGGAACGGATCGCTGATGAGGTGCGCGAGATCTTGCCCGAAGCGCGCGTGGCGGTTGTCACCTCTGACACGCTCAATTCTCCTGAAAAAGCAGCAGAATTTGTCGCCATGGCAGAGGCGAGGGCGATCGACGTGATCGTCGGCACGCAGCTAGTGACCAAGGGATTCCATTTCCCGGAACTGACGCTGGTGGGCGTGGTCGATGCTGACCTCGGCCTCGAAGGCGGGGACTTGCGCGCAGCGGAACGGACCTACCAGCAAATCGCGCAGGTCGCCGGGCGGGCCGGGCGCGGGGCCAAGCCGGGTGAAGTGATGATCCAGACCCGCCATCCCGAAGCCGCCGTGATCGCAGCACTGGCAGATGGGGACCGCGATGCGTTCTACGCTGCCGAGACAGAGGCCCGCCGTGATGCCGGTGCCCCGCCGTTTGGACGCTGGGCCGCGATCATCGTCTCCAGCGAGGACGAGGCTGAAGCCAAGGAAGCGGCCAATCGTATTGGGGGCGCACGGCCTGACTTGCCTGACATTGCCATCCTCGGCCCGGCACCGGCTCCGCTCAGCCTGCTGCGCGGGCGCTATCGCTATCGCCTGCTCATCAATGCGCGGCGCAGCGCCGAAGTGCAGAAGGTGATCCGCGAATGGCTCGGCGCGCTGCAATTCCCCAATGGCGTGCGAGTGAGCGTGGATATTGACCCTTACAGCTTTGTCTGAGGGCACCAGCGCGCAGCTGGCGCGTTAGGGCGCCATGAACGGTCCGATCCTTGTCCCTATCCTTGGCGACCAGCTGACCCGTAGCCTTGCCAGCCTGCGCGGGCGGGCGAAGGACGACACGCGCATTCTGATGATGGAGGTCCATGACGAGGCGACTTATGTGAAGCACCACAAGCAGAAGCTGGTGCTGGTTTTCTCCGCCATGCGCCATTTTGCCGCGGAACTGCGCGATGCCGGGTGGCAGGTGGATTACATCCGCCTCGATGATCCCGATAATTCGCATTGCTTTTCCGGCGAAGTTGCCCGCGCGGTCGAACGGCATGGTCCGCGGGCGATCCATGTGGTCGAAGCGGGGGAGCTGCGGGTGCAGGACATGCTGGAAAGCTGGCACACGCGCTTTGACATTCCAGTGGAGATCCTGCCGGACGACCGCTTTCTTTGCCCGCTGGAGGATTTCCGAGACTGGGCCAAGGGGCGACGCGAATTACGGATGGAGTGGTTCTATCGCGACATGCGCCGCAAGACCGGCCTGCTGATGGAGGATGGTGAACCGGTTGGCGGGCAGTGGAATTATGACAGCGAAAACCGCAAGCCGCCCAAGGAAGGGCTGAGCGCACCGCAGCGCCCCTTGTTTGAGCCAGACGAAATTACACGCAACGTGATCGAACTGGTGCAGGATCGCTTTGCTGACCATTTTGGCAATCTCGACAGCTTCCACTGGCCGGTCACGCGTGCACAGGCGGAAGAAGCAGCAGAGGCGTTCTTTACGGAGCGCCTCGCCAGTTTCGGAGACTATCAGGATGCCATGGTCCACGGGCAGGATGATCTGTTCCACTCCATGCTATCGACCAGCCTGAACCTTGGCCTGCTTGATCCGCTGGAACTGTGCCAGCGTGCAGAGGAAGAATATCGCGCCGGCCGCGCACCTCTGAACGCGGTAGAGGGCTTCATTCGCCAGATCATCGGCTGGCGCGAATATGTGCGGGGCTTCTACTGGTATTTCATGCCGGGGCTGGACGGCGCCAACCAGTTGAACGCGCAACGCGGTTTGCCCGAATTCTACTGGACGGGTGAGACAGACATGCGCTGCCTCGCCGATTGTATCCGCTCCACGCGCGACAATGCCCATGCCCACCATATCCAGCGGCTGATGGTGCTGGGCAATTTCGCGCTGCTCGCAGGGATTGAGCCGCGCGCGGTGCAGGACTGGTACCTCGCGGTTTATGCCGATGCGTTTGAATGGGTGGAGCTACCCAATGTCAGCGGCATGGTGCTCTATGCCGATGGCGGGAAGCTGGCGAGCAAGCCCTATGCTGCGAGCGGCAATTACATCAACACAATGAGCAATTACTGCGCCGAATGCACCTATTCCGTCAGCAAGAAGACGGGGGAGGGGGCTTGCCCGTTCAACGCGCTATATTGGCACTTTCTCCACCGCCATCGCGAGCGATTGGAGGGGAATCGCCGGGTCGGGCGGATCTATTCCAATTGGGACCGGATGGGCGAGGAAAAGCAGCAGGAATATCTGGCCAGCGCAGAGGCATTCCTTGATACATTGACCCCGGCTGGCCGGGGCTGGGCCCATACTGAATATGCAAGGGAGAGAAATCATGCTGACCGTGCACCATTTGCGCATTTCGCAATCCGAACGGATCGTATGGCTGTGTGAAGAGCTTGGACTCGATTATACGCTCAAGCTGTATGATCGGCGCGAGGACAATCGCCTTGCCCCGGATGAATACAAGGCGCTGCATCCGATGGGCATTGCGCCGGTGATCGAGGATGACGGGCTGGTGCTGGGCGAAAGCGGCGCGATCATTGATTATATCGCTGCCAAATATGGCCAGGGTCGGCTTGTCCCCGCGCCAGACAGCCCCGATTTCCCTACTCACCTGTTCTGGCTCCATCATGCCAATGGCACATTCATGACCAACGGGATGATGGTGCTGGCGGCAAAGGCCACGGGAGCAGAGGAAATCCCCGAATTTGTTGCTCAACGCGGCGCGAAAAGCTGGATGATGATCGAACACCATCTCGGCCAGCAGCCTTATTTTGGCGGGTCTGCGCTCAGCACGGCAGACATCATGATGGGGTTCGGCCTCACGACCGGTCGCATGTTCGGCGGGCCGGATATGGCGGATTTTCGCAACACGCGGGCATGGCTGCAGCGGATTGGCGAGCGCCCTGCCTATCAACGCGCCATGGCACAGGCACAGCCGGGCATGACGCCCATGCTGGATTAGGCCGGCAGTCCTTCGCGCATTTGCCGGGCCATACGCCGGCGGGTCCACCACGGGCGCATGAATTGGCCGCGCTGCCACGCCAGCCAGGTCAGGTAGCCTCCCACAAGGAAGGCCAGCACCATAGCGACCACGGAAGCTTCGAGCCCGAAAGCGCCACCGGAAACCAGCTCTGGTCCGACGGCTTTCGCCTCTACGATACCGTCAATATCATGCCCGGATACGGGTACGTCCCAGACCAGCCCTTGCGTCACGTTCCAGCCGAAATGGATACCGATTGGCAGCCATAGCGAGCGCGAAACCATATAGGCTGCGCCCAGCATGATCCCGGCTTCCAGCGCGATGCCGAGCGAACCGACCCAGGTGGCATTATCGTTGGTGATATGGACATAGCCGAACAGGGCCGAAGTCAGCGCAAGGGCAAACCAGCTGCCGCCGAACTCCTCCAGGAACCGGAAGAGGACGCCGCGAAAAAGGAATTCTTCCACCACCGCGGCCTGCAGCCCGGCCATGAGCAACAGCCACAGCCATGAGGATGCGCCGCCCCAGCCGGTGATAACATAGCCGCCCAACAGTGCCGTGAAAGCGACTATGATCGTCATCAGAAGCGCCGATCCGCCAATGCCAACCAGCAGCGGGCGGATTGCCCCCGCCCAGGGCAAATCGTCCCGTGGATTGTCGCCCAGCCGGGACACCAGCAACTTCACTAGCAAAATGACTGCCAGCGAAGCGATCACAGCCATCACCAACGGGCCGGATTTCTCGTCCAGGCCAAGCGGTGCAGCAGTCAAACCAAGGCCGATCAGGCCCATGAGGAGTGCAAATACCGCCAGCGACACCAGCATCGCGACCAGCGGGAAGTCCCAGATTGTCCGCCAGAGCGGTTTGGGGGCGAAATCTTGGCTGAGCGTGTTCATAGCTCTCTATCGTCGCGCAAATTCGTCCGGTCAATCACCTTGCTTTGCAGTGATTTTCGCAATTCCTGATCGGCAGGGCGGCTGGCCTGCATGGCAAAGGCTGCTATGCGTGGCAGCGCACCTACGAATCATTTGCCCTGACGGAGCGCATCCATGAAATTCTTCGCTGACACTGCCGAGATTGACGAGATCAAGGATCTGGCGGCCACCGGCCTGCTCGATGGTGTGACGACCAATCCCAGCCTGATCGCCAAGTCGGGTCGTGACTTCATGGAAGTGACGAAGGAAATCTGCGCACTGACCGATGGGCCGGTGAGTGCTGAAGTGGTCGCGCTTGACCATGCAACCATGATGAAAGAGGCAGAAGTGCTGCGCAAGCTGGCTGACAATGTCTGCATCAAGGTGCCGCTGACGATTGACGGGCTGAAGACCTGCAAGGCGCTCACCAGCGACGGGACCATGGTCAATGTCACGTTGTGCTTCTCCGCCAATCAGGCGCTGCTGGCAGCCAAGGCCGGGGCGACTTTCGTCTCGCCTTTCGTGGGCCGTCACGATGATAATGGCGTGGACGGGATGGATTTGATCCGCGACATTCGCCTGATCTATGACAATTACGCCTTTGAAACCGAAATTCTTGTCGCCAGCGTTCGCCACGTCACCCATGTGCTGGAAAGCGCACGCATCGGCGCGGACGTGATGACCGCGCCGCCCAAAGTGATCAAATCGCTGTTCAATCACGTGCTGACGGACAAGGGCATTGAAGGCTTCCTGGCTGACTGGGCTAAGACGGGCCAGAGCATTCTCTAAGGCACAAATTGGCTGACGAATCCCCCCTTGATCGCTTCAAGCTGGCGCTGACCGGCGCCAGCCGCGCGCTGGCGCATGAGCCGGAAGTGGAAGTGGCGTGGAGCGCAGATGTGCCCACCGCCACCGGCAAGTCTATGCGTGTGCCTTTGCCGGGGCGCAGCCTGCCGCCTGACCAGGCCCGCGAAGCGCGCGGTTTTGCGGATAGTTTCTCGCTCAAGCTGCTGCACCATAATGAGGGACTGCATGGCCGCAATGCGCCGGTCGAACCGGCTGCGCGGGCTTGCTACGATGCTGTGGAGCAGGTCCGCTACGAAGCGCTTGGCTCGCGCGATTATGCGGGAATCAAGGACAATCTCGATGCTGCGCTGATGGTGCGGATGGGGGCAGACCCGATCACCCGTGCCAGCTCCGCCGAGGAAGTTCCGGTGCAGGCGGCGCTGTCGCTCCTGCTCCGTGAAAAGCTGACCGGGCAGGCAATCCCGGAGCGGGCGCAGGCAGGTGTTGATATGGTCCGCGACTGGATCGAGGATCGCGCATCTGGTGATTTCGAAAAGCTGGTGGATTTGATCGAGGACCAGCAAGCCTTTCAGTCACTGACGCTGGACATGTTGCGCCACCTCGAATTGACACAGGCGGAGGATAATCCCGACGAGGGTGACAGCGAAGACAGCGATCAGCCGGATGGCGACGAAGACCAGCAGGACGACCAGGACGAGCAGGGCGATTCCGGCGAGCAACAGACCACCGAAATGACCGCCGAAATGGGCGAGGGCGAAGAAGACGGTGAGAGCGAGAGCGAAGTCAGTTCCGAACAGGAAATGACCGAAGGCGATGCTGGCGAGGATGGCGAGGAAGGCATGATGCCGGTCCGCCCCAATCGCCCGTGGACGGATTTGCCGGAAGACTTTGATTACAAGGCCTTCACCGAGAAATATGACGAAGTGGTCGAAGCGCCTGAGCTGTGTGACAATGAAGAGCTCGACCGGTTGCGCGCCTATCTCGACAGCCAGCTGACCGGGCTGCAGGGCATCGTCACCCGGCTCGCCAACCGTCTGCAGCGCCGGTTGATGGCGCAGCAGAACCGCAGTTGGGACTTCGACCAGGAAGAGGGGTTGCTCGATGCTGCGCGGCTGGCCCGTGTGGTGATCAGCCCGGGGCATTCGCTGTCCTACAAGATCGAGCGTGATGTCGAGTTCAAGGACACGATCGTCACGCTGCTGATCGACAACTCCGGCTCCATGCGCGGGCGGCCGATCAGCATCGCGGCGATCAGCGCGGATATCATGGCGCGCACGCTGGAACGTTGCGGTGTGAAGACCGAAATCCTCGGCTTTACCACTCGCGCGTGGAAGGGCGGGCAGAGCCGCGAGCAATGGCTGGCCGATGGCAAGCCTGCCAATCCCGGCCGCCTCAACGACTTGCGGCACATTGTTTACAAGAAGGCGGACGAGCCATGGCGGCGTGCGCGGCGCAATCTCGGCCTGATGATGCGCGAGGGGCTGCTCAAGGAAAATATCGACGGCGAGGCGCTGCTCTGGGCGCATAACCGGCTGATTGCCCGGCCCGAAGACCGCCGCATATTGATGGTGATTTCCGATGGTGCGCCAGTGGATGATTCGACACTGAGCGTGAACACGGCGGGTTATCTTGAGCAGCATCTGCGCAAGATCATCGACTGGATCGAAAAGCAAAGCCCGGTGCAATTGGTAGCTATCGGGATCGGGCATGATGTGACCCGTTATTACCGCCGGGCAGTGACCATCATGGATGTCGAACAGCTGGGCGGGACGATCATCGAACAGCTCGCCGATTTGTTCGAAGCGGAATGAATTGCGCTTGCTGTCCCGCCGGTTCGGCGTCATAATCATTACAGGTTTGGGTAGGGGTTTCTTCCTTTGAAAAGGCATTTTTGCCGGTTGTTGATGCCGGCTTCGGGTCTGCTGCTGGCGCCTGCGCTCGCTGCTCAGGATGTCGAGCCTGTGGTTTCTTCCGAACCCGACGGTGAGAGTGTCTCTGGCGAAGAGGCTCTGCCGGCGGTTGAGACGGCGCCGGAAAGCTTCAGCTATGTGATTCCCAAACTCACACCGGTCGAGATCGAAGTGCTCGACACTGTGGGCAGCGCGACGTCCAAAGGCGGTGATACGTTCCGCATCCGGTTGGCCTATCCGATTATCCAGGATGGCCTGATTCTTGTCCCAGCCGGGGCCGAAGGGATGGGCGAAGTTGTCCATGCCAAGAAGCGTGGCGGCAGCGGGGCCGGGGGAGAGCTGATCCTCGCGGCGCGCTATGTGATGGTCGATGGGCGCGAAATGCGCCTGCGCAGCACGGAATTGAGCGCCAAGGGTCTGGATCAGACAGAGAAGGCAATGGCGGTTGGTGTCGCGGTTGGCATCTTCGGCATGGCGGTCAAGGGCCGCGATGTGGAAGTGCTCCCCGGCAGGATCGCAGACGCCAAGCTTGCCCAGGATTTCGAGATTGTCCTGGCGGAAGCTCCGGCCCAGGCGCCGAAGCAGGCACAGATTGCCCTGCCGGCCACAACCGATGAGGCCGAGCCAGCGGTAAGTGAATAAATTTCTGAGCAAGCATGATTAGAGTTCAGGATTGGAGAAAAGTGATGCGTTTTGGTTATAGTGTTGCAGCCGCTGTTGCTGCGGTTTCGATGGTTGCCATTGCCCCGGCTCCCGCGGTTGCCAAGGCCAAAAAAGTGCCGCCGTCGGAAATCACCATTCCGGCTCCGCAAGAGGGAACCGGCCAGGTGGTGTTCTTCCGCCCCGGCGGCATGGGCGGTGCAGTGGCTTGCTCGATCCACGAGAATGGCGAGAAGATCAGCTCGCTCGGCGGTGGACGTTATTTCATCCTCAACACCACGCCGGGCCGTCACGAATATTCGGTGAAGACCGAAAAGACCGACACGCTGGCGCTGGAAGTCGAAGATGGTGACCGCAAATGGGTCGCTTGCAAGATCAAGATGGGGATCATGGTCGGCCGCCCGGACATTAGCCCGTCCAGCGAGGAAGAATTCCGCTCGGCCAAGAAATTCGCCATGGTTGATGATGAAGACATGAACCCGGAACTGGGCGCAATGACCTCTGACAAGGTTGCTGCTGCGCTGGGTGCACCCGCCGCGGAAGCTGAATAAGCATCTGACTCTCTGGCATCGCCGGAGGAATGAAACGGGGCGGGGCTTTACAGCCTCGCCCTTTTCTTTAGGCCATGGCGTATGAGCATGACAGTATCAGAGGCGGTGGAGAGCCGCCGTTCGATCCGCGCCTTTACCAACCAGAAAGTTGATCGCGCCCTGCTGGAGCGGGTAGTCGCCAAGGCGCAGCGCGCGCCATCTGGCGGGAATCTCCAGCCCTGGCATGCTCAGGTCATCACCGGTGAACCTCTCACGCGGCTGATGGATGCAGTCGCTGCCGAATTGCCCAAGGGGGCAACGGGCGGCGATACGGAATATGATGTCTATCCCGCAGGCCTCGCCGAGCCCTATCGCAGCCGCCGTTTCAAAGTAGGCGAAGACATGTATGCCGCACTGGGCGTGACGCGGGAGGACAAGATGGGCCGCATGGTCCAGTTTGCACGCAATTTCAGGGCTTTCGATGCACCCGTTCTCATGCTTGTACATTTCCCCCGCTTCATGGGCCCGCCGCAATGGAGCGATGTGGGCATGTGGCTGCAAACGTTCATGCTGCTGCTGAAGGAAGAGGGGCTGGATAGCTGCGCGCAGGAAGCCTGGTCATTCTTCCATCAGACAATCCGTGCCACGCTTTCCATCCCGGACGATCACATCCTCTTTTGCGGTGTCTCGATTGGCTATGCTGATCCCACAGCCGCAATAAACAGCTTCTCCGTTGATCGGGCACCACTCGATGAAGTGGTGGAATTCAAAGGCTTCTAGGGCGCGTTTGTCCCAGCGGCGGACGGTGCGGGTTTTTGTCCATATTATACAATGACTCGCCCCATGCGCGGGTCTAGGGTTTATCCATAAGAGAAAGACAAGAAGCGGGTCGGCGAGAATCGTCTGGCGGGGCGCATGTTGCGTTTCCGCTTTCAGGCTGGGGGATTCGGACCGTGCGATTGCGTCCACTACTACTCGTGGCGGCCCTTGCCGCACCCTTGATGGCACCTGCGCCGCTTGCAGCGCAGGAGCGGCCTGTCTTGCTGCGGGATTCTTTCCCGATTGGCAGCGCCGAAGGGATCTTGTGCCAGGTCCAGGATCGCAGCCTTGAGAACAAGGCCCGCCAATCCATGTTTGACCGGGCTTGGGCCGTGGTCTGCCGCGATAGCGCGCAGCCGGTTTCGACTGTTTATGCCTTCAAGGGTGACGCGGGTGATCCGCTTGGCCGGATTGCGCCGCTACGCCGCCAGCCGGTCGAATGCCCTGCTGGAGCGACCGTTGCTGCGGCTCTGGATGGCGTGGCCAGCCACCAGTTGTGCCGGATCAGCGGGACGGAACTGGGATGGTCCATCTATAGCGTCCAGCAAGGTGATGTGACCTACGTGGCGGATGGCTTCTCTGCCTATGACAGCGCGACTGTGCTGGCGCTGCGTTCAGTGCTCGAAAATCGGATCGCGCCGGGCGTGATTGATGTGGCGACAACCTCGGTCAGCGATCCCTTTGCCTTTGCCCGTATCCAGGCCGCTACGCTAGAGCCGAGCCAGGCCATGGCAGAGGGCTATCGCCGCAATCTGGGCGGGGAATATGCGGAAGCTGCCGCCTATTTCGAAACGCTGGAGCAGCGGCTGGCAGGCGATGAGGAAGCGGATATCAATCCGGGCGAATTCCTGGTCAACCGGGCCTTGCAGAAATCCAATCTGGGCGAATTCGCCGAGGCAGACCGGCTGTTCATCAAGGCCGAGCCGCTTACGTCGAGCGATCCTGTCGCAGCGCGATTGCAGCGAAATTTCGAGGCGATCCATTTGCTCAACCAGGGTTTTTACCCGGAAGCGATCACGCGACTGGATCGCCCGATCACTGCGGGCTTGCCCAGTGCAGAGGCTATGGCCGGACGGCTGGAAATCAGCGCGCCGATTGCGGCCCGCATCAATGGCGATGGCGCGGGTGAGGGCTTGCTCGGCTTTGTCGATGAAGTGAAGCTGAGCAAGCTTGAACGAGCGACCATCATTGATGCGCAAGCCTTGCAGCTCAAAGGCACGGCCTTGCGCCTTTCCGGCAACAAGGACGCTGCGCGGACGGCACTGCTCGATGCCTATGCGCAAGCGATTTCGGTTCGCGATGGGCGCGTGATCTCGATCGCTCGGCTGCGCTCGCAAGTGCTGGGGGAACTGGCACTCATTGCGGAAAGCGAAGGGGACCTCGCCACGGCAGAGAGCTATTTGCTCAACGCGATCGACATATTGCAGGCCCAATATCCTGACCGCCGCGCTGTCAGCGGGGCGAAGGCACGGCTGGGTGCCATGCTGCTGCGCAATGGCCGTGAAGAAGAAGGCATGGCAATCTATCGCGAGATCGTCAGCCGCGCCGTGGGCAAGGGGGATGCCGCGACCGGATTCTCCAACCAGCTTGCACCCTACTTCCGCCGCCTTGCCCCGCGGGTCGGCACCGATGGCGTCGCAGCGGACGATTTCTTCGAAGCGACGCAAATACTCGTCCGCCCCGGTGTGGCGGAAACGCAGGCGATCCTTGCCCGTGAGCTTAGTGCCCGCAATGACGAGGCGGCGCGGCTGTTCCGCCAATCGACCGACCTGACGCGCGAGATCGAGCGCGCGCGCATTCGCTATGTCGCGCTTGGCCGCGAGGAGCAGACCGGGCCGGTGCGGCAGGCACGGGAAGAGCTGCAAGGCCGGATCGAGGAAATGGAGCAGCAGCAGCAGCGCACCCAGGCAGCGCTGGCGCAATATCCGCAATATCGCGTGGTGGCTCCGCGTTCCCTGTCGCTCGGCGATTTCCGCTCCAGCCTGCAGCCGGGTGAAGCCTATGCGCGGCTGGCGGTGGTCGGGAATTCGCTGTTCATGTTCTACACGGACAAGGAGACAGCGCTGGCATGGCCGGTGGACGTTTCGGCAGAGGACCTTGAGCTGAAGGTCGATCTGCTGCGGGCTTCCATCTCCGTGTTCGAAGGCGGCCAGTACCTCACCTATCCATATGATATTGAGGGCGGGCATGAGCTCTATACGCTGCTGTTCAGCCCGGTTGCTGATCGTTTGCAGGGGGTAAAACACCTCGTCTTTGAACCGGACGGGGCGATGCTGCGCCTGCCGGTTGATTTGCTGGTGACGGATGATGCCTCGGTGGAGCGGTATCTCCAGCGAATCGAAGCGGGCGGTGATGCGTTTGATTTTACCGGAGTGAACTGGTTCGGGCGTGGCCGAATGGTGAGCACGGCGGTTTCGGCTCAGGCATTTGTTGATGCGCGGATGGCTGACCGGTCTTCTGCAACGCAGGAATATCTCGGATTGGGCCGGAATGCCCCCATCGGAGATAGCCCGCCGCCAGCTATCGCTGCAACGCTGGTGTCCGGTGGCAATGCTTGTGGCTGGACAACGGCCGAATGGAATCGCCCGATTGATGATGCGGAGCTGGTCAATGCCCAATCCATCATTGGTGGCGGGCGTTCGCAGCTGATTACCGGAGCAAATTTTTCTGACAGCGCGATTCTGGCGAAGCAGGATCTGGACCAATACCGCGTGCTCCATTTCGCCACGCACGGGCTGGTGACTGCCCCGCGCGCTTCCTGCCCGGCGCGGCCTGCGCTGTTGACCTCGTTTGGCGGGGAAGGGTCAGATGGGCTGCTGTCGTTCCAGGAAATCTTCGATCTCGACCTCGATGCCGATATCGTCATCCTTTCTGCCTGCGACACAGCGGGCAAGGCGAGTGTCGAGGCGACCCGCGAAGCCGGGATTGCCAGCGGTGGCGGGACTGCGCTGGATGGGCTGGTGCGCGCCTTTATCGGGGCAGGGGGGCGCTCGGTACTCGCCAGCCATTGGCCTGCGCCGGACGAATTTGACGCAACCGAGCGGCTGATGAACGAAATGTTCCGGCAAGGCCGCAATCGCGACGTGGGCGAGGCGTTGGGAGCTTCCCGGCGCGCGCTGATGGACCAGCCGAATACCTCGCACCCCTATTATTGGGCCGGTTTCGCCATCATCGGCGATGCGGCACGCCCGCTGCTGACTGATCCTGCACCGGCCACGGCAAGCGCCGAACCTGCCAGTCGCGCAGGCGGCGGTAACTCCCAGGCCCGGAATTGAAGAGAATGAGCGCCACCTTGCATAGAGCCATCACACGAATCCTTGTCCCCGCAGGCGTTGCCCTGGCCGGTCCTGCCTTGCTTGCCCCGGCGGCCCACGCACAGGCGCCGACGCGTGAGGAAATCCAGCGCGACCAGCTCGACCAGCAATTGCGGCAAAGGGGGCAGGCCCTGTCGATTGAAGGGCAGGTGGAGCGCGCCCCATGCCCGCTCGCCAATCCTGACTTCGCCGATCTGCGCTTTGCGCTGAAAGAGGCACAGTTTTCCGGGCTCGAAAATTTGCCTGCCGGGGTGGTTGACGATGCGTGGCGGGGCCAGGTCGGTCAGGAATTGCCGGTTGCTGTCGTGTGCGAAATCCGCGACCGCGCCGCCACTGCGCTGCGGCAGGCCGGGTATCTTGCCGCCGTGCAGGTGCCGGCGCAGACCATCAGCGATGGCGTGGTGCGTTTTGACGTGATCCTCGCGCGTATGACCGGGGTGCAGGTGCGCGGCGATGCGGGTCCGTCTGGCGGTCAGCTCCGGAAATATCTCGACAAGCTGGCGGGCCAGCCGGTCTTCAATATCGAAGATGCAGAACGTTACCTGCTGCTAGCGCGCGACATTCCTGGGCTGGATGTGCGGCTAACCCTGCAGCCAGCTCCGCGCGGAACGGGTGCACAGCCGGGCGAAGTGATCGGCGTTTTCAATGTTCAGCGCACCCCCTTCTACCTTGATGCCAGCGTTCAGAACTTTGGTTCCAAAGCGGTGGGCCGTTTTGGCGGGATGCTGCGCGCGCGTTTCAACGGGCTGACCGGGGCAGGGGATGAAACCACGTTCAGCGCCTATACGACTGCGGATTTCAAGGAGCAGCAGGTTGTTCAGGCCAGCCATGAATTCCGCGTTGGCGGGGAAGGGCTGACGCTGGGGTTGGATGGCACCTATGCGTGGAGCAAGCCGGATGTGCCGGGCCCGAACCTGTTTGATTCCGAAACGCTGATTGCCAGTATCCGCGCGACATATCCTTTTGTCCGCTCGCAGGCATTCAACCTTTATGGCTCGGCAGGCTTTGACCTGATTGATCAGGATACGGATTTCTCCGGCCTCCCGCTGTCTGCGGACAATCTGCGGGTGGGCTGGATTCGCGCCGATCTCAGCGTGATTGATGAAGACAGCATTCTGGGTCGCAATGGCTATAGCGCAGCAGAACCGCAGCTGGCCTTTGGTGCCTCGCTTGAGGCGCGGCAGGGCGTTTCCATCTTCGGGGCAAGCAAGGGATGCGGGGTTGGCTTTGTCAATTGCACCGCTCCGGGGGGCATACCACCCAGTCGGTTTGACGGGGATCCGACCTCCTTCATCCTGCGGGGGGAAGCGCAGCTGGACTGGCGGCCCACACCGCTGGTGAAATTGTCACTGCGCCCGCGCTTCCAGTATTCGGGCGATGCGCTGTTCAGCTACGAACAGTTCTCCGGCGGCAATTATACAGTCGGGCGGGGCTATGATCCCGGCACAGTGATCGGCGATAGCGGCGTCGGTATCCAGGGTGAAATCGCCTATGGCTCGCTGATCCCCGATGAGGGCAGGGCCGTGGCCTGGCAGCCCTATGCCTTTGTCGATCATATCCGGGTGTGGACCAAGAATATTCCCGGCGATCCGCAAACGCTGACGTCTGCCGGTGCGGGTTTGCGGGCGACAATTGGCCGCCGGGCCTATCTCGATGTGACAGGTACCGTCCCGCTGGAACGGCCACCCTTCGCATTGACGAGGGGTGACGCAAGATTGCTGGCGACGCTGACTGTCCAGCTGGCTCCGAATAATCCTTGATTTGACTACTTACCGCCTGCGCGGGGCGGGGAGGACATGACGATGGCAATGACCAACACCGGAAACACGGCGAACCTCAGGTATCGGAGAGCGGGGCGCCAGCGCTGGCTGCTGCAAAGCTCCATGATCGCCGCGGCAGTGGCCATGGCCAGCTTCGCCGCAGCGCAGCAGGCCCGCGCTCAGGCCGTCCCTTCCGTGGCACCGCGCGCCAACGGGACGGTTACCGCGCAGGGCACGCCCACCGTCGCCAACGGTACGGTAAACATCAACCGCGGCGCGACGCGGGACCAGGTCGAAGTCACGACTCCGCAGGCGATTATCAACTGGCAGACATTTGATACCGCCACGGTCGACAGCACTACGGATTACGTCAATTTCCTGCCCGCCGGGACAGAGCTGGAATTCATTGGTGCGGGCAGCGACTACACGGTCCTCAACCGCATTTTCTCAACGCCCAACGCCTCCGGTGTTTATCGTGGCATTGCCTTTGAAGGGACTGTCACCAGCCGGTTGAGCGATGCCGGGCCGATTGGCGGCAATATCTGGTTCTACAGCCCGGGCGGCATCCTCGTCAGCAGCGGCGGCGTGTTCAATGTCGGCAGCCTGGTGCTGACCACCAGTGACCTGGCCAGCATTGATAGCGGCGGTTCAGTGATGAATTTCGGCGGGGTGTCACAGGCTGACAGCTCAATCATTATCGAGGGCGGTGCGTCAATCAGCGCGCTCAATGATGGCAGCTATGTCGCCATGTTCGCGCCGCGTGTGCAGCAATCGGGCACTGTCACCGTCAACGGGTCCGTCGCCTATGTCGGAGCTGAACAGGGCCAGCTGACGATCAACAACGGGCTGTTCGACATTGCGATTACGGTGGGATCGGAAGATGCCAATGGCGTGGTCCACGATGGTACCACGACCGGCCCGGCTTCGGTCGATACGATCGGCGCGTTCGGTTCTGTCACCGATGCCGATAATCAGGCGATCTACCTTGTGGCCGTGCCCAAGAATGACGCGATCACCATGCTGGTGGGCGGGGATATCGGCTACCAGCCGGCGGCCAGTGCATCGCAGGGCACAAATGGCGAGATCATCCTCAGTGCCGGGGCCAATGTCTCGACCCGCGGCTCCCCGCTCAATCCGCAAGTTACGGTCGATACTGCCAATGCCGTCAGCAATGCCGGGATCAGTTTCGGGGCTGGTCAGATCAATTCCGACCTGACCGCCTATGCCAGCGGCGACCTCAACATGGTCATGACCAATGGTGACAGTCTGACCAGCGGGAGCGATACGCTGGGCGGCTATTCTGTCGACCTCACCTCCGACGGGACACTCAATTTCGGTGCAGAGGCGACATCCAGCCTCGATTTTGCGGGTGATGTGACGCTGCGCGCCGGGTCTGACCAGGCCCGGGGGGGCACCATCAATGTTGTTGCAGCAGGCGATCCAGCCGGAATCCTGGACCCCGGAACGATCAATGTCGGCGGTGACCTGACGCTGGACGCCAATGCGCGCGGGCGCGATGATTTTTTCATTATCCGCAACAATGGCAACACCGGCATTGGCGAAGATGCAGTCGCCGGCTCTGTATCCATCACGACCCGCGATCAGGGCATTATCACCGTTGGCGGCAATTTGACTGTCGATACTACGGCGCAGGGCGGCAAGGGTGAAAGCCAGAATGGCAGTGCAACTGCCGGCGACATAACGCTGACAATTCTTTCCGGTTCGCTGAATGTCACTGGGCTGACGGATCTCAATGCCGGGACGATCAGCACCCTCGACGGCAAGATCGGCGGCAATGGCCCCGGCTTGATCGGTTCGGACGGTATTGGCGGCAATGTAACGCTCAACCTGGCCGGCGGTAACCTCAACCTCGGAGCAGTGGCTATCACCACCGACGGGGTTGCGTCGACGGGCTCCAGCTCTGCCAGTGCGCAAAGCAATGACGGGATAGCTGGCAATGTCAGCATCAATGTAACGGGTGGCTCTCACACCATTGATTTCCTGAGTGTTTCATCAGATGCAGTAGCGGCTGAATCCTATGATGAATTCGGGACGAGCATTCGCGGGCTGGCGCAGCGCGGCTCTGTGAATATCGCGGTGTCGAACACTGACAGCGCCTTGCTCCTCAGCTCGGGGCTCGACATTTCTGCCACAACGCGTGGCGCTACCACCGATCCGACCAGCCCCACTGTCTCGCTGTCTGCCCGCGACACGGGCACGAGCGGCGGCTTCACAGTGCTGGGCGATATTTTTATTGATACCGGGGCGGGCCGTGGTTCCGACGATGTGGCGACGACGGCCGGTTCGGTTGATATCACTGTCGATTCCAGCAGCTTCAGCTTTGATACGTTGTTCATTGATGCAGTTGCCGCGCCGAGCGGCTTTTCCTTCGGAACCATTGGGGAAGGGCTGGACTTTGTCGGCGGCGATATCACGCTGACGGTCCAGAATGGTGGTATTTTCACCGGCAACAGCATGTTCCTGGATGCCAGCGGTACGGGTGCAGATGGCACCGCGGGGAACGGCACGGGGGGCACCATCACTGTCCTTGTCGACAATGCTTCGTTCAATGTCAGCGGCACGTCATCGTTAGATTCCAGCGGTCGCGGCGGGACCGGCGGCGATGTCAGCGACCCGACATCGCTGGGGATTGGCCAGGGCGGCGTGATCAATGTGACGGTACGCGGTGCAGGCGGCTTCATGTCGCTCGGTTCGCTATTTGCATCCAGTGATGGTTCGATCTTTTTCGATGTCGAGGGTGGCTCCGGCACGTTTGAAGGCGATGGCGGGATCGGTATCGGCGGCGATGTGATCTTCAACATTGAAGGCGGTACCTTCACCGCCAACCGGGTGAGGGTCAGCGCGGATGGCGAGGGTGGCCCGGGTGGTGAGCTGGTCACGCGGTTCCTTCAGGACCTCGGCAAGGGCGGTGTTTCCGGCTTCGAACTGAGCGGGCTGGACGGAGTGCAGTTTGCCGGAGGTGCGATTGGTGATGCGCTGGGCTTTACCCGTGCTGGCGATGGTGGTGCGGGCACCGGCGGCAATGTGACCTTCAACCTGAATGGCGGGACTGCGACGGTTACCAATCTCTCGGTCACGGCCGACGGGATCGGGGGCGATGGGGCGACCGGCTATTTCGATAACGGCACGACTGGCGGTAATGGCGGTGTCGGGACCGGTGGCACGGCGATATTCAACGCGCTGACCGGGACTTTGACCGTCACCAACACGCTGACCGTTTCGGCTAATGGCAATAGCACATTTGGTGGCGGTGATGGAGGCTTTGGCGTTGGTACCGATGGCGGCCAGGCTGGCGCTGGTTTTGGCGGCACGGCGCTGTTTGACCTGAATGGCACGGCGACCATCAATGCGGGTACGCTGATCGTTTCGGCAGATGGCTTCGGGGGGCGGGGTGGCTCCACCGGGATTGATTTCGATCCTTTCGGTGAAGTGCGGCAGGCCGGGCTGGGTGGTAACGGAGGCACCGGCACAGCCGGTTCAGCAACCTTCAACCACACCAGCGGCACGATCACCTTTGGCAATCTCGAAATCCGAGCCGATGGCGCTGGCGGCGAAGGGGGCGACGTGTTCGGCCTCTCGCTGGGGCTGGCTGACAATAATGGTGGCGCGGGTGGCGATGCGGTAGGCGGCACAGCAACCATGAACCTCAACCAGGATGATGCCTCCAACCCGACCTACAACGTCTATGCGAGGGCAACCGGCGGTGATGGCGGTGATGGCCTGACCAGCGGCGATGGCGGCGATGCAACCGGCGGCACGGCGCAATTGCTGGTCAATAATGCCAATGTGGTGCTCACCAGTGCGAGCGTGGATTCCTCCGGCACGGGCGGGACCCCCGGTTTCGTCGATGGTGAGAATGGCAATGGCGGAGCTGGCGGTGACGGGACCGGTGGCACATCGCGGATTACCGTATCCGGGGTGAACGGCAATCTCTCGGCGCTGTTTCCATTCAATGCGACTTCGGATGGATTTGGCGGGCGCGGCGCGGATGCAGCCCAGAACCAGGGCGATGTCGATCCCAGTGGCACTGGCGGTGCCGGTGGTGCCGGGACCGGCGGGCTGGTCGAAATCACCGCGATCACCGGTGCTACCTTTGATTATTCCGCAGATGGCGTCACCAGCGCGCAGGGCATCGGCGGAGCAGGCGGCCAGGGGGGCAATGCGCCCTTCTTCGACGCAGGCGCTGGTGGCGCAGCCGGCGCTGGCAATGGCGGTGCGATTACATTCTCGGCCAGTGGCGGCTCGACGCTGAATGTTGATGGGAATGGCAGCGACAACCAGTTCAACGCCAACGGAATTGGCGGCGTGGGCGGTGATGGTGGTATCGGTTTGGGCAGCGTTGTTGCCAATCCGGGTCAAAATGGCGCGGCATCGGGCGGCGCGATCAACCTGCTTGCCAGCGGTGCCGGATCCGTCCTCGCCATTACCGGCAATGTGATTGCCGACGCGTCCGGCACGGGCAATCTAGACCTGCGGGATAATGCACTGGGGGCTGATGCTACCGGCGGTTCCTTCACCAGCAATGCCAGTGCAGGCGGCACTATCTCGATCAGCGGCGGGCTGTCTGCCGATGCCACTGCCCGGGCGTCAGCCGGGGTGCTGGGGGCTGGCAATGCCATTGGCGGCTCGATTGACTTCCTGATGAGCGGGGTGGGTAGCAATTTCGAAGTGCTGGGCCAGTTCAGCGCCGCCTTCCCCCTGCCGCTGCGCCAGCGCAGTATTTACGCCGATGCGTCCGCGCATGAGCCGCAATCGGGCAATCCGCTGCTGCAATCGGCAACGGGCGGGGATACGACCGGCGGTAGAGTCAATGTCAATTTCGCTGACGGCACCTCGACTATTGCCAGCCGCGTGGTGTTTGAAGCGGGTGCGGGTGAAGACAATCCGTTGAGTGGTACCGGCGCGCTGCCGGGGCTGTTTGTTGACAGCGCCCGCAATGTGGGCGGCGCGATCACTATCAACCTGACAGGCAGCACCAATAATTGGGGCAGCCTGGACGCCTCTGTCACGACCTTCGGTTTTGGCGGCGAAGCCGTGCAGGGCACCATCGGCATGGTGCTCGACAATGCCACGCTGAACCTCACCAATTTCGGCCTGTCGCTGGATACCTACACGGCTGGCGAGATCACTGTGAATGATCCGGTGGCAGTATCCCTGCAGGTGCTCAATGGCTCGACGCTGACTGCCAATACCGGCATTTCACTGTTCTCTGACACGGGCCTGGGCGTTACCAATGCCACCGTGCAGGCGGGCGGTGTGGAGATGCTCGTCGACGCGTCAACCGTTACTGTCAGCAGCGATATCTTCCTCGGCAATGAAGCACAGGCCTTCCGTTTCCCGTCGGTGACGAGCAATACGACGGGGGCTGATGCGCTGGCGGGTGACCTGACATTCTCTGCAACCAATGGCAGCACTATCAATGGCGATGTGCAGCTGTGGAGCTTTGCCATCGCTGATGCAGGGCCCAGTTCAGGCAATGCCCAGAGCGGCGCGCTGAATTACACGCTCACGGATTCGCAGCATATCGGCACCGGCGTGGGTGCCGCGATTGACACGATTTCGTTTGCCGAGGCGCTGGGCGCGATTGACGCTGGCGGCACTGCCGGCAACGCAGTGACTGGTGACACCACGATCACCATTTCCGGTGCTTCGACCTTTACGGGCAATATCGACCTCGAGAATTCCTTCGCCAATTATTACAACACCGGGGCGGAGTTGGGCGGCCTCGGTTCCGGGACTGGCGGGACGATGACGGTCAATCTCCTCGGCGGGACGATCACTATCGGCCAGATCCAAGTCGCCAACAATTTCGGTGCGGAACAGGCAGCCATTGGCCAGGCCGGTTCTGACCAGTTTGGCGGCGATTTTGTCCTTAATGTTGCCAATGCCGCGGTGACTATTGGCACACTTGATATCAACACCAGCGTGACGGGCGGCGATGGCGGCGATGGAGGTATCCTGACGCCGGGGGCCAATGGTGGAGCAGGCACGGCAGGCGATATCCTGATTGATGTCGATCCCAGTGCGACGCTGGCGCTTACTTCTGCCAGCCTGATTGCGGCGGGTTCTGGCGGTGTTGGCGGGTCTGGAGCACCGGGCGGCACCGGCGGGACCGGTACAGGTGGCACAATTGATTTCAGCGTCGGCGGGACCGGCACCTTGCTGAGTGGTTTTTCCGGCCTCGATGCCAATGCCAGCGGCACTGGCGGTGCTGGCGGCGTGGGCGTCGAAGGTGACACGAGCGTTGCGGGCACCCAGGGCGGCACTGGCGGTAGCGGGCAAGGTGGAACTGCCCGGCTGGCAATTAACGGGGTTGGCGCGACGCTTACGGTTGACCCATCCGTATTCCAACTGGTTGCGGACGGCATCGGCGGCACAGGTGGCGCGGGCGGGTCCAATCTGTCTGGTGGCAATGCCGGGAATGGCGGCACAGGCGGCGATGGCAGAGGCGGCGCGGTGGAGCTGGTGGCGGGCAGCGGCAGTACGCTGGACCTGACCCCGACTCCTTCCCCGTCACCCACGGGCTTCTCCCTGTCCAGCTCTGGCACGGGCGGAACCGGCGGTCAGGGTGGCAGCATCGACATGCTCAGCGGCGGTGCGGCTGGCGCGGGCGGTGATGGCGGCAACGGTATTGGCGGTGCGCCGACGCTGCGCGCGGCTGGCGGCACGATTGTGGGGGCTGACCTCGCGCTTATCGCCACTGGCACCGGCGGCAATGGCGGTATTGGCGGCGATGACGGCGCGAGCGTGCTGGGCGCAACCGGCAATGGTGGCGACGGGCAAGGTGGCAACCCGATCCTCGAAATCCTCGATGGCAGCCCGGGTATTCTGAGCTTTGATAATGTGTCGATCTTCGCCAATGGGGTGGCGGGTAGCGGTACGCTGTCCGGGGCGACACTTGGCGGCAGGGTTGACCTGATCGACGCTTCGCCGGACCCGCTGGGTCTGATGGATTTCGGGACCCTGACTGTCGATGCGACAGGGCTGTCGGCGGCGCCTGGTGGCGGCTTCTACATGACTGGCGGCAGTGGGCCGACCACCGTTGCAGGGCAGGTGTTTGTTGATGTCGCCGGAGACATAGTCTTTGCCTTTGACGGGGACGGTCAACTGGTTGCCGGGGGCGGGGTTACCCTTAATGCCGGCGGCGACATCCTTGTCACCCATACCAACAATGCCGGCAGCACGGTTTCCATTGATGCAGGGGGCAGTTTCAGCGCAACGTCGGTGGGCAGGTTCACTGCAGACAGTGGCAGCTTCATCGCCTCTGGGAATGAGCTGTTCATTATCGCAGGCGGAGACATCACGGCTGACGACCTGACCGCCGTGCCGGTGATATCCCTGACTTCCGAAGGATCGGTCTTCCTCAACAATGCCCTTGCCACCGGGCCGCAGGGTGTCTCGAACTTTGCCGGGATCATTATCAACGCAGGCCTGATCGCGGCAGGCAGCCCGGTCTATGATCCAGCCGCAAATGTGGAGATTACCGGGACGGTCGAGTCCTATCGCGATATCGTGATTACGGCAGGCGGCTCGACCAGTTTTGTCGACGGTTCACAAACGACGGCAGATAATGCGCTGATCGTGCGCACTGGCGATGACATTATCGTTGAAAGCGGTGCAAGCATCGCATCTGCTGCCAATCCGACCGATGCAATCGACTTGCTCAACCCCTTCGCCAGCGGGCCGAATATTCAATTGCTTGCAGGCAGTGTCACCAATCTGCTGTCACCGATCCTGACCCCGATTGCCTCGGTCGTGGTTGATGGGGAAATCAACTCCGGCGATGCGGCAACGATCATTACCGGCAATGCGGTTGACGCACTGGATGGCTCGATCAGTGCCGCCTCACTTGCAGTTGATATCAACGATGCCCCCGCGAACGGAGTGGTGCCCAGCGATGATGGCGGGTTGCTCTCGGCCAACTGCCTTGAAGGCAATGTTTGCCTCGGCAACATCCTGGCAACCAACAGCATCGAAATTGGCCAGGCGTCCAACAATGACGTGATCCAGCTGATCGTGCAGCAAGGCACTGTCAGTGCACGCGAGATCCTGATTACGACGCGGCGCGATATCGTGATGGGAACCAACGGGATTGCCACCCAGCTTGACGCCAGTGACCTGTTTTCGCTGGAAAGCAGCGAGGGCAACGTGGACCTGCGCGATGCCAGCATTTTCAGCAACCAGATCCTGATTGATGCCGCGGGTAGCCTGATTGGCAGTGCGCAGCTGAACAGCGTCAATGATATCGGCATAACTGTTGGCAGCAATATTCAGGCAGGGAGCATCGAAAGCGGCGGCCAGCTGACCACCGTGGCCAATGTGGGGGGCGCGCTGGAGGGGGCCTATAGCGTACCGGGCAGCATGGATGTCGGCCTGTTGAGCATCGCTTCCGGTCCAGTCAGGATCATTGCCGGCGGCGATATCCTGCTCGGCGAAGTTGTCGTTGCTTCGCAGGACATTTCGCTCAATGCACCGGGTGACGTTGCACTCGGCTTCACTGATACAGCGGTAAATGTCACGATAGTGGGCGGTTCGCTCGATATCGGTACGATCACGGCGAGTAACGACATTGTCCTGTCTTCGGCCAGCGATATCGGTCTGACCTCGGTGGATGCCGGCTCCAATGTTACCTTGGTGGCCGGGACTTCGATAACCGGGGGGAATCTTGCCGCGGGCGGCTTCATTGATGCCAGTGCCAGCAATGGCGATGCGGCGTTCGGTACGGTTGCCGGCGGCAGCTTTATCAGCCTGACGACCACGGCTGGCTCGCTGACAACTGGCGATGTCTCAACCACCGGTTCGGGGTCGCAGGTCAGCTTGCGGGCAGGCGGGGCAAATAGTGACCTCACTGCGGGCAATATGCTGTCGAATGGCGGCGATATCCTTATCAATGCCGGAGGCAATATTTCGCTCGCTTCGGCTGCGACCGGTGCTTTGCCGCCAACTTCCGGCTCGATTGTCCTTGTGGCAGGTGGCTCGGTCACCTCCAGTGGCAATCTGTCGGCCGGGGAAGATATTGCGGTTGCAGCAGTGGGCGATGCAACTCTCGCGTCGCTGTCCGCCGGGGATGATGTCGTGGTCGACGCGGGCGGAGCGATCAGCCTAGCTTCCGCGACAGCCATCGGCACCGGGCCAGACATTTTCTCGATAGCGCTGGATACAGCGTCTGCGGGGCAGCCGGGTGCGATTGCTTTCGCTTCGGAGACGGCTGAACTTGCCGGATCCAATGTAGTGCTGACCAGCGGCACAGATACCAGCGTGACGACTACTGTCGGGGCCGCGAATGCCATCACGATTGTTGCAGGCGGGACGCCGAGTATCGGCAATGCCGTAAGCGGCGGGGATACGTCCGTCACCGGTCAGTCGATCACCTTCAACAATGGCACAGTGGGCGGGAACCTGACGCTCAATGCCACCAATGGTGCCATTGACGGCAATGGCACGGTGACTGTCAGCGGCGGGATTGATTTCGATGCCACTGGCAATGTCGGCTTCGGATCGCTCAATGCGCAAGGCGGCAGCTTCACCGTTGATGCAGGCGGCGACATCACCTTTACCGCCGCGACCAGCAGCGACTTTATCGCCATGGTCGCGGGCGGCGAGATCAACGGCGGAGACCTGAGCGCGGTTAACTCGTTGAGCCTGCAAGCAGATGCGATTGCCATTGGCGATGCCAGCGCAGCGAATATTTCCCTGCTGAGTGCGCGGGATATTCTCTTCAACCTGCTATCTTCGCCAAATTCGATCAGCTTGACCGCCAGCAATGGCGTGATTGCCGCGAATGGGGGCGCGGGCGATATTCAGAGCGGCGGGGATGTGACCATAACCGCGCTGGCTATTGCACTTGGCGATATCGTGTCGGGCGGGTCAATCAGCGCAACCGCCGGCATTGGCAATGTCAGCCTCGGCACGATAACGGCGGTCGGAGATATCACGCTTGATGCGAACCAGCATATCACGGTCGAGCACGCAGAGGCGCAGGGGAATTTCCTCGCCACCTCTGGCCTGAGTTTCACCACCGGGCTGAACTCGATCACTACAGGCGGCAATATCATCATCACGGCTGGCGGTGTGGTGAATCTTGGCAATTCCACCGCAGGCGGTTTCATTGATGTTTCGGGCACCCAAGTGGATTTCGTGGCCCTGGTTGCCGGGCTCCATGTCCAGCTGGTCGCAACCGCGCCTGACACGGCCGGACCGGGCGGCACCGGGACGAAATCAGGTCCTCAGGCACTTGTACCGCCAGTGGCTACACCCGGCACGGGCAGCGTTGCCGGCACGTCTATCACTGCCGGGACCGGTGCCAGCAGCCTGACCGCAAATGGCGGTGACATCCAGATCAGCGGAGCTGTGACCAGCACCGGCAGCATGGCAATGACTGCGAGCGCAGGGAATATCGCGCTGGGCGGAACTGCCAGCGCCGGGGGCGACCTGTCGCTCGATGCCAGCGGCCTGGTCACTATGGTTGATGCCGATGCAGGCGGTGCAATGGACATCACCGCGGGCAGCTCGGTGTCTGCGGGAGCGCTCAATGCCGGAAGCGACCTGATTGTCCGGGCATTCGGCGGCGAATTCATCGGCACTACACTTGATGCAGGCGGAGATGTTTCGGTCGATGCCTTTGGCAATATCAACTTCGCCACGGCTCGTGCAGGCAATGATGTCGATCTTGATAGCTTCAACGGCGGCTCGATTACCGTTGGCAGCCTGTTTGCCAATAGCGAGATCATCGTCAATTCCGACGGCACTTTCACCGCCGACACGCTGGATGCAACCGGCACAGGTGCAGGGGCGATTGATGTGGATGCGGCAGGCGATATCACCATTGGCTCGTTGATTGGGCGCCGGGCGGATATTTCGGCAGCGACCGGTTCCAACCTTCGCATCGAGACCGAAGTCGACCTGACACAGGAACTGATCGCGACGGCCGATGATATCTTCATCCGCGCGACGCAGGACCTGGAGGTTAACGCCTTTGCCCGCAATGGCGGAGTGGACATTGAAACGGTCGGCGCGCTCAGCACGGTTGGGGTCTCCGCGACGCAGGATATCCGGCTGGTCTCCACCGGATCGTCTGTTGCAGTGAATGACGAGATCGTGATCGACAATGTAACACCCGGAAAGGGCGCTTCGCCGCAGCAAGTGACGACGAGCGGCGGGAATATCCTCATTTCTGCGGCAGGTGACGTGGTGGTGAATGCCAATGTCACGGCCACGGATACGCTCACCATTCAGGCGGGCGGGCTGGCCGATATCCAGGCCGCTGCGATTGGCGAGACGATAGATCTGTTCGCGGCGGATATTGCGATTGGTTCCACCGGCTCGCTGGGGCAGACGGACCTGACCAATCTGATCAGGATCGGCACGGACGGCGATATGCGGATCGGCGGTGCTGGCGGCGCGAGCGGCTTGTTCGAGCTGGACAATGCCGAATTCTCACGCGTCCATTCGGGCGGGGACATCGAAATCGCCGCCGATAATGGTTTCATCGAGCTGGACGACCTCGACATTGTCGTGATCGACAATGTGTCCGGTCCGCAGACCGGCAATCTTGGCCAGACAGGTACACTGGACTTCTTCTCGCAAGACGGGATCGACGTGTTCGGGGCGGTCGTCATGACCAATGCCACAGCGGATAACCGCCTCTCGCTGGCGACCGAGCTGGACGTGTTCATTGATGCCAATACCGGCTTGCTGGAAATCAACGAAGATACCGGCGTCTATACCGGTACTCTCGCTATTCTGGCGGAGAATGTCTTTGCGATGACGCCGGGCGCGCTGGCGGATATTTCCGGCCTTGGGGCTGCGGATATTGATAGCAGGCTGGCCGATAGCGAAGGGATCGACAATCCCGACGGGTTGCTGCGTGCAGGCACGGGGGACATAGTGGTGAGCCAGTCCTTCCTGGTCCAGAACACCGCCCCCGGAACCGACTTCGCGGATCGGCGCGGCTTCACCTTTGACAGCTTGCTGGTGCAGTCAAACACCGCAGCGACCGGGGCGAGCATTGTGGTGGTCATCAACGGGATCGTGAATGGCCAGACCGGTGTGGATGCCATTGCGGTGACCGACTTCACGGGGGCCACGCTGGACGCGCTTTCCACGCTCAACGGGTGCCTGATTGCTGACCCATCCAGCTGTGTGACCACGACCACGCCCAATGATGACAGTCCCGGCGATCCCTTGCAGGATTTGATCGAGGATCAGTTTGACGATGATCCGGGTCAGGATGACCGGACAGAGCAGGGCTTTGGCGACAAGTTCGATACGATGCTGATCGAGTTGCGCGATCCGACCGATTATGACGAAGAGCCGCTGATTGACGATCCGGTGACCGGGGCGGGCAATGAAGACTTGTGGTCTGGTGGTGAGGAAGAATGTGAAGAGGGCGATGAAACCTGCCCGGCTTGAGGACTGGTGACACGGGTACGCGGCGCGGAAAGGCTTGACCACCGCGCCGCTGCCGGGGCAGAGGCGCGGCCATGCAGGACCATCCGCTGAAGCTGTTCAACAGCCTGACCCGCCAGCTTGAGACATTCGAGCCCGTCCACCCCGGTGAGGCGCGCGTGTACACTTGCGGTCCGACGGTCTATAACTATCCGCATATCGGCAATATGCGCGCCTATGTCTTTGCGGACATTCTCGGGCGGACGCTATCCTACAAGGGTTACAAGCTCACCCATGTCATCAACATCACCGATGTCGGGCACCTGACCGATGACGCCGATGAAGGCGAAGACAAGATGGAGAAGATGGCTGCCGAGCGCGCGCAGTCCATTTGGGACATCGCCAAGCACTATACTGAGGCCTATTGGGCCGATGTAAAGGCGCTCAATATCCGCCAGCCGGCGCATTGGTCGATTGCAACCGACTATATCGACCCGATGATCGACTTCGCGAAAAGCATTGCGGACAAGCACTGCTACGAGCTGGAAAGCGGCCTCTATTTCGACGTCTCCACCGTCGAGGATTATGGCCGCTTGGCGCGGGCTATCACCGAAGACGGGGAAGGGCGGATTGACGCAGTCCAGGGCAAGCGAAACGCGGCAGACTTCGCCATTTGGCGCAAGACCCCGGTGGGCGAGAAGCGCCAGATGGAATGGGATTCGCCCTGGGGACGGGGCGCTCCGGGCTGGCATCTGGAATGCTCGGTGATGGGCCATGCACTTCTGGGCTTTCCGTTCGATATTCATACGGGCGGGATCGACCATCGCGAAATCCACCACCCGAATGAAATTGCCCAGAACCAGGCCTTCTGCGGCTGCGGCGGGTTGGGCGAGGCGGCCAATTCGGGCGCGCGCTTCTGGATGCACAACAATTTCCTCGTCGAACGTTCGGGCAAGATGTCGAAGAGTTCGGGCGAGTTCCTTCGGCTGCAATTGCTGATCGACAAGGGCTACCACCCACTCGCCTATCGCATGATGTGCCTGCAAGCGCATTACCGCAGCGAGCTGGAATTCAGCTGGGAGGGATTGGAAGCTGCCCTGGTACGGCTCAAGCGCATGGTGATGGCGGTCGAGCGGCTGGCGGATGCGCAGCCGGGAGCGATTGACCATCCCAAGTTTGCGCCGATGCTCGACAAGTTCGATGCTGCCGTAGCCGATGACCTCAACACGCCCATCGCCCTGACTGCGCTGGAAGAGGCACTGGCGGTGAAAAAGGTTGATGCCGGGATCAAGCGCGCCGTGATCGAACACATGGACGCGGTGCTGGGGCTCAGCCTGTTTGGCATTACCCGCGCAGACCTGCGCCTTCGCCCGAAGGGTGCGCAGATCGAAGAAGTCAAGATCGAAGACGCGCTGGCTCGCCGCATGGCCGCCCGCGCTGACAAGGACTTCGCCACCAGCGATGCCTTGCGCGATGAGCTCGCCTCCAAGGGCGTTGAAGTGATGGATGGCGATCCGCTGGGATGGGAGTGGAAGCTGTGAAGAAGGCATTCGTCCTCGGTGCTTGTGCCCTGCTCTTGTCGGCCTGTGCATCCGCCGCTTCTGAACAGGACGACGACGCCATTGAGACAGCCGTGCAGGGCTTCTATGCTTCCTATCAGCGGCCTGGCCTTGGATCGCCCGATTGGGAAGAACCCATTTATTCGCTGCGCACAACCCGGCTGATCGGGCAGTGGCGGGTTGCACTCGGTGATGAACCGATTGACGATTTGAGCAGCTTCGGATGGCTGTGCGAATGTCAGGACTGGGACGAAACCAAATTCGCGGTCACCATCACCCGGATTGAACAGCGTGACGCAGATCATGCCGTGGCTGATGTCACCATTGACCTCGGTTGGGATGCAAAGACGACTCAACAATTGGAGTTGGTCTGGGAGAGCGATGGCTGGCACCTGGACAACATCCGCTCTGACAGCTTTCCGAATGGACTGGTGGCGGAACTGGAAGCGGCAGCGAAATAAGAAGCCTGCCTAGCCCCGCGCCCGCAAAACCCAGCAATTCACCGCAAAGCGCATGTCCTCGAACCGGTCACCCGGCAGGCTGACAGGCGCGACTTCATGCGGGGCGATGGACGGGAAGCTGACCAGCCGGTTGTGGCGAGCCTCCAGCGCAATCGGTTCATCATTCCCACGATAGGGGTGGAGCAGCAAATCTCCTCCAGTAAAGGCTGCTGGCCGGACATGGACATAATAGACCGCCGTCAGCAGCCTGTCGCCAGCCGGGCTGTCGCCATAGGCCAGCGTGTCCGTGTGCTGGCGGAAATAGGCGCCGTCGCCATGGGCCGTCAGGTCCAGCTCCACCGTTGCGATGGGGAAGGGGGCCAGCCCCGTGGCTGCCAGCAGCTCCGGCAAGGCCGCGCGCAGCGCTTGCTCCAGAACGGCTCCTGCCTCGCCCAGTGAACCGCAATACCGCAGCGAGCGCCGATAGGCATGGCCTTCGCTCGTCGAACCAGCGCGGATCACTGTTGTCGGCTCGAACTGGTCCCGCCGCGCCAGCGCAAAGTCCAGCCAGCCTTGCGCCACTTCTGGCGGGAGGAATTCATCCAGCACGGCATATTTGGGAAACAGCGCCTTGGCCATGCGCATACCCTTGACCTTGCCGGTCAGGATGGCAAGCCCGCAGCGAAAGTGAGAATGAAGCCATGACCCTTGCCGTCCTGTCCGCCCTCATGCGCCCGCTGGTGGAGCCGCAATTGCCACCGGGGATCGAAGCGCGCTTCTACAGCTCGCCGGAAGAAATGCTGGCGCTTGCGCCAGAGGCGGAAATCGGCTGGTTCGACATGGAGGACAAGGCGCCAATGATTGAGGCGGTGCGGCGCGCGGGCAAGCTGCGCTGGCTCAACTCCATCTTTACCGGGCTGGATTTCCTGCCGTTGGACCTGCTGGCGGAGCGCAAGGTCACCATCACACACGGGGCGGGGCTCGTTGCCGCTGCCGTGGCTGATTACGCGCTGATGGGGATGCTGGTGATTGCCAAGGATTACCGCAATGTCGTGCGTGCGCAGGATCGCCATGACTGGTTGGTGCAGTCGCCCGGCGAGATGGAACTGGAAGGCACGAAAGCGCTCATCCTCGGCTATGGCGAAATCGGCCGTCGCATCGCCGTGCGCTTGCAGGCTTTTGGAGTTGAGACGGTCCCCGTCCGGCGCAGCCCGCAAGCCGGGGAACTTGGCCCGGATGACTGGCGATCCCGATTGGGCGAGTTCGACTGGCTGATTCTGGCCTTGCCTTCAACTGGCGAAACTCATGCCGTAATTGGTGCGGGGGAGTTGGCCGCAATGAAATCGAGCGCGGTGCTGGTCAATATCGCGCGCGGCTCCGTGGTGGATCAGGATGCGCTGGTGGACGTGTTGGAGAAGAGAGCAATTGCGGGGGCGCTCCTCGATGTCACCACGCCGGAACCCTTGCCTGCTGATCACCCGCTTTGGTCATTGGACAATGCCCATATCACCATGCATCTTTCGGGGCGTGCACAGGCAACCGCGTTCCAGAAAGCAGCACAAAGATTTGTTCGGAATCTCGCCCGTTATGAAGGTGGTGAGCCCGTCACTCCGCAATTCGATCCGCGTCTCGGCTATTGATCCTGGCTACACGTTGCGAGACTTTTGCAATAAGGGGGTTACACCGGGTCATCCATTTGATACCCCTTGAAACAAGAGCGAAGGGGGGCAGCGAGTTTCGCAACTTCGCCGTAGGTCGCATTGGCAATCTGGGAGACGCGCAGAGCGCGCGTCGCAACGGGAGTTTGTGCGATGGCCGAAGGTAACGGCAAGAAGAAAGCATCCGACCTTTTCATTGAATGTCTCGAGGCGGAAGGCTGCGAGTATATCTTCGGCGTTCCGGGCGAGGAAAATCTCGACCTGCTGGATTCGCTCTCCCGTTCCAAGTCGATCAAGCTGGTGCTGACCCGGCATGAACAGGGCGCAGGCTTCATGGCGGCAACCTATGGCCGCCATACGGGCAAGACCGGCGTGTGCATGGCGACGCTTGGCCCCGGTGCGACCAATTTCGTTACCGCTGCTGCCTATGCCCAATTGGGCGGCATGCCGATGATGATGATCACCGGGCAGAAGCCGATCAAGAAATCAAAACAGGGCCGGTTCCAGATCCTTGATGTGGTGGGGATGATGGGGCCGATCACGAAATATACGCACCAGCTGGCTTCGGCGGACAATATTCCCAGCCGTATTCGCGAGGCCTATCGCCTGGCGGAAGAGGAGAAGCCGGGTGCCGTGCATCTGGAGCTGCCGGAAGATATTGCGGACGAGCACACCGACTCTTCGCCGATCCTGCGTTCAACTGCGCGGAGACCTTCGGCTGAAGAAAAGGCTGTGCGGCAGGCGGTAAAGGCGATTGAAGGGGCCAAGGCGCCGGTGCTTGTGATTGGTGCCGGTGCCAATCGGAAAATGACCGGGCGGATGCTGCTGCAATTCGTCGAGAAGACCGGTATCCCCTTCCTCACCACCCAGATGGGCAAGGGCGTGATTGACGAGCGCCACCCGCTGTTCCTCGGCTGTGCGGCGCTGTCGGCGGGCGACTTTGTCCATCGTGCGGTCGAGGATTCGGACTGCATCATCAATGTCGGCCATGACGTGATCGAAAAGCCGCCCTTCTTCATGCAGCAGGGCGGACCTTGCGTGATCCATGTCAGCACCAAGACAGCGGAAGTTGACCCGGTCTATTTCCCGCAGATCGAAGTGATCGGCGATATCGCCAATGCCATTTGGCAGATGAAGGAAGATATCTCCCCGAACCTGTCATGGAATTTCGATCACATGCTCGCCTATCGCAAGGCGGAGGTGGAGCATACAGGCGGGCTGGCCAAGGATGATCGCTTCCCGATCTTCCCGCCCCATCTTGTCCAGCAGGTGCGTGATTGCCTGCCGCATGACGGGATCATTTGCCTCGACAATGGCGTGTACAAGATCTGGTTTGCGCGTGGTTACACCGCTTATCTGCCGAACACCGTGCTGCTCGACAATGCGCTCGCCACCATGGGGGCAGGCCTGCCCAGCGCGATGATGAGCGCGATGCTCTATCCGGACCGCAAGGTGATGGCGATATGCGGCGATGGCGGCTTCATGATGAACGATCAGGAGATGGAGACCGCGGTGCGCCTCGGCCTCAATCTCACGGTGCTGATTCTTCGCGACGATTCCTACGGGATGATCCGCTGGAAACAGGCGAATATGGGCTTTGAAGATTGGGGTCTGACCTATGGCAATCCCGACTATGTCAAATTCGCGGAGAGCTTTGGTGCAAAGGGCCACCGGATCGAAAGCAGCGAACATCTGACCAAGGTGCTGGCCGAATGCCGCGATACGCCGGGCGTGCATCTGATTGATTGCCCGGTCGATTATTCGGAGAACGACCAGATCCTGAATATTGATATCAAGAAGCTCAGCAAGGAGCTTTGAACCGGCATCGTCACCCCGGCCTGCGAGCCGGGGTCCCGCTTGGTTTCTCGCGGCGGGGAAGAAGAAGGCGGGATCCCGGATCAAGTCCGGGATGACGTGGAGATTGTTTCAAGTGGTCCAGCTCAAAGACACCTATCCGCTCTACCTCAACAACAAGGCCGCGCAGCCCAACACGGATCTGGCGGTGACCGACAAGTTCACCGGCGAAGTCGCCTTCCGCTGCGCGCTGGCGACGCCCGACATTATCGACGAGGCGATTGCCGGGGCGGTACGTGCGGCAGAGCCGATGGCGCGCATGGCAAGCTATGAGAAGCAGGATGTGCTCAACCACTGCGTCACCCGTTTCCGCGAGCGGTTTGACGAGCTGGCCTATGCGCTCTGCATCGAAGCGGGCAAGCCGATCAAGGATGCGGAAGGCGAAGTCTCCCGCCTGATCGACACCTTCCGCATCGGCGCGGAAGAGGCGGTGCGCAATTATGGCGAGGTCCAGCCGCTTGATATTTCTGCCCGGGCGAAGGGCTATATGGGCATGTGGAAGCGGGTGCCAATCGGGCCGTGCAGCTTCATCTCTCCCTTCAATTTTCCGCTCAATCTGGCCGCGCACAAAATCGCGCCGGCCATCGCCATGGGTTGCCCCTTCGTGATGAAGCCAGCCAGCATGACCCCGCTGGGCGCGATCATCATGGGCGAAGTGCTGGCCGAATGTGACACACTGCCGGAGGGCGCGTTCTCGATCCTCCCGGCCAGCCGTGACGGGGCAGACCTGTTCACCACGGATGAACGGCTCAAGCTGCTCAGTTTCACCGGTTCACCCGGTGTGGGCTGGGACCTGAAAGCGCGGGCGGGCAAGAAGAAGGTAATCCTCGAACTGGGCGGCAATGCGGCAGTGATCGTCGATAAGGATGCCGACCTCGATCACGCGCTGGAGCGGATCATTTTCGGCGCCTTCTACCAGTCCGGCCAGAGCTGCATCGGGGTGCAGCGGATTATCATCCATGAGGATATTTATGACCGCTTCAAGGCGATGCTGGTGGCCAAGACCGGCACGCTGATCGCGGGCGACCCGAAGGACCGGGACACCTTCGTTGGTCCGATGATCTCCGAGAAAGAGGCGACCCGCCTGCATGGCTGGATCGAAGCGGCTGTGGAAGCAGGCGCGACGCTTCTATGCGGCGGCAAGCGGGAAGGGGCTATGCTTGAAGCAACTTTGTTGGAGGGCGTGCCCGCTGATTGCGATGCGGTGACGGAGGAAGCCTTCGGCCCGTTGGCGAACCTGTCCAAATTCTCCGACTTCGGCGAAGCGCTGAAGGAAGTGAATGACAGCAAATTCGGCCTGCAGGCCGGTATCTTCACCCGCGATATCCACCAGGTGCTCGACGCCTGGGACACGCTCGACGTTGGCGGCGTGGTGGTGAACGATGTGTCATCCTACCGCGTCGATAACATGCCCTATGGCGGGGTGAAGGATTCCGGTCTCGGCCGCGAAGGTATCCGCTTTGCTATGGAGGATATGAGCGAGATCCGTAACCTCGTCATCCGCCGCGAATGGGCATAAACTGCCCTGACATCCAGCCCTGACCGCCTGCAAATCGCGATCCTTCAGGCTTCCGGTGCTCACGACCAACAAGGTCGCTGTGCGCCGGGTCGTGAAGCCTCACAATTTTCGGCAGGTCATCATCTGGATGTCAGGGCAGCTTGGAATGCAAGGGGCTAGGCGTCTTCCAGCAGCAGCACCTCCAGCGTGACCTCCATCCGGGGGGAGGGCAGGAGCGTGTGCGCAACCTCGGTCACCGTCGCATCGGCGACCAGTTGGCCGGGGATCGTGAATTCGTGCTCGGGCAATACGTCGATCAGGTCTTCGGCGGCTGAAACGGCTTCCGCGCCCCTGAAGGCGTAGCGCAGCGTATGACGGCTGCCGGAAAAGGTGATGCTCGCCCAGGGCTTCTCTGCATGGCTAAGCAATTCCCCTTGCCCGTTGGAGAGTTCCCGCAGGGCCTCGCGCAAATGGTCTGCAGGCCCTCTGCGCGGTTTGCGGATGGGTTGCTTGCGCAGTGTCGGATCAGCCTGCATGGGCGCCCCCCTGATAATTGTTCATGAAATGTTCCACGCGCCTTTCAGTGTAAGGGCGGGGCAGGCGGCCATTGCGCAAATCGAGCACGAAGCGCGGATCATGCGTGGCGAGACGGCCGAACTTGGTAGCGGGCATATCGTGTTCGCGCAGGAACTTCTCGATGGATCGGATCAACATGGCATCTCCCCGTAATGGCAGCGGACGAATCGACTTCCACCTTTTGTTCTACTCGAAATCCAACTTGTCTAGGAAAAATACATCGTGTAGGAAGAATCTCATCCAATATGCAGGAATTTGCCATGAGTGATGCACAACAGCGCTTGCTGGAGCTCGCGGAAGAGCGGGGCAGTAGCCTCTCTGGTCTGTCGCGACTGATCGGCAGGAATGCGACATATTTGCAGCAATTCATCCGCAAAGGCAGCCCGAAGAAGCTGGAGGAAGAAGACCGCCGCGTGCTGGCGGAATTTTTCGGCGTGCCCGAATCGGAATTGGGCGGGCGGGAGGAAAATTCCTACGCTGCGCCGGTGAAGGCAGCGAAAAGTGATTGGGTTGATGTCCCGCGCCTGCCGCTGGGGGCCTCAGCCGGGCCGGGCGCCATCGCGCAGGAAGAGGCGCCGTTTGACAGCTTCCGCTTCTCCCGCCGCTGGCTGCGCGAACAGGGGCTCGATGCCGCCATGCTCTCTGCCATTGCGGTGGAGGGCGACAGCATGGAGCCGCTACTGCGCCATGGCGACGAAATCCTCGTCGATCGCACCCCGCGTCCCCTACGCGACGGTATCCATGTGCTGCGGGTAGGGGAAAGCCTGCTGGTCAAACGCGTCGCCCAATCCGTGCCGGGGCGGGTGACCCTGCTCAGCCAGAACCTCGCCTATCCGCCTGTCGAAGTCGATCTCGACGATGTCGATGTGATCGGCCGGGTGGTTTGGAAGGGGGGGAGGTTGTGAGCTACATCTGGCTTCGATGGTGAGGTTCGATAAAATCTTGTTGGATGGAGGCCGAAATGGTTGGAAAATTGGGGAAGTTTCGTGTTGAATATGGGGTTCACGGCGCGTCGATCCATGCGGTCTCGAACAAGTTAACTCCAAGCTGTCTTTCAGAAGGCGAAATAGCAGAATGCGTTGACGCGTTGAAGGCAGATCTGGATGCTTGTGCCCGTGAGATGAATCGTCGGGCGAAGTCTGAATATGAGAAATTTATGAGAGGCGGTCGTGAGTGATAGCGTAAAAATTGCTTTGATCTTGTCCATCGCCGCGATTGTTTGTGTCGGGCTATTCATCTATTTTTCGCCGTACCATTCTTGTGTACGCGCGAATGGCGAAGGCTCAGAGTACATCTGTGCCCAGAAAAGCTGAGATAAAGATTGACCGTTGAGTCCAAACCCAAGCCGCCGATGAAGGCAGCCATCATTCCCGTTACCCCGCTGGAGCAGAATTGCTCGTTGATCTGGTGCACCAAAACCATGAAGGGCGCGCTGGTCGATCCGGGCGGCGATCTCGACAAGCTCAAGGCGGCGGTGAAGCAAGCCGGTGTGACGCTGGAGAAGCTGCTCGTCACCCATGGTCACCTCGACCATTGCGGGCAGACCGGGATGCTGGCGGACGAACTCGGCCTGCCGATCGAAGGGCCAGAAGAGGAAGATCGCTTCTGGATTGCGCAGCTGGACGATGATGGCGCGCGCTGGGGGATGACGGCCAAGACTTTCGAGCCAACTCGCTGGCTCAAGGATGGCGACAAGGTAACTGTAGGCGAACTGGAGCTGGATGTGATCCATTGCCCCGGCCACACTCCTGGCCATGTGGTGTTCTATCACGGCCCCAGCCGCTTCGCGATTGTCGGGGACGTCTTGTTCCAGGGCAGCATCGGGCGCACGGATTTCCCGCGCGGCAATCATCAGCAGCTGATCGATTCGATCACGCAGAAACTGTGGCCGCTGGGCGAGGATGTAACCTTTATCCCCGGCCACGGCCCCGTCAGCACATTTGGGCAGGAACGCCGCACCAACATGTATGTGGGTGACGCGGCGCTAAGCTGATCAGAGCACCCCGGCGCCGACCAGCGCGGCATAAACCGCCATTCCCACCAGCGTCAGCATGGTAATCCCGACGCCTGCACCGCGCAGCCAGTTGCTGTCTGCCCTGTCCATGCCCAAGGGATGGAGGATGCGTCCGATTACATAGATGCCTGCGACAAAGGGCAGCCACTTGCCGCCTTTGTCAGCCAGTTCCACGAGGGCGACCAGCGCCAGCACGAAAGGCGCACTTTCCACGAAATTGAGCTGCGCGCGCATGCGCTGCATCATCAGCGGGTCACCGCCGTCCCCGTGGAGGATCTTGCGCTGCACGCGGGTCTGCCCGCAACGCATCATGAGCCAGAAGGTAATCAGCGCACAGGCCGCAGCAAGGCTCATGGTAACAGGCAGCAACATGGGGGTTTTTCCTCTCTCAATGATCTGTGCTAGCTAGGGGGCGAATGGATTGGGCGCAAGCTGCTTGCAACCCGTGCGAAATTCGCTATAGGCCGCGCCTCCCCCGCAATGGCAGGGCTTTTCCGTGCAGGCACGCACTTGTGCCGGTCGGAGGGTTCGCCTAGAGCGGCCAGCAATTGATCAGATTCAAGGAACAGGTGCCGACATGGCTGTCCCTAAAAGAAAAGTATCGCCGCACCGTCGTGGCATCCGTCGTTCGCATGATGCGCTCAAGCCGGAAGCATTCCATGAATGCTCCAATTGTGGCGAGCTGAAGCGTCCGCACAATCTGTGCACGCATTGTGGCCATTATAACGGTCGCGAAGTCATCTCTGTCGGGCTCTAAGCAGCCCACAATTGATCGGAGAGTGCAATGAGCCTGCCGCGTATCGCCGTTGATGCGATGGGCGGCGATGAAGGCGTGCGCGTGATGGTTGAAGGGGCGGCGCTGGCAAGGCGTCGCCACGACCAGTTCCAGTTCCTGCTGGTAGGCGACGAAACCCGCATCAAAGCTGCTCTCGACCAGCACCCCAATATGCGGGGTGCCTCCGAAATCCTGCATTGTGAAGATGTTGTGGGCGGCGACGAGAAGCCGACCCAGGCGCTTCGCCGTGCCAAGACTACCTCCATGGGCCTTGCGATCAACGCTGTGAAAGCGGGAGATTGCGGTGCGGCTGTCAGTGCCGGCAATACTGGTGCATTGATGGCAATGAGCAAGCTCGCGCTCCGCACCATGCCCGGGATTGACCGGCCCGCATTGGCCGCGCTGATGCCGACCCTGGGCGAGAATGACGTGATCATGCTCGACCTTGGCGCCAATACCGAGGCGGATGCGCGCAACCTCGTGCAGTTCGCGATCATGGGTGCAGCCTATTCGCGCATTGTCACCGGCCTGCAGGAACCACGCGTGCGCATCCTCAATATCGGTACGGAAGATATCAAGGGCACAGATGCGCTGCGTGATGCCGCTGCCCAATTGCAGGCGGCAAGCGGCCTTGCCCTGTCCTTCGATGGCTTTGTCGAATCAGACAAGATCAATCGCGGTGAAGTCGATGTGGTCGTGACCGACGGTTTCTCCGGCAATATCGCGTTGAAAGCGATCGAAGGGGCGGCGCGCTTCGTGACCGATCTGCTCAAGGATGCCTTCCGCAGTTCGCTGCGTTCAAAGTTCGGCTTCCTCGTCTCGCGTCCGGCGACTGAATTGCTGCGCCACCACCTTGATCCGAATAACCATAATGGTGCGGTTTTTCTCGGTTTAAATGGTGTTGTGGTTAAGAGCCACGGTAGCGCCAATGCCAATGGGGTTGCCAATGCTGTCGCCGTTGCGGCGCGGCTGCTGGAGGATGACTTGACCCAACGAATTGCCGCCGACCTCGCTGCCATGGGCGAAGCCCGGATGCGCGACAGCAAGGGCGAAGGGGCGGCTGCGTGATCCGTTCGGTCATCCGCGGGAGTGGCTCTGCCCTTCCGAAACGCCGTGTCACCAATGCGGAACTGGCAGAGCAGGTAGATACCAGCGACGACTGGATCGTGGAGCGCACCGGCATTCGTGCGCGCCATATCGCCGGGGATGACGAAACGACTTCCAGCCTCGCGATTGAAGCAGCACGCAAGGCGCTGGACGCTGCGGGGATCGAACCCGAAAGCATTGGCCTGATCGTGCTGGCCACCGCCACCCCGGACCAGACTTTCCCCGCCACAGCGACCAAGGTTCAGGCTGCGCTCGGCTGCAATGGCGGCGTCGCTTTTGATGTCGCCGCTGTATGCACCGGCTTCCTTTACGCTTTGGCGACAGCCGATTCGCTGCTGCGGACCGGCATGGCGAAACGCGCGCTGGTAATTGGCGCAGAAACATTCAGCCGCATCCTCGACTGGGAAGATCGCACAACTTGCGTGCTCTTCGGTGACGGAGCCGGCGCCTTGGTGCTTGAAGCGGAAGAGGTCGCTGAAGACGGGCCGGGCATCATCGCCTCGCGCCTGCACGCCGATGGGGCGCATAATGAATTGCTCTATGTCGATGGCGGTCCATCCACCACCGGCACTGTCGGCAAATTGCGCATGAAGGGCCGCGAAGTATTCCGCCATGCGGTTGTGAATCTGTCGAGTGTTCTTAATGAAGTACTTGAAGAGGCTGGTGTTTCATCGGATGAGATCGACTGGGTCGTGCCGCATCAGGCCAATGCGCGCATCCTCGATGCGACTGCCCGCAAGTTGAACCTGCCGGTTGAGAAGATCGTCGTCACTGTCGACCAGCATGCCAATACTTCCGCTGCTTCTGTGCCGTTGGCGTTTGATACGGCATGGCGCGACGGGCGGATCAAACCCGGCGATCTGGTGATGTTCGAAGCGATGGGCGGCGGCTTCACCTGGGGCGCCAGCCTGGCGCGTATGTAACTGGCCAAGCGTAGCTTGGTGAAAACCGCGTAAATCTGCGCCTCCAATTGCGTTGACAGCCGTAAATGGTTAGACTTACCTGCATCATTGCAAGTTGCTGATTGCAGGGAGGAATGCCGATGCGCTCTGTTGGAACTTTGACCCGTGCCGACCTGGCCGAAACCGTCAATCGCAAGATGGGCTTTTCGCGCGCAGAATCGCTGTCGATGGTTGAGGCGATCCTCGATCACATGTCGAATGCCCTTGAGAAGGGCGAAAACGTCAAGATTTCCGGCTTTGGCAGCTTCGTCCTGCGCGACAAGAAGGAACGCATTGGCCGGAACCCCAAGACCGGTGTGGAAGTGCCGATTACCCCGCGCCGGGTTATGACGTTCCGTGCGAGCCAGCTGCTCAAGGACCGGATCGCCAAGGGCTAATCGCATATATGACTGACCCGGAATTTGATGACGGCAAGGAAGAGGGCGCGCTTCGCACCATTGGCGAAGTGAGCAAGGCGCTTGATATCAAGAGCCATGTGCTGCGCTATTGGGAACAGCAATTCCCGATGCTTGATCCGCTCAAACGCAGCGGCGGGCGCCGCTATTACCGCCCGGAAGATGTCGCCTTGATCCAGCGGATTGATGAGCTGGTGAACAAGCAGGGCTACACGCTGAAAGGCGCGAAGCAGGCGATTGAGGAAAACCCGGTCAGTTCCGATGGGATAGACGGCAAGGACGAAGTCCAGGATATAAAGGCCGCTGGCGATCATGCGGGCATTGGCGAGGCGACTCCTCTCGAGGCATCGGAAGCGGGGGAAGCCGCCACCGCGCCAGCCGACACCAGCGAGTCTGCCGACAATGCCATGTCCCGTTCTGAAATCATTGAACGGCTTAAGGAAATTCGTACCAGTCTGGCTGCTGCCTTGTAGTGCCAGCCAGATCCAGAGTGGTTATGCTGCCACCAGTTCCTCGGCGGCGTGCAGGTCAACGCTGACCAGTCGGCTCACGCCCTTTTCGATCATCGTCACGCCAAACAGCCGGTGCATCCGGCTCATGGTCACGGCGTTATGTGTTACGATCAAATAGCGTGTGTCGGTTTCTCCGACCATCGAATCGAGCAGGTCGCAGAAACGGTCAATATTGGCATCGTCCAGCGGCGCGTCGACTTCGTCCAGCACACAGATCGGAGCCGGATTGGTCAGGAACAGCGCAAAGATCAGGGCGGTCGCCGTCAGCGCCTGCTCGCCACCTGAGAGCAGAGTAAGCGATTGGAGCTTCTTGCCCGGCGGCTGGGCGTAGATTTCAAGGCCGGCTTCCAGCGGATCGTCGCTGTCAACCAGCGCCAAATGCGCCGCGCCACCTTCGAACAGGCGGGTGAAAAGCACACGGAAATGGGCATCAACCTGCTCGAAGGCTGTGCGCAACCGCTCGCGCCCTTCGCGGTTGAGATTGCCGATTGAACCGCGCAGGCGATTGACGGCCTCGACCAGTTCAGCCTGTTCAGCGGCGCTGGAACCATGCTGTTCTTCAAGCTTCTCAAGCTCTTCTGCCGCGACAAGGTTAACCGGCCCAATTCGTTCGCGGCTTGCGGTCAGGCGGTCCATTTCTTCCGATTCCAGCCCGGAATTGCGGACCTCTGCCGCGTCAAAACTGAACCGTTCGGCCAGCAGCGGGGGCGGGCATTGGAATCGTTCGCCGGAAATGCGGGCCATTTCGCTGCGGCGGGCTTCTTCGTTTTCAGCCCGTGCAGCTAAGCCGGCGCGGTCCTCGCGAGCGGTGGCCAGTGCCTCGTTTGCAGTGGCAAAAGCGCGGTCCGCCTGTTCCGCGCGGGATTGCACTTCCGCGACAGCGGCTTCAGCTTTGGCAAGTTCGACGCCGAGCCGTTCGCGCACGGCATCACCTTGTTCGATCTCGCGCATCAGCCCCTCGGGCTTGGCTGCGAAAATGGCGCGCTCTTCCTCGATTTCCTCGAAACGGCGGGCCATGTCGGACAAGCGCCGGGCCGCGTCTCCTGCACGGGTTTGCCAATTGCTCATGTCTGAACGTTGGGCCGATACCCGTTCACGCGCCACTGCCAGTGCCTGGTCATGCGAAGCGAGCTCTGCTGCGCTCGCCTGCATCAGGCTGCGAGCCGCTTCGTTCTTGGCTTGCGCGGCTTCCAGCGTTGCCCGACCTGCATCCTGCGACGGAAGCGAAGCGAGCTTTTCCTGCGCGCTGGCGAGCTCTGCGTCAGCCTGCTTGCGGCGCTCCACCAAATCCTGTGTATTTGCCTCAAGTTCGGCCAGCCTTGTGGCATGGCGCTCCCGCGCAGCCTCGGCCTGGTCGAGCGCGCGAAGGGCCCGGCGTTCAGCCTCTGCGGACTCGCCAACATTTCGCTCTGCACCGACCATCTCCCGCTGGAGCGTGGCAAGCTCTTCCTGAGCTGATTGCTGTGCAGCTTCTGCCGCCTGTGCCGCTTCGCGCAGGTACGGGAGTTGGCTTTCCAGCTCTACCAACCGGTTCTCCGCTTCCAGCCGAGCTGCTTCCGCAGCGCCTTCGCCACGCGCGACAAACCCATCCCAGCGCCGCAAATGGCCGCCTTTGGTGACGAGCCATTCACCGGGGCCAAGGGTGCGTCCGTCATCGCTCTCGGCAACATGGACCAGCGCGAGGCGGGCGGCCAATTCAGGAGGGCAGCCTGGGACATGGGCAGCGAGATTATCCGGCACGGGCGAGGGGGCAGCACCGCCGGTCCAGAAACGTCCTTCCTTGCCATCTGCGGGCTTGCCCACAGGTGCCTTGGCATCGCGGCCGAGCACGGCAGCGAGTGCGCGTTCATAGCCCGGTTCAGCCCGCATGAGGTCCAGCGCTGCTGGCAAGCCTTCGCGCCCCTTGGCTTGCCGCGCGCGGGCATCCCGGTCGCGCGTCAGCGCAGTGAATTCGCGTTCGATCCCGGCAAGGTCGGCCTTGGCAGAGGCGAGCGCGCTGGCTGCTTCGTCTCGCGCAGCCTGCAAATTCCCCTTGCGCCCCTGCATGGCTTCTAGCGCGGCGCGGGCTTGCGTCAGGGCCTGGCCGGCCTTCTCGACTCCAGCCAGCGCCTGCTCAACCGCTGCTGCAGCATCATCCTGTTCAGTCAGGCTGGTGCGCATTTCCTGCTGGCGGTGCATCTCGGCATCGAGCCGGTCGATCCGTGACTGGGCCTGCGCCAGTTCTGATTCTGCCACACGCCATTCAGCCTCGACGCCGGCGTGGTCTGCTGTGGCCTTTGCCAGCGCGAGCTCCGCTGCCCGGCTGGCGTGTTCCGCCTTTTCGGCTGCATTGACGAGCGCCGGGCGGCGCGCTTCATCTTCGGCCAGTGACTTCGCATTTTCGGCCAGATCCTTTTCCAGGCGGGAAAGGGCCTGCGCCGCATCCTGCGTCATCCGGTCAGCATCGACGCGGTCTTCTTCCAGCCGCTGCTTCTGACGATCAAGGTCAGCAAGCCGTTGCTCTGCAGCCTCCAGCTGGCTGGTGAGGGAAGCCATGCGATGGCCATGCGCATTAGCGTCATCGCGCCGGTCAGCCTGTTCTTCGCGCGCTACAGACAGTGCCTGCGCAGCATCATGCTGGGCCTTTTGAGCAGCGTCGGTCGCGTGTTTGCATTCCTCGACCCTGGCATCCGCTGCCTGCGCGGCCTTGCGCGCAGCATCCGCCGCTGCCGCCGCATCGCGCCAGCGCGCAAATACCAGCCGTGCCTCGGCATGCTGGATCTGCTCCGTCAGCGCCTTGTAACGCTCTGCCTGCTTCGCCTGCCGCCGCAAGCTGGCAATCTGGCTGTCGAGCCCGGCCATGAGGTCTTCCAACCGGGCGAGGTTGGTTTCTGTCTGGCGCAGCTTGCTTTCCGCATCCTTGCGCCGGACATGCAGGCCCGCGATCCCGGCCGCCTCTTCCAGCATCATGCGGCGCTCGGTCGGTTTGGCTGCAATGACCTGTGCGATCTTGCCCTGGCTTACCAGCGCCGGGGAGTGGGCGCCGGTTGCGGCATCAGCAAAGGTCAGCGCAATATCCTTGGCGCGCACATCATTGCCATTCAGGCGATAGGCGCTACCTGCCCCGCGCTCGATCCGGCGCACGACTTCCAGTTCGTCACCGTCATCGCTTTCACCATGCAGGACCACCTCGGCAAAATCGCGCTGTGGCCGCTGCGCGGTGCCGGCAAAAATCACGTCTTCCATTCCACCGGAGCGCATGGACTTGGGCGAGTTTTCACCCATCACCCAGCGAATGGCCTCCAGAAGGTTGGATTTGCCGCAGCCATTGGGCCCGACAACCCCGGTCAGGCCGGGTTCAATGCGCAGTTCGGCAGGTTCGACGAAGCTCTTGAAGCCGCTAAGCTTGAGCTTCGAGATCTTCATCGAATTCCTGCCCCCCTCGCGCCGCGCTTACCGGGCGCCAGCGCGTTGCAGCATCGGTTCGAGCGAAGCCCAGTTCTGGGTGCCGATATTCTTGCCATTGATGAAGAAGGTGGGCGTGCCTGACACTTCCAGTTCCTTCGACTGGGTATCGGACCGTTCGGCGATTGCCATCACCGATGCACTGTCTGCCAGGCAGGCCCGTGCCTGATCGGTCGCAAGGCCCCGTGCTGCGAAGAAGTCAAGCAGACCGGTGCCCTGCGCAACGGCGACAAAACGCTGGTCTTCCGGCAGGCTCATCGCCTGTTCCAGCACTTGCGGATTGGTGTTGGCACCTGCGAAGATGGATTCCAGATTCAGCCAGATTTGCTCCGACAGCGGATGGAAGCTCTCCGGCGCGCCGCAGCGCACCAGCCGTGCCAGCACCAGGTCCAGGCCGTTATGCACCTGGTTGCGCAATTCGTAGCTAACGACACCGCTGGCGACATATTTGTCCCGCAGCGGCTCGATCCCGTCCGCCGCAAAGGCCGCGCAGGCACCGCAAGTGAGCGAGCCATATTCAATGACCTTGATCGGGGCATCAGGATTGCCCATCACATAGCCATCATAATCGCTTACCGCGACAGTTTCCGCCCAGCTCGTGCCGTCTGGGGCAGGGATGGCTGCGATCGCTTCCCCTTCTGCGACTTCGCCATCTGCTGTCTCGCTGTCAGAGCAGGCAGCCAGGCCAAGCGCCAGTGGCGCAGCAAGGGAGGCAAGGGCAATGCGGCGAAAAGCATTCATGGGGAGGCAATCCTTCTGATTAATCGGGTGAAGCTAACCGATGGTAGGGCAGGGTTGAAGCGCGGATTTGACGGGGCATGCCGCTATCCACAGCTTGTCCGCCGGAAAAGCGCCCTTTGCGGGCTAGAATTTGGCGTCAAGCCGGGGTTGCAGGCTCTGCCAGTCATGGACACCGTCCAACAGGACGCCATTGATGGCGAAGCTGGGTGTTCCCTTGATATCAAGTGCCTTGGCATCTTTCACAGTATTATCCACCAGTCGCTGCGACATGGCGCTGTCGGCGAGGCAAGCATCGACCTGCGTCCTGGTGTAGCCACGACTGCTCATGATCTCGTAGAAACCAAGGTCGCTGGCAATAGCGCGATGGCGGGCAGCAGGTGCGCCGGTAAACCAGCGCTGTTGCTGCGCCTGCGTGGCGCTGGCGGCCTTGGGTAGCCATTTTTCCTGGCCGAGCATGAAGGCTGCGTGATTGCGTGGAAACTTTGCCGGAGCACCGCAATTGGTGAGCATGGCAGCGGTCAGGTCCACCACGTCGCGTACGAAATGGCGGACCTCCAGTTGCACCCTGCCTGAACCGACATAGCTGAATTGCAGCGCTGCATCGCCATCGCGGGCGAAATGGGCGCAATGCGGGCAGGTATAGCTGACATATTCCGTCAGCCGCACTTTTGCTTGCGGATTGCCGATCCGGTGGCCGCCATCAACTTCGGCGACCTTGGTGTTCCAATTACCCGATGCGCTGACACACATGGCTGCGGCCAGACCTGCTGCTGCAACCTTCAGCATCGCCTTGAACTTCATTCTTTCCCATCCTCTTGTCCGCCCAGACTGCTGGCGAGAGATTCCAGCACTGCGCGTAGTTCCGGATCGCCGATATCGCGCAAACTGTCACCCAATTCCATCGGGATCGGCTTGAGCGAAGGTGGCGCGCTGCGCGCGGCCTTATCCACGGGTGGCTTAACCTCGCCTTGCCGGATCTTGACCTTGGCCACAGCCTTGTAACCGAAAAAGCGGTTTACGCGTTCCATGATCTCCGGGATCACATGCTGGATCAGCGGGGCATGGGCCGGTTTGACGACCAGTTGCAGGATGCCATCGGTCTTTTCTCCGGGTGGAAAGCGAATGGCCTCAGGTGCGCAGACCTGCGCATGGCGATCCCCTACGATTTCCGGCCAGCGAGTGACGACACTCGATTGGACAAAGCCGAAGCGGCGGAAGGCAGTGCGCCCAATCTGCGGCATGAGGTCGGAAATCGGTTTCGCCGGTCCTCCGCGCGGGCGCTCCCACTCACGCGCCTTTTTCGTGCTGCCTTTGGCTTTCCCCGCCTGTGTCTTGTCATCACGTTCCATTACGCCCGTTGCCATGCCATAGGCGAGGCGTGACTGCCAGCGCTCCTGACATCGCCCGTGACCTTCTTGGCTGGTATGACCGCAATGCGCGCAGCCTGCCCTGGCGCGCGCCGCCCGGATCGCCGCCACCTGATCCCTATCGCGTGTGGCTTTCTGAAGTCATGCTGCAGCAGACGACTGTTGCTGCCGTGAAGCCCTATTTTGAAGCTTTCACCGCGCGCTGGCCCGATGTGCAAGCGCTGGCCGCCGCGCAGGAAGAGGATGTGATGGCTGCCTGGGCGGGGCTCGGCTATTACAGCCGTGCGCGCAACCTTGTCGCTTGTGCTCACGAAGTAGCGCGGCTTGGGGCGTTCCCGCAGAACGAGGAAGAATTGCGCAAGCTGCCGGGGTTGGGGGCCTATACCGCTGCAGCGGTGACGGCGATTGCCTTCGGCCAGCGGGCCGTGGTGGTCGATGCCAATGTCGAGCGGGTGGTGGCCCGCCTGTTTGCCATCGGCGATTCTCTACCCGGTGCGCGCAAGTCGATCCGCTCGAAAGCTGATGCGATAACGCCTGACAAACGCGCTGGTGATTTTGCACAGGCCATGATGGACCTTGGTGCGACTATTTGCACGGCACGTGATCCCAAATGCCTGCTCTGCCCGCTGGCACTGGATTGTGATGCGAAGGCGGAAGGCGATCCGGCGCGCTTCCCCGTGAAGGCGCCAAAAATGGCCAAGCCTGAACGGGTCGGTACCGCCTGGTGGATCGAACGCGACGGTCACGTGTGGCTGGTCCGCAGGCCGGGCAAGGGCATGCTCGGCGGGATGCGGGCGCTACCTGATGATGGCTGGAATGCCGGATCGGATGGCAATTGCGTGGAACCAGTGGACTGCGATTGGCAGGATTGTGGAGCAGTACGACACACATTCACCCATTTCCATCTGACCTTGCGGGTAAAGTCTGGCGGTACCCTGACATCGCCCGGCGAGGGCGAATGGTGGCCGGTTGACCGGATCTACGATGCCGGGCTGCCAACGCTTTTTGCCAAGGCTGCGCGGCTGGTTCTGGCCACGCGCTAGTTTCAGACGAACCCGCCGCCCAGCGCCAGCCGGATAGCTGCGATCAGCAGCACGATTAGGCAGAAATTGCGACCCTTGTCAGACCGGGATAGCGCGCCAAATCCCACGCCCAGGATGGCTATGGGCAGTACGATCCAGTTGCCCCATCCCAGCAGCGGAATGGATGACGGGATGGCGAGGATCAAGGCAATGATGCCGAGCAAGATGGAGATCAGGTTGAGCATGTGTGTTATATAGGTATAACACTAATCCAGTTCAAGTCAGTTGCAGGTCCAGACCTTGTTGACCCTGTCTGGCAGATGCCGCAAACAGGCTGCAATTCACGAGAGGATTCCCCCACATGCCTGCCCACGAACCCTATGCACTTGCATTTTCCCGCCGTTCCCTGCTGCGTTCGGGCGCTGCGTTGGGGGCGGGGGCGTTCCTGGCTGGCCTGCCGCTTGGCCGGATGGCGCTGGCGCAGGGAGCGAGTGGCTGGCGCAACGTTACTGCCCTGTGCGACAGTTACGTCGCAGCGGGCAAGGTCGCCAATATGGTCGCCGCACTCGGTTGGGGACAGGGGGCGCCGACGGCAATTTCTCGCGGGACTCTGGAGCTTGGCAAGGCGACACCTGCAGACATTGACAGCCTCTATCGTATCTATTCCATGACCAAGCCGATCACCGGCATGGCCACCATGATGCTGGTTGATGAAGGCAAGCTGGGCCTCGACCAGCCGCTGGCCGAAATCCTGCCCAAATTTGCCGACATGAAAGTACAGAAGGTCTTTGATGGCGGGATTGCACCAGATGAACTGGAGCCCGCCAAGCGACCCATTACCATTCGCCACCTGCTTACCCATACAGCGGGGCTGGGCTATTCGATTGTCCAGAAGGGGCCGATCAAGGATGCCTATGAGGCAGCGGGGATGGTACCTGGGCAAGTTACCAAATTGCCTTTCCTGAAGGAATTGTTCGGTCGCGCGGAGCCTGTTGGCAGCCTGTCGGAATTTGCCGATGGCCTTGCTGAAATGCCGCTGGTGGCGCAGCCGGGCACACGCTGGAGCTACTCCGTTTCCATCGACCTGCTGGGCCGGGTGATCGAGGTGGCGAGCGGGCAGAGCTTTGACGCATTCCTGCAAGAGCGCATCTTTGAACCCTGCGGGATGACTAGCACGTGGTTTACCGTGCCGGAAAGCGAACTCGGCCGCCTGACCGGGAATTACGGCGTGATGGACGGGCGGCTGGTCCCGCTCGATCCGCCACAAATGTCCGTCTATTCCGATCCTCCGGCTTTCCCCTTTGGCGGGGCCGGGCTGGTCTGCAGCCCGCGTGACTATGACCGGTTCCTTCAGATGCTTGCAGGATTTGGCAAAATAGAAGTGAAGCGGGTGATGGGCGAACTGGCTGTGCGAGTTGCTACTTCCAACCTCTTGCCGGAGGGGACCGATATCGCCGGCACCTTCATCGAAGGCGCAGGCTTCGGTGCGGCTGGCCGGGTTGGTAGCGGAGCACAGGCAGGCACCTACGGCTGGGGCGGAGCCGCCGGGACTGTCGGTTTCGTTGACCTGAAACATGGCCTGCGTGCAGGGCTGTTTACGCAATATATGCCCGCCGAAACCTATCCGCTCACAACCGAATTTGCTGGTGCCGTGATGCAGGATCTCGCCGCGATGCAGCAGGCTGCCGCATGATCGCATTTGCCGGATCGCCGCTTGACCGGGCGGACCATCTGCGGATGGATAGCGATGCGCTGGCGGCGAAAATGAATCTCAGCGCCCGGCTGCTCAAGCTGGATGGCATTGCGCCGGTAGTCAGCCCCGACGGTCAGCTTGAATGGGGCACGCTGGCCGATGCGCCGATGGAAGCAGAGCTGGTATTCCTCGGTCTGGATGGCGAGCGGGCCTGTTTTGCCGCCGTCCCGCCAGAGGGGGCGCAGGGCCCGGCCTATGCCATGCCTGCAATCTGGCAAGCCATGGCGAGGCTGGGGGCGCAAGACCTCGCGATATATGGCGGTGCGCGGAGCCTCGTCGACTGGCATGCCCGCCACCGGTACTGCGCCCGCTGCGGCGCACGGACCCGGCTGGCAAAGGGCGGCTGGCAACGCAATTGCGACAGCTGCAGCGCAGAACATTTCCCGCGCACCGACCCGGTGACGATCATGCTTGTCGAGCATGAGGACCGCCTGCTGCTGGGCCGCCAGCCGCGCTTTCCGCCGCGGTCCTATTCCGCCCTGGCGGGCTTTGTTGAACCGGGCGAGACAATCGAGGAAGCCGTGGCGCGTGAAGTGCTGGAGGAAGCGGGCGTGAAGGTTCGGGAGGTGTCCTATATTGCCAGCCAGCCCTGGCCGTTCCCCAGCCAGCTCATGATCGGCTGCTATGCTGTGGCCGAAGATGATGCGCTGACCATCGACGAGACCGAGCTGGAAGATGCGCGCTGGTTCTCTCGCGCAGACGTGGCGGCCGCGTTCAACGATCCGCATAATGACGCCAACGCCTTCACCGTACCGCCCAGACAGGCGATCGCCAACCACCTGATCCGCTGGTGGCTGGAGCGGTGAGCCGCGCCCTTACCATCGACATTTGGTCGGACATCATGTGTCCGTGGTGCGTGATCGGTTATCACAATCTGGCGAAGGCGCTGGAGGAGCTGAAGGGCGAGATCGACGTCACGATCCGCTGGATGCCCTTTGAACTCAATCCCGACATGCCGCCCGAAGGCGAGGAGCAGCAGGCGCATCTGGCGCGGAAATATGGCCGCAGCCCGGGGGAGGCCAGCGACATGGCGGGCAAGATGCGCGCGGTGGGCGAACAGGCTGGTTTCCCGATGCACTATCACGGCGAGGGAGACCCGCCCCCGGCGATGATGTGGAACACTTTTGAAGCGCATAAGCTGCTGCGCTGGGCACTCGCCTTTGCCGGGCCGGAGGCGCAGACGCGGCTCAAGCTGGCGCTGTTCCGCGCGCATTTCCAATTCCGCCGCCGGATCGGGGAGCGTGACGTGCTGCTCGATATTGCTGCGGAGGAAGGGTTGCCGCGCGTTGGTGCCGCCGAAGCGTTGGACGATCCGGGGCTGGGGCAGGCAATCCGGCTGGAAGAACGCCGCGCCTATGATGCCAACATTACCGGTGTGCCCGGGATGATTGTAGGCGGGCGTTTCCTGATCCCCGGCGCGCAGGAACCGGATGTCTATTTCAGCACCTTGCGCCGGATGGCAGACCGGTTGGATGTGCTGGCTAAACGGGAGGCGCAGGCCGCCGGCTAGACCAGCCCCAATTTCCCCAATTCGCGTGCCAGGCGCGGGGGGAGGGCATCGTTGGCATCTTCGCCTTCGCCGAGGTCAGCCGGGGCGTCCTCCGCTTTCAAATAGCGCCAGCCCTGATGCGCGCGCTTGTGGCGTGGGTGGACGCGGACCAGATGCGGTTCAAGGCAGATATGCCAGCGCCCATCTTCGCGTTGCTCAAAACCCTTGATCGGGCTGCGCGCGACCAGCGCATGATCGAGTATCCAGTAGAGCGAGCCGCCCTGCATTTCCTCATGCCGCTTGGGCAGGTAGCGGGTCGTCAGCTTCACTTTGCTGCGGCCTTCAAACCAGCCCCACAAATCCTCCTGGCTCTTTGCGCCAAAGGCGATTTTGGTCATGTGCAGCGGCATAGCGAAAAGATAGATTGGCGTGGGCGAAACTCAACCCGCCAGCCCGAGCGCAACGGCGAGGCCGAGGAAAGCGAAGAAGCCCATCGAATCCGTGATCATGGTGACAAAGACCGAACTGGCCACAGCCGGGTCCTGGTCCAGCCGTTCGAAGATCACTGGGACCAACACGCCTGCCAATCCTGCGATCACGATATTCACGATCATCGCCGCCGCGATCACGCCGCCCAGCATCGGGGTAAAGATCAGCCCGGTCGCGACCCCGACCAGCACGGCGATGGTTGACCCATTGAGCAAGGCCACGCGCATTTCGCGCCACAATATCCGCCCGGTATTGGACCGCGTGAGCTGGTTCATGGCGATAGCGCGCACGGTCACCGCCATGGTCTGCGTGCCTGCATTGCCGCCGATACTAGCGACAATCGGCATCAACACGGCCAGTGCGACCAATTGTTCGATCGCTGCCCCGAAAAATGCGATAATCGCGGAGCCGACCAGCGCGGTGCCGAGATTGGCCACCAGCCAGCGGACACGGCTGACATAGGCCTCCCTGATCGGCTCGTTAATATCGCCTTCGCCCGCACCAGACAGCAGCAGAACGTCTTCGCCCGCTTCTTCCTGGATGATGTGGACCACGTCATCGACGGTCATCTGGCCGACCAGTCGCCCGCTTTCATCCACCACCGCGGCTGAGATCAACCCGTATTTCTGGAACATCAGCGCGACTTCTTCCTGGTCTGTGGTGACCGGGATCAGCGTCTGGTCGCGCTTCATCACATCGCCCAGCGGGATGCGGCGCGGAGTGCGCAATATCCAGCTCAGCTGGCAAGTGCCGACCGGGTGATGCGTGGCATCGACCACGAAGACTTCCCAGAATTCATTGGGCAAGTCAGGCCGTTCGCGCAGGAAGTCGATCAGATCGCCCACCGTCAGATGTTCTGGCACTGCCACCACTTCGCGGCTCATCAGGCGCCCGGCGGTTTCTTCCGGGTAGGAAAGCGCGCTTTCGATGGCGGCGCGGTCTTCCGGCTCCAGCTCAGCGAGGACGGCGCGCTGGTCTTCCGGCTCAAGGTCTTCGATCAGCTGGACCGCGTCATCCGTGTCGAGCTGTTCGGCGATGGTGGCAACCGCTTCGGGCGGTAGCGATTCCATCATGTCTTCGCGCACGAAATCATTGAGCTCGGCGATCACATCGCCGCTCATCAGGTCGGTTATCGCAGCGGCAAGTTCGCGGCGCTCATCCCGTTCAAGCAGTTCCAGCAGGTCAGCAATATCCGCTGGATGCAGCGGCTCGACCAAGTCGTAGGCACGGGCGTTATCCTCGTCGTCGAGGGCATCCTGCACCGCACGAACGAATTCCGGCTTAAGGACGTTTTCCTCGTCATGCCGTTCGTCGTCGATGCGGTCATCCGGGCGTCCTTGCTCCTCCGCCGCAGGCGGGGCAGCTACATCCAGCTCGTCATCGTGGAAATCCTGCGCCATGGCCGGTGGTCTAGGCGGCTGGAGAGCAAAAGCAAGCGGTGAAGGCCGTGCGGGGTGACATCGCCCACAGATCGCCTATATCCGCCGCCAACCAACAGGAGATTCCCACCATGGCTGACAAACTCACCCTCACTCTCGACACCGGCAACGGCGCCGGCGGCGATGTCGTCATCAAGCTGCGCCCCGACCTCGCGCCTGGCCATGTCGCCCGCATTACCGAGCTGGCCAATGAAGGCTTCTATAACGGGGTGAAGTTCCACCGCGTGATCCCCGGCTTCATGGCGCAGGGTGGCTGCCCCAATGGCACCGGCACGGGCGGCAGCGACAAGCCGGACCTGCAGGCCGAATTCAACGCCCAGCCGCATGTTCGCGGCGTGTGTTCGATGGCTCGCACCAGCTATCCGCACAGCGCGAACAGCCAGTTCTTCATCTGCTTTGACGATGCGACCTTCCTTGACCAGCAGTACACTGTCTGGGGCGAAGTGGAGAGCGGCATGGAACATGTCGATGCGCTGCCCAAGGGTGAGCCGCCGGCAAGCCCGGGCATGATCGTGAAGGCGACTGTTTCCTGACCATTTGCAAGCCGGTCCCGCTGGTCTAGCCTTCTTTTCGAGACGAGAGAGGAAGGCCTATGACCAGCGGGATCGCGCAGCTCCAGACGCATGATGTTTTCAACCAGCCGCCGCTGTTTGAGGGCGTCAATCTGTTCACCGGCGACCGCGCGCTGTCTGATGCCGTAGCGTCGGCTGGGGCAGGGCAGCATCGCGCGCATCTGACGGTGCTGGGTGAGCGTTGTGGCTCGGCGGAGGTTATCGGCTGGGGCGTTGAAGCGAATCGGGTGCTGCCCGTGCTCGAGACGCATGACCGGTTTGGCCATCGCAGCGAACAGGTAACCTTCCATCCGGCCTATCACGAGCTGATGCGGCTGGGGCTGGAAAATGGCTTTGCCTCTGCGGCATGGACCGGAACGCAGGCAGGGCACACGCTGCACGCCGCCTTGGCGTTCCTGACCGGGCAGGTCGATGCCGGCACCACCTGCCCGTTGACGATGACCTATGCCTCGATCCCCAGTCTGCGCGCAGAGCCATCGGTGGCGGCCGAGTGGGAACCGCGCGTAACTTCGGGTCGCTATGATCCAGCCTTCCGCCCCGCCGGGGAAAAGGCGGGCGTCACCATCGGCATGGCGATGACGGAGAAGCAGGGCGGCTCCGACGTGCGGGCGAATACAACCAGAGCTGTGCCGACCGGGGAAGAGGGCTGGTACAGCCTAACCGGCCACAAGTGGTTCTGTTCTGCACCGATGTGCGACGCTTTCCTGACGCTCGCCTACGCCGAAGACGGGCTGACCTGCTTCCTGCTCCCGCGCTGGTTGCCGGATGGCAATCGCAACGCGGGTTTTCGCGTGATGCGGTTGAAGGACAAGCTGGGCGACAAGTCCAATGCCTCGTCCGAAGTGGAATTTCACGGTGCGCTGGCGCAGCGCCTCGGTCCGGAAGGGCGCGGAGTCGCCACGATCATCCAGATGGTCCAGCACACAAGGCTGGACTGCGTGATCGGCTCAGCCAGCCACATGCGCGCCGCGCTGGCACAGGCGCTATGGCACACCAGCCATCGTACCGCCTTCCAGAAACGGCTGGTGGACCAACCCGCCATGGCGGCGGTGCTGGCAGATCTGACGCTGGAAAGCGAAGCGGCGACTGCGATGGCCTTTCGCCTTGCGCAGGCATTCGACCAAGGGGAGCCGTTTGCCCGGCTGCTCACCCCGATTGCCAAATACTGGGTGTGCAAGCGCTCGCCAGGCATGGTCTATGAAGCAATGGAGGCACATGGCGGCGCGGGCTATGTCGAAAATGGGCCGATGCCACGCCTGTTCCGCCAGTCCCCGCTCAATGCGATCTGGGAAGGGTCAGGCAATGTCATCGCGCTCGATGTGCTGCGCGCGGCGGGCAGGGAACCGGATGCGGTGGAGGCGTTGCAGGCTTACCTGCTGGCGCAGCGGGGCAAGAACGCTGCCTATGATGCAGCGCTGGGTACCATCGACATGCGCAACCTGAGCGAAGCCACTGCGCGGCTGGCGGTGGAGCGGGTGGCGCTGGTGGCGCAGGCGGCGGTGTTGCTTGACTGGGGCAGCCCGGTGGCGGATGCGTTCTGCAGCTTGCGTCTTGGCGAGCGGGGCATGGCCTATGGTGCCTTCGATACCGCAATTGATACGCGAGCGATCATCGAAAGGGCGATGCCGGGTTAGAGGTTTGCGCTGACCAGCCAGTCATGGAACAGACGCACGGGGCGCTGGTCCAGCGCTTTCTCGCGGCAGACGAACCAGTAGGAATAGGGGCTCTCCACCTTGATATCGAACAGGCGGGCCAGCCGCTGGTCATGCGCGCGATGATAATGGTCATCGTGCATGATCGCGATGCCCAGGCCCTGCGCGGCGGCCTCCAGAATCAGCTGGCCGGAATCGAAATGGTCAATCGCCGCCGGTTCCAGCTTGCTCAGGCCCAGCACCTGCTTCCATGCGTTGAAGCTTTCCGGCAGTTCATTGTGGACGAGGAATGTCTGCTGGGACAGTTTCGCAATATCCGGTGTTTGCCCCAGTTCCTCGGCCAGCTCCTTGCTGCAGATCGCGTGGACCTGGTTGTGGTCCAGCCGCACTGAATGCAGGGCAGGATCGGGATCCTGCATCAGCACGATAGCGGCATCCAGCGTATCGCCCACGCGGTCGAGCAAATGCGGGCCGGTATCAATGTCGATATGGAGCCGTGGATGAAGCGCTCGCAATTCGCGCAAGCGCGGGAACAGCCGCTGCCCGCCGAAGAGTGGCAGCACACCCAGATGCAGGCGCAGCAGGCTGAGATTTTCGGATTGTCCTTCCACCGCCTCGGCCAACGCATCAAAATGCGGTGCAACCGCATCATAGAAGGCCGAGCCTTCATCGGTGAGCTGCATCGCCTGGTGCGCGCGGGTGAACAATTTCTTGCCGACAAATTCTTCCAGATTGGCGATTCGCCGGGACAGGGCAGAGGGGCTCAAGCCCAGTTCATTGGCCGCAGAACGCGCCGAACCAAGGCGCACGACGCGCATGAAGGCTTCCATCGCCCGCAGGGGTGGCAATCGACGTGTCGGCATGGCCCAAGAATATTGTCACTTGTGACTATGTCGAGCACGTATTTGCACAAAATGCAGGACGATCGCGCTCAATTTAATCCTCTGTCATATCAGCGTCTTGCATTGGCGGATGCAAGCGCAGACGGGTAACATGCGTCTCGTCACCAGCGGTCACTTCGATCTGCCAGCCACTCGCATGGCGCAATACCGTTCCAACCGGAGGCACCTGTTCGGCCAGCACGAAGGTAAGACCACCCAGCGTATCCACCGATTCTTCCACCTCGGCGAGGGCCGGGTCGATGGTTTCGGCTATGTCTTCCAATTCGGCACGGGCATCGACATCCCACATGCCTTCGCCAATCGGGACGATCAGCTGTTCGGGCAATTCGTCATGCTCATCCTCGATCTCGCCGACGATTTCCTCGACCAGATCCTCGATAGTGATGACACCATCCGTGCCGGAGAATTCATCCACCACAATCGCGAGATGGGTACGGCGCGCGCGCATGTCTGCCAGCACGTCAATCGCATTGCGCGTTTGCGGCACATAGAGCGGCTGGCGCATCAGCACAGTCCAGTCCTCCGGCGGGGTATCGCCCGTGGCGAGGAAGGGGAACACATCCTTGATGTGGATCATCCCGATCACATCGTCGAGTTGCTCGCGATAGACGGGCATCCGCGAATGGCCATGCTCGGCAAAGGCGGCAACCAGCTCTTCCCAGCTGGAAGAGGCTTCCACGGCGATGATTTCGCCGCGCGGAATGGCCACGTCATCAGCATCATGCTCGCTGAAATGAAGCAGATTGCGCAGCATCTGTCGCTCGATCAGCGAGAGGTCCCCGTTGCCGCTGTCGGCAGCGCCGGAGGCATTCTCTTCCTCATGTTCGTCGATGGCTTCTTCGAGCTGGGCGCGCAGCGAACGGTCGCTGTCATCGCCTTCGAAAAGCTTGCGGATGGCGAGCCACAGCCCGCTCCTACTCTCCGCATCTCCCGTCTGGGAATCAGGTTCGGCCATGGCCGGTTGTTGCACTCCTAAATGTTGCGATCCCCATATGGGTCTGCAATGCCCATTTTGGCAAGAGCGGCGATTTCCAGCGCCTCCATTGCGGCGGCTTGTTCGTCACTCTCGACATGGTCATGGCCTGCCAGGTGGAGCAGTCCATGGACCAGCAGATGTGTGGCATGATCCTCTAAAGAAATCCCTTTCTCCGCCGCTTCCCGCGCGCAGGTTTCATGGGCGAGGGCGATATCGCCGAGCAATTCGGGCGGCCCCTCTGTCCCCAGATCGAGCAAATCGGCGCGCTCGAGCATGGGGAAAGACAGCACATTGGTTGGCTTATCCCGTTGCCGCCATTCGCGGTTGAGGATGTGGACCTCGGCGTCAGAGGTGAACAGCAGGCTCGCCTCCAGACGGGCATTAGCGAGGGCTGGCTCTACCTGCGCAGCGGCACCCGCAGCGCGCAGGGCGAGGGCCTCCCAGTCGCCTTCGGGCCAATGTTCGGTTTCGATCTCGAAGTTCATGCAGGGCGGGGCTTTACTGAACAGGTGGAACAGATGGAACGGTGTTTAAGGGAAGGAGAACTCCCCTCAGTTGGGGTGAGGATTGCTGGTTGAACGAGGAGCATTGGGAGCAGGTATGCCATAGGATCGGCATAGGGCGGCAGGACCGAGTAGGAAAGGAAAAGGACGTGCCTTTTAGGTGACATGCGTCGCGCGACACTTGACAATCTTGTGAGAATTGCATACCGACGGATCATGGAGATCGAGAGCATCAGGCACAAGGGTCTCCGGCGCTTTTTCGAGACCGGCAATGCCAAAGGACTTGTGGGCGATCCGGCACGGCTGGGCAGGATGCTGGCATTCATTGATGCGGCGGAAAGTCTGGAAGAATTGGCCGTACCGCCAAACTTCGGCCTGCATGCGCTGACAGGTGACCGCAAAGGAACCTGGTCAATGATCGTTACACGCAATTGGCGCCTGACTTTCGCACTGAATGGAGAAGGTGCGCTGATTGATTTGGACCTGGAGGATTATCATGGCGCTTAAGATGCACCCGTCGCTTGCTGCCCATGTGGGTGAATGGCTGAAGTTGGAAATCGTGGAACCTGCTGGCGTGAGCGTGACGGCTTTGGCGCAGCATTTCGGAGTGTCGCGCCAGGCGCTCAGCACCTTGCTCAATGGCAATGCCAGCCTCTCTGCTGACATGGCGATCCGCTTTGAAAAGGCGTTTGGTGTCAAGGCCGATACCTTGCTGCGGATGCAAACCGCCTATGAGCTTGCCCAGGCGCGCGAACATGAAGCCGATATCAAGGTTGACAGATTAGCCAGGGCGGCGTGACAGATTGCGCGGTGCCTCTTGAGGACCGTCAACTTTGCGGTTGCTCAATCCTCCGTAGGCTGTCCGGATAATTCTCCCAGCATGAAGGAGAAACACCGTCTGGAATGGTCTGGCGAAACCGATGCACGAAGCTGGATTCGCAGAGCTGCGCATCGCCGGGGCCAGCGAAGGCGAGGACGTTGAAGAACGCAAGGCTGGCGGCTTGAAATCCGATCAAGCCGACCCACCATTTGCTCGCAATACGTTGATCTGATGCCCTGCGCGCCAGCAGCACCAAACAGGCCGGGAATGCTAGCGAGGAGGCGAGGTATAAGGCTTCGCAATCAATCAGCGGGATGAGCAGCATTGCGAGCACCGCAAAGTGCGAAGCGCAATAGTTGAACAGCCAAAAATAGGGCCAGAGCCTGCTCTCGCGCATGGCAATCTTGCCTACTCCACCGGCCCCTCATACGCCTCGACAATGCGCCCCACTATCGGGTGGCGGACCACGTCCGCGGCAGTGAAGCGGCTGACGGCGATACCTTCCACGCCTTCCAGCTTGTGCACGGCATCGGCCAGCCCGCTCATTGCGTCGCCGCCGGGAATATCGACCTGGCGCGGATCGCCGCAAATCACCATGCGGCTGTTCTGGCCAAAGCGGGTGAGGAACATCTTCATCTGCTCGCGCGTGGTGTTCTGCGCTTCGTCGAGGATGACAAAGGCATCCGCGAGCGTGCGCCCGCGCATGAAGGCGATAGGGGCAATTTCGATCACGCCACTGGCAATGTGGCGCTCCACCTGTTCCGGCGGCATGCAATCATTCAGCGCATCGTAAAGCGGGCGCAGGAAGGGATCGACTTTTTCCTTCATATCGCCGGGCAGGAAACCGATCTTCTCGCCCGCTTCCACCGCCGGGCGGGAAAGGATCAGGCGCTGCACGCTGCCGGTGATCAGCTGGCTGACGGCCTGCGCGACCGCGAGATAGGTCTTGCCGGTGCCCGCCGGGCCGAGCGCGAAGATGATATCGTTGCGGCTGAGCTGGTGCATATAGGGCACCTGGCCGGGGCTGCGCGGGACAATGGTCTTGCGCCGTGTGCGGATCATCACCTGCGGGGCCTGTTCCGGGTCCTTGCTGACGATCCCGTCCAGCGTTGGCTCATTCGACATGGCGATAATGGATTCGATCATGCCCGTATCCAGCTCCTGCCCGGTGAGCAGTTTCTGGTGCATTGCCTGCAAAACGGCGCGCGTGCGGGCGACATCGTCATCCGTGCCTTCGATCACCACCTTGTTGCCACGCGCGGATATGAACACGCCGAGCCGGTTTTCGAGATGGACCAGATTGGCATCAAAATCGCCGAACAAGGCGCCGAGCACGGCCTGTTCTTCAAATTCCACTTCCGCCCGGGCGCGGCGGGAATGGCTGCGGAGATCCTCCGGATGGGCGAACGCCGATGGTTCGACGCTTGAATTCCTGCGACTCATGCGATCCTTTCGGTTGGCAGGGTGGAGGATAGGCGCAAGCGGGCCGGGCGCAAGCAGGCGGCATGAACGCGGCTGGGGATAGTCATCGGGGTGTCATATGGCGAAACCGGCAGGTCAGGGCGGACCGGTGCTGGACGTTCGTCGGGGCGTATCGGCCGCCAATCCGATCCCGCTTTCAGCTTGCAGCCATGTTTGCCATGGCACACGCACTCGAAACCTGCGGAGGAATAATGGCTTACTCGCATTTCAGGACCGGATTGCTGGCTTGCCTGTCGTCACTGGCGCTTACCCCCATCGCTGCTCAGGCGCAGGAATCCACGGGCAACCCGATCATTGTGCAAGGGGTGCTGGAGAAAGAAGAGAAGCAGGTTGATACGCTGACCAAGTCGATCACCAAACGGCCCCGTTCCGGCAAACCTGTGTCAAAATTCTATGACCCGGTGTGCATCGGCGTGTTCGGCATGTCGCCGGATTATGCGGCGGTCCTGATTACACAGATGGAAAATAACGCCCGCGAACTGGGCATCGTGATTGCCGGGGAAGGCTGCAAGGTCAACACGCTGGTCGGTTTCGTGCGTGACAGCAAGAAGGAGGTCGAGCGCCTGCGCAAGGACGAACCATGGCTGTTCGAGACAATGCTGGATTACGAATATGAGCGGGTGTTGAAGGGGAGCGGTGCCGTACAGGCGTGGCATGCGACCAAGCTGAAGGGGCGCGACGGCAAGGAATTTGCCTCCATTATGGTCGGAGACCCGCCGCGCGAAGTGCAGGCGAATGATCCATTCTCCGCAAACCGGCTGACGGGTCAGGTGCGGATGGACATGATTGGCTCGATCGTGCTGATCGACAGTCGCCAGGTGCCGGGCAAGACGATCCAGCAACTCGCCGATTATGCGACGATGCGCAGTTTTGCGTCGGTCTATGATACGTCCGAAGGGGAAGTCAGCCCTACCTCGACCATCCTTTCGCTGTTTGATGACGGGGCTGATGTGCCCGACGGCTTGACCCCTTTTGATTGGGCCTATCTCCATGCGCTGTACAAGGTTTCGCCCAATGCTGGCGGCGATTCGCTGACCAATGCGACGTGGTCCGAATATAAGCGCCGGGCGCTGGGGATTGTAGAAGAGTAAGGGCGCGCGGCGTCAGCCCGCAACGTGCTCCAGCACTTTGCCTGCCAGCGAGTTCGGGCCAGCTTCGACCAGCTCCACATGGACGAGGTCGCCGATGCCAACATCGCCTTCGAACCACACGCTTTGCAGCCAAGGTGATTTGCCCAGCCACTGGCCGGGATGCTTGCCCTTGCGTTCCACCAACACGGTACAGCTCTTGCCCACGCTGGCGGCGTTGAAGGCGAGCTGGTCGCGGTTGAGCGCGTCCTGCAAGCGGGCAAGGCGATCTTCCATCACCTCTTTCGCAATCTGGCCTTCCATCGTTGCAGCGGGCGTGCCGGGGCGGGGGGAGTATTTGAAGCTGAAAGCCTGCGCATAGCGGACTTCATCCACCAGCTTCAGCGTATCGGCGAATTCTGCCTCGCTTTCGCCGGGGAAGCCGACGATGAAATCGCCGGACAGGGCAATATCAGGCCGCGCCTCGCGGAAACGTTCGAGCACGCGCAGATAGCTTTCCACCGTATGGCTGCGGTTCATCGCCTTCAGCACGCGGTCATTGCCGCTCTGCACGGGCAGGTGGAGATAGGGCATCAGCTTGTCCACTTCGCCATGCATGGCGATCATCCCGTCGGTCACATCATTGGGATGGCTGGTGGTGTAGCGGATACGCTGCAGATCGGGCAGGGCGGCCAGCGCACGGACCAACCCGTCCATGCCGATGGCGCGGCCCTTATCATCCTCGCCTGTCCACGCATTCACATTCTGGCCGAGCAGCGTGATTTCGCGCGCGCCAGCTTCTATCAATTTCTGCGCTTCTGCGATCAGATCCTTGAACGGGCGGGAGATTTCCGCGCCGCGTGTATAGGGCACCACGCAATAGGTGCAAAATTTGTCGCAGCCTTCCTGAATGGTGAGGAACGCCGTGGCGCCTGTTCGGCGGCGGGCGGGCAGGGCGTCGAATTTGGCGATGGGCGGCATGTCCGTATCGGTTGCGCGCTCGCCTGCCACCGCCTTGTCGAGCATTTCGGGCAAGCGGTGATAGGCCTGCGGGCCGACCACCATAGAGACAGCCGGCGCGCGCGCCATGATCTCTTCACCCTCTGCCTGCGCGACACAGCCTGCGACGGCGATCAGCGGTTTTTTGCCTGCCGCATCGCCTGCCTTCACCAGTCGGCCAATATCGGAATAGACCTTCTCTGCGGCCTTTTCGCGGATATGGCATGTGTTGAGCACGACCAGATCGGCATCCTCGCCCTCTGCCGCAGGCGCAATGCCCCGCGCGGCCAGGCTTTCAGCCATGCGCTCGCCATCATAGACATTCATCTGGCAGCCAAAGCTTTTGACGCGGTAGGTCTTGGGTGGAGAAGTGTGGGGCATGGCGCGGCCCTATAGCGAAAGCGGATCAGGAATCCAAAGGCGGTTTCACAGCTTCCGATTTCCCCGCATTATAGCGCACTGGCCCTACATCATGCGCGAAGTCGCGCAGCGGCTTGCCCAGTGCTTCCAGCAGCGCGGCTTCGATCTCTGCCCGCGCCCGTGCGCCGATTTCCTTGCGGCCCTTGTGGTCTTCTGGGCTGAAGGGTTCGAGATAGCGGATGCGCACGGGGAAGCTGCCCTTGCGCGCCAGAATGCGCTTGGCATTGTTGATCCCGCCTTCTTCGCCGACCCAGCCTATTTCCTCGCTCACCGCGCCATAATCGAGCAGCACCGGCTGCACCAGCACGCCGGGCGGGGGCGGTTCCAGCACTTTCAACAGCGATGTTTTGAAAGGCAGCAGCGAATGGCCGTCGGTCGTGGTGCCTTCGGGGAAGACCGTGACTGACCAATTATCCGCCAGCGATTCTCGCAACGCGTTGATCTGTCCCGCCACATCGCCGCGCGCCTCGCGCTGGACATAGACTGTGCGGTTGAGGCGGCAGAGCCAGCTGATTACCGGAACTTTCGACAGTTCCGCCTTGGCGACGAAGGCCGTGCCGCTGGCGCCTGCGAGCGCGAGGATATCAACCCAGGAGACATGGTTGGAAATGAAGAACACATCGCGCCGCAGCGGCGTGCCGCTGATTTCCACCCGCGCGCCGACAACCCAAGCGGCCTGCGCGAGGAACAGCTTGGGGAAGGGCGAACCATAAGCGAGGATGCGCCAGAGGTAATGCAGCGGCACATAAAGGATTAGCGACAGCAGCAATCCGCCCAAACGGCGGATGAGGCGCAGCCAGCCACGGATCGAAATGGGGGTAGGGTGCCCCTGCGCGGCGAGGGCTCGCAGCTCGGCGGGATCAGTCCTCGCGGTCGATCCGGACGCCATAGAGTTCCATCCGGTGATCGACGAGGCGATAGCCCAGCTTCTCCGCGATCTGGCGCTGCAAGGCCTCCAGCTCGGGATCGACAAATTCCACCACCTTGCCGGTTTCCACGTCAATCAGATGGTCATGGTGCGCTTCGGGGGCAGCTTCGTAGCGGGCGCGCCCATCGCCGAAATCGTGCCGGTCAAGGATGCCTGCCTCTTCAAACAGGCGGACAGTGCGATAAACGGTGGCAATGGAGATCTTGGGGTCGATGGAGGAAGCGCGCTGGTGCAGCAGCTCCACATCCGGGTGATCCTGACTTTCCGAAAGCACACGCGCAATCACGCGCCGTTGTTCCGTGATCCGCAGGCCACGTTCCGCACACAGCTGTTCGATGTCGATGGCGAGGGTCAAGACCGGCTCCGAAAATGATAACGCCCCGCACTCTTAGAGAGGCAGGGCGTTTATCTCAACCTGTAGCGGTTTGATTTTAGGCGACCGACTTTTTCCGGCGGCCACGCTTCTGGCCCGGCTTGCGACCGAGGCCGATCTTCTTCGCCAGTTCGCGGCGGGTTTCGGCATAGTCGGGCGCGACCATCGGGTAATCGGCATTGAGGCCGAACCGTGCGCGATATTCGTCCGGCGTCAGGCCATGGTCAGTCATGAGGTGACGCTTGAGCATCTTCATGTCCTTGCCGCATTCGAGGCAGACAATCTTGTCCTTCTTCACGGACGAACGGATCGACACGGCCGGTTCAGGCTTTTCTTCGACCGGAGCGGCACTTTCACCGAGGCCGGACAGGGCCTGGTAGACATTGGTGATCAGTGACGGCACGTCTTCCACTGCGACATTATTGTTGCTCACATGGGCGGCGACAATATCCGATGTCAGCGTGATCAGCGTTTCGGTCATGTCGTTTTCAATCTGGTCCATTTTATTCCTCGTTCGGGACTTGGAGCGACTTGCCGGAATTCTTGCGATCCGGTCGCAATTAATAGCTGACACCGCATGGGCCAACCGACACAGCAATTCAAGCGCCGTCTCTCCATCTTATTAACATTGGGGTAGGTTAACCTTGAATTCCGGGAATTTAAACCGAAAGTTTGAAGGTGATCGCATCAATTCGACTGCCATCGGCCAGGCGATAATAGTCCTTTCGACGGCCGATGGGCTCAAATCCATGGAGCCGGTAAAGTGATTCGGCAGGGTTGTTGCTGCGCATTTCGAGGAACACGTGCTCCGCCTCCCGCCGCCGCGCTTCCTCGGTCACGCGTTGCAGCAGCAGGCGGCCAAGGCCTTTGCCGCGATGGTCCGGTTGGACGGCGACCAGCAGCAATTCCTCTTCCCCCGGTGCAGCGCGCACCATGGTGAAGCCGGCGGCCTCTTCCCCTTCGCCGGGCCACTCGCCATTTGCTGACACCAGCAAATAATGGGTATTGGGCAGGGTCAGCGCATCGCTCACCTGGCGGCGGTTCCACGCTTCGCCCCATTGCGGGTCAAAGGCGCAATCCATCACGCGCATGATGCGATCAATATCGTCCATCAAGCCTTGACCTTGGCATCCGGGCCGCGGCCATAGATCGGCTTGATCTCATCCAGCAGCTTGGTCTCATGCAGCAGGTAGGTCTGCCGGGCATCGGGCATGAGATCGAGCGGCAACCGGCCATCACCCAGCAAGTCAGCCAGTTCCTGCGCCCGATTGCCTGCGATAACCTTGTGTCGGCAAGCCTTGGCAGCCTCCTCCGGACGCAAGGATTGGACGGAGTCTTCTGCCGTACTGCAATCGGCGAAGTTCTGGATGAACCATTCGCCATGCCCGCCATTCATGCAGACTGTGACCGGGCGCGGTTGGGGCTGCCAGCTGCGCGCAGCCACCAGAGACAATGTGGGATAGCCGAGCACCTGTGCTTGCCAGGCAATGCCGAGCGCGCGCGCGGTCGCAATTCCGATACGGATACCGGTAAAACTGCCCGGCCCCAGCGCGACGAGGATCCGCTCGGCCTTGCCCTTGCCCGGTAAAGCCTCGATCATCGGCACGAGCTGCTCTGCATGGCCGCGGCCGAGGATGCGGTGATCCCCGGCGACAAGTTTCGACCCGTCAAACAGGGCGACCGAGCAGGCCTCCGTCGAACAATCTATCGCAAGTGTCGGCATGGACCGGGCAGCGGTGATGCGTCAGGCGGCGCGGACTTCAACCACTTCGGGCACGTAATGCTTCAGCAGCCCTTCGATCCCTTGCTTGAGCGTGGCGGTGGAGGATGGGCAACCTGCGCAGGCACCCTGCATCTGGAGGTAGACAATCCCTTCGCTGAAACCGCGATAGACAATATCGCCTCCATCGCCCGCCACAGCAGGGCGCACACGCGTTTCCAGCAGATCATTGATCTGGGCAATCACGTCAGCATCTTCGGGACGGTCCTGCACCACCATGTCATCTTCGCCGGGCACTGAAATGCCGCTGGCATCACCACCGGCAAACAGCGGGGCCTCGCTGACAAAATGGTCGAGCAGGATGGACACTACCTGCGGCTTCAGCGTCGCCCAGTTGACGCCCGGCGCGGCAGAGACGGACACGAAATCCCTTCCGAAGAACACGCCGGTGACTTCGCCCGTGTCAAAAATCGCCTGCGCCAGCGGAGAAGCTTCGGCTGCTTCCGGACTGGCAAATTCGCGGGTGCCCGATGGCATCACCTGCTGTCCGGGCAGGAATTTGAGCGTGGCGGGGTTCGGAGTGGTTTCGGTCTCGATAAACATGCTGCGCTATGTAGTGAGGCTGATCAATCCCCACAAGCCTGTGCGCGTTCACTATGCCTTCAGAGTTTCCGCGCCTATATGCAGCGCATGACACATTTCCCGCGTGCTGTCCGGCACCTCGCGCTCCTTGTTCCATTGATCTTGCTGGCTCCGCATGCCGATGCGCAAGACAGCGACAATCATGTTCCGGTGTCGCCCTATGAAAACCTGCCAGAGCCGCAGGCGCTGCAGACCGATGAAACGCCTTGGATCTATCGCGGCAGCGACGTGCCGCAGGACAAGGAATGGCTGTTTGGCGAGATGGATAATGGCCTGCGCTATGCCGTGCGCAGGAATGGTGTGCCGCCGGGGCAGGTTTCGATCCGTATCCGTATTGATGCAGGCTCGCTGCATGAAAGCGATTCCGAACGCGGCTTTGCCCATTTGATCGAGCACCTTACTTTCCGTGAGAGCAAATATCTCAAGGACGGCGAGGCGATCCCGAAATGGCAGGAAATGGGCGCAACGTTTGGCAGCGATACCAATGCTGAAACCAGCCCGACCCATACGGTCTACAAGCTTGATCTGCCCGGCGCTTCCCCGGCGAAGCTGGTGGAAACATTCAAGCTTCTTTCCGGCATGATCCGGGAGCCCGCGCTGTCGACTGCCAACCTCAAATCCGATGTCCCCATCGTGCTCGCTGAAAAGCGTGAGCGTGGCGGGGCGCCGCAGCGCGTGGCGGAAGAGACGCGCAAGACGCTTTTTGCCGGGCAGCGCCTGGCAGAGCGCTTGCCGATCGGAACCGATGAGACGTTGAACGGGGCCACGCAGAAAGGTGTGCGAGCCTTCCATCAGCGCTGGTACCGCCCGGAAAACACCGTGATCGTGGTGGTTGGCGATGCCGATCCCAAGGTGCTGGCTGCGCTGGTGGAAAAATGGTTCGGTGACTGGAAAGGCCAGGGGCCGCGCGTGGAAGCTCCGCCCTTTGGTGATCCGGTTGCCCCGGCAGGCGCAGATCCTGCCAATCCGGTCGGGGAAACACAGGTGCTGGTGGAACCGGACCTGCCCCGCAGCGTGACCTTCGCCACCATGCGCCCCTGGCGCCCGGTGCAGGATACGATTGTTTATAATGAAGGGCTGCTGCTCGATGCTGTGGCGCAGGCAATCGTCAACCGGCGGCTGGAGGCCCGCGCGCGTGCAGGCGGCTCGTTCCTCTACGCGCAGGTTGAACAGGATGATGTAAGCCGCTCTGCCGACGCGACCTTTGTCTCTTTCGCGCCGCTCAGTGAAGACTGGCAGGCAGCGACCGCTGAGGTGCGCGCCGTGATCGCCGATGCCATCGCCTATCCTCCGACGCAGGAGGAGATTGATCGCGAGGTGGCGGAATTCGACGTGGCCTTTGCCAGTTCGGTCGAGCAGCGCACGGTCATGGCCGGGGCAAAGCTGGCCGATGATATCGTGCAGGCTGTCGATATTCGCGAAGCGGTCGCTTCGCCGGAGACAGTGCTGAGTGTGTTCAGGGGGATGAAGCCGAAACTTACCCCTGAAATAGTCCACCAGCATACGCGCAAGCTGTTTGAGGGCGACGTGGTCCGGGGGGTCTATGTGACGCCGCAGGCGGGCGAGGCCGATGCAGCACGTCTGAAACTGGCGCTGGCCAGCCCGGTGAGCGCGGATTCGAGCGCGCGGCTGGCGGCAAGGAGTATTTCCTTTGATGACCTTCCCCCGATTGGCGAAGCGGGAACGATTGTCAGCGAGAAGCCGATTGGCTTGCTCGACATTGAACAGGTTGAATTCGCCAATGGGGTGAAAGCGATCCTGTGGTCGAATGATGCCGAGCCGGGCCGGGTCGCGGTAAAGGTCCGCTTTGGCGCGGGTGAGCGCGCCTTCGATGCTGATGAAGCCGCCTATATGACGCTGGGCGACATGGCGCTGGTCAGTTCAGGCCTGGGCGAATTGGGGCAGGAAGAGCTGGATCGTATTTCAACCGGTCGCAAGATGGGCTTCGATTTCTCAATCAATGCCGGGAATTTCACTTTCTCGGCCCAGACCCGCTCTGCCGACGTAGCGGACCAGCTTTACCTGTTCGCAGCCAAGCTGGGCATGCCGCGCTGGGACAAGAACCCCGTGCTGCGCGCGCAAGCGGCGGCCAAGCTGGCGTATGAAAGCTATGCAGCCAGCCCCGGCGGGATGCTGTCGCGCGATCTCGAATTCCTGATGAATGCCCGCGATCCGCGTTTTGCAACCCCTTCACCGGAAGCGATTGCGGCGACCTCGCCAGAGGGTTTCCGCGCCGTGTGGGAGCCGCTGCTCAAGCAAGGCCCCGTGGAAGTGCTGGTGTTCGGCGAGTTTGACCGCGATGCCACAGTGGAGGCGCTGCGCCGCACCTTCGGGGCCTTGCCCCCGCGCGCGCCGATTCCGGCTGAGGTGGCTGCCCGCGTGCCTGCTTTCCCGGCAGTGGATAGCGGCCCGGAAATATTGTTCCACCGCGGTGATGCCAATCAGGCAGCGGCGGTGATCGCATGGCCTACGGGCGGCGGGGTGGACGGGATCCGCGAATCCCGCCAGCTCGAAATCCTCACGCAGGTGTTCAACAATCGCCTGATGGACCAGATGCGCGAACGTGCCGGGGCCAGCTATGCCCCGCGCGTCTCCTCCAACTGGCCAGTGGACCTGAACAGCGGCGGGCGGGTGATGGCAATTGCCCAGCTTAAGCCAGAAGATGTGCCGGTGTTCTTCGCTACGGCGGATGCGATTGCTGCAGATTTGGCCACCAATCCCCCGACCGAGGAGGAGCTGGCCCGGGTGACGGAGCCGCTCAAGCAGCTGATCAACCGCGCATCCACCGGCAATGGTTTCTGGATGTATAACCTCGAAGGGTCTTCGCAGGATCCGCGTCGGGTCACGGTGATCCGCTCCTTGCTCAACGATTACACGCGGACCACCCCGGATGCGATGCTGGGGCTGGCCAAGCGCTATTTCGGGCAGCGCCCCGGCTGGCGGCTGGCTGTGATCCCGGAAGGGCAAGAACTGGCAAAGGGCGGCGGCACCGGTCGCGCAGCAGCCAACGGGCGCTGAATTCTGCCATTTCGTTGCGAGTGTTACCTTTGCAATTGCCGCCTGCGCGGCGTATGGGCGCGCCTTCCTGAAATGAAAGTTGATACAAGTGGCACGTAACTGGACACCCGACAGCTGGCAGGGCTTTGAAGCAAAGCACCTGCCCAAATATGAAGAGGCAAGCTTGCTGGCAGAGGCAGAGCAGAAGCTCTCCAACTATCCGCCGCTGGTGTTTGCGGGGGAAGCACGTGCGCTGAAGGCTGACCTGGCCGATGTTGCCGCAGGCCACGCATTCCTTCTGCAAGGCGGCGATTGCGCGGAAAGCTTCGCCGAATTCCACCCCAACAATATCCGCGACACTTTCCGTGTGCTGCTGCAGATGGCGGTCGTCATGACCTTCGCCAGCAAGCGCCCGGTGGTGAAGGTTGGCCGCATGGCGGGCCAGTTTGCCAAGCCGCGCAGTTCCGACACGGAAACGCAGGGCGAAATGACGCTGCCGAGCTATTTCGGCGATATTATCAACGGGATCGACTTTGATCCCGAACAGCGCGTCAACGATCCGCAGCGCATGATCCGCGCCTATTCGCAAGCCGCGGCCACGCTCAACCTGCTGCGCGCCTTTGCCGGTGGTGGCTACGCCAATTTGCGCCAGGTCCACCAGTGGACGCTGGATTTCATGGGCCGCAGCCCGTGGGCGGACAAGTTCAGTCAGATGGCAGACCGCATCGGTGAAGCGCTGGACTTCATGGAAGCCTGCGGGATCGACCCGGCGACCGTGCCGCAGTTGCAGGGCACCAGCTTCTACACCAGCCACGAAGCGCTGCTGCTTCCCTATGAGCAGGCGCTGACCCGGCAGGATTCGCTGACTGGCGACTGGTATGACACCAGCGCGCATATGGTCTGGATCGGTGACCGCACCCGGTTCGAAGGCTCTGCCCATATCGAATATTGCCGCGGTATCGGTAACCCGCTGGGCATGAAGTGTGGCCCAAGCATGGAGCCGGACGCACTGCTACGCCTCCTCGACACGCTCAACCCCGCGCGTGAAGCCGGGCGCATCACGCTGATCAGCCGTTTCGGCCATGACAAGGTCGAAGCGGGCCTGCCGGCACTGGTCCGCGCGGTGAAGCGGGAAGGGCACCCGGTCGTGTGGTCTTGTGACCCGATGCATGGCAATGTCATCAAGTCGGACAGCGGCTACAAGACGCGTCCGTTCGACCGCATCCTCAGCGAAGTGAAGGGCTTCTTTGCTGTTCACCGGGCAGAGGGCACCCATGCAGGCGGCATCCATATCGAGATGACCGGGCAGGATGTGACCGAATGCGTCGGTGGTGCAATCGGCATTGCCGATGAAGCGCTGGGCGATCGCTACCACACCCATTGCGACCCGCGCCTCAACGCTGCGCAGTCGCTGGAACTCGCCTTCCTGCTCGCAGAAATGCTCAATATGGAAGCGCAGGAACGGCAGGCAGACGCCGCCTGATTTGGGAGAGCCTGCGGCAAATCCGCAGGCTACCCTTTTAAATGTAACCTTTCTCGGCCATCATGCGAATGGACTGGCCGAGACAGGAGACATTTTCCGTGCCCCAGCCCGAAGTCCGCGATGCGGGCGATGAGCCATCGTCGCTTGCCAGCCGCTTCCTTCATACCCGAGCCCTGACAGAGGCGCTCTGCGCGCCGCTGGGCGAAGCGGATGCGACTATCCAGTCAATGGAGGATGCCTCGCCTGCCAAATGGCACCTGGCGCATACGACCTGGTTTTTCGAGACTTTCCTGCTACGCGACCATGCGCCGGGCTATAGCCTTTATCGCGAAGACTGGCCGTTCCTGTTCAATTCCTATTACGAAGCCGAAGGCGCGCGGATTGCCCGCTTTTCGCGCGGGTTGCTGTCGCGGCCGAGCGTGGCGGAAGTGCTGGAATGGCGCGCCCATGTGAATGACGCGATGGCGTCGCTTTTGTCAGTTTCCGCCTGCAAGTCGCTGATTGAGCTGGGCATTGCCCATGAGCAGCAGCATCAGGAATTACTGCTGACCGACATCAAACACGCGCTGTTCCAGAACCCACTGGGCCCGACCATGTGGGAGGTCGCGCCGCAAACACCCTCCGCGCCGCAGGGACAGGACTGGATCAGCCACCCCGGCGGGATCGCCATGATCGGAGTCGACACGGCATCCGACAATGTCGGCTTCGCCTTCGACAATGAAGGGCCCGCGCATCGGGTTTTGCTGGAACCCTTTGCCCTGTCGGATCGTCTGGTTACCAATGGGGAATGGGACGCCTTCATCGCCGATGGCGGTTATCGCAATCCAGCGCTGTGGCTGTCGGATGGCTGGGCATGGGTCAATGGGGGCGGGGCAAACCGTGAAGCGATCCACGCACCGCTCTATTGGCACGAAGGCGACCACTTCACCCATTCCAGCTGGCAGGCGCGCGATCCCCATGCACCGGTCACCCATATTTCCTACTACGAGGCTGACGCCTTCGCCACATGGGCGGGCGCGCGCCTGCCGACCGAGTTCGAATGGGAGGCCATCGGCCAGCTGCATGACCCGGCGGGCGGCAACCAGCTCGACAATGCCGCGCCGCCGCTCCCACACGGGGGGGAGGGGCTGTTCGGCGATTGCTGGCAATTCACCCGCTCCGCCTATCTCCCCTATCCCCGTTTCGCCCCGGCAGAGGGCGCGGTGGGGGAGTATAACGGCAAGTTCATGTCCGGCCAGTTCGTGCTCAAGGGGGCCAGCTGCGCCACCGCGCGCGGCCATTCGCGCGCGTCCTATCGCAATTTCTTCTACCCGCACCAGCGTTGGCAATTCACCGGATTGCGGCTGGCAAAGGACATTTGATGACAGCTAACCAAGGCCTCAAACTCGTAAATCTTGATGATAGCGGTGTGGACTGCGCTTTCCGAGCGGATGTGCTGGCCGGATTGCAGCAAGAGCCCAAGGCCATTCCCGCCCGCTGGTTCTATGACGAAACCGGGTCCAGATTGTTCGAGGAAATTACCGCGCTCCCGGAGTATTATCCGACCCGTGCCGAGACGGAAATCCTTACTGATCGCAGTGCAGATTTTGCGCAGTTGATCGGGCCGGGCAAGGCCGTGGTCGAGTTTGGCTCGGGCAGTTCGGTCAAGACACCATTGCTGCTGCATGCGATTGATCCGGCTGCCTATGTCCCGCTCGACATTTCCGGCGATTTCCTGCGGGCGGCTGCGGCAGACCTGTCGACCAGCTTTCCCGGTCTGCCAATCTACCCGGTGGAAGCGGACTTCACCCGCGAAGTTACCCTGCCTGATCAGGTGCGTGATATCCCCAAGCTGGGCTTCTTCCCCGGATCTACCATCGGCAATATGGTGGCACGCACCGCGGTGGACCTGCTGCGTTCGATGCGCGCAACGCTAGGCGAAGGGTCGCAGCTCCTGATCGGGATGGACCTGATAAAGGATATCGCCGTGCTGGAGGCAGCCTATGACGATGCCGCTGGCGTAACGGCACAGTTCAATCTCAACCTCGTCCGCCGGATCAACCGCGAGCTGGATGGTACGATCCCGCTGGACGCCTTGCGTCATGTGGCGCGCTGGAACGATGATTTTGCGCGGATTGAAATGCATCTGGAGGCGACGCGCCCGATCAGCTTTGAAGTGTCCGGCCATAGTTTCTCGCTCGAACAGGGCGAGACTATCCACACGGAAAACAGCCATAAATTCGACCTGCGCAGCGCCAATATGTTGCTTCTGGCGGGCGGCTGGACCCCGCTGGAGCGTTGGACGGACCGGGAAGGGCGCTTCTCGCTGATCCTTGCTGATGCTACCCTGCGGCGAAATGCACCGTGATGGAGCGGCGGGATGGCTGATATGTGGGACCAGGCCGCAGAGCTGATCCGTGCCATTCCGCGCGGCCTGATGCTGGTGGCGACCGTGTCGGCACTGGTGCTTGGCTGGCTGGGCAACCGTATGCGGAGAAAGGGTGCGCCGCTGGGGGCCGTGGTTAGCCGCATGAGCACAATTGCGCTGGTTGCGATTCTGGCCACCGTGGTACTGCAACTTTCCCATATCGACCCGCGCATGAATCTGGCGTTTTCGGACATGGACATCCCCGAACAAGTCGTGAGCGGAGGGGAGACGCGCGTGAAGATGGCACCAGACGGCCATTTTTGGCTGCTGGCGAATGTAAACGGGAAGGAGGCACCTTTCCTGGTCGATACTGGTGCGACGCTGACTGCTGTCTCTGCCGAGCTTGCAGAGGAGCTGGATCTGGAACGGCGCGATGGCGGGATGCCGATCCAGCTCAACACCGCCAATGGTACGGCGGCCGCTTACCTTACCCGTCTGGACAGCTTGCGCGCAGGCAATGTCTCCGCAACCGGGCTGGACGCAGTGATTGTCACCAATATCGGCGATACCAATGTGATCGGCATGAACCTGCTCAGCCAGCTGGCAAGCTGGCGGGTGGAAGGTGATACGCTGATCCTGGTGCCGAAACAGGGCGGACAGCAATAATCACCCTCGGCATTCCCGGCTTCTCGCCGCCTCAGCGTCCCGTGCGCACCATCGTGATCATACCGAGGTCCTGATCTACAGGGCGCGTCATGACTGGCTGGACTGTGTCAGTCGTGAACATCAGCTTGCCATTCGCATCATGGATCGTCGCCCTCAAGTTAAGCTGAACACGCTGGTCCAGCTGGTTCGGTCTCTCCAGTGAGAAATGGAACGGAACCGAGACATTAGTCAGGTCATACCGGATTTGGTTGATGACCGGGGCAGGTGCATCTGCCCGGGCAATGTCTGACAAGGTGATCGTTGCATAGGCCCCGGGGGGTAGGGCCATGCGTTCGCGATAGGTCAGCTGGCCGGTTACGCTAGACGTTTCGCCAAGGTTGAAGATGGGTTTTTCTACTTGTTGATAGCCGCCTGTTGTAGTGCAGGCTGCGAGCAGGGCTGGCGCCAGCAGGAAAGAGCCGAATTTGATCGCTTTCATCATTACCTCTTTGATTTTGAACTAGTCCAAATCGTCGAGGGAACAACTGGTGGCTGCACCATGCGGTTCCGTGCTGGCTTGTAACGGAGTGTAACTAATGTGCCGCCCCTACCGGAAAGGCGGCTCGTTGAAGGCGCGCAGCTTGCGGCTGTGCAATCCATCCCCTTCTTCGCGCAGGCGCTGGCAAGCGATAATGCCCATCTGCAAATGGGCGGCAATGGCCTCTTCATAGAACTGGTTGGCCTGGCCCGGCAGCTTGATCTCGCCATGCAGCGGCTTGTCACTGACGCAGAGCAGCGTGCCATAGGGTACGCGGAAGCGGTAACCCTGTGCGGCAATTGTCGCGCTTTCCATCTCGATGGCGATGGCCCGGCTTTGGGAGAAACGCTTGGCACTGGAAGTGTAGAGCAGCTCCCAGTTGCGGTCGTCCGTGGTCACCACCGTGCCGGTGCGCATCCGTTGCTTGAGGTTAGCACCTTGCGAGCCGGAGACTTCCTCTGCCGCTCCGGCCAGTGCCTGCTGCACTTCGGCAATCGGCGGGATCGGGATTTCCGGCGGCAGCACGGCATCGAGCACATGGTCATCGCGCAAATAGGCATGAGCGAGCACAAAGTCCCCGATCCGCTGGCTGGAACGCAGCCCGCCGCAATGGCCGATCATCAACCACGCCTCTGGCCGCAACACGGCAAGGTGGTCGCAAATCGTCTTCGCGTTGGAGGGGCCGACGCCGATATTGACCAATGTGATCCCGCTGCGATCGGGCCGCATCAGGTGATAGGCAGGCATCTGGTGCCGCCGCCATGCAGTGTCAGACAATTGCTCATGCGCATTGTCGGTCGCTGCATCAAGATGCAGCCCGCCCGCGCCTGACAGGGCGGTATAGCCTTCCTTGCCCAATTGCCGCGCACCCCAGTCCACGAATTCATCGACATAGCGGTGATAGTTGGTGAACAATATATAGCGCTGGAAATGCTCTGGCGCGGTGCCCGTATAGTGGGCCAGCCGGGCCAGCGAATAATCCGTGCGCAACCCGTCAAACAGGGAGAGCGGCATGGTTTCTTCGCCATTGTCGAATTCGATCCCGTCCGCCAGCTCGTCGCCGATCAGGGCAAGGTCGGTCGCCGGGAAATGCTTGGCCAGCACTTGCGGGCTGATCCCGGCCATGGCGGCGCCCTGCTGCCCGTCCAGCACATAGGGGAAAGGGATTTCCTGCCGCGACGGGCCGACTTCGATCCGGACCTTGTAATCGCGCGTGATCAGCGCGAGCTGGTCCTCAAGATAGTCTGCATAGAGCGCCGGGCGGGTGATCGTAGTGGCATAGGTGCCGGTGGTCTCCAGCCTGCCAAAGGCGCGGCTGCGGTCGCTTGGCTCACCTTCCCCGGCAAAATGCAACCGCAATTCGGGGTAGCAGTAGCTGCCATCATTCCGGCGGCTGGCGGAGGGGAGGGTGCCGTCCTTCGCAAAGGCAAGGATATCGGCGCGGAGCGTTTGTACTGCGCGATCATGGATGGCGCGGAGCTGGGATATAATAGTTTCAGGTGTTTCCATCTGCAGCTCTTAAGCACTGGTTTGTGAAACTGCAATGTGGATTGTGACGGAAGTAGCAGGCGGGCTGCACAATTTTGTCGCGGGTCAATGACGTGGCGCGGTTATCCGCGCAGGAAGGCTGTGAGGAGAACAGGTGCAACTGCCAGGACGCAGGAGGTAAGGCCGTGACTCCCATCCATGAGAACATGCTGCAAATTTTCCGTACCCGCACGGGGCTGGGGCTCGCCGTCCGGGCGGCTGCACCCGAAGACGAAGCCGCGCTGCAGGCCTTCTATGACCAGGTCAGCGAAGAAGACCGGCGGTTCCGCTTCTTCTCTGCCCAGGGGCATGTAGGGCATGAACAACTGGCCCCCTTGCTGGAAACAGACCATTTCCGGCGCGAGACCTTCCTAGCCTTTAGGGGGGATAGCGGGGAATTGGTCGCCGTGGCGATGCTCGCCTGTGACAATCCGATGGAAGTGGCCGAGGTAGCGATATCAGTGCGCGCGGATTATCGCGGACGCGGGATCGGCTGGTCGCTGCTGGACCTGCTCGCCCGCGAAGCTCAGCGGCGCGGGGTACGCGAAGTGATTGCCATCGAGGATCGGGATAACCACGCTGCAATCGAGCTGGAGCGGGAAAAGGGATTTGTTCCGCGCGGGTTCGACGGGGATCCGCAGCTTGTGGTGTTGTCTCAGCGCTTTGGCTAGCGCTCTGCAAATGCCATGAAAAAGGCCCGCCGCGGTAATACCGGGCGGGCCTTTTCATGTCGCTATGCGAAAATTCAGCCTCAGGCTTCTTCTTCGCCAGCTTCGTCATCGCCTTCGAGCATGTCGGCCGGGATTTCGCCCGGTTCCAGCGTCGGATCAACAGCTTCGGTGAAGCCTTCCTTCTCGGAAGCTTCATCTTCGAACATCTGCTGGATCACGTCGACGCCCTGGCTCTGCAGCTCGGCTTCGTCGTCCGAGCGAGCGACATTGGCCTTGACCGTGATCGAGACTTCGGGGTGCAGGTCGATGCGCACATCGTGCATGCCCAGCGTCTTGATCGGGTGGCCCATGATGACCGCCTTCTTGTCGATCTCATGACCCTTTTCCGCCAAGCCAGCGACAATGTCACGGACATTGACCGAGCCATAGAGCTGGCCGGTGTTCGAGGAAGCGCGGATCAGCACGATTTCCGTGCCGGCGACCTTCTCGCCAGCCTTTTCGGCATCGCCACGGCGTTCCGCATTTTCCTTTTCCAGGCGTTCGCGGTTCGCTTCATACACCTTCTTGTTGGCGTCGTTAGCGCGCAGGGCCTTCTTCTGCGGGAGCAGGAAGTTGCGGGCATAACCGTCCTTGACGGTCACGATGTCGCCCATCGCACCCAGCTTTTCCACGCGTTCGAGGAGAATGATATCCATCTGTCCTTCTCCCTTACTTCACGATGTAGGGCAGCAGGCCAATGTGGCGAGCGCGCTTGATGGCCTTGGCCAGCTCACGCTGCTTCTTGGCGCTGACGGCGGTGATGCGGGACGGCACGATCTTGCCGCGTTCGGACATGAAGCCCTGCAGCAGGCGCACGTCCTTATAGTCGATTTGCGGCGCATTCTTGCCTGCGAAGGGGCAGGACTTGCGGCGGCGGAAAAACGGGCGGGCCATCAGTCGCGCTCCTCACGGTCAGAGCGACGCTTGCGGTCGCGTTCATTCTTGCGCATCATCACGCTCGGGCCTTCTTCGTGCTCTTCCACGGCGATGGTCATGTAGCGAATGATGTCTTCGTTGATGCGCGCCTGGCGCTCCAGCTCGGCCACCAGCGAACCCGGTCCGTCGATGTTGAGCATCACGAAATGGGCCTTGCGGTTGCGGTCGATCTTGTAAGCGAGGTTCTTCAAGCCCCAGGTCTCCGTCTTGGTGACCTTGCCTTCATTCGCTTCGATGATTTCAGTAGCCTGCGCTGCCAATGCATCGACCTGAGCCTGGCTCAAGTCCTGGCGCGCAAGGAATACATGCTCGTAAAGAGCCATGCGCCTTTTCCTTTCACTTCCTGCCGATCGCTGGCTTGTCCCACACCGCGCGGGGGCCCCTCCGGCTTTCTTCGAATCCCCACAGGCAGCGGGGAAGCGGCGCACATAGCGGGATTGGCGGGGAATGCAAGGCTCGATAGGGAGGCGGAACTGGATTTGAAGGAGTGCCTGATGGCAGGAAAGCCGATACTCTACACATGCGCCGGTTCGCGCGGGCTGCGGGCAAGCTGGGCGGCGGAGGAAGCCGGGGTGGAGCTGGAGCTGAAACTGCTGCCATTCCCGCCGCGCGTGATGCAGCCTGACTATCTGGAACTGAACCCGCTGGGTACTGTCCCGATGCTGGTCGATGCGGATGTGCACATGACGGAAAGCTGCGCGATTGCGCATTACCTTGCTACGCGGGACGGGCCGTCGCCGCTGGCCATCGCGCCGGGTGAGGCGGACTATGCCGCCTATCTCGACTTCACCTATCACGCTGACGCCACCATCACCTTCCCGCAAACGGTGTTCATGCGCTTTGCCCTGTTCGAGAAAGAGCGCGGATTGCAGGAAGCGGGTGAGGCCTATGGCCGCTGGTTCCATAAGCGGCTGGTGAAGGTTGAGCAGAGGCTGGCCGGAGGCCGCGAATTCCTCTGCGCTGATCGCTTCACCGTGGCGGATATCTGCGTGGGCTATGCGCTGGTGCTGGCCCGCGCCGTGGGGTTGGATGAGGGTGTTCCGGACCTGCTGAAGGACTACCGCCAGCGGCTAATCGGGCGCGAAGGATACCAGCGCGCTGTCGAGCGGGAAGGGCCGTCGCCCTTCACACGCGGATAATCGCCCGGTCCGCTTGCAAATTCCCTTACCCCCCTTCACATAGTTTGGCGTCGCACATTTTCCTGGAGACCTGATTTGCCCGGTGGACTTGCCGCCCTGCTTGATGACGTTGCGGTAATCGCCCGCGCCGCCTCTGCCTCTATCGACGATGTTTCCATCGCGGCGGGCAAGGCCGGGTCCAAGGCGGCTGGCGTGGTGATCGACGATGCGGCGGTGACGCCATCCTATGTCACTGGCCTTTCGCCTGCGCGCGAATTGCCGATCATCTGGAAAATTACGCGCGGTAGCTTCTTCAACAAGCTCGTCCTGCTGCTGCCTGCTGCCTTGCTGCTGAGCGAATTCCTGCCTTGGGCGATAACACCGCTGCTGATGCTGGGCGGGGCCTATCTGTCCTATGAAGGGGCGGAGAAAATCATGGAATGGCTGGGCGGGGAAAAGCACGGCAAGACGCTGGAAGACGTGATCGAGGACCCGGTCGAGTTCGAAAAGCAACGTGTGTCCGGGGCAATCCGCACCGATTTGATCCTGTCGGCAGAGATCATGGCGATTGCGCTCAACGAAGTGGCCGACGAATCGCTGATCGTGCGCGCAGGGGTGCTGGCGGTGGTGGGGATTGCGATCACCATCGCTGTCTATGGCGCGGTCGCACTGATCGTGAAGATGGATGATGTCGGCCTGCACCTTGCCAACCGCGCTTCCCGCGCGGCGCAGCGCGTGGGGGCTATGCTGCTCCATGCCATGCCGCGCATCCTTGTCGCGCTGTCGTTCATCGGCACGCTGGCAATGCTGTGGGTCGGCGGGGGGATTATCCTGCACGGGCTGGAAGTGCTGGGCCTGCACGCTCCGGCAGAGGCGGCCCATAGGCTTCAGCATATGGTCGAACATGCCACGGGTTCGCTGGGCGGAGTGCTCGGTTGGCTGACCTATGCCGTGCTGTCGGCGCTGGTCGGGTTGGTGCTGGGGGCGGTGATCGCACTCGTTTTGCACAAGGTGCTGAAGGTCGGCGCGCACTGAAACCCCGAAATTCAGGGCTTTCCTGTGGCGTTGATGCCGGTGCTTTCAATTCCGGAACTTTGCCCCTATGGGTCCGCTCCGCATGAGCCAGAGCGCAAATCCCCCTGAGCAAATTGACAGCCACCGCGTTGCCCGCGGCCTTGGCTCAACCGTGCTGGCCCGGATGGGGGCCGTGGTGGAGATCGTTGCCCAGCCGCTCTACGTGCTGATGTTTGGCCTCGCGGGATACGGGCTCTATGCCGTGTTGTGGGCGGCGGTGAACCTGATCGAGAATATCTTCGATCTGGGGATGACCAGCGCCATGCAGCGCACCGTTCCCAAATCAGCCACTGACGCTGAAGCTGCGGAGGCCCTGCGTACGGCCTTGTTGCTGGGGGTGGGGCCGTGCATTCTGGTGGCGGGCATCATTTCCTTCTTTGCCCATGACATTGCCCCCCTGCTGAATGTAGCCGAGGCGGATGAAGCGCTGGTGGCACCGGCGATCCAGCTGTTCATCTGGACATTGCCGCTGTGGGCCTTTGTGGAGATATCCACTTCGGCCTTGCGCGCCAGAATGGTTTTCGGCGCGGAAATCCGCCTGCGGATCGTGTGGGAACAGATCATCCGTCTGGTCATCGCCACGCTGTTCTTCTTTGGCGGGCTCGGGCTGCGCGGCCTGTTTTTTGCGCATATCATTTCGCTGACAATTACCGCCGTGCTCTGCGTCCGCTTGCTGCAACGCTATTACAAGCTTTCCGAATTGCGGCACGGCAATTGGTGGGGGAACACGGCGCAGCATACTTTCTGGGCGGGCATTTCAATCCTGCCGTCCAATGTAATTGCCCGCATTTTCGGTGATGCGCCTGCGCTGATCCTGAACTTTATCCTGCCCGGTGCGGATGGCGCCCGGGCGGCAGGCCTGTTCACTATCGCGCGCAAGCTTTCCAGCGTCGTGCAATTGGTCAGGATTGCATTCGTCTATGTGATGGCCCCGCTGGCAGCCAGTGCAGAGCGCGCGGACCGGGCTCAGGTGAAGGATATCTATTCCTATGCCATCCGCCTGATCCTGGCGATTGCTTTCCCGCTGGCGACAGTGATTGCCGCCGGGCGCAGCTCGATCCTGAGCCTGTTTGGCGACCAGGCACAGGTTGCGCAGGCCGCCGTTACGATTCTGGTCTTTGCCCGCGCGGCGGAGGCCCTGTTTGGCATTTCCGTGCCGGTGTTACAGGTTATCGCTGCCTATAAGCACCAGATCACGGCCAGCATCTTGGGCGTCATGGTTGCATCACTTGCAGGCTGGCAGCTGATCGGGCCATTCGATCCGCTGACCGGGATCACGCTGGCCATGGCAATCGGCATTATCGTGATGGCAGCCATTCCCATGATGCAGCTTGCCATAACGGAATCGCTCCACCCGTTTGACAGTCGCTTTCCATCCGTGGCGGCGAAGGTGGCGGCAGTTTCCGTAACTGGCGGCTTGGCTGCCATGCTTGCCAGCAGGCTGCCCGATATCATCGCGATACCGGTCATTGCCGTGATCGGGGCGCTGTGCATCTGGACTTCCCTGCGCGTATCGCTGCCGCTGGAGGACAGGGCATCGCTGGGCAAGGTGGCGCGCAAACTGCGCCTCGTGCCGCGCAGTGCAGAGGCCTGACCGGTCATTTGGTTGACGGATCATAGGCTGCCCCGCTAAGGGCGCGCTTTCGAAATCTGCGCCAGCCATTTGCGCGTGGATATCTCAGGATCACGCAGTCTCATGTACCAGCAAGAACTCGCCCGGAGCGGCAAACGCCTGTTCTTTATCCGCGGCACCTACATCTACACCGTCATCGGCATTTCGGCGATCATCGCCTATTGCACGAAGGATCTGGGGCCTTTCGCTGATGCGGGCGCTGACAAGGCGTGGTTCTGGGTGTCCCTCGCTGTGGCCAGCACGGGTGCGCTGATCCGGGTGTTCACGAGTGGTTGGGCTGCGCTCGGTACCTCTGGCCGGGCCAAGGTCGCCGCCGAGGCATCCGAGCTGAACACGACCGGCCCCTACAGCCTCGTGCGCAACCCGCTCTATACCGGACGGATCGTGAACTTCACGGGCCTCGCCATGCTCTCCGGCAGCTGGGTGTTCGGTGCGCTGGTGTTCCTGATCGCAGTGCTCGTTTATGAGCGCATCTCGACCTATGAAGAGGAATTCCTCGCTGGCAAGTTCGGCAGTGCCCATACCGAATGGGCCAAGGATGTTCCTTCGCTGCTGCCGCGCCTGCATGGCTGGGTGAGCCCGAAATATCCCTTCTGGTGGAAACGCATGATCTGGCGTGAGCAGAACAAGCTGTTCCTGCTGGCGACGACGGTGTTCCTGACCTGGTTCGCCCGCCTCGGCTTTGATGCCGCTGCTATTCCGCAGGACATGTGGGGCTGGGTCTATGCCTATGGCGCGCTGGTAGTGATCCGCTTTATCATTGGCGGGCTCAAGATGATCGGGTTCTTCAAGGAACTGAGCTGATTGTGTCGCAGGGGGATGAACTGGCTCCGCTGATTGCGGTGGTGGGCAGCGACGGTTCCGGCAAATCCACCCTGTCGCAGGATATCCTCGACCATATTCGCACCTCGCGCCCGGCAGAGCATGGCTATCTGGGTCTTGGATCGGGTGAGCAAGGCCGGGCGATTGGCCGCTGGCCGCTGATCGGCCCGGCGCTGCATGGCTGGCTTGATTCCATTGCGGACAAGCTGCGTGAACCGGATGAACCTGTGCCGGGGCTGATCGCCGCGCAATACGCGCTGCGCAAATCGCGCAAACGCCGCGCGCGCTTTGAACGCTTGCTGGAGCGGCGGCGGGCGGGGGTGACGATTGTTACTGACCGCTATCCGCAGCTCGAAGTGCCCGGCCTGCATGACGGGCCGATCCTGGCGGGCAAGCCGACCAGCGCCCGCATTGCGGCAATGCAGCAGGAAGAGCGCGCGCTCTACGCCGAGATGGCGCAATATCGGCCCACGCTGGTGCTGCGGCTGAATATTGACCTGGATACCGCGATGGAGCGCAAACCGGATCACGTCCGCTCGCTGATCGCGCGCAAGGTGGAAACCGTGCCGCAGCTTACCTTCAACGGCGCGCCGCTGGTCGATCTGGATGCGACCATGCCCTACGAAGAGGAACTGCGCCTGGCGCTGGCAGCGGTGGATCAGGCGCTGGCAGCGGCCTGACGCGACGCCAGGATTGTTTCGATCACGGGCAGGTCAGCCGGCTTGTCGGCATCAATACAGGCCTCAGGCGCATCGAGCGACACGATCCTCGCATCCAGTCCAAACCGTTGTCCGGCTCGCCTCGCAAAGGTGTGGATATCCATCAGGCGCAACACGGCCCCCAGCAACAGCCCGGGGCCGAAAGCCCCGATGATCTTCAGGCCCTTCTTCCGATCCTGTTCCACAGCGCTCCAGAAGGAAACGAACGGGTCCACTTGCGATCCGCCCAGCCAGAAGAGGTTGGCCCCTGACCATTTGCCGCCACGGAAGGCCAGCCAGGTTCGTTTGGTAGAGTGACCCGCTGAGCGCACCCGTTCGCGCTCCACCATTCCAATGGCGAGGTCGCATCCGGATGTGGCAGCGACAAATTGTTCTGCGATGGCCGGGGTCAGCAATACGTTGTCAGCGCTGGTGACGAGCAGGGGCCCATCCGTATCTGCCAGCAAACCGTGTATCGCATCGGCGATCGACCCACGGGATACGCGCCATTCCACCTTGGCAGCGGCAGCAATTGCGGGGTTATTGGCAAGTGCCTCGACATCCTGTGCCATCACGATGATCCGCCCAACTTGCGGCGTCGCGGCCAGCGAGCGCAGCACATAGGCGAGCATGGGAATACCGGCGATTGGCAGCAGGGCCTTGCTGGACAGGCCAGTTCCGGCAGTAAGGGGATCAGGTCCCGGTCGGGACCCTGCCAGGACGATAGTGGTAAAGCTTCGCATGAAGCTCGCCTATTGCCCCATTGTTTGCCGTGGCGCCAGCCTTGTTACGAATTGATGACGCGGCAAACTGCGCGTGCCCGGGCGGCCTTTCAACCGCTTGCGCAGAACCGCAGGCTTTCATTACTGGCTGACCCCGTCGTTCGGGATCACACCATTGCGCCGCCAGCTTTCCGCCAGCAGCGTTTCGAGCAGGTCTGCGTGGCTGAAACCGGCATGGCTGGCGGCCTTGGCCATGACCTTTTCCGACCACAGATTGCAATTCAGATTCAGCTCGATGAAGTTGATGTCACCGGTCTTCGGATCCAGGCGGAATTCAAATCGACCATAATCGAAGGGATGGAACTCCATGGCGATCTTGCGCGCCATTTCCGCGATCCGGGGGGCCAGGTCTGCGTCTTCGAAGGTCTTCAGAGCCGCTTTTTCCGTGTTCTGAACGAGGTCGCGCTTCTCGTAATAGGTCCACAGCTTCTGCGTATCTTCGCGCTCATACCACAGCATCGGCAGGGCGACGGGTTCATCATGGATGGTGATGAAAGCGCACTGGATGTCATAACCGTCAAGGTAAGGCTCGACGATGGCATCATGCCCCTGGCCGTGGATATCGGCGATGGCATTGCTCACGCCGAACCATTCAAACGCATCGGAAATGCCCCAGCTGGCGGAGGACGCATTGGGCTTTATCACCCAGCGGCCATCGGGGGAGGGGGGCAGGTTAGCCTCCAGCACCGGCGCACCGCGGCGATAGCAGAACCATGGCGCGGTGGGCACACCAGCATGGCTGCAGACCAGCTTGGAAACGGACTTGTCATCGCTCAGCCCGCGCAGGAACGGCATCGCCCCCAGATAGGGAATGCGATGCATGTTGCACAGGATCGGGATCAGCATTTCCGAATTTACGAAGCCGCCACGGTTGAGCAAAGGGAAGACGAAATCGACCTCTGGCCGGGAAAACAGCACATCATACTGGTTGGCCAGCGTCAAATTGAGGCCAAGCCTTTCCAGCGTAGTGCGCACTTCGTGGTGATAAATCGCATGATTGCCGTCTTCCGGGTGCATGCCCCCGCCAAACAGCGCATGTTTGGCCATGAATAACAGTCGCACACGCTCCTTGGCATCGTCCGGAATCCGAAGCGGTTCGATTGTTTGTGACATGGCAATTTTCCATCTGCTTCTTCGCCGCGCCCTATCACTGCAAAATGACGCGAAGGTGACGGTTTCAGCGAGCTCGTCAGCGACATGCGATGCGCATCAACTCTTCACAAATGCGTTGCCTTCGTTAGTGTGAATTCCGTTCAATCGCGGGGTATGGAAAAATGGGGTTCAAAAATTTCTATGAGGAAAAAATCCTCTCCAAGGTCATCACGGCGACCTGCGGGCAGGAAGAGATTTCCGAACTTCGCGCCAAGGTCGTGCCGCTGGCGGAAGGGGCCGTGTTCGAGCTTGGCTGTGGTGGCGGCTTGAACCAGCCGCATTATGACCACGGCAAGGTCACTTCCTTTGCCGGGATCGACCCGAATAACGCCTTGCTCGATGGCGCTCGCGCCCGGGCAGCAGCGCAGGGATGGGAGGCCGATATCCGTCAAGGGGTTGGCGAAGCAATCCCGTTCGAGGATGGCCGCTTTGACACGGTGGTGTGCACCTACACGCTATGCTCGGTGGGGCAGACTGATCGGGTCCTGTCCGAAATGCGCCGCATCCTAAAGCCCGGTGGGCGGCTCCTCTTCCTTGAACATGGCAAGTCGCCCGATCCTGGCCCTGCCAAGTGGCAGCGACGGATCGAACCGGTGTGGAAGCGGCTGATGGGCAATTGCCACCTTACCCGCCCGGTGGGTGAAAATATCACCGGGGCAGGCTTTACCGTGGAGCCGCTCGGTGCCGAATATTTCGAGAAAATGCCGCGCTGGGCCGGCTGGATGGAATGGGGCGTAGCGCGCAAGGCGGGCGAATAGGCCTCGCCAAACAGGGCGAGGGTCAGGCCTCGCCCGCAGCGCGCTGTTTCAGGATGGTTTCACAGCAATCATAGGTGCGCTCATTATCGACGTCGATGGCGAGGGAGCCATCAGCGAAAATGACCGGCTTGATGTTCACGCCCATACGCTTGGAAATGCGGGCGACACCTTGCGGCAGAGTGACCAGCCTGAGCTTCATCAGCAGGATGTTGAACAGGCCAACCGCGCGCGCCAGGCGCTTGGGATTTTTCTGGAACTGGCCACCTTCGCGGAAGAATTCCGCAGCCTTGAATGCGCGCGGGCCGGCAACGCCGTAGAGGTTGCAATTGGCATAGCCTGCATCCTTGAACTCGTAAAACCCGCTCTGGCCCTGCCGGTGTGCAGCCCAAACTGCTTCACGAGTCGTGACGCTGATGGTGGCATCGGCTGTTGCGAGGGTTTCGCGGACTTGTTCGAACCCTTCAGCTGTCAGCAGGACATTGTCAGCCGTCGTAATGATGAAGGGCCCTTCATCGTCGCCAGCGGCTTTAAGTACACTTTCGACGATGTTCAGGTCATTCTCGACAAAGCGGATCGGGACGTTGCGATCAGTAAACTGTGCTGCAATTGCGCGCACGGCATCATGCGCTTCCACCTCCAGCGAGATGCGGATTTCCCGGATGGCGGGCAAGGCCGTGATAGTGTCGAGCACGTGTTCGACCAACGGGCGGCCGCAGATCGGCACGATACATTTATGCGAAACCCCCGCGCTTTCGGCCAGCGGATTGACCACGCCGGTCCGCTGCGCGGCGAGCATGATGACCGTAACGGGCTGGGGAGAAGACATGTTTCGGCTCGCAAACAGGTGGGGGAGTCGACGGGCGGACCTACCTAGTAGAACGCGCCCGTCTGCTCAACCTATTCGCCAAAGGTGCGCTGCCACCAGCCTCGACGGGGCGGGCCATCATTTGCAGCTTCGCTCTCTGCCTCTGCGGACGCCACGTCACTAGCGGGCGCGCTGCTATCCTCGGCCACAACGGCAACTTCCTGTTCCTCAGGAGCGGGCTCCGCCTTCTTGCGGCTGCGGCGCTTGGGCTTGGGCTTTTCTTCGGCCTCTGCCTCAGCGGGAGCCTCCTCTGCGGTAGCGGCTTCGGCCCCCGGCTCCACCTTCTTGCGGCTACGGCGCTTGGGCTTCTCTTCGGTCTCGGTTTCTGTCGTTTCCAGAGTGGCCTCAACAGCGGCTTCCTCGGTGGCTTCGGCAGCTTTCTTGCGGGGTCGGCGGGTGCGCTTGGGCTTTTCTGCCGATGCTTCTGCTACTGCTTCTTCAGAGAGAGCCGCTTCTGCTTCGCTAGCCTTGGGTGCGTCAACGGTGGCGTCGTCGCCACTCTCTTCGGAGCCTTCTTCTGCATCGCCGGCCCTGTCCTGACTGTCACCATCGGCAGCATCCTCGCGATTGCGGCGCCGACGGCGGCCACCACGGCGGCGACGCTTCTTCGGCTTGTTTTCACCGTCTTCATCGTCGGAGGTGGCGCCATTTTCATTGTCGCCATCTTCGTCGCTACTGTCTTCGCTGTCGTCAGACTGCTCTTCGTCACGACGCTTGTTGCGGCCACGGCCACCCCGGCGACGGCGGCGCTTGCGCGGACGGTCACCGTCATCCTCTTCGTCGCGGATTTCGTCTGCTTCCTCGTCGTCCACTTCGACAATTTCATCGTCGTCATCATCGTCGACGATGGGCTCGAATTTGGGCGCCTGCGCCGGGCGAGGACCAGCGCTGGAAACGCTCATCTTCGCACCTTCATCTTCGCCTTCCGGCATGACTTCGACGCTGACATTGTAGCGCGCTTCGATCTCGGCGAGGTCAGCGCGCTTGGAGTTGAGCAGGTAGATCGCGGCTTCGGTGCTGGCGCCCAGGCGAATAATGGTGCCCTTGCCCTTGGCCGCTTCATCCTCGATCAGGCGCAGGGCAGAGAGGCCTGCGCTGCTGGCAGTGCGGACAAGCCCGGTGCCATCGCAATGCGGGCATTCGCGGGTGGTTGCTTCGAGCACGCCGGTGCGCAGGCGCTGGCGGCTCATTTCCATCAGGCCAAAGCCGGAAATGCGGCCTACCTGGATGCGGGCGCGATCATTCTTGAGCGCATCCTTCATCGCCTTTTCGACCTTACGGACATTGGAGTTATACTCCATGTCGATGAAGTCGATCACGACAAGGCCCGCCATGTCGCGCAGGCGCAGCTGGCGGGCGATTTCGCGGGCAGCTTCAAGGTTGGTGGCAAGCGCGGTTTGCTCGATGCCATGCTCCTTGGTCGAACGGCCGGAGTTGATGTCAATCGACACCAGCGCTTCGGTCGGGTTGATGACGAGGTAGCCGCCGCTCTTGAGCTGCACCACCGGGTCATACATCGCCCGCAGCTGGTCTTCTGCGCCATAGCGCTGGAACAGCGGGACCGGGTCGGAATAGGCCTTCACCCGGCGCGCATGGCTGGGCATCAGCAGCTTCATGAAATCCTTGGCCGAACGGTATCCGTCCTCACCTTCGACCACGACCTCTTCGATTTCGCGGTTATAGATGTCGCGAATGGCCCGCTTGATCAGATCACTGTCCGAATGGATCATCGCAGGCGCGCTGCTCTTCAGCGTATTCTCGCGAATCTCGTCCCACAGGCGGGCGAGGTAGTCGAAGTCGCGCTTGATCTCGGTCTTGGTGCGTTGCAGCCCGGCGGTGCGGACAATCAGCCCCATGCTGCGCGGCAGAGAGAGGTCGGCGACGATCTGCTTCAACCGTTTGCGATCCCCGGTCGAGCTGATCTTGCGGCTGATACCGCCGCCATGGCTCGAATTGGGCATCAGCACGGTGTAGCGACCGGCGAGGCTGAGATAGGTGGTCAGCGCGGCGCCCTTGTTGCCGCGCTCTTCCTTCACGACCTGCACCAGCAGCACCTGGCGGCGCTGGATTACGTCCTGGATCTTGTAGCGGCGACGCAGCGCCATGCGCTTGGCGCGCACTTCGTCAGCCTGCTTGGCGCGGGCGCTGTTGCCACCGCCACGGCCCTGACGACGCCCCCTGCGGCCGCGGCGCTGAGGCTTGCCATCCTCTTCTGCATCACCGTCGTCATCGTCGCCGTTTTCGACATGGCCTTCTTCGATGGTCGCTACGTCGTCCTTTTCCGACGTGTCGATTTCTTCCAGCTCTTCGCCTTCGGCGAGTTCTTCGACGAGGGCTTCTGAACTTTCGTCGTCCTCTTCCTCGTCGTCACCTTCGTCGTCCGTGCGGCCCATCGGGGCGTCATCGTCATCCGCTATGCGGTCGAGGGCGCTTTCGCCAAAATCAGCCTCTTCATCGGCGGCGCGCAACGCAGCCTCTTCCTCTGCGGCGGCTTCTTCTTCCGCCAGCAGGGCTTCACGATCCTCTTTGGGGATCTGATAATAGTCAGGATGAATTTCGCTGAAGGCGAGGAAGCCGTGGCGATTGCCGCCAAAGTCCACAAATGCGGCCTGGAGCGACGGTTCTACACGGGTTACCTTGGCGAGGTAGATATTGCCCTTGATCTGCTTGTGTTCAGCAGATTCAAAATCGAATTCTTCAATCCGGTTGCCCTTGAGCACCGCCACCCGGGTTTCTTCCGGGTGGCGCGCATCTATCAACATGCGGGTTGCCATTATGTATTCTCCGGGCGCATCCGGGCGGGGCGCTGCCTGAGGATAAGTCAGTCAACGGGCCGCGTGTGGGGATGCGCGCATAGGGTTGGAAGCCACCGGCCCCAATCGGGCGGATGGCGTGTTCAGGCCGGACGATGCGGCTGGCCGCGCGCGTCCGGAGTGATGTGTCTGCAGCCATGGGAATGCGCCGGTTATGCGCGGCCCGGCCCGGCCATGCGACGATGCGGCCCTGCGGCTGCATCGGCTGGTACGGGGAGGGACTTCTCATGTTCTGCATCAACCTGTCGTGAAAGCCCGGACCGAAGTCCGGGATTTTCCGGCTGCCCTTCCTGCCTCGTCTGGTGTCCAATTTGCACCTCGCGGGGAAAGTCGAATATCCGGTGGCGGTTAGCTAGCACCGCGCATTGCAGTGAGCAACCTTATTGCGCAACATAGCCATTGGTGATTAACGAAGGGCTGCAATGTCACTTCGTATCCAGCTTTGGCTGATCTTTCTTGCCCCTGTGGCACTGGTTGCAGGGCTCTATGCCTTTGGGCTGACGCTGCCTGTCCCGGTGCTGGGGCGCGGCTATGTGCTGCGGTTTGACTTGCCACAAGCAGGCCAGCCGGTTGATTTGCCCACCATCTACGGTCCGGAAGATAACAGTCGCCCGCTGGTGGTGATTGATGCCGGACATGGCGGGCATGATCCGGGAGCCAGCGGGGCGGGCTTCAAGGAAAAGAACCTCGTGCTCGGCCTTGCACTCGCGCTGAAAGACCAGTTGGTTGAGGAAGGCGGCATTCGTGTGGCCCTGACCCGCGAAGATGATCGTTTCCTGGTGCTGGGGGAGCGGTTCGAGATTGCCCGCCAGCTGGATGCAGACCTGTTCCTGTCTATCCACGCCGATAGTGCCGGGGAAGTCACCGGCGTGAGCGGGGCCAGCATTTACACATTATCTTCCGGCAATGCCTCCAGCGAAGCGGCAGCCCGCTTTGCTGCGCGGGAGAATCGGGCAGACGAAATCAATGGCGTCCCGCTCAAGGGGCAAAGCGATGAAGTGAGCCAGATCCTGGTCGAATTGTCGCAGCGCCGGATGCAAGGCGATTCCGCGCAATTTGCCAGCCTGATTTTGCGCGAAGGGCGGGGCCAGCTCAAATTCCACCCGGATGCACGGCGCAGCGCCGAACTGGCCGTGTTGCGCGCGCCGGATGTTCCATCCGTTCTCTATGAGGCCGGTTACATCACCAATCCCGCCGACGCCCAGCGGCTGGCATCGCCAGAGGGGAAACAGATTTTTGCGACCGTCATGGCCCGCGCCATCCGGATTTTCTTCGCGCGCCAGTCCGGAGCGACCACAGGCGTCTGATCGCACTGGCGCGATCCCAAATCACCGTGCTAAGGGCGCTGGCAGGATTATGGCTGACTCACCCGCACAAGAACCGCTGCATTACCGCATTCGCCGCGAAGCGAGCGGTGTTTTTGCATGGATCCGCAACACAATGCGCGAACGCCGCTGGTTTCGCTGGGGCGCAATCCTGCTGGCCGCGCTGCTGGCGCTTTACCTGATTGGCTGGGCGCTGCTCGCACGCGATTTGCCCGATGCGGAAAAGCTGCTGGAATATGAGCCGCCGCTGCCGACCATGGTGCGCGGGATTGATGGCGAAATCGTCGATTCCTATGCGCGTGAACGGCGGGTGCAGTTGCAATATGCGGATTTTCCCAAGGTCCTGATTGATGCCTACCTCGCGGCGGAGGACAAGACGTTCTTCAGTCATGGCGGGATCGACCTGGGCGGTTTTGTCGGCGCGGTGATCGACTATGTCTCCAAGATCGGCAGCGGCGAGCGCGCGGTTGGTGGCTCCACCATCACGCAGCAGGTGGCGAAGAACATCCTTGTGGGCGACGAATATTCGATCACCCGCAAGCTTAAGGAAATGGTTCTTGCGCGCCGTATCGAAGGGGTGCTGACCAAGGAACAGATCCTTGAACTATACCTCAACGAAATTCCGCTGGGCCGTCGCTCCTACGGAGTGCAGGCCGCCGCGCGCGCCTATTTCGACAAGGATGTGGGTGATCTGGAACTGCATGAAGCAGCCTATCTCTCGATCCTGCCCAAGGCGCCGGAAGTCTACAGCCGCGAGAAGAATTTCGAACGCGCGCTGGAACGGCGCAACTGGGTGCTGGACCAGATGGCGGATAATGGTTTCGTAACGGCCGCCGCTGCCAATGAAGCCAAGGCGCGCCCGCTGGGTATCGTCAAGAGCGCAAGCCGCACTTTCAGCTCGGCTGATGCCGGCTATTTCTTCGAAGAGGTGCGCCGCCAGCTGATCGCCGAGTTTGGCGAGACTGCCGAAGATAGCCCCAACAGCGTCTATGCCGGTGGATTATGGGTGCGCACGTCGCTGGACCCAGAATTGCAGGAAGTCACGCGTGACGCCCTCCGCAATGGCCTGTTGCGGTATCACGGCGGCCGGGGGTGGGGAGGCCCGCTGGCAACGGTTGATCCGGCCAAGGGTGATATGAAGAGCCAGCTGGCGTCGTCCTATCTGGGGATAAATTACAAGGACTGGCGCGTGGGTGTGGTCCTCTCGCGCAGCGGCTCCAGCGCAATGGTTGGCTTTGCCGATGGCTCGGAAGGGCCGCTGGTGGGCTTGCCCAATTCACTCAAGGCTGGCGATGTTACCGCTGTGGCCCCTTCCGGTAATGGCTGGGCAGTGCGCACGGTCCCGACCGTGTCAGGCGGGATGGTGGTGCAGGATCCGCAAACTGGCCGGGTGCTGGCGATGCAAGGCGGGTTTGACTCGCGCCTTGGTGCCTTCAACCGTGCGACACAGGCAGAGCGGCAGCCCGGCTCCACGATCAAGCCCTTCGTCTATGCAGCCGGGCTGGATAACGGCATGACCCCGTCCACTCTCGTCGATAACAGCCGCTATTGCTATTATCAGGGCGCGCGGCTCGGCGAAAAGTGCATTCGCGGTGGGCGTGGCGGGGAATTCCCGCTGCGCTATGGGCTGGAACAGTCGCAGAATATCATGACGGTTCAGGTCGGTATGCAGGCCGGGATGGATAATGTCGTTAACACCATCAAGGCGATGGATATCAGCGATGATCCGGACCCCTATGCGGCGACCACGCTGGGTTCCGAAGAAACCACCGTGCTGCGGCTGGTCAATGCCTATTCCGCATTGGCCGACCATGGGCGCCTGCATGAGCCAAGCTTGATCGACTATGTGCAGGATCGCCGGGGCAAGGTGATCTGGCGGGCGGACAAGCGCGCCTGCACGGGCTGCAACATGCCTGAATGGGATGGCCAGCCCATGCCGCGCCTTGCGCCGTCGGGCAAACAGGCCATGGATGCGCGCACCGCCTTCCAGGTCATGAACATGCTGACTGGTGTGATCTTGCGCGGTACGGCCAAGGTCTTACGCGGATCAGGCCTGCCGCTGTTTGGCAAGACCGGCACGACCACCGGCCCCAAGGAAACCTGGTTTGTCGGCGGGACCCAGCAATTTGTTGCCGGGCTCTATATTGGGTTTGACCGTCCCAAGAATATGGGCGGCTATGCCCAGGGCGGCACCGTGACGGCACCTGTGTTCAAGGAATTCGTCACCAAGACGCGGGATCGCTGGGATGATTATCCCCTCGTCGCCCCGGCGGGGGTGCGCATGGTCCGTGTGGACCGCCGCACGGGCAAGCGCGTGTTTGATGGGATGCCGGGGGACAGCCCCGATTCCGCGATTATCTGGGAAGCCTTCAAGCCGGATTCCGAGCCGCCGCGTCAGACCCGGCGTGACGAAATCGCCGCCAAGCGGGAAGAGATCCTCGAACTGATCCGCAAGGGTCGGCAGGGCGCCGGTGCCGCGCAGCAAGTCGAGCGCGAGGAGCCGCCCGCTGACTTTGTCGAGGAACAGGGCGGGATATATTGATCCGCTGCCGCGTTAGGGAGCTGATCCCAGGGCAGTGAAGGAGACGACCCGATGATTTCACGCATGCTTGCCGCCTGCACGGCCGTGGCCATTGCCGCAACGCCTGCCCTTGCTGAATTGCCCAGGGGTGCGAAGGCTCCGGTCTTCACCGCGCAAGGCGCGCTGGCTGGCAAGAACATGGCCTTCAACCTGCGCAGCGCGCTGGCGAAGGGGCCGGTAGTGCTCTATTTCTATCCCAAGGCCTTCACGCAGGGCTGTACGCTGGAAGCCAATGCCTTTGCCGAAGCGATGGATGAATTTGAAGCCGCCGGGGCGACCGTGATCGGCATGTCGAATGACGATATCGCGACACTCAAGCGTTTCTCGACGGAACATTGCCGCGATCGTTTCCCGGTCGCCGCTGCTAGCCCGAAACTGATCCGTGCCTATGATGTTTCGCTGGAGCGGGATGGCCAGAAAACCGGCCTGACGAAGCGCACATCCTATGTCATCGCGCAGGACGGCACGATTGCCTTTGTTCATTCCGATATGGACTATCGCGATCATGTGAAGTTGACGCTGGCAGCGGTCAAGCGACTCAAGTCGAAAGACTGAATTTATACTTGTGTTTCATTTCGATACCATTGCGAAGGTCCAATTGTAGGGTAGTATTTGCAAGAATAGACATGGGAACCTTTTGGCGGAGTTTGTCCCATGGCAATCTTGAGATTCGCAATCATCCTGTTGGCGGGGTTGCTCGTCGCCCCTTCGCTCGTTTCTGCCCAGACCGCACCCCTTTCACGCACTGTCCCGATCACCTTCACCGGCGTGGTTACGGACAGCGTAAACGATACTATCATGGTGCGTGACGCCACCGGTGCGCTCATGCCCTATACCGGGCCATTGCCAGATTTCCCCTATCATGTGGGTGACGAGGTCACGATCAGCTTCAACGCCGATCTGCCAACGCGTGCCTTTGTGGATGAATATCTCGCATCGCACGGCGTGCCGCCATCGACCGATGGTACGTATCGGATCGGTGTTGCCTCCTGCTATTACAGCGGTTGCTTGACGCCTGTCGGGGCAGCCAGCAACATCGACGTTTCAGGCCCGATCAACCCGGAACTGAATTTCGGCCAGCCGACCAATATGCGGATGGATATCATCTACGATTACAACACCGACAGCTATTCGATCGACTGGGGGACCTCGACCTTGCCGAGCGGTTTCGTGGCCGGCTCTTTCGGTGGTCCGGGCCTGCTCTACGATCCGGTGACCGGCCTTTATGTTCCTTGTGTGAATGCATCAGATTGCCGGGGCAGTGCGGCGGTGGATCCTGTGCTGTTCAGCCTTTATGCCAATGGTGATGGCTCCGTGGTTCAGACCAGCGGGATTGCGATCAACGCCATCGGCGGTGCGACGGAACCGACCGGCCTCGGTTTCTTCAACCTCGGCTTCACCGGCTCATGGAACCTGCCGGGCTATGCCGCTAACCCGACGCAGGTGCCCGAACCGGACATGCTGCTGCTCTTCGGCCTTGCTGCCGGGGTGATGCCGCTCCGGCGCTGGCTGGCGAGGCGCCAGCGCGCTATGGCGTAGAACCGGCGCGCTTCCCTTTACTTTCAGGGCCTGTCCGCTAAGCGGTCACCTCCATTTAGCGGAGGTTCCCCACATGCGTGCCGAAGGGCAGGCCTTTATCGACCGGATCGAAGCTGCGCTGGCGCTGGTGCGTCAGTCGCTGGACTGGGAGCGCGCCCTGCGCCGCCTCGACGAGCTGAACGCGCGTGTCCAGGACCCCACGCTGTGGGATAATCCCAAGGAAGCGCAGGCCATCAGCCGCGAGCAGAAGACGCTGGAAACCGCCGTCAATACGGTCAACGAGATTTCCTCGGAAATGGCTGATGCAGTCGAATTCGTCGAAATGGGCGATGCCGAGGGGGATGAGGATGTGGTCGCAGAAGGGCTGGCCACGCTTTCCTCGCTCGCTGACCGGGCGGATGCGGACAAGGTGCAGGCGCTGCTTTCGGGCGAGGCAGACAGCAACGATACCTATCTTGAAATCCATGCCGGGGCCGGGGGCACGGAAAGTCAGGACTGGGCGGAAATGCTGCTGCGCATGTATGCCCGCTGGGCCGAGCGCAAAGGTTTCAAGGTCGAGACTGTCGAATACCAGTCTGGCGAGCAGGCCGGGATCAAGAGCGCGACGCTGCTGATCAAGGGCGAGAACGCCTATGGCTACGCTAAGACCGAGAGCGGCGTGCACCGGCTGGTCCGTATCAGCCCCTATGACAGCTCGGCGCGGCGCCACACCAGTTTCAGCTCGGTCTGGGTCTATCCGGTGATTGACGATGATATCGACATCGAGATCAAGGAAAGCGACCTCAAGATCGACACCTATCGCGCATCGGGTGCAGGCGGGCAGCACGTAAACACGACGGATTCTGCGGTTCGCATTACCCACCAGCCGACCGGTATCGTGGTCGCCAGCCAGAATGACCGCAGCCAGCACAAGAACCGCGCCACTGCGATAAACATGCTGAAAGCGCGCTTGTTCGAACGCGAAATGGCTGAGCGTGAAGCGGCTGCGAGCGGTGAGTACCAGGAAAAGAGCGAAATCGGCTGGGGCCACCAGATCCGCTCCTATGTCCTGCAACCATACCAGATGGTGAAGGATTTGCGCACGGGGGTTACGTCTTCGTCGCCCGATGATGTACTGGATGGCGCTCTTGACCCTTACATCTCCGCCGCGCTGGCTCAGCGCGTGACCGGGGAGAAGGTCGATGTGGAGGATGTCGAATGAATGCAGGCCGATGGTTGATGACCGGGGGCGGGGTGCTGGCATGTCTGGCAGGCGCAAACCCGGCTCTGGCAGACGTCACCATTGGCCCGCGTTTTTCCTATTATTTCGACAATTCCAATCTGCGGACTTCCGATCTGGATGGGCTGCAGGATGCGCGGCAGGTGGTGGATGAAGCCCTGACGCAGGAACTGATTGATGCCAGCGGTTTCGACGACCTCACCTTGAGTGTACAGGATAATGGATCTGCCTCCAATGCGGATCAGGTCGGCTTTCCGATGGTGGGGGCGATGATCAATTTCGGCAATGACCGTGATCGTTTCACGCTCACCGCCATGTATGGCAAGGGTGAGACGACCACCGAACTGGTGTCATCGCGTCAATTCACCATTGAGGTGGCCGATATTGGCATCAACGAATTGTCGATCATCCAGACGGTAGCGACCGACAAGATTGACCGGATCGACCTGGAACTGACCTGGCAGCGGCGGTTGAACGAGAATTTCGCAATCCTGGCGGGCGCGCGGTATGAACGGCTGGATATTTCCGGGCAGGGCGCGATCACAATTCAGGAAACGGATGCGGTTCGCAGCTTCGTGGCTGAAACCTTGGGAGAGGAACCGCCGACCCGTAATCTTGATGGTGCCAATCTGCCCACTTCAATCCTGACCAGTCGCAATCTGGAAACGCTCAGCGCTCGCGTGGGGGTGACTGCCTTTATCCCGTTCAATCGCAGTGCTGTCGCCTTCTTCAATGGCATGGTCCAGGGCAGCTACCAGCCAAACAGCAATTTCAACACGCGCTTCTTCGGTGTGAATGACAATCTGGTGCGCGAGGAAAATCGCACGGATCGCGGGGAACTTAGCATCGGACCCGATTTTGCCGTTGGAGTGCAATTCATCCTGACGGATAATATTGCGCTCGATATCCGTTACCGGGCGATCCTCTATTTCCCGCTCTCCGGTGATTTCGATTTTGGCGACAGCCGGGTTAATCACGGGGTCAATCTGGGTGTGTCATTCCGCCTCTGATGCCATGACCAGACTGTTTGCCGCCTTTGCCCTTTTTTTCTCGCTGCTGCTGTCTGTTGGCACAGCGCAAGCAGAAACCAGGGCGTTGATTATCGGCGCTGACTATTCCGCCGCGTCCAACAAAAAGCTCAAGCTCGCCAATCCGGTCACCGATGCGCGCATGGTCCGTGCCGCGCTGGCGCGCACTAGCGTGAAGGATGTCACCCTGCTGGAAGACCCGAATGCCGAGGAATGGTCCGAAGGGTTCCAGCAATTCGCGGATTCGCTCTCCGGCGATGATATCGCGTTCCTCTATTACGCCGGGCACGGGTTCCAGATCGACGGATCGAACTATTTGCTAAGCGCTGACGGTGTCTCCCTCATCAGCCTGGATTCGCTCCTGCGCACGCTGACCGAGCGTGCCAAAGGCGTGGTGGTGGTGATTGATGCCTGCCGCAACAATCCCTTTTTCGAAGCCGAAGAAGACCCGGAAATGCGCATGGTTACGGTCGAAGGGGACACACGTTCCCTGCAAAGCGTGACGCTGGATGATCTCGCCTATGCCCGCAACGGCCTTGCCCAGCTTGCCAATCTGCGCGGGCTTTCGGCAGTGGTGTTCTTCTCCACAGAGCCGGGCAATGTTGCAGAAGATGGCGATACGCCGGGCAAGGGAAGTCCCTTCGCCAAGGTCTTTACCCGCGAGATCAAGCGCCGCCAGTCGCTCGACGAAACTTTCCGCAAGACGGCTGTGGAAGTGAACAGCGCCACTGATGGCCGCCAGAGCCCATGGCGGCAGGGCGACCTGCCCTTCAATGTCTTCATCGCCGGGATGCGGGCGCTGCCGATTCCCTGATCCGGGGATAGGCAAGCAAGGCATTTGCATGGCGCGTATCAGCGTCTAAGGCGGACCTTAGTATGATGCGCTACGCTCTTCCCGCCATTGCCCTGCTGGCTACACTGTCCGCCTGCGACTGGCAGGCGGACAAGAGCGACCGGCCTGAATCCTCACGCGCTTTCCCGCAGCCGGATCGGCCGGTCTCCGGCCTCGGTGCAAACCAGTTTTCCACGGAAGATGCGCGTGACAGCGTGGGCGAAGCGCAGACGGTGATGGACCTGGCCGAGATCGAGCCCGGCATGACCGTGGCCGATATCGGCGCGGGCGAGGGCTATTACACTGTCCGGCTGGCCGAACGTGTAGGCAAGGATGGTCGTGTGCTGGCGCAGGATATTGATGATGAAGCGCTCGCCCGGCTGGGCCAGCGTATCGAGCGCGAACGGCTGGACAATGTCTCGATCAAGCTGGGGGCCGAGGATGATCCGCGGTTGCCGGAAAAGAGCTTTGACCGGATTTTCCTCGTCCATATGTATCACGAGGTGAGCGAGCCTTACGCTTTCCTCTGGCGCATGTGGCCGGCCCTGCGCGAAGGCGGGCAAGTGGTGGTGGTGGATGTAGACCGTCCGACCGACCAGCATGGCATTGATCCGCTCCTGCTGAGCTGTGAATTCCGGGCTGCAGGCTATGAATTGGTCACTTTCAAGGACGCACCCGAACTGTCGGGGTACTATGCACAGTTCAAGGCAGCCGCTACACGCCCGGAACCGGGAGAAATCAAACCTTGCAAGGGGGCACCTGCCGGGTCAGGGAATGCGGCGAAATAGCCGGTAAGTTAATAACAGGGTTGATTATTTTATGTCTTTCAAGGGTCTGAGCCCGATCATTTACAACGGCAAGGAAGTGTGGCCGTTGGTCGAAGGCGGCAAGGGTGTTTCCGCCACCAACCACCAGAGTTCAGGGGCATGGGCCGCGGCTGGCGGCATTGGCACGGTCAGCGCCGTGAATGCGGACAGCTATGATGATGATGGCAACCCGATCCCGCAAATCTATCCGCAGGCGACCCGCAAGGAGCGCTTCGAACAGCTTGTCCGCTACGGCATTGATGGCGCCACCGAACAGGTGAAGCGCGCCTATGAAATCGCCGGTGGCAAGGGCGCGATCAACATCAACGTGTTGTGGGAAATGGGCGGCGCGCAGCAAGTCCTCGAAGGGGTGCTGGAAAATTGCAAGGGCATGATTGACGGCGTCACCTGCGGCGCGGGCATGCCGTACAAGTTGGCCGAAATCGCGGCGCGCTATAATGTGCAGTATTTGCCCATCATCAGCTCTGCACGTGCCTTCCGTGCCTTGTGGAAGCGCAGCTATTCCAAGGTTCCGGAATTGATGGCCGCGGTGGTCTATGAAGATCCGTGGTTGGCTGGCGGGCATAATGGCCTTTCCAATGCCGAGGACCCGCGCAGCCCGGAAGATCCCTATCCGCGCGTAGCCGCCCTGCGTGAAACCATGCGCAAGGAAGGCGTGAGCGAGGAAACCGGTATCGTCATGGCAGGCGGTGTGTGGTTCCTGCGCGAATGGGAAAACTGGATCGACAATCCGGAGCTGGGCAAGGTGCTGTTCCAGTTCGGCACACGCCCACTGCTGACGCAGGAAAGCCCGATCCCCAATGTGTGGAAGGAAATGCTCCGCACGGTCGAGCCGGGCGATGTGCTGCTGCACAAATTCAGCCCCACCGGCTTCTATTCCAGCGCCGTGAAAACGCCGTTCCTCTATGATCTCATGCACCGGAGCGAGCGCCAGATCCCGATCTTCAAGCGGGAAGAGGAAGAAGGCACTGTGCCGCTGTCAGACCATGGCAAGGCGAAGTATTTCTTCGTCCACCCAGGTGACCAGCGCAAGGCGCAGTCATGGATGGCAGAGGGCTTCACTGAAGCGCTCAAGACGCCGGATAACACGGTGGTCTTCGTCACGCCCGAAAGCGCCGAACAGATCCGCGCCGACCAGCAGGGCTGCATGGGCTGTCTGTCGCATTGCGGCTTCTCCAGCTGGAAAGATCATGACGACCACACCACCGGTCGCCTCGCCGATCCGCGCAGCTTCTGCATCCAGAAAACGCTGCAGGACATCGCCCATGGCGGTGACCCGGACAACAACCTCGCCTTCGCCGGACACGCGGCCTATCGCTTCAAGCAGGATCCGTTCTATTCCAACAACTTCACGCCGACTGTGAAGGAACTGGTGGACCGGATTTTGACGGGGGATTGATATGCGGGCGGGCGCTGTAGCAATTGGCCTCATTGTTTCGGCAGCGGGGGCATTGCTCGCGTCTGCGGTCGGCAATGCGCAGAACGACGGTTCCGGCCCGCTCCTGTCGGTGTCTGGTGTTGCAAGCCCGGAAGAGGGCGCGCGACTGGTTGCCTGGATTGGCGATACCCGCAATGTGTTGGCTTCAACCGAATTTCGTGAAAACCTGCTGGGGCTCGCATCGCGCTACCCAAAGGTTTTCGCGAATCCCGACCGCCCTTCCATTTCAGTTGAAGAGCTGCAGGCCATCCTCGATAGCAAGGATGGCTATCGGTATGTTCCCGTCCCAATTGGTCTGTTTGCTTCGGAATCCTACAGCGACAGCATTGCCTATGCAGCGCGGACCGGGCCAATTGACTGGCAGGGTACCGGCCCGGAAGCCGCGATGAGTATCGGCCGGGTCAACATGTATCGTTACAAGCAAAGCGATGTCGTTGATCGCTCCTGCGCTATCAACACTTTGGCGCATGAGATTTCGCACACAATTTCCAGCGATGCGGCTCTCTATCGTTTCGCCATCACTGATACTGCGCTCGCAAGTCGTCCCGACAAGGAAACTCCTCTGGCCAGTTACCTCGTTGGCTCTGTCGCACAATGCACCTACTTGCAACGGGCTGGGCGCATTGCAAAAGCTGGCGTTGCGGCTTGCGTTGAAGTCTTTGGCGTTCGTGCTTTCAACAATGCCCGTTGTCCGCAGTTTGCCAACGGCGAATTGGTCGCGTGGCGCCCGGGTCTGGCAGATCCGGCTCCGGAGTTGTAAGCTTTCAGCGCCGTATTTTAATCGCTCTTTGTAACTCGGCGCTGCAACTTCTACTCGCTCGTCACTCCATCGAAGTGATCCGCCTCATGGTCGCGCTCCGCATCTGCACAGGTCGCATGCACCGTGCCGTCCTTGTGCTCGGGCGGGCCATAGATCGTGTAGAGCTTGAGCGGTTCGCTGCCGCTGTTCACGACATTGTGGCGCGCGCCCTGCGGGACGATCACGACGTCGTCATCCTCCACCGTGTGGTCAACGCCGTCAATCGTGACGGTGCCGGTGCCGCTTTCGATACGGAAGAACTGGTCAATATCGGGGTGGACTTCTTCGCCGATTTCCTCGCCCGGCTGGATCGTCATCAGCACCAGTTGGAGATTGTGGCCAGTATAGAGCACGCGGCGGAAATCTGTGTTCTCCAGCGTCAGCTTCTCGATATCGTCCTTGAAACCCTTCTTCATGGGTGCCTCCTTTATTGTCCAATGTTGCAGGCAAGATAGAGTCCGCATGAGCGTGACCCAAGCCCTGTCTTGGCGCAAATTCCCGATTAGTCCAATCGCTCCACCAGTTCACCGCCTGCGGGCCGAAAATGGCGGTCGAGGAAGAGGTTGAGCGCGTAATAGGCCAGCCGCAAGGGAGCTTCATCGGGGGAGGGGGCGGCTCCAGATTTGTCAGCCTCTTTCCAGCGTCTCCGGGCGTCATGCAGGCTTTGACCCTCTGGCAGATTGGTCTGCACATCGTCATGCAAAGCTACGGCCTTGCGGACGATATCCAGCGCCTGATCCAGCGGCATTGCGCCATCCTGCGCGGCGGACAGAACTTCGCAGCGATAACCGGGGCAGCAGGAGGGGCGATCGGGGAAAACGCCACACGCCTTGCCATCCAGCAGGGCACAGGGCGTCAGGAAACGGTCGGGCAGAAGCTGGCTTTCGTCATAGCCATGCCGCAGCATGATGGCGCGGTCGGCCTCACCCATCAGCGGCACCCAGCCGAACAGCGCCTCTGTGCAGCAAAGCCCGCAATGGGTGCATAAATCGCCAGTGGAGACAGCCTCGCTCATTGGTGGCGAGGCTATCCCAAATTCACTGCCTAGTCGAATTCCCAGGCGCGCTCGCCATGGCTGGTGATGTCGAGCCCTTCGCGCTCTTCATCTTCGCTGACGCGCATCGGGAAGACCACGCTGATCGCCAGGCCGAGGATTACCGTGCCGACCGCGCTCCACAGGGCGACAGCGCCAACGCCGATGGCCTGAGCCGCAAATTGCGAGCCCATCGAGCTGCCTTCACTATAGCCAACACCGCCAAACCCTTCGGCAATGAAGACTGCCAGCAGCATGGAGCCGAGCATCCCGCCAACACCGTGGACCGCGAAAACGTCCAGCGAATCGTCGATCTTCATCTTCTGTTTGACCAGCTGGATTGCGAAGTAGCAGACGACCGATCCGGCGAGACCCATCAGGATCGAGGCACCGGGTCCGACATAGCCAGCCGCCGGGGTGATGGTCGCAAGGCCCGCAATTGCGCCGGTTGCCCAGCCAACGCTGGTAGGTTTGCCGACGGAGAGCTTTTCGATCAGGATCCACACCAAAGAGGCCACCGCAGCCGCGAGATGCGTGTTGATGATGGCTGCGCTGGCATCGTCAGTCGCCGTCAGCGCCGAACCGCCATTGAAGCCGAACCAGCCCACCCACAGCAGCGCCGCGCCTGCCATGGTCATGGACGGGGCATGCGGCAGCATGAGTGTTTTCGGCCAGCCGCTACGCTTGCCCAGCATCAGCGCGACGACGAGCGCAGAAATACCGGCAGTGGTGTGAACCACGATGCCGCCCGCAAAATCCATCACACCCATGCTTGCGAGCCAGCCGCTACCCCAGACCCAATGCGCAACCGGCGCATAGACCACGAGGCCCCACAGGGCGCAGAAACCCAGCACCCAGCCAAAACGGGCGCGGTCAACCCACGCGCCGACCATCAGGGCCGGTGTGATGACGGCAAACGTCATCTGGAACAGGGCGAAAGTGCTTTCGGGTATGGTTGTCGCGATAGTGCTAACTTCGCCCATATTTTCCGGGAGCATCATAAAGGCTCGACCGCTGCCGATAATGCCGTTCGACACGTCACCAAAGGCTAGGGTATAGCCGACCACGACCCACAGCACCGAAGCAACCGAGGCAATTGCGCCGATCTGGAGCAGGACGGAGAGGAAGTTCTTGGCCCGCACAAGGCCGCCATAGAACAGGCCGAGCCCCGGCAGGGTCATCAACAGGACCAGCGCGCTGGCGGTGAGAATCCATGCCGTGTCACCACTGTCACTCACGGCAATTTGCGCCGGGTCCTGGGCAAAAGCCGCAACGGGCAGGGCTGCCAGCCCGGCGGCAGCAATCAGCTTGCGAAACATGAAAGCGACTCCTCTTGCACCCGCAATCTATGCGGGCTTTCCCCTTGAACAGCGCTGTTAGGACATAACAGGCGCGCCGGACAAGGGGCAGGCGCAAGGATTGTTCACAATCGTTCCCCTGTGGGTCAGATCAGGCCTTCCAGAACCATGTCTGGCGGGCGTTCGCCATGCGCCCAGAAGACAATATTGGCGATCACCTTCTCGCCCGATGCCTCGCGCCCTTCCACCGTGGCGCTACCGGTATGCGGCTGGGTTATGGTGTTGCGATGGTCCAGCAGGCGGCGATCCACATTGGGTTCGTCCGGATAGACATCCAGCCCGCAGCCGCCGAGATGGCCAGATTCCAGCGCCGCGATCAGCGCTTCGTAATCCACCAAATCGCCGCGCGCCGTGTTGATCAGGCTCGCCCCTTCCTTCATTTTGGCGATTCGGCCGGCGTCGATCATATGATGCGTATCGGGCGAGGCGGGGCAGTGCAGGGTGACAATATCGGCCTGCGCCAGCAAATCGTCCAGTTCCTCCACCCAATCGGCATGGAACATATTCTCTACCGAGGCAGGCAGGCGATGGCGGTTATGATAGATGACCCTGAGGCCAAAGGCGCGTGCGCGGTGAGCGACAGCTTGGCCAATGCGGCCCATGCCGACGATCCCCAGCACCTTGCCCCCCAACTGGCGGCCAAGCATGGCCGACGGTGCCCAGCCGGTCCACTCGCCCCGCCGGATCAGCGCCGTGCCATCGCGCATCCGGCGCGGTACCCCGATTATCAGGCCCATGGTGAGGTCTGCCGTATCATCGGTGAAGACCCCGGGTGTGTTGGCGACGACGATCTTCATCTCGCGCGCCGCGGCAAGGTCGATATGGTCGATCCCGGCGCCAAAGTTCGCGATCAGGCCCAAGCGTTCACCTGCCTGCGCAATCAGTGCGGCGTCGAGCCGGTCGGTGACAGTTGGCACCAGCACGTCGCAATCCTGCATGGCCGCGGCGAGGTCCTCGCGGCTCATCGGCTTGTCTTCGCGGTTCAGGACCACGTCGAACAATTCTTCCATGCGGGCTTCGACAGAGGGCAACAGGTGCCGGGTGACGATCACCCGGGGCTTGTCCGTAAACTGGCGCGGTTTGCTGTTGGGCATGGTGTTTTCGCTAGGCCGGGGTGAGGCCTGCGGTCAAGCGTGGACTCGGATTTTCCTGACGCAAGAGCTTGATGGAATGGCCGTGAGCCGCCTATGGGGACAGGGCAATGTTCACCAAGCGCCTCCTTAGCCTGATCGTCTTGCTTGCTTCTGTTTTCGCGGCGCCTTCTTACGCGCAGGATCGCGATGTCCCCTATTGGGCTTCGATCCGCTTTGACGAAGTCAATTTGCGGGTTGGGCCAAGCGAGCAATATCGGATCGACTGGGTCTACAAACGGCGCGGCCTGCCGGTCGTTGTGGTCCGCGTGGTTGAAGGCTGGCGGCTGGTGCGCGATCCTGACGGCGCCCAGGGCTGGATCGCGCAAAGCCAGCTTCACCCGGACCGTTCGGCCATCGTAGTCGGCGACGGTCCTGCGGCCATGCGTGATGCCCCGGCGGATAATGGCAAGCTTAAATGGAATGCCCAGCCCGGCGTAGTCGGCAAGCTGGGCGATTGCCAGCTGGGCTGGTGCGAATTCAACGTTGGTGGCCGGATTGGCTGGGTGCAGGCTGCCCGCTTGTGGGGGGCGGGCGAGCCTTAATCGCTTAGCCTCAGGCCATCTCCACCGCTACCGCCGTCGCTTCCCCGCCGCCAATGCAGAGGCTGGCAATGCCGCGTGTCTTGCCCTGTTGCTTCAAGGCGTTGAGCAGCGTGACGAGAATGCGGGTTCCACTGGCGCCGATGGGATGGCCCAAAGCGGTCGCGCCGCCATTCACATTGACCTTGTCATGCGGGATGGCGAGGTCGTGCATGGCGAACATGGTGACGCAGGCGAAGGCTTCGTTGATTTCGAACAGGTCGACATCCCCGACGCTCCACCCGGCCTTGGCGAGGACTTTGGTGATCGCGCCGACGGGGGCAATGGTGAAATCTTTCGGCTCTTGAGCGTGGGCGGCGAGGGCGACGATCTTTGCGACCGGCGCAGCACCTGCTTCTGCGGCCTTGCTGGCGCGGGAAAGAACCACCGCTGCCGCGCCATCGGAGATCGAGCTGGAGGTAGCGGCAGTAATCGTGCCATCCTTGGCAAAGGCTGCGCGCAAGGTCTTTATCTTGTCCGGGTTGCCCTTGGGCGGCTGCTCGTCCGTATCGACTGTCACTTCGCCCTTGCGGGTGGCAAACGTCACCGGGACCACCTCATCGGCAAAGGCGCCGCTGGTGATCGCCGCATTGGCGCGGCGCAGCGATTCGATGGCATAGTCATCCTGCATCTCGCGGGTCAGCTGGTATTCGTCCGCCGTGTCCTGCGCGAAAGTGCCCATCGCGCGGCCAGCGTCATAGGCATCTTCCAGCCCGTCGAGGAACATGTGGTCATAGGCCATGTCATGCCCGATGCGCGCGCCGGACCGGTGCTTCTTCAGCAAATAGGGCGCATTGGTCATGCTCTCCATCCCGCCAGCAATAACATAGTCGACTGACCCGCTGGCGAGCGCCTCTGCCCCCATGATGACTGTCTGCATCCCGCTGCCGCAGACCTTGTTGACGGTGGTGGCCTGCACCGATTTGGGCAGGCCTGCCTTCAGCGCGGCCTGGCGGGCAGGGGCCTGGCCGAGGCCTGCGGGCAGGACGCAGCCCATATAAATGCGTTCAAACTTCTCGCCCGCAATGCCGGAACGTTCGACCGCTGCTTTCACCGCCGTCGCGCCAAGGTCGGTCGCCGCTACATCTGCCAGTGCACCCTGCATCCCGCCCATCGGTGTGCGAGCATAGGAAAGGATGACGATCGGATCATTTTCTGAGAATTGCGGCATGATGGAATGACCTTCCTGATATGAACTGGCGGCGGGGTGTTTGCCCCTTTGAACCTGCCACAAAGGCTAGTGCTGCAGTGCACAAAATGCAATCGGAAGACGAATGCACAGCCTTTCCGATGCCTGCTGAAAGGCGGCGACTCGCGGTAATTGGTGGCAGCGAGGCAGGTGGCTGGGCAATTCTCCTTATTTTTGGCGGAAAATTGACAATTCCTGCCCTTGCACCTTGCATTTGGGGGGCCTAGAGGCGAGCACGAAATCCAAGCCTCCCCAAGGATTCACACGTGGTAGATCTCAGCCAATACCTTCCGATCCTGATCTTCCTGTTTATCGCAGTTGCCCTGTCAGCTGCCTTTGTGTTCCTGCCGATGGGCGTTTCGCGCCTGACCGGCACTCACAATCCGGACAGTGAGAAGAACAGCGAATATGAATGCGGTTTCCCCGCTTTCGAGGATCCGCGCAGCCAGTTTGACGTGCGCTTCTACCTCGTCGCGATCCTGTTCATCATTTTCGACCTTGAGGCAGCGTTCCTCTTTCCCTGGGCGGTCAGCCTTGATCTTACTGGCTGGCCGGGCTGGATCACCATGATGATCTTCCTGGGCGAGCTGGCCATCGGCCTTGCCTATGCGTGGAAGAAGGGAGCGCTGGAATGGGAGTAGATAGCTCTATGTCGCAGACTGGCTTGCCTGCCGCTGCCCAGCCTGGCGAAGTGCGCCAGCCAGACGCGGAATTCTTCCACGCGCTGCAGACCGAAGTGAATGACAAGGGCTTTGTCATGACCACGACGGAGGAAATCTTCCAGTGGGCGCGCACTGGCAGCCTGTGGTGGATGACGTTCGGCCTCGCCTGCTGCGCGGTGGAGATGATCCACGTCAACATGCCGCGTTATGACATGGAACGCTTCGGCGTCGCGCCGCGCGCTTCGCCGCGTCAGTCGGACGTGATGATCGTCGCCGGGACCCTGTGCAACAAGATGGCTCCGGCCCTGCGCAAGGTCTATGACCAGATGTCTGATCCGAAATATGTGATCAGCATGGGCAGCTGCGCCAATGGCGGTGGTTATTACCACTACTCCTATTCCGTGGTGCGCGGCTGTGACCGGATCGTGCCGGTGGACATCTATGTCCCCGGGTGCCCGCCCACGGCAGAGGCGCTGCTCTATGGCGTGATGCAATTGCAGCGGAAAATCCGCCGCGAAGGGACGATCGCACGATGAGCAAGGTCCTCCATTCCGCTCCGAAAATCGCTTCGAACGAAGGCGTGCTTGACGCGCTGACTGCCGCGCTGGGTGATATGGTTGTCGCCAGCAAGGAAGAGCATGGCGAAATCGTGCTCACCATCGCGCGTGACCGGATCGAAGATGCGCTGCGCGATCTGCGCGACAATCACGAATACCAGCAGCTGATGGAAATTGCCGGGGCCGACTATCCGGACCGAGAAGAGCGGTTCGAAGTGGTCTACATGCTGCTCAGCCTGACCAAGAACCATCGCATCATGGCGAAGGTTAGCGCGGCAGAGAGCACCCCGGTACCCACCGTTACCACGCTGTGGCCCAATGCCGGTTGGCTCGAACGCGAAGTGTTTGACATGTATGGCGTGATCTTTGACGGCAACACCGATTTGCGCCGCATCCTCACCGATTATGGTTTCGAGGGGCACCCCTTCCGCAAGGACTTCCCGCTCACCGGCTATGTCGAATTGCGCTATTCCGAAGAGGAAAAGCGGGTCGTGTACGAGCCGGTGGAGCTGCCTCAGGATCTGCGCCAGTTCGATTTCATGAGCCCGTGGGAAGGGGCGGAATATATCTTGCCCGGTGACGAAAAGGCAGAAGGCGAAGGAGACGCCAAGGCATGATGGCGGCGTTGCGCCCCTATGCCCGGCTTGCCCCGGTTGCCGTGCTCGGCATCGTCAGCGGGTGCCAGTGCACGCCTGTTGAGCAGGAGGCGCCGCCGCCTGCCTCGACCGCAGAGGAATTCGCCGCGAAGATTGGCAAGCCTGCGCAGGCTCCGGCTGGTGAGGCAGGTCCGGCACTGGCCGCCGTGCCGACAGGGAAGGGCGTTCCGCCGGAAAAGCTCACCCCCGTTTCGGGCCGCGCGACGCTGCTGCTGGGCAAGGTCGATGGCGGCTGCCGGTTCGAGCAGGGCGGGCAGGTGATGTTCCTCGCCGGTGCCGCGCGCAGCACGGACAAGGCGGGCCGCGCGGTCGTGGTGCTTGACGGGGTGGAGCGGGTCATGCCCGGCACCGACCTCGGCGGCAAACAAGTGGTCGAATCCGGCCCCACCGTTACCGATGGCGAATATAAGGTCGAGGTATATCGCGCAGCGGGTATGCCCGAAGAGCTGAAAGGCGAGCGGCGCTGGCCAGCCGAACTCGTAATTACCAGCGGTGCGGGCCAGCGCCGCTACCCCTCCGGAACATGGACGTGCAAGGCATGAGCGGTTTGCAGATAGATGAAGCGCCGACCACTGGCGACGAGGTCATCTCCAACTACACGATCAATTTCGGGCCGCAGCACCCGGCGGCGCATGGCGTGCTGCGCATGGTGATGGAGCTGGACGGCGAAATCATCGAACGGATCGACCCGCATGTCGGCCTGCTGCATCGCGGCACCGAAAAGCTGATCGAGCACAAGACCTATCTGCAGGCGCTGCCCTATTTTGACCGGCTCGATTACTGCTCACCACTGGGGATGGAATATTCCTACGTCCTCGCAGTGGAAAAGCTGCTCAATATCGAAGTGCCGGAACGGGCGCAGTATTTGCGCGTGATGTTCGCGGAGCTGACCCGCATCTGCAACCACATGCTCAACCTCGGTTCGCATGTCATGGACGTGGGCGCGATGACGCCGAACCTGTGGATGTTCGAAGTGCGCGAGGATTGCCTCAACTTCTTCGAACGCGCCAGCGGCGCGCGTATGCACAGCGCATGGTTCCGCCCCGGCGGTGTGCACCAGGATGTGCCGCTCAAGCTGCTGACCGACATTGACGAATGGTGCGCGGGCCGTCTGCCGGAACTGTTCGGCGATGCGATGAAGCTGATCGTGGACAACCGCATCTTCAAGCAGCGCAATGTCGATATTGCCCATGTGAACAAGGAAGACGCGATCGCCTGGGGCTTCTCCGGCCCGATGATCCGCGCGGCGGGCATCCCGTGGGATATTCGCAAGAGCCAGCCTTACGATGTCTATGACCGGATGGAGTTCGACATTCCCGTCGGCACCAATTCGGACTGCTATGACCGCTTCATGGTGCGCGTGAAGGAAGTTTACGAAAGCGCCAAGATCATCCGCCAGTGCGTGGCTGAAATGCCCGAAGGGCCGATTGCCAGCACCGATGGCAAGGTCTCCCCGCCCAAGCGCGGCGAGATGAAGCAGAGCATGGAAGCGCTGATCCACCACTTCAAACTCTATACGGAGGGCTTCCACGTCCCGGCGGGCGAAGTCTATGTCGCCACCGAAAGCCCCAAGGGCGAATTCGGCGTCTATCTCGTCAGCGACGGGTCGAACAAACCCTATCGCTGCAAGATCCGCCCGACCGCCTTCAGCCACCTGCAAGCCATGGACTTCATGTGCAAAGGCCACATGCTGCCCGACGCGACCGCCATCCTCGGCGCGATTGACGTGGTGTTCGGGGAGTGTGACCGGTGAGTGGTTGGCCAATCTTCCCTATCGTGCTGGTTTTTGTGGTCGGACATGGATTTTTGGTCCGCTGGGTCGCCAGCTTTTTTGTGAGCAATCATAAGAAGGATGTAGCTGGTTTCAGTTTTATTCTGGGAATGGCATATATCGCTGCTGGCCCAATCAACGAGCTGATGCCCTTGGACAAACTCTATGCCAGCACAGGTTATGTGATGGGTATTGGGATCATTTGGTTTCTCTTTTTCAAGAAGGAGAAAGCCAGTGCTTGTGAAGCAGTTCACGCGCACTTTCAGTGTGCGGAATGAGGACATGACATCATGATCCTCCGCGAGCTCTTCATCTTCATCGCAGCCCTTGCTGCCTTCGCTTCGGCGGTGGCGGCTTATCTGGCTGCTTTCCATGGCGCGGTGAGCGTCAAGGAAGTTCTCTCCACGGCCTTTGCGGCTGTCATTGGCCTCTATGCAGGTCGTTATCTCGAACGGAGGCTGGCGCGTGGCTGACCGTCATCTCGCACCCGATACGCCTGAATTGCGTGCCCGCTGGGGCGCTTTCGAGTTTTCGCCTGAATGGAAGGCGAAGGCTGACAAGGCGATCGCCAAATATCCCGAAGGCCGTCAGAAATCGGCGGTGATGGCGCTGCTCGACTTTGCCCAGCGGCAGGTCGGGGAAGAGACCGAAACGCAGGGCTGGCTGCCGCTGCCGGTGATGGAATATATTGCCCGCTATCTCGATATGCCGGTCATCCGCGTGGTCGAGGTCGCCAGCTTCTATTTCATGTATAACCTTGTTCCCGTGGGCAAATTCCACGTGCAGGTCTGTGGCACCACCCCCTGCATGTTACGCGGCAGCGATGACATTATTGCCGCCTGCAAGAAGCGTGGCATGAAAATGGGCCACACCACCGATGATGGCATGTGGACGCTGACCGAGGTGGAGTGCATGGGCAATTGCGCCACTGCGCCGATGGTCCAGATCAACGATGGAAACTACGAAGATCTGACCGTCGAACGGCTTGATGCCGTGCTCGACGCGCTGGCCAAGGGTGATACGCCCAAGGAAGGCACGCAGGAGCCGGGGCGCCACACCAGCGAACCCAGCGGCGGGCCGAGCACGCTCAAGGAAATGGTTGATGCCAATCATGACTACAGGAGCGAGTGGTGATGAAATATGCCGCCGGGATCATTGTGGCACTGGTGCTGCTCTACCTGCTTGGCACAGGGTTGATGCAGGTCCTTGTCGCTGTCGGCATGGGTCTGGTGGCTTATGGCCTGACCGACAAATTTACGAAGAAGGATGCTGGTGATGGCGGGCTTTGACCAGCTGGAGGAGCATCCGCTCCGTACCGGCATCATCTGGGGCGTGACCTTCATCCCGGTCTTCGCGCTGATCACCCGCGTCACTCAGGAACGCTGGCTCGAAACCGCCGAATGGGCGGGGCTGGTCCCCGGTGCCATCCTGGTCGGAGTCGCCTGGGCTTTTATCTATCGCCACATACTGCGCGGCGAGAAGCGTCCGCAGGGAGTTAAATGATGTCTTTGGCTGACAAGGATCGCATTTTCACCAATCTCTACGGCTTCCAGCCGTGGAACCTCGACGCTGCGAAAGCGCGCGGGGATTGGGACAATACCAAGGATATCCTCGCCAAAGGGCAGGATGCCATTATTGACGAGATCAAGGCCAGTGGCCTGCGCGGGCGTGGCGGGGCTGGCTTCCCGACTGGCATGAAGTGGTCCTTCATGCCCAAGGAAAGCAAGGATGGCCGCCCGTCCTTCCTCGTCATCAATGCTGACGAATCCGAGCCCGGTTCGTGCAAGGACCGCGAGATTATCCGCCACGATCCGCACAAGCTGATCGAAGGGGCGCTGGTCGCCGGTTTCGCGATGCGCGCGCGTGCTGCCTATATCTATATTCGCGGCGAATATATCCGCGAGGCCGAAACACTGCAGGCCGCGATTGACGAAGCCTATGCGGCGGGGCTGATTGGCAAGAATGCCTGCAAGTCCGGCTATGACTTCGATGTGTTCATGCACCGGGGCGCGGGCGCCTATATCTGCGGTGAAGAAACCGCGATGATCGAAAGCCTCGAAGGCAAGAAGGGCCAGCCACGCCTGAAGCCGCCATTCCCGGCGGGCGCAGGCCTCTATGGCTGCCCGACCACGGTCAACAATGTCGAATCCATCGCCGTTGCGCCGACCATCATGCGGCGCGGCGCGAGCTGGTTTTCCAGCTTCGGGCGCGACAATAACAAGGGGACCAAGCTGTTCCAGATCAGCGGGCATGTGGAAAAGCCCTGCGTGGTCGAGGAAGAGATGGGCATCACCTTTGACGAGCTGATCGAGAAACATTGCGGCGGCATTCGCGGCGGGTGGGACAATCTTCTCGCGGTGATCCCCGGCGGCTCCTCCGTCCCGCTCGTCCCGGCCGAGCAGATGCGCGGCGTGCATATGGATTTTGACGGGCTGAAAGAACTCGGCTCTGGCCTTGGCACCGCCGCCGTGATCGTGATGGACAAGAGCACTGACATTGTCCGTGCCATCAGCCGCCTGTCCTATTTCTACAAGCACGAAAGCTGCGGCCAGTGCACCCCCTGCCGTGAAGGCACGGGCTGGATGTGGCGGATGATGGAGCGCCTGCGCACCGGTGATGCAGCCATCGAGGAAATCGACATGCTGCAGCAGGTTACCAAGCAGGTGGAAGGCCACACGATCTGCGCCCTTGGCGACGCCGCCGCATGGCCGATCCAGGGCCTGATCCGCCACTTCCGCCCCGAACTGGAGCGTCGAATTGCCGAGCGACTGCCGGAGGCTGCTGAATAATGCCTAAAGTCACCGTAGACGGACAGGAAATTGAAGTCCCCGCAGGGGCGACCGTCCTTCAGGCTTGCGAGCTTGCGGGGAAGGAAATTCCGCGTTTCTGCTATCACGAACGCCTCAGCATTGCGGGCAATTGCCGCATGTGCCTGGTCGAGGTTTCGCCCGGTCCGCCCAAGCCGCAGGCCAGCTGTGCGTTGCCGGCCGGGGAAGGGCAGGTCATCCGCACTGACAGCGAAATGGTCAAGAAAGCGCGCGAAGGGGTGATGGAGTTCCTCCTAATCAACCATCCGCTCGATTGCCCGATCTGCGACCAGGGCGGCGAATGCGACTTGCAGGATCAGGCTGTGGCTTATGGCCGGGGCGGCTCGCGCTATCACGAGCATAAGCGCGCCGTGACGGAAAAGAACATGGGGCCGCTGATCAAGACGACCATGACGCGCTGCATCCACTGCACGCGCTGCGTCCGCTTCAGCGAGGAAGTGGCCGGGGTGGACGAAATCGGCGCTCTCTATCGCGGCGAGAGCATGCAGATCACGACCTATCTCGAACAGGCTGCAAAGCACGAGATGAGCGCCAATGTGATCGACCTCTGCCCGGTCGGCGCGCTCACCAGCGCGCCCTATGCGTTTGAAGCGCGCCCGTGGGAGCTGAAGAAGACGCTCTCCATCGACGTGTCTGACGCGATTGGCGCGAATATCCGCATCGACAGCCGCGGCCGTGAAGTGCTGCGCGCGCTGCCCCGCGTCAATGATGACGTGAATGAGGAATGGATCAGCGACAAGGCTCGCTTCCAGGTCGATGGCCTGACCCGCCGCCGTCTCGACAAGGTTTTCGTTCGCAAGAATGGCAAGCTGGCCGAGTCAAGCTGGGAAGAGGCGTTCAAGAAGATCGCCGCTGCCAAGCCGGGTAACAGCATCGCTGCCGTCGCAGGCGATATGGTCGATTGCGAGACCATGTTTGCAGCAAAGAAGCTGCTCGGCGCGCTGGGCTCCACCCTGCTGGAAGGGCGGCAGACGGGCCTGACCTATGACGTGTCGAACCTTGCGGCGGTGAATTTCAACACCACGCTGGCCGGGATCGAAACGGCAGATGCCATTCTGGTGGTCGGCAGCCATGTCCGCTGGGAAGCGCCGCTGCTCAACACCCGCTTGCGTAAGGCGGCGAAAGCAGGCGCGAAGATCTTCCTGATCGGGCCGGAATGGGAAACCACCTATCCCGCCACTTTCCTCGGCAGCGATGTGGGCCTGCTGCACAAGCTGCCCAAGGAAGCCGCCGATGCGCTGAAGGGCGCGGAACGTCCGGCGATCGTCGTCGGCGGCGCGGCGCTGGGCAAGGGTGCATTGCACCCCGCACTGGCGCTGGCAGAGAAGTACAAGCTCGTCAAAGACGGCTGGAACGGCTTCAATTCGCTGCATTTCTCCGCTGCTCGCATGGGCGGGCTGATGCTCGGCTTCGCACAGGCAGGCGGCATGGCGGATCTTATCGCTGCCAAGCCCAAGGTCGCGCTGTTCCTTGGCGCGGATGAAGCGGATTTCAGCCAGTTCGGGGATAGCCTCAAGGTCTATATCGGCCATCACGGTGACAAGGGCGCACATGCGGCAGATATCATCCTGCCGGGCGCGGCTTACACCGAGAAGGACGGCACTTTCGTCAACACCGAAGGCCGCGTGCAATATGCCGAAAAGGCCGTGTTTGCGCCGGGTGACGCGCGCGAAGACTGGACGATCCTGCGCGCGCTGGCAGATGCGCTGGGTGTCGATGTCGGCTTCGACACTTTCGACCAGTTGCAGGCTGCGATGATCGCGGAAGTCCCGGCGCTGGGCGAAGAGGGGCTGGCTGATTACGGCGCGCTCCCCGCAGCTGACAAGGGTGCCAAGGCGGAAGGTGAAATTGCCTATCCGATCAAGGACTTCTACCTGACCAACCCGATTGCCCGCGCAAGCACGGTGATGCAGCAATGCAGCGCTGAACTGCTTGGCCAAGGCGAACTGGCGGAGGCAGCGGAATGAGCGGCTCCGTAAAACACTCCGTCATTCCCGCGAAGGCGGGAATCCAGACTGGCCTCGGCACTTCGCTGCCCTGGATCCCCGCCTGCGCGGGGATGACAAGGGGGGATGCGTGGATGACAAGGGAAGCCGCGTGGATGACACGGGAAGCCGCGTGGACGACACGGGGGGATAAACAATGACCGAATTCTTCCAATCCCTTGGCATGACCTATGAATGGGCGTGGAGCGTTGCCACCATCGCGGGCGTGCTGCTGATTGCGCTGCCGCTGATGCTCAGCGTCGCTATGATCATCTATGTTGACCGCAAGGTCTGGGCCGCGATCAATTTGCGGCGCGGGCCGAATGTGGTCGGGCCGCTGGGCCTGCTCCAGTCCTTTGCGGACGGGTTCAAGGTGTTCCTGCAGGAAACCATCATCCCCAGCGCCGCGAACAAGGGCATCTTCATCCTCGCTCCCATCGTCACTTTCACCGTGGCGCTGGCGGCGTGGGCGGTGATCCCGTTTGACGCAGGCGTAGTGCTGGCGAATATCAATGTCGGCCTGCTCTACATCCTCGCGATCAGTTCGCTGAGCGTTTACGGGATCGTGATGGCCGGCTGGTCGTCCAACTCCAAATATCCCTTTTTCTCGGCCATGCGCGCTTCGGCGCAGATGATCTCCTACGAAGTCTCGATCGGCTTCGTGCTGGTCTGCGTGGTGCTCTATGCGGGCAGCTTCAACCTGACCGACATCGTCAACGCGCAGAAGGGCCATGGCTTTGGCATCGTCAACGGTTACTGGTTCAACCTGCTGCTGTTCCCGATGTGGGTGGTGTTCTTCATCTCCAGCCTCGCAGAAACGCAGCGCGTGCCGTTTGACCTGACCGAAGCAGAAAGCGAGCTGGTGGCCGGTTACCAGACCGAATACAGCTCGATGGCTTTCGCGCTCTACTGGCTGGGCGAATATGCCAACATCCTGCTGATGTGCAGCCTCAACACACTGCTGTTCTTCGGCGGCTGGCTCCCCCCGCTGGACATCGACCTGATCCCCTGGTTCGACATCCCGGGCATCATCTGGTTCCTAGGCAAAACGTTCTTCTTCTTCTTCATGTTCAGCTGGGTCATGGCGACGGTGCCGCGCTATCGCTACGACCAGCTGATGCGGCTGGGCTGGAAAGTGTTCCTGCCGATGAGCCTGCTGTTCGTGGTGGTGATTTCGGGCTGGCTGATGTTCACGAGGTATGGGGTATGAGGCTCGCGATTGCCTTTTCCTTGCTGATGCTTGGAGCAACGCCGACGGTAGCCTCGGCGACGACCCCAACGCCACCACCAGAAAAGCTCAGTCGGGACTTCAGTTTTGGCTGCCGAATGCTGGCAGAGGATGCGGTCCCGTCCGACCTTACAATCAATATCCGGCACGAGGAGTTGGCAGCGGGCGAGGCTGTCGCGCGGCATACCTATTGGTGGTCGCTGTCTGGAGATCGGGCACGGTTTCCGGTCAATGAAACATTCCAAAATATGCGCTCGATCGAGTTTGGTGCGCCGCAGTCGGGACTTAGTTTCGTCGCCGAGGATGGTTGGCGCTATGTCTACCAACTGTATTACGGTGTCGCCGAGGAATATCCTCGACGCGTGTTTGTGCCTGATCACCTCTTAGTGCGAAAGCGCTTGGAGAGTGATCCCCAAGGAGCCTGGTCGCTTGTGGCTATAGGAGAATGCGCGCTCGTGGACGCCAAGGAAATATCATGACCGTCGCCCAACTCATCAAATCGTTTACCCTGTGGGAAATCGTGCAGGGTCATGCCCTGACGCTGAAATATTTCTTCAAGCCCAAGGCGACGATCAACTATCCGTTCGAGAAGAACCCGCTCAGCCCGCGTTTCCGTGGGGAACATGCGTTGCGTCGCTATCCCAACGGGGAAGAGCGCTGCATCGCCTGCAAGCTGTGCGAGGCGACCTGCCCGGCGCAGGCGATCACCATCGAGAGCGAACCGCGCGAAGACGGCAGCCGCCGCACCACGCGCTATGACATTGACATGACCAAGTGCATCTTCTGCGGCTTCTGCCAGGAAGCCTGCCCGGTCGATGCCATCGTCGAAGGGCCGAACTTCGAATATGCGACCGAAACGCACGAAGAACTGCTCTATGACAAGGCCAAATTGCTGGCGAACGGGGACAAGTGGGAGCGGGCGATTGCCGCGAACCTTGAAGCCGATGCGCCGTATAGATAGGGGGCTCGCGTGACCGGGGCAGCAAGCTACAGCACATCACTCGACGTCGCCCCTGCGCAGGCAGGGGCCCAGCTAACGGATAGGGTTCGCATGACGACAGCTCATCTGGACCCCTGCCTGCGCAGGGGTGACGAACAGGAGGGCCTGTTGATGGGCCAGGGGAGATCGTCATGATCCAGACCTTCGCCTTTTACCTCTTCGCCGTACTCGTCATTGCCAGCGCCGTGATGGTGATCTCTTCGCGCAACCCGGTGCATAGCGTGCTGTGGCTGATCCTCGCCTTTTTCAACGCCGCTGGCCTGATGGTCATCGTCGGGGCCGAGTTCATCGCCATGCTGCTGGTGATCGTTTATGTCGGCGCGGTTGCGGTGCTGTTCCTGTTTGTCGTGATGATGCTCGACATCGACTTCGCCGAACTGCGCGCAGGATTTATCAAGAACTTCCCGCTGGGCATTGCGATTGCGTTGGTGCTGCTGGCGGAAATGGTCCTCGGCCTCGGTGCCTACAAGGCTGGCGTGATTCAGCTGGGCGAGCCGAGCGGGCTGGCTGCCCCGCTGCCAGGTGAAAGCAATATCGAAAGCCTCGGCGCGCTGCTTTACGGGCAATATCTGTTCCTGTTCGAAACCGCCGGGATCATCCTGCTGGTGGCGATGATCGGCGCGATTGTGTTGACTCACCGCGAAATCCGCAGCCCGCGCGGGCATCAGGATATTTCCAAGCAGGTTAGCCGCCGGCCGGAGGAAGCGACCGAGATGATGCGTCCGGAAGTGGGCAAGGGGGTGAAGCTGTGATCGGCATCGAACATTACGTAGTCGTCAGTGCGATCCTGTTCGTGCTGGGCGTGCTCGGCATCTTCCTCAACCGCAAGAACATCATCGTGATCCTGATGGCGGTGGAGCTGATCCTGCTCAGCGTGAACATCAACCTCGTCGCCTTCAGCGCCTTCCTCGGCGATATGGTGGGGCAGGTCTTTGCCATGTTCGTGCTGACAGTGGCAGCGGGCGAGGCCGCCATCGGGCTGGCCATCCTCGTGATCTATTTCCGTGGTCGCGGCACCATTGCCGTCGATGACGTCAACCAGATGAAGGGATAAGCACCAGTGCAACCGATCCTGCTTATCGTCTTCCTGCCCTTGCTCGCGGCCATCGTCGCCGGGCTGGGCAATCGTATGCTGGGCAACACCGTCGCCAAGTCGATCACGACCGGCGCGCTGTTCATTTCCTGCGCTCTGAGCTGGCCGATCTTCATCGGTTTCCTCACCGGCAGCGCGGAAGCCAGCGTCGTCCCCGTGCTCACATGGGTGCAGTCCGGCACGCTGAGCTTCGACTGGGCTCTGCGCGTTGATACGCTCACGGCCGTGATGCTGGTGGTCGTTACCAGCGTGTCCGCGCTCGTCCATCTCTATAGCTGGGGCTATATGGATGAAGACCCGGACCAGCCGCGTTTCTTCGCCTATCTCAGCCTGTTCACCTTCGCCATGCTGATGCTGGTGACCGCCAATAACCTCGTCCAGATGTTCTTTGGCTGGGAGGGGGTGGGGCTTGCGTCCTATCTGCTGATCGGTTTCTGGTTCAAGAAGCCCAGCGCCAGCGCCGCCGCGATCAAGGCCTTCGTGGTCAACCGCGTGGGTGACCTTGGCTTCATGCTTGGTATCTTCGGCACGTGGATGGTTTTCCAGACCACTTCCATTCCTGAAATCCTCGCTGCTGCACCGGGCATGAGTGGAGCCACGATGAGCTTCCTCGGCATCCGCATGCACACGATGGATATTCTGTGCATCCTGCTGTTCATCGGCGCGATGGGCAAATCCGCGCAGCTTGGCCTGCACACCTGGTTGCCGGACGCAATGGAAGGCCCGACGCCGGTTTCCGCGCTGATCCACGCAGCTACCATGGTGACCGCTGGCGTGTTCATGGTTTGCCGCCTGTCGCCCATGTTCGAAACTGCGCCGATTGCGCTGGGCATGGTCGTGTTCGTAGGGGCAGCAACCTGTATCTTCGCGGCGACGGTGGGCACCACCCAGTGGGACATCAAGCGCGTGATCGCCTATTCTACCTGTTCGCAGCTGGGCTACATGTTCTTCGCGGCAGGCGTGGGCGCTTACAACGCCGCCATGTTCCACCTGTTCACGCACGCTTTCTTCAAGGCGCTGCTGTTCCTTGGTGCCGGTTCGGTAATCCATGCGATGCACCACGAACAGGACATGCGCTACTACGGCGCGCTGCGTAAGCACATCCCGATTACCTTCTGGGCGATGATGGCTGGAACGCTGGCGATCACCGGCGTGGGTATCTACGACCTGCATCTCGGCTTTGCCGGTTTCTGGTCAAAGGATGCGATTATCGAAGTCGCCTATGCCCGCGGGACGGAGCTTGGCCAGTTCGCTTTCTGGATGGGCGTGTTCGCCGCGCTGTTGACCAGCTTCTACAGCTGGCGTCTGGTGTTCCTGACCTTCTTCGGCAAGGCGCGCTGGATCGAAAGCGAGCATATCCAGCACAGTGTTCACAAGACGCCGGAACAGGCCGGGGAAGACACAACGGGTGGCTACCACCCGCATGAAAGTCCGCTGACCATGCTGATCCCGTTGGGTATCCTGTCTGTTGGTGCAATCGTCGCAGGTCAGGTGTTTGCACCCTATTTCCTCGACAGCGAGGCATTCTGGAACGGTTCGCTGTTCTACAATGAGCCGCTGATGCACGCGATGCACGCCGTGCCGGGGATGGTGAAATATGCCGCGTTCATCGTAATGGTGACGGGGCTGGTGATCGCATGGTTCGCTTACATCAAGGATACCAGCATTCCGGGCAAGTTCGTGGCCCAGTTCCGCATGGTCCACGCCTTCCTCTACAACAAATGGTATTTCGACGAGCTCTATGATGTCCTGTTCGTGAAGCCTGCCTTCTGGCTGGGCCGCAAGTTCTGGATGTGGGGTGATGTTGGCATCATTGACCGCTTCGGCCCGAATGGCGCCGCATGGGCGGTGATGCAGAGCACGGGTGCGGCCAAGAAACTGCAATCCGGTTATCTTACTAGCTACGCGCTGATCATGCTCCTTGGGCTGGTTGCCGCACTTACCTGGGTGATGCTGTAATGGACGGCTTCCCGATCCTTTCCGTAATGCTGGCTGTTCCCCTGCTGGGGGCGGTGGCCTGCCTGTTCGTCGATGCGAAGACCGCACGCATGGTTGCCTTACTGGCGACGCTGGTCGATCTCGCGCTCGGTATCCTGCTGTGGCTCAATTACGATATTGGCGGCGCGCAGTGGCAGTTCACTGAGAAGGCAGCGATCTTCGCCGGGTTCCAGTGGGCGCTCGGTATCGATGGCATTGCGCTGATGCTGATCGTGCTCAGCGTGTTCCTGATGCCGATCTGCATCCTCGCCAGCTGGGACAGCATTACGAAGCGCGTGGGCGAATACATGGCGGCCTTCCTGCTGATGGAAGTGCTGATGATCGGCGTGTTTGCGGCGCAGGACCTGTTCCTGTTCTACATCTTCTTCGAAGCAGGCCTGATCCCGATGTATCTGATCATCGGCATCTGGGGCGGCGATAACCGGATCTACGCCAGCTACAAATTCTTCCTCTACACGCTGCTCGGCTCGGTGCTGATGCTGATCGCGATGCTGTGGATGGTGAATGAAGCGGGTACGACCGACATCCCGACGCTGATGGCCTATGACTTCCCGCCGCATGCGCAGACATGGCTGTTCCTCGCCTTCTTCGCCAGCTTTGCGGTGAAGATGCCGATGTGGCCGGTTCACACATGGTTGCCCGATGCCCACGTGCAGGCGCCAACCGCCGGTTCGGTGATCCTGGCAGGTGTGCTCTTGAAGATGGGCGGCTATGGCTTCATCCGCTTCAGCCTGCCAATGTTCCCCGAAGCCAGCGCGCAGTTCGTGTGGCTGATCTGGGGCCTTTCCATGGCAGCAGTCGTCCTCACCAGCCTGATCGCGCTGGTGCAGCACGACATGAAGAAGCTGATCGCCTATTCCTCTGTCGCGCATATGGCGATCGTAACCATCGGCCTGTTCGCTTTCAACGTGCAGGGGCTGGAAGGCGCGATGATGGTCATGCTCGGCCACGGGCTTGTCTCGGGCGCGCTGTTCCTCTGCGTCGGCGTGATCTACGACCGGCTGCATACCCGCGAGATTGACCGTTACGGCGGCCTCGCCATCAACATGAAATATTACGCCCTGTTCTTCATGCTCTTCACCATGGCCAGCGTTGGCCTGCCGGGGACGAGCAACTTCGTCGGCGAATTCCTCAGCCTGGCCGGTATTTACCAGGCCAATAGCTGGGTCGCCTTCGTCGCCACGACAGGGATCATCCTGGGTGCTGCCTACATGCTTTACCTCTATCGCCGGGTTGCCTTTGGCGATCAGAAGAATGCCGACGCAGCGGCCATGCCGGACCTCAATCTCCGCGAATGGCTGATGCTTGCGCCGCTGGCGCTGGCGGTGCTGTGGATGGGTGTCTATCCGGAAAGCTTCCTCGCCCCGATGCGGGCGGACATTGCTGCGCTTGACGCGCGCCTTGCCCGCGCCAAGCCGGAAGGGGACGCGCATCTCAAGATGGGCGAACCGCGCGAGGCAGCTGCCAATGCAATCGGCCATGGCGAAGGTCATGGTGCGGGTGAAGGTGAAGGTGCAGGACACGGGGAAGGGCATGGTGCCGCCCCCGCAGACGCTGCTGAAGGGGAGGCCCACTGATGGAATTCAAGGCATCCCTCGCGCTCATCGCGCCTGAAGTGGTCCTGAGTGTTTCCGGGCTGGTGCTGCTGCTCATCGCGGCCTGGGCCGGTGACAAGGCCAGCCGCCTTGTCAGCATCCTCTCGGTCGCAGCCATCGTCGCGGCCGGTGCGCTGACCGCGCCGATCCTCTGCGCCGGTGCCATGGGCCCTGACACAATCGCCTTTGGCGGGCAGATGCAGGTTGACGCATTCTCCGCCTTTGCCAAGCTGCTGATCTACGCCGCGGGCATAGCCTGTCTGATGGTTGCGCCGCCTTTCTTTGAGCGGATTGGCGCGATGAAGGCGGAATATCCGATCCTGATCCTGTTCGCCGTGCTCGGCATGGGGATCATGGTGTCGGCAGGCGATCTGTTGACGCTCTATATCGGTCTCGAACTGAACAGCCTTGCTGCCTATGTGCTCGCGGCTTTCGTGCGGTCGGACCAGCGCTCTGCAGAGGCAGGCCTGAAGTATTTCGTCCTCGGCGCACTGGCTTCAGGCATCCTGTTGTACGGCATGAGCCTGACCTATGGCTTCGCCGGGACGACCAGCTTTGACGGTATCCGTGCGGCGCTTTCGGGCGATCTGTCCTCGGGCGCGATGTTCGGGCTGATCTTCGTGCTGGCAGGCCTCGCCTTCAAGATCAGCGCCGTGCCGTTCCACATGTGGACACCGGACGTCTATGAAGGTGCGCCGACCCCGGTCACTGCCTTCTTCGCTTCCGCTCCCAAGGTGGCAGCTCTGGGACTGACCATGCGCGTCGCGCTGGAGGCCTTTGGCGGCCAGACCGGCGCATGGCAGCAAGTGGTAATCTTCCTAGCGCTGGCATCCATCGTGGTCGGTGCGCTGGGTGCCATCGGGCAGGACAATATCAAGCGCCTGCTCGCCTACAGCTCGATCAACAATGTGGGCTTCATCCTCATCGGCCTTGCAGCGGCGACGCCGCGCGGGGCGAGCGCGATGCTGATCTACCTCGCGATCTATGTTGCCATGACCATTGGCGGCTTCGTTGCCGTGCTGATGCTCAAGGACAAGGATGGCGAGCCGGTCGAACAGATCGCGCAGATCGCGGGCCTTTCCAGCCACCGCAAAGTGCTGGCGGCCTGTCTTGCGATGGTGATGTTCAGCCTTGCCGGGATCCCGCCGCTGTTCGGCTTTTGGGGCAAGTTCATGGTGTTCCAGGCTGCGGTCGAGGCAGGCATGGTCCCGCTCGCTGCCATCGGTATTGCCGCCAGCGTCATCGGCGCCTTTTACTACCTCAAGGTGGTGAAGGTGATGTATTTCGACGAGCCTGCCGAAGTGGCTGTGGGCAAGAGCGATTGGGCGCATCAGGCGGTGCTGCTGGTCAGCGCGATCTTCATCTCGCCGCTCGGTTACTTGCTGACCGGTTGGCTGGGCGATCTCGCAGACAAGGCCGCAGCGGCGCTGTTCCTCGTCGCCTGACCCTACGTCAGGCGCGGGACAGGCGTTGATCGAAAGACTCACCGAAACCGGCTCTACCAATGCCGATTTACTCGCCCGCCTGCGTGGCGGGGAGCGGGTCGCGGAAGGGCACTGGCTGGTCGCGGACCGCCAGACCTCCGGACGCGGGCGGCATGGGCGCGACTGGTTTGACGGGGCAGGCAATTTCATGGGCTCGACGCTGGTCAGGCCGGGACCGGGTGATCCGCCCGCGCCGACGCTTGCCTTGCTGGCGGGGCTGGCGGCCTATGAAGCAGTATTGCCGCATGTGCCGGGGGGCAGCGCTCTGGCGCTCAAATGGCCCAACGACCTGATGCTGGGCCGTGCCAAGCTGGCGGGAATCTTGCTGGAAGCAGAAAGCGGAGCTGTGGTGGTCGGGGTCGGAGTAAACCTTGCGGCTGCACCGCAATTGCCGGATCGTGAGACGGTGGCGCTGTCCGATCTCGGCCCTGCGCCGGATCGCGAGAGCTTCGCGCAGGCGCTTGCCAATGCCTTCGACACCGAACTGGAACGCTGGCGCAGCTATGGCCTCGAACCACTGCTGCGCCGCTGGCAGGCCGCCGCGCATCCAATTGACACACCAATCACCGTCAACGAACCGGGCGAGGGCTTGCTTGCGGGCCAGTTTGCTGGCCTCGAAAGCGACGGATCGCTTCGCCTGCGCTTGGATGATGGCGCTATCCGTGCCATCCACGCCGGCGACGTAATGCTCGCCTGAAATTCAAGGGAATCGCCATGCTGCTCGCTGCCGATGTCGGGAACACCAATGTCGTTTTTGCCCTGATGGAAGGGCGCAAGATCAAGCACCGTTGGCGTATCGCGACTGACCCGCGCCGGACGGGTGACGAATATGCCGTCTGGCTGATGCAGCTCATGTCCATAGAAGGCATTGCGCGCGAGGATGTGACGCAGATCATCATCGGCTCGGTCGTGCCGCGCGCGGTCCATAACCTTACTGTGCTGGGGGAGAAATTCTTCGGCATCACGCCGGTCGTGGCCGGGGGCGGGGAGGCCGACTGGGGAATATCCGTTGACGTCGACGACCCACGCACCTTGGGTGCAGACCGCGCGCTTAACGCCATTGCCGCGCATGCCAAATATGATGGCGATCTGATCATTGTCGATTTCGGCACCGCGACCACTTTTGACGCTGTCGATTTCACCGGGGCCTATAAGGGCGGGATCATCGCGCCGGGGATCAACCTCTCGCTCGATGCGCTGGTGGGGAATACAGCCAAGCTGCCACGCATCGCGATTGAAGCACCGCGCAACTCCAGCGTGATTGGCACCAATACCGAAGACCAGATGCTGATTGGTGTCTTCTGGGGCTATGTCGCGATGATGGAGGGGCTGATTGCCAGGATGCGCGCGGAGATTGGCCGCCCGGCCAAGGTGGTGGCGACCGGCGGCCTCGCCATTCTGTTCGACGAGCATACGGAGATGTTTGACGGGGTCGATTCCGACCTTACGCTCGAAGGGCTTGCCATCATTGCGGAGCGGATTGCCAAGTGAAGAAGGATTTCACCCCGGAACAGGAACTGCTCTTCCTTGCGCTTGGCGGCTCGGGCGAGATTGGCATGAACGTCAATCTTTATGGCTGCGAAGGCAAATGGCTGATGGTCGATCTCGGCATGACCTTCGGCGCGAATGAATATCCTGGCACGGAACTGGTCTTTGCTGACCTCGAGTTCATTGAGGAGCGTCTGGACGATCTGCTCGGCATCGTGCTCACCCATGGGCATGAGGATCATATCGGCGCGGTTCCCTATTTCGCTGCTGACCTTGGCGTACCGCTCTATGCCACGCCCTTCACGGCAGAGCTGGTGCTGCGCAAGCTGGAAGAGGCGGGCATCGCCAACGAGGTCGAGCTTAATATCATCGACGATCTTGAACCTTTCGCGCTGGGGCCGTTCGAAATGTCCTATGTCCCGCTGGCGCATTCGATCGCCGAGGGGAATGCGCTGCTGATCGACACGCCGCACGGGCGCATCTTCCACACTGGCGACTGGAAGCTCGACGAGGAGCCGATCATCGGCGAGCCGACCACGCAGGAAGAGCTGTGCGCGATGGGAGACGACGGGATCGACTTCCTCGTCTGCGATTCTACCAATGCCTTCAATCCGCAGGCCAGCGGTTCCGAGGGGGCGGTGTTCCAGGGGCTGCTGGAAGAAGTAAAGCGGCACAGTGGCAAGCGCGTGCTGGTGACTACCTTTGCTTCAAACGTCGCGCGATTGCAGACATTGGGCGAAGTGGCCAAGGCGACCGGGCGGCAGTTATGTGTCGCCGGGCGCTCGCTCGACCGGATCATCGAAGTCGGGCAGGCGACCGGCTATCTGCAGGACTTTCCCGACACGGTCGATTTTGACACGGCCAACGGATTGCCACGCGGCGAGCTGCTGATCGTGGCAACCGGCGGGCAGGGCGAGCCCCGCGCGGCGCTGGCGCGGATTGCGGAGAACAATCATCAGCTCGAACTGGTTAGTGGCGATGTGGTGCTGTTTTCCAGCCGCCAAATTCCGGGCAACGAGATTTCCATCGGCCGGGTGCAGAACCAGTTGGCGGCCCGCGGGATCGTTATGGTGTCAGACCGGCAAGCGCATATCCATGTGTCGGGCCATCCAGGCAGGCCGGAACTCGAAGCGCTCTATAGCTGGCTGCGCCCGACCACGCTGATGCCGGTCCATGGCGAGATCCGCCATATGGCGGAGCAGGCACGGCTCGGCAAAAAATGCGGCATCCCCAACCAGGTGGTGCAGAAGAATGGCGACCTTGTGCGCCTCGCTCCGGGCAAGCCGGGCAAGGTGGCCGAGGTGCGGGCAGGGCGGCTGGTGCTTGATGGCGATATCATCGTGCCGGCCGATGGTGATGCCGTGACCATGCGCCGCCGGATCGCGCGAGACGGGATCGTGATTGTCGCGCTCGACAGCACTTTTCAGCCGCTGGTGGAAGGCATCGGCCTGCCTCTGGATGAGGATTATCCGGCCTTCCTCGAAGAAGCGACACAGGATGTCGTCACTGCGATCCGCAACCTCAAAGGGGCAGCGCGCAAGGATCGCGGTGATATCCACGAAGCCGCCCGTCTGGCTGCGCGCCGCGCGGCGCAGCGCTGGTGCGGCAAGCGCCCGCAAGTGCGCGTATTGATGGCCGGGAGCTAGCCCAACCCAATGCAATGGACATCCATCCTCGCAATCTATTTCCTGCTGTGGGTAGGCAGCGCCTTTTTCCTGCTGCCTTTTGGTGTTCGAACCCACGATGAAGCGGGAATCGAGAAGGTTCCTGGCCAGGCTGATTCCGCTCCTGCCGATTTCCGGCCTGGCAGGTTGGCGCTGCGCGCAACCGTGATTGCCGCCGTGCTGACTGCAGTCTTCGTAGCCAATTACACTTATGGCTGGGTAGAGTTGCAGGACCTGAATATTTTCACCGGCGCACCCAAACTGCCCGAATATAAATAGACCTCAGGTTTCGCGCAGGCGCTCAATCGCCTGCGCCAGCACCACATAAAGCTTGCCCATATCCGAACTGAGCAAGGTCACGCCCAATGCGTTGCCATCACGGGTGGACAGCATGGTGCGCAGCATCGCCTCGAAGTCGTGGATATAGCGGCTGACATGCTCCCGGAAATCCGGGTCATTGTCATAGATTTCCGCGATATCGCGCGCTTCGGTATTGTCGATCAGGCGGACTGCGCGGCGGGTAAAAATGCCGCGGTCCCCGCGCAAATAGCTGGCCCATGCAGTGTCGGTAACTTCGCTCGAGAGTGCCTTGGCAATATCAATCGAGTTTGAATTGAGCGCTTCGGTAATCAACGCGACGCGGCGCGAGAAGTCGTTATTGACCTGCTCCTCGGCGCGCTCACGGGCACGCTGTACTCTGGTTTCGAGGTTGCTGGCGAGTTCGTTGACCTTAGCCAACTGGTCACGCAATTGCACCGCTGCTTCGCGGCTGATGCCTGCTGAATGCGCCGCTGCCTGTTCCAACTGGGCGATAGATTCGGTGGTCTTGAAGCGCAGCGCCCGGTCCACTGCTTCCGCAGCTTCACTGCCGACTTTTTCTGCCAACTCGCGAATACCTTCGCCAGTGGTGCCTTGCAAATTGGCCAAGGCGTCGCGCGTGGCGACCTGCAGTTTGCCCAGCGCCCCCGCCAGTTCCCCTTCCGCTTTCGCAGCGAGCGCTGTGCTCTCTTCATCAAGGGTAGCAAGGGCCTGGCGTAATTCTGCCACCTGCTCAGCCTGCGCCCGGTGGGCGTCGGCAATGCGGGCCTGGAGCACCTCGATATCCTGCCCCGTGGCCGCGCCTTCGGCTCGCGCAGCAATGACATAGTTGGACAGTTCTTCGCCCTTGCGGCTGCTTTCACCTAGCAAGAGGCGGGTGCTTTCAGCCTGACCCACAACGTCGCTCAGTCGGGTTTCAGCTTCACCAATGGCATGGGTGAGATCCTCCCGGCTCGTGCGTGCGCCCGCCTGGATAATTTCGAGCAAGCGCACCCCTGATTCAGTAAGCTCCTCAATCGCTGCTTCTGTGCCATCCAGCGCAGTGCGGCTGCCGTTGAGCATCGTGGCCAGCTCCTCCAGTGCGTTGGAGAGCCTGCTGCTCGTTTCACTGCCGGTCTGCGCCACGGTTTCAATTTCCCCGCTCATGGCGGTGAGTTGCAGCGTGATTGCTTCGGCATGTTCAACCAAGATACGGGTTTGCTCGACCTGTTCCGTTCGCCGTTCCGCCAGGGCCGTGTCAATCGCTGCCAGCTGTGTAGTAAGCAGGTCGGAGCTGCTGGTGGCATATTCCTCCAGAAGGGTGCGCCGTTCGGCCATTTGCTCGTCAAACTGGGTGTTGCGCTCCACCAATCGTTCATCCACTTCGATAGCTTCCCGATTGATTTCTTGTAGACGCTGGCGCGCGGATTCCATTGCCATGGCGTCAACGCGGCTGACTTCGTCGAGCACTTCGGTGAGATTGCTGCGCAACCGCTCGATCTGGGCCTGCCAGTCCGAAATGGCCCGGTCTTCGCTCTCGCGCATGGCGCGGCCTACTGTGGCAGCACTTTCGCGGATGGCATTGATGCGGGCCTGCAAGGATTTGAGCGCTTCCTCTTCCTCTGTTTCCAGCACTTCATGCGCACCGCCCAGTTCCTCGCGCAGCCGCTCGGCGCGGTTGCGAAGCGCCGCAAGGGCTTCTACCTCGCGCTTGTCGAGGTCAGCACGGAACAATTCGCTCTTGTTGGCGAGCGTATCAAAGCGCGAGGCCATGATATCGTCGAGTTGCGCGGCCTGGGCTTCAAACGCAGCCAGCGCGGCCTCGACCTTGGTCTGGAGGGAGCCGACCTGCCGCTCGCTCGCTTCGCCGAAGTTGTTGAGCCGCTCAAACCCGGCAATCATGCTGTCGAGCTGCTCCATCGCAGTCCGCCCGGCATTGCCGATCTGGTTGGACACGTCCTTCGCGGAATTGGTGATAACGGGCAGATCATCGCGTAGCCGCGACATGTTTTCCAGCGCCACCGTGGAAATCGAGCCGATGGTTTCGACCTGAGCGCTGTTATCGTGGATCAACCCTTCCAGCGTATGCGCATGCTGCGACAGGCGCTCGCTGGCGATCCGCCCAAGCGATTCCAGCTCCCGCGACTGCGCGCCAAGGAATTCCCGGGCCAGACTGAGTTCGCGATTGACGGTGGTAAGGCGCGCTTCGAGCGCTTCGGATTCACGCCGCAGCGCCGCTGCAGTATCGGTAAAGCGCACCGCTTCGCGGCGGCTGTTGCGCATGGCGAGCAGCCAGGTCCCGATCACCAGCAGCGTCGGGACGGACCATTGCACGATCCAGCTGCTCCATTGCTGCGGCGTCCCGCCGGCCAGGATTTCGGCCTGATGGGCCCAGCCGAAAAAGCCGGTCCAGCCAAGGATCGCCAGTCCAGCGATGGCGGGCAAGACCCACACAAAACTGTGCGGGGCAGAATGTGTTCCTGCATCCCAATCCGCGTCCCAGCTTTGGCTGGCGCTTTCCATATCGGCGTCAGACAGGTCGAGCGGCGCGCCCTTTTCGGCTGGCTGCTCTGGCTCGGTGCCCTCTCCGGACCCGAAAGCGACAATGCGTGAACCCCCACTCATGGGTCGGAATCTACCACGTTTTGCGGGATATTAAACCCGGCATTAACTTCGTGACGCGTAAAAGGCAGCCATGGCTTACTTGGATGGTGCCCTTGATGCGACGCTGGCTGCTGCTGCCGGTGATGACGCTGAACTGCTTCGGGAGCTGCGCGCAGCATTTCTGGAGAGCATCGAACGGCAGGTCGACTTGCTGCGTCGGTCGCGTTGTGACGGTAACTGGAACGTCGCTGCCATGCGCCTCAAGGGGCTGGCCGCCAGCTTCCACGCGACAGACCTGATCGAATTGGCAGAAGACGCGATTTCTTCGGCTCCGGGTGATCCGGTCGTTATTCGCCGGATTGAAGCCTTCCTGAAGGATTTCAGCGCATAACACGGCCAATGCCGCGCCACTTGCTTGGCAGCTTGGGTCCGTAGCCTTAGGAAAGCCCCTGACAAAGGAGCGTTCCGTGCGGGTTGCACTGATTTCAGCCATGGAGATGGAAGAGGCAGGGGCTGGAGTGCCCATCGCCTTTACCCGCTATGGCGCACACAACCTTGCCCGGCACCAGTTGGAACAAGCGCTTGATTTTGGCTGCGAGAAGATCGTGGTTTTCTGCCATGGCATGTCCCCGGATGTGCTCGCGCTCCAGCACGTGACGGAAGATGTCGGGGCGCGTTTCCATGCCATCACCGGATCACGCCCGCTGTCTGGGCTGGTCAGCTCTGCCGATGAAATCCTTGTGTTGGCTGACGGATTGCTGGCCGATGGAATTTCGCTGGCGGACCTGCTGGGGGATCGCCCTGGTGTGACTGTCATGCCGGCTGCCAAGGCTGTTCCCGCCGGTTTCGAACGCATTGATGGTGATCGGGCATGGGCCGGGGCCATGCTGCTGCGAGGTTCCATGGTTGAACGCCTCGCTGATTTGCCACCGGATATTGACCCTGCATCTGCATTGCTCCGGATTGGCCTGCAAGGGGGCACCAGGATGGTGCCGCTGCCGGATATCAAGGACAGCTCCAGCGACTGGATCCTGGTGCGGGAGCCGGGGCAGCTGGAAACTGCCAGTGAGCGCGCCATGCTTTCGCGTCTCAAGCCTTCCGACTGGTTCGCGCCGCTGCGAGCCATGGCTGATCGACTGGCTGGCCGATCCTATACAGCGCTGGTTTCCAAGGGAATTTCTGCGGCGGTAGTAGCGGCAGGAGCAGCGTTTCTGGCACTGGTTTCGATAGTTGCCAGCTGGTTCGCTGGGGCGGGGGCAGGCTTTGCGGTCCTAGCCCTTGCAGCTGTCATCATGATGACTGCTGAAGCGATGGAGCGGCTGGATGGAGAGGGCAAGGGTGTAAGGCGCGCAGCCTGGCTGCTGGACGGCGCGCTGTTGGCGACTCCGTTGCTGCCCTGGCAGGTGCAGGCGTGGCAGGCTCCGCTCTTTGCCGGGATCATGCTGCTCGGTTGGCTACACATGGCCGCACTGGGGCCTGACAAGCGCTGGAGCGCCGCGGCGGGTGACCGGGCTGCGTTGTTCATCGTGCTCGCCTTTGCCGGATTTGCCAGTGTGCTGCTCCCGGCGATGCAAGTAATTGCTATCCTTGCAGCCGGGCTGACTTTTTTTGTCCTCGCGCGCGCTCGGCTAACGCCAGTTTAACCATGTCACGCTAAGCCATGGGAATGGTGACTACCGGCATGACCCAGAACCCTGATATTCCAGTGGAATCAATCTTGCGTGACGAGCTTGCGCATGGCGATGTCGTGCTGGGCACGATTGGCCCCATCATGGGCCACTTGCTCGCCAATCACGATCATTCGCTGTTCAGTGACGAGATCGTGTCGCGCGTGCGCGGAATGATTACCGATGTGGCGCGGCAATTGCTGCTGGCGCTAGCAACTGCCGGTGAGAACGCCGACCCGCGCGGTTTCGCTCAGGAGCATGCCGCAGCTTTGACCGAACAAATGGCCGGCCATCCACCCTTCCTGTGCCATTGTCATGCCATGGCGCTGGAGTGGCATCTGACGGAAAGGCTGGAGCGGCGCGGCTCGATTGACCGTGTCCTTTCGCCGCTGCTGCAATCGCTGATCGCGTCAGACGATACCTGCACCGCCAGCACAGCCATGTCTGCGCTTGCCGCGCAAGCCCGTTTCACCCAGCAGCAACAGCGGATGGAATTGCCGATTGGCGAATTGCCGGGGGACTTGTTCCACCATGCCTTGCTCTCGCTGGCGGCCTTTGCCGGACCGCAAGCAGAGCCGGTCAATCGCGCCGCGCAAAAGGCACTGCGCGAAAATTACGACGAAAGCTCAAGCCGCCTTGGTTTGTTGACACGTCTGGTGATGGGAATGGGCAACGGATCGCGGGCCGCCTTGTCGATCAACCATGCCGGGGTGGCGATGTTCCTGACAGCGCTATCCATGGCTTCGCAGCAGGATCGCGACCTTACCGTGGTTTCCACCAATGATCGCCAGTTGGCGCGGCTCGCACTTGGCTTGCGTGCCGCCGGGTTGAAACCGGCTGAGGTGGAAGAGCAGTTTATCTATATCCATCCGCATGTATCGCTGCCGGAAGGTTTCGATATGTTGCGGGCCGACCGCGCGGCGGAAATGCTCGCTTCTTCCGGCTCGACCGGCTCTGGCTGGCAGGCAGACTGAGCGCATGACCCCCTTTACCGGCAGCTTCCTGGCGCGGGCGCGGACCGACGCAGAAAACCGGTTCATCCATGTTGATGAACCGCTGGCCGGGCTGCAATTGCGCTGTGGCGGCGAGATTCCGGGGCGCGTGGCGATTCCCGAATTGCTGGAAGTCGTACGCAAGTCGCGCGCCTATGGTTTGCGGCTTGCCCGCAAGATCCGTGCGCATGACGGGCAGGAGATCGTTACAGCATGGGTGGAAGTTGAGCCGTCCGAAGATGAAAGCGGCGGCTGTGAGATTGGCGTCTCCAACTGGCAGAGCGCTGCTGCTCCCCAGGAAGGGGGGCAACGCGTCGCTGAGCGCAGGTTGCAGATTGACCAAACGCTGGCCGAACTCAATGCCCGGCTGGATGCGCGGCAGAATGTGCTCGCAGTCGACTGCAGCGCACCGGACCTTGCTGGTCTGGCCGATGAAATGCGCAAGGGTATCGGTCGCCCGTGGACATCCTTCCTCGATCTGCCGGGCAGCACCCACGCCCAGCCGCTGCATTGGCGGCTGCTGGACGGTGCGAAATGCGCGATTGCCGGGTCAACACGCGGTTGGCGTTCTGTCCTGGTCCCGCATGGCCAGCCAGAACCGGGCAGTAACGGGTTTGACCTGTACCTGATAGCCGACATGCCACTGGCGCAGCAGGCCCCGGAACCGGAAAAGCTGGCGGGCAAGGGCAAGGTCAAGGGTGGGGTTGCTTCACTTGGCCGTGATCTTTCGCCAGTTCTGCGCCAGCCGATCGCCCGGATCATTGCCAATGCTGAAACGATCCGCACTCGCATGGCCGGGCCACTGGCGGATGAATATAGCGACTATGCCGCTGACATTGCTGCGGCCGGCCAGCATTTGCTGTCTCTGATTGAAGACCTTGCCGATCTGGAAGTGGTCGAGGCGGAGGACTTTAGCACCGCCCCTGACCGCATCGATTTGGGCGACGTTGCGCGCAGGGCCGCAGGCATCCTGGGGGTTCGTGCACAGGAAAAGAATGTGAAGCTGGTCGTCCCGCAAATGGGCGACAGCGTGCCGGCGATTGCCGAATTCCGGCGGGTCTTGCAGGTTCTGCTCAACCTGATGGGCAATGCCATCAATTATTCGCCAGCCGGGTCACAGGTCTGGATTCGCATGGAAACAGCAGGTGAGCGTGCCCGGATTACCGTCGCTGACCAGGGCCAGGGCATGAGCGAGGAACAGCAGGCGGTGGTGTTCAACAAGTTTGAACGTTTGGGGCGCACCGGCGAAGGTGGCTCAGGCCTTGGCCTTTACATTTCGCGCCGCCTTGCGCGGGTCATGGGTGGCGAACTGTCAGTCGAGAGCGCACCGGGGCAGGGCGCACGGTTTACGCTCGATCTGCCGGGGGCGGAGAATCCGCTAGCGTAGTTTGCGACCGAGCAGCAGCACCGCTCCGCCCGCCAGCGCGATAATGATCCCGTAGGTCACCCAATCGCGGTTGGCGAGCATGAAGCTCTCCGCCGGCCACATGATGACCCCCGCACCCTGCAAGGCGAAGAAGCTGCCTGCAAATAGCAGGAACGCTCCGAAGACAGTCAGCAGGACGCGGAGGAAAACCATCATTCAGTGCCTCAACGCTTGTCGACGGGCACGTAATCGCGCTGCGTCGGGCCGGTATAGAGCTGGCGCGGACGGCCGATTTTCTGGCCTGGATCGGAAATCATTTCGTTCCACTGTGCAACCCAGCCCACGGTACGGGCGAGGGCGAAAAGCGCGGTGAACATGGTGGTCGGGAAGCCGATCGCGGAGAGGATGATTCCCGAATAGAAGTCCACATTCGGGAACAGCTTCTTTTCCTGGAAATAGGGATCGTTCAGCGCGATTTCTTCCAGCTGCAGTGCGGTTTCGAATACCGGATCGGTAACCTTCAGCGCGTCAAACACTTCGCGCACGGTCTTCTGCATCACGGTCGCGCGCGGGTCATAGTTCTTGTAGACGCGGTGGCCGAAGCCCATCAGGCGGAACGGATCATTCTTGTCCTTCGCACGCTCGATATAATGCGGGATCTTGTCCGGCGTGCCGATTTCCTGAAGCATGTTGAGTGCCGCTTCATTTGCGCCGCCATGTGCCGGGCCCCACAGGCAGGCAATGCCCGCTGCGATACAGGCAAACGGGTTCGCGCCCGACGAACCGGCGAGGCGTACGGTCGAGGTCGAAGCGTTCTGTTCGTGGTCGGCATGGAGGATGAAAATCCGGTCCATCGCGCGCTCAACCTCAGGGATCACTTCATATTCTTCTGCCGGAACGCCGAAGGTCATGCGCAGGAAATTCCCGGTGTAGGACAGGTTGTTGTCCGGATACAGGAACGGCTGGCCGATGGCATATTTATACGCCATCGCCGCAATGGTCGGCATCTTGGCAATCAGGCGATGGCTGCTGATGCGGCGGTGGTCCGGGTCGGAGATGTCAGTGCTGTCATGGTAGAATGCTGACAGCGCGCCAACCACGCCGCACATAACCGCCATCGGGTGCGCGTCACGGCGGAAACCGCGGAACAGGCTGGTTAGCTGTTCATGCACCATGGTGTGGCGGGTGATAGTGTTTTCGAACGTCGCCAGTTCTTCGGCACTGGGCAGTTCACCGTTCAGCAGGAGATAGGACACTTCCATGAAGCTGGAATGTTCAGCCAGCTGGCCGATGGGATAGCCGCGGTGCAGCAGCACGCCTTCTTCGCCATCAATAAAGGTCAGCGCGCTCTCGCAGCTAGCGGTGGAGGTAAATCCGGGATCGAAGGTGAACGCTCCGGTCTGGCCGTACATCTTGCGAATATCGACCACGTCCGGGCCGGTGGTGCCTTCCAGGACCGGGAATTCATAGCTGGTCCCGCCCAGTTCGAGTGTTGCTTTCTTGTCCGACATGATCGTCTCCTTAACCCCCTGTGGTTCTGCCCGGCTCAGGCCGCCTGCGCGTCAATCCGCGCGAGGCTTTCTTCCCGGCCAAGCAGTACCAGAACATCGAAAATACCGGGCGAGGTCGTCGTCCCGGTGAGCGCTGCACGCATTGGCTGCGCCAGCTTGCCGAGGCCCAACCCGAGCTCCTCGGCCATTGCCTTGAGACTGGCTTCGAGAGGCTCGATTGTCCAGTCGTTTTCAGCCCCTAGGCGGGCAGAAACCTTTGCCAGCAGCGCGCGGCCATCGTCATCGAGCAGTGCGGCAGCCTTCTCGGTCATTTCCAGCGGGCGCTGGCTGAACAGGAAGGCGGCGCCATCAGCAAGTTCGACCATGTCGCGCGCACGGGTCTTGAGCACGGGCATCGCCTGTTCGAGCAGCGCAGCGTCAGCCTGCGGGCCGATCCGTTGGGCTGCCAGCGCTGCCAGGCGCGCATCGTCCGCTGCGCGAATGTAATTGCCGTTCATATTGAGCAGCTTCTTCATGTCGAAACGGCTCGGTCCCTTGTTCACGCCGCCAAGGTCAAACAGCGCGATGGCTTCCTCGTGAGAGAACTCTTCCTTGTCGCCATGGCCCCAGCCAAGGCGCAGCAGGTAATTGAACAGCGTTTCCGGCAGGATACCCAGCTCGTCGCGATAGGCATCGACGCCCATCGCGCCATGCCGCTTGGACAGTTTCGCCCCGTCATTTCCGTGAATCAGCGGGATATGGGCGTAGATCGGCTCGGGCCAGTCGCCTTCGATCTGCTGCATCGCATGATAGATGGGCAGCTGGCGGAAGGCATTGTTGAGATGGTCATCGCCGCGAATGACATGGGTCACGCCCATGTCATGGTCGTCGACCACGGCGGCAAGCATATAGGTCGGCGTACCGTCAGCGCGCAGGATGATGTAGTCGTCTAGCTCGGCATTCCTGACCGAGACCTTGCCCTGGACCTTGTCCTCGATGGTGGTTTCGCCTTCAGTGGGCGTTTTCAGACGCACGACAAAGGGTGCGCCTGCCGGTGCTTCGGACGGGTCACGGTCGCGCCAGCGGCCATCATAGCGCATCGGCTGCTTCGCTGCGCGCTGCTCCGCGCGCATTGCTTCCAGCTCTTCCGGCGTGGCGAAGCAGCGATAGGCCTGACCATTTTCGAGCAGCATCTGAGCAACTGCAGCGTGGCGTTCCGCGCGCTGCGACTGGAAGGTCGGCGCTTCGTCATATTCAAGGCCGAGCCAGTCGAGCCCGTCAAGGATCGCGTCGATGGCTTCCTGGGTAGAACGCTTGCGGTCCGTATCCTCGATCCGCAACAGCGCCTTGCCGCCGTGATGTCGGGAAAACAGCCAGTTAAACAGCGCCGTGCGGGCGCCGCCAATATGCAGGAATCCGGTCGGTGAGGGGGCGAAGCGCGTAACAACCTTGCCGCTATCGCTTGCCATATCCGCCTGCTTCCTTTCCAATATCATCATGGCGACACACACTGCCGATGTGCCCATGGAGGGCGGGGGCGACCCGGCAAATGCTGCAATGCAGCGCACATGGCGCAACGGCCTGCACTTGTCCAGCTTTGCCGATGCTTGCGAACATTTTCTCGCAACTGCGGCATTTGATCGTGGGCCGTGGCTCGCGGTGGCGCTGGCGGCGGGAATCGCGCTGTGGTTCGTGCTCGGCACCCCCTGGCAATGGAGCGCGGTAATGGGCGCTGCTTTGCTGGTCGCGCTTGCTGCAACTGCTCAGTGGCGGGATGACGACAGGCGGGTGCAGTTGCGGATGGCCATGGTCGGGATCGGTATCGCAGTGGCACTTGGTCTCGCACTGGTCTGGGCGCGCTCGGAGATGGTGGGTGCTGAGCCAATTGCGCGGCCCACAGTCGGGGTGATCCAGGCGCGGGTGCTCGAACGACAGGAGCAACCAGCGCAGGACCGGTTGCGGCTGGTGCTGGCCATGCGTGACCCGTCCAATGGACAGGCGCAAAAGATACGCGTCAATGTCCCGCTGGAGAAGGATGTCGCAGGGCTGGGCGAGGGCGCGACAATACGTTTGAAGGCGCGGCTGATGCCGCCTGCGCCCCCGATGCTGCCGGGGGCTTATAATTTCGCGCGCGCGGCGTGGTTTCAAGGGTTGGCGGCGACCGGTTCGACCATGGGTGATATCGAGATTGTTCAGCCCGCGCCGCAGGGCGGGAGCCTGGCTTCCTTGCAGCGCCGACTCTCCGCGCATGTGCGCTCGCAACTCGGCGGATCACCGGGGACCATCGCGGCGGCTTTCGCCAGCGGGGATCGCGGCGGGATTACCAAGGCTGATGAGGATGCGATGCGCGATGCGGGGTTGACGCATCTCCTATCGATCAGCGGATTGCATGTCAGTGCGGTAATAGCGGCGGCCTATTTCCTTGCGCTCAAGTTGCTGGCGCTGTGGCCATGGCTGGCCCTGCGTGTGCGATTGCCGGTGCTGGCGGCGGGGATCGGGGCGCTCGCGGGGGTCGGTTATACCCTGCTGACTGGTTCGGAGGTGCCGACCGTGCGCGCTGTTGCAGCGGCGGTGCTGGTGCTGCTCGCGCTTGCCATGGGGCGCGAGCCGCTGAGCTTGCGGATGGTGGCGGTGGCGGCGGTATTCGTGCTGCTGCTGTGGCCCGAATCGCTGGTCGGGCCTAGCTTCCAGATGAGTTTTGCCGCCGTGATTGCAATTGTTGCCTTGCATGAAAGCAAATGGGTGAAAGCTTTCCTTGCCCCGCGAGAAGAGGGCATGTTGGTGCGAGGGGGGCGCAATATGGCGATGCTGCTGGTCACCGGGCTGGTGATCGAGATTGCGCTGATGCCAATCGTGCTGTTCCATTTCCACCGCGCCGGGATCTACGGGGCTTTCGCCAATGTACTGGCAATCCCGCTGGTGACCTTTGTTTCAATGCCGCTGATCGCGATTGCCTTGCTGTTCGACGTGGTGGGGGCGGGGGCGCCTTTCTGGTGGCTGGCGGGCAAGTCGCTCAACGGCTTGCTCGCGATTGCCCATTGGACAGCGGCGCAACCCGGCTCTGTGAAGCTGATGCCGCAGATGGGGGGCTGGACATATGCGCTGTTTCTCGCGGGCGGGCTGTGGATTGCATTGTGGAAGGGAAGGGCGCGATTGTTTGGGCTGGCTCCCGCTGCTCTGGCTTCTCTGACGCTCCTGACAACGCCTGTGCCAGACGTGCTGGTTTCCGGGGATGGAAGGCATGTCGGGATCGCCGGGGAAGGCGATCAGCTTCTGGTGCTGCGTGAGGGGCGGAGCGATTATGCGAAAGAGAACCTCCTCGAACTGGCAGGGATGGACGGAGAAGTCATGCCGCTGGAGCAATGGCCGGGTGCCCGATGCAGCCGCGATTTCTGCGTCATCACGCTCACCCGCGAAGGGCGGGACTGGACGTTGCTGATGGCGCGCAGCCGCGAGCGAGTGGAGGAACGCGCTGTCGCAGCGGCTTGCGAACGGGCAGATATCGTGGTGGCAGACCGCTGGCTCCCCGCCAGTTGCCGCCCGCGCTGGTTAAGGGCGGACCGCAGGCTGCTGGAGCAGACTGGCGGGCTGGCGATCCGGCTTGATGGTGAGCGGGCAGAGTTCGATACGGTCGCCGAACATCAGGGCCAGCATGGCTGGTGGCGGGTGGCGGAACGTCCTTGACGTTAGCTTGGGCCATCCAAACCGACTTCCGTCAGGTCTGATAACTCACTACTTATTTCGTCGGCCCGCATTTGATGCGGGCCAAGGCTGCACTTTGCGCATTCAGTGCGAAGTACAGCCCAACCGCGTGTCACGCACGGGGTAACAATCGAGCCATTCATGCGCAAAATCTTTTAGTCATGCCGCACCACCCCTCTCCCACCGGGAGAGGGGTGGTCGCGTCACATTAATGATAACGCCGAAGCAACCCGGCGAGCTTGCCTTGCACCAACACCTGTTCGGGGCGGTAGATTTGCGGTTCATAGGCACCATTCGCCGGGTCGAGCCGGACCATCCCATTCTCGCGGCGGAGATATTTGAGCGTCGCTTCCTCGTTGTTGACAAGGGCGACGACGATTTCCCCGTCGCGCGCGGAATCGGTGCGTTTCACCAGCGCATAATCGCCGTCGAAAATGCCCGCTTCGATCATGGAATCGCCAGACACTTCCAGCGCGTAATGATCGCCCGGGCCGAGCAATGCGGCGGGGACAGGCATGGTCGCCTGGCCTTCCAGTGCTTCGATCGGGACACCGGCGGCGATGCGGCCGTGCAGCGGAATCTCGATAATGTCGTTCGCCGGAGCTGGCTGCCGTGCAGCGGCAGGCGGAGCGACCGTGCGCGAGACCACATCGTTGGCAGGTGTAGCGCGCGACGAAGAACTCACCGCATCTTCGGGCAGCTTCACCACTTCCAGCGCGCGGGCGCGATTGGGCAGGCGGCGGATAAAGCCACGTTCCTCCAGTGCTGAAATCAGGCGATGAACGCCCGATTTGCTCTTAAGGTCGAGCGCTTCCTTCATTTCCTCGAAAGACGGAGAAATCCCGGTCTCCTCCAGCCGTTGCTGGATGAAACGGATCAATTCGTGCTGCTTGGCCGTCAGCATGGCGAAACACTCCCTGGTCGCCTGTCCCTATCGCTCTCGCCCCGCCACCGACCGGGGTGACGAGTGAACGAATGTGGAACAATTAGGAAACCATTTTCACCAAGTCAAGCGATTGCGCCATTCTGGATGAGGATAAGCGGAACATCCGTTCCCGCTTTGACTTCACCCGAATGCTCGGGTCGTTCGATCAGCGCATTGGCGCTGGCCAGCGAGAGCAGCGCGGAAGAGTCCTGTTCATTGAGCGGTTGGACGACCTCTCCATCCCAATAACCACGCAAGAATTCGCGGCGATTGCCCACCGCGGGCAAGTCACATGCGCAACGCGCTCTCACCCGCCGGGGCAGTGGTTCCAGTGCGCCCGCCATGGCCCGCAGCAACGGCAGCAGGAACAGGTTCGCGGTGACGAAGCCCGACACCGGATTGCCCGGCAGGCCCAGCACCAAGGTTGCGCCCTTTTGCGCCACCATCAGCGGCTTGCCCGGCTTGATCGCCGCGCGCCAGAAAGTGATCTGCGCGTCCCATGCCTCCAGCGCCGGGCGGATGAGATCGTGATCGCCCACAGATGCGCCGCCACTGGTGACCAGGATGTCCACGCCCTCTGCTTCCGCCAGCGCCTCGGCCAATGCTTCCATGCTGTCCGCTACTGGCCCGATCCGCCGGATGCTGCAGGGCAGGGTGGAAGCCGCCAGCGCGGCGATCATTGCGCCATTGCTGGCCGGAATCTGGTCAGGCGCGCAATTTTCGGGATCAGTGGCGAGTTCGTCGCCGCTATCCATCACCGCGATAACCGGCTGGCGCCGGACGGGCAGGGCACCATGCCCGGCAGAGAGCGCGAGCGCCAGCTGCGCAGGGCCGATCCGGGTCCCGGCGGGGAGCAGCAGGTCGCCCTGGGCAAAGTCGAACCCCTTGCGGCGGATATGGCGCGGGGTGGGGTCGCCCTCACCGTTGAGATCGAGCGTGTTACCTTCGCGCGTGGCGTTTTCCTGAAGCAACACCGCTTCGCCGCCTGCGGGCATCAGCGCGCCGGTGGAGATGCGGATCGCCTGTCCGGCATTGAGCGCACCGTCAAATGTCCCACCGCAGCGGCTTTCGCCGATGACCTGCCACGGGCCGTCCCCTGCCACGGCATAGCCATCCATAGCGGAGAGGTCAGCCGGAGGCTGGGTTCGCCGGGCGAGTAGCGGCTCAGCGAGATAGCGGCCCACGGCGTCCTGCGCAGCGACACGCTCGACCGGTAGCGGCGTGACCAGCGCCAGCAGCTGCGCCTGCGCATCTTCGAGTGGGAGGGGGGCGGGATGGCTCACAGGCTCATTCTTCCGGCGCGTGCCAGTCGCCCGACTTGCCGCCGCTCTTGGAGAGCAGCCGCACGGCTTCGATCACCATCGCCTTGTCCACCGCTTTGGCCATGTCGTAGATCGTGAGGAGCGCGATGGAGGCGGCTGTCATCGCTTCCATTTCCACCCCGGTCTTGCTGGTCAGGCTGGCGGTGGCGGTGGCGCGGATCGCGCGGTCCTCAAAGGTGAAGTCCACCGTGACGGCATCGAGCGCGAGCGGGTGGCACAGCGGGATCAGTTCGCCGGTCTTCTTTGCCGCCATGATACCCGCAATCCGCGCGGCGGCGAGAACATCGCCCTTGGGCGCGTCGCCACTGCGGATCGCTTCCAGCGCTTCTGCCGACATGCGGATTCGCCCGGTGGCGATGGCTTTGCGTGCGGTTTCCGCCTTGCCCCCGACATCGACCATGCGCGCTGCGCCCTGCTCGTCGAGATGGGTAAGTTTGCTCATGTCAGCTGGCCGCTTGTTGGATTGTGGAACACATGGAACACAGTCCTAGAGCAGAAAAACAGCGGGGCCGGAAGGGGGGCTGGCTGGCGGGGCTGTCGTGGGGAGGAGCGCGCGGGCATGGGCCCTGTTTGGCAGGATTGAGGAGAGTAGGACAGACGGTTTAGAGCCGCAAATCACAACACCATCACCGTCATCCCGGGCTTGACCCGGGATCCCGCTTCTTTTGCGCAGTTCCCGAAGTTCAGCGGGACCCCGGATCAAGTCCGGGGTGACGAATGAGAGGTAAGCGCCTGTGTCGGCGAACCCTGAAACCCTCATCCAACTTCGGCTAGCGAACAGGTTCGCAAGCCTGCGTATCCTTCTCCCACCGGGAGAAGAAGGAAGGTCCAATATCCTTCTCCTCTGGGGAGAAGGATATGGAGGCTTGTGAGCGGAGCGAACTAGCCGGAGTTGGATGAGGGGCTACAACCCCTCGGCCCGCTCACATCCCGTCAACGCTCTTGCTCACGAGGATATTCACCGAAACCCGGCGGTTTTGCGCCTTGCCTGCTGCGGTGCTGTTGTCTGCTGCGGGGTCAGACTCCGCCATGCCGGTCGGCGTGAGCATACGCCACGGCTTCCAGCCGCATTTCTGCTGGAGGAAATTGACCACCCGGCCTGCGCGGCGTTCGCTGAGGATCTGGTTGTAATCCTCGTCGCCCACGGAATCGGTATAACCGACAACAAGCAACAGCGAATTGTCGGTGGCTTCTGCCTGGCGGGCAACGTCGCATAGATCGGCCTGGCCTGTCGGGGAGAGGTTCCATTTGCCCGTGTCGAAATAGACGTTCGTTGTGCCCTTGATATTGTATTGGTCGATATCAGCCATGCGGCTGCGCAGTGCCTCGGTCGCGGCGGTCTGCTCGGCAAAGCCTTGCTCGGTGCCGCTGCGGATCATGTTCGCGATCTTCAGGTCCTTGCCCTTGAGGTCGATGCGGCTGGCGATCAGCCCGTCTCCCCATTGCACGGTGCGCACGGTAACCGGCAAGCCATTGAGCAATGCTTCGCTGCCCAGCGAACTCCGCTTGAAGCCCAGCACGCCATTGCGCGAGCGGATATCGGTGGCTTCGCTGACCCCGATAATAGTGCTGGTGCCATCAGGGCTGTTGACCTTGATCTTCTGGCCCTTGCGCGCGACGATAATCCCCTCGACCTCCGGGCCTTCAGGCAGGTCAGAAATGTCATCTGGCAACATGCCATTGACCGTCAGGAAGGCTTCGTCCGACGGGGAATAGCTTCCTTGGGCCGACAGGCTGGCTGACAGGGGGAGGCTCAACCCCGCCAGCAAGGCAAGGGCTGCGGCTTTTCCGTGCGCGATCTTCATGGTGCGACTCCTTCATTCGACCCGACTGGCCAGCGCGGCTGGCATGCCTGTTTTCGTGCATGCCCGACCTGTTGATTGAACACTGTCTGCCGGATTAATGCCAGCGATCAATAGGCCAAATATGTGGGCAGTGCGGTCTGCGAACGCGGTAAAGCGTTTATGGAGAGGCAACCGAAAGTGTGAGTGAACGGGCCTTAGCCTTCCAGCAGGCCCCTCGTAGCAGCCTCTACATCGGCCTGTCGCATGAGGCTTTCACCCACGAGGAAACAGCGCACACCGGCGGCGGAGAGGCGCTGGCAATCGGCGTGGCTGTTTATCCCGCTTTCGCCGACCAGCAGCGTGCCGGTGGGAGCAAGCGGAGCAAGGCGTTCGGTTGTCGCAAGGTTTGTGGTGAAGGTCTTGAGGTCCCGGTTGTTGACGCCGATCAGGCGCGATTGCAGGGCGGCGGCGCGTTCCATTTCTTCTTCATTGTGGACTTCGACCAGCACATCCATGCCGCGTTCCATGGCAGCGGCTTCGATTTCGGCCATTTGCGCGTCGTCCAGCGCGGCGACGATGATCAGGATCGCGTCGGCGCCGATTGAGCGAGCCTCAGCCACTTGCCAGGGATCGACCATGAAATCCTTGCGCAGCACGGGCAGGGCGCAGGCAGCGCGGGCTTCGATCAGGAAATCCTCATGCCCCTGGAAATAGGGTGCATCGGTGAGGACCGAAAGGCAGGCGGCGCCGCCGCGCTCGTAATCGGCAGCATGGCTGGCGGGGTGGAAATCTTCGCGGATCAGGCCTTTGGAGGGCGAAGCTTTCTTGACTTCCGCAATCAGGCCGAAGCCGCTAGCGGCCTTCGCCTCCAGTGCCTTGCGGAAACCGCGCGGGGCGCTTTGGCCGCTAGCACGGGCATCGAGGTCGGCCAGCGTCGCCAGCGCCTTGCGTGCAGCTACTTCCTCACGCTTGGTGGCGCAGATTTCATCGAGCTTGTTCATGGAGTGAGGCCTATGGCGGATTTTGCGCCGGGTGCAAGGTTGAGGTGAAGCTTACGGCTTCGCCGGGTGGTTCACGCAGAGACAGCAGAGGAAAGGAGACCGCAGAGAGGAATCACCGGCGGTAGCCGGCTTTCGAAACTGCGACCGTTCTGGAGGTGGGAACGATGAGGATAAAGATGCCTGCTGCCGCAGGCGGGACCTCTTCGTGTCTTCGTGTGAACCGAAAACCCGGCGAAGCCGTAACCTTCTCCGCGTCCTTCTTTACTCTGCGTTCTCTGCGAGAAACAAAAAGGAGCACTACTTAGCGAGTTCGATCCACCGTTCGAGCAGGCGCATCGCCGCGCCGCTATCCAGCGCTTCCTGCGCCTTCGCTGCGCCTTCTTCCCAGCCATCCGCCGCGCCCGCTACCATCAGCGCAGCCGCCGCGTTAAACGCCACGGCGTCGCGATAGGGGCCGGGCATGCCTTCCAGCAGGGCCTTCAGCGCCTTGGCATTATGCGCCGGATCACCGCCACGGATCGCTTCGACCGGTGCATTCCGGAGCCCGGCCATGCTGGCATTGACGCGTTGCATTTCGAAGGTTGCTCCGCGCACATCAGCCACTTCATTGCCGCCCGCAAGGCTCAGCTCGTCCAGCCCTTCATCGCCGGAGACGATCAGTGTGCGTTCCGTGCCCAGCCGCGCGCGGGCGTCGGCATAGATCGGGACATAGGCGGGGCGGGCGATGCCGATCAGCTGCCGTTGCACCCCTGCGGGGTTGGACAGCGGGCCCATCAGGTTGAAGATCGTGCGCCGCCCCAGTTTCTTGCGGATCGGCTGGATACGCCCCATCGCCGGGTGGTGGTTGGGCGCAAAAAGGAAGCAGATGCCAATCTCGTTCAGCGTCTTTTCCGCTGTCCGTCCGGCAGCCGCCATGTCGAGGCCGAGCACTTCCAGCGTATCCGCGACGCCCGAGAGTGAAGAAATCGCTCGATTGCCGTGCCGCGCAACGGGAATGCCGCAAGCCGCGACAACCAGCCCGACGGCGGTCGAGACATTGAGCGTGTGGTGCCCGTCCCCGCCTGTGCCGCACACGTCGATGGCATTGGCAGGCCCATCAATCGGGATCATGCGCGCGCGCAGGGCCCGCGCGGCCCCGGCAATTTCCTCGGCGCTTTCGCTGCGGTCGGTGATCTCGATCAGGAAACGCGCGATTTCCTCTTCGCTGGTCTCACCATCGAGGATCCAGCCGAAGACTTCCTCTGCCTCGGCCTCGCTCAGATGCGGTTCTGCGGCGGGGAGAGTCTTCATGCCAGCGCCTCCGGCTCCAGCCCGCAAATGCGCATGAAATTGGCAAGCAAATCGTGGCCGTGCTCGGTGGCGATGCTTTCCGGGTGGAACTGCACCCCGTGGATCGGCAGCTCGGCATGGCGGAAGCCCTGCACATGGTCGTCATCGCTGGTGGCGTTGACGATGAGGCAATCGGGAATGTCGGTCACGATCAGCGAGTGATAGCGGGTCGCGGTGAAGGGGCTGGGTACGCCCGCAAACAGCCCGCTGCCATCGTGGGAAACAGGGCTGGTCTTGCCGTGCATCAACCCGCCGCGCACCACCTTGCCGCCGAAATGCTGGCCAATCGACTGGTGGCCAAGGCACACGCCGAGCAGCGGCTTGCCGACGTCCGCACAGGCCGCCACGAGATCGAGGCTGATCCCCGCTTCATTGGGCGTGCAGGGCCCGGGCGAGATCAGGAAACCCTTCGCCCCGGTCGCCAGCGCCTCGGAAGCGGTCAGCGCATCATTGCGCTCCACCCGCACCTCCGCGCCCAGTTCCATCAGATAATGGACCAGATTGAAGGTGAAGCTGTCGTAATTGTCGATAACGAGGATCATGGACGCGCCTTTGCCCTTTTCGCCGGTCCGATCAAGCTTTGCCCGCCAATTCGTCCGTTGCGCGGACCAGAGCGTCCACAATGCCCGGCTCGCTGGCGCTGTGGCCAGCGTCGTGGACGATGCGCAGATCGGCTTCGGGCCATGCCTTTTTCAAGGCCCATGCCGCAGCGGGCGGAGTGCAAACATCGTGGCGGCCCTGAACGATAATGCCGGGAATAGCTTTCAGCCTGTGTGCATCGCGCAGCAATTGCGCCTCTTCCAGATAGAAGTCGTCGAGGAAGAATTTCGCGCAAATGCGGGCGAAGGGCACCGCCTTGGACGGATCGGCAAACTCGCTCAACAGGCTTTCATCAGGCAACAGGGTTGCGACATTGCCTTCCCATAAAGACCATTCGCGCGCAGCGGCCAGGCGAGTGGCTTCATCATCGCTGGTCAGGCGGTTGTAATAGGCCTGCACCAGATCGCCGCGCTCTTCCTCGGGGATCAGTCCGGTAAAGGCGTCCCACTGTTCCGCCATGACCTCGCTCGCGCCGTAGCGATAGAGCCAGTTCTTCTCTGTCTGGCGCGCAAGGAAAATGCCGCGCAGCACCAGTTCCGTGACGCGTTCAGGATATTTCTGCGCATAGGCAAGCGCGAGGGTCGATCCCCAACTGCCGCCGAAGGTCTGCCACGCCTCATGCCCGCACATTTCGCGCAGCCGCTCAATATCGTCGACGATGCGCCATGTGTCATTATGCTCGATTTCAGCGAAGGGCGTGGACTGGCCGCAGCCGCGCTGGTCAAACAGCAGCACGTCATACAATTCCGGATCCCATTGGCGGCGATGCGATGGGCTCATCCCGCCACCCGGCCCGCCATGCAGGAAGACCGCCGGTTTCGCTCCAGGCGTGCCAACCCGTTCGTAATAAAGCGCATGGCCATCGCCGACATCCAGCATGCCGCTCGCATAGGGTTCGATTGGTGGATAAAGCGTCCTGCGGTCAGTCATTCCGTCAGTCCTTTTCCGTCACGACAATCAAGGGGCCAAGCGGAGCCTTCGAATCCAGCCGGTCGCTTGCCGGGTCCCACAGGGCGGAGACATTGCCGTCGAGGAAGAGCGCGTTGGGCGTCTTGAGCTCGTCGCGGAAATAGCGGGCGATCTTGCCGAAGCTGACCGGCTCTTCCGAAAGCACGAAATGCGCGCGGCCCTTTGTGTCCACACCCACGCCATTGCGGATCGCCTTGCTTGGCCCGTCATCGGTGATTTCGGGATGGAGCTTGCCGTCTATCACCAGCATCGGGCCGCTCTGCGTGCCGAATTGCGGGCGGTCGCCGACCTTGGCGAAGAAATCGTCTGAGGTGCGAATGCGCCAGCTGCCACCGCTGCCATAGAAGACGCCATTGGGCTTCAGGTGGAAATTGCCCGGCCCATCATTGCGGTTGAGCTCTTTCAGGCGCTGGCTCGATTCCACGTAATAGCCAATCGGCTTGCCTTCGCCATTGAACATCCCGCCATTCATCGCAAAGGCGACTGTGGTTTCCGGCGGGAGCGATGCTTTCAGCCCGCTAAAGCCGCGCCATGGTGCGCCGCCCTTGGGGCCGAGTTTCATGGCGATCTGGTGCTTGGCCGGATCAGCCACACAATGGGTAAGGACCGCGCCTTCAAAGGTCACGCGTTCACAAGCGCTCTCCGCTGCGGGAGAGGGCGTCGCGGTCGGTTCAGGCTCCGCCACCGGTTCATCTGCCTGCGCAACCTTGCCCGGCGGATCGAGTTCATAGCGTTGGACCGGCTGGCCTTCTGGCTGCGGATTGCAGGCTGTGATTGCCAGTGGCAGGAGCAAGACAAGCTTCTTCACTGGCCGAACCCCGGTTCCTCAGCGATCCGTGCCGCTTCGCGGGCTGCTGCGATCAGCGCGCCCGCCTTGGCTTCGCATTCGCGCTGTTCATAGGCGGGGTCGCTGTCGGCGACGATCCCGGCGCCCGCCTGCACATTCATCACCCCGTCTTTCAGCACGGCGGTGCGCAGCACGATGCAGCTGTCCACTGATCCATCGGGGGCGAAATAGCCGACGCCGCCCGCGTATGGCCCGCGCGTTTCCGGTTCCAGCTCGGCAATGATCTCACAAGCGCGGATCTTGGGCGCGCCGCTGACCGTGCCTGCGGGGAAACCGGCGAACATCGCGTCCACCGCATCATGCGACGGGTCCAGCCGACCCACCACATTGGAGACGATGTGCATCACATGGCTGTAACGTTCGATGGTGAAACTGGCGGTGACTTCCACCGATCCGCGCGATGCCACCCGGCCTACATCATTGCGACCAAGGTCGAGTAGCATGAGGTGTTCTGCGCGTTCCTTCGCATCGGCAAGCAGGCTTTGCTCGGCAGCCTTGTCTTCCTCCGGCGTCGCGCCGCGCGGGCGGGTCCCGGCGATTGGGCGAATGGTGACTTCGCCATCACGCACCCGCACAAGGATTTCGGGCGAGGATCCGACCACCGCGAAACCGGGCAGGTCGAGCAAATAGAGGAAAGGCGAGGGGTTCACCCTCCGCAGAGCACGGTAAAGCGCCATGGGCGGCAGCGGGAAGGGGCAGGTAAAGCGTTGCGCCAGCACCACCTGGAAGATGTCGCCAGCCTCGATATAGTCCTTCGCGCGCAGGACCATGTCGCGATATTGCCCGTCTGCCATGGTCGGGGTGAGCGCCATGTCCGGCAACTCCGCCACCGGGGCTTCGACCGGGGCTGCGCTGACCAATTGCCGCAGCGCATTGTCGATCCGATCGGCAGCGCGCTCCACCGCACGGTCCGGATCAGCACCTTCCGCCCAAAGCGGGGCGATGCAAAACAATTCGTCTGACAGCCCGTCAAACACCAGCACCAGGGTGGGGCGCACAAACAGCATGTCGGGCAGTTCATTGGGGCTTTGCGGGGCGCGGGGGAGCTTTTCCACCAGCCCGATAGTCTCATAGCCGAAATAGCCGACCAAACAGGCAAGGGCAGGAGGTAGCTCTGCGGGCACGTCGATCCGGCATGCCGCCGCCAATGCCCGCAATTCCTCCAGCGAGCCCCCTTCGCATGGTGCAAACGCATCGCTGTCCGTTTGCCAGGCGCGGTTGATCTCTGCGCTGTTGCCAGTGGCGCGGAAAACGAGGTCAGGGTCCAGCCCGAGCAAGCTGTAGCGCCCCCGAACTTCACCGCCTTCGACGGATTCGAGCAGGAAATCGCCGCGTTCAGCGGCGAACAATTTCAGCGCCGCGCCAACCGGGGTCTGCGTGTCACACACCACCTTGCGCCAGACGAGCGTAGCCTCCCCGCGCGCCAGGGCTGCGCGGGCTGTTTCGGCATTCTCAAGCAGGAAACCAGACAGGGCGCGTTCCTCAGCTTTCACCGACCAACTGCTTGCGAACAGCGTCGATACCGGCGTCGTTGCGCTCGATCTTGGTGGCCGCGCGGACGGCATTTTGTGCCTGCTCGGCATATTCCTGGCCCATGGCACCGCCCAGTTGCAGCCTGGCCTGGGCGAAGAGCGGATCATCCTTTGCGATCTTGCCCGCTTCAATCGTGTCGAGATCGACCACGAACCAGCCGGCATTGTTGGGCGCTTCCAGCTTTTTGGCGGTGCCTTCTGCCATGGAGAACATCAGTGCCAGCGGAGGCGGCACCTGCCCTTGTGCGGTCAATTGCTCGCGGGTCAGGTTGATCGCTTCGAATTGCGGAGACTTGATGTTTTCGGCGCGCATGGCAGCCGGGAGTGCTTCGCCCTTGGCAACACGGGCAAGAACCTTGTCCACCGCCAGCTTTGCCAGCCGGGCCCCTTCGGCCATACGCCATTCGGCGGTCAGCTGGCTCTTGATTTCCTTCATCGGGGCGGTTGCCGAGCGGGTAATGCTGCCCACTTCAAAGGCGATAAAGGTCTCGCCCCGGATGGCTTCGGCCAGCATCGGTTCGCCTTCATCCTCTACCTGGAATGCCGTGGCGATGACCGGGCGCAAGACTTCGGCAGCAGGCTGGCCCGTGCCGTAAATTGCACCATCGGCCGTTAGCGGAGCGCTGGTGGCGATCTTGACGCCCAGTTCCTTGGCGACATCGGCCAGCGATGTGCCATCGTCGATCTGCTCTTCGATCCTTGCTGCAAGGTCATTCAGGGCTTTGCGGCGATTGGTGGCGCGCAGATCAGCGGCGATCTCGCGGCTGGCATCGGCCAGACTGCGACCGGCGATTTTTTTGACAGTATCAATGCGCACTACGTGCCAGCCGAGGCCGCTGCGAGCCGGAGCAGCAATCGCGCCTTGCTTGGCCGTAAAGACAGCATCAGCCACGGCCTTGCTGCTTTCCGCCAGCAGGGACTCGCGTGTCGCAGGCCCCAGCTTCGCCGTTTGCAACCCGGCTTCCCGCGCGGCAGCCTCCAGCGAACCACCGGCCTGGACCCGGTCACGAATGGAATTGGCAGCCTGCTGGGTCGGGACGATCAGCTGGGTATATGTCCGCTCTTCACTGGCGGCGTATTTGGCCTTGTCCTTCTCGTACTGGGCGGCAATTTCCGCTTCGGTCGGGTCGATCCGGTCCGTGATCTGCTCATCGCCAAAGGTGATGTAACGCAAGGTGCGGCGTTCCGGGCGAATGTAATTGGCCTTGTTCTCGTCATAATAGGCCGCAAGTTGCTTGTCCGTGGGGTCGCCGCTGGGGGCATAGGCTGCGCTCAGCACGATAGCGATGGTCCCTTCGCGGCGCTCCTTCAACAAGGAGGCATAGCGGCTGACAAACTGGTCAGGGATACGGGCACCAATCGAAACCGGGGTCAGCAATTGCTGGGCCAGCAAGCCATTGGCCAGGTCAGACCGGACCATCTGGTCGGTCAGCCCGCGCTGGGAAATGGCAGCGCGATAGGCATTTTCATCGAAATTGCCGCCGGCACCGCGAAAAGCCGGGATCTGGATGATTTCGCTGTTCACGAGATTTTCCCCGGCGCGCAGACCGTGTAGCTTGGCATAGCTGCCAATCGCGAACCGGTCGATCATGCCGTCCAGCACACGTTCCAGCCCGCCCTGCTCGACAAAAGCGGGCATGGTCAGCGTGGGATCCTGCTGGCGCATCGCGTCAAGCTGGGCAGTGGCGGCGCGGCTCAGCTCCGCATTGCCGATCTTTTCGTCACCCACCACGGCCACCCGGTCTCCGCCAGCAACACCGCCGAAAGTCCCGGTATTGGCCACATCAGAACTGGCAAAGGCAAAGGCGATCAGGGCCAGGAAGCCAAGGGTGAAAACAACCCCGAACTTGGATTTGAAGAAACTGCGAAAGAAGGTCAGCATGGGATTTCGAATCCGGAAATAGCATGGCAGGCAAGAATGCCCGCTGGAAAGGAGCCTGCGCTTTATCCGCCCTGCGGCTTCCCCGCAACAGGTCGCAAAGGGTTTTGACCTATGCGCTTGCCTCGGCTAGCGGACTTTGCCCTTCGCCCCCATATGGGGCTGACAAACAGAATCACACGGCAGGAATGATGTCATGGCCGAACGGCCCTTTATTGTTGGAAATTGGAAGATGAATGGCACGCGTGCGATGCTTTCCGAAGCGCGCGCCATTGATCGTGGTGCACAGCGACTGATGAAGGTGGAGGTTGCGCTCGCTCCTCCGCACACGCTGATCCATGCGGTCCATCGCGAAGCGGAACAGATCGGCGTGGGTGCGCAGGATTGCCATGCGGAGCCTGATGGCGCGCATACAGGTGATGTATCGGCAACCATGGTTGCCGATGCCGGGGCGAAATTCGTTATCCTTGGCCACAGCGAACGGCGCCAGGATCATGGCGAAACCAGCAAGCTTGTGCGCAGCAAGGCGCAGGCTGTGTTTGACGCGGGGTTGAAAGTGATCCTGTGCTGCGGCGAGACAGAAGAAACGCGCGATGCAGGCAAGGCCGAAGCCTTTGTCACCCGCCAGTTGCGCGATTCGCTGCCGACCGAGGTTGAGCAGGTGGGCGAGCGCCTTTCTGTCGCTTACGAACCGATCTGGGCGATTGGCACCGGGCGGACGCCGACCGTGGAAGACGTGGCAGCAATGCACAATGCCATCCGCGCCTTGCTGGTTGAGCTTTATGGCGAAGAAGATGGTGCGGAAATCCGCATCCTCTATGGTGGTTCGGTAAAGCCGGACAATGCGGCGGAACTGCTTGCGGCGGACAATGTTGGCGGCGCGCTGGTTGGCGGGGCGAGCCTTACGGCGGAAAGCTTCCTCGGTATCGTGATCGCAGCGGCAGAATTGCAGGACCGCTGATAAACCGGCCCATGCCGCAAAACTTGCCCTTTTGCGCGCGCATCCCTAGATGCGCGCTGCAAGGTTTTTAGAGAAGTCGATCCATGTCCCTTTTCCTTTTCCTCACCGTGGTCCAGGCCATTGTTGCCGCTGCACTCGTTGGCGTTATCCTGATGCAGCGATCCGAAGGCGGCGGCCTTGGTATTGGTGGTGGCGGCAGCCCCGGCGGGCTGATGAGCGCGCGCGGTGCGGCCGACTTCCTGACCCGTGCGACCAAGTGGCTGGCGATTGCATTTGTCGTGCTGTCGATCGCTCTGGCCGCAGTCGCTGTGGAAACGACCGGGACGCAAACCATCGAATCGACGCTGGATCGCTCGACCCCGGCGGCGCAGCCTGATCCGCTGGCGGCACCAGCTGCGGGCGCCGGGGAAGGTGAAGCGGCTCCCGCCGCAGCGCCTGCCGAACCGGCTGATCCGCTCGCAGGCGCGGCTGAATAAGCTCACATAATTGCATCACTTGTGGATTGCGGCGTTTCGCCGCCGCATTCCGCTTGCCCCGACTCCGTTTCCAGTCTTAAGGCCCGACTCCCATGGCGCGGTACATTTTTATCACCGGCGGCGTGGTCTCCTCGCTCGGCAAAGGTCTCATGGCGGCATCGCTCGGCGCGTTGCTGCAGGCGCGCGGCTACAAGGTCCGCATTCGCAAGTTCGACCCCTATCTGAATGTCGATCCGGGGACGATGAGCCCCTACCAGCATGGGGAAGTCTATGTGACCGATGACGGGGCCGAAACTGACCTCGACCTTGGCCACTATGAACGCTTCACCGGCGTTTCAGCGCATCAGGGCGACAACATCACCTCAGGCCGCGTCTACCAGGACATTATCGCCAAGGAACGGCGCGGCGACTATCTGGGCGCGACGGTGCAGGTGATCCCGCATGTGACCGATGCGATCAAGCAATTCGCTCTGGCTGACCAGGGCGACCATGATTTCATCCTGTGCGAGATCGGCGGCACGGTGGGCGACATCGAATCGCTGCCCTTCATGGAGGCGATCCGCCAGCTCAGGAATGAGCTGGACCCGCTCCAGACGCTCAGCGTGCATGTAACGCTGGTGCCCTATATCTCTGCAGCAGGCGAATTGAAGACCAAGCCGACACAGCATTCCGTGCGCGAGCTGGCGAGCCTGGGCATCAAGCCGGACGTGCTGCTGTGCCGCGCCGAACATCCGATCCCCGATGGCGAACGCCAGAAGATCGCCAATTTCTGTAACGTGCGCAAGGAAGCGGTGATCCCGGCGCTGGACGCGTCATCCATCTATGCCGTGCCCCTGCAATATCATGCAGAGGGGCTGGACGATGAAGTACTGCGCGGGTTCGGCATTACCGATGCCCCTGCACCGGACCTGTCGCGCTGGTACGATATCCTTGATCGGTATGAAAACGCCGAAGGGGAAGTGACGATTGGCGTTGTCGGCAAATATGTCGGCCTGCCAGACGCCTATAAATCGCTCAACGAGGCGCTTGTCCATGGCGGCATGGCCAATCGGGTGCGAGTGAATATCCGCTGGATCGACGCTGAAATCTTTGAGCAGGATGATGCGGATATTGCGGCCCAGCTGGAGCCGATGCACGGGATCCTCGTGCCCGGCGGCTTCGGCGTGCGGGGCAGCGAAGGCAAGATCGCCAGCGTCCGCTTTGCGCGCGAACGCAAGGTTCCGTTCCTCGGTATTTGCCTTGGGATGCAGATGGCCTGCGTCGAAGGGGCGCGGCTGGTCGGGATCGAAGAAGCCAGTTCCACGGAATTCGGCGATACCAGCGAGCCGGTGGTCGGCATTATTACCGAATGGATGAGCAAGGAAGGCCTCCAGAAGCGTGGTGCTGATACCGATCTGGGCGGCACGATGCGGCTCGGTGCCTATGAGGCAAAACTGGCTGCCAACAGTCATGTCTCCGGCGTCTATGGCGGCAGCGCGTCCATTTCAGAGCGTCACCGCCACCGCTATGAAGTCAACGGTGCCTATATGGAACGGTTGGAATCGGGCGGTCTGATCTTCTCCGGCATGTCCCCTGACGGGTTGCTGCCCGAAATCGTCGAACGGCCTGACCATCCCTGGTTCATCGGGGTGCAGTTCCACCCGGAGCTGAAGAGCAAGCCGTTCGATCCGCACCCGCTCTTCTCCGGCTTTATCGAAGCGGCATTGGCGCAATCGCGACTGGTCTGATCTTGCGTAGATCAAAAAGAACGGCCCGCCTCGGTCAAACCGGGCGGGCCGCTTTGCATTTGGAATGATCGGGAGGATCACGCCGCGTTGGCAGCATTCTCGCTATCGTCGTCCTTGACGATTTCCAGCGAACGCTGGCCGTTCACGGCGATCTTTTTCGGCTTCATCGCTTCGGGCACTTCGCGCAGCAGGTCGATCACCAGCAAACCATCTTCGAGGTTGGCATTTTCGACACGCACATAATCGGCCAGTTCAAAACGACGCTCGAACCCGCGATTGGCAATGCCGACATGGAGCATTTCGCCTTCGGCGCGCTCTTCATGCTTCTTGCCCTGGATCACCAGCAGGTTCTGCTGCGCAGTGATGTCGATGTCATTGGGCTTGAAACCGGCCACGGCCAGCGTGATGCGATAGGCATCTTCGCTGCGGCGTTCGATGTTGAAGGGGGGATAATTGTCGCCACCATTGCTGCGCATCTGGTTTTCCATCAGGTCGAACAGGCGGTCAAAACCGACGGTGCTGCGGCGATAGGGCGTGAAATCAAGACGGGACATAGTCAAATCCTCCATTGAGCAATTTGCTGTTTGCCGAGCCCGCCCATGCGGCGCCCGGCGGTTTGTGCCTCCGCGCCCGTTGCGGCGCGCGGTTGCAAGTGCCATTTAGGTGGCAAGTGAAACGATTCAAGGGGCCGAAACGCCGATGGCAAAGGTCGAAATCTATACCAAGGCATTCTGCGGATACTGCCACCGCGCCAAGCGCTTGCTGGAAGGCAAGGGCGTGGAATTCGAAGAATTTGATATCACCATGGGCGGGCCCAAGCGTGAGGAAATGATGCAGCGCAAGCCCGACGCGCGCACCGTGCCGCAAATCTTCATCGACGATGTCGCGATTGGCGGATCGGACGAGCTCCACGCACTCGATCGCGCGGGCAAGCTCGACCCGATGCTGGGCCTTTGACAGGCCCATGACCCGCATTGCCGTCCTGCAAATGACCGCCGGGATTGACCCGACGGAAAATGCGGCTGTGCTGGTGGATGCGGTGGAGCAAGCAGCAAAGGGTGGGGCAGCGATGCTTTTTACCCCGGAAATGTCCGGCCTGCTCGACCGTGATCGCAAGCGGGCGGCAGAGCATGTCGTCCCGGAGGAGGAAAGCCCGGTACTGGCGGCAGTCCGCTGGGCAGCGGAAAGCCAGGGCATCTGGGTCGCGCTGGGTTCACTCGCGGTTGATGCGGGGGAGGGCAAATATGCCAACCGCGCGCTGCTGGTCGATCCGCGTGGTGCTGTTGTTGCGCGTTATGACAAGATGCACATGTTCGATGTGGACTTGGCAACGGGTGAAAGCTGGCGCGAATCCAACGCCTATCGCGCGGGCGACCATGTGGTGACAGCAGAGACGCCTGCCGGGCGGCTGGGCCTTGCGATCTGCTATGACATACGCTTCCCCGCGCTGTTCGAGGCGCTGGGCAATGCGCAATGCGATGTCATTGCGATACCCGCTGCTTTCACCGTTCCCACCGGGCGCGATCATTGGCATGTGCTCCAACGCGCCCGCGCGATCGAGGCCAGTGCCTATGTCGTGGCGGCAGCGCAGGTGGGCCAGCATGAAGATGGTCGCGCAACCTATGGTCATTCGCTGGTAGTCGATCCGTGGGGAGAGGTGCTGCTCGATCTGGGTGGCGAGGCGCCGGGGCTGGGCTTTGCCGAGATCAACCCGGAGCGGATTGCGGAGGTGCGCGCACAATTGCCAAGCCTTGCCAATCGCCGCGAAATACACAAATAGCGCGCGATCATGATCGTGTTTGACCTCTCCTGCGCTGAAGGGCACCGCTTTGAAGGCTGGTTCGGCTCGTCTGACGATTACGCCAGCCAGCAGGAGCGGGGGTTGGTCAACTGCCCGCATTGCGGCTCTCCGGAAATCACCAAAGCGCCCATGGCACCCAATGTCCCGGCCAAGACCAACCAGCGCGGAGAGAGCCGTTCTCCGGCTCCCTCGGTACAGGGTGATGCCGGGATGCAGGCAATGTCCGGTGGTGAAATTCCGGCGGAAGTGATGCAGGCGATGCAGGCCCTCGCCAAGGCGCAGGCCAAGGCGATGAAGGACAGCAAATGGGTGGGCGATGATTTCGCCAACCAATCGCGCGCCATGCACTATGGCGAACGCGAACTGGAAGCGATCCACGGCAAGGCGACACTGAAGGAGGCGAAGGAATTGCTCGAAGAGGGCGTTCCCGTTGCCCCGGTGCTGTTCCCTATGGCCGATCCGGACGAAGTGAACTGACGGGCAACTGTCCGTTGCCAGCGCGTTGCCGCTTGCCTAAAGGCGCTGGTGGCGCGCCCGTAGCTCAGTCGGATAGAGCATCAGATTCCTAATCTGGGGGCCACAGGTTCGGAATCGGAGCGCCGCAGGCGCGGAGATGACGGAGCAGCGCAGCTGCGGAGTAATCCTGTCGGGCGTTGCGGCTTTCACGACATCACCTCACCGTTGCCAGCCTTGCGCAGCTTGCCTAAAGGCGCTTGTGGCGCGCCCGTAGCTCAGTCGGATAGAGCATCAGATTCCTAATCTGGGGGCCACAGGTTCGAATCCTGTCGGGCGCACCATTTCCTGCTCATGACAAAGTATGGCGCAGTATCCACTGTGGCACGATTGCCTCTGGTTCTTTCGCTTTAGCTGGGCTTTACGTGCCGATGACCAAGTGATTCTTGGCATAACAGGGGATCTCGCAATGAAAGTCTATTCTGCTGCTCTGTTTGCAGCCCTGGCGCTTCCTGCCGGCCAGCTCCTCGCGCAGGAGGCTGGATCGCAGCCTGCTGACGCGCAGGCTTCGGTGCCCGTGCAAGCATCGCCAAGCCCGGCATTGACCGTGGCTCGTGCTGAACCGCGCGCTGCGCTGGTCCTGCCCGCCAATACTGAAGTGCTCCTGAAAATGAACCAGGAAGTGACGACCAAGGGCAAGACGTGGAGCGAAGGTGACACGTTCGACATGAGCGTGGTCCACGATGTGATGCTGGGCGATTATGTCGTGATACCGCGCGGCAGTCGCGGTGTCGGGCGGATCACATGGATGACGAACAAGGGTGCTTTCGGCAAATCCGGCAAGATGGATATCGAGCTGGAGTATATCGAAGTCTCCGGTCGCCGGATCCCGATCAACGGCACCTATCGGCAAGAGGGTGAAGGTAACACTGTCGCAACCGTCGGCGGGGTGATCCTCGCTGGCGTCTTCGCTGGCTTTATCACCGGCAAGAGCGGTCGCATTCCGCAGGGGCGCGAATTGATGGCGCATACGCAAGAGGATATTCCGCTGGCGGTGAAGGGGCCGGTGCCGGTTCCAGCCCCGCAGGCCGTACCTGTCTACGCCGCTTCACCGGATAACAGCATGGCTGCTCCCGAAGAGGATGCCCCGACTGCTGAAGAAGCTGCCGCGGAAGAAACCGGCGAATAAGCTGCACAATCGGAGCGTGTGGGTGGTCTCACCAGTGATCGCCGCGCGCTCCGTTCACCTCAATTTCGACTCGCCAGCAAACAAACCGCTTGCACTGGCGAATCACATGTGATTCTGTGTGTTTCGTGACGAGAGAAGGCCACCGCATAAGTCTGCCGCAGGAGCAATTGGTACAGTGGGGCGCACTGGCTGTCCTGCTGCTGCTTGGCGGTTTGGCGCTGGCCGGCCCCAGCGGGCTTCTGGCCTGGAGTGAAAATCTCCAGTTGCTTGACCAGAGGCAGGCCCAGATTGGTGACCTGCAAGGCGAAATCGCCGTTTTGCAAAACCGGGTGGAACTGCTTGATCCTGCCCATGCAGACCCTGACATGGTGGGTGAATTGCTGCGCAGCAATTTCAACGTCGTGCACCCCGATGAAGTCGTGATGTCACTGGAAAAGCCGAAGCCCTAAGGCGCGTCTGACCGGCCCGTTTTCGGGCACAAAATCCTGTTTCATGGATTCGAATTCACAGAGCGGATAGCGTTGCTTCCGGCGGCTGCTTGCGCCTATAGCGTAGGCGGGTTGCCAGCAGTGGCGACTTCCCTCCCCGGGTGAAACAATAAGCGAGGTAACCGCTTTGGCTAAAGCCGCGAAAACGACGAAGAAATCCGATGCAGGCCCACCGGCCCAGGACATGGATTTCATTCTCCACAGTTTGCAGGAAGCGCATGAAAAGGCCGGGCGCTATGACGCCAGCGTGGAGGAGATGCTGCATTTCTATGAGCAAATGCTGCTCATTCGCCGGTTCGAGGAAAAGGCGGGCCAGCTCTATGGGCTCGGCCTGATCGGCGGCTTCTGCCACCTCTATATCGGGCAGGAAGCAGTTGCAGTGGGCCTTCAGTCTGCGCTCAAGGAAGGTCTGGACAGCGTCATCACCGGCTATCGCGACCACGGGCATATGCTTGCTTACGGCATTGATCCCAATGTCATTATGGCAGAGCTGACCGGGCGTGAAGCAGGTATTTCGCGCGGCAAGGGCGGGTCGATGCACATGTTCTCGACCGAGCATAAATTCTATGGCGGCCATGGCATTGTCGGCGCGCAGGTCTCGCTGGGTGGCGGGCTCGCACTAGGGCACCAATATCGCGAAGATGGCGGGCTGTGCCTCGCCTATTTCGGCGATGGTGCGGCCAACCAGGGCCAGGTCTATGAAACGATGAACATGGCGGCGCTGTGGAACCTGCCGATCATCTTCGTGGTCGAGAATAATGGCTATGCGATGGGCACGGCGGTGAAGCGCGGTTCGGCGGAGACCGAATTCCACCGTCGCGGCACCGCCTTCCGCATTCCCGGCATGGATGTGAACGGGATGGACGTGCTGGAAGTGCGCGGGGCGGCAGAGATCGCCATCGCCCATGTCCGGGAAGGCAAGGGGCCGGTGCTGATGGAACTCAACACCTATCGCTATCGCGGCCACTCCATGTCCGATCCGGCCAAGTATCGCACACGCGAAGAAGTGCAGGACGTGCGCGAACACAAGGATCCTATCGAAGGCCTGAAGAAGCTGTTGCTTGAGAAGGGCAAGTCCGAAGACGATCTGAAAGCCATCGACAAGGCCATCCGCGCCCGCGTGACAGAAGCGGCCGACTTTGCGGAGAATTCTCCGGAACCGGCAGCAGCAGAGCTGTATACTGACGTTGTGGTGGGGAATTACTGAGATGGCTATCGAACTGAAGATGCCCGCGCTTTCCCCGACCATGGAGGAAGGCACACTGGCCAAATGGCTGGTCAAGGAAGGCGACGAAGTTTCTTCCGGCGACATCATCGCCGAGATCGAGACTGACAAGGCGACGATGGAATTCGAAGCGGTGGATGAAGGCGTGATCGCCAGCATTCTCGTGGCTGAGGGCACGGAGAACGTAAAGGTCGGCACTGTCATCGCGACCATGGCGGGCGAGGGGGAAGAGGCTGCTCCAGCAGCGCCACCGGCCCCGGCTGCGAAGGAAGCACCTGCTGCCGCTGCTGCACCGACACCCGCTGCTGCGCCGCCCAAGGCGGAACCAAAGAGCGACCCGGAAATCCCCGTCGGCACAAACATGGCGACAGTCACCGTGCGCGAAGCCTTGCGCGACGCGATGGCGGAGGAAATGCGCCGCGATGACCGTGTGTTCATCATGGGCGAGGAAGTCGCGCAGTACCAGGGTGCCTACAAGGTCACACAGGGCCTGCTCGATGAATTCGGGCCCAAGCGGGTGATTGACACGCCGATCACCGAATATGGCTTCGCCGGGATCGGCACCGGTGCGGCAATGGGCGGCCTGCGTCCGGTGGTCGAATTCATGACCTTCAATTTCGCCATGCAGGCGATTGATCACATTATCAATTCGGCGGCGAAGACCAATTACATGTCCGGCGGCCAGATGCGCTGCCCGGTCGTGTTCCGTGGCCCGAATGCTGCGGCCAGCCGCGTAGGCGCCCAGCACAGCCAGAACTACGGCCCGTGGTATGCCAGCGTGCCGGGGCTGATCGTGATTGCCCCCTATGACAGCTCCGATGCCAAGGGCCTGCTCAAGGCGGCGATCCGCTGCGAAGACCCGGTGGTCTTCCTCGAAAACGAGCTGGTCTATGGCCGCAGTTTCGAATTGCCGGAGCTGGACGATCACGTGCTGCCAATCGGCAAGGCGCGGATCATGCGCGAAGGCAAGGATGCGACCATCGTATCCTATTCCATCGGTGTCGGCCTGGCGCTGGAAGCAGCGGAGAAGCTGGCGGAAGAGGGCATTGATGCGGAGGTGATAGACCTGCGCACGCTGCGCCCGCTGGACAAGGAAACCGTGCTCAAGAGCCTTGCCAAGACCAACCGCCTGGTCGTGGCCGAGGAAGGCTGGCCCGTTTGTTCCATCGCATCAGAGATCATCGCCATTTGCATGGAGGAAGGCTTCGACCATCTCGATGCGCCGGTATTGCGCGTGTGCGATGAAGACGTGCCGCTGCCCTATGCAGCCAACCTTGAAAAGATGGCGCTGATTGACGCGGACCGCATCGTGTCGGCCGTCAAGAAGGTCTGCTACAAATAGGATGTCCAGGGCGGGGGAGTGTCTCCCGCCCTGCAGCTTGTCGATTAGCCGAGGGTTACGGTTTCGTAGACATCGCAGGTGGCCACCGGGTCCGGGTTGCCGGAGTCGCGCTGGTATATCTGAGTGAGATCGCGATTGTTGCGCACGTTAAAGGCGGCGGTTGCGCTCATTTCCCCGGCCGTGGTGAAGGCGCTGGAGACGAGCGGCTGGTAGTCATAGGACACTTCCACGAACATCACCGCTTCGCCATCAAAGGCGATGATTTCCTGACCGGTGGGGCCCATGCCGGGAATGCCGCCGGTGGTAAGCCCATCGCCCTCATGGCCATAGCTTGAACTGTGCACCTTCTTGCCCATGCAGCGTTGCCAGTGGATGTAGTTTGCTCCGTCAAGGCTGTCTGGGATCACTTCCAGGCTGGACAGGATCACTCGGCCATGTTCGAACAGCTCGACGGTGCCACCTGTCTGCACATGCGTGCCGTAGAAGATATCGTTGATATCGCTTTCGTAGATTTGCACCTGACCCAGCAGCGATTCCTCGCCCACGCGGGAGGCGTTGTCCGCAATCAGGATTGCAGCCTGACTGATGCGCATCTGTACGATTGCCTGATGGGCGGATTCCACGCCCCACAGACCCGCTGTCAGGAGCAGGGGAGTGGCCAGCGCAAATTCGACCAGAGCAGCACCAGAGGTGGAGTTCTGGAGGCGGCGAAGGAATTTCTGCATCTTGCTCATCAGCAATACTCCACCGTAACGCCGCCGGTTTCCTGCTCATCATAGGGTTGGTTGCGCAGGACAGTGGCGACACTGGTTTCGAAATTGTCCGAGAGGCCGATCAGCTTGGTGACACCAAAGGCGCGTGGGTAGCTGACTGTGACCCGATAGAGGACGGCATCGCGCGCACCGCCCATGCCGACAACGCCCCGGTCCGTATCCCACATGCCATTGCCGTTGGAATCCTCGTAGGGTTCGCCATCATTGCAGGTGCCGTTGCTGTCCGTATCGGTGAAGTCTTCTGGCTGCCCCACGTCGGAGAAGCTGGTATAGGCCTTGCGGTCAAAGGTGACGGTGGCGTTGGGGACAATGTCCTGCACTGCTGCCCGCACATTCGCGTCAATGACGGACTGTCTCGCGACAGCCCCTTCAATGGTGGAATCGCGCGCGGCCTGCTGGATCGAACCCTGCAGCAGCGATTGCATGTAATAGTTGTAGCCCATTTCAAACAGGCCAAGGATCATGATCAGCAGGGTAGGGGCGAGCAAAGCGAATTCGATCAATGTCGCGCCGCTTTCATCCCGCACTATCCGCTTCAAGCTGGTCATTGTCCTATCCTCAAATCGTAAACTATCGAACCAAGGTTAACCGCACAGTAGTTAAGGTCCGGTGCATTGATCCGTTGCTGCACGGTCAGTCAATCAGCCTCAACTCGCTCACCGTCTTGGCGATCTTGCCAAAGGAAATGTTCAGCTCGTTGGCGTCCTTGGCGTAGAAATAATGGCCAGGGCCGGCGCAGTTCACCATGGATTCGGTGGGTTCGATGCCGAAACTGATAATCCAGACGGTGATGTTCTTCTTCTTCGCTTCTTCACAGGCGAAGGAGAAGCGCTTCTCGATCGTCTCGGTCAGCGAAATTGGGCTACTTGAACTCCAGCGACGCTGATCGAGTGGCTCCTGCCCATAGGAGGAATAGGACAGGTCGAGGCCATAGGTGTAGCCATCGGTCAAGTAGATCAGGTGGCGCGAGCGGGTGCCGCCATTTTCGTCCTTGAAGATGCCGGTGGGTGAAAGCAGTCGCGCACCCCAGATCATGCCGATATCGTGATAGGTACTTCCTTTCGCGACGAGCGAACTAAGGTAGCTGTCCAGCTCTTCGGCCGTCATCGTGTCCAGCTTGCGCGCCTTGGCCGGGCAGAATGCCAGCCCTGCCAATGAAGGCATCACGAACTCGCTGAAACTGAGAACATTCTTGGGCGAATAGTCGCCGGAATAGTCCCACTTGATCTTCCGGGCGAAGATAAGGCCGGGATACTGGGGCCGCCACTGGGTCTTTTCCTTGCCCAGCTCGGGTACGAGGTCGATATTGAGGTCGAGCGCCTTGTTCAGATCGACATTATTGAAGTCATCAATCTCGTAAGTTTCGCGTTCCTCGATGCAGCCATTGGAGGTTGTGCGCCAGTCCGTCACATCATACTTGACGGGGCGGTAACTCCAGATTGCGCGGCTGTCATAGACTGGCATGGTGATGCGGAAGTACTCAATCTGGTAATCTTCATATGTCCGCTTGTAGACAGTGCACATCTTGTCAGCGTGGACAACATAGTAATAGGTGCCGGTATAGGTACCCTGGATGGTTTCCGTGGTCTTGGTACCTGCTGGCGGACCAACGACCTCTTCGGTCACGGTATTGGTAACGACACCGCTATATTTGTAGGTGTTGACGCCGGTCGGGGGATCGCAATATTTATTGCCATCCGCGTCCTTCAATTCCTTGTACTGGCTTTCAACGACAGTGTTGTAGCTGCCCGAAAGCGTATCGGAATAGGTGGTGAAGGTTTCCGTCGTGGTGGACGTGTTGCCCAATACCAGTTTGCGTGACTGGTACTCCCATTCATCGACGACCCATTCATCCTTCAAAAGATGCCCGACATTCACATTGGTGGAGAAGGGCACGAAGCCATAGCGGATTTCACCACCGGCAGCACGGGCAGTTTCCAGGTCGGTATAGAACTTGCGGATGGTGGACCGCAGCGCATCAAGGCGCGAAATCGTATCGTCCGGGTTGCGGTAATTCATCGAGCTGGTGACGTCGAGCACCATCATCACATCGGTGTTCTGCATGTTGGTCTGCGCCATGCAGTCAACCTTCACTTCGACCGTGTCGAAGCCAAACAGACCCATGATCGTGGTCGGCACGTCAACTTCGGCATCGCCATGGAGCGAGTAATCATCCTCCAGCGTCATCACGAAATTGCGGTTCGTGGTGCCATAGGATCCGTCGCGGAAATTGATGTTGAAGAAGCGCTGGCCAATCTCGTTGACCTGGCTGGAAAGGCTGCTGGTATCCATCGACGCGCGGGCCATCGCCATTGTTGCGCTTTCTTCGGTCGTGGATGAAGTGCTTGAGCCAATGTCGTTCGTGCCCAACCGCTTACGGGCGGCCAGAACCCCTGCGTCGCAGGCCTGCTGCAAACGGCTTTGCGCCAAATAGGCACGTCCCATATCCAGCCCGCCGCCCATCAATGCCATGACTGGCAGGATGGCAGCCGCAATCATCGCCAGTGTGTTACCGGCTTTGTCCCGCAACAGGCGGGAGAGGAAGTGTCCCTCGGAAAGGGGCAGGGTGGCAATATGGTTCTTCACACTATTGCCATAGCGAAACGGCGTAATGTGATTGCCAATGAAACTGGTTAAAATCTTTGGAATTTGATCTAGGTAGCGCGGCAGAGTGCATTGGCCATCAGTCGGTAATGCGCAGTTCCTGCAGCTTGTCTGAGATCGTCGCGAAGGCCGAATTCAGCTCCAGATTGTCGCTGGCTTCGAAGTAATGACCGGGCCCGGCGCATTCCGTCATGATCGGGTTCAGCTCGGTGCCAAAAGCGATCACCCAGACGGTAATGTTCTTCTTCTTCACTTCCTCGCAGGCAAAGGCGAAGCGCTTTTCGACCGTTTCCGTAAGGCTTAGCGCGTCACCGGGCTTCCAACGGCGCTCATCCAGCGGTTCGATGCCATAGGCGCCATAGGCGAGGTCATAGGCCTCGGTCTGGCCATCAGTCAGGAAGATCAGGTGGCGCGAAGTCGGCAGGCCCGCGACATCGGCGTTTTCGTCAGCGAACAGGCCGGTAGGCGACAGCAGGCGCCCGCCCCAGATCATGCCGAGGTCGTGATACGTCTGGCCAGCCGGGAAGAGCGTGGCGAGATAATCATCGACTTCATCGCTGGTCCACGAACGCAGCTTGGCAGCCTGAGCCGGGCAGGCAGAAATATCGCCGAGCCAACTGGGGTTGACATAGACTGACGACGTATTCTTTTCAGGGCTTTTGTCGAAGCTACCATTGCCGTTCCAGTCAATCCTGCGCGCGAAGGTGATTCCTTCGAAAATGGGGGCCCATTGGGTTTTTGCATCGGTCGGATCAGGGACCAGGTCGATATTGAGGTCGAGCACCTTGTCGAGGTCAACATTGTCCCAGTTTTTTACACGCTTGGTTTCACGTTCCTCGATGCAGCCCTGAAACCAGACTTCTTGGTTAGTATCGTCATCATTGAAATTGTGGGCGAGCGGCACACCGGCCTTGACCGGGTCGTCGCCAGTCAGGCCCTTTACCATCGAAACATCAAACTTGATCTCTTCGTAGTCGTAATTGTACCAGGTGTAATCTTCCTGCCAGAAAGTGTGCTTCTCGACATAGTCGATATATTCCCAGCCGGTCACCTTGAACTTGCCGTCTGACGCGGTGCAGATATATTCGAGACCGTTGTAGGTCACGAGATGGTAGTATTTTTCAGGAGTGGCGGAAATATCCACCCTTGGACCATAGCTCGACGTATAGGTGTCAGCCGGGCAGGTGTCTGAAAGATACTCGGCAATCGCATTGCGCGTGCCACTCTCATATTGCGACGAATATACCCAAGTGAAGGTCGTAGTAGGCGTAACGCCTGTGCGGCTCTGATATTTGTGTTCATCCACCATCCAGTCAGACTTCAGCAAACGGCCGACATTCACATTGGTGGAATAGGGCAGGAAGCCGAAACGCAGCCGGGCAGTGTCCGATTTGTTGGCCTGCAGCTCGCCCATGAAATTCTTCACCACGCCGCGCATGGTGTCGATACGGTTGAGCGGGTCTCCGGGATTGGTTTCTGCCATCGAGCCGGTGGTATCGAGCACGAACATGATATCGGTGTTGGGCATGTTCAGCTGCGCCGTGCAGCTTACATCCAGCGAAACCTGCTCGAGCCCGAACAGGTGCATGATGGTGGTCGGCACATCGACTTTCGCAACGCCACTGATCGCGAAATCATCTTCGAGGATCATCACGAAATCACGGTTTTGCGTACCGTAGGAGCCGTTGCGGAAATTGATGTTGAAGAAGCGATTGCCCATTTCTGCTGCGTCTGGCGGGATTTCCCCGGTCGCGGCAGCTTCCGCACCCAGCCGTTTACGAGCGGCGAGTACACCAGCGTCGCAAGCCTGTTGCAGTCGGCTTTCCGCCAGATAAGCGCGGCCCATATCCAGCCCGCCGCCCATCATGGCCATGACTGGCAGGATCGCAAAGGCAATCATCGCCATCGTGTTGCCCGCGCGATCGCGCACAAGGCGGCGCAGGAACGCGCCAAGCTGGATGGGGGAAGGGCGGAAAAACCGATTCATATCAGACGCCATAGGGCCGCAGCTGCCAACTCAGTCTCAACGCAGATGGTTAAGATATTCACATCCTGCGGCTTTCGCTTCGGTCAGTCGGTGATGCGCAGCCGCTTCATCTTTTCGGCAATGGCGGCAAAGGCGGCATTCAGCTCGACGCTGTCAGCAGCTTCGAAATAATGCCCCGCGCCAGCGCATTCCGTCATGATCGGGTTGAGTTCCGTGCCAAAGGCAATCACCCAGACCGTGATATTCTTCTTCTTCACTTCGTTGCAGGCGACGGTGAAGCGGGCCTCCACCATTTCCGTCATCGTCAGCGAGGAAGAAGGCTTCCAGCGGCGGCGATCAATCGGTTCGATGCCATAAGCGCCTGATACAAGGTCGGACGGTTCGGTTTGTCCGTCCGTCAGGAAGATCAGGTGGCGGCTGGTCGGGACACCGTCCACATCGGCATTTTCATCCTGGAAAAGCCCGGTGGGTGAGAGCAAGCGCCCGCCCCAGATCATGCCAAGATCATGGTTGGTCTTGCCTGCCGGATCGAGCGAGGCAAGATAGCTATCGACCTCCGCTGCGGTCATCGTTCCAAGCTTGCGCGCAGGTGTGGGGCAGGCAGACAGATCATCGAGGTAGAACGGCACGACATATTCATCGCGAGTATTGTTGACAGGGCCGTTGCTGAAGCTGCCCGATCCATTCCAGAAGATCGCGCGGGCAAAGTCCAGCCCCATGAATTTGGGCCGCCAACGCGTATCATCATCCGTCGGGTCAGGAACAAGGTCGATATTCAGGTCCAGCGCGCGGTCCAGGTTGACATTGTCGTAATTGTGGATCTCGTAGGTTTCGCGCTCTTCAATGCAGCCTTCATACCAGTATGTCTTGGCCGCAGTGGGGCTGTATGTATGGGTCGTGATGGTCGACCACACCTGCGAAACCGCATCGCCACTTGCGCCTTTGACGCCGCTTACATCCAGCGTAACGGGCTTATAGTCATACTCGATAATATCGTAGGTATAGCTATAGCCAGCCTGCAGCGTATAGGTGAAGCGATCCACCACATTGTTGTAGTTGGTGCCGGTAATTTCATACCCGCCTTCAATGGCACTGCAGGCATAGTCGATCCCGTCACGGGTCCGCGTACGGTAATAATTTGCCGGCTTGGTCGAAATATCGACCGGGTTGCCTGCTGCATCGACCGGGTCGGTCCAGGTCGTAACAATCGTGTCCGCCGGGCAGCTGGAGCTGACATAGGTGGCAATGGCAGTCTTTGTGCCGCTGATCTGTGTCGAACTGCTGCTGTAATAATCGCCCTGATTTACAACTTGGTCGTTACCGCTGTCGCTGGCAACACGCGATTGGTAGGTCCATTCGTCGACCATCCATTTGGATTTGAGCAGCCCGCCGACATTGACGTTGGAGGCATAGGGCACAAAGCCGTAGCGCAGGCGCGCAGTGCCGGTCATATCGCTTTGCATCTGCGAGGCGAAATCGCTGATAACCGAGCGCATGGCATCAATGCGTGGGATTGTTTCACCCGGATTGGTGTGGCGCATCGAACCGGTCGTATCGAGCACGAACATGATGTCCGTGTTGTTCATGTTCAGCTGTGCTTCGCAGGTAACGGCGATATCGACCTTGTCGAAGCCGAATATCTGTATCAACGTCGTCGGAACCTCGACTGTCGCTTCGCCGGAAATGGAATAGTCATCCTCCAGCGTCATTACAAAGTTGCGCGCTTCGGTGCCGTATGACCCGTTGCGGAAATTGATGTTGAAGAAGCGGTTGCCCATCTCCGTGACTTCCGCAGGGATCACGCCGGTTTCTGCAACATCGGAACCGAGCCGCTTGCGCGCGGCGAGCACGCCGGCATCGCAGGCTTGCTGCAATCGGCTTTGCGAGAGATAGGAACGGCCCATGTCGAGCCCTCCACCCATCATCGCCAGGATGGGCAGCAGCGCCGCAGCGACCATCGCCAGCGTATTACCCGACGTGTCCCGCGAAAGGCGGGACAGGAAGGCAGGCAAAGGCTGCGGTGTCATGGCAGGTTCCTCTTGCACATCCTGCCGGATAACGCGCAAGTCTGACCAATTACCTAATTGGGAGGGTTAATTCATTAAGCAGGTATTATTAGCGTATGCTAATATTGGATCCGATTTGTCAGATCACGACAAAGATCGGTCGGGAATAGCTGATATTCGGGCTGTAAATATCCAGTACGGTCAGCAGGCTGGGAATGCGATAGGTCACCGTCAGCGTGTATTCTCTGGCGCCTGAAACGCGCTGGTTCGTCGCCTGGACCACGGAGGCGTTCAGCCGCGCATCTTCCATCAGATAGGGCGCACTCTTGGCCGTAGAGATCGTATAGGCGCGGATCTGCGAAGTGGTCAGCGTGTTGCCGGTTTCGTGCTGCACCATTGTGTAGCGTGCCACGTCAGCAGAGACGTTACGGATCGCGTTGTAGTTCTGCATGCCGATGCCGACCTGCAGCACCCCCAGCAGGAAGCCGAAGAAGATGAAGCTGAGCAGCGCAAATTCGACCGTCACAGCGGCGGTGTTGTCGCGCATCCGGCGCAGGACAAGGCGGGTACGGGCAATCATCCGATCAACACTGTACGGTCAACATTATAGGTGATCGCAGACCCGACGCCATATTCGGTCCAGCGCGGCGTATAGGTCGTGGTCATCTCAACCTTGATATAGGTGGAAAGCAGGTCCGGATCGCTGCACGAACTATCATTAGTTATGTAGTTGGAACCGGTACCGCAGCGGTAGATTTGCGTCACGGCGATGTTCTGGGCCTCGATCCCGGTCGAAGTCGCAATCACATCACGGATCGTGGTGCGCTTGGCAGCGGTATCGGGCTTTGCCGCGCGCACGATTGCGGCCGCTTCCGCTGCGGCGCTCTGCAATTCAGTCTGGCGCGCGACGATGCTGCTGGCCTCGAAACCGCCCAGCGCCAGAATTGCCAGCACTGGAATGACCACTGCGGTCTCGATCATCATCGAACCGCGCTGGTCACGCCCGAAGCGGGCTAGGTCAGCAAGGAAACTCCGCAAGATCATGCCACCAGTTTCACATTGGGCGTGGTCGAAACCACGGTGATGCTGGGATCCTGGTCAGAGGGGCAGAAGGTGGTCATGTTGGTCGTGCCAGTCAGGGTGATGGTTGCAGCCGCGATCATCAGGCACTGGCTGGTTACCGATGCCGTGCCGGAAAAGGCGATCCCGCTATTTGGCAGATAGATCGTGCCGTTCAGGACAGTGGCCGAGTTGCCGTTGATCTTGTTACCATTGCCGCTGGCGGTTGAGCTGCGATCCTCAAACACCAGCATACCGGCCAGCTTGTCCGCCTGCGCGGCAGAAACGCCGCGCGCGATAAGGTCTGACGCCTGGATGGCGGTGAGGTTGATATTGGCCCCGCCAGCAATGTCGATACTGGCACCATTCTTGAGCACGAACATGACGTTTGACCCGGTCACTTCATACTGGCCCGTGATCTTTATTGTACCGCCATTGAGGATGTAGACGCCCGTCGAGAAGGTCGTGTTGCAACCGATGTGCATCCCGCCGCTATAGGTTCCGGGCAGCATGGTACCCTGGGGCACACCATTATCCGTATAGGTGTTGGAATAGGTGGTCCGGGTGGTGGTGGTCCTGACCTCCCAGATGCGGTTATTCCCGTTACCGGAAATCTGGCTCCAACTGGTTGATGTGGTGGTTACCGTGCCGTCATTGGTCCCGGCGGGCACAATCTGGTCGAGCCGTGTCGCATCGACGGTGCTGCTGGGGCGAGGGTTGGAATAGTTGTAAGGGTTCGCGTTGTTCTGGTTGGAACCGCGATAATAGCTGTAGCTGTAAGTGACCTCTTCATAGACATCCGCGGTCGTCTGCGGCGTCGGGGCGGTGCAGCTATAGGTGCGGGCCGTCTGGCTCTCGGTCGGATTGGGCGGAGACAGGTCTTCGAACGGATCGGTCAACCCGCTCATATTCTCCATGATGGTATCGTCAGTATGGGTGTCGAACCAGTCGTCGATCCCCCCTGCTGCCAGAACCCAGCCGGCGTTGATGTCCGGATTACCATTCACCTTGATCGCTTCGTCATCGGTGGAAAGGGCTGCCAATCCGCAACTGGCCGTAAGGACGGAGGAACCGCCAATAGTGATTGCGCCCTCAGCATCTTCATCCACTGCGACAAGGCATGACGTGAAGGTAGCGCCTTCTTCAAAGCTGGCTTGTGCGTAAGCATAGATGGTGGCTGCTTCCCCAGTTAGGAAACCGGAGAAGGGAAGCTCCCGCGTTGCAGTAGCAGATACGGCCACGCTATTACCGGAGCCGCCAGAGAAATTGGCAAGCTGCACGGTCGGTTGCGTCGCGAAATCAGCCACAACAGTCAGGTTGGCGGCATATTCCTGCGCGGCACGCTCGGCATAGCTGCCCTCGGTATCTTCATCTGCCCGCGCCCAGGCACCGGCAATGGCGGCCTGGTCAACGGCAAACTGCAATTCACGCTTCCACAAATACCATTGTGCTGTATCCACGGCGAGCCCCGTGCCGCCGATCAGCGCAGGGATGCCCAGCGCGACAATCATCGCTGCGTTACCGCTCTTGTCACGGCGGAGCTTTTTGCAGAAGCTGCTGAATCTACCCATTTTTCATTATCCGTTGCGTGAGCGAAACCCACTCAGCCCTGCCAATGCACCATGTGTGGTTTGTGAAATGCCAACTCATCAGGTTAACGAGAAATTGATTGCACAGATGGGGCGTGGGCTTTGCGTTGCTGCCCGTTTGGCTTGACCTTTGCTGTCTGTGCCGTTGAAAGCCATTGCCAGCATGGACTTCAAAGACCCACCTGACCTTCCGCTGCCGCAGCGACTGGCGCTTGGCTACGGGGCAGGCGCTGCGCGCGCCATGTTCGGCGTGTTGTTTGCCTTTGATGCCCGGCTCAGCCAGTTGGTCGCGCAGGCGAACGAGCCCATCCTGGCCCAGATACGCCTTGCGTGGTGGCGTGATGAGTTGGGCAAACCGGTTTCCCAACGCGCCAGGGGAGACCCGATCCTCGATGCGCTGGGGCAGCATTGGACGGGGGCCGAAGCTGCCTTGCAGAATCTGGTGTCCGGCTGGGAAGAATTGCTGGCCGAGCCACCTTTGCCAGATACCTCAGCTATGGCCTTCGCCGACGGCCGGGCGCGGGCCTTTGCCGGGCTGGCAGGCTTGTTGGGGGAACAGGCTGCTATCGGAGTGGCACGCGAGGCAGCGCAGCGCTGGGCGCTGGTCGACCTGTGGGGGAAACTGTCAACGCCGGAGGAGCGGGAATTGGTGGCAGGTCTTGCCAGCCAACATGTCGCGCATTCTTCACCGGTTCGCTTGCCCCGGAGCATGAGGCCGCTGGCGGTGCTGGATGGACTTGCGCGCAGGGCGGCGAAGCGAGGGGATCCGGAAATGCTCGGCAGCCGTCAGGCAATGCTGGCTGTGCTCCGGCTTGGCATGTTCGGGCGTTAGGCTATGCTGCGCTGCGCTAACGGAGGATGGCGATGAACCGTGCGATCTTGGGTGCTTTCCTGACCTTGCTGATGGTCGGCGTCGGGCTGTTCTGGTGGCAGGGCAGGGCTGAAGTCGAACGGGGTGCACCGCCGCCGGAGCCGGTCCCAGCCATGGCACCTGAAGACAGCCTGCCGGAAGCCGATGTCTCTGGCATGACCGGCCCCGCGCCGCCCGAAGCGACAGAGCTGACCCGCGAAGAGCGCCGTTTCTTCCGTTATGACCGAAATCGCGACCGCAAGATTTCCCGCACGGAAATGCTCTCAACGCGCACTGATGCTTTCCGAAAGCTCGACAAGGACGGGAACAACCTCCTGACGTTCGAGGAGTGGGCGGTGGCGACGGTCGACCGTTTTGAAGGGGCGGATGCGAACAAGGACAATGAACTGTCCGAAGCGGAATTCGCGACGACAGCCCCCAAGCGGAACGTGAGGAAGCCGGCCTGTCGCTGCTAGGCTGGCTGGAGCTCGGCGGACTTCATCCATTCGCCAAAGTCGGCCTTGGCGCGGTTGGTGTAAGCTTCCTTGCGAGCTTTCTTGTGCACTTTTCCGGCCAAGGGCGGGAACAGGCCGAAATTGACATTCATCGGCTGGAACGTCTCCGCCTCTGCGTCACCAGTAATGTGTGACAGGAGCGCCCCCATGGCGGTGCTGGCGGGCGGCGCCTGCCATTTTCGCCCGGCCAGCTCCGTAGCCGCCATCAGGCCCGCCAGCAAGCCCACGGCCGAGCTTTCAACATAGCCTTCGCAACCGGTCACCTGCCCGGCAAAGCGGATATGCGGCCCGTTCTTAAGGCGCAGCTGGCGATCCAGCACCAGCGGGGAATTGATGAACGTATTGCGATGCAGCCCGCCCAGCCGCGCGAATTCCGCATTCTCCAGCCCCGGGATCGTGCGGAACAGTTCCATCTGAGCGCCATATTTCATCTTGGTCTGGAAGCCGACCATGTTCCACAAAGTGCCCAGCTTGTTGTCCTGACGAAGCTGGACCACAGCATAGGGCCAGCGCCCCTGCGGGTGCTCTTCGGTGCGGTCATGCGGGTTATCCAGCCCGACCCCCTTCATCGGACCATAGCGCAAAGTTTCCAATCCACGCTCAGCCATCACCTCGATCGGCATACAGCCTTCAAAGTACGGGGTGTCGGTCTCCCACTCCTTGAAGTCGCCCTTCTCGGCGTCGAGCAGACCCTGCACAAAGGTTTCGTACTGCTCCTTGTTCATGGGGCAGTTGATGTAGTCGCCGCCTTCGTTGCTGGCTGAAGTGGTCTTGTTCCAGCGGGACTGGATCCAGGCCTTGCTCATGTCGATGCTCTCGCGATGGACGATGGGCGCTATGGCATCGAAGAAGGCTAGCCGGTCTTCTCCGGTGGCCTTGACGATGCTCGCTGCAAGCGAGGCGGCAGTCAACGGCCCGGTGGCGACGATGGTGGGACCGCAAGAGGGAAGCGCATCGACTTTCTCACGCACCACCGTGACATTGGGATGTTCCTCCAGCGCACGCTGGACCCCTGCGGAAAAGACATCGCGGTCCACCGCCATGGCGGACCCGGCAGGTACGCGCGCCGCTTCGCCTGCGCGCATGATCAGGCTGTCGAGCCTCCGCATTTCATGGTGGAGCAAGCCAACGGCGTTCTTTTCGTCATCATCGGAGCGGAAGCTGTTGGAGCAGACCAGTTCGGCCAGCCCGTCGGTCTGGTGCGCCGGGGTCGTCTCCCCACTGCCGCGCATTTCGGACAGGCGGACCTTGAAACCGCGCTGTGCGAGTTGCCATGCAGCCTCGCTTCCGGCCAGACCGCCGCCGATAATGTGGATGTCATGCGTCATGCGCGGCACCTAGTCTTGCCGGGGAAGGGCTTCAAGTCCACAAAGGCGAATGACCAAACGCGCCCTCATCGAACATCGTCCTTTGCTGCTGGCAAGCATTGCTGCTGCGATTGCCTTTCATGTCCTGAAGGACGGGCAGTTGGGCGATATCTGGAAGACCCTTATCAAAGGGGCAGGGGTAGGTCTTCTGGCCGCCTATGCCCTGCTGCGCTTTCGCGGGGTGGAGGCGCGCTGGATCGCGCTGGTGATGGCACTGGGTGCCGCGGGCGACATGGCCATAGAGATATGGTTCGAAGTGGGCGGGGCGCTCTTCTTCCTTGGCCATGTTGTCGCGATTGCCTTCTACCTGCGTTATCCGCGCAACCAGGCGACTGGCAGCCAAACGGCATTGGCGGTGTCGTTGTTGCTGGGCACCCCCTTGCTATGCTGGCTGCTTTCCGGTTCCTGGCAAATCGCGCTCTACGGACTCGCATTGGGCGGCATGGCGAGCACAGCATGGATGAGCCGTTTCCCCCGCTATCGGGTGGGAATGGGCGCGGTGCTGTTCGTGATTTCAGACTGGCTGATCTTCAGCCGCCTTGGCCCGATTGACCTCGCGCCCATTCCAGATCTGCTGATCTGGCCGCTCTATTATTTCGGGCAATTCCTGATTTGCACCGGCGTTATCCAGCAATTGCGACGGGAACACCGCGCCTGAGCGATTTGCCTAAGGCTTCCAAGCCGCAATTGTGGTGCGGTGCAATTCGCGCCTATGCCCTTCATAGCCACCGGTCGCCCGGTGGAGGACGCGACGGTTATCCCACATTACCAGCGTGCCCGCTTCCCAGCGATGGCGATAGATGAAGCGTTCGTCAGTCTGCCATGCGAGCAATTCGACCAACAGCTTGAAGGCTTCCTCGTCCGCCATGCCTTCAATCCCTACGATATAGCCCCCGCAGCTGAATAGCGCCTCCTCCCCGGTTTCGGGGTGGCGTTGGACAAGCGGGTGGGGGCAGGTTTCGCGGGCGGATTCACCGGGACGGATGGCCATGCTACGGCCTTCATCCTGCTCGCCATAGGCCCCGTCTGGCGCATAGGCGGCCCGCGCGCTGTGGATCGCGGTCAGGCTGCGATAATGGTCCTGCTTGTCAGCCGGAAGGGCTGCGAAGGCGGCACGCTGGTCTGCAAACAATGTGTCGCCACCGGTTGGCGGGATATCGATCCCGACCAGGCAGGTGCCTGACGGCGGTTCGCGCAAAAAGCTCCAGTCGCTATGCCAGTTCTCGGCGAAGAGCGGGGTTTTCTCATCCGCTTCGCGCAGGATTGCCGCGACATGGTCGCTGCCGGGGACAGTGTCAAAAAACGGGTCTTCGCCAAAGCCTCCCATCGCCAGGGTGAAACGCTCCAGCGCGGCATCGTCCATTACCTGTCCGGGAAAGGCGAGCACACCATGCTCCAGCCAGCTTGCGCGAATGGCGGCGATAATATCGGCGTCAAGAGGGGCCGACAGGTCAACCCCGGTAACAATCGCACCAAAGGGCTGATCTGTCGGTTCGACCTTCATTGAAACTTATTCCCCATTGTCCTGCGGATCGTCCCGGACCGGCAGGTCAGGGATATCGGTCTCGTCAGCATTTCGTGCCACCATGTCCTCGACCACAGCCTCTTCCGCCGCGTTCTCAGGCTCTTCCTGCTCGTCAACGCGTGCTGCGCCGACGATATGCTCGCCTTTGGCAACATCGAAGACGCGCAGGCCTGAAGAACTACGCCCGTAGACTGACCAACCCTTATGGTTCTCGAATCCGCCCTCTACCAGATGGCGGAATTCAATCGGCAGGCGGATCAGCTTCGCCTGGTCGGTCACCAGCATCAGTTGCATCCCATGGCGCACCGGGAAGCTGGCCACGACCGGTCCGTTGCGTTCCGGATTGCTGTCAGGTGCACCAATATTGGTCAGGCCTTGGCCGCCACGCCCGATAGTACGATATTCATAGGCCGAGGAAATCTTGCCATAGCCATTGGCGGTGATGGTCAGGATGAATTCTTCCTTCTCCGCCATTTCGGCCATTTTCTCAGGCGGAAGCGTGGGCTTGGCGTCATTGTTCTTCCAGGGCGCGGCGCGCAGATAGGCCTCGCGCGTTTCCATGTCCTCGTCCAGTGAGTCGAGCACGGCAAGCGAGACAACCTGCGCATCATCTTTCAGCGTCATGCCGCGGACACCAATGCCGGTGCGGCTTTTGGTCTCGCGCGCATCGGTAGCCGCGAAGCGGATCGCCTTGCCCGAATCGCTGGCGAGGAAGATTTCCTGGTCTTCGGTCAACAGTTTGACCCCGATCAGGCGGTCCCCGCTGCCTTCAACAAAGCCCATGGCATATTTGCCATTGGTCGGGATGTTGGCGAAGGCGTCCATCGAATTGCGGCGCACCATGCCCTGTTCGGTCGCGAAGACAATGTTGAGCGAGGCCCATTCACTCTCGTCTTCAGGCAGCGGCAGGACATTGGTAACGCTTTCGTCCGCGCCCAGCGGCAAGAGGTTCACCATGGGGCGTCCCTTCGTCTGCGGTCCGCCCTCGGGCAGTTTCCACACCTTCAGGCGATAGACGCGGCCGGTATTGGTGAAGAACAGCACTGGGTTGTGCGTCGAGGTGACGAACATCTCGACCACGGCATCCTCGTCCTTGGTTGCCATGCCGCTGCGGCCCTTGCCGCCGCGCGCCTGCGCCCGGAAGGTGGCGAGGGGGGTGCGTTTGATATAGCCGCCATGGGTGACGGTGACGACCATGTCTTCCTGTTCGATCAGGTCTTCATCGTCGAGCCCGTCCCACGCCGGTGCAATTTCGGATACGCGCGGCGTGGCGTACAGCTCACGGATTTCGCGCAGTTCCTCACGCAACACCGCATAAAGCTTGGCCCGGTCAGCCAGGATCGAGAGATATTCCTCAATCGCCAGCGACAATTCCTTCAGCTCGTCCCCGATTTCATCGCGGCCCAGCGCCGTCAGGCGGTGCAGGCGCAGGTCAAGGATCGCCTTCACCTGCCGTTCCGACAGGCGATAGGTGCCGCCATGTTCATCGGCGCTTGGCTCAATGGCTTCGACCAGCTTGATATATTGCGCGATGTCGCCAATCGGCCATTCCTTGGCGAGCAGCTTTTCCCGGGCAATCTGCGGGTTGGAAGAACTGCGAATCATCGCCACCACTTCGTCGAGGTTGGAGACCGCAACCACCAGGCCGAGCAAGATATGCGCGCGCTCGCGGGCCTTGTTCAGTTCAAACTTGGTGCGGCGGGTTATGACCTCTTCGCGGAACTGGATGAAGGCCTGGATGATGTCGCGCAGCACCAGCACTTCGGGGCGGCCGCCACGAATGGCCAGCATATTGGCAGGGAAGCTGGATTGCGCCGGGGTGTAACGCCAGATCTGGTTAAGCACGACTTCGGGTGAAGCGTCCCGCTTCAGGTCCACCACCACGCGCACGCCTTCGCGGCTGGATTCGTCGCGAATGTCCGAAATGCCTTCGATCCGCTTTTCCTTGGCGGCTTCAGCAATTTTTTCGACCAGGCCAGACTTGCCGACCTGATAGGGGATGGAGGTGAGCACGATGGAGCGCCGGTCACCCTTGCGCTCTTCCACTTCGTGCCGGGCTCGCATCAGGACCGAACCGCGACCGGTGGTGTAGGCAGAGCGCGCCCCCGACTGACCAAGGATCAGCGGAGCAGTCGGGAAATCCGGACCCGGGATATATTCCATCAGCTCTTCGCTGGTGATCGCCGGATTGTCCATGTAGGCAAAACAGCCGTCAATCACTTCGCCAAGGTTATGCGGCGGGATGTTGGTGGCCATGCCCACCGCGATGCCGCCCGTGCCATTTACCAGCAGGTTCGGGAAGCGGGCGGGGAGGACGGACGGCTCCTGCCGACTACCGTCATAGTTGTCGACGAAATCGACCGTATCCTTGTCGAGATCGTCGAGCAGCGAATTGGTGACCTTGGCAAGTCGAGCCTCGGTGTAACGCATGGCCGCTGGGGGATCGGGGTCCATGCTGCCGAAGTTGCCTTGGCCGTCAATCAACGGGACGCGCAGTGACCAGGTCTGCACCATGCGGGCAAGCGCATCATAGATCGCGCTGTCGCCATGCGGGTGGTACTTACCCATCACGTCGCCCACGATCAGCGCGCTCTTGCGGAAGGGGCGCCCGGCGACATAGCCGCCTTCGTTGGAGGCGAAGAGAATGCGCCGATGGACCGGCTTCAACCCGTCGCGCACATCAGGCAGCGCACGGCTGACGATCACGCTCATCGCGTAATCGAGATAGCTGGTCTTCATCTCATCGACGATGTCGATCCGCTCGAATTCGCCGGGATTCTGGCCAGATGTGTCGGGAGTGTTTGTGTCGTCGCTCAAGGCTGTATCGTTCTTGTTGCTTCAGGACAAAATTTGCCATCCGGGCCTAGGCGAATTGGCCTGCCGGTGCCACCTCAACTGAGGCTGTGAAGGGTCTTTCGATGGTGTTTTCCACTATTTGCCGCATGGCAGGCTGAATGGCAGGCAATTGCCGTGTTCAAAGCCCGTTCAGCCGCATTTCCCTAGATCAATATTTGCATTTTCAAGCCGCAGGCTGCACTAGCGGCGCGCGAATTTTCGGTGGGGCCGGGACGGGCCCTGATTCAGTGTTACTTTCGGGAGAGTCCCCTATGATTTCGTTCACTCCTTCCTTCCTGCGGGCAAAAGGCCGGGCAGGGTTCCACATGGCGCTGGCCATCGCGCTGGCTATGGGCGGCGCGGTTGCAGTTGCCGGTTATGCCGAGCCCGCTTACGCAGCCAAGAAGGAAAAGGCTGGCAAGACGAATTACACAAAGGAATTTGTCGCCATTTACCAGCCGCTCGCAGGCAAGGCGAACGCCGAAGGTGCTGATGCCAATGCGCTGAAAGCGGAAATTGCCCCCTTGCTGGCTGAAGTAAAGACCGACGATGACAAGATGGCCGCTGGCCAGCTGGTTTATAATATCGGCACGAAGTCGCAGGATATCGGCCTGCAGCGCCAGGGCATGGACTTGATGCTCGAGAGCGGCAAGGTGAACCCTGAAAGCCAGCCGCAATATCTCTTCGTATCCGGCCAGTTGGCGTACCAGGCGAAGGATTGGGCGGCCGCACGTGATCGTGTGCAACAGGCAATCGCAGCGGGCTACACCCAGAATGATCCGGAAGCGATCATCGCAGAGGCCTATTTTAATGAAGGCCGCGAGACAGAGGGTCTTAACTACCTCTCGGGCGTGATTGCACAGCGTGAAGCTGCCGGGGCTGCTGTTCCTGTCGAGTGGATCAAGCGCGGCCTGACCGTGGCCTATCGCGGCAATATTGGCGCAGAAGCCCGCAAATACAGCGTGATGCTGGTCAAGTATGATCCGACCCGCGATAGTTGGGGTGATGCGATCGCGATTGAGCGTAGCTTCTTCAACTATGACAATCAGGAAGTGCTGGACCTGATGCGGCTTGCGCGCCGGACGGACGCCCTGCGCAGCGAACGCGACTATGTCGATTACATCGAAGCTGCCGACCCGCGCCGTCTGCCCGGTGAAGTCAAGGCGATCACTGATGAAGGGATTGCGGCTGGCAAGCTGCGCAAGGGCGACGTGTTCGTGAATGATGCTTTGAACATGTCCAGCGGTCGTATTGCAGCTGACAAGGCTGACCTTCCGGGTCTCGCCCGTGATGCCCGAGCGGCATCTTCCAAGGCTGTCACGGCCATGGCAGCAGGCGATGCCTTTCTGAGCTATGGCGACGCGCCGGTTGCGGAAGAAATGTACACGATCGCCATGGGCAAGGCCGGCGTCGATATGGATCGCGTGATGACCCGCCTCGGTATCGCCCAGCTTGAGCAAGGCAAATATGACGAAGCGGTCGCTTCCTTCGCCAAGGTGTCCGGTGTGCGCAAGCCCATTGCGGAGCTGTGGACGCTGCATGCGAAGCTGGAAGCTGGCGACATCGGCGCGCAGCCTGCCGCCTGACATCAAGCTTCATGATAACCGAAACGGCGCGGGAGGCAGAGGCTTTCCGCGCCGTTTTCTTTTGCAGCTCAAGTTCAGCGCAGCCGCTTGATCCAGACCTGCCCGTTTTCGCGCCGATCAACCCCGAAATTGGGAATCGCTTCCAGCATGTCGATCAGGCGGGCATAGCCGTAATTGCGCGTATCGAAACTGGAGCGGTTTCCCGCCCGCTGGCCGACTTCTGACAATTTGGCATAGCCTTGCTCGTCACGCTTGCTGGCATTGTAGGCATCAAACAGCAGGTCGAGCAGCTCGGCATCGAGAGCCCCGTCGGCGGCCAGGGGTTTGCGTTCCTCTTTCTCCGCCTTGATCAACGCATTCACGTCGATAAAGCGCGAGCAGGCCTGCCGGAAAGCCTCCGGTGTCTTGGCCCCGCCGAACCCGTAAACCGGATAGCCATCCTGCCGAATGCGCATGGCCAGCGGCATGAAATCGCTGTCTGAGCTCATGATCCCGAAGCCATGGACGCGCCCGCGATAGAGCAGGTCCATCGCGTCGATGGTCATTTTCATGTCTGTTGCGTTCTTGCCCTTGGTCAGGTCGAATTGCTGCTGTGGTTCGATGCCATAGCGGTGCATCTTGTCCACCCAGCCTTTCAGGCTGGTCTTGCGCCAATTGCCATAGGCGCGGCGGATATTCACTTGCCCCAGCTCTGCCAGCACTGTCAGGACCGGGTCGATGCCGGCCGGGCTGGCATTGTCAGCGTCAATCAGGAGGGCGATATTGGGTTGGTCAGGAACAGCCATGCCCGGCAAGATGGCGGTCTCATCCGCGCGGCGCAAGTCATTCCACGGGGGCGAAGTCTCCGCTCGCTTCGTCCAGCAGGTGCAGCACCCCATCTGATATGGCGAAGAAAGCCCCGCGCAGGGTTAGTGATCCCTTCGCTTCCTTGGCCTCGACACAGGGGAAGGTGCGCAAATTCTTGAGGCTGGCCTTCACAGCTGCCTGTTCCATTGCCCGTTCTGCCGTGCGCCCTTCGATGCCGTGTTTCTCCACCACCGGGGCGCGAGCTTCATCCAGCAGTGAAATCCAGTCTGCGATAAAGCCGCCATTGCCCGGTTCAGTACCGTGCATTTCCTGGGTCAACGCCGCCTTGCAGCCGCCGCACATTCCATGGCCCATCACCACGATCTCGCGAACACGCAGGACTTGGACAGCGAATTCCAGCGCAGCCGAAACACCGTGATGGCCCGGCGTGGTCTCAAAAGGGGGAACCATTGCCGCCACGTTGCGGACCACGAAAATCTGCCCCGGATCGACGTCAAAAATCTGTGCCGGATCAACCCGGCTGTCGGAACAGGCGATCACCATGACGGGCGGCTGCTGCCCTTCGCGCAAGGCCGCCCAGCGTTCCCGGCGCGGGGTCCAGCCCTGTTCGCGAAAACGGCGATAGCCTTCGATCAGGCCTGCGAGTTCCAGAGTCGGTTTCGTATTCATCGCGGCGCTGATGGCCCGTAGCATTGCCTATGGCAAGCCCTGCGCCTAAGTGGGCGGCATGAACGATCTCTCTTCAGAGCCAAAAGCCCCGCAAGATCGCCCGCCGCGCCAGCGCAAGCCGGACTGGATCCGGGTGAAGGCCCCGACCAGCAAGGGCTTTAACGAGACGCGCAAGCTGATGCGCGACCTTAACCTCCACACTGTGTGTGAAGAAGCCGCATGTCCCAATATCGGGGAATGCTGGACCAAGAAGCACGCCACGGTGATGATTCTGGGCGATACTTGCACCCGCGCTTGCCGATTCTGCAATATCAAAACCGGGATGCCCATGCCCGTCGATCCGCTGGAGCCGGAACATACGGCCGCGGCAGCCGCAGCCATGGGGCTGGAGCATATCGTCATTACCAGCGTTGATCGCGATGATCTGGCTGATCGCGGGGCAGGGCAGTTCGTCAAGGTTATCAACGCGCTACGCCGCGAAACGCCGGATACGACAATTGAAATCCTGACGCCAGACTTCAAGGGCCGGATGCGCCAGTCGATCGAGGAAATCTGCGAAGCCGGACCGGATGTCTTCAACCACAACCTTGAGACGATCCCGCGGCTTTACCCGACAATTCGGCCAGGTGCGCGCTATTACGCGTCAATCCGCTTGCTGGAAGAGGTGAAGCACCACAACCCGCTGATCTTCACCAAGTCAGGGATCATGCTGGGGCTAGGCGAGCAGCGGCTCGAAGTGCATCAGGTGATGGACGACATGCGCAGTGCAGACATAGATTTCATTACCATGGGCCAATATCTCCAGCCGACGCCCAAACATGCGAAGGTGGAAGAGTTTGTCGAACCGAAGACCTTCGAATCCTATGGCGCAATTGCGCGGGCGAAGGGCTTCCTGCAGGTGGCGTCCTCCCCGCTGACGCGGTCCAGCTATCACGCCGGGGAGGATTTCGCCCAGATGAAGGCTGCCCGCGAAGCAAAGCTGGCAAAGGAAGCGGCAAAGGCCTGATGCCGGGCATTCGCGAGATCCGTCGTCTGCCTTACAGCGCCGAGCAGATGTATAATCTGGTGGCGGATGTTGCCCGCTATGCGGAATTCCTGCCATGGGTTGCCGCCACGCGTGTGCGGTCCGATAGCGAAACGGAAATGGTTGCCGACATGCTGGTCGGGTTCAAGGCCATCCGCGAGAAGTTCACCTCGCGGGTCGAGAAAGAACGACCGAGCCGGATCAAGGTCCATTATGTCGATGGTCCGCTGCGGGATCTCGACAATGTCTGGAATTTTGCGCCGCTGCCCGATGGTGGGTGCGAGGTCGATTTTACTGTCGATTTCACCTTCAAGAACAAGGTGTTCGAAAAGCTGGCTGGCCAGTATTTCGACCGCGCCTTTCGCAAGATGGTGGCTGCATTTGAAGAACGGGCAGAGCAGCTCTACGGCCAGCCCGCCTGAGCCGGTCAGGGTAGCAGCAACTCCAGCGCACAGCGGGTCGCTTCGCGCCGGATGGCGCCGCGATCCTTGGCGTCAAAATGCTTTAGCTCACCTTCCGGCTCACCCTCTGCATCCCGGATTGCGCGTGCAAACACAACCGTACCGACCGGCTTCTGGGCGGTCCCGCCATCGGGACCAGCAACCCCGCTGATGGCAACAGCGACATCGGCATTGCTCTGTTCAAGCGCACCTTTCGCCATGGCCCAGACACAAGCAATCGACACGGCGCCAAAGGTTTCGATAATGTCGCTTGCAACACCGAGGCTCTGCATCTTGGATTCGTTGGAATAGGTCACGAACCCACGATCCAGCACCGCCGAGGAACCTGGTATTTCCGTCAGGGCGGCAGCTACCAGCCCGCCCGTGCAGCTTTCTGCCAGCGCGATTGAGCGGCCCGCCGCGCTGTTTTCCGCAACAACGCGGCGGGCCAGTTCAACAATATCATCAGGAAGGGTGCAGCCTTCCATCAGACATCCAGCTTGCAGATGGCAGCGCTCTTCACATTGGCCACTGCGGCGACAAACGCCACCAGCGCACCTGCATCACGCGGATTGATCGGGGCGAGGACTGCCAACCCGCGTTCGACCTTGGCGCAATCCTTGGGCTTGATCTCTTCGCCAATCTTGGACGAGAACATCGCATCGAGCAGCGGGCGCACGACTTCGTCAGGCAGCGCATTCAATTCAGCGAGGCCCGCTTGTGCCTTTTCGCCGCCCATCTTGACGATAGTTGCTTTGGCTGTCGGCCACATTTCATCGCTCAGTGCAGCGTAGCGGGCACGAAACGCGTCGCCATCCGTGGCAAGGAAACCGTCCTTGGCCAGTGTGCTGCTGCATTTAAGTTTCATTCCGTCCACTGCCAGCGGAACGGCATAAATGACCATGCTGGAAAATTCCTGCTCGGTAATGCACTCCTGCGCCATTGCTGTCGGGGCCTGGGCCATGGCGAGCAGAGCGAGAGCAGTTGCAGCTTTCTTCATCATAGGGTCGGGTACCTTAGTCGTTGCGAATGATTGTTGCGGCGGCTTGAGCGGCGATTCCTTCTCCGCGCCCGGTAAAGCCGAGCCGTTCGGTGGTAGTCGCTTTTATATTTACCTGAGCTGTCCCCACTCCTGCAAGCTCTGCGAGCCGCGCGGCCATGGCGGCGCGGTGCGGCCCTATCTTGGGCGCTTCGCATATGATGGTAAGGTCGATATTGCCGACCCGATAGCCCGCTTCGGAGACCAGCGAAACAGCATGTTCAACAAAACGCGAAGAGGGCGCGCCCTTCCAGCGGTCGTCACTGGGTGGGAAGTGCTGGCCAATATCCCCGGCCCCTGCAGCGCCGAGAAGGGCATCGACAACAGCATGTAGCGCAACATCAGCGTCGGAATGTCCGGCTAGGCCAAGCTCATGCTCGATCTTGATCCCGCACAGCCACAATTCTTCACCCGCTTCCAGCCGATGCACATCATACCCAGTGCCAACGCGCAGGGCAGGGCGGTCGTCCATGAAATCCTCCGCAAAAGTCAGCTTCTTGAGGCGCTCATCACCTTCGACCAAGGCTACAGCCCCACCTGCTGCGCGCAAGACCTGGGCATCGTCGCCCGCATCTGCGGCACCTTGCCATTGGCGATGGGCGGAAAGGATTTCGGCAAAGCGAAAGGCCTGCGGTGTCTGGACCCGGCGGAGCTGTTCGCGCGGAGCGCTGCCAGCCATCAGCCCGCTTTCGTCTATCGCAAGGCTATCCACGACGGGCAGGGCCGGAATGGCACCGGCATGTGTTTGCAAGGCGGCAAGCAAGCGCTCAATCACGGGGGAGGGCAGGTCAGGCCTGGCTGCATCGTGGATCAGCACATGGTTCGGTGGATTGTCGGCCATGGCCTCTAGCGCATTGCGCACAGAACCCTGCCGCGTGTTATTGCCGTTGATGAAGGCCACATAGTCGAGTCCGGCCAGGGCAGCCTGCGCAGGCGCCTCTCCATTGGGCGGAATTGCGACGATTATCGGCTGCGCCCCTGCTGCCGCCAGAGCTTCCGCCGAATGCCGCAGCACCGGCTTGCCTTTCCACGGCGCAAATTGCTTGGGCAGGGGCTGGCCCGCGCGCAGCCCCTTGCCAGCCGCAACAATCACGGCTGCGAAAGGGGGCCGGGCAGGGGAAGGGTTATCCGCCATGAACCCAGCCGCTAGCTGCTTGCACGCGTGGCTGCAATCCACTATGCGCTGCCCAAATTTTAGGCACCAGGGCGCGTAATGAGCACAATCCCCACCCCTCCAGCTATCAAGCCCATCGAAATCGGTCCGGTGCGGATTGACTGCCCGGTGGTGCTTGCGCCCATGACAGGGGTGACGGACAAGCCGTTTCGAAAGCTGGTGCGCCGCTACGGCTCCGGACTAAACGTCACCGAAATGATCGCCAGCGAAGCGGCCATTCGCGAGACCCGACAGTCGATCCAGAAAGCCGAATGGGACGCCATAGAGGACCCGGTTTCCATGCAGCTGGTGGGTTGTGATCCGGCATCCATGGCGGAAGCGGCCAAGCTGCAAGAGGGCAATGGCGCCGCGATTATCGACATCAATTTTGGCTGCCCGGTGCGCAAGGTCGTGGGGCAATATGCCGGCTCGGCCTTGATGCGCGAAGTGCCGTTGGCGACGAAACTGATGGAAGCGACGGTGAAAGCGGTGAATGTGCCGGTCACCGTCAAGATGCGGATGGGCTGGGACCATGCCAGCCTGAATGCACCAGAACTGTCGCGCATTGCCGAAGATCTGGGTGTGAAGATGATCACGGTCCATGGCCGTACCCGCAACCAGATGTACAAGGGCCATGCCGACTGGTCCTTCATCCGTAAGGTCAAGGAAGCCGTTTCCATTCCGGTGATCGTCAACGGCGATATCTGCAGCATTGCCGATGCTGCGGCAGCTTTGGAGCAATCCGGGGCAGACGGGTTGATGATCGGGCGCGGGGCCTATGGCAAACCGTGGTTGCTGGGGCAGGTGATGCACTGGTGGCAGACTGGCGAAATCCTCGAAAGCCCAAGCTTTGATGAGCAATATGAAACGCTGGTCGAGCATTACAATGCGATGCTGGAGCATTACGGGCCCTCGGTCGGCGTGAAGATCGCGCGCAAGCATCTGGGCTGGTACACCAAGGGGATGCACGGTTCGGCCGAGTTCCGTAACCATGTGAACACAGTGGATGATCCCGTGCAGGTTCTTGGGGAACTGGAACGCTTTTACGAGCCTTTCCTGCGGCGCAGGGCAGCGTGAGCGAGAAAGCAGCGCGCCCGGACGCGCAGGCCCAGCTGGCGGGCTTTATCTTTGCCGTGCTCTTGCTTGATCCCGAATTGCGGGTTGTGGAAGCCAATCCGGCGGCGGAGAACCTGCTGGGCAAAAGCGCCAAACGATTGGCAGGGCATGACCTGTTCGAGGTTATCGAAGTCAGTGACGAACGGCTCTATGTCAGTATGCGTCGCAGCCAGGGGCAGCTGGTTGCGCGGGGCGTTTCGATCCGTGCTGACGGGGTAACCAAAAGGGTCAACATAACCGCTTCGCCGCTGCACCAGCATCCCGGGTGGAAGGTCATCACCTTCTCCGATGTCGGACAGGAAGAGCTCGCCGATGAACGCACGGTTGCGATGCGGGGTCCGGCTGTTCTGGCTCATGAAATCAAGAACCCTCTTGCTGCTATCAGTGGCGCGGCGCAATTGCTGTCGCGCAAGCTGAAAGAGAAAGACAAGGGGCTGGCGCAGGTCATTTCCGATGAGGTTGCTCGCATCGCCTCGCTGATAGACCGGATGCAGAAGCTCGGCAGCGAAACCCCTGAGCCGGTCGCTCCGTTCAACCTCCACGAAGCCATCCGCCAAGCGATCAAGACTGTTCGGACGGGGTCGGACGTGGAACTGACGCTGGCGGAGGAATTCGATCCCTCCTTGCCGCCTGTGCTCGGCAATCGTGAGGCATTCGAGCAGGTGCTGATCAACCTGCTGGCCAATGCACGCGACGCATGCGCCAAGGAAGAGGCGCCGCTGGTGACCGTCAAGACCCGCTTTGTCAGCGGTTTTGCATTCAATGCCATCAGGTTGGGCCGGGCAATCCGCCTGCCGATTGAAGTGACGGTGAGCGACAATGGCTGGGGTATCGACCCGGCGTTGGTCGATCATGTGTTTGAACCCTTCGTCAGTTCCAAGAAGCATGGGCAGGGGCTGGGGCTGGCGTTGGTAAAGAAGCTGGTGCGCGACATGGATGGGCGGATCACCCACGACCGGGACGAACGCAGGGGCCTGACCCATTTCCGTATCCACCTGCCGACAGCGAAATAGAGGGGAGGGCGCGAAGATGGCTTATTCGGTCTTGCTGGTGGAAGATGACACTTCCATTGCCTTGGTCATAACAGCGGCTCTGTCCGACGAGGGCTATGTTGTCGAAAGTTGCGATTCCATCGCTGGACGGGACCGGCTGCTGGGGCAACAAAGCTTTGACGTGATGCTGACCGACGTGATGCTGACCGATGGGGATGGCATCGAAAGCCTTGGCCGGGTGCGCAAGGATTATCCGGACATGCCGGTTATTATCCTCTCGGCACAGAACACGCTCGATACGGCGGTGCGAGCGTCTGACACTGGCGCGTTCGAATACTTCCCCAAGCCCTTCGACCTGGATGAACTCACCCGCGTTGTCGGGCAAGCTGTCGGTTCGGCCCGGACACCCAGCCAGATGCCCGAGGATGGCAGCCAGGGGATGCCCTTGGTCGGGCGTAGTCAGGCGATGCAGGGTGTCTATCGCATGATCACCCGTGTGCTGCGCAACGACCTGACCGTGCTCGTGCTGGGTGAAAGTGGCACTGGCAAGGAATTGGTGGCAGAAGCGATCCACGAGCTGGGCCATCGCAAGTCCGGCCCCTTTGTCGCAGTCAACACTGCCGCCATCCCGCGAGACCTGATCGAAAGCGAATTGTTCGGGCACGAGAAAGGTGCCTTCACGGGGGCGGTGAGCCAGACCATTGGCAAATTCGAACAAGCCAATGGCGGGACGCTGTTCCTCGACGAAATCGGGGACATGCCGGCCGAGGCGCAGACACGGTTGTTGCGCGCGCTCCAGTCCGGGCGGATCCGGCGGGTAGGCGGTCGGCAGGAAATCGCCATTGACGTGCGTATTATTGCCGCGACCAACCGCGACCTGAAACCGATGATTGCGGCAGGGACCTTCCGCGAAGACCTCTATTACCGTCTCAATGTCGTGCCGATCCAATTGCCGCCGCTGCGTGATCGAGAGGATGATATCCCGGCGCTGGCCCGGCATTTCCTTGCCCGCGCAGCCGAGGAAGGCCTGCCCCAGCGAAACCTCAGCGATGATGCGCTGGCCTTGCTGGCGCAGCAGCCATGGCCGGGCAATGTCCGCGAATTGCGCAATGTCGTTTTCCGGCTTGCCCTGATGTCGCGCGAAGATGTGATCGACGTGGCAGCGGTTGCCGAATTGATGCAGGAAGCACCCGCGCAGCGTGGGGGAGGGCATCCGGCGGGCTTCGATGAAGCGCTCGCCCATTGGCTATCGCTGCATGAACCGGTCAGCGGAACCTTGTATCACAGCGCCTTGGCTGCATTCGAGAAGCCCTTGTTTGAACACGCGCTGGGGGCAACAGGCGGGAACCAGCTCAAGGCATCGCAATTGCTGGGTATCAATCGCAACACCTTGCGCAAACGGCTGGGCGAGCTGGCAATAGACCCGGATCGCTTTTCGCGCCGGTCCTGAAGCAGCTTTCCAACCGCCTGACGAAAAGCGCTTGCATTTTTGCAACAGTGGCGTTGTAACCGCGCAACGATGACGGCTGCCGCTCCTTCCCAACCGAAGCAAATGCCTCGCTGGTGGCGGCGATTCATCCTCGCGTCGCGCCGGGCGAATGTGTTTCTGGTACTAGAGATTGTCGCCGCAATTGCCTTCCTCGCGATGATTGCGACAACCTGGCTCGCCTTTACCAGCGCGCCGCCCAACGGGCAGCTCTTGCCATCGAGCCAGGTCGCATTGCTGCTGCTGGGGACGTTGATCCCCGCCATGGCACTACTGGTGCTGTTCGGGCGCAGGCTGGCGATCCGCCGGGCAGCTGGCAGCACTGCGCGGCTGCATGTCAGATTGGTGTTCTTCTTTTCACTGGTGGCGGCCATTCCCACGCTGCTGGTGGCAGCTTTCGCCGGCATCCTGTTTCAGGCCGGGGTCGATTTCTGGTTTTCCGGCAGTTCGCGCAGCCTGATGGACAATGCCAATGAGCTGGCGCGCGGCTATTACGAACAGAATCAGCTGCAGGTGGCGAACGAGACTATCGCCATGGCCAGCGATATGCGCTTCAGCCTGAACCGCGTGGCCCTGACTGACGCTGAGTTTCCTGATGTCTATCAATACCAGCTGCAAGCGCGCGAGCTGAACGAATCCGCGATCCTCCAGCAATTGCCCGATGGCGAATTGCGCACTGCTGCCTTTGTCGACCTGCGTGAAGGCAATGAACCCGCGAAATTCGCGGAGACGGCGCTGCCCAAGCTCGCCGATGGCGAAGCCGTTGTCGTGCAGGGGGATGCCACACGGATCGAAGCTATGGCGCCGATTGACCGCAGCAGTGGAATCTATCTCTACAACGCCCGAAATTCCGACGCACTGCCGTTCAACCAGTGGGAGCGCGCGCGTTCTGTTGTGGAAGGCTACAACGTCCTGACGGGCCGCGCCCGGGCCTTGCAATTGCGATTTAACCTCGCGCTGTTTGTTGTCAGTCTAGGCCTTGTAGGTCTCGCCGTCTGGTTTGCCCTGCGGTTTGCTGACCGACAGGTGGAGCCGTTGACGGACCTTGTCGCGGCTGCCCGCAAGGTGGGGGCGGGGAATTTCTCCCTGCGCGTGGAAGGGCGCACAGGTGCCGACGAAATCGGCATGCTCAACCGGGCCTTCAACCGCATGACGGCGCAGCTCGAAAAGCAGACAGATGCGCTGGTTGGCGCCAACCAGGAACTGGAAGAGCGGCGGACCTTTATCGAGGCCGTTCTCGAATCCATTACGGCCGGGATTATTTCGCTCGACCATGAGGGCCGGGTCTTGCTGATGAACAGCCGGGCGCATGAATTGCTGCTTTCGGGCGACGAGAAATCGCCCGTCGGGAAGGATATCCAGGACTTTGCCCCGCAGATCGGTGTGCTGGTGGAGGCCGGGCTGCAATCCGGTGTCGTCAGCGCGAACAAGGGCGGGGAGCTGCTGACCTTGGCAGTGCAGGTGGCGCAGGCATCCGAAGGTAGCGTGATCACTTTCGAGGATATTACCCGCCAGTTGCTCGACCAGCGGCAGGCCGCCTGGTCTGACGTGGCCCGCCGCATCGCGCATGAAATCAAGAACCCGCTCACGCCCATCCAACTGGCTACAGAACGGCTCAAGCGCCGTTACCGTACGCAGATCGAGAAAGACGGGGAGTTGTTTGACGAGCTGACCAGCACAATCGTCCGGCAAGTCGGTGATTTGCGCAAGATGGTGGATGAATTCTCGAGTTTTGCGCGCTTGCCGAAGCCGACATTCCGCCAGGAAGATGCCCTCGATATCGTCCGGCAGGCCATGTTCCTGCAAGAAGTGGCGCATAGCGAAGTCAATTACCGGTTTGACAATCAGGCTGGGGAAGAAGTTCGGATCGCCTGTGACAGGCACCAGCTTGGCCAGGCAATGACCAATATCCTCAAGAATGCGTTTGAGGCGGTAGAGGCCAAGGCGAAAAATGCTGAGCCTGATTATCGCGGGTCCATTTCCGTCGAGCTTTCGCGTGATGGGGAAATGATCTCTATCGCCGTTGAAGATAACGGTATCGGCCTGCCGCAAGACCGCGATAACATCATCGAACCCTATGTGACGACACGCGAGAAAGGCACAGGGCTGGGCCTCGCCATCGTCAACAAGATCGTCGAGGAACATGGCGGCGACATGACTTTTTCGACCGGCTCCAATGGTGGCAGCCGCGTAACCATGCGTTTTGCCCGTGATGCCCGGATTTCTCCGGAGCAAGGCCACGCATGACCTGTTTTGAACCAATGGAGGTGGCGCAATGGCGCTAGACATCCTGATTGTTGATGATGAGCGCGACATCCGCGAATTGGTCGCCGGTGTGCTCAGCGATGAAGGCTATGAATGCCGCACGGCTGATGGCAGCGTGTCGGCACTGGCAGCGATTGACGAGCGGCGGCCCAGCCTCGTCCTGCTCGACGTCTGGCTACATGGCAGCCCGATGGACGGGCTGGAAGTGCTGGACGCGATCAAGCAGCGCGAGCCTGAACTGCCCGTCATCATCTTCTCCGGCCACGGCAATATCGACACAGCTGTCGCCGCTGTCAGCCGCGGGGCAATGGACTTCATCGAGAAGCCGTTTGAGGCGGAAAAGCTGCTGCTGCTGGTCCAGCGCGCCACGGAAACCGAACGATTGCGGCGCGAAAATACCCAGCTTCGCCAGGGCTTCAGCCGGGGCGAAGAATTCACCGGTAACAGCTCCGCGATCAATGGCGTGCGCGCAACGCTCAAGCGTGTCGCCAATACGGGCAGCCGGGTGCTGATCAGCGGGCCAGCGGGCGCAGGCAAGGAAGTCGCTGCGCGCCTGCTCCATAGCTGGAGCCCGCGCGCGGACAGCGCCTTCGTGATCGTCAATTCTGCCCGCATCACGCCGGAACGCTTCGAGCAGGAATTGTTCGGGGAAGAAGCCAATGGCAAGCTGGTCCGTCCGGGCCTGCTCGAAATGGCCGATGGCGGGACGCTCTATCTCGATGAAGTGGCGGACATGCCGCTGTCTACGCAGGCGCGTATCCTGCGGGTACTGACCGAGCAGAGCTTTGTCCGCGTGGGCGGAAATCGCCAGATCGGTGTGGATGTGCGGGTTGTTTCTTCCACTTCGCGTGATCTTGAGCAGGAAATGGAAGAGAAGCGCTTCCGCGAAGACCTGTTCTACCGGCTCAATGTAGTGCCGGTCTCGATCCCTTCGCTGGCTGAACGGCGTGATGATATCCCGGCGCTGACAGAACATTTCTTCACCCGCTATGCGATGGAGCAGGGCATCACGCCGCCAGAGGTTTCGGAACAAGCAATGGCCGCGCTGCAGGCCTATGACTGGCCCGGTAATGTTCGCCAGTTGCGCAATGTCGTAGAACGCACAGTGATCCTCGCTCCGCGTGACAGGTTGGACGTAGTTGAACCTGACATGCTCCCGGACGAAGTAACCGGCGGAAAACTTGGTGGGAATACAGGGATCACTACCTTGATGGGGGCGCCTTTGCGCGAGGCGCGCGAGAGCTTCGAACGTGAATATCTGAGTGTTCAGATCCGGCGGTTTTCCGGCAATATTTCGAAGACCGCGACCTTTATTGGGATGGAGCGGTCGGCCTTGCATCGCAAACTCAAGCTGCTTGGTATGGCTGACCGCAAGGGAGATAAGGGCGAAGACTGAGACAGTCGCGGAACGATCCGCCAGAAAATGGATTGCCCAATTGACGCGGTGAAGTCATTATCCGGCGTGAATAAAGCGGTTGGGAGGGGGAACCCTGACCATCCAGATCGCGGACCGCAAGAGTGGCCGCCAACAACAAGGAGACAAGAAATGTCCTCTGGACGCACTTTGAGCGCCCGCCCGGTCCCCAAGAAGGACCCGCCTCCGCCGCCGCCTGCGGGTAGCAAGGCGCCCAATCTTCAGGATGCGTTCCTGAACCTGCTGCGCAGGAACAAAACCCCGGTCACCATGTTCCTCGTGAAGGGCGTGAAGCTGCAGGGAATTGTCACCTGGTTTGACAATTTCTCCATCCTGCTGCGCCGTGACGGTCAATCGCAGCTGGTCTACAAGCATGCTGTTTCCACCATCATGCCCGGCCAGCCGATCGACGCGTCGCAATTCGCCAGCGCGGATGGCAGCAAGAAACAGCGCCTGTTGCAAGACGTGTTCCTTTCGCGAGTGCGCGAGGCAGAAGTGCAGGTCACCATGTTCCTCGTGAACGGCGTGATGTTGCAGGGCCAGATCGCATCCTATGATTTGTTTTGCATGCTCCTTGAGCGGGAGGGCTATGTCCAGCTCGCCTACAAGCATGCCGTATCGACAATCCAGCCCGCCACGTCCGTTGACTTGAGCGATGACTGGGAAGGCGAGGACGACTGAGTTTCGACGATGATTTGATGGGCGAGGTCTCGCGCGGCGCGCGGGCCCTTGTCGTGTGCCCCGATATCAGGGGCCAGCGCCACGACCTTGATGCGGATTCGCGACTGGAAGAAGCCTGCGGGCTGGCTCTCGCGATTGGCATCGAAGTCGTGGAGAGCTTCATCCTGCCCGTTCGCGATGTGAAACCGAACCTGCTGTTCGGGGCAGGGCAGGTGGAGAACATCGCCACCCAATGCACCCTGCATGAGGCGGAACTGGTGGTCGTGGACGGTGCACTGTCCGCGATCCAGCAGCGCAACCTTGAAGAAAAGCTCGGCCGCAAGGTAATCGACCGTACGGGCTTGATCCTTGAAATCTTCGGCGAACGCGCGGCCACGGCCGAAGGGCGCTTGCAGGTCGAACTGGCGCATCTCGATTACCAGCAAAGCCGTCTGGTGCGCAGCTGGACCCACCTTGAGCGCCAGCGCGGTGGCTTCGGCTTCCTCGGCGGGCCGGGTGAAACGCAGATCGAGGCTGACCGCCGCATGATCCGCCAGCGCATGGGCCGCCTGCGCAAGGAACTGGAACAGGTCCGCAAGACCCGTACGCTTCACCGGGAGAGGCGGGGAAGGGCACCCTGGCCCGTAATTGCACTGGTGGGCTATACCAATGCCGGGAAAAGTACACTTTTCAATCGCTTGACGGGGAGTGATGTAATGGCGGAGGACTTGCTCTTTGCCACGCTTGACCCGACCATGCGGGCGATTTCCCTACCCGGTGTGGAGAAGGCGATCCTGTCGGACACGGTGGGGTTCATCTCCGACCTGCCGACCCAGCTGGTGGCGGCTTTCCGGGCAACGCTGGAAGAGGTTACCGGGGCCGATCTCATCCTGCATGTGCGGGATATCGCCAATCCTGCCAGCGCTGCGCAAAAGGCGCAGGTGCTTGAAGTGCTTGCAGATCTTGGTGTTGTGGCGCGCAGCGCCGGGGAAGGGGGGGAGGGGCAGATCCCGATCCTCGAAGTGTGGAACAAGTGGGACTTGCTCGACGAAGAACGGGCGGAGGCTTTGCAGCCTTTGGTCGATGGCGATGACGTGATCGCTGCCATTTCTGCCGTAACAGGGCATGGTATTGATCGCCTGCTGGGCGATCTTGGCCATATGCTCACGCAACAGGCCAAGACACAGGAATTCCTGCTGCCCGTGAGCGATGGCCGCCGGATCGCATGGCTTCATGCGCATGGTGACGTCTTGCAGGATGCGGAAGCAGGCGAGGGGCCGGAAGGGCCATTGCGCAGGCTCGTCGTGCGTCTCAATCCCAAGGAATTGGGACAGTTTGAAAGCCTGTGAGGTTTAGTCCATTTCCGATTCCGATTGCTTGACCTGTTGCCACAGCGCTTCCTGCTGATCGAGTGACAGGCCTTTCAGACGCGCACCATGGATCGTTTCCATCGCTCGAAAGCGCCGTTCAAACTTGGTGTTTGCAGCCCGCAAGGCGTCTTCCGGTGCGATGCCATAGGCGCGCACGACATTCACCGCAGCGAAGAGCAGGTCACCGGCTTCTTCCAGCTGGTGGTCCTTGTCTGCTTCAGCGAGTTCCTGTGCTTCTTCGGCCAGCTTGTCGGCCGGTCCCTGTGTATCAGGCCAATCAAAGCCGTCCCGCGCAGCACGCTTCTGGAGTTTCTCTGCGCGTAGCAAGGCTGGCAATGCAAGCGCAACGCCGTCCATGGCGCTGGTGGCACCCTTGGCGGAGCGTTCCTTGTCCTTCAGCGCTTCCCAGCGGGTTTCGCCCATGGTGCCGCCTTCATCGCCGAAGATATGCGGATGGCGGCTTTCCATCTTCTCGGAGATCGACCGTGCGACATCATCGAAGGCGAAGAGACCGGCTTCTTCCGCCATCCGCGCATGAAACACGACTTGCAGCAGCAAGTCGCCAAGCTCGTCACGCAGTTCGTCCCAGGCTTCCCGTTCGATCGAGTCAGCGACCTCGTAGGCTTCTTCGAGCGTGTATGGCGCAATGGTGCTGAAGTCCTGCGCAAGGTCCCATTCGCAGCCGCGCTGCGGGTCACGCAAAGTGGCCATGATCTCGAGGAGGCGGGTCAATTGCTCGGACATCGCTTCGCGCCTAGATTGGAATGATAATATATATTATGTTAAATTATAGGGTGCTGGAATGGGGAATTTGCGGGCTTCCCCCTTTCAGTCCCCTCTCAGGGCCTCTCGGCGATATGACGCGCATTTTCGTCAAAAACCGGCTACTCACCGCTCACCAGACTGAAGAACAGGAACACAGCGGTAAAAATAGCAGCCCAGACAAGCGCCATCTTGACGCTGCTTTTCCACTTCAGCCGATAGGATGCCAGTGCGCTGCCAGCCAGTATCAACCAGCCAAGCAGCGCCACGATCTGTACAGCAGCCATTTCATTCATGGTTCGACTTCCAGCCCGTCATAGCCGACAATCACATTCGCCGGGATTTCTGTGCACAAGGTCGCATAATCCATGCTCTTGTCCAAATGAGTGAGCACAGCTTGCTTCGCGCCGCAGCGTTCGGCGAGCTCCAGTGCCATGCCCAGATGCGCATGGGTGGGATGCGGATCGCGCCGCAGGCAATCGACCACCAGCAGGTCAACATCTTCAAGCAGTTCCACCATATCGCGTGTGATTTCACTGAAGTCCGTCGCGTAAGCTATCGCCTTTCCATCGCAATCGAAGCGATAGGCAGTGCTCTGCGCCGGGCCATGCGGCATCTGGCACCATTCAACGCCAAAGCCGCAACACATGCGGATCCGGTCAAGCGTATCGAGGCTGACAATGGTAGGATAGCCGTGTTGCCCGGCAAAGACATAGTCAAAACGCTGGCGCAAGCGTCGCACCGTTTCACCGGCGGCATAGCCCGGGATCGGACCAGCGCGGCCATAACGCAGGACGCGGAGATCATCTATTCCATGGCAATGGTCCGCATGGTCATGCGTCCAGAAAACCGCGTCGATCTTGTCGACATTATTGGCCAGCAACTGGTGGCGCAGGTCAGTTGAAGTATCGACCAGAAGCCTTTGGCCAGCTTCACTTTCCACGATGATGGAGACACGACTACGGCGGTTGCGCGGCTCCTCCGGATCGCAGCAGCCCCAATCATTGCCGACGCGCGGCACACCTGTCGATGTGCCGGACCCAAGCATGATGAGCTTCACGCGGCAGCCTTCCGGAACAACTGGTAGAAATTGCGCGATGTCTGTTCCGCCAGTTGCTCGAAACTTTCTCCGCGCAGGTTCGCGACGAATTCTGCCGTATTGCGCGTGAAGGCTGGCTCGCAGGTCCTTCCCCGATGCGGCACCGGTGCCAGGAACGGTGCATCGGTTTCCACCAGCAGCTTGTCCGCCGGGATTTCCTTTGCGATTTCCTGCAGATCCTTGGCGTTCTTGAAGGTGACAATGCCGGACAGCGAGATTGTGAGTCCTAACTCCAACACGCCCTTTCCAAATTCCGCCGAGGCCGTGAAACAATGGATCAGGGCAGGGAAGGCGCCCTTCCCCATCTCTTCCCGCAGGATTTCCAGCGTATCCTCTTCCGCATCGCGGGTATGGATGATCGTCGGGAGGCCTGTCACTCGCGACACGCCAATATGCGTGCGGAACAGGTCGCGCTGCACGGCGCGATCAGACTTGTCGTAATAATAGTCCAGGCCGGTTTCGCCGATGGCGATAACACGTGGATTCTCAGTCGCTTCCCGCAACGCCTTGGCATCAAGGTCAGCATGGGCATCGGCTTCATGCGGGTGGATGCCGACACTCGCCCAGACGTCCGGCTCGCGCTCAGCAGTCCCGATCACCTTGTCCCACTCGCTCTTGCGGGTGGAGATATTGAGAAAAGCATCAATCCCGGCTTCGCGGGCGCGGGCGAGCACCCCTTCCCGGTCTTCCACCAGCCCCGGATATTCCAGGTGGCAATGGCTGTCGATCAGCATCAGGTGCCCTCGCCCTCCGGCAGTTCGAGCCGCGGGAAGACGCCTTCCGGCTTGCCGATGGTGAAGCCCGTGACGCACAGGCGCGCGAACCAGTCAGTATCCTCCAGGGCCGCATAATCGCGTTCTTCCGCCGGAACTCCCATTTGGTCGAGCAATTTGGCGGCAGCGGTCGGGACCACCGGCAGCACGGCAATGGCAAGCGCCCTCACCTGCTGGAACAGCGTCATCAGCACCGCTTCCATCCGCGCCGGATCGCTCTTGCGCAGCGCCCATGGGGCCTGTTCATCGACATATTGGTTGCACGCAAAAACTGCACGCATCCATGCTTCCAGCCCGGCGCTGAAATCCAGCGCTTCGAAGCGATCCTGCAATGCCGTCACGGCTTCGTTCACCTGTGACGCCAGCGCGTCATCCGCAGGGTCGGGCGCGCAATCTGCCTTCAGTACCCCATCCATATTTTTGAAAATCATGGACAATGTGCGCTGCGCAAGATTGCCAAAGCTGTTGGCAAGTTCGGCATTGCTCTTCGTCACAATGGCTTCCGGCGAATAGCTGCCATCCTGCCCGAAAGTCACTTCGCGCAGCAGGAAATAGCGCAGCACATCCACGCCGAACTGCTCTGCCAGCGCCATCGGATCGGTCACATTGCCAAGCGACTTTGATTCCTTCTGCCCGCGATTGAGCAGGAAGCCGTGGCCAAAGACTTTTTGTGGCACCGGCACATCGGCGCTCATCAGGAAAGCGGGCCAATAGATCGTGTGGAAACGGACGATATCCTTGCCGATCAGGTGCAAATTCGCAGGCCAGAACTTGCGATAAAGCTCTGTATCGTCAGGATAGCCGAGGCCGGTGAGGTAATTGGTCAGGGCGTCGATCCACACATACATAACGTGGTTTTCGCTGCCCGGTACCTTCACGCCCCAGTCAAAGCTGGTGCGGCTGATCGAAAGGTCGCGCAATCCGCTGGAGACGAAAGCGATCATCTCGTTACGGCGGCTTTCCGGTTCGAGGAAACCGGGCGATTTGAGCAGGTCGAGCAGCTTGTCCTGATAGGCGGAGAGGCGGAAGAACCAGCTTTCCTCGACGGTCCATTCGACCGGAGTGCCCTGCGGGGAGAGCTTCTCGCCCCCTTCCCCTTCGACCAGCTCGCTTTCATCGTAATAGGCTTCATCGCGGACTGAATACCAGCCTTCATAGCGATCGAGATAGAGGTCGCCCTTGGCCTGCATCGCTTGCCAGATGGCCTGGCTGGCGCGGTGGTGCTCGTCCTCCACGGTACGGATGAAGCGGTCATGCGAAATGTTCAGCCCGGCGCACATCTCCTGAAAATAGCCGGACATTTCATCCGCCAGCTCGCGCGGGGTCTTGCCCAATTCGCGAGCCTTCTGCGCCATTTTCAGGCCATGCTCGTCCGTGCCGGTCTGGAAGCGGACATCGCGGCCACGGGCGCGCTGGAAACGGGCGATAACGTCTGCCGCAATCGCCTCATAGGCATGCCCGATATGCGGGCGGCCATTGGGGTAGGAGATCGCGGTGGTAATGTAGAAGGGTTCAGCCATGGGCCGGCTCCCTAGGGCCAGCGGCATTGGCAAGCAAGGTGCCGATTTCCATCACCAGCAGACCGGGATCGAAATTGTAGGTCGGCACCTGTGCGGCCAGCCGGACAAGGTCGGTGTGGGCGTCCGTCAGCGCGGCAATGGCGTGGCGCGGCGTTTCCTCCATTCGCCCGGCCATCACAGCCCGGGCGAGGTCCATAGCCGCCTGGATACGTTCGCGAGAGGGGCGTGCTCCGATGGCGGCAGCAAGCTGGCCGCGCAGGGCAAAATCCGCATCGCCCTGATCGGCAATCTGGCGCATCAGCGCATCGAGCTTGCCGAGGTCATGCTCGACAAATTCCAGCGCCGCGCCGGGTGAGCCTGCTGCTGCGGCGACTGCTGCCGCTCGCGTGGTGGCGTCACTATCCGGAGCGTTTTCAGAGAGAAAGCGGGCAACCTGCTCATCTTCCAGCGCAGGGAAGCGCAGCACCCGGCAGCGCGAGCGAATTGTGGGCAGCAGCCGCGACGGGCGGTGCGTAACCAGCAGGAAGAACGTGCCCTGCGGTGGTTCCTCCAGGCTCTTGAGCAACGCATTGGCGGCGCTCTTCTCAAGGTCATCGGCTGGATCAATGATAATCGCGCGGCGGCTGCCCAGTGTCGGGCGCGTGGCCAGGCGTTGTTGCACAGCGCGTATCTGGCCGACGGCAATGTTACGCTTTGTCTCGTAAGCCTCTCCCTTTTCGCGTTTTTTCTCCTCCTTCTCGTCCTTGGGCAAATGCGTCAGGACATGGATATCGGGATGCTCGCCTTCGGGCTGGGGTATGCCAGCCTCGGCTACAAGTTCGCGCGCGGCTGCCATGGCGAAGTGCATCTTGCCCAGCCCGCGGCGACCGGCGAGGATCCAGCCGTGGTGCATGCGGGCACCGCCCATTGCTTCGCGCCATTCGCGCCAGGCAGCTTCATGACCGAGGAGGGTCATGCCGGAGTGTCCAGCAAGGGAGCGATGGCTGCCATGATCCGCTTGTGCACCTCCTCCGGTGCTGCATCCCCGTCAATTACAGCGAACTGACCGGGTTCCTGCTCGACAAAAAGCGAGAAACTTGCTGCAACATCAGCATGATAGGAAGCATCGCGGCCGCCGATGGCGTCAGAAGTGTCACCGTCCCGCTCGGCCAGCCGTGCGGCAACTCTGGCGGGCGGGACCTGCACCAACAGGGTAAGGTCGGGGCGTAAGCCCTTGCTTCCTATGGTATGGAGAGCGAGCACAACCTCATCTCCTACGCCCCCTGCCCCGCCCTGATAGGCGCGGCTGCTGTCTAGGAAGCGGTCGCACACCACCCATTTCCCGGCATCGAGACTAGGAAGTATAGTCTTTTCAACATGATCCGAGCGCGCGGCTGCAAAGAGCAAGGCCTCTGCGCGCGGCCCCCAGCCATCGCCGGGAGGGTCCAGCAACAGGCTGCGGATAGCCTCTGCGCCCGGAGTTCCGCCGGGTTCGCGGGTGACGACTACATCAATTCCGCCTTCCTGTAGGGCAGCGGCGAGTAGTCGGGACTGGGTTGACTTGCCCGTCCCCTCCCCGCCTTCCAGGGCGATGAATTTGCCGCGGTTCATGCCAGCCACCCTTTGATTCCATTGGCGATTCGGTTGAAAATCGACGCCTTTTCGACAGTGTCGAGTGCGACAAGTGGGACTGAATAGGGCGGCATGCCGTCGACAGTGACTTCCAGCATGGCCACTTGTTCGCCCTTCTGCACCGGCGCGCGCAGCGGACCGTCATAGGTGATCACTAGCCTGACCCCCGGATTTCCACGGGGTAGAGCGACGTTGACCGGGCTGTCACTCGCTAGCGCGACAGAGGTTGAGGCGCCATCCTGCACCTCGGCAAAGCCGATCCGCTCCCCCGCGGTATAGATTTCGCGACGTTCGAACATGTCGAATCCCCACTCGACTAATGCTCTCGAAATCCGTGCCCTGCTCTCTTCACTGTCGATTCCGGCCACGACCATCACCAGTCGCCGCCCGTTTCGCTCTGCCGAACCGAGGAAATTATGCCCGGCCTGCTGAGTGAACCCGGTCTTGATGCCGTCCGCGCCAGCTACCACTCCGATCAGCGGATCATGGTTGCGCATGCCGACGCCGCGATAGCCAAAATCAAACTTGCCAAAATAGGAACGGTAGAGCTCCGGGTGGCGGGTGGTCAGCGCCGTGGCGAGCTTCACCAGATCAGCCGCCGTGGTGAAAGTCGCGCCGCCATCGGGCCAGCCATTCGGCGTGCCAAAATGGCTGTCTGCCATGCCCAGCGATAGCGCATGCCTGTTCATCAGGGAGGTCCATTGCAGGACGGAGCCCCCAGCCCCTTCTGCCACAACGATGGAGGCATCGTTGGCGGAGATGGTAGTGATCCCGCGCAGCAGCGTTTCCAGCGGCAATTTGTCCCCCGCGACAAGGAACATGGTCGAGCCCTTGCCCGACCATTCTTCTGCGACCGCATCGGGCACTACAAATTCGGTGGAGGTGGCAAGGTCCCCCGCCTTGATCTTCTCGAAGACGGTATAGGCCGTCATTACCTTGGTCACGGATGCGGGGATAAAGCGCCGGTTCGGCTCGCGCGCATAGAGTATCTGGCCAGAGGGAACCTCGACCAGCAAGGCAATCGGCGCGTCGGCAACGGGCGCAACCGACCACGGTTGGACGGTGCGTGCGTCAGAGCGTGGCGCACAAGCCAGCGCCAGCAATACGAAACAGAAACGAACCCAGTGTGTCATCCCGCTCCCGCCATCCGGCAGGAGCCGGAGGTTCAGCCTGCAGTGAATACCCGTGCGTCGCTATAACCGGCTGCCCGCACCTTGGCGAGCGCTGCCTCGGCCTGTCCACGGCTTGTATAAGGGCCGGTGCGGACACGGTAGTATTTGCCGCTTTGCTCCACGAAGCCGCCGATCTTGTTGGCGGCGCGATCAGCATTGGTCTTGCTGGAAAAAGCCGCCGCCTGCACGACGAAGCCATCATCCGCGTCAGGCGCAGTGGTGCTGGCCTGTGCCGGCTGGGGCGCAGGCTGTGTGCGTACGGCAGGTGGCATGCCCGCGCTGACACGGATCGGGCGCGTGGCAGGCGATGCGACAGAACGCGGGACGCTGGTCAGCGGTGGCAGAGCGTATTTGCTGTTGGCAGCCGGGGCTGCGCTGGCGGAAGCCGTGCGAACGGGCGCAGCAGCAGGAGCCGGATTTGGCGTTGCCGCTGGCATCGGGCGGCTGAATGCTTGCTCAAAGCTTGCATCGCGCGGTGCCGGTGAAGGTTGCGCCACCGGAGCAACAGCAGCCTGCCGCGGAGCCATTGCAGGCAGTTCCCCGCTACTTTCTGCGCGCACCCGCGCCGCATCAGCCGAGGCACTGCGCAGCGATGCCGAGCCTGCGGCAGGCAGTTTGCGAGTCAGCACACCCAGCAAGGTCTTGGGTGTATCCATCCGGGCAGGAGCCGGTTTGCCCGCACGCAATTCTGCCCGTTCGATTTCAGGCGGATTGACGCGGCGAACGCGCACCGGGGCACCTTCTGAAACGCCAAGTTGTGCCGCAGCACCCGGCGACAGGGCCACTTCGCGCGCGCCGGTCATCGGTCCGCGCCGTTCAACACGGGCAAGGATCGTGCGACCCGTACCCAGTTCAGTAATCTCGACATAGCTGGGCAACGGCAGGGTCTTGTGCGCCACGGTCACGCTTTGCCCGCCATCGCGGTCCAGCGAGGCATAGCCGACGCTGTCATAGCTCAGCGTATCGGCAGGCGTGTAGAGCTGGCCATCCACAGTGAAGGGATCGCCCAGCACTACGGGATAGTCAGCTTCTGGCCCGCGCAGGCTGGCACTGGCGGCCAGCGCAGGGTCAATCCCCGCAACCGCTTGCGGGCGGTCACCGCCGCCCCCACCAAACACGCCGCAACCGGCGAGTAGCGGGATCAAACCAAGCGCAAAGGCGCCGGAACGGACATTATTGGGCAATCTCATCAGCTAACAGCCCCACACTCATCGCGTAGTAATTGGAGCAGTTATATTCGAGGATAACCCGATAATTTGTGGTTAACATCCAGCTTCTTGTTCCCGGCCCATCGGGCTGGAACAGCGAAACCATCGTGTCGTCAGCCAGGTATCCCTGCGGGCGAACCCCCAAATTCCGCCATTCTGCGACGGTCTTCCACTGGCTGTGCCGTTCATGCACACGCGGGCAAACAGGTGCGGCAAGATCGGTTTTTACCGCATCCCAATCGAATCCGGCGGGAATCGAGGCACGCACACCCCATGGTTCACCGGTTCGCCAACCAGCATCGCGGAAATAATTGGCGATCGAGGCCAGCGTGTCAGCCCGGCTGTTGAAGATATCGGCATAGCCGTCCCCATCACCATCCTTGGCGAGGCGGAGGTAGACACTGGGAAGGAATTGCGGATTGCCGAACGCACCCGCCCAGCTGCCCTGCAACTTGCTGCGTGAATAGCCCTTGTCCGCCACTTTCAGCAGGGCGATAAATTCGCTGGCAAACAGCTCCCGCCTGCGCCCTTCCCATGCCAGCGTGGCGAGCGAACGGGAAAGGTCAAAATTCCCGGTATAGCTGCCGTAATTGGTCTCATGCCCCCAGATTGCCATGATGATTTCCACGGGCACGCCATATTCGCTCTCGATCCGTCCGTGCATAGTGCGCGTCGCCGCGAACATATCGCGGCCCCGCTGGATGCGGGTAGGGTTCACATGGGTGTTGAGATAGGGCTGCAATGCCGGATAGCCGCTGCGGGTGGGTGTGCCCGGCTGGCTCTGATCGAGCTGGATCACGCGCTGGTTGGGCGTCAGCCCGGCTGTCATGCGCTCAATTGTAGGCTCGCTCACGCCCTCCGCACGGGCCCGCGCGGCCAATAGCTGGACATAGGCGTCAAAGGGCATGTCCTGCGCAGCAACCGGGGCAGAAGGGGCAGCCATGGCAAGCGACACGGCGGCAATAGAGGCAAAACGGAAAGCTTTCATCTGCCCTGTGTCGCACAGGCGCGGGCACTTTTGAATCCCCTTCCCTCGCTATCGAACGAATTTTCCCCTCGCATCATCGCAAGGCGTGACAAGGGCGCTGCAACTGGCTAGCGGCTTTTGCCAGCGGCCCGGGGGCAGAGTGGTTGGAAGCGGAGCTGTGGCCAAAGGCCACAATCACCGGTCTTCACGCCGAAAGGCGTGACAAGATCGTTCCTAACCACTAGCGACCATCGCGAGCGGACAGGTGGCAGAGTGGTTGAATGCACCGGTCTTGAAAACCGGCGTGGGTGCAAGCCCACCGTGGGTTCGAATCCCACCCTGTCCGCCAAAAAAAAGGGCTCTCGTGAAAGCGAGGGCCTTTTTTGGTGCATGGGGAGAGGTTGAGAAGCACAAGGTTCGGAATCGCAGCGCAAAGCGCGGAGATGTCCGCAGCGAAGCGAAGGACAATCCCACCCTGTCTGCCACCGCCAGTATCCGCTGAGGTTCCTAACCGACATGACGTCGGCGTGGCGAATTCTTCAATCCTGCGGCAGAAAGAACCCGCCCCCGGCAAGGCTGTCCGGATCGGTTGCCGGATAGGCGGCCACCATGAAGCCGCGGCGGCCTTCGGCGAGGCGCTGCGCAGTGATAAACAGCTGTTCCTCGCGGATTCCTCGAGCCTTCAAGAGGGGAACCTGTTCCTCCGACCGATCCTCGCCAAGGTATATTGAAACCGGAACGACCATCTCTCCTAGCAGGAATGTTTTTCCCGGCAGCGCGCTTTCACCCGATAGCCATTGCTGGTCTTCAAGGCGTGACTGCGCTTGCAGCAAGTCATCCTCGGTAAGTGTGCTCGTCCGGAGTGCAAGAACCTCGCCGCCTTCGACGCGCAGGAAATAGAGTATCACCCCGCCTGCGACAGTCTCTTCATCGGCAGAAATGAAGATCGACCGGGTAAGCTGCTGGACCAGTTCCTCACCTTCCATCGAAGCCACTAGCTCCTTGTTTGACAGAAGAGCGAGGGCTTGAGGTTCGTCCCCCTCTGTAACGAATGACGGGACCGGGGTCGGACGGCGCGCCTCAATTGGACCCGGAACCCCCAGCATGAGCGATAGGGCAAGGATGAGGGCAGGCACGGATTTGCGCATCGGGTGGCTCCTACTGAGAGTCTGCTTTGCCAAACGCAGACCGGGCAATGTTTCCGCCAGAAAGATTCGAGGTTTGTGGCGGGTTTGATCGCCAGCCTGCGTTTCCCACGTTGGAGGCGGCGCTGCCGCTGCGATGTGGAGGTTAGAAAAATGCAGAATGTGCGGCACCAGCTTGTTTCAGGAGTAGCAGCGGCGTTGGTGATTGCAGGGGCCGGGGCGGCACTTGCGCAGGGGCAGCTTTCACTACCGGTAGTTGATGGCGAGCCTATGGATATCGGCGAATGCCGTGCCCCGACCAGCCATGCCGGGACGGATCGCATCCTCACCTGCGGTTGCCCTGCGCGCGCATCGGACCCGAATTCTTCCGGTTCCGTCTGGGGCACTGACGTTTACACGGCAGATTCCTACATCTGCACCACGGCCCGCCACGCCGGGGTGATCGGCGATGCAGGCGGGCAAGTGACGCTGCAGATGCTGCCCGGACAGTCCAGCTATTCCGGGACAAAGCGCAACGGCGTGACGACCAAGAGCTATGGCCGCTACCGGGCCAGCTATCGCTATGTCACCACGACTGCTTCTGTTGGTGGTAACGCCAGTTACAGCGCCGTGGTTGACCTGCCTGATTTCGACATGGGCACGGTCGGCAAGAAGCAGAAAAAGTCCAAGGTGCTGGGCGGGCTGCTCAGCGCTGTGGGTCGGAATGCCGGTGATCGCACTGTGCGTGACGTAGCCAATGTCGGATCTGACCTTGCCGGGTCTTCCTCCATGATGGCAGGTGGTGCAGAGGATATCGGCGAATGCAAGGGCTTGCCGGGTGCCTATTGGGACAAGCCGGGCGCCGTCCTGACCTGCACCTGCCCCGCCAATCCCAGCGAGAAATCGCCGATCTGGGGCACTGGGACCTACACGGGGGACAGCTATATCTGCAAAGCTGCGATTCATGCCGGCGCGATCACGCGAGCAGGCGGTAGGGTCGCAATCCAATCCATGGGCGACCAGCCAAGCTATGCGGCGAGTACGCATAATGGCCTGACCAGCATGAAATATGGCCCGACCCGGCGGATCGGCTCCTATCGGTTTGTGCGGTGAGGGGGATGGCGATGAAGGCATCACTCGCATTCCCGCTGGTGGCAGCACTGGCGCTTGCCGCGTGCGGCAGCAGCAATGACGACACCGACATTATCGCCTCCGACAGCGGCGAAACCGCCGTTGCTGTTGGCATGTCTGATGAAGAGGATGAAGGCCTTGGCATGGTCAACATGCCGCGGCCCGTCTGGCTTCCGATTGATTTTCCCCTACCCGCAGACGCGCATATCTTCATCACGGTGGCCAAGGAACAGCAAACACCACCAATCTTCATGTTGCAGGCCCGGACCCGTGCTGACGGGGAAAAAGTGGCGGATGATTTTGTCGCTTGGGCAAAATCGCGTGGCATGAAGGCCAATCGGCTGGATGCCTCCTCGGACAAGATCCACCTCGCGAGCCTGGAAACAGGCAACGGGCTGGAGAATGCGAACCTGCAGGTCCATGAACAAGATGATGGTATCCGCGTCGTGATACTGGCCGCCAGCGGTGAACCCTGGAAGTGAAGGCCTGACGGTGCCTCAGCCAAGCGATCTGGCAGCGTCCCGGCACGGATCGACATAGCGGGTCGGGACATTGCCCCGCTGAGCATCAAAGGCCTTCATTGCTGGCCGGATATAGCGAGCCGCTTCGGCTGTCTTTCCTTGCCCCAACAAAGCCATGCCCAATCGGCAGCGGGCGGTTTCGGTGGCGAAATGGCCAGCGGGCAATGTCTTCGAGAGATGGTCCAGCGCCGAGCGCGCTGACGATGCGGCGTCGGTCCAGCGATGCTGCGCCAGCAACATTTCCGAACGGGTCAGGGCCGGGAATGCACGGCGAGGGTTGTCCTCTGGCAGGTGCTTGGAAAAAGCCGCCTCGGCAATAGCCAGCGGGTGTTCGGCGCGGGAGTAGTCACCTTTCTGCACCAGCGTTGCGCCATAATTCTGGGCAATTTCGCCGCGTGGCAGCTCGTCCTTCTGCGCCTCCAGCAAGATCGCATATTCGCGAATTGCTGCGTCAAGTTGTCCTGCCGCAACCAGTGCGATGGCAAGGTTGTTGCGATGCGCCAAGGTGGAGGAATGGGTGGTGCCAAAGGCCGCTTCGCTGATTGCCAGCGCTTCGCGGTGGCGGGCGATTGCGGCAGCGGAATTACCCGCTTGCTCTTCGATCCGGCCAGCATCGGACAGCGGCAAGGCAAGCCGTGGATGCCGCGAACCAAAGAAGCGTCTTGCTACTTCGAGGGCCAAACCTATTTCCCTGCGCGCACCGGCGATGTCGCCTTGCCCCCCCAGTGCGCGGGCAAGGCCGGAGCGGATCTCGATTTCGTCCTTGCCGCCACCCAACGCCATCGTCACAGCGAGGGCGCGTTCGAACAAGGCCTGCTGCGCCTGCCAATTGCCTTCCTTGGCCCAGGCGAGCGAAACCAGCAGGTCAGCCGCCAGCGGGTCTGCAGGGTCTTTTCCCCCAAGCGTTGCCATGGCGTTGCTAGCCAGTTCCTCCGCTTTGTCGGCATTGCCTGCCTTGGCGTTGAGATCAGCGAGGAAAGCCAGCAATGCCCCTTCGCGCAAGCTTCCTTGCAAGCCGGCGGCGCGCAACAGGCCCAGCGCTTCCTCGCCCAGTGCCAGTGCCTTGACCGGATTGCCTGCCCTGAGCTCGGCCCGGGCAGTCCAGTCCATCAATTCGGCCAGCATGGCGGGATCGTCTGCAAGGGACTTACGCGCAGCGGAAAGGGCATCTTCCAGCATCGCAGCCGCAGCGGCAGGTTCCAGCCCCAGACTGTCGGCTTCCAGCAAATCTGCCCTGCGGAACAGTTCGAGCAGGATATCCTTGCCACGCTGTTCCCGGTCCGCCGCCAGCAACGCGGCGTTGCGTTCCCGCGCAATGGCGCTGAAGGACAGGGTCGCCGTAGTCGCCCAGCCCGCGGAACCGACCAGCGCGAGGGCTGCGAGCGATGCCGCGAGCCGGTTGTGGCGCACGAGCCGACTGAAGGCCTGCCAGCGTGTGTCCGGCTGAGCCGCGACCGGCGCATCGGCAATCACGGCGCGCAGTTCCGCTGTCAGCTCCGCCATTGAGCCATAGCGTTGCTGCGGATCGGCTTGCATGGCCTTGGCTACGATGGCTTTAATCGGATCGCGCTCATCCTTAGGCGGGACAAGCTGCTGCAGGATCGCCCCCAACTGGAAGATGTCGCTGGCAGCTGTCAGCGTGCCACCTCCGCGTTGCTCCGGGCTGGCATAGGCCGGCGTAAAGCCCTCTGCATTTGAAGCGAAGCCATATTCGTCGAGCGCCTGCGCGATCCCGAAATCGAGCAGGCGGAGCCTGCCCGAAGCATTGACCAGCACATGTTCCGCCTTGAGGTCGCCATGCACTACCAGGCTGGCATGGGCCGCGCTCATGATCTCCGCAGCCTCGGCCAGCAAGCCGAGGCGTCCCACCCGGTCAAGCGCATGTTGCTGGCAATAGCGATCAATTGGCAGGCCTTCTGCCAGCTCCATCACCAGCCAGGGTGAACCGGTGGGCGTTTCACCGCCGTCGATTATCCGGATGATGCCCGGCTGGTCGAGATTGGCGAGAAGGCGGCGTTCGCGCAGGAACAATTCCCGCGCCACGGGGCCGATGATTCCGCTGCGCAGGATCTTCAGGGCGGCGCGCTGTTCATAGCGGCCATCCGCCCGGCATACTTCGTACACCTCTGCCAGCCCGCCGCTGCCAAGATGGGCCACGACCTGCCACGGGCCATAGCTCCGGCCTATGCGCGGGTCGGCGGAAAGGCCGGTATCCTCGTCCACCAGCAGCGCGCCAAGCGTTGCGCTGCGCTGTCCTTCCAACCGGTCAAACAGCCGGACACTGTCCCGCTCCAGCCGGAGCAGTTGTGTGAGCTTTCCCCGCAATTCAGGCCTTGAGTGAAACTGGTTGCGGACCCACGTCTCGCGCTCGTCCACGGGCATGTCCAGCGCAGCATCGAAGGCTGCGTCCAGCTCGGCTCGTTGGAAATGGGGCTCAGGCGGAGTGGTCATGGGCCCCTCCTGCGGGGCAATTGCTGATCGTTATACAGCCATAACGCATTTCGGCATGTCGCTCCGCCATCGGCCAGCCTATAGTGCCATTTGCTCGGTCAGATAAGCCCTCGCACGTGCCCACTGCCGCTCAACCGTGCGGACCGACCTTCCAAGGGCAGAGGCTGTCTCTTCCACAGTCAGTCCCGCGAAAAAGCGGCATTCGACGAGGCTTTCCAGTTCTGGTGCATCCTTCACCAATGCCTGGAGTGCATCGTCCAGCGCGAGGAAACTACGGTCCTCTTCTGCGATCTGGTCGCGCCCCTCGTCCAGTTCGACATGCGCAGCCCCGGCACCCCGCTTGTTTGCCAGTTTGCGCCGCGCATGGTCGATCAGGATTTGCCGCATCGCCCGCGCAGCGGTGGCAAGGTAGTGGTCGCGATCTGCATAGCGCGCCTGGTCGGCCTGCGAGAGTTTGAGCCACGCCTCGTGCACGACCAGCGTAGTGTTGAGCGACGGCGTACCGACTTGCCGGCCTAGCTGGCGCGACGCGATGCGGCGCAGTGTGTCATAGGTTTCAGCAAACAGTTCGCCATCAAGATCCAGCGCCCTTTGACTGGCCCCTTCCTGCGAAACGCGCGACTCCATTCCCAATTCCCCGCAATAGGGCCAAAGGCTTATTGAAATTGCGCCGCTGCGCAACTGCCGAATTCTTGATTTCCGGTGATCCTTCCATCGAACCAAATTCTGTTTGGCGGATTGGGTCCGACTTCTGCGTTTCCCAGGCAGGAAAAGCAGCAGCGGAGGCTCGAACGTTCAGATGGCAAGTCGCGAATACCGGTTGGGTGCCAGAACCGGATGGCAGGGCAATTCGTTAGCCCTTGTGCTAGCTTCCGCGTGCGTTGCTGTCCCCGCACATGGCCAGTCGATCCCGGAAGAGGAAATCACTGATCTGGATTCGCTCGGCGGCGACCGGTCCGGTGCCTTTGGCACCAACAGCAACGGCTCCATCGTTTTTGGCTATGCCGAACAAGCAGATGGCACGATCAGGCTCGTCCTGTGGCGGGATGGCGTTGTGCAGGACATTACGCCCGATGGCGCCAGCTTCTCCCCCGCTGTGTTCGACCGCAACGGGGTGCGCCGTTTCTACATGAGCCGCGATGGCAGCACGGTGACGGGGACCTTTGTCCCGGCAGGGCAATCGCAGATCTCGGCCGTAATCATTCGCAACGGCGTTGCAGAAGCAATGACCGGGTCTGATTATATTTTGCCCACGGCCATCAGCGGCAACGGACTCGTTATCGGCGGCACTGCATCACCATCGTTCGGTGTGACCCAGCCATTCTCATATGACCAGAATGGCCTGCATTGGTTGCCAACACTTAACCGGGGCACCGGCTCCAGTGCGGCGATCAACGCCATCAATGCAGATGGCAGCGTATTGGTGGGGAGCGACGCGACCGGGCCGGCACGCGCGGTTCGCTGGGTGAACGGTAATATCGAGGATCTGGGCGTCTTGCAGAACGGGATTACCTCCTTTGCCAGCGATGTCAGCGATGACGGCAATGTCGTGGTGGGCACCTCGCAAGTCGAATTCTCGCCCGGAGCCTACCAGCCGCGCGCATTCATCTGGCAAGACGGGGTGATGACCCCGCTGGGCGTGCTCAACAATACTGGCGTTGCCGGGAACGACCAGTCAGTTGCCAGCGCCGTGAGTGGCGACGGGACTACAGTGATTGGCCATGGACGCACCGCGAACGAGGCCGGGCAGGTCATACCGCAAGGTTTTGTCTGGCGTGATGGCGTGATCCAGAACATTGGCTGGATCCCGACCAGTTCGGCTCAGGGTTCCTTCGCTACCCTCTCTGCGATCAGTTTTGACGGGCGCGCCATTGCCGGGCAGGCGCGCAGCATCGACCATCCGGGCGGAGAAGCATTCCGCTGGTTTGATGGCGAGATAACGTTGCTGGGAACGCTGGGCGGCGACACCAGCTACTCGACCGACATCAGCGATGATGGCTCGACCGTGGTCGGCGTGTCCACCAATGCCGCCGGGGCATGGCGGGCCTTTATCTGGCGCACGGTGATGCAGGATTTCACCAATATTCTCGGCTCCTTCGGCGGATTGGCCGAAGAGACAGAACTTGCCGTTTCGCTGCCTCGCCAGCGGCTGGCGAGGCTGGAAAAGGCGGGTTGCAGCACTGGCACCAAGAGCTTTTGCTTCGGCCTTGGCGGGTATGGCTGGAGGGGAAGCGCACCGGTTGGCGTACCGAAACCTGATGAGGCCGGGATAGTCCTTTCGGCCGGGGTGAGGCCGCACCGCTATGTTTCGCTTGGTGCCAGCTATGATTGGGCCGATGCCAGCACAGGGTTGGCCCGTATTCGTGCCGATCACAGCAAGGCATGGTCACTGGCTGTCCGGATTGCCGATCATGACCGGCTTGATGGGCCAGTGCTGGAAGCGTCGTATAGCCGCAGTAGCGATCAACTGGTCCTGGAACGAACGGCCGGTATTCCGGATGTCGAACAGGCGCTTGGCAGTGCCAAGCTGCGGGGCGAGGACTACGGCGCGAGGGTTTCGTGGGCGCTCCCGCTTTCGCCGCGCTTGCGCTTTACGCCATCTGCGAGCCTGGCGCGGGTGGAACTTGCGCGCGCAGCCTTTACAGAAGACGCTGTGGATTTCCCTGCAGGGTTTGACCGGCTGGCATGGAAGGCTACCCGGCTCAGCGCGGGCGCCACACTGGCTGGTTCGCTATCCGCGATAAATTACCAACTGGGAGCGGGCCTCAGCCACGAGCTCAAATCCGGCGGGCTGTCTGTATCAGGCAGGTCGGACATACCGGGAGCGGAACAATTCCTGCTGGAAAGCTCCCTTGTCCGTCATCGCACACGCGGTGAGATCGAAGCCGCAGCATCAATTCCGCTCGGACCTGTTTCTCTCGTTCTCACTACGGAAGCCGACACTCCCGAATATGGCAAACGCTGGGTTCTTGGCGGCTCCCTGACGCTAAAAGGAGCATTTTGATTTATGGCGAGTGGCTAAGCTAGCGGAGTCCTGACGAAGCAAGTGCATGATCCGCTTCGCTGCCTGAGGCGCCTTTGTGGCCTATCACTTCGTTGCTTTAGGCCGGTCGCCCTCGCCCTGGTGCGACCCGAAGGGCGAGAGCCTCAACCAGTGTATCAGTTGGTCTTGCAGGTATTGATCCCCAGCAATTTGTAAGCCGGGCAGAAGCCGAACAGGCCCGTCAGCAAAGGCACGACGCCAATCCAGCCCCAAGTGGTCTGCGGACCGACAAAGACCAGTGCGATCAGCACGATCCCGACAATCACTCGCAGCAGGCGGTCAATCTTTCCTTCATTGCACGGCATGGGTTTGCTCCTTTTACTGTAACGGAAGTGAAGATAGCCGAGTCGCCCTGCCCTGTCTGTGACTTGGTCACATTGTGCCGATTGCCTCGCCGCCGCTTATCGCTGCCAGCGCTTCGCGATCGAGGATGCGAACGGAACCGCGCCCTGCCTCCACCAAGCCGGCGCGGGCAAAGCTGCCGAGCGTGCGACTGATGGCGGCACGGCCAGAGCCGATCTCTGCCGCCAGTGCTTCATGAGTGGCGCTGAAGCTGTCGCTGGCTCCGGCCAGCCGCAGCAGCAGGCGCGCCAGCCGGTGCTGCAACCCGCTCAGCGCAACATCTTCGATCAGCCGCTCCATGTCGGAAAAGCGGGTCGAGACAGCGTGGAACAATTGCGCGCGAAAGGCGGGGTCATGTGCGACGCGTTGCTGGAATTCGCTCTCCGGCAGGATCTCGATATCCACATCGCTTTCAGCAATTCCCTCCGCCGAATAGGGGTGATGGGAAGTCAAACAGCCAAAAGTTTGCAGGCAGATTTCCCCCGGCTGCACTCGGTAGAGCACGATTTCACGGCCGTTTTCGGCAGTCAGCGTGACCTTGATGCAGCCGCCATGCACGATCACGAAACCCGCGCATTCATCGCCCGGATGGAAAAGGATGGTTCCCTGCGGGACGGTCTGCCTGTGTGTCATGCCCTGCCTGCTTGTGTTGTCTTTGCTGCCTTAGACGCAGCGTAAAGTATATTCACGCAGGGATTTCGATATAGGATGGTGCTACCAAAGTAGGAAAACAGCTCGAAAAGGTGGTTTTTGGCGAACCAACTGTTTATCCGGAGCGCTAATAAGGAGAAAACCGGGTCATGCGCATTGCCATCGTTGATGATGAGCCATCCATTTCCGGGCCCATGGCCCAGGCGCTTTCAAGCGCAGGGATGGCGTGTGAAACCTTTCCCGATGGCGGCGCGGCTCGGCGCGCCTTGCAGCGGGAGACCTTTGACGTGATGCTGGTCGATTGGAACATGCCGGGCATGAGTGGCATCGAGCTGGTCAGCTGGGCGATGGAATCCATGGAAGCGCCGCCCGGCTTCATCATGCTGACCGGGCGCAGCGATCCCGATGACATCGTGCATGCGCTGGAGACCGGGGCTAGCGATTATATCGTCAAGCCGGGCGAACCCGCGGTGGTAATCGCGCGGGTCAAGGCGGTGGCGCGGCGGGGCCAGCCGCCTGTTCCGGAACGGCAGGAAAGTTTCGGCCCCTTCCTGTTCGACAATCTTGACCGCACTGTTTCCGTCAGCGGCGAGGCAGTGAAGCTGACCGCGAAGGAATTCGAGCTGGCGCTGGCTTTCTTCAAGAACCTTAACCGGCCTTTGTCGCGACAATACCTACTCTCTGAAGTCTGGGGCAGCTCGGAAGGGGTGGAGACGCGGACGCTTGATATGCATGTCTCGCGTATCCGATCGAAGCTGGGTCTGCGGCCGGAGCAGGGTTTTGTTATCCAGTCTGTTTTCGGCTTTGGTTACCGGCTTGAGACATTTGACACGGCAGAAGATTGATCCGGCGTATCTTGGTCCGGTTTTCCCGAAGGGCACCTTTCATCGTGACATTCAGCAAGCGAATTCCTTCCCTTAACTTGGTCCTGGCACTTCCGGTGTCCCTCGCCTTGTCGGCCTGCGCCGTTAACAGCGAAATGGCGGTTGCGACCAGTGGCACGACCTTGCCCGGCGGGGCCGCGCTGGTGATTGCCGAGCCTGCCAAGGATGCGGCGCTGGAAGCCGGTTTTGCTGCTTCTCTGGCGAAAGGTTTATCCGGCAAGGGTTATACTGTCAGCCAGGAAGGCGCTTACCTCGTCCAATATGGTATTGCCGTGCGCGATGCTTCGGTGGCCCTGCTGCGCGCAGATGAAACAGCCGGGGTTGAAGTGGTCTCGCCGGCGCGGCGCAGCTACCTGCTCGACCAGTGCAAGGCGCAGCATTTGCGGCTGCAGGTAGCCGCAATTGACCAGCTTACCGGCAAATCAGTGCGCACGGCCACGCTGGCGATGAATGGCTGTGATTTCTCGGCTGAAGATATGGCGCAGCTTGCCAGTGTTGCTGCCGATCGGCTTGCCACCAACTAGGTTATCCGTTCCAGCGAGACGGTAAACTTGCTTCCCTCGCCGGGGGCACTTTCGACATCAATCGTGCCGTGGTGCTTGCGCACGGCTTCGCCCACAAAGGCGAGGCCGAGGCCGAGGCTATGCCCGACCCTGACCTTGCTCTGGCCAAAGCGCTGGAACGGGTCTTCCATCCGGTCAGGCGGCAGGCCGGGGCCGTCATCAGCAATCACCAGCCGGGCGACTTCCTGCGTATCTTCCGGCCGTTCCACCGCGATGGAAACCGTGCTGCCTTCGGGTGTATATTTCACTGCATTGCCAATGAGATTGTCGAGCACCCGCGATATGACCGAAGGATCAACCCGGACATAGCTGGGTTCAGGGCACATGCCGCGCTCAAGCGTGACCTTTTTCTGCCGCGCGGCGTGCCAGGCCCGGTCCACCGCTTCTTCGGCCAGGTCGCACAGATTGTGTTCGCCCAGTTCCAGCGGCTTTTCTGCCAGTCGGGCCAGATGCGCAAAGTCATCCGCCAGTTTGAGCGTAATGCGCGCATGGGACCGGATCAGGCGGAAGCGTTCATGCGGTTCCGGCCCGTCATTTTCGTCATCCGCCAGCCCAAGAATCGCGACCTGCGGAGAGCGCATGTCGTGCGACAGGAATTCCATCGTCTCGCGCCGTTCATTTTCCGCCAGCCGTAAAGCGGTAATCTCGTGGAACTGGACGATCTCCCCATCGCGCCCGCTGCCGCTCAAATCGAAATGGGCACGGGTAATGGTGAAAACCCGGCCGTCGGACAGGGCAATCTCGGAATTCTCCTTGTCCAGCCGGGCCCGTGCTGCCACGAGCAAATCCTGCAATTCCACCTGCAGGTCTTCGCTGCCGAACAAATTGCGCGCGCGTTCATTAAGGATGGCGGTGCGCCCTTCCCCGTCTAATACGACAATCGGATCGGGCAGGTTGCGCACAACAGTGCGGATGAAAGTAAAACGTTCCTGAACCAGCGCGACGAGATTGCCGAGCTGGTGAGCCTGCCGCTCCACTTCATCGAAGCCGTCATCATCATCGGGCCGTGTCCGCGCTATTTCGAGCCGTTCAAGATTGCCGCTCTCCCGCTGCAGGATTGCGACCACGGAAGCGAGCCGACGCCAGCCCCAGATCGGATAGGATAGCGCCAGTGCGGCCAGTGCTGCACCGGGCGGCCACCACAAACCAGTGAGCAGGGGCAAGGCAAGCGCCCCAAGCAGGACAATGCCAGCGAGGCCCAAAGCAAAGAACGGTGCCGTGCCGGGCGACAGCACCCGGAAGCCCAGGAACAGGATAATCACCACCAGGATTGAAAGCCCAGCACTCACCCCGGCATTGACGGGCATGACAAAGCGGTCATGCTTGATCGCATCCACAAGGTTGGCCTGTATCTCGACGCCGTCCATCACCGAGCCTGCACGGGCAGATACGGGCAATTGGTCCCCAAGCCCGCGAGCGGTCGCGCCGACCAGAACGATCCGATCCGCCACGGTCTCAGCTGCGAATTGGCCAGACAGGATAGCGCTGGCGGGGATCCGCGGATAGCTGCCCGCCTGCCGCATCGGCAAAATGGGCGGATTGCCAGTGCCATTGGTCGTAAAGCTGCGTTGTGAGCCCTGCGTTTCGCGCGCGATGCGCCAGGTGGCCAGGGCAAGGTTGGGATAGGTCTCGCCATCTTCCATGCGAGCCAGAGGGACCCGCCGCACCAGCCCGTCACTATCAAATTCAACCGCCACATGGCCGAGCGCTGCCGCAGCTTGTTCAATTGCGGGAACCGGGAACACCGGGACGATCCCGTCAAGGCTGTTCGGTGCGGGGCCGAATTCATGCGGGATCACGACATTGCCGCTGCGCGCCATCGCCGCTGCCAGAGCCTGGTCCTCATCCTCAGCGCTGGGTTCGATGAACAAGATGTCCAGCACTACCGTGCGTGCACCGGCATTTTCCAGTTGTTCAATCAAGGCGGCGTGGCGGCTGCGCGGCCAGGGCCAGCCGCCGACGCTGGCGAGGCTGGTTTCGTCTATCGTGACCAGCAGGATATCGGGATCGGGCGTATCCACCAGCGCAGCCGTGGAAAGGTCCTGCAATTGCAGGTCAACGCTCTCCGTCAGCCGGGCAGAGCTCATCCACCATGCAAAGGCACAGCCCAGCAGGAGTGCGAACATCCATTCAACAAGGAGCCGGTTGCGGAACACCCGCCTGCCCTAACCTACCGAACCTTAGTTGGAAACGTTCAGCTTTTGCGGATCGCCCCAGACTTCCACAATCCCGTCATCGCTGCCCTGCAAGGCACCGACAGTCCAGTAGTAAGTTCCGTTATCAAGGTTGCTCAGCACGAGGCTGGTATCCTGCATCGCGCGTTCATGCACCAAGGGACGGTCTTCTGCCCCTTCGCGCCACAGGCGGAAGCCGAACAGGGCGTCGCCCTCCCCTTCATGCCGCCAGGCAAAGCGAAAACCGTTAGACAGCTCATCCTGCTCTACTACGGCCGCGACGCCGAGCCGCTGGCGGCGGAAAGAGTAAGCCTCTGCCAAGCCCTCAACACCACTTTCGGCAACAGCGCGGCTGCGCACATAAAGGCGGCCATTGGGAATATCCTGAAAACTGGCTTTGGGCTGCTCCGTCAGCTTTTCCCCGATCACGTCAATAAAGGCAGCGTCAGTTGCGAGCTGGGTGCGATAGGCAATGGCGCCCGCCACAGGCTTCAACGCAAAGCCGGGCTCTTCTTCCGTGCGTACACGGGCAGGGTCAGCGATTGCTACGGCAGGCAGCAGCGCTTCATTGGCGGACAAACCCTCAGCCGTCGCTACTGCGGCAAAACCAGCCGGGACAGCGCGTGCAGCGGTGCCCTCCGCCCTGGTTGCCAGTTCCACGGTTCCTTCATCCACCTGGGTGGCTGACTTGCCGGAATCCTCGCTGTAGGAAATACGGAATTCCGTCCCGCGAACGGCGGTAACCGCCAACGGTGTGCGGACGCGGTAGCGGTCTGCCGGGTCAAGCTTGTGCGGCTTGAAGCCGCCGCGCCCGTCCAGCACCATAAAGTCCACATCCAGCCCGTCATTGATCAGGTAGCGGCGGGTTTTCAGCACCCGTACGTGGCTGTTGGAAGGCAAGGTGACGATTGAACCGCCATCCCCACTAAGCGAAATGAACCCGTTGCGTCCGGTGATTATTTCCGTCCCTTCTGCAATCGGGATGTCCTTTTCAGGCACAGTCATTGACCCGCCATTGCGCAACTCCACGGGCCCGGAAAAGCCGGACACGACCAGCCGTGCAGTGCGGGCGCGCAGCAAATCGACCGGGATATCAATCACCTTGCCAATGGGCAGGCGGCGTGGATTGGCGATGTTGTTCATCTTCTGGACCTGGCGATAGGTCGCAGGGCGCACGAAATAACGCTCCGCCAGTTCTATCAGAGTATCGCCCCGCTTTACCCGGTATTGGATAGTGTCAGCATCCCCGCTTTCAGCCCGCAAGGCACTGGCTGCAAGCAACACAGCAAACAGAACTACGGCCAGTCGGAAGACGGACGAGATGCCTATAGCTCGCATGGGGACCCCTCAATTTGCTGCGACCTTTTTAGTGCTTTTGGCCTAGCAGGCTAAGTCTTAACCGACGAGGCACGAAAGGCCTCTCCAACAGCAATGTTGCAAGATTTTACTAATCGCCAGCTACGTTTCCGGGCAACTTGTGAGAAGTGGCCTGTATGCCGAGCACCCCCGCTTAGCCGCATACAGGCCACAACCTTTGCATGGTGTGGGCCTAGGGCCTTGATCTGGAAGCGTTAATTGACTGTGGCGTCGAAAGTGACCGCGATGCTGGTCCCGGCAGTGATTGCGGAACTGCTCGCTTGCAATGTGCCGCCTGAATAGGATGCACCAATTGGATCGTTCTCATCGCCGCCACTGGCATTGTCGTCTTCCGCCGTGCTTGCACTGGCGCAAGCGGTTCCTGATTTCATCGAGCCGGGGATGAAGGTGACATTGGCCGGTATGATGTCACTGGCAACCACACTGCCAAGTGTGGACGTAGCGTTGTTGGTTATGAGGATGCAGTAGCGCACCGTCGCTCCCGGGATTGCCTTGGGATTAGTGGTCCCGTTCACGGGATCACTGACAACCAGGCTGGTCTTTTGCACTGCAATCCCGGTTTGCGGTTTGCACCAGGTGATGTCATCCAGCCCGATTACCTGTCCATTGGGATCAGCCGGAGCGGCGGAATGGTTGCCATACTGGATCACGATCTGGTCCACCGGGGACTGGAAGGTGACAGTGATATTGCCATCCGCCGAATTGCTGGCTGACGATCCGCTGCCGTAGGCGGCATTGCCCAAGACCCAGTTGGACGCCCCATTGGTCATCACCGGGTTGACGGCGGCCCCGTTGAAATATCCGGTCACGGTAATCTTGTCGGCCCAGCTATTGGCACCGCTATCGACATCGAAAATGCGGAACTGCGCCCCCGGTGAGGCAACCGGGAGAGTGATTGTGATAAGTGCTTCGGCCGTGTTGGTCGTATAATTATAGCTGAAATAGATATTGTTTTCGGGCGTCGCGGCTCCGCCCGTCAATGACGTGCTGCGCACTGGGGTTCCCGAAGCAGTAGGGTTCCCGGAATCAGTATGGGTGACAGTGAAGTTGATGCTGCCAATATCAGCCACATTATAATTGTTGTTGGTGGTTCCTGCATTCCAGGTCAGGCTGTCCCAATTCTGCAATGATGTGCCCACCGGGCAGGACAACACAGGGGGTGTTCCGGGTATTCCGCCACCCGACACGGTAACAGTGCGCGAGGCATAATCATCCTCCGTCGTCAGGCCGTTACCGGCAGTGGAATCGAGGTCGGTCGCAGAGGCAGTCCAGACCTCCGCTTCATTGGTTATCACTGCCCCGCCACTGGCGGTGACGGTGACATTGATGGTCAGCGATCGGCTCTGTCCGGGCGTTAATGTCCCGACTGTCCAGATCCCCGTCCCGCTATCATATGTGCCGTAGCCGGAATGGCCGGTATAGATTACCCCGGTAGGCAGCACGTCGCGCACCGTCACCCCGGTGGAACTAAGGTTTGCAGAGGAACTGTTGCTGACAGTGAGCGTGTAGGTGAATGCCGCTCCCGGAGCCGGCAAGGTGGTGCTGGAGGTCTTGCTCAGTGAAACATCTGAATAATTGCTTGGCGCTGAAGTCAGGTAAAGCTCGGCATGTCGGAAAATGCCATTATCCCCAGAGGGATAGAGGTCACAGATTTCCAGCCGCCAGGTGCCGTTGCTGGACTTGCCGGCAAAGGCGCTGAGTGCGCTGTTGGGTATGAAATCGTGCTGGAACGGCGGCGGGTTGGTGGTCGAATGATTGCCGGTGGGACTGTCCGTATTGACGACCTGCGTACCGCTGTCATTCAGCAGAACGTTGAAATTGTCTCCGCTCGTACCATTGATATCGCCATCTACCAACCGCACCCTGGTGCCATCGGGTGCTTGCAACGTAATCTGCAAGTCGCCGCGCCAAGTGTGCGTCGCAAAGACCCCCAGATCAACATCAGCGACGGTGAAACTGTTGGTGACGCTGAAATTTCGCACCAGCGGCGCGGTGCAGGTTGTACCCGAATTGATGTTACCATCGGTGCCGTTCACATAGGTATAGACAGTCTGCGCCTGCACGGCCGGGGCCAGCAGCAATGCCAGCACAAGCCCTGCGAAATAGGCAACAGCCCTCACAATCTTCTCCACCTTAATCACCGACCGATTCCCAGGAAGCCGAGCGTGTCACTATCGAACTTCATGCGGATTGAGGCGTAAAATCCTTTATCAGTGCTGCGCGCGTCGCTGAAATCGCGATCACGGAAGCCTTCGATGTTGTAGCCAAGCGTCAGCAGCATTCCATCCGCGGGGACAAAGCCGATCTGCGGGCCAATGGCAAAGCTGGTTGCGCCATCTTTCAGGTTGCTGCGCACGGTTGCCCGGCCGCCGATCTCGAAACTGTCGCCAATCCCGATGCGGGCATCCGCACCGCCAATCACGGTCACGCCCGAAAGGTCAAAATCGCCATAGCTGTCAAAATTGTAGCGACCGCCGACGAACAAGCCGAATTCATGACGGCGCACAATTTTGCCGTCCTCTTCGCCACGCGGCGAGAGGTTGGTTGAAACGCTGGCGATCACGCGGCGCGACTGGGCATCGCCATTGACGGTCAGCGCGGTGCGTCCAGCGGGGCCGGTTTCGCCGAGCACTGCACCCGTTACCTTGTCGCTGCGGAATTCGATCTTGGCGAGTGCTGTGAAAGCGGATTCGTCCGGGCGATGAGCGAGCGAGATGGCGCCATCCATCACTTCCGTCGAAGCGCCATTGCTGCCGGTGGCCCGGGTCCAGATGAAACCGGTGCCCACTGCACTGCCCTCGCCCAGCTGGCGGATTGCACCGAAAGTCAGGCCTGTGCGGTCAGCTTCTTCACCGTCGCGATATTCACCGCGCAGGGTCGCTGTCCAGCGCTCCTTGCGCCAGGTGCCGCCCAGAGTGACCGCAGTGAAATCTTCGAACTGTGTGCCGTCAGCGCCAAGGTGGCCACCGCTGGCGACAGGCTGTGCCGGGTTGATCACGCCGTCAAAGCTGTCCCCGCCCAGCGAGCGGTTACCGTCGAGCGTAAAGTCGAGCGTCAATTCTTCCGAAACGGGCAACGATTGCGCAAGGCCGAATGCGGCGAAGCTGCGCTTGCCATATTCGTCAATATCCTGCTGGCCCAGGCTACCGCTGATGATCGCGCCGCTCCACGGAGCAACTTCAATTCCGCCACGCAGGGTGCGCGCATCAATCGCTTCGCCCTTGGCGATTTCATAGCTGCCAACCAGACGGATATCGTTGGTCACAGCATAGCGTGCACCAAAGCGATGGCGAGCCGGCAAGTCGATGGATTCGCTGGCATTCAATGCGATGCTGGTGCTGGCACTCAGTTCCAGCTTGTTGTCGAACAGGCGCTGGGCCACGCCGCCTTCTAGCAAGGTCGAAGTTGCACGGGTGCCATCGTCAAGCTTGTCGGCGAAATGGGCCAGGCCAATATGGGCATCGGTCCTGGCACTGCGCCAGCTGGCGCGGACCTGCGCGGCGTTGCGGCGGGCATTGTCAGTCAGGCTGTCATCGCGCCATGCGCTGCCCGTGAAGGAAAGCTTCTGGCTGACACTGTAGCGGGCATCGAAACCGATCTTGCGACGGCCGCGCTCTGCGCCGGACTGCTGGCCGACACCATAATTGGAGTCGAGCGAGCGGGCATAGGCGAGCATATCGAAATTGCCGGTGTGATGCTCGGCTTCGACCATCCAGGCATAATCATTGCTGCCTTCGCTGCGGCTGCCGCCAACTTCTGCGCGCAGTTCCGTATCGGTGCCGATGCGGGCGCGAATATCGAGCGCTGCAAGGTCTGTGCGGAAGCCGTCGCCCTTGTCCGTGATTGCCGTTGCCCCGATGCGCAGCGCCCCGTTGAGGACGGTGATGTCACTGCGCACACCAGCATTCCATTCGCCCTGCCCGGTTGCGGAATCGATTTCGTAGTCGATCACGATGAATTGCGGGTTGAGGTCAAAATCGCGGCTCAGCACCGGCTGCTTGAAAGTGATTGTTCCGCTCAGCAGGTCAATATCATAGTCGATAAAGCGGCTCAGTTCGCGGCGCTCTACGACCAGCTCGGACCGGAAACGGTCGCGTGTTTCAATGGCCACACGCTCGCTGTTGGGAATGATCCCGCGCGAGGACAGGCGATAGGGGCCAGAGATCCCCTTACCCTGCATTTCATCCCGGCGATAGCGGGTTGCGATTTCGCTGGCGAAAGCGAGTGTATGGATCGCACCCAGCCGTGCCTCTGCCTTCACACCGGTGGCGGCGCGCTGGTAACGGGCGAGCTGTGTCTGGTCGAAGCCGGTTTCGAAGTCACCATAGAGCGCGTAGAACGAGCGGCTTTCAATCCGGACATAGAGTTTTTCGCGGCTGGCAGCGTCAAACTGGCGATGCGAGCCATCGGCAAACACAGTGTAATAGGCGTTCGGGTCGATATAGCCCTGCAGACGGGTTTCATCTTCCTGCTTGGCACTGTCATAGGCAGCGGTGATCAGGAACTTCCCGAGGATCTTGCCGCGGGTGTAGAATGCCACACGGGCATTGTTGCCGAGGTCACTGTCAAAGCGGCCTGTGCGTTCCATCTGGTCAGCAATTTCAATTGCACCCACAGCAGCTTCAGCGAGGCCGACCAGCGTCCATTCCTGATCGCCCGGTTCGATCCAGCTCTCGATTTCCTGCGTGCGCGTCACCTGGTCGTCAGCGAAGCTGAATTCGAGATGCAGCGGGCCACTGACCAGCGTTGGCGCAAGCTCTATCAGGGCCACGCCATCATCACCGTCCACGGTCCAGGTGGGGCTTGCCCCACCCAGCCCGCTCAGCTGGCGCAGCTGCATGGCTTCCAGTGCCTGCGCGCTTTCATAGGGCGCGTTGACGGTAACCTGGCCGGATACGCCGGAGCGCACGGGGCGGCCCTTGCGGTCGATCAGGCGCACGGCAATCATCGGTTTGGTGGCACCGTCAGCAATGAGTTTCGATCGGCCCGGCAGGAATTCGGCGCGTGCAGCCGCCGCCGCCCAATGCACATCGCGCGTCAGTTCTTCTGCAACGCTACTATCGGCGTTACGAACAACGGCGCGCAGCCTTGTGACATCGCCATCCAGCGCAATCCCGCGCCATGTGCTGACGACGAAGCGGCCCTTGGGGTCCTTGCGGACGCCGTCATAGGTCATGGCATCGACCGGCTTGCCATTGGCGGTCAATTCGACCTTCTGCCCCGGCTTGTGGCGGATCACGGCGCGCACGGCGGGCGCGCGCGGATTGTGGTCCATGGCCGGGAAGAGGAACTCAATCGGTCCGTCGCCCAGCGCCAGCCAGTCCGTATCCGCACCGGCAGCCTCTGCGTCAGATGAATCTGAGGGGGCAGCGCTGCTATCGGCCGGTGCGTCGCCGCGCGCCGCGCCCTTTGCGCCCTCTGCGGCTTCAGCGTCGGCAGCCGGGGCAGTCTTTTTCGCTTCGCGAGCGGCGTCCAGCGCGGCGATTGCTTCGGCTGGCAGGACCGCGAAGAAATCGCGCACCACCAGGCTACCGCCCTGCCCCCGCACAAACTGCGTTACTGCGCTGCCTGCGCTGTTGGTATTGTCATTACAATCAATGAAATAGCCGCCTTCGGGCAAGGTCATGCCCAACGCCTGGACAACGTGTGTACCCGGACGCAGCCCTTCAAAGTGATAGCGGCCATCGGCATCGGTAACGGCGAAGCTGCCATCTTCCAGCATCACGCGCACACCGGGGATGCCGCGGCGGCCTGTCGGGGCGCTGCAGCTGCCTTCGGTAATGCGACCGATGAGCGTCATGCGCGAGCCGATGGTTTCATCCTGGATATCGACGGAGGCGCTCGCAATCACGCTGTCCCCGCGCCAATCCGTGGCTTGGGCGCGGTTTACGGCGCGGCCAGCGGGCGCATCAGGGCGCACGGTCATGGCATAAGTGACGATATGGGTCCCGCCGGGGGCCACTTCGTCGAAGAAAATCGACAATTGGCGGCCATCAGGGCTGATCGTGACCACATTGCTGTTGGCAACACCATCGACGCGCACGGATTCCGGCCGCAAGCGGAGCCATTCGGACGGCGTATCCACCAGCGTTACATCGCGTTTTGAGCGACTGGGATCATTATTGCGCAGTGTCACAGTGTAGAAGATCGGGTCACCCGGCTGGGCTACGGCGCGCGAGGCGGTCTTGGTCAGGCCTACGGCGATGCCAGGACGATCAAGCGGGATATCCACGCGAATGGGTACGACGCTCGCCAGAGTCAGCACACCGCCATAGGATGCGTCCGCAATCGTAAACGGGTCACCATTGGGCCGGGTCAGGCCTGAAAGCTCCGCCGGAGTGGCGGTTGAAGGCGCGCTATAGGGCGCAGGCGGCTCCACCACGATGCGGTAATCCCCCAGCGGTGCCAGCGGGAAGCGATATTCACCCGGCTGCATCACATAGGTGTTCCCCGCCCCATCGACGACTGTCTGCCCGGAAATGACGGTGGATGGCCACGGCGTCACGCCATCATCGGCAAAAACCGTGGCTGGCAGGCCGGTGGCGGCATCCACCAGTGTAACGCGGGCACCTGAAACCACGGTGCCATCTTCACTGTCAAAGACCAGGCCGAACGGATCGGCGAGGATATTGACCTTGGCGGTGGCAATCGGGCTTGAAAGGCCATCGCGCCAGCCTTCGATAGAGACCTCTTCCCCGTTGCGCACACCCAGTTCGCAATCACCCTGCACAGGGGCAGGCGGAATTTCGGCCGTGGGGATCGAGCCCATGAATACGCCGCTGTTATTGGCGGTTTCATAGACGATCAGCTCTTCACGGTCGCCGGATTGGGTGGTGAGAACTACGGTAATGTGGTCAATCGCACCCGGATCGGTGTTTGCCCTTGGCGAAGTGACGCTGAAAATAAGGTGCTCGCCCACATAATAGGTGGTTTCGGGGGTAATCCCGACGGTTGAGCTGCCGTTTGCGCCACCGGGCAAAGGCAGGCTCCCGCCCCCACATTGGGAGGCGCGGAGCACTGCCTGTGTGCTCGACTGGCTATCGATACGATAGGTATCAATATGCACCACGGGTTCGCTGACATCGAAGGTCACTTCGTTGGAGCGGGTCGTGGCGGTTCCACTGCCGAAATCCCAGCTGGCTTCGGCAATGTTGGTGATCGACTGGGCAAGCGCCTGCCCCGGAAAGGCGCAAAGCAGCACCAGCGCGAGAAGCGCTGATGCTGCTTGCCAGATCCGGAGGACAGTACGCATTGCCAGGATATTTCCCTTGGGCACTGGTGGCACGCAGCCACCAGTTGCCTATCAGTCGATGGTTGCCTGGAAGACCAGCGTGCCGTCAGAACCCGCAGCGATATCGCTGAGAGTGCCGCTGACCGTGGTTGTTCCGGCGGTATAAGTGCCCCCTGCGGTGCCGTCTGCGTTACACACGCTGCCCGTCAGAGTGCCGTCGAGTTTGATCGAACCAGCAACAAAGGTCAGGTCCGAGGGTACGACGTCAGTCACAGTGATACCGGTTGCCGTGGTGCCACCCGCCGCGTTGGAAACCGCGATGCAGTATTCGATCACTGCGCCCGGGATTGCCTTGGGGTTGGTGGTGCCATTGACCGGATCGGAGACGATCTTGCTGCTCTTGACCACGGTCAGGGCCGCCGTCAGAACCTTGTAATCGTCTGCCGCCGAATAGAGGCCGTCATAATCGGCATCGCCGGACAGGCCGCCATTGCCATCGGCAAGAACGGTATCGACACCCGAAGTGTTGGTCGCTGCGCTGGTCAGCACTGCGCCTTCGGAACCCGCACCGCCGCCAGCTTCCGCCTGGCCGGTGAGGATAACAGTCGCGATGTCGTTCGTTGCCAGACCCGACGGGACGCTGGACACGACAAACACGGTTTTCGTGCCGTCAGCGGCCAGTTCGTCGAGATAGGTAACAGCCTGGTCGGTACCGTCGTCATAGGTGCCGTTGCCATTGGTATCGACATAGATGGTGACGCTGGTCACGTCGAAATTATCTGTGCCGCCAAAAGCCGCCGCGCCGCCCGTTTGCTGGGTAGCTGCCAGGCCGATGTCGATCGTGTCGTTCGAAAGATTGGTGACCTGAAAGGTGGTTACAGCCAGCGTTTCGCCAGGCGAAACGATGGTTGCTGCCGAGCCGACTTCCGCCACCGTCAGGTTCACCTTGCGGTCAACCGTGAAGGTATCGGAATCGGTCTCAGCCGTCTGGCTGACCCCGCCAACCTGGTAGCTGACAGAGACGGTATTGGTAATATCCGTCCCCGCAGTGGTCCCTGCGGCAAGGGCCGGCGTCGCGCCGAGAGCAACGAGCGCTATAGCACTCGCGGCTCCAAGCAGTCTGCTGGTGCGTTTCATGGTTCAGTACTCCTGGTCCGGATTGTTCGCGCTATCCCGCCCGCGAACATTGGCGGATATCCCGCTTTTCAGCGGACTATGGCGTGATATTCGAGAACCCCTTCCTCACCCGGTTGGATGAGTGGGAGTGTCCAGCGAATATGGGTTACGTCCTCTGGCTTGGCGGGCCGGTCGCCTGCCTCACCATCGGCAATCATCATCCCTGCGAGCGGGCCGAAACTGGCTCCGCCATCAACGGAGACCTCAAAGCTGTCATCCGCTTCGGCCAGCATGACGGCGCGCGGCAGAGGGTTAGTGACGATGAAGTTTTCCACCGGCTCGGCGCTGGTATTGCGATAGGCAGTCGTAAACAGCAGCTTGTCGCCCGGCACGACCGAAGTCGGTTCGGCAAGCACGGTGCGCTGTTCGCCATCCACGGTTTCAGTCCGTTCGACCTTGACCTTTCCATCCAGCGCCACGGCGCTTTGCGCATGGGCTGCGGGTGCTGCGATCAGGATCGCCGCGCATAGCGATGCGACGCTGAACAACCCTTTGAAAATATGTGCGACCTTGTTCATTTTGCCTTCCTCAGTCGATCGTGACGTCGAATGTCACGGTGTAGTCTGTGCCGGCAGTCCCCGTGCCGACCAGAACGTCGATCCCAGCGGCCGAAGCCTTGCCTTCATCGCTGTCATCAGCGTCCGTTAGGCTGGCTGCGTCGAGCGTCAGTGTGCCTGCGGCGTAGGTCGTGCCGGTGGGAATAATGTCGGTGATGCGCAGGTTCGTGATGCTGCCGCTGCCCTGCACGGTTGCGACCAGCGTGTAGGTCACCACAGCCCCCGGAACAGCTTCACTGCCGCCGAACGGGTCCGCAATCACGGCGCTTTTTGCCAAGGCCACGGTGGCGAGGCTCGCCAGCAGTGCGCCATTGGTGTCGGCGTCTGCGCTGGAGCTGCCGACAACGGCATCAACGCCGCTTTCGCCCGCTCCAGTGAACACTGTGCCCGGAGTGCCCGTACCGGTGGCAGCTTCCGCGAGGAGGTTGACCTGCGACGTATCACCATCGCTGATCCCTGCGGGCGGGCTAACAATCACGAACACGGTCAGCGCCTCATCCGGAGCGAGAACCGGCGTGGAATCGCCCGCGCCCAGGATCGTGTCGATACCCGGATCGTAGGTCCCGTTACCGTTGGTATCGACCGCGATGGCGTCAACCGTAGCGTCAAAATCATTGCCGGTGACGGCGGGATCGGCGGTCAGGTCGAAAGCTTCGGGGCCGTTGCCGGTGTTGGTGACTTCAAAAGTAAGCACGGTCCCACCGCCGGAAATTGGCACTGCACCGGCATCTTGCGTCGCGATGGCGACATCGAGCAGTTCATCCACTGTTACCGTAACAGTATTGGAATCAACCGTTTGCGGCCCGGCGCCGCTCTCATAGGTGGCGGAGGCCGTGTTCTCGATCAGCGTTCCGGCGGTGACCCCGGTTGCATGTGCAGCATGGGGCAATGCGCAAAGAATTGCGGTGGAAGCGGCCAAGGCGAGCTTTGTGCGTGCATGTGTCATGCCCCCTTAGTGAGCGAATATACTTACCATCCCGTTATCAACCGCAGGAATCAGCCCAAAGTCCTAGGTAAACATCTGTAACACTTTCGGCTTGAGACTTCCGGCGGACGGGTCTCTGCGCGTAAGTATTGGACATGGTTCAAGCAGGACATATTTCGGAACCGGTCGCCCCAGTCCTTATTGCGGAGAACGACCAGGTCACTGCCACAGCGCTGGAGGCAGCCGTGCTTGCTTCCAGCCCGTTCCTCACCTGCCTGGTGGTGCGCGATTACGCAGCCTTGCAGGCGCAATTGCTGCGCCAGCCGCATAGTGCGCTATTGCTGGGTATGGGCCTGCCAGGCTTGGAAAACCCCGAAACCTGTATTGGTTTCGTGCAGGGGCGCTGCCCGGAAACGCCGGTTCTGCTGGTCGGGCGTGGCAATCATGGGATGGACGGCGAAAGCGCACTCGCGATCGGTGCTTGCGGCTTCGCGGCGACAGATTTGGGCGCTGGCCCCCTGCTGGACGAATTACGCAAGGCGCTGGCGCAATGCTCTGACCAATTGGCGCATCTTACGCCCCGGTCCAACACTTCGACAATCAAGTTGGAAGATCTCTCCATGGCACAGCGCCGTGTGCTGGATCAGCTAATCCAGGGAAAGACCAATCGCGATATAGCAGACAGCCTGTGCCTGTCAGAGGCGACGATCAAGTCGCACCTCTATGCGATTTACCGCATAATTGGCGTAAAGAATCGTTCCCAACTCATTGTGAAGATGGGTGTTCCTGCCTGAGTACAGGGGGAGAGGGCGGCTGCGGCTGGGAGCCGCCCTCCAAGATCAGCATCTATATATGCAGTGGCCGTCCATAGGCGGCGAGCACGCTTTCGTGCATCATTTCTGACAGGGTCGGATGCGGGAAAACTGTCTGCATCAATTCGACTTCGGTCGTTTCCAGCGTCTTGCCGACGGTATAGCCCTGGATCAGCTCGGTCACTTCGGCACCGATCATATGCGCGCCCAGCAACTCGCCGGTCTTGGCATCAAACACCGTCTTGATGAAGCCTTCCGCTTCGCCCAGCGCAATCGCCTTGCCATTGCCCATGAAGGGGAATTTGCCCACTTTCACGTCATAACCCGCATCCTTGGCCTTGGCTTCGGTCAGGCCGACACTGGCGACTTGCGGATGGCAATAAGTGCAGCCGGGGATGGAATTGCGATCCATCGCATGCGGATGGACATCGCCGTTCCCCAGCTCCTGCGCGATGGCCTCGGCAGCGGTCACGCCTTCATGGCTCGCCTTGTGCGCCAGCCATGGGCCGGGGGTGCAGTCCCCGATAGCCCAGACCCCGGCCACATTGGTGCGACCGTAAGCGTCAATCTGGATGATCCCCCGCTCAGCCTTGATGCCCAGCTCTTCCAGTCCGATATTTTCGGTATTGGGCACGATGCCGATAGCCACGATCACATGGCTGTATTCCTCGTCAAGGACATCGCCATTGGCGCGCTTGATGCTGGCTTTCACACCATTTGCACCGGGGGTGATACTTTCCACACTGGCGCCTGTGCAAATGTCGATCCCCTGCTTGGTTAAAGCTGTTTCGAGGAAGTCGGAGACGTCTTCATCTTCAACCGGAACAATCCTGTCCATCATTTCAACAACGCGAACTTCTGCGCCCATATCATTGTAGAAGCTTGCAAATTCGATCCCTATAGCGCCCGAGCCGATCACCAGCAGCTTGCTGGGCATTTCATCAGGAGTCATTGCGTTGCGATAGGTCCACACCCGCTTGCCATCTGCCGGAGCCGAGGGGAGATCGCGTGCGCGGGCACCCGTGGCGACGATGATATGCTTGGCCTCTAGGGTTTCGCTGCCATCGGCACCGGTCACTTGCAGCTTGCCGGGAGAAAGCAGTTTGCCTTCACCCATATGCACGGTGATCTTGTTCTTCTTCATCAAGTGCGTGACGCCCTGATTCAGGCGCTTGGCGACGCCCCGGCTGCGTTGCACCACCGCGTCAAGGTCTGCATCTATCTCCTTGGCAACAAGCCCGTAATCCTTGGCATGTTGCATGTAGTGATAGATTTCGGCTGAACGGAGCAGCGCCTTGGTCGGGATACAGCCCCAATTGAGGCAGATCCCGCCGAGGTTTTCGCGTTCGACTATCGCAGTCTTCAGGCCCAGCTGCGCGCAACGGATCGCCGCGACATAGCCGCCGGGGCCCGAGCCAAGCACGATTACGTCATATTGATCTGCCATCAGAATTCCATTCTTCAACTTGCTGTATCTGCTGCTGAAACAGGCCGCGGGCGGCCATTATCGTCCAGCAAAACGAATTTGAACGTCCCCGAAGCGACGATCTGAACCTGTTCCCCATTACGCTCACGTCCGTTGGCCTGCACCTCTACCAACAGCGAGGTGCGCCCCGTTCGCGCGATCCGCGCATAGACGGAGAGTTCGTCACCCACCGCCATCTTGCCGGGAAAGGTAAAATCGGTTGCACTGACCACGACCGCCGTACCCTGCCCCACGCGGCTCGCCAGCGCCCCGGCGCCCAAAGCCATCTGGCTCATCAGCCAGCCGCCAAACACACCGCCATAGGGGTTGGTGTCCGCCGGCATGGCAGTGGCGCGGATCATCAAGTCGCCGAAATCCTGCATTTGCGCCCTACCCCGCCAGCAATTCGATATTGCGCGCCCGCACCCAACCGGACTGGCACGGCCCATCATAGGCGCGAGGCTCGGCCACGGGGCTGCTGACGCGGCAATCGCCAACGTCCTGGAATTCGCCAGAAGGATAGACGATCCCCTGCCATTCGCCCTCTGCCTCGCACAGCCAGACATGGGTGCTGCGACCGAGCGATCCGGACACCATCGCCGACTGGTCCGGCCCAGAGAGAACGGGCAGGCGATCCTCCGCGCCGCTGATGATCCGCCCGAGCCCGCCGCAGGCATCGAATTCTGGGCCATCCTGCCCGATCATGACCGCCCGTGAAGGCGCAATCTGGACGATTTCAGGCGCTGGCGGACCGGTCACCAATGTGGTCAGAATGAGCGCAAAGCGCATCATCTCAAGCCACCATCCCCAGCGGGCTTTCGACATATTCGCGGAATGCTGCCATCAGGCGCGCGCCATCGGCACCATCCACCGCGCGGTGGTCGAAGCTGCCGGTCGCGGTCATCACCGTGGCCACGCCAAGGCTGTCGTCAGGCATGACCCATGGCCGCTTCTCGCCCGCACCAACCGCCAGGATAGTCGATTGCGGCGGGTTGATCACGGCGGTGAAGTGCTTGATCCCCATCATGCCCATATTGGAAATGCTGGCGGTTCCGCCCTGATATTCCTCAGGTGCAAGCTTGCCTTCCTTGGCACGCGCCCCAAGATCCTTCATCGCTTTGGCAATGGAGGACAGGCTGCGGCCATCGGCGTCCTGCACGATGGGTGTAATAAGGCCATTGGGAATGCTGACTGCGACGGAGATATCCGCGCGGCTGTAATGGATCATCTCGTTCCCGGCGAAGGTGACGTTGCATTCGGGCACATCGACCAGCGCCTTGCCCAGCGCCTTGATCAGCATATCGTTGACGGACAGTTTGACACGCTGCTTTTCCAGCGCATGGTTCATTTCAGCGCGCACGGCGAGCAGCCGGTCAAGCCGCACGTCGAGCGAAAGATAGATATGCGGCGCCTCCTGCATCGACTGCGCAAGGCGGCGCGCTATGGTCTTGCGCATACCGGAAAGCTTGCTGATCGTATGCGGGATACGCGCATCGAGCAGCTTGGCGGTATCGGGTGATACATCGGCAGCGGGCGCTGCTGCGGCAGGTTGCGCAGCAGGGGTAACGGGCGCTTCCTTGGGCGCTTCATAGCTGTCGATATCGTTCTTCACGATCCGTCCATTGGGGCCACTGCCAGCAACGGTCGCGAGATCAATGCCCTGCTCTCCGGCCAGTTTGCGCGCCAGTGGCGAGGCAATGATCCGGTCACCATCAATGACCGGCGCGGCCCCCACCGTGCTGCCGCCGCCAGTACCAGCTTGTTCCACATCGGCCTTGACCACGCGGCCACCCGGCCCGCTGCCGGAAATGGTGGAGAGGTCCAGCCCAGCCTGCTGTGCCATCCGCCGGGCCAGCGGGGATGCGCGTGTGTCGTCACCTGCTGGAGCTCCAGATTTGGAGGAAGGTGCGGGCTGCGCCGTTTCTGCCGGTGCTGTGGCGGCGTCCTCTGCCGGAGCTGCAGAAGCAGCCTCGCCAACATCCTCGCCATCTTCGGCGAGCATGGCAATGACCGTGCCGACCTTCACATTCTCTGTGCCTTCAGCGACGGCGATGCTGGCAATCACGCCCTCATCGACGGCTTCGAACTCCATCGTCGCCTTGTCAGTCTCGATTTCGGCCATGATGTCGCCAGCAGAAACGCTATCACCTTCCTTGACCAGCCAGCGGGCCAGTGTGCCCTCTTCCATGGTCGGGGACAGGGCGGGCATCTTGATCGCAATTGCCATGGGGGCAGTTTTTCCTCTCGCTTCCGCTACGGAATCTCTTCCCCGGTCTGTGGCGAATTTGCGCGCATCGGGCAAGCCGCTTGCGCTGAATAGGTTTTCATCGGATAGGTCGATATCGGAGGGCACTATGCGGGTATATCTGGTTGCAATTGACGAGACGGACGAAGCAGGAAAGGCGCTTCGCTTCGCCTCGCGCCGGGCAAAGAACACCGGCGATGCCGTGCACATTCTGGCGCTGGTGCCGAAAGAGAACTTCACTGTCTTTGGCGGGGTGCAAGCCACGATTGAACAGGAAGCGCGGGACCGGGCGGAGGTTATCGCCTCTTCCGCAGCGGGCAGCATCTTTGCCGAAAGCGGCAAGATGCCGGTGATCTCGGTACAAGTGGGCAAAGCCAGTGACGTGATCCAGGCCTATCTGGCCGAGCATCCCGAAGTGGCCGCTCTGGTGTTGGGTGCGGCGGCAGAAGGCGCTCCCGGCCCGCTGGTGACGCACTTTACCGCCTGTGCCGGGTCACTCCCTTGCCCGCTCTATATCGTGCCCGGCACCTTCACCGACGAAGATATTGACCGCTTGGCGTAGCATGCGGCTTTAACGCTTCTTCCTGCCCTGATGCCGGATGTCTCCGGGGCGACCGCGCTTCCCGGTCATGTGTTTCCCGTTGCCCGGCCCCTTTCCACCCGGCTTTCGGCGATACTGCATACGTTCGCCCCGCGGTTCGATGGGCTGGCCATCTGCGTCGAGAGGCTGGAACTTGAGTGCACCGGTCAGCGGGTTCGCTTCTGCCAGCATGAGCTGCAAGCGGTCCCCTAGCGAATAGCGTTTGCGGCTGCTTTCGCCGACCAATGCCTGCGCTGCTTCGTCATGGTGGAAACGTTCGTCACCCAGCGTTGAAATGGGGACAAGGCCATCGCCGCCCAGCCCGACAATGGTCGCGAAGAAGCCAAAGCGTTGGACGCCTGTGATGCGGGTCTCGAACGTCTCGCCCACGCGGCCCGCTAGCCAGGCCGCGACATAGCGGTCGATCGTCTCTCGCTCTGCCTCCATCGCGCGGCGTTCGGCAGCGCTGATCGCGTCGGTCACGCGTGACAAATCATCGCGGTCGCGATCAGACAATCCGCTAGTTTCCGGGATGTTGGCATTGTGCGGGGGCTTGGGCTGTTCAAGCTTGTAGGCGTCGACCAGCGCGCGGTGGACCAGCAGGTCGGCATAGCGGCGAATGGGCGAGGTGAAATGCGCGTAGGAAGCCAGCGCCAGCCCGAAATGCCCGGCATTGCGCGGCCCGTAATAGGCCTGCGTCTGACTGCGCAACACGGCCTCCATCACCTGCGCGCGCTCGGCATCCTCGGTCACATCCTTGAGCATTCGGTTGAACAGGCCGGGGGTAATGACTTGCCCCAGTGCCAGCTTGCGCCCGAGCGTGTCGAGATAGTCGCGCAGGGCGATCAGCTTTTCCCGGCTCGGTGGTTCGTGGACGCGATAGACGACCGGTGCAGTTTTTGCCTCTAGCGCGCGCGCAGCCGCGACATTGGCGGCGATCATGAAATCCTCCACCACGCGATGCGCGTCGAGCCGCTCACGAATGGCGATTTCTGCGATCTTGCCCTGATCGTCGAGCTTCACCTGCCGTTCGGGCAGTTCCAGCTCCAGCGGGTCGCGCGCATGACGGGCCGCGGCGAGGAGCTTCCAACAGGCCCAGAGGTTCTGCAAATGCTCTGGCGCGGTGCCACCGTCGATCTGCGCCTGCGCATCCTCATAGGCGATATTGCCCGCGATCCGCACCAAGGCGCGGGTGAAGCGGAAATTGGTAACCTTGCCCTCTGCCGAAATGGTGAGGTGGCAGGCCATCGCCGCGCGGTCTTCGCCTTGTTTTAGCGAGCAGACATCCGCGCTAAGCACTTCCGGCAGCATCGGGACGACGCGGTCGGGGAAATAGACCGAATTGCCGCGCTTGCGCGCCTCACGGTCGATCAGGCTGCCGGGGCGGACGTAAAAGCTGACATCGGCAATGGCGACTATCGCGCGGAACCCGCCCTGCCCGTCCGGTTCAGCCCAGATCGCATCGTCGTGGTCGCGCGCATCAGCGGGGTCGATAGCTACGATGGGCAGCGCGCGCAGGTCTTCGCGTTTGTCTTCGCTGAGGAGAAGCTTCGCCGCGCGCTCCGCCTCGGCCAGCGCTTCCTCGGCAAAAATATGGGGGATGCCATGCTTGGCGATGGCGATCATGGAGAAGCTTTTGGGTGCTAGCGGATCGCCCAGCACTTCGACGACTTTTACCCCCGCACGCGGCGAGCGCCCGGCAGGCTCGGCAATCACCAGCTGGCCTTCCTCTGCTCCGCCCAAATCGGCGATCAGCGCGCTGTTGCGCACGCGTTTATCGACCGGGGCGAGCCAGCCCTTGCCGCTGCCATCCATTTCGACCACGCCCATCAAGCCTTCCGTGCGGGCAGGCAGCTTCTTCATCGGATGGGCGAGCCAGCCGCGCTGGGTTTCTTCAGTTCGGGCCAACACACGGTCACCGATCTTGAGCGCAGCCATGCGCCCCGGACCCTTCTTCTTCTCGACGATTTTCAGCCGCGGCGGCGGCGTGGCATCGTCCGGGCTCCAGGCGTCGGGAATGGCGAAGGCATCGCCATCGTCAATTTCCAGCACGCGCAGCACAGTGACCTTGGGCACGCCGCCCATGCGGTGATAGGCGGTCTTCTTCCCGTCGATCAGCCCTTCTTCCGCCATGTCCTTGAGCAGCGCCTTGAGCGCGATCTTCTCCTGCCCTTTCAGCCCGAAGGCCTTGGCGATTTCGCGTTTGCCGACGATGCTGTCGGCGGACTGGATGAATTGGAGGACCTGCTCGCGTGACGGCAAACCCTGTGGGTGCTTGGTTGTGGGGCGTTTGGCCATGGGCAGCCTATGGACGCGGCGCTACTTGCTGTCACCCTCTTCCTGAGGGATCGGCGCAAAGGCTCCTGCCGGGACTGCGCTGGATATGGGGCTGCAAACATGCTCCGGCCCGCAAGCGCGCACACCAAAGAACCAGTCATCTCCGCGCAGCTTGGCAACATGGCTCCAATTACGTGTGCTCTCAGACGTTCCAGAAGAAGCAGGCTTGAGGCCGTCGACATAGGATATCGCGATGGGGCTGCCCCATGCTGGCACATCAGTGCGACGGGCGAAAATCTCGTAGAGGGTCGCTCCCGGAACGCCTTCCCATTCTAGCAAGGTATCCGTCCTCACTGCTGCCTGGGCCTTAACCACTGGTGGCATCGGCGCCCTGGCCAGCCGGTCCAGCGCCCGAACATTCAGCTGAGTCACCCTGACGAGATAGGTGAAGTCCATTTCCTCCGCCGTATCGCCATAGGTCACGCCGTCTTCGACCCGCAGATCCTGATGCTGGTGCTCGTAATCCTCGATCGCGACGGAGAAGCGGATCGCGGGATAGCCCTTGTCGAGAAAGGGTATCTGGTCGCCGCCCCGCCCCATCCGGTCGGTGCGCCAGATCTGCCGGACATTCAGCCCGTCGGGAAATTCATCTGCCAGCCCGTCAAGCCAGCGTGAGAGGTTACGGCTGGGGCTGTCATTCTCCCCGCCATTGCGGCGCTGGTCTGCGCGCAATGCCTCGGTCAGGTCAGCACGCGGCCCTTCTGAAAAGACGCGCACATTGCTGTCGTCGCATACGCCATCCGATCCGCAGGAGCCGCCAACAATATCGTTATTGAGTACCGCTTTGACGGTCCAGCCCTGCTCCTCGGCATAGTCCGCCATCAGCTGCCCGCCATAGAGTCCCTGCTCCTCGCCCGAGAGCAGGACATAGACGATAGTGGAGGGATATTGCCGCTGCGAAAGCACCCGCGCCGCTTCCAGCACCAGCACAGTGCCCGACCCGTCATCATTGGCACCGGGGGCGTCGCTGGTGAAGTCCATCACATCACTTACGCGGCTGTCGATATGCCCCTGGACAATTACGACTTCCTTCGGGCGCTCCGTCCCCCACTGGATCGCGACCACATTGCGGAGCCTCGTCGGTTCTGGGATACGGCGGCCTTGCACAATCCGTTCCGGCACTACCACTTCCAGGCAACCGCCGCATTGCGCCGAAATTATCTTGAATGTCGCCTCGCCCCAGCGGACAGCCGCCCCGATCCCGCGCGTGGGATGGTCCTGCACAGACAAGGTATGGCGTGTGCCGAAGCCGACCAGCGTGTGAATATCGGCTTCCAGCCGTTCCTGCGATACGGCATCGGCGGGATGGTCTTGCGCTTGCACCACTGCGGAGCAAGCGAGAATGGCGAGAGCTGTCAGAACCTTGCGCATCGGCGCAAGTTACACGCTTTGCCGGGAATGCAAAGAGTCAGAAACGGACCGGTGCATCACCATATTTGTTCGGCCCGTCCTGTGATTTCAGGACGCCAAAACCGATTACGACGAGGATGCCGACCCAGCTGATCAGGCTGGTGCTGGCCATCTGGCCCTGCATCGCGAATGCTTCGGACGGTTCAGTGGCGGACATCGCCCGTTCCATCATCGCCAGCATAGTGTCGAGATTGACGATATTGTATCCCAGCGAGAAAAGGTAGGTTCCCAGTGGGATCACCGCGATCCAGCCGGTGAAGCCTGTATCATGCAACCGCCGGACAAAAGACGCCGCCAGCAGGATGGAGATTACGACCCCGACTGCGGCCGATATCCAGACCTGCGTACGCATCTGATCGCCCATATTGGCCATCATCATGGCCTGCATTTCACGTTCGCCCAGTCCCGCCTGCGCTGCCTGGAAGGCACCTGTGAACATGTCGATATAGAGCGGGATCGCGGCGATAATGCCCACGCCGAATTGCAGCACAACGAGGAACAGTACGTAATACCAGAACGTCTGGCGCGCATCGCGCCCGCTGAACTGCCCCAGATGTGACAAATTATATTTGATCGAACCCAACATGGGCTTCCCTCCCCCCAAAATGGTCCCGTTCTTATCGCCTTAATATGCGCGCGCCACAAGGATGCGTTCTGTTGCCGGTTGGCCCGTAAAGATACAGCTACCGTCAGCGGGCTCTGCATCAATCGGCACATTGCGGAAGGTCAGCTTCAGCTCCTTGAGGTGCTCCACCACCTTGTCGAGGGCTTCGCCGGTCGGCTTTGACCATTGTACTTCGACCCAGCCGGGATATTTCCCGTTGCTTGCATAGAATTCTGCCAGCTCTGCCACGCTGCTCACGCCGCGATGGATATTCGCGTTGCGGCGTTCCAGCGCTTCGCCGAAGAGCTTGTGCTGCATTTCTTCCAGCATCGCGCCCATATTGTCGATGCACTCGTCAAAGCCGCGGTTCTGGAAGTTGGGCTTGCCATCTTCGTTCCACAGGCGATCACGGCGGATGCGGGTGATGTTGCCTGCCTCCATATCGCGAGACCCGACTTCGATGATAACCGGAGCACCCTTGCGCACCCAATCCCAGCGCTTGGCCGCCGCCTTGCCCGGCTTCTTGTCGAGCAGGACGCGGATTTTCTCGCCCAGCGCGACCTGCGAAGCGAGCCCTTTGCGCAGCTTTTCGCAATATTCAATCAGCGCGGCATCTTCCGGCTTGTCGCGCAGCATGGGCAGGATCACGACCTGTTGCGGCGCGAGGCGCGGCGGCACACGCAGCCCGTCATCATCGCCATGAGTCATGATCAGCCCGCCAATCATGCGGGTGGACGTTCCCCAGCTGGTCGTGTGGCAATATTGCTGCCCGCCTTCGCGATCCTGGAACTGGATACCCGCCGCATGGGCGAAATTGGTGCCGAGATAATGGCTGGTGCCGGCCTGCAGCGCCTTGCCATCCTGCATCATCGCTTCGACTGACCATGTTTCCACCGCGCCAGGGAAGCGTTCATTCTCCGGCTTCTCGCCGGCAATCACGGGAATGGCGAGATCGTCTTCAAGGCAGGCGCGATACATTTCCAGCGCACGCTTGGTCTCGACCAGTGCATCTTCACGATTTTCATGCGCGGTATGGCCTTCCTGCCAGAGGAATTCGCTGGTGCGCAGGAACATGCGGGTCCGCATTTCCCAGCGCACGACATTGGCCCATTGGTTAGTGAGCAAAGGCAGGTCGCGCCAGCTTTGCACCCAGCGCGCCATGGCATCGCCAATGATCGTTTCAGAAGTGGGCCGGACAACCAGTGGTTCTTCCAGCTTGGCAGCCGGATCAGGGACCAGTCCACCCTTGCCATCAGCAATCAGGCGATGGTGCGTTACAACCGCCATTTCCTTGGCGAAACCTTCGACATGCTCTGCCTCACGGGTGAAATTGGCGAGCGGGATGAAGAGCGGGAAATAGCAGTTCTGGACACCTGCGGCCTTGATCCGGTCATCCATCAGGCGCTGGATGCGTTCCCAGATGCCATAGCCCCAGGGCTTAATGACCATGCAGCCGCGGACACCCGATTCCTCAGCCATGTCCGCAGCGGAAATGACTTCCTGATACCATTGTGCAAAATCGTCTTCGCGCTTCACATTCAGCGCATGGCGGATATTCGACACGTGTGCCCTGGCTCCGTCTGGATCGTAAATAGGAATATGTTTGCCGCCCTACAGGCGAGGGGCAGGCAAAGTCGAGTAGGGATTTGGGCTTTTTACGCCAGGCAAGCGCAGCGACCCGATTATTTGTCGAGTTCGTCCAGCCGCTTCTGCATCGCGGCCAGCTGCTTGCGCAGCAGTTCCAGCTCGCTGTCGGGGGCGGTCTCAGGTTCGGTGGGCTTTGCAGCTGGTTCAGCTCCAACCTTGGCCATCATTGCCTGCGCCGCAGAGCGGAACATGGCGAGGTTTGCCTCTGCCATTTTGGCGAAGGGATTTTCCGTCACATTGCCTTCAAAGGCTTCTTTGAGCTTCACCTGGTGCTCGCGGAAATTGGCCATGGTTGCTTCAAGGTAGGATGGCATCATGGTCTGCATGGAGTTGCCATACATGCCGATCAACTGGCGCAGGAAGCTGACAGGCAGCATCTGCTGGCCGCTGGCTTCTTCCTCCATGATGATCTGTGTCAGGATTGAATGGGTAATATCATCACCGGTCTTGGCATCGAGGACCTGAAAATCGGTTCCTTGCCGGGTCATCCGGGCCAGATCATCCAGCGTGATGTAGCTGGAAGAGCTGGTGTTGTAGAGACGCCGGTTGGCGTATTTCTTGATGATGATCGGTCCGGATCCGTCCTGATCTTTTGCCATAGAGTTGTTCCTGCGCCCCGTTTATGTTTCCCCATCGCAGTTTAGCACTTGCAGCATTGATTTTGCAATAGCAGCAAAAGCCCTTTCGCATCAGCGAAATCGACGGCCAGTCAGGGTCAGCAACTCATATTGGGAGAGACCCGATTCGCGTGCAGCATCCGGTAAATGCTGCGCAACATCGAGCCAGTCACCTTCGCGCAATTCGGGCGCATTTGCACAATCGACGACAATCATGTCCATTGACACCCTGCCGAGTATGGGCAGTTTGCTTTCGCCATGCAGCAAGGCTGCGCCCGGCCCCCGACAGCGCAGGAAACCATCGGCATAGCCGAGCGATACCACTGCGACCCGCATCGGTCTGGAGGCGGTGAACATGGCGTTGTAGCCCACGCTGTCCCCGGCCGACAGATTGCGTAGTTGGAGGATGGCGGCTTGCGGGTAAGCAACCTGGGCTATCGCGCCATCCAGTTCCGATCGTGGCACCCCGCCATAGAGGGCAAGGCCGGGCCGGGTCAGGTCAAAGGCATAGTCGCTGCCCAGTGCGATGCCAGCGCTGTTGGCGAGGCTCAAGCGGCGCGCGGGCACATTTTGCAAGACCTGCCTGAAAGCCGCCAACTGCCGGGCATTCATCGGGCTGTCCTCATCAGCCGAGGCGAGGTGCGACATCAGCGTGTCAATCTCTAGCCGGGTGATGAGTGGATCGCTGGCTTCATGCGGGGAAATGCCGAGCCGGTTGATGCCTGTATCAACCATCAGGTCACACAAGCCGCCCCCGCTTTCCAGCCACAGGCGGGCCTGATGGAGCGAGTTGATGACGGGGCGCACACCGGTGGCGCGGGCAAAGCGGGCATCCTCTGCGCTCAGCGGGCCATGCAGGACGCTAAGCTGGCTGGCAGGGATATGCGCAAGCACGGCCAGGGCTTCGCACCAATGCGCAACGAAGAAATCCTCCGCCCCGGCATCGCGCAACACAGGCACAACACGATCAACGCCCAGCCCATAGCCATCCGCCTTGACCGCAGCGCCCGCCTTGGCTTGGCCAGACATGGCATCCAGCGCGCGCCAGTTCGCTGTCAGGGCAGCTTTGTCGATCCGGACCCGCAGGGTCGGCGGCGGCAGGTCAGGCATTGTTAGCGAGGTCGTCTTTAAAGTCACGCGGCGGCCCGTCCGGCAGGCCCCACCAGGCGACGACCAGGCCGAAGGCGACCACTACCCATGTGTACCAGATACCTGAATAGGCATTGCCGGTTGTTGCTACGATATAGCTGGCAATCAGGGGCAGGAAGCCACCCAGATAGCCTGCCCCGATATGGTAGGGGATCGACATGGAACTGTAGCGGATCTGTGCCGGGAACATCTCGCTGAGCAGTGCAGCAACTGAACCATAGGTCAGTGCGGACAACACGCCCATCACAAGCAAAAGTCCGATAATGCCGAGAATGTTCAGGAGTGGCGGGGTCTGGGTGGAGAAATCATAGCCTTGCGCTTCGAGCAGGCCCTGCACAATTGCCCGTCGCGCAGGGGCATCATTCCAATCTGCAACTGCACCGGCGGTAAGATCATTCGCTTCGCTACCGATTGCCAAAGACAGCGTGCCTGGCTGGTCCGCTATCGTGTATGGCACACCCAGCGCCGTGAGATCTTGCAACAATTTGCCGCAATTTGTGGCCTGGACCTCGGCAAAGGCATCAAATTCGCAAGCCTCACCCATCACGACGACAGGCGCTTGTTCAGAGGCTTGTTTGAGGCCGGGATTGGCCAGCGCGCCGATGCCCCAGAAAGCCGGGAACAGGATCACCAGGGACAGCAGCGCCCCTATAATTACCGGCTTCTTGCGTCCGACCCGATCGGACCATTTGCCGACGACAAGATAGAAGGACATGGCGATCAGCCCGGCCACCAGCATGATGATTTCGACCACTTCAGCTTCGACGCGCATCGGGCCGCGCAGGAAGGACATGGAAGAGAAAAAGGCCGTGTACCAGATCGTCGTAAGGATACCGGTCACCCCGAATAGCGCGACAAAGATGCGCTTCTTGTTGCCGGGGAAAGTGAAGCTTTCGACGAAGGGGTTCTTCGCCATCTTGCCTTCTGCCTTCATCGCCTGGAACACTGGGCTTTCCGAAAGTTTGAGCCGCATCCAAAGCGAAATACCCAGCAGGACGAGCGAAAGCAGGAACGGCACTCGCCAGCCCCATGAAGCAAAATCCTCCGCCGGGATCAGGAAGCGGCAGCCGATCACAACAATGATCGACAACACAAAACCGCCAACCACACTCGCTTGAATGAAACTGGTGTAATAGCCGCGCTTTTCCGGAGGCGCATGTTCTGCGACATAGATCGCCGCACCACCATATTCACCGCCAAGAGCGAGCCCCTGTAAAATGCGCAGGAGCAGGACGATCAACGGAGCAGCGAGGCCGATGCTCTCGGCCGAGGGGATCAGGCCGACACCTGCTGTCGCAATACCCATCAACGTGACGGTGACGAGGAACGTATACTTGCGCCCCAGCTTGTCGCCCAGAAAGCCGAACAGGATCGCCCCCAGCGGGCGAAAGCCAAAGCCGACAGCAAAGCCGGCCCAGACCAGCAGGACTTCCAGCGTCTCATTGTCTGAAGGGAAGAATGCCGCGCCGATCAGTGCCGCCAATGTCCCGTAGATGAAGAAATCATACCATTCGAAAACGGTCCCTGCGGAGGATGCCGCAATGACGAGGCGAACTTCCTTGTCGCTTGGTTCGCGAATGGTGGGTGTTCCTTCAGCCATGCAGCGCCCTTCCCCCGGCAAGTTGGAAAACGCAGTCCCTAGCCGCAGAATTAGACCTTGGAAAGCGCATCCAGCGCTGCCTTCCACGGCAGCAGGATGGCTCCATGCCGGGCAGGATGTTCGCGTGCAGGTGCGATCAGGTCAAGTCCAGGCCAAACCGGCATTGGCCCCTCCCCGGCCAGCCAGGCTTCTGTTGCGGCAAGCGAATCTGAAAGCTCTGCAAAGTCCATGCCCGGCGCATGATCGGCAAAGATCGCGGCAGAGGCCTGCCCGATAGCGCAAGCGGCGGCCTGCATCCCGATGTGTTTGATCTTTTGGTTGGCATCAACCGCGAGGTAGATGATGATGCTGCTACCACAGCTGCGGCTTCGCGCTTCACCTGTGAGTGGCAACGATGGATCAGGCGGGTAATGCGCCAGCTTCACCGCCAGCGCGAGCACTTCAGGTGTGTAGAGCTTGGCCGTGCTGCCAACTGTCACAACAGCGACGTATCCTCTGGCTCTTCTTCGCCGCGCAACATGGCGCGGCGCTGCTCGATCATCTGGACCAGTGCGTCAGCCCCGGCATTGACCACCGGATAAGTGCGTCCCTGCGTGATCCAAAGCGGACGGCCTTGTACGCCCCAGATTGTGTCATAGCCAAGCACCAGCAGCGAAAAGGCAAGGACAACAATGATTGACCCCTTGATCGCGCCAAATCCGAATCCCAGCACACGGTCCACCGGCCCCATCAGCGAATTGCGCGATGCTTCACCCAGCCTGCCTGCAATCAGTTTCATCGCAGCATAAGGGATCAATAGCAGCAGCGCGAAGGCGAGCACGGCCGCCCCGGTTTCCGTCTCCAGATACGGGTAAAGGGCATTGGAAAGCGGCGTGTGCAGGTAATGGATTGCGAAAATCGCAAGAATCCACGCCGCCAAAGACAGCACTTCCTGCACGAAGCCGCGCATGAAGCCGCCAATTGCCGCAACGCCGACAATAATCATGAAAATGAAATCAAATCCGGTCATGTGCCGCCCGAACTATTCTGTCGCCATCACCCGGTCAACGAGATTAGGAAGCTGCTTGAGCCCGCGATAGTTAAGATCGGGTGAACGCTCACCAATTTCTGCGGGTCCGCAGCCACTGGCAAAGCCCAGCTTGGCGGCCTCGCGTAATCGAAGTCCGGCGTGGGCGACTGGGCGGATTTCCCCGGAAAGCGATACTTCACCGAACCACACACTGTGCAATGCCAAGGGTTTGTCGGCCAGCGCAGAGACAAGGGCAGCAGCCACGGCAAGGTCCGCCGCCGGGTCAGACAGGCGGTATCCGCCGGCGATATTAAGATAGACTTCGGCCGAGCTGAAATTCAGCCCGCAGCGCGATTCCAGCACGGCGAGCAACATTGCCAGCCTGCCATTGTCCCAGCCAACCACTGCCCGGCGCGGTGTCGCGCCCGATTGCAGCCGCACGATCAGGGCCTGCACTTCAACCAGCACCGGCCTCGTCCCTTCCAGCGCCGGGAAGACCGCGCTGCCTGCCAGTGGCTCTTCGCGTCCTGACAGGAACAGCATGGAAGGGTTTGGCACTTCTTCCAGCCCCGCCCCGGCCATTGCGAAAACGCCAATTTCATCCACCGCGCCAAAGCGGTTCTTGAGCGCGCGCAGGATCCGGTACTGGTGGCTGCGTTCCCCTTCGAAGCTCATGACGACATCGACCATATGCTCAAGCACGCGCGGGCCCGCGATGCTGCCATCCTTGGTGACATGGCCGACGAGGACCAACGCCACGCCATTTTCCTTGGCATAGCGGATCAGTTCGAAGGCGCAGCCACGCACCTGGCTGACTGTGCCCGGAGCGCCTTCGATCGTGTCGGAATACATGGTCTGAATCGAATCAATCACCAGCAGAGCGGGCGTTTCCATATTGCCCAGCGTGGTGAGGATATCGCGCACTGAAGTCGCTGCAGCGAGCTTGATCGGGGCATCAGCCAACCCCAGCCGCGCCGCGCGCATCCTCACCTGCGTCGAAGCCTCTTCACCACTGACATAGACCGCGCTTGCGCCGCTTTTCGCCACATTGGCGGAGGCTTGCAGCAACAAAGTGGACTTCCCGATGCCCGGATCACCGCCCATCAGGATTGCTGAGCCTGGAACGAGCCCCCCGCCCAGCGCACGGTCAAATTCGGTCAGCCCGGTTGCTCGCCGTACCAGAGGCTCTGCCGGAGCATCGAGCGCGACAAACTCCACCGGTCGCCCGCCGCTCGACAAATCATGCTTCATGGAAAAGACCGTTTGCGGCGCATCTTCCACCAGCGTGTTCCATTCGGCACACTCAGGGCACTGCCCCTGCCACCGGTGGGACACGCTGCCACATGCCTGGCAGATGAATTTCTTCTTGGTCTTGGCCATATTGTGGGCGATATACGGAACATAGATAGAACGCAATTGCCTTGAAGGGCTTTCCACGGCACTAGGTGTATATGCGCCAGAAGGAACTCCGTATTGCGCTTGTCTGTTACGGCGGGGTCAGCCTTGCTGTTTACATGCACGGTGTGACCAAGGAGATATGGAAGCTCGCCCGTGCCAGCCGTGCCTTCCATTCGGGAGAAGACCGGGCGGATGGCTCGCAAGGGGTCTATCGTGACCTGCTCGAATATATTGAGAGCGACCATAAACTGCGCTTGCGAGTGCTCCCCGATATCCTCACGGGAGCGAGCGCCGGGGGCATAAATGCGGTGTTCCTTGCGCAGGCAATCCATTCCGGACAATCGCTGGAGCCGCTGACTGATCTGTGGCTTGAAACTGCTGATGTGGACCGGCTGACCGACCCAGATGCGCGCCCTTTCTCTCGCTTCAACAAGGCATGGGCCATGCCGCTGGTCTGGTGGGTGTTGCGGCGTCCGGGCAATGCCGTTTCGGACAGTGTGGCGAAAGAAACCCGGCATGAAGTGCGGACCAAGGTGTCACGCCTTATCCGTTCGCGCTGGTTCCAGCCGCCCTTTTCCGGACCCGGTTTCTCGCGCCTGCTTGCCAATGCGCTGGCAGCGATGGCGCGTAGCGAAGTGGAGGCGCCTCTGCTGCCCCCCGGCCATCCTGTCGACCTGCTGGTTACTACTACGGATTTTCGCGGGCATCTTGAAATGTTGCGGCTCAACAGCCCACCTGTTGTGGAAGAGAGCGAGCATCGCCTGCCGGTCGATTTCCATGGCGTCACTCCGCCCACAGGCGGGCAAGACCTTGCAAGCCTGCTTGAATTGACGCTTGCCGCGCGGGCGACTGCCAGTTTTCCCGGTGCTTTCCCGCCGCTGCAATTGGCGGAAATTGATGAACTCGGTGACTGGATGCGTATTGCGTGGGACAGCCGCCGGGATTTCCTTGAACGAGTTATGCCGGTTCATGTGCAGGAAGGCACGGCAGAGACGGTTTCGTTGATTGACGGGTCAGTTCTGGTCAACGCCCCCTTTGCAGGGGCGATGGAGGCCCTGCGCGGACGCCCGGCCCAGCGCGAAGTGGACCGGCGTTTTGTTTATGTCGATCCGCGCCCGGATCGCCATGGCTCGCTGCGAGAGGAAGACGACCGGCCAGTGGGCTTCTTTTCGGCCATTTTCGGTTCGCTCTCTACCATTCCGCGGGAACAGCCGATCCGTGACAATCTGGAAGCGCTGGAGCAGCAATCGCGCGAAGCGGAACGGCTGCGACTGATTGTCGCCTCCTTGCGGCCAGAGGTAGAGCGCACTGTCGACAAGCTGTTTGGGCGGACCTTGTTCTTTGACAGCCCCACGGCCCGGCGCCTTGCCAACTGGCGCACAAAGGCACAGCAGGCGGCGAGCGAGCAAGCGGGTTTCGCTTTCCATGGCTATGCGCAGGCCAAGTTTGCCGGGATCGTGGAGGAATTGGCTGCAACCACGCTGGAGGCTGCGCCGGAACTGAAACTGCCCGATAATGAAGCCATTGTCTCGCTGTTCCGCGCGCAATTGGCAGAGAGCGGGCTTGAGGTGCTGGGCAACCCGAAAGGCGGGGCAAGCGAGGCGGCCATCGCCTTTTTCCGCGCACATGACCTCAGCTTTCGTATCCGCCGTTTGCGCCTGCTGGCGCGGCGGCTTTCGCGCGACTGGGAGGCGGACCCCAACATCCCTGATGATGCGCTGGATGAAGCGCGTGAGCGGATTTACCAGATACTCGCGCTCTATTTCGGGCGTGAACAGGTGGAAGGCTTGGGTGAGGATTTCCACCGTCTTGCCGCCAATGTGTTCGAAGATCCCGCTGCCGTGATCGACGCGCTGGCTGCGCGGCGCCTGTTGCCGGACCTTGACCATCTGGCAGAAGAAATGCTGGCGGATGCGCTGGCCGCCATGCCAACCGAGCTGCGGCGGCTGATGCTGCTGACCTATCTGGGTTTCCCATTCTATGACATCGCTACCCTGCCGCTGCTGGGAGAGCGCGGGCTGAGCGAGTTTGATCCGATCAAGGTGGACCGAATCAGCCCGGACGATGCCCGGTCCATCCGCGAAGGCGGGACGCGGGCTACCCTGCGCGGGATCGAGTTCTATAATTTCGGAGCCTTCTTCAGCCGGGCCTATCGCGAGAATGATTATCTCTGGGGCAGGCTCCACGGGGCCGAGCGGATGATTGACCTGGTTTGCTCAACTGTGCCTGATGGTCTGAGCGAGCAGGAAATCCGCCGCTTCAAACGCGCAGCGTTCCTAGCGATCCTTGACGAGGAACAGGGACGACTGATGGCGGAGCCAGGACTGGTCGATGGCTTGCGGGCCGAAGTGGAAGAGCGCCTGAGTTAGGCGCCAAACGCATCCTTGAGCCGGTCAAAGAACCCCCGGCTTTCCGGGCATTCCTCGCCCGTTTCCGTCTCACGGAACTGTTCGAGGATGGCTTTCTGCTCCTTGGTGAGCTTGGTCGGGGTCTCGACTGCGATTTCGACCACCATGTCACCCCGTCCGCGTCCCTGCAGCACAGGCATACCCGCCCCGCGTACGCGCAATTGCTTGCCGGACTGGATCCCGGCCGGAATGTCGACCCGGTTGCTCTCGCCGCCCATGTCAGGGATTTCAACGCAACCGCCCAGCGCAGCAGTAGTGAAGCTGATTGGCACACGCGTAAGTAGCGTGGTCCCCTCGCGTTCATAGACCGTATGCTGCTTGATATGCAGGAAAATATAGAGGTCGCCTGATGGCGCGCCGCGCGGTCCGGCCTCGCCTTTCCCGGCCAGACGGATGCGGGTGCCGGTATCGACGCCGGGCGGGATTTCGACGTCAAGCGCCTGCGCCTTGTCAACGCGCCCTTCGCCACGACATTCGCGGCAGGGTTTCTCGATGACTTCGCCGCGACCGTGGCAGGTTGGACACGGCCGTTCGACCACGAAGAAGCCCTGCTTGGCGCGGACCTTCCCATAGCCATTGCACATGTTGCAGCCGCGAGTTCCGGTGCCCGGTTCAGCGCCGCTGCCGTTGCAAGGTTCGCAGCTTTGCGAGACTTCGATCTCGATTTCGGCCTGCTTGCCATGAAACGCCTCTTCCAGCGTGATTTCCATGTCATATCGCAGATCTGCGCCGCGGCGAGCCTGCTGGCGACCGCCTCCGCCACCAAAGGCACTGCCGAAAATGGTCTCGAAAATATCACCAATATCGCCGAAATCACCCTGCCCCTGGCCATAACCACCGGGGCCACCACCACCCTGCTGGAACGCAGCATGGCCAAACCGGTCATAAGCGGCGCGCTTTTGCGGGTCTTTCAGGCAGTCATAGGCGGCGTTGATCGCCTTGAATTTCGCTTCGCAATCGGCATCGCCCGGATTGCGATCCGGGTGATACTTCATCGCGAGCTTGCGATAGGCGGATTTGAGCGTCGCCCCATCCGCATCGCGGCTGACTTCGAGCAATTCGTAGAAATCTATTTCGGCTGACATAGGCTGGTCCCCCGTCCGCGCCTGATTGCTGCCGGAGGACTTGATGCCCCCGGCAGCCGATCAGGTAATTAGCCGGACATTCAGCCCTTCTTGTCTTCGTCAACTTCCGAGAATTCGGCGTCAACGACGTCTTCATCGTCTGCAGACGACGCACCGCCGGCTTCGCCCGAAGCAGCAGCGGCCTGCTCCTTCTCATAGATGGACTGGCCCATCTTCATGGCGACTTCAGTCAGCGCCTGCGACTTGGCATTGATCGCATCGAGATCATCACCAGCCAGTGCTTCCTTGGCTTCGGCAATCGCCGTTTCCACGTCCGACTTGAGCTCAGCGTCAATCTTGTCGCCATGCTCTTCGAGCTGCTTTTCCGTGGCGTGGACAAGGCTGTCGGCCTGGTTGCGCGCTTCTGCGCTTTCGCGCCGCTTCTTGTCTTCCTCGGCGAACTTTTCTGCATCCTGCACCATCTGTTCGATGTCGGATTCCGAAAGACCACCGGAGGCCTGGATGCGGATCTGCTGTTCCTTGCCCGTGCCCTTGTCCTTGGCGCTGACATTCACAATGCCGTTCGCGTCAATGTCGAAGGTCACTTCGATCTGCGGCACGCCGCGCGGTGCTGGCGGAATGCCGAGCAGGTCGAACTGCCCGAGCAACTTGTTATCTGCCGCCATTTCACGCTCGCCCTGGAACACACGGATCGTCACGGCCTGCTGGTTGTCTTCAGCAGTCGAGTAAGTCTGCGTCTTCTTCGACGGGATCGTGGTGTTACGATCAATCATGCGGGTGAACACACCGCCAAGCGTTTCAATACCCAGCGATAGCGGAGTCACGTCGAGCAGCAGCACATCCTTCACGTCGCCCTGCAGCACGCCTGCCTGGATCGCGGCACCCATGGCCACGACTTCATCCGGGTTAACGCCCGTGTGCGGCTTCTTGCCGAAGAATTCTTCCACGACTTCGCGCACCTTGGGCATGCGGGTCATACCGCCGACCAGCACGACTTCGTCCACACCGCCCTTGTCGATGCCAGCGTCAGCCAGTGCCTTCTTGCAGGGCTCCAGCGTACGCTTGATCAGGTCACCCACCAGCTGCTCAAGCTTGGAGCGGGTCAGCGTTTCGACGAGATGCAACGGCGTGGTCGCGCCGCCTTCCATGCGGGCAGTGATAAAGGGCAGGTTGATTTCGGTCTGGGCCGAGCTCGACAGCTCGATCTTGGCCTTTTCTGCTGCTTCCTTGAGGCGCTGAAGAGCGAGCTTGTCGGTCTTCAAGTCCATGTTTTCCTTCTTCTTGAACTCTTCTGCGAGATACTCGACGATCGCGCCGTCAAAGTCTTCGCCGCCCAGGAAGGTGTCGCCATTGGTGCTCTTCACTTCGAACACGCCATCACCGATTTCGAGGATGGACACGTCGAATGTGCCGCCGCCAAGGTCATAGACAGCGATGGTCTTGCCATCTTCCTTGTCCATCCCGTAGGCGAGCGCGGCAGCGGTCGGCTCGTTGATGATGCGCAGCACTTCAAGGCCAGCGATCTGGCCGGCATCCTTGGTCGCCTGGCGCTGCGCGTCATTGAAGTATGCCGGAACGGTGATGACAGCCTGCGTCACGGTCTCGCCGAGATAGCTCTCCGCGGTTTCCTTCATCTTCTGGAGGATGAAAGCCGAAATCTGGCTGGGCGAATAATCCTCGCCGCCAGCCTTGACCCATGCGTCGCCATTCTTGCCCTTGACGATGTCATAAGGGACGAGGTCCATGTCCTTCTTGGTGGTCGGATCGTCGAAACGGCGGCCGATCAGGCGCTTGATCGCGAACAGCGTATTGTCCGGATTGGTGACAGCCTGGCGCTTCGCCGGCTGGCCGATCAGGCGCTCGCCATCTTTCGTAAATGCGACGATCGAAGGCGTCGTGCGCGCGCCTTCCGAATTTTCGATAACCTTGGGCTTGCCCCCATCCATCACCGCAACGCAGCTGTTGGTGGTGCCGAGGTCGATACCGATTACTTTGGCCATGGTTTTACCCGTCCTTATTCCTGGTTGGACGCCGCGCTTTGTGTTTCCCCTGCCGGGCAAAACAGTTCGGCGGCTCGTTAAAGTGTGTTTGCGTGGGCGATATAGGTGCGCTTTAGCTTGGCACAAGGGATCAAGGCGGCTAGTTTTTTCGGCGAATTGAAACACGGAGAGAGTTGAAATGAGGAAAGACATTCTTGCTGCCGCAATGCTGGGTGTTGCATCGCTGGGCCTTGCTTCCTGCGGAGCGGAGACGACCGAACCGGTAGCAGAAGCGCCTGAGGGTGTGCCGGGCATGAGCGTGGAAAATGCCCGTATGGTGCTTGCCCCGGTGGCGGGCAACCCGGCCGCAGTCTATTTCGACCTCACCTATGACGGTGAAGGGAACACGACCCTGCGCCGCGCTGATGTGGCGGGTGCAGAAAGCGCCATGATGCACGATTACGGCGAATGGGCGGGCAAGATGGAAATGGCCGAAATGGGCCCGCTGCTGTTGCAGAAGGGGGACAAGGTATCGTTCAAGCCGGGCAGCAAGCACATCATGGCGATGAAGGTTTCCCCTGAGCTCAAGCCGGGTGACACGACAGAAGTGACCCTGACAGTGATTGGCGGCGACAAATTCACTTTCACGGCTGACGTCCGCGCTGCCGGGGACGAGCGCTGAGCGACGCGCCCCTGGCTTGCCCGGCCGGGGGCGAACGCGCCCTGACTGGCGGTGAGATTGCGCTCGCCCGAACGGTTTTCGGCGATGCGATAGACTATGCGGCGGTTACGATCCGCCGCTGGAAGTGGTTCCCCTTCCAGCCGCGCAAAGTGACAATGGCACCGCGTGGGCATATCCATTTCCACCCTGAAGGGCACAATTACTGCGACGATTTCGCGCAGGCATCGCTGCATCTGCAGGGACATTTCGTCCACGAGATGGTGCATGTCTGGCAGGCGCAGAAAAAGGGCCGCTGGTACCTGCCACTTCACCGGCCTTTCTCACGCCGCTACGATTACAGCCTGAGACCGGGCTGGTCGCTGGAGCAATACGGGATCGAGCAGCAAGCAGAGATTGTTCGCCATGCCTTCCTGTTGCGACGGGGGGCAAAGATTGCAGGCGTCGCGAACGCGTCGGCCTATGATTTGCTGGTCAATTTTCCCGGATCAGCGGAGCCCTAGTTCTCGGCGGGTCCGGTGTCGGGTGTCGTATCAGGAGGACCTCTAAGCCCGCTCTCGGCGGGCTTGATCATACTGATCCGCCAACCATCGCTCTCCTTGACCATCCCGATTTCCAGCGGGATCGCTCCACCGCTTTCAGTCGTCGCGGTGCCTTGCAGATTGCCGATATTGTTGTTGATCGAGCGGGAGGACCAACTGGTTTCGGTCACCTTGTCCAGGCCGTTGCTTTCAAGGAAGACCTGCAACTGTTCTGGCGAGGTTTCCGACCGTAACTGCTGTGTCGTCATTTCATAGGCGGATTGATAATTGCCGGCGCGCGCTGCGGCGAAGAACTCGTCGCTGGTCTCGGTAATCCCGCTGGTGGCGTAAAAAACGATGGCAAAAATCGCGCCGACAAAAGCGGCGATGCCGGCGAATACGATCAGGATAATTTGCCAGACTTTCATAGGTCTTGCGCCCCCTTCGCGCGGTGCGACCCGGTCTGTGGTGAAGTTTCGTCCTGGCGGGCTTGTGATGTCTAGTTGTTACTAGCACGCTTTCCCCAGCCCGCAAAGCAGCGGGCTTGAGGACAATAGTTGCATTTGATACCAATGGCCTGTCCGGGCGGCCAAACCCGCGCCCGGCCAACAGGTCAATAAAATGGAGATGGATACCTACGGGCTGTCGCGCGAGCGCGGCTACCTATCGCATTATGAAATGGATGAAATCACCCTGCCCTCGCAGTTTACCGGGGTGAAGCAGGCTGCGGGCAACCTGTCCGGCTTGCTCACCAGCGGCAGGGTACGCCACTGGCTGAACCAGCTTGGCGATCCAATACTTGAGGATTGGGCGCAAGAGGCCCCAGAGGAGGAAGTGCGCACTGCCATGGTGCATTACAGCTTCCTTGTGCAGGCCTATGTGTGGGGTGAAGCGGAAGCGCCAGACTATCTTCCCGCCAATCTCGCACGCCCGATGGTGGCAGTGGCCGACCGCTTGGGGCAGGCGCCGCTTCTCCCCTATTCCGGCTATGTGCTCGACAATTGGGCGCGCATAGACAAGAGCACACCCGTCTCGCTCGACAATATCTACATGGTGCAAAACTTTGTAGGTGGGGATGATGAGAACTGGTTCGTGCTGATCCATGTGGCGATCGAAGCTGAAGCCGGGGTGTTGCTGGATAATGCGGCCAAGCTGGTCGCCATTGCCCAGAATGGCGATGCGGCTGAGGCAGAGCGGTTACTGGTGGAAATGGATGCGGCTTGGGAACGTATTTATGGCCATTTCGCGCGCATGGGCGAGCGCTGCGATCCCTATATTTATTTCAACCGTGTGCGCCCCTATATCCATGGCTGGGCCAATAATCCGGCCTTCCCGGCGGGCGGTCTGGTCTATGAAGGGGTGGAGAAATTCGGCGGCAAACCGCAGGTGCTGCGCGGGCAAACGGGAAGCCAGTCAAGCATCGTCCCGGCCATGGATGCGCTATTCGGCGTAGGTCACAGCGCTGACCCGCTGAAAAGTTTTCTCGATGAATTGCACCACTACCGCCCTGTGAAGCACCGCAAGTTTATCGAGGACCTTGCGGCGCAATCGACATTACGGGAATTCGTGGAGGGATCGGCTTCGTCCAGTCTCAAGGACGCTTTCAACGCATGCCTCAACCAAAGCGCCCGGTTCCGCACCCGCCACCTGGAATATGCGGCCAGCTATATCAACAAGCAGATGGGCTCGAACTCAGGCAACGATCCCGATGTCGGAACCGGAGGGACTCCCTTCATGAAATATCTGAAAAAACACCGCGACGAAAATGCGGCGCAGCTGGTGGAGTAATTAGCTGATTGGCAAGGATTGTTCGGCAAATTTGGGCTATGTCCAATATGCCGAACAATTCTGACTTTGCTTATGCCATTGCGCGCAGCAAGTTGGTTGACGCTTTCGCATCTGCAGAAGCCGCTGTCATCAACAGGCTTGTCGCGCTGAAGCTGGATGTCAAAACGATGCCTGGCCAGAATCTTGCGACACTCGCGAAAGCGAAGCCAGCCCCGCAATACTCAAAGGCAAACAAAGCCTCTGTCGATGCGGCGATCAAAGAACTCACCGAACTTCAGGCACTGCGTTGCGATATCGTGCATGGTAAAATGCAAACGGTCACAGTTGGCGGGGATGATTTTGCCGGGTTTACAAACCCCCAGCAATACGCGCCCTACTCCAAACAGGTCCGCCTCATCAGTGCTGATCAATTTGCGATCTTGATCAAGCACATCAACCAGCTCGCTTCGGCAATCCAGCCCTCCTAATCCGGCTTCTTCGCCACGCAGACCATTGCCGGGCGGAGCAGTCGGTCGCGTAGCATGTAGCCGGCCTGCATTTCCTGGATCACCGTGCCAGGTTCATGGTCAGTCGAAGGAATTTCCATCATTGCCTGGTGCTGGTTGGGGTCGAGCGGCAGGCCCATGGCGGCGATGCGGCTGATGCCGTGCTGGCCGAATACCTTGTCCAACTCGCGCATGGTTGCTTCGATGCCGGTCACGAGACCCTTGAATTTCTCATCCTCGCGCAGGTCCGCGGGTACAGCATCAATCGCGCGGCTGAGATTGTCGGCGACCGAAAGGATATCGCGGGCAAAGCCGGTTGCGGCATAGGTGCGCGCGTCCTGGATATCCTTCTCCAGGCGGCGGCGCACATTCTGCGTTTCCGCCTTGGCATAGAGCACTTCTTGTTTCGCGGCCTCAAGGTCGTCCTTCAGGCGGCCGAGAGCTTCATCCAGCGCAGAAGTTTCTTCTTCAATCGTCTCAGCGTCATCCTTGTCGAGGAATTCTTCCGGTACGCCTGCGAGTTCCTTTTCCACCGCTTCATCGCGCGGTTTGTCGTTGTCGATCATGTCTTTAGTTCCGTAAGCTATCCGATGAGCTTGCCCAATGAACGGGCTGTGAAATCCACCATGGGGACGACGCGCGCGTAATTCAACCGCGTGGGGCCAATCACCCCCAATACACCGACTACCCTTCCTTCCCGGTCGCGATAGGGTGACGCAACCACGGAAGAGCCCGAAAGTGAGAACAGCCGGTTCTCGCTACCGATGAAAATTCGCGTCGCTTCCGCCTCGCGCGCGCTGTCGAGCAGTTCGGCAACGGACTGCTTGTTTTCGAGGTCATCCAGCAATTGCCTAACGCGTTCGATATCGCTCAGCGCGGCTTCGTCGAGCAGCTTGGCCTGTCCGCGCACGATCAAAACGGGACGCTGCGCGGCATCCTCGCTCCATACAGCCAGCCCCCTTTCGACAAGGTCGCGACTGGCTTCGTCAAGCGCCGAGCGCCCCGAAGCGATTTCCGTGCGCATGATCCGTGCTGCCTCTGGCAGCGTCCGCCCGCCAAGGCGCGCAGTAATGTAATTACTCGCCTGTTCCAAAGTCGAGGGCGGGATCGCGCCGGGCAAATCCACCACCCGGTTCTCGACATGGCCATCCTCGCCCACGAGTACGGCGAGCGCCCTGCCCTGAGCGAGGCTGACCAGACTGAATTGCGCCAACCGGGCCTCACGCGTCGGGACGAGTACCATGCCGGCGGCGCCCGAAATATCGGACAGGATCGAGCTGGTCGCTTCCAGCGCGGCCTCAATGGGGCCGGGTTCGGAGAGGCGCTGCTCGATCACCGCGCGTTCCTCGCGCGTGGGCTCTGCCACCTGCATCATGCCATCAACAAACAGGCGCAGACCGGTTTCCGTTGGGAGCCGTCCCGCGCTGGTATGCGGCGCAGCGAGCAGGCCCAGTCCTTCAAGGTCTGCCAAGACGGAGCGGATTGACGCAGGTGACAGGTTCACCGCTTCACAGCTCGCCAGTGTCTTGGACCCGACGGGCTGCCCGCTCGACAGATATTCCTCCACCACCAGGCGGAAGATGTCACGAGCGCGCGTAGTCAGTTCGGTGACGGGTGGGCTTGGCATGATGGACATTTAGGTGCTGGCTGACCTGCAGCACAAGCCCTGCATTCAAATCTCGATCTGTTAAGTGCCGATCTTCTGCAAAGCGGTAATCTGCTTTCGGATATCTCTAAAAGTCATATCCCTGAACGGCGACTTGGCGGCAATCTCGGCGTCCATGAGTTTCAGGAGCTCCATGGCATTTCCTCGATCGCCTTCGAGCATCGCAATCGCAGCTCGCGCGGCATAATCCATCTGTGGCAAGCTACTCGGGAAACCGGCCTTCTCCATAGATCGACGGGCCGCTGTAAGATCGTGTAAATGGGCAGCTTCACAATAGGCCCGACAGCAAGCAAGCCAGTCGTCTATACCAAAAAGCTGTTCATACTCCTCGATGAGGCCCAAGGCACGATTAGCATCAACCTGCTTCGCGTCGAGGGCTATGCCGATTTCGAGACTCCGAAAATAGCGATCGGCATAATCACTTTCTGCATGATAATTTATTGCATCTGCAATCAACCATTCGGGCAATTCGCGCAGCCTAACATTGTATTGCAGAAGCAGTGCGAGCCACGCGGCGGGGTCAAAGCGCTCTCCACTCCGCCACATAGCGAAATCTCGCAGGATTGTTGAGGCGTCGTTGCTCTCGGCGCGTTTTGAAGGGATCGCGGTTCCCAGGAATGTGATAAGACCGAAGAAAGCCAATCCGAGGCCGACGACGTCAAGAGCAAAAGGGCCGAAGAATGGGCCCTTGTAAGCCAATATCGCCAGTGAAATCCCAACAACTGTCTGGGCCAAGCTGACCAATGGGCCACCAGCAACCATAACCAAATGCCGAAACGGAGTAAGAGCTGCCGCACTGTCAGGGATCATAACCACCCATCCACCGGCGTCTGCTGCAATGTCCGGTTTGTCGAGATGGAAGCGCATATTCCACCAATGTAAGGACAAGCCCATCACATTGATCACGACCAGCCGCCAACCAACGATCCAGCCAGCGACTAGGTGGCCTAACTCGTGAAGAAGAGTCGAAATCAATGTTCCGACCATCAGGACAATCGTGAACGAAAGGAACCGGTCAGGCCCTCCAGCAAAGACCATCCCAACAACGATCGTCAGGATCAATATAGCCACAAACTTTGCCGAGTGTCCTGGCCGGTATCCGTCTGAATCTGGACTATCTTGCATTTATACTGGCCTAGTCTCCCTGTGCCCGATAGATGCCTTGCAACTCATGTAAAGGACAGTGAAAATGCGACCTTCCGGCCGCGCGCCCGACGAGATGCGCGCTATCACTATTGAAACCGGCTTCACCAAACATGCGGAAGGGTCTTGCCTGATCTCTTTCGGCGATACGCGTGTACTGTGCACCGCCAGCGTTGAAGAACGGATCCCGCCATGGCTGCGCGGCAAGGGTGAAGGCTGGGTCACTGGCGAATATTCCATGCTCCCCCGCGCCACGCATACGCGCGGCAGCCGTGAAGCTGCCAAGGGCAAGCAGAGCGGGCGGACGCAGGAAATCCAGCGCCTGATCGGACGGAGCCTGCGCGCTGTGGTTGATCTCAAGAAGTTGGGCGAACGCCAAATCACGCTCGATTGCGATGTGATCCAGGCTGATGGCGGCACGCGTACCGCCTCTATTTCTGGCGCATGGGTCGCGCTGCGCATGGCAGTGAACAAGCTGATGGCGGAAGGCGCGATCAGTGAAGACCCCATCGAAGCCAAGATCGCCGCGATCAGCTGCGGCATTTGCGACGGTACCCCCGTGCTCGACCTAGATTATGTCGAGGATTCCAGCGCCGATGCCGATGCCAATTTCGTCCTGATCGAAGGTGGCCGTATCGCCGAAGTGCAGGCCACTGCCGAAGGCGCGACCTATGACGAAGAAGGCCTGCTCCGCCTGCTCCGCCTAGCCCAGATCGGCTGCGCGCAGGTCTACAAGGCGCAGGACGCAGCGGTAAAATGACACGTCGCCTCGGTTCCGGCAGCCTTGTTATTGCCACGCATAATGCAGGCAAGCTGAAAGAAATTTCCGCCCTGCTTGAACCCTATGGGATGAAATGCCTGAGCGCGGGATCGCTGGGCTTGCCTGAACCGGCGGAGACGGGAACAACTTTTGTCGAGAATGCGCTGATCAAGGCGCGGGCGGCGGCGGAGGCTTCTGGCCTCCCGTCTCTGGCCGACGACAGTGGCTTGTCCGTAGCCGCGCTTGATGGTCGCCCCGGTGTCTACACCGCCGACTGGGCCGAACGGCAGTGGTTCGAAGGCGAGCCAGGTCGGGACTGGTACATGGCGATGGGCAAGGTCGAGGGGGCGCTGCAGGCAAAGGGCGCTGACGTTCTGCGCGATGCGTGGTTCTCCTGCGTCCTCGCCATTGCCTGGCCCGAAGGTGACTATGCCATCTATGAAGGCCGGGTGGACGGCACGCTGACATGGCCGCCGCGCGGTGAAATGGGCTTTGGCTATGATCCGGTTTTTGTGCCCACGGGCCGAGAGCAGACCTTCGCCGAAATCGCCCCGGAAGAGAAACACGCGATTAGCCACCGTGCCGATGCCTTTGCCAAGCTGGTCGCGGAACAGTTTGGCAGCTAGTCTGCCACCATGGCCCGCGCGCTCTACATTCATTGGCCCTTCTGTCTGAAGAAGTGCCCCTATTGCGACTTCAACAGCCATGTCCGAGAGCGTGTGGACCATGACGCATGGCTATCGGCCATGCTCACAGACATGCGGCATGAAGCGGAACTGGCAGGTGACGAGAGACTGGAGAGCATCTTCTTCGGCGGAGGAACGCCAAGCCTGATGCCGCCCGCGCTGGTTGGCTCGCTTTTGACAGAAGCCGAAAAGCAGTGGGGTTTTGCGCCGGAGATCGAAATCACGCTGGAGGGCAATCCCTCTTCGGTCGAAGCTGCGAATTATGCTGCGCTTGCCGGTGCCGGGGTCAATCGCGTTTCTCTCGGTCTGCAATCGCTCGATGATGCGGGATTGCGTTTCCTTGGTCGCCTGCATGATGCGCGTGAGGGGCTGGAGGCACTGGAAATTGCCCAGACGCATTTCCAGCGTGTCAGTTTCGACCTGATCTATGCCCTGCCCGACCAGACGCTCGAACACTGGCGGAGCCAGCTCGAACGCGCATTGGGTTTCGGCACTGGCCATCTCTCACTTTACCAGCTGACTATCGAACCGGGTACGCGGTTTGCCACTGATGTGCGGCAGGGTGGCTTCACTCCGCTCGACGATGATGCAGCCGCCGACCTCTTCACCCTCACCCGCGAGTTGACGGCGGCAGCAGGCCTCCCCGCCTATGAAATCAGCAACCACGCCCGCCCCGGCGAGGAAAGCCGCCATAACCTCACCTATTGGCGCTATCACGATTATGTCGGGATCGGCCCTGGAGCCCATGGGCGGCGAGGCGGCATGGCGACGCTGCGCCACCGCAAGCCAGAGAACTGGCTTTCTGCGATCAAGGATCAGGGCAACGGGTTGCAACAGGAGTTTGCGCTTTCCCCCCGCGATCAGGCGGCCGAGGCCCTGCTGATGGGGCTTCGCCTTGATGAAGGGATTGATATCGAGGCACTGGGCGACAGGCTGGGTATCGCCACACACAGGCTGATCCGGGAAGACAAACTTGCTTTTACCCATGGGCAGGGGCTCACATGGCAGTCGGGTGGCCGGATCGGCGTGAGCGAATTGGGCATGCCCTTGCTCGATGCGCTGCTGCCCATGATCGTCCCAGACGAACTGGTCGAGCCATGAGCAAGGCCGACCTGCTCGAAGCCTGGCGCGATCACCTTGCCGATGGCCGTCGCCGTAGCCCGCATACGGTGCGCGCCTATCTCGCCAGCGCCAATCGCCTGCTGGAGCGGACCGGGATCGAGGAGTGGAGCGCCCTCGCCCGGCTCGGTTCCACCCAATTGCGCACTCAACTGGCGGCGCGTCGCGCGGAAGGGCTAGGCAACGCCAGTGCTGCGCGGGAATTGTCAGCGCTCAAGGCCTTCATCGCCTTTGCCCGGTCGCAGGCGGGCGAAACAGACATTGCTCCACCCCGCCTGCGCGGTCCACGCATCAAGAAAGGCCTGCCTCGGCCAGTCACGCCAGACGAAGCAGTGAACCTCGCCGAAGCGGTTGATGAAAGCGCCGCAGAGGGCTGGATCGGGACGCGCGACCGCGCTGTACTGCTGCTGCTCTACGGCTCAGGATTGCGGATTGCGGAAGCATTATCGCTTAAGGCGAGAGACCTTCCCCTCGGCGAAACGCTGCAAGTCACCGGCAAAGGTGGCAAGCAGCGGGTTGTACCGATCCTGCCCATCGTGCGGGATGGCGTGGCTGCCTATGCCAGAGAATGCCCTTGGCCTCTCGCCCCGGACCAGCCGCTGTTCAGGGGGGCCAAGGGCGGCCCGTTGTCACAAGGCATGGTGCAAAAGGCGATGGCGCGCGCGCGCAAGGCGCTGGGCCTCCCGGCCACGGCTACTCCGCATGCCCTGCGCCACAGTTTCGCGACGCACTTGCTTGGTGCCGGGGCCGACCTGCGCAGCATGCAGGAATTGCTCGGCCATGCGAGTCTGGGCTCAACCCAGATCTATACCAAGGTGGACGCGGCAACCTTGCTGGAAACCTATCGAGGAGCGCATCCCCGCGAGAAGAGTTAGCGCGCAGCCAAGCGCCGCTCAATCGCGTCCCAGATCATGCCGGGCGTGTCCGTGCCGTTGAAATTGTCGATGGAGACAATCCCGGTGGGGCTGGTGACGTTGATCTCGGTCAGCCATTTGCCGCCGATCACGTCGATCCCGACAAAGATCAGGCCCAGTTCCTTCAAGCGCGGCCTCATCGCGTCGCAGATTTCCTGCTCGCGTTCGGTCAAGCCGGTGGCTTCGGCGCTGCCGCCTTGGGCGAGGTTGGAACGGAACTCCCCTTCCCCCGGTTTGCGATTGATCGCCCCGGTCACTTCCCCGTCGATCAGAACAATGCGTTTGTCGCCTTCCGCCACTTCGGGGAGGAATGGCTGCACCATATGCGGTTCAGGCCAGGTCTGGTTGAACATTTCAAACAGAGCCGTGAGGTTGTCCCCCGTCTCCGGCACACGAAAGATCGCCTTGCCGCCATTGCCGTGGATCGGCTTCACCACCACGGCTCCATGCTCCGCCATGAAGCGGCGCACTTCATCGACGCTCCGCGTGATCAGTGTCGGCGGCATGAAGCGGCGATAGTCGAGCACCATCACCTTTTCCGGCGCATTGCGAACGCTGGCCGGGTTGTTGACCACCAGCGTTTCACCTTCGATCCGTTCGAGCAGATGCGTGGCGGTGATATAGCCCATGTCGAATGGCGGGTCCTGCCGCATCAGCACCACGTCAATATCCCTGCCCAGATCGAGCCTTTGCGCCTCACCCTTGGTGAAATGGTCGCCGACCACGCGCTGCACCGTCACCGGATGGCACTGGGCATAAAGCCGGTCATCCGCATCCAGCGTCAGGCTTTCGACATGATATTCGAACACTTCATGCCCGCGTTCCTGCGCAGCAAGCATGAGGGCAAAGCTGGAATCCCCGGCGATATTGATGCTTTCTATGGGGTCCATCTGGACCGCGACACGTAAACTCATTCCATCCCTCCGTGGCATTGTTCAGGGCTGCCAGGCATTGATGATGTGGCGCGGCAGGCTGCGTGGTGCAAGCAGCAGCACGTCAATTCGTATGTCGTCACCGTGCTGGGCATATTCATGCGCGACTGCCTCTACTGCGGTAGCGACCCGGCGCAACCGGTATTCGTCAATTGCATGGTCAAGGTCTTCAACCTTGCGCCGCCATTTAACTTCTATGAAAGCGACCAGCGATCCGCGTTTCGCGATCAAGTCAATCTCACCCAGCGGGGTCTTGCGCCTTCGGTCGAGGATGCGCCAGCCTTTCGCCTGCAGCCATAGTGCGGCGCGGCGTTCCCCTTCGCGCCCTTGTTGCTCGGCGCGCTGGCGTTTCATTGGCTGCGCAGTTCCATTGCCAGCGCATACAGCTCCTTGCGGTCGCGCCCGGTTGCCTTCGCCACCTGAGCGGCTGCCTGCGATGGCTTGGCGGTCTGCAAGGCTTCTCGCAGCATGGCCTCCACATCCTCGCCAGATGTCTCCTGCTCTGACGGGGGCGCGACCATTAACACGATCTCGCCCTTGGGTGGATTGGCGCTGTAATGCGCAGCCAGTTCCTCAGCGCTACCACGGCGGCATTCCTCATGCAGCTTGGTCAATTCGCGTCCCACTGCAACGTCACGCCCCGGCAAGGCAGAGGCGATTGCATCCAGCGACTTTACCAGTCGTGGCCCGCTCTCATAGAAGATCAGCGTGGCGTCGATCCGCGCGAGTTCCGCCAATGTAACAAGCCGCGCCTTCTCCTTAACCGGCAGAAAACCAGCAAACAGGAAGCGATCATTAGGCAAGCCGGATAAGGTAAGTCCCGCTATCGCCGCACAAGCGCCCGGCAAGGTTGTGACCGCGATCCCTTGCGCCTGTGCCTCGCGCACCAGCCGGTAGCCCGGATCGGAGACCAGCGGCGTTCCGGCATCGCTCACCAGCGCCAACGCCCCATCACGCATGGTTGCGAGCAAACGTTCCCGATCCCGCTCCGAAGCATGGTCATCATAGCGCAGGAGCGGCTTCCTGACCCCCAGATGCGCCATCAACTTTCCGGTCACCCGTGTGTCTTCGCAGGCTACGGCGTCACACCGTCGTAACGTCTCCGCTCCACGCATTGTCATATCGCCAAGATTGCCAATCGGGGTAGCAACAATATACAGGCCCGGTTCAAGGCGCGGCGTTAAGTCATTATTGTCCATCGCGCATACCAATGGATCAGAGCTCGGGGAGCGGCAAGCATGAAGCGGATTAAACTGGACCGGCGCAAGCTGGTGGTAGCGGGTACAGCTGTCCTTCTGGCGGGGTGCCAGGTCATCCCGAAGACAACCGAAACCGCACCGCGCCCCGAACCTACTCCGACGCCGGAACCCAGCGCTACTGCGCTTCCCACGGACCAACAGCGCCACCGCGTAGCCTTGCTGGTCCCCATGAGCGGCAGCAATTCGCAGGTTGGCCAGGCAATTGCCAACGCCACCACCATGGCGCTGCTCGATACCAATGCGGATAATCTGCGCATCACCACCTATGATACGGCGACCGGCGCCCGTAGCGCGGCAGCCAAGGCGATTGCCGATGGCAACAAGCTGATTCTTGGTCCGCTGCTGAGTGACAATGTCCCGCTGGTGCTGGCGGAAGCCCGCCCGGCAAATGTGCCGCTGATCTCTTTCTCTAACGATGCCAGCGTTGCCAGCCCTGATGTATTCGTGATGGGCCATGTGCCTGAACAGTCGATTTCACGCACTCTGGACTATGCACGCCGCCGGGGCAGCGCGAATTTTGCGATGGTCGTTCCGGAAGGGGAATATGGCCAGCGCGCGGAAGCTGCCCTGTCGGGGGCGATCCTCGAATCGGGCGGCAAGTTGGTCGGTACGGAGCGCTATGCGCGGGGGAACACTTCCGTGGTGAGCGCGGCAGAGCGGATGAAGCAGCGCGGCGGCTTTGACACTGTCCTGATCGCAGATGGTGCACGGCTTTCAGCGCTGGCCGCTGGCGTGTTCAGGCCTTCAGGAAGCGGCACAACGCAGGTTCTTGGCACGGAGCTGTGGAGCGGCGAGAGTTCCGTTACGCAGACTGCTTCCCTGCGCGGCAGCTGGTTCTCCGCGGTGTCGGATGCCCGCTTCAAGCGCTTTTCCGAGAGTTACAATGCGCGCTTTGGCGGCCAACCCTATCGCATCGCCACGCTGGGCTATGATGCAGTCCTGCTCGCCTTGCGCGTGGCGCGCGACTGGACGCCGGGTAGCAGTTTCCCCACGGGCGCCTTGCGCGACAAGGGTGGTTTCCTTGGCCTGGATGGCGCTTTCCGCTTCCAGCGCAGCGGCGTGGTCGAGCGGGCGATGGAAGTGCGCGAAGTGCGTGACGGGCAAGTCGTAATCGTCTCCCCGGCCCCGGCAAAGTTCGAGGACTGACGATAACGGGCACTCCCTGCTTGTAACGGCGTGAATCCGCGCCTTATACGCAGGGAATGTCCGACGATCTTTTCGAGAACACGCCCGCTTCCAGCGGTGATTACGACAGCTCCTCCATCGAGGTTTTGGAAGGGCTTGAGCCTGTGCGCCGCAGGCCGGGCATGTATATTGGCGGCACGGATGATCGCGCTCTGCATCACCTTGCCGCCGAAGTGCTCGACAATTCGATGGACGAAGCCGTGGCAGGCCATGCCACGCGGATTGAAGTCAGTCTCGAAGAAGGCAACCGGCTGAGTATCGCGGATAATGGTCGCGGTATCCCGGTCGATGAACATCCCAAGTTTCCGGGCAAATCGACGCTGGAGGTGATCCTCTCCACGCTCCATTCCGGCGGCAAGTTCTCCGGCAAGGCCTATGCCACCAGCGGCGGCTTGCACGGCGTCGGTGTCAGCGTAGTCAACGCGCTGTCTTCGCATACACGGGTAGAGGTTGCGCGTGACCGGCAGCTTTACGCGCAGGAGTTTTCCAAGGGGCAGACCCTTGGCCCAATCGAGAAGTTGGGGCCGACCCCAAACCGGCGCGGAACCACCGTCAGCTTTGTTCCCGATACGGAAATTTTCGGCGACCGGCAGTTCAATCCAAAGCGGTTGTTCAAACTGGCCCGGTCCAAGGCCTATCTATACGCGGGCGTGGAAATCCGCTGGAAATGTGCACCCAGCCTCGCCAGCGAAGACGTGCCGGCCGAAGCGACCTTCAAATTTCCCGGTGGCCTGGCCGATCACCTTGCGGAACAGTTGGGCGAGCGCGAATGCGTGACCGCCCAGCCCTTCACCGGGAAGCAGGATTTTCCGGAAGAACAGGGCCGCGTGGAATGGGCTGTTGCCTGGCCGCTGTGGTCTGACGGTTCGACCAGCTGGTATTGCAACACTGTCCCCACCCCCGATGGCGGTACGCATGAACAGGGCGTGCGCGCTGCGCTGACCAAGGGGCTACGCGCCTTTGGCGAGTTGGTGGGCCAGAAGAAGTCGAAAGAGATTTCTGCGGATGACGTGCTTACCGGCTCGGAAATCATGCTCAGCGTGTTTATCCGCGACCCGCAGTTCCAGAGTCAGACTAAGGATCGCCTGACCAGCCCAGAAGCCGCTCGGCTGGTGGAGAACGCCGTACGCGACCATTTCGACCATTTCCTCACCGATAATATGGAGCGCGGCAAGGCGCTGCTCGGGCAGGTGATGGAGCGGATGGACGAGCGCTTGCGCCGGAAAGCGGAGCGCGAGGTAAAGCGCAAGACCGCCACCAATGCCAAGAAGCTGCGCCTGCCCGGCAAGCTCACCGATTGTTCGGGTGAAGGTGACGGCGAAACCGAACTGTTCATCGTCGAAGGGGATTCGGCAGGAGGCAGCGCAAAGCAGGCACGGAACCGCAAGACGCAAGCGATCCTGCCGATCCGCGGCAAGATCCTCAATGTTGCATCAGCCAGCGCAGACAAGATCCGCGCCAATGCCGAAATTGCAGATCTGATCCTCGCCATGGGATGCGGTATTCGCAAGGACTGCGACCCGGAAAATTTGCGCTATGACCGTATCATCATCATGACCGATGCCGATGTCGACGGTGCCCATATTGCCACGTTGCTGATGACCTTCTTCTTCCAGGAAATGGCAGAGATCGTGCGCAAGGGGCACCTGTTCCTGGCCCAACCACCGCTCTATCGCCTGACTTCCGGGAAAGAGAGCCGCTATGCCCGCGACGATGCGCATCGAGCCGAGCTGGAAGCAACCATCTTCAAAGGCAAGAAGGTGGAAGTCGGGCGCTTCAAGGGTTTGGGCGAAATGAACCCGCAGCAATTGCGCGAAACCACCATGGCTCCGGAAAGCCGCAGTCTCGTGCGAATTACCCTGCCGCCTGAATTTGAGCAGCGGGTGATGGTGAAGGAACTGGTTGACCAGCTGATGGGCCGCAATCCGGAACATCGCTTCAACTTCATTCAGAATCGTGCTGGTGAAGTCGACCGCGATATGATCGACGCTTAGCCGCCTTTGAAGTTGGTCCCGACCTCGGAGATCATCAGGCAGGTTTTTGATACCTGATCACCGCGGGGATCGTTTGCGGCCAGCCAGCCGCCAATGATCTTGCTGCGTTCCCGGAATTCGGGCGTGAGCTCATCTGTGGTTTTTCCTGACAACCTGGTTGCCGAAGACAGGAAGGCCGCACCTAGCCGGGTCATCTGCCCTTTGAGCTCGGCATCTTCATCCGACAGGCTGGATCCGATCACAATATAGAGCGCGACGCAATCGACCATGGCATCTGCCACCACTTCGCTCTTTTGCTGAGGCTGGGCCAGTGCCGCTGGTGCAAGGGTTGCTGCGACGAGCGCAGATGATGCAAGGACTTCGCGGATCATTGTGCTTTCCCTTCCGATTGCAGGTACAAAAACGGCGGCTGCAACAGTCCGTTGAGCCGCCGCCTTTGTGCCAAATTACGCGGCTTATCAGCCCTGAACGTAGTTCTTGCCGATCTTCAGCACATAGGCGCAAGTCTTGGTCAGCTTGCGTGCCTTGGCCTGGTCGTTCGAAATCCAGCCGGAAATCTTGGTGACGCGCGGGCTGATGACAGTGCTCAGATCGCTGAGGTCATTGCCGGACATTTCCTGCGCGCTGGTCAGGAAGGATGCGCCCATCTTGATCGAATCCTGCTTGCCAGCTTCGTCCTTGGCGTTGTTGGCGAACAGGATCTGCAGGGCTGCGCAATCCAGCATCATGTCGTACATGGCAGGATCATAATCATTGCTCTGTGCCTGCAGCGGTGCAGCAGTCATGGAAGCAGCAGCAAGCAGGACTGCAGCGGTAGAAGCCAGTTTTTTCATCTTGGGTGTCCCCTTTTCAAAGTTTGGACCGCCCCGGAAAGAACCGGCCCCTGTTTGCGAAACATTGCGTTGAACGGGTTGATCGCTCGCGCCGCCCGTGTTTTCAAGTGACAAAGCCTGTCATGCCCTATGAACAGGCATGAATGCAATATGCTGTCAGGTGAATGGATAGGAGCTGAATGGTGCTGAAATCCTTACTTCATGTAACCCTGCTTGCAGGATTGGCTGTTCCAATGTGGGTGGCTGCGCCTACCGTCCAGGCGCAAGGACTGGATGATGAACCGGTTGCTTCTGCAGAAACTGCGGATAGCGAAGTGCTCACCAGCCGCGTGAATGATGTGGTCACCGTGCTGCTGGGAGACGTAGAGGCCGAAGCCGTATTTGCCCCGACATTCCTTGCCGTCGTCTCACCGGAACAGCTTGCCGGCCTCACGCAACAGCTGGAGCAGCAATTCGGCAAGTTGCAGGGGGTCGAGAGCGTTACCCCTACCGGGCCCTACTCCGCCGACATCGCGCTGCGCTTTGATAGCGCTATCGGCCGCGGGACGATCCAGATCGCGCGTGACGGGGAGCAACTGGTTGTGGGCCTCCTGTTGAGTGATTTTGAGACGCTCAATGACACGCCTGAAGCAATCAAGGCGGAGCTGGAAAGCCTGCCAGGGACGGTAAGCGTACTCTACACCCCGCTGGATGGCTGGGCTGAGCCAGTGATAGCGCTGAACCCGGACAAGCAGATGGCGATTGGTTCGACGTTCAAGCTCTATGTCCTGTCTGCCCTCGCCCACCGTGTGGCTGAAGATCGCAATGGCTGGGACCAGCGCGTGCGCCTGTCCGTCAAATCCCTCCCCAGCGGGAGGATGCAGGACTGGCCGGAACAGACGCCCGTGACCGTCGCTACCCTTGCCATCATGATGATATCCATCAGCGACAACACTGCCACTGACCAGCTGATCGACCTGGTCGGCCGCGATGCGGTGGAGCGGGAAGTCCTCGCCAGCGGCCATTCCGAGCCGGAAAGGATGCTGCCGTTTCTGACCACGCTCGAACTCTTCGCACTCAAGGGAGATGACGTTCGCGGAGGAATCTATTCGCGGGCCAGTGAAGATGACCAGCCCGCCATGATCGCGGATCTGGCCGGTGAGATTCGGGGTGATCCCGAACGGATTATCAAGCCGACCTTTGCCAAGCCACACGCTATCGAGACGATCGAGTGGTTTGCCAGTGCGCGCGACCTCCGCGGAATTCTGGAACGGATCAAGGCACTGGACGAGCCGACTGCGCGCAAGATTATGGCGGTAAACCCTTCCGTGCCGCCACCCATGCGCAAGAAATGGGCTTATGTCGGGTTCAAGGGCGGTTCGGAGCCGGGTGTCCTCAATCTAAGCTGGTTGTTGCAGGACCTGTCCGGTGAATGGCATGTGCTGGTCATGAGCTGGAACAATCCGGATGAGGATGTGGACAAGCAGCGTTTTGAATTGCTGGGCTTGCGTATCATGGGCTTGCCCCGTCCCTGATCCCCCCTTGCTCAATTGGCTCATGACCCCTAACCGAACCGGGAAACAGTTTCACAGGACTACCTATGACCAAGCGCTTTGAAGGTACCAGCAACTATATCGCGACTGATGACCTCAAGGTTGCAGTGGATGCAGCAGTCACGCTGCGCCGCCCGCTGCTGGTGAAAGGCGAACCTGGAACCGGCAAGACTGTGCTCGCGCACGAAATTTCCCGCGCGCTGAATGCTCCGCTGATCGAGTGGAATGTGAAGAGCACCACCAAGGCGCAGCAAGGCCTTTATGAATATGACGCAGTGGCGCGCTTGCGTGATGGCCAGTTGGGCGAGGAGCGCGTCCACGATATTCGCAATTACATCAAGAAGGGCAAGCTGTGGGAAGCTTTCACCAGCCCTGAATTGCCTGTGCTGCTGATCGACGAGATCGACAAGGCCGATATCGAATTTCCGAATGACCTGCTGCAGGAACTCGATCGGATGAGCTTCGACGTTTATGAGACGCAGGAGCGGATCGAGGCAAAGGAACGCCCGATTGTCGTGATTACATCCAACAACGAGAAGGAATTGCCTGACGCGTTCCTGCGCCGCTGTTTCTTTCACTACATCAAGTTTCCGGACCGGGACACGATGGCGGATATTATCGAGGTTCACTTCCCCAATATCCAGAAGAAGCTTGTCAGCAAGGCGATGGATATTTTCTACGAACTGCGCGAAGTGCCCGGGTTGAAGAAAAAGCCTTCGACCAGCGAGTTGCTCGACTGGCTCAAGCTGCTGCTAAACGAAGATATGCCATTGGAAGTGCTGCAGGATCGCGATCCGACCAAGGCGATCCCGCCGCTGCACGGCGCGCTGCTCAAGAATGAGCAGGATGTAATGTTGTTTGAACGGCTCGCCTTCATGGCGCGCCGCAACAGCTAGGGTCAGGAGAAGCTGTAAGCCAGCTCTGAATCGCCCCACCGACGTCCGTTGATAATCAGCGGGACATAGACGTTCCGCACAATTTCGTAGGTCTTGCCGTCACCTTCCTGGCGATAGACAGCCATCATGTAGGGGGCGTTGCTCTTCTTGGCCTTACGGTCGATCGGGTCGAACAGGATCCGCCCGTTGCGGCAATATTTGGTGTCATAGGCCAGGCCGCCCTTCGGCTGGCGGGAACGGTCGGACACATGCGTCGGCAGGAAGCCGGACATATCTGCTGGCGAGCACATCTTGATATCCCCGCCTTGCGCCACCATTGCGTCGATGATCGGGCGCCAATTGGCATCAGCCCAATCGGTCAGGCTGGTGCGATAACGTGGCGGATTGGAGCCGTCGATCAGTCGATAATCACTATCGAATAGCTGCTCCATGGTCAGTTGGCCTGACGACAGCGCCTTTTCGGCGGCTTCGGTCAGCCGCTGCGCATGTCCCTGGGCGAGTTCCACCATCCGGCTGTCTTCGGGCGAAAGCCCGGCCTTGACGATGGAATCGAACATTTCGCTGGCAGTCAGCTCCAGTTCGGTGATGCGGGCATGGGCCTTGCCCAGCTTGTCTTCGTTTTCGATGGCGGCTTCATCGAAGCTGTCGAGTACGTCCTGCACCCGGCCGACATGGCCGCTGATCGTGCTGGTAGCGCGGGCGATCTGGTCATTCTGGCGATCCACTTCCTCGACCAGCTCTGCCACCCCGGCAATGGTTCCGGAAATCTGCGAGACAGAATTCTTTGCCGCTCCGCTGGCCTTGGCCCCTTCTTCGATCCGGCCGATGACTTCCTCGGCTTCCTTGCCTAGCGCATCAATCGTCCGCCCGATTTCCTCCGTCGCCTTGCGCGTATCGTTGGAGAGGTTCTTCACTTCATTGGCGACGACAGCAAAGGTCCGCCCGGCATCGCCTGCACGCATGGCTTCGATGGTTGCATTCAGCGCCAGGATATTGGTCGTCTCGGCGATCTGGTCAATTTCCTGCGCGCTGCGACGGACCTGCTCCATGGCGGCAGCAAAGCCGGTGACATGCTGGCTGAGTGCACCGACAAGATCGAGCAACTCCGTAATCTGATCCAGCGAGGACTGGATAAGCTGGGTGCCCTCACCCAACCGGGAAATTGCCCGCTCTGACAGCAGGCGCGCTTCATCACTCGCTTCTGCGACGCGCCTTTGGTCTGCTTCGAGATCCTCCACCGTGCCGCGTAGAGCAGAATGCTCGCCGCGCAGGCGGGTAGAGGTTTCAATCACCGCTTCGACAATGCCAGCGACATCGGTGCAACCCACGGTCACTTCACCGCAGCTCTGCGGGATGATGTCGATGGCCGATGCGGTGGCCATATCAGGCAGGTCGTGCTTCATAAACGGAGTGTCCCCTGAATTATTGTCAGGGGACGTAACCGTATATGGTTAGCATCAACTTAAGGCTGTGAGCCGAAAGTCGGACCAGCCCGCCTTAATCCTGAGGGCCAAGCTTCTCGAACGGCACCTTGGCATACATTTCCTTGACTGCCGGACGATCAGCAATCTGTTCGATCCAGCGCAGGAGATGCGGCGTGTCTTCCTTGTTCACCAGCTCTGCAAAACCGTACTGCATGCCGCCAGCGATGGCATAGTTGCAAATGTCAGCCAGCGTATACATCCCGCCAGCGAGCCATTCATTATCGGCCAGGTGATCGTCGAGGCGGCGAACGGAAACACCGATCTTGCGCATTTCCTCGTCGAGCAAATCCTGCGGGAAGCCTTCGCGCGCGCGGCGCCACTTTACCTGCTGCTCAGGGATCGGGATCTTCTTCAGATGCTCTTCAAATTCCGCATCTGAGAGTTTCTGCGCGATCGGCTTGATCCCACGGTGCCAGCCAATGGTGGAAACGCACCAGCAGAAATATTCATCCACCCATTTGGTCCACACTCGCATCTGTGCGCGGTCGAAATGGTCATCGGGCCGTAGTTTAACCTCAGTCGGGTGCGCATCTTCGAGATATTCGCAGATCACCGTGCTTTCGGTGATAATCCTGCCTTTGTCTTCCAGAGCCGGAACCTGTCCGCGGGGGTTGATCGCCTTGAACCATTCCTGGTGATGCTCGAAATTCGTGGGATCGAGGCGGTGGATGGTGAAGTCCTTGTCCAGTTCCATCTTCTCGAACAGTGTAAGCATGGGCTTCAGCGAATTTGCGCCGGGACCGAAGCTGTAGAGCTTGAGCATGTCAGGGTTCCTCTCAGTCTGTTTGGCCACAGCATAGATTTTGTAAGTAGTACTTACAAGTCTGAAGGCTGGTATCCGGTCGCGAAGGGCGATAAGACCGCGCTATGTTCTTCAATTTCGTCGATGAGCTCCGCGCGGCGGGTATTCCTGCCAGCTTCAAGGAGCACCTCACGCTTATCGAGGCGCTGGATCGTGATGTGATCGAGCAGACGCCCGAAGCGTTCTATTACCTCTCCCGCGCGACTTTCGTGAAGGATGAAGGCTTGCTCGACCGGTTCGACCAGGTCTTCCACAAGGTCTTTAGAGGTATCCTGACCGATTATGGCCAGAACCCGGTCGATATCCCCGAGGATTGGCTGAAGGCGGTGGCTGAGAAATTCCTCACGCCCGAAGAGATGGAAGAGATCAAGTCGCTGGGTGACTGGGACGAGATCATGGAGACGCTCAAGAAGCGCCTTGAGGAACAAGAGGGCCGTCACCAGGGCGGGAACAAATGGATCGGCACAGGCGGCACCAGCCCCTATGGCAATTCGGGCTTCAACCCCGAAGGCGTGCGGATCGGCGGCGAGAGCAAGCACAAGCGTGCGATCAAGGTGTGGGAGAAGCGCGACTTCAAGAACCTTGATAACACCAAGGAACTGGGCACGCGCAACATCAAGATGGCACTGCGCCGACTGCGCCGTTTTGCGCGCGAAGGGGCACAGGACCAGCTCGACCTTGACGCGACGATCGAAGGCACCGCCAAGCAGGGCTGGCTCGATATCCATATGCGCGCGGAGCGGCGGAATGCAGTTAAACTGCTGCTGTTCCTCGATGTCGGCGGGTCGATGGATCCCTTTATCAAGTTGTGCGAGGAACTGTTCAGCGCCGCCACCAGCGAGTTCAAGAACATGGAATTCTTCTACTTCCACAACTGCCTCTATGAAGGCGTATGGAAGGACAATCGCCGCCGCTGGGCCGAGCGGACCAAGACCTGGGATATCCTCCACAAATACGGGCATGACTACAAGGTGGTCTTCGTCGGTGATGCGGCGATGAGTCCCTATGAAATCACCCATCCCGGCGGCAGCGTGGAGCATATGAACGAGGAAGCCGGTGCCATATGGATGCAGCGCGTGGCCAACACCTATCCAGCCACCGTGTGGCTAAACCCGGTGCCCGAACGTCAGTGGAGCTATTCCCAGAGCACCCGCATCATGCAGCAGCTGGTCAATGACCGTATGTATGAGCTGACGCTGGAAGGGTTGGACAAGGCGATGCGCGAACTGAGCCGGAAAGCGGGGGCGTGAGTGGGATAGACCTGCCCCCCGGCATTTCCGTTCGCGATCCACGCCCGGTGGCGGCGCGTTCGCCCTACACGTTTTTCCTGCCACATCAGGATGAACTGCATGCCATTGGGCCGGGCGATGGGATCAAGGCGATCTTCTATGACACCAGCGAAACTCGCAAATATGATGCGGAAAGGATGTGGGTGCTGGTGGAAAAGGTCGAGGATGGCTGGGTCACCGGAACGCTCGACAATGATCCCTCCGACATGCCTTCATTCAAGGCCGGTGATCGCCTTTGTATCCCGCTGAATTATGCGATCGCGACCGCCTACGTGAAAGACAAGCGGCGCCCCGATGTGCCGGAAAAGCGCCAATATTGGGACCGTTGCTTCGTCGATGCCTGTGTGGTCGAGGGGCGTTCCCACCCCGACTATATCTATCGCGAAGAACCGGACATGACCCGCGACGGTGACGAATATCCCGACAGTGGATGGCGCATACGTGGGACTCAGGCTGCGATTGATGAAGACGAGGCCAATGATGACAAGCCGCTCTACATCGCGCTTGGCGCGGTGCTGAACAAGGATGACCGCTGGCTCCATCTGATCGACCGAGAATATGGCAGTGCATTCCAGTGGGATGAGGATACATCCAGTTATTTCGAGCTGGAATGATGATCGACCGCCCCCTCTCCCATTCGCGCTTCCACGCGCTGCGCCAAAGGCTGGAGGCTTATGACCCCGGCACGGGCTGGCGGCTGTGGCTCTATGAGTTCCTGCTATTCGGCTTCAAACAGGCATGGGCCTGCCTGTTTGGCGGTTTGCTGCTGGCGCTGCTGCTGGGCACGCATTTGTTATACCCGGAGGACGCTCCGCTTCACCGCTATGATTTCCTGACTATTGCAGCGGTGTGCATCCAGCTTGCCCTGCTGGTCTTGCGACTGGAGACATTGCGCGAAGCCTCGGTAATCCTGATCTTCCATATCGTCGGGACGGTGATGGAATTGTTCAAGACGGGGGCGGGATCATGGGCCTACCCGGAGGCCAGCCTGCTCCATATCGGCGCTGTGCCGCTGTTTAGCGGCTTCATGTATGCAGCCGTCGGTAGCTATATCGCCCGCGTCTGGCGGATCTTCGATTTCCGGTTCAGCTACTATCCACCGGCGTGGCAGACATGGCTGTTGGCCGCGGCTATCTATGTGAACTTCTTCGCGCATCATTACACGCTGGATATTCGCTACGCACTGTTCCTCGGGTAGTGTCCCGTCAAGTGGTGTAATTCCGGTCTCCAGTTTCATTGCTTCAGGCGGCCTCAGACTGTGGCAGTAGGTTGGCCTGGTCTTCCTTGCTCAGCACGCGCGCCAACGTCTCTTGGCTCATGTAGCGGCGTGTCACCTGCCATTCATCTGTTTGCTCAGCGAGTAGCGTTCCCACGAGCCGCATGATGGCAGCGTTGTTCGGGAAGATACCCACCACCCGCGAGCGGCGTTTGATTTCCTTGTTCAATCGCTCCAGGGAATTCGTCGATGCCAGCTGAGGCCAGTGCTCTTTCGGGAAGCTCATGAAGGCAAGCACGTCGTCCTCGGCGCTGTCCATGAGCTCCGCTACCTTGGCGAAGCGCTCTCGCAGCTTGTCAGCGGTTTCTCGCCACTGCTGGCGTGCCTCCTGCTGGTTCTCCTGCACGAAGGCCGTGCGGATCACGGCGGCCACCATGGAGTGCTGCTTGCGCGGGACATGGGCCAGCGCATTGCGCATGAAGTGCACCCGGCAGCGTTGCCAGGTAGCTCCTATGACCTTGGCAATCGCCTGCTTCAGGCCCTCGTGGGCATCCGAGACCACCAGTCGCACGCCTGACAGGCCACGGCGCACCAGGCTGCGTAGGAACTCGGTCCAGAAGGCTTCAGTCTCGGCCGGACCCACAGCCATGCCCAAGGTTTCCCGGCGACCTTCGCTGCTGACGCCAACGGCAACAACCACCGCTTGGCTGCTGACAGCGCCACGCTCGCGCGATTTTAGATAGGTCGCATCCAGCCAGACGTAGGCCCATGGGCCCTCCAGCGGGCGATTCAGGAAAGCCTCGACGCGCTCGTCCAGTTCCTCGCACAGTCGCGATACCTGGCTCTTGGAGATGCCGCTCATACCCATCGCCTGCACCAGATCATCGACCTTGCGGGTCGATATCCCCTTCACATACGCCTCCTGCACAACAGCCACCAACGCCTGCTCCGAGGCCTTCCGGGGCTCCAGGAAGCTCGGCAGGTAACTGCCCGTGCGCAGCTTCGGAATTCGCAGGTCCATCGTTCCCAATCGTGTCTCCAGTGTGCGCTCGCGATAGCCGTTGCGCTGGTTGACCCGGCCCTCACTGCGTTCATGTCGGCCGGCGCCGCAACGCTGCTCCGCCTCTGCATCCATCAGTCGCTGCAGGACCAGTTCGCCCAGCTCCCTCAGTAAATCACCGTCCGCATGCTTTTCAGCCAGCTCAATCAATGCCATCCTGTCCTCGGTCATCGTGGTGTCTCTCCGTGATTGGTGAAGGTGTCGTAACCTCCAGTTTACGGAGACCCACGGTGGCCGCCACCCCACCGTGAAGATTTACACCACTCATGAGGACACTACCGTTCCTCGCCACAGCGGTCATTTTCTGGCGCACCCGCGTACATTTCCGCAATTGGCGGGTTCATCGCTGGATGCCCTTGCTGCTGGGCTTTTTCCTTGTCGCGCTATTCATCTGGTTCGCCGAGAATATAGCGACCTTCGCCAATGCGTGGAACTATCCCGGTCAGGAAGCCGGTTGGAAACCGGTCGGCCCGGAAAAGCTGGGCGCATGGTTCCTGCTCATGATGATCAGCTTTGTCCTTGTCGGTCTCGTCCAGAAGGTGAAGGAGCCAGATTAGCCGGGCTTGCGCGCCGCCAGGTAGAACCAGTCCCCCATCCCGATCCAGCTGCCGATAACCGAAACTGGCGCAAACAGCATGGCATAGGGGAAGAGCATCTTGCTCGCTTTCCAGTCTGCCATGGTGCCAAAGCTGTAAGAGAGGTCGATCCGTGACTGATCCACCCTCCCCGGTATGAACCCGGCCTTGGCGGTCATGTCAGACAGGGTCTTGACGGAAAACTGGAACAAATGATGCGGCGGCTCCGGATGCTGCCAGTAGCCGAAGAGATCTGCCACGGCGTAGGATAGTTTCGGGAACAGGCCATCTATATTCGGGGTGGATTGCAGCAAGACCCCGCCGGGCTTGAGCAAGTCGAATGCGGCATGCAGATGCGCCAGTGGGTCTGGCATGTGTTCGATCACGTCAAACAGGGTGATGACATCGAAGCTTCCCGGTTCGAACCCGGCGCTTTCGAGCAAGCCAGTATAGACCGGAAGTCCAAAATGATCGCGGGCAAACTGGCTGGAATGAGGCGACAGCTCCAGCCCTTGCACCTCGTAGCCAGCACCTCGCGCGGCATTGAGGAACTGGCCACTGGAGCAGCCCATATCCAGCAGTTTGAGGCCCTTTCCGTTAGGGATGGTTTTCGACAGGACCCGCAAATGCTGCTCCGAAATCGCCTGCATCCGCGCCCAGTCGCTGTCTCCCGGATTGACCAGGCCAGTATGATACCCGTCCGAAGTGGAATAGAGATTACTGACTGCCTCCATATCCGGAGGGTTGGCGATGAAGGCGAGTGAGCATCCGGAACAGCGGACAAGATCAAAGCCCGCCTTGCGGTAATGGAATGTGTGCTCACTACCCCCGCACAGATTGCAGGTGGCCTGTGTTCCCTGGCCGGTATCGGCTTCGATGCGCGCCATCTGGTTCATGAGATGGCCTTCTACCAGGAAAAGCCAAAGGCAGGCTTAACAGGCGAGCAGCCGCATAGTTCGAGCAGGGCACACGCAGGCTCAATAGCTGTCCACGCAGGCAAAAAGCGCATTGATCTGCGCGCGTTCTTCCAGCGACACATCAGGGCGCCAGACATCGAAGATCAGCACCAGCCGATCCTTGGCGGCATCATTCCATGCCTCATGCTCAACAGTGTCGTCGAAAGCCATCAGCTTGCCGACTTCCCACTTCTGCGTTTGCCGGCCAACCCGCAGCGCCCCTTCGCCCGGGATGATGAGCGGCAGGTGGCAAATCAGCCGGGCGTTGATCATTCCGGTATGCGGAGGAATGCGCGATTTCGCCTTGAGAAGCGAGAACATGATCGTTGGTGCCCGCGCCGGAACATCACACAGGGCTCCGGTGGCAGTGATGGTTTTGTGCGTAATCGGACACAGCGCAATGCGATCTGCGACCGGGCTGCCCTGAGCGGTCAGTTCAAATGTGCTCCAATCCGAATTGTCGAGCAAGCCGTGGACATCGCCTTGCGGTCGGTCGGCCGTGCGCTGGACATAGGAGGCAAATGTCCCGTCATTTCCCAGCAGCTTTTGCGCTTCTGCCAGGATCGCATCGGTGGCCGCTTCCACTTCGCCGCGCCAAGGGAAACTGTTGGGGTTGACGTATTCGACATATGGCAAGTCAGGATAGAAATAGGTCATCGGCGCTTGCGGGAACTGCTCGTAAACCGGGTCACGCTGCCGCTGGCCCAGCATGATTTCCAGCGATTTCTGGAAGCGCGGATGGCGCTGCGTCGGTGGCAGACCAGCCTTGTCGAGCCCTTCCAACAAGTGCACACGGAACTGGTCGGCGAGCCAGACAGTTGCATCGCGAGCCCGCAGCAACTCGCTCCGTTCAATGGCGACACCGGACCCGGCAAGCTGCCCGACCTGCCCGTAAAAGGCGTTGGCAGCGCGGTGATCCTTGGCCCGCATGCGATTGTCCGCCTTGGCAAGGACAGCGGTGATGTCTCGCCCATTGGCGGCGATGCGCTGGTCTGCTTCGGCCTCGCTCATGGCGGGCTGGGGCTGGTCGATAGACATAGGTTCAGTACAACAGCAATTCGCGCACTTGCTCGCACCATGCCGCTTCATCAACAGAAGCCAACTGGTCGAGGTCATGCGGTGTGGAGGAAGGGTTTTCGACCCACTCGCGCAAGGCCGGGCCGCCATTAATCACGTCAATGGCCAACACGTCATCAGTATATTCATATTTGAATTCCTTACCGCGCCAGATCGGATAGTCCGGGTAAAGGGAGCGGACCGCCTTGAAGGCGAGCGCCTGCAGACGCCAGGGCCGGAAAGCATCATGGTCGTAATGCGGCCCTTCGGCATGGATCATCAGTGCATTGCACAACTGGCCCTGATGCTTGTGGAAGGTCGGCTCAAACCAGCAATCGCGCAGGGCGCAGCCAGCCAGCCAGTCCGGCGCGAGCCGCAGCATTTCAGCATGGACTGCGCGGGCATCCACATCGGGCGCGCCAAACAGCACTTCCAGCGGGCGGGTCGTCCCCCTGCCCTCGCTTAATGTCGCACCTTCCAGCATGACTGTCCCTGCATAAGCGCGGGCCATGTTGAGATTGGCAGCATTGGGGCTGGGATTTATCCAGATTCGGTCCTCCGGCCAGCCGAAACCAGGCGCGGCCTCGGGCAGCCAATAGTGCATTTCGACAACCTCGTATGCGACATCGAGATTAAAGTGCCGGATGAACCAATACCCCATTTCGCCCATGGTCAGCCCGTGACGCATAGGCATGGGGGCTGCGCCGACAAAGCTCTCATGCCCCGGTACCAGCAGCGTACCTTCCACCGGTCGCCCTGCCGGATTGGGGCGATCCAGCACCCACACTTCCTTGCCATGTCTTGCCGCCTCTTCGAGCAAATAAAGCAGCGTGGTGACAAAGGTGTAGATGCGGCAGCCAAGGTCCTGAAGGTCGAACAGGAACACATCCGCGCTCGACATCATTTGCCCTGTCGGGCGGCGAACCGTGCCATAGAGGCTGAAGACAGGGATGCCATAGGTGGGATCGAGTTCATCCTCGGTCTCGACCATATTATCCTGCTTGTCGCCCTTGAGCCCGTGCTGCGGCCCGAAGGCACTGGTCACATTGACACCGGCAGCAATCAGCGCGTCCAGGCTGTGCGTGAGGTTTGCCGTGACCGAAGCCGGATGCGCGACCAGGGCAACACGGCGGCCCTTTAGCCGGTCCTGCAACTCCGGTTCGCTCAGCAGCCGGTCAATGCCCATTTTCATCGTCATAGCGCCCCCGCCAGTTTGAGGCTGCGACAAGCCGGGTCATGAAAATCCGGCTCCCCTTCGCCAAAGGAAAGGGACCAATATTGCTTCGTACCGTCCCGCGTTTCGATGATAGCGGTCAAGGCGACCCGCGCAGGTACAGGCAAATCAGTGCCGATGCTGGCGTGGAGCACAAGTTCCTCCCCATTATGGGCATGAGCGATGGCCATTGCGCCCACTTCACCATTTGTGCGCCCTTCCCTGCGTCCGGCAAAATCATAGCAGGCCCACTCGCTCGATGGCGACAGGTTGAACTCGCGATAGGCGCTGGTGCCTTCATGTTGCCAGAACATTTCGCAGCAGGTCGTCTGCCACAACTCGTCGGCGCGGCCCGGCGGCATGAAGCCGGGAATGGATAGCTGCGTGATGTCGCCGCGGATAACGAAGCGCAGCTGGCAGCCGCTATGGGTCGGCTCGACAGAAGCTTTGACCGATTGGACCGGTCCTGCCTCGCAATCGGGGTGTAGGATCAGGGAATACATGGCAATGCTAATGCCGGGCACGCCATCGCGTCGCAAGTTGTTTGAGTTCAGCAGGCAGTCAGCCTATCGGGAGGATAGAGCCAGCTAAACTTTCGAGCGCTGGCCGTTGGGAGTAGCCTAAATGAAATTCGCACCCCTCATTGCCTTAATGGTGATGGCTGCCAGCCCTGTCGCTGCGCAAGATGCAACGGTCGTCGATCTGGATGGCGGGCTATCCATCGAACTCCCTGATGGCTGGAGCGAGAGGCATTTTGCCAATCCGATGATGAAACAGAAAGGCATGAAGGATATTTTGCGCGGGGCGAGCGAGAGCCGCCTGCAAAAGGGAGGCACTACCACGCTGGTCAGCTATATGGAGTTCAAGGTCGACAAGCCCATGACGCCGATCAACCCGGAAATCCTCGAAAAGCAAAAAGACGTGACGATAAAGGCGGCTAGTCAGTATCTTCCGCTGGCTCAGGAAGAGGAAGTGGCCCCGCGCGCTGAGATCGTCGGCAATCTCGGTATTTCGCTGGCTACATTAAACGCGCGCGAAGGTAGCCGGTTCAATGTAGCTGCAGGGGCACCCGGCAATTGCGTGACAAGTGGCAGCATCGGACGCGGCGCAGCCGTTTGGGTGATATCGGTCGCATCGGAAAGCTGCGAGCTGGCCAGCCACAAGGAAATGGTGGACGCCCTGTTTTCCGCCCGTTCTGAATAAGCCCGCTTGCACCGCGCGCCGCGCGTGCTAGGCGCTGCGGCATTATGAGCCAATTCAAGTCCGATCTCCTGCGCCTGCTCGAAGAGCGTGGCCATCTGCACCAGATTACTGACGGCGCCGCGCTGGATGCGCTGGCGCTAAAGCAGGTCGTTACCGGCTATGTAGGCTTCGATCCTACTGCCCCGTCGCTGCATATCGGCAACCTCGCTTCGATCATGCTGCTCAAGCGGCTGCAGCAGGCAGGCCATCGGCCGATCGTGATCATGGGTGGCGGGACAGCGAAGGTGGGTGACCCGTCAGGCAAGGACGAGACGCGCCAGATGCTGACCGAGGAACGGCTCGCCAGCAATATCGAAACGATCAAGGGCAGCTTTGAGCGGATCTTGCGTTTCGATGATAGCGAGACCGGGGCGATCCTGCTCAATAATGACGATTGGCTGAGCAAGCTCGGCTATATCGAATTGCTGCGCGATGTCGGGCCGCATTTCACCATCAACCGCATGCTGACCTTCGATTCGGTCAAACTGAGGCTGGAGCGTGAACAGCCGCTTAGCTTTCTCGAATTCAACTACATGATCATGCAGGCCTATGACTTCCTCGTCCTGTCGCGCGAATATGATTGCCGCTTGCAACTGGGGGGCAGCGACCAGTGGGGCAATATCGTCAACGGCATAGAACTCACTCGCCGGATCGACAGCAAGGAAGTCTATGGCTTCACCGCTCCACTGATTACGCGCGCGGACGGTGCGAAGATGGGCAAGTCTGTCGATGGTGCCATCTGGCTCAATGATGACCAGTTGCCAGCCTATGACTTCTGGCAATATTGGCGGAACACCGATGATCGCGACGTCGGCAAATTTCTCCGTCTCTTTACCGATCTGCCGCTTGACGAGATTGCAAGGTTGGAAGCGCTAGAGGGCGCTGAGATCAATGCAGCCAAAGTGGTCCTTGCCAATGAAGTGACAAAGATGGTGCGCGGTGATGCAGCGGCGCAAGCCGCGGAAGCTACCGCGAAAGAAACGTTTGCTGGTGGCGGTGCGGGTGAAGATTTGCCCACCCTTTCTCTTGGCGCAGAGGGGATGCGGATCAATGCAATCCTGACCGCAATCGGCTTCACCCAGTCGAACGGGGAAGCCAAGCGCAAGGTCGCTGAGGGGGCCGTAAAGCTGGACGGGGAAACTGTGTCAGACCCTGGCTTGCTGGTGGAATTGGCCGGTGATGCCACTGCAAAGCTAAGCCTGGGCAAGAAGAAACACGGCATTTTGACCGCTTGAATCCCTGGAAAAGCGCGCATTTGTGCCGATTTGGGACAGGCGGGCTTTACCATTTATCAGACATTTTAGTGCACCAAGACCTTCCCGAACAAAAGTTGGAAGGGCTTGAATTGTGACAGTGGGCGCACAGCTTTCAGTAACTGACCTGCGTCGTGCGGCGCGACATCCGGTGGATTATCCGGTGATTGCAGAGACGCATGACCAGGGCGATTTGCAGATGCATATCTGCAATATTTCCGCGCATGGCTTCATGATCGACAATGCCGGAGAGCTTGGACGTGGCAGCCGTGTCATTATTCGCCTGCCCGTGGTAGGCCGGATTGAAGCCTATGTAATCTGGACGCGTGATGAGCGCGCCGGTTTCCAATTTGAGCGGATCATTCGGCTCGATGATTTCATGATGATGATCGACACGCTCCAGCCCAATCCGCGCCTGCGCCGCAGCCGCTGATTTCCACCACCTCGCTGATTGAAAGAGCCCGCTGAAAGGCGGGCTTTTTCGTGCCCAGCATCTGCTTGCTTGGCAAGAAGCCATGCGCCTGCCATGGCGCGGGGGTGAGCGCTCAGGAACAGCCCCCCTCCCCCCTGCGTATCCCGAATTTCCGGGCCTATGTCATTTCTCGTTTGAGCATGACGTTGGCGCAATATGCCATGCTGCTGGTCATTGGCTGGCAGACATACAATATTGCGCGAGACGCGGGGATGAGCGTGGCCGCGGCATCAGGCCAGCTTGCGCTGATTGGCCTGCTGCAATTCCTGCCCTTGTTCCTGCTGACGCCCTTTTCAGGCTTTGCCGCAGACAGGTTTGACCGGCGCAACCTCGCCCGGCTGACCATGATGCTGCAATTGGGCTGCGCCACTACGCTGGCCATGCTTACCCATTATGACGAGGTCACCCTACCCTGGCTTTACGGAGTTGCCGTAGTGCTGGGAGTGGCGCGGACTTTTACTGGTCCCACGCTGTCCGCCCTTGCCCCGAACCTCGTGCCAAAGGCCATTTTGCCAAACGCCATCGCGATGTCTTCCATCGCCTGGCAGGTCGGGATGATCGCTGGCCCGGCGCTGGGCGGCTATCTCTATCGTATCGTGCCTTCGCTTCCCTATTCCGTGGCAGTGGGGCTGTGTGTCCTTTCGATCATTGCGCTGAGTTTTGTCGGGCCGGTCCCGCAACCAGCCATGCGCAAGGACCAGCGGCCTTTGGGGCAAATTGTCGACGGCCTGCGCTATGTCTGGCACAACAAGATGGTGCTGGGTGCAATCACACTTGATCTGTTCGCTGTCTTCCTCGCCGGGGCGACGGCACTCTTCCCGGTCTATGCCCGTGACATCCTGCAGGTGGGAGAGGCCGGGTTGGCGCAACTGGCGATGGCTCCGGCAATCGGTGCTGCGGTTACCGCCGCATGGTTTTCCTTTCGCCCGCTCAAGAACAATGTCGGGCCCAAGATGCTTGTGGCGGTTGCCGTTTTCGGGCTCGCCACAATCATTTTTGGCTTTTCGACGTCGATGCCGCTCTCGCTCGCCATGCTGTTCATCGTCGGCTGTGCGGACATGTTTTCCGTCTATATCCGGCAATCACTGATCCAACTGCATACGCCGGATGACAAGCGCGGGCGGGTTTCCGCTGTATCCCAGATGACCATTTCCGCCTCCAACGAATTTGGCGATTTCTTCTCGGGAGGCCTTGCCTTCCTGTTTGGCCCTGTTGCCGCAGTGGTTGCTGGCGGCGTAGGTGCCATCGCAACGGTGGCCCTGTGGAGCCGCATCTTCCCTGTGTTGAGGACGACCAGGACTTTCGATCCGCCGGATCATATCGAAAATGACAAGCTTCAGGAGAGAGTGTCATGAAAGCAGACAATATCCTCGCCACTATCGGCAACACCCCGCATATCCGCCTGTCGCGGCTGTTCCCTGACCATGAGGTATGGGTGAAGAACGAGCGCACGAATCCGGGCGGCTCCATCAAGGATCGTATCGGCCTCGCCATGATCGAAGCAGCGGAGAAATCCGGCGAGCTAAAGCCCGGCGGCACGATCATCGAGCCGACCAGCGGCAATACCGGGATTGGTCTTGCGATGGTGGCTGCCGTCAAGGGTTACAAGCTGGTGCTGGTCATGCCCGAAAGCATGAGTATTGAGCGCCGTCGCTTGATGCTCTGCTACGGCGCGAGTTTCGACCTCACGCCCAAGGAAAAGGGTATGAAGGGCGCAATTGAACGCGCCACGGAACTGGTCGAGAGCACTCCCGGCGCCTGGATGCCGAGCCAGTTTGACAACCCCGCCAATGTCGCTGTCCATGCCCGCACGACGGCGCAGGAAATCCTCAATGACTTTGCTGACACGCCGATTGACGTCCTGATCAGTGGCGTCGGCACGGGCGGCCACCTGACCGGCTGTGCAGAAGTTCTCAAACAGAGCTGGGCCGACATGCACGCCTTTGCCGTTGAACCGGAATTGTCCCCGGTGATCTCTGGCGGCCAGCCTGGCCCGCATCCGATCCAGGGCATTGGCGCTGGCTTCCTGCCGGGCAACCTGCATACACAGGCAATAGACGGCGCGATCCAGGTCAATGCCGATGATGCCAAGGAAATGGCCCGCAAATGCGCTCGGACTGAAGGCATGCTGGTGGGCATTTCCAGCGGTGCGACACTCGCTGCCATTGCCAAGGCGCTGCCAGAAATGGATGCGGGTTCGCGTGTGCTTGGCTTCAATTATGACACGGGCGAGCGTTATCTCTCCGTGCCGGACTTCCTGCCGGAAGCCTGATGGAGACGATTGCCTATCGGGATGGCGCGACCGCGCTGGAGGGTGAGCTCTATCGCCCTGCCGGTACGATCCGCGCCGTCGTGGCGGTCTATCCGACCATAATGAACCCGACACAGGCCGTCCGTGACAAGGCGCAGGCGCTGGCGGATTCAGGCTACTTGGCCATGGTCTGCGACTTCTACGGGCAGGCCCCGTCCGGCTTTGACGAGGCGCGCGACTTCGCCATGTCCCTGCGGCAGGATGTTGCTGTATACCGAGCCCGTTTGCGGGCGGGGCTGCGTGCCTTGGCTTCCTTGCTGGATGCGCGCGGGCTGCCTATGGTCGCCATCGGGTTCTGCATGGGCGGACAAGCGGTGCTGGAACTTGCCCGTGACGGTGCCCCGCTTGCCTGTGTCGCCAGCTTTCATGGATTGCTCGATACTCAGGCGCCGGCAGAGCCGGGTCAAGTCAGTGCGCGGATCCTCGTGTGCCATGGCGATGCTGACCCGATGGTGCCGCGCAGCCAGGTGCTCGCCTTCTGGGGGGAGATGGACGAGGCAGGCGCCAATTGGCACTTCCACGCCTATTCCGGTGTCAAGCACGGCTTCACCAACCCCTATCCGGTGCAAGGCAACCCGGCAGTTGCCTATGATAAAAGCGCAGATCGCCAGAGCTGGGCCGCGATGCTTGGCATGGTGGAAGAGGCTATTGCCTAATCTGCGCCAGAGGTAAAAATGGGGGCTGGCGATAATTCGCCTGCCCCCATTTGGGGTTAGCACGATCAATCAGGCGAGCGTGGCAAAAGCCTCCTCGCCTAGCGCCATCATGCTTTCGCTGCCGGCTTCGATCTTGCGGCGCAGGGCACCAGCATCAGGCGTGAAGCGATCCATGTAGTAGCGAGCGGTGGCAATCTTGGCTTCATAGAAGGCCTTGTCATCACTTCCTGCTGCCAGTTTCGCCTGCGCTACCTTGGCCATGCGCAGCCACATCAGGCCGAGCGCGACAATGCCCATGATGTGCATGTAATGATGCGCGCCGGCACCCAGATTGTTGGGGTTGGTCATGGCATTCTGCATGAACCACATGGTCGCAGCCTTCTGTTGGCCCAGTGCCTTCTCCAGTTGCTCAGCCAGCGGGCCGAGCACTTCGTCGCCCTTGGCAGCAGCAATATCAGCATCGACCATGGCAAAGAATTCCTGGATCGCCTGCCCGCCGTTCATGGCCAGTTTGCGACCGCAAAGGTCCATTGCCTGTACGCCGTTGGTACCTTCATAGATCATCGCGATCCGGGCATCGCGAACAAACTGTTCCATGCCCCATTCTGTGATGTAGCCGTGGCCCCCATAGACCTGCTGCATGTTGGTACAGACTTCGTAGCCCTTGTCCGTACCGTATCCCTTCAGGACCGGGGTAAGCAGGCTGATCATTCGATCAGCGGCCGCTCGTTCCTCTTCCGTTGCAGCGCTATGGGAGATGTCGATCTGCAAACCGCCCCAGAGGCTGAGTGCCCGCATAGCCTCGGTGAAGGCTTTGGCATCCATCAACATGCGGCGGACATCAGGATGGACAAAGATCGGATCGGCCTTCTCTTCAGGTTCCGCAGGACCTGTCAATGCACGCCCCTGGCGACGATCCAAGGCGTAAGTTACGGCGTTTTGATAAGCGACTTCCGCCTGTGCGAGTCCCTGAATACCAACCCCGATACGGGCGGCATTCATCATGATGAACATCGCGGCGAGGCCCTTGTTCTCCTCGCCGATCATCCACCCTTTCGCCCCGTCATAGTTCATGACGCAGGTCGCGTTGCCGTGGATGCCCATCTTCTCTTCAATCGAACCGCAGGAGAGGCTGTTGCGTTCACCCAGTGTACCATCGTCATTGACCAGAACCTTGGGCACGAGGAACAGCGAAATGCCCTTAGAGCTGTCCGGCGCGCCGGGAGTTTTGGCGAGCACCAGATGAATGATGTTTTCGGTCAGGTCGTGCTCGCCAGCCGAGATGAAGATCTTGGTGCCAGTGATTTCATAGCTGCCATCGGCCTGTGGTTCGGCTCGCGTGCGGATCATGCCAAGGTCGGTTCCGCAATGCGGCTCGGTCAGGTTCATCGTACCCAACCACTCAGCTGCAATCATCTTGGGGAGATATTTTGCCTGCTGTTCCGGGTTACCCTTGCTCATGATTGCGGACACCGCACCGGTCGTAAGCCCCGGGTACATGGCGAAGGCCTGGTTCGCTGTCGCCATATACTCTTCGACGATCAGGCCCATCACATGCGGCAGGCCTTGCCCGCCGTAGGCTTCTGGCTGCGAGACTGTGCCCCAGCCCGATTCCTGATATGCCTTGAACGCTTCCTTGAAGCCTGCTGGCGTCGTCACGCTGCCATCGTCGTGGCGTGTACAACCCTCATGGTCGCCAACCTGGTTCAAAGGAGCAAGCACTTCAGCACAGAACTTGCCAGCTTCGTTGATCACGGCGTCCGTGATATCAGGCGTTGCGCTTTCGAACCCGGGCAGGTTGCCGTAACTTGCCAGGTCGAGCAGTTCATTGACGACGAAACGCGTGTCACGAGTTGGGGCGATATAGCTGGGCATGGTCAGTCCTTGCTCAAAGTAATTGGGTCAGGTCGAAGGCAGGCCTGAAACGGCTGCCAGAAGTTCAGATGTCGAGCTCTTCCAGCATCTTGATGAAGCCGGTCAGTTCCTTGATCGAGGAATCAATATCGGCCCGCTGCGCCTTGAGCTTGCGAACATGTTCCCGGCATTTTTCGATGGTGAAACGGCGTTGTTCCACACGGCCATCATCGAGGTCATACAGGTCGATCATTTCGCGAATTTCAGTCAGGCTGAAGCCGACATTCTTCGCCCGCATGATCCACGCGAGCCGCGCACGGTCCCGCTTGGAATACACCCGGGTAGTGCCGACACGGGCCGGCGCGACCAGCCCCTCATCCTCGTAAAAACGCAGAGCGCGGGCTGTGCAATCAAACTCCTCGGTCAGGTCCGAGATAGTAAATTGCTCTCGCTCCAGCTTGTCGGGGCGATCCAGATGGGCTCCGGCATGCTGGCGGTGCGGGCCATTGGGCTGGTTGTTGGTTGCTCCACTCATGGAGCTGGAGATAGTATCCGCTTACGTAAGCGTCAAGACTTGACGGGGGCGAGAGTATCTCCGTCCAACTTGCGGTAAAAGCAGCTTCTCGCTCCGGTATGACAGGTTGGCCCTGCTGGCACGGCTCGCAGGACGAGTGCATCCTGGTCACAATCAACGAGGATTTCCTGCACTTCGAGGACATGGCCACTGCTCTCGCCCTTCATCCAGAGCTTGCCGCGTGACCGGGAGTGAAAGTGTGCCTTGCCTGTCTCGATCGTAGCAGCCAGCGCCTGCTGGTCCATAAAGGCGACCATCAGCACCTGATTCGTATCTGCATGGGTCACGACGGCGCTGAGTAGACCCTTGTCGTCAAACTTTGGGAGGAAAGCTGTCCCCTTCTCCCTTTGCTCCTTTATGATTGCACCGGCATCGCCGGATGTGGGGACAGAAGCGGACACGTATATTACCTTTCAAAATCGAATGCGGCAGGGCAGCTGCGCGGTGGTTTGTTGCACGATAACCACAGATGGAAGGCAAAATCCACGCGTGATCAACATGGCACTTTGATGAAAGGGCGCACGGTGAGAAATACCGTCTCGCCCATACGGGCAATCCGGGACACCGGTGCCGTAAGGAGCGCCAGGTTCAGGGAATAGTCCAGAGCCGCAGCCCGCTGGGAAGCGTTGGCGCCTCAGGATGAGTGAGGGATCGGATCCGGGTGACCATCAAGGGGGGTGGTTATCTTGGCCCTTAGGGTGGATCCTGTTAAATTCGTCACGTGGCGCCCGGGACCTCCAAAGTCTCGGGCGCTTCTTTTTGAGCCAGCTGGACGACGGGACTGGCACCCCTGGCTTCATCCAGAACCCTCGCGAAACAGGCAATAACGACATCTTGTGCGCCGGCCCGTTTGAGGGCTTTCACACAGGACGTGCTCGTTGCCCCACTGGTGAAGACATCGTCGACCAACAAGATGTTTCGTCCTTTGAGCTTGGCCTGATGGCGTGGGCTCACGGTTATCGCTCCGGCCAGCGCCTGTGCGCGGGCTTTCTTGCCCAGCCCGCCGAGGCTCGGCGTGGATTTGGTCCGTCGCAACCCATCGAGTAACAGGTCGTTCCCCCGCCCTTTCGCAATTTCCTTTGCCAGCAATGCCGCCTGGTTGTAGCCACGCCGCCACAGGCGCCAGCGATGAAGCGGGACGGGAACAACCAGCCACTCGCCTTCATAGCGGGCCAGCCGCGCCAACATCAGTTTGGACAGCATTGGGGCGAGCGCGATACGGTGACCGTGCTTGAACGCCAGCACCAGCTTGCGCGAAGCATCATTATACAATGTAGCAGCAGCAATCCCGGAATGTTTTGGCGCTTCAGCCAGGCATGGTGCGCAAATGGCACCTTCATCCATCTGCGAGCCCGAAAATGGCCTCTGGCATTTCGCGCAAGACGGCTCGCCGGGAATCTCCAGCTCTTCCCAGCACGACGAACAGAGCCCGCCCTGCTTCGCTGTCCCACCGCCACACAGCGGGCATCGTGGCGGATAGACAAGATCCACCAGTGGAGCGAGCGAGTCTGCCAGAGCGCGAGCGATAGCCATTGCCGCATGCTGCCGCGCTTGCGCTTTGCTGGCAAGGCGGGCATCGGGCGCAACATGGTCAACCGCCCACCCCCAAAGATATTCTCTGCCGCACGACTTGCCGCGATCCGGGCGCGAGCCTTGGCGTTGCAGCAGCGCGAGGATGCGGCCCGCTTCGTGTTCGACGAGATGGTCGAGGACATCCTCGAACGGCTCGCCTTCATGCGGGTTGAGCCGCGGCGGGCATTGGTGCTGGGCGACATGACCGGTCTGCTCAGCGAGGCGTTGACGCATGGCGGTGCGCAATTGTCTGCCCTGCCCGCTGGACGTTTTGACCCGCAGCAACCCTGGCCGGAGGGTGGTTTCGACTTCATCGCCAGCCTTTGCCATCTCGATACGATCAACGACTTGCCGGGCGCGCTGATCCATATGCGCTCTGCCCTCAACGAAGGAGGCCTCGCCATTGCCAGCTTCCCCGGTGCGGGAAGTCTGCCCCGCCTGCGCAGCGCCATGCTGGCGGCGGATGGCGACCGTCCAGCAGCTCGAATGCACCCGATGGTCGATACGCGCGCTGCGGCAGAACTCATGCAGCGAGCCGGTTTCACGCGGCAAGTGGTTGATATCTGCCCGCTCAACGTCTCCTACCGCTCGCTGGAGCGATTAGTCCAGGATCTACGCGGACAGAGCCTGTCCAAGGCGCTTGCCAGCCCCACCCCGCCGCTGACCAAAGCCGGTCTCGAACGAGCCCGCGCAAGCTTCATGGAGGGAGCAGACAGCGACGGCCGGGTGACCGAACGCTTCGAGCTGCTCACCCTCACGGGCTGGCGCTAGGCTCTATTTCAACGCCGCCTGCGCCGCCGCCAATCGCGCGATCGGCACACGGAAAGGCGAAGCGCTGACATAATCGAGGCCGACTTCCTCGCAGAAAGCGATGCTCGCCGGATCGCCGCCATGTTCGCCGCAAATGCCCAGCTTGAGATCGCTGCGGGTCGCACGGCCGCGCTCTGCCCCCAGCTTCACCAGCTGGCCCACGCCATCCACATCAATGCTGACAAAGGGGTCGCGCGGGAAGATGCCCTTTTCGACATAGGTGGTGAGGAAGCGGCCTGCATCGTCGCGGCTCACGCCCAGCGTGGTTTGCGTCAGATCATTGGTTCCGAATGAGAAGAAGCGCGCTTCCTCTGCAATCTCGCCCGCCATCAGCGCGGCGCGCGGCAGCTCGATCATGGTTCCGACCATGTAATCGACCGGGCAGCCGCTTTCGGCAAAGACCTCTTGCGCGACCCGGTCCACCAGCGCGCGCAGCAGTTCCAGCTCGCGCTTGGTGCCAACCAGCGGAATCATGATTTCAGGCACCGGCGCCTTGCCGGTTTCCTTGCCCACCTGGCAGGCGGCTTCGAAAATCGCGCGCGCCTGCATCTCGTAGATTTCCGGGAAAGTGATCCCCAGGCGGCAACCACGATGGCCCAGCATCGGGTTGAATTCGTGCAGCTCGTCCGCGCGTCGCTTGAGGTGATCGACCCCCAATCCGGTCACATCAGACAGCTCTGCGAACTCAGCATCGCCATGCGGCAGGAATTCATGCAGCGGCGGGTCGAGCAGGCGGATCGTGCAGGGCAGCCCAGTCATCACTTCGAAGATGGCGACGAAATCGCTGCGCTGTTCCGGCAGCAGCTTGTCCAGCGCCGCGCGGCGACCCGCTTCGTTTTCGGCGAGGATCATCTGGCGCACCGCGCTGATCCGGTTCGCGTCAAAGAACATATGCTCGGTGCGGCACAGGCCGATGCCTTCCGCGCCAAACTGGCGCGCCATGCGGCAATCATCGGGCGTTTCCGCATTGGTACGCACACCCATGCGGCGATGGCGGTCGGCCCATTCCATCAGCGTACCGAAATCGCCCGCCAGCTCCGGCTCGATGGTCGGGACTTCGCCCTGCATCACCTGGCCATTGGCCCCGTCGAGCGTAATCGTGTCACCTTCGGCGAGTTCGCGCCCGCCAATGCGCAAGCTGCGAGTCTTCATGTCGATAGAGACGCCAGACGCGCCCGACACACAAGGCCGCCCCATCCCGCGCGCCACCACGGCGGCGTGGCTGGTCATCCCGCCGCGTGCGGTCAGGATACCCTGTGCCGCGTGCATGCCATGGATATCTTCCGGGCTGGTCTCAACACGGACAAGGATCACCTTCTCCCCGCGCTCGGCCCATTGTTCCGCTGTATCGGCATCGAGCACGATCTTGCCGCTGGCGGCACCGGGGGACGCCGGCAGGCCCACCACCATCACATCGCGCGGAGCCTCTGGATCGAGTGTCGGGTGGAGCAGCTGGTCAAGCGCCATCGGATCAACGCGCAGGATCGCTGTCTTCTCGTCGATCAGCCCCTCGCCGACCATGTCCACCGCCATCTTCAGCGCAGCCTTGGCGGTGCGCTTGCCGCTGCGGGTCTGCAGCATCCACAGCTTGCCCTGCTGCACGGTGAATTCGATATCCTGCATGTCCTTGTAATGCTTTTCCAGCAGTTCAAAGACGGCGGCCAGCTCGCAATAGGCGGCGGGCATGGCCTCTTCCATGGAGAGCGGCTTGGCTCCCGCAGCTTCGCGAGCAGCCTTGGTCAGATATTGCGGCGTGCGGATACCGGCGACCACATCTTCGCCCTGCGCATTGATGAGATATTCGCCGTAATAGGCCTTCTCGCCCGTTGCCGGATCGCGGGTGAAGGCGACGCCGGTGGCACTGGTTTCGCCCATATTGCCGAACACCATCGCCTGCACGTTCACGGCGGTGCCCCAATCAGCGGGGATATCGTTGAGACGGCGATAGACCTTGGCCCGGTCGCTGTCCCAGCTGTCAAACACAGCGGCAATCGCGCCCCATAGCTGTTCGGTTACATCCTGCGGGAACGGCTTGCCCAGCTCCTGCTCGACAATCTGCTTATATTCGGCAACCAGCGCCTTCCAGTCATCGGCGGAGAGTTCGGTATCGGCGTAGAACCCGTTATCTTCCTTGGCGATCTCCAGCGCTTCCTCAAAAGCACCATGATCTAGGCCAAGCACGACGTCTGAGTACATCTGGATGAAGCGGCGATAGCTGTCCCATGCAAAGCGCTCGTCACCGCTGGTGGCGGCAAGGCCCTGTACCGTCGCGTCGTTGAGGCCGAGATTGAGGACAGTGTCCATCATCCCCGGCATGGACACGCGCGCGCCGGACCGGACCGAGACCAGCAGCGGGTCCGCCGCATCGCCGAATGTCTTGCCCACGGTGGCTTCGATATGAGTCAGGGCCTCGGTTACGGCAGCGCGCAGTTCAGGGGTAAAGTCGCTGCCGCCAGCAAGATAGCTGACGCATTCTTCGGTGGTGATGGTGAACCCCGGGGGGACCGGCAGGCCGATCTGGGCCATTTCAGAGAGGTTTGCGCCCTTGCCGCCGGTAACGGTCTTGTCCTTGGCGCGAGGATCGTCATGCTTTGCTGCACCGCCGAAAGTGTAGACCGTCTTGTTCATTCTATTCCTGCCCTGTCTGAACCGATGGAACACATGGAACAGTGTCCAATGGCTGAAATGCTAACCCTCGATGCGCGAGAAGTCGGCGACATTGTGCACTGCAGCACGGAATGCCGCAAGCAGGTTGAGGCGATTTGACCGTTTATCACCATCCGGGTCATTAACTGTCACCTCGTCAAAGAACCGATCAATCGGCGTGCGCAGGGTCGCGAGCGCAGCCATGGCCGCTTCGAAGTCTTCCGCTTCGATGGCAGCAGAGGCTTTAGGCGCAGCCGCCGCAAGCGCATCCATCAGCGCCTTTTCTGCTATTTCGGGCGTGTAGGAAAGACTTTCACCCGTCATCCCAGCGAAAGCTGGGATCGCTCCCGGCCCGGCATCAGGCTCGCCAACGGTCCCAGCTTTCGCTGGGACGACGCCCTCCTTCTTGAGGATATTCGCCGCCCGCTTGTAGCCCGCGAGGAGATTGGTGCCGTCCTCGGTGGTGATGAAGCTTTGCAGCGCATGGACCCGCGCAAGCAGGCGAACGAGGTCGTCCTCCCCACCCAGCGCAAACACCGCGTCGATCAGGTCGTGGCGGACGCCAGCTTCTTTCTGCTGGACCTTGAGGCGGTCGGCGAAGAATTCGAGGAGATGCGGCATCTTTTCATCTACCTCCTGGACTACCTCCTCCACGATATTGTCCAAAGCCGATTCAACGAGTTCGCTTCTGTATCGTTCTACGAATCCTTCACCGTTAGCCAGCCTGAGATTTTTCATGGCTGCTTCGGCAGTTGCTGCATTCTTGCCTTCGGCGCCACCCCTCGTTCGAGCTATCACTCTGATTGCGCTCAGTCTCGTTGCGACTGAAATCGGCAATCTTATCTGACTTACTTCAAGCTGGCGGATCACGGAAAGTGCCGCTCTCCTAAGCGCAAACGGATCCTTAGAGCCGGTTGGCCTTTCGTTGATTGAAAAGAATGCCGCCAGAGTATCCAACTTATCCGCCAAACTCACCGCCACTGTCACCGGGGCAGTCGGCACATCATCGCCCTGCCCGACCGGCTTGTAGTGATCGCGGATTGCATCAGCGACTTCATCGGGCAGCCCCTCGGCGCGGGCGTAATAGCCGCCCATCAGGCCTTGCAATTCGGGGAATTCGCCGACCATTTCGGTGACGAGATCGGCCTTGCACAGCCGCGCGGCCTGTTCGGCGAGGTTGGCCAAATTCTCCCTCTCCCCTTCAGGGGAGAGGGTCGGGGAGAGGGGAACTTCGGTTGAGGTGCTCGCTACGCTCGCCCCCTCTCCCAACCCTCTCCCCTGAAGGGGAGAGGGCTTTACGATACCCTCTTCAACCAGCCACCTTGCCAGCTTCGCAACCCGATCCACCTTGTCGGCCACGGTGCCCAGCTTTTCGTGAAAGGTAATCCGCTCCAGCTTCTTCGCGTGATCCTCCAGCCTCGTCTTCTGATCGACTTCCCAGAAGAAACGCGCATCGCTCAAACGCGCGGCGAGCACCTTGCGGTTGCCATCAACAATCGCCGCGCCGCCATCTTCCGCCGCGATATTGGCGGTACAGATGAAGGCGTTGGCGAGCTTGCCCGAGCTGTCCTCGCATACGAAATACTTCTGGTTCACGCGCGCAGTCAGCTGGATGACTTCGGGCGGGACGGAGAGGAAATCCTCGTCGAACCGGCCCAGCAGAGGCACGGGCCATTCGGTCAGGCCCGCATTCTCCACCACCAGCCCTTCATCCTCGACCAGCACCAGCCCGGCATCAGCCGCAGCCTTGGCCGCACCTTCGCGGACAATCGCTTCGCGCTCGGCATGATCCACGATCACATGGCAGGCGCGCAGCTTCTCAGCATAGTCGTCCGCCGAACCAATGGTGATGTCGCCGGAGTGATGAAACCTGTGCCCCATCGTGGCATAGCCGGACACGATCCCGCCCACTTCGCATTCAACCAGCTCTTCGCCAAAGATCGCGACAATGCCGGAGAGCGGACGCACCCAGCGCAGGCTTTCGGTGCTGAGTGACGCAGCGCCCCAGCGCTGGCTCTTGGGCCAGGGAAAAGCGCGGACGATGGCGGGGATCGCTTCGGCGAGCACATCCTTCACCGCCCTGCCCGGCTTTTCAATCACGGCGAACCAGGTGTTGCGCCCCTTCACGTCGCGCAGTTCCAGCTGCTCGCGGGTGACGCCATTCTTGCGGCAGAAGCCGTCAATGGCGGCATCGGGTGCGCCTTCGGGTGGGCCTTTGGCTTCCTCGCTTACCGCTTCGGTCGCTTCCGGCAGGCCCCGTGCAATCAGGGCAAGGCGGCGCGGCGTGGACCAGACAGTGATCTCGCCCACAGCCACTCCCGCGGCTGCCATTTGTTCGCGGAACAGCTTTTCGAGGTCAGCCCGCGCGCCCTTCTGCATCCGGGCGGGGATTTCTTCGCTACGCAATTCGAGGAGGAAGTCGCTCATGCCGTCCACCCCTCATATTCTGCTGACCAGCGGGGTAGTTCCTTCTCCATATATTTCTCGCAAGACCCCCGCGCCAGATCGCGGACCTGGCCCATATAGCTGGCGCGTTCCTGTACGCTGATCACACCGCGCGCCTGCAGCAGGTTGAAGATGTGGCTGGCTTCGATCGCTTGTTCATAGGCGGCAATCGGGACGTCATTGGCGAGACAATTCTTGCACTCGGCCACAGCCTTGCGGAACAGGTCGAACAGGGCCTCTGTCTCAGCCACTTCAAAGTTCCATTTCGACATCTGTCGCTCGTTTTCGAGGAAGACATCGCCATAGGTCACGCCATGCTGGTTGAAGGCGAGGTCATAGACGTTGTCGACGCCCTGAATATACATGGCGAGGCGTTCCAGCCCGTAGGTCAGTTCGCCCGCAACCGGCTTGCAGTCGAAACCGCCCATCTGCTGGAAATAGGTGAACTGAGTGACTTCCATCCCGTCGCACCAGACCTCCCAGCCTAGCCCCCATGCGCCCAGCGTGGGGCTTTCCCAGTCATCCTCGACAAAGCGGATATCGTGCTTCATCGGGTCGATCCCGATCACCTTGAGGCTGTCGAGATAGAGCTGCTGGATATCGGGCGGACTTGGCTTCAGGATCACCTGATATTGGTAATAATGCTGCAGCCGGTTGGGGTTCTCGCCATAGCGGCCATCGGTCGGGCGGCGGCAGGGCTGCACGAAGGCCGCATTCCACGGCTCCGGCCCCAGCGCGCGTAATGTGGTGGCCGTATGGAACGTCCCCGCCCCCATGCGCATGTCATAGGGCTGGAGGATCAGACAGCCATGCGCGCTCCAGAAATCATGGAGCGCGAGGATCATGTCCTGGAAGGACTTTGTCGGGTCGCGATGTGGTGCAGCACTCATGGGCAGCGCCCATGGCGGATGGGTGGTCAAGCGTCAATTGTGCAGTTTCGGGTTTGCCAGTCTCGTCGAGTAGATGTCTTGTAGAGGTGACATTATGTCATGGATGCTTGACAATGACAGCGAATCGCGACATTTTGTCAGGGATACCTGACATTGGTGTCGCGAAACTTTGCGCCTCTAGCGTAGAAAGGAATTCACCATGTATTGTACTGCAGGACCAGGTTGGACGTGGATCTTTGATACATTCGGCTGGCCGTCTTGGTGCAAACATCACTGAGAGGTCATTCCGATTGCCCCTGACTCCACTTAAACGGAAGCAGGGGCAAGCGGACACACAATTGATCCGAGTCAGCTTTTCCAAGTGCACGCGGAGCGGTTAGCCAATGCGATGCCAGTCCCTGCCAAATCCCAACGGAAGGACAGCCCATCATGTTTGAACGCCTGAAAGGAAACCGGCAGTTTCGATACCGCCTGTATTTCTGGCTAATGGACATATCTCTTGTCTGCGGATTGATCGGGTTCGCTGATTTCATCCGAGATGACATTTTGGGGTATGCCGCATTTGATCCCGTTTCGCCGATTTACATCGCAGTTGGGGTATTCTGCCTGTTCTTCAGCTTTCCCGTTGCAACATTCCTCGTCCTCGCGCGGTTTATGCGCGATGAATATGCGGAGCAACTATGGCAACGAACCATTGGAAAACTCGGATTCATCTCTGCAGTTGTTCCATTTTCCTTATATGTCCTGGTATGGACTTTCTATTTTATTGCCAGTTTCCGCATCCTTCCCAAGGCTGTGCACAACTCTCTCGTAGATTTGCTTGAAATGGGTGCAACAGAATGGCGATTTGATGAGATAATCAACACTGCATGGATGGTGTTCATGCTGTTGTTTGTCGCGATATTCCAATTCCTGCGCTGGCGAGATTCACGTTGAAGAACCGATTGCGAGTTTTGCGTGCGGAGCGGGCATGGAGCCAGGCCGAACTGGCGGCGCGGCTCGAAGTGTCGCGCCAAGCGGTCAACGCGATTGAAACCGGCAAGCATGACCCTTCCTTGCCGCTGGCTTTTCGCATCGCCCGCCTGTTTGAAATGCCTATCGAAGATATATTTGAAGATGGAATTTGAAATTTATTCTGCAAAAGCATTTGATAAGTGTAAGTGACAGCGCTGATGCCAAAATACCTTCTGCTTCTCCTAACTTCATTCTTGGTCTTGTTTTGTGCACCGACGCTAACAGCCAAGAACAACAATCCCGCCCCCACGCGCTGCGATGGCCAGAAGGATAAGGAAGGATGCGCGGACGCTGTTGGAAAACGGCGATCCCTTACTCCGGTGGTCGTAACGCAGGATTATGCCCCCAGCCCCGCCCTGTGGCTGCTGCGGGATGACGATACGCATATCTACCTCTTCGGCACATTCCATGTCCTGCCTGAAGGGCTCAAGTGGCGGACGGAGCCGCTCAACCGCGTAATTGCCAGCGCCGATGTACTGGTGGTGGAGACCAGCGACGAAGAGATTGATGGTCAGCTGGACAGCGTCATGGACGGCATGATGGGTGGCAATACCGAGCGAGCCCCGATTTCCGGGCGACTCTCCCCTGCCTCAGCCGAGAAATGGCGCAAGCTGGTCGGCCTGATGGAAATGCCGGTGGAGATTGTGGACCGCATGCCGCCCATCTTCAGCTTCATGATGCTGGGCATGGCGCAGCTGGAGGACTTTGGCTCTTCCGGCGACCTGGGTGTGGAGACTATCCTGGAGGCAGAGTTCAGGAAAAGCGGGCGCTCCATCCTTTCGATTGAGGATGGGGACAGTGTCATGCAAAATTTGCTCGCGCTTGATGAAGCCCCCTTTATCGCAATGCTGGAAGAAGAACTGGCGCGCTGGGATGGTGTTTCCATCGAGAGTTTCTGGAATATGCCTGACATGCAGCAGAACAACAATCCGGTGCCGGGCCGGCCACAACGGCAAGCGCCGGCAATTGCTCCCTTTGCGGAAGAACACAAATGGGCGCGGAGCGAAGATGTCCGGATCCCGGATGAGGAATTCATGGTCGATGAATTCGGGCCGGCCTTTCGCGATGTCATGCTGACTGACCGCAACCGTGCCTGGGCCGAATGGCTGGACAAGCGCCTTGAAGCGCCGGGGGTCACCTTTGTCGCAGTGGGCGCAGGCCATTTATGGGGCCGCGGATCGGTTCAGGAAATGCTGGCCAAGCGCGGCTTGACCGTTGAACGTATCAACACTGCCGAAACCATTCCCCAGCCATAGCTCGCCTCCGCCTGCCCGACAGACGCGCAACACTCACAAGGATTGACGCATGACCGTTTTTACCCGCCGCCTGACCTGTTTCCTCGGCACCGCCGCACTGGCCCTCACCCTGCCCGCCTGCGCGCAGCAGACGCAGGATGTCGCCAGCGCCAGTCCGGCTGTGGTTGCCGCAACGGAGGCAGAACCCGTGCGGGAAGGCCCGGCGCTTTGGAAAGTCGCGGATGAAGACACCACGATCTACCTGTTCGGCACGATCCACGCCCTGCCCAAGGATGTTGTCTGGTATAAGGGCACCATTGCCGAGGCTTTCGCCGGGTCAGACATGCTGGTGACGGAAGTCATGCTGGACGAATCCAATCCCGGCCAGATGCAGCAATTGCTGGTTGGCAAGGCCATGCTTCCGCCCGGCCAGAGCCTGCGCGACCTGTTGAACGAAGACCAGCGCGCTGCCTATGAAAAGGCCATGATCAGCATCAACCTGCCAGTGGCTGCGTTTGACCGGTTTGAACCGTGGTATGCTGCCATGATGCTGTCGATGTTGCCGCTGTTGCAGCAAGGCTATGATCCCAATTCCGGCGTTGAGAAGGTGCTGACCAGCAATGCCCCGGCAGGGATGGAGCGCGGGCAACTGGAAAGCATCGACTACCAGCTTACCCTGTTTGACGAACTGCCGATGGAAAGCCAGATCAGCTATTTGATGGAAGTGGCAGGCGGCATTGACGGGATCAAGCCCATGATCGACCAGATGGTCGGCGAATGGGTCGAAGGGGATGCCCGGGGCCTGGCCGAGTTGATGAATGGCAGCATGGGCGATCCGGTGCTGATGGAACAGCTCCTGCTCCAGCGAAACCGCACCTGGGCACGGTGGATTGACGACCGGCTTGACCAGCCCGGTGTGGTGTTTGTTGCCGTGGGGGCTGGCCATTTGGCCGGTGACGACAGCGTGCAGGAAGAACTGGCGGATCGGGGGATTGTCTCCATCCGGGTGCAATAGCGCCTTATTCCTTGCTTTTCCCACGCGCACCGCTATAGGCGCGCCCTTCCCTGCCATGGTCATCCCTGGAGGCATGGCGGGAATATCTGTGAAACAACGCAATTCGAAAGGCTTTGAATATGAGCGACGCTCTGACCCTGCCGGCCGAGACGCGCGAACGGGCTGGCAAGGGAGCCTCCCGTGCACTGCGTCGCGAAGGCCGTGTCCCCGCCGTGATCTATGGCGGCAAGGAAGAACCCACCACGATCCACGTTGAAGCAAAGCTGCTCCAGCGCCTGCTCGACACCGGGCACATGATGAACTCCATCGTGATGATCGAACTGGGCAAGGATACCATCCGCACCCTTCCCAAGGACGTCGCCCTGCACCCGGTTACTGACCGCCCGATCCACGCTGATTTCCTGCGCCTTGCGAAGGATGCCAAGGTGGAAGTGCTGGTCCCGGTTGTGTTCGCCAACGAAGAAGCCAGCCCCGGCCTGAAGAAGGGCGGCGTGCTGAACGTGGTTCGCCACGAACTCGACCTGATCTGCGATGCAGACAAGATCCCGAGTGAAATCGAGATCGACGTGACCGGCAAGGATGTGGGCGATTCGATCCACATCAGCGAAGTCACCCTGCCCGCAGGCGCCGAAAGCGCGATTACCGATCGCGACTTCACCATCGCCACTGTGGTTGCCCCCTCCGCGCTGAAGCGCGCTGAAGGTGCCGCTGCGGCAGAAGGCGACGCCGAAGTTGAAGAGGAAGGCGGCGAAGAGTAATCTTCCCCTCCCCCTTAACGGACCAAAGCGCCGGCCTTGCGAAAGCGAGGCCGGCGTTTTGATTCTGGTCGCAAATCGCTAAAGGAGCTTCCATGCAAATCTGGACAGGACTTGGAAATCCCGGACCGCAATACGCGCTGCACCGGCACAATGTCGGCTTCATGGCGATGGACGTTATTGCCGAGATGTACGGTTTCGGCCCGTTACAGAAAAAGTTCTCTGGCTGGGTGCAGGAAGGGCGGATCGGTGCGGAAAAGATCCTGCTGCTCAAGCCCGCTACCTTCATGAATGAAAGCGGCCGGGCGGTGGGCGAGGCTCTGCGCTTCTACAAGCTCGATGTCAGCGCGTTGACCGTGTTCCATGACGAGCTCGACCTTGCCCCTTTCAAGATCAAGGTGCGCCGTGGTGGCGGTCTGGCAGGCCATAATGGGCTGCGCAGCATCGACAAACACACGGCAGCCCTGGGCAGCCCGGACTTCCGCCGGGTGCGGATCGGCATCGGCCATCCCGGCAGCAAGGACCGGGTGACGGGACATGTGCTGGGCAATTACGCAAAGGCGGAAATGGATCCGCTGACTGATATGCTGGCGGCGCTGGGCGCCGAAGCAGAATGGCTCGCCAAAGGTGATGATGCGCGCTTCATGAGCGAAGTTGCGCTGCGGCAAGGAAGTTGAAACGGGTTTCTGGCAAGGGTGCGTGTTAACGAATTGGGGGCGCCCTGTCCCGATCTGGACAGGCAGGATCTGGGCGCTTTTCCTGACAGGCAGATTGGGCTTTGGACGCTTCACCAGCTTTCCGAAGCACACGCAGAAACCAAGGATTTAACATGGCCCGCATCATCAACCGCAAGACCGCCATCGCAGCGATCAGCACTGCCATTCTACTGAGCGCCACTCCGGCATCTGCAGGTGGCTCCTGGTGGGACAAGTGGACCAGCAGCCACACGCACTATTCCGGTTGTGGCCACAGCAGCAGCAGCAGCAGCTCCACCTCAACGTCCACGACTTCGACCAGCACCAGCGGCGGTTCAACCACCACATCTGGCGGCAGCACGACTTCGGGTGGAGGCTCCACTTCGGGCGGCACCAGCACCTCTGGTGGCAGCACAACCACTTCGGGCGGCAGCACGACCTCCGGCGGGACACAGGTCCCTGAGCCGGGGATGCTTGGTCTGTTCGGTCTGGCAGCCGGTGCCATCGTCCTGCGTCGCCGCCGTGCAATGAAGCGCAAGGAAGACTGAGGGCTGTTACAGTCGGGCAGCATGATTGCTGCCTTGCCAGCAGCCAGGCGAATCTTGTCGCTCCAGAAGTGCCCGGACCCGGCATTGCATATGCCGGGTCCGGGCATTGTCGTGTCAGGAAGTGCCTGTCGCGTCAGTTCCGAATACACGCGCTATCATTTGCGCCGTAGCAGGCGGCAGGCCATCCTGGCTACGAACGGGAGCCAGCAATCGAGCAGCTTCGTCCCTTTGCCCTTCTTCTAGGTATATCTCCGCGAGGGTCATCCGCAGCGGCAGGTAATCCGGGTTCCGCATCAGGGACCGACGCATCAATGTCATCGCTGTGACATCCTGCCCGTCCTTTCGCAGGGCCAGCCCGTAAAGCAATTGCGCCTCCGGATTATCGCGAATTGCCTTTTCGCTGGCCTGCAGGATATCCCGGACTCGTTGCCAGTCATCGCGTGATGCCGCGATACCGGCCTGGATCACGATCACTTCGCTAGTGTTCAGGCCAGTGCCACGCAAGTGCAGCGCGAGCTGTTCTGCTTCATCGAATTTCCCGGTGTCGGCGAGCAGGTGCAAGCGCGCAAGGTCCGGGGTGCGGCTGTCGGGGTAAAGTTTCCGGGCCTTCTCGAACAGTGTTAGCGCCTCTGCCGGTTTTTGGTCGGCTGCCAGGAATTTACCGCGAGCCATAAGCGCACCAAGTGCCTCCGACCCGTCTTTCGCAAGTGTCGCGACGAGCGGCCGGGCCATTTCGACTTTACCATTAGCAACCAGCAGCAATGCGAGATCGGATGTAATGCGCAGGTCGGTTGCATCCTGCGCATGGGCGGCCAGCAATAATTGCTCTGCCTCATCATATTTGCCTTGCATAAGGAGCGCGATTGCCGTGACCCTGCCAGCTTCGGCAGATACATCCCCTGCCAGCAGATCAAGGGTCAGGTGGGGCTTGCCCCGCCGTGCGTCTGCTTCAGCTCGCAAATAGCGCCATTGGCTGCTTCCCGCCTTGTCTGGCGCCGCAACAGCAAATGCCTCGATCGCGCTCTTCGCTGCCTCGCCTTCTCCCAGTTCCAGCAGGGTTTGTACTCGGCGAAGCGCAAGAGTTTCATCTGCAGGATGCGCAGCTGTTTCCATCGCCAGCAGTGACGCAGCATCCCGCCAGCGGTTCTCTGCGGTTGCCTTTGCGGCACTGTCTTCGCTGTTCGGGCCTGCCAGATTGCAGCCGGCAAGGGTAAGGAACAAGGCTGATGCGGCAAGGCCATGGAACTTCACACTCATAGCGGAATTGCTACAGTAAAAGGGTTAAGCGCAGGCTACTGGGCGAGCAGCGGGGCAAGCACTCGCTGCGGATTGGGACTGGATCAGACAAGGAGGCATTATGCCAGAGATTGACAGACGTGGGTTGCTCGTTGGAGCGGCGACAACAGCAGCCTTGGCAGCGGGTGCATCGGCCAGCGCGCAGGCCGGGGCGGCAGCGGCACCAGACCTGTCCGGCAAATCCATCCTCATCACTGGCTGTTCGTCCGGCTTTGGCCGTCTGAGTGCTGAGCATTTCGCGCGGTCGGGTGCCCGGGTTTTCGCCACCATGCGCAACATTCCGCGCCCTGAAGCCGAGGAATTGCGGCAATTGGCGCGCGATGAAAAGCTGGACCTGCATGTCATTGAAATTGACGTGCTGCGGGACGAGCATGTGGCCGCGGGTGTCGCAGAGGCCGAGCGGATCAATGGCGGTGGCCTTGATATCCTTGTCAACAATGCGGGCCTGGGTATCACCGGACCAGTCGAAGTGCAGGATATAGAAGCCACACGGCTGGCTTTCGATACCAATGTGCTCGGCTATCACCGCATGTCCCGTGCTGTGCTGCCGGGGATGCGAGCGAAAAAGAGCGGCCAGATCTTTGCCATTTCTTCCCAACTGGGACGGGTCATCATCCCCCATGCCGGGCATTATTCCGCCACCAAATTCGCGGTAGAGGCCATGTTCGAACAGCTCGCCTATGAGCTGGTCCCGCACGGGATCGACGTAACGATCATCCAGCCGGGCGGTTATCCCACCAAGGTGTGGGTCAATCGCAACCGCTATTCCGGGGAACTGCGGGACCGCGCGTCTGACGTGCACACTTCCGGATATCCTGAAATGGTCGCTCGCATGGGGACAGAGGATGGTTCCGGGCGCAGCGCAGACCCGATGGATATCCCGCGCGTCATGGCAGAAATCATCGCCATGCCTGCAGGTCGGCGTCCGCTGCGCCGCCCGGTCAGCGGTGGGCGCATCCCGCAAACGGGCATCAATGAAGTGAGCGCGCAGACGCAGCTGGCTATGCTGGGGAACTCGCCCTATGGCCCGTGGGTAAAGGCTGCCCATGATTGACGGGCTAGCCTTTGTCTGGCTCCGGGGCTAAGGGCCGCGCCACAGATCTATTCCGGAGTTTTCGATGGGTTTCCGTTGCGGGATCGTTGGCCTGCCCAATGTTGGCAAGTCCACCCTTTTCAATGCGCTGACAGAGACGCAGGCGGCGCAGGCTGCCAATTATCCCTTCTGCACGATCGAGCCGAATGTCGGCCAGGTCGCCGTGCCCGATCCTCGGCTGGACCAGATCGCGGCAATCGGCGGCAGTGCGAAGAAGATCGAAACACAGCTGGCCTTCGTGGACATTGCGGGTCTTGTGAAGGGTGCGAGCAAGGGCGAAGGCTTGGGCAACCAGTTCCTTGGCAATATCCGCGAAGTGGACGCCATCGTCCATGTGCTGCGCTGTTTCGAGAATGACGACATCCAGCATGTCGCCAACAAGGTCGATCCGCTGGCCGATGCCGAAGTGGTCGAAACCGAGCTGATGCTCTCAGACCTCGAAAGTCTGGAAAAGCGTGTACCCGCAGCCGCCAAGCGCGCCACGGGCGGTGACAAGGAAGCGAAAATCATGGCCAGTGTGCTCGGCCAGGCGCTGGAGCTGCTGCGCGAAGGCAAACCTGCGCGGCTGACCGTGCCCAATGACGACGAGGAGCAGCGCATCTTCAACCAGGCGCAGCTGCTCACCGCCAAGCCGGTGCTCTATGTCTGCAATGTCTCCGAGGACGATGCCGCCACTGGCAACGCCCTGTCGGAACAGGTTTTCGCCAAGGCCGCTGCCGAGGGCGCGCAGGCGGTGGTTGTTTCCGCCGCCATCGAAGCCGAAATCGTCAGCATGGAACCGGAAGATCGCGGCGAGTTCCTTGCCGAGCTGGGACTGGAAGAAAGCGGCCTCGCCCGCGTGATTCGTGCCGGTTACACGTTGCTGGGCCTGAAGACCTTCTTCACAGTCGGCCCCAAGGAAGCTCGGGCATGGACTTTCCACGATGGAGCCAAGGCACCGCAGGCGGCGGGTGAAATCCACACCGATTTCGAACGCGGCTTCATTCGCGCTGAAACCATCGCCTTTGATGATTACGTAGCCTGCAATGGTGAAGCGGGTGCCCGCGAAGCTGGCAAGCTACGGCAGGAAGGCAAGGAATATATCGTCCAGGATGGCGATATCATGCTGTTCAAGTTCAACGTCTGAGGGGCTTGCCATGCTGTTTTTCGAAGATGTCGAGCTGGGCAGGACGCAGAAGTTCGGAGCCTATGAAGTCACCCGCGAAGAAGTGATCGACTTCGCTTCGAAATATGATCCGCAGCCTTTCCATCTTGATGATGAAGCGGCGGCACAGACCTATTTCGGGCGCGTATCGGCCAGTGGCTGGCACACCAGTTCCATGACCATGCGGATGATGGTCGACAATATGGCCAACAACGCGCAAGCGAGCCTTGGCTCGCCCGGTGTCGATGAAATCCGCTGGCTCCGGCCCGTCTATCCCGGTGACACGCTGCGGGTGGAGCTGGTGACAACGGACAAGCGCCGCAGCCGGTCAAAGCCTGAAATGGGCAGCATCTTTGGCACTGTCACCACCTTCAACCAGCATGACGAGCCGGTGATGACACTCAAGACCATTGGCCTGATCCGATGCCGCGATCCGCGAGGCGATCAGGGCTAAATTCTCACAGACCGTCCTGAACCTTATAATCGCACAGGCCATTGACGTCGCGGTGGCACACGAGGAACCTGGCATTAGGGCCAAGGCTTCCAACGGGACGCTGCCCGGCTGAACTGGCATAGATTTGCGCCCTTCTGGCCGCTTCAGCGGCGGCTGCTCTGCGGTTGTGATCGGCAATGCGGGCGCGCGATTCTCGCTCGGCCGCAGTCCGGTTGGCTTGCGGTGCCGTGTTCCAGACGCTGTATGCAACCAGATCAATTTCGCGAAGCTGGCTGAGCTTGCCGCCCGCAACGGCCTTATTGAAAATGAAGGTTGCAATGGGTTCTGACCGGAAATCGTTGATAGCGATCAGAAATGCGCCTGTGACATCTCCTGAGGCAACCATGCGGTCCAGCAAGATGATCCGGCCTGCATCTCTGTTGCCATATTGCGCTTGCAGCCGGCCATATGTCTGCCATCGTGATTGTTCCACGCATGACGGTTTATGGCCCAGCTTGCATCCACTTCCGAATTCATTGGCTACGCCCGCATATTCTTCCTTCAGGATCAACAAATTGGCCTTGTTGTAACACCCTTCCGGGATAGATAATCGGCAGGATGCATCGGAATACATACGGCCGCGATCCAGATCGAAGGCTTTGCTGACGGGATTGGAGAACATTTTTTCGCCCGCGATACAGGCTTGTTTTACTCTGTTCTTGCACCCGGCCAGAGCGTTCCGATCTGCCATTTGCCAGTCAATTGCCTGCGGCCAAGCGCCATTTCCGCCATCATAGGCCAGAACAACGGCTTCCGCGCAGACGGAAACAAGCCCGTTCTGGCAAGCCCTGCCGTAGGTTTCGGCCACTTCATATGGGCGAGCCTGCGCCTTGGGCACTTCATCCATCAACATGTTGTGGAGCACGCCGCATGAATTGGCCTTGCCAACTTCACAAGCCGCTTTGAAATAGCTGACGGCCTTGTCCCGGTTTTTCGGAAGACCGACCGATCCGGCTTCATTGGCTGAGCCGAGCAAGTGGCAGGCATAGCCTTCACGCTCGCGGCAAGCGCGTTCAAGCAGAGCCAGACCTTTGGCGTAATCCGCCGTCAGACCTTTGCCATTTGACAGGAATAGCTGCCCGGCCAGGGTGCAGCCATCGCGCTTGCCAAGATTGCAGGCCCGCTCGAACATGGCTCGCCCCTTGGGCAAATCTGCTTGTGGATTGTCCTTGCTGATCAGAACATTGCCAGCATCAATGCAGCTTTGCGCATTGCCCGCCTGGCATGATTGTACATCCTGCGCCAAGGCATGATGCCCGATCAACATCATGACGAACGCAACAGCTGTATGAATGAGGATTCTTGTCAAATCTGGCTCCTGTCTTGCAGCAGGACTAAGGCCAAGTCTGGATCGGATGCCAGTTACAATTCCTGTCACTTAAGGTGTGATGTGTGATGGGTATTGTATGCCTGTTGCTGGCTCATTCTTCGTCAGGGTATCTATATTCGAACGGATCGGTCACTGTCGGCTGTGACGGGACCGGGCCAGCCGGGATGGTATCCTTGTCATTTGCAGCCGCCAGCAGCACGCCTGCCATAACCACGGAGGCCTGACGCAGATCGTCGGGCCGTAGATGGTCAAACGTGTCGGCATTGGTGTGATGCAGGCGGGCAAAGTAATCCAGCGGGTCCTGGATGAACTGGTAGGCCGGCAGGCCAATCGCCTGCAGCGGCACGTGGTCAGTGCCTCCCGTGCTACCCGCCACTACTGTGCCTGCGCCCATGTCACGGAACGGCGACAGCCATTTGCCGAGCAGTTTTTCCGCGCCGACATCACCTTCTGCATGGATGCCCCGGAACTTGCCCGACCCATTGTCCATGTTGAAATAGGCCTTCAGCTCGTAATAGCCGGGCTTGGCGGTGACCGGATAAAGATAGCGCCAGCGGGAAGTCAGCTCATGCAGGGCTATGTCCCCTTCCCCGGCCCGGCTGACGAGGTGCTGGCGGGCATAGGCGGTTGATCCGAGCAAGCCCTGCTCCTCCGCGCCCCAAAGCACGAAGCGGATGGTCCGCTTCGGCTTCGCCCCGGTTTCACGCAGGATGCGGGCAGCCTCCATCACTGTTACGACGCCTGCACCATTATCCACCGCGCCATCGGCAGCGGCCCAGCTGTCCAGATGCGCCCCGGCCATGACATAGCCCGCCTTCGGGTCGCTGCCGGGAATTTCCCCGACAATGTTGTAAGCCATCGTATCGCCATCGACGAAGCGAACGTCGCTGGCGAAGGCCAGGCGCGGCGGCGTCCCTTCCTTCGCGAGGCGGGCAAGGCGGCGATAATCCTCAGCTGCAATTTCAAATCCGGGCAGCTGCGGCGTCAGGCCAACATAATGGGTATAGCCGGTACCATGGAGCAGCTTGCCATCGCGGTATGATATCTTGGCCCAGGCCACTGCGCCTTCTGCGGCCAGAAACGCATCGAGTTCGAGGGCAAAGGCACGCCTTTCGAGTGAGCGATCCACCTGAGTCGGGTCATGTTCCGGCAATTGATAGGCATCGCGTTTGGCAATCTCTGCGGCGTCGAGACGGCGGAAGGGAATTGTTGTGGGTTCATCACCAGTGCCGGGTTTGGAGACCAGAACGATCTTTCCGTCCAGTTTCCCGCGATAGGCATCGAAATGCTCTTTCTTGCTGATCGGGGCGACGACTACCTCGGCTTCGACCGTGCCATTGGTGCCCGGCGTCCATGCCACCGGTCGCGCGGCAAGTGCGATTGGCCGGGGAGCGACCATCTGCATGTCGGAAGAGACCATCTCCCAGCCCCGCCCGAACTCGAAGCCTTCCTTGCGCACATTCACGAGCCCCAGAGCGCGGAATTTCTCTACCGCCCAGTCCTCGGCCTTGCGCATGTTGGTTGAATTGGTGAGGCGCGGGCCAATCTCGTCCAGCAGCTCATGCGCCGTTGCCTGCACTTGCGAGCGGTTCATCCCTTCGTCGATGATCCGGGCTGTGCTGGCTTCATCCTGCGCCATTAGCGGTTGAGCTGTCAGGCTCGCGGCCAGAGCCACGCCAATCCAATTCTTCATTCACTACCCCATGCGTTAAGGACGCTACTCGTCCTCAGGCTCCGCACTGGATCAGGCCCCTTGCCTGATACATGCTTGCCCCTGTTGTATCGCGGACCAACAATTCACCGTTGAATTCGGTTCCCGTATCGGCGCGGGCCCGTTCGCTTGACCTGTCCAGGGTCAGGGTAAAACTGGCACTATCGCTGACAAAGGCCATACTATCCGCGCCCAGCTGCTGCGCCTCATCCGCTTCTGCGAAGCGCACAATTTGTCCGTCCAGTTTCATGTAACCGGCGTCTTCCATCGCCAGAGCAATGGCCCCAATCCCGCCGCCATCCGGTACGAAAGCGCAGCTTGCCCCGAACAGCTGGTTAGCTTCGATATCGGGATAGAGAATCTTGCCAGGTTCAAGGGTGTTGGCGGCACTCTCCTGAACGGCGTCAGGCTCCCCGCAGGATGCCAGCAAGGCGCAGGCAGACAACAGCATCATCCCACGCATCAATGCCTCCCGAACAACTTCTCTACATCTTCCATCTTGAGCTTCACCCATGTCGGGCGGCCATGGTTGCACTGGCCTGAGCGTGGTGTTTGTTCCATTTCCCGCAGTAATGCGTTCATTTCGGCAACCGAGAGGGTGCGCCCGGCCCGGACCGAGCCATGGCATGCCATGGTAGCGAGGACGAGATCCAGCTTCTCGCCCAGCAGCAGCGCGCCGCGTTCCGCATCCAGCCCGTTCTTCGCGAGGTCATCGGCGATATCGCGCAAGAGCGCTTCGGGATCAGCCTTGCCCAGTGCCGAGGGCATGGCGCGCACCAGCATCGCCGCCGGGCCGAAGCGTTCGATGGAAAGCCCAAGCGCTTCGAGCCGCTCTGCTGCCTCTTCCAGCCGGTCGCAGGCAGGCTCTTCCAATTCGACCACTTCGGGTATCAGCAGCGCCTGGCTGCGGCGGACCGCATCTTCCGCCCCACCGGCCCGCAACCGTTCGAGCGTCAGCCGTTCATGCGCCGCATGCTGGTCCACCAGCACCAGGCCATCGGCTGCCTCAGCGACAATATAGGTGTTGGCCACTTGTCCGCGCGCGATGCCGAGCGGGTATTCGCCAGCATCTGCGGGCAACTCGGCAGCTTCTTCAGCCCTGCCCTGCGGCGCAGCAAAGGCCTGTTCTTCAAAAGCGCGCCATTCGCGGCCCGGCGCATTCACACGTGATTGGGTTGGCGCGTTCCAGTCTCGCCCGGCAAAGATCGAACGCATGACAGGTGATGCCTCGCTACGGGAGGGTTCCGCTTCCCATCGGCGCATCGCTCCTGCGTCCGGGGCTTGCGCGCTACGCCGGTCTCCAGTCGCCAAAGCTTGCCGCAGGCCTGAGACGATGAAACCACGAACTGCCGCTGCATCGCGGAAGCGGACCTCCGTCTTGGCCGGGTGGACATTCACATCCACTTCTTCCGGCGGCAGGGTCAGGAAAAGGGCCAATACGGCGTGGCGGTCACGCGCGAGCATATCCGAATAGGCCCCGCGCACGGCCCCGACCAGCAAGCGGTCCTTCACCGGGCGGCCATTGACGAACAGATACTGGTGGTCTGCCACACCGCGATTATAGGTTGGCAGCCCCGCGACGCCAGAAAGCCGCATGGGCCCGCGTTCAAGGTCGATGGTAACGCCATTGTCCTTGAGTTCGCGGGTGACAATCTGGGCTACGCGATCTTCCAGCGCTTCGTTTGGCTGCAAGGCGAAGACACGCCGCTCACCATGGTCGAAGGTAAAGCCGATATCCGGACGGGCCATGGCGAGACGCCGCAAGACATCGAGGCAGGCAGCATATTCGCTGCGCGCCGTGCGCAGGAATTTGCGACGCGCCGGCACCTTGGCGAACAGCTGCTCCACCCGGACCCGCGTACCGGGTGGCAGCGCTGCAGGGCCTTCCTCTGCCAGTGCGCCGTGATCCACAACCCGCCGCCAGCCTTGCTCCTCCCCGCGTACCCGGCTTTCCAGCGTCAGCCGCGCAACGCTGGCGATAGAGGGCAGCGCTTCGCCGCGGAAGCCGAGTGTTGCCACCTGTTCAATCGCCTCGTCGGGAAGTTTGGAGGTCGCGTGGCGTTCCAGCGCCAGCACCATTTCATCAGGCAGCATCCCGCAGCCATCATCCGTGACTTCCAGCCGCGCCAGTCCGCCTTCCTCGATCCGTATCGCGATGCGGCTTGAGCCGGCATCAATCGCGTTTTCAACCAGCTCTTTCAAAGCGGCTGCGGGGCGCTCCACCACCTCGCCGGCAGCGATACGATTGACGAGGTTTTCTGGCAGGCGGCGGATGGTTGGCATGGCTGGGAGGAGCCTAGCGCCCAAGTGCCCGGATTTCGAGGTCAGCGGTGGAAAAAACCAGTGGGTTTCCAGCACAAATTTTTGGCCTTTTTCGGCGCGCTTCGCTAAGGAGCCGCCATCCCCTGTCATAGTCGGGTTGGAATTGTCGCAGACGCATGTGGCAACACACTGAAAATACATGGAATAACGGAATAATGGGCTTCTTTTCCAATCTCTTCAAATTCGGTTCCCAGAACATGGCAATCGACCTCGGCACCGCTAACACGCTGGTCTATGTGCAGGATCAGGGCATCGTGCTCAACGAGCCGTCCGTGGTCGCTATCGAAACGCTCAACGGGATCAAGCGGGTCAAGGCCGTGGGCGACGATGCCAAGCTGATGATGGGCAAGACCCCGGATAGCATCGAGGCGATCCGCCCGCTGCGCGATGGCGTGATTGCCGATATCGAAATCGCCGAAGAGATGATCAAGCACTTCATCCGCAAGGTGAATGGCAAGCGCACCAGCCTGTTCAGCCCGCCGGAAATCGTGATCTGCGTGCCTTCGGGGTCTACTTCGGTGGAACGCCGCGCAATCCGCGATGCGGCTTCAAATGCCGGCGCCAGCCAGGTGCACCTGATCCTCGAGCCCATGGCAGCTGCCATTGGCGCAGACATGCCGGTGACCGAGCCGGTTGGCTCCATGGTCGTCGATATCGGCGGTGGCACGACCGAGGTTGCCGTGCTCTCCCTGCGTGGTCTTGCTTATACCACCTCGGTCCGCACCGGCGGTGACAAGATGGACGAAGCCATCGTTTCCTATGTTCGCCGACATCACAATCTGCTGATTGGCGATGCCACGGCAGAGCGGATCAAGAAAGATTTCGGCGTGGCGATGATCCCCGAGGATGGTGTGGGTGAAACCTTCACCCTCAAGGGCCGCGACCTTGTGAATGGCGTTCCCAAGGAAATTACCATCAACCAGGCCAATATCGCAGAGGCCCTGTCCGAACCGATTGGTGCCATTGTCGAAGGGGTGCGTATCGCGCTGGAAAACACCGCCCCGGAACTGGCGGCCGACATTGTCGATCAGGGCATTGTTCTGACCGGCGGTGGCGCATTGATTCGCGGGCTGGACGTGCATTTGCGCGAGGAAACCGGCCTTCCGGTCAGCATCGCCGAAGATCCGCTGTCCTGTGTGGCAATTGGCACGGGCCGTGCCATGGAAGACCCGGTTTATCGCGGCGTTTTGATGAACGCCTGATCCGTAGACGGCTTGATTGTGCCCGCCCGGCGGGCTGGAGGAAGGAACAGACATGGCGCCGCCGGCCTCACGGCGCTCGGGGCATTCGCGAAGGGCGCAATACGGCATTTTTACCGGCTATGTGATCGCCGCTATCGGTGCGCTCGCTGGTGCCATCCTCCTCGGTATTTCCCTCTGGCAGCCCGGCAGTTTCTCCGGTTTGCGCAACACTGCGCAAGACGCCGTTTCGCCCGTGGGTGAAGCGGGCGCAGTTGCGCGTACGGAAAGCCAGGGCCTGTTCGAAACAGTTGCCGGATATTTCCGGGCGGGGAGCAAGAATGCCCAGCTTCGCCGCGAAGTGGAACTGACCCGCATCAGGCTGGCCGAAGCAGAAGCGTTGAAGCAGGAAAATGCCCGGCTGAAAGAGCTGCTTTCCCTGACCAAGGGACGGCAAGGCACCGTCGCAATTACGCGCTTCATCGGCTCAACTGCCAGTAGCACCCGCCGGTTCGGCTATATCGGGGCTGGCCGCAAGGATGGGGTTGAGGCGGGCATGCCCGTTCGGTCCGGTCGCGGCATTGTCGGCCGGGTGCTGGAAGTTGGCCGGACATCCTCGCGCGTGCTGCTGTTGACCGATAGTGAGAGCGTCCTGCCCGTGCGCCTCGCCCGCGAAGATACCGTCGCCTTCGCAGAAGGTCGCGGTGACGGGCTGCTGCGTATCCGCCTGATCAATCTGGGGGTAAACCCGCTCAAGGTGGGGGATGTCTTTGTCACCAGTGGCGCCGGGGGTATTTTCGAACCGGGCGTGGCAGTGGCGATTGTCAATGAAGTGACGTCAGACGGCGCGGTTGCCCGCATGATCAGCGATCCGGCGGCAACCAACTATGTAACGGTCGAACGCGTATGGCAGCCCGTTGCACTTAAGGCGGCGACAGTCCCGGCTGAAACACCACTCGCCGCGGATGATGGCGGAGAGGCAGCTTCGCAGCCATGATGGACCAGCTGAACCCGCGCGCGCGACGAGACCGTTATGGCAGCCGCATCAACCGTGAACATTCACCGCTGCTGGCCTATTCCCTGCCTTGGGCCACGATCATGCTGGCCTCTGTATTACCGGCCTTTTTCGTCGCCAGCGCATTCCCCTATTTCCCGCCGCTCGGCCTTTTGTTCCTGATAGGCTGGCGGCTGATCCGGCCCGGCCTGTTGCCGATCTGGGCCGGTTTCCCGCTTGGCCTGTGGGATGATTTGTTCAGCGGCCAGCCATTTGGCAGTGCTATTCTGCTTTGGTCTTTGGCGATGCTGGTGTTTGAGCTGGTCGAAGCCCGTTTCCCGTGGCGTGGATTTGCGCAGGATTGGGCCAGCGCGAGCGTGGTCACGATGCTGGTCCTGCTGGGTGGAGCGGTGTTTTCAGGGGCACAGATCACCATAGAATTGATCGCCGGAATGGGGCCGCAGCTCTTGTTATCAGTGCTTTTCTTTCCTTTTGTCGCACGCGTGGTTGCTCGCCTTGATCGCCTGCGGCTGATGCGATTCCGGACAATCGGATGAAGTCCGGCGGCAAGAAGACCATCGTCAGCGCTACTTCGCTGCAAAACAGTTTTGACCGGCGCAGTGTGGTGCTCGCCGCATTTGGTGGTGGCATTGGCACATTGCTGGCCGTGCGGATGGGCTATCTCGCTATCGCCGAGAACGAGAAATACCGGACCGAAGCGGAGAGCAACCGCGTCAACCTCACCCTGATCCCGCCCCGTCGGGGCTGGATCCTTGATCGAAACGGTGCCCCGCTGGCTTCCAACCGGGCAGATTTCCGCGTCGATATCATCCCCGAACGGATGAACGACAAGGAAGCGGAGCTGGAGAGCCTCGGCGAACTGCTGTCCCTCAGCGAAACCCGGATGCGTGAGCTGCGGGACAAGTTTGAAAAATCACGCGGTTTCGCCCCTATCGAAGTGGCAGCGGGGCTTGATTACGAACAATTCGCCGCAGTCAGCGTCCGCCTGCCAGAACTGCCGGGCGTAGTGCCGCAGCGTGGCTTTACCCGATTCTATCCCACCGGCCCCGCCGTTGGGCACCTGATCGGCTATGTCGGCCCTGCATCGGCCGAGGAGTACGAGCTGGATCGCAATCCCTTGCTCATCACCCCCGGCTACAAGATCGGCAAGGACGGGCTGGAAAAGCAGTTTGAGCAGCAATTGCGCGGCGTTCCGGGTGCGCGGCGAGTCGAAGTAACGGCCTCTGGCCGCGTGATCCGCGATCTGGAGACCCGTGAGGATATCCAGGGCAAGGCCGTCCAGCTGACCATTGACGGCCCGCTGCAGGATTATGCCGCACGGCGCATCGGGCTTGAATCCGGCTCGGTCGTGGTGATGGATTGTGATACCGGCGATTTGCTGTGCATGGCTTCCATGCCGAGCTTTGATCCCAACAGCTTCTCCGACGGCATTGGACGGCTCGAATACGGGATGCTGCGCGATGATGAACGCGTCCCCCTGCGCAACAAGGTCCTGAAGGGACTCTATCCGCCCGGTTCTACTGTGAAACCAATGGTTTCCATGGCATTTTTGGAAGCTGGTCTCGATCCAGAAGACAGCGTTGTATGCGGTGGCGGGTTGCGCGTGGGCAACCGGGTGTTCGGCTGCTGGAACCGGCGTGGCCATGGCCGGGTCAATATGGCCAAGGGTATCTACCAGTCCTGCGACGTCTATTTCTACCACTTCGCGCAGAAGCTCGGCATGGATGTGATTGCCCCCATGGCGAAACATTGCGGCATGGGGCAGGAATTCCCCCTCCCCGTGGTCAGCCAGTTTTATGGCACAGTGCCTGATCCGGCGTGGAAAATGAAGAAATTCAACCGCGAATGGGAAGCTTTTGATACCGTCAATGCGACGATTGGCCAGGGCTATATGCTCGCCAGCCCGTTGCAACTTGCGGTGATGGCTTCGCGTCTGGCGACGGGGAGCAAGCTCATGCCCCGGCTCGTCCTCGATCCGAAAGCGCCCTCGCCCGCCTCGATGAATTTCCATGGCAACCATGTGGAAATTATCCAGCAGGCCATGAAGGATGTAGTCAACGGACCGGGGACCGCAGGCAGGGCGCGTCTGCCTATCCCTGATATCCAGATGGCCGGCAAGACCGGGACGGCGCAGGTTGTGTCTCTGTCTGTCGGCAACGGCCGCAGCGGCCCATGGAAGACCCGTGACCACGGGCTGTTCATCTTCTTCGCGCCCTTCGACAAGCCCAAATTTGCAGGTGCGGTGGTGATCGAACATGGGGGTGGATCGGGCGCCGCCTATCCAATTGCGCGTGACGTCATGACGTTCCTTTTCGATCCGAAAAAGGGGCTGGACGCGCTCTATGCCTTTGAAAAGCAATGGGGTGGAACCGCGCAAGAGAGGTTGGCCAGAAAATATGCCGCCTATGCTGCTGCTGCGGGGCAAGACGTACCGCCAGTGCCGCGGCGCGAGGAGGATATTTTCGCCCGCGTGGATGCAGAAGCGCGCGCAGCCTCAGCCCAGACAGAACTGGAAACGCAAGCAATCCAGCCGCGTCCGAATGAACATGGCGTGGGAGGCGGCACACGATGATGTCCATCGTCCCGGCCCCCGTTGCGCGCCAGCCATGGGCCATGCTGATCCCGCTATTCCTGCTGGTGAGTTTTGGCGGGGCCGTGTTGTTCTCTGCTGCAGGCGGTCACATGCAGCCCTACGCGGCCTCGCACCTGGTGCGCTTCGGTGTTTTTCTCGTGGTTGCGATTGCCCTCTCGCTGGTCAGCCGCGACCTGGTGAAATGGGGTGCTTATCCTGCATATATCGGCACCGTTCTGCTGCTGGTGCTGGTGGAAGCCATGGGCGCAATCGGGGGTGGCAGCCAGCGCTGGCTCAATCTCGGTTTCATGCAATTGCAGCCATCGGAGCTGATGAAGCCGGTGATCGTGCTGGTTCTTGCCCGCTATTATGACACGTTGCCGCTGGGCATGACGGCTGAATGGAAGGCGCTGGTTCCCGCTGCCGCTCTTATCGGAATTCCTATGGTTTTGGTGCTGTTACAGCCCGATCTTGGCACAGCATTGGCGATTGGATTCGGCGGTGCGGTGATCCTTTTCCTCGCCGGTTTGCCGATGCGCTGGTTTGTCGCCGGGGGTGTGCTTGGCGCTATTGCGGTCCCGCTCGCCTACTTCTTCGGACTGAAAGAATACCAGCAACGCCGCGTGACGACATTCCTTGACCCCGAAAGCGATCCGCTCGGAGCCGGGTATCACATTACCCAGTCCAAGATTGCGATTGGCTCAGGCGGCTTTTCCGGCAAGGGCTTCAACAATGGCTCCCAAAGCCATCTCAACTACCTGCCTGAACCGCATACGGATTTCGTCTTTGCCACGATGGCTGAGGAATGGGGTATGCTGGGCGGGCTGTTCGTGCTGGCCATGTTCGGATTGATCCTGGGTTGGGGGATAAAGGTCGCCCGCGCATCAACAGACCGGTTTGCGCGGCTGCTGGCATTCGGAATGGTGGCGACGATCTTCTTCTACATTGCGATCAACCTGATGATGGTGATGGGCATGGCCCCGGTGGTAGGCATTCCCCTGCCCTTCATGAGCCATGGTGGCTCCTCCATGATGACCAATATGATCTGCATCGGCACACTGATGATGGTCAATCGCTGGAACCGGAGCGGGCCAAGGCGCAGTTTTGCCTAAGGTTTTTCTGCTACGGCATTTTTTTGCAACGCAGGGTCTTTTCACCGCTGACGCAGCCGCTATATGCAGCGCCTCGCCTGATTCGGGCGGGATCGCAAAAGCTGCGATGTGGACGCATAGCTCAGTTGGTAGAGCAGCTGACTCTTAATCAGCGGGTCCTAGGTTCGAGCCCTAGTGCGTCCACCATTTCCTGAAATTTCCGACATATATCCAGGGGGTTAAGGCCAGCCCTTGGCGAACCCTTGCGCTTGGGTGCGCCAAATGCGCTTCATTTCCACCGTGGCGCGTAACGCCTTTTCGCGGAATGGGTGGTGTTCTGTGCGAGCGTTAGCGGAAATCCGCTGTCGCAGCGCGTGAATGCGATCACACGCCCTGGACGCCCCGGAGAGCCGCCAAAGGCGGCTGCGTGCTCTCACACGCCTCTGGCGGCTCTCCGGGGCACTCTTGAGCAGCGAGGACGCATGGAACGCGCTGCCGCGCGGAATTGATCTGGTGAAGCCATGACTCCGTCATGCCTTCCGCGTGGATGGGAAGCCTGCAAGGCAGGCTCTAGCAGCGGCCTTCGCAGGCCGCACGGAAGTTGCGCAAAATCTCAAAAATGAGACAAAAGTGCAGTGTTACTATACTGCACTTTTTGAACCGCGGTCACTTCTCGCCCTCATCCGCTTTGTCCCGGTTGAACCTCTCTTGCAGGATATCCTGCTCACGCTGACGATCATCAGACGTAAAAACATCCACCTTGGTTTTGCGCGCCCCGCTCGCGACGTAGCGCCAATCCTCCCGCAGCTTTTTTACCTGCTCGGCGATTTGTACGTTTGGATCGCGCGAGCCAAGATAACTCACGCCCTGATAGTCGCTCATGTTTAGCCAATACGACAAAGTTTCGCGCTGAACTGCATTCGGGGCGAGTTTCCAGCTGATCTGAACCTCAAAATTCTGCTCAAGATAATCACCAACCCCGCTCAAATAGCTGTTCAGTGCCTGTCCTGGCTTGAGCACACTTATCCGCTGGAAAGGAATTGGCATTCCATCGCCACGTGCCTCGCCGTTGGTGAGCGGCGGATCGAAGCTAATTTCAACGTCGAAGGCAGTCGCATTGCCAGTATTCTCGACATTGATATCCAAGTGAATTGTCGACCATGGATTAGGGACTATAGTTGCCACGACTTGTGGCTGGGATGATGCATCGGCCATGCGCTTGGTTTCAACCGCCAAGACACGAGTGACGCGCCACAAGGCAAATGTCGCCAGTGCGGTCGCTAAAGTGCCAAATAAGGTTCCGAAGACGGCGAGGCTATTTTGGTCCATCGCCGTTATTTGGTGGTCGATGCTCATGCAGACAAGTCGGTGAGCCAAATAGTCGGGAAAAGCTCAGTTTTCCGTCGCCGTTTCAGGCTCCCGATTTTGGCTACCCTGTTGATTTTTCGTGTTTATGCCAGTCCTAGTGCGTCCACCACCTTCCCCAGCCAAAAGTGGCAAATTCATCATTTCGTAGGGACGATCAGCAGCTAGCTGGTTACCCCCTGTTCGATAGGTCGCTCATGATGGTGCGGCTATTCGGCATATGGACGCTGGTCCTCATGGCTCTTTTCCTTGTGGGTGGGAGCCCTGCCCATGCGCAAAGTCAACTGTCTGCCTACTCACCGCAATTCACCTTTGATACGGGGATTTACCGGCCCCGGACAAAGCCCCATGAAGCTGAGGTTGCCGCCGCGATCCGCGCTGCATCCCTGCAGACCGGCGTAAGCTATGAATATCTGCTGGCCCAGGCGCAGCTGGAATCCGGCCTTGATCCCAATGCGAGGGCGCGGACTTCCTCCGCATCGGGCCTGTTCCAGTTTATCGACAGCACCTGGCTGAGTGCATTTGGCAAGCATTCCGGTGGTCTGGCCGCCCGGCAACCGGGGCTCTTGCGGCCCGCCGCCTCGGGCCCTGCGGGCAAGGAGAGCACGGAGCTGTCAAAGCAGGACATTCTTGCGCTGCGCTATGATCCCAAGGTTGCCGCACTTGTGGCCGCGGGTTTCGTGCAGGACAATGCAGAGGTTTTGCAAGCCCGGCTTGGCCGCGCCCCAACAAATACTGAGCTGTATCTCGCCCATTTCCTTGGATCGCATGGCGCCGCTCGCTTCGTGACGGAATGGCAACGCCATCCACACCGCGCCGCTGCCAGCCATTTTGCGGTCCCTGCCCGGGCAAACCGCGCGGTGTTCTATGCTGCTGATGGATCGGCCCGATCATTCGATGCCGTGCTGCGCCATTTCGAAGGCAAGCTTTACCGCGCCATGGCTGCCAATGCGCTGCGCTTTCCTGCGGCTCAGTCCTCGCGTGAGGAGGCCAATCTGGCGCGCCCGCAAAAGCAGGTTAAGACAGCGCTCACCCGCTACATCCTCGCATCGAGCAGCTTGCTGCCAGAGACCCTCCCCGAGGCTGTCCCCACCAACCCGACACATTGCAATCACATTATGATGTGCTATGAGGGCGGTATGAACACATCAACTATCACACGAGTGCGCGAGTTGATCGCCGCAGGGGAATTCACCAAGGCTGGCCTCGCCCGCGCTGCCGGGCTGCATGCCAACACCTTGCGCGATGCAACAGAGGCTGACTGGAACCCGACCGCAGAGACGCTTGGCAAGCTGCAATCCTTCCTCGACGATAATGACGATGCGCCCGTGCTGGTTGGTATCGCTGAGATCATCGAGGAAGCTCGCAACGGCCGCATGTATATCCTGGTCGATGATGAAGACCGGGAGAATGAAGGCGACCTGATTATCCCGGCGCAAATGGCCACGCCCGATGCCGTCAATTTCATGGCGACGCATGGCCGCGGGCTGATCTGCCTCGCACTGGACCGGAAACGGGTGGAAGCGCTTGGCCTCGCCCCGATGAGCCGCAACAATCAGGAAAGCATGCAGACGGCCTTCACGGTCTCGATTGAGGCCCGGGAGGGCGTGACTACCGGGATCAGCGCAGCCGACCGCGCCCGCACCATCTCCGTAGCGATTGATGCCAGCAAGGGCGCAGAGGACATCGTCTCCCCCGGTCACGTCTTTCCGCTGACGGCACGTGATGGCGGGGTGCTGGTCCGGGCGGGCCATACTGAGGCAGCAGTGGATATCTCGCGTCTTGCAGGCCTGAATCCGTCAGGTGTGATCTGCGAGATCATGAATGAAGACGGGACAATGGCCCGGCTCGATGACTTGATGCGCTTTGCCCGCAAACATTCGATGAAAATTGGCACGATCCGTGACCTGATCGAATACAGGATGCGCAATGACCATCTGGTTGAACGCGCGAGTGAAAGTGCCTTAGTCTCCGACTATGGCGGGGATTGGCGCGCCATGACCTATCGCACCAAGGTTGGCGGCGGCGCGCATGTCGTGCTGCAGAAGGGGCATATCGACCCGGAGCAACCTACTCTGGTCCGGATGCACTCCATTTCCGTATTTGACGATGTCCTCGGCCAGAGCGGGCCGCGCAAGCGAACGCTCCAGCGCGCCATGGGGGCCATCGGCAAGAAGGGGGCCGGTGTGATTGTGGTCATCATGCCTGACGGGCCAGAAAAGCTGCAGGCAGAAATTGCCCGCCAGCCAGCGCATCCGGCAGAATTGCGCAATTACGGGATCGGTGCGCAGATCCTTGTCGATCTGGGTGTCAAAGACATGGAACTGTTGACCGATTCCCCCAAGACCGTGGTTGGACTTGAAGGCTATGGGCTCCATGTCGTAGGGCAACAGCCCATTCCCGAAGGTCAGGACTGAAAATGGCACGTTTTCTGATAGTTGAAGCCCGCTTCTACGATCATCTCAATGATATGCTTATCACCGGCGCACGTGGCGCACTGGAGGCGGCAGGGCATGACGTCGAAATCCTGACCGTGCCGGGCGCTCTGGAAGTGCCCGGGGCCATTGCCATGGCAGCAGACAGCGACCTCTATGATGGGTTTGTCGCCGTTGGCGTGGTGATCCGGGGCGAAACCTACCATTTTGAGATTGTCGCTGGCGAAAGCGCGCGCGGAATCATGGCGCTGACCATGGACGGCATTGCCATCGGCAACGGTATCCTGACCACCGAGAACGAAGCGCAGGCAATCTACCGCGCCGACCCCGCACAGGCGAACAAGGGCGCTGGCGCTGCCGAAGCGGCCATGGCCCTGCTCGCCCTGCGCGAGAAATTTGCCTGACGGCTTCCGCCTGAGCCTTAACGGCTCAGGCGGCCAAAGCAGGTGTCGCCAGCATAGACAGCATTCACGCCCAGCTCTTCCTCGATCCGGATGAGCTGGTTGTATTTGGCAAGCCGGTCGGAACGGGCCAGCGAGCCGGTCTTGATCTGACCGCAATTGGTGGCAACCGCGAGGTCCGCGATGGTCGCGTCCTCGGTTTCGCCCGAACGGTGGCTCATGACATTGGTGTAGCCTGCACGGTGCGCCATTTCGACGGCCTGCAGTGTTTCCGTGAGCGAGCCGATCTGGTTGACCTTCACCAGCATGGAATTGGCAAGACCCTTCTCAATGCCCATGGACAGGCGGCGCGGATTGGTAACGAAGAGGTCGTCACCCACCAGCTGGACCGTATCGCCGATCTTGTCGGTCAGCAGCTTCCAGCCTTCGAAGTCATCCTCAGCCATGCCGTCTTCGATCGAACGGATCGGGTAGTCGTTGCAAAGCGCGGCAAGGTAATCGGCCATTTCCGCCGGATTGAGTGAAGTACCCTCGCCCGCCATGTCATACATGCCGTCTGCGAAGAATTCGGTCGAGGCGCAGTCCAGTGCCAGCGCAATGTCCGAACCGGGGGTGAAGCCCGCCTTGGTGATCGATTCCATGATGAAATCGAGCGCTGCGCGCGTGCTGGAAAGATTCGGGGCGAAGCCGCCTTCGTCACCCACGGCGGTGGCGAGGCCCTTGTCCGACAGGCCCTTCTTCAGCGTGTGGAACACTTCCGCGCCCCAGCGGACAGCTTCGGCGATGCTTTCCGCCCCGACCGGCATGATCATGAATTCCTGGATGTCGATGGGGTTGTCGGCATGTTCGCCGCCATTAATGATGTTCATCATCGGCACGGGCAGTGTGTGCGCTGCAACGCCGCCAATATAGGAATAAAGCGGCAGGCCGCGTGCATTCGCAGCTGCCTTGGCCACCGCCATGCTGGTGCCGAGGATTGCATTCGCGCCCAGGCGGCCCTTGTTCTCGGTCCCGTCCAGTTCGAGCATTGCGAAATCGACATCGCGCTGGTCTTCTGCATCGAGGCCGAGCAGGACATCGGTAATCTCGCCATTCACGGCATCGACAGCGTTGAGCACACCCTTGCCCATGTAACGGGTCTTGTCGCCATCGCGCAGTTCCACCGCTTCATGGGCGCCGGTGGATGCACCCGAAGGCACAGCGGCACGGCCAAAACTGCCATCTTCCAGCAGCACATCAACTTCAACAGTCGGATTGCCGCGGCTGTCGAGGATTTCCCGGCCGTGGATGTCGATAATGGCGGTCATTTCGGCTTGCTCCGCAAATGGTGTTGTAATTGGATAGGACACCCCCATATCGGGGTCACGCGCCTCCTATTCGCCGGAACAGGGTGATGCAAGTTGCGTTGAAGCATTGTATAGCTATTCCGGCATGGCGCGCCCCTGTGGAACATCATGGGTGTTTGGAACATCAAGGGCAAAGGAAGACATATCATGGCTGAAGCAAAGACCACCAAGACAACCAAGGCAACTGCTGACAAGAAGGTGGAAGCCAAGGATCGCTTCAATGCGGCCATCGAAGAAGCCAAGGCAGGCGCTGCTGCGTTGAAGGCAGATGCAAGTGGCAAGGCCGCCGCCTATCGCGAGCAGGCCAAGGACCGGTCTGGCGAACTGATTACCGAGGCCAAGGCTTATGGCGAACAGGCCAAGGCAAAGGCCGGCGACCTGGCCAATGATGGCAAGGCCAAGGCGAGCGAAGCGCTTGGTTCGCTTGGCAAGATGGTCTCGGACAATGCTGCGACCATCGACGAGAAATTCGGCGCGCAATATGGCGATTATGCGCGCAAGGCCTCTGAAGGGCTCAATAGTGCAGCAGCAAAGCTCGACGCCAAGAGCCTCGATGAACTGGGCGAGGATGCCCGTGAAGTGGTACGCAAGAGCCCCGGCCTCGCCGTCGGTATCGCAGCCGTGGCAGGCTTCATGCTCGCGCGTATGTTCAGTGGCAAACGCGACTGATCGTCCAGCAGGACTGAACCAGCCATATGTCTGACCAAGCCCTGCCAGATACGCAGGAACAGGAAGAAGCCGTTACCTCCGCGCCATCCTCGGGCGCGGAGCGGACGCTGTCGGACGAGATCGTTTCACTGGTTGAAGACGGCAAGACCTATGTCGAAGCCGAAATCGCTTACCAGAAGACGCGCGCCGCCCTTGCAGCGCACAGCGGCAAGAACGGCGTTATCTTTGTCTTTGCAGCGCTCGCTTTCCTGCACCTTGCGCTAATTGCGCTGGTTGTTGGGCTGGTGATAGCCCTTGCCCCGGTTGTGACGGCGTGGGGGGCGGTGGCGCTGGTTGTCGGCACCTTGCTTCTGGGTGTGGCGATCTTCGGGCTGCTGGCAGCCAAGCGTTTCCGGCGTGTCTCCTCCGTTTTCAAAGAGGATGTGGCAGAATGAGCGAGCTTGAACGCCGATTGCGGGAAGATCGCGCGTTGCGCAATGCTGCTCGTGCCGTGGTGGACGCGGATATTGCCCATATCCGCAGTGTTTTCGCCCCAGCCCATCTGGCGGAGAAAGTTGGCGACGAAGCCACTGACCTGTTTGATCGCGCCAGTGCTGCTGCGGACAGTCACAAAGGCATCCTCGCCACTTTGATTGCAGCGATTTTCATCTGGTTTGCGCGAACGCCCATCATGTCCTTGCTGAGCGAAGGCGAGGACGAGGCTGGAGGCAGTGATCCGGAACCGACTACCGACGGGGGCGTCATTAATGAGTAAGAACGGAGAATCCCCGATGAACAAGGAAGAAAAGCGCCAGGAACTCATCGCAAAGGTCAAGGAAGCCGAAGCGCGGATTGAAGCGCGCAGCATGGGCGACCGCGCTCGTGAAGCAGGCAAGGAAGCAACCGCATTCATTTCCCGGCATCCACTTGCGTCTGTTGCCGGCGGCATCGCTGTCGGTATGCTGGTGGGTTCACTCATTCCAGGGCGCAAGATTGGCAATCGCGGCCGGGCAATGGCTGCGATGGCGGCTGAGTTCGGCTTGGCCTATGCCCGTGAGGCGATGGACCTTGCGAGCGAAGCGGCTCAGTCCGGGCAGGACAAGCTGGAAGATATCGGTGATGCTGTAACCGACACTTCGCGCAAACTCCGCCGTGATGCAGCCCATGCCGCCGGGACCGCGGCTGATAATGCCCGTTCGATCGGGCGTCGGGCCGGTCGCAAGGCAGGCCGTGCAATGCGGGATCTGCGCAACCGCACGACGCATTGATTCCCTGCATACGTAACCTTCTAGAATGGTCTGCCGAGCAAGGGCTTGCCTGCGGGGCATAATCACCTATGTCCCGCTCATCCCCTCCCCGGACGAAAGACAAGACAGATGGAAGAAACCGAAACCAAGCAGGAATTGTATCTTGTGATGGGCGGACGCGTGAAAGATCCGCGTTCCTATGAATTCCAGGACCCGGAAAGCCTGCACGTGGCCGGGATCTATTCGGATTATGAGGCAGCCGTAGACGCATGGCGCGGCAATGCCCAGCGCACCGTTGATGATGCCGAAATGAAGTATGTAGTCGTGCACCTGCACAAGCTGCTGGACCCTTCGAGCGATTAGAGCCTAGGGTGTGCGGGTCATGGAAACATACACGATCCGCCGCTTCCATCCGGGTGACGAACAGTCACTCTCCCATATCATGCGTTCCGCGATTGAGCAGATCGGGCCGCGTGGCTATTCGCAGCAGCAGATAGAGGCATGGGCCGCGCGGGCGCATCCTGCGCAGCGTTATCTTGACCGCGCTGGTCGTGGCGATGTCGTGATCCTTGCGCTCGATGGCGCGGCGCAGCCAGTGGCGTATTCGCTGGTCGAGCCTGATGGCCATGTCGACCACCTCTATTGCGATCCAGCCCATGCCGGTCGCGGCCTTGGCAAGCGGCTGCTGTCAGAGGTGGACGCGGTGGCGAAAGAGCTGGGCTTGACCCGGCTCTATACCGAAGCAAGCGAACTGGCCCGTCCGGTGTTCGAACGGGCTGGCTATACCGTCACGACACGCCGTGATTTCGATATCGACGGCGTGGCGATCCACAATTACGCGATGGAGAAACCGACCGGTTTCATGTTTGCCCAGCAACCCATGCCGGGTCCGCAAGTCACCTGATCAGATGAATTCGATCTTCTCGACAAGGTAGAATTTGTCGCCCGAAGGCACGCTGACTTCCACCTCTTCACCCACAACCTTGCCAATCAGGGCACGGCCAAGCGGCGAATTGTAGGAAATCCGCCCCACTTTCGCGTCCGCTTCGGTCTGGCCGACAATCTGGTATTTCACCGGCTTGTCATCCTCATCGAGCAGGGTGATGGTCGCGCCGAACACTATCTTGTCGCCGGACAGGGTTGTCGGATCAATGATCTGCGCGCGGCTCACGCGATCTTCAATATCCGCGATCTGCGCTTCTACCTGGCCCTGCCGTTCCTTGGCAGCATGATATTCGGCATTTTCCGAAAGATCGCCATGCGCACGCGCTTCTTCGATGGCATCAACGATCTTCGGGCGTTCAGCGCGCAGGACTTTGAGATCAGCAGTCAGCTTCTCATAGCCTTCAGCGAGCATCGGAACTTTTTCCATACGAGCCCCATCTGTCCTTGTTGCGGCGTCTCCAGCGTCAATTCGGACCCGGCCGCTTCAAGAGAAACGACAACTTTCCGGTCCGAGATGTCGGGGGGAAACGCGGTTATTCCTAGCTGTAATAGTCCTGCAGCGAGCGAACTTCAAGCTGGCTGCTACGCGCAGCGCCAATTGCCTGCACCGCAGCCGACGATGCCGCGGCCGTGGTATAGTAGGGAACCTTGGCCTCCAGCGCCGACGCACGTATGGACTGGCTGTCCTTCAGGCTCTGCCACCCTTCTGTCGTGTTGAAGATCAGCGCGATTTCGCCATCCATGATCATATCGACGATATGGCGTGACCCCTCGGCCACTTTCTTGACCCGTTCGACCGGCAGGCCCTGTTCGGCAAGGTAGCGCTGCGTGCCCCCGGTGGCGACCAGCTTGAAGCCCATTTCGACCAGTTGGCGCACAGCCTCAACGATCTGGACCTTATCGCTGTCCTTCACCGAAACGAACACTGTTCCGCCATCGGGGAGAACCATCCCTGCTCCCATTTGTGACTTGAGGAAGGCAGTAGGGAAATCATTGTCGATGCCCATTACTTCACCGGTGCTCTTCATTTCCGGTGACAAGACCGGGTCAGAGCCGGGGAAGCGAGCGAAGGGGAAGACGGCTTCCTTGACCGCCATATAGTCGATCTCGCGGCGGATCTTGGGCAAATCAGCCAGCATCTCGCCTGCCATCACGCGGGCTGCGATCTTTGCAACCGGGCTGCCGACAGCCTTGGCGACGAAAGGCACGGTGCGGCTGGCGCGCGGGTTGACTTCGATCAGATAGACCTCGCCATCCTTTACCGCGAATTGCACGTTCATCAGCCCGCGCACACCCAGCGCCATGGCCAGAGCCTCTGCCTGACGTTCCATCTCTTCGATGATTTCGGCAGGCAGGCTGTAGGGTGGCAGGGTGCAAGCGCTGTCGCCTGAGTGGACGCCCGCTTCCTCGATATGCTGCATCACGCCGGCGACCACCACCTGTTCGCCATCGCAGAGCGCATCGACGTCGCATTCCACCGCATCGCGCAAATACTGGTCAATCAGCACTGGGCTGTCACCCGAGACGTTCACGGCAGTGGCGATGTAATCATCCAGCTGCGCTTCGGAATCCACGATCTCCATCGCGCGGCCACCCAGCACATAGCTGGGGCGCAGCAGCACCGGATAGCCAATGCTCTTCGCCACGGCCGCGGCTTCGTCACGACTACGGGCAATGCCATTGGCGGGCTGTTTCAGGTTGAGCTTGTCGACCAGCTTGGCAAAGCGCTCGCGATCTTCGGCAAGGTCGATTGCATCCGGGCTGGTGCCGAGGATCGGAACGCCCGCATCCTCCAGCGCCTGCGCCAGCTTGAGCGGGGTCTGCCCGCCAAACTGCACGATCACGCCCAGCAATTCACCCTTCGACATTTCGACGCGCAGGATTTCCAGCACGTCTTCCGCTGTCAGCGGCTCGAAATAGAGTCGGTCGGAGGTATCGTAGTCTGTAGAGACGGTTTCCGGGTTGCAATTGACCATGATGGTCTCGAACCCGGCCTCTTCCAGCGCGAAACAGGCGTGGCAGCAGCAATAGTCGAATTCGATGCCCTGCCCGATCCGGTTGGGCCCGCCGCCCAGGATCACGACTTTGCGGCAGTCCGACACATCGGATTCGTCCTCCGGCTCGCCAAAGCTTGGTGCTTCATAGGTCGAATACATGTAGGGCGTGATGGCCTCGAACTCGGCCGCGCAACTGTCGATCCGCTTGAAGACGGGGAACACGCCCAACTTGTGGCGCAATTCGCGCACTTCCTCTTCACTGGTAGCACCAGCCATGGCGCGCAGCGCGTCGTGCAGCAGGCCGGAACGCGCCGCCTGGGTCTCACCCAGCCCGCCAGCAACACCAACTGATCGCACCGCCAGCGTGGCAAGGCGTTTGTCAGAGAAGCCCATGGCCTTGATCCGCCGCAGCGCCGCTGCATCATTGGGCAGGCCGTTCTCAGAAATGTCCTTCTCAGCCGCGATGATGCCTTCGATCTGGCGCAGGAACCACGGATCGAAAGAGGTAATGTCCTGTACTTCCTCCACGGTGAACCCGGCGCGGAAGGCCTGAGCGATCTGCAGCAGCCGGTCCGGCGTCCGCTGCGACAGGGCCGCGACGATTTCCTCGCGCGGAACCCCTTCCAGCTCACGCACGCGGTTGAACCCGTCGAGCCCGGTTTCGAGCCCGCGCAGCGCCTTCTGTACGCTTTCCTGGAAGCAGCGGCCAATCGCCATCACTTCGCCGACCGACTTCATCGCCGTGCCCAGCTGCGGCTGTGCTCCCTTGAACTTTTCGAAGGTGAAGCGCGGGATCTTGGTCACGACATAGTCGATGGTCGGCTCGAAGCTGGCAGGCGTCGCGCCGGTGATTTCGTTCATCACTTCGTCAAGCGTGTAACCCACCGCCAGCTTCGCGGCGACGCGCGCGATGGGGAAGCCGGTGGCCTTGGATGCCAGCGCAGAGGACCGCGACACCCGAGGGTTCATCTCGATCACGATCAGGCGGCCATCCTTGGGATTGACCGCAAACTGCACGTTCGACCCGCCGGTTTCCACCCCGATCTCGCGCAGCACAGCGATGCTGGCGTTGCGCATGATCTGGTATTCCTTGTCGGTCAGCGTCAGCGCCGGCGCGACAGTGATGGAATCGCCGGTGTGGACGCCCATCGGATCGACATTCTCGATGCTGCAGATGATGATGGCATTGTCATTCCGGTCACGGACGACTTCCATCTCATATTCTTTCCAGCCGAGCAGCGATTCCTCGATCAGCACTTCGGTGGTCGGGCTGGCGTCGAGCCCTTCGCGCACGATCCGCTCAAACTCGGCCTTGTTATTGGCGATCCCGCCGCCCGTACCGCCGAGCGTAAAGCTGGGGCGGATGATGGAAGGCAGGCCGGTACGTTCCAGCACGGCAAAGGCTTCGTCCACACTATGCGCCACGCCGCTGCGCGCGCTTTCCAGCCCGATCTTGTCCATCGCCGCGCGGAACCGCTGGCGGTTTTCCGCCTTGTCGATGGCATCGGCATTGGCCCCGATCATGGTCACGCCGAATTTGTCGAGCGTGCCATTATCCGCCAGCGCCAGCGCGCAATTGAGCGCCGTCTGCCCGCCCATGGTGGGGAGCACAGCATCAGGCCGCTCCTTCTCGATGATCCGCGCGACCACCTCGGGCGTGATCGGCTCGACATAGGTCGCATCCGCCATTTCCGGGTCGGTCATGATCGTCGCCGGGTTGGAGTTGACGAGGACCACGCGGTAGCCCTCCTCCTTCAGCGCCTTGATCGCCTGCGTGCCGGAATAATCGAACTCGCAAGCCTGGCCGATAATGATCGGGCCAGCGCCGATAACGAGGATCGAGGAGATGTCTGTACGTTTGGGCATTGCTAATCCGATTGGTTTGCATACATTGATTGCAATGCAATCATTGGAGACGAATAGTGGGTAGTGTTACGATCAGGAATATCGACGATGCTATCAAGCAAAGCGCGCGATTGGCGGCTGCGCGCAATGGCCGTTCGCTCGAAGCGGAATTGCGGTTGCTGCTTGAAACGACCTATGCGCCTGCGAAGGGCAATCGGGTGAAAGCCATCCGTGAGGCGGAGGGTGAAAACTGGGTACAGGAATTGATCGGGATTGCTGACGGTGCGGATTTGAGCCTGCCCCCGCGCACAAGCAAGCGCGGCGATCCCTTCAATGCTGGTTGATGCGAATGTCTGGAGCGAGTTGACGCGCCCTCGCCCAGACGCAGCAGTGGTCGCATTCCTGCATGACAACCGGGAAGAGTTATATCTCTCGACCATCGTCATGGCCGAAGTGGAGTTCGGCATCGCCAATGCACCCGATCCCGTCCGGCGTGAACGGTTGATCGAATTTGCTGACCGCCTGCTGCTCCGCTGCCACGACCGGGTGCTGGCGCCGGATTTCGAGACCGCTGCAGTCTGGGGCAGGTTGAAATTTGAACTCCGCTCGACCGGCCAACGGATCGAAGACATAGACCTGCTGATCGCCGCGCAAGCCATCGCCGCCGGAATGCCGCTGGTAACGCGAAATGTTTCAGACATGGCAAGAACCGGCGCGCGCATCATCAATCCCTGGCAACCGTGATCGCCTGGGTGCCGGAATAGTCGAACTCGCAAGCCTGGCCGATAATGATCGGGCCAGCGCCGATGACGAGGATCGAGGAGATGTCTGTACGTTTGGGCATTACTCTTCGTCTTCTTTCGCAAAGCGCTCGCGCTCGATACTGATTAAGGTGGACTGTTTGGGTGCAGCATTGCAGCCAACTTCCACTATACTCTCACCCGGCTGAAGCCGTTGCTCGACAACCAACAATGCTTCGCCATCCACCGTACGAAAGCTGAATTTCGGTTCATCGTCGCTAGCGTCAGGACTTGTTACAAACTCAGTGAGATCATGATCACCTTCAAGCCTGTACAGGTAAACTGCCTTGAACGCTTCGTTGCTCAAGCTCTCAATCAATGCTCGATTTCCTGAGAAGCGATCAATGCAGTCAGCTGTGCTTTCAGTCCCAGAGGAACACCCACTCGCCGCGAGTAGGAGCCCGAGGATTAGGAGGCTGCCAGATAACCTCACCCCAAGCCTCCAACAAACTTCTCGAACAGGTAGAAGCTGTCCATCGGACCTGGTGACGCTTCAGGGTGGTATTGCACACCAAAGGCGTTCTTGCCCTTTACCGCGATGCCGCAGTTGGAGCCGTCGAACAGCGAGACATGCGTCTGCTCCACGCTCTCGGGCAAAGTATCTGCATCCACTGCGAAACCGTGGTTCATTGAGGTGATCTCGACGAGGCCCGTCGTTTCACCCCAGCCCTCACCCACACGCTGGACCGGGTGGTTTGCGCCGCGGTGGCCCTGGTGCATCTTGATCGTTTTTGCGCCCGCCGCCAGCGCGAGCATCTGGTGGCCGAGGCAGATGCCGAACAGCGGCATGTCGCGTTCCAGCAGCGCCTTGATCACCGGCACGGCATATTCGCCTGTCGCCGCCGGGTCGCCCGGTCCGTTGGAGAGGAACACGCCATCGGGCTGGAGCGCGAGAATGTCCTCCAGCGAAGTCTTTGCCGGAACCACCGTCACCCGCGCGCCAGCCTTTACGAGGTTGCGGAAGATATTGTCCTTGCCGCCGAAATCCATCGCCACGACATGCGGGCGTGCATCACGCGGGGCGCGGGCATAGCCCGTCTCCAGCGACCAAGCGCCCCCTTCCCAGCCCTCGCTGGTGCTGCGCGTCACACGCGGGGCCAGGTCCATCCCCTCCAGCCCCGGCCATTCCTGTGCGCGCTTGAGCAGAGCGGGAATATCAAACTTGCCATCAGGCGCATGGGCAATCACCGCATTGGGCGCGCCCGAAAGGCGGATGCGGCGGGTCAGCGCGCGCGTGTCCACGCCCGACAGGCCGATCTTGCCTTGGGCCGCCATCCACTCGGTAAAGCCCTTGTCCGCGCGGAAGTTGGATGCGGCAGTGATATCCTCGCGCACCACGCAACCGACAGCCCCCTCGACCTTCGATTCCACATCTTCGCCATTGGCCCCGACATTGCCGATATGCGGGAAAGTGAAGGTGACGATCTGCGCCGCGTAGGACGGGTCCGTCATCACTTCCTGATAACCGGTCATGGCCGTGTTGAAACACACTTCGCCCACTGCGCTGCCAGAGGCCCCGAAGCCGCGGCCCCAGATGACCGTTCCATCGGACAGGACGAGGACTCCCGTCGCGTCTTTAGGTTGCGCAGGCGAAGAGGCGGCAGAAGCCATAAGGGGGCGCTCCGAGTCAGGGGTTTCCGGCGATGTCGCTAAGACCCAGCCGCTAGGCGTGTGAGTCCGGTCCGTCAAGCTATCCTTGGGCGCTTTGTTACGCTAAGCGCCCTGCCCTGCATTCCATCCACAGGAAATCGAACAATGATCAGGGACGATATCAAACAGGCAACCATTGCGGCGATGAAAGCCGGAGACAAGGAACGCACTGCTGCGCTGCGACTCGTGGGCGCGAAAATCAAGGATCGCGACATCGAAGAGCGGACGAAAAAGACCACCGATGACGATGACGCGCTGGTGGTGGATGTACTGCAGAAAATGGTCAAGCAGCGCCGCGACTCGATCCAGATGTATGAAGATGGCGGCCGCCAGGAACTGGCCGACAAGGAAAAGGCCGAAGTCGCCGTGATCGAGGAATTCCTCCCCGCCCAGATGGACGAAGCGGCCACTGTCGCCGCGATTGAGGCGATCAAGGCTGAACTCGGCGCCAATGGTATGAAGGATATGGGCCGCGTGATGGGCGAGCTGAAATCCCGTCACGGTGCAGAACTTGACATGGGCAAGGCGTCAGGCCTCGTCAAAGCTGCGCTTTCCTAATATCGGGACACATGCTTTCCCCCGCCTGGCTCGACGAACTGCGCTCCCGGGTGACGCTCTCCAGCGTCATCATGCGCACGACCAAGCTGCAGAAGGCCGGGCGGGAGTGGAAGGCCTGTTGCCCCTTCCATAATGAGAAAAGCCCCAGCTTCACCGTCTCGGACGAAAAGGGGTTCTACCACTGCTTCGGCTGCGGGGCGCATGGCGACGTGATCCGCTGGATGACGGACCAGCGCGGCATGCAGTTCATGGATGCAGTGAAGGAACTGGCGGCCGAGGCCGGGATGGAGGTCCCCGCCGCCGATCCACGGGCAGCGCAGCGGGCAGAAGAACGCGCCGGGTTGCACGATATGATGGCTGCGGCGCAGGAATGGTTCGTCTCTAACCTCAAGGGCGATCTGGGCGCGCAGGCCCGCGCATACCTTGCCTCGCGCGGCTTCAACCAGCGGACGGTCGAACGCTTCGGCTTCGGCTTCGCGCCGGCTGACCGGCAAGCCATGAAGACCGCGCTGGGTAGCAGGTTCGAGGAAGCGATGCTGCTCGAAGGCGGGCTGCGCATCACTGTGGATGACAAGGAACCCTATGACCGCTTCCGTGCGCGGCTTATGCTGCCCATTGAGGATGCGCGCGGACGGGTGATCGCTTTTGGCGGGCGTATCCTTGAGGCCGACAGCAAGGCCCCGAAATACCTCAATTCCCCTGACACACCCCTCTTCGACAAAGGACGCACGCTCTACAACCTCCATCGCGCGGGCCCGGTGAGCCGCCAGACCAATCGCCTCGTCGTGGTCGAAGGTTACATGGATGTCATCGCGCTGGCTGCGGCGGGCATCGAGGATGCGGTGGCTCCACTCGGCACTGCGTTGACTGAGAACCAGATCGAAATGCTCTGGCGCCTGGTCGAACGCCCGGTGCTGTGTTTCGATGGCGATGCCGCAGGTCAGCGCGCGGCCATGCGCGCCATCACCCGTGCCCTCCCCATGCTCCGCCCGGCGCACTCACTGGCAATTGTCCACCTGCCCAGCGGGCTCGACCCCGATGACCTGATCAAACAGCAAGGCGCAGCGGCAATGGAAAAGCTACTTGCTGCGCCATCCAGCCTGCTCGACACCTTGTGGACATTCGAGCGCGACGCTCAACCGCTCGACGGGCCGGAAGCCAAGGCGGGCTTGAAAGCGCGCCTGCTCGCACATGTGGATGCGATCGAACACCCCGATATCAAGGCCCTCTACCGCCGCGAGTTGATGGAGCGCTTCTCCGACTTCGCCTTCCCGCCCCGCGCCCCACGCCCGCAGCAGGCCAGGGGCGACTGGAAAGGGCGCGACTGGAAACAACCACGCCCTGCCCTTTCGCGCGAAGCAGCCGAGCGGTTGCGCTGGGTAGTCAGTGGCGGCGGTCGTGATGCACTGACCAGTGCTGTTTTTGCCGGGTTGATGCGCTTTCCCGACCGTATATTGCCACATGAAGACGCGCTGATGCGATTGGCCCAGCTCGAGCCAAATCTAGCCGTTCCCATCAATTCGCTCATTGAAGCAGCAGAAATGCTTGAACCCGGCGAAAATTTGCCCATATCGGAGGATATCGGCCCTGCTGCGCCGCCGGATAAAGCCCGTTTTGCCTTCCTTGGAGAAGGTTTGGATCCGCAAGTCGCGCGCGAGGAGTTGGCCGAAGCCGTTACCCTGCTGGTCGAAAGGCCTGCGCTGGAGGCTGCGCTATTCGCAGCGACTGCGCGGTTTGAAACCGACCCTGAAGCCGCTTTTGCCGAGCAGCAGCGCCTGCTCAAGCGAAAGCTGGATTTTGACAAGCGACTAGGGCAAATGGCGAGCAAACGGGCTGGTCGGCCAGCTCAGGGGAATGTGGAGGACCCGGGCGGCAATGCCGAGACGGGTGAACAGGAAACGGAATAAACGGGACATATGGCCTCGAACAACAATGGCAGCGGCAATGGTAACGGCAAGGATGACGATGCCCCGCTGATCGACCTCAATGAGGCGTCTATCAAGAAGCTGATTACCCGCGCCAAGAAGCGCGGCTATGTCACTTATGACGAGCTGAACGATGCGCTGCCGCAGGACCAGATGAGTTCGGAGCAGATCGAGGACGTCATGTCCGCGATCTCCGAAATGGGCGTTAATATCGTCGAGAATGACGAGGATGCCGAAGCGGAGAATGAAAGCGAAGTAGAGGAAATCGATTCCTCGGATGATGGCGATGCCAAACCAACCAAGGCGACTGCCACGGCTGCCGCTGCCAAGAAGACCACAACCGGCGACCGCACTGATGACCCGGTGCGCATGTATCTGCGCGAAATGGGCGCGGTCGAGCTGCTCAGCCGCGAAGGCGAAATTGCCATTGCCAAGCGGATCGAGGCCGGTCGCGACACGATGATCATGGGGCTGTGCGAAAGCCCGATCACCTTCCACGCCATCATTCACTGGTCCGAAGCACTCAACAACGAAGAGATGCAGCTGCGCGAGATCCTCGATCTTGACGCCATGCTCTCCAAGGAACCGCCTGCCGACAAGATGGAGGAAGGCGCCGAAGACGACGATGACGGCGAAATCTCCGAAGAGACCGCTGGGCCGACCATCCGCGATGATGACGAAGTCGAGGAAGAAGACGACAGCGACGAGGATGAGGACGGCGAAGAAGGTTCGTCCAAGCGCCGCGATGAAGATGATGACGAGGACAACACAATGTCCCTCGCTCAGATGGAAGCGGCGCTCAAGCCTGAAGCGCTGGAGCGGTTTGCCCGGATCGCGGACCTGTTCAAGAAGTTTGAGAAGCTGCAGGCTGAGCGGGTTGAAGTCCTAGGCCGGGGCGACGAGTTCCCGGCGGCCAAGGAAAAGAAATACGAACAACTGCGCGAAGATCTGACCGCAGAAGTCGAAAGTGTCCAGTTCCACGCGACCAAGATCGAGTTCCTGGTCGACAATCTCTACGCCTTCAACCGCCGCCTGACTGCGCTGGGCGGCCAGATGCTCCGCCTGGCCGAGCGCCATAAGGTCAAGCGCGCCGATTTCCTCAAGGCCTATATCGGCAACGAGCTGGACGATAGCTGGCTGACCGATAACGCCAGGAAGGACAAGAAATGGGCTGCCTTCGCCGAGAAGGAAGAGGATGCAATAGAGCGTATCCGTACGGAAATTGCCGATATTGCTGGCCAGACAGGCATGAGCCTGCCCGAATTCCGCCGTATCGTGAACATGGTGCAGAAGGGCGAGCGTGAAGCACGCATTGCCAAGAAGGAAATGGTCGAGGCGAACCTGCGCCTCGTGATTTCCATCGCCAAGAAATACACCAATCGCGGGCTGCAATTCCTCGACCTGATCCAGGAAGGAAATATCGGCCTGATGAAGGCGGTGGACAAGTTCGAATATCGCCGCGGTTACAAGTTCAGCACCTACGCCACATGGTGGATCCGACAGGCAATCACCCGCTCGATTGCTGACCAGGCGCGCACGATCCGCATCCCGGTCCACATGATCGAAACGATCAACAAGCTGGTCCGCACCAGCCGCCAGTTCCTGCACGAGCAGGGCCGCGAACCGACACCGGAAGAAATGGCCGAGCGCCTCTCCATGCCTCTGGAGAAAGTGCGCAAGGTGATGAAAATCGCCAAGGAGCCGATCTCCCTCGAAACGCCGATTGGCGACGAGGAAGATTCGCATCTGGGTGATTTCATCGAGGACAAGAACGCGATAATTCCTGTGGATGCCGCAATTCAGGCTAACCTCAAGGAAACTGTGACGCGCGTACTTGCTTCACTCACTCCGCGTGAGGAGCGTGTGCTGCGTATGCGCTTTGGCATCGGGATGAATACCGATCACACCCTGGAAGAAGTCGGGCAACAGTTCTCGGTTACACGTGAACGTATCCGCCAGATTGAGGCCAAGGCGTTGCGCAAGCTCAAACATCCGAGCCGCAGCCGCAAGATGCGCAGCTTCCTCGACCAGTAAAACTGCAAGGGGGCAGTAATCGCATGGCGATTGCCGCCCCAGCTGCACAGCGCATTGGTGAACTGACTGCGCTACGTGGGCTGGCAGCGCTTGTTGTGCTGCTGTCTCACCTCTTGCTGATCTATCCCTTATCGCGCGAGACTCTCGTTGCCGCAGGGCTTCTGATCAATCCGCATGGCGCGATCGTGCTGTTTTTTGTCCTGAGCGGTTTTGTCCTCGCCCGGTCGTTGGAGCGGGCCAAACGCAGCTTCTGGGGCGGGAGCCTGCGCTTCTGGCTCAAGCGGCTGTTTCGCATCTATCCGGCAGTGTGGGCTGTTACAACCATAGCAGTAGTGTTGATACTGATCCGGCCAGACATTCCAGAAGCGCAGCTGGCCCGATGGCCGGTACATCACATGGCCAGCCTTTCCCGCCACAATGTCGTGCTCACGCTGGCAGCATGGAATGCGGCCCTGATCCCTCCATTGTGGACTATCTATGTCGAGCTGGTCGGCTCGCTATTCGTCCCCTTCATGGTCTGGATCGGGCGCCGAGCCACATGGGCTGGCTGGCTGATGATCGGCGGACTTGCGCTCCTCAGTCTGATTGCAGAAGGGTGGCACCACCCGTTTTCCGCTGCGATATATATGGTACATTTTGCACTGGGTGTGATGCTTGCCCTGTACGGGATCGAACTGCGTAAGAGGACCGCCATCTTCCTCGCACTCGCCGGTCTGGCAGGGCTTACGGTCTTCCGCACCATCTTCTTCCTTGTGCTGACCGGACAGTGGAAGATGGGCACCTATGATTATGGCAATCCCTTGCCGGGGCTTTTCGAAGCAGCTGCTGCCACGATGCTTGTCGCGGCCCTCGCCTTCTCCGCAAAGCTTCCCCGATGGCTGCTGAGCCGCCCGCTTCAAGCTTTAGGCGATTGGTCCTATCCGCTCTATCTCTTGCATTTGCCCATCATGCTCTTCCTCGCCTGTTTGCTCCCGGCTTCTGCACCAGGTCAGGCGACACTAATGTTGGGAGCACTTTCCATCGCGATCACCTTGTTGCTCTCGGCAACCATTCACCATCTGGTGGAGCAGCCCGGCATTGCCTTGGGCAACAGCGTTGTCGACCGTGTGATCCGCGCATAGGTACGCACCCATGGCTCGATTGCTCCTGTTCAACAAACCCATGAATGTGCTTTCGCAATTCACAGACCGTGGCAGCCCGAGCGAACGGCTGACCTTGTCGCACTTCATTGATATCCCCGGCGTCTATCCCGCCGGGCGGCTTGATCGCGACAGCGAAGGGCTGTTGCTGCTGACTGATGATGGCCGGCTTCAGGCGAGAATAGCCGATCCGAAATTCAAACTGCCCAAGACCTATCTGGTGCAAGTAGAGGGTGAAATCAGCGAAGAAGCGCTAGCGCAACTGCGCGGAGGCCTCAGGCTCAAGGATGGGCTCACCCGCCCCGCCTTGGCTGAGGCGATTTCAGTGCCTGATCTGTGGCCGCGCGATCCACCAGTCCGCTGCCGCAAGTCGGTGCCCGATAGCTGGTTACGCCTGACCATAAGCGAAGGCCGCAATCGTCAGATACGCCGGATGACGGCAGCAGTGGGTTTCCCCACCTTGAGATTGGTACGCTGGTCTATCGGTGGCTGGTCTCTGGATGGGCTCACACCCGGAATTTGGCGTGAATTGAGGATTTGACCGCCGCAGGTATTCCAAGGGGAAAGATTGTTGCTTTGCGGTGGCTTTTGAGGCGTCGACCCCCTATGTGCCCCGCATACCAATCAAGCGAGTCCCCCGAGCCATACCATGCGCATAGCTATCGCATCTGACCATGCCGCCCTCGCCCTCAAGGCTGAACTGCGGGAGTATCTCATCGAAGCGGGTCATGAAGTGGCTGACTTGGGCCCGCATGATGGCGACAGTGTCGACTATCCCGATTACGGATATAAACTTGCCAGTGTCGTGGCCGATGGCACTGCAGAACGCGGCATTGCCCTGTGTGGCAGCGGCGTTGGTATCTCCATCAGCGTAAATCGGAACCCTGCTTTACGTTGTGCGCTGGTATCAGAACCGCTCTCGGCTGCTTTGTGCCGCGAGCACAATGATGCGAACTGCATCGCCATGGGTGCGCGGCTGACCGGAAGCGACATGGCCAAGGCATGTGTCGATGCGTTCCTCAACACCGAATTCGCCGGCGGGCGTCACCAGCGCCGCGTCGATAAGCTTTCCAATCCTGAAGTCTGAGATTTGCCCATGAGCACCGCAGCTGCCCCCACACCTGACGCGATGAACCGATTCTGGACGGACAGCCTTGAACAGGCCGACCCCGAAGTCTTTGGTGCAATCCGCAAGGAGCTAAAACGCCAGCAGGACAAGATCGAGCTGATCGCAAGCGAGAATATCGCAAGCAAGGCTGTGCTGGAAGCGACCGGCAGCGTGTTCACCAATAAATATGCCGAGGGTTATCCCGGCAAGCGCTATTATGGCGGCTGCGACTACGCCGATGTCGTTGAAACGCTGGCCATTGAACGCGCAAAGCAGCTGTTTGGCTGTAATTTTGCTAACGTACAGCCCAATTCGGGCTCGCAGATGAACCAGGCGGTGTTCCTCGCTTTGCTCAATCCCGGTGACACCTTCATGGGGCTGGACCTCAATTCTGGTGGCCACCTGACCCATGGCTCGCCCGTGAATATGAGCGGCAAATGGTTCAACCCCGTCGCCTATGGCGTGCGCAAGGATGATGAGCGCATCGACATGGATGAAGTCATGGCGATCGCGAAAGAACACAAGCCAAAGCTCATTATCGCAGGTGGAACTGCCTATTCGCGCATTTGGGACTGGGCAGCGTTCCGCAAGGTAGCAGACGAGGTCGGTGCCTATTTGCTGGTCGATATGAGCCATATTTCCGGGTTGGTTGCAGGGGGGGCGCACCCCTCCCCGTTCCCGCACGCCCATGTTGTGACCACCACGACGCATAAGAGCCTTCGTGGCCCGCGTTCCGGCGTCATCCTGTGGAATGAAGAAGAACTGACCAAGCCGTTCAACATGGCAGTGTTCCCTGGCCTTCAGGGTGGTCCGCTGGTCCATGTGATTGCGGCAAAAGCAGTGGCTTTCGGCGAAGCGCTGCGGCCTGAATTTAAGTCCTATGCACACAGCGTAGTCGAAAACGCCCGTGCCTTGGCTGCAAGTCTGGAAGAGAATGGCTTGCGCATCGTTTCTGGCGGAACAGACAATCACTCCATGCTGGTGGACCTGACCCCGATGGATGTGACGGGCAAGGATGCGGAAAAGGGCTTGGATCGCGCCTGGTTGACCTGCAACAAGAATGGCATTCCCTATGATACGCGCAGCCCGTTCGTGACCAGCGGTATCCGGCTTGGCACTCCGGCAGGAACAACGCGCGGCTTTGGTCCCGCAGAATTCCGCACGGTGGGCAAGCTGATCGCCGAAGTGGTTGCTGGCCTTGGCAAAAACGGAGCCGATGGCGATGCACAGGTGGAAGAGAGTGTGCGCCGCCGGGTCTCTGAACTGTGTGCTAACTTCCCTGTCTATCCAGGGATGTAAACCCTGATGCGATGCCCTTTCTGCGCATTTGATGACAGCCAGGTAAAGGATAGTCGCCCGACCGAGGATAACACCTCGATCCGGCGGCGGCGGCAATGCACAAGCTGCGGCGCGCGCTTCACAACCTTTGAACGGGTCCAGCTGCGCGAAGTTGTCATCGTCAAGAGCGGTGACCAGCGTGAAGCCTTTGACCGGCGCAAGCTGGAACAATCGGTTGCTCTCGCCTGCCGCAAGCGCGGTGTTTCGCAGGAGCAGATTGACCGGCTTGTATCGGGCATTCAGCGCCAGCTCGAAACATCTGGCGAAAACGAAGTCCCCTCTGCCCGAATTGGCGAGCTGGTGATGGACGGCCTGCGCCAGATCGACAGCGTTGCCTATATCCGTTTCGCCAGCGTCTATCGTGATTTCAGCGAAGCCAAGGATTTCGAAGATTTCGCCAGCAATGTGCGCGATATTGGCGATGTCGCGGCCAGCTGAAACGCCCGTCATCGTGCTCGTCCGGCCGCAGCTGGGCGAGAATATCGGCAAGGCAGCGCGGGCGATGCTGAATTTCGGGCTTGCCGAAATGCGGCTTGTCTCCCCCCGTGATGGCTGGCCCAACCCCTCTGCCGGGCCGGCGGCTGCAGGCGCGGATATCGTGCTGGAGCAGGCCAAGGTGTTCGAGACAACCGCAGAGGCAGTGGCCGATTGCGCGCATGTCTATGCCACCACAGTCCGCAAGCGCGGTGTGACCAAGCCGGTCCTCACCCCTGAACAGGCGGGGCGCGAAGTTCCGACCCTTCCCGGTCGAAGCGCTTTCCTGTTTGGCCCCGAACGGTCCGGGCTGGAAACCGAGGATGTTGCCCTCGCCCGCACTATCGTGACAGCTCCAATCAACCCGGAGTTCGGATCGCTAAACCTTGCGCAGGCGGTGATCCTGGTGGCTTACGAATTGTCCAAGCATCGCGACCTCGTGATGCCGACAGAGGAAGATCTTCTTCCCCCTGCCCCCCAGGAAGAGCTGGAAGGGCTGATCGGTCATTTTGAACAGCTCCTCGAGCCGAAAGGTTATTTTCTCCCCGAAAGCCGGGCTGATGCTACCAAACGCACTTTGCGGACAATGCTGACCAAACCGGGCTGGAACCATCTGGAAGTCCGCACCTTTCGTGGCATTTTGAGCTCACTCCAGAAAAAGAACTGGTCCTCAAGCGAATAGGGTTACATCTCCTTTCGCCGCAGGTATCAAATGAAATCACTTGGCCATCCTGGCCTGATATTTCCTGGAGTGTCATTTCCATGCGTATTCTTGCTGCAGCGCTGCTTTGTGCTGTTACCTTGACCCCGTCCATGCCCGCCTATGCCGGTGACACCAAGGAAGCCAAGCCGCCAAAGCCCAAGAAAATCTGCAAGTCCGAAACGCTGACCAGCAGCCGTATGCCGAAGCGCACCTGCAAAACGCAGGAACAATGGGATGCGGAAGCCCTGCGCAAGGATGGGCAGGATATCAAGCTTAAGGCCGATCAGACCTGATCTCCGCTTCGACCGGCCCGATCCCCACGTGATCTGGTCCGTCGGGTCGGCCAGTCATTTCCGCAACCGTTCCCACTCCTTCATCTCATAGGTGATGGAGGTTTCAACCAACTCATCCCAGATCGAGCCAAGCGCATCGGCGGGCAATCCCGCTGACTGCGCCGCATCTGTGATGGCCCGGATCACCGCAGCCTTGCGTTGCTCATCCCGAACCGCCTCTCGGACTGGCTTGATCCGGGCGGCGGCACGCATGTAGCCAAAGCGGCGTTCCAGCAGCGCGAACAGCTCCCTGTCGGTCTGGTCAACACCCGCGCGCACCTCTTCCATGGAGGTGCAATCTTCGGGAGGTTTCGGCTGCGTTCGCAATTGTGATTGCATGTCTCTTTCCATGGCTGTGCCCTTGCCTTCGGACATCGGTAAAGTCGAGTGCATCTCTACCCTTGACCCACTGGCCAATCCTGCTAGTGGGCGCGCTTCGCAATTGGCCCTGCACCCCGGTGAAGCAGGCGCCGCGTCGGACATATCGGTCCGACGGAGCGATACCGGGTTGAAGCGTCACCACTGGGGTGACGATGCAGATTGAAGGATACGACATATGTCGAAGCGCAAAAGCGCCAAGTACAAACTCGACCGCCGGATGGGTGAAAACATCTGGGGTCGTCCCAATTCCCCGGTCAACAAGCGCTCCTATGGCCCCGGCCAGCATGGCCAGCGCCGCAAGGGCAAGATGTCCGACTTCGGCCTGCAGCTGCGCGCCAAGCAGAAGCTGAAGGGCTATTACGGTGACGTGACCGAAAAGCAGTTCAAGCGCACCTATATGGAAGCGTCGCGCATGAAGGGCGATACCGGGCAGAACCTGATCGGCCTGCTCGAACAGCGCCTCGACATGGTGGTTTATCGCGCCAAGTTCGCGCCGACCATCTTCGCTGCGCGCCAGATCGTTTCGCATGGTCACATCTATCTCAACGGTGTGAAGACCAACATTGCGTCTGCCCGTGTGAAGGTTGGCGATGTTGTCAGCCTCGGCAGCAAGGCCAAGGAAATGGCTCTGGTGATCGAAGCGCAGGGCCTGCCCGAGCGTGAAATCCCCGACTATGTTTCGGCTGACGGCAACGACAAGGTGACCTTCACCCGCGTGCCGACGCTGGACGAAGTCCCCTATCCGGTGACGATGGAACCGAACCTGGTGGTCGAATTCTATTCGCGCTGATTCTGAGGGACATGGCAATCACAAGAGGGCGGTCCGATTGGGGCCGCCCTTTTTGATTCGCTCCTGTCCTTCGGCCCGCAAGTTGATCAAATACATTCTGGAGCGCCGGTCCCATGTGGCCGCCTCCATAGGGTTGAACATCGACAGCGAGAATGAGCCTGCCCTGCCAGTTAAGGAAGGGCCTGCCGAAACTAGATGCTATGCCCGGCTGTAGGACAGCACTTTCTGTCAAAACCTATTCCACACCGTCGCCGAGGACATCGCCCTGGATGACCTGCCCATAGAAATCGCCGGACTTGTGGAACTTCGCCCGTGCTTCCTCAATGCTGCCGGTCTGACGCGGGTCACGCGGCCGCTCGTGGCTGACGACGAAGGTCGCGACATCCCATGCTTGCTGGTTGGTCAGGGAATTGCCGCTGCCAAAGGGCATGTTCGCTTTGATGAACCCCGCAGCATTGGCAATCTTGCTCATCCCGGCACCCCAGTTGAACGAATGGGGGCCCCAAAGCGGCGGATAGGTATAGCCGCCGCCGGGCCTTGCCTGCCCTTGCCCCTCCACGCCGTGACAGACCGCGCATTGTGCCTCGAACACTGTTTTGCCCCGCAGATAGTCTGGTGTCAGGTCCGGCTCTGGTAGCTCAGGATAGCCTCGCCCAGGCAGTTCCTGGCCAATCGGGGCACCGGTTGCGAGCCAGGCAAAATAGGTTTCGAGGTCGCGATAGATATCGCTGCCAGCTGGCGGCGGCTTGCCGCTGGGTGATGCCTGCGCATTCATCGAATAGACAAAACAGCCCATGATCCGGTCTTCCATGGTGTTGATCCGGTCATTCTTCTTGCGCCAGGCAGGATACATGCCCCACGCGGCCCACATTGGCGCAGCACCAGCCAGGCGCCCGCCATCAAGGTGGCAATTGTTGCAGGTGAGCCCGCTGCCGACATGCGCACCGGCATAGCGAGCGGGGTCAAGAAAAATTGCTTTCCCCCGCAGGATCGCCTCGCCCTGGGGTCCATCAGGAATATCGCTCTCGAGGGGTGGAGCAAAGGCAAGCTGCGGCCCGGCCTTATTGTCTTCGCCAGGCTCAATCTGCTGCATGCCGATGATTACGAAGACAGCCAGTGTCAGGATCAATCCGGCCTGGATCAACAGCACCGGCGTTATACGCCACCAGTCAATCGGCGGTTTTTGGGGGTCGGGCGCGTTCAAGCGCATCCTCCCAGGTAATCCCGCCGGAAATCGCTCGCAAAAGCGGCAAAGCGCCCCTCGGCAATCGCATCGCGCATAGCCTGCATCAGTTGCTGGTAAAATCCGATATTATGCTCGGTCAGCAGCATCGCGCCGAGGATTTCGCCGCTGCGGATCAGATGGTGGAGATAGGCGCGCGTATAGGTCCCGCAGGTGGGGCAGGCGCAGCGATCATCCAGCGGCTGCTGGTCTTCCGCAAAACGCGCATTGCGAAGGTTCAGCGGGCCTTTCCAGGTGAAGGCCTGCCCGTTGCGGCCTGAGCGGGTCGGCAGCACGCAGTCGAACATGTCGACCCCGCGCTCGACAGCGCCGACCAGATCATCCGGCTTGCCCACACCCATCAGGTAACGCGGGCGATCGGCAGGCAACTGACCCGGCGCGAAGTCGAGTGTGGCAAACATCGCCTCCTGCCCCTCGCCCACGGCCAGCCCGCCAATGGCATAGCCGTCAAAGCCAATCTCGGTCAGCGCCTGCGCGCTGTGCAGGCGCAGCTCTTCATCCAGCGCCCCCTGCTGGATGCCGAACAGGGCTGAGCGCTCCGCATGCTCGCCACCGCTGTCAAACCCGTCACGGCTGCGCTTGGCCCAGCGCATCGACATTTCCATGCTGGAAGCAATCACATCGCGGGGCTGGTCGGCGCGCGGGCATTCGTCAAAGGCCATCACGATATCGCTGCCCAGCAGGCGCTGGATTTCCATCGAGCGTTCTGGCGTCAGCATATGTTTCGAGCCATCAAGATGGCTGCGAAATTCCACCCCCTGCTCAGTTAGCTTGCGCAAGTCAGACAGGCTCATGACCTGGTAACCGCCGCTATCGGTCAGGATCGGGCGCTGCCAGTTCATGAATTTGTGCAATCCGCCGAGCCTTGCGACCCGCTCTGCACCGGGGCGGAGCATCAGGTGATAAGTATTGCCGAGGATAATATCCGCCCCGCTCGCGCGCACGCTCTCCGGCTTCATCGCCTTGACTGTGGCGGCAGTGCCAACCGGCATGAAAGCAGGCGTGCGGATTTCCCCGCGACGCATGGCAATGGTGCCCGTGCGGGCTTTACCGTCAGTGGCGTGGATCGAAAATTGGAAGCGCGGTGCCATGGCTGGCGCGCTTAGCGACTAAGGTCGGGTTTAGCCAGTATCTCTGGCCACCCCCTTGGCCTTGCCGCTGCAAAGGCCTAGGCTACCTGAAACGCGGGGATGGACGAATGAAGCTCAGTACACTTGCAGCCAGGTTGGGATTTGTCGCGCTGTGTAGTGCGATGCTGCCTGGTGCGTCAGACAAGCTAACGATGGACCCGGACAATCCGACTTGTCCGGCTGCACCCAACTGGTCTGACAAGAAGAAGATGAAGCTGACGCCGATAGAGATTAATGGCGACAAGATATTGCTTGCTGAAGGCATTGTTGATCGCGGCTTGCCCGAGCGCATGGAAAAGGCGCTGAAGGACAATCCCGATGTGGTGGAAATCTGGCTCCGCTCCCCCGGCGGGGATGCCCGTGCCGGTAATGCCACCGGGCGGATTATTCGGCAAAAAGATCGCTTCCTGATAACGCGCATTCCCGCAGGCTGGACCTGTTTTTCTGCCTGCAATTTCGTGTTCATGGGCGGCCGTGCCCGGATCGTGGAACCGGGTGGCTATTTCATGGTGCATATGTTCACCATGACCAATTCGCGCGATGCCATTGCCTATAGTGTTGAACAGGGCACCGATACGACCATCGAATTGATCGGCGATATCGAACAGCAAAGCGCGTTGCTGGCCAGCGAAGACAATGATTTCCTGATCCGTATGGGCGTTTCGCGCGACTTGCTGACCGAGGTTATGTATCGGCAGAAGGCCGTGAAAACGGATGAAGGCGAAGACAAGTCTACGCGGCGGTGCCTGTCGCAGGATGAAGCGATCAAGTATAACGTCGCCAACGTGCTTGGCTAAGGGGGATAATCAGTGACCGGATTACGCAGGCCTGCCGTTACCGCGGCCCTTGCAACATTGCTCGGCATGGGCCTTGCGGGCCAGCTTGCCTCGCAGGAAGCAGAGCCAGCTCCGGTCCCTGCGGCGGAAGAGCCTCCCGTTTCCAGCGCTTATGAACCGGTAGAAGAGCCACCCCTCCCCCCCTTCCCCGCGCGTCCGGAATTGCCGACAGGTGGCTATCCGGAATGCCGTGAAGAGTACCAGACAGGGGCCAATTACCTTGAACGGGCCGATTTGATCAACGCCTGCACGGTCGCGCTGGATACCTATTACATCAAGGTGCTGCTGCCGCACAGGCAGGCAATGATTGATTACCAGAACGAGATTTCGCGCCTCTACACGGAAGAGGTCGCGCCCAATAATGCGTACCAGAATGCCAGCCGCAATTCATTCTACAATGCGATGATCGAAGAGCATGGCAAGTCCAACCCGGATGGCGCGAACATGGCGCAGGCTCGCGCTCTGGAAACCCGCTATGCTGCGGACCGCTCCTATCTGGAGGATCGGTTTTGCTACAATACGGGCTGCAATGGCTACAAGGATCCGCTGAAGGCTTTCCCGAAGGAAGTGAAGGCGATGCAGGATGCGGCCCTCGCGGAAATGGAAGCGGAAAAGGAAGCGGAAAAGCTGGCGCTGGCAGAAGCGCGGCGGAGCTCTTCCGGCTCTGGCGCTGATGACAAGAAGAAGGCCAAGAGCAGCAAGGGCAAGGAGAGCAAGGGCTGCGGTCGTGCGCGCAAACGGGGATCGGCGCTCGGCTCCTTCCTTGGCGGGGCCGCTGGTGCCTTTGGCGGGTTTGGCAAGACCGGCTCGGCCCTGCTGACTGGCTTTTCCGGGTTGGTAGTTGGTGAAATCGCCTGCAAGCTGGACGAGAAAGAGCAGGTCGAAGCTGAGAAGGCGACGGTAACTGTGCTGGCCGAAGAGAAAGTCGGCGCGAAGGCGGAATGGGTCAGCCCCACGCGCCAGGGCGTGTCAGGTTCTTCCACGATCACGGAATTGAACGCTGAACCCAATGGCAAGAAGTGCATGACGATTGCCGACGTAGCGATCATTGATGGGGAGGAAACCCGCGTCACCAAGCAGATGTGCCGGGCTCCCGGCGCACGCAATTACATGCTGGTTGCCTAGCTGCGACGGGCGGCCACGGCGGCTTACTCTTCGTCGGACGATTCTTCATCCAGCTCCAGCGTCGCCTCGGCCATGGTGGCGAGCCGTTCAAGCTGGTTCAGGCAACCATTGGCCACCAGCACATCGGCCACCTCGTCGAGCGAATCCGGCGTTTCTTCCAGCTTGATGAACGTCAGCTCATGCCCTTTCCCGCCAGCCGGCGGGATGAAGACATAGCTTTGCCCTTCATTCAGCGGGGCTTCGTCTTCCGGCCAGCTCTTGAGCCTGCTACCGCTTTCCCACGTAACCGTGCCCGCCATTTCGCCTTCAGGGGTGGAAATCCAGCCGGTCTGGTCCGGCCCGTCCTCCGGACGCCAGACAATCAGCCGCCCGGCCCCGCCAAGGCAGAAATTGCCGCTGCTTTCCAGATCAAGGAACCACAGCTTCGGTGCGGGGATCGCCTTGCCTTCATCGGTATCGCCGGGGCCGCGCACGGCGCCGGTGGTCGCCATGTTGAGCGCCCCCTTGCGGCTGACATAGGCGAGCAAATTCGTGCGATCTGGTGCCGGACCACGGGTGCTGCCACCGATCACGAAAGTACCGGGGCCGGTCAGCACACGGGTCCCTGCTTTCTCAAGGACAGTGACCCGGTCTTTCGCCTCCAGCTTGATCCGCGCGCCTTTGGCCAGCTTCTTGCCTACCGGGTTGGTGCTGGCAGTAGGGCCGGTCGAGCGGACGACGGTCGCCTGCGCATGGGCCTGCGTTGCCATCAGCAGGGCGATAGTTGCCAGGCACAGCTGACGGGTGAAGGACATTCCCAAGGAATTCCGCTGCCACTTGCCTGCCTTGCCCTGCGCCATGGTCAATCCCCCTGCAAAACCGAGTAGGCATAGTAACAGCTGCCACCATTATTTCCACCCGGCGCCGTGCTGTGACTGCAGCTTGACCGGGATCAACGATATCAGCACCCATCAGTGGCACAATGGCGGCGAAAGGATTGGCAAACATGACAAGAAAAATCACTGGGGGATTTGCTGCTCTGGCCTTGTTCGGGGCGCAATTTGGATTGGTTGGCTGCGCGGTTGATCCGGCGGCCCCGATCAGCACCGGGACATCCAAGCTGTGGCGCTATTTCGAAGCGAAGGACAGACTGGCGGCGGACCTGCAGCAGCATCTGTCCGGCACCAGCGGGACTGCGACCTACCAGCTGGTCTCCATCAATGGCCCGGCCTATCCGGTTGGGGCGCTTATTTCAGCGGATAATCCGCTCGACCTCGAATCGCGGGCCTGCATTCCGGGGGACAGCGCCCTGCCCGCGCCGGAGCCTTGGGCCGGTTTCCCCAGCTGGAGTGCGGGAACCAATCTCGACCTGTCACTTGCGGTCCCGGCGCATATGCGCGGGTTGCTGACCGGCGCGCAATCCTCGCTCGGCGCGGGGATGAAGATGGAGAGCGTGAGCCATTACGAGCTGCGCGATATTGCTCAGGTCTTCCTCTCACGCGCTGAATTGCGGGACGTGCTCGCCTCGCCAGAATGTATGGCCGCGCTGCAACAGACCGAGGGGAGCCACGCCATCTTTGTTCGCGGGCTGGTCTATGGGCAGGAGACAATCAAATCGGCGCGCGGCTTCCAGGCCGGGCTCGGCGTGAAAGTGATGGAAGGTGAAACCGGGCAGTTCAGCCTGAGCTATGACAGCTCCGGCGCGTTCGAATTGAACGAGACGGGCACCTCACCCAAATTCGCGATTGTCGCCGAAGTTGCAGCGCCCAATGCTTACGAAATCAAGGGGGTGGACTTCGATGATCCGCTGGACAAGCTGTTCCGCGAGCCTTCTGCCGAACATTTGGCGAGCTTGCGGGCCGCCCAATCCGGTCACTGACCAGAGGCGTCGGGCATGAACACCTCGAACTCCCGATAGTCGATATAGGCGGCGTATTTCGCCACCGCTGCCACGGCTTTGGGGTCAGAAAGCAATTCCTGCATCGCTATCCTGCCCAGCGCTTCCCCTGCTGTCCGCGCCCCGGCACCGTCGCGCGCCAGCAACAGCGGCTTGGCCTCTTCCAGACAATCCTTCGTCATGAGCCGGGTGAAGAGGCGCGCCATTGCCCGGTCAATTTCCTCTTTCTTCGCCGGTTCGACAGGCGCCACATCCGCCACTTGCGGGGCGCTGGCCATGGCGGCCAGGATCCAACGGGCAGACAGAATGCGATCTTCCCCGGTGGTCTTGTTCACCAGGCAGTTACCCAGCCGCTCCGCATTGCTCTGGCCCGACGATGATTGCGCCATTACCGGGGTAGCGGTGGCGGAAGCAAGGCCAAGGCAAGCAACAACCATGGGAATGTGACGCATGGGTAAGCCCCTCCTCAAGGCAACAGCAGGCTGGAATCGCCATAGCTGTAGAACCGATATTCGTTCCGGATGGCATGCGCGTAAACATCGAGCATCCGCTCACGCCCCATCAGCGCGCTGACCAGCATGAACAGTGTCGATTTGGGCAGGTGGAAATTGGTCATCAACCCGTCAACGCCCTTGAAGCGATAGCCGGGCGTGATGAAGATTGCCGTATCGCCATCGAATGGGTGGATCACGCGCTTGTCGTCAGCCGCGCTTTCGAGCAACCGCAGGCTGGTGGTGCCGACGGCGATGATCCGGTTTCCGTCTCGCCGGGCGCGATTGAGCCGTTCTGCGGTTTCCGGCTCTATCCGTCCCCATTCGGCATGCATGACGTGGTCCTGCGTGTCGTCGGCCTTGACCGGCAGGAAAGTCCCGGCCCCGACATGCAGCGTCAGCGTCTCGCGCTTTATTCCTGCTTCATCGAGCGTCCCAAGCAGTTCGGGTGTGAAATGCAGCGATGCCGTGGGCGCGGCGACGGCGCCATCCTTTTCGGCGAAGATTGTCTGGTAGTCCGACTTGTCCTGTTCGTCGGTCGGACGCTTGCCCGCGATGTAGGGCGGCAGGGGCATCTGGCCCGCCCGTTCGAGCAGGAGCTCGACCGGTTCCTCGCCATGGAAAGTGAGCGTCCAGCTGCCATCGGCGGCACGTGCTTCGGCCGTAGCCGTCACGCCCGCCGGGAATTCCACCAGGTCCCCTTCGCGCAGGCGCTTCGCATTCTTCACGAAGGCCTGCCAGCGGCGCAGGTCGATCCGCTTGTGCAGCGTTGCACCGATTTTCGCCTCGCCCCGGCGCCCTTCGAGCTGGGCCGGGATTACACGGGTATCGTTGAAAACCAGCACATCGCCGCGTGACAGCAAGCCCGGCAAATCCCGGACAGTCGCATCGCGGAAATGGGATGTTGCTCCCTCCACCACCAGCATCCGCGCAGCATCGCGCGGGCGGGCAGGCCGCAGGGCTATCCGCTCTGGCGGAAGGTCAAAATCGAACAGTTCAACGCGCATAGCGATGCCCTACAGGGCTGACCGCTATCGACAAGAGCTAGTTGCTGAGCGGCGCGTTCAGCATGTCGAGCGTGACTTCCTGCTTTGGCGCAGGTGCCTGCATCGCCGGGACCGGCTTGTTGTCCGAAGCAATCGAAGCCTGCACGATCCGGGTCGGGTTTGCCGGCGGCTCGCCACGCTGGATTGTATCCACTGCATCCATGCCCGAAATCACGCGGCCAAAATTGGTGTAGCGCTTGTCGAGGCTGAAACGCGGGTAGAAGACGATGAAGAACTGGCTGTTCGCGCTGTCTTCCGACTGCGCGCGGGCCATGGCCACGCTCCCGCGCACATGCGGCAGGCGGTTGAACTCTTCCTTCAGGTCCGGCAGCTGCGATCCGCCTGTGCCAGTGCCGGTCGGGTCACCAGTCTGCGCCATGAAGCCATCAATCACGCGGTGGAAAATCACTCCGTCATAGAAACCCTGCCGCGTCAGCGTCTTGATCCGTTCGACATGGTTGGGTGCCCAGTCCGGCATCAGGCGGATGGCCACCCGCTTGCCATTAGACAGATCCAGCAAGAGAATATTCTCGCGATCCTCCGCCACGTTGTAGTTGACCTTGGCCGGCTCCGGCCGTGCAGCCGGGGCTTCCTCTTTCGCCTTCTTGGCAGAGGCAGCAACCGGGGTCAGGGCCAGAGCAGCAAGGGCGCTGGCAGCAATCAGGCGTTTGAACATCGAATATCCGTCGTTTCGCAAAATATGCCGACCATCTAGCCGGGCCGGTCTGTCCGTTCAATGAATGATCGGTGCAGCCATGTGGAAGGGATGGTCAGTAATCACCCCGGCGGCCGAGTTTTTCGACCCGGCTGTTAACCTGTTCGCGCACTGCAGGGCTGACAAATGGCGCAATTTCGCCGCCAAACATGGCGATTTCCTTCACCAGCTTGGACGCAATCGGCTGCAGCGATACATCGGCCATCAGGAAGATGGTGTCGATATTCTCGTTCAGCTGCTGGTTCATGCCCGCCATCTGGTATTCATATTCAAAGTCCGCGACAGCGCGCAGCCCGCGAATGATGACGCTGGCACCCATTTTCTCTGCCCAGTGCATCAGCAAGGCGTTGAAACCGACCACTTCCACATTGTCGATGCCCATTGTGGCCACTTCCGAACGAACCATTTCCATCCGTTCTTCGGGGCTGAACATGGGGTTCTTGCTGGGATTGGTGGTGACGCCGATAATCAGCTTGTCGACCAGCTTGCTGCCCCGGCGGATAATATCCGCATGGCCCAGCGTGATCGGGTCAAATGTTCCGGGATAGATGCCGATCCGGTGTGTGGTGCTCATGTCGGGTTACCTGTCCCTTTCAACAATGAAACGTGCCAGCGCGGCCAGCAGGCGGGCTTCCTTACCATGTTGGGCCAGATGGCCAATGGCCTGATCCACCAGTGCGCGCGCCTGCTCGCGGGCTTTCTCTGCCCCCATCAGGCTGACAAATGTCTGCTTGCCCTGCCCTTCATCCTTGCGCAGGGCCTTGCCAGCTTTTTCCTCGTCCCCTTCATGGTCGAGCAAATCATCGGCAATCTGGAAGGCCAGCCCGATGTCACGGGCATAATTGCGCAAATGGCCCCTGCCCTCTGGCGCTACATGGCCAAGGATTGCACCCATCTCGACCGATGCAGCGAGCAGCGCGCCCGTCTTGAGTTGCTGCAGGCGGGTAACGGTGTGGAGGTCATAGTCCTCCATCTCGGCTACGATATCCATCATCTGCCCGCCAGCCATGCCATCCTTGCCGCTGGCGGTGGCGAGCGTCTGGATCAATTCGGCGCGGACAAAGGGATCGCCGCTGGTGGCCGCGTCAGCCAGGATTTCAAAGGCCAGCGCATGCAGGCAATCCCCCGCCAGCACTGCCGTTGCTTCGTCAAACTGCTTGTGCACAGTCGGCTTGCCATGACGAAGATCGTCATCATCCATGCAGGGCAAATCATCATGGATCAGCGAATAGGCATGGATCGCTTCGACCGCGCAGCCCGCCCGCACGGCGGCATCACGGTCAACGCCATACAGCTCTGCCGTGGCGGCAACCAGCAGCGGGCGGACCCGCTTGCCACCACCGATTGCGGCATAGCGCATGGCCTCTACCAAGGGAGCGCGCGTATCCGCTGGCATGGGCAGGAAGGCGTCAAAGGCCACATCGACCTCTCGCTGGATCCGCCTCAGTGCTTCGCCAAGCAGGTCTGAATCCGAGCCGACCAGTTCCATGTCAGTTGCCTGCATCAAAGGGTTGGGTCGATTGCGCCGATCCATCCGGCCCCTGCACGATCTTGTCGATGCGCGCCTGCGCCGCATCCAGCCGTGCCTGGCAATGCGCGCGCAGTTTCTCACCACGCTCATAGAGCGAGATCGAATCGTCCAGCGGCACCTCGCCGCTTTCCAGCTTGCGAACGACCTCTTCCAAGGCGCGCAGCGCGTCTTCGAAGCTCAATTGCGAAATGTCGGAACCACCTTCACTCATGCGCGTCAGCATTGACGGCCCCATTCGCCGGGGTCAAGCTAAGCTGTCTGGGGAGAGCAATCATGAAGTGGATTATCGCCTATATCGCCACCGCTGTGAGCTTTGGTGTGCTCGACGCGTTGTGGCTGCGCTGGGCCGGGCCGAATTTCTATCGTCCCGCGATTGGCGAATTGCTGGCCGATTCCTTCCGCGGTGCTCCGGCAGCGGTGTTCTACGCGATGTATATTGCCGGGATCGTGTGGTTCGCCATCCGCCCCGGCCTGGCTGGCGGGATTGGGCAGGCAACCCTGAACGGCGCCCTGCTGGGCGCGCTGTGCTACGCCACATATGATCTGACCAACCAGGCAACGATGAAGGTCTGGCCGGTCCATGTAACGCTGGTGGATATTGTCTGGGGCACCTTTGCCACGGCGCTGGCGGCGACTATTGCCTGCTGGGTCGCAGCAAGGTTTGGCTGAATGTTCATCGGTCATTGGGCCCCTGCCCTCGTTGCCAGCACTCACCCCAAGGCACCCAAATTATGGATCCTGTTCGTAGGCGGGCAACTGGTCGATTTTGCTTTCTTCACATTCGTCCTGCTCGGGATCGAGCATATGCGGATCGTGCCCGGCATCACGAAGATGGTCCCGTTTGACCTTTATCACATGCCGTGGACGCATAGTTTGCTCGGCACCGTTGGCTGGGCCGCCGCGCTGGGGGCGCTTGTATGGTGGCTGTTGCAAAGCCGCATCGCGGGGCTGTTGGCGGGCGCGGTGGTTGTATCGCATTGGTTGCTCGACCTGCTGGTGCACCGCCAGGACCTGACGCTGGTGGGCACGCCGCCGAAGCTGGGTCTCGGCCTGTGGAACCATCCTTGGATTGCCATGCCACTGGAGCTGGGCATCACGCTGGCTGCGCTGCTCTTCTACAAGCGGCGGACAGAGGGCAAAATGCTGCCTTTCATGGTCATGGCTGGTGTTTTGCTGGTGCTGCAACTGGGCAACTGGTTCGGTGAACAGGCCCGCGAAATGAGCGCGCAAGTCCCGATCACCGGGCTGGTCGCTTTCACCATACCCGTGCTGCTCGCATGGTGGCTGGGGACAAGCCGAACTTTGCGCGCAACACAGGGCTAGCGAAGCAGCCTTCTCGGGGTTAAGGGCGCGCTATGTCAGAGATTACGCCCGATGTCGTCGAGGCCCACGGCCTCAGCCCCGAAGAATATGAGCGCGTGCTGCACGCGCTGGGCCGCGAGCCCAATCTCGTCGAGCTCGGGATTTTCTCGGTCATGTGGTCCGAGCACTGTTCCTACAAGTCGAGCCGCCTGCACCTGAAGAAACTTCCCACCGAGGCGCCGTGGGTCATCTGCGGACCGGGAGAGAATGCGGGCGTGATCGATATCGGTGACGGGCAGGCGGCGATCTTCAAGATGGAGAGCCACAACCACCCCTCCTACATCGAGCCCTATCAAGGTGCAGCAACCGGCGTCGGCGGCATTTTGCGCGATGTCTTCACCATGGGCGCGCGCCCAGTTGCAAATGCCAATGCGCTGCGGTTCGGGCGGCCCGATCATCCCAAGATGCAGCATCTGGTAAAGGGCGTGGTCGCGGGGATCGGCGGCTATGGCAATTGTGTCGGCGTGCCGACAGTGTGCGGCGAAACCAATTTCCATCCGGCCTATGACGGAAATATCCTCGTCAACGCGATGACGGTGGGGGTCGCCGATGCGGACAAGATCTTCTATTCGGCGGCCACCGGTGTGGGCAATCCGATCGTCTATGTCGGCTCCAAGACCGGACGCGACGGGATCCATGGCGCGACCATGGCCTCTGCCGATTTCGGCGAGGATGCCGAGGAGAAGCGCCCCACCGTGCAGGTCGGCGATCCCTTTACCGAGAAGCTGCTCATCGAGGCCTGCCTCGAACTGATGGCCACCGATGCGATCGTCGCGATCCAGGATATGGGTGCGGCGGGCCTCACTTCGTCGTCGGTCGAAATGGCGACCAACGGCAAGGCCGGCATCCGGCTCGACATGAACAAGGTGCCGTGCCGCGAGGAAGGCATGACGCCTTACGAGATGATGCTGAGCGAAAGCCAGGAGCGGATGCTCATGGTGCTCAAGCCCGGCAAGGAAGAAATGGCCGCAGCCATCTTCGAGAAGTGGGAACTCGACTTCGCGGTTATCGGCGAAGTGACCGACACGCGCCACATGGTCCTCGAATTCGATGGCGAGGTTGTGTGCGATATCCCGCTTGGTCCGCTCGCGGCAGACGCGCCCGAATATGATCGCCCATATCTTTCCAAAGAGGATTACACCGCCTGGGCGCAGGTCAGGCCGATCGAAGGCGGCGCCCCCGACAGCGCCGATCCGGGTGCCGACCTCCTGAAGATGATGGCCACCCCCGCCCTCGCCTCGCGCAGCTGGATTTCGCAGCAGTATGACAGCCAGGTCGGTGCCGATACGCTGCAAACCGGGGGCGATGCAGGCGTGGTGCGCGTCCACGGCACACGCAAGGCGCTGGCGATCAGCACCGATTGCACCCCGCGCTATGTCTATGCCGACCCCTATGAAGGCGGGAAGCAGGCAATAGCGGAGGCCTATCGCAACCTCTGCGCCGTCGGGGCCCGCCCGCTGGCGGTGACCAATTGCCTCAACTTCGCGAACCCGCAGCGGCCCGAAATCATGAGCCAGTTCGTCCACGCGCTCGAAGGCATGGGCGAAGCATGCCGCGCGCTCGACTTCCCGATCGTGAGCGGGAATGTCAGCCTCTATAACGAAAGCAAGGCAACGGGCGGCGGATCGGCCATCCTCCCGACCCCGGCCATCGGCGGTGTCGGCATTGTCGATGATTATGCGACGATGATGACCCCGGGCTTCAAGAATGAAGGCGACACGATTTACCTGATGGGCGCTGAGGAATGGGCCACGCCCAATCCCGAACGCAGCCATCTGGGCCGCTCGCTGTGGCTGGATGTGATCCATGGCCGCGAAGATGGCCGCCCGCCGCATGTCGATCTGACGCTGGAGCGCAATTCAGGCGAATTCATCCGCGAATTGATCGCGGCCGGCCTCGTCAATGCCGTGCATGACGTGTCGGATGGCGGGATTGCTGTCGCGCTCGCGGAAATGGCCATGGCTGGCGGGATCGGAGCGGAAGTACTCGACAACCCCGCCTATTCGCCTGCCGCATGGTGGTTCGGCGAAGATCAGGGGCGCTACATCTTCACCGTGCCGGACGTGGAGGCATTTCAGGAACAGCTCGCCAAGGGCACCCGCGATGCGGATACCGCATCAAGCGGCGTGCGCCGCCTGGGCAAGGTGACGGGCGATAGCGTACTGGGCGTAACGCTGGCCGATATCCGCGAAGCCCATGACAGCTTCTTCCGCGACTGGATGGAGGTCTGAGGCAGGTCCTTTGGCCTTCCTCCAGCTCTCCCTCCACATTTTCGGACATGCCATCGCGCCCTTCCTGCTGGCTTGGCTGATCTGGCGTGACAAATGGTTGCCAGCCGGGGCGCTCATGACTGCCACCATCCTGATCGACCTCGATCATTTGCTGGCTGACCCGATCTTTGACCCCAACCGCTGCAGCATCGGCTTCCACCCGCTGCATACTATGTGGGCCGCGTTGGGTTATGCCGCGTTGCTGCTGGTGCCGAAATGGTGGGTGCGAGCCATTGCGCTCGGCTGCCTGCTACACCTCGCCACCGACAGCGTGGATTGCTGGTTCATGGCGCGCTAGGAAGCGCCATGGCCGAGATTCAGCATCCCTACCCCAGCCTGCCTGACCTGTCTGATGAGGAGCGCATCGCCCGCGCGCAAGCGGGGTTCGAGCGCTTGCGCACCCGCCGCTCCTGCCGGGCCTTTGCCGATACGCCGGTTCCGCGTGAAGTGATCGAGGCTGCCATCAGGGCGGCGGGAACTGCACCCAATGGGGCCAACCACCAGCCGTGGCATTTTGCGGTGGTTGGATCGCCAGAGAAAAAGCGCGCCATCCGTGAAGCAGCCGAAGCAGAGGAACGGCGCTTCTACGGGGCGGATGGCGATGCCCCCAAGGCAAGTGAAGAATGGCTCGGCGCGCTGGAGCCTTTGGGAACGGACGACCAGAAGCCGTTCCTTGAGACGGCACCATGGCTCGTGGTCTGCTTCGCCCAGCGCAAGGGCGGGATCGCCGAGGATGGGCAGACGCAGAATTACTACGTCAATGAAAGCGTCGGGATCGCTTGCGGGATGCTCATTGCGACGCTGCATGAGGCGGGCCTTGCCACACTCACTCACACGCCCAGCCCGATGGGCTTCCTGCGCGACATATGCGGGCGTCCCGAATGGGAAAAGCCACTGATGATTGTCGTGGTTGGCCACCCGGCAGACAATGCCACCGTGCCGGACCATGCCTTGCAGAAGAAGCCGCTGGAACAGATCGCTAGCTGGCTCTGACAATCAGGCCGCAGCCAGCTCCTTGCGCGGGGCCAGCAGGTCAAACGGATCAATCCCCTTGGCCCGCCATTCCTCGTGGCATTGCTGGTAAAGCTTGGGCGGCGTGATGTCCATCGCCTTGCGCGCTTCCTCCAGCGGCTGTTTGAGCAGGTCGCGGATCGACATTTCAGCGACGCGCGGACAGGCTTTCCCCAACCTCTGCCCTTCGCGCACCGCGGCCATGACCGGTGCACCGTCTGCAAAGTTCTTCATCATATGCAGCCCACCAGCATAGGCGATGAAGAGATTGCCCAACCCGCCATTCTGGCCGTGGCTGAATGCAAGCACACATTGCTCACCCAACGCGTCGCGGCTGTAGCCGGTCAGCACATGCAGCAAGTCATGTGTGTCCCGATACCGATTCAGATACCACTCGAACAAATCGCCATATTTGGGCCTGTCCGCCTGGAATTTGTCATATTCGGCCACCAGCCCTGCTGCGGTCAGCCCCTGGCTTTCCATGAAGTCCAGATAGGCATGGGCCACGCTGCCCTGTGGCAATTTGCGCAGCGCATCATGATCGTCGAGCAAATCCGGCAGATAAGGTTCGGTCTCGCGGATACGCTGGCCAGTGGCACTGAGAACGAAACGGCGTGAACGCGCCTCCAGATCACGCGAGGGAAGCGATTCGAAAATCTTGAACACTTCCTCGGTGTTTTCCTTGTCTTTCAGCAATTGCCGGAAATGGTGCCACGCCTTCAACGGGCGCAACTTCAATTGCTGGCGATCGGGGTGGAACACCAGTGTCCCGTCTGGCGCGGTTTCCGCGACCGGGCTGGTCGCGGCGGGATGGGATGCTTCGCTCATGACTTCCAACTAACTGCTGACAGTGATGTAAGCATAGCCGAAGCTGGTTAACGCGCCAAGTAGATCAGCTGGCCCAATCGCTTTCGGGAATGCCGAGGAGCTTGAGCACCGATGTCAAATCCCCGAAATCAATCGAGCCATTGGCTGCCGCTCGCGCCTTGGGCTTGGCCCGATAGGCCACGCCGTAGGTCGCGACTTCGAGCATCGGGATATCATTCGCCCCGTCTCCGGTTGCCAGTGACGCAATGCCTGCGCCCAACCCGGCTGCTTCTTCTTCCAGCACCTTCTGCTTTACCGAGCTGTCAGTAATCGCGCCCACCAGTCCCCCGGTCAGCGTCCCTCCGGAGACATCGAGGCGATTGCCGACAACCCGCTCGAAGCCAAGCATTTCTGCGACAGGGTCAGCGAAATGATGGAAGCCGCCGGTGACCAGCACTGTCCTGCAACCCTGCGCGCGCAAGGTTGCAACCAGCGTGCGGGCACCTTCCACCGGGCGGATCCGCTCGGCGAGGCATTGGCTGATGGCGCCTTCGCTCAACCCTTCAAGCAGGCCAACGCGCTCCCGCAGGGCAGACTCGAAGTCCAGCTCCCCCTGCATGGCGCGTTCCGTGATGTCGGCGATCTTGTCCTTCAAACCAGCGTAGTCGGCCAGCTCGTCAATACATTCCTGCCCGATCATGGTGGAATCCATGTCCGACACGAACAGTTGCGGCACCCGCGGCTCGTGGTCAGTCACCAGCATGTCTGACGGGCTGAAATGTGCATCCAGCAACGCGCGCAGTCTGGCCGGGTCACCAACCGGCAACGATATCTGCACTACATCGCCATCGCCTTCGAGCAGCCGCGCCATCGCGACAGCCATGCCTTCGCCTTCCAATGCGGCGATGGCGGCATCAAGCTGACTTTCAAGGCTGGCCTTCTCTGCTATCAGCCGGGCTATGAGCACTGGGGACACTCCGAGATTGAATGAGGTCGCGCTCATTGCAGGGCCGACCGCCAGCGGCAAGAGCGATTGTGCGGTCGAGCTGGCGTTGGCGCTGGAAAAGCAGGGGCGGCGCGGCGTGGTGCTCAATGCCGACAGTGCGCAGGTCTATGCTGATCTGTCGGTGCTCAGCGCGCGCCCTTCGCAGGATGATATGCGCGGGGTGGAACATCGCCTGTTCGGCGCATGGGATGGCGCAGAGCCCTGTTCCGCAGCCGATTGGGCCAAGGCCGCGAAGCGTGAGATTGCGGCGCTGCATGACGAAGGGGCAGTGCCAATTCTTGTTGGCGGGACCGGCCTCTATATGCGCACCTTGCTCGACGGGATCGCGCCGGTTCCCGAAATTGCACCCGATATCCGCGCCGAAGTGCGTGCCCTGACGCAGGAAGATGCACGGGCAGCGCTGGAACGTGAGGACCCGGATGCTGCCGCGCGCCTCGGACCGGCAGACAGTGCCCGGACCTGCCGTGCGCTCGAAGTCGTTCGATCCACCGGCCATACGCTCGCTAACTGGCAGTCACGCAAGGAGGGCGGGATTGGCGAAGATATCACCTTGCACCCGCTGGTGCTGCTGCCACCGCGGGATTGGCTCTATGAGCGCTGCGACCGGCGCTTTGCCCTGATGTTGGAAGGCGGTGCAGTGGCAGAGGTGGAGGCCCTCCTGGCCCGCCAGTTGGACCCTGCCCTACCTGTCATGCGCGCTATCGGAGTTCCGGAAATCGCTGCGTGGCTAGCCGGAGACACGGATCGTGACAGGATGATTGCCGCAGGACAGCAGGCAACCCGTAACTATGCCAAGCGGCAATATACGTGGTTTCGCCGCCAACCACCGATTGACTGGCCGCGAAACGAGTTAGAAAAATGTGACATTGAACGTCATTTTGCAACTTTATTACGCCATTAAGGGTTGACAAGATATATAATGACCGCCTAACCGCCCCTCGACGCCGGGTTGCTTCCGGCACCGAGATAATGGAGAGGCGACCCGGTGCGATCCAATCGTGCCGGGTCGGTTTTTTCCGGCATAGTGAAGAAGGAATTTCCCGTGGCCGAGGAACGTAGCGGCGCCGCCATATTGGTTGAAAGCCTGGTCAAGCAGGGGGTCGAATTCGTGTTCGGCTATCCCGGCGGGGCCGTGCTGCCGATCTATGACGAATTGTTCGAAGACAAGCGCATTCGCCATATCCTCGTCCGTCAGGAAGGCGGCGCAGCCCATGCGGCGGAAGGCTATGCCCGCTCGACCGGCAAGCCGGGCGTCGTGCTGGTCACCTCTGGCCCCGGCGCGACCAATGCCGTGACCGGAATCGCTGACGCTTTCCTCGACTCCATCCCCATGGTCGTCATCACCGGCCAGGTCCCGACCGGTCTGATCGGCAGCGATGCGTTTCAGGAAGCGGACACGATTGGCATCACCCGCCATTGCAGCAAGCATAACTACCTTGTGAAGGACCCGGAGGACCTTGCTGCGACAATCGAGGAAGCGTTCCGCATCGCCACCACGGGCCGCCCCGGCCCGGTGGTGATCGACATTCCCAAGGATGTGCAGATCGCCGTTGGCAGCTGGGGCAGCGAGAGTTCGGCCAATGGCAAGCCCCATCGCTACAACCCGCCCATGCTGGGCGCGCCGGAAGATATTATCGACGCGGTTGAAATGATTGCGGCGGCGGAACGCCCCATTTTCTACACGGGCGGCGGAATCATCAATTCCGGCCCGCGCGCAAGCGAATTGCTGCGCCAGTTGCAGGATCTGACCGGCGCCCCGGTTACCTCCACCCTCATGGGCCTTGGCGCGTTCCCCGCTGACCACCCCGATTGGCTGGGCATGTTGGGCATGCACGGCACCTATGAAGCCAATCTGGCCATGAATAAGTGCGACCTGATGGTCTGCATCGGTGCTCGCTTTGACGACCGTGTCACGGGCAGGCTCGATGCTTTCAGCCCGGATTCGAAGAAAATCCACATCGACATTGACCGCTCGTCCATCAACAAGACCGTGCCTGTTGACCTGCCGATCATTGGCGATTGCGCCCATGTGCTGGAACAGATGATTTCCGTCTGGGGTGGCCGCAAGGCGCAGGACCTCGGTGAATGGAAGGCCCGGATCGAAGGCTGGCGCGCACGCGAATGCCTTGCCTATCCGGAGAAGGCCAAGCCGGGCGATTTCGAAATCATGCCGCAAAAGGCAATTGAGCGCCTGTTTGCGCTGACCAGACATCGCGACCCGATCATCTCGACCGAGGTTGGCCAGCACCAGATGTGGGCGGCGCAATATTTCCACTTCTTCAGCCCGAACAAATGGCTCACCAGCGGCGGACTTGGCACGATGGGCTATGGCCTGCCCGCCGCTATCGGTGCGCAGCTCGGCAATCCGGATGATCTGGTGATCGACATTGCCGGTGAAGCTTCGATCCAGATGAATATCCAGGAGCTTGGCACCGCCAGCCAGTTCCGCCTGCCGGTGAAGGTGTTCATTCTCAATAATGAATACATGGGCATGGTCCGCCAGTGGCAGGAACTGACCTATGAAAGCCGCTATTCCAACTCCTACAGCGATAGCCTGCCGGACTTTGTGAAGCTGGCGGAAAGCTATGGCTGGAAGGGTATCCGTATCGAGAAGGAAGCCGATCTCGACGCCGGGATCCAGGCCATGCTCGATTATGACGGCCCCGTGATCGTTGATTGCTGCGTATCGAAGGAAGCCAATTGCTTCCCGATGATCCCCAGCGGCGCGGCGCATACGGACATGCTACTCTATGGTGACCAGGTTGCTGGTACCATGGATGATGAAGCCAAGGCGCTGGTCTAAGGTCAGGACAGATGATGAAAATCGCACAAGCCCATACCGAGCGCCACGTGCTCGCCATCACCGTCGACAACGAAGCCGGGATTCTCGCCAAGATCGCCGGGCTGTTCACCGCGCGCGGCTACAATATCGACAGCCTGACCGTGGCCGATATCAGCGAGAACCACGCGGTCAGCCGGATCACCATTGTCACCAATGGTCCGCCGCAAGTGATCGACCAGATCGAAGCGCAGCTGGAACGGCTCGTGCCCGTGCACAAGGTTGTCGATCTCACCGCGGCCGGACCGCATGTGGAGCGTGAACTGGCGCTGGTGAAAGTCTCCGGCACTGGTGAAAAGCGCGTTGAGGCCCTGCGCCTCGCCGATATTTTCCGTGCCCGCCCGGTCGATACCACGACGGAAAGCTTTATCTTCGAAATCACCGGCCCACCGGACAAGGTGGACAGCTTCATCGCCCTGATGCGCGATCTTGGCCTGGTCGAAGTCGGCCGCACCGGCATCGTCGGCATGATGCGCGGCGCGGAAGGTAGCTAAATCCTGTCAGGGTTTACGAGACCTTAAGGCTCCGGCTCCATAGGTTTGCATGAACGCACAATCCGGCACCGCCCGGACAGCCAGCGTTATGCAGATGAAGAGCCGGACCGATGACAACAGCCGCGCAAGATGTGATTTCAGGCCAGATTGACTATATTGGCCGCGCGGTTGAAGGCTTGCTGCTGTCTCCCGCCTCCTCGCTCTCGGTCTGGGTGATCGGTTTTGCGCTGCTGGTTGCTGCGGGCTGGACCTGCGTTACCCGCCGCCGAATGCCCACCTTGCGATATCTGCGACGGATCCTGCTGCCTAAATCCTACCTCACCGGCCGTTCAGCGGTGGCGGACTGGATCATGCTGGCGATGAGCTATCTGGTCTTGCCCGTCACCTGGATCGCAACAATTTTCAGCATTGTCGTGATCTCGGGCTCGCTCGTTGATCTGCTAAGCGCAGCCAGCGGCAGGGGTGCCTTGCTGGATGTCTCCCCCGCCACGGGGCGCGCCATCACGACGCTCGTGGCCTTCCTTGCCTATGAGCTGATGTACTGGTTCGATCACTGGCTGATGCACCGCGTGCCGTTCCTGTGGGAATTCCACAAGGTTCACCATTCTGCGGAAACGCTCTCCCCGGTTACGACATACCGGATGCACCCGGTGGACGGGTATCTCTATTTCGCGCTCAATTCGCTCGCTCTTGGAGGGTCGATCGGTGTGTGCCTGTGGCTGTTCGGGCCTGAAGCAACCCCGCTGACGATTGATGGTACCAATCTGATCCTGCTGCTGGGCAGCTATCTGATCGTTACTCTCCAGCACAGCCATATCTGGATCCCCTTTCGCGGGGAGCTGGGGCGGTTCATCCTCAGCCCCGCCCATCACCAGATCCACCATTCCGCGGACCCGAAACATTTCGGTACCAATCTCGGCAATCTGCTCGCAATCTGGGACGTGATCTTCGGCACACTGCACGAACCGAGCCGCCGTAGCTCCAATTTGCGCTTCGGTGTGGACGGGCTGAATCATGATCCGCACAGCCTTTATGGCCTCTATCTCGCCCCCTTTGGTGACGCTGCAAAACATATCAAACGAAACCACTCCGGCGAAATTGCAACAGCTGATGATGAAAAGGGGCAATTTCAGCCTCAATAGTGCCAAAAACCGGTCATTCCGGACATGTTTGACTTGCAAGATCAGCCTTGTCGCAGCATGGGGCGCGGGCAGATTTTTTGAACATGTTTAGGAAACGGAAAGCCCCATGAAGGTCTATTACGACGCCGATTGCGACATCAACCTGATCACCGACAAGAAGGTCGCCGTGCTCGGTTATGGTTCGCAGGGTCACGCCCATGCCCAGAACCTGCGCGACAGCGGCGTGAAGGACGTTGCCATTGCCCTGCGCGATGGCTCTGCCACTGCCAAGAAGGCAGAAGGCGCCGGCTTCAAGGTGATGAACAACAAGGATGCCGCCGCATGGGCCGACATCCTCATGATCCTCGCCCCTGACGAACACCAGGCCGCGATCTACGCCGCCGACATCCATGACAATATGAAGCCCGGCGCAGCGCTCGCCTTCGCCCATGGCCTCAATGTCCACTTCGGCCTGATCGAACCGCGCGCCGATATTGACGTAATCATGATCGCGCCCAAGGGCCCCGGCCACACCGTGCGCAGCGAATATCAGCGTGGCGGCGGTGTGCCCTGCCTCGTCGCAATCCACCAGGATTCGACCGGCAATGCCCATGACGTTGCCCTCGCCTATGCGTCGGGCGTTGGCGGTGGCCGCAGCGGCATCATCGAAACCAATTTCCGCGAAGAATGCGAAACCGACCTGTTCGGTGAGCAGGCCGTGCTCTGCGGTGGCACCACTGCGCTGGTGCAGGCTGGCTTCGAAACGCTGGTGGAAGCTGGCTACGCCCCCGAAATGGCTTATTTCGAATGCTTGCACGAGCTGAAGCTGATCGTTGACCTGATGTATGAAGGCGGCATCGCCAACATGCGTTACTCGATCTCGAACACCGCTGAATATGGTGACATCAAGACCGGCCCGCGCATCATCACCGAAGAAACCAAGAAGGAAATGAAGCGTGTGCTGGAAGATATCCAGTCGGGTCGTTTCGTGAAGGACTTCGTGCTCGACAACCGCGCTGGCCAGCCGGAGCTGAAGGCTTCGCGCATCGCCGCCAAGCGCCACCAGATCGAAGAAACCGGCAGCAAGCTGCGCGCGATGATGCCGTGGATCGGCGCCAACGCGCTGGTCGACAAGTCGAAGAACTGATCCTGCCGCCCCGTTTGGGGGCCAGGTAGGAATTGCAATTTCCCCGCTCGGCGCTTGCCAGCGGGGAAATTTTGCTTAAGGCATAGGCCATGCACCGTAACGCACTAATCCTGCTTCGACTTACTCGCCCTTGGGCGTGAGCTGACGCGTGCCTGCCGGGCGCGCCGGGGCGCCCAAGGGAGCAGACCTTCCGCAAGCAGTGCAATCCAATACGTTACGAGACCAGACCCATGACCATGCTCAAAGATCCGAGCCGAAAATACCGCGCATTCCCGCAGGTAAACCTGCCTGATCGCCAGTGGCCGAGCCGCACCATCAGCGCCCCGCCCCGCTGGCTCTCCACCGATTTGCGCGACGGCAACCAGTCGATCATCGACCCGATGGATGCAGTGAAGAAGAACCGCTTCTTCGACCTGCTGGTCGAAGTCGGCGTGAAGGAAATCGAGGTCGGCTTCCCCAGCGCGGGCGCGACGGAGTTTGACTTCATCCAGGGCCTCGTCCGCTCGGGCAAGATCCCGGACGATGTCGTCGTGCAGGTCCTCACCCAGTCGCGCGAGGATTTGATCCGCACCAGCTTCGAAAGCCTCGAAGGCGCGCGGGCGGCTATCGTCCATCTCTATAACGCGGTCAGCCCGGCATGGCGCGATATCGTCTTCCGCATGAGCAAGGACGAAGTGCGCGAAATCGCCGTAAAAGGCGCGAAAGTGCTGCGCGATGAAGCGGCAAAGCGCCCTGATACGGACTGGCATTTCCAGTATTCGCCGGAGACTTTCTCCACTGCCGAGCTCGATTTCAGCCTCGAAGTCTGCAGCGCGGTGATGGATGTCCTCCAGCCCACGCCCGAACATCCGATCATCTTCAACCTGCCTGCCACGGTCGAGGCGGCAACGCCCAATATCTATGCCGATCAGGTCGAGTATTTCTGCCGTAACATCCCCAATCGTGACAGCGTGGTGGTCTCGCTCCACACGCATAATGATCGCGGAACGGGTGTCGCCGCCGCTGAACTGGGCATGATGGCTGGTGCCGACCGCGTCGAAGGCTGCCTGTTCGGCAATGGCGAGCGCACGGGCAATTGCTGCCTCGTGACGGTTGCGCTCAACATGTACACCCAAGGCATCGATCCGCAGCTCGACTTCTCGGATATCGACCGAGTGATCGAAACGGTCGAATATTGCAACGAACTGCCCGTCCACCAGCGCCACCCCTATGGCGGCGAGCTGGTGTTCACGGCCTTCTCCGGCAGCCATCAGGATGCGATCAAGAAGGGCTTCGAAGCCCATGAGCGCCAGAATGACGAGTTGTGGCGCGTGCCCTATCTGCCGATCGACCCGGCGGACCTCGGCCGCAGCTATGAAGCGGTCATTCGCGTCAATTCGCAATCCGGCAAGGGCGGTTTTGCCTGGGTGCTTGAACAGGATCAGGGCCTGAAACTGCCCAAGCGGATGCAGGCCGACTTCTCCAAACATGTCCAGCGCATCGCGGACGAACTTGGTCGCGAATTGAATGCAGCCGATATCTGGGAGGCTTTCCGCAAGGCCTATCATGTCCAGATCCGCCCCAAGCATTTCCAGCTGGTCGATTACGAGGAAAGCAAGGCCTCTGACGGCACCCGCATCTTCGCCGGGACCATCGAGGTCGATGGCCAGGCGCAAAGCGTAAGCGGGCGCGGCAATGGCCTGATCTCCTCCGTGGTCGGCACGATCCGCGACAGCTTCGGCGTCGATCTGGAGGTCAAGGACTACACCGAGCACGCCATGGGCACCGGCACGGATGCCCGCGCGGCGGCCTATGTCGAATGTGGCCTGCCCGATGGTTCGACCATCTGGGGCTGCGGGATTGACACAGACGTCGCCACGGCAAGTGTGCGCGCCATCCTGAGCGCAGCGAATTCGGCCGTCGCGAAAGGCTGACGCCCTCCCCCTTCACCCAAGGGGCAAGCTGTGCAACACCTCTCCATGCAGCGACCACCAAGCTGCTGCATGGAGAGGTGCACGTGCCAGAAGAAATCCTCGAACCCGATCTGCCGATCCTCGATCCGCACCACCATTTGTGGGACTTGCGGCCCTTGCTGGGCATGTTCCCGGAACCGCGCCACAAATTCCTCGAAGGGCTGACGCATAAGGCGGATTACACGTTTGAGGGGCTGCGCGCTGATCTTGCGACTGGCCACAACATTGTCGGCACCATCTTTATGGAATGCGGGGCCTTTTACCGCGCGGATGCAGACCCGGCTTTCAAGCCCGTGGGAGAAGTTGAATTCGTCAACGGGGTAGCTGCCCAAAGCGCCAGCGGGCTTTATGGCGATGCGCGCCTGTGCGCCGCAATCATCGGCCATGCTGACATGACCTTGGGGGACGAGGCGATCCCGGTTCTGGAGGCGCTGATTGCGGCGGGGAACGGGCGGTTCCGGGGCATCCGCCATCAGGGTGCATGGGATGCCGATCCCGATGTGCTCGGCCCGGCCTTTCATATCCCGCCGGGCCTGTATGCGGAGCAAAGCTTTCGCGCAGGCTTTGCCAATCTTCGCCGGATGGGGCTGACCTTCGATGCCTGGGTGCTGGAGCCCCAATTGCCCGATGTGATTGCGCTGGCCAGCGCCTTTCCCAACCAGCCGATCTGCCTCGATCATTGCGGGACACCGGTCAACATTGCCTCCTATTCCGGCAAGCTGGAGGAGAATTTCTCGCGATGGCAGGCCAATATCCGCGAGCTTGCCAAGTGCGAAAATGTCTCCGTCAAGCTGGGCGGGCTGGCCATGGCGACCTGTGGCATGCCGGAGGATGGCCCTGCTGCCGGATACGGATCGGAAGCACTGGCGGCAATGTGGCGTCCCTACATCGAAACCTGCATCGAAGCTTTCGGCGCGACGCGCTGCATGTTTGAGAGTAATTACCCGGTCGATCACTGGGGCGCAGACTATGCCGTGTTGTGGAACAGCTTCAAGCGCCTCGCCGTCGGGGCATCCGCGGACGAAAAGGCGGCCCTGTTTGCCGGGACAGCCGCGCGTTTCTATGCCATTGAGAAAATTCTGCCGGCCTGACGCTACGGCATAGCTTATTCGCGGATTTCGGCCAAAAACTGCCTCTCGACAGGCAAGTCGGCACTGGCTAACCCGCTAGTCAAATTCTGTTCACGGGAGATTTCGATGAGCCGCCCTGCCCTGTTCGACAAATTGCGCCTGCCCGTTATCGGTTCGCCGCTGTTCATCATTTCCGGGCCGGAACTGGTTATTGCACAGTGCAAGGCCGGGATCGTCGGCAGTTTCCCGTCGTTAAATGCGCGCCCGATCAGCCAGCTGGATGAATGGCTGGCGCAGATCACGGAAGAGCTGGCCGCGCATGATGCGGCTAATCCTGACCGGCCCGCAGCTCCCTTTGCCGTCAACCAGATCGTCCACAAATCGAACAACCGCCTGCAGGAAGACCTCCAGCTATGCGCCAAATACAAGGTGCCGCTGATGATCACCTCGCTCGGTGCGATCCCGGAAGTGTTCGATGCTGCCCACAGCTGGGGCGGGATTGTGATGCACGACATCATCAATAACCGCTTTGCCCACAAGGCGATCGAGAAGGGCGCTGACGGGTTGATCCCTGTTGCTGCCGGCGCTGGCGGCCATGCGGGTACCCTCTCCCCTTTCGCGCTGATGCAGGAAATCCGCGAATGGTTTGACGGCCCGGTCGCCCTGTCCGGTGCCATCGCCTGCGGGCGCTCGATCCTCGCTGCACAGGCGCTGGGCGCTGATTTCGCCTATATGGGCTCCCCCTGGATCGCGACCCATGAAGCGCGCGCGATTGATGATTACAAGCAGGCGATTGTTGATGGGCAGGCGAGCGACATTGTCTATTCCAGCCTGTTCACCGGTGTGCATGGCAATTACCTGCGCGGTTCCATCGAAAAGGCGGGGCTTGACCCCGATAATCTGCCGGAAGGCGATGTGAGCAAGATGAATTTTGGCTCTGGCGGCAATACAGACGCCAAGGCGTGGAAGGATATCTGGGGTTCGGGCCAGGGGATCGGCGCGGTGAAGGCGGTGGAATCCGTGGCTGACCGTGTCGACCGCCTCGAGGCGGAATACAACCAGGCTGTTGCGGCACTGCGCGCGGTTACACCTGCCTGAGATCGGGGTTGGAGCAGGCCCAGACCTGCTCCGCCATCGCGTCCAGCTCAGTAAAGTCGTAGCCGAAGCCCACAGGATCCTTGCGGTTGAGCCGAAGGGGCTTGTTACCCGGTTCAAGCAAGCGCCGCCGCAGTGCACGCTGCAACAGGGCGAGGCGCATCAGCGCATTTTCCAGAGCGATCTCGGGCGCCCGCAAGCGTTGCCCTGACCAGCACCGCTCCACTTCCCCAACCCGTTCGATGACCACTTCATTATAGTGACGATGCGGCCCGCGATGCAGCGGCAGGCCGATGCGCAGGGTTGCCGTGTCATTGGATGGGAGGAGCAGGCCGTTGAGGCGAAAATCGTCAAACCCCACCCGGTCGCGCCCGATGGCATCGAACAAACCGCCAAAACAGGCCTTGCCCAGCAGCTGACAGGGCAACAAATGATGGCGCTGCATGCCGGGATCATATCCGGGGCTGTGCTTGCGATTGACTGAGCGGAAGGGAATTCGACTGCGCAGCCGCGCCGTAGCCATACCGGCCCCGCTGCCCCCCCTTCCCGCCAAAACCTATCCTTCCAGAACCCGGATCAGGCCGGCATCAGGCAATGGGACAAGGTGCAGGGGTGCACCGTCTGGACCATTGAGTGTTTCCGCCCGGTCAAGATGCCCCAACGGGATCAACTGGTTCACCAGACGGACTGCCAGCCGCGTTGCATAGGCCCTGTCCTGCGCCAGCCTGCCTTCAAGCTGCACTTCCTGTCCGGTCCAGACATCAAGCCCTTCGCTCAGCAGGGCGCCATCCCCGGTCATGCGGTACCCGACAAGGCCGAGACCGGGAAAGGGACCCCCGCCCAGCCAGCTATCCATGATGCGCCCGAAATAGTCCTTCGACATCACGCTATCACAAGGGCTCCAGCCGACGCCGACAAGATCCGGCACATGCCGGGCCAAGTCCCGCGCCAGGCGCAGTTGCAGGCGCATGACTGGCTGCTGTGTGGCCCCGCTTGCCAGATGCGGCCCACAGGTAAGCTGCAACGCCTCGAAATTTTCTGCCGCATTGTCTGCAACAAAATCGTACTGGTGACGGAAAGCAGGCAGTACTGGTGATGCGTCAGGGACCATCCCAGCCAGGTCAAAAGTCAGACCGTCGGACAGCAATTCGAGCCACCCCTCTGCCGGAGGGCTGGACTTGCCCTTGGCCCGCTGATCTTCGGTCGGATCAAAGCTGACACTGCAAATGCCGGAATCAGCAATAATGGTATGAATTTGCGAAGGAAAAGGCCGCTTGCCTGCCGGAAACAGCAGGTACAGTGCCGGAACAACCGGTTTACAGTCCCCCTCAGTCATTTCCAGCACAACTCCCGGCCAAGACCGCCAATCCCGGTGCATTACTGCCGCTATCGCCAGCAAAGGTCGAGTCTTTGGAACGCAGGTAAGTACATTTTGGCGATATTAGGCCCAAAGGCTTACGTCAAAAGATGCCTTGCTGCAGCCCTTCGGCCATCGCTTCGCCAATGTCGCGGCAGCGACTTAGTGCGAACTGGGGCACAATCTTTAAAGCAAGGATTTCCTCCGGCAGCTGAGCCGCGAAATTGCAGATGAAAGGTTCAGCAACGCGCTTGAGCCGCCAACCGGTTACAATCCGGTCGAGCTGGCGCTGGGCCCCCTCTCCATCCGATCCGGCAGCGATCAGGGTCGCATAGGGCCGCCCTTCCAGCTGACCGAGCACCGGGTAATAGCAGCGGTCGAACATTTCCTTCATCTGCCCGCTCAGGCTGGCAAGGTTCTCCGGAGAGGCAAAAATATACCCGCTGGCCTCAAGCAGATCAGCCGGCTCCACCTGCGCTGCCTCCAGCAAGGTTGCCCTATCGCCAGCGCCCTCCTTGGCTGCGCGGGCCATCGCTTCACTCGCGCCTGTCCGGCTGTGCCAGATGATGAGCAATTGGCGATCATACATTCCGTTCATCCGCGCAAAATCGCGCATGGTTGTAGAAAGTCAAATCCTTGCCGTTCCAACTGGCGCTCCGGCATTGTAGGAAAGCCGCATGGCTTCCCGTTCCCTTTCTGCTGTTTGCGGTGTTGAACACTCCTTGTCAGGCAAGGCATGGCAATGGCGTGGCGGCAATATGGATATCGGCCCAGGCGGGCTCGATCAGGATATCGTCAACCAGTTGCTGCTTTCGCGCGGTGTTGCCCCGGACGATATTGAGCGGCACCGCAATCCGACCTTGCGCAGTTTCCTGCCTGACCCTTCCATCTTCCGCGACATGGATGCTGCGGCCGAACGGCTTGCGCAGGCGATCCTGGGGCAGGAAAAAGTCACCATTTACGGTGATTACGACGTTGACGGTGCTACCAGTGCAGCCTTGATGATCCGGCTGCTTCGAATGCTCGGCCATGATGCGCAGTACTATATCCCGGACCGTTTGCTGGAAGGCTATGGCCCCAGTGGCGAAGCACTGGTGAAGCTGGCGGAGCAAGGTTCCACGCTGATCGTTACAGTCGATTGCGGTGCCATGGCCTTTGATGCCTTGCAGCAGGCCCGCGATGCCGGGGTCGATGTGATTGTGGTCGATCACCACAAATGCGCGGCCGAACTGCCCAAGGCGGCAGCACTGGTCAATCCGAACCGGCTGGACGAAGCCGATGATGCAGCCGCCCATGGCCATCTCGCGGCGGTAGGCGTTGCATTCCTGCTCGGCATCGCCTTGGTCCGCACCTTGCGCGAGCGGGATTATTTTGCGGACCGGCCCGAACCGAACCTCATGGGCTTGCTGGATATTGTCGCGTTGGGAACCGTGGCCGACGTTGCTGCGCTGCACGGTCTGAACCGGGCCTTTGTGGCGCAGGGACTGAAGGTGATGGCGCGGCGTGACAATATTGGCATGGCGGCGCTGATTGATGCGAGCCGTCTGAAACGTGCGCCACAATGCAGCGATCTGGGTTTTGCCCTGGGGCCGCGTATCAATGCGGGCGGGCGCGTCGGCGAATCAACGCTGGGTGTGCGCTTGCTAACCACTGAAGATCCGGACGAAGCCGCTGCCATCGCTGCGCAGCTATCCACGCTGAATGAAGAGCGTCGGGCGATCGAAGCCGCGGTGCAGCAAGCTGCAGAGGAACAGCTTGCCGGGCAGCATAACCGCGCGGTGCACTTGCTGTCCGGTTCGGACTGGCACCCCGGCGTGATCGGCATCGTGGCCGGGCGGATCAAGGAAAAGACTGGCAAGCCCTCACTTGTCATCGCGCTGGACGAGGAAACCGGCCAGGGCAAGGGTTCTGGCCGCTCTATTGCCGGGGTCGATTTGGGGGCGGCGATCATTGCCGCACGCGAATCGGGCCTGCTGGTGGCCGGGGGCGGACATGCCATGGCTGCCGGGCTGACGGTGGAGGCTGGCCGCGTTGAGGAACTGGCGGAATGGCTGGACGGGATGCTGGAAGGTCCGGTGGCGCGCGCCATGGCCGGGCAGGCATTGCAGCTGGACCTCTCGCTGGTGCCCGGCGGGCTGACCCCGGCGCTGGTGGAGACGCTGGATAGCGCGGGTCCCTATGGCATGGGCTGGCCGGGGCCGCGTGTTGCCGTCGGCCCGGTCTATCTGATGAAAGCCGATATTGTCGGAACGGACCACGTCCGCATCATTGCGGGCGGGGATGATGGCCGCAGTTTCAAAGCCATCGCCTTTCGCGCGGCAGAAAGTGACATGGGCCAGGCGCTGCTCCACGCCCCGAAAGGGCGCAAATTCTGGCTCGCCGGACGGGTGAAGATTGACGATTGGGGCGCTCGCCCGCAGGCGGAGCTGCATCTGGAAGATGCTGCCTTCGCCGATTAATTCACTTTTGTTGCAAGAAAGCCGATTGCGAGACTTGACCGCCTCGCTCCACCCCCCTAAAGGCGCGCTTCCACCGCGACGGCCCCTTCGTCTAGCGGTCTAGGACGCCGCCCTTTCACGGCGGAAACACGGGTTCGAGTCCCGTAGGGGTCACCACGGTGGACAATTGCCCAAGCGGCAATGCTCCCCCACAATTTGTTGGACTTTCAGGCTGGTCCCTTGCGGCTTCGCTCTGTATGGCCTCCCCGCGATGGATGCACAGCGCAACATTCCGTGGGTCGGCATTTCCTTTGCCATTGCCACTTTCCTCGGCCTGTTGACGATGGGAATCGACCTCGGCCTCGCTCTCGCGGTGCTGGTGGTGTGGAGCGGTACGCTGTGGCTTGCCGCTGCCCGCCCCCCGGAATTTGTGCGCATCCAGGATGAAGGCCCATTCAATCGCGCCAGCATGGAACAGGTGATCGAACATTCCGGCACCCCGATCCTGTTTACCGAACGCAACCGAATCACCATGGCCAGCCGCAGCGCGCGCGAAGTGCTGGGTGGCCATATTGTCGGCCAGGATATCCGGGTCGCCTTGCGCCATCCAGAAGCCATCGCTTTGCTTGACCGTGGAGGCAGTGGTTCCGCCGTAATCCATGGCCTGACCCGCAGGCGGGACATCTGGCGGATGCAGCGACAGGTCATGGATGGTGACAGTGCAGTGGTGGAGCTGATAAACCAGACAGCCGAGGCCGATATCAGCCGCGCCCACACCGATTTTGTGGCCAATGCCAGCCACGAGCTGCGCACTCCGCTTGCCTCCATCATCGGTTATGTCGAAACAGTGTCCGAAGGGCTGGAAGACGAGAGTCTCGATACACCCACGGCGACCCGGTTCCTGGGCACCATCCACAAGGAAGCCCGCCGCCTGCAAGGGCTCGTCAGCGATCTCATGTCTCTCTCGCGGGTGGAGGCAGAGAAGCATGACCAGCCAGCAGAGCATGTCCGCCTGCGCTCGCTGGTGGAACGCGCAGCGCGCGATGCGGCAGGGGAAGATCGCGTCAGCCGCCTGCGCCTCACTCTTGCTCCGGGAATCACTGTGCGCGGGGATACCCAACAGCTGGAGCAATTGATCCGCAATTTGGTGGATAATGCGCTGAAATATGGCGATTCTGCCAAGCCAGTGCAGGTGCTGCTGAACGTGGCAGACAATGGCGATGCGCAAATACAGGTTCTGGATGAAGGCGAAGGCATCGCGCCTGAGCATCTCCCTCACCTCACCCGCCGCTTTTACCGGACCGATCCGGGACGTAGCAGGGCGTCGGGCGGGACCGGACTGGGTCTGGCGATTGTGAAGCATATTGTGGAGCGTCACCGCGGACGGCTCGACATCCAGAGCAAGCTGGGCAAGGGAACCCATATCACTGTCCGCATTCCGCAAATTGAAACGCAAGACGACAATCTGTCATAGAGATGTCACAATTCTTGAACATCGCGCCCGCATCAGGGCATAGATCGCAAGCCGATTCTGTCCTTTCGCAGCATCATGCTGTGTTCCCATCCGCCCGACACCGGGCATAGACGAGGCCAATACCGACTATGTCCCCTGCGATCCTGCTCCTGCTGGCGCTTGGCCTTGGTTTGGCAGGCTGGCTTGCTGCGCGTGCGCGGGCCTGGAGTTTCCAGCGCGCACCGGGCGCGGAAAAGCTGGCGGCACTGCCCAATTACCATGGCTGGTATGTGGCCCTGTGGATACTTGTCCCGGTCCTTGCCTTTATCATGCTGTGGAGCCTGATCGCCCCGCAGCTGGTGGCGCAACATGTGCTGGCCAGCCCGGCTGCCGCTGACCTTCCTGCCTTTGGATTCCAGCGCGACAATATCCTGCGGGAAGCCCGCGCGGTTGCGAGCGGCGCATCGCAAGCTGTCTTCAACCCCGCTGCCGAAGCGCTGGTGGAACCCTATCGCGAGGCGCTGTCGCGCTACAACATGATCGGGATCGCCATCACCCTGCTGATTGCTTTCCTCGCCGGTGCGTGGTCTTTCCTGAGGCTCAAGCCCGATTTCACGGCACGTACGCGGGTGGAAAAGGCTGTGATGGCGATCCTGCTATTTGCCTCGCTGGTGGCGATCCTTACGACGCTGGGCATCGTGGTGAGCCTCGTTTTCGAGACTTTCCGCTTCTTCGGGATGGTCAGCCCGATTGATTTCCTGTTCGGCACTCATTGGGGACCAGACCCGATGAGCAACCCGGACAATCCAGATGGCAGCCGCTATGGCGCTATCCCGCTGTTCTGGGGCACGATCTATATCGGTGCGATCATTGCCATGATCGTGGCCATCCCGCTGGGCCTGATGAGCGCGATTTACCTCACCCAATATGCGTCGCCCAAATGGCGCGCATGGCTGAAGCCCGCGCTGGAAATCCTCGCCGGGGTGCCGACCGTGGTCTATGGCTATTTCGCAGCGCTGACTGTTGCCCCGGCCATCCGCGACTTTGCCATTTCCATCGGCATAACCAGCGCCTCCAGCGAGAGCGCACTGGCCGCTGGTCTGGTGATGGGGATCATGATTATCCCCTTTGTTTCCTCCATGGCAGACGATTCCATAGCCGCTGTCCCGCAAGCGATGCGCGATGGCAGCCTTGCGATGGGTGCGACAACCTCCGAGACCATCCGCCGGGTGCTGGTGCCGGCCGCCCTGCCCGGCATCGTAGCCGGGATCATGCTCGCCATCAGCCGCGCCATTGGCGAAACCATGATCGTGGTGATGGCTGCCGGTGCCTCCGCCAACCTGACTGCCAACCCGCTGGAAGCGATGACCACTGTCACTTTCCAGATCGTGGCCATGCTGACCGGCGAGGGGAGCTTTGACCATCCGGCGACGCTGAGCGCCTTTGCCCTGGGCTTCGTGCTGTTCCTGGTCACCCTTGGCCTCAATTTCATCGCCCTGCGCGTCGTGAAACGGTTCCGTGAAGCCTATAGGTGAGACCATCGCCCCCACCCGCACACCTGCTTTCGAAGCGCGGCTGAAGAAGCGCTATGCCGCAGAGCGCCGGTTCAAGATGGCCGGGCTTGGCGCCATCCTGTTTTCCGTCGCTGTCACGGCATTCCTGCTGGTCACCATGACGATCAACGGCTTTGGCGGTTTCCAGCGCACCGAAATGAAAGTGCCGATTGACCTGAGCGCAGCCGGGGTCGCTGTCGATACCAGCAGCACGGACGAAAACAGTGCTGTGCAGGCGCTGCAGATGCAGTCATTGCCGGAAATCGTCAGCTTCAGCACCGAACAGGCACTGGGCGCGGAGGCGCCCGAAGAAATCAGTCCTGATGCTTGGCGCGAAGTTGCTTCGCGTATTTATGTGTAATCCGCAATTGATGGAAGGGCAGCATGAGTTCTGGCTCCCTGCCAGTGCAGACCTTGCCGCAGGTTTTGGCGGCGAAGGATCCCCCGAAGATGCAGGCACTGGCCACGCAGCTGGAAGCCAAAGGGTGCTGGCGAACAAGTTCGATATCGGCTTCCTCAGCCGTTCGGATGCGACCGACCCGCAACAGGTTGGCATCTGGGGCGCACTCAAGGGTTCGATGCTGACCATGCTGGTCACGCTGCTGCTGGCGTTCCCCATCGGGGTGCTGGCTGCTCTCTACCTTGAGGAATATGCACCAAAGAACCGCTGGACTGACCTGATCGAGGTTTCGATCAACAATCTTGCAGCCGTGCCGTCGATCATTTTCGGCCTGCTGGGTCTCGCTGTGTTCCTGTGGATCTTCCCCAATTACCGCTCTGCCCCCGTTGATCGGGGGCATGACGCTGGCATTGATGACCATGCCGGTGATCGTCATTTCCGGGCGTAACGCGATCAAGGCGGTCCCGCCGTCTATCCGCGACAGGGCGCTGGCGATTGGCGCCAGCCGGTGCAGGTCGTGTTCCACCACGTTCTCCCGCTTGCCCTGCCCGGCATCCTGACTGGCACCATTATCGGCATGGCCCGTGCGCTGGGTGAAACCGCGCCGCTGCTGATGATCGGGATGCGCGCCTTTGTCGCGACTCCGCCGGAAGGGTTCACTTCGCCTGCTACCGTTTTGCCGGTGCAGATTTTTTCCTGTGGTCGGACGAAATTGACCGTGGTTTCGTGGAACGCACATCTGCTGCTATTATCGTCCTCCTGCTGTTCCTCCTGCTGATGAATGGCATTGCCATCTACCTGCGCAACCGTTTCGAGAAAAAGTGGTGACTGTAGTCCATCCCAACTGGAAGAAACCGACGCCAAAATGCGGGCGCGGGACGTCTCTGTCTATTACGGGGACAAAGAAAGCCATCGACGAAGTGTCGATTGATATCCCGACCAAATATGTGACTGCCTTTATTGGCCCGTCCGGTTGCGGGAAATCGACCTTCCTGCGGACGCTGAACCGCATGAATGATACAATCCCCTCGGCGCGGGTCGAGGAGAAATCACGCTCGACGGCGATGATATCTATCGTTCAAAATGGACGTGGTGCAGCTGCGCGCACGGGTGGGGATGGTGTTCCAGAAGCCCAATCCCTTCCCCAAGTCGATTTATGAAAACATTGTCTATGGCCCACGCATTCACGGGCTTGCCGATGGCAAGGCTGAGCTGGACGAAATTGTCAGACGCTCGCTCCAGCGCGCCGGCCTGTGGAACGAGGTGAAGGATCGCCTGACCGACAGCGGCACTGCCCTGTCTGGCGGCCAGCAACAGCGCCTGTGTATAGCGCGCGCGATCGCCGTCGATCCCGAAGTGATCCTGATGGACGAGCCTTGCTCTGCGCTCGATCCGATTGCGACTGCCAAGATCGAGGAACTGATTGACGAATTGAGCGGCCGTTTTGCTATCGTGATCGTGACACACTCGATGCAGCAGGCTGCGCGCGTTTCGCAAAGAACCGCCTTTTTCCATCTTGGGAAAATGGTAGAATATGGTCGCACTTCTGACATATTCACCAATCCGCTGGAAGAGCGGACCAAGGATTACATCACAGGGCGGTACGGCTGATGAGCGAACATACGGTCAAGGCATTTGACGAAGACATTACCCGCCTGCGCGGCCTGATCGCCGAAATGGGCGGGCTGGCCGAAGTCGCCATCCAGGAAGGGATGGAAGCCCTGATCAAGGGTGACGAGGATCTGGCCGTCGAAGTGGTTGCGCGCGACAAGAAGATCGACGCACTCGAATCCGAAGTCGACAAGCTGGCCGTGCGGATCATTGCCCTGCGCGCGCCGATGGCGGATGATTTGCGCGAGGTGATCGCTGCGATGAAGATTGCCGGCGTGGTTGAGCGGATTGGCGATTATTCCAAGAACATCGCCAAGCGCGTGAAGGATATTGACGAGCGCAAGCATTTCGAACCGCTCGCGCTACTCCCTGCCATGGCCGAACTGGCCAGCGAAATGGTGCATGATGTGCTGACCGCCTATGCTGCGCGCGATCCTGTGCTGGCGCGCGAAGTGATCGCTGCGGACAACAAGGTCGATGCTTTCTACAACAGTATTTTCCGCAATGTTGTGAGCTACATGGTCGAAAATCCCGCGACGATTTCCAGCGCAGCGCAAATCCTGTTCATTGCCCGCAATATCGAACGGATCGGCGACCATGCGACCAATGTTGCCGAGATGGTGCATTTCGCCGCGACCGGCAACTACCCTCCGGACGAGGACCACTGATCTGACCCCTGCCACATTCGGGTCGTGAAAGTGTAACATTGCACGTGCTTGGTCTGTCCACCAACAGATAGCGAGTCGTGACGTGTCAGCAGCCAAACTCCTTCTTGTCGAAGATGATCCAGCCCTGCTGGAACTGCTCGAATACCGCTTTCGTAACGAAGGCTATGAAGTCCGTGCGACACCTGATGGTGATGAAGCGCTGATCCTCGCTGCTGAAGACGCTCCCGACCTCGTTATTCTCGACTGGATGATCGAAGGGACCAGCGGGATCGAAGTCTGCCGCCGCCTGCGCCGTGACAAGGCGACCGCCCATGTCCCGATCATCATGCTGACAGCGCGCGAAGCGGAGGATGACCGGATTCGCGGACTGGAAACCGGAGCGGATGATTACCTTACCAAACCGTTCAGCCCACGCGAATTGCTTGCCCGTGTGGCGGCAGTGATGCGGCGTATCCGCCCTGCGCTGGCCGGCGAATCCATCGAAGTGGGTGAAATCCGCCTCGATCCGGTGGCGCACAAGGTCGAACGGCGCGGCAAGGTGTTGCAACTTGGCCCGACCGAGTATCGCCTGCTCAAATTCCTGATGGAAAGCCCCGGCCGCGTCTTTAGCCGGGGGCAGTTGCTCGATGGTGTGTGGGGCACCGGCAGCGATATCGAATTGCGCACGGTTGATGTGCATATCCGCCGCCTGCGCAAGGCCATCGAGATTGAGGGTGTGAAAGACCCTATCCGCACGGTCCGCTCTGCCGGTTACGCGCTCGAGGCTTAGGCAGTTTTAGCGATAGGGATTGCGCAGGGATGGTTTCTCTTCCCAGCCCTTGTTGCGTTGCCAGCTGAAGCCCAGCGGCACCTGACAGCTCTGGCCGCTGATCGTGGCAGTGACATAGCCGCCCTCGCCCGCGCCAAAGCGGAAGGGGATGTAGTAATCCGACCATTTGCCGCCTGCATTGGCGCGCACTTCGCGGCGGATCGGGCGCATATCACCATTGGTGATGGTCAGCTCTGCGCGCTCCCCCGGCTCCAAGCCATAGACCGCCAGCACGTAGAACCTGCCATTGGTGCCGATTTCGCCATAGCATTTCTGGTCCTGGTAGGAATCGACCCTAACCCAGCCCTGCTTGCTGACAATCGGGTCATAGGCATTCGCCGTTCCGGCGCTGGCCAGCGCGACCAGCGGGAGGGCTCGTGCCCATTTGCGAAGCGGGATGTGCATGGCAAAGCTCCTTGGGTGCGCTTTGGTGTTTACACCTCCACCGGTTTGCCCGCGCGGCCTGCGTTTGCGCTGGCCCGATACGGCACAGCTAATGGAAGTCCCGCGAAGGCGGCAGCAGGCGCGGGACGATCCGGGCATCTCTTGGGTGGCCGCGTGTGTTCGGCTCCTTCTCGCCCGGCATGGGAAGAATGAGGTTGCGCGGGCGGACGATCTCCTTCCCCCGCGCGCCGCTGACCGGGTGTTTCACCACATCGGCCCGGGCCAGTGCCGGGGTGAGCAGATCGTCTGACAGGGCATGGAGGCTGTCTGTCGCATCGACGAGGTTTTGCGCAATCACGTGGATCACCTCGTCATCATATTCGACCCGCCCGCGTACCTCCATCAGCCGTGCGCCCATGATGACGCGCCGCTGCTTCTCCATCAGATCCGGCCAGATGACGAGATTCGCCACACCCGTCTCATCCTCCAGTGTGATGAAGCACACGCCCTTGGCGCTGCCGGGTCGCTGGCGCACCAGCACCACTCCGGCAACATGGACCATGGAGCGGAACTTGCGCTCGCGCAGCTCGCTCGCCCGTATGAAACCGCGCTCGGCCAGCCCTGCGCGCAGGAAAGACAGCGGATGCGCTTTCAGGCTGAGGCGCGTGGTCTGGTAGTCGGTCACCACCTCTTCGGAGAGCGGCATGGCGGGTAGCTGCGTGCGCGCTGTTTCCACCCCTTCCTCGCGCTCGGCCGCATGGCGGAACAGCGGCAGGTCCGGCGCGGCAACCAGGCTGCGCGCATCCCACAGGGCCTGCCGCCGGGGCAGGTTCAGCGAGCCAAAGCAATCCGCACTGGCGAGCTTTTCGACATGGGCCGGCGAAATCCCCGCACGCTCACGCAGCGAGGCAACGTCCTGATAGACCCCGCTGTCCTCCCGCACAGCCACCAGCCGTGCAGCAACATGTTCGGGCAGGCCATCGACCTGTCGCAGGCCAAGGCGCAGCGCGATGCGGCGGTCTTTCTGTTCGCGCAGAGGCGCGGAGGCGCGGAGGAAAGAAGAAGTGTTTGAGTTCACACGAAGACACGAAGGCACGAAGATGTCGCGCTCGCGGCGAAGCCGCAATTCCTCTCCCGCCTTGCTTTCAGGAAGCAAAGTTTCGTCTGTCATAGCGCCTGCGGCGCGGAACGAAGCCCTTCGTGTCTTCGTGTCTTCGTGTGAGAAAGAATCTCTCTGCGCCTCTGCGCCTCTGCGCGAATCAAATTCCTCCCCCACATCCTCCAGCGTGCAGTCCCAGTGCGAATGATTGACGTCGGCGGGCAGCACCACGACGCCATGCTCCCGTGCATCGCGCACGATTTGCGCCGGGGCGTAGAACCCCATTGGCTGCGAGTTGAGCAGCGCGCAGGCGAAGGCCGCCGGGAAGTGGCATTTCAACCAGCTCGAAACATAGACCAGGTGGGCAAAGCTCGCCGCATGGCTTTCAGGAAAGCCATATTCGCCGAAGCCCTTGATCTGGTTGAAGCAGCGCTCGGCAAAGTCGGGATCATAGCCTCTTGCGACCATGCGGCCGACCATCATCTCTTCCAGTTCATGCACCATGCCGCGGCTGCGGAATGTCGCCATGGCCTTGCGCAGCCGGTTGGCTTCCGCCCCGGTGAATTTCGCGGCATCGAGCGCGATCTTCATCGCCTGTTCCTGGAAGATTGGCACGCCCAGCGTTCGCCCGAGGATGCTGGAGAGCTCATCCGGCGGGCCATGGCGGGGCGACGGGGCTGGCAGCATCACCGCTTCCTCCCCCCGGCGGCGGCGGAGATAGGGGTGGACCATGTCCCCCTGGATCGGCCCGGGGCGGACAATCGCCACCTGGATCACGAGGTCATAAAATTCGCGCGGGCGCAGGCGCGGCAGCATGTTCATCTGCGCGCGGCTTTCCACCTGGAACACGCCCAGCGAATCCCCCTTGCGCAGCATGGCATAGGTTTCCGGGTCCTCACGCGGGACCGTGGCCAGAGTCAGCGGGGTTTCATGATGGTTTTCAACGAGGTCAAGCGCTTTCCTGATACAGGTCAGCATCCCCAATGCGAGAACATCGACCTTCAGAATTCCCAGCGCGTCAATGTCATCCTTGTCCCATTCGATGAAGCTGCGATCCGCCATCGCGCCATTGCCAATCGGCACGGTTTCGCTCAGCGCGCCTTCGGTGAGGATGAAACCGCCCACATGTTGCGACAAATGCCGTGGCATACCAATCATTTGCTCGGTCAATTTGAGCACGCGGCGAAGATGCGGGTCGGACAGGTCCATCCCGCTTTCGGTGACATGTTTCGCCCCGATCTCCCGCCCCCATCCGCCCCAGACAGTCTTGGCCAGCGCGCTGGTGACATCTTCGGACAGGCCCATCGCCTTGCCCACTTCGCGGATCGCCATGCGCGGGCGATAGTGGATCACAGTTGCGCACAAGCCTGCACGATGGCGGCCATAGCGTTGATAAATATACTGGATTACCTCTTCGCGCCGCTCATGTTCGAAATCGACATCAATATCGGGCGGCTCCTTGCGTTCCTCCGAAATGAAGCGGTCGAACAACAGCTGGTGCTTGGCCGGATCGACGGCGGTAATGCCGATGCAATAGCAGACCGCCGAGTTCGCCGCGCTGCCGCGCCCCTGGCATAGAATCGGCGGATCCTGCCTGCGGGCGAAATCGACAATGTCCTTGATGGTGAGGAAATAGCGCGCAAGGTCGAGCTTTTCGATCAGCGCCAGCTCGCGCTCCAGCAGTTCAGAAACACTCTGAGGTAGCCCATCGGGATAGCGCCCCTCTGCCCCCTCCCAGGTAGCCTTTTCAAGCGCTTGCTGTGGCGTCATGCCGTCGGGGCAGATCTCTTCCGGGTATTCGTAACGCAATTCCTCAAGGTCAAACTGGCAGGCATCGGCGAGCTGGCGCGCTGCCGTGATCGCATGGGGCCAGCGGGCGAAGAGGCGCTGCATCTCCTGCGGTGATTTGAGGTGCCGCTCTGCATTGGCGTGGAGCAGCTGCCCGGCCCTGGCCACAGTGACCTTGTGGCGGATAGCGGTCATCACATCCTGCAGCGGGCGGCGCTCCGGCGCGTGGTAATGGACATCATTGGTGGCGAGCAGGCGGACGCCATTGCTGCGCGCCAGCGCGTCAAGCCGCTCGATCCGGGCAATGTCATCCCCGCGATAGAGATAGCTCGCGGCGATATGCCGTAGCGTAGGGAGCTGGCGGGTGAGGTGCGGGAGGAGATCGGGTAACTTGGCTGTGAGTTCACGCGGAGACGCGGAGACGCGGAGTTTTTGGGATTCGCGCTCGCGGCGAAGCCGCAATTCCTCTCCCACCTCACTTCCGGGAGGTAAGGTTTCGTCTGGCGTAGCGCCTGCGGCGCGGGACAAATCCCTCCGCGTCTCCGCGTCTCCGCGTGATTCCAAATTCCTGACCGGGAACGGCACCACATTATCCGGCACCGCAATGGTAAATTCCCGCGCCAGATCCGCAGGGGGCAGCAGCACCAGCTGCACACCCTCGCCATGCTCGGCCAGCATCGCCAGCGAAATGTCGCACACGCCCTTGGCCTGCCATTCTCCGTCCAGCCTGCGCATTCGCCCGGCGGAGATCAGGCGGCAGAGGCGGCCATAGGCGGCGCGATCCGTGGGGTAAGCGAGGAAGGCCAGCCCTTCGACCGTTTCGATACGGCAGCCGATAACAGGCCGTAATTTCAGTGCTTTTGCCTCTGTATGCAGCCGCACCACCCCGGCCATGCTGTTGGCATCGGCGATCCCCACCGCATCATAGCCCAGCGCCCGGGCCTGCATCGCCAGATCCACCGCATCCGACGCACCCCGCAGGAAGCTGAAATTGCTCACCAATCCCAGCTCGACAAATTCCGCACGCGGGGGCGGGTCGAGCGTATCGGGATCGAGCGTCACATGGCGCTTCTCCGGCGTGGGTTGCTTGTCAGGCACATGTTCTTTTTATGTTCCATTTACCGGTCTGGCCAGAATTATTCTGCGATCCGCTTGTAATAGCGGAAGGGAAACCAGCCTGCGACAAACTGCCATCCCTCGCGTTCGAGCGCTTCTGATCCACCAGTGATACGGCGATACTCCCACCGATCAGGCGTCTGGCGAAAGGTGAGTGTGAGCATACCGATGCGGACCAGTTCACGTCCCTTCTCGCCTTCATCCCTCAGTATGCCCATCTCGTTGAATGCGTGTGCACCGCTGATGGTAAGGAAAGAATTCCCAATATCATCAGAACCTTGGAGAGGATCGCCTGACTGGCTGAAGCGTTGCTGGGCCGCCTGCTTGCTGATCCCCAGGGTATCGCCAATCTCGCTCCAGCTGGCTCCTGCACGCCGACTGGCAGACACCCAACGCCCCAGCCCGGCCCGGCTTTCATCAGCAACGATTGCCGCCAGCACGACTGCCTGCAAATAATCTTGCGTATTGGCTGGCTCGTAAGGCGCCCCGTCAGGTGACAGGGCCTGGAAAACCAGCCCGCTCGTAGCTTGGCGAAGTTCCATTTCACGTTGGATCGACATAACTTCTCCGTCAATACATAGTTGACGAATCGTCAATGCCTCATTGACCACCTTTCGTCAAGTAATCATTGACGTTAGCCAAACAACCCCTGCAGATACCAGTCGGGCATGCCGCCGCGCCCGTCGCCCAGCAGGCCGTGGCGGTAAATCCAGTAGCGGCGCCCTTCCCCGTCTTCGATTCTGTAATAATCCCTGAGCCTTATGGTCGATCTTTCGCGCCACCATTCAGGGGCGATCCGTTCCGGCCCCTCCACCCGCGCGACCTCATGCACCTGCCCGCGCCAGCGGAAGCGCTGGGGGTAGCCGTCCGGGCTGGCATAGAGGACCGCGATCTTCTCTGCTTTATCCAGCAGTTTCAGGGGCCTGTCATGGAAAGCCAGCTCCCCCTGTGAGGCCGGATCAGGCTCGCTCGGGTGACGCCATGACTGCACTCTTTCCGGGATATGGCCCGATTTGAGCACCGGGCGGCGCACCGCATCCGGGCCGAGCCGGACACTCAGCCGGTCAATACAGGCCGCGAGCGAGGTGCCATGCCGCTCTGCCGCTTCCTCCATATCGCGCTGGGTCAAAGCGAGCGGTTCGGACCAGCTGGCGCGCAGCCGCAGCAGCTCGATCCCGAAACCGGCATCGACATCATCGAGCCGCGCGGCGAACAGACGGCAGATATGCGCCGCATCGCGCGTGGCTGCGGCCATTTCCAAATGCCGCTGGATCACTTCGCCATCGACCCGCCACAGGCCGAGTTCGAGCCGCCTTGCCCCTTCGCCCCGCCCCTCCAGCACACGCGCCATATCGTCCGCCAGATCCTCCAGCACCCGGTCAAGCAAGGCGCGGTGGCGGATCGGCTCCATCAGGCGGCGCTGCACCAGCGGGACTTCGGGCGGAAGCACAGGCAGCAGTGGTTCCGGCACGCGGCCAAGCAGCTGGTCCATTCGCACCAGCGGGTTCGCTCCGGGCGAGCGGTGGCTGCGGAAACGCCGCTGCAAGGCATCGCGCCCGATCCCTTGCAGATCGCCGAGCTGCTTGAGACCCAACCGCCGCAGCACGGTGATGATATCACCATCAAGCCGCAGGGCCGCCACCGGCAGGCCGGAAAGCCGCGCCGCCATATCGTCATCCGGGGCGAGCAACGCCTGCTCTGGCCCGTAATGAGCAAGCGCCCAGGCGGCCCCGGCGGTCGGCGCGATCGCCTGACGGGAGAGGAAACCCTGCCGCTCCATCCGCGCGCGTACATCCGCCAGCAGCGCCCCTTCTCCGCCGAAGAGATGCGCCACGGCGGTGACATCCACCAGCAAGCCGTCGGGCGGGTCGAGCGCGCTCCACGGGCCCCAGCGCTGCGCCAGCAAGGCCAGCCGTTCCAGCAGCGCCAGATCGCCTGCCGGGTCTGCCGGGGCGACCTGTATCTGCGGGCAGAGCGTGCGCGCATCGGCCAGCATCATGCCAGCCCGCGCACCCTCTGCCTGCCCGGCTTCATTGGCAGCCGTGATGCGCGGGCCATGCGCGGTTTCCGAAATCAGGACTGTCGGCTGTGCATCCGCCCCCTCTCCGGCGGCACAAGCCTCAGCTTGCCGCCAGCGATCGAGCGCCAACCGCGCCAGCCAGATCGACAGGATCCGGCGTGGCGGCGCGGGAGGCAGCGGGATCGGCGACGAGACGTTCTCCGCCATCGCGCAATATCCATTCTCCGGGGGCATGGGTGCGAGATCGGAACAGGCTGGCATGCCAGCGCGGCACACCGGGGGCCTGCGCGTTCCAGCGCGGCGGGAGCGAAGGCGCGCAGGCAACATCCCAGCGCATCCGCGCAGAGGAAAGGTCATGCACCGCGTCGAGCCGGATCAGGAACAGCGGCACACCATGCTGTTCCGCTGCCAGGCTAAGCCTGCGTGAGGCAGTGAAGGACAGCGCGCGCGGATTGCCCGCCAGTTCCCCGATCACACAGGCAAGATCACGGCAGCGCAGCCCCTCTTCCAGCGCGAACAGAGCATCTTCGGGCTTGTCCGCCACGACATGGATCAGCCGATGCTGCAGGCTGCGTGGCAGGCCGGGGCGATAGGGCCGCCCGCTGCGCCGCATGGCCTCGCGATCCTGCACCCACAGCACAAAGCGGCGATCCTCCGCTTTGGCCAGCGCGTCCTTCTGCTCATGGCGCAGCGCATCCAGTGCCAGCGACAGCGCCAACCCCGCCCCACCCGCATCGCGCCCGGACGCGAACAGCTCGCTATGCAGCGGCGCAGCCTCCCCCGGCCGCCAGCGCCCTGAACGGCGCGGATCAAGCGCGGGAACGAGGCTGTCAGCCAGCTTGTCCGGTAAGGCAGCGGCGAGTGATGGATGGGTGCGATGGAACATATGTTCTTATTATGTTCCATCGCGATGTGATTCGCAACAGGTCGCTCACCAGAATTGCCATGGTCAAAAAGAAACAAGGGGGCAAAGCGTCACGCCCTGCCCCCCATGAGACGAACTAGCTAGCTGGAACACCTCACCCCTCGTGCGGGGGGTGGATCGGCACCATGGTCTCCTCGCCTGCGACATCGTCCACCACTTCCACAGTCCCGCGCCCCAGATGGCTGCGCGAACGCCCGTAAACAAAATAGATCGCAATCCCGATCAGGCCCCATGCCGGAAGCACCAGCACCGCCTGCCACGGCAGGTTCACATAGAGGAAAACGCAGCCCGCCATCGCCAGCGGCGCAACGATCCACGCGCCCGGCAAACGGAAATGCCTTTGCCGGCTGGGCTCCTTCTTGCGCAGGACAAGCAGAGCCAGAGCCACCATGAAGAAGGCATAGAGTGTGCCGGCATTGGCATAATCGGCGAGCATCCCGACCGGGAAGAAAGCCGCAGCCACAGCCACGATAATGCCGGTCATAGCGGTCACAATATGCGGCGTGTGCCAGCGCGGGTGCACCGTGCTGAGCCTTTCGGGCAGCAGACCATCACGGCTCATCACGAAGAAGATGCGTGTCTGCGCGAAGATCAGCACGAGGATCACCGAAGGCAGCGCGAGGAAAGCCGCAATGCCGAGCATATTGCCCACACTCGACCAGCCTATCTGCCGCAGCACATGCGCCAATGCCTCATTCGAACAGACAAGCGCAGCAGCGTGTTCAGGCATAGCGCATTGCCGTGCCAATTCCTCCGACCCAGCCGGGAAAGGGATGCCATTCGGCCCCATGATCGGTTGACCACCAATCGTGCCGATCGCGCCAGCAGCCACGAGGATATAGAATACGGTGCAGAACAGTAGCGAACCGATCAACCCGATGGGCACATTGCGCTGCGGATTCTTGGTCTCTTCCGCCGCGGTCGAAACCGCGTCAAAACCCACATAGGCGAAGAAAATCGTTGCCGCTGCGCCCACAGCGCCCAGCCCGGTACCCAGCCCGCCAAACACACCAGCGGGGAGGAAGGGATTGAACTTGTCCGTGCTGAATTCAGGGCTGGTCAGCGTCAGCGCTATGAAGGCAGTCAGCGCCGTCACCTTGATCGCCACGAGGATCGAATTGACCAAAGCGCTCTCACTCGTGCCCAGCATCAGCAATCCGGTCACCAGCAGAGCAATCACCAGAGCAGGTAGATTGATCAAACCGCCCGGCGCGCCGCCCATTACCAGCGGCCCGGCGCTGAGCCAGGCTGGTAATTGTATCCCAAAGAACTCGTTCAATATGGTCCCGCTGAAATAGCCTGACCAACCGACCGAAACCGCGCTCGCCGCCACCGCATATTCGAGGATCAGCGCCCAGCCCACAGTCCAGGCGAAGAATTCACTGATGGAGGCATAGGAATAGGTATAGGCCGACCCCGCCACCGGGATCATCGCGGAAATTTCGGCATAACACAGCGCCGCGAAGATGCAGATCGCACCGGCAATAGCAAAGGCCAGCATCAGACCAGGTCCTGCCTTTTGCGCCCCGGCAGATGTCAGCACAAAGATGCCGGTTCCGATAATACAGCCAATGCCGAAAAGCATCAGCTGGAACGCGCCCAGAGTTCGCTTCAGCGATTTACGCTCGGCAGCTTCCAGAATGACGTCGAGAGGTTTGACACGATCAAGCAACACGGCAGCGACTCCCATCAAGCCGCCGCGGGAACTTTCCCATACAGTCGGTCTTGATCGAATAATCCTGTTTGTCAGCCTCGGCAATCAGGAAACGCTCAGCCTATGATGGACGGAAAAATCCCCGCCACCAGGATCGCGAACAGCGCGATCGGGCAGAGCCAGCACACCAGGAACCGCCAGAAGACGTGCAACCCGCCGGAGAGGCCATTTTCCGAATCAATCAGGCGTTTGTCTGCAATCCAGCCGACGAACACCGCCGTCAACAAGGCCGTAATCGGCATCGCAACCCGCGATGTCAGCGTGTCGAGCGTGTCGAGCACACCCTGCCCTTCAAACAGCGGGATAAAACCAAGCGGGTGGAAATCCGCCAGGCTGCCCGTGGACAGTGCCGAAAGTGCACCCAGAACCGCCGCACCCAGCGTCACGAGGATCGCGCTGACATGGCGCGACAGGCCAAACTTGTCCTTCACCCATGCAGTGGGCACTTCCATCAGCGCGATGGAACTGGTCAGCGCGGCAAAGGCAACCATGATGAAGAACAGCAGGCCGATCAGTGAACCTACCGGCATTTCCTGAAACGCATGCGGCAGCGTCTGGAACATCAGGCCCAACCCGCCATTCGGCTCAAGCCCGGCCGCAAAGACAATCGGGAAGATGCACAGGCCTGCAATCAACGCCACCGCTGTATCCGCCCCCGCGATAATGACAGATGTGCCTGCAAGGTTCACATCGCGCCCGACATAGGCGCCATAGGTCACCATCCCGGCTACGCCCAAAGAGAGCGAGAAGAACGCCTGACCCACTGCCGCCAGCATGATCGGCCCAGTCAGTTTCTCCGGCTCGAATGTGAACAAATAGCTTACCGTCTGGGAGAAAGCGCCGCCAAAGGCACCGTAAATCGTGATCGCCACCAGCAGCACGAAAAAGATCGGCATCAGCCATGTCGCCGCCACTTCAATCCCGCCGGACACGCCGCGCCAGACAAAGAGCAGCGTCAGCCCGAGGAAGAGGAAGTCCATCCCGACAGTCAACGGGCCATTGCCGATCATGGACGGGAACAAACCCTCTACTTCTTCAAAACTGGCGCCCTGGAATGCTCCGCCAGACAAGCCGGTGGTGAACAGGTCACTCAGGAACAACCAGATATAATTGAGTACCCAGCCGCCCAGCACACAGTAGAAGCTGAGGACAATGAAAGCCGACAGGACGCCTAAACCAGCCACCCCGCCCCATGCCTTTGACGCACCCGACTGTTCAGCCAGCTTGCGATAGCTCTGCGGTGCGGAGGCTTGCCCGTGGCGGCCAATCAATGTTTCAGCCAGCAGGATCGGAAGGCCGATCAGCACAATACACAGGATGTAGAACAGCACGAAGGCACCGCCGCCATTGCTACCTGCCTCTGCCGGGAAGCGCACGAGATTGCCCAGCCCGACAGCCGACCCGATTGCCGCAAGCACAAAGGCAGTCTTTGACGACCAGCCATCCTTGCCCGCGCTGCTTGCACCTGCTGCTGCCATGGAATTTCCCCAACCTTGCCGGCCCTGGCGGACCAAATTTTATTTCCTCTGCAACGAAATGCCCTGCCCCGGCCCGGCAAGCAAGGGGCAAGAGGCAAAGCGACCCACGCATGCACAGGTTTGCACCGCAACGCGCTCCAGCGTATCACAGCGCCATGCACCGCTTCTTCGCCTTGCTCGCACTCGTCTTTGCCGTCCTGGCATCCCCCGCCCATGCAGAATGCACAGGTGGCAGCGGAGAGCGAGGCGTTGCCTTGCTGATCGGCATTTCGGACTATGAAACGCCAGAAGACAGTAAAGGTTGGAGCAAGCTGCCCAATGCAGTGAATGACATAGACTATGTCTGCGATGAATTCCTGCGCGCCGGATACAAGGTCTTTCCCCTGCGCGATCCGACCTGGGAGCAGCTCGACCTCGCCATTGCCGATTTCCATGCCGCTGCGCTCGATGCGCCATCCGCAATTGTCTATTACGCGGGCCACGGCTTCGAATTTAACGGCCGGCAGTATATCGTCCCCGTCGATGCCCCGCGCACGACCCGTCGCAACCAGCTACGCTCGCGCTTCATACCCCTGCAGAACGTGCTTGATGCAGCGTCTTCCGCTCAGGAATTCAGCCTGTTTTTCATGGATGCCTGCCGCACCCGCGACCCGGTGATTTCAATCGAGGATGCTGACCGTGACGGGGATGGCAGCGCGCCGGGCACCATCGGACTGTTCACTGTCCCGCGCGGGGCGGTGATCTTTTCAACGGTGGCTGGCCGGCCCGCTTATGATGACGCCCCCGCAGGCGCCCCGCAAAGTCCCTTCGCCGCCGCAGTGGCCCGCAACATGGCCGTGCCCCAGCTGGAACTGGGGGATTTCTACGAAAACCTGCATCACGATGTGGTTGACCTGACCAAGGCCATGATGCCCAATGGCCCGCAATATCCGGCACTTTACAAGGTTGCCCCGGCGAAATTCTACCTCGTGGAAACGCTGACCGAGGATACCGTCTCCCCCCGCGCCGAAGCCACGCCCGCTCCCACTGTGGAAGGAACGCCTGTGCCGGTAACGCGCGGCGCGGAATCGCCTGCGCTTGACCTGCCATCCATGGAGCGCCTGGCGGTTGAAGACGGGCCTGTGCTGATTGGTGAAATCCTTAAGAAGAACACGCTGGAAACTTTGACTCAGGGGGCAGCGGCCGGCGACCCGGTGGCGCAATATGTCCTCGGCTATATCTACCAGCATGGTACCGGGGCGAAGCCGGACAAGGCCAAGGCCCGTCATTGGTTCGAGCAATCTGCTGCGCAGGATCATCCGCTTGGCCAGACAGCCCTCGCCTATTTCCTCGACCGCGAGGAGCAAGGGCAAGCGGAACGAGTCCTCGCCCTGTATGAAGCCGCCGCGGCCAAGGGCTTTGCCAAGGCGCAGAGCCAGCTGGGCTATGCGTTATGGTACGGAACGCTCGGAGCCAAGGACAGAGATCGGGCCATCAGCCTGTTCGAACAGGCCTCTGCCTCCGGCCACGTCTTTGCCACCTATGCCCTCGCGCAATATGCGCCGGACAAGGCCGAGCTGGCCGAAGGCCGCCTGCGCAAGATCGCCGCCGCTGGTAATGCTGAAGGGGATAACTGGCTATGCGAACTCTATTATGTGAAACGCAAGGCTGCCAGCGTGGTCAATCATTGTGAAGCTGCCGCGCTGGCAGGCTACCCCGCAGCCCGCGCCATCTGGGCCGGAATGCTCGCGCGCGGCGAAGGCGTGGAGCGTGACGACAAACAAGCGCAATATTGGGCCAGGTTGGCCCTGACCGAACTCGACCCGGTCACGCGCAAGGAACTTTACGACTACACCGCCAAGAAAATCCTCTGAGCCGCACCCAGCGCGCCAAAACAGGGAATATCCATGTCCACTACGTTCCAGCTCGACACCTCGACCAGTCGCGCCAATCCCACTCCCGCGCCCATGCGCCGGCTGACCGTCCCCAAGATCCGCGCGCGCAAGCAGGACGGGAAGACGGAAGAACCGCTGGTGATGCTTACCGCTTACACCGCGCGGCAGGCGCAATTGCTGGATGCGCATTGCGACATGCTGCTCGTCGGGGATTCGCTCGGCCAGGTCATTTACGGCCTGCCTTCCACGGTCCCGGTCACGCTGGAGATGATGGCCAACCATGCCGCGGCCGTGGTGCGTGGCAGCTATCACTCCGTGGTGGTGTGTGACATGCCCTTCGGTGCTTATGAAGCCTCTCCGCAGCAAGCCTTTGAAAGCGCTGCCTATCTGCTCAAGCAAAGCGGCGCGGCGGCGGTAAAACTGGAAGGCGGGCAAGCCATGGCAGAAACCGTCGCCTTCCTAAGCCAGCGCGGTATCCCGGTCATGGGCCATGTCGGCCTCACCCCGCAGGCGGTCAACATGCTCGGCGGCTATGGCGCGCGCGGCCGCAGCGATGCGGAGGCGGAGAAGATCGTCTCCGACGCCAAGGCGCTGGACGATGCCGGAGCCTTTGCCGTTGTGGTTGAAGGCGTGGTGGAACCCATCGCCATTGCCGTAACCGAAGCGATTGCCTGTCCGACAATTGGTATCGGTGCCTCCGCCCGCTGCGACGGGCAGGTACTGGTTGCCGAGGATATGCTCGGCATGTTCGAACGTGTGCCGCGTTTCGTGAAAAAATACGGCAATATCGCCGAGACGATCGAGCAGACCGCTGCCCAATATGCCGAAGAAGTGCGCAACCGGTCTTTCCCCGGAGAAGAGCAGGTTTACCAGCCCAAGGCTTAGCGTCACGCTTGCAGCAATCCCGCTCCATGCCTAAGCGGCAGGAAATTTCGGCCAGACCATCCAGACAGGACAAAGCGTGTTCACATATTTTCGTGGTTCGATGATTTTTTCGATCATCTGCCTCGCTTTGGCGGGCTGGTATGGCTGGGAATCCAGTGGCACGATCCAGGGTACGGTCTCGATTCTCTGGATCGTTGTCGTCCTGTCGATCCTCGAAATTTCGCTGAGTTTTGACAATGCCGTGGTCAACGCCACCGTGCTCAAGGAAATGGATGACGTCTGGCAACAGCGCTTCCTGACCTGGGGTATCGCCTTTGCGGTGTTCGGAATGCGGGTGGTCTTCCCGTTGGCTATCGTCGCGATTGCTGCATCTATCGGGCCGATGGAGGCGCTGGACCTGTCGCTCAACCAGCCCCAGGAATATGAACGGATCGTCTCCTCCGCCCATGTCGGGATTGCCGGGTTTGGCGGGGCTTTCCTCGCCATGGTCGGTCTGGAATTCTTTTTTGACCAGGAAAAGGAAATTCACTGGATCCGTGATGTCGAGAAATTCCTGTCCAGTATTTCCGGGGTCAAGGCGATTGAAATTGCGTTCCTGTTGCTGGGCCTGTGGGGCGTTTCCACCATGCTGGAACCATCAGAGGCCCTGACTTTCCTCATCTCCGGTATCCTCGGCATTGTGACTTTTATCGCGGTATCGGCACTCAACACCTGGCTCGAAGTGCGTGACGAGAAACGCCGCCTTGCCGGTGCTGCGGTGCGTTCCGGCCTCGGCGGGTTCCTCTACCTCAACGTGCTCGATGCGTCGTTCAGCTTTGACGGGGTGATCGGGGCCTTTGCCCTGTCCAACAATATGGTGGTGATTGCGCTCGGCCTGTCGATTGGCGCTTTCTTCGTGCGTTCAATGACCATCATGCTGGTCAAGAAGGGGACGCTGGCCGAATATGAATTCCTCGAACATGGGGCGTTCTGGGCAATCATCGCGCTGGGCGGGATCATGCTCGCTTCGGCCAAATGGCATATCCCCGAAACGATCACCGGTTTGATCGGCGCCACGCTGATCGGGCTGAGCCTGTGGTGGTCCGTCCGCAAGAACCGGCGCGAGGCTGCTAGTCAGGCCTAAGCGCCAACCGTTTGGCAATCGGGGCAGACAGCACCAGCTGGAACAGGTGGTATGTCAGCAGGGGCACCAGCACCATCCCGGCCAAGGCCGGGGGGAACAGCACCATGGCCAGCGGCGCGCCCATGGCCGTGCTTTTGTGGGCGCCGGCAAACATGAAGGATATCCGGTCAGCTCGCGGATGCTTCATCAACCCGCCAACCAGCCACGCCCCGATAAATCCGAAAACCAGCAACACGCTCACACCTGCAGCCAGCATGGCCCAGGAAGCAAGGTCGAGCTTGCTCCATATCCCTTGTTCGACAGCGCCTGAGAAGCCGACATAGACGGCGGTGGCTATGGCCAGCCGGTCCATCCATCCAACCAGCCCCTTGTGCTCCGTGATCCAGCGATGGGTCCGCGTCTGGACCAACTGGCCGATTGTGAAAGGGAGGATCAGGATCAGGACGATCTTGAGCAACCCATTCCCGCCAAGCTGCACCTCTGCGCCGCCCCCCATCAGCGAGAAAATCGGCACAGTCACAAACACGCCCAGAATGTTGAGCAAGGCCGCCGCCACCACTGAATTGGCGACATTCCCGCCTGCCATGGACGTATAGGCCGTGGCCGATTGTACGGTGGAAGGTAGGGAGCCAAGATAAAGGAAACCCAGCGCCAGCAAGGGCGGCAGGTAATTGTCACCAATCTTCGCAATACCCATCCCGGCAAGGGCCATAGCCCCGAAGGAAAACAGCGCGAGCGCCCCAAGGAAGCGCCAATTGCCGACCCCGCGCAGCACGTCGGCCCGTTCAAGCCGCATGCCATTGAGAAGGAACAGCAGGAAAACCCCGGCATTGGAAACCATCTGGGCAAATTCGCGCGCCTCGCCCTTGGCTGGCACGATTGACGCGAGGACAATTGCCAGAACCAGCAACCGGACCATCAGGTCAATTCGGGAAAACATGCTCCGCAACATGCCAGCGCCCTGCCCTTCACCGCAACAAATGTCGAGGCTTTGCTGGGGTGCGGCCCGCTAGTCGCCAAGTTTGCTGGCCTTGGCCATCAGCGCATTCGCCCCTTGCTGGTCACCTGCCTGCGCCAGCGCAACGCCAAGGATATTGGTCGCCACACCGTTCATGCGTTGCAAGCCGTAGGCCTGGCGGGCCATGACCAGCGCCAGCTCTGTCTCGCCACTGCGCAGAGCCGCCTCTGCCCGTAGAGAAACCAGCAAGGGATCGCGCCCGCCGCCTGACCGCATGGCATGGTCAAGCAGCAAGGCCGCCTGAGCGAAGTCCTGCCGGTCAAAGGCGCGCCTTGCCAGCATGGCCACGGCTTCGACATTGTTGGGATCACCGGCAACATGGCTGCGAAGCAGCGCCAGAGCATCATTCCTGCGCCCCGCTGCATCCAGCGCGGCGATCATCCGGCGGGTCAGCAGCCAAGGCCTGCGGACACGGGCGGATTGTTCGTACAGCTCCAGCGCAGGCCCGATCCGGCGCGCCGCCAGTTCGGCATCGCCCGCCAGACTGAGCGCATCGGCGGAGCCTGGATAACGGGCGCGGAACGCTTGTCCGCGCGCCGCTGCCGCTTCGCGCTGGCCGGATACAATCAAGCCGCGAACCAGTGAGAGTGCATCCTTGCCATGCTCGACACCGCGCGATTCCACTACTGCCAGCGGGGTGACCCCCGGCACGGCAATGAGGTTGTCCGTCCGTGGATGCGTGGCATGGTCAAGATATATCGCCGCCTGCTCCCGTTGCCCCATCGCTTCATGCGCGCGGCCCACCAACGTTGCGAGATAGGGGGAAGCGCTGGGCAGCAAGGCCGCTTCTCCAAAGCGATGCGCCAGTTCGCGATGGCTGCCCTCCAGCGCCAGCGAGCGGGCCAGCAACAAGCGCACCCGGCGATTATCCGGTTGCAAGCGGGCAAGCCGGTCAAACTCTTGCGAGGCACTGGCATAATTTCCGCTGCGCATGTCGATAATGCCTGACAGCAACATCGCAGCGGGCATGTCGCGATGGGCCTGGTTGGTCAGCTGGAGCAGCCGCCGGGCGAGGTCATAATTGCCTGCCCGCGCAGCCAGCACGGCTTGCAGGTAGTAGGCCCGGGGATTGCGCGGATCGAGTTCCGTCATCCGCCGCACGACTTGCAGCATATCGCGCGCACGGCCCAATTCACCCAGCGTTGCCGCATAATCACCGAGCAGGTCGAGATTGTTCGGGTTTTGCTCTACCGCGCGTTCAAACCAGCTGAGCGCCGCCAGCATGCCTTCTGCATCGCGCACCAGCTGTCCGCGAAACTGCAAGGCTGCCGGATTATCCGGCCCCAGCTCCACAGCCTTGATGCTGGCCTTTACCGCCGGCAATTGCTCCCCGCCGCGATAGCGCAAGCGGCCGATATCAACCCAGAGGTTTGAATCATCGGGGATGAACCCATAGGCACGGTCAAAGGCTTGCCCTGCTGCAGGCAAGTTCCCTTCGCGCAATTCCAGGCGGCCCAGCATGTGAAAGCCGTGGCCTGAGGTGCCTTCGGAGAATTCACCATCGCCAAGCCAGCGCCGGGCCTCGGCCAGTTCGCCCTGCCCCAGTTCGGCTTCCCCCAGATAGGCCGCCAGCTCTTCACGCGGCGTTCCGCCGTCCAGCAGGCCGCGCAGGATGATCTCCGCCCCCAGCGCATCACCATTGCGCAGTGCTTCCTTCGCCGTCTCCACGGAGGGTGGAGGCGGTGGGGGATCGCCGCAAGCAGCAAGCAAGAGCAGCAAAGCCGCCCCTGCCCACAGCCGGAAGCGGGAAAAGTCAGGCGTGAAGGTCATACTGCTTGAGCAAGTCGTATAGCGTCGGGCGACTGATGCCGAGCAGCTTGGCCGTATTGGAGATATTGCCTTCCGTCCGGGCCAGCGCATGACGGATCACGACGCGGTCCGATTTCTCGCGGGCACATTTGAGGTTCAGCACATCCGTGCCGCTTTCCTCGTCATTGCCGAGGTCGAGATCCTCCGCAGTCACCAGTTTGCCATCCGCCATAATGACCGAACGCTTCACCCGGTTTTCCAGTTCGCGCACATTGCCCGGCCAATTCCATGCGTCGATGGCGGCCAGAGCATCTGGTGCAAAGCCTTTGACCTGCGGGTTCATTTCCTTGGCGAAACGCTGGAGGAAGGCCTTGGCCAGCAGGATTGCATCACCGGGCCGCTCCGCCAGCGACGGGATTTTCACCACGATTTCAGCGAGGCGATAGAACAGGTCTTCGCGGAAGCGACCTTCTGCAATCATGCCTTCGAGATCCTGATGCGTGGCACATACGATTCGCGTATCCACTGCGATGGGCTTGCGCCCGCCGATCCGCTCGATGGAACGCTCCTGCAGGAAGCGGAGCAATTTGACCTGCAATTGCAGCGGAATGTCGCCCACTTCGTCAAGGAAAAGCGTGCCGCCATTGGCTTGTTCGATCTTGCCTTCAGTGGTCTTGACTGCACCTGTGAAGGCACCCTTCTCATGCCCGAACAATTCGCTTTCCAGCAAGTTTTCCGGGATCGCCGCGCAATTGATGGCGACAAAGGCGCCATCCGCGATCGCTCGCATCATGCAAACCGCGCGCGAGCAGTTCCTTGCCGGTGCCGCTTGCCCCCAGCAGCATGACGGACGCGCTGGTATTGGCCACACGCTCAATCGTCCGCGCGACCTTCGCCATCTCCGGTGCGCCGGTAATCAGACTGCCCAAGACGCGGTTATCATCGCCCACGCGCGCGGCTAGCCGCTGGTTTTTCTTCCTCGATTTCGTGAAGGTTGAAAGCCCGTCGCACAATCAGGCCGAGCGCTTCGATATCCACCGGCTTCTGGTAGAAATCATAAGCTCCATGCTTGATTGCATTCAGCGCGCTTTCCGTGCGCCATGGCCACTCGCGACGATCACTTTCGTGTCGGGCTTGAGTGCCATGATCGCATCAAGCACAGCGAAGCCTTCTGGGTGCCATCGGGATCAGGCGGCAGGCCAAGATCCAGCGTCACCACGGCAGGCGTTTCTGCCCGCATCGCCGCCAGCGCCGAATCCCGGTCCCCGGCGATCACGACTTCAAAATCGTCATAGGCCCATTTGAGCTGCGCCTGCAGGCCCTCGTCATCCTCGATCACGAGCAGTTTGGGTTTGTGGTCAGCCATTATGCAGCCTCGCTCTTGATAGCTTCGGGGCGTGATTGTCCGCCGCATCTGCCTGCGGCAAGTGAATGGAAAAGCGGTGCCAAGGCCTTCGCGGGATCCCACTTCGAGCCGCCCGCCCATTGACCGGATCAGCTCGCGGGCTCAAAGGCCCCGATCCCGAAACCGCCATTCTTCGAAGAGACGAACGGCTTGAACAGGCCGTTACGGATAAAGTCTGGGCTCATCCTGCAGCCGCTATCGACAATATCGAGCCTGCCCACGCCCTTGTCTGCCATCGCTTCAGGAATACTGGCGCCCCGCCGGCTGGCGTCTATTGCGTTTTGAACAGATGGGTCAGTGCCTGCTCGAGTGCTCACTGTCTCCGCGCACCATGCAGGCTTCACTGCGCGTAAGCGCAACCGTATGGCTGGCCCGGTAATTGCCAACCACCTTTGCCGCCAATTGGGCGAGGTCGAGCGGCTCACGTTTCGCTGCCACTTGCGCCATAGCGATTGAGGCGCGCCAGCAGCATGTTGAGCTTGTCTGCACTGTTACGCAACGTCACCAGCATGTCAGCACGGAATTCCGGCTTGTCAGCATGGCGCTCCGCATTCCGTGCAAGCAAGCCGAGTTGGCTGGCTAGGTTCTTGATATCGTGCATGACGAAAGCGATCCGGCGGTTGAATTCGTCAAACTGGCTGGCATCCATCAGTGCCTGCTCACCCGCCTGTTCGGCAAGGTAACTGGCCAGCTGCCGCCCGACGAGCTTGAGCAAGTCGAAATCTTCCCAATCGAGCGCACGCGGCACAGGTGGACGCGCAAGCACCACCACGCCGAGCAGGCGGTCAAGTGAACCAGCGGCACCAGCGCCCATGCCTTGTCCGTCGCGAGCAACCAGTCAGGCAGCAATGCCCGATCCCGTGATGGTCGGGCCGCGGGCAAGCTGGTCGAGGTCGGCAATGAATTCACTGCTTTCCAATAGCCGGACAAGGTCAGGCGGAAGGGCCGCGGCGGAACCTTGCAATCATCCCAACGCCAGCGCGCGACGAGTTCGAAATGCCCTTCATCCGCTGGTGCCAGCAGCAGGCCGCGCAGGCCTCGGTAATGTCTGCCAGCACTTGCACTGCACGTTCCTGCAGCGGCGCAGCGTCTCCACCCGCCCGGCCTATGGTCTTCGCAGATCGCAGCCATTCGGAGCGGTAATCATACCGATGCTGAAACAGGTGCTTGAGCGCTGTGACACGCAGCCAGCCACGCATTTTGCGCGAAGGCAGCCACAGCAAGGCAACCACCATTGCTGCAAAGATGAAGCCAACCTGTGTCAGGCGGCCGAGATCCCCACCCGAAATCAAGCGATTGCGCCAGTCCCACCATCACCAGCAGGTACAACCCGATCACCAGCAAAGAGAGCGTCTGGAAGGCAACCGCGCGCGATGGGCTGAAGCGCAAATCGGAATTGCTGCGATTTCCGCCAAAGGCAATCAGAGCCGCAACCGCCCCGATAACCAGCCCTCGGAACGCCGCCAGCTCCAGCGGCAATTCCTTGCCCAGATAGGCGATAGTGTAGAGGTTGAGGTCGTAAACCCACATGCCTGCCAGCGCGGCGGCAGTCCAGCGCAGGATCGCCCGCGTTGTGGCGGATGCGCCGGCGTAGAGATTATGCAGCAGCACCAGTGCCCCGATGGCAACCAGCACGCGGAACATCACTACGAGGTGATAGGTCAAATCCTGCAATTCGGGTGATCGCAAAACGATGCCCGATGACAAAAGGACCGGATGAAGGCATTCAACAAAACCCAGCGCCACCAGCACCGGTTTGATCGGGGTGAGGCTGCGATGGCGGCCATCATTGGCAACAGGCGATAGACCACCATCAACCACGCCGTTACGCGCACTTTCAACGGGCTGGTGACCGGTGAAGCTGCGCCAAAGGCAGCAGCGATTACGCACCAGCTAGCGGTGATGCCCAACGCGCCCAGCACAGCCATGCGCTCCGGGCGTTCGCTGTCGCCCTTTTGCCAGAACCACACCAGAGCAAGTGTGCAGGCAATCGCCCCTGCAAGATGCAGCGCGAAGCCGGCCACCACCCATCCTTCCCATGCGGCGATCTTCACCGGGCTCCCTCCGGCCAAAGCACGACACGCAGGGTCTGCAGCAGGATCAACAGGTCAAGGAAAGGCGTATAGTTCTTGGCGTAATAGAGATCATATTCAAGCTTGTGCCGGGAATCCTCGATGGATGCGCCATAGGGGTAATTGATCTGCGCCCAGCCAGTGATGCCCGGCTTCACCATGTGCCGTTCGGCGTAGTACGGGATCTTGTCGTCCAGATCCTCGACGAATTTGGGCACTTCGGGGCGCGGACCGACAAAGCTCATGTCACCCTTCAACACCGTCCAGACCTGCGGCAGTTCGTCGATCCGGACCTTGCGGATGAACTTGCCAAGACGGGTGACGCGCGGGTCATCCTTCTGTGCCCATTTGGCTCCGTCTTTCTCTGCATCGGTGCGCATGCTGCGCAATTTGATCAGGTGGAAAGGCTGGCCATAGAGACCAACGCGTTCCTGCCGGAAGAAGGCCGGCCCCTTGCTGTCCAGCTTTACCAGCAGAGCGAACAGCAGGATCACGGGGAAAGTCAGCAGCAACAGCAATCCACTGGCAGCAATGTCAAACACGCGCTTGGCAGCGCTGGACAAAGCGCGGGCCGAGGAGAACCCGTCGGAAAAGATCAGCCAGCTGGGATTGAGCGTGTCGAGGTCCACCCGGCCCGTCTCACGCTCCAGGAAGCTGCTGAAATCATTCACATGAACACCCATGGTCTTGATCCGCAACAAGTCTTTCAACGGCAAGGCATTGCGGCGTTCCTGCAGCGCCAGCACCACTTCGCTGACGCCCAGATTTTCAACGAAATTGCCAAGATCATGGATCGCTGCACGCGAAATCGCTTCTTCGACCACCCGTTCGGAATCATTCATCGCGACATAGGATACGATGGCAAAACCGCTTTCAGGGCGTTGGGCCAGCTGCCGCAGGCGCTGTGCGCGATCACCGGCACCCAGCACCATCACACGGCGGCGGAAGGCGGATGTGCCGATGAAGCTGCCAACCACCACCCGGTTGCTACCCAGCAGGATCACCGCCATCACCATCGCAAACAGCAGGGTAGAGCGCCAGAAAGTCGATCCGGGCAGGATGAAATCGAGGAAGGACAGAGCGATAATGCCCAGGCTGATCGCCACCAGCAGGCGGGCCCCCGCGTAACGCATGGAGCGCAGCGCCTCCGCGCCATAAACGCCCACTGCGATCATGCCGAGCCAGATGATAATGGAAAACCCGGTTAACTGGAGCAGGCGCTCCGTGATCGGTTCCAACTGCATATCTATCTGCGATGCGCGCAGGCGCCAGGCAGCCTCCCCCGCAATGAACAGCAAGGCGAGGTCAAACAGGCTCAGCAGCACCACCGCATGCGGGATGTAATGCTTGAATAGTCGGATCATACTGGTGGGCGTCCCAATTTCGCTTAAGCGAGCACGGGTTACGACCGAGAAATGAAATGTCGGTAAATTTTACAGCCTGCGCGCAAGGCGGGCAGAATCGGGGGCTTACGGGATTAACATTCCCCTATTGCCGGGTGGCGCAATCAGCCGGGTGTGGCAAAGGCCCAAATCGTTGCGGAGCGCCGCACCGGATCCGGCTTCAATTTGGCCCCAGAGGGCGGCGCGATACGTTGGCGGCAGGCCGGGCGATGGCAGCGCCAGCAACCAGCGCCTGCCTTCACGGCGTCATCCTGGCGCAGCGAAATACCCCTGGCAGCCGCAATGTCGCCCGCCAGCTTGGCATCAAGACACAGTAGGATTGTGCGGGCACCACCACCCATCGGCTTTGCAACCTTCCCGGAGATCATCAACCAGCAGGTCGGCCCCGCTGCCCCGCTTTCCACGTCCACAGCCCCAACCGACCAAGGACTGCTACCAACAGGTTCTGTAAAGGCAGGCCATTTGGGGCAGCGCCCGGTGCCATCGACAAAACTCGCACCGCTGGCCCCGGCAAAACCTGTCACGAATTGCGCGGCAGCATCGAATTCCAGCATGGCGAAAGGCAGACCGCGCTGGCCCACCCGCTGCAGGCTCGTAAGGCGAAAAGCTAGATGCGCCGGTGAACCGGAAAAGCGCCTCTTCAATATATCGAGGTCATAGCCAGTCGCCTCGCAAGCCCTCAGGAATCGGCTATAGGGCATGATCAACGCATGGGCCGCATAGCTCGCCAGATGCCGCTCAAACAGTGCGCGTGAAAGGTCATCAGGGAACTTGGAGCCGGATGCGAGGCTGCGGATCAACTGGCGGTGCTCTAGCCAGCTCAACTGGAATGCCATTTCAAACAGCCGGTCCGGGCCATCGAGCATTTCATTCACCTGCAATTGCCGTGCGTGCAGGTCGATCCGGGAAAGATCGTCAGGCATGATGTCTTCCGGCAGAACCCGCAGTGCTATCTGGTGCTCATCGCGCAACCGCTCAAGAATCGCCGCAGCGGTATCCGAGCGGGAGAGGCGCAATTCATCCGCCAGCGCTTCTGCTGCAGCATCAAGGTCCGCAAAGTGATTGCGCCAGCGATCCACTTCGAGCTGGCAGGCCGACAGGGGATCATCCCGCTGCGCCGCGCCGGGGCCGGCATCGTCATAAATCCGGGCAAAGGCAGCGGCGGCATGGGGTGCGTTGGCGAGGAATTCAGCCACTTCATCCCGGTCAACGGCAAGGTCGCTAAAGCGCTCATCGGCCAGCCTGCGAGCCAGACCGTCCACCCCGCCAATGCTCTCATCCTCGCGCAGGGCGCGTGGATCGAACTCAAACTGGTCTACAACTTGCACCAAAACGCGCGCAGTGACCGGGCGCTGGTTGCGTTCGATCAGGTTGAGATAGCTTGCGGAAATCGACAGGCGGTCTGCCATGGCCGATTGAGTCAGCCCTTCCCTGCGGCGCAAGCGGCGCATGGCTGGCCCAGCGAATAATGGCCCGTCTGTCATCAGGCACTCCTGTCAATATATTTACAGCATTACATCGAAAATTGCATCAACCGGGGTGTTACGACAAGATAGTTTGTAATTTCTTGCGACAATCGGCTCGTGGATCGCTATCTCCTGATCATCAAGACACCGTCACTCAGCGACAGCGTCAGGAAGCGAGGAAGATCATGGAACAGGATACCGTCCGCAAAGAACCCGCCCGCGCCCGGGCACTGCTTTCCACCGCCGATTTCCGGCTTCTGCGCGAAGCGCTGGCGAGCCATGCGCGCGTGACTGAAGATCGTGAGGAGCTGGCGAAAATTAACGCTCTTCATCACCGGCTCGGCACCTACAACTGAGCCTTTTAAACAGTTCTCCTGGGGAGGAGAAACCGGCCGCCGGGGTTCTGCGTCCCGGCGGCCGTCAATTTTTTGCTAACCATGTCGGGGGTGCTCTCGCTTAACCCTTTCTGGCTATGACCCCGGCCATGGCACGTGCTCGCAAAAAACAGACCAACACCAAGATGTACCACCACTTCGCTGCGGTGACGGTGGGTGCTACCTTGCTGCTTGCAATCTTTTCCGACGGCGAAAACCGGGAGCATATGGAGAAGATTGCCACGGACCGTGAGCAGGCTTTGTATGGCGACAAGCTTGGCAAGTCGGAGCTTCAGCGGCGCAATCCGCAACCAGCCTCTTCCTATCACGGCTCCGGTGAATTCGGTTCAGAAGGCGGGGACTTTGGCGCCCCCATGGACACGACCGGCGCCGCAGGCGGCGACAGTTCCTACATGCCGGACATTCCCGCAGGCGCAGTCCCCGCAGGGGTTGATCCGCGCTATGGTGTTTCCGAAGAAGACCTCGCCAAACTCTCCGAAGAGGAAAAGGCGGACTTGCTCAAGCGCATTCGCGAAGGCCGCTATGGCAAGTCGAAGGAAGAGCGCGCCCAGCAGATCGCAAAGCTGCGTGAAGCGTCGCGCATCCGCTCTGGCGCACCTGCCAATGGCGGTGATTAGGGCCTGATCCTGGACCTTAGCCACCTTTCTTCGGCATCAGACGCAAAGCTGCATCGGTCAGCGCTTCAGTAGCAGTAGCGATAACTTTTTCTGCATCCGGGGCCCAGAACGGGCTGTGCAGCGAAGGAAGACTTTTGCCCTCTTCCTTATGCGCTTTCCATTCTGCCACTGAGACACCGCCCACCCAGAAAATCAGGGATTTGATGTTCTTTTCATCGGCCCGCAGGAATTGCCCAAAATCCTCCCCACCCATGACAGAGGGCACCCGCATCACACGATCCTCGCCAAAGCGGGTGCGGAAGCCGGCCATGACCTCTTCGGTAAACTCGATCGAATTGAAAGTGGAGGGCGTATACGGTTCCTGCACCGTGACAATTGGCATTTTGTCTTCCGGCATCCCCGCAGCAATGGCCTCACCCTTCGCAATGCGGGCAATCCCATCAAGCAGGAGCTTGCGCGATTCGTCGGAATAGCTGCGCACGGTCAGCTGCAATTTCACTTCATCAGGAATGATGTTGTGCTTGGCCCCGCCCCGAATGCTGCCCACGGTAACCACCGCAGGATCGAGCGGGCTACTTTCCCGGCTGACAAGCGTCTGGAGCTTCATAACAATGGAGGCTGCGAGAACCACAGGATCCTTGGTCGTATGCGGATAGGCTCCGTGCCCGCCGACACCCGGGATTGTGATATCGACACTGTCGACATTAGCGAGCGCATAGCCCGGTGAGTAACCGATCATACCGGCCGGAAATTGCGCAGCATCATGGAAAGCGATGGCATAGTCCGGCTTGGGGAAGCGGGTGTAGAGGCCATCCTCCAGCATGGCGAGCGCCCCTTCCCCCAGCTCCTCGGCCGGCTGCAGGATCATCACCAGTGTCCCCGACCATTGGCCTTTGCGTTCTGCCATTTGCTGTGCGGTCGCCAGCCAAGCAGTCATATGGGTATCGTGCCCGCAACCGTGCATGATCCCGGTTTCCACACCCGAAGCAGGAATACCCTTCTGGGTTGAGGAATAGGGCAGCCCGGTCTGCTCAATGATCGGCAACCCATCCATGTCCGCCCGGATCAGGACAGTCGGCCCCTCCCCATTGCGCATCACCGCGACCACGCCGGTCTTGCCAACCCCTTCGGTCACCTCAAAGCCCAGCGCCCGCGCCTTGTCCGCCAGCAATTTGGCCGTGCGCACTTCCTGGAAACTCAATTCCGGATGTTCATGGAGATCGCGATAGACCTCCATCAAATCGGGCATGTCCGCCATCACGGCGTCACGCAGTTCATTAGCCTGGGCCGGGGTTGCAAGGGCGCCAAATGCGGCAGCGAGCAGCAGGGTGTTTCTCAGCATGGCGTGATCCTAACCTCCCGGTGGAGAAAGGAAAGACCGCTTGTGCCCGGTCACATCCCGTAGGTTATCACCAGCAGGATCGACAAGGTTGTAACCATCAACAGCACCAGCGGAACACCAGTGCGAATATAGTCGCGGAACTGATAGCTACCCTCTGCCATGATCAGCATGTTGGTCTGGTATGCTATCGGCGTCGCGTAGCAGAGGTTGCAACCAAACAAAACGGCCAGGATCAATGGCTCGGAGGGCAAGCCCAGCTTGTCAGCAATGCTGAAGGCAATCGGCGTTCCCACAGTCGCCGCCGTCGCGTTGGAGGCAAAGTTGGTCAGCACCGTGACGAACAGCATGATCGCCGCCAGGATTGCCGCTGGCGGCAGGAATTGGAGCACTGCCGCCAGAGCCATACCAAGCCATTCCGCAGCGCCGCTTTCCAGCACGATCCGACCGACCGCAATACTGGCGGCAACCAGCACGATCACCTTGGCGGATAGTGCCCTGCCCACGCGGTCAAACTTCACGCAGCCAGTCACGAACATCAGGATCGCGCCTGCCAGTGCAGAAATCGCAATCGGCAGGAAACCAATCGAGGCAAGGCCAACTGTGCCGAACATAATCCCCAGCGCGAGCAAAGCCTTGGACCGGCGCGGCAATTCGCGCGCGCCATCGAGGATCAGGAGGCTGTCTGTCCGGGCGAAATCCTGCAGCTCTGTATCAAGCCCCATCACCAGCAGCACGTCACCTTCCGCGATGCGCAGGTCGCCGCCATCGCTATACTGGTCCTTCTCCCCCAGCAGCGTCTGCGGACGGTGGATGCCCAGCACCGCGACCCCATACAGGTCTGCAATGCCCGAAGTCGGCAGGGTCCGGTTGATGAGCCGCGAATCCGCCGTCACGGCCATTTCCACAACTGTGATATCCTGCCCCTTGTCAGAGGATTTACGGCGAATGCTGTCCACCACCCAGGCAGGCGCAATTTCGCTACGCAGCGAGCGCATGGCCTCTTCCAGCGCTTCATGCGTCCCGGACACGCGCAGCCGGTCTTCCGGCAAGAGCGGGCGGGTCGGCCGGTCATGGAATTCGAGCTCGGATGGGAGGCGCGGCAAGGCAGCCACCAGCTCCTTGCCCGTAAGCATACTATCCGGGCCAAGCCGCAAGCGCGTGTGGAACCGGCGCTTTTCACCCACTGTCGTGACGGTATTGTCACCCAGCAGGCGCGGCATCACCAGCCAAAGATAGGGAAGCGCCACAATAGCCGCGCAGAGCACGATTGGAGTGAAGTGGAACACACTCATCTTGGGCATGCCCAGATCGCGCGCTATGGAGACCACGAGCAGGTTCGTCGACGTGCCGATAGTCGTTGCCATCCCGCCGATCAGAACTGCCGCGTTCAGCGGGATCAGCGTCTTGGAGGCCGGCATTGCGCCGCGCGCAGCCAGTTGCACGAAGATAGGCAGCAACAGCACCAGCACCGGCGTGTCATTCACCACCATGGATAGTCCAAAGGCAATCAGCAGCGACACCAACAGGCCCAGCTGCAAATTCACTTTCCAGACTTGTTCAAGGAAGCGTGCCGCAGGTTCCAGAGCGCCGGTCACTACCAGCCCCCGCCCCATGATCATCAGCGCGCAAATGGTAATCAATGCGTAATGGCCAAAACCGGAGAAGGCGAGCTGCAGCCCTTCCGTCGGTTGCGCACCCGGCAAGGGGAAGAAATAGAGCCCAACCGCGATCACTGCGATGGTCAGAAGTGAAATGATCTCGGTTGAAAGTCGCCCGCGGGCAAAGGCGATGAACATGGCCATGGTCACGACCATGGCGGCCATTGCGTGGTAAGAGGGCACTCCGGGCATAGGCGCTGTCTGGCTCCCTGCTCACCACATGGGCGAGTAATCCGATGCTGGTACCTCTGGCCGGACTCGAACCGGCACTTCGTGAGAAACTCGATTTTGAGTCGAGCGCGTCTACCAATTCCGCCACAGAGGCCTGTGACCAGCAGGATTAGCCGGTGCGCCTATGCCCTTCAAGCGCCCGGTAGCCAAGCTATTCTTTCAAGGAAGCAGCCAAGAGTTTGTGGAGCTTGGAATGAATCGCGTCATTCCCGGCCAGCACTTCACGATCACAGACCGGCTGCGAACGCCCGCGATAGTCAGTAACAAAGCCACCCGCTTCACGCACCAACAGGCAACCAGCGGCGGTATCCCATGGCTTGAGGCCGCTTTCCCAGAAGCCATCGTAACGGCCCGCTGCAACCCATGCGAGGTCCAGCGATGCCGCACCAAACCGGCGAATACCCGCAACCTTCGGGCCGAAGGCGCTGTAGATTTTCTTCCACTCGGTGGGATTGCCTGCACCCTGGAACGGAATGCCAGTGGCGATCAGCGCATCGTCAAGCCGTGAACGCATGGAAACCCGCAGGCGCCCATCATGCAGCCATGCCCCGCGGCTCTTTTCCGCCCAGAATGTCTCGTCCGTGATCGGCTGGTAGATGACCGCTGCAGTCACTTCGCCCCACCCGCTGCCATCCAGCGTCGGTTCCTGCACCGCGATAGAAATCGCGAAATGCGGGATACCGTGGAGGAAGTTGCTGGTGCCATCGAGCGGGTCGATGATGAAGCGCGGCTTGCCCGGCTCCCCTTCGAGAATCCCTGCTTCTTCCATGACAAAGCCCCAACCGGGGCGCGCCGCACTAAGCTCGTCCCACAAGCTGCGTTCGGCATTGCGGTCTGCCTTGGACACGAAATCAGACGGCCCCTTGCGGCTTACCTGCAAATGCTCGACTTCGCCAAAGTCACGGCGCAACCGGCCACCCGCCTTGCGGGCCGCCTTTTCCATCACGCGTATCAGGCCGGATATAGCTGCCATGTCAGATCAACCAGCCTTGCTGATGTAAGCCTGCTCATACACATCGACGACGATCCGTGTGCCGCTTTCAATATGCGGCGGGACCATGATGCGCACGCCATTCTCGAGGATCGCGGGCTTGTAGCTGGAGCTGGCAGTCTGGCCCTTCACCACGGCATCGGCTTCGACGATTGTGGCTTCAACCTGCTCAGGCAGGGCGACCGAAATCGGCTTTTCTTCCCACAGTTCCAGCGTCACGGTCATCCCGTCTTCCAGGAAGGGGCGCGCATCGCCCAGCAAATCGCCCGGCAGGTTGATCTGCTCGAACGTGTCCTGATCCATGAACACGAGGAATTCGCCATCCTCATAGAGGAACTGGAATTCCTTTGTGTCCAGGCGGACCTTCTCCACCGTATCGGCGCTGCGGAAGCGAACATTGGTCTTGCGGCCATCCTGCAGATTTTTCATCTCGACCTGCATATAGGCCCCGCCCTTGCCGGGCTGAGTATGCTGGATCTTGGCGACCTTCCAGATGCCGCCTTCATATTCGATGATGTTGCCGGGACGGATATCGACGCCGCTGATCTTCATGTTCACACTGCCTTGAATGGATGAGCGGCGCCTGTAACGCCGCGAGTGCGCGGCCCTTAGCGGGGTTGAGCCAAGCGGGCAAGGTAGTGGTGCGTTCAGGATGGCGATGCTAGGGTATGCAGCATGAGTAAACACCTCTTGACCTCCCTGCCCGCTGTGATCCTGCTCACCAGTGCCATCGCAGCGAGCGCCAGCCCCGGCGGCCATTTGGGCACATTGCCCAACGGCAGTTACGCCTGTGCCTTGCCGGGCGGTGCGGATGGCCCCGCGGTGCATCCCGTGGCGGAAAAGGATTTCGCCATTACCACGTCCTCTTCCTACCGCATGGGCGGTAAGCGTGGGACCTATTTGCTACTCGGCAAGGAAGTGCGCTTCACCAACGGACCCATGAAGGGCGAACATTTCCGCCAGACGGGCAGCAATACGATCCAGCTGGTCGGGCCAGACGGGAAACTGGCGGATTTGCGCTGCACACGCAGGCCGACTTAGCCTGCCAAGACCTCGGTAAAGGCCCGCACCGCTGCGGTTTCATCCCCGTTCCACACCGCGCCTGACACTGCGAGGAAATCTGCACCCGCCTCGATCAGCGGCCCGCAATTATCCGGCGTTATCCCGCCAATGGCGACACAAGGGATTTCGAACAAATTCTGCCACCACTCGAGCACTTCCAGCTCCGCATGATGCTCGACCTGCTTGGTGGTGGTGGGGAAAAATGCCCCGAACGCGACATAGTCTGCGCCCGCTTCACCCGCATCCATCGCAAGGTGTTTGCTCGCATGGCAGGTCACGCCAATGTGCGCATCACGGCCCAGTTCTTCGCGCGCTTCCCTGGGTGAACCGTCACTCTGGCCCAAATGCACGCCATCAGCCTTGATCCGTTTCGCCAGCGCGACGGAATCGTTGACGATAAAGGCCACATCACGCGCCGCGCAGATTTCCTGCAAGGGGGCCGCGAGCCGCGCCGCCTCATGCTGGTCCATATCCTTCACGCGGAACTGGAATGCCGCCACCGGCCCGGCGGACAGCGCATTTTCAAGCCGCTGCGGGAAATCGCCGCCCACGTCGAGCGGGGAGATCAGGTAAAGCTGGGTAGGGATACGTTCTTCGTCCATGCCGAGCATCTAGGGTTCGGCTGCGGTTAAGGCAATGTGGCAGATGATAGGCGCATGAGAACGATGTTTGCACTTGCCGCTGCCCTGTTGCTTGCAGCCAATGCGGAGGCCGCTGGCTCACCTGCCCCGGTTGCCTTGGGTGAGACAGCCGAACTTGCCAATGGCGTGCGGGTTACGCCGCTGGTGGTGGAAGAAGACAGCCGCTGCCCGAAGGGCGTGACCTGTATCTGGGCTGGAAGGCTGGTATTGCGCGCGACGGTCGAACGGGGTGAGCAGTCACAAGAAAAGTTGCTGGAGTTATACGCACCAACGCGGATTACTGGCGGTATGCTGACGCTCAATTTGGCAGAACCAGCTCCAAAAGCAGATAGCCCGGCCCTCCCCGGACCGGACTATCGCTTTACTTTCAGCTACACGCCGGATGTGGCGCGCTAGCGATCAGGCGTTGGAAGCTGCCGCGATCTGGTCAATCGCGCTACCAAGGGCTGCGTCGAATTCCTCGTCGCTCAAATCCTTGCGCAGATCCTGCAGCAGACCGCGGCTGAAGCTGGCGATCATGCCCTTGTTCTTCGCCAGATGCTCGCAGGCATCGTCAGTAGAATAGCCGCCTGACAGCGCCACCACCCGCAGCACATTGGGGTGCGCGATCAGCGGGGCATAGGTGTTGGGCGCGACCGGAATCGACAGCTTGAGCATGACCATGCGGCCTTCCGGCAGCGCGTCGAGGCCCTTCTGCAGTTCAGCGAGAAGGATCTTTTCACCTTCTGCGCGATCCTCTGCAGTAATGTCATATTCCGGCTCCAGCATCGGCACGAGCCCCGCATCGGCAATCTGGTTGCCATAGTCGAACTGCTGCTGGACGATGGCGGCGATGCCCTCTGCATTGGCCGACTTGATAACCGAGCGCATCTTGGTGCCGAACATGCCCTTGGCCACCGATTTTTCGAGCAGCGCGGGGAGCTTGTCCATGGTCTTCATCAGTTGGACGCCGTTTTCTTCGTCTTCGAGGCCCTGATCGACCTTGATGAAAGGCACCACGCCGCGCGCCTTCAGCGCATCGGCCGTGGTCATGCCATCGACATCGCCGTCCATGGTCTTTTCAAACAGGATCGCACCGATCACCTTGCCGCTGGCAAAGCTGGGCGATGTGATGACGCGGGCGCGCATTTCGTGAATTTTGGCGAACATTTCCTCGTCGCCGCTCCACTCATCATCGGACACGCCATAGCCGCGCAGCGCCTTGGGAGTGGAACCACCGCTCTGGTCGAGCGCTGCGATGAAGCCCTGTCCTTCACCGATCTTGGTCATCATGTCCTGCTGGTTCATTACCCGTCCCTCATTGGCTGAAATCTGCGTCTGCATACGAATGCACAGGCGCGCCCTTAGCGGGTGCAGCATGACCCTGCAAGGCCTGCTGTCAGCCTTTTCCAGTCTGCTTAGCCGAGACTGCTAACCTTACGGATTATGCCGCTGAAGCGCAGGATCGGTGTGCCATCGGCGGTAGCGAGACCTTCAACGAAGATTGTCTTGCCGCCACTACGCACCACACGGCCACGCGCTTCGATCAATTGCCCGACGCTGGCTGGATTGAGGAAGTCCGAAGTCATGCTGAGCGTGACCCCAAAGGCGCCGTCCAGTTCCCGCGATGCAATGGTGAAAATCGCGGAATCAGCAAAGGTCATCATGCAGCCGCCGTGCATGTTCCCGCCACCATTCATATGGCGCGGCTCTGCACGGAAGGCCGCCACTGCTTCGCCGTTCTCGTCAATCTTTTCGTAGAACGGGCCCGCCAACGTCTCGAACGCATCGTGCCGCCATGCCGACCAGCCTGCCCATTCGCCTTCCGTGATCGGGACCGGTGCCCAATTACCAGAGGATGGAGGGACCTGCTCGCTCATGCTTCGAGCGCAGCCACGCCCGGAAGCACCTTGCCTTCCATCCATTCCAGAAACGCGCCGCCAGCGGTGGAAATATAGGTCACATCGTCAGTCACCCCGGCGTGGGCCATGGCCGCAACGGTGTCCCCTCCGCCTGCGACGGAAATCAGCGAGCCTTCCTGCGTCAGCGCAGCAGCTGTCCGGGCCAGCGCAACGGTGGCCGCGTCGAAGGGTTCGATTTCAAAGGCCCCCATCGGGCCGTTCCACACCAGCGTGCGGCAGGTCTTGAGACATCGCCCAACGCCTCGGTCGCCAGCGCGGGCCAACATCGAATCATCTCGTCAGCGGCAACTTCGTGGACATTGCAGGTCCGCAGGCTGGGCGGATTGGCGGCAAATTCCTTTGCGACCACGACGTCATAGGGCAGATGAACCGTGCAGCCGCTTTCGTCTGCGGCGGCCATGATCGCATTGGCGGTATCGGTCAGATCATGCTCGCACAGGCTCTTGCCAACATCGACGCCCTTGGCCGCGAGGAAGGTATTGGCCATCCCGCCACCAATGATCAGGTGCTGCACCTTGCCGACGAGGTTCTGCAGCACGTCGAGCTTGGTCGAAACCTTCGCCCCGCCAACCACGGCAGCAACCGGCGTTTCGGGATTGCCCAGCGCTGCGTCGAGCGCCTTCAATTCCTTCTCCATCGCGCGCCCGGCATAGGCAGGCAGCAAATGCGCCAGCCCTTCCGTGCTGGCATGAGCGCGGTGGGCAGCGGAGAATGCGTCATTCACATAGAAATCGCCCAGCGCGGCGATGCCTTTCGCGAATTCAGGATCGTTCTTCTCTTCGCCCGGCCAGAAGCGGACATTGTCGAGCAGGCCGATATCGCCTGCGCTGAGGATTCCGATGGCCTGCTGAGCAACCGGGCCCATCACTTCCGGGACGAACATGATTTCGCGGTCGAGCACACGCTCGACATCACCCTGCACCATGCTGGTCGACATGGTCGAATGGCGCGCGCCCTTGGGGCGGCCGAAATGGGCCAGCAGCAAGACCTGCGCCGCGATCAGCGAGTTCGAGGATTGTCGGTGCAACCGCATTCACCCGCGTGAGGTCGGTTGCCGAACCATCCTTCATCGGCAGGTTCAGTCGACGCGCACCAGCGCAACCTTGCCTGTGATGTCACCGAGATCGTCGAGGGTCTTGAAACTTGGCATTGTTCCGCTCGATCCTCCCCGCCGGGGAGAACCGCGCGCAGCGCGGGGTGGAGGGGCACAGGCAAATGGTCCGAATGGTGGCGGGTGCCTCCACCACCTTCGGTGGTCCCCCTCCCGTCCCGGGAGGATTTCGCTAGATGAAGGCTCGCCATCTGCCGGCGGTGTCAATCATCCGGTTGGAAGCCCCATTCATTGTCATACCAGCTGACCACGCGGGCAAGCTTGCCTTCGAGGACAGCGGTTTCGAGGCTGTCAACGGTCGAGCTGGCCGGATAGTGGTTGAAGTCGCTGCTGACGAGCGGCTGGTCGGTATAGTCAAGCACGCCCTTCATCGGGCCTTCTGCGGCGGCCTTGAGCGCGGCATTCAGCTCTTCCTTGGTGGTGTCGCGGCCCGGCGTGAAGACCGGTCAATCAGCGACATTCAGGGGTCGGCACGCGCACCGAAGAACCGTCGAGCTTGCCAGCCAGTTCGGGCAGAACCGGGCCAACCGCGCGGGCAGCGCCGGTGGTGGTCGGGATCATGTTCTGCGCACCACCGCGAGCACGGCGCATATCGCCATGCATCTGGTCAAGCATACGCTGGTCATTGGTGTAGGAGGATCGTGGTCATGAAGCCACGCTCGATCCCAACCGTTTCATGCAGCACCTTTGCCACCGGCGAGAGGCAGTTGGTGGTGCAGCTGGCGTTGGACACGATGATGTCGTCCGCGGTCAGCACATCGTGGTTCACGCCATAAACTACAGTAGCCGACACGCTCGATGCAGGGGCCGAGATCAGCACGCGCTTGGCGCCGGCATCGAGATGCGGCTTGGCGGCGTCATGGCTCTGGAAGAAGCCAGTGCATTCCAGCACGATGTCGATCCCCTGCGCCGCATGCGGCAGGTCGCCCGGATTGCGCTCACTGGTCACGGCGATGGCCTTGCCGTTGACGACGAGGTGCGAGCCATCGACTTCGACTGAGCCGGGGAAGCGGCCGTGGGTGGAATCATACTGGAACAGCAGTGCGTTGGACTTGGTATCCGCCAGATCGTTGATGCTCACCAGTTCGAGGTCGTGATCGGTCCGCTCGAGGATGGCGCGCGCGACAAGCCGCCCGATACGTCCGAAACCATTGATTGCAACCTTGGTCGCCATAGTAGAAACTCCTGCGTGTTAGCCCAGTTTAGCTTTGATTTGTGGCACGATCTTTTCGACGGTGAAGCCGAAATGATCGAACAAGACATTGGCTGGTGCCGAGGCACCGAATGAATTCATGCCGATATTGATCCCGTCGCTGCCGGTATAGCGTTCCCAGCCCATGGTGACACCGGCTTCGATCGAAACCTTGAGCGCATCGGCAGGCAGCAGGTCTGCGCGATAAGCGGCATCCTGTTCGTCGAACAATTCCGCGCAAGGCATGGAAACGACATCAGCACCGATACCCTCTGCTTCCAGAGCGGCGCGGACATTGATTGCCAATTCGACTTCGGAACCTGTGGCAACGAGCACCACTTTGCGGTCAGCTTCGGCGGCCTGCAGGCGATAGGCGCCCTTGGCCGACTTCATCTCGCTATCCGCACGCACCGCCGGGAGGTTCTGGCGCGACAATGCCAGGACCGAGGGGCGGTTCGCCTGCTTGATCGACAATGCCCATGCCTCCGCCGTTTCCAGCGCATCGGCGGGGCGGAAGACCAGCAGGTTCGGAATCATGCGCAGCGACATGACATGTTCGACCGGCTGATGGGTCGGCCCGTCTTCACCCAGCCCGATGCTGTCATGCGTCATCACATAGATGGCCCGCGTGTGCTGCAGCGCCGACATGCGGATCGCGTTGCGGCAATAGTCGGAGAACACCAGGAAGGTGCCGCCATAGGGGATGATCCCGCCATGCAGCGCCATGCCATTCATCGCTGCCGCCATACCGAATTCTCGGATGCCGTAATAGACATGGCGGCCACTGTAATCGTCCGCACTGAAGGGCGCGGTGCTCTTGGTGTTGGTGAGGTTGGAGCCGGTGAGGTCGGCCGAGCCGCCGACGAGGTCCGGCAGCGCAGCCGTCAGTGCTTCCAGCGCCATCTGGCTTGCTTTGCGCGTCGCAACCTTGGGCTTGTCTGCGATCAGGCTATCCACATAGGCGTTATAGGCCTCGTCGCCGGCGGGCAGCTCACCAGCCATCCGGCGGGCCAGTTCGGCAGCCCCATCAGCGCCGGCTTCGCGGGACTTCCACTCCGCATGGGCAGCTGCGCCGCGTTCGCCGGTGGAGCGCCAATCGGCAAGGATCTCGGCGGGGACTTCAAACGGCGCGGAGGTCCAGCCCAGATATTCACGCGCAGCAGCAATTTCGTCAGCACCCAGCGGCGCCCCGTGGACGCTGTGGCCGCCCTGCTTGTTGGGCGCGCCCTTGCCGATCACCGTGCGGCACGCAACCAGCGATGGGCGTTCATCGGCCAGCGCTTCTTCAATCGCGCGGTCAATATCAGCGAAATCATGCCCGTCGCATTCAACAACATGCCAGCCCGTCGCTTCATAGCGCGCGCGGATGTTCTCGCTGGTGGAAATATCCGTATCGCCATCAATGGTAATACGGTTATCGTCCCACAGCACGACCATGCGGCCCAGCTTGAGATGCCCGGCAAGGCCGATTGCTTCGTGGTTGATGCCTTCCATCAGGCAGCCATCGCCTGCGATCACCCATGTGCGGTGATCAACCAGGTCATCACCGAAATTGGCGTTCAGGTGGCGCTCGGCCATCGCCATGCCGACTGCCATGGCCAGACCCTGACCCAGCGGACCGGTGGTGCATTCCACGCCGGGGATCAGGAAGTTTTCCGGATGCCCGGCGCAAACGCTGCCCAGCTGGCGGAAATTGCGAATTTCCTCCATCGTCGGCGAAGCGTAGCCGGACAAATGGAGGAGAGAATAGATCAGCATCGAGCCATGGCCCGCGCTCAGCACGAAACGGTCGCGATCCGACCAGTCCGGCGCGGAAGGATCGAATTTCAGGAATTTCGACCACAGGACAGTGGCGACATCGGCCATGCCCATCGGCATGCCGGGATGCCCCGAATTTGCCGCTTGTACCGCGTCCATCGACAGGGCCCGGATAGCATTGGCCATCGGCGCCAGGCGTTGCGGGTCTAGGCTCATTCGAAAGGCTCCTGCTCTGGATACGGGTGCCGGACCATTTTCCGGCGATTCGCCGTGCGCGAACCCCTTCGCGGACGCACCGCATGAGGTCAAGCGCGGGCCGACCTAAGTCCCAAGGCAATTGGTTTTTTACCTTCCACAGGCAAATGTGGAACCGACTTATCAACAGGCCGCCGCAACATTTTGCGCAAGCAAGACAAATCGGATATTTTTCGCATCTATGAGTGAGCAACGTATCGAATCCGCCGTCCAACGGATTGAGGCCGCCCTGGCCCGGATCGCAGAGTGTGCAGACACGATGCGGCCCGCCCCGCCCTCGGTTTCGGGGCTGGTTGTCAGCCACGAGAATCTGCGTGAAGCGGCCAATTCCACGCTGAAGGAGCTCGACGAACTGCTTGAAAGGCTTGAGGAATGAGCGAAGTCACGCTCTCCATCGGTGGCCGCAGTTACACCGTTTCCTGCGCTGATGGCGAAGAGGATCACGTTACCGGGCTGGGTGCGCGCATTGATGCCAAAATGTCCGAGATGGGCGCGGCCCTCGGTAATAATGAAGCGCGCAATTTCCTGTTTGCCTCGCTCCTGCTCGCCGATGAGCTTCATGAACGCGGCACAGAATTGCTCAAGGTGAAGGACGAAGTCCTTGCCGCGACACGGGAAACTGCCGAGCTGCGGACCAGTATTGCGCCACTTGAGACGGAACTTGAAGCAGCCCGCAACCTTGCGGAAGAGGCTGCAAGCGAACGTGATGCGCTGAAGATCGCGAAGGAAACGGCTGAAACTGCACGGCAAAATGCGCTCGACCAGCTGGATGGACTGCGCAACGAGATCCTCCAGACCGGCGATGCCTTGCAGGAGGCAAAGTCGGGCGAGGAACAGGCGCGCAGTGAATTGACCAAGCACATGGAGGCACTCGAATCCCTCAAGGTCGAGCTTGACGGGCGGGTGGCCAAAGTCGGGTCGCTCAATGAAGAACTAGTGGCTGCCCGCGCGGCAAAAGACGTCTTGGCAGCCAAGCTGGAAGAACTGAGCGGAGAGCGTGACGCGCTGGCAGCGGCAGTGGAAGACATGCGTGCCACCCAGCAGGGACTGACAGAGGAACTGGAAACCTTGCGCGCTGCTCCGGCATTAGCTCCGGAGGCCATGCCCTTGTCTGCTGACCCCGATCTGGCCCCCGCGCTGGAGAAATTTGCCGACTTGCTTGAAAATTGTGCGGCCAAGCTTGAGGGCAAGGCTGCGAACGCCTAAATAGCGCAGCGGCGGGACTGCCCGGCACGAGCCGATTGAATATCCCTGAGGCTATAAGCATTCCTAGGGAGTTGTCCCTGCCCTGGAACACGGGTTCGTCCTGGGGACCGGGGTACACGGCGCCCACCTGACGTTTTCGCGTCAGAGGATTTCCCGGTAACGACCCATGGTGGTTCCGCCACACCATTTTGCCTCAAGCGCCGGCACCGCCGTCCGGCGGCTTGGCTTTCCTCGCTCATGCGACCTTGTGGTCGCGTCGCTGCGGGCGGGCGGTCGCCCTTGCGGTCCTGCGGACCGGCCAGCGCAAGATACCCGGACGACGTGTGACCAAGGCCCAACTCCGCAAACAATTGCGCGCTGCGCGCAAGGCGCATGTGGCGGCCCAGCCCGACACCATCCGCGCGCTGCTGTTCCTGCGCCCGCCCTCGCCCCTACTGGAACTGGTCCCGCAAGGTGCCACTGTCGGTGTTTATCGCGCTACTGCGGATGAGGCCCCCGCAAATAATTATGCGAAATTCTTTGCCGAGGCAGGCCACCGCGTCGCCCTGCCCTCATTTGCCACGCCCGAATCGGCAATGGTGTTTCGCGAGCACACCGATCCCTTCGGTGAAAGCGACCTCGAAGCCGGGCCTTTCGGGATGTTGCAGCCGACCGAGGATTCGGAAGAACTGGTGCCAGAGCTATTGGTGATGCCACTGGTCGGTTTCACCGCCTCTGGTGCGCGTCTTGGGCAAGGCGGCGGGCATTATGACCGCTGGTTGGCGGCCCATTCCGATACCATTGCCATCGGCATTGCATGGGACTGCCAGCTGGTGGATGAGTTGCCTCTGGAAGACCACGACATGCCGTTAAAGGCTGTCGTCACGCCCACTCGTTTCTACGGAACTTTCTGATGCGCGAGAAACCAACCCTTCGCATTCCGCTTGGCATTATCGCACTGCTCGCGGTGCTGACCGTCTATGCCGTGCTGGTTGCCAGCGCTTCTGACTATATCGGGCAGCTGCACGTGCTGGTGCAGACCGTGATCTACATCATCTTGGGTACGATCTGGTTGTTGCCGCTGCGGCGCTTCCTGATCTGGATGGAAACCGGCAAATGGAGCGCGCCGGAGGAATAGGCGAACGCATACGCAAGCGCGCCTGACTGGTTCAACGATGTGGAGAATGTCCCAAGTGGCGCGAGTGACGGGACTCGAACCCGCGACCTTCGGCGTGACAGGCCGACACTCTAACCAACTGAGCTACACCCGCGCAGCCACTTGGGAGACGCGCCTCTATGCGAGGCTGCGGGGCCTGTCAACAACTGTTGTGCCGGAATTTTCACCCCGGCAAAAAAGCTATTCGAGCGGGCCGTTACCAACCCCGAATTAACCATATTTTCGGCCTTAGCTGCGACATAGCCCCCGAAATCGGAACGAGGGGCTTTCATGGTTCGGACAATTCTTGCGCTGGGTGCCTATGCCACACTGGCACTGGCGGCTTACCCGCTGGCGGCCAGTGAACAGGTGGCGCTATCGCGCGCGGTCTTCCTTGAAACCGCCACTTCCACCCCCAGTGGGCGCATGCGCTCCATCGCTCCGGCGGAGAGCGTCAGCCGCGGTGACAAGGTGATCCTGGTCGTGGAATGGCGCGCACCCACGCACAGCAAAGGTTTCACGGTCTCCAGCCCCGTGCCAGCACACCTCACCTATGCCCGCAGCAGCGATGATTCGGTGGAAGTTTCGGTCGATGGCGGGCGCAACTGGGGTTTGCTCGATTCCACCCGAATGGGTAGCCGCAAGGCAACACCTGAAGACGTCACTCACCTGCGCTGGCGCATCCCCGCGCACAAGGCGCGTAGCGGGTCAGGACGAATTACCTACAGCGCCTTCGTCCGCTGAGGCCGGTCAGTCGGCCAGCAACAGCGCCGGGGTCTCGATGAGCTTTTTCAGCGCCTGGACAAAGCTGGCCGCGTCGTACCCATCGACCACACGGTGATCGCAGCTGATCGAGATATTCATCAGCTTGCGCTTCTCTATCCGTTCGCCGCCCAATCCATCGGGCACGAACATGGGCCGCTCGACGATCCGGTTGGGGCCGATAATAGCCACTTCCGGACGGTTAATGACCGGCGTCGTCGCCACGCCACCCAG
>JACKKZ010000005.1 GCA_024236195.1 Sphingomonadaceae bacterium
AAGCCCGAAATCGCGCTCAACGGCCAGCCCGCCAATGAGCAGCAGCCGACGCTGTTGTGGGATGGGGAATGGGAAATCACCTGGGTGACATTCCGCGATATGGGCGCCGCCTTCATGGTCGCCCTGCTGGGGATTTACGTGCTGGTCGTGGGTCAGTTCCAGAACTTCCGCCTGCCACTGGTGATCCTCACCCCGGTGCCGCTGACACTGGTGGGCATCGTGCTTGGCCATATCCTGTTCCAGGCCCCCTTCACCGCGACCAGCATGATCGGCTTTATCGCGCTGGCGGGGATTATTGTGCGCAACTCGATCCTGCTGGTGGACTTCATCCGCCACGCCCGCAGCCCAGAGAAGAGCCTGCGCGATACGCTGCTGGAAGCCGGAATGATCCGCTTCAAGCCGATCGTGCTGACGGCGGCGGCCGCGATGATCGGCGCGGCAGTGATCCTGACCGACCCGATCTTCCAGGGGCTGGCGATCTCGTTGCTGTTCGGCCTTGCCAGCTCGACCTTGCTGACGGTGCTGGTGATCCCCGCTATCTATATCGTGCTGCGCGATGATGGACGTCCGATCACCATCCTCGACAAGCAGCGGGATGCGGAGGAAAGCCACGCATGAGCAGCGAAACCCTTGTTTGCCCCTCTTGCCTCGCGCTGAACCGCGTACCGGGTGAGCGGCTGGGAGAGGGACCGAAGTGCGGGAAGTGCAAGGCGGCGCTGGTCAGTGACCATCCGGTTGAAGCCACATCTGCTGGCCTTGCCAAGATGATCGCGCGCTCCAGCCTGCCGGTCGTGGTCGATTTCTGGGCCCCTTGGTGCGGCCCGTGCCGCAGTATGGCCCCGGCCTATACAGCAGCAGCCAAGGCAATGGCCGGCTCTGCCATTTTCGTGAAAGTTGATACTGATGCGGAGCAACAGGCGGGTGCCGCCCATGCAATCCGCTCCATCCCCACGCTGGCGCTATTTCGCGGCGGGCGCGAAGTTGCGCGGCAGGCAGGTGCCATGCCGCAAAGTGCGATCATGGACTGGGTGCGCGGGTTGATCTGAAACCGGTGACGATCAGCGGCTGATAATGCGAGCGAAAGTGGCTGCGCCACCACCACTGTGCATCCGCGCCGTGTCGCGATCCCGCTGGCGTGGTGTAGTGTTGCCCGCCAGCGCGTCGAGCATGTCGCTTGCACCGAGCATCCGCTCGCTATCAACCCTGTAGAACACCTGCTTGCCTTCGCGGCGGGTGCTTACCAGCGAGGCCTTGCGCAGGATCGCGAGCTGTTGCGAGAGGCCGGGCTGGGCGATGCCGGTCAATTCCTCGATCTCGCCCACGGCATGCGCATCATCCTTGATTGCGCAGAGGATTTGCAGCCGGACAGGATGCGCAATGGCGCGCAGCAAATCGGCATTGCCGGTGAAGTCGCGATCTGGGGAACTGTCCATTGCCTACTTCCCCTTTACCGGCCTGAAGAACCAGTCACCTGGCCCCTTGGCTTCGAACAGGCCCGCTGCGTGTTCTTCCGGCGGGCGCACCAGCTCTGCGCCCGGCTCCCAATTGGCGGGCACCAGTGCATCGCTGCGCTCAGCTTCTTGCAAGGCGCGCAAAAGGCGCAGCATTTCGGGGATCGAGCGGCCAACATTGGGCGGATAGCAGATCGAGGCGCGCAGAATCCCGCGCGGGGCGATGAAGAAGGTTGAGCGGACGGTGGAGGCATCCTGCGCATCGGCGCTGAGCATCCCGTAAGCGCGGGCAATTTCCATCGTCGGGTCTTCGATAATCGGGAACTCGACCTTCACCCCGGTCATTTCATGGATGGTGCGGATCCAGGCGAGGTGCGAATAAAGGCTATCGACCGAAATCCCCATCAGCGTGCAGCCCAGCTCTTCAAATTCGCTTGCCGCGCGCGCCAGTGCAACAAATTCGCTGGTGCAAACGGGAGTGAAATCGGCGGGGTGGGCGAAGAGGATCACCCAACGGTCCGCGAGCATTTCGAGGTCAATCGGACCTTGTGTGCTCCGCGCGGCAAAACGCGGCACAACATCACCGATCCGCAAGGGCGCTGTCTCTTCCAATTCTGTGCGTTCCCCATCCATCCTGTAGCCTCTTTAGCGGGCTGCACATCTTGACGCAAGATACATACATGATTATTTACTATCTGAAACTGAATGAAGTGAGGTGTATGCCATGCAAGACGTCATGACTGACGAAGCCCTTGAGGCCGCTTCGCGCGTGGTCGAAAAGACATTGCTGGGTGATGCTGCGTCTCCCGTAGTGAAGACTTTTTTCGACGAAGCGACCTTCACCGCCACCCATGTGGTGCATGACCCGAAAACGCGCCAGGCGGCGATCATCGACTCGGTGCTGGATTATGACCCGGCAGCAGGCGAAATTTCCCATAAATCTGCGGATGAAGTGATTGAATATGTTCGGGGTGAAGGGCTGGAAGTGGCCTGGCTCCTGGAGACGCATGCCCATGCTGACCACTTGTCCGCTGCGCCCTATTTGCAGGACCAGCTAGGGGGCAAGATCGCCATCGGGCAGGATATCACCAAGGTACAGCATACTTTCGGTTCGCTGTTCAACGAGGATACGTCCTTCGCCCGCAACGGATCGCAGTTCGACGCGCTATTTTCTGATGGTGACAATTTCAACATTGGCGAAATTGATGTCGTGGTCCTGCACGTGCCGGGTCACACGCCGGCGGATCTGGCTTATGTCGTGGGTGATGCCGTGTTTCCCGGCGACACGATCTTCATGCCGGATTTCGGCACCGCGCGGGCAGACTTCCCCGGAGGCGACGCGCAGGAGCTGTTCCGCTCGATCCGGCGGCTGCTCGCGCTGCCCGGCAATGCGCGGCTGTTCCTGTGCCATGATTACAAGGCGCCGGGGCGGGACGACTATGCGTGGGAGACCACCATCCGCGAAGAGCGCGAAAACAATATCCATGTGAAGGAAGGCGTGGCCGAAGCGGATTTCGTAGCCATGCGCAAGGCGCGCGATGCGACGCTGGGCATGCCGCGCCTCATCATGCCTTCGATCCAGATCAACATGCGCGCCGGGCATTTCCCCGAGCCGGAGGACAACGGCACGCGCTACATCAAAATCCCGCTCAAGGGCGTCTGACCAACATCTGCCGCGAAGCCTGACTGGCTTTGCAGGCTGGGAGAATTTCAATGGACATCAAACAACTCGACGACACACTTTCGGTCCGTGGCCAGATTGCGCCGGCAGAGGTGGCAGAAGCCGCTGCGATGGGATTCCGCTCCATCATCTGCAACCGTCCCGATGGCGAACAGCCGGGTCAGCCTGCGGCAGAGGAAGTTGCCGCTGCGGCGCAGGAAGCCGGGGTGGAATTTCGCCACATCCCTATCGTGCCGGGGCAATTGACGCCGGACAAGATCGAAGCCTTCGAAGCCGCGCTGACAGAGATGCCCGGACCGATCCTCGCCTTCTGCCGCACGGGCACGCGCAGCGCGATGCTGTGGGGCCTGCACAAGGCCCCGGAACTGGGCGCTGACGGTGCAATCCAGGCGGCGGCTGATGCCGGATGTGACATCGCACAGGCCCGGCCCCTGATCGAACAGCGCGCCAGCTAAGGGCGCGGGAGCTGACGAGATGCCCGACGGGTCGCACCCAGCTGCTTCCCCCGATGCAGCACCCCCGGGCAGGCGGGCCGGCACTCCATCCTCCGGAGGGCTGGCCCGTCACCTGCCGATCCTTGACTGGGGACGTCACTATAATGCCTCCATCCTGACCAGTGATCTGATGGCGGCGGTGATTGTCACCATCATGCTGATCCCGCAAAGCCTTGCCTATGCGCTGTTGGCCGGCCTGCCGCCGGTGGTGGGGCTCTATGCCTCGATCCTGCCGCTGGTGGCCTACGCCATTTTCGGGACGAGCCGCACGCTGGCTGTCGGGCCGGTCGCGGTGGTCTCGCTGATGACGGCCTCAGCCGCAGGTGCCGTCGCGGCGCAGGGCACGCCGGAATATCTCGAAGCAGCGATAACGCTGGCGGCCATGTCAGGTGTGATGCTGGCCGTGCTCGGCTTCCTGCGACTGGGCTTCCTCGCCAATCTGCTCTCGCACCCGGTCATTTCCGGCTTCATCACTGCCAGTGGCATCCTGATCGCGACCAGCCAGGTGAAGCATATTCTTGGCGTAAAGGGCGGGGGCGAGAACTGGCCGACCATGCTGGCTAACCTCGCCCGCGATCTGGGCGAGGTGAACACCATCACCCTGTCAATCGGCGTTGGCGCAACCTTGTTCCTGTTCTGGGTGCGCAAAGGGGCCAAGCCCGCCCTGCTTTCGCTTGGCTTGAAGCCGCGCGCGGCGGATATGCTGGCAAAGGCGGGGCCAGTGGCAGCGGTGGCTGTGACGATCCTCGCTGCGACCTATTTCGGCCTCGCGGACAAGGGCGTGAAGCTGGTCGGTGAAGTGCCGCAGGGCCTGCCACCCTTTGCGCTGCCCAACCCGTCGCCATCGCTGATGGAGCGGCTGTGGGTGCCCGCCCTGCTGATCTCCATTATCGGTTTCGTCGAGAGCGTCTCTGTCGCACAGACGCTTGCCGCCAAACGCCGTCAGCATATCGTGCCGGACCAGGAACTGGTCGGGCTGGGCGCAGCCAATATCGCGTCCGCTGTCTCAGGCGGATACCCCGTGACGGGCGGCTTTGCGCGTTCGGTCGTCAATTTCGATGCCGGGGCAGAAACGCCGGCAGCCGGGGCCTATACTGCGGTCGGGATCCTGATCGCATCGCTGTTCCTCACGTCCCTGCTGGCGAACCTGCCCATCGCGACGTTGGCCGCAACGATTATCGTTGCGGTGCTCAGCCTCGTCGATCTCAAGACCCCGCAACGCTTGTGGAATTATGCCAAGGCGGATTTTGCCGCCCATGTCGCGACCATTGCCGTGACCTTGCTGGCCGGGGTTGAGCTGGGGGTGATCGTTGGCGTTGGGGTAGGGCTGCTGCTCTATATCTGGCGCGCGAGCCGCCCGCATGCGGCGATTGTCGGGCGCGTGCCGCAGACGGAGCATTTCCGCAATGTCGAGCGGCACAAGGTCATCACCCTGCCGCATATCCTGACCATCCGTGTGGATGAGAGCCTGACATACCTCAATGCCCGCTGGCTGGAGGATTATGTCACCGCCCGTGTCGCTGAGCGGCCGGAACTGCGGCACGTCATATTGATGTGCAGCGCGGTGAACGAAATCGACGCCTCCGGGCTGGAAAGCATCGAGGCGATCAACCACCGGCTCGCCGCCACCGGCATCGGCCTGCATCTTTCCGAAGTGAAGGGCCCGGTGATGGACCGGCTGCAACGCACCAAATTTCTCGACGAACTTAATGGCCAGGTGTTCCTGACGCAGGACCAGGCCTTCACCCAGCTGGCGAAAGATGATGGCAGCTCTCCGGCGTCTGAAACCTATTACGAAGCAAGAGGACTGATCTGATGGTCGCAATTCCCCAGAAACAGGAAAAGCTTGCCCGCATCATGGAACTGATCGCGAGCGGCAAGGGCGTTACCGAAAGCTGCCGTGAAGTGGGCGTTTCGGAAAAGACCTATTACCGCTGGAAGCGCGAGCTGGAAGAGCAGGTGTGAGCCTGCTTTCCGCCATTGAGCGCAAACTGGCGCCATCGGCCTCCCTGCGCCGGCTGGCGGACCCGTTGCTGCGTGTGCTGACCAGCCTCATCTTCATCATCGGCGGGCTGGGCCATTTCGGCCAGCATCAGGTGATGCTGGACCGGATGGAGGAATCGCCTTGGCGGGATGTGATTGTGGCGATTGCCGACCCGGCATTGCTGCTATGGTTGAGCGGGGCGGTGTTTGTGGTCTTTGGCGTCACGCTGGCGCTCGGCCTTGCTACAAGGCTGTCTGCCTTGTTGTTGTTCATCACGCTCGTGCCGATCACCATTACGATCCACATCGCGCCGGGCCATGTTGGCCCGCTGTTTAAGAATATCGCGATCATGGGGGCGCTGCTGTTCATCGCTGCGCGTGGCCCCGGCGCCTTCGCGCTCGACAGTCGCTGGTTGCGCGATCCTGACAGCAGCTGATGCGTCCTTGTGTGCAGCACACGCAACACAGTGTGCAACCAATTCAATCGCCCGGGAGAGGCAACCAAGTTAAAGACGCCAAAATCAAGGAATTTACGCGATGTTCGACCCCACCGACGCGCTGTTGCTGGCCCGTATCCAGTTTGCTTTCACGGTCAGCTTCCACTTCATCTTCCCGGCCTTTTCCATCGGGCTGGCCAGCTATCTTGCCGTCCTCGAAGCGCTGTGGCTCAAGACGGGCAAGCAGCATTATCTCGACCTGTTCAAATACTGGCTGAAGATCTTCGCCGTGGCCTTCGCCATGGGGGTCGTCTCGGGCATCGTCATGTCCTACCAGTTCGGGACCAACTGGGCGGTCTTCTCGGACAAGGCGGGGCCGGTGATCGGGCCGCTGATGGCCTATGAAGTGCTGACCGCTTTCTTCCTGGAGGCTGGTTTCCTCGGCGTCATGCTGTTCGGGATGAACAAGGTCGGCAGGAAGCTGCATTTCTTTGCCACGCTGATGGTCGCCAGCGGGACATTCGTGTCTGCCTTCTGGATCCTGTCCGTGAACAGCTGGATGCAGACGCCGGTCGGTTATGAAATGGGCGCGAACGGTCAATTCCTGCCGGGGCCGAGCTGGTGGGATATCGTGTTCAATCCCAGCTTCCCCTATCGCCTGGTCCACACCGTCACGGCAGCCTATCTCACCACGGCCTTTGTGGTCGGTGCAGTCGGCGGCTGGCACTTGCTGAAGGATCGGGCGAGCCAGCATGCACGCACAATGTTCTCCATGGCGATGTGGATGGCGGCACTGGTTGCCCCGGTGCAGATTTTCCTGGGCGACATGCACGGGCTCAACACGCTGGAGCACCAGCCGGCCAAGGTAATGGCGATGGAAGGTCATTATGAAAGCCATCCCGATGGCGCGCCGCTGATCCTGTTCGGTATCCCCGACAGCGAGGCCCGCGAAGTGAAATATGCGGTCGAAGTACCCAAGCTGTCCTCTCTGATCCTCAAGCATGAATGGGATGCACCGCTGGCCGGGCTGGACACGATCCCCGATGAAGACGAACCGCCGGTGGGGGTCGTATTCTGGGCGTTCCGGATCATGGTCGGGATCGGCTTTGCCATGCTCGGTATCGGGCTATGGAGCCTGTGGGCGCGCTGGCGGGGCAAGCTTTATGAAGCGCCATGGCTGCACCGGGCAGCGATTGCGATGGGGCCGTCAGGCTTTGTCGCTGTGATTGCAGGCTGGGTCACGACCGAAGTCGGCCGCCAGCCATGGACCGTCTATGGCCTGCTGCGCACTGCGGATTCCGCCAGCCCGCTTGATGCCCCGGCAGTTGCCATGTCCTTGCTGGCCTTTGTCGTCGTCTATTTCACCGTTTTCGGCATCGGCACATGGTATTTGCTGCGGCTGATGAAGGCTCCGCCCAAGGTCGGGGAAGTAGGGGTGAAGCGGGGCGAAAAGGGCCCTGTTCGCACTGCCGGAATCACTCCGGGCCTCCACCAGATGACAGAGCCGAAGGAGTAAGCGCGATGGACCTCACGATTATCTGGGCTTTCATCATTGCCTTCGCTGTCTTCGCCTATGTGGTGATGGACGGGTTTGACCTCGGCATCGGCATCCTCTTCCCCGCCTTTGCCGTGGGGGAAGAACGCGACAAGGCGATGAACTCCATCGCGCCGGTTTGGGACGGGAACGAAACCTGGCTGGTGCTGGGTGGGGGCGGGCTGTTTGCCGCCTTCCCGCTGGCCTACGCCATCATCCTGCCTGCCACCTATCCGCTGATCATCGCAATGCTGCTGGGGCTGGTCTTCCGCGGCGTGGCGTTTGAATTCCGCTGGCGTGACCCTGGCCACCGCGCTTTCTGGGACATGGCTTTCTTCGGCGGCTCGCTGGTTGCGGCGATGGCACAGGGCATGACGCTTGGTGCGCTGCTGCAAGGCATCGAGGTGGTTGACCGGGCCTATGCCGGGAGCTGGTGGGACTGGCTGACGCCTTACACTTTGCTGACCGGGCTGGGCACGGTCGCTGGCTACGCGCTGCTGGGTGCGACATGGCTGGTGTGGAAAGTCGATGGCAGCGGGCAGGAGCGCGCCTATCGCCTTGCTTTCCGCGCTGCGCTGGCGACGCTGGCGCTGCTGGGCGCAGTCAGCCTTGCGACACCCTTCCTCGATGCAGGCTATTGGAATCGCTGGTTCACCATGCCCAATTTCATCTTCGCAAGTCAGGTGCCTTTGCTGACGGCGATTATCACTTTCCTGCTGTTTCGCGGCTTGAAAAAGCGACAGGAGGCCGCGCCCTTCCTGCTCTCGCTGGGCCTGTTCTTGCTGGGTATGGCGGGTCTGGGTGTTTCTATGTGGCCACATGTGGTGCCGTCTACCATCACCATCTGGGATGCCGCTGCCCCCTATCGCAGTCAGGTCTTCATGCTGGTCGGTGTCGGGCTGACCATGCCGCTGATCCTGGGATACACCGGTTGGGCCTATTGGGTGTTTCGCGGGAAAGTGGGGCAGGAGGGTTATCACTGATGGCCCCGGACAATCCCGCAGACAGCAAACCGGTGTGGCAGCGGCTCGGTTGGATGGTGGCCATCTGGGTCGGTAGCGTTGCCGCGCTGGGGCTGGTCGCATGGTTCCTGCGGCTTTGGATTGCCCCCTGAAAAAGCGCCTTTTTGCCCCAAATTAACCATGTACGTAGCCAGTTCTTAACCATCAGTTAGGCATAGAGATTCGGACGCGGTCAACAGAATGCCGCGCCGGAAGGATAATTGCGACAGATGGCTCTGGGTAAGCTCTTGCAGGGATTTGGCAGCGGCGCACAGGATGCGCCGGGTGCTGCCATGTCTGGCAAGCAAGCAGCCAATATCAACAGTGCCGACCGGATGCGGATACTCGATGAATTCGAACAGTCGGGGATTGGCTGGGTCTGGGCAACAGATGCTGATGCTAACCTCATCTATCTGTCGCAAGGTGCGATTGAGGCGCTGGATATCGACCCGTCCAACCTGTTTGGCCAGCCGATCGCGAGCCTGTTCGAAAGCGATCCGCACAATCCGGACGTACGCGCTGATCGGCCGCTGAAATTCCAGCTGCGCGCGCACAGCAAGATCAACGATATCGTGGTTCGCTTTGTGCCCGGTGCGAAACTGTCTGGCGCGCACAGGCGCTGGTGGCAGATGACCGGCTATCCCCTGCTGGACAGCGAAGGCAATTTCCTCGGCTATCGCGGCAGCGCGAAGGACATCACCGTCGCATACGAGCGCAAGCTCGAAGATTCGCGCATTGCCGAATATGACTCGCTTACCGGATTGGCCAACCGCTTCCGGATGGAACGGAAACTGGATTCAACGCTGGCTGCCTACAAGGCTGCCAAGCGTGCCTGTGCACTGCTGATGCTCGACCTTGACCGGTTCAAGCATGTTAATGACACGCTGGGCCATCAGGCGGGCGACGATCTGCTGCGGCAGGTTGCGCAGCGCCTGCGCGAAGTGATCGGGGATCGCGGCGAAATCGGGCGCTTGGGCGGTGACGAATTCCAGATTATCCTTCCCGACCTCGATGATCGCGGCAAGTTGGGTGAACTGGCGGACAAGATTATCCAGGTCGTGTCCCAGCCTTACCCGATTGAAGACAAGCGCGCAGTGATCGGCACCTCCGTGGGCGTTGCCATTGCTCCCTATGACGGGTTGGAGCGCGAAGAACTGGTCCGTGCCAGTGACCTTGCGCTCTATGCTGCAAAGAATGGCGGGCGCGGAGCTTTCCGCTTCTACTCCGCTGATCTTTGCGATGAAGCCAAGGAGCGCGAAGAGCTCGAAAAGGACCTGCGCAAGGCGCTGGAGGATGACGCGCTGGAACTGCATTACCAGCCAGTTGTGCGCACCAAGGACAACATGGTCGTCGGCTGCGAAGCGTTGATGCGCTGGAATGACGAGCAGCGCGGTTTTGTCAGTCCCGGCACATTCATTTCCGTGGCGGAAGAATCCGACCTGATCCTGCGGTTAGGCGAATGGGCACTCAAACGCGCCTGTCTGGATGCGAAGGAATGGCCAAAGTCCGTGCGTGTCGCGGTCAATGTCTCCGCCGTCCAGTTTGCCGATAACGGCTTCCTTGATGCCGTCACACAGGCGCTGGATGAAAGCGGGCTGGAGCCGGACCGGCTGGAGCTGGAACTGACCGAAAGCGTCTTCATGGGCGACAGCGAAAGCACTGACAGTACGTTCAAGCTGCTGAAAGGGCTGGGCGTCCGCATTGCGCTGGACGATTTCGGGACTGGCTATTCCTCGCTCAGCTATTTGCGCTCGGCCCCGTTTGACAAGATCAAGGTGGACAAGAGCTTCGTCGACAGCTGTACCCAGAAGGACCAGAACAGCGCCAAGATCATCACCGCCATTATCGGCCTGTCGGAAGCGTTGGGCATGGAAACGACGGTGGAAGGCGTGGAGGCATTTGACCAATTCGACCTGGTGGTCTCCAAGGGAGCAAAGCTGATCCAGGGATGGATTTATGCCCGCGCCATGCCACAAGCGACCCTGCTGGAACGGATGGCGTCAGGGGATATGAAGATCAAACCGGATGGTCCCGACCGCCATCGCCCCGAACGTCGCTCCGTCTTCCGCCGGGTCGGTGTGATCCATGACGATCACCGCTATGAAGGCGTAATGCGCGACCTGTCCAAGACTGGTGCCCGGATCGAAGGCCTGCTGGGTGTACCCAAGGGCACCGGGCTGGTGCTTGATCTGGGTGGGGGGCAGCTGGCAGTCTCCGTGGTTACCCGCAGCAGCGATGCCTCCATCGCCGTGGAATTCGAAGCGCCGCTGGTCAGCGATGGTGCGGGCGGATTGTGTACGCGCCACCGCGTGTCGCCCTATGCGCTGGCCGCCGCCGGTATGCCGCTCACCACCTTGCCGCCGGGCAATTACCCGCTCTCGCAAACAGTGGGTGAACCGACGACCAAACCGCAATTCATGCAGGTCGCAGTCGCACGCTAAAGCACTGCTTTTCGCGCTCACACCATATTCGTGGCTACTGGGTGGACCGCTTCATTTCCTAGGGCAGGCAGGCTGCGGAATGGTCCGCAAGACGGGAGCCTGTCCATGCCCAGAGAAATTCGCATTGCGTTTGCCGCGCTTGGCATGATTGCCGCCGCAGGTGCCGCCCTGCCAACTGAGGCACAGGCACAATCAAGCCGTTACCGGCAGGTCAGCGATGGGGTGGGGAACTGCATCTTCTCGACCGGGGAGCTATCCTATCGCAATGATGATGCGCCGGGATACCGGATGCAAACCGCAAGTTTCAGCGCCAGCCAGCCGGTCCATGTGCGCTGCTATTTCCCTTCGGCGCTGGTCAATTTCGCGTCCATGGGCAAGGCCTACAACACGCTGCGCAGCAACCAGACCTATAATATGGAGCTGGTCGCGCATTTGCCTGGTGGCGAAGAACTGCTGATCAGCAAGATTGGCGGCGGCTATGACCGGCCTGACCGGGACCAGGTCAGGCTGGACCTCATCCGGTCCGGCGATTGCGATTTCGCGCTGGACCCGGCGCAGGCCGGGCGCTGGAGCTTGTCGATCCGCAAGCAAGGCAAGGCAACGAAATTCTGCCCCGATATGCAGGTGATAACGGCCGCCCTCCAGCGCCAGCACGGGGCGGCACCAATCCGCTATTGCGTGCAGGCCTATGTCCCGTGGTCGGATGAAACGCGCACCATCCGCACGGAAATCAGGGGCCGGATCGAGTATCAACGCCGCCCCACCAATGTGCAGCGAAAATATGTGGCACAAGGCTGTTTTACTTACGATGCGGGGTAAGCCAGCTTGAAAGGCGTGCCTGTGCGTGCAAGCTTGGCAGCAAGGCAGGGGAACGGAAATGGCCACGACGGGGAGCAGAGAGACAAAGGGGCGCAGCGGCCTGATGCGCCTGCTCTTTGCCATCATGGTGGTCCAACTGGTGTTCTGGTTCATCCTCCAGCCCTTCATCTTCACACTTAATGATGGCGATTTCGAACGCTACGAAGCGACCGGCTTTGAAGAAGCGGCAATTGACAGGCCAGAATATGCTGCGCTGGCGGATGCGGAGTTTCGCAGCCTTGACGAGATCCCGGCCTGGAATTGCTGTGAACTGGGCTATCGCGCGCTGCGCTACACAGTGGAGCTGGACGAGATTCCCCCGCAAGGGCTGGGCATCCGTCCGCGGATCAATGCGGATAATCGCTGGCTCTATGTGAATGGCAGTTTCATTGCGGGCTATGGCCGGATGAAATTGCCGGACATCACCTATCACGCGCAGCAGCGTGAAACGTACCATATCCCTGCCAGCGCACTGAAACCGGGCAAGAATGAATTCGCCTTTGTGCTGGTGCGTGATGCCTCCCCCTATTTCGATTATTATGCGCCGGTAATCGGCGAATATTCGCTGATGACTGCGCAGCAGGCGCAGACGATGTTCTTCCTCGGCCTGTACAAATATATGGCACTGGCGGTGATCGGGCTGGTGGCCTTGCTGGCGTTGATCGTCGCTTTGCGGGCAGAGGACAAGCGCCAGCCGGTCTGGTTCTTCCTGCTGGCCGCGAACTGGACGCTGCTCACCGCCTATTACATGGTACCGGACCCGCCCGTGGGCGGGATGGTGCGGCTGAGCTGGTATTTCTGCTCCAGCCTGTTCCTTTCTGTCGCTTGGTTTGGCTTTGCCAATGCCTGGGGGCGGCACCGCTGGCGCTGGGGCGGCCCGGCGGCTCTGGCCATCTTTGTCATAGCTGCCACGGCTATCGTGCTCTCGCTCACCCTGTTGCCTTCAGGCCCGAATTTCGACCGTGCAGGCCAGATACACGACTATACCGCCATCATCCTGTCGCTGGCGACGCTGGCGCGGATCGGCTGGAGCTTCCGCGATGGCGGGGATGATCGCCATTGGGAGGCCGCGATCATGGCTTTGCTGGCCGTGTTGCTGGCCATGGCGGCGCTGCGCGAACTGACTCTGGCCATGACGTCCGGCTATCTCACCAAGACGCAACCGTTCCTGATCGCAGGCCTCGCCATTGCCTTTTTCGCGCGCAATGTGCGGCTGTTCCAGTCCTCCGCTCAGATCAATGCGCTGCTCACCACCCAGCTGGACGAGCGCACGGCGGAACTGGAGGAAGCGCACCAACGCCAGCAGGCGCTTGTCCGGCGGCAAGCCCACGCGGATGAGCGCCAGCGGATCATGCGTGACATGCATGATGGCCTTGGCAGCCAGCTGATGTCGCTGCTCATGATGGCGCGGCGGGGCAAGGCACAGCCGGGCGATTTCGAGGAAGGCATCCAGCAAGTCATCGACGAGATGCGCCTGATGATTGATTCCATGGATTCAGTCGGGGAATCGCTCGGTTCGGCACTGGCAATCTTCAACCGCCGGGTCATGCCGCGGGTGCAGGCGGCAGGCCTCGATTATGACTGGCGCGTGGTAGAAGGCGTGACCTATCCTGACCTCGGCCCGCGCGATGTGTTGCAGGTCTTTCGCGTCATGCAGGAAGCAGTCACCAATGCGCTCAAGCACTCCGGTGCTGACAGGCTGTCCGTATCGGTTGCGCCCGCCGGGGCGGGGCTGCGCATTGCAATCGCCGATAACGGCAAGGGCATGCCCGAACAGCCCGGCAAGGGCCTGTCACGCGGGCGCGGGCTGGAGAATATGGCGCGGCGAGCTGGTGCGATTGGCGCGTTGCTGGCGGTGGAGCCGCTTGCCGGGGGCGGCACTGTGGTAACGCTCGATCTGCCGCCAGCAAGGCCGGGTTACGTGAGTGAAGAAGGGGCAGGGCAGCATGGGTAAGATGCGCGGGCGGATTGCCATTGTCGAAGATGATCCGCATTTGCTCGACTATTTCATCGAGACGATCAGCGATGTGGTCGATCTTGACCTGGCCGGTGCAGCTTCCTCGCTCGCCGGGGCGCGGGCGCTGTTCAAGCTGGAGCCGGACTTGTTCCTGCTCGACATCGGCCTGCCTGATGGCAGCGGGCTCGATTTGATCCCGGAAATCCGTGACGCCTGTGACAGCAAAGTGCTGATCATCACCAGCTTTGGAGACCGGGAAACGGTGGTGACGGTAATAAGCAGCGGGGCGGATGGCTATTTGCTCAAGGATTCCAGCCCCGCCGAACTGGTCGATGGCATCGAAGCGACATTGGCGGGTGGCGCGCCGGTCAGCGCCGCAGCCGCAGTTTACCTGCTGGAGCGTTTGCGCGGCGATGCGCCGCTGGTGGATAGCGCGACAAGTCAGGATGACGGCCTGACCCCACGCGAAGTCGAATTGCTCAACCTGTTCGCACGCGGCCTGACCTACAAGGAAGCTGCCGCGCAGATGGACGTCGCCCCGCTGACCATCGGCAATTACGTGAAGTCGATCTATAGCAAGCTCGCCGTCCATTCGCGCAGCGAAGCCGTTTATGAAGCGCTCAAGACCGGACAGCTAAAGCTTTGACATAACCATATTCATGGGGCGCGCTGAGTGTCTCGCTCGTTTAGTCATACAGGCAAGCCATGTGACACAGAGGAGCCTGACATGATCACCTTTCGCTATTTGCCCTTGTTGGTTGTTCCTGCACTGATGCTTGCCGGATGCGGCAGCGCGGACGGCGCGGATGGCGCCAGCGACGCTCCGCCACCCAGCCTCGCGATCAGCTCGGCCAAGCGCCAGTGCAAGACGGTCGCCTCCTTGAGCGGCGAAGTGCCGGAAGATGCCGCCCAGCAGATCTGTGACTGCTCCATCGACAAGCTGGTGGAAGACGGCGCCTTTACCGCCACCAAACAGCCTGACGATGCCACCGCGCAAGCGGTGATGGATGGCTGTATTGACCAGTTCCTGAAAGGTCAGGAAGGCTCCTGAACCAGACAAAAACCTTGCGCCTCCGCGCAACGTCGCCCGTCTCTGGTTGACCGGAGGCGGGCGATAGTGCAATTCGCGCTCGATTCGCGGGCAAGGCGCAATCGCAGCCCCACCGAAGCGGGTGTAGCTCAATGGTAGAGCAGCAGCTTCCCAAGCTGACGACGAGGGTTCGATTCCCTTCACCCGCTCCAGCGCTGTCTTATACCACCATCTGTGCGGGCTGAGTGAGTGATCCTTGATTACCGTCCGGTGTGCACAGATGTTCGGGGGAATGGCACTACCCACTGACCCGACTGCATGTTACGCGGTCGCGCATGACCACTCGCGAGGGAATGCCCGTGGCCGCGCCAGCGGTGCCTATTGCCGAACTGGTACAGAGCGACCCCGCTGCGGCCGCTGAGCACCTGCGTTCGGTTGTCGCCCGCAATCCCGCCAATGCCGGAGCCCAGCGATTGTTGGGCAGGGTTCTGCGCAAGCTTGGCCAGGACGAGGAAGCGGCGCTGGCAGAAATGGCGGCGGTTCGCGCGACGGCGCATGATCCGGAAATGGTTGCCATTGCGCAGGCGATGGTGGCCAATGATTTGCCGCGAGCCGAAGCGGGGCTGCGCCAGCGCCTGTCTGCACAGCCAATGGATGTTGCGGCCATCCGGCTGATGGCGGAACTTGCGGGCCGGATCGGGCGGTACAAGGATTCGGAAAACCTTTTGCGGCGCGCGATTGAGCTTGCCCCGTCCTTTGCCGCTGCACAGGCCAACCTCGCCATGGTGCTCTACAAGCAGAGCCGGTATGGCGAGGCGGGTGAAGTGCTGGAACAGGTGCTCGCGCGTGACCCGCGCAATCCCGGTAATCGCAACCTGCTCGCAGCCACGCTGGGGCGTATCGGCGATTATGACGAAGCGCTGATGATCTATGGCGAGCTGGTCGAGACATTCCCCGACCATGCCAGGCTGTGGATGAGCTATGGCCATATGCTCAAGACCGTGGGCCAGCTGGAAGAGAGCATCACCGCCTATCGCCGCGCGCTGGCGGTGGAGCCGCATCTGGGCGAAGTGTGGTGGAGCCTTGCCAACCTCAAGACGGTGAAGTTCGACGAAAGCGATATTGCCGCGATGGAAGCAGCGCTGGCAGGCGAAATAACGCCCGACGATGCACTGCACCTCCACTTCGCGCTGGGCAAGGCTTATGCGGATCGCAAGGCTGCGGCTGACAGTTTCCGGCACTATGATGCAGGCAATGCGCTGCGCAGTGAAGAGCTGGGTTACGAACCCGAGGTCATCACGCAGCAGGTTGATCGCATGATCGAAGTGCTGACCCCTGAATTCCTCGCGCAGCATGAAGGCGTGGGCGACACCACTCCAGACCCGGTCTTCATCCTTGGCCTGCCGCGCGCGGGCTCGACATTGCTGGAGCAAATTCTTTCGAGCCATTCGCAGGTCGAAGGGACGATGGAACTGCCCGATATCCCCGCCATGGCCATGCGCGAGGCGAAGGCAGCAGGCAACGACCTGCGCGACTGGCCTGATGCAGTGGCGGAAATGTCGGCGGAGCGCTTCGCCGAACTGGGGGCGGAGTTTCTTGAGCGGACCAGAGTCCAGCGCAAGAGCGACAAGCCGTTCTATATCGACAAGCTACCCAACAACTGGAGCTATGCCGGTTTCATCCATCTGATCCTGCCCAATGCGAAAATCATCGACGCGCGGCGGCATCCGTTGGACTGCTGTTTCTCCAATTTCCGTCAGCATTTTGCCAAGGGGCAGGCATTCTCTTACTCGCTGGACCATATCGGGCGCTATTATGCGGATTATGTGCGCGCGATGGATCATTATGACCGGGTCTTGCCCGGGCGTATCCACCGCGTGATCCACGAGCAGCTGCTGGACAATCCCGAAGCGGAAGTGCGGGCCATGCTCGACTATATGAGCCTGCCGTTTGAAGAGTCCTGCATGGAGTTCCATCGCAACACCCGCGCAGTTCGCACCGCCTCTTCCGAACAGGTTCGCCGCCCGATCAATCGCGACGGGGTGGGCCAGTGGGAACCCTATCGGCAATGGCTGGGGCCGCTGGAGAAGGCGCTGGGTGACTTGCCGCAGACCTATATGCGGCTACCGGGCTGACGCGACCGTGACTGTGGCCGAAATGCCATAGGTCGCGCAAAACGACCTCGCCTTACGTAGCGTCAACCGTTCCAGCACTTGGCATTGCAGCCGCTTTGTGGCGGATTGCGTCATTGATCGGTCGTCGGGGAGGAAGAATTGTCACAAGAGAATACAAATTGGCGTCGCGCCTTTGCCACTGGCTTGATGGCAGGCAGCGCTCTCACCGCAGCCACCCCGGCATTGGCGCAGCAGGCGCAGGGGGCCGGTGCCGCCAATGATGGTGTGATTATCGTGACTGCGCAGAAGCGCGCGCAAGACTTGCAGGATGTGCCGGTTGCCATCACTGCGATGGGCACGGAGAAACTGGACGAGCTGCAGGTCAATGATCTGCAGGATGCGGTCAAGTTCCTGCCCTCTGTCACTATCCAGACCCTTTCGCCTGGTTTCAGCCAGGTCTATTTCCGTGGCGTTGCCAGCGGCGAAAATGCCAACCACTCGGCTTCGCTGCCCACGGTCGGCACCTATCTCGACGAAATGCCGATCACCACGATCCAGGGCGCGCTTGATATCCATGCCTATGACCTTGCCCGCGTGGAAGCGCTGGCCGGGCCGCAGGGTACTCTTTACGGCGCCAGCTCGATGGCGGGCACGATCAAGATGGTCACCAACCCGCCGGATTACTCGGGCAGCTACGGGGCCATGGATGTCGAACTGAATACCGTCGCCCATGGCGGTCTTGGCGGCACGGTGGAAGGGTTCTACAATGCCCGCCTGTCAGACAGTGCGGCACTGCGGCTGGTTGCATGGTACCGCAAGGATGCTGGCTATATCGACAATATCGCTGGCAGCCGCACCTATCCTTCCGGAGGCTTTGTCCAGAATAACGCGGCACTGGTCGAAGATGATTACAACGATGTCGACACCTATGGTGCGCGCCTCGCACTCGGCATCGAACTGAATGACAGCTGGACCGTGCGCCCGACGGTGATGGGCCAGGTTCAGACTGCCAATGGCAGCTTTGCGCAGGAACGCTCCAGCGCAGTGACGGGCGATTTGCAGACCGTCCAGTACAACCCGGAATACAGCAAGGACAAATGGCTGCAGGCGGCCCTCACCATCGAAGGCAAGATCGGCAATTGGGATCTTGTGGCGACGGGCGGCCATCTTTGGCGCAAGGATCGGGTGAATTCCGATTATTCGGACTACGCCTATTTCTATGACGCGCTCTATGGCTACGGTGCTTATTTCTACGACAACAACTATGACCTCGTCAGCCCGAACCAGTATATCGAAGGCGGCGACCGGTATAAGCGGATGTTCGGCGAAATTCGTGTTTCCAGCCCGCAGGATGCGCCGCTGCGCTTCATCGGCGGTGTCTTCGCTCAGCGCCAGCACCACAAGATCCTGCAGAACTACATTGTTGACGGGATTGCCGATTTCAATGTGGTGCCGGGCACGGCCAGCGATATCTGGCTGACCCGCCAGAACCGCACCGACCGCGACTATGCCGCTTTCGGTGAAATCAGCTTCGACGTGACTGACAAGCTGACGCTGACCGGCGGTGCGCGTGTCTATCGCTACAAGAACTCGCTGATCGGCTTCTTCGGCTATGCGCAGAATTTCTCGTCGCGCACCGGGGTTTCGGCCTGCTTCACCACTGATGGCACGCCGCTGAACCAGAACCCGGGCGGGACGTTGGCTGCGCCCGTGGTGCCGGGCACGCCCTGTACCAATCTTGACAAGACCACGGCTGACACCAGCGCGATCTACAAGCTCAACGCGACGTACAAGATCACGCCGGACGTGCTGGTCTATGCCACCTGGTCGCAGGGCTTCCGCCCCGGCGGGATCAACCGGCGCGGCACCTTGCCGCCCTATGGCCCGGACAAGCTCGACAATTATGAATTCGGGTGGAAGACGCGCTTTGGCCCGGTCACCTTCAACGGGGCTATCTATCAGGAGGACTGGAGCGATATCCAGCTGTCCTTCCTCGGCGAGAACGGCCTGACTGAAATCCGCAATGCCGGTGTCGCCCGCATCCGCGGGATCGAGGCTGATTTCAATTATCGGGAAGGCGGCCTGACGCTGACCCTGTCGGGCAGCTATAATGATGCCACGATCCGCCGCGATTTCTGCGTGATCGCCAATCCCGATTTCGATTGTACTTTCGATCCGGGTGACGGGCGCACCAACGGGTTGCTTGCTCCGTCAGGCAGCCAGCTTCCGGTGACGGCGAAATTCAAGGGCAATGCCATTGCCCGCTACGAATTCCCGCTGGGCGCATGGGAAGGCCATGTGCAGGGCGCGCTATCGCATGTCGGCAAACGCCGGAGCGACCTTCGGACTTTCGAGAATAATCTGAAAGGCTTCTTTGGTGCGTATACGACGTTCGACATGAGCTTCGGGGTGAAGAAGGACAATTTGCGGTTTGAGCTCTTCGCCACGAACCTGTTTGACGAGCGCGGCGTGATCAACAGCGGGGTCCAGTGCCTCGAAACCACCTGCGGCGATCCCGACGGGCTCAGCAATACGGGCGGGGTGTTCTACGATTACGTGATCAAGCCACGGATCGTGGGGATCAAGGCCGGCTTCGATTTCTAAGCTGGTGTCCCAACCGAACGAAAATGTGAAAGGGCCGGGCCGCAAGCTCGGCCTTTTTGCTGCCATCGCGCTGGTCATGGGCAATATGATCGGCTCCGGCGTGTTCCTGCTACCGGCCAGCCTTGCCCCCTTTGGCTGGAATGCGGTGCTGGGCTGGGTGGTTACCATTGCGGGGACTTTGGTGCTGGCATGGGTGCTGGCCTCGCTGACCAAGGCGCGGCCCAAGGCAGCGGACCCCGCCGGTTTCGTGACAGAAGCATTCGGTGAACTGCCCGCTTTCCTGGTCTCGTGGATCTACTGGGTGTCGATCTGGACAGCGGTGGTATCCATCGCTGTGGCCGCGGTCAGTTACCTCTCGGCTTTCATCCCGGCCATTTCCGCGACTCCCATGCTGCCTGCCTTATGCGCGATTGCGCTGGTCTGGGCGATGACGCTGGTGAATATGCGTGGGGTGAAATCAGCGGGTAATTTCCAGGTGGTGACGGTGCTGCTCAAACTGCTGCCGCTGCTGGCCGTGATCGTGATCGCGGCGCTGGCACTGGGTGATGGCAGCGCCGAAGTGCGACCGTTTGACATGCAGTCCATCAACGGCACCGATTTGCGCGGGGCAGCGGCGTTGACGCTGTTTGCGCTGCTAGGCTTCGAATGCGCGAGTCTTGCGGCGGCCAAGGTAGAGAACCCCGAAGTCAACGTGCCGCGCGCAACCATGTGGGGAACCGGGCTGACCGGGCTGGTCTATCTGCTGGTCTGCTCTGCTGTCGCGCTGATGCTGCCGGAAGCCATTGCCATCAGCTCGCCTGCCCCGATCGCGACTTTCGTGGAACATTACTGGAGCAGCGGCCCGGCAGCGTTGGTAACATTGTTTGCCATCATCAGTTGCGTGGGCGCGATCAATGGCTGGGTGCTGATGCAGGGTGAGATACCGCGCAACCTCGCCGTGCGCGGGATGTTGCCTGCGTGGTTTGCAGGGACGGATAGCAACGGTACCCCGGTTCGAGCGCTGATCGGGTCCAGCATTATCGCAACGGTTTGTCTGCTGCTCAATTCGAGCCGTTCGATGCAGGGAATCTATGAATTCGTGCTGCTGCTTTCGACCAGCGCGGCATTGTGGCTTTACCTTGCCTGCACGCTGGCTGCCTGGAAGATGAAAGTGGGGCGGATATTTGCTCTGGTCGGCGCGCTTTATGCACTCTGGACCTTGTGGGGTGCCGGGATCGAAGCGAGCGGCTGGAGCCTGGTGCTGATGGCTGCGGGGTTGCCACTGTGGTGGTGGGCAAGGCGCGAGCAACGCTCAGCCGAGTAAGCTGTCCAGCCATTGTTCTGCCAGCCCTTCGGCCTCTTCGGCAGAGAAGGGCGCATTGCCAAGCGACAGCTCCAGCCAGAGCCCGTCGATCAGCGCAGTCAGCGCGACAGCGGGGAGGCGGACATCAACCAGCTCCGGGCGCAAGGCGCGAATGTGCTGCTCCAGCCCCTTACGGTAATCGCCGTAGATTTCCGCGCGTACCTTGGCCACGGCGCCGTCGCTGCGCGTCAGGCTCCAGAAAGCGACATAGCTGGCGAGCAATTCGGGTGAGGCAATCGGCGGGCGGAAACTGGCGGTGAGATAGGCGAGCAATCGGGCGCGAGGCGAAGATCCCGCCGCAGCGACTGCCTCCTCCAGCGCCATGCCGATGGTTTCTCCGACCCAGCGATAGGTCTCGGCAATCGCTTCTGACACGCCCGCAAAATAGTGCCGCAGCAGGCCCGGTGACACGCCCGCCTGGGCGCAGATCGTGCGTACCGAAACGCCCGCTGCCCCCTTTTCCGCCAGCACCCGCGCACAGGCCTCGATCAGGCTCTGGCGGCGCTCGTCAGGATCGGCGCGGGTAAAGGCTGGTTGCGGGGTCATGGCTTGCTTGTTATACGAGTGTAAAGCAAGGAATCGCCTATGGCAACGCACAGCATTGAAATGACCGCGGCGGACCCGCTTGACGGGTGGAGCCTCCCGGCCTGGACCTATCATGACGAGGAATTTTACCGGCTGGAGCTGGAGCGCATCTTCCGCCCCAGCTGGCAGGTCGTGTGCCATGTCAGCGATATCCCGGCCGAGGGTGACTGGCACACGCTCGACTATTGCGGCGAAAGCGTGATCGTGGTGCGCGGGCAGGGCGATGTGCTGCGCGCCTTCACCAATGTCTGCCGCCATCGCGGTTCGCGGCTGGTCGATGGATCAAGTGGCTGCGCGAAGAAGCTTGTTTGCCCCTATCATGCCTGGACTTATGACCTTGACGGGCGGCTGACCGGCGTGCCTGACAGTGCCAGCTACCCGACGCTGGACCGGGGGAAGGCCGGGCTGGTGCCGGTGGAGCTGGAAGTGTGGCAGGGTTTCATCTTCGTGCGGCTGGAGGATGATGGCGGCCCCACCGTCGCGCAGATGATGACACCCTATGCAGCGATGGTTGAACCCTACCGGTTTGAGGAGCTGTCCGCACTCGGCCGGGTCACGCTGCGTCCGCGGCAGGTCAACTGGAAGAATGTGGGCGACAATTATTCGGACGGGCTGCACATCCCCGTCGCGCATCCCGGCCTTACCCGGCTGTTCGGCAAGAGCTATGGGGTCGAGGCGTCCGAACATGCCGACCGCATGTGGGGTGATATGGTGGATCGCGAAAGCGCCAACTGGTCAGAACGGCTCTACCAGCGGCTGCTGCCGCCGGTGCCGCATTTGCCCGAAAGCCACCAGCGGCACTGGTTCTATTTCAAGCTGTGGCCCAATGTCGCTTTCGACATCTATCCCGACCAGGTCGATTTCATGCAGTGGATCCCGACCGGGCCGACCGCCTGCCTGATCCGTGAAATCTCCTATGTGTTGCCGGATGAACGGCGTGAAATGCGCGCCGCGCGCTACCTCAACTGGCGCATCAACCGGCAGGTCAATGCCGAGGACACTGCGCTGATCACCCGTGTGCAGGATGGCATGGCCTCGCGCAGCTTCAGCATGGGGCCGCTCAGCGACAAGGAAGTCTGCCTCAGGCATTTCTGCAAGCGGATGCGCGAAATCATGCCCGAGGCACGTCAGGAACAGCAACCCCAAGCCGGATGGAGCCGCGCATGACCAAGCACTATGATGCCGTGATTATCGGCGCGGGCCATAACGGGCTGGTCTGCGCCTTCTACCTTGCACAGGCGGGGCTGAAAGTGCGCATTGTCGAGCGGCGCGATGTCGTGGGCGGCGCGGCGGTGACGGAGGAATTCCATCCCGGTTTCCGCAATTCGGTCGCCAGCTACACGGTCAGTCTGCTGCAGCCCAAGGTGATCGCCGACATGCGGCTGCACGACCATGGCTATCGCGTGATCGAACGGCCGATCTCCAACTTCCTCCCGCAGGAAGATGGTGGCTACCTCAAGCTGGGTGGCGGGCTGGAGCGGACGCAGGCGGAATTCCGCAAGTTCTCGAACCATGACGCCGAAGTGCTACCCGCCTATTATGATGCGCTGGAAGGCGTGGCCGAAGTGCTACGCGACCTTGCCCTCAAGAGCCCGCCCAATGTCGGCGAAGGGCTGCGCACGCTGCTGGCCGGGGCCTCGCAGGGCTGGGGCATGGCGAAACTCCCACTCGAGGCGAAGCGCGACATTCTCGACCTCTTCACCAAGAGCGCGACCAGCTTTCTTGGCAGCTGGTTCGAAAGCGAAGCGGTGAAGGCCGCTTTCGGCTTTGACGCCGTGGTCGGCAATTACGCCTCGCCCGATACGCCGGGCAGCGCCTATGTGTTGCTGCACCATGTCTTTGGCGAGGTGAACGGCAAGAAAGGCGCGTGGGGCCACAGCGTTGGCGGCATGGGCACGATTACGCAGATCATGGCCAAAGTATGTGAGGCCTGCGGGGTCGAGATCAGCCTGGAGGCGCCAGTGGCACAGGTGCTTGTCGATGGCGACCGTGTCGCCGGGGTAAAGCTGGCCAGCGGCGAAGAGATCGCGGCGAAGCGGGTCATCGCCAATGTCGGGCCGAAGCTGCTCTATGGCACCATGCTCGACGAAGCGCACCAGCCGGAAGATTTCCGCCGCCGGATGCGCGGGTTCAAGGCAGGCGGCGGGACGTTCCGCATGAATGTTGCGCTATCCGAACTGCCGAAATTCACCGCGCTGCCGAAACCGGGCGAGCACCACCAGTCGGGGATCATCCTCGCGCCGACGCTCGATTACATGGACAAGGCCTTCCTCGATGCGAAAGCGCATGGCTGGTCGAAAGCGCCGATTGTCGAGATGCTGATCCCGAGCACGGTGGACGATAGCCTCGCGCCGGAGGGGCAGCACGTCGCCAGCCTGTTCTGCCAGCAATTCGCGCCTGAATTGCCCGATGGCCGCAATTGGGATGACGAACAGGATGCCGCCGCGGATACCATCATCGACACGGTCGAAAAACACGCGCCAGGCTTCCGCGCCTCGATCCTCGGGCGGCAAGTGCTCAGCCCCAAGGGGTTGTTCGACAAGTTCGGCCTCGTCGGTGGTGATATCATGCACGGGCATATGAGCCTCGACCAGCTGTGGTCGGCGCGGCCGGTGCTCGGCAATGGCGCCTATCGCGGGCCGGTGAAGGGGCTCTATATGTGCGGCGCGGGCAATCATCCGGGTGGCGGCGTGACCGGCGCGCCGGGCCATAATTGCGCGCGTGAAGTGATCGCCGATGGCGGCAGCTACAAACGCTTCATCGCGGTCTGACGCCGATTGTCTCACGCACCGCTTTCGCTTAGCCTGAGCGGTGCATAATCACACGGGGATCTGCAGATGCGTTCAAGAATCCTATGCGCCACCTTGCTCGCCAGCGCGCTTTCTTTTTCGGTTCCGGCCCTGGCGCAAGCCTCCACGCCTGCCGAAAAGCAGGTGGTAGAGCTTAGCAGCGCGGCGATTTCGCTGCGTTCGGTTCGCGGCGAAGGGAATGAGACGATCAAGGTGGCGGAACTGTTCCGCCAGACGCTGATCGCTGCGGGCTGGAGCGAGGATGAGATCGAGATCGTCCCTGTGGACGACACCGCCTATTTCATTGCAACCTGGAAGGGGCGCAACCCCAAGCTCGCTCCGATCGTGATCTCCGCTCATATGGATGTCGTTGACGCCAAGCCGGAGGACTGGGAGCGTGATCCCTTCACCCCCGTGCTTGAGGATGGCTACCTTTACGGACGCGGGGCAAGCGACACCAAATTCGACGCGGTGCAGGCGATGGTGGCAGTGATGGAGCTGCGCAAATCGGGCTTTGTGCCGGAACGCAACATCGTGATTGCTTTCTCGGGCGATGAAGAGACGACGATGATCACCTCCAAGATCATCGCCGAGCGTTTGAAGCACGCCAAGCTGGTGCTCAATGTGGATGGCGCATCGGGCACGCTCGACGAAGCAACCGGCCAGCCTGCCTATTGGAGCTGGCAAGGTGCGGAAAAGACCTATGCCGATTTCGAACTGGAAGTGACCAACCCCGGCGGCCACAGCTCTGCCCCGCGCGATGACAATGCCATTGCCCAGCTTTCCGGGGCGTTGGTGAAGATCGGCGCATACCGGTTCAAGCCGGAATTGAACGACATCACGCGCGACTATTTCACCAAGGCTGCGCAGTTCGAACATGATCCGCTGCTGGCCGCCGCCATGCGCGCTTTTGCAGCTGACCCGACGGACAAGGCCGCCATTGCCGTGCTGCGCGGCAACCCGGCCTTTGCTGGCAAGATCGCCACCACCTGTGTGCCCACACAAGTGACCGCCGGGCACGCGCTCAACGCCTTGCCCCAGCGCGCAACCGCCAATGTCAATTGCCGTATTTTCCCCGGCCACCCCAAGGACGAGATCATGGCGGAGCTGGCGGCTGTGGCCGGCGAACCGGCCATGACAATCCGCGAAATCAACGCCGAATATGTCGTGACCGCGCCCGCTTCTCCCTATGACGAGACCTTCGTTGGTGCCGTCACGCGGGCGCTGCATGGTGCCTTTGGCGAAGTGCCGGTGATCGCTTCGCAATCCTCTGGCGCATCGGATTCGATGTGGTACCGCGCCCTGGGGGTGCCCAGCTATGGCGCCAGCGGCACTTTCATGCGCGACAGCGATGATTATTCGCATGGCCTGAACGAGCGCGTTCCGCTTGCCTATATCGGGCGCAGCCTGGAATATTATCGCCTGCTGCTGATCGAGTTGTCCTCCAAATGAGATTGGCACTGGCAGCCGTCAGCCTGCTCGCACTGGCTACACCGGCCCATGGGCAATCGCTCTATGTCGAGGCTGGCAGGCTGCTGGACGTTGATAGCGGGGACGTGCTGACCGGCCAGTGCATCCTGACTGAAGGCGAGCGGATCGTGGCGGTGGAACCCTGCGGGCCGCTTCCTGAGGGGGCTACGCGGGTGGACTGGTCTGCCTATACGGTGCTGCCCGGCCTGATCGACCTGCATACGCATCTCTCGGATACAGGCAGCAGTGCCGATCTGTCCGACCCGCTCAAGACGTCTCCGGTCGATACGGTGCTGATCGGCGCGCGCAACGCGCGTGTCACGCTGGCGGCGGGCTTTACCACGGTGCGTGACGTGGGGACCTATCGCGGGCTGACTGACGTGGCGCTGCGCAATGCGATCAACAAGGGACTGGTGCCCGGCCCGCGCATGTTCGTGGCCGGGGCCTATCTCACCCATCCGGGCGGCGGGGGCGAGCTGAACGGGGTGGTGCCGAATGACGAACTGCCCGGTGACATGCGGCTGGGCGTGCTGACGAACCGGCAGGAAGCGGCGGACAAGGCCAGCTACCTGTTCGACCAGGATGTCGATTTCCTCAAGCTGATTGCAACCGGAGCGGTCCTGGCTATCGGCACGGAGCCGGGCGAACCTGAGCTGACCGAAGCGGAAATGCGCGCCGCGGTGCAGGTGGCGGCGGCGCGCGGTTCCTATGCGACCGCCCATGCGCATGGGGCAGAAGGGATCAAGAATGCGATCCGCGCTGGCGTGCGCAGCATTGAACATGCCAGCCTGATTGACGAGGAGGGGCTGGCCATGGCCCGTGACCACGGGGTCTGGCTGGTGATGGATGTCTTCAATGGCGATTATATAGACGAAGTCGGCACGGCAGAGGGCTGGCCGGAGGAATATCTGCGCAAGAACCGCGAAACCACGCAGGTCCAGCGCGATAATTTCCGCAAGGCAGTGGCCATGGGCGTTCCGCTTGCCTTTGGCAGCGATGCGGGCGTGTTTCCGCACGGCATGAATGCGCGCCAGTTTGGCTATATGGTGGCCAATGGGATGACCCCGCTACAGGCCATTCGCGCCGCGACGGTCAATGCCGCGCAGGTGCTGGGCCGGGAAGGGGAGCTGGGCCGGATTGCAACGGGCTATCTCGCCGACATGATTGCCGTGGAGGGCGATCCGCTCGCTGATGTAACCGTGCTGGAGCAGGTTTCCGGCGTGATGAAGGGCGGACAGGTTTTTCGCTAGTTGGCGCACCGGCTCGACCCGTCAGGGATCGAGCCGGTGGGTATGGGGCCGCGTTCAGGCAGGCTTGCGGGCAAAGATTCCGAAGCCGGCGATAATGGCATAGCAGACAATCGGGATAACCATCGCCAGTGCGAGATTGCCGCCGGTCGCATCAGCCACGACGCCATAGAGCAGCGGCACGACAGCACCGCCAAAGATCGCGACATTGATGATGCCCGATCCGTCTGCCGCCTTGGCACCCAGCTTTTCGCAAGCAAGCGAGAAGATGGTCGGGAACATGATCGAGTTCATCAGGCCCACGGCAAGGAGGGTGTAGGCTGCCACTGCGCCGCTGGTCTGGGTCGAAATGACAATCAGCAGGATCGCGCCAATCGCATTTGTGGCGAGGATCAGGCCGGGGCTGAACATGCGCAGAGCAGCTGACCCGATAAAGCGACCAACCATGGCGCCGCCCCAGTAGAGGCCGATCATCCAGCCAATCACGCTTTCCGGTTCACCGAGGACGCGTTCGGTCGAGAGGTAGTTGATGATGATCGAGCCAATCGATCCCGTTATCCCATGTCTCCGCGATCGCCAGCTTTTCGAGGTTCTCCTCCATTCGGTCAGCGATGCGATTGAGGATCTGGGCGCGCTCGCCCGCGCTGGTGCGGCCCCAGGATTGCTTTGCGGCGTGCGCGGCATCGAGCGCCGCCTCGACGTCGGCCGCCTGACTACGCGCGATCTTGCCGACCGGTTTGCCGGTCACCGATGAAATGTTGTCGAAATAGCGCCCGTCTTTCGGGGCCACCCACTTCCCGCCGATGAAATTGTCGTAACGCTCCGCGAACGGTGCCGCCATTGATGTGGCGGGATTGGTCTGCATGTCCATGATATCATCCTCTCGAAATCGCCGGGCCCTCCCGGTCGCGAGGATGATGGTTCCGTCAAACCTAATGGATTAACAGAGGGCGCCATTGGTGAGGAGGTGAGACTGTCTCACTATTGAGACAGTCGGGCCGTGCTTTTCAAATCAATCGCGCAACAGGCCCGCCTTATCCATTCGGCGATAAAGCGTGGCCCGACCAATACCGAGCAATTTCGCCGCCTTCGTCGCATTCCCGCTAGCCTGCGCCAGCGCCTGCCGCAGCACGGCTCTTTCCGAGTCGTGGAAGGAAATGCTTTCGTCGCGCCCGAGAATGTCCGAAGCCGTCCGGCGTGCTTCGAGACAGGCATCCGTAAGCCCGAAGCGATGTCGCGCCGCAAAGGTCGCGCCAACTACGAGATCGTCGCGATCGACTGCCAGAAGGGCCGCATCGCCGCCGGGCAAATTGGCGTCGATGATCCGGTGTGCGGCGAAATGCTTGCGGAACACGCCGCTCTCGATCCGGCGCGCCGCATCCTGCACGATCTTCTGTACCAATATGCCCATTGCAGCGCTGTGATCGTCGCGACAGTTCGAGATGTCGAGCGCACCGACAAGTCGGCCGGTCGCATCGCGAACCGGTGCGTCCATGCAGCTTATGCCGATATTGCGGGTGGCGAAATGCTCGTCGCGGTGGATCGTGACGGGCCGCCCCTCAATCAGGCAAGTGCCGATACCGTTGGTGCCTTCGCGGCTTTCGCTCCAAACCCCGCCAGGGGTCAGACCGACCCGGTCGAAGAGTTCGCGATCACCTGCTAGGCTGCGCGCTTCTAGAACGACACCGTCATTATCGGACAGCATGACGGCACAGCCGGTCGCGGAAACGGTCTGGAACAGCTGGTCGAGAAGAGGCCGCGCGACATCCAGCATCAACTCGTGGCGCTGTCTCCGTTGAGTAAGGTCGCTACCGGAGACGAGCTCCAGCGTGCGATTGGCCCCGGCGTCGAGGCCGTGCTTGAGGCTGGAACGACACCAACTCGCCGCGACAAGCGAATGCGCGGCACTGGACGAGGATTGCAAAACCTCTTCGACAATCGCTTCGTGTCGCTTTCCCATCGTCTCCGGATATCGCAACATACATTCCCCAAGTGGCATGCCGTCTGACGTGAGCTTCGCCTGAATCCGACCGCAGGACAATCATTTTCCGTCCCGAGCGGCGTCGTCGGGCGCGCAAGGCGCTGAGACAGGGCAGATCGGCCCGCGAAGCCGCCGTGTTGTGCCCTGGTGGCGGTGTTTTTCAGCGCAGCGGACAGACCCATCCTGCCGTTTTCGTTCAGTTTGGGCGTGGATGGCGGTCATGCGCATAGCGGAGGCGCTCGCAATCGGCGGATGGCGGCGAGGATGGCGCGGACCATCGGACCGGTGACGGCCACCTCGGCCAGCTGGAAGGTGATGGCGCGGGCATGGCGGACGACACGTGCCCCGATCTTGATCAGCTTCAGTTGCAGGCTGGTCAACGACCAGTCGGCCATCGTCTCGGGCAACTCGATGCAGCGCAAGAAGATGGCCAGGTTGTAGGCCAGCGCATGCAGTTGCAGTCGCACCTCATTGTCGCGGAACTTCCGGCATGACAGCCGCGTCCAGTGGAAGGCATATTTACCTTCCTTGATGTGCTGCTCGGCGGTGCCGCGCTGGTTATAGAACCGCACCACCCAGTCGGGCTCCATCGGCAGGTTGGTGACGATGAAGCCGACACGCGGGAACAGTTCGCCCGGATGCCATTCGATCTTGGCGATCACCCGGCGTTCCTTGTCCCAGGATGCCGCCTGATACTCGAAGTCTTCGTAGAAGCGCTTGACCTTGGTCAGCGAAGGTCGCCCGACAGGGCGCGTCAGCCGATGCGCGATCTTCTCGCGCAGGACGTTGTTCGCAGGCAGCCGGATGGCGTAGAAGAATCGGGCTTCTTCCAGCCGCTCATAGATCGCGGGGATCGCGTAGGCGGCGTCAGCCCGGAAGAACCGGCCGCAAAGGTCGCGCTCCGCGTAGCGGGCGATGACGGGGTCGAGAACGTCCCGCCAGCCATCGGCGCTGTGGACGTTGCCATGGCGCAAGGCGCAGCGCTCCAGCATGCCGAACTGGTTGAACAAAAAGTTCGGGTGATAGCAGGTGCAGTCGAAATGCCCGTTCCAGGCCGCGCCCTCCTGATCGCCATGGGTGGGGCTGACCGAACTGTCCATGTCCAGAACGATGTACTTCAGCCCGTTACGGTCATGGAACCGGTCGATCCATTGGCCATTCAGGTCGGCCAGCGCGGCACGGTTCTCGGGCTGTGCCAGTGTCTCGGTCTCGAACCGTCCCATCTGCGAGGCCGAGGCCGCTTGCGCATCGACAGCCCTTCCACCCACGACCTGGCGCATCACCGGATCGAGGGCCAGGCGGTCGGCGTCGTTCACATCCTCGTATCCGGCCAGTCGCCCGAACACCGATTGCCGGAACAACCCGTCAAGCCGGTGGACCGTGTTCTTGCCGCGCCGGGTGTCGCGCAATGCTTTTGCCGCCAGATCGGACAGCCCGAGCGCGTCATCCAGCTCGCGCATCACCAGCAGGCCGCCGTCGGAACTGAGCTGCGCACCTCGGAACTCCACATGCACCCGGCGGTCGAACTCGACCCGATCTGCCCGCTTCGAACCCGCACCCTCTGGGTGATCCATCAAACGCGCCCCTCACGGCCATCAACACCATGATTTATATCGGAAATATTGAGATCCTGACAGCAAAATCAGCGATTTACTTGGGGAATGTGGGATCGAGACTTCGCCGCCGACATAAAGGAAGATGCACAGCGCGCCAAAGGTGAAACGAGTCCGCTTCAGCAGCTCATTGCCATAGAGCCAGACCACCGGGGCTGACAGGATGATCAGCACGCCCAGCCAGCCGTTGAATTGCAGAGCGACAAAGCCCCCCACTGCAACCAAGGCCAGTCCCATGAGATAGCGACTGAAAGGTACCAGTTCACTGTCGCCCATGCTTTTTTCATCATGCGGCAGGCGATTGCGGAAGGCCCAGACGGCGGCAGCAACAATTCCGATCAGCGCAGCAACGCCGAGATAGCCCTGCCAGATCGCCTTGCTCTCTGCCGCACGGTAAGCTTGCAGTTCTGCGCCGGAAAGCTGGTCTGCGGTGACTGAAGCCAGCCCGCCCAGGATCACGGCTGCGCCCACAATCGGGAAGATCGTGGTGCCCAGCGAGTTAAATGCCTGCGCAAAAGTCAGGCGGCTATGCGCGGTCCTTGCCGGGCCGAGCAGGCTGATCAGCGGGTTGGCCACCACCTGCACGATCACCACACCGCTAGCGAGGACGAACAGGGCGAAGAGGAAAATGCCATAGGTCGCGGTCTGGCTTGCCGGGATGAACAGCAGACAGCCCGCCATCATGGTGACCAGCCCCGCCACCGCACCGCGCATATAGCCCAGCTTCTTGACCAGCTTCGCGCCGGGAATACCGATAATCAGATAGGCAGCAAAGAAGCAGAACTGCACCAGCATCGCTTCGGTGTAGCTGAGCGTGAACAGCTCCTTCAGCTTGGGGATAATCACATCATTGAGCGAAGTGATCCCGCCGAAGATAAAGAACAGGCCCATCACGAAATAGTTGAGTCCCGGCGCGTCGATATGGGTGCCGTCATCTTCAATCGTGTTGGGGTCAGTGCTCGAAGCCAGCTCAGGTGCCAGTGCCATTCAAGTTCTCCCTCGACCGGCCCTCTGCGTGACCGGCGCAAACCGAAGCGCTTGATTGGAGGACTAGCCGGGCCGAGTCCATGGTGAAATCGTATGCACCGGCCATTCATCGAGCAAAGGCCCGGCTCATTCGCCGCTTGCAGCGATAGATTGTTATATGGCATAGCTTTATGCAAAGAGGCCAGAATTAGTCCAAGGGATAGATGATGACTGAATTCACACGTTTGAACCCGATGACCGGCGAAATTGCTTCCAGCGCGGAGGCCATGCGGGCCAGCGATATCCCGGCAATCGCGGCCAAGGCCCAGCTAGGTTTCGCCACCTGGTCAAAAATGGGCCCCAATGCCCGCCGCGCCGTGCTCAACAAGGCGGCTGATGCGCTAATGGGCAAGAAGGATGAATTCGTCGCAGCGATGATGGGCGAGATCGGTGCCACGGCCGGCTGGGCGATGTTCAACCTTGGCCTTGCCGCCGGCATGGTGCGCGAAGCGGCGGCCATCACTACGCAGATTTCCGGCGAAGTGATCCCCTCTGACCATGAAGGCACCGTGGCTATGGGGCTGCGCGAGCCGGTGGGTGTGCTGCTGGGCATTGCCCCGTGGAATGCGCCGATTATTCTGGGTGTGCGCGCCATTGCCGTGCCGCTGGCTTGCGGCAACTCGGTGATCCTCAAGGCGAGCGAGAGCTGCCCGCGCACCCATGCGCTGATCATCGAAGCCTTTGCCGAAGCGGGCTTCCCTGAAGGTGTGGTCAATGTCGTGACCAATGCGCCGGAAGATGCTGCGGAAGTTGTCGGCGCATTGATAGACGCGCCGGAAGTGAAGCGGATCAACTTCACCGGCTCCACCGCTGTAGGCAAGATCATTGCGAAGCGCGCGGCGGAGCATCTCAAGCCGGTTCTGCTCGAACTGGGCGGCAAGGCCCCGATGATCGTGCTGGAAGATGCCGATCTTGACGAAGCGGTTAAGGCCGCCGCCTTCGGCGCCTATATGAACCAGGGCCAGATTTGCATGAGCACCGAGCGGATTATCGTGGTCGAAAGCGTGGCCGATGAATTTGCGGCGAAGTTCAAGGCGAAGGTGGAAACCATGCCCGCTGGCGACCCGACCGCTGGAAATACCCCGCTGGGGGCTGTGGTGGATCGCAAGACTGTCGATCACTGCTATTCGCTGGTGGAAGACGCGGTGAGCAAGGGCGCGGAGCTGCTGGTGGGCGGCGAGACCACGATGAATGTCGTGATGCCTGCGCATCTGGTGGACAAGGTGACCCCGGACATGAAGCTGTTCCGCGACGAAAGTTTCGGTCCGGTGGTTGGTATCGCCCGTGCCCGCGATGAAGCCCATGCAATCGAACTCGCCAATGATACCGAATATGGCCTGTCTTCGGCAGTGTTCACGAAGGATACGGCGCGCGGCCTCAAGGTTGCTCGCCAGATCCAGGCGGGCATCTGCCATGTCAACGCATCAACCGTGTCGGACGAGCCGCAAATGCCCTTCGGCGGGATGAAGGCTTCGGGCTATGGCCGCTTTGGCGGCAAGGCTGGGATCGACGCCTTCACCGAGCTGCGCTGGGTCACTTTCGAGACTGAACCTGGCCATTATCCGATCTGACGGTTTGAAAAATCTGGCGGTGTAACTGCGAGCTTGCTGTCATCGGATTGTCATCCTGCTAAGACACTGGCTTGCAGGATGATTCCGGAGAGAATTCAGTGAACACCCAGATGCACCGTCGTTCCTTCCTCGCCACTTCCAGTGCCTTTGCTGCCCTGCTGGCCAGCGGTTGCTCCACGCGTATGGCAGATAGCGCAACGTCGGGCAGTGGCTATGGCCCGCTACAGCCGGACCCTGCTGGTTTCCTCGACCTGCCAGAGGGGTTTGGCTATCGCATCATCAGCAAGCTGGGCGATGCGATGGATGATGGTTTTGCCGTGCCGGACCGGGCCGACGGCATGGGCTGTTTCGACCTTGGCAATGGCAAGATCGCGCTGGTGCGCAACCACGAATTGAAAGCCAATAATGATGGCGGCGGGGTGATGGGCCCGGCCTATGACACGGTCGCGCGCAGCCTCGTCCCGCTGCCGGGTGGCACCACCACGCTGGTGCTCGATGCCGAAACGTTGGCGGTGGAGAAGCAATATCGCTCGCTCGCCGGGACGATCCGCAATTGTGCGGGCGGGGTGACGCCATGGGGCAGCTGGCTGAGCTGCGAGGAAGATGTCTCTACGACGAATGGCATGGTCAACAAATCGCATGGCTATGTGTTCGAAGTCCCCGCCACTGCGCCGGGGCTGGTCGATACAAAGCCGATCAAGGCGATGGGACGGTTCAACCATGAAGCGGTGGCAATCGACCCGGTGACCGGCATTGCCTATATGACGGAGGATCGCGGGGACGGTTTGCTTTATCGCTATGTCCCCAATGTCCCGGGCAAGCTGGCAGAAGGCGGCAAGCTGCAGGCGGCGGTGCTGGAGCAGGGAATTACCGATACGCGCAACTGGGAAAGTCCCAATTGGGTTCCGGGGCAATCCTATGCCCTGTCATGGGTCGATCTCGACAATGTCGAAGCGCCGGAAGACGATTTGCGCCTGCGCGGTGCGGCGAAAGGTGCGGCGCTGTTTGCGCGCGGCGAAGGGATCTGGATGGGCGAGCGCGAGCTCTATTTCGCCTGCACTAATGGCGGTGCGGCCAAATTGGGCCAGATATTCCGCCTCACTCCGGGTCGCACCCGCATTCCGGACCGGATGGAGCTGTTCTTTGAAAGCACCGATCCCGAACAGCTCAACTATGGCGACAACCTCACGGTTACCCCCAAGGGCCACCTGGTGGTGTGCGAAGACCAATATACCGACGTGGTGACCAACCATTTGCGCTGGATTGATCCACGCGGGCGCGCCTATCCGCTGGCCTTGCTGCGCGCACAGACGGAGCTGGCGGGGGCCTGTTTCTCGCCCGATGGCAAGACCTTGTTCGTCAATGTCTACAGTCCCACGGCAACGCTGGCCATTACCGGGCCGTGGATCGGCTGATCCCACTGGTGCAAGGACAAGCCGCGCGATAGGGAAGGACGATGCCGTCCTTCCTCTTTGCCTTTGCCGCTACGCTGGTGACTTCGCTGGGTGCGCGGGATCAGCTACTGGTTGCGCAACTTTCCGCACGGCTGGGTGCGGGGGTGGGCCTGCTGGTCACCGGCTGGCTGGCGGCGATACTGTCGGCTGCGATCATGGCATGGGGCGGGGATGCGATTGCTGCGCTGATGCCCGATGCTGGCAAGACCATGTTGGTGGCATTCGCGCTGGGGGCCGCTGCCTTCGAACTCGCATGGCCGAATAGGGAGAAAGCTCCAAAAGAGCCGACGCGCTCGCTCGTCGCCGCCTTTGTCGTGCTGCTGGCCCGGCAAATGGGCGATGCCTCGCGCTTCCTCGTCTTTGCCTTTGCCGTGGCGACCGGGGTGCCGCTGCTCGCCGGGATTGGCGGCGCGCTGGGTGGCGGGCTGGCGCTGACGCTGGGCTGGATGGCAGGAGAAGAGCTGGGCAAATGGCCGCTTAGGGCTGTGCGGATTGCGCTGGCCGTCGTCGTTGGGATTGCCGCGATTGCAGCGGGCCTTTCTGCACGCGGGATCATCTAGGCATAGCTATGCGCGGCGGGAAAACCGGCTTGCACGGCCATCCGATCTGCTAAGGCAGCCGCATGGACAAGGTAAACAATATCGAAGGCGCAGAGGCAGCTGCAATCGCCGCATGGATCGAAGCGCGGCTGATGCAGGCGCTGGCGGACAGTGACGGGACTGTGGCGATCACCGTGCCCGGCGGTTCCACCCCCTTCCCGATCATGGAAGTGCTGGCCAAGGCCCCGCTGGACTGGTCGCGGATCGCTGTCTGGCCGGGTGATGACCGGCTGGTGGAAGAGAGCCACGCAGCCTCCAACACGGGCAAGATACGCGCCCTGTTCGAACCGCTGGGCGCGCAGGTCGTCTCACTGCCTGACGCTGGCGAGCCGCCGCATTTCGCACTGGCATGGCTGGGTATGGGCGGGGACGGGCATATCGCCTCGCTCTTTCCCAATACCGATCCGCAGGTGGATGATCCGCAGATGATGCGCCGCCTGACGCCTGATCCGCTGCCACCAGAGGCACCGTTTGACCGTATCACGCTGACGATCCCGGCGCTGCTTGACAGCGATGCGCTGATGTTCGTGATCCGCGGGGATGACAAGCGTGCTGTGTTCGACGGGGCGCTGCGGGGCGAGCATGATTTGCCGGTGGCGCGCTTGCTCGGCGCGGCCAGCCAGCAGGTGACATGCTTCAGCTGATCCCGCCTTCACTGCATCGTGCGGCCTTGCGCTGGGCCCATGCGACGCGGCGCATCTGGCGTCGTGTAGTGAAGCCGCGCCTCGCCGGCGTATCCGTGATCGGGCGCAATGACGCGGGCGAAATTTTGCTCGTCCGCCACAGCTATGGCCCGGCCAACTGGAGCTTCCCCGGCGGCGGATGCGGTCGGGGTGAAGACCCGGCTGAAGCGGCGCAGCGCGAAATGCTGGAGGAACTGGGCTGCCGGGTCGAGCAGCTGGAACTGGTCAGCGCGCTGGCCGAAACCATTTCCGGCGCGCCGCACACCGCGCATGTCTTTGCCGGGCTGGTTCGCGAAGAATTGCAACCGGACGGGCGGGAAATCGTGGAAGCGCGCTTCTTTGCGCTCGATGCCTTGCCCAAGCCGCTCAGCCCGCTGGCGAGAACGCGGCTGGAGGCGTGGCTCTCGAAGGCCTAGAGTCCTGACCCTAGCCTTCGCCGAACACCCGTTTTTCTGCTGCGGCGCAATCGACCAGCAGGATTGCCATGGTCTTGGCTTTTTCCTCGCGGTCCATGGGGCCGGTGATATTCTTCATCGCCTTGTCCATGGCTTCGAAGTCGCTTTTTGTCTGCGCTTCACTGCTGCCCAGCTTGTGCGCATGCCGGTCCCACCGATCCGCGCTGGCGACGACTTTTTCCATCACGCTCTTGTCCGGATGGGCAATCAGCATCATCGCTCCATCGACATTGATAACCGCACAGCGGACTGCCCGCTGGTATTCGGTTTCGCCCTTGCCGAGGTCACCCGGTTCCGCGAGAGCAGCCGGGGCAGCAAGCGTGGCGCAAAGGGCGAAAGACAAGATTTGGCGCATTTTGGCGGCTCCGGTGCACATCATATTAGCGTTGCCTAAAGCCAAACATTCCAACGCCCTAATGACAAATATCGTTAGAGAAGAGATAATTGCGCCGTATCGGGGGTCTGCGCGTCTTTCTCGCTGCCTTCGAGGCTGGAAAGGGTCAGCCCCATCAACCGGATCGGTAAGGGGAGAGGGAGCAGCTCGCCCAGCAGTTCCTGCCCGATCCGCGCGAATTCAGCTTTGCTGGCTACAGCGTGCGGGACTGATCGGCTGCGGCTGGTGAGGGTGAAGTCATTATATTTGAGCTTGAGCGTGACGGTGCGCCCCTTTGCCCCTGCCTGCTCGATCCTCTCCCAGACAATATCGACAATCCCGTCCAGCGTTTCGCGCAGTTTGGGGCCGCTGGAAATATCCTCGCTGAAGGTTCGCTCCCCGCCGAGTGACTTGCGGATGCGGTTGGCGCGCACGGGCCTGAGGTCGATCCCGCGCGCGGCACGGTAGAGATAATCGGCAAAGCTGCCAAAATTGGCGCGCAGGAAGGCGATGTCCTTGGCGGCGAGGTCCGCGCCGGTCTCAATCCCAAGCTTCGCTATTTTCTCCGCGCCCTTGGGGCCGACGCCGTGGAAGCGCCGCACGGGCAGAGCCGCGACAAAGGCTGCCCCCTGGCCGGGGCGGATGATGCACATGCCATCGGGCTTGTTCTGGTCGCTGGCGAGCTTGGCGAGGAATTTGTTGTAGCTGACCCCGGCGCTGGCGGTCAGGCCCGTTTCCGCGCGGATGCGCTGGCGGATGATTTCGGCGATGCGGGTGGCGCTGCCGATTCCGTGCAAGTCCTCGGTCACGTCGAGATAGGCTTCATCGAGGCTGAGCGGTTCGACATGCGGGGTGAAGCTGCGAAAGATCGCGCGGATTTGCTGCGAGACAGCGCGATAGGCATCGAAGCGGGATTTGACGAAGATCAGCTCCGGGCACAGCCGCTTGGCCGTCATGGAAGGCATCGCGGAGCGGACCCCGAATTTGCGCGCTTCATAACTGGCAGCGGCCACCACCCCGCGCCCGCTCGCCCCGCCAACCGCCACCGGTTTGCCACGCAGTTCCGGATTGTCGCGTTGTTCCACGCTGGCGAAGAAGGCATCCATATCGACATGGATGATCTTGCGCAGGCCATCGGCTTCGCTGGTATCTTCGCTGTCGTCCGCTGCGCTCATTTCGCCTTCCTACAACTGGCGGAGCGGGCATTGAAGCTTGGTGATAGTCAGCACTGCATACAAATTCTGCTTTCCAGCAGCGTGGCGGGCGGGCATGGGGCTGGCATGAGCAAAGCGATTGCCTCCCCCACAGACAGTCGCGCCATTGGCCCGATCGAGCTGGTCGTGCTGATGGCGGCGATGATGGCGATCAACGCCATGTCCGTCGATGCCATGCTCCCGGCGCTGGCTGACATGTCGCGCGAACTGGGCGAGGCAGACGGCAACCGGCGGCAGCTGGTGATCGGGCTGTACCTGCTCGCGGGCGGAGTGGGCTGCATCTATCCGGGGCTGCTGGCGGACCGTTTCGGGCGGCGACCGGTGGTGCTGACCTCGCTGGTGCTCTATGTGCTGCTCTCGCTTGGCTGCGCATTGGTGCGCGATTTTGACGGGCTGCTAGCCATGCGATTGCTGCAGGGCGTAGCGACGGCCGGCCTGTCGGTCGTGCCTGCGGCGATCATTCGGGACCGCTATGAAGGCGATGACATGGCGCGGTTGCTGTCCATGGTCTCTGCGGTCTTCATCACTGTGCCGATCTTCGCTCCGGGGCTGGGGCAGCTGGTCCTGCTGTTCGCTGGCTGGCGCTGGATTTTCGTGCTGCTGTCCCTGATGGCTGCTCTGCTGGGCGGCTGGATCTGGCTGCGCCTGCCGGAAACGCTCGATCCGGCCAATCGCCAGTCGATCCGGCTGGGCACTCTGGCTGTGAATATGGCGCTGGCGGCGAAGCACCGCACGTCGATGGGCTATGTGATCGGCAGTGCGATCCTGTTCGGATCGGTGTTCGGCTATATCAACATGTCGCAGCAACTGATTGCCGAATATTTCGGGATGGGTGAGCTGTTCCCCGTGGTCTTCGCGATTTCCGCCACGGCGATGGTGGCCGCGAACCTCGCCAATTCGAAGATCGTGATGCGTTTCGGCGCGCGGCGCGTGTCGCATACCGGGCTGATCGCCTTCATCATCGTGTCTGCGGCGCAGGTCTGGCTGGCGTTCAGCCCCTATGAGACACTGTGGCGCTTTGTCCCGCTATTGGCGATCAACCTCGCGCTGCTGGGCTTCCTGGGCTCGAATTTTGGCTCCATCGCGATGCAGCCCTTTGCCAGCATTGCCGGAGCCGCCTCCTCGCTGCAAAGCTTCCTGCGCATGGTCATTTCCTCCGGCCTCGGCATCCTGATCGGCCAGATGTATGACAACAGCGCCCGCCCGCTGGCTCTGGCGCTGCTGGTTTCTGCGCTGATCGCGCTGGTGCTGGTGCTCTGGGCAGAGGACGGCAAGCTCTTCCGCCGCCTACACGCCAAGCAGCCGCCGCAGAGCGCGGATCATTTGCCTTAGGGTTGGAAGGCTGTCGGTCTGTTATCGGGTGTCGGGCAAGCGATAGCTTGTGGCGGGAATGGGGTGGAAAGCGGACGTTGCGCATGGCTTGTCTAAGCAAGCCGCCGTAAAACAACAATCGAAGTCAAGAAGGTGACAGGCAGGCTGAGTAAGGCCAGCAACATAAACGCGATCAGAGCAATGCCGTGCGGATCATAATCCCAGAGTGCCACGTAAAGAGCCATCAAGAGCAAAGGGAAGGTGAATGTTCCAATTAGCTTTGCAAGGTTGGAACTGGCTCCGAACTTTTTTGCTGTAAACAGCGCAAAGGCCGCGACAATTGCCGCACCAGCCAACGCAGCTACAACGAAGGGTATGTCGCCCGAGTTCATCATCGGACAAGCCTACTACTGCGGCTATAGGTCCGCAACCGGGCCGTGCCCTGATCGACCGGTTTTCGAGGCTGAATTGGCGATCCTGCCAGTTCTGTGCGTCGGCTGCATCCGCTCGCCGAAGCGGGCGTTCCCGACCCAATTGTCATGCGTTGGAACCGGACATCCAATTACGAGGCGGTTTATGGTTGAAGCTGGGCCGTAACCCGAAACGCCAGCTTGGCTGGCCAATATCCTGCCGTGCTACTATCACCGCCCTTCCAGCACGCGCCAAGCGCTCTCCGCGAATTCGCACAGCAACGGCCGCGTATCGCGCGGGTCGATAATGTCTTCCACGCTATAGCGTTCGGCGCTGCGGAAGGGGCTGGTTACGCGGCTCAGCCGCTCGCGGATGGCCGCCAGATGAGCTGCCGAGTCTTCGGCCGCTTCCAGCTCTGACTTGTAGGCCACTTCCAGCCCGCCTGCGATGGGCAGGCTGCCCCAGTCGCCGCTGGGCCAGGCGAAGCGGTATTGGTAGCGGTCGCCATTGCTCATCGCGCTGCCAGCGATGCCATAGGCGCGGCGGATGATGACGCTGGCGAGCGGCACCTGCGCGCGGTAGATCGCATTCATCGCGTCCACGCCATAGCGGATCGTGCCCGCTTCTTCTGCCGCGCGGCCAATCATGAAGCCGGGATTATCGACGAGATGGACGATGGGCAGGCGGAAGCGGTCCGCCAGATTCACAAAGCGTTCGACCTTCTCCGCTGTCTTCGCTTCCCATGATCCGCCGAGGAAGCTGGGGTCGCTCGCCAGCACCGCGACGGGCCAGCCATCGAGCCGGGCAAAGGCGGTGATCGCCGCGCGGCCCCACAGCCGCCCCATCTCGAAGATGCTCCCTCGGTCAAATACCATGTCGAGCGCACGGCGCATGGAATAGACTTGCTTGTCCTCACGCGGGACGAGGTTGAGCAGCGCCTCCTCGCGCCGGTCCACCGGGTCGCTGCAAGCCGTGCGTTCGGCCAGAGCGCCGACATGGCCGGGCAGGTAAGACAGGAACCGGCGCGCAGCGGCAAAGGCCTCTGCCTCGCTCGCGACTTCATCATCGACTACGCCATTGCGCGTATGGATTTCGCTGCCGCCAAGGCTTTCCTTGTCGGATGCCTCGCCCAGCGCCTCGACCACGGCTGGTCCGGCGGCAAAGAGCTGGCTCAGCCCCTTGACCATAACCGAGTAATGGCTGGCGACAATTCGCGCGGCACCCAGCCCGGCAGTGGGGCCGAGCGCGAGGGCGACCACCGGCACCGTGTCGAGATTACTCACGACATCGCTCCAGTCCGGCACCATCGGCACATAGGTCGCGCCGATCTGCTCCAGCATCTTGACCGAACCGCCGCCGCCGGTCCCGTCAATCATGCGGATCAGCGGCAGGCGCAGGTCATGCGCCATTTTCTCGCACTGGCTCATCTTGCGATAGATGGAGGCATCGCCCGCGCCGCCGCGAATGGTGAAATCATCTGCGCTGGCGACCACCGGGCGGCCTTCGATCCGCGCCTTGCCGAACAGGAAGGGGGCGGGGGTCAGCCCTTCCAGCTTGCCCTCGTCATTGTATCGACCGGAACCTGCAATCTTCCCGATCTCGCGGAAGGAGCCATCGTCGACCAGTGCAGCCAGCCGGGCGCGGGCATCCATCTTGCCGCGCGCATGCTGGCGGGCGACTTTCTCTTCGCCGCCCATCTGCTCGGCCAGCGCCTCGCGGGCGCGCAGTTCGGATAGTTCTTTCTCCCAGCTCATGCAGGCTGTGTAGCGGAATTTGCCGGTTGCGCCATCGCTGCCAATTCGCGCCGGTTCCAGCGGGGCAGGGTGACACGGCGCGGGCGGTTGGCCAGCGCTTCGAAGAAAGCGGCGGTGACATGCCCCGCCTTTTGCAGCCCGGTGGTATGCGCGCGGTGGTCCCACGCATGGATCCCGCGCTGGCGCACATCATGGCCAATGGCGGTGTAGATGCGGGTGGCAGACAGGATCGCCCAGCGGCTCCGGAATGGCAGGCGCGCAGCCCCCATGCGCGAGGCCGCTGCATGTTCTTCCATCAGGGTGAGCAGTTTCTCCGTCATCTCCACCAGCTCGCCGCGGTGGTGTGGCTTCATATGCTGGCCCGGCTCGATGTCCTGTTCGACCAGCCATTCAATCGGCAGGTAGCAGCGCCCCGCCGCGTCATCCTCTTCAATGTCGCGGGCGATATTGGCAAGCTGGAAGGCGAGGCCGAGGTCGCAGGCGCGATCCAGCGTCTCCTCATCCTGTGGTGATACACCCATGACCACCGCCATCATCACGCCCACGGCGCCAGCGACATGGAAGCAATAGCGCATCAGGTCAGCCTCGCTGCGCGGGCGCCAGTCAGTCGCGTCGAGCGCAAAACCGGCGATGACGTCGTCCGCCATGGCGCGGGTAATGCCGCACTCCCGCGCGACCAGCCCGAAGGCGTCGAAAGCCGGGTCAGCCGTCGGCAGCCCGTCAAAGGCGCGCTCGGTCAGCACCCGGATCGCTTTCAGCCGGTCTGCGGCATGGGACTGGTCGCCCAGCTCGCCGCCCATATCCTGCGCATCGGCAATATCATCGCAGCGGCGGCACCAGGCATAAAGCAGCCAGACCTTCTCGCGCGTATGCTTGTCAAACAGGGTGGATGCAGCGGCAAAGCTTTGCGAGCCCTCGGCGATGGCGGCGCGAGCCTTCTCCACCAGCGCAGCGCGGTGGCGCATCCCACCCGCCTGCGGCAGTGTCTCCCGCATGAAGCGCGACGGGGCGAGGGGGCGTTCGCTAGGCAAAGCTGTGCTCCGTCATCCACGCACTCTCCACCGTCATCCCCGTACTCTCTACCGTCATCCCCGCGAAGGCGGGGATCCATGGAAGGGGTGCGCGTGCACGCGACGTCAGCTGGACCCCTGCCTGCGCAGGGGTGGCGGGCCTTGCTTTGGTGTTGAGGCCCGTCACAAATCCCCCGCCTTCATGCGGAAGATCGGCGTATGCGGTTCATAGTCAGCCATCGCATCGAGCAAATCGGGCAGCGTATCGCGCGCGATCAAGATATTCTGGTGCGCCGGGCGGACAAAGCCAACCTCGGCCATGTGCCGGTTGAAGGCGATCAGCTCGTCGTAAAAGCCGAAGGCGTTGAGCAGCCCGACCGGCTTGGTGTGATAGCCCAATTGCGCCCAGCTCATCGCTTCCCACAATTCGTCCATCGTCCCCACCCCGCCGGGGATCGTCACGAAACCGTCGGACAGATCGGTAAAGCGCTGCTTGCGCTCGTGCATACCGGATACGGTGTAAAGCTCGGTGCAATCATGGTTGGAAACCTCGGAGCCTGCGAGAGCTTCCGGGATCACCCCGATCACCTCGCCGCCCGCCTCCAGTGCGCCGCGCGCCACTGCGCCCATCAGCCCCAGCCTGCCCCCGCCATAGACGACACCAATCCCGCGCGCGGCCAGCGTTGCGCCGACCTCATAGGCCAGTTCAAGGTAGCGCGGATCTTCCGGCGAAGCGGAGCCGCAATAGACAGCGAGACGTTTCATGATTTCCTGCAAACTCTTTCGATTACAGCGCCCATCGGGCTATCCAATGGCGGGCTTGAGGCACGCATCGAATAGTCGCGGCGCGCCACGTAGGTTATCGTCCGCACACCGCTTTCCGAATACCAGACGTCGCGCCAGGTCTTCTTTTTGCAGTCGATCAGATATGACTCGATATGAGTGATTGTTTTGGTCTCCGACCTCACGACCACATGTCTCAGCTTCTTTCTTTTTTCCGTCACGCTGAAGATAGAATCGGAAAAGAGGGTGTATTTGCCTTCCTTGCCGTCCCAGACGATTTCCTCAGAACTGCTGAAATCCTTCCGTGGCGGCCAGTCCGCCGGGACGGACAGCATGGTCTGAGACGCCAATGCAAATACTGTCGTTATCATTCAGCCAAATCCGTTATCATCAGTGCCGCCGTCGCCTTGGCGCTACCTACAACGCCCGGAATGCCCGCCCCCGGATGCGTCCCCGCGCCGACAAGGTAGAAATTGCCGATTTCGTCATCGCGGTTGTGGCCGCGGAACCAGGCGCTTTGGGTCAGGATCGGTTCCAGACTGAAAGCGCTGCCGAGATGGGCATTGAGGTCCATCGCGAAATCGCGCGGGGCGTAATGGAACTTGGTCACGATCCGGTCATGAATGTCCGGGATCAGTCGCCGTCCGATTTCATCAAGTATGCGCTTTTCCAGCAGCGGGCCGACTTGCTCCCAATCCACCGCCAGCTTGCCCATATGGGCTACCGGGACCAGCGCATAGAACGTGCTCTTGCCCGGCGGGGCCATGCTCGGATCGGTCACCGTCGGGTGGTGGAGATAGATCGAGAAATCCTGCGGTAACACGCCGTTTTCATAGATATCGTCCAGCAGACCCTTATAGCGCGGGCCGAACAGGATCATGTGATGCGGGATGCCGGGCCAGCTGCCTTCCAGCCCGAAATGGACCACGAACAGGCCGGGGCTGAAGCGCTTGCGGGCGAGTGACTTTGCGTAGCTCTTGCCCCGGCGGCTGCCGCCCAGCAGGTCGCGATAAGAGTGCATGATGTCGGCATTGCTGGCGACAGCGTCAAAGCGTTCCTGCCAGCCGCTGGCCGTTTCCACTTCGCTGGCGCGGTTGCCGATCGTGTGAACCTTCACCACCGGATCATGCAGCCGCATCGTGCCGCCCAGCCGCTCGAAATGACGGACCATGCCGGCGATCAGCCGGTTGGTGCCACCGCGCGTCCACCACACGCCGCCATCTTTCTCCAGCTTGTGGATCAGGGCGTAGATGCTGCTGGTCGTCATCGGATTGCCGCCGACCAGCAGCGTGTGGAAGCTCAGCGCCTCGCGCAGTTTTTCCGACTTCACATATTTGCTGACCATGGAATAGACGCTGTTCCATGCGCGGTTTTTCGCGAGTGCAGGCGCGGCCTTGATCATGCTCTTGAAGTCGAGGAAGGGCACATGGCCCAGCTTCACATAGCCTTCTTCCCATACCTTCTCGGAATAGGTCAGGAATTCTTCATAGCCGCCCAGGTCACCGGGGGCGACGCGGTCAATTTCCTGCCGCAGCTGGGCTTCGTCATTGGAATAATCGAAATTGACGCCATCGGGCCAGTTGAGGCGATAGAAGGGCATCACCTTCATCAGCTCGACATCCTGCGCCATGTCGTGCCCGGTCAGGCCCCATAATTCTTCAAGGCAGGCAGGATCGGTAACCACGGTAGGCCCGGCGTCAAAGGTGAAGCCGTCCTTCTCCCAGAAATAGGCTCGTCCGCCGGGCTTGTCCCGCGCTTCCACCACGGTGGTGCTGATCCCGGCCGATTGCAGGCGGATCGCCAGCGCCATCCCGCCAAAGCCCGAACCGATCACGCAGGCACGCTTGCCCACCAATTTGGCCTCGCCGCCAAAGTCAAAGCCGCCTTGCAGCCCCGGATCGGCGTCGTTTGTTTTGGTGGCCATTATGCTTGGTCCTGCATAGTCGTGTTGGCGGAAAGCGGGGCGGCGCCGGAAAGCAAGGCTCCCATGGCCCGGTGGACCGGCACGGGCGGACGGCCCGCCAGCACCCGCATCCTCTCGCCCAAGGTTGAGCGCGCGGCGTAGAAATTTTCGATAAGACCCTCCGGCAAGCGATAGAATCGCTCAAAGATTCGATAGCGCAGATCAGGCTGGGCCGCAGCAAACAGCATGGTGCCCAGCATGCGGTAAAAGCCCGTTTGGCTCCAATGGTTCCGCGCGCGTGCCTCCAGCATGGCCGCCAGTTGTTCACCAGGCAGCTTGGCCTCAGACGCAATGGCCAGCGCCGTCTCTACTGCCCATGGCAAGGTGTAGCTGGTCAGCGGATGGACAAAGCCACCGCGCGATCCGGCCATGGCCACGCCGGTTACGCGGGTTGCGTCCTGATAGGCGCGGAAATTCCCACCCGTTATGACCGGCAACACACCCGTTTCGCCGCCCAATATATCGCCATCCCAACCTTGCGCGCGGGCATAGCGGTCAATCCGGCCAGACAGGGCGCTGCGATCCAGCGTGGGGCTGTCTGCGTAATACGTGTCTTCAATGAACAGCTCATCCACGCCCAGCGGCAGGACATAGACGAAGCGATAGGCGCCATGCTGCTCCACCGTCGCATCCATTATCACCGGGCGGTCAATCCGGTGCGGCACATGGGTGCGCATATGGCGGCCCATGAACACCTGCCAGCCGCCCTTGAAATGACCCACCGGGTCCCAGCCGCGGCAGTCAATCACGCTGCGCGCTTCGATCCGCTCGCCATCTGCCAGCGTAACCCCGCGCGCATCGAGCGATACGACATCGCATTGCGTCCGGATGGCATCACCGGGCAATTCACGGCGCAATCCGGCGTCAAAATCGGTCGAGGCCAGCGAGCGATAGGGCGCGCGCAAATGCCGCGCATGGGCGGGGAAGAAGACATCGTAGCCTTCGTCCCATTCATTCTTGCGAAATTGGGCGAGCAGGGCCGTGCCCGCTTCGTCAAGGTCGCTGGCAAACCAGCTCCAGCGGTGATTGCCGCCCAGCACATCGCTTGCTTCCAGCAAGGCGAGGCGCATTTCCGGCTGCGCCCGGTGCAGCGCCAGCGCCACCAGCCCGCCCGACAGGCCGCCACCCACAATAGCAATGTCGATCATGCGCCCGCTCATTGCCCCAGCCTTACCGCATGTAGCGGGGGAGGCAATGGGGGCGAACAGCTTTGCTCAGGCAGCACACCAAGCTATCGCTATAGGCAATCCCGGTTTTGCATGGCATCACCGGAAGATGGCTAAACCACCCCTGTCCCTCTGGCCGCATCGCGGCGCGAGCATTGCCACGATCCTGCTGGTGCTTGCCACCACCGCGATCCTGTTTGCGATGGACCGCCCGCCGATTTGCAGCTGCGGTACGGTGAAGCTGTGGCACGGCGTGGTGCAATCGTCGGAAAACAGCCAGCACATCACCGACTGGTACAGCCCCAGCCACTTCATTCACGGCCTCATCATGTATTTCTGTGCGTGGTTGCTGTGGGACAAATGGCGGCTGTTCGGGGGGCGGCCTGCGCGCTGGGCGCTGCCGATTGCGGTGGTGGTGGAGGCCGCTTGGGAGATCATGGAAAACACCCCCATGGTCATCAACCGCTATCGCGAAGTCACGATCAGCTGGGGCTATGCCGGGGACAGCATCATTAATTCCATTGCCGACATCGGCTGGATGGCCGCCGGGTTCCTGTTCGCCGCGCGGGTGCCGTGGAAGCTGAGCCTGGGGTTGGCGTTGTTCTTCGAACTGCTCACGGCGTGGATCATCCGCGATAACCTCACGCTCAACGTGCTGATGCTGTTCTGGCCGCTGGAGGCGGTGCGGCAGTGGCAGGGGATGGGTTAGCGGCTGAAACCTAAAGCTCAATCCCGCAGCGTTTTTTCAGGTGGCCAGTCAGCCCGCCCATCATCAGCTTGTCCAGCCTTGCATCTTCCTCTGCGGTGGTCGGTGCCGTGTCGATGCGGCTGCGTAGCGCTTTCACCTTGGGCAGGGCATCCATGATGCTGGGATACCATGGCGCGGTGCGTAGCTGGTAATCCATGTCGGCCATTTCGGACGGGTCGATGGCATCGCGCAGGCGGCGTTCGGTTGCCTGGCGGTCACGCTCCAGCGCGTCTTCGCTGGGCATGCTGTCTCCGTTGGCGACAATGCTGGCGAGAGTGGCATCATAGCTGGCACTGCGGAAGGCCGTGTCAAACAATTTGCGGCCACCGGGGCTTTCAAAGAATTGGACCATGCCCGCAAGGTGATCGGGCGGATAGGCCAGGAAGATGTCTACCAGCCCGGCCTTGAATTCGGCTTCATCCTCCACGAATCCGCGCCATAATTCGGGGCGGCCAGCTTGGAGCATGGCCTTGACCGATCCGGGGCAATTCTCTTCGAGGAAAGCGACATCGGGATCGGCCAGTACGGCCTGTGGCATCTGGACGTCGATCAAATTGCTGAAAAGCTCTTCATTACGCTCTTCATTGGACATCAGCGATGCCAGTCGCTGCGCGTCGCTAAGGCCCGGTTGAGCCTCAGCGGTCTGTGCCAGCGCAACAGGGGCCGCAGCGAAGGGGGCAAGGGTTACGGCAGCAGCCGCAAGCAGGAGCGTGTGAATCTTCCTATCCATCACAGACGGATAGACGCACACGCCCCGGCCTGCAATCGGGTTAGTCCTTGGCCTTGCTGCCCTTTGCACCCGCCGCCAGCTGTGGCCGCGTAGCAGGCATTTCAGCCTTGCGGTCGCCGGTCATGAGATAGGTGTCGAACCATTCCATCATGCGCAAATTATAGTCATAGCGCGCAGCGGCCTTGCTGTTGCCATGGCCTTCGCCCGGATAGAGCACCAGCCGCACGGGTGTGTCAGGCTTGCGCACCTTGATGTTGCGATAGAGTTCGTAGCTTTGCGTCGGGCTGACCCGCGTATCGCTGTCGCCATGCATGATCAGCAGCGGGGTTTCCGCCTTGTCGACATGGTAGATGGGGCTGACTTCCAGCATCTCCATCCACTTTTCCCACGGCCAGTGGCGGGAATGGACATTGTACATTTCCCACGGAATGTCAGTGGTGCCGAACTTGCTGATCTGGTTGGAAATGCCGACAAACATCACGGCTGCGACAAATTCTTCGGAAAGCGCCGTAGCGCCCCAGCCGCTGGCATAGCCGCCATAGGACCCGCCGGTAATGCCGGTGCGCTTGGGATCGGTAATGCCCTGCGCCACCAGCGCGCGCTTGGCATCAACAATGTCGTTGAATTCCTTGCCCGCATAGTCGTCCTGATGCGCCTTGGCGAAGGCGACGCCATAGCCGGTAGAGCCGCGATAATTGGGGTGGAACACGGCATAGCCCTTACCCGCGCCCACCTGGCCGGGCATGGAATAGGCGGTCAGCCAGCCATTCGAATAATGGCTTTCCGGCCCGCCATGGACCATCATGATGGTGGGGCTTCCGCCCTTGGCCGCGCCGCCGACCGGTTCGATCAAGATGCCTTCAACTTCCTGCCCGTCACGCGCGGCATAGGTCATGATGCTCTGCTTGCCGAAAGTGATATCGGCCAGCCATGGATTATGCTTTGTCCAACGCACGAATTTGCCATTGTCATAAGTGAACAGCTCGGTCGGGTGGCCCGGTGCATGGGCTTCCACCGCCAGCACACCGCCTGCTTCCTCGACATTGGTGAGGATCAGCCCGGCTGCGTCCACTTCCTCTACCGAAGCAAGGTCCGCGCCATAGATGCGCAGCACACTGCGCGCCCCCTTGTGCACCACGGCGGCGAGGCTGCCGTCCGAAAGCCAGCTCGTATCGACCACGGCCTCTTCCGCGCCTTCATTCACCGCCCGCATTTCGCCGCTGCCGCTGCGCGCGAGGTAGAGAGTGGTGGCTGCCGGGTCATTCTTGTCCACCGCAGCAACCATGGCGATCACTTCGCCATCGGGGGAGGCTTCGACATCGTCGATCTTGCCCGGCGTCTTGATCACTTGCAGCACCTGCCCGCCGGACAGGTCAATCACATGCACACGCTTGGCGGTATAGCTGTCATCCACTTGCGGGGTGGGCGCGCTTTCCACCAGTGCGCGCTTGCCATCGCCCAGCAGCTGGAATGCGCTGACATAGCCCGGCAGCGGGATTTCGCGTGGGTCGCTGTCCATTTTTTCACCGCCAGTCTTGGCCACGAACAGGCGATTCAGCTGGCCTTCTTCTTCATAGACAACCGCGTCAAAACCGGCCTTGGACTGCGTATCACGCTGGCCATCCTTGGCCGCGCCGGCGAGCATGTAGATCTGGGTGCCATCGGCTGACCATTCATAGGCGCGCACCGATGCGCCATCGACTTCGGCCAGCTTGCGCTCTGCCCCGCCATCGACCGGGATACCCCAGACAGCGCTTTTCTCGCCCTTGGCTGTGTAGAGGAAGGACACGGTCCGCCCTTCCGGCGAGAATGCCAGCGACGAAACGTTCATGTCTGCGGGCAGGAAATCGCGCGCCTGGTCCGGCCCCCATGCCAGCTTGAGCTGCTGCGTCGGCCCGCCATTATCCTCGCCGCTGGTGACATCTGGCAGCGAGTGGGTGGTATAGGCAATGCGGCTGCCATCGGGGGCGACTTCGATCGTGCCTACCTGCTCCAGCTTTGCCACATCTTCGGGCGTCATCGGGCGCGCCAGCGCATTGCTGGCAAAGGCGGCAGGGGCAAGCATGGTTGCAGCGATCAGGGCGGCGCGGAGCGTCGTCATGGGTTGGTCAGGTCCTTTCAGTTGAAACCGTTACGCGCTTTGTAACGAGAGGTTCCCGTGACGCAACCGCCACCCGGCTTGCAGTTGAGCCAGCGACGGCGCATGAAGCCGGGAGAGGGAGGACTGTCCTATGACCCGGTTCGTAAAATCCATCGCTTCGCTGGCCGCGCTTTGCCTTGCGCTGGTGGCGCCGCCGCTTTGGGCGCAGTCGTTCGTGATACAAGCCGGGTCGGTGATTGCTGATCCTGACACGGGAAAGGTTGATGGGCCTTCGAGCATCACTGTGCGTGACGGGCGGATTATCTCCATCGAAGCGGGGCATCGTCCGGCCAGCGAAGACGAGACGCTGGTCGATTTGCGTGACAAGACCGTGCTTCCCGGCCTGATTGACCTGCATGTCCACCTCACCGGCGATCCGGGCGGGGAATTCTGGCGCGAAGCGGTGGAGCCTGATGAATGGGGCGTGGTTGTCGGGGCCAAGAATGCCCGCATCACTGTGCTGGCGGGTTTTACCACGGTGAGGGAGGCAGGCAGCGCGCAGCACACCGCCTTCAGCCTGCGCCGCGGCACGGCAGAAGGAATGATCACGGGGCCGCGCATCATTGCGGCTGGGCCTGCGCTGGCGATTGTCGGCGGGCATGGTGATACGTCCGGCTTCCGCCCTGAAGTGAACGCGCTGCTCGCCAGCGGCTATGCCTGCACTGGCCCGGTGGAATGCGCGGAGAAAGTGCGCCGGGCGAGCCAGTCTGGCGCTGATGTTATCAAGATCACCGCCACTGGCGGCGTCCTCAGCCAGCAGGGGCGCGGGCTCGAAGCGCATTTCACCGATGCCGAAATGAAAGCCATTGCTGATACCGCCCATTCACTGGGGCTGAAAGTCATGGCCCATGCCCATGGCGCGCGCGGCGTGGAAGCGGCTGCCCGCGCGGGGATCAACACGATCGAACATGCCACTTATATTGATGAAGCGGCCGCCAAAACGATGAAGGAACGCGGCACGGTGCTGGTCCCCACGCTGATGGCGTTCAAGGGTGTGACCGAGCGGCTGGGCAAGGGTATTTACACCCCGGTGGTGGAGCGCAAGGTGGAAGCGGTGGCTGAAACCGCCAAGGTCTTCATGGGCAAGGCCTATCGCTGGGGTGTGCCGATTGCCTTTGGCACCGATGCCGGCGTGTTCGAACATGGCCGCAATGCCGAAGAATTTGCGCTGATGGTGGCGCAGGGGATGAGCAATCGGGAAGCTCTGGCCAGCGCGACCACCGTAGCTGCTAAGGTGCTGGGAATGGAGAACGAAATCGGTCGGATCGCGCCCGGCTATTCCGCTGACATTATCGCTGTGAGCGGTAACCCGCTGGAAAATGTGCGGGTGCTGGAAAGCGTCGATTGGGTGATGGTGCGCGGGCGAGTGATGGAGTGACGGGGGCGGGCTTTGCTATTCCTCCTCCTCCTCCTCCTCTGCATGGGTACCGCATGTAGAGCCTTCTTCGCCTGCCCAGTTCGTTTCGGTCAGGGCGGCGGTGACATCCTCAATTGCGAGATCGTCCAGACTTGCCAGCCCAAACGCACTCTTGGTTGAATCCTGCAGCAAAGGCAGCAGGTCGACGCAGCGATTGCCGATCCAGTAGGGGGCAGAGTCCTGGTTCTGCGGGGGCTTGAATGGCTTGTTGCCCTTGTGGGTGAAGTCAAAACCGCCCACCCTGTCGTGGAACTTGTCCACTATATGCACCGCTTCGTGGACCAAAGTGTTGATATTGGCCGCTACGCTCCGGTCGAGGGCGTAGGTGTTGAAGAAGATCGTGTCCGCTACGTTGGGATCTGCATAGCCGGTCGTCAGTGTTCCGAAGCGGGGTTTCTTGCTGAACATGGTAATCCGGATCTGGGCGTCGCATTCAAAAATGGCCCTGGCAATTTCGGTGCAGCTCCTCGTCGTATTGAAGAACGGGGTTGGCCGGTTTTCGATGATCGAACGGAAGTGGGTGCTGCGCAGCAGGGAGGTGGCATGGCCAATGGCGGTTTCCAGCCGCGCATCGCCGCCATCATAGACAAATTCAATCCCGGCCATGATCAACCTCCGCTGCTTGAGAGGGTTGAGAAGTGCTCGAAGGCGGCGACGGGGTCAAATTCGATACCCTCTGTGCCTTTGATTTTTCCTCCATCGACCCCAACATGCCGTTCATCGACCCGCACTGTTGCCTTGCGTCGCACGCGCATAGCTGCTCGTATCGAGTGAAACCAACCATGCGCCGGTACTTGTCGGCGCCGCTTTCCGGGATGCCTGACATGACCAAACTGCACCTCACCCTGCTTGCCTCTGTCGCGCTGGCCCTGCCTGCTGCACCGGCGCTGGCGGACAATCATGGGGCAGCGCCCGCCGCCGCCGAGCAGAGCGAGCACGACAAGCTGTTCGCGCTCTTCGCATGGGCTGACGAGGAAGAGCTTAAGCTCAACCCCATCAGTGCACTGTTTCGCGGGGATATGCGCTATGCGAACAGGCTGGGTGATTACCTGACGCCGGAGTTCAATGATGCCAGCCGCAAGCTGGCGCAGGACAGCCTGGACCGGCTGGCGCAGATTGACCGCGACCAGCTCAGCGCGACGGACAAGATCGCCTATGATGTGTTCAAATATAATAACGAACAGGCGCTGGAGGGGCTGACGCCGGAAATCCTCGCGCTCACGGAAACCCGCCCGATCAACCATTTCAGCGGGTTCCACACGTTCTACCCGACCTTTGCCAGCGGCCAGAGCGCGGCTCCGTTCAAGACGGTGGAGGATTACCAGAACAATCTGAGCCGCCACGATGATTATATCGCGATGACTGACCGCGCGATTGCCAAATTCCGCGAAGGGCTGGGCAGCGGAGTTGTCGAAACGAAACTAACCATCGGCAATGTGATCGCGCAGCTCGATACGCAGCTGGACATGCCGCTGGAAGAATCGCCATTCTGGGGCCCGGTGACGATGTTCCCCGAGCATTTCAGCGAGGAAGACAAGACCCGGCTGACAGCGGAATATCGCGCCAAGATCAAACAGGTCTATGCGGCCCATCGCCGCCTGCGTGATTTCCTGAAGAATGAATATTACGAACAGGCGCGCGACGAAGTCGGGCTGACCCAGATGAAGGGCGGGGATGTGCTCTATGCCCGCATGATCGAAAGCACCACCACCCTGCCGCTTACCGCGGATTATCTGCACGAGCTGGGCCTGTCCGAAGTAAAACGCATTCGCGGCGAGATGGAGAAGGTGAAGCAGGAAGTCGGCTTTGAAGGCACGCTGGGCGAATTTTTCGACCACATCCGGACAGACCCGAAATTCAAGCCGAAGAGCCGGGAAGGGCTGACCCAGCGTTACTACGATGTGGGCAAGAAGGTGGATGAGAAGATCGCTGCGCTCTTCTCCACTCTGCCCAAGGCGCCTCTGGAAATTCGCCCCTACGAACCCTTCCGCGAGAAATATGAAGCGGGCGGTTCCTACCAGTCCGGCCCGCCCGATGGCTCGCGCCCGGGTGTGTTCTATTTCAACGCCTATGACCTGCCCAGCCGCACGACGCCGGGCATCACCACGCTCTATCTGCACGAAGGCGCGCCGGGGCACCATTTCCAGATCAGCCTGGCGCAGGAAAATGAGGCGTTGCCGGCCTTCATGCGCTTTGGCGGCAATACCGCCTATGTCGAAGGCTGGGCGCTTTATGCAGAGACGCTGGGCTTCGACATGGAGCTGTTTGACGATCCCTACCAGCGTTTCGGCACTTATGATGATGAAATGCTGCGCGCCATGCGGCTGGTGGTCGATACCGGCCTCCATGCCAAGGGCTGGACCCGCGACCAGGCGATTGAATATATGCTCGCCAATTCGGGCATGGGCCGCACCGATGCAACGGCCGAGGTTGAACGCTATATTGCTATCCCCAGCCAGGCGCTCGCCTACAAGGTCGGTGCACTGAAGATCCAGGACCTGCGCAAACGGGCGGCTGACAAGCTGGGCGACAAATTCGATATTCGCGAATTCCACCAGGTAGTACTCGGCACCGGGGCCTTGCCGCTGCCGGTACTGGACAAGAAAGTGGATGACTGGATTGCGAGCAAGCTGGCGGAGTAAAATCCGCCGTTACGACCTGTTACAAATCCCTAACAGCCCGTTTACACTTTCGGGCGCATTCAGGGCTCGTTCGATCATGGCGGTGCGCCAGCGACACGGAGACCAGGATGATGCTCGCGGATGAATACAGGCTGTCGGCTCAGGCCCAGCGGCAAAAGGCCATTGCCGCCAGCCTGCCACGCCTTCGCGAACAGCATATGCGGGCAGCGCAAAGGTGGGATTTTCTCGCCGATGAAGCGGAGGCCCTGCAGGCTGGTGTCAGCGCCATGTTCGAACCAGTGGCATCCGAACGCGGGCGCCACCGCTATTGACCACGTACAAATTGGTTCGGGAGCATCCCCACTCCCTGAAACAAGGAGGTTCCGCCTTGCCAATGCCTTCCTTCCCCAGGCAGGCGGGGCTTTCCAAATAGCAAGCAAATAAAAAGACTTGCACTTCTCCCTTCGGGGGCGGCCATCATGCCGCCCCCGATTTTTATGTGCGCGGCGAATGTTGCACTTTCTGGCTGGACGCAGCCCCCGGCTTGAGGCATCACCCCAGCTAGCGAAGGATTGCGCATGATTGGGGAGTTGTATCCATGCCAGACACCTTCGATGCCACCGGCTGGACGGCCACGTTACTTGGATTGTTCGGCCTTGCCGCTGCGATAGGCGCGCTGCGCCAGCCCGGCACATGGCAGACGATGATCGGTGAAATCGAGAAATCACCCGCACTGCAACTGGTGAGCGGCTTTATCGAACTGTTTGTCGGTGCGGCAATTTACCTCACGAACCCGTGGGCGGGGCAGACTGACCTGCTGGCAACGGTGATGAAGGCCATTGGCGGGCTGATGATGGCTGAAGCGCTGATGGTGATGGCCTTTAGCGACATCTATTTTCAGATGTGGCTGAAAAACCTCGCCGCCGTGCATCGCGGCTGGGCTTGGGTGACGCTGCTTGCTGGTGCGGGCCTTGCCGTGGCCGGGATGATGCGGTTCGGCTGACCGGCCATGTTCACTGCCATTGTAAAATACCAGCTGCCGGGCCCGGTTCCGCGCGATGCGATGCTGGCTGCTTTCAAGGCGGCAGAGGATCGCTTCGCCGGAGTGCCGGGGCTGGTGCGCAAATATTTCGCCTATGACGAAGCGGCCCATTGCGGACACAGCGTCTATCTTTGGGAATGCGAGGAACAGGCGCGCACTTTCTTCGATGAGAGCTTTGTTCAGGCCATGCAGGACAAGTTCGGGGCAACGCCCGAATGGTATGGGGTGGATACGCTTTTGGTGGTGGACGGCCCCGCCACCTGATCGCTTTCGCTTGTTCTGGACAAGTGGCGCCTTGCAACGCACTATGCGCCGCGTGGGACAATAAGGGGAGAGGGTTCGCATGGCTTCCATGGCGAAATTTGCGCGGCGTGTGCTGGCATCGGCTGGCGGTGTGGCGCTGGCTGCAGGCATTGTGGGGACGGCTCCGGCAACGGCGGATGAACCCGCGCGGCGGCAGGCGTGGTTTGGCGATCTGCATGTCCACACGCAATACTCGTTTGACGCCTATATCTTCGGCATCCGCCGCACGCCGGACGATGCCTATCGCTATGCCAAGGGCGAGACGATCCGCCATGCGGCAGGCTATGACATCCGGCTGAAGGGCGGCCCGCTGGATTTCTACGCAGTCACCGACCATGCCTCTTACATGGGTGTGCTCCCGGCGATGGACGATGCGGCCAGCCCGATGTCGAAAATCCCCTATGCCAAGGATATGTTTTCCAGCGACCGGAACCTGATCGTGAAGGCGTTCGGGCGGGTGTTCAATTCCATGAACAGCTCCACCCCGATCCCGGAAATGTACAATACAGACATCATGCGCAGCAGCTGGAAGGAAATCGGCGCTGCGGCAGAACGCTATTACGAACCGGGGAAATTCACTACCTTCCACGGCTATGAATATACCTCCGGCCCGGACGATCAGAATTTGCACCGCGTGGTGCTGTTCCGTGGGTCACAAGTGCCGGATTTGCCCTTCAACACGATGGATTCGCCCAATCCGGAAAAGCTGTGGGCATGGCTCGACAGTCTGCGGGCGAAGGGTGTGGAAGGCCTCGCCATCCCGCATAATTCCAACGTCTCCAACGGGCTGATGTTCGATACGGTCACCTATGAGGGCGATCCGATTACGGCGGAATATGCGGCCACCCGTATGCGCAATGAACCAATTGTCGAGATGACACAGGTCAAGGGCACGTCGGACACGCATCCCGCGCTCTCGCCCGATGATGACTGGGCTGATTTCGAGATTTACGAGACGCTGCTGGGCACTTTGCGCACGGGCAAGTCGGACGGCAGCTATATCCGTCAGGCGCTGCAACGCGGGCTGGCATTCGAAGCAGCTTTGGGCGTCAATCCCTACAAATTCGGCCTGATCGGCAGTTCGGACACCCACAATGCAGGTGGCCCGATTGAAGAGGACCATTATTTCGGCAAAACCGGATTGAATGATGGTGTGCCAGAGGGACGCCGGGCGGTGGTCTTCCCCGGAGAGGAAAATCTGCAAGGCGCAGCCAAAAGCCCCTTCTACGAATGGAGCGCGGCGGGCCTCGCCGGGGTCTGGGCCGAGCGCAACAACCGCGAAGATATCTACGCTGCCTTCCGCCGCAAGGAGACTTTCGCGACCACTGGCCCGCGCATCAAGGTGCGGTTGTTTGCCGGCTATGATTATGCGCCTGGCATCCTCGAAGCGGACGATTATTCCGCGCAGGCCTATGCAGGCGGCGTGCCCATGGGCGGCGACCTTGCGCGCAAGGGCAACGCTTCGCCGACCTTCCTCGTCCAGGCGCTAAAAGACGCCAACAGCGCCGGGTTCCAGCGCTTGCAGGTCATTCGCGGCTGGGTTGATGGCAAGGGCAAGCTGCAGGAAGAAATCTACGATATCGCCTGTGACAAGGGGAAGCCGAATGCGAAAACGCATCGTTGCCCGGATAATGGTGCCAGCATTGACACCAGCAGTTGTGAAATCCCCAAGAGCTTCGGCACTGTGCAGTTCAACGTTGCATGGAAGGACCCGGATTACGACCCGAACCGCCGCGCCTTTTACTATGTCCGCGTGCTGGAAAACCCGACTTGCCGCTGGTCCACATGGGAAGCGAACCGGCTGGGGATGCCTGTGCGGCCGGGGCTGACCAAGACCATCCAGGAGCGGGCGTGGACTTCGCCTATCTGGACGGGTGGGGCCTGACAGCGGGGCCGAAAACCCTCATCCAGGCTACGCTAGCTGCGGCGCAGCAAGCTTCGCCATCCTTCTCCCACCGGGAGAAGGAGGACGGACAAAATCCTTCTCCCCAGGGGAGAAGGATATGAAGGCTTGCGAGCTTGCTCGCTAGCCGCAGTTGGATGAGGGGTTGCGACCTCTCCTTCACCTATCAACCTGCCGCATCAGGCTCGACGAATAGGGCGCCACCAGTGCGCTCGCGCGCTTCCAGTCGGAGTAGAGCCATGTGTCCCACGCGCGCGGATCAGGCGGCAGGATCACCGGCATGGTCTCGCGCCCCACCGCTTTCAGCACCGCATTGGCCTCGCAGGTCACCAGCGCAAAACCGGGCACTTCGCTATCCTTCCACACGGCGGCAAAGGCGAAGGGGCGCTGGTCGCTGGGCGCGAACCAGTGCTGGCGGCGCTTGCCTTCGCGGTCGCGGGCTGTGCCCCATTCCATGAAGGCCGTTGCCGGGAGCAGGCAGCGGAACTCGCTGTTGCGCAAATTCCCGATCCAGAACGGGCTGTCTACGTTGCGCACGCTATAGACCGGGCTGGCCCGCTCCCCGGCGGAGGGCGGTGGCGGGACACCCCAGAAGCGCGGGATCAGCCTTGCCTCCAGCCTGCGATCCGCAGGGCGCGGCCCGGCCACAAACTCGCGGCCTGCCGTGATAACCGGGGCAAACCCGCCCGGCGCAACATGCCCACCCTTCCACGGATCATCCCCCGCCCGCGCCCCGAAATGGCGGGCAATCTCGGCGGCGCTGGCATCAAGGCGATAGAGCATGGTCATGGGGCGCATCTAGACTGAGCCACCCCACAGGCATAGTCTCCCCGGTGAGGAGAGCGGCCATGCACGATACTTCGCAAACATCCGAATGGATCATGCTGCTGATGGCAGTCTATGCGCTCGGTGCGTCGGCGGGCGAAGTCCTGCGGCCGGGCAGCTGGGCGGCGATGCTGGATGATTTCGCCCGCGCCCGGGCAACAGCCTTCCTCACCGGTATGGTGCTGATCGCGATGGGTGGGACCATTTACCTTGTCACTCCGCCATGGAGCAGCGGCGATTGGGTTGATCTGCTGGTGAAGGCGATGGGCGGCGGAATGGTAGTGGAAGGGTTCGCCGTGCTGGCGGTGGCGGAAACCTTCATGACCTTCTCGCGCAAGATCATCGGCAATGCCGGACGCAGCTGGGCAATCCTGTCACTGGTGGTGGGCCTGACGCTTGCCGGGGTGGCGCTCAGCCGGATTGCCTGATTGATCCCGGTCAAGGACCGGCTCCCGCAACCTGTGCCAGCTTGCCATGCTAAGGGAGTGTGAGCCATGAATGCAGTGTCCCATGTTGATGTAATCATCGTCGGAGCCGGAATTTCCGGCATTGGTTCGGCCTATCATCTGCAGCAGCAATGCCCCGGCAAGAGCTATGCGGTGATCGAGATGAAGGACAGCTTTGGCGGGACGTGGGAGACGCATAAATATCCCGGCGTCCGTTCGGATTCCGATCTCTACACATTCGGCTATCGCTTCAAGCCGTGGATCGGCAAGCCGATCGCCACCGGGCAGCAGATCCTCGATTATCTGGGCGAAGTGATCGAAGAGAACGGGATCGGCGAGCATATCTTCTACGGCCATCGCATCACTGGCTGTTCTTTCTCGCGCGATACTGACCTGTGGACGGTGCAAGCAACCCGTCTGGCCGATGGCGCCGAGGTTTCCTTCACCTGCAATTTCCTGTGGATGTGCCAGGGCTATTATGATCACGAAATGCCCTATCTCCCGCCCGAATGGCAGGAGCGCGGGCTGGCTGATTATCGCGGTGACTTCGTCCATGCGCAACTGTGGGACCCGGATTATGACTATGCGGGCAAGCGCATCCTCGTGATCGGATCGGGCGCAACCGCTGCTACCGTCGTGCCTGCCTTTGCCGAACAGGCCGCGCATGTGACCATGCTCCAGCGTTCCCCCACCTATTTCTTCTGCAAGGAGAACAATAGCGAGCTGGCCGACCGGCTGCGCGAGGTGGGGATTGACGAGCCGACCATCCACCGCGTCGTGCGCCAGCAGGTCATGTATGACATGTCGGTCATCACCCAGCGCTGCATCGACGAACCCGACGTGGTGGTGGAAGAACTGCGCGAGCTGGTGCGTGCCTATACTGGCAAGCCGGATTTCGAATTCGAACCGCATTTCGCCCCCAAATACCGCCCGTGGCAGCAGCGGCTGGCTTTCTGCCCTGAAGGGGACGTGTTCCGCTGTGCAGTAGAGGGCAAGCTGACCGTGGTCACCGACACGATTGATCACTTTACCCAAAAGGGTGTGCGCACATCTTCGGGCAAGGATATCGAGGCTGATATGATCGTTGCCGCCACCGGCTTCAAACTGTCCGTGATGGGAGACATTCCTTTCATGGTGGATGGAGAGGCGATCGACTGGCACGAATGCGTCACCTATCGCGGGATGATGTTCACCGGCGTGCCCAACATGGCCTGGGTGATGGGCTATTTCCGCGCCAGCTGGACCCTGCGCGTGGACATGATGGGCGATTTCGTGTGCAGCCTGCTCAACCAGATGGATGCAAAGGGTGCGAGCCGGGTAGAGGTCGCCTTCCGCCCCGAGGATGCCGGGATGGAAATCGGCCCGTGGATCGAAGCCGACAATTTCAACCCCGGCTATCTGATGCGCGACCTCGGCAAGTTGCCGCGCGCAGGCAACCGGCCCGAATGGCGGCACAATCAGGATTACTGGGCGGAGAAGGAGCAGATCCCGGCCATCAACCTCGACGGGGAGGAGTTTGTCTATTCCAGCCGGGCAAGCCGTGGGGCAAAGGAACCAGACCTTGCCGAAACCGCCTGAGCGGGATCAGATTTTCCGCACCTTGGCGAGGAAATCATTCGAACGGGCGGTAAGTGTGGAGGCCTGCTTCTCAAGGTCATTGGCCGATCCCAACGTCTGGTTGGCGGCTGCGCCCGAAGCGGTGGCAGCGTCCCGCATGCGTGACAGCTTGGCGGAAATGTCGCCCGTGCTGCGCGCGGCCATGTCGATATTGCGGGCGAGTTCCTGGCCAGCTACCGATTGCTGGTCCACTGCCGATGCAATCGAGACCGTGGTTTCTTCAAGCTGACTGATCTTGCCGGTGATTTGATGGAGCGCCTGAGCGCTTTCGCCGGTCGATTTCTGGATCGCATGGATCTGATCAGCCACTTGCTGTGTCGCGCGGCTGGTCTGGGCGGCCAATTCCTTAACTTCTGAGGCGACAACCGCAAAACCGCGCCCTGCCTCGCCGCCGCGGGCGGCTTCGATTGAGGCATTGAGCGCCAGCAAATTGGTGCGTTGGGCTATCGACTGGATCAGTTCGACAATCGTGCCGATCTCATTGGCGGAGGCAGAGAGTGCGGACATGGTGGAGTCTGCCCCGGCTGCGGTATTATGCACTTCGCGGGCCAGTTCGGCAGAATGAGCAACCTGGCGGCTGATTTCCGAGATGGACAGGGCAAATTCGTCCGACGTGGCGGCAACCGAGGTTACGCCTTCGCTGTTCAGTTCCATCGAGCGCGAGACCTGTTCGGTCTGTTCGGCGGTTTCCTGCGCAGCTTCCGCCAGCACTCCGGCAGTGGAATTGAGTTGCGAGGATGCGGCGGCAACGCTGCCGGCCACCTCGCCGATCGTCGATTCAAATTCCGCCGCAAGGAACATCAAATCTTTTCGGCGGGCTTCCTGCAGGCGCTGGTTCTCGAGCGCTGCCTGTTGCTGTTCGGACTGTACCTCGTCGAGTCGGAAGCCCCATTCGGCAAAGGCCTTGAGCGCTCGGGCCAGATATCCGATTTCATCCTGGCGTTCGATCCCGGTGATTTCAATGTCGCGAGCACCCTCCGTCACGCGCACCATTTCTTTGCCGAGGGTGGTGATGGGGTTGATCGTGTCGCGCGCGATGCTGGCGGTGGCGGCGATACCCAGCAAGAAACCGAACAGGGCACAACCATAGATGATCGAGCTCGCAGTCGGGCCGAAATCCGGATTGGATAGGCCATAATGCGCAGCGACAATCGAGATCGACCAGATGAACAGCAAGTTGAAGGTGCTGCTGACGACTTTGAAGCGCAGGCTGCGGTTGTTGTACCATTCCGTGATGGCAACACGCTTTACCTCACGAATGGTGATCCGCGAATTGCTGGTCATGGTCACTTCTTCGGCCGTGTCTGACATCATGTCCTGCGAAAAAGCATTCACTGCGGATTTCCCCCAACTACATCTGAGCAGGCTATGAACGGGAATGCTTAATTTGGGGTAAGCGGGGGAGTGAAAAACGCTCGCTGGACGTGCTGGTCCGAAACGCCTATCCCACTCCTGTCCCGGGGAGCCAGTGTGGGCTGAGAGGGGCGAGTCACGTCGTCCGACCCGTTGAACCTGAACCCGTTAGCACGGGCGGAGGGAAGGGCAGGTCCATGTGCCCGCTTCCCTCGCCCACAAGGAGCGCTTCGCATGGCTGATATCAATTCCAAGCTCGAAATCGGTGTCACCACCGGTCCGATCCGCGGCAGCCGCAAGATCTATGTGGGCAATCGCCGCGTGGCCATGCGCGAGATTGATCTGGAGCCCTCCAGCGGCGAGCCGCCGGTGCGCGTCTATGACACATCCGGCCCCTATACTGACCCGCTGGCGCAGATCGATATCCAACGCGGCCTGCCGCAATTGCGGCGCGAATGGCAGCTCGAACGCGGCGATGTGGAGGAATATGACGGGCGCGCGGTGAAGCCGGAGGATAATGGCCAGCTCGGGCCGGACCGTTCGGGCGGCGTGCCCCCATTCCCGCATGTGGTGCAGCGCCCGCTTCGCGCCAAGCCGGGCAAGAATCTCAGCCAGATGCATTATGCGCGGCAGGGCATCATCACACCCGAGATGGAATATGTGGCCGAGCGCGAGAATCTCGGCCGCGAATTTGTCCGGCGGGAGGTCGAAGGCAATTCATGGGGCGCGGCGATCCCCGAATATGTGACGCCGGAATTCGTGCGTGACGAAGTGGCGCGCGGGCGGGCGATCATCCCCAGCAACGTCAACCACCCCGAATGCGAGCCGATGGCGATCGGGCGCAATTTCCTCGTCAAGATCAACGCCAATATTGGCAATTCCGCCGTCGCATCTGACGTGGCGAGCGAAGTGGATAAGATGGTGTGGTCAATCCGCTGGGGCGCGGATACGGTGATGGACCTTTCCACCGGTCGCAACATCCATGACACGCGCGAATGGATCATCCGCAACTCCCCCGTGCCGATTGGCACCGTGCCGATCTATCAGGCGCTGGAAAAGGTCGGCGGGATTGCTGAAGACCTGACCTGGGAAGTGTTCCGCGACACACTGATCGAACAGGCCGAGCAGGGCGTCGATTACTTCACCATCCACGCCGGGGTACGCCTGCCCTATGTCCCGCTGGCGGCCAAGCGCGTCACCGGCATCGTCAGCCGCGGTGGCTCGATCATGGCGAAATGGTGCCTCGCGCATCACAAGGAAAGCTTCCTTTACGAACATTTCGACGAGATCACCGAGATCTGCAAAGCCTATGACATCGCCTATTCGCTGGGCGATGGCTTGCGCCCCGGCAGTATCGCCGATGCCAATGACGAAGCGCAATTTGCCGAGCTCTACACGCTGGGCGAGCTGACCAAGCGCGCCTGGGAACAGGACGTGCAGGTGATGATCGAAGGGCCGGGCCATGTGCCCATGCACAAGATCAAGGAGAATATGGACAAGCAGCTGGAGGCCTGCGGCGAAGCCCCCTTCTACACGCTTGGCCCGCTCGTGACGGACATCGCGCCGGGCTATGACCATATCACCAGCGGCATCGGCGCGGCGCAGATCGGCTGGTATGGCACGGCGATGCTCTGCTATGTCACGCCCAAGGAACACCTTGGCCTGCCCGACCGCGACGATGTGAAGGTGGGCGTTGTGACCTACAAGCTGGCGGCCCATGCGGCGGACCTTGCCAAGGGCCACCCGGCGGCGCAGGTCCGCGACGATGCACTCAGCCGCGCGCGGTTTGAATTCCGCTGGCGCGACCAGTTCAACCTCAGCCTCGATCCCGATACGGCGGAGCAATATCACGACCAGACCCTCCCGGCGGAAGGCGCCAAGAGCGCGCATTTCTGCTCCATGTGCGGCCCGAAATTCTGCTCGATGAAGATCAGCCAGGAAGTGCGCGAATTCGCCCGGCTGCAGAACCAGCCCTCGGACGGTTTCGTCGCTGCGGACGAAGCGGAGAAGGGCATGGCGGAAATGAGCAAGGTCTATGACGAGACCGGGCGCGAGCTCTATATGGGCGCGGGTGACCGCGAGCATGACTAAGGCGCGATTGGCAGGCGCGGCGCTGGCCTTGGGCCTGGCTGCGCCCGCTTCTGCGGCCCAGCCCATCGACTGGCGCGAAGCCGCCACCGCCTTTGCCGCAGGGCAGGAACGGGCGGCGATGGTCTATACCCGCACCAGCGCCGCGCGCTGCCAGGGGCGCTGGATGCTGCATGGCGATGCGGTGGATGATGGCGCGTTCCCGATGGACGCGATGCAGGCCTTCCCGCCGGAATTGCGCCTGCCCTTCGCCATGGAATCGGTCGAATTCTTCACGCTGGAGGTGAAGGACGACCGCGCTCGGCGCAAGGCCGCGGATGAAGCGGAGAAACGCCTGCGCAAGGCGTTCAAGGGCAACCGTGACGCCTTCCGCCTCTATTTCGAGGCGCTGGGCGAATGCACCGCCAAGGCGGAAGATGCGAGTGATGCTGGCACGGATGATCCGTGGGACGCGGCGGACGCACCGGCGGATTTCGATGAAGCGGCGATGTTTGACCAGCTCAAGGCGCTGGCGGGAACATGGCAGATCGCCGGGCGGCCCGACCATGCGCTGCGCATCCGCTTCTCCCTCACCGCAGGCGGCAGCGTGCTGGTGGAGGAATGGACCGCCAATGGCCGCCCCCATTCGCTGACGCTCTATCACCGCAATGGCGAGGGGGTGATGGCGACCCATTATTGCCCGCAAGGCAACCAGCCGCGCATGGCGCTGATCCCCGACAGCACCGGCGCGATCCGCTTCGCCTTCCGCGACGTGACCGACCTCGACCCGACAAAGGAACAGCACCAGCACGATCTGTGGTTCACGCTGGAGGATACAGACCACATCACCCGCAGCGAAACCTATCTCGACGGGGAGGGGGAAGAGCATCCCTCCACGCTGAAGCTGGAGCGGGTGAAGGGGTGAGCCAGCCCGGAGCCGACCTCGCCATCCGCATGGCCCGCGCGGCGTTCAACACCGCGCTGGCCGCAGGCGACCTCGCCGCCATCCGCCCGCTGCTCGCCCCCGATTGCGTGCTGGTAACCGGCACGGACAGCGCCGTCCTGTCCGGCCGCAAGGCCCAACTCGCCGCCTGGAAAGCCGAATTCGCCGCGCGCGTGCGCACCACCTATGTCCGCACGCCGGAGACGGTGACCGTGTCAGCGGTGGAACCCATCGCGCTGGAAACGGGCCGCTGGGAAGGGCTGCGTGACGGCGCGCGCGAAGCTGGCGGAAACTACAGCGCGAAATGGCGCGAGGTGGGTGGCAGCTGGGTGCTGGAGGCGGAGATTTTTGTTACTTTGTGAGGGGGCAATCAGTTGGGGCGGGTCTCTGCGCGCCGCTTCGGTAGATCACTGCGGCGTCTAGAAGTACAAAATTTGTGCACGTGAGCAAAAATCATCTCTTTACTCCGTTCGTTGAGGACCTATCCTATGGGAAGTAGCGTAGTAGCTGAGGGGGGAGGCAAGGTAACAGGAGCTTGATGGTTTCTTACGTCTGTGGGCGAGCTAACTCATTCTAGGAGGCTAAGAAGCAGAACCAAGCCGGCAACGGTGGCGGACTCCCTTTCTTTTGGCCTCCCTTCGAAACATGCAAAAAGCCATAAAGAACGAAATTAAAAGGCTTTCTGATCGTATCTTTGCGCGCGAAAAATTCCGGTCAAATAAAGAGGATGAGTATCGTGAAAAATTTACGAGGCGCACCGGGCGAAAGTTTGGTTTAAAGCCTGGAGTTCCGCCTGGCTATATAACACGAGACTTTGATCCAAAGTATTACAAAAGAAATGCAAATTTTCTTGCAAAGACAATTTGGTACAAGGCTCAGAACTTCGAGTACAAGCCGAAGCCCGCATTGAATTTCGAGATTGCGAAACCCGGTGGCGGCAAGCGAAGTCTTATGGCATTCTCGATCCCCGATACTGCGTTTGCAAACGTTTTAATGCGGCGTATTAGAGAAAGAAATCTAAAGAAATTCTCGCCGCATTCGTTCGCGTATCATCCGCACAATGATATTTTTGATGCTATACTCGATCTCAGAGGGTACATTGCGACCACTCCTAAGATTTATACCGTGCAAATAGATTTTAAGGATTATTTCGATTCTATACCTTCTTCCTACCTTTTGAATCTTATTGATGACCGAGAAATTCTTTCGACAACCCCGGTGGAGAGGGGGGCTCTTAAGCAATTTTTATTTCATCAGTTCGCAAAACGTCGTCAGTATGAGAAGGGGAAGTTTTCAAGGCGGACAAGAGGAACGCCACAAGGCTCTTCGATTTCATTATTGTTGGCGAACTTGGCAAATCATGCGCTCGACACCGCGCTAGAGAAGAGGCCTGGGAAGTTTGTTCGATTTGCTGACGATGTAACCGCACTGTGTGACAGATATGATGATGCAGTTGATATCGAAAGGGAATTTGCACGTCACTGCGAATTGAGCGGCATTCGAATGAATGTTGCGAAATCTCCTGGAATATCCCTACTGGCTGATAAGCAGGCGGAAATTCGAACGGAAAAGAGTGTAAAGTACTTGGGTTATAGTTTTCGCGAGAATGGACTTCATCTCTCGGATTCGACTGTCGATAGAATAAAGAGTAAAATATCTAGATTGATTTCTTTGTATTTAATAAAATATATAAGAGATGTTTCTTTTAATAAAAGCCGATCTAGTGTTTCGGATGGCTATGATTGGGATTTGCTTGGTTTGATTACTGAGATACGTAACTATCTATATGGCGGATTGAAGGAGAGTCAAATTCGCGCGATGCTCGTCGATGGCAAAAAACTCTCCAAGATGAGGGGTTTGATGAGTTTCTATGCGCTGCTTGATCATAAGGATGCTTTGCAGGAATTAGATGGGTGGTTAGTCCAATCAATCAAACGAGCTCTAAAAGTGCGCAACAAGATATTAAAAAATAAATATGGTTGTTATACCGTAACTCCGTCGAGATCTAAGATTATTGATGGTAGTTGGTTAAATCTAGGAAATTGGGATGGTAATGAATATCCTGAGGTAAATCTGCCGAGTTTTGTGAGAGGTTGGCGTGCTGCAAGGCGATATTATTTGATATATGGGCTAAAGGATGTGGAGCCTCCAAAGTATGGCTATGGATACTGACGCGTAGCAGCCTTCCCGGAGTCCCGGGGGCAGTAGACCTAACTCAGCCGGAATGTTCTTTGCGCGAACTTGCGCCAGACAACTCGTGTCAACGCATCGCTCAAGATCACCAAGATCAGCAATTCCGCCAGATTGATCCTGCCCAAGTAAGTCCTTGCGCTGCAGCGCGCTGGTATCGGTGATACGCTGCATATTACCAAAGCGCCGGATGGCATTCGCATCATCGCCGCTTATCCCTCTTTTGCCGAAAAGATGCCGATGGCGGAGAGGATCACGCGGGAGGATCGGGATAGTCTGCGCGAATTGGCGAAGTGATGGCGGCTGGCCTCCCCTCCTTTTCAAAGGACGGGATTGAGGGGTGGTATTGCGACCGGCAGGTCGTGCGTGCTCGCTCCGCTTGCCACCACCCCCAACCCCCTCCTCTAAAGAAGAGGGGGCTTTTGGGACCGGCGATTGGGTGAGCTGGTTTTTTCTCACGCAAAGGCGCGAAGGCGCTAAGAATTACTGCCGGGCCGACGCGGAGCGTCTTTCCTGCATCCTCGCTGCTTGGAGGTGAGGCTTGAGGGGGAGGGCGGCTTTGCCGCTATTGCAACCTCTTCGCGCCTTCGCGCCTTTGCGTGAACCAAGAATGGCGCGGTGTTGGCCGCTTGCTCAGCGCTGGCGGGGACACGCAATAGCATGTCCCCGGTGCGGCCTCTCTGCGTCTTTTCTTTCCTCTGCGGTCTCTGCGTGAAACCAGAATAGTGCGGTTTTGGCGGCGGGCGTGGCACTGGCGGGGACACGCAATAGCATGTCCCCGGTGAGGTATTCATGCTGGAATCCTTTCCTACATCGCCAAAATCTGCCTTATCCTGCTCAATGAGCAAGCAACCCGATCCCTCTGCCTTCGCCCCCGCTGAATCCGCGCTCGAAACTGCACCGGACGCAGCGCCCAAAACCACCCACCGCCATGATGGCTGGTCGCTGGAGAAGCAGGTCGCGTTCCTACGGGCGCTGTCCGCTTCGCATTCGGTCTCGGTCGCCGCAAAGTCGGTCGGCATGTCGCGCCAGTCGGCCTATCGCCTGCGTTCGAAGCTCAAGGGGCAGGCGTTTGACCTCGCATGGGAGGTGGCCTTCCACCATTCCTATGATGTGCTCGCCCATGCCGCGCTCGAACGGGCGCTGAACGGGGTGGAGGTGCCGGTCTATTTCCAGGGCGAGCAGGTCGGCTCGTATCGCCGCTATGACGAGCGGCTGACGGTGGCGCTGCTCAACAAGTTCACGCTGGGCGGCAATCCGCGCTTCGGGCGGCTGGGGCCGATGGCAGAGCGCCATGCGCGCGATTTCGAAGGGCTGCTGGGGCGGCTGGAGGCAGGCAAGGTGGTGCGCACCGGCGCGCCCGCGGTCAGCGATCCGGGCGAGATCGCGGCGATCCACGCGCGCAGCACCGCGCGCTATGGCTCGAAAGTGACAGACAGCCCCTCCGCCCCCTGTCCGTCCGCATGGTCGGACGAGGAATTAATGGCGGCTTTGGAAGAGGTTAGGAAGCAGGAGCGAAAGTGACAGCGTGTCACCTTTGTCACCCGACCGGGCGTCACCCGACCGGTCATCACCCGAACAGATAGCGGATTGTCACGGCAATGCTGGTGTCGCCCGATACGGGGAAGAGCGATTTCTTCCAGCCCGGCATCCCGCCGGGATTGTTGGACACGCCCACGCCTTCCTTGGGCATGCCGATGAAATTGGTGTCCATCTTGCCGTCGCCATCCTCGTCATGCTGGATGGTCACGGCATATTGGCCGGGCGCGACATCGGGGAAGGTGACGCGCATGGTCCCGCCACTGATGGCGAGCGTCTGGCGCCGCGCGCCCTTGCTTTTCTGGCAGGTCGGGAAGCCGGGCTTGTCCCGCCACAGGCAGGCGATCAGCTTGCCGCGCGTATGTTTCAACCCGCTGACCGTGACGGAGACGGTGCCGTTGGGGGTGGCGCTTGCGGCGGGGGCTGCGGGGAGGGAGGACACAGCCAGCGCCGCAAGCGCGAGGGGGGCGGCCATGCGGAACCGGGGGACCCGCAAGTGCTTGACGGGGGGAGGTAGCATTGGGCAGTTCCTTGTGTGCATGGCCGTGTCTTCAAGACGCCAGCGGCGGGAAAGTTCCGCAGTCCGTCAGACGAAAAGCGGTGCGAACATGTATAGGGACGATCCCTGAATGGATCAGGAATAGCGCAGGATTTTACAATTGGGATGGTTGTGGCTGTCGGCAGAACCCAGCTAAGGGGCGGAAAATAAAAGAGAGGTCGTTCGCATGATCCGCCAGACAATCCTGTTCGCTCCGCTCCTGCTCGCTGGCTGCGGGCAGACTGCGCCAGAGGCGGAGGTGGCTCCGCCAGCCCCGATCAACGAGGCGATGGTCACTGCCCGGTCGATGGCCGTGGCAGAGGCATTCCAGGGTCAGTTGCAGGCCCAGCTCAAGGATGCGCTGCGGGCAGGCGGGCCGATGCAGGCTGTCACCGTGTGCAGCCAGGTCGCCCCGGCGATTGCCGCGCAGCAATCAGATGCAAGCGGGGCGGTGGTCCACCGCGTGTCAGACCGCAACCGCAACCCCGGCGCGTCGCTGGATGACAATGTGCAGCCCTATTACGAGCAACTGGCCGCTGCGCCGATGGACGGCGACAAGCCCGCCCATCGCATCTGGCGCAGCGGGGAAGGGGCGCAGGCGCGGATCAATTATCTCAGCGCGATCCCGATGAAGGAGGAACCGTGCAGCCTGTGCCACGGCACCAATGTCTCACCGGGGCTGCAGGAGCATATTCGCCGCCTCTATAATGGGGACAAGGCGACGGGCTTCATCCCCGGCGAATTGCGCGGCGCGCTGCATATCAGCTGGCCGGCGGAGGCGTTTGACGAAGCCTACAAGGCGCAGGGAGACGATGCGGGCTAGCGCTTCCTGACGAATTCGGCGCGCAGGACGAGGCCCTTGATGCCGGGAAATTTGCAGTCGATTTCCTGGGCATCGCCGGTCAGGCGGATCGACTTGATCAGCGTGCCCTGTTTCAGGGTCTGGCCGGCGCCCTTGACCTCAAGATCCTTGATCAGCGTTACCTGGTCACCGTCAGCAAGGAGATTGCCCACGGCATCGCGGACTTCAACGCTATCGGCAGCTGCCTGTTTGGCCGCCAGTTCGGAAGCGGGCATCCACTCGCCGCTTTCCTCGTCATAGACATAATCTTCGTCGCTACCCGACATGGCAAATTCTCCTTTGCCGGGGCCCATGGCAGGTCACAGGGAATTTGGCGAGGCTTGACCGCGATCAATGCAAGGCATGGTGATGTGTGCAGGCTGGTCAGCGCGAGGGAAATCCCTCCCTTCCGCGCCGAAAGACAAAACGGGAGCGTATGATGACCAAAGCAATTTTCCGCACTGCAACTCTTGCCGTCGCGTCGCTGGCAACTGTGCTGGCTGCGCCTGCACTGGCCGGCACGGTGACTGCATCAGGCACACAATCGCGCGGCGTGGCCGGGCGCAATGCCGAGTTGAAAGGGCAGGCGGTGAGCCTTCCGGCCACTTGCACCATTTCCTCAGTCTCGGGCCAGAACGCCGGTTTCTGGCTGCAGGGTTCGCGCACGATCACGTTCAATGACATGGCCTCGGCCAAGGGACGGTCGATCCCGGCAGGGACTTACAATGTCTATCCGAACCTGAAGCCGGGTGCTGGTACGGCCAGCGTGCAGGTGACTTTCTCCTGCCCGTAACGACCGGGGCGGCCTGGCCGGTACGTCCGGCCGGATCAGGCCATCGGCAAGGGTTTGAGCGCTGATGCAAAGCTGGTGAAGAGCAGCCTTGTGTCAGCGCCCATGTCGGCGGGCAGCCGCGCCGCAAAATCGCTTGCGCTGCCTGCCCCCGCCAGTGGCGTTTCCAACGCCTGCATGTACCAGTCCGGGCATTCGCGGGATTGGCGTTCCTCGTGCCGCAGGAATGCAATATCGCGATGGCGCGTATCACTGCCAATCCGCTCCATCAGCGCATGGATGGTGCGGCTGTCTCCTTCCAGCAACTGCATGAAATGGCGCGTATTCCAAACCAGCAAGCCAGTAAGCCGCAGCTCCGCATTGGCCGCTGCTGCCCGCGCTGCAAGCGCCTCGACCTTGGCACGCTCCAGAGCCGGGCTGGCAGTGCTGACGTAGATCAGTGAGAGCATGGAAGGCCTTTCGCTGGCCAATTGATACACGAGGATGGCAGGAATACAAAAGGCTGAACTTGGCAAGCGCTTCCTTCCTCGCCATTCTAGGCGGCATGACGAGAAGAACTCATTATCCCGCTCTTGCCTGCATCGCCGTGCTGCTTACCGCCTGCCAGCCGCGGGTGGAGGGCGAAGGCGGCAAGGTCATGGATGGGCCCACAGAAGCTTTCGCTGCAATTGCCGAGGATGAAATCATCCACTTCACCGGCACCGAACCATTCTGGGGCGGCGAAGTGACCGGAACAGAGCTGCGCTACACCACGCCGGAAGACATCGAGGGGCAGGTGATTACCGTAGAGCGGTTCGCGGGGAATAATGGCCTCGGCTATTCGGGTGAGCTGGGTGGCCAGCCCTTCCGCATGGCCGTGACGCCGGGGAGCTGCGGTGACGGGATGAGCGACAGGACCTATCCCTTTGTTGTGACCCTGCAAGTGCGCGGGGAAGACCGGCAGGGCTGCGCGTGGACAGACAAGCAGCCCTTTGAAGGGGACGAAGCACCGTGAGCAATCCAGCCGATGAAGCGCGGGACGTGCCGGATGATGGTGATTACGGGGCGCCCATAGAAAGCGGTGTGACTACGCATAATATGGGCAGCTTCATGCCTGAGGGGGCCTATCGCCCGGTGCCCATCGTATGGCTGGGTGGCGCGTGGTTTGTACAGGTCGCGGTGCTGATGGTGCTGTTCTTCCTGCTGCTGGGCAAGGCGGCCTGGTTCACTATCGCAGCTGCCGGGCTGGCGACCTATGGCATCCACCATTGGACCTGGGCGCGCGGGATGAAGGATGCCGGGACCGGCTGGAAAGTGCTCACCGTGCTCGCACTCGGTTTCAACCTGGCGCTGGTGGTACTGGCACGGCTGGGCGCATGAACAGCTTGCCCGGAACCGAGCGGCACACAGCGGGTTAGGCAGGGGATGAAAAGCGTTCCATCCACACCGCGCCTGCTCGGCCTAGCAGGACTATTGCCGCAACTGGCATGCCTTGGGGCCCTGCTGTGGGGTCCGCCTGAGTTGCGTTTTGCCGCGTTGGCTATCGGTATGGCCTATGCCGGGCTTATTTTCTCCTTCCTTGGCGGCGCGTGGTGGGGGATCGCAGCAGCGGCCCCCGCAGCAGAGCGGCGGCAGGCGCTGGGCTGGCTGTGGGTTGCGGCGGTGATGCCCAGCCTGCTGGCACTGGCGGCGTGGATCCCGTGGGTGTTTGGCGAACAATGGCCGGAACCTTCGCTGGCGATGCTGGGCGCGGCAATTCTGCTAAGCCCGGTCATTGACGCGCGGCTTGGTCCGCTGGCCCCCCGCTGGTGGTTGGCGCTGCGGGTGCCGCTGTCACTGGGACTGGGCGCAGCGACTTTTGCGATGGCCTATGTCTAGCGCGCATCCTCGCGGATCATCGACGCGCCCTTTTCCGCCATCATCATCACCGGGGCATTGGTATTGCCTGAGGTGATAGAGGGCATGGCGGAAGCATCAATCACGCGCAGGCCAAAGATGCCCTTGACCTGCAGCCGCTCGTCAAGGACGCGCCCCATCGCGGCAGTACCGACAGGGTGGAAGATGGTGGTCGCAATATCGCCAATCGCCTGGTCGAGCGCACCATCATCTTGGATGCCCGGGCCAGGGCGGAACTCGACCGGGTTGTAAGCTGCAAGCGCTGGCTGAGCGACGATAGCGCGGTTGATCCGCACCGCGCGCCGTGCGGTTGCCCGGTCTTCTTCCGTAGCAAGGTAGTTGGGCCGGATGGCAGGCGGGGCAGCTGGATCGGCGCTGGCAATGCGGCTGGTCCCCCGGCTGGTCGGGCGGAGGTTGCAGACGGAAGCGGTGAAGGCGGGGAAGGGATCAAGCTCGCCGCCGAAAGCCTCAAGGCTGAGCGGCTGCACATGCCATTCAAGGTCAGGCGTTGCCTTGGCCGGATCAGAGCGGGCGAACATGCCGAGCTGACTGGGCGCCATTGCCATCGGCCCGCTGCGGCGGAGCACATATTCCAGCCCGATCATGGCCTTGCCAACAATGTTCGATGCGCGCTGGTTGAGCGTCGAAACGCCTTCCACCTGCCACGCACAGCGGATCTGCAGATGGTCCTGCAAATTCGCGCCGACATCGGGCGCATGAACCAGCGGCTCAATGCCGAGGCTCGCGAGATGAGCGCTGTCGCCAATTCCGCTGCGTTCGAGGATGGCGGGGGACCCGATGGCCCCGGCGGAGAGCAACACTTCGCCAGCAGCCTCGGCAATCCGCTGTTCCCCACCCAGCGAATAGGCAACAGCAGTAGCGCGGCCTTGCTCGACCAGAACCCGGTCAACCAGCGCGCCGGTCACGATTTTCAGGTTCGCCCGCTTGCGCACGGGCTTGAGGAAAGCATCTGCCGCGCTCCAGCGCCAGCCGCGGCGCTGGGTCACGTCGAACAGGCCGGAGCCTTCATTGTCGCCGCGGTTGAAATCTGCGGTCGGGGCAATGCCATATTGCTCGGCCGCTTGCTGGAACGCATCGAGTATGTCCCAGCGCAGGCGCTGTTTCTCGACCCGGATTTCGCCGCCTGAGCCGTGATATTGCGTCGCGCCGAGATAATGGTCCTCGGCGCGTGTGAACCATGGCAGGACATCGTCCCAGCTCCAGCCGGAGAGGCCCTGTTGCCGCCATCCGTCATAGTCCGCCGCTTGCCCGCGTATATAGATCATGCCGTTGATGGAGGAGCAGCCGCCCAGCAGCTTGCCGCGTGGATAGCGCAGACTGCGGCCGTTCAGCCCGCTCTCTGCCTCGGTTTGCATGCACCAGTCTGTGCGCGGATTGCCGATGCAGTAGAGATAGCCGACCGGGATCTTGACCCAGATATAGTCATCCTTGCCGCCAGCCTCCAGCAGCAACACACGGCGCTGCGGGTCGGCAGACAAGCGATTGGCCAGCACACAGCCCGCGCTGCCGCCGCCAACGATGACGTAATCGAATGTCTCCCGCTCCATGCCGCAATGCGAAGCGCAAACCGCGCGCCGGAGCAAGTAGCAAAAGCATCAGGCCGCGGGTGGCGGGTCCTTCTTCCACTCCACGCCATAGAGGTCGAAGCGGCGATCCTTGAGGTTCTGCACCGCGCCGCTCTGGCGGCTGGTGAGCAAATCCGCGAGGCTCAAATCCGCAATCGCGATGGTTTCCGTGTTTGGCGCCGTGTCCGCCGCCACCCCGTCGCGCGCGAAGGGGAAGTCAGACGGGGTCAGGATCGCACTTTCGGCATAATGCACATCCATATTCTCGACGTTGGGGATGTTGCCGACCACGCCAGAGGTCACGACATAGCACTGGTTCTCTACCGCGCGGGCCTGGCTGCAATAGCGCACGCGCAGATAGCCGCGTCGCTCGTCCGTGCAGAAGGGCACGAACAGCATCATCGCGCCCTGGTTGACCAGGTGGCGCGCCAGTTCAGGAAATTCGCTGTCGTAACAGATCATCACCCCGATCGGCCCGCAATCGGTGGGGATCACATCCGCGCCTTCGCCGCCCTTGATATTCCACCAGCGGCGTTCCGACGGGGTGGGGTGGAGCTTCTCCTGCCGGTACATTGCCCCGTCGCGCAGGAAGACATAGGCGATGTTGCGGATCTCGCCATTCTCCATCCGCGTGGGGTGGGAACCACCAATGATGTTGATATTATAGCTGACCGCCAGCTTGCCCATGAACTCGCAGAAGCGATCAGTATAATTGGCGATTTCTTCAATCGCTTCGTCGGGCGGCAGCGCCTTGTCCGGAATGGAGAGCAATTCCAGCGTAAACAGTTCGGGGAAAGTCACAAAGTCCGCGTGATAGTCTGACGCGACATCGACCCAGTACTCGACCTGTTCCTCAAACTCCGAAATGCGCGAAATGCGCCGCATCATGAACTGAACAGTGGCCACGCGGACAGAAGCGGGCAAGCCCTTGCCAAGGCCACGCAATTGGTGGTGTGCTTCCTCAGGGGCCAGCGGGTTGGGCCAATACATCAGCACCGCATGGCCGCCGCTCTGCTTGTCCTTGCGATCATAATTACGCAGCACCTGCAGCGGCTGGAAGCCCTGGTTGAGTTGGAAATTGATGACCTGGTCGCTGATCTGTTTCTCGATCACTGCTTCGAGATATTCCGCCGGGTCGGCATAGGACTTCTTGCGCCGGGAATAGCCCGGCATGCGGCCGCCAAAGGCTATGCCTTTCAGCTCGAAATACTGGCATAGTTCCTGCCGCTTGCGGTAAAACCGCTGGCCTATCCGCAGCCGCCGGTAATCGGGATCGACGCAGACCTCCATGCCATAGAGCACATCGCCTTCCGGATCGTGCCGCGCGGCATAGCCCTGTCCGGTGATCTCGTACCAGCTGTGCTGGTTCAGCGCGACGTCTTCCGGCACGATCAGCGTGGCGCAATAGCCCACCACCTTGCCTTCATATTCGGCGACGAATTGCCCGTCGGGGAAGTTGTTTACCTGCCCGCGTATTTGCGCCTGTGTATAGGCATCGGCCTTGCCATATACCTTGGCAGAGAGGCGGGTGATGGCGGGCGCGTCTGCCAGTTTGGCGGCGCGGATGACGAGTTTGGCCTTGGTGGGATCCATGCTGGCCATATAGGCGCTCTTGCCGTGATTACCACGCATCACCATGCGTGGCTTTCACAGGTCAGAACATGCCGGGCACTTCGCGCTGGGCTGCGCTGGGCCGGTCAGGTTGCAGGATCTCGCGTTGCGGTCGCTCCGCCTGAACACCCTGTCCAGCCTTGGAAATGGCCGTGCAAGGCCGCCCGGCCAAGAAGTCCAGCGCTGTGGCGACGGAGGCTTCGGTCGGGTCACCCAAAGGCTTGAGAATATCGTCATTCGCGCTGCAGGTGTTGGGCATCACGCTGGCAAGGCCGGTATAATAGTCCCCGCCGCCATCGCGGTTTTCCGTGCGGAAAGCGACCACGCGCAAGCGGTCATCGCAGGCAGCCAGGTCAAAGCCGAACTGGCCCACCGGCTTGCCATAGGTGTTGGTTCCGACCAGCGCGATATTGTTGCCAAGATAGGGGATGAAAGCATTGGCCACCAACTCGCTGGCAGAGGCTGTCCCACCGCGCCCGATTATCGCGATTTTGGTCGGCGCAATGGCCTGGCCTGCCGCTTCGAAATTGCGCTGTTCGTTCAGGTTTGCTTTCGATGCGCGCAAGGTGGTGCGACTGAAGACCTGCCCGACCTTGTCCTGCCCCATCAAATCGCCCATCAGCTCGGCAATGTTCACCAGTCCGCCGCCATTATAGCGGAAATCGAGGATGATTTCCGTCACGCCCTGGCTACGGAAATCCTGGAAGGCAGCGCGCAAATCCGGATCGGCAGAATTGATGAAGGTGCGCAGGTTCACATAGCCCACCTTCTTGCCGTTATCGTCAATCACCTTTGCGCCATAGCGGTCAGACACAGGGTCAAGCGAGTAATCGGTCTTGGCTATCGTCGTGTCGGTTGTCGTGCCGCCAGCGGGCCGGAACTGGATATAGCGGGATGTGCCTGCCGTGGATGGGCCCAGCGCGTCAATCACCGCCTGCGGTCCGCCATTGGCCATCAGGGTGGAAACAGATTGGGCTGTTGCCTGCGTCGCACCTATCGCGAGGATTTCCGTGCCCCGGTCGATATTGGCCGCGAGAGCCGGGGCATTCTCGAACGATTCGATGACAAATACCCGGTTATTGGTCGTGTCATAGCCCAACCGCACACCGAAACCGGCGCTGGAACCGGAATTGAAGAAGGCTTCCTCTTCCTCGATCGAGGTGATGTATGTGAAGAAGCGATCCTGGGATTGCGCTCGCGCCGGGGCCACCAGCGCGTCAATATAGTCCTGCAAGCTTGTGAAGCTGGACGGGTTGACTGAATTATCCACCAGGCTGGGGAACAGATACCACTCGTCGATAACTTCCTTCACCCATGCCTGCCGGCTGGCGAGCGAGCATTGGGCGGTTGGCGGCGTGGGGGTTGGTGTGGTCCCGCCACCAGTCCCGCTAGTGGGCGGCGCGCTCCCCCCACCGCCGCATGCTGCGAGCGACAGGGCAAGGGCGAATGAGATTGAAGCGCGGGCCAGTTTCATGGTCTCTCCGGGAATCGCAGCAGCATTGATGCAAAGTGGTTTCCTGTGAAATCAGCATGCCGCCTGAACTGTTCCTGAGCAAGCCGTCAAAAGCGGTAAATTGTCCCCATTTTCGAAGTGCTTGGGAAAAACCTGCCTGCCAGCCCTCGCGCCTGCCGAGAAATCTTCCTAGGGAGGCTGCCAAGCAAGAGGAGTTCCCCATGTCTGATCCCGTTCCCGCCTGGCTAGCCGGTGCCCTGGCCGCTTCCGGACCTGCCGCTGGCAAGCTCGCTATCGCCCGGTTGGGTAGCGAAAAGACGCTCGGGCGGGGTGGGTTTGCCTTGAAGAGCGCGGCCTTCCGCGATGGGGATGAACTGGACCCTTGTTTCACTGCGGACGAGGAAGATGCCGTAGCACCGCCGCTGGAATGGACGGCCCCGCCGCCCGGCTCGCAGGAACTGGTGCTGGTGATGGAAGACGCAAGTTCGGCAGGCGATGAGCCTCTATGCCACTGGTTGGTATGGGGTCTCGCGGGTCAGAAAGGTCAGCTACTCGAAGGCGAAGTGCCGCCGCGCGTGGGCAAGAACTCGCTGAAGAATTCCGAATGGATGCTGCCTGCTCCGCCGGAAGATGACGATGCGCATACTTATGTGTTCCAGCTGTTCGCGCTCGAATTGCCGCTGACGCTGATGCCGGGGGCGGGGCGCAAGGAAGTGCTCGCGGCGCTGGAGGGCAACGTCACCGCCTGTGCCGTCCTGACTGCCACCTATGCGCGTCAGGAAGAGGAAGACTGGGACGACGAAGACGATCTGGACTGAGGGCGCTCAGTTATCGTCCTTGTGAAAAGGCCAGCGGGTCAGTTCGCCTGCCCACAGGGCCAGCCAGATCAACACGGGCTGCGCCGCCATGCGGGGAATATGGTAGAACGGGCCCAGCCCGCCATCCTCACGCGCGAAATCCACGATCATGTGGTTGATATTGGCGGGCCAGACGCACAGCGCATAAAGCGCGAGGCCAAGGGCCGCCGCGCGCCGCAAGGGCGCGGACCACGGCTGCACCAGTCCGATGGCTCCCGCCAGTTCGGCGATCCCGGTCCACAATACCACCTGCTCCGGCATGGGAACCCAGCCGGGCATGATCTTCAGGAACGGTTCCGGCGCTGCGAGGTGGAAATAGCCTGCGACGCAATAGAAGATCGCCAGCAGCCAGCGTGCGACGGGTCGCCATCTCATGTCGGGCTCTCCTCATTTCCGGGGTTCCAGCCTGCCTTGGCCAGCGTGAACCCGGCAAATTCGAACCCGGGCGAGACAATACAGGACACCAATGTATAGCCATGGGTGCCGCCAGCAATCGGATGCGCCGCCTGCCACTCATCGGGCGGGATGACATGCTGGACGCAATGGCCCGCCAGCACATCGGGGCCAAGTGTGATAGTCTCGACCGGCCCGGCATCGCTCGTCGCCAGCCGCAGTTCCAGCGGGTCGCCCGCATGCCACAGCCAGATTTCGGCGGCATCGACCACGTGCCAATGCGAGTTCTGGTCCGCCTCCAGCAGGAAATGGATCGCCGTCGCACTGGCGCGTTCGCTGTCGCCAGCCGGAGCACGCCAGGTCTCGCGGAACCAGCCGCCTTCGGGATGTGGTTCCAGTTGCAGCTTTGCGATGATCTCTGCCGCTGACCCCATGGCTTCCCTTGTCCCCCCGCTGCGCTACAAAGGTGCATCCTACCCGATGATAAGGGATCGACAATGCACAGAATGCTCCCGCTTGCCGCGCTGGCTATGATCGCTACGCCGCTGGCCGCTGAAACACCTGAAGAAGTCGCAGAGGCCGCGCTGGAAGTGGCCCCGGTGTGGGATGGGCATAATGATGTGCCGATCCAGCTACGTGGGCGCTGGGGCAATGTGATTGGCGATTTCGACTTCCATGATACGAGCGCGACCGGGCCGGAGCATTCGGAAGGTCGCACTATGCATACCGACCTCAAACGCCTGCGCCAGGGCAAGGTCGGGGCGCAATTCTGGTCCGTCTATGTCAGCGCATCGCTGGACGAACCGCAGGCTGTCCAGGCGACCATCGAGCAGATCGACGTCACAAGGCGGCTGGTCGCGAAATATCCGAAGGACATGCTGCTGGCGCTCACCGCCGATGATGTCGAAAGGGCGCGCAAGCAGGGCAAGATTGCCAGTCTGATGGGAATGGAAGGGGGCCATTCGATTGGCTCCAGCCTGGCCGTGCTGCGCCAGATGTATGCCATCGGCGCGCGTTACATGACGCTGACCCACAACAAAAATACCCCATGGGCTGACAGCGCTACGGATACGCCTGAACATGACGGATTGAGTGATTTCGGCGTGAAAGTGGTGCAGGAAATGAACCGGTTGGGGATGCTGGTCGATCTCAGCCATGTCAGCGAGGCAACCATGCACGATGCGCTGGACGTGGCAAAAGCTCCGGTGATCTTCAGCCACTCCGGCGCGCGCGCGATCAATGGCCATGCGCGCAATGTGCCGGATAGTGTCCTGAAACGGCTCCCGGCCAATGGCGGGATTGTCATGGTCGTCGCCTATCCTGCCTATGTTGACGAGGAACTGCGCCAGTGGCTGGCAGCCCGCAAGGCAGAGGAAGCGCGGTTGGACTCGCTATGGCAGGGCCAGCCTGAAGCCGCCAAATCCGGGATTGATGCGTGGGACAAGGCCCACCCGATGCCCGAAGTCACTGTGTCCGACATGGCCGACCATATCGACCATATCCGCAAGGTCGCGGGCATCGACCATATCGGGATCGGCGGGGATTATGATGGCATGCTGACCGGCCCGGTCGGGATGGAAGATGTCACCGGCTATCCGCTGCTTTTCGTGGAACTCGCCCGGCGCGGCTATACGCAGGAGGATCTGGAGAAGATTTCCTGGCGCAACATGATGCGCGTGATGCGCGGCGCAGAGGCCTATGCGGCCAGCGTGGCGGATATGGAGCCGATTGAAACGGCGGTGCCGAAATAGCCGCACACGAAATAGCCGCACAAGGGGGGAATGCCTCTCCCCGCTGCTATTGTGCCTTCCGCCTATTGGTTCTTGACGAGCCGATTACTGTGCAGGTGGGGAGAGGTGGCGCCGAAAAAGGCACGCCAAGTCAACCTGTCAGTTGTCGACCACTTCCATCCCGTCTTTCATCTCATGTTCGCCGGACATGGTCAGATTGTCGCTACCCGTTTCATCCAGGGTGGTTGCGCTGGCAGAGATGTTGCTGTCAGCCTGCAAGCGGGCTGTTTCCGAGGTTTCGCTATGCGACCACGCGCCGGTGATCCAGATCGCGGACATAGCCAGTACGCCGAGCACGAGGCCGATTGCCAGTATCCAGCGGACAACGCCTTCTTTCGAACCGGCGCTCGCCTCGGTTGCATTAAGGTGGATTTCGTTACCTACTTTTTCCATCGCTTTTGCTCCCGAGTTCAGAGTGCGGAACGGCTCCGCGTACCTGATCTACGGTCAGCAAAGGCGATAGTTCCGGTCCGCAGCAGCGCACCGGAAGCAGAATCAGTCGCGCAACAACTCGTTGATCCCGGTCTTGGATCGGGTCTGCGCGTCCACGGTCTTCACGATTACGGCACAGGCCAGCGCCGGGCCACCCTTCGGATCGGGCAGGCTGCCGGGGACGACGACGGAATAGGGCGGGATATGGCCACGGATTACTTCGCCCGTATCGCGATAGACGATCTTGGTCGATTGGGTGATGAAAACGCCCATGGCCACCACGCAGCCTTCACCCACCTGTACGCCTTCGACGATTTCGGAGCGCGCACCGATAAAGCAATTGTCACCGATGATGGTGGGGTTGGCCTGCAGCGGTTCCAGCACCCCGCCAATCCCGGCCCCGGCCGAGATGTGGCAATCACGCCCGACCTGCGCACAGGAGCCGACCGAAGCCCAGGTGTCGATCATCGTGCCTTCGCCGACATAGGCGCCGAGGTTCACGAAGCTGGGCATCAACACGACATTCTTGCCGATATAGGCCCCGCGCCGCACGATGCTGCCGGGAACAGCGCGCAGGCCGGCTTCCTTGAAATTCTCTTCGGTCCAGCCCTTGAACTTGCTCGGGACCTTGTCCCACCACACGGCACCACCGGGCCCGCCTTCGATGATTTCCATGTCGTTGAGGCGGAAGGAAAGCAGCACGGCCTTTTTCAGCCACTGGTTGACGATCCATTCGTCACCCTGTTTTTCGGCAACGCGCGCCTGTCCGCTGTCGAGCAGTTCCATCGCCGCATCGACCACTGCGCGCACTTCCGTGCTGGCGGGGGTGACATTGGCGCGGTCTTCCCACGCGGCTTCGATGGCGGTGGCGAGCTGGGCGGTCATGGTTTCTGTCTCCGGAATCTGGCTGTGCCTGATCAGCACTCGCGGCGCTGCTAGCCGCGCCAGCCGTCAACGGCAAGCCATTCAGGCAGCACCTGCCTTTTGCGCGAAGTCCCACCCGGCCTGCGCCAGCGGCACGATCTGCTTGCTCATGGAAAGCGCATGTTCGCTCGACGCATTACCGTCCAGCGCGCGCTTCTTCACCCCTTGCAGGATCGCCGCCATGCGGAACAGGCAGAAGGCGAAATACCAGTCCATCGGCGGCACGTCGAAGCCGGTCTTTTCGATATAGCGGCTGACCGCTTGTTCTATGGTGGGGATACCCATTTCCTCATGCGGGAGCCCGCCGATCGAGGCGCGGCCTTCGGGCGGCATCAGCCAGTTGATCATGAGGTTGGCAAAATCGGCGATGGGATCGCCCAGCGTTGACAGTTCCCAATCCAGCACGGCGATCACGCGCGGCTCGGTCGGGTGGAAGATCATATTGTCGAGCCGGTAATCGCCATGCACGACAGAGCTGGCCTGCTGCGGCGGGATGCTGTCAGCAAGGTAAGCGATCAGCCGGTCCATTTCCGGAATCTCTTCGGTTTCTGACAGCTTGTATTGTTTCGACCAGCGATGGATCTGGCGCGCGCAGTAATCGACCGGCTTGCCATAATCACCCAGCCCGATTTCCTCCGGCTTGAAGCTGTGCAGCTGCGCCATCGTGTCGATCACGGCGTGGTAAAGCCCGCGGCGCTCTTCCGGCGTGCGGTCAGGCATGGAGCCGTTCCACAGGTTCCGGCCTTCGACCATGCCCATGACGAAGAATTTCGAGCCGATGACGCCCCGATCCTCGCAAAGGCCAAAGGCGTGCGGGACGGGGAAGCCCAGCGGACCAAGCGCGGCCATGACCTTGTATTCGCGGTCAACCGCATGGGCTGAGGGCAACAGATCGCCAAAGGGCTGGCGGCGCAGCACGTAAGACGCGCCGGGCGTGTCAATGCGATAGGTCGGGTTGGATTGTCCGCCCTTGAATTTGGACAGCGTCATCGGCCCGGCAAAGCCGTCGACATTGGCTTCCATCCAGACGGACAGGGCAGCTTCGTCGAGCCGGTCCTTTTCGGCGACAGCGGTGGTACCGCTCATTTCCTTTTCGTAATCCATGCTGCCCCCTTGGCGCGCCTGTTGCATGCTGGCTAGCTATCGAAAACGATAACCGAGCGGGCGCTGTGGCCGCCGCGCATCGTATCGAAGCCCTGATTGATCTGGTCGAGCGAAATGCGCTCGGCAATGATCGTGTCGAGGTCAAGCTGCCCGCTGAGATAGAAAGCCACGAGGCGGGGGAGATCAACCGGGAAACGATTCATCCCCATCAGTGCGCCTTGCACTTTCTTCGATCCCAGCAGGTCGATGGCACTGAGGCCGACCTTGGAATCAAGCGGCATCATGCCGACGATGGTCGCGGTCCCGCCGCGGCGTAGCAGCGCCACGGCCATATCGGCACTGGCCTGTCGCCCGACGGCTTCGATGGCGTGGTGCACACCGCCTTTGGTCAGTTCCATCACCGCGCCGCGTGCATCGGGATGGCTGGCATCGAACACATGGGTCGCGCCCAGCTTCATCGCCAGTTCGCGCTTTTCCGGGATTGGATCGAGCGCGATGATCCGGCCTGCACCGGCAATCCGGGCCGCATTGATCGTTGCCAGCCCTACGCCGCCGCAGCCGATCACGGCGATATCTTCGCCCGGTGTGACATTGCAGGCGTTGAAAATCGCGCCGGCTCCGGTTGTGACCGCACAACCAATTACCGCCGCTCGGTCGAGCGGCATGTCCGGATCAATCGCGACGCAGGCATGTTCATGCACCAGCATCTGTTCTGCAAAGCCTGACAGATTGAGCAATTGCGCCACGGGCGCCCCATCGCTGCTGCGGGTGAGCCGCGGAGGTTGCCCGTCTGCACGCTTCACATCGGTGCTGGTGCACAAAGCCATGCGCCCGGTGACGCAGAATTCGCAATGGCCGCAAAAGGCAGACAGGCAGGTGACGACATGGTCGCCCACCTTCACCGTGCGCACTTCGCTGCCCACGGCCTCCACCACGCCCGCTGCTTCATGGCCGGGAATGGTGGGCATGGCGTGGGGATAATGGCCGTCAATGAAGTGCAAATCCGAATGGCACAGCCCGCAAGCGGCGGTGCGGATCAGCACTTCATGCGGGCCGGGTTTGTCGATAGTGACCTCGTCGATCACCATCGGCTGCCCGGCCTGCTCCAGAATGGCTGCCTTCACCGCGTTACCCCCAGATCGCCCGAGCTGAAGCTGGTGTCAGCCTCTCCCGGCTGCGGGGCATGGCGGGCAAATTCCATCCGCGCGATCGAACGGTTGTGGACTTCGTCCGGACCGTCAGCCAGCCGCAAGGTGCGGATCCCGGCATAGGAATAGGCGAGGCCGTAATCCTCCGACACGCCGCCGCCGCCGTGGGCCTGGATGGCATCGTCGATAATCCGCAGCGCCATATTGGGGGCCTGCACCTTGATCATGGCGATTTCGCCCTTGGCCGCCTTGTTGCCCGCCTTGTCCATCATGTCGGCGGCCTTGAGGCAGAGCAGCCGGGTCATGTCGATGTCGATGCGGGCGCGGGCGACGCGTTCTTCCCACACCGAATGCTTGTAGATCGGCTTGCCGAAGGCGGTGCGGCTCTGCAGCCGCTTGCACATTTTCTCCAGCGCTTCCTCTGCCGCGCCGATGGTGCGCATGCAGTGATGGATGCGGCCCGGGCCAAGGCGGCCCTGCGCGATCTCGAAACCGCGCCCTTCGCCCAGCAGCATGTTGCTGGCCGGGATGCGGACATTTTCGAGCAGCACTTCCATATGGCCATGCGGCGCATCATCATAACCGAAGACCGGCAGATGGCGCAGAATGGTAACGCCCGGCGCGTCGAGCGGCATCAGCACCATGCTCTGCTGGCGGTGGCGGTCAGCCTCGAAATCGCTCTTGCCCATGACAATCGCGACTTTGCAGCGCGGATCGCCAGCGCCCGAAGACCACCATTTGCGGCCGTTGAGCACATATTCGTCCCCCTCGCGGCGGATCGAGCATTCGATATTGGTCGCATCGGAGGAGGCAACCGCCGGTTCGGTCATCAGGAAGGCGGAGCGGATCTCGCCATTCATCAGCGGCTTGAGCCATTCATCCTTCTGCGCGCGCGTGCCATAGCGATGGAACACTTCCATATTGCCGGTATCGGGTGCGGAGCAATTGAACACTTCGCTGGCCCAACCGATGCGGCCCATCTCCTCGGCGCAGAGCGCATATTCGAGATTGGTTAGCCCCGGACCTTCGAATTCGAAGCTGTCATCGACATGGCTCAGCTGGCCCTGCGGCGGCATGAACAGGTTCCAGATACCCTGTGCCTTGGCGCGTTCCTTCTCTTCCTCGATCACCGGCAGGACTTTCCAGCGTTCGCCTTCGGCCTGCTGCGCCTTGTAATCCTTGTCGCGCGGGCGAACGTGGTTCTCGATGAAATGGCGCACACGGTCGCGCCAGTGCTTCTGCCGGTCGGTGGGTTCGAAATCCATTGAGACTCTCCTCTGTTGGTGCGCAGCTTTGCAGGGGGAGGCAGGGGCTGGCAAGCGCTGCGTGAGAATCTTTTGCGCCTTACGCTACGGCAAGGGCGATTGTTACAAAGCGGCGGAAATCCGGGCTTGCGACTCGCGCCGCCTTTCCCCAAGGTTGACGCAAAGGGAAAGGAGAAGGGCTATGGCCAATCTTGAAGAATTCCGCGCGGAAACCCGCGCATGGTTGGAGGCGAACTGCCCGCCGGAAATGCGTGAACCGGTTCGCGACGACAAGGATGTCTATTGGGGTGGCCGCAATGGCAGCTTCTCAAGCGAAGCGCAGGGCGCATGGTTCGATGCCTGTGTGGAGAAAGGTTACACTGTCCCCGCATGGCCCAAGGAATATGGCGGTGCAGGACTCTCCCCGGCAGAAGCCAAGGTGCTGCGCGAGGAAATGGCGCGCATCAATGCGCGGTCCCCGCTGCACAGTTTCGGCATCTGGATGCTCGGCCCGGCGCTACTGCAATTCGGGACCGAGGGACAGAAGAAGCATTTCCTGAACCAGATCGCCCGCGGTGAAATCCGCTGGTGTCAGGGCTATTCCGAACCCGGCAGCGGCTCTGACCTCGTCTCGCTCCAGACCTATGGTGAAGACAAGGGCGATCACTGGGTGGTCAACGGCCAGAAGATATGGACCAGCTATGCCGACAAGGCGGACTGGATTTTCTGCCTCGTGCGCACCGACAAGGAAGACAAATACCGCGGCATCACCTTCATGCTCTATGACATGACGACGCCGGGGGTCAGCACCAAGCCGATCAAGCTGATCAGTGGCAATAGCCCGTTCTGCGAAACCTTCTTTGACGATGTAAAAGTGCCCAAGTCCTATGGCGAGGATATTCCCGGCTTTGTCGGTGAAATCAATCGCGGCTGGGACGTGGCGAAATATCTGCTCGGGCACGAGCGTGAGATGATTTCGGGCGCAGGCAATGCGGACCGGCTGACCACCATCGGGGCCGCGATGAAGCGGCATACAGGTGAACTTGATCCGATCCTGCGCGCGCAGCTGGCGATGTTCGATGTCGATGCGCTGGCATTCAGCGCGATGGGCGAAAAGTTCCTCGACGAGATCAAGGTGGGCAAGGCGCATCCGGCGCAGCCCAACATGATGAAATATTCCGGTACCGAGCTGAACAAGCGCCGTCATGAGCTGATGATGACGGCTGGCGGCAGCCGTTCGCTGGAATGGGACAGCGAGGTAACGCGGGGCGGGAAGCCCTCGCGCGAATGGCTGCGGACCAAGGCCAATTCGATCGAAGGCGGGACGAGCGAAGTCATGCTCAACGTCATCGCCAAGCGTATCCTCGACCTTCCGGGAGCCTGATCCATGCCCCTTTATCATAATGACGACCAGGCGTTGCTCGCCGACACTGCCAGCCAATTCATGGGCGAAGAAGGCGCCATCGCCAAGCAGCTGCGCCATTGGCGTGACAAGGATTGCCCCGACGGTTTCGGCCACGAATTGTGGAAGCAATTTGCCGAAATGGGCTTCACCGGTATCCTTGTTTCCGAGGATGATGGCGGGCTGGGCATGGGCAATGTCGAAGCCGGGATCGTGCTCGAACAGATCGGGCGCAACCTGACCCCATCGCCTTTCCTCAGCAGCGCAGTGCTGGCCGCAACAGCTCTCGGCAAAGGCAGCGCTGACCTGCGTGGCCGCTGGCTGCCGGGGTTGCTTTCGGGCGACAGCGTGTTTGCCGTGGCCGTGGATGAAGGCCCCAAACACAATCCGCAGAAGATCACGACCCGCGCGGAAAAGTCCGGCAATGGCTTCCGCCTGAACGGAGCAAAGAGCTTCGTAGTGCAGGGTGCGAGCGCGGACATGATCGTGGTCGCTGCACGCACCTCTGGTGACGATAGCGATATGGACGGGCTGACGCTATTCGCTGTGCCCAAGGACGCAGCGGGCCTCTCGCAGGATGCTGTGCGGCTGGTCGATAGCTCGATGGCGACGCATCTCAAGCTCGACAATGTGGAGCTGGATGGCGACGCAGTGATCGGCGAAGTCGATGGCGGGCGCGAAGTGCTCAATGCCATGCTCAATGCCGGGCGCGCTGGCGCGGCGGCAGAGGCTGTCGGTGTGGCAGGTGGCTCGATGGATATGACCGTCGATTACCTCAAGCAGCGTAAGCAGTTTGGCCGCCTGATCGGCGAATTCCAGGCACTGCAACACCGCGCTGCGCATCTCTATTCCGAAGTCGAAATTGCCCGCGCTGCAGTGATAAAGGCGCAGCAATTGCTCGATGAAGGATCGGAAAAGGCCGAGCTGATGGTCGCCGTGGCCAAGGCCAAGGCGGGGATCGCGGCAGGTCTTGCGGTCAAGGAAGGCGTCCAGATGCACGGCGGCATCGGCATGACCGACGAATATGACATCGGCCTCTACATGAAGCGTGACCGCGCGTTGTCCGAATTCCTGGGTGATGCGAACTACCACGCCAATCGCGTGGCTGAACTGAGCGGCTATTGAGGCTAGGGGCCAGGCTGGCGCGTGTGCTTCGACAAGCTCAGCATGAGCGGATGTTAGTGCTATTTTCGTCTGACCTGAATTTGAACCAGACCCGCTCAGCCTGAGCCTGTCGAAGGCCACGCGCTGACCGCCCTCAAGGAGACAAAGACATGGATTTCAATTCCCTATTCAGCCTCGAAGGCCGCGTTGCCCTCGTCACTGGCGGTTCGCGCGGGATCGGCAAGATGATCGTGAAGGGCTTCCTCGCGGCTGGCTGTGCCCGCGTCTATATCTCCGCGCGCAAGGCGGAGCAGGTGGAAGCGACTGTCGCTGAGCTGGGCGACAAGGTGATCGGCATCCCCGCTGACCTCAGCCAGATGGAAGGGATGGAGCGGCTGGCGGCGGAAATTTCCGCGTGCGAAGAAAAGCTCGATATCCTCGTCAACAATGCCGGGGCGGCCTGGGGGCAGGATTTCCTCGATTTCGCCGAGGCGGGATGGGACCGGACGATGGACCTCAACGTCAAGACTCCGTTCTTCCTGACACAGAAGCTGCATCCGTTGCTGGCCGCTGCTGCTACAGCGGAACGCCCGGCCAAGGTAGTGATGATCGCCAGTATTGACGGTATGAAGACCAATCCCTGGGAAACCTATCCCTACCAGGCGAGCAAGGCGGCGCTGATCCACCTCACCCGCCGCATGGCGGCGCGGCTGGTGCATGATAATATCGTCGTCAACGGCATCGGCCCCGGCGCATTCCCCAGCGACATGAACCGCGCTGCGCGCGACAATGCCGATATGGTTGAGCGCGGTATCCCGCTGGGCCGGATCGGCGTGGATGAGGATATGGCGGCGGGCGCGATCTACCTTGCCAGCCGTGCGGGCGACTATGTCGTGGGCACCACGATCCCGATTGATGGCGGCGTGGTCAATGCCAATATCGGCGCGGGGAACTTCGTCGATCCATCGGGGCGGTAACGAAGGTCGCTTTCCTAATTGATGGGATATTGCCTATATCAGGCAGGTTCTTTCCCATTGTTATATCCCGGGTGTGATGTGCCGGTTTCCCCCTATAGGGTGTCACCCTGTAAACGGGTCGAATTGATCGCATAACCCACTGTTTTATATAGATGTGGTGAAATAGTCAGGGTTACACATTGTCACCAGGTGTAACCCTGTTCAGCGCATCATTGTGCGGACAAAATCGACCAAGCCTGTCTGGCGGGCGCGGTTAAGTCGTTCTGCTTCCAGAATTCCGTGGACCTTGGCGAAGCAGGCTTCGATATCGTCATTGACGACGACATAGTCGTATCCGTCCCAATGGCTGATTTCCGCGCGGGCGCGGGCCATGCGGCCTGCGATCACGTCTTCGCTATCGGTACCTCGACCGCGCAGGCGCTGTTCCAGTTCCTCGATGCTGGGGGGAAGCAGGAAGACGCGGACGACGTCCACTTCCATGCGCTGGTAGAGCTGCTGCGTGCCCTGCCAGTCGATATCGAACAGGAAATCCTGCCCGGCTTTTAGCCCCGCCTTGATCTGCGCCTTGGGCGTACCGTAGCAATTGCCGAACACTTCCGCCCATTCGAGGAATTCGCCTTCTTCCACCATCCGGTCAAAACCGTCGCGATCAGTGAAGAAATAGTCTTTTCCTTCCACTTCTCCAGGCCTCATCGGGCGGGTGGTGACGGACACGGACATGCCGATGCCGGGATCGGCGGCGAGCAGCTTTCGCGCGATCGTGGTCTTGCCCGCGCCAGACGGCGAAGACAGCACGAACATCAGGCCGCGGCGCTGGAGCGTATCGGGAGAGGAATTGACCATGGCTGCTGTTGGCGCATGGAGGCGGGTGGAATCAAGCCTTGTTGTCGTCTGGCGCAGCTTTGGTGGGCGTTCCATGGCGCTCATCACGGCGCTTCTTGGCGAAATCGTACCAGACTTTCGCTGCGATCCCGCCACCCACGATCAGTGCACCGGGCACGGATTTGGTCGCCAGCCGGGCAGCGGCGACCCGCGCCATGCGGCCAGCCAAGGAGGATTGTTTCATTACCGCTTCGGCAGCAGGCTTGCTTATATCCTTGCCCAGCACGCGCTTTTCCACCGCATTGCGCAGGATCATCGACCCTGCGCGCAGGGCAAGATCCACCACCACCAGGTTCCCTGCGGCGCGGGCATAGTCAGCGGTGCTACCACCTTCGGGATTGTCCGATTCTGAGCCAGCTTTCTTAGGTTTCGCCAAGTGAGCCTCCGCAGCTTACTTCTTGCGACCGAAATCCACCGTGACCACGTTGGATCCGTCATCCGCACCTTCGCTCGCCGGCGCATCGTTTTCCGCATCCTCATGCGGTTCCGGCGCCATGTCAGCTACGGTCGCCTGGAATTGCAGTCCGAAATCGACCGCCGGATCAACAAAGGCGGTGATCGCGGCGAAGGGGATATCCAACTTCGCCGGGACCTGGTTGAAAGTCAGCCCAACGGTAAAGCCATCTTCGGTCACGGCCAGGTCCCAGAACTTGTTCTGGAGCACGATGGTCATTTCATCGGGGAAGCGTTCACGCAGGTGTGCGGGGATCACCACGCCTTTCGCACCGGTTTTGAAAGTGATGTAGAAATGGTGGTTGCCCGGCAGCTCGCCGCCGGTTTCCACGATTTCACCAAGCACACGGCCAACGACAGCGCGCAAGGCCTCCTGCACGATTTCGTCATAGGGGATCAGGCTGTCGGGTGCATCGTCGCTCATTGGGGGACAAGTGACGTCGCCGCGCGCGCCGGTCAAGCGCGAATCCTTGCGCACCGGCAAAGCTTGGCTATAGGCCACATTCATGAGAACTGGCCGGATAGAGCGCAAAACCAGCGAAACCGCGATCCTTGTGGAGGTAAATCTCGACGGGACAGGGGCCTATGATGTTTCCACAGGCATCGGTTTCCTCGATCACATGGTGGAACAATTCAGCCGCCATTCGCTGATTGACATCACCCTGAAGGTCGATGGCGATTTGCATGTGGACCAGCACCACACCACGGAAGACAGCGCCATCGCGCTGGGTCAGGCGATCAGTCAGGCGCTGGGCGACCGGGCCGGGATCGGGCGCTATGGCCAGGCCTATTCGCCGATGGATGAAACGCTCGCCCGCGTGGCGCTGGATATTTCCGGGCGGCCCTATTTCGTGTGGAATGCCGGTTTCACGCAGGAACGGCTGGGCGAAATGGATACCGAGCTGTTCGAACACTGGTTCGCCAGCATGGCGCAGGCAGTCGGCATAACGCTGCATATCGAACTGCTTTATGGTAGCAACAACCACCATATCTGCGAAGGTATCTACAAGGGCTTCGCCCGAGCCATGCGGCAGGCGGTGGAGATCGACCCGCGCAAGGGCGGGGCAGTGCCATCGACCAAGGGCCAGCTCGGCGGCTGACCATGTCCGAAGCGCTTGCCCTGATTGACTATGGCGCGGGTAACCTGCACTCCGTGCATAACGCATTGAAGGCTGCGGGTGCACATCATGTCACTGTAACTGCTGATCCCGACCTTGTGATGGGGGCAAAGCGGATCGTGCTGCCCGGTGTCGGTTCTTACAAAGCCTGCATGAAGGGACTCGACGCGATCCCGGGACTGGTCGAGGCGTTGGAAGAACGCGTGCTGGAAGATGGCGTACCCTTCCTCGGCATCTGCGTCGGGATGCAATTACTGGCGACGCAGGGTGTCGAGCACGGCATCACTTGCGGGCTGGGCTGGATTCCGGGTGAAGTGCGACTGATTGAGCGGACCGACCCGGCGATCAAGGTGCCACATATGGGCTGGAACGATGTGGCCCACGCCCATCACCATGACGGGGCCGAACTGATCGAGGAAGGCGAGGCCTATTTCCTCCACTCCTATCATTTCGTGCCCGACAATGGCCGCGACATTGCCGCGATGACCGACCATGGCGGCGGGCTGGTGGCAGCGGTGGCGCGCGACAACATCCTTGGCGTGCAGTTCCACCCGGAAAAGAGCCAGCGTTACGGGCTCGATTTGCTTACCCGCTTTCTTGACTGGAAACCCTGATGATCGTCTTCCCCGCCATCGACCTCAAGGCTGGCCAGGTTGTCCGCCTGGCTGAAGGCGATATGGATCGCGCGACCGTCTATGGCGACAATCCGGCGGCGCAGGCGGTGATGTTTGCCGAGGTAGGCGCGCATCATTTGCATGTGGTCGATCTCGACGGCAGCTTTGCCGGGCGGGCGGAGAACCGGGAAGCCGTGGAAGCGATTCTCGAAGCCTTCCCCGGCCATGTCCAGCTGGGCGGCGGTATCCGCACGCGCGAAGCGGTCGAGGGCTGGTTCGAGCTTGGTGTGGCGCGCGTGGTGATGGGCTCAGCCGCGCTGAAGGACCCGGAATTCGTGAAGGACATGGCGAAGGCCTTCGAGGGCGGGATCGTGGTCGCGGTTGATGCGAAAGACGGCATGGTGGCAACCGAAGGCTGGGCCGATGTGTCCGATGTGCCGGTAATCGACCTTGCCCGCCGGTTCGAGGATGCCGGCGTTGCCAGCCTGCTGTTCACCGATATCGGCCGCGACGGCCTGCTCAAGGGCGTGAATATTGACGCCACGCTTGAGCTTGCCCGGCAGGTCGATATCCCCGTGATTGCCAGCGGCGGGGTGAAGGGGCTGGACGATATCCATGTCCTCGCGCACCATGCCAGCGAAGGGATCGAAGGCGTGATTACCGGCCGCGCGCTGTATGACGGGCGGTTGGACCTTGCCGCTGCAATTGCGATGGCAGGCCGGGGGTGATTGCTAGGCAATGATCATGATGCTCTCTGCCCTGGCGAGTGCGATCCTGATCGTCTTGATCGGCACCGATGTTTATCGCGGCCATACTGCCATCGGGAACCGCCACATCTATCGCCACCGTACCCCGCCGATCTTCTGGGCTGCGATCATGTGGTACATGGCCGGGGTGGTGCTGATCCTGGCTGGCGGCATTTATGGTCTGGCGAGTAACAACAAGCCCGATACAGCCTGCGACCCTGAAACCGATGACAACTGCGTCACCTTTATAATAGAGCCTGCCACATGACTGTCCGCATCCGCGTCATCCCTTGCCTCGATGTTGCCGATGGGCGCGTTGTCAAAGGCGTAAATTTCGTCGATCTCAAGGATGCCGGTGATCCGGTGGAGCAGGCGCAGGCCTATGATGCTGCCGGTGCTGATGAGCTCTGCTTCCTTGATATCTCCGCCAGCCATGAAGGGCGCGGGACGTTGCTCGATATTGTCAGGCGCACGGCGGAGGTCTGCTTCATGCCGGTCACCGTCGGTGGTGGAGTGCGCACGGTTGATGATGCGCGCGCGTTGCTGTTGGCCGGGGCTGACAAGGTTGCGGTGAACAGTGCCGCTGTCTCCCGGCCCGAAGTCGTCAATGAAATCGCCGAGAAGATGGGCAGCCAATGCTGTGTCGCCAGCATTGATGCGCGGCGCGTGGCCGAGGGCAAATGGGAAATCTTCACCCATGGCGGGCGCAAGCCGACCGGGATTGATGCGCTGGAACATGCGGTGAAGCTGGCTGAACTGGGAGCAGGCGAATTGCTCGTCACCTCCATGGATGGGGACGGGACCAAGGCGGGCTATGACCTCGCGCTCACTCGCACCATTGCCGATGCTGTTTCCGTGCCAGTGGTAGCCAGTGGCGGGGTGGGCACGCTCGATCACCTCGTGGAAGGCGTGACGCAAGGCCATGCCAGCGCCGTGCTCGCCGCCTCGATCTTCCATTTCGGCACCTATACTATCGCGGAGGCGCATGCCGCCCTGCGCAATGCCGGGCTGCCCGCGCGGGCCTGAAACTGTCGGAATTCCTGACAACTCGCGAAAATCCGAAATTGCGTTAACCACCGCACAGTGCGGTTTTCGGCGCTTTTTCAAAACTGGCACCGGCCGTGCATTAAGCAGGGCATGCAACGTCTCCTGGTCCCGACATTGCTGATAACGGTTGCCACCCCCGCCCATGCGGGCGGTGGTATCCCCGTCCCCGAACCCTCCAATCTCGCCCTTTTCGCGCTGGGCGTGATTGGAGTGGTTCTCGGGCGTTATGGTGCCCGCAGGCGCCCACCCCATGACCGCGATCAGGATGATGATTGATCCCGGCTTGACCTGATGCCCTTGCCAGCGCCATGGCAGGCCGCATGGATACATTGACCCGCCTTGAACAGGTAATCACCGAGCGCAGCAGCGCCGATCCTGACAGCTCCTATGTCGCCAAACTTAACGCCCGCGGCGTGCCTGTGATCGCGCGCAAACTGGGCGAAGAAGCGGTGGAGGCTGTGGTTGCGGCCTTGGCAAATGACCGCAGCGAGCTGGTTGGCGAAGCAGCGGATGTGATCTTCCACCTGATGGTGCTGCTGCAGGCCAAGGGCGTGGCACTGGAAGAAGTCCTGGCCGAACTCGACCGCCGAGAAGGCGTGTCCGGCCTGGTAGAAAAAGCGAGCAGGAGCGCAGACTGATGCCAATCGACCCGACGCTGCCCTATGATGACAACAACATTTTCGCGAAGATCCTGCGCGACGAAATACCCTCGAACCGGCTTTACGAGGATGAGTGGGCGATTGCTTTCCACGACATCAGTCCGCAGGCGGAAATCCATGTGCTGGTGATTCCGCGCGGGTCCTATGTCAGCTGGGATGATTTCTCTGCCAAGGCTTCGGACGAGGAGATTGGCGGTTTTATCCGGGCAGTAGGCAATGTTGCGCGACAATTGGGCCTGGTCGAGCCTGGATACCGGTTGCTCGCGAATGTCGGGCAGCATGGCGGGCAGGAAGTGCCACATTTGCATGTCCACCTGTTTGGCGGCCAGCCGCTTGGGCGGATGATCGCTTAGGCAAGGCGTTTCGGCGCAGTCGACACTAACGCTTCAACACTGCGCTTGCGGTGCGACTCGCGGCCTTGCTAAAGCGCGCATCAACCATGATGATCCAGCCCACACCTCCTGGCGGTTGCCTTGATGGACCGCGCCACCTTTATGCGGTGCGCGTCTATTACGAGGATACGGACCTGTCAGGGATTACCTATCACGCCAATTACCTGCGCTGGTTCGAACGCGCCCGGTCGGACCTGCTTCGCTTGCTGGGGATAGACCAGCGCGCCGCCATCGAAGCTGGGGAGGGGGCCTATGCCGTGTCGGAGATTACCCTCAAATACCTCCGCCCGGCCAAACTCGATGATGATGTCGTCATCGAAACCCATTGCACCGATATGCGCGCCGCCAGTTGCCGCATGAGTCAGCGCGCGCTGCGCGGTGACGAAGTGCTGGCAGAGGCTGCCTTGCGCGTTGGTTTTGTTGCGCCCGATGGCCGCCCGCGTCGCCAGCCTGACGCATGGCGCGAGGCGTTCAAACAGGTTCTTGTCCAGGAAGGGACTGCATGACTGCTCACTACCTCCTCGCCGCTGTTCCCACGCGGCTTGATCCCCTCAAACTGTTTCTTGATGCCGATATCGTCGTGCAGGCAGTGATGGCGGGCCTCTTGCTGGCCAGTCTGTGGGTGTGGATGATCATCATCTCTTTCGCCGTCCGCATGGCGGGCCTGCGCAAACGCTGCGCCGCTTTTGAAAACGATTTCTGGGAAGCGGATGATTTCGATGCTTTCATGAAGCGGCAGGGTAAGAAGGCGATTCCGTCCTCGCGCGTGGCTGTGGCTGGTTTTGCCGAATGGCGGCGTTCCACCAGCCCCAAGCTGCTTGACCGTGAAGGTGCCCGCCAGCGTATTGCCGGGGCGATGGAAAGCCAGGTGGCACAGGAAGCTGACGAATTGGCCGGGCGGCTCAATTTCCTCGCTACCGTTGGCTCGGTCGCGCCCTTTGTCGGCCTGTTCGGCACGGTATGGGGGATCATGAACAGCTTCTTCCAGATCGGGATGCAGCAGAACAGCTCACTCGCTGTCGTTGCGCCGGGTATTTCCGAAGCGCTCTTCGCCACTGCCATCGGTCTGTTCGCCGCCATCCCGGCGGTGATAGCCTACAACCGTTATTCCAACAGCGTGAATATGTTTGAGGCGAAGCTGCAGCGTTTTGCGGATCGCTTCCATTCCAGCCTCAGCCGCGAGTTGGAGAAGCTCTGACATGGCAATGGGCCTCCACTCAGCCCGCAAGGGGCGCGGATTACGCCGGGCGCCGATGGCGGAGATTAACGTCACGCCGCTTGTCGATGTGATGCTGGTGCTGCTGATCATTTTCATGGTCACTGCCCCGCTGCTGGCCAGCGGTGTGCCGATTGACCTGCCTGACAGCCGGGCAGATGCGATCCAGCAGGAACAGGACCAGGTCACCATCTCGATCGACGCGGGCGGCTATATCTATATTGATGACGGGCTTGTTGAAATCGGCGGTTTCCCGCAGGCGCTGGCGCAATTGCGCCCGGGCCCCGATGGCAAGATGCCGCTGGTGACGCTGCGCGCTGACAAGACACTGGACTATGGCCGGGTGATGGCGGTGATGGGTGAGCTCAATCGGGCTGGCTTCAATTCGATCTCGCTGGTCACCAACGGTTCAGTTGAGGCTCCGTAGCTCAGGCGTTTATGGCAAAAGCCGCTCTCCGCACTGAAGAATGGGCTGGCCTCGCAGTCGCGGCGGCGCTGCATGCCGGGCTGGTGTGGGTGTTGTTGCAACAACCCGCCCCGCCACCTGCCTTGCCAGAGCCGGAGCGAATGACCGTGAACCTCGCCGAAGAGGTGGGGCTGGAAGCCACTGCGCCGGACCCGGTGCTGGAGAGCCGCGCTGCGATTGCACCGACCCTGTCGGAAGAGCCTGCGCCTTTGCCGCCTGAAGTAATCACGCCAATTGAGCCGAAACCAGCGCCGGAGCCGGTGGTCAAGAAAGTGAGCCCGCCGCCGCCCAAGCCGAAACCAAAGCCGGATCGGACGGAACGCCGCAGGCCGGATACACCATCCACCGCGAAGCAATCAGTGCCGACGCCGCCCAAGAGTGCGCCAAAGAGTGGCGGCAGCCGGATCGGCTCCGATTTCCTGCCGGGCGCTGGTGCGAGTACGAAAACCGAAGAAACCCGCATCCCGGCCTCGCAAATCGGGCAAAGCGCCAAGGCGTCTATTGTCCAGTCGATCATCAGACAGATCAAACCCCACTGGAACGCGCCGGAAGGCCCGGATGCAGAGCTGCTGGTGACGATCCTCGCCTTTGATCTCAACCCCGATGGCAGCCTTGCTGGTCGTCCGCGAGTCGTACGCCAGAGCGGCGACAACCCAACGAATTTGGCGCAGAAAGACCTGCATGCAGAGCGCGCGATCCGCGCGGTGCAGCTTGCGGCCCCTTTCGATCTGCCGCCGGAATACTACAACGCCTGGAAGCGCATCAATGGCGCTCGATTTGACAGGAACCTGTCCCGATGAAGCCGATTTTTGCTGCCCTGATCTTCGCTTTTTCGCTCTCTGCACCTGTTGCCGCACAGGATCTGGGGGAGAGGCCGCCTGCTGACAGTGCGATTGAGAGCGCCTTTGAAAGCGGGCCTGTTGCCGATGCTGCCGAAGAAGACGGGCTGAGCTTTACCGTCACCGACGAAAGCGAATGGCAGGACCTCGGCATTGCCATCCCCGCCTTCGCCACAGACCGCGAACGGCCGACCCCGGCCAATGCCAATGGCACCACCGCGCTGGGGCTGGAATTGGCACGGGTTATCACGGCTGATCTCAAGAATAACGGCCTGTTCCGCCCGGTCGGCCCCGATGCCTTGCCACGCCCCGGTTTTGCCCAGATCACTGCGCCTGCATGGGGCACATGGAGCGGTCGCAGCGCGGAAATGCTGGTGCATGGCTATGTCCGTGCCGGTGCTGATGGTCGCCTGACCGTCGGCTGCTATCTCTATGACGTGCAATTGCAGAGCGAGCTGGTGCGTGAAGGCTGGATCGTCCCGCCGCAGGATTGGCGCCGGGCTGCGCATAAATGTGCTGACCTCATCTATTCGCGCCTGTCGGGCGAGAGCCCCTTCTTTGATAGTCGCATTGCCTATATTGCAGAGACCGGTCCGAAAGATCGCCGGGTCAAGCGGCTGGCGATCATGGATAGTGACGGGGCCAACCATCGTTTCATCACCACCGGCCGCGCCATGGCGCTGACGCCGCGCTATTCGCCTGATTATCGCAAGCTGCTGTATCTCTCCTATGTCGACGGGAACCCGCGCATTTATGTCTATGACATTGGCAGCGGCCAGCAGGTGCTGATCACGCAGAGCAGTAACCCCACTTTCGCCCCGCGCTGGAGCCCTGATGGCAAGTGGATCCTCTATTCCATGGCGGTCGCGGGCAATACCGACATCTATCGCGTTTCTGCTCAGGGCGGTCCCAGCGTGCGCCTGACCAATACGCCGGGGATCGACATTGGCGGGTCCTACTCACCCGATGGCAGCAAGATCGTGTTTGAAAGCGACCGGTCTGGAAACCAGCAAATCTATGTCATGAATGCCGATGGCACAGATCAACGCCGCCTGACCTTCTTTGGCGGGCGAGCGGCAACGCCGGAATGGAGCCCACGCGGGGACCAGATCGCCTTTACCCATATTGCGGGGAATTTCCGCATCGCCGTGATGACGCCGCAAGGCGGGAATCTGCGCCATCTGACCGATAGCTGGCAGGACGAAGCGCCGACATGGGCCCCCAATGGCCGCATCATCCAGTTCTTCCGCACGGAAAAGAACAGCGGAAAGACAGGCCTGTGGCAAGTTGACCTGACGGGTCGCAACGAACGTCGCCTGCCAACCCCTGTCGATGCGTCCGACCCCGCCTGGGGCCCCGTCTTGCCGTAAACATTTGGATTGAGGATAATCGGGTCTAACGACTCGCCAGTGTAAGGAGAAGAAAATGAACCGGATTTCCATGACCGCCGCGCTCCTTGCGGGCACTATCGCACTGGCCGGGTGCAAGACCTCCGCGCCGCCGGACCTGCCGCCAGACCCGACCCCCACCACGCGCCCCACCGTCCCGACCACGCCGGTCCAGACCGGTGCTTCGCTGGGTACGCAGGACCACTTCCTGGCGGCTGTAAACGGCCAGAACACCGTCTATTTCGATACGGATCGCTACAATATCGACAGCCAGGATGCTGCCATCCTGCAAGTGCAGGCGCAGTATCTGATGCAATATCCGGCGATTACCGTGACCATCGAAGGCCATTGTGACGAGCGCGGTACGCGTGACTACAACCTCGCGCTGGGAGAGCGCCGTGCCAATGCGGCGAAGAATTACCTCGTCAGCCTGGGCGTTCCGGCGGGTCGTATCCAGACGGTCAGCTATGGCAAGGAAGCGCCGGTTGCGCTGGGTTCCAACGAAGCCGCATGGGCGCAGAACCGCCGCGCGGCGACGATTGTGATCAACTAGGCTTGCTTATCGGGGCAGCAGGCGCAGGGCAGGGATGCTCGGCGCCTGCAAGCCTTCACTCACCTGTGCATAGCCGGAGAGACCGCTGCTGAGCGGTGCTTGGCTGTTTCCCGTTGACAGAGCGAGGCTCGCCATCGCGAGGACGGAGAAGAAGGCAGAAAGGGCGAGTTGCTTGCTCATCGGGTCTTGTTTTCCTGCTCGGGCCATTGCACCCGACACGTCGATATTGCAATGCAACATTGCAATTAAGGATTGGTTCCCAGCTTTTGCGTTGTCGCGCAACAACGCCTAGACTGACAACCAAGCTTGCCTGACGAACTGCATGAGGTTTCTGGAATTCGCATGAGCCGCGCCCGGCGATCAAATGATTGGGGTTTCCCGCGCTGGCGTGGCTATGGCAGCTCGCGCGAGGCGGTGAATGTGCGCATTTGCGACCGGCATGGGTGTGACGAACCCGGCAACTGCCCGGCGCCCAAGGCCCCTAACAGCCCGGATCGCTGGTACTTCTGCCAACGCCATGCGGCTGAATACAACTCCAAGTGGGACTATTTCGAAGGGCTGGACAAGGCCGAGAAGGAAGAGCGCGCCAATGCCGAACGCACCGAAAGTGCCGGATATGCTGAAGCGCAGCATTATGGCTGGGCGGGCAGCGGCGATGGCAGCCGCAGCGCGGATGAAATGCGCGCGCTGGATGTGCTGGAGCTGGAAGCGGACGCTGATTTTGCCGCGATCAAGAAGGCCTATCGCAACAAGGCCAAGGAAGTGCATCCGGACGTCAAGCCGGGGGATGAGCTGGCGGCGAAACAGTTCCAGCTGATCCAGGTGTCATACGAAGTGCTGCGCCAGGCCGAGGAACGGCGCGAGTGGAAGGGGTGACACCCCTTTCGCCCGTCTCCGCCAGCGAGCCGGGCGAAGCGGCACAAGCACTGCGCCGCGATGGGGTAGTGGTGATTGCCGATCTCTGGCCGCGCGGTGTGATGGAGCAGGTGGCGATGCTCGTCTCCGCCGCGCATCCCGAATTCGCGGACAAAGCCAGCCTCACCGATCTGTTCGATAATGGCAAAGGGCGTTTTATCGCGCCGATCACGATCAGCGTGGAGTTGCTCGAAACAGGGGTCTTGGCCCATCCTGTTCTGGAACAAGTGTTGGAGGATACGCTCGGTCCCGGTTTCCTGATCGAAGCCTTTGGCATGCTCATGGCGGAGGCTGGCTGCCCTGCGCAGGAGCCGCATCGCGATGGCGGGTTGCTTTTCCCGGAAACAGGGCTGGATCGCTTGTTACCGCCAGCCTCCGTCACAGTTGCGATCCCGCTGGTTGATGTTGGCGCGGAGAATGGCCCCACGGCCTTTCGCCCCGGCAGCCATCGCTTTGATGAAGCGGCGGAACAGGCGGAGCCGGTGGTTCCGCTTATCCCGCTGGGTAGCGCGGCTATCTGGGACTTCCGTGTGCTCCACCATGGCTGCGCCAATCGCAGCGAGGCGCCTCGCCCGGTCCTCTACCTTACGGCGAGCCGTCCTTTCTGGTTCGATCACAAGAATTTTGGCGAAGGCAATCGGCGGCTTGTCGCCGATGCGGATGTGATCGCGGATCTGGGTGCCCGTTTTGCCCGGGCAGAACGGGCCTAGCCGAGCCGCGCCATGATGGCCTCTGCCATGCGTGGACCCAGTTCCGGGCCTTGCTCGGGATAGAGGTATGGCTCGACCAGTTCGGCCTCCATCAGCAACAGCTTGCCTTCCGGCCCGCGTACCATGTCGATCCGCGCATAGAGGGGGGTAGGGAAGGGCAAGGCGGCAATGATGCCCAGCGCTGTCGCGATATCCTCATCGTCCGGCTCAACCGGGGTTTCCTGCCCGCCATAGAGTGACTGGATCCGGTAATCCCCGGTTGCAGCGGTCTTCAGCAGGGCATGGGAGAAGGCACCGTCGACAAAGATGAAGCTGGTTTCGCCTTCCTCCACAATTGAGGGGAGGAAAGGCTGGACCATGGCGGGGCGATCCATCTGCCAGCCAGCGGGAGGTGGGGCAGCGCGAGTGAAGCTCTCCTGCCCTTCTGCGCCTGCGCCGACACGGCGTTTCACGACTACGCGGTCACATTCGAATATGTCGAATGCGGCAGCGACATTTTCAGCATCGGGGGTGTCGAGCCACAATGTGGGGATAGTCGGCGCGCCAAGCCCTGCCAGTTCGGCGAGGTAGTGCTTGTCGAGGTTCCAGCGGACCATTGCAGCCGGGTTGCATAACGGCAGCCCCATGACTTCCAACTCGTCGAGCCGCGTGAGGAAAGCATCGGCTTCGTCCTGATAATCCCACGGCGTACCGACCAGCACCATGTCCAGCCCGGAAAAGGCGCTGGAGGGCATGTGCCAGTCGATAACGACCAGCTCGGCCTCGCAGGCCGCAAGCGCCGGGCGCAGGGCTGCAACTTGCATGTCATGCTCATAGGCATCCGCCCGCCGGAGGGGAGAACCGGGCAAGGTGCCGGGGCAGGCAAGGAAACCGATCTGCTTCATGGCCTGCCCTCTAGCTTCATACCGCGTCCAATGCCTGCGCAAAATCGGCGATCAGGTCATCCGCATCCTCGATCCCGATCGAAATACGCACGAGATTGTCGGTGATCCCCAGCGCCGCCTTGCGTTCATCCGGGACGGAGAGGTGAGTCATCGCCGCAGGAAGGCTCGCCAGTGTTTCCGTCCCGCCAAGGCTTACCGCCAGCTTGGCAATAGTCAGGCTGTCAAGAAAACGGAACGCTTCTGCTTCACCGCCCTTGATAAAGAGCGAGAAGGTGCTGCCTGCACCGGTGCAGTGGCGATCAAAGATATCCTGCTGCGCCGGGTCTGATATCATGCCGAGATATCCCAGCCCTTCGACTTTCGGATGGTCGCGCAGGAACGCACATACCTTCGCGGCATTCTCGCCTGCGCGGCTCATGCGAAGCTCAACCGTCTCGAGGCTACGCAGCAGCATCCATGCGGTGTTGGGGTCGCAAATCCCGCCCATCGTGTTGCGCAGGGCGCGCACCGGGTCGATCCACTTCTTCGCGCCCGACACGCTGCCCGCGACCAGGTCAGAATGGCCGCCGACATATTTGGTCAGCGAATAAACGACTATGTCGGCTCCATGGTCGAGAGGCTTCTGCCACAGCGGCCCGAGGAAGGTGTTGTCGATGGCAATCGGCGGATGCTCTTCCATCCCGGCAAATGCCGCGTCGCGTGCATCACGCATCGCCTCTACATCGACCAGCGCATTGGTTGGGTTGGCCGGGCTTTCGAGATAGACCAGCGCCACCTTGCCGCCATTCACCTCTGCCTGCGCTTTGGCTTTGGCCAGCACTGCGTCCATCTCGGCGCGGTTTGCTTGAGCGGGGAAATCGACATAGGTGACGCCGAATTTGGCCAGCACTTTGGCGACAAAGCCCTCGCTGGCGGCATAGAGCGGGCCGGAATGGACGATTACATCGCCTGCGCCGCAAAGCGCCAGCATCAGCACGCAGATCGCGGTCATCCCGCTGGAGAAAACCAGCGCATCCTCAGCCCCGTCCCACACGGACAGACGATCTTCGAGGATTTCCTGATTGGGTCCGTTAAAGCGCGAATAGACCAGCCCCTCCGCGCCGCCGGGGCGCTTGCCGGTAATGCCTTCAAAATGGCGCTTGCCCGCAGCAGCATTTTCGAAGGCGAAGGTGCTGGTCTGGAAGATTGGCGGTTTCAGCGCCCCTTCCGACAGGGAGGGGTCAAAGCCATGACCCATCATCAAAGTCGAAGGCTTGAGCGGGCGACCGGCAATGGTGGTCACTTCCGGCTTGGGCTTGCGGCGCGGGGTCGGGGTTTCGACAGCGTCAGTCGCATCGGTCATCGGGGCATCCTCCCTTTGTCGGGCGCTGCTGCTGCATGGCGAGGGTGGCAGCGCTCGCAACGCTCCCAGGAAGGCAGGAGCTGTATGGTCAGCACGGGGCCGGGGTTCCTAACCTCCGCAGGAACGCGTCTCCCACATGCGTCGCCTGCCCATAATCCGAGCGCTGGATCATGGCAATATGGTTTCTTATGAAACTGTATTAGAAGGCCATGGCAACTGCCCAGCACAGGCCAACGATCAGGAATATTCCCACCACATCCAGCACGAAGCCAGCCCCGACCATGCGCGAAAGCTGTATTCTGCCGGTGGCCCAGGCGATGGCGTTGGGGCCGGTTCCGGCGGGCAGCATGAAACCCCAGCTGGCCGCCAGCGCGGCGGGCATCGCCAGCAGCAGCGGGTCCACGCCCAGCGCGACGACGAGGCTCGCCACCACCGGGATTATCGCACTGGCGGTGGCGACATTGCTGGCAAATTCTGTCACCAGTACGACCATCCCCACAATGGCCAGCGCGGTCAGTAACAGCGGTACGGCGGAAAGCGGCAGCAGCGCCTGACCCAGCCATTCGGCAAGGCCGGAGGCCTGCATCCCGGCTGCCAGGGCCAACCCGCCGCCAAACATCATGATGACGCCCCATGGCGCACGGTCGGCTTCATCCCATGTCAGCATCGGGCGACCAGACCCGTCAGGCAGGATGAACAGCGCAAAGCTGGCAAGCACAGCAATGGTGCCATCGGTCCAGCTGCCTTCGGGCAAATAGGGTGCGACCCAGCGCTGGCTCATCCACAGGAGGAAGGTGATGGCGATGATTGGCACCAGCCGCTTCTCGGCGTGTGTCCAGGGTGCATGATCGTCAATCGCGGCGCGCGCGGCGTTGACATCAAACGGATGGCTGCTGACCTTCTGGAAGCGCGCAATAATCCACGCAGCCAGCGGTACGCCCACCAGCACCACCGGCATGCCGAACGCCATCCATTCGGCGAAGCTGATCTTCACGCCGATCATTTCATCGAGCAGCGCCACGGCTATGCCATTGGTGGGGGAACCGACAATGGTCCCCAGTCCGCCGATCGAACAGGCAAAGGCAATCCCCATCGGCAACGCCCCGGCAAGGCCGTCTTTCTCTGCGGGATCGAGGCCACCACCAGCCAGCACCGCCAGTGCCATGGGCATCATGATCAGCGCGGTGGAGGTGTTGGAAATGAGCATGGAGAGGATCGCAGCGCTCATCATGAAGGCCAGCAGCAGGCGCGATTGCCCGCCACTGCTGCCAATCGCTTTCAGGATAGCGAGCGACAGGCGCCGGTGCAGGCCGGTACGCTCAATCGCGAGTGCGAGGAAAGCTCCGCCGAGCAGCAGGAACAGGATCGGCGCGTAATAGGCGCTCGCAGTGTCCTTGGCATCCATCACCCCGGCCAGCGGGAGGACGAGGAAGGGGAGCAGCGCCGTGGCGGTCAGCGGAATCGCCTCGGTCATCCACCAGGCGGCCATCCACACGACCAGCCCGGCAACGATCCACGCCTGCGGTGGCATGCCAGCCGGGGCGGGGACCAGCAGCGCTATCGCAATAGCCGCCAAGCCAGCGACAAACCCGATTTGGCGTGCAGTCATGTAGGTGTTTCCCTCCCCTGGCTCTAACCGATCCATACAGCGCGAAAGCCGGAGAGGGAAATAACCTGTCTTTGTCAGGCCAGCTTACCGCTTGGCAGAAAGCCCGGCGAAAATGAGCTGGTCGAACTGGCCGTCATTGTTGAGGTCAACATTCACGGCAAAGACATTGGCAGTTTCAGTCCCTTGCGGGCCGTAGAAACCTCCGACAATTTCGACATCTTCAGTTGCAGCGTAGGTCAGTCGACCGCGATAGCCCGCAGAATTTGCGCCGACCGTAACGTCTGCTGTTCCTTTGAACGGACCCAATGTCCGGACTACATTCTGGCTATCGGTGACTTCAATGCTCATATCGAAAGTAAGTCTGCCGGTCGAGATATCGCCAGTGATCGTGCCTGAACCACCTGTAATGCGCGAACTGGCGATTGGCGGGTTGCCGCCGGGAACAGCATCAAGGACGAAGCCACCGAAAAGCAGATCGGTGTAGGTCACTGTCGCCTGGCTGGGTATGTCATTCGGATCTGTCGGAATTCCGATGGTGCAGAAAGCCTGCACCGGCGACCCTCCACTGGCGAGGCCGTAGCTGATTGCCCGCGTATATTCGCGGGCAACATTGCCTGGCTGGTTGCCGAAAATATTCAGGTAATCAGCCGGCGGGTTCGGATTGGTTTTCTGGTAGCTTATCAATTCCGCTGTATTGGTAACGATTTCTGCCGGGCCAAAGCTTTGTTCCCGTGAACTGTCGGGGAAATAGACAATCCGCCAAGTTTCCGTCGAAGATGAATAGTTTATCGACTGGAAATCATCAAATGACTGGGAAAAGACCCATTGCGGGAAACCGTTGATCGTTTCGAATGTCATGCAGGCATTGGTGAAGCTGACATTGCCAGTGACATCGGCGAATTTGGTATAGGTGAAAGTGGTTGGCGGGGGAGTAGGCGTTGGTGTCCCGCCGCCGCCAGTTGCGCCGCCGGTGGAACCGCCACTGCTGCCCCCACCACCACAAGCGGCAAGTGCTGCACTAACGACAAAGGCAAAACCCAGACGACTGATTTTCAAAGTGATTCTCCCCACATATGAATGCCATGTCTGGCGACTGCCTGACGCAAAAACAATGGGGCAGGTGTGGATGAACACAAGCTTTTACTTTTTTGGGCAAAAGAAAAAGCGGGCCCTGCACGATGCAGGCCCGCTTTCCTTTTTCGCATGACAAATGCCAGCGGAAATTACTTCGGTGCCAGCACCATCAGCATCTGGCGCCCTTCGAGGCGGGGGAAGCTTTCGACCTTGGCGATTTCTTCCACATCGTCGCGCACGCGGTTGAGCAGGTCCATGCCCAGCTGCTGGTGCGCCATTTCGCGCCCGCGGAAGCGCAGGGTGATCTTCACCTTGTCGCCATTGTCGATGAATTTGGTGACGTTGCGCATCTTCACGTCATAATCATGCGTGTCGATGTTGGGACGCATCTTCACTTCCTTGATGTCCTGCGTCTTCTGCGTCTTGCGCGCGGCGTTAGCCTTCTTCTGCGCTTCGTAGCGGTACTTGCCGACATCGAGATATTTGCACACGGGCGGGTCCGCGTTGGGCGAGACTTCCACCAGGTTCAGACCGATTTCGGCCGCCGCCTCGATGGCTTCGCGTGTATACATCACGCCGATATTCTCGCCGGTCTCGTCAATGACGCGAACCTTGTCGGACTGGATCATGTTATCAAAGCGCGGGCCGCTCTTAACGGGCGGGGTGTTCATGCGCCGGGGTGGACGGGCTATAGGAAAGTCTCCTGTTTCAGTTGATCTTGCTTGCTTCGAAGCGGGCTATGTAGTGCCAATCGCACGGATTCGCAAAGGCTAGGTTTAAACGCGCGTTTTTGATGCTTACGCGGCGCGTTTCCAGAGCGGGAAACGCGCCAACCGGTCACGCGCGGGCAGGACTGCTTCGATTTGCCGTGCAGGCTGTAACGCCTTGAGGATTTCCGGATCGCCCGCATCCATCCCGCCGGTAAGTGCCCCAAAGGCGGGCAGGATCATGCGGCCACTCCCATTCTCTGCGGCACTGACAACGGCGCAAGGGCGGCTGATATGCCGCTCGCGCACGGTCACGCGCAGCTTGGGGTGGTAATGGCCGGAGAATTCGGGCCGTGTTTCCCCCGCCAGCGCCTTGTGCCGCAGCACCATCCCGGCAACTTCCAATTCGTCGGCAATCGTCCCGCCTGCGCTGCGTTCCAGATGCGGGTCGTGGTTGCCGGTGATCCACACCCAGTCCACCGCGCGGGTGAGGGCGGCGAGCATCCCTGCTGCATGCGGTTCCATCCGCTCCAGTCCGGCATCGTCGTGGAAATTATCCCCCAGCGTATAGACCCGCCGCGCGCCCGTTTCGCGGATTGCCAGCGCCAGCCGCTCCAGCGTTTCGCGGCTGTCATAGGGGGGTAGCATCTGGCCGTGGCGGGCATAGAAGCTGGCTTTCTCCAGATGGAGGTCCGCCACCAGCAGCGCTTGCTCGCGCGGCCAGTAGAGCGCACGGGCAGGGGTGAGGATCAATTCCTCCCCACAAAACTCAAATGCGAACGAAACGGGAACCATGCGCATCCCTTGCAGCAGGCGGGCGCCTTTGGCAAGGGGAACAGCATGACTGACTGGGCCCCCTATACCGAGCGCGCGAAAGACTGGTTTGAGTCGCTGCGCGATTCCATTTGTGCCGCCTTCGAGGAAATCGAGCGCGAGGCTGGCAGCGATGCGAGCTTCCAGTATGATAGCTGGCAGCGTGAGGAGGATGGCAATGACCAACCCGGTGGTGGCACGCGCGGGCTGATGAAGGGCAAGGTGTTCGAAAAGGTGGGCGTCAATGTCTCCACCGTCCACGGTAATTTCGCGCCGGAATTTGCCAGCACGATCAATGGGGCAAGCGCCGAGAACCCCGGCTTTTCCGCCACCGGCATCAGCCTGGTCGCGCATATGGCCAATCCGCATGTCCCTGCTGTCCATATGAACACGCGCTTCCTCACCACGGGCAAGGCATGGTTCGGCGGCGGTGCGGACCTCAACCCGCCGATCCCCTATGAGCAGGATACGGAAGAATTCCACGCCGCCTTCCGTGCGGCCTGTGCAGGGCATAACCCGACCTATTATGAGCGGTTCAAGAAGTGGGCGGATGATTATTTCTACATCCCCCATCGCGGTGTGCATCGCGGGGTGGGCGGGATTTTCTACGACCATCTGGAATGCGATGACGAAGCCGCGTGGGAGCGGAATTTTGCCTTCACGCAGGATGTCGGCAAGGCCTTCCTCGACATCTTCCCCAAGCTGGTCCGCCGCCGCATGGGTAGCGAATTCAGCGATGCGGAGAAGCTGCAGCAACTCGAATGGCGCGGCCGCTATGCCGAATTCAACCTCGTCTATGACCGGGGGACCTTGTTCGGCCTGAAGACCGGCGGCAATATCGACGCGATCCTGATGAGCCTGCCGCCCGAGGCGAACTGGAGCTGACCCAAGAAGAAGGAGACATCATGCGCAGGAAGTGGTTGCAGAGCGGAGCACTGATCGCTGGATTGTCCCTGTCCGTGGCCGCATGCAGCGGCGGCGGAACCAGCGAGGGCGATAGCGGGACGGTGGAAACAACCGAAGCGGCCAGCACTGCTGAACCAGCGGAAGAGGCACCTCCTGCCCCGACAACGGGCATTGTGACCGGGGCATTGACCTATCCCGGCGACTATATTCCTGACGACATGCAAGCCTGCGCGGAAAATCTCGACACGAAGGAAGTGACTTGCAAGCCCAAGACAGGCGAGGCCAGCTACAGCCTCGAACTACCCGCCGGGCGGTATCACATCTGGTCACAAACCGCAGATTTCGCGAATTACAAAGCCTATTACAATCCGCTGGCCAAATGTGGGCTTGGCCCGGAATGTCCGACTGACAGCACTCCGCTGGAGGTGGAGGTAAAGGCCGGGGAAACACTGAGCGATATTGATCCGATCGACTGGTATTCGAATTAGGCTCAATTCCCGTCGTTTTGCGGCATCCCCCATCCGGCCGCCGCGACCTTCGCTTTCCCATAGGCGATCAGGCAGCGCATATAGCGTTTCTGGAATTCGATCGGGTCATCCACCTGGTCGTCAATCGCGGCCCATTGCGGGCAGGTCTTGGCGGCCGGCTGGCCGGTGGTCGGGTCCGTATAGGTGAACTGGAAGGTGGAAACATCGTCCTCGATCCGCAGGAAATTGAAGCAGCCCGCCTGTTCGCAGGCATCGGCCTGCACCTGCTCGGCGCTAAAGCGATAGACCTGGTTGACGAGGATGTGCTCGGTCGAAAGCAGCAAATCCATGATGTTCCACTTCCTGTGCTGCCCGTCTGCCGGGCCAAGCGGCTGGCTGGGGGTGCAGAGGCTCGCATCTTCCTTGGGGCATTTGGGCGGGGGCAGTTTCAGCGTTCCGTCGATCACCGAATAGACCACCGGCACACCAGCAGGCGGCAGGCCCGGATCGCGCTGGCCGGGCGCATGTTCGCCTGCGCCATGTTTGCGGGCATGGAACACCTCCAACACTGAGTCCGAAAACAGGCCGAAGCGGGTGCCGCCGTCAATATACATGGTGTTGTCGATGAAGGCGGGCGGGGCTGCCATCGGGGCGGAGGAGCTGGCGATGATGGCGCTGACATAGCAGGACTTCCACTGCGCGGCCTTGCCCTGTGCATTAGTGACATAGCGCGTGGCCATATCGCCCAGGTCAAAGGCCACCGCATGGCCGCTATCGGCATCGGTCGCCCCGACATAGAGCCGCGCGCCATCGGCATAACGTGTGGCGACCTGCTGCATCACGTCATCGGTAAGATAGCCGCTGAGGCGGGTCCGCAAGGGTTCGAGATTGGCGAAGGAGCCATGTTCGAGCAGAGCGGCATAATCCGCCGGACCGATCTTGCCGTCAGTCGGCTTGGCATAGACAGTGAGCAACTCGCTCTCGCTGTCGATAGTGTAGCCCTGCACGGCGGTTGCGCTGTCCCCCACGAAAGCGAAGGTGGACAGGATTGATCCGGTGCTGATCCCGGTGACCACCTGGAATTCGGGCAGCGTGCCATTTCCGCTCCATCCGCCCAGTACGCCCGCGCCAAAGGCCCCGTGCTCGCTCCCGCCCGAAAGCGTCAGCACCAGCGGGGGTGCGCCCGCATGGTCGGTGCTGTCATAGGTGGTCAGGCTGGCGTCGATCTGTTTCGCCAGCGGGCTGAAGGGCGCAGGCGGGGTGGCGATAGGCGGCGCGGCCACTTCAATCGGGATGGTCACGAAATTGCACATCTGGTTATCCGGCGTCAGCGCTGCAGTCTGCGCGCATCCCCCCAGCGATGCCCCCCCAAGTGCCAGCACCACCACAAGTCCTACTTTAAACATCGCCTGTTCCCCTGTTTGCAGCGAACTTCTGCGGGAAACATGGTTAATTTGGAGTAAGCAGAAAGTTGGAAAGGGCTCTATTGCCGAGCAAGCACTTCCCAAACACAGCACAGAGTGTAGTTACGGCTGCAACCTTACCCGTCGGAGTAGTCCATGCGTTTTCTTGCCGCTGCCGCTTTTGTCCTTCTCGCCGCCTGTTCTGCGCCGGAGGGCGACGCTGTTCCAGAGGCTCCGGCCGTTGCACCGATCCTGACCGGCGAGGATGCGAAGGATGTTTACAGCTTTGCCCGCCCGGAGGAGGCGCGGGTCAGTCATGTGGCGCTCGACCTTGATCTCGATTTCGAACGTAACCGGGTTTCCGGCACGGCGGTGCTGGATGTGCTGGCCAAACCGGGTGTCGAGGAAGTCGTCCTCGATAGTGACGGGCTGGTGATTGAAAGCGTCACGGACGAAGCAGGCAAGGACCTCACCTTCGAGCTCGGCAAGGCAGTTGAGAGTGAAAGCAGCGATGAAGGGCTCCATGGCCAGCCGCTGACGGTGAAACTGGGCGCCGCGCCGGAAGGCGCGAAGGACAGCGATCCGCGCAAGATCACCATCACCTATTCCGCTGACGATGCTGATGCACTGCAATGGCTGACGCCGGAACAGACCGCCGGGGGCAAGCATCCCTATTTGCTGAGCCAGGGCCAGGCAACGCTCAACCGCACCTGGATACCCACGCAGGACAGCCCCGGTATTCGCCAGACATGGGAAGCGCGCATTACTGCGCCGGAAGAGCTGACTGTGGTTATGTCCGGCCTGTCGGGTGGCAAACCGGAAGAGCTGGGCGATGGCCGCCGCGCTTTCACCTTCTCGATGGACAAGCCTGTCGCACCTTATTTGATTGCAATTGCTGCGGGTGACATTGTCTTCCGCGAAATCGGCCCACGCACCGGCGTGTGGAGCGAACCTGCGATGATCGACGCCGCAGCGGCTGAAGTGGAAGACACCGAAGCCATGGTGAAGGCTGCAGAGGAACTTTATGGCCCCTATCGCTGGGGCCGCTATGACATGATCGTGCTGCCGCCCGCCTTCCCCTACGGAGGGATGGAAAACCCGGTGATGACCTTCCTCACGCCCACCTTCATTGCGGGGGACAAGAGCCTGACCGGGCTGGTCGCGCATGAACTGGCGCATAGCTGGTCAGGCAATCTCGTTACCAACGCCAACTGGACCGATAGCTGGCTGAATGAAGGTGTGACCTCTTACTTCGAGAACCGGATCGTTGAAGCAATCTACGGCAAGAAGCGCGCGACGCAGGAGGCTTTGCTGGACTTCGCCGCGATTGAGGAAACGCTGGCCGACGTTGGCGAAGATGCCGCCGGAACCGCACTCCACCAGCCGATTGGCACCGACAGCGCAGGCAGCGCGATAATCTACAACAAGGGCGCGGCCTTCCTGCGCACGGTGGAACATATTGTTGGACGCGAAAAATTCGATGCCTGGCTGCGCAGCTGGTTTGACCGCCATGCGTTCCAGCCTGCTACCTCTGCCATGCTGCTGGCCGATATGCGCGAAAACCTCGTGAAGGGGGACAAGGAGCTTGAGGAAAAACTGCAGCTGGAAGAATGGATCTATGGCACCGGCCTGCCGGATAATGTCTGGCGCCCCGATGCCAGCGCCTTTGCCGAAGTGGATGCCGCCGTTGGTGCCTATACCGACAAGCGAGCGATTCCGAACAAGTCGTGGACCGAATGGACTTCTGCCGAACGCCAGCGTTTCCTCGATAATTTGCCAGCAAAGCTCTCTGCCGAAGACCTTGCCGCGCTCGATACTGCCCTGGGCCTTGCCAAAACCGGCAATAATGAAGAGCTGTTCCTGTGGCTCGAACTCGCGCTGGCCAATCGCTATGAACCCGCTGTGCCGCAGGCGGAGACCTTCCTCTCCAAGGTTGGCCGGACCAAATTCGTCCGTCCGCTCTTTGCCGTGTTGATGGACCAGGGCAGTTGGGGCCAGCCGATCGCCAAGCGCATCTATGCCAAGACGCGCAGTTCCTACCATGCGGTAACGCGCGGAGCGGTGGACCGGGTAGTTGGCCAGCCGGGATAAAGTCCATTCAGGGCTTGGGACACGGCCCAGCGTTTCCTATGCCTTGCTAAAGTCGCAAGGATGGAGACAAGAATGACCGGAGCCGCCAAAGGCATAATCGCAATTTTGCTGGTAGCTGTTGGCGTGCTTGCCTTCATGCTTTGGCGCGGCCAGCCAGCGACAGAGCCGGTTGGGGGCAGCAACCCGCTCGACCAGCGCGAAGCGTTGCTGCTCAATCCCGAACAGCATCACCACATCCTTGAGGAAATGCGCGGCCTGCTGACGGCGGTGGCACTGATCCAGCAAGCACGGACGAGTGATGATTGGGCGGCGATTGCGGAAGCAGCCAAGGGGCAGGGCACCAAACGTGGCCAGATCCCGCCTGCCGGGATGCGCCAGGCCCAGCCACCCGCTTTCCGCCAGATGGGGCAGGGCATGCGTGGGCAGTTTGATGCCATGGCGGACGCCGCCGAAGCAAAGAATGGCGAAGCGGTTGATACTGCGCTGACGGCCGCGCTGGGCGCGTGCATGGGGTGCCACGAGACCTATCGCGTGCAACTGGCGCGGTGATTGCGCCACACTGGCGGTAAATCCGCTTTTTCTTGCACTTGGCTCTTGCCCCTGGCGCGGCGGCGCAGCACATCTAGCACCAGATGCTGCGCCAGTATGAACTTGTAGAGAGAGTGCTCAAATACGAGCCCGACGCTGATGAGGCGCTGCTCAACCGTGCCTATGTGTATACTGTGCAGAAGCATGGCAGCCAGAAGCGCGCCAGTGGCGACCCCTATTTCAGCCATCCGGTAGAAGTTGCCGGGCTGATGACAGACCTGAAGCTCGACCAGGAAACGATCATTACCGCGCTGCTCCACGATACGGTGGAAGACACGCTGGCAACGATAGAGGATATCGAAAAGAATTTCGGGCGTGACGTCGCACGGCTAGTGGATGGCGTGACCAAGCTCAGCAAGATCGAGGCCATGCCTGAGGATGAGCGAGCGGCAGAAAACCTGCGCAAATTCCTCCTCGCCATGAGCGAGGATATCCGGGTGTTGCTGGTGAAACTGGGTGACCGGCTGCACAATATGCGCACACTCCATTTCATCAAGAATGAAGACAAGCGCCGCCGCATCGCGCGCGAGACGATGGATATCTATGCCCCGCTGGCCGACCGGGTGGGCATGTATGAATATATGCGCGAGATGCAGCTGCTCGCCTTCGAACAGCTTGAACCGGAGGCCTATCGCACCATCACCGGGCGGCTGGAGCAGATTCGCAGCGGCGATGGCGGGCAAGTGGATGGGATTGCTCTGGCGATCAAGCAGGCGCTGGCCGAAGCCGGGCTGAAAGTCGAAGTCTCAGGCCGTGAGAAACATCCCTATTCGATCTGGAAGAAGATGGCGGAACGGCACGTTTCGTTCGAACAGGTGACGGATATCATGGCATTCCGTGTGATTACGGAAAGCGAGGCGGATTGCTATGCCGCATTGGGGGTATTGCATCGGACCTGGCAGATGATTCCGGGGCGGTTCAAGGACTATATCTCCACCCCGAAGACCAATGGCTATCGCTCACTCCACACTTCTCTGATCCACGAGAATTCGATGCGGGTGGAGGTGCAGATCCGTACCAGTGAAATGCACCGCACCAATGAATTCGGGCTCGCTGCGCATTGGGCCTATAAACAGGGGGACCGCCCTGACGGGCAGGTGGGGTGGCTGCGCGATTTGATTGAAATCGTCGATGCGAGCCATGATGCGGAGGAACTGCTCGAACATACCCGCATGGCGATTTATCAGGATCGCATCTTTGCCTTCACGCCCAAGGGTGCGCTGTTCCAGCTCCCCAAGGGTTCGACCCCGGTCGATTTTGCCTTTGCCGTGCATACGGACCTGGGTGCGCAGGCGGTGGGAGCCAAGATCAATGGCCGCCACATGCCGCTGCGCACGGTGCTGGGCAATGGCGACGTGGTGGAGATCATCAAGGGTGCGGATGCTGCGCCGCAGCTGGAATGGCTGGGCTACGTTGTGACGGGCAAGGCGCGCGCTGCGATCCGCCGCGCTGTGCGCCTGCGCGAACGGGATGAAATCGTCGAGATCGGGCGGATGCTTTATGACGAGATTTCCGCCCGCTTGCCGGCCAAGGTTGGCAAGAAGGCGCTGGCGGCAGCAGTCAAACGGCTCAGCCTCGAAGACGAGGATGAGCTGATGTATCGCATAGGCTCCGCCAAGCTGGCGGATCGCGAAGTGATGGAAGCGCTGGTGCCCGGCTCCACCGCTCAGTTCGAGGAGGAAGAGCAGGACTGGCCGCGACAGGAAAGCGTGATTTCCATTCGCGGGCTGACACCGGGCGTGGGCTTCAAGCTGGCCGATTGCTGCCACCCCTTGCCGGGTGATCGTATCGTTGGCCTGCGCAAGGCGAACCAGGGTGTCGTCGTCCATGCGATTGACTGCCTGGAACTGGCCAATGGTATTGACGCCGACTGGCTCGACCTGAGTTGGGGCAAGCGGTCCGGCGGGGCAGTGGGGCGGCTCTCTGTCGTGCTGTATAACCGGCCCGGTACGTTGGCGGAAATGGCAGGAACATTTGCCAAAAACCATGCCAATGTCGTGAACTTGGAGTTGGTCGAACGGGACAGCCCCTTCCACACCTATGAAGTGGATGTCGAAGTGCAGGATCTCGCCCACCTGACCCGTATCCTGAGCTCGCTGCGCGCGAGCGAAGCGGTGGCGCAGGCGGAGCGGATTTAGAGCAGTTCCAGCGTGACCTTGATCAGGTCATCCGCTGCAAGATCCTCCGCGCGCATCACTTTCTTGCTCACCAGCAGGATCCAGGATGTGGATTGATCCTGTGGGAAGACGGATGTCTTCCACGCCGTATCGCCAATCCGCGCCATCACTTTGGCCGAGCCAAAGCCGCGCTGCGTGCCGAATTCCAGCCGGTGCAGCCGGGCGTGCATGGTGATGGCTTCGGCAGTGTGACCGTCAATCCGCAGCAGGTGATAGACCGCCTTGTCGCCTTGCCAGCGTGAAAGCGGGGAAGTGTGGGTGAGGGTTTCGCTCATTGGATTTCACGCAGGGTTCGCAGGGGAAAGGAGACCGCAGAGGAGTTCTTTCTCACGCGAAGGCGCAAAGGCGCGAAGATGGTTCGCCTGCGGCAGCAGGTATTCAATATCGCGACCTTGCGGCAGGTGATGGGCAGGTGATCTTGAGGGTCGGCTGCCGCCGATGCTTCCTTCTTTGCGCCTTTGCGCCTTTGCGTGAGACCGACCCGGCGAAGCCGTAAACTCCTCTGCGCTCTCTGCGCGAAACAAATTCACTCCCCTACCTTCCTGATCGGCACCGGCAGATTGCAAATATCCGCCCCACCGGCAGGCTTGATAAAGAACGGATCGCGGCGATTGGCGCGGGCGTCGACATAGCGGGCGAAGGTTTGGCCGCTGGTGTTGAGATACTGAAAGGCGGGCCGCTCGCCTTCGGGCAGATCGCTCGCCACGCGGACAGAAAGGATTGGCACGCGCTTGCTTGCATTCAAGTAAAAACCCAGCGGCCCCTTGCCGCGCGGCAGGCTGGAGAGATGCTCGATCCCCTCAATCACCCGCCCGACCAGCGCGATATTGCGATCAAGATGCCGCGGCGCATGGCCGATCACGGTATAGAGCTCCGCGCCTGTGCCGGTGTCGGGGGAGTAGTTGCGGCCCACGCCGACCATGCCGTAGCAGTGGGTGGGCCAGAACCAACTTTCAGTCACATTGTCATAAATTCCTTGAGCCCTTGCTTCATGCGTGGGCGACATTGGGTCGGGCACAGTATTACCGTCTTCGTCTTCCCAGGTTTTGACTTCCACATTTGCCAGAGGCCAGCCCTTCCAAATTTCAACCCATTCGGCATAGCTGTCTCGGTCATGCCATCCTTCGGGCGCGCGTGGCGTTTGGGTGCTGGTGATTGAGATCATCGCAATTTTTTCTGAGGCACTCATATCGTTCGACTGCCCTGACGGAGCAAGGCCAACCAATCTCAGGGCTTCGGCGATAGCTGCATCATGTTCAGCTTCACTCTTTGTTGGGTCACCGGCAATTCTGAATAGTGCGTCCAGCTTGACCTCTTTTTCGGCATCAACCTCTTGCGAGGCCATCCAATCATCGGAACCGGTGTGTTCGCTCAAAGTATCGACATCGACGATATACTCCTCCTCACCCATCACCTTCAGCCCCTCGGGCAGCGGCTTTGGCGTCTCGCCCGCATCCGGGTCAGCCGGATCGCCCCACTGGACAACGTAATTGTCCTGCACCCGGTTGACGCTGACCCCGTCATACCAGCCTGCGCGGGCGAGGGTGCGGATATTGTCCACCCAGCCTTGCGAGAAAGGCGGTGGCATCAGCTGGATCACCACGCGGCGCTCATTACCATCTGCATCTGGCGCGAGGGTCATCACCAGCAGGTCTTCCGGGGCAATCGCGACCCATTCGCTGTCACTTGCCTGCGCAACGATTTCATTGGGGGAGGGAGCCCCCTCAGGCGCTTCCTGCGCGGTAGCAGGCAGACAAAAGGGCAGGGCGAGTGCCGCGCTGGCAGCAAGGAGTTTCTTCATCCCGCGAACATGCCATGCCCACAATCACCGCGCCAGCCTGACAATGCGCATAACCACGCTTGCCAAGCCGCCCCCTCGCAGCTAGGGCGCGCTCTCTGAGAAATCAGGCATGCGGAGCGGTGGCCGAGTGGTCGAAGGCGCACGCCTGGAAAGTGTGTATACGGTAACCCCGTATCGAGGGTTCGAATCCCTCCCGCTCCGCCATCTGATTACCGTGCGATGCGTGTCTGTGCGTGTTTCAGCGATGGACGAAACCGCCAAATTCATTGTCAATACAGCACAGACCGCCTAATCCGGCGGCCTTTGGCGGCATCATGTTGATCGCATGACCCCGCTTCCCGGAGGCAGGTCTGAGGTCAATGTCGGTTCTAAGCAGTCCAGATGGAGGCGCATACCGTTTCGGTATGGGTGCCGTGCTGGGAGCCTGGCTGCTGGCTGTGGCCTTGCCGGGTGGTCTGCTCGCGCAAGAAGCCGCGGGCACGGCGTCCGCCTACGGGCCGGTCGATGATCTGGCCAAGGCAGACCGGCCAGAGCCTCCTCTGGCCATCCCCCCGCAGCTGGACCGCGCAGCTTCGCTGGCAGCCGCAACGCACCCGCTGGTAGGCGGCGCACAGGCAGAAGCTGATGCGCTGGAGGCAGAGACACGTGGTGCACGCTGGGCGCGCTTTCCGAGCCTGTCGGCAGAGGCGTTGGCGGCGACCTCCGGCTCTAACGTGGCCGATCGCGACGGGCTGGCGCTTAACGCCGCGCTGGAACAGCCGATCTGGTACGGCGGCCGCATCAGCGGTGAAATCGACCGGGCCGAAGCGAACCAGCTGGCCGGGGAGGGCCGGGTTGATGCGGCGCGGCAGGGCATCGTCTTCCGCGTGATCCAGGCCTATTACGATTATGCTATGGCGGAAGAGCGCTTGTCCGTGCTGCGCTTCAGCCTGCGCCAGCATAATGAATTGCTCGCCTCCATCGGGCGGCGGGTGGAACAGGAAGTATCGCCCCGCGCGGATTTGACCCTGGGCCGCTCGCGCACCGCGCAGGTGGAGCTTGACCTCGCTACGGCTGAGGAAATGCGTGACAATGCGCGCACCCGCTTGTTGGAGCTGACCGGCGGTGTGGTCATCGATCCGGTCCTCCCCTTGCCGGATGTGGCGGACTTGCTGCCACCAGAAGATCTGGCGTTGGCAGAAGCAATGGCCTGTGATCCCAATCTGGGTGTCCTGACCCACCTCGTAACCGCCGCCGAAGCGCAAAGCGATATTGCCCGGGCGCAATTGCTGCCCCAGCTCCTGCTCCAGCTATCGCAGAACGAGATCACTGGTGCCCGCGCGGCGTTGGTATTGCGTATGCGGCTGGGGCCCGGCGGTGCGCAGCTCGCCTCTATCGAAAGCGCCGATGCAAGGATAAAGCGGGCGCTGGCAGATTATGGCGATGCGGAGCGGCAAGTGCGCGAACAATTGCGGAGGGACTATATCGTCGTGCGCGCGGCCAGGGCGCGGATCGACGCCGGTGTTCTAGCCGCCGATGCGGCCGACCAGATCGTAGAAAGTTACCGGCGGCAATTCATCGCCGGGCGCCGCAGCTGGCTCGACGTCATGAATGCCGTGCGCGAAGCCGCCAGTGCTCGCCTGACCGCCAGCGATGCGCGCGTGATGGCGGCGATGGGCAGCGCCCGCATCCTTGCCCGCACGTGCCGCTGGCAGCCTGTGATGCCGGAAGCGCAGCCGTGAGCGAGACCAGCCTCATCCGCGCGATTGAGCGCTATGCGCGCGCCACAGGCAAGCCGCTATCGCCGCAGTGGCGTGAGGAACTGCGCGAGATCGAGCTGCCAGAGGATGCTTCCGGCCTTACCGTGCTGACCGCTGCACTTGGCTGGCATTCCGCCCGCCGCGTAAATGCGCGCCCGCGCCCGGACCAGTTCCCGCTGCTGGTGCATGATCCTGATAGTGGCTGGGCCGTTGCCCGGCAGTGGGACAGTGAAAATGCGTTGGCACTTGCCGGAGCGCGCGGAACACTGGTGCACAAGCAGCAACAGGTTTTCTTTGCGCTCGACTTACCCGATCCGCTGGCGACAGCAGAGGATGTTGCAATCGCGATCTTCTGGCGCGCGATCAAGCGGCGCAAGCAGCCGCTGGTCATGGCCGGGCTGGCGACGATCTTCGCAAACCTGCTGACACTGGCGACCTCGCTCTACTCGATGCAGCTCTATGACCGGGTCATCCCGTTGGCGAGTTTCGATACGTTGCTGGTGCTGAGCGTAGGCGTCGCCTTTGCGCTGGTGCTGGACCTTAGCCTGCGGTCCTTGCGCGCGGTTTTGATCGAGCGGGAAGCGCAGGATATTGATGCGGAAGTCAGCGAGTTTTTCTTCGCGCGCGCGCAAGCGATCCGGCTTGATGCTCGCCCGCCGGGGATCGGCACGATGGCGGCGCAATTGCGCGGGCAGGAACAGATCCGGCAGGTGCTGTCGTCCGGCTCGCTCTTCATGCTGGCGGATCTGCCCTTCGCGCTGCTGTTCATCTTCGTGATCGCCATCATCGGCGGGAAGCTGGCGCTGGTCCCGATCATCAGCCTGCCGCTGGCTTTGGGGCTGGCTTTTTTTCTGTCGCGGATCATTCGCAAGGGGACGGACCGGGCACAGGTCAGCGGCAATCGCAAGAATGGCATGTTGGTGGAATCGCTCGACGCCAGCGAGACAGTAAAGGCCAATCGTGGTGGTTGGTTCATGATGGGCCGCTGGAACCGGCTGGTGCGCGAAATCCATCACTATGAAATGCCGGTGAAGAAGGCTTCGGCTGTTGCCAGCTCGCTTTTCTCCACTCTGCAGCAAGTCGCCTATGTCGCGATCATGGGCTGGGGGGCATATCTTGCGGCGACCGGACAGATCACCACAGGTGCGCTGCTGGCCTGCTCAATCATTTCCGGGCGGATCAACGGCCCGCTGGTGGCGCAATTGCCTAACCTGATTGTGCAATGGGGTTATGCGCGCTCGTCGCTCAAGGCGCTGGACGGTATCCTTGCTTTGCCAATTGATGTTGCAAGCGGGGCGGGGGCGCTGCGCCCGGACAGCATCGAAGGCGGTTACAAACTGCATGAGGTGCGCTTTGCCTATCGCAATGCGTCGCAGCCTGCGCTGGAGGTGCCGGGCCTTGTCATCCAGCCGGGTGAGCGGGTGGCAATCATTGGCGGGATTGGTTCTGGCAAATCAACCCTGCTCAAGCTGCTATCGGGTCTCTACGCGCCGCAATCGGGCCATGTCCTGCTGGGCGGGCTGGATCTGGGGCAAGTGGCCGAGGATATTGCCCGCCGCCATGTCGGCTATCTGGCGCAGGATGCGCGGCTGGTGAACGGTACCTTGCGCGATAACCTCGCCATGGGTGTCGGCGATGTCAGTGATGCAGAGATCATGGCAGTGGCGGAAAAGACACGGCTGAGCGGGCTGATCGCATCGCGGCAGGAAGGGCTGGCTTTGCCGATCCAGGAAGGGGGCAGGGGGCTTTCCGGTGGGCAGCGCAGCCTTGTCGGGATCAACCGCTTGTTGCTGTCCGATCCGAAGGTCTGGCTGCTGGATGAGCCCACCGCTTCGCTGGACCAGAATACGGAGCTGGCTGCACTTGATGCGATTGATGCAGAGCTGGACAAGGATGCCATCCTGGTAATGGTGACGCACAAACTGCCACTGCTTACGCGTTTCACCCGCATTATCGCTATGGCTGGCGGCAAGATTATCCGTGACGGCCCGACGGCAGAGGTCTTGCGCGATATCATGCCAAAGGCACCTGCGGGGCAGGGCGGCCCGCAGCGGCGGCCCGTAAGCGGCGCGGTGACGACGACTTTCGGTGGAAGGCAGGCATCATGAGCAAGGCGCTGCGCCCCGCACACTGGATCATCATTGCCATCAGCCTGACGCTGGTGGGATTTGTGGCGTGGTCCAACTGGGCCGAGCTGGACCAGGTTACCCGCGCGCCGGGTAAGGTCATCCCCTTTGCCCGGGTGCAAGTGGTGCAAAGCGAGGAAGGCGGCTCGATCGGTGCGATCCATGTGCGCGAGGGGGACCGGGTGACCGCCGGGCAGCTGCTGGTCGAACTGGATACTGTGCAGCTCACCGCTAGCGTTACGGAAGCGCGCGCCCGCGTCGCGGCCTTGCGCAGCCGCATGGCCCGGATTGATGCCGAGCTGTTCGACAAGCCGCTGACATTCCCGGCGGGACTATCCGACTATCCCGAATTCACTTCGAACCAGCGCCAGTTATATGCCCGAAGACAAGCTGCGCTGGACGCCGAAGTGCGCAGCCTGCAGGCCACCGCCCGGCTGCAGCAGGAAGAGTTGAACCTCAACCTCCCACTGCTGGAAACGGGCGATGTGGCCCGCTCCGAAATCATCCGCATGCGCCGTGCCATTGTCGAAACACAGGGGCGCATATCCAACATTCGCGCGCAATATGTGCGGGAATTGCAGACCGAATTCGCGCGGACAGAAGAAGAGCTGGTCGCCGCCGAACAGACACTGACCCAGCGCGAGGACAGTTTGAAAGGCGCGCAACTGGTCGCGCCGACCGACGGGATCGTGAAATATGTCCGCTTGACCACGGTCGGCGGAGTGTTGCGGCCCGGCGATGAAGTGCTGCAGATCGTCCCCACTGGTCAGCGCCTGATTGTCGCGGCACAAGTCCCGCCACGAGATATCGCCTTTGTCCGCACGGGCCAGCGCGCGCGGGTCAACTTCGATGCCTATGACAGTGCTGTCTATGGCTCAGGCGAAGGCAAGGTGGTGTTTATCAGCCCGGACACTTTGTCTGAGGAAGCTGCCAATGGCGCGACCAACACCTATTACCGGGTCAATCTGGAGGTAGAGACGGCCAGCATGCGCCCGCGCAATGAAGGCGAGCGGATCGACCTGCAGCCGGGCATGACCGCGACGGCGGAAATCCTCACCGGTTCTCAGACCGTGTGGGAATACCTGACCAAGCCAATCCTGAAGACCACGCGCCAATCGCTGCAGGAGCGATAGCGCGCGGATCAGGAAGGTCAGGCAAACACTTCGTGCTGGTGTTCGATAAAGCGGAAAGACGCCATGGGGTCCGGCTCACCTGCCGGGTTCAGGATCGCTGCTTCGAACAGGCCCATCGCTTCCGGCTCCATCACGTCCACGCCCTTGGCATCATCTTCCTGTCCGGCCGGGAACCAGCCTGCCCAAGTGCTTGAATCGTAACCATTGGCGGTCAGGAAGTCGATCACCTGTGGCTGGCTCTGGTAGTTGGCATAACGGATATTGCCATCCGCGTGCATGTAGGCATGCAGGTAGGCGGTGCCGTCATTGAGCGCGAAATAGACTTCTTGGAGGCCATCACCATCATAGTCATCTGCGCCCAGGACGCGGTTGATGTTCTGGATCAGCAGGTCGTTCTGGAATCGGCGCTGGCTGTCATTCGGGCCACCAGCTTCCACATCGCCGCTGGCCACCAGCGGATCAATGTAAATCCCAGCAACACGGGTTTCACCCGCCCAGCCATAATCGTCGAAATAAAAGAGGCCGTCGTCATAGCCGCCAACAGTCGCGAAGCGGCCTATCGCCCGGTTTACGAGGATCTGGTCAATATCGCCATCGCCATCGACATCGGCAGAGCCGATCCGCAGCCAGGCCCCGTCGCCGCCGAGGTAATTCCCGTCAAAATCGCGGATATTGTTCATCGCCGCCTGGTAGACCGAGGGATCAGCCGTTTCGAAATTCACCGATACGCCAGTGCCCGGAAGCAGGCGCATGGTGGTATCCTCGAACTGGATAAACTCAACGCCATAAAGCATGTCCGTGCCTTCCGGCCCGACCAGCTGCCATTCCCCGACATTGAATTGGGTGAGCGTATATTGCGACTGTGTCCCTGACACGACCAGCGTATCAATATTACTGCCACCATTGATCGTATCATTACCAGCGCCGCCAACGAGGCGGTCTGCGCCATCCCCGCCATCGAGGTAATCATCGCCGCCCAGACCGAACAGTTCGTCATTACCGTCACCGCCCAGAAGCGTACTGCCGCTCTCAGCGCCAATGATGTAGTCATTGCCGGTGCCGCCGAACACGGAAATATAGTGGCTGTTATGGGCGCTGTAGTCGATCCGGTTGTCCTGATTACTAAGGTAAGTCGTACCGGGCGCGCGCGAAAGGGTCAGGTTACCGCCATCAGCCAGCGTCAATGTGCCGATCACGACGCTCTGGAAAGCTGTGACTTGTGCGATGGTCATGCGGGCATGACCGGAGACTTCGAGAATTTCGATATCGCTTGGCAAGGTGATTTGCGTCAGGTCGAGAATCGACTGGCCGGACAAGCCAAGGCTAAGTGTATCTGTGCCGGCACCACCGCTTACACTATCTGTTGCATCGAACTGGTCGATCCGGATGTAGTCGTCACCTTCCCCGCCTGATGCAGAGCTGGTCCCCGCTCCGGTGATCTCAATGTGATCATTGCCGCCACCGCCAGTCGCCACGTTGTTGCCGTCGCCAAACAGCAGTATTCGGTCATCAAAGGCGCCTCCGGTGACATTATTGTTGCCGCCAGTGGACAGGACGCGGGTCGAAACTGCGCCAATAATCACGGTGTCGTCACCATTGCGCACGTCTATGCCAACCTGGGGATCCTGGCCGGGATTGGGATTGGAAAGGGCAGCATCAGGCCCGACGATGTAGTCGTCACCATCGCCAGATACGATGTTTAAAACATAGATGCCGGGGCCGGAGAAATCTGCGCTGGCACCGCCATCAGGCAGCGACACCTCGATCACATCAAAGGTGCCGGTCGGATCAAAATGCGTCGTATCAGTGATGCGCAGCCGCGGTGTCCCAATGTGATCGAAGCTGGCGAACTGGGCTACTGTGCCGAGCAGCCCGACATTGCCGGAGAATTCCAGCCGTTCAATGTTGCTGATCGGCAGGTCGCTGGCAATATCATACCAGGTTATATTGCTGCCCTGTACAGTGGTAATGACCCGGATCGTATCTGTCCCGGCGCCACCATCAATCAGTGTATCGAGTGCCGGATCTTCTCCGGTATCGTCATCGACGTTGAAGATGAACAAATCATCCCCGTCGCCGCCCCGCAGCGTATCGGCACCGGTGCCGCCTGTGATCGTGTCATCACCGCCCAGTGCGTTGATCACGTCATCGCTGGCAAGCCCGTTGATCTCTTCACCCAGCTCCGTGCCGTCTAGCGTGTCCGGATTGGGTGTACCGTTGATCGGTGGACCAATGGTGGAAACGCCGCTCGGATCCTGTCCGTCAAAATTATGCGCGGTGAATGCGCCCACGGGGACATTGGGGAAATAGAGCACGAAATCCGGCCCGTAATCGGGATGGGTGCGAATTTCGATCTTGGACCCTGCACCGTCTGCCACCAGCGTGACATGCCCGGTGCCAAACGGGTTGCTGTACCCGTCATATTCCTGGAACTCGAATGACAGGGTGGAGAGGACATCCAGGATGTCGCCGCCTTCGCCAGCAGTAAAATCCGCAAAGGTAACGTCACCCGGATTGGCGATTTCCAGATTGCCAAGAATGATCCGGTCAATGCCCGCACCCGTCACGACCGTAAGGCCGGAACCGACGAGCGCCAGGTTCAGTGTGTCAGCACCATCGCCAAGGTCGATGGAGCCGCCAGAGCCGCTAGCGCGATAAATCACCTGATCGTCACCGATCCCGGCATCTACGGAACTGTTGGTGCCCGGCCCGTCAAAGAAATCATTTTCCACGATAATCGTGTCATTGCCGGCACCGCCATATAGCATATCGGTACCGGCGTAGCTGCGAACCGTATCGTCCCCATCATCGCCATATACTGTATCATTGCCGACACCGCCGGTGACATTGTCATTTCCGTCACCGCCATGAACCGTGTCATTGCCTTCGCCGGCATCAATGAAATCATCGCCGCCAAGGCCGTTGATAATGTCATCACCGGGTGTACCGTCCAGATAGTCTGTGCCTTCGGTACCGTTGATGGTGCCCATGAGAATCAATCCTTTGCAAAGTGCCGATGTGGGGAAGCGGCAGCGCAATTTTTAATAAAGGAAAAACACAATTCTCAAAGGTCTATTCGCAGGTTTAGGTGAACAATGGCTGAGCGATCCGCTTGGCGCGGCCCTAATGATGGCGCAGGATAAGGGTCCAGCCCAACACCATGAACCATCCCGTCGCGACCACCGCGAATACATGCAGCAAGATCGCTCCACCCCCGGCGAGGATCGCGAGGAAAGCAGCAAAAGCATAGAAATCGCGCATGGTGATCCATGTAAGCCACTGCCTGATGCGCGACGGGCGCTGGTTCACGCGGGTCTTGAGCGCATCGAAGGTGAAATTGCCCCCATCGCGGCGTGACTGGATCGCGAGAATGGCACTGCCCAGCGCCAGAATAGCACAACCCAATGTTCCAGCCAGCCCCGCCTGTTCATTTCCGCTGGCCCAGATATTGTAGCTGACCCCGCCAATAAAGCCGAGATTGGTCAGTGCATCGGTCACGCTATCCAGCATGGCCCCACGGGCGGAACTGCGGAAGGTCGCACGGGCCATTTCGCCATCAACGCCATCAACGATGGAGGCAAGCTGGAACAGCGCCGCCCCGATCACCAGCCCCGTCGCTTCGCCAAACAGGAGTGCGGCGAGCATAGCCATTCCGATCATCGCTGCTGCCAGCGTGGCATGCCAAGGCCGCGCGCCCGGCCATTTCAGGACCAAGCTCGTCATGGCTTGCGAAATCGGCCGATTGATATGGCGCGAGACGATGCCATCACCGGGCTTGCCGGTGGTCTTGATGATGGCGCGGCTTTCCTGTCTCAGCGCTGGGATATCCTTGAATGCGGGGCTATCGAGGTGGGGGAGTCCGGCGCTGTCACCTGCGCTCCATTGCGCAGAGGGGGCAAGCCGTTGGATCTCCGTCAGGCAGAGTTCAGTCGCCTGCCACCCGCCGGGCACGGCGACCAAAACCGACTCTCCGCTTGTCGCAGCAATTGCCCGCGCCGCTGCGGGAATCCCGGCGACGCAGTAATTCGCTGCTTTTTCGCTGGCAAAGAGGATCAGGGAAGGGGTGGCGGTCATGTCCAGCTTGCAAAATGGCAGAGGGGATAGCATCGCCCTACAGGCACAATCGGCAAGCGCAAGCTGCCCCAACCAGGATCGCAAGCGAGCAAACAGGTGACGTCTCCCCGACCCGACATATCTGGATCACAGGGAATGGCGCGCATCCCGGCAATGCAGAACCCGATTGATCGGTTGCTCTATCACCCGCTCGCTGCACGGCTTGCCCGGCTGCTGGCGAAGACACCAATCACGCCAAACATGGTCTCCGTCGCCGGCGGGATGGTCGTAGTGCTGGCAGGCATCGCCTATATCCAGCCGGGCTGGCCGGGGGCGGTACTGGCTGGCCTTGCCCTGCATATGAGCTGGCATGTCCTGGACGGCGCGGATGGCGACCTCGCGCGGTTAACCGGACGCAGCAGCCCGACGGGCGAAATTGTGGACGGGATCGCTGACTATGCGAGTCACTTCATCCTTTATTCGATCCTTGGCCTCGCAGCCTTTCCGGTAGCCGGATGGATCGCACCGGCGCTAGCACTCGCGGCTGGGCTCAGCCGGATATTGCAGGCGAGTTTTTTCGAAGCGCAGAGGCGGCAATTCCTGAGCTGGGCCTATGGCATCCCTTGGCTGCGGACGCGCGATGCGGGTTCTTCAGGGCTCGGCGCGCTTGGGGCCGCCTACCTGGCTGTTGCAGGCTGGCTGGCGCCCGGAGATGACGCGATTGAACGGGCCTTGGCTGACCCTGAACAGGCGGGACCGATCCGCGAACTCTTGATTGAAATGGGGCCTACGCCCTTTTCCGGCAACAGCCTGCTGGGGGCGAACTACCGGACGATTGCGCTGGGCCTGTCCGTGCTGGCGGGCAGCCCGATCTGGTATTTTCTCTATGAAGTAACAGTGCTCAATCTTGCGCTGGCATTCAGTGTTTGGCGGTCGCGTCGGGCCTATGCAGCGCTCAGAACTCTGCGATAGGCCTCCAGCGTGGCAGCGGCGAAGGCTCGCCGATCGAGATCCTTTGCCCGCGCCAGCCCTTTGCGGGATAGCTCAACTGCCAAGGCCGGATCATCAACGAGCTTTGTCAAAGCCCCGGCAATGCAAGCCGTGTCGAGCGGATCAACCAGCAGCGCAGCTCCGGCAGTAACCTCTGGCATGGCCGAGCGGTCACTGGTGATAACCGGGCAGCCACATGCCATTGCCTCGGCCAGCGGCATGCCGAAGCCTTCACACAGCGAGGGATGGAGCAGCGCTCGTGCCCCTGAATAGAGCAGAGGCAAATCCGCATCGCCCAGTTGCGCGAGGAAATGCACGCGCTCCGCTACACCAAGCGCCTTGGCCAGTTGCTCAAGTGAAGTAGCGCCAACGCTGCGCCGCTGGACGAAGACCAGGTCCAGCGCAAGACCGCTTGAAACAGCCGTGGCAAAGCCGCGCAGGGCAGCCTCGTGATTCTTGTAGGGGGCGTCTTGTCCGATGGTCAGGATGTAGTCTCCCGGGGGAAGCCCCAGCCGTTTGCGGTCGCTGGCGCTCACAGCGAGCGGGCGGAAGTGATCGGCAACACCCGGCAGAATCGCATGAGTCCTGCTGGCAAGTTCGGGTTGCAACCGCTTGATCACGCTGCGGGTCGCCTCGCTGACTGTCAGAATGGCGTCCGACTGGCGCAGCGCCCTGTTGATGCCGTGACGATAAAAGGCTCGCTCTACCCAGCCCCACGGGCGCGGGTTGCACAGTTCCGGATCGGTCAGCCACATGACATCATGGATGGTCGTGACAGTCCGCATGGTCAGTCCGTGCGGCAGGATATTGGCGGGGGCATGGAACAGGTCGACGTCGGCGAGATCAACCAGTCTTGGGAGCCACCACATGCTCGCCGGGCCATTTGCTGCGGCTTCCACCACCACCTCTGCCACGTTGGCAGCCTGCGACAGCGGACTCTGAAGCGCGCCGTTGCGCAGCAGTTTGAAATGCCAGTCTGGTGCCAGTTCCGGCAGGTAGTCCACCAGCGCCTGTATCACAGTACCAATCCCGCTCGGACGCGGGCCGATATAGCGGCAATCGAGGCAGATGGTTGGCATGATCCCACCAGCCTTCCGCCATCGGGCGATGGGTCGCAAGCAGCAATTCATCTGCTGGTCAGGAAAACGCTGTCACGCACATCTGGGACTGGGGTTTCTTGACGAAAAAGCTGATTGAACTTGCGACTTTAGAGGGAGCAAAGACCGGTCGAGAGCGAAGAACAACCATTGGATTCTTGGCGCTTGGGGGCTACGAACAAGTTCCCGGTGATGATGATGCAAGCCCGGTTGTTTATTTTGTGCCCGCAATGCTCCAGCGGGTGCGGCTTTCCCGCCCGGTTGGCGGGTGCCTGTGGAGAAAGAAGATTTTGCGTTCCGTATCGCCCATTCGTGTCGCGATCATTGGTATCGGCAATTGTGCCAGCTCGCTGGTGCAAGGGGCTGCGCATTATGCGCAAGGGGCCTCAACCAGCGGGCTGATCCATGAATTCGTGGCGGGTTATGGTGCAGGCGACGTGGAATTTGTGCTCGGCATAGATGTCGATGCGCGCAAGGTGGGCCGGGATATTGCCGAAGCCATCTTCGCTGCGCCGAACAACACAACAGTGTTTTGCAGCAATGTCCCGGCCACTGGAGCCAGGGTGATGCGCGGGCGTGTGCTGGATGGCGTTGCAGGCCATATGACCGAGGCGGGCGAGCGTGGTTTTATCCTCGCGGAGGGCACCGACGCGACGCAGGCGGAGGTGGTTGCTGCACTCAAGGAATCGGGCGCAGACATACTCGTCAATTTCCTGCCGGTCGGTTCGCAGGAGGCGAGCGAATTCTACATGGAATGCGCGCTGGAAGCGGGCGTTGGCGTGGTCAACTGCATCCCTGTCTTCATCGCCAGCGATCCGGAATGGGAAGCGCGCTTTCGCGAGCAGGGCCTGCCCATCGTGGGTGACGATATCAAGGCGCAGGTGGGCGCGACCATTGTCCACCGCACCTTGTCCAACCTGTTCACCACCCGCGGGGTGACGGTGGAGCGGACCTACCAGCTCAACACTGGCGGCAATACCGATTTCATGAACATGCTCGACCGGCAGCGGCTGACCAGCAAGAAGACCTCCAAGACCGAGGCCGTGCAGGCCGCGCTGGCGCAGCGGCTGGCGGATGAGAATATCCAGATTGGCCCGTCCGAATATGTCCCGTGGCAGAAGGACAACAAATTGTGTTTCCTGCGGCTGGAGGGGACGCAATGGGGCGACGTGCCGCTGAACCTGGAACTGCGCCTCTCGGTCGAAGACAGCCCCAATGCCGCCGCCTGCGTGATGGATGCGATCCGTTTCTGCAAGGCCGCGCTGGACAAGGGCGATAGCGGCGCGCTGATCGCGCCCAGCGCCTATTACTGCAAGCATCCACCGCAGCAGATGGATGATGCCGCAGCCGGGCGTATGCTCGATCCTTACCTGCCGCGCCCGGTACAGGCAGCGGAATAGGTCCCGGGCTTGGGTACCGGGTGATGGACGCATTGATTCTTGCCGCAGGATTTGGCAGCCGCTTGCGCGATGTGGAGCCATGCAAGCCGCTGACGCAGCTGCACGGCCTGTCGTTGCTGGAGATTGCGATCCGGCAACTGGCCAGCGTTGGTGTTACGTGCGTGGCGGTTGCGACAGGCCATGAAGCAGGCGCATTGGAAGCTGCATTGCCCGGCATGGCAGAGCGCGCTGGCGTGGTTGTCGAGGCTCGCCGCGTTGCCGATTACAGCCAGCCCAACGGCTATTCCGTGCTGGCAGGCGCGGCGGATTTTGCCGGGGACTTCCTGTTGGTCATGGCCGACCATGTGTTTTCGCGCCCGGTGCTCCGGGCGCTGCTGGATGGCCCGCCGGCAGGCAACGGCACCGTGCTGGCCATTGATCGCCGCGTCACTTCGCCGCTGGTCGATCCCGATGATGCGACATGGGTGCAGACTGGCGAGGATGGCCGTATCCTCCACATCGGCAAGACCATCCGCCCCTATGATGCCGTCGATTGCGGAGCCTTCCGCGCATCGCCCGCCTTGCTGGAGGCAATCCGGGCGGCGATCCAAGACGGGGCGGCAGGCTCGCTGTCAGAGGGGATGCAGCGCCTTGCTGACGAGGGCCGAGCGCAGACGGTCGATATTGGCGAGGCGTGGTGGATTGATGTCGATGATGCCCACATGCTCGACCTCGCCCGGGCCCAGGTCGCGCAGCACTTGCCGGACCTGTTCGGCACAGCACAGCTGGTGACGCCATGACGCCGCCTGTCCTGCTCGACATGACCCGCGCGGTTGGCCGCCGCTGGAACGGCGCAACGCCGAGCGGAATTGACCGGGTGTGCGATGCCTATGCGCGGCACTTTGGCGGGGAGGCGCTGGCCGTCGTGCAACTGCGCGGCCATGCAAGGGTGCTCAGCCCCTCAGCCTCTCGCAGCCTGTTCGCGGCGCTGGACCTCCCGACCGGGCAATTCCGCCGCAAGCTGGCCGCGCTGTTGCTGCGTCGTGCCTCCAGCCAGAACCTGTCCGGTGCAGCATATCTCAATGTCGGCCATTCCGATTTTGACTTGCCCGCCCATGCAAGCTGGCTGCGCAAAAGCGACGTCCGGCCCGTCTATCTGCTGCATGATCTGATCCCGATCACTCACCCGCAGCTTACCACTCCGCACAAGACGCGCCGCCATCGCGGACGCGTGGAACATGCACTTCGCCAAGCCGCCGGGATCATCGTCAATTCACAGGCGACAGCGGATGAGTTGATGGCCTTTGCTGACGGGATGCCATTCCCGCCGCGGCTGGTCGCCCCGCTAGGCAGCGCGGCCATGCCGGTACCCTTGCGGCCTGCATCGTCGGCAACACCTTACTTCGTCTCTGTCGGCACGATTGAAACGCGCAAGAACCATATGCTCCTGCTGCGCGCATGGTCGAATCTTGTTGAGATACTGGGTGCCGCAGCTCCGCGCCTTGTGCTGGCGGGCAATATGGGGCTTGGCGGCAAGGCGGTGCGTGATGCGCTGGCCAGCGATCCGCAACTCGGCAGCCATGTCGAAATTCGCAGCGGGCTCGATGATGCGCAAATCGCACAGTTGGTTGCAGCATCGCGTGCCATGCTGTTGCCGACACTGGCAGAGGGCTATGGCTTGCCGCTGGTGGAGGCATTGCAAATGCGCGTGCCCGTTATCGCCAGCGACCTGCCCAGCCTGCGCGAGATCGGGCAAGGTATTCCCACCTTCCTCGATCCTCAGGACGACGCGGCTTGGGCTGCTACTATCGCGGATTTCTGTGCTGACGGAGCTGAACACCGGCGGCAGCTTGGCAAGGTTGGTCTGTTCCAGCCGCCCGGCTGGGAGCAGCACTTTGCCGCCTGCGAAGATTGGCTGGCGCAGCTTCCCCGGACAGTCAACAATCCTTGCATGGACTCGGATAATCGCATTTACAGGCCCGCAACCCAGCCCCATGAACAAGGCCAGACCGCCCAGTGTTGAACCGATTGAAGTCCCTGAACCCGCTTTTCCTGGCGGTGGTTGCCTTGCCGACGGCGCTGGCCGTGCTCTATTTCGGGTTGCTGGCGGAAGACGTCTATGTCTCGGAATCGCGCATCCTCGTGCGCAGTCCGGCCAAGCCGGACACTTCGCCTTTCGGCGCGGTATTTGGTGCAAATGCGATCACCGGGGCGACGGAAGAAAGCAACGCGGTGCGCGAATTCCTGCGCTCACGGGAAGCTCTCAAACAGGTCAACAAGGATGGCTTTGTCTCGCAAGCCTATGGCGACAGCAGCATCTTCTTCCTTGACCGCTTTGGCGGGCTGACTGGCGACACATTCGAACAGCTTTACGAATATTTCGGCGGCAAGCTGGCGATTGAAGACGGCACCAGCATCCTTGTGCTTCGGGTACGGGTGGAGGCATTCGACCCGAAGCAGGCACAGGAAATCAATGAACGGCTGCTGCAGCGATCGGAGGAGCTGGTCAACACGCTCTCTGCCCGGGCGCGCAAGGATGCGATCAGCTTCTCGCAAAAGGAAGTGGACCTCGCCCGCGATCAGGCCAAGGCAGCGTCGCTGGCGCTGGCCAAATTCCGCGACCGGGCGGGCGTGATCGACCCGGAAATGCAGGCCAAGGTCGGCTTGCAGACGATCTCGCAATTGCAGGAAGAGCTGATCGCCACGCGCACGCAATTGCTCCAGATGCGCACTTACACGCCGCGCGCTTCGCAAATTCCCTTCCTGAAGACGCAGGTGCGCGAACTGGAGCGGGAAATCGCCAAACAGACGAAGGAAATCGCTGGTGGATCGAGCTCGCTCTCTGCCAGCACGGCCCGCTACCAGGAATTGAAGCTGGCCTCGCAATTTGCCGAGCAGCAACTGGCCGTGGCGCTCGCCTCGCAGCAGGATGCGCAGGCAGAGGCGCGGCGCAAGCAGGCCTATGTCGAGCGGATCGCGGAACCTTCGCTGCCGGACTATGCCGCCTATCCCAAGCGGTTGCGGAGCATCTTCGCGACGCTGGTGCTCGGCTTGCTGGCCTGGGGTGTGCTTTCCATGCTGCTGGTCGGCATTCGTGAGCACCGCGACTAATGGCCAGCGCGCCGCCTTCTCCTGCCTCTTTGACGGACAGTCTGCGCGTCAATGCGCGGATTGTCGGGGCCTTGCTGGTGCGCGAAATGCTCACCCGCTACGGGCGGCACAATATCGGTTTCCTGTGGCTGTTCGTGGAGCCGATGATTTTCACCATCGGGGTGACGATCCTGTGGACGGCAACCAAATCCGTCCATGGCAGCGACCTGCCCATCGTCGCCTTTGCCCTCACCGGCTATTCCAGCGTGCTGCTTTGGCGCAACATGCCGGGGCGCTGTATCGGGGCGCTCTGGGCGAACCTGCCGCTGATGTATCACCGCAATATCAAGGTGCTGGACATCTATATTGCGCGGCTGCTGCTGGAATTTGGCGGCGCGACGATATCCTTTGCTGTTCTGGGACTGATCCTGATCCTGTCTGTCTGGCTGGAGCCGCCGGAGGATATACTGAAAGTCGTGGGCGGCTGGCTGATCCTAGCATGGTTCGGGGCTGCACTGGCGGTAACGCTAGGGGCGCTGAGCCATCATAGCGAGCTGGTCGATAAACTCTGGCACCCGGCATCCTACCTCATCTTCCCACTCTCCGGCGCGGCTTTCCTCGTCGATGCGTTGCCCAGGTTTGCGCAGGAAATCGTGCTCTGGATTCCCATGGTGCATGGGGTGGAGATGGTGCGCGAGGGCTGGTTCGGGGTGCAGGCGCGGGCACATTATGACCTTGGCTATGTCATCCCGGTCTCGCTGGCACTGACCGTGGCCGCCCTGATCATGGTTCGCTGGACAGAGCGGCGGGTGGTGCCCGAATGATCTGCGTCCGCGACCTGCGAAAAATCTATCCCACGCGCTTTGGTGAAAACCTCGTGCTGGACGGGATCAATTTCGATCTCGATCGCGGCGAAAGGCTAGGCATCCTGGGCCGCAACGGGGCTGGCAAATCGACCATGGTGCGGCTGATCAGCGGGGCCGAACGGCCAACGTCGGGCACGATTGAAAGCTCCATGTCGATTTCCTGGCCGCTCGCTTTTGGCGGCGCGTTCCAGCACCAGCTGACCGGGATCGACAATATCCGTTTTATCAGCACGATTTACGATCAGGACTTCGAACGGAATCTGGCTTTTGTCGAGGAATTTGCCGAGCTGGGCCCCTATCTGCGGGAACCGGTCCGCACCTATTCCTCCGGCATGCGCGCGAGATTGGCGTTCGCGATTTCGATGATTATCGAATTCGATTGTTTCCTGATCGACGAGATCAGCGCGGTTGGAGATGCGCGCTTCCATGATCGCTGCAATCACGAATTGTTCGAGAAGCGCGCCGACCGCGCAATGATTATCATCTCGCATGACGCGGCCTATGTCCGCGACCATTGTAACCGCTGGGGCGTGCTGCATGACAGCAAGCTCAAACTCTATGACGATTTCGAACTCGCCTATGCCGATTTCAAGGAATTGATCGGCTGGAAGCCACCGCCCGGCTGGCTGGAACTTCAGGTGTCAACTGCATGATCAAAGCGCTTTTCAAACGGTTCCGGCACGGTCCGCCGCAGCCCCCTATGGTTATTGAACCAGACATGCCGGAGCCTACGCTCTGGGCACCCGTTTCGCAGGGCTGCACACAAGGGCAGATGGAAGAACCGCATTATTCCTATTGGTGTGACCGGATCCGTGAAGTCCCGCGCATGCACCGCAAGCAGTGGGAATTCTGCTTCATCCTGCAGGCGCTGAAGACCCATGGCATGCTGGAGGAAGGCCGCAAGGCACTGGGCTTTGGTGTGGGGATGGAGCCACTCGCGGCAATCTTTGCCGACCGTGGCGTGTCTGTGCTGGCGACGGACCTCGAACCGGAAGAGGCGATGGGCAAGGGTTGGGTTTCGACTGACCAGCACGCGCAGTCCAAACAGGCGCTCAACGACCGCAATATCTGCGATCCGGCCAGGTTCGACGAAATGGTCGATTTCCGTTTCATGGATATGAACGCGATTGATCCGGGCCTGTCCGGGCAATTCGATTTCGTCTGGTCAGCCTGCGCTTTCGAACATCTTGGCTCGATCATGCACGGGCTGGAATTCGTCGTAAATTCCGTCAAGTGCCTCAAGCCCGGCGGGGTGGCGGTTCATACCACCGAATTCAATTGCTCCTCCGACAAGGAAACGCTCGATAATGCGAGCACGGTGCTGTTCCGGCAGCGCGATTTCCTGCTGTTGCAAAGGCGCCTTGAAGCGATGGGCTGCGAGATGGATTTCAACTTCAATCTCGGCGAACAACCGCTTGACCATTATATCGACCGACCGCCTTACAGCGTCGATGAGCATTTGAAATTGCAGATCATGCGCTGGACGGTCACTTCGTTCGGCCTGATCGTGAAGAAAAAGGCGGAGGACGCCTGAGCGTGGCTAACATCCTCATAGATGGCTACAATCTCGGTCTTGAGAAAGGCACCGGGGTGGCCACCTATGCCCGCAATCTCAGCTATGAACTCCACGAATTGGGGCACAAGGTTTCCGTGCTCTATGGCAATCGCGGCTCGCTTAACCGTGACGATTTGCTGCGCGAGATTGCCTTTTTCGATGGTGCGGTCGAACAGCCCAGACTGCTCGAATTGCTCGAACGCGGCAAGCAGGCACTGCGCGGGCCGCTGAGCTACCGCGCGAAGCAGGTGCCCATCACCGGGCGCGTGGTGGCCAAGACCTTCGCCGCGCGGCTGCCCTACTTCGATGCGATCTACAATTCGAACGAAGTGTTCAAGAATGCCAATGGTGCGTTCTGGTTCTGGAAGCAGCTGGTCAATATTCGCATGCCGGACCAGCCCGACCTCGCGCATTGGACCTATCCCTTGCCGGTGCGGATCAAGGGCGTGCCCAACCTCTACACCATGCACGACCTCGTGCCGCTGCGGTTGCCCTATACCACGCTCGACAACAAGCGCCGCTATCTGCGGTTGATGCGGCTGCTGGCGAAGAAGGCCGAGCATATCGTGACCGTCTCCGAGAATTCCCGCCGCGATCTGGTCGAACTGGTCGGGGTGCCGGAAGGCAAGGTCACCAACACCTACCAATCAGTGCAGATCCCCGTCAAATATCGCGACAAGCCGGAAGACCAGGTGGCCCGCGAGGTCGAAGGGGTGACCGGTTTTGGCTACAAGGGTTACTTTCTCTTCTGGGGCTCGCTGGAGCCAAAGAAGAATATCGGCCGCATGATCGAAGCCTATATGGCGAGCAAGGTTGCCACCCCGCTGGTGATTATCGGCGCGCAGGCGTGGAAAGCGGAGAAAGAGCTGGCCCTGCTCAACGAAGGCAAGTGGGAGCAGGACAGTTTCATCCCCGCCAGCAATATCGAACGCCGACGGGGTGCACGCAAACGGATCATCCGGCTCGACTATGCCCCTTTCAGCCTGCTGGTCAGCTTGATCCGCGGCGCAAAAGGTGCGCTGTTCCCGTCACTCTATGAAGGGTTCGGTCTGCCGGCGCTGGAGGCGATGCTGCTGGGCACTCCGGTGATCTGCTCCAACACTTCCTCCCTGCCCGAAGTGGCTGGCAACGCAGCGGAGATGGTCGATCCTTACGACACGCAAGCAATCACTGCCGCGATCCGCCGACTCGATGCCGATGCAGACCGGCGCGCCGAATTGACCGAGCTGGGGCTCGCCCAGGCCGCGCTCTACAGCCCTGAAAATTACCGCAAACGCCTCGAAAGCGTCTATGCGAGGTATCTGTGATGACCCATGCCTTTCGCCTTACCATCCCGCTTGCCCTTGCTGCCTTGCTGGCAGGCTGCACCAGCTTCGGCGCGGCTGGTCCAGGCACCAATTCCGTGCGCGCAGCGGCTGGTGAGAGCTATGCCGGGGCGAATATCGCGATTGTCGAGCTGGATCGGGCCACTACTACCCGCCTGGCCGCAGCGAGTAGGGCGAGCAGCTTTGCCGAAGTGTTCGGCAATGGCGGCGTTGCGGCCCCGCTGATCGAACGCGGCGACATGGTCGGCGTGACCATATGGGAGGCACCGCCCGCCGTGTTGTTTGGCACCAGCGGCAGCGCGCGCGATGGCAGCTTGCCGATGATTTCGCAGGCGACGGCCATCCCGGATCAGCGCGTCGATGAGGATGGCGCGATTGCGGTCCCCTTTGCAGGCAAGGTGCCTGTCGCAGGCCGCACCACCTCACAGGTCCAGCGCGATATTGTCGGTCGCCTCCGCGGGCGGGCACATGATCCGCAGGTTCTGGTGCGGCTGGTCGGCAATGAAGCAAGCAATGTCACCGTGCTGGGCAAGGTAGCGCGCACCAGCCGCATCCCCCTGACCGCGCGCGGCGAGCGCTTGCTCGATGTGCTGGCGCAAGCCGGTGGCCCGACCGAGCCGGTTGAGAAAACCACCATCCGCCTGACCCGCGGCGCGCATGCTGCGACCATGCCGCTTGATGCCGTGATCCTCGACCCGGCACAAAATGTGCCGCTGCGCGCAGATGATGTGCTGACAGTGATTCACCAGCCCTATAGCTTTATCGCGCTGGGCGCGGTGGCCCGCAATGCAGAGGTTCCCTTTGAAGGCTCCGGCCTGACATTGGCACAGGCACTGGGCCGGATTGGGGGGCTGCGCGATGACCGGGCGGATATTCGCGGGGTGTTCGTGTTCCGCTTTGAAGATGCAGGAGCGCTCGACCCTGCGCTGGCTGGCAGCACACAGGCGACGCAGGATGGCCGTGTTCCGGTGATCTACCGCCTCGACCTGTCCGACGCCGCCAGCCTGTTTGTCGCGCAGGATTTTGCCATACGCGACGATGACGTGCTGTACGTGTCGAGCGCGCCGGGGGCAGATTTGCAGAAATTCCTTGCGACCTTGTCCAACGTCGCGCTCTCGACCATCGCGATCAAGAATTCACTCTAGCTGGCAAGTAAACGGCCTTCATGCCGGGATGCCTAGATTTTACTTTGGGTTAGAAAGACAAGGCAGTAATTGATGCCTTTGCCGCGCCAACAGGCGGCATCCGGAGAGACATGCAATGCCGACAATCACTGGCACTCAAGGCGATGACCTGATTATCTCCACTCAGGCCGATGATACGGTTAATGGTGGTGACGGCAATGACACCATCATCGACGTCTGGGGTGACGACATTATTGATGGCGGCGATGGTGACGACGTGATTGTCGATCACGGCGGCAATAACACGATCCGTGGCGGCGCGGGGAATGACCGGATCACGATCAGCGATATCTATCCCGCACTGAGCAGTACGATCGGCGATTGGCCGCGGACCAATGTGGTCGAAGGCGGAACGGGCAATGATTATGTCACGATCGGACGCTTGCCCGATCAGGGCAGCCTGACGGTCGACCTGGGCGATGGTAACGACATATTGCGTCTGTCCAGCGTGTTCTGGGTGGCGCATAGCCTGACCCTGGGTGCCGGGCAGGATACGGTCTTCCTCGATTTCAATTTCGGCAATGCGGCGCGCGCATTTGAAGATGTCGTGACCATCGCTGATTTCACCGCCGGGGCAGGCGGGGATATCCTCAATCTCGGTGAATTCCTGCGCGGATATTTCTCCAGCCCGACCGCCTATGCGCTCTATATTCCGGGCAGCAACCCTTTCGCCAACGGGGTACTGGTCCTGACGCAGGACGGGGCGGATACGCTGGTTCAGGTGGACTATGATGGCAACAAATCCGACGCGATCTTGCCGCGCACGATCCTGCGGCTGGAAAATGTCACTGCCACATCCCTGATAGCGGAGAATTTCGGCGGCTTCGATCCGGGGGGTGCGGCGCTTTCACCGGTTACCGTCAACGGCACGGCGCTGGATGACTGGATCATTGCCCCGCCGACCGGTTCGACCATCAATGGCGGCGAAGGCAATGACGAGATAATCGGCAGCAATCTGGCTGACGAGATCAATGGTGGGCTTGGCAACGACATATTGGATGGCGGTGCAGGCGACGATATCTTGCGTGGCGGGGACGGGGATGACCTGATAACCGACAGCCACGGCTCCGACCTGATCGACGGCGGCGCAGGCAATGACCGGATCGAGCTTTATCGTCCGGCTGTTCCTGACGGCGGAAACACCTTGGCAGAGACGGTCACGGTCAACGCCGGGGACGGCAATGATTATTTGCGTTTTGAAATCGGCAGCCACCCTTTCAACCGGCGCGATGATCGCGACATCACGCTGATCGCCGATCTGGGGGCGGGCGACGACATTATCGAACTGTCTGCCCTGCGGTTGGGTGTGGATCTGCCAGCGGCGCAGATCACCCTTGGGGCCGGGCGCGACCGGTTCATCCTCGATGCCATTTCCTATTATTACGCACTTGATATCTCGATCACCGATTTTACGGTCGGCAATAATGGCGACATACTGGATCTTGCCAAGGCAATCCGCGGGAGCCAAGGCTGGGATTTTGTAAGCAATCCCTTCGCCACCGGCCACTTGCAGCTGGTTCAGGACGGCTCGGATACGCTGGTCATTTTTGACTATGACGGGGCCGGAGGCGGTAGCGGCGATGGCTATCACTTTACGCTGGTCACGCTGGTCGGCGTCACGGCATCGACCCTGACGGCCGCCAATTTCAACGGCTATGACCCCACCGGGGCGGCTTCCACTTACACGGTCCCGACAGGCACTAATGGTGACGACCATCTGGTCGGCGGTTACGGGGCGCAAACGATCAGCGGTGGCCTTGGCAACGATGTAATCGAAGAGAGGTTCGGCGGTTCTGACATCCTGCGGGGTGGCGATGGAAATGACACCATCATCATCGCGACAGGCTATCAACCCGCCCCCGCCAATGTAACGATCAGCGCGGACGCAGGCAATGATCTGGTGGACCTGTCAATCGGTGAATCTTCCGGTCATTCGCATTCGGCAAATATCAATCTGGGAACAGGCGATGACCGGCTGATCCTGCGCTCGCTGGTTTCTGGTGGAACCACGGTAACGCTGGGTGCGGGGCAGGATGTGATAGAGTTTGACCATGATCTGGCATCGCAGTCGCTTGGCGCCCTGACGATCCACGATTTCGCGACCGGGGCTGGTGGAGACCGGTTGGACTGGAACCTGTTTGCATCTTCAGAACTCGGCAATGGCGATCCCAATTTCGAACCCTTTGTCAGCGGCCAGGCCAGGCTGTTCCAATCGGGCGCGAACACGTTGTTGCAACTTCGCCCAAGTGGCGAGGGCACTGGCTGGGTCACGCTGGCCACTTTCCGCAACACAACTGCCACCAGCTTCACCAGCGACAATATCGGCTTTGACCCGAACCATCCGACACAAGTTGGCACTGCAGGCAGCGATACGCTGAATGGTACAGCAGGGCACGATGTCATTTATGGCGGTGCGGGTGTTGATACGATCAACGGACTGGCCGGGATTGACCATCTTTATGGAGATGATGGAGCCGACGCGATCGACGGAGGTGCAGATGACGACATCATCTATGGCGGCCTTGGCGATGACATTCTGCATGGCGGCACCGGCAATGATTATCTGAGTGGCGGCGGCGGCATTGACCAGGTTTTCGGCGATGGCGGGGATGACACTATCATCGGCTCGGGTGGAGTGGATCTGCTCAATGGCGGGACGGGTAACGACACGATCAGCGTGCGCCTTTCCTATTCCAGTCTTATTGATGCGACCCTGCCTGCCGGTTCAATCGTTGCAGGGGACGGGAATGATACCGTCATCATTACCGATGCCTTTGTCGGCACGTATGAATTCCTCGACGAAACCGATTTGGTGACGATGATCACCCCCAATTACACCGTCGATCTCGGCGCGGGGGATGACCACCTTATTACTGATGGGCATTTTGGTACGATAACCCTTGGGCCGGGCCGCGATACGGTGGAATATATCTCCGGCGTTGACAGCTACGGCTCGATCATCACCGATTTCGAAACCGGGCCGAATGGCGATATTATTGACCTCGCCGGGCAATTCACCTTCGGCTTTGACGTCCATTCGGAAGGGGTGCTGTGGCTGCTTGAAAACGGAGCTGACCCCTTTGAGCTTGGCGTTTATGAGCTGCAGCAGCGAGGCGACGACGTGGTGCTGGTGCTCAGTCCGTCTATCTCCGGACGGTTCAGTTCGGCTGTCGCAATCACCTTCCAGAACACCAGAGTCGAAGATTTCACGCCTGAAAACTTCAATGGTTTCAACCCGCAGGCCGTGCCCAACGGGCCGACCTATATCGAAGCCAATACAACGATTGCGGCAGGGCAGGCTGTTACCGGAACCAATATCGTTCCAGAGGAATCGGTCCTTTCCTGGGCGACGTCGCATGTCATTTATGATGCGGGCGGCAGTGTCAGCTATGTCAATAACGGAGACGTGACGACGATCATAAACGAGCCTGGTCATGGCGCAACAATTGGCTTCGCTGTCAGCCGTTATTCCGGCCCGAATGAAGACGCATGGTTCCACAACACGGCGACCGGCAATTTCGTCACCAGCTGGGAATATAACAGCGGGGCCGCGCTCGTTTCGGGTGGGTCGGAAACCTACGGATTCTATGCGCCACAGCAGGGCGTGAATTTCCGCAATGATGGCTATTTCGGGGTCGGCGCGATTGATGGTTACGCCATTGGCGTGGTCAATGGTTTCGACATCTACACGCGCCATGTCATCAACACCGGGACGATGGAAATTCTCAGCAATTACGGCGCGATCGGTGTCCAGCTTGGCCCGGATTCTGCCTTTGATAATAGCGGCCTGATCTATGTCGAGGCTCCAGTGAATGCCATCGGGGTCGATTGGCGGCAATATATGGGCGGCAGCTTCACCAACAGCGGCACGATCTATGTCATCAATGATCCTGCCTCCGAATATTCCGCCCTGGGGATCGTCCTCACCGAACATTCCGCCAGTTCCGCCCCGCGCATTATCGAGAATAGCGGACTGATCAGCGCGGATATTGCCATCTGGGTGCGCGACACCAGCCCGGCATCCCCTCTGGCAGAAATCGTCTTGAATACCGGCGATATCGAAGGGGCGATCTTGCTCGGCGCGGGCAATGATGAAGTGCACAATAATGATGGTGGCCGGATCTTCGGCACGATCCTGCTCGAAGCGGGCAGCGACCTGTATGATGGTGTGGGCGGGCAGCTATTCGGCGAAGTGCGCGGCGGATTGGGCAACGACACCTATCGCATCGACAATGCTGATACGCGGATCATCGAGGACGCGGGCGGCGGCAATGACCATGTCCAGTCCTTTGTAAGCTATACGCTGGGTGCCAATTTCGAAATGCTGACCCTGCTGGGCGGCGATGCATTGTCGGGCACCGGCAACAGCCTGTGGAACCGGATCACCGGCAATGATGGCGCGAATATCCTGACCGGCGGCCTTGGCAATGATACGATCAATGGCGGCGGGAATATCGACACAGCAGTGGTGAGCGGGAACCGTGCCGCTTATACCGTCACGCAAACATCAACCGGCGTTTTCGAAGTCACCGGGCCGGATGGCACAGACACGCTGACCGCGGTCGAATATCTCCAGTTCGATGACGAGTCCATTCGCCTGCTGCCCGGTACGGGCGTCTCTGTGACATTCGATGCCAATGACAGTTCCACTTACCAATCGGCCATGGGCAATATCCGCGATTTTGACGGAAATGCGCTGGGTGGCGATGGCGCTTGGGTGTGGATTGGCGCTGCCGATGTGAATGGCGATGGCGATGTGGACCAGCTGCTGGTCAACCCGGAGATCGGGCGCTTTGCAACGATTGGCACGGCAGAAGACGGGTTGATCTATTTTGATGATCACGGCTGGGCGGGCGAAACGCGCGTGGCGGGCATCTATATCGACCCGCTCGTCGCAAGCGGTGACGTGGTGGCAGGCAGTGACCACGACAGTCAGCGCCGGTTCCAGAACGACTTGGAAATCAACAATATCAATCGCGTCCTGGGCTCAGGCGACTATGACGGCGATGGCCTGCAGGAAGTCTATTTCGCGCTCAATGATGGCACTGCCTATTTGCATGCCTACATGCATGCAGACGGCAATATCCGTTATGCCAACTACCAGTCGGAACAGCAGGTGATCGACTTCCTGACCGCCAATGGCTTTGATGCCAGCACTTGGGCGGGCTGGTTCCCGGCAGTGCAGGAAGAGACTGACAAGGGCGTGGCCGTAATGGAGCCAGAAGCGCTGGGTCTGTTAGAAGCAGCGATCCTCAATCCGGCAGGAGAGCCCGATCCAATGGCTTCATTCCGCTTCATCGAACCCCAGCATGAGGTGTTTGCCTGAGCCGAAGGGGCTGTATTAAGCGCGGGTTAAGTCGCAATGGACATGTTGGTCCCTTCATCTTGAGGTGCTTTGTCAATTGGGCGAATGGTAGCGGTTTGTGGTTTGCAAACCGTTCAATTCCATAAGGAATTGTCCCTTTGATATCCAACCTCTAGCAAGGCGGTAGCTTGCGTCAGCCAGCATGCCGCATTACCCCTCCAGCAAGGAGGAATGTTGTGGATCGAGCCAATGTCAAACAAAGCGGTTGCTGCCCTGTCCGTGGTGCTAGCCCTGTCGCTACAGGGGGGCTGCGTGACTAAGGCCGCCGCCAATGATTGCTCAGTCACCGGGGCCAAGAACCTCTCGCCACAAATTGGCGAAGAGGAACTGTGCCGCAGTTTTGGAAACACACTGGCCGCTGAGTTGGCCGGGCTTGAAGCCTCAGATAAAGCCGCAGGTCTCAAGATCGCAATCGACCTGACCCGGAAAGGGTCGGCGGAAGCGCGCGTGACCACAGGGGATGGCAGCGATGCGGGTGACTATCCGGTGGTCGGCATTGATGTGATGGACAGGCCGCTTGGCCTCAGGGATGTTGATCAGCTGGCAAAAGCAGTGGCAAAGATGCTGGTAGATCGGTAACAACTGCAACCATATGGACGCAGGTTTAGGCAACAGGAAGAGATAGCGATGTTCATGGTCAACAGGTTTACGCGCGACATGAGCTATTCGGGCGAAGGGCTGATCCAGTTCGACAATGTCGGGATCGACATCGACATGTCGGAAAAAGACCCTTTCCACATGGGCGGCTGCACATGCCTGGGCTGCATGGCGCATGACAGTGGCAAGCTCTTCCAGCCGGGCAGCGACAGCGATGCGACCATTGACTCCATTCCCAACAGCACGGCAACCACTGCCACGCTGACCCCCGGCAGCGCCCAGAGCAGTGCGATTGACACGGCGGGAGACAGTGACTGGTTCCGCATTACGCTGCAAGCGGGCCAGACCAATACGTTCACGACTTTCCTCCCCGGAGGCGGGCTGCCGGACAGCATTCTGACCCTGCGCAATTCCAGTGGCGCGATCATTACCTCGAATGATGATGCCAACACATCGGCTGGTCTCTATTACTCCGAGATCACTTTCACGGCGACGACCAGCGGCACCTATTACCTTGATGTCACTGGCTATTCGACGGCGACTGGCGAGTATTATGTTTCCAGCTCACGCCCAGTCAACGATGCCGTGGGTGGGACAGCGGCCACGGCCGGCAGTTTGACGATTGGCGGCGCGGCGACGACCGGCGCGATTGACCAGGATGGCGACCGGGACTGGTATGCGGTGACGCTGGAAGCCGGGCAGATTTACGAGTTCACGACCTATGCCACGGGCGGTGCGTCTGATGCGGACACCACGCTGACCATCCGCGATGCCAATGGCAATGTGCTGGCCTGGAATGATGACAGCTCCGGCACCTATTCCCGGGTCCGTTTCGAGGCCACTTCGTCAGCGACCTATTACATCGACGTTGGTGGCTGGGCGGATTCGTCCAGCGGGGCATATGAGCTGCAAGCCATCGTTGCGCCGCCGCTGCAGGAATTCACGAACGACCAGATCGCTGACCAGTTGCTTTACGGCTATTGGGGCGGTGAAGCCGCTGCGCGCCGGTTTAACGTAGCCCCCGGCGGTTCTTTGACAGTCAATGTTTCCGGCCTCACTGCAAACGGGCAATATCTCGCCCGCGAAGCGCTGAATTTGTGGGCAGATGTGTTGGGTATCACTTTCACCGAAGTGACCTCCGGTGCGCAGATCACCATTGATGACAGTGATGACGGTGCATACACTTCAACCTCGCGTTCGGGCAATTTTATCACCGGCGCGACCGTGAATGTCTCGACCGCGTGGCTGTCAACCTCCGGCACGACGCTGGACAGCTATTCCTTCCAGACATTCCTGCATGAAATCGGCCATGCGCTGGGGCTGGGCCATGGCGGGAACTACAATTCCTCTGCCAGCTACATCCAGGATGCGAGCTATCTCAACGATGCGTGGTCCACCACCATCATGTCCTATTTTGACCAGAACGAGAACAGCTTCTTCGACAACCTCAATTTCAGCCGCGTTTTCGCTGTTTCGCCGATGAGCGCCGATATCGTCGCGATCCAGGAAGCCTATGGCGTGGCGACGACGACCCGGACCGGCGATACTATCTACGGTGTGGGTAATAATTCGGGCCGCGACATTTATGGTGTTGGCGCCAATGCGACAAACAATTCGGGCAATCTGCTGGCCTTCACCATTGTCGACAATGGCGGCATTGATACGCTCAATTACTCCAGCTTCTCCGCGGCCCAGCTTATCAACCTGAATGCAGAAACCTTCTCCAATGTCGGTGGCAGCATTGGTAATATGAGCATTGCGCGAGGAACAGTAATTGAAAATGCCGTGGCTGGGTCCGGCAATGACCAGCTGATCGGCAATGCTGTTGCCAATTTCCTCACAGGTGGGCTGGGCAATGACAGCATTGATGGCGGATCGAATGTGGATACCGCGATCGTCAGCGGAAACCGCAGCACCTATACGATCACTCAGACTTCGACCGGGGTTTTCCAGGTCGTGGGTGCGGATGGCACTGACACGCTGACCAATGTCGAGTTCCTCCAGTTTGACGACCAGACGATGCGCCTGCTTCCCGGCACTGGCGTATCGGTCAATTTCGAAACTGCTGATCGCTCGGTCTACCAGGCCGCAATGAACAATATCCGTGACTTTGACGGCAATGCGCTGGGCGGGAATGGCGGCTGGCTGCGGATCGGCTCTGCCGATGTCGATGGCGATGGCGATGTGGACCAGATCCTTGTCAATTCGCAGATCGGTCGTTTTGCCACGGTTGGCGGTTATGATGACGGCCTCTATTATTTCGATGACCATGGCTGGGCGGGCGAGACCCGCGTGGTGGGCATCTATATCGACCCGCTGGTGGCATCGGGTGATGTTGTGGCCGGCGGCCCCAATGACAGCCAGCGCCGCTTCCAGAACGATCTGGAGATCGAGAACATCAACCGTGTCCTGGGCGCTGATGACTATGATGGTGATGGCCTGCAGGAAGTCTATTTCGCGCTGACCGATGGTACCGCCTACCTGCATGCCTACATGCACGCGGATGGCAATATCCGTTATGCCAACTATCAGAGCCAGCAGCAGGTGATCGACTTCCTGACCGCCAATGGTTATGATTCAAGCACTTGGGCTGACTGGTTCCCGGCCGGGCAGGAAGATGATGCCAAGGGCGTCGACGTTATGGAGCCGGAGGCCATGGGCCTGTTCGAAGCAGCGATCCTCAATCCAGCGGGCGAGCCGGACCCGATGGCGTCGTTCCGCTTTATTGAACATCAGCACGAAGTGTTCGCCTGATATCAGGATTGGCAAGTTTCTGTTGAAACCAGTTGTCTGCGAGATCGTCTGCGGGCAATAGGGGAGTGTGCTGGCGCGGACCGGCAGCAAATTCGCACTCGAACAGGATGCCTTTATGTCTGATGGCCATGGCCCGTCGCTGGCTGGTTTTGAACCGATGGATGCACTGCTGCTGGAAGAGCAGCTGAGCGAAGACGAGCGCATGCTGCGCGATGCTGCACGCGATTTTGCGCAGAGTGAATTGCAGCCCCGCGTGATCGAGGCCTATCGTGAGGAAACGGTCGCGCCAGAGCTCTTCCCGCTGATGGGGCAAGCGGGGTTGCTGGGGGTGACTATCCCCGAAGAGCTGGGCGGGCTGGGCGCAGGCTATGTCACCTATGGCCTGGTCGCGCGCGAGATCGAGCGGGTGGACAGCGGCTATCGCTCAATGATGAGCGTGCAGTCCAGTCTCGTCATGTATCCGATCCACGCCTATGGCTCGCCCGAACAGCATCGCAAATACCTCCCCGGCCTCGCCAGCGGTGAACTGATCGGCTGCTTCGGCCTGACCGAGCCTGATGCTGGCTCCGACCCTGCCGGGATGCGCACCACGGCGCGCAAGGTGGATGGCGGCTATATCCTTAATGGCAGCAAGATGTGGATTTCCAACGCGCCGATTGCCGATGTCTTCGTCGTCTGGGCAAAGTCGGACGCGCATGAAGGGGCAATTCGCGGCTTCGTGCTGGAAAAGGGGATGAAGGGTCTCTCGGCTCCCAAGGTTGGCGGGAAGCTGAGCCTGCGTGCCTCGGTCACCGGCGAAATTGTGATGGACGATGTCGAAGTCAGCGAAGATGCGCTGTTGCCCAACGTCAGCGGGCTGAAAGGCCCGTTCGGCTGCCTCAATCGTGCGCGCTTTGGCATTGCCTGGGGCAGCATGGGCGCGGCGGAATTCTGCTGGCAGGCAGCGCTTGCCTATGGGCTGGAGCGCAAGCAGTTTGGCAAGCCGCTGGCGCAGACGCAGCTGTTCCAGCTCAAGCTCGCCAATATGCAGACCGAGATCACACTGGGCCTGCAGGCGGCACTACGTGTCGGGCGGTTGCTGGAGGAAGGCAAGGCCGCGCCGGAGATGATTTCACTCATCAAACGCAACAATTGCGGTAAGGCGCTGGAGATCGCCCGCCACGCGCGCGATATGCACGGCGGCAACGGCATTTCCGAAGAATTCCAGGTGATCCGTCACATGATCAACCTCGAAACGGTGAACACCTATGAGGGGACGCATGATGTCCATGCGCTGATCCTTGGTCGCGCCCAGACAGGCTTGCAGGCTTTCTTCTGACTTGCTTGGCAAGAGAATGCCCTGCGCCGAGCCCGGCACAGGGCATTCTCATCGCTGCCATGGCGTCAACTGCGCGCCAGCACCAGCTTGCGCGGACTGCGGAAGTTGGAAGAAGAGACCCAGGGCAATTCCTCGTCCACGCGCTTGAAATCGGGGATCGCCGTGAGCATTTCCTCGAACAGGATTTGCGTGGCTACGCGTGCCAGCATTGAGCCGAGGCAGGAATGGACTCCGCCGCCAAAGCCGAGATGCCGCTTGGGCCGCCGCGTGATGTCGTAGAAGTCCGGATTCTCGAACATGCGCTCGTCACGATTGGCGGAGCCATAGGCGAGGATCACAGCATCGCCTTCCTTCATCACTTGCCCGTGCAACTCCACATCGCGCGTCAGCGTACGTTTGAAGCGCTGGGCAGAGGTGTTGTAGCGTAGCGATTCTTCCATCGCGTCTGGGATCAGGGACAGGTCCGCCGCCAGTGCCCGCCGCGCATCATGGTGATCGGCGAGGTTCAGTGCGAACATGCCGAGAAAGCCGGAAAGGCTTTCGATCCCCGCCATAATCAGGGTTGTCACCGTTAGCTGCACTTCCTTGTCGAGCAACTTCTCCCCGTCGATTTCGGCAGTGATGAAGTTGGATAGCAGATCGTCGCCGGGGTTCTTCTTGCGCTCCTGCACCAGATTTTCGGCATAGCCGGCCATCCAGTGGAAGGCTGCGAGATGTTCCGGTGCTTTCTGGCGCGTTACCGGGTCAGTCTGCACCATCAGCACGGCATTATCGCGCACTTCGTCAGCATTATCGAAGGGCAGGGCGAAGAGGTAGAACAGCAAATCGACAGTCAGCTTGCTCCCAACTTCGCTGACAAAATCAAAACTATCGCGCCCTTCCAGCGCGGCCAGATGCCTGCGGATGGAATCGCGCGCTGGCTCAATTGCGTGGTCCAGTGCGCGCTTTGTCATGGCCGACTGGATCAGCCCGCGCAGCCGGTCATGCCGGGGCGGATCAGTACTGCCCAGCGTGGCACCTGCACGGCCGGGAAATTCATCGACAAGGTTGCCCTTGGCCGAGCTGTAGGTCCGCCAGTCAGTCAGCGCATTCAATATGTCGTGATAGCGGGACAACACCCATTTGCCTGCCTCGTCGCTCCAGAAGCAGGGATATTCATCGCGCAACATTTTATAGGCGGGAAACGGGTCCGCATCGAAGCTTGGCGAATAGGGATCAAACCGAAAGGCCATGGACAATCCTCTCCTGTGCTTATTGCGGGATTGTGATGGGCAAGGCCCTTTTGGGCGATTGACCATTCCAACTAAGATTTGCACTTTTCATGCAAACGGACCAGCATAGGCCCCATGACACGCCATCAGGATGTTTCCCGCTTTGCCCTCTATGGCGAAGGTGAAGGGATAGATATTGCGCCTGAGTTCATCCATATGGAGCCAATTTCGGCCCGATCGAGCCTCTTTGAATGGCAGATCGCTCCCCATTCGCATCCCGGTATCTTCCAACTCCTGTTCCTTGAGAAGGGCATGGGAGAGCTGACTACGGATGGACAAAGCATTCAGTTACGACCTGCCGCGCTGGTGGCACTGCCCAGCGGCTGCATCCATGCGTTTCGGTTTGAGCCAGGCGCGGAAGGCTGGGTGCTTTCGCTGGCCAGCCAGTTAATGCAGGATCCCCGGCTGGCGGGGCTGGCCCCGGCTCAGCTGGAGGAAAATGCTGTGCCTCGCTGGGTGCACGTGGAGCCCGAAGATGCCACCGCGCGCAATTTCGCCCGTGCCATGCAGGATGTGCGGCTGGGGTTGGGCGAACAGATTGCTGGAAGCCTGCCAGATTTGCTGGTTGCCAGATTGGCGGTTGCCTTGCTGCTGGCTCACGCCTTGCTGGCAGGCAAGGGCAGTAATGCCCAGCGTCCGGGGAGACGAGAAGAGCTGGTGCGCCGTTTCCGGGCAGAAGTAGAACTGCGGTTCAGGGACGGGGCGGGGGTGGATATCTATGCTTCCCGCTTGGGCACAACCGCCGCCACGCTTACCCGTGCCTGCCGTGAAGTGCTGGGCAAGCCCCCCGGCGAACTGGTACTGGATCGTGTATTGCTGGAGGCGATGCGCAACCTGACTTTCACCGGTTCCACCATCGGCCAGGTGGCTGAAGGGTTGGGCTTTTCCGACATGGCCTATTTCAGCCGGTTCTTTCGTAAGCGGACGGGCCTGAGCCCAAGTGAATTTCGCCGCCGCAGGGCGTGGATCAGGCGAGATTGAGGCTCGACAAGCGGACGCTTGGCAGGCAAATTCGCAAGATGGAATTGCAGGCTTACCTCACCCGGATTGCAGAAAGCTCGGAAAGCTACTTCCAGCAACACCTGGCCAAGGAAGATCTTGCACGGGTGGAAAAGCTGGCGGCTATGGCGCGCGAGGCAAGTGACCTTGAAACGCTACAGCATGATGCGCTCTATATTGGCTGGACTCCCGGTGACTTGCGCACGGGTGAGTTGAAAGAGGTGTTGCTGCCGCTGATTGCCGCCATGCTGGAATATGTCCGCGCGGGAAGCGAGCAGGCCGACAAGGCGTTGTTGCAAGCATGGCTGGCATTCCATGAAGAGCGGATCAAGGTGCTGATCCACTGCCTGTAGCGAAGGCACACGCCGAATTCAGGCCGTCTCGCAGGCTTCGCCCTGTTCTGCGCAATTCTGGCAGAAGATTTCGTAGAGCGAACCGATCAGCGCGCGGGCATCGCCGCTGGCAAGGGAATACCAGACATATTGCGATTCCCGGCGCGTCTTGACCAGTTTTTCGCGCCGCAGGATCCCTAAATGCTGGGACAGGGCAGATTGTGACAGCGGCACTTTCTGGGTGAGTTCGCCCACCGTCATTTCCTGCTCCGACAATTGGCACAGGATCATCAGGCGCGATTCATTCGCCATCGACTTGAGCAGGGTGGTCGCACGTGAGGCGTTTTCCTGCATTTGTTCGAGGGGAATGTCCAACTCAGCCTCCAGATCACATCATTCAGGCGCAGCCTTCAAACCCGTCCGCCGCCATTTTGGCTTCATATGGTGCTGCAACATCCGAACCCGGCGTGAGCTCGCCCTTGGCGCTGGCCCAGTCGTCCGGCTTCAGAATGACCATCCAGTTAGCGTAAGGATCGGCGTTTGCAAGGCTCGGCTGTGCAACCAGCGCATCGTTGATGGCAACGATTTCGCCACCGGCAACAGTCTTGGCAGGGCCAACCCACTTGCCGCTTTCCACGATCGCACAGCTCTTGCCGGGCTTGATCGACTTGCCGACCTTCTTCGGAGTGAAGGCCACCAACTCGCCCGCGAGGGCCGTCGCGACCGTGGTCATACCGATCTTGATATTGCCGTCACCTTCCTCTGCAATCCAGATGTGGTTCTCCACATCGTAGAGCAAATCGTCGGGCAGGTTGCATCCGCGTACATTGGCCATCTTAAACTCCCATGTGATCCCTCAGCTGTGCCCCCGAGACCCTTACAGCCTTGGAAGAACAGCAAAATTCCCCAATACCTGCTTCCTGCAGCTTGCCCCCGATAAACAAGGCCAAGTGCTTTGTCACCAGCCGCATCATGGCAAGATTGGCTTCGGCATCCTGCTCAAAACCATCGGCATGGATCAGGTTGTAGTGATAGGCCAGCTCGCGGCAGGTTTCGCGGCAGGCATTGAAGCTTGGATCGCCCTTGGCACCCTGACGATGGAGGGCGAGGAGGCGGAAACCTTCGCGTGTCGTATCCTCCGGTTCACCGCCATGGGCGATGATCCAGTTGGCAAGCACGTCTTCACCCGCAGCAAGCAATTCTTTTGCATGGTCAGCGGGGCTGGTGGCCCGGTCACCCGAATCCAGCCAGGCCTCGATATCGCTGACCGTGCGCAAGCTCATACGACCCCGCGTTCTTTCAGCAGCGGGAGCGACTGCGAGACATTGGCATGCAGGCCCACCTTGCGCGGACTGAGCCCCATGGCGAGGCCGAGCAGCTGGGTGAAATAGACCACCTTCACATTGGTGTCCTTGCTCAGCCGCTTGAGCGCACGGATCTGGTGCATTTCCAGGCCTGAATGGCAGGTGGGGCACTCGGTTGCGATAATATCCGCCCCGGCAGCCTCTGCGGCTTCGAGGATATTGAGCACCAGCTTGGTGGACATGTCGGAATCCGACAAAGTGTGCGCCCCGCCGCAGCATGCGGTCTTGAGCGGGAAGTCCACGCATTCTGCGCCAGCCACAGCCAGCAGATCGTCCATATAATGCGGCTTCGCTGTGCTTTCGCTGTCGCCGCCCTTGTCCTTTTCCGGGAAGATGTGGCGCGGGCGGGTATACATGCAGCCATAATAATTGGCGATCTTCAGCCCCTTGAGGCCACCCTTGATCTTGGCGCGCAGCTCTTCTTCGCCATAACCATGCTTGATCCAGTCAAGCGCGTGGATCGTCTCCACTTCACCTTCGTGATAGGCCTCATGCCCGGCTTTGGCAGAAATCTTCTCAACCGTTTCCTTCGACTTCGGCTTGTTGGCGATGTCGTATTCGGCCTTCTTGAGGTTGTGGTAGCAGCCATTGCAGGGCGCCATCACTACTTCGGCCGTGTTCTTGTGCTTGGCCTGCGAGAGCACACGCGAAGAGAGATAGGTCTGCACCTCGGGGTCAATATTCTTGACCTCCATCGCGCCGCAGCAATTCCAGTCCTTCACATCGGTCAGCTTGAGGCCGAGATGCTTGCCCACCGCACGGGTGGAAATGTCGTAGGGCTGGCCGGTCCCTTCCAGCGCGCAGCCGGGGTAATAGGCCACGTCCTTGTAGCGCTGCTTGCGGTCGTCAGTCTTGTCCTGCATCGAAACTATCCTACTCGGCCGGGTCGAGGCCCAGAGCGCGGTGCTGCTCGGCCTTTTCTTCAGCAATATGTTCCTTGATCGCGGCGCTCGCCCGTGCCCAGTCGCTGGTCTTGGGCTTGAAGATCGTGGCCAGGCCCATCTTCGCCAGCGTAATGAGCGGGAAGCCCTTCACCATCTGTTTGACCATCTGGATCAGCCAGTCCTGCATCAGCGGCTGGTTGGTCTTTTTCAGGAATTCCTGCAGCACTTCGCCATCTTCAATCCGGCCGCGCTCGATAATCTGTTCGGTGAAGATTTCATCGAAGACCATCGCCTTGGACGGTTCGGTATAGCCCTTCATTTCCAGCCAGTGCGCAGTGGCTTTCATGATGCCTTCGGGCACCACATCGCGCGGGCAGACAGAGGTGCATTTGTTGCAGCTGACGCATTGCCAGATGATGTCCTTGTCGCGCAGCAGCTCGGCTTCCATCCCCATGCGGATCAGGTAGATCCAGTAACGCGGGTTGAATTCCGGGTTTTCCGCATTGACAGTGCAGCTGTTGGTGCAGGATCCGCATTGCCAGCAGCGATGGATATATTCGCCGCCGGGCAGGGCCGCGATTTCGTCCTGCAAATTCTCGTTGTAATCCTTGACCACACGACTGCGGATGAAGGTTGACCAGTCACCGGACACATCGACCCCGTCAATGACGAGGTTTTCGCGGGGATCGGAGAGATTCTCCGGCCGGATCAGGCTCTTTTCGTGAATGGGCATGTCATGCGTTCCCGAGAAGGCGTGAGGTTGTCATGATGTCGCCGAGGTCGATGTCATCATCGGCCTCCAGCGAGTCCTGGGCACGGGTTTTCGCCTTGACCCCGTCTAGCCCCATCAAGCGGAGGACGAACAGGAAGCTGTCCTGTTCGGATGCGAAATCTGCCTTGAGGAAGGCACCGCCCTGCGACGAAATATAGCCCGAATAGACCTGCGCGCAGAGCAGGTCGACATAATGAGGCACGTCGCGGAACATACCATTGTCGGTCAAATAGCCCGACAGTTCCTCACGCAGTTTCAGGAAGGTGCCGTAACTATCCGGCACGGCGAGGATCATCGTATCGACATCATCGCCAAACCAGATTTCACGCAGCACGCCCGAATTGGATTTCTCGTCCCAGACCCAGCGGGTCATCAGCGGGTAGAGTTCCATATTGGTGTTGTGCAGCACTTCGGCGGCCAGGTCCCGGACCCAGCGATATTTGCGACCCGAAGGGAAATGGGACTGAAACCTGGCAAGGCGTTTATCGACGTCGATTGGCTCGAACAATTCGATCAGCGCCGCCTTGAGTGTTTCAAACCCCTCGCCAGCGGTGAAATCCGTCACCCGCCGGCGCACTGTGGGCATGAACATGCACAGTTTCAGGAAGGCATCAGGGGTGAGGTTGTGGCCCTTGTCAGCGAATGTGTCTTTGAACACGTCGCCTTTCAGCCGCAGCGCCTCCACCACCTGCTCAATCCCGCCATGGCGATCACCACCCGCCAGCAGCCCGGCCAGCGCAGCCTTGAGCGCTTCCCCGCTGAGGTCCAGCCGGACATCGAGGTCCAGCTCACTCGGGTTTGTCGCAGAAAGGCGGGCCGGTTTACTCATGCTTACTCCGCAGCCACCGGCATCGCATCGTTGAGCGAAGAGATCACTGACATCGCCGCGGCTGTGCCCTGGGCGATGGAATCGTCAATGGTTTCCGGTCCGGTTGCTGCCCCGGCCACGAACACACCGGGACGGGACGTGGCTCCCATCACGCCATAAGTGTTCTGGCGCGCGATATAGCCCCAATTGTGGAGATCGACGCCAAACACAGCGGACAGAGTCATATTGTCGACATTCGGGTCCATCCCGATGGCGTGGACGACCATGTCAAAGGGAATGGTGATCGGGCGCTTCACGAGTGTGTCTTCGCCCTTCACGATCACCTTGTCGCCATCGCTGGTCACCTCGGCAATACGCGCCTTGATATATTTGACCTTATGCTCTTCCTGGCTCTTCCAATAGATTTCCTCGTAGAGCCCGAAGGTGCGGATATCCATGTAGTAGATATAGACGTGGCAATCGGGCAATTCTTCGCGGATTTCCATGCCCATCTTCGCCGAAACGGTGCAGCAGATCTTGGAGCACCATTCGCGGCCGATCTGGCGGTCACGACTGCCCACGCAAAGCAGAATTGCCACGCGCTTCGGCTTTTCGCCATTGGAGGGGCGGCGGATGCCCTGGCCGCTCGAAATCATCTGTTCCACCTGGGTGGTGGTGACAACATCGGGGAAGGTGCCGAAGCCCCATTCCGGCTTGTTGATGGAATCGAAATGGGTGAAGCCGGTGCACAGGATGGAGGCGCTTGCCTCTACCGTATTGCCGTTGGACAAAGTGGCTGCGAAATTCCCCGGTTCACCGGAAAATTCCTTTACCGTAGCGCCGGTCACCACTTCCACATTGCCGCTGTTCACGACCCGGTCAACCATCGGCCCGATGGCATCCTTGGCCCATTCGAAACTGGGGGCGAGCTTGGCATAGCCCGACAGGATCGGGGCACCGCCCAGCGTGTCTTCCTTTTCGACCAGCACGACCTTCTGGCCGACAGATGCCAGCGCATGGGCGGCTGACAGGCCAGCCGGGCCGCCGCCCACGACAAGTACGGGTTTGCTCATATTTACGCCTCGATCTGCATGCGTTTTTCAGGTGGGATATACCCGGGACCACCGGTGATGCGGCGGCGCGGGTCATAGAGATTGTCCTGCTTGCCTTCCTTGACGGCTTCCAGGTAGGTCTCGAATTCGGCCTTCCGGGCTTCCCAGTCGATCCCCATCTTTTCGAACAGCCGCTCCATCGGCGACGCGTGCCAGTGCGACTGGACGATCTTGTAGGGATGGGCACCGCAAGCGAGGGCGGCAAACTGGATATCCGCAATCACGGGCAGGGAGTAATCCTTGCCTTCATTGAGCGGGTCAGCCTTGGCGATCCACTGGTTCTTGTCCAGCGTGGTGATGCAGCCGGTGTCATGGCCGATCATTACGTCAGACTTCGCTTCGTCCACCGCGATCTTGATCTTGCGGTCAATGGCAAAGCTGCGGGTAAATTCGCGTTCCGAAATGATGTGGCGGAAGCCGAAGCCGCAGCAATCATACCAGGTTGAATAGTCGATCACTTGCGCGCCCAGCGACTGGATGATCCCGGTAGAAACCGCCACGCGGTTCCCGTCGAGCACATCGTCGTCATAGATCACGTCCTGCGGGATCATCTTGTAGACGTGGCAGGCCGGATGGATCGTCGCGCGGACATTGGACACGTCAAACTGCTGGCGATTGGCGATATCGCCGCGCATGGCGTGGACCCATTCGGAATAATGCACGATCTCTTCGGGGATCAGCAGCTTGCCATCCACCAGCCGATCCAGCTTGCCGAGGATCTTGGTGACCTTCTCACGCAGGCTTGCCGAGAGCAGCAAATACTCGCGCACTTCCTTGTAATTGCCGAAACTGGTGCCGCAATGGACCAGCGGATAGTAATAGCCTTCCGGCAGCCCTTCCGCCTTGGCCGAGACATAGGCCTGGTGGAAATTGCGCAGAAACACGGCGGCCAGGCTGACGATGTTGCCAATGCCCGAGCCGTGATAGTTCCACGCGGTGCAGCTGGTCTGGTCGGTTTCATCGAGATAGGGGATATCCATCTCGTTCATCATCCACAGCAGTGCGGTGGGATAGCCCGGAATGTTGCCGCACTGGCCGCAGCTCTTGTGGTGCCACAGTTGGCGGGTCGGGATCTTCTTGTCCCAGCCATAAAGCGTTTTCGCCATGCGCGGGGCATGCTGGTCTTCGATCCGGTGGACCTTGATCTCGCCTTCCTTTTCCAGCTGCCACATCACGTCACGAATGTCGTGGACGCGATCCTTGTTGGTCAGCATGGAACGCTTGTCGATCTTCTGTTCGACCCAGCTCGTCGCCTGCGCTGCATCGGCAGCGGACAGGTTGGAATCGCGCCATTCGGCACCGTGACCGGTGAAGCGTTCGCCGTCTTGTGGGGTATTGGCCATCGCTACCTCCTTATTTGCCTGACTTAATCGTCATCATCGTCGTCTTCCTGGTCTTCCAGGAAGTCATCCCATTCGTCGCGCTTCTCATCCATGATGTCCTCGATCACGTCGAAGAGGTTTTCATCAATGGTTTCGAGCTGGTCGAGAACGCCGGACTCTTCCCAGATCGTATAGAGTTCAACGGATGTCTTGAGGTTGGTTTCCCATGCCGTCTTGATCGTGTTGAGCGTGGGCATAGGGATTGCACGGCGCAGGATCTGCAGCGGCGCGTCGATCTTCGAGATGTTCGGGCCCCAGTCGCCAAAGTGATCGGGATTGATCATATCGGGCGAGAGCTGGTTACCAGTGGAAATCAGCTTGAGCATCACCCGGCTGAACGGGCGCAGCACACTCTTGGCGCTTTCCATGCCATGCTTGATCGCGGTTTCGCGCATCAGCATCACCAGCCCGCCCGGCGAATTGCCGAAGGGGCAGCGCGCGGCGCAGGTATAGCACTGCGCGCAGGACCAGATCTTTTCCTGCATGGCATCATAAATGCCCTCCAGGTTCTCAGTCCACAGCAACTGCACGATTTCACGCGGGCTGAAATCGTAATAATGCGCCGCAGGGCAGGTGGCCGTGCAGATACCGCAATTCAGGCAGCCATTGAGCTCGTGATCGAAGCGCAGATCGGCCTGAATATCTGCGAAGATTTCCTCGAGCGTGTCGCGATCGACTTCCTCGTTCCCCTCATAGGGGTCGCCAATATATTCCTGAACGCGGGTAGAACCGTGGGAGGCGTCCATAACGCTTACCTCAATATGTCATCACACGAACGTCATCATCTTCCATGATCTCTTCGATCAGGTAGGCCCCGCCGACAATGTCGGTGCATTCGGGGATCAGATCGTCCTTGCCCATGTCGAACAGGTCGAGATTGGGGGAGCAGCACATGAACTTCACACCGGCTTCATGGGCATCCTTGATGAAGTCGTAGACGCTCTTGCCCGACCCAGCCTTGACTTCCAGCTTCTCGGCCACGCCCTTCTTCATCAGTTTGCCCGAAGTAGCAGTGCAAATGACCTCGACCTCATATTCCATCGCCGCCGCAACGGTCGCCTGGAAGATGGGGGCGCCCAGCTCTTCGCCATTGCTGGGATCGGTGTTGGCCATGATGATAATCAGCTTTTCCGCCATCGCGGATTCTCCTCTGTGTGCCCCTGTTTAGAGGTCTCCCAAACGCATCATATTAGGAAACACTAATTTAGCAAGGGGGTTGGTCAGTCATGTTCCATCAGTCCGGTCAGTTTCACCAGCCCGGTCATTATCGGCACCAGCGCATCCGCAATATCGTGTTTCCGGCGGCCCAGCTCATCCAGCGCGGGCCCTGGATTTCCGGGCACTTCCTCGAATTCCATGATCAGGTCTTCGGCCATGGCCCGCTTGAAACCGGGATGGCCGGTGAAGCCGAAAATATTGGTGCCAATCTGGAAGGCCGCGGGTCGCCCGGCCTCGTCAGTCGAAAGAATCGTGGCAAAGTCCGGGGGCACGGGCCGGTCACGCATATAGACCGGGTTGAGATAGGATTCGGGCATGAAACCGGCCAGCGCATCGTCCTGGCAACGCGTCGCCATGCCGATGGTCAATTCAAGGGGAGCGACCTCTACCGAGCCGTCACAAGCCAGCGCCACGATCTGCGCGCCCAGGCCAATGCCGATAATCGGCAGCCCGCTCATGTAGGCTGCGCGGGTGAGGGCGACTTCCTCTGCCAGCGTGGGCACATCACGCTCGCCCGCGCTGCCCCATGGTCCGCCGCCCAGCAGGATAAGCCCGTCACCAATCAGCTCGAATGGCGGGATCTTCCCTGCCTCAGTAAAGGGGCGGTGATAGTGGAAGCGGATACGCCGACCCTCAAGATGATCCTCGATCAGGCCAAGATAGTCGGCGGAAGTGTGCTGGATGACAGTGAGCTGTTTCATGGGGCGGCGTCGGCAATCGCGTCAGAGAAGTCTGCCGGGGTCAGACCCAGCATCGAAATGGCAGGCTCGGCGAAGAAAGCTTCCACCTTGGCAGGCACATCCGCCAGCTCCGCCCCGCGCAATTGCGATTCGAGGTCAAGCAAGGCGCGGGTAGGGGTGATGAACACATCGCCCACGAACAGCACTTCACGGATGCGACTGTCCTGCTGGCCATCCACGCGGAGATAGGCGGTGAGGTTCTTTGCGCCATTATGCCCGACCATTACCCCGGCCTCGCGCGCAGGGTTGCAGATTTCGGCGACGAATTCTTCCGTGCCGATTTCCTCGTCATGGGCTTCCTTGGCGAGCGCCTTCTCGCGTTCGGAGAGTTCCTCCGGCACGGCCTCGATATCGAGCACTTCGGCCAGCCCTTCGAGCAACGCGGCCTTGACCGCTTCGAGCGAAGGCATCTCGCCCAGTTCCGCCCTAAGCGAGGTCACCCGCGCCCCGGCATCCTGCAACTGCCGCTTCTCCAGCTTGGCTTGCGGGACATTGAGCACCGCCATCATCGCCGCAGGGTCAATGTCGAGGATTACCGTGCCCTGGAAGATCAGGATATTCCCGTCAAAGAATCCGCCCGTACCGGAAACCTTGCGGCCTTCGATCTCGATGTCATTGCGTGGGCGGAAGCGGGCATTGACGCCAAGTTTGGAAATGCCCGCGGCGATGGCCGTGCAGATTTTCTCGGTCACTTCAGGCAGGGTCGCGGTGCCGAGCACGCGCCGGTCACAGACCAGCGCCCAGCCGAGCTGCCCTTCATCCATGAAGATCGCCCCGCCGCCGCTCATCCGGCGCACGGTCTGGACCCCTCGCTCGCGGCAAGCCTCAAGGTTGAGTTCCTGCGCGAGGTCCTGATGCCGCCCGATCAGCGCGCAGGGGTGAAAGGTAATAAAGCGCAAGGTGTCGCCAATCTCGCCCGCCAGCCGGGCTTCGATCAGCGCGCTGTCGAGCGCGATATTCTCGCGCCCGGTCAGCCGCCCGGCATCAACGACGCGAAACCGCGTGGGCATCAGAGGCTCTCGAACTCCTCGCCGGGTTCATATTCCTCGCCGGGGCGGGTGCGACCCAGCTGACTGCGGATTTTCTTCATATGCGCGCCTTCCGGCTGGAAGGGGTAGCTGGCAATGTCGGATACCGGGCTGTCGCCATAGGGGCGGTCGCAGGCGGAAATATCTTCCTGGAACTTGCCGGGGCAGCCGCTGGTGCGGAAAGCGATGCCGGTGTCGATGATCATATCCACTTCCGCACCTGGCAGGCCGTAATCCGTCACGCGGCCCTGATCGTCGAACCGCATGTTCTCCACCCGCGCACCGCAATAGTCGATCATGTAGCGGGCAAGCTGCACCCGCCGCCACTGGTCGCGCGGGGTCGCGGGCAGATGGTCCATCAGGCTGCCCTTTTCAGGGAAGAAGCAGAACAAGTGGCTGTGGCCGCCCATATCGACCAGCTTCTGAATCAGGCTGAGCGCTTCGAACTCGGTCTCGCCCATGCCGATGATGACATGTGCCCCGAATTTCTGCGCCCCGAAGATGTCGCGCGCATCCTCCAGGATTTCCCAGTATTTCTTCCAGTTATGGGGTGACTGAACTCCCTTGCCACGGGTGCGGTCGAAAATCTCTGGCGTCACTGCATCAAGCGCGACGGTGAAAATATCTGCGCCCATATCCTTCAGCCGCACCACGTCCTGCCGCTGCATGGTAGTGGGGTTGGAGAGGATCGAGACAGGGATATCATCAGGCGAAACATGGTCAGTCCATGTCTTGAGCACAGTGAACGTATCATCATCCGATTTGGGATGGGTAATCATGGAAATGCACATGCGGTGGAACGGGCTGTTGGCCCCGTCACGCCCGACGATCTCGGCGATCTGGGCCATCGGGACAGCAGGCCAGTCCACACGGATGAAATTGCGGTCGGCATAGTCGCGATCCGCCTCGCGGTGGCGTGCCAGCCCGCAATAGGCGCAATTGGCGCGGCAGCCCTCCGGATAGGTCAGCAGCAGGTTAAGGCAGCGCGTACAGGAACAGCCGTGCATCGAACCCGGCATCAGCCCCAGCGTCATTGCGGCAGCGGTACTGATCTGGACATATTCGGGCGAGGTCATCGCCGGGGTCTGGATGTTGTTGTTGGGCAGATAGACGCCGGTGGGCGACACCGCATTGCTCTTCACCCGGCCGCCATTCTTCAGCGCATCGGGGATCATGTCCGGCACGCGCGGCTGCATCACCGCAGCGGGGTTGAAATCCGCGCCACCCGGCCCGGTCATTGCAGGTTGTGCGGTCTCGTTCTTGAGGCAGCTCATTACGTCAATTCTCCCAGCGTAATCTCTATCCGGCCTGCGCGCTCAAGCGGCGCAGGCTACTTTGCGGGCGCCGGCATTATCGCCGCCGGTCTGCCCCAGTTTGATCGAGCAGCAAGCGTGCTCCTGTTCATATGTCCGCCCGATGGCATTGGCGACCGAGACGGCCCCGTCAGCAGGGAAGGCGATCCCGTCAAGCCCGGCCATCACCGCATAGGCATCGGTCACGCGCTTGTGCATGCCCGGCGGGCGGGCACAGCCGAGCAGCACTTTCTTGTCCGCCAGCCGCGTGCGCGCCTCGAGGAAGATCTTGCCGATATCATTGGTCGAAGGGATCTTGAACGTGCCCGGCTTGGCATAGAAAGGCATGATCACCACCAGCACCAGCGCATTAATGTCATAGCGGGCGCAGATATCGAGCGCATTGGCTTCACCCAGCAGCTCCCCATAATGCAGGCCAACCACGATATGCGGACTGACTTCCATATTGGTGGAGGTGAGCGCGGCCAGCGTCTTTTCGAAATCTTCCACCGGGCGATCAAGGTTATAGACCTGATTGATCGTCTCCTGCGCGCCAATCACGTCCATCATCGCTGTATCGACACCAGCGGATTCCATCCGTTTTGCTGCCGCTTCATCGAGCAGCGCGGTATGGATCGCGACCTTGAGGTGGGGGAATTCACCCTTCAGTTTCTCCACCACCGGAAGGAAGCGCTCATAGCGGATTTCATTCTGCCGGTTGGAGCCGCCCGACAGCAGGAACCCCTGCAAATTTTGCAGCAGGATCAGGTCGCGCACCTTTTGCTCCAGCATTTCCGGGCTGGTTGCCGGGATCATCGGTTCGAGGATTTTCTTCTGGCAATGATCGCAATTGAGCGCGCATCCACCTGCCGTAATCGAGAAGGCGGGAAAGGAATTCTTGCCGCAGCCGGACAGCTCGTCGCTCTCATATTCCTTGAAAGTTGGGGTCGAAAACCGGATCGAGCGGTCGAGCACTGCGTCGGCGCGCGCTTCCATCGCGGCGACAAGGCCAGCATCGAACACCGCATCTTCGAGCGGTTCGATCATCTGTAATTGTTCCATCCAGCGCAAATGGACTCTCCCTTTCCTTCGCCCGGGTCGCGCCAAGTTATACATTAGTCATTGCTAATGTATAGGCTGGTCACGCGCTTCGCTTTCCCGATCAAGCGAGGCGATGAACCCCGCGCAAATGCTCGACCAGAGTGGCAATCTCTTCCCGTGCCGAAGCATCTTGCAGTGGATCGTCGAGCCTGTCGAGCCAGTGTGGTTCCAGTTCGTCTTCATCGACCAGGTCCGATTCGAAACCGGACAGGATGGCCAGCGCAGCGTCGGGCAAGGGGGCTGCCCAGTCACCCCCCGACAGGTTGCCCCACAGGCCAGCCCAGCAGCGGACGGTCGTCCATGGATTATAGCCGCCGCCGCCCAGCACCACGCTGGCCGCAGGCAGAGCGCAGAGTTCAAGCACGGCATGCCACAATGCGTTGTTGCTCAGCGCCATTTTCGAGAGCGGATCGCCCGCCAGTGCATCCGCGCCGCAGGTGATGACAATGGCTTGCGGATCGAGCCGTTCGATGAACGGCATGACGAGTTTGCGCCATGCCAGTTCATATTCTGAGTCGTTTGTTCCCTGCGGTACTGGCACGTTGAGCGTGCGAGCCGATTGTTCCACCAGCAGGCCTGTATAGGGCCAACGGTCGCTTTCATGCAGCGATACGCAGGCGACGCGTTCCTCATCCGCGAAATAGTCGAACACGCCATCGCCATGATGGGCATCGACATCGACATAGAGTACGCGCTCCAGCCCGGCATCAAGGAAGGTCAGCAAGGCGAAAACCGGGTCATTGAAATAGCAGAAGCCGCTTGCCCGGTCGGGCCGTCCATGATGCGTCCCGCCTGCCGGATGGAATACCACATTTCCTTCCAGCGCCAGTTGGGCAGAGAGGATCGACCCGCCAACCGTGGTCGCCGCTCGTTCGAACACATGCGGGAAAATCGGGTTTTCCATCGTCCCGAAGTTGTAGCGTTCACGCCATTCGGCAGACACGCTGCCCTGGTCGCTCGCGGCGTTGAGTGCCTGGAGATAGGCACCATCATGCACCCGGCGCAGCGTGGCCATATCGGCCTGCGGACTGGTCCGGCTTCGTTCTTCGTCCAGCCACCCTAGCGTCCGGCACATTTCCACCACCGCTCCCTGCCGGGTGAAGGACAGCGGGTGATTCGTTCCGAACGATGGCCGCGAATAGATCGAGCCGCCCACGAATAGGGCAGGTTGCCCAAGCCGGGGCAGGGGACGTTCAAAGGCACGATAATCAGGCAGAACGAAGCTCCTTTACACAGCCAACGGGACGTATGGACAAGGCTCCATTCCTGCGATAGTTTCGACTTTTCTAATATAGCAATGTCTAATGCAAGGGCATGCTGTCGGGACGACGGAGGAATGAATGGTTGACGGGATGGACCTCGATAATTCGAAGAAGATGACGATTATCGTCACCAAGGGAACGCTTGACTGGGCCTATCCTCCCTTCATCCTTGCAACCACTGCCGCAGCGATGGACGTGGATGTCACCATGTTCTTCACATTCTACGGCCTCGGCCTGCTCGACAAGGAGCTTGACCTCAAGGTGTCGCCGCTCGGCAACCCGGCAATGGAAATGCCGATGATGGGTGGCCATATGGGCATGCCCAATATGATCGGCATGCTGCCCGGTGTTACCAGCGGTGCGACAGCCATGATGAAGAACATGATCAAGAAGAAGGGCGTCGCCTCGATCGAGGAACTGCGCGAAGCGGCGGAGCTGTCCGACGTCCGCATGATCGCCTGCCAGATGACCGTTGACCTTTTCGAAAAGAAAAAAGAGGACATGATCGACGGGATCGAATTCGGAGGCGCAGCGACCTGGATGGAATCCGCGCTCGCTTCTGACATCAATTTGTACATCTAAGAACGGGAGAATTGCCGAAATGGCTGATGCAACGCTCGACGCAAAGGGTCTCAATTGCCCGCTGCCGATCCTCAAGGCGAAGAAGGCTCTGAAGGACATGGCTAATGGCCAGGTGCTGGAAATCCTCGCGACCGATCCCGGTGCTATCAAGGATTTCGAAGCCTTTTGCCGCACGACGGGCAACAAGCTGCTTTCTTCCGGTGAAGATGGCGGCACTTTCCGCTTCGAGATCGAACGCGTCGCCTGAGGCGCGTCTGGCTTTTTCAGGGTCGCGGGGATCGGGAATGATGTTCCAGCACCAATAACATAACCTAAGGAACCACAAAGGTTCGGGGAGAGGAAACTATGAACAAGCTACTGGTAACGCAAATCAAATGCTGCGCAGCTGTCTGCGCGCTCACCTTGGGCGCAAGCCAGGCAATGGCGACTGAAGGCTATTTTTCCAACGGTGTTGGTGCCCGACACAAGGGCGTGGCCGGTGCAGGCGTGGCCGATGGCCGTGATGCTACCGTCATCAATCTCAACCCGGCTGGCCTTGCCAATGTGGAAGAGACCGAGCTGGCCATCGCGCTGTCTATCTTCAATCCGAACCGCGATGTCACCGTGACCGGCGGGCCGGGCTTCCTCCCGGATGGGCAGACCAAGAGCAATGCGCCAATTTTCCCGATCCCCAACCTGGCACTGGCCTACAAACTGAACGAGGATTCCACGCTGGGCTTCTCGGTTTCCGGTAATGGCGGGATGAACACCAATTTCAGCGCCGTTTCCAACCCTGCCTGTGCATCGCCACCTTTCCCCGCCAGCAATGGTGTGTTCTGTGGTGGCAAGTCAGGCGTGAACCTGATCCAGATGTTCTTCACCGCTGCCTATGCGCATGATTTTGGCGCGGTAAAGGTTGGCGTGGCTCCGATTGTAGCGGTCCAGCGCTTCCGCGGCCGCGGCGTCCTTGCCTTTGGTGGCGTCTCGTCCGACCCGACCCGGCTTTCGAATAATGGACAGTCCATCTCAACCGGGCTGGGTGCGCGCGTCGGTATCGAGGTCGAACCGGTCGAAGGCTTCCGCCTGGCGGGTGCTTACCAGACCGAAATGAACATGAGCCGGTTCAAGGAGTATTCGGGCCTCTTCGCAGACCAGGGTGATTTCGACATTCCTTCGAATTGGCAGGTCGGCGTTGCCGCTGATGTCTCGCCTCAGTTGACATTGATGGCCGATTATCGCCGGATCAACTATTCGGACTCCAATTCGGTCAGCAACCCGTCTTCCGTGCCGTTGCCTTTCGGCTCGCCTAACGGTCCGGGTTTTGGCTGGGATGATGTGGATACCTATAAGTTCGGTGCGGAATATCGCCCGAATGACGGTACGTCGATCCGGATTGGTTATGCGCACAACTCGCAGCCCATATCGGGCAGTGATGTCACCCTGAACGTGCTTGCACCGGGCGTATCTCAGGATCACTTCACGGCTGGTGCCAGCTTCGAAGTCGGCAAGCGCAACACGCTGGAACTGGCGGTGATGCACTCTCCCGATGAAAAGGTGAGCGGTATCGAAGTGACGCCGCTGGGCCCCAATCCCGGGCGCACGATTGATATCGAAATGAACCAGTGGGAATTCACTGTCGGCTGGAAGATGAAGCTCTAAGTCGATGTTGATGCGGGCGCGGCCGGAACCTACTTCCTCCTCCGCCGCGCCTGCTACCCTGCTGAAATGCTGTCAGTAGATGGCTTTTGCATTCAAATTTGAGCCACCCCGGCTGCGCCTTACCGGCGGCAGACGGCTGCGCGGTATCCGCTATTTCGTCCAGGACAAGCGCTGGCTGATTGTCGCGCTCCTGCTTGGGCTGGCGCTATTTGTTGCCCCCACTCCCGATGGCCTGACGCAGGACGGCAAAGTCGTCCTGATCATGTCTGCAGTTGCGGTGGTTCTGTTCATCGCCGAGCCGATCCCGCTGCCTGCGGTGGCGCTGATGATTATCGTCGGGCAGGTGCTGTTGATCCCGAAGCTGGACTCAAGCACGGTCGCGCGATCGCTGATGAACGATTCTGTGCTGTTCATCATGGGTTCGCTGATGCTGGCTGTGGCCATTGTCCGGCAGAAGCTGGACAAGCGGCTGGCATTCCTGATCGTCCGGATTACCGGCACCAAGACCCGCAATGTCGCGATTGGTATTGCCACCGCTTCGGGCGTCCTTGCGTCCTTTGTCGGAGAACACACGGTTGCAGCAATGATGCTGCCGGTGGCGCTTACACTGATCAATCTCCTGTCGGATGATCCCAAGGCGGTGCGGAACCTGTCCGCCATCCTGCTCTTTTCCATTGCTTATGGCTGTGCAATTGCCGGGATTGGTACGCCGTCCGGGGGTGCTCGCAATGCGATCATGATCGGTTACTGGCGGGAGTTTTTCTTCGATCCGGCAGATCCCGCGACCGCCAAATATTCAGTCGATTATGCGCGCTGGATGCTGTTTTGCTATCCGCTGTTCCTTGCCCAGATACCGCTGCTGATCGCGATATTGTTTTTCACATTTCGCCCTGAACAGGATGACATGGCCCGCGCGGTTGTGCGCTTGCGGGAACAGATTGCACAGGAAGGATCGCTGTCGGGATCGCACTGGGCAACGATGATCATTTTTGCCGCTACCTTGCTGGGCTGGATTTTCCTGTCGGGTACACTTGGCCTCGGCACGATCGCCTTGATGGGGGCGGTGACATTTCTTGCGCTGGGGCTGGTGCGCTGGGATGACCTTAATAGCGGTGTGAATTGGGGGGTGGTGCTGCTCTATGGTGCCGCCATTTCGCTGGGCGTCCAGATGAAGGATACCGGGGCTGCCGAATGGGTGGCTGCCACCTTCGTCAATGCGCTGCCGGAATTCATGGAACATGGAACAGGTTTGTTTGCGGCGGTATCCGTGCTGACGACTCTGGTGACCAACAGCATGTCAAACGGTGCGGCGGTGGCGGTATTGGGCCCCATTTCCCTGAACATGGCCAGCGCCTCTGGCGAAAGCCCGCTTACCCTCGGCCTTGTCACAGCGGTTTCGTCCGCCTTTGCCTACCTGACCGTGGTGGGCACCCCCGCCTGCACGATTGTCTACGCTTCGGGCTACCTCAAGACGACGGATTTCCTTAAGGTAGGTTACAAGATGGCGATCATGTCCACCTCTGTGCTGCTGCTCTTTGCCACCTTCTATTGGCCGTTGCTGGAGGGGTAGCATGGCAGGCCACCAGATCCCTACAGCTGGCATGATCGACACGGGCAGGTTCAACATCTTGCTGTGCATTGATGGGTCCGAGGAATCGTGGCGCGGGCTGAACTACGCCGTCAAGCTGGGGCAGGGCAATGATGCGAACATCACGCTGCTCTATGTCCGGCCAGTTGATAACAGCCTGCTGGCGGGCGTTGATCTGGCCCGGCGCAACATGCTGGAATGGGGTGTTGAGCTGCCCGGTATGCGCGCGCTGAAAGCGGCGCGGGAGCGTCTGGTCGAGCTAGGCTATCTCGGTGGCAGCTGGTCAGAAGAGACTGTGCGCGAGCAGGCGTTTGGCGATCCTGTCGGCGATACGATGATTGTCTATACCAATGATGATGGCGCGATGATCACGCTCAAGCTGATGGTATCGCCGTCTGTCGCCGCCGGCATTCTCGATGAATGCGAAATCAACCCCTATGACATCGTGATTATCGCCATGGGCGGCGAAGAGGGGCAGAATTTTGCAGGCAAGATCAACTGGTCAGTCACCCGGACGGTTGCTCTGGAAAGCAGCCAGACGGTCTTGCTGGCACGGGAAATCGAGGAAAATCATGGCCACCTGATTTGCATCCGCAGCGAAAACTCCATTGCCGCTGCTCGCAAGGATGCCGTGCTCGCCAATCGTTGCAATTGCCCGATTTACCTGATGTCCGTCGCGGAGAATGATGGGGAAAGGGCAATGGCAGAGGAAATGCTGGCGCGGGCGAAGACGGAAATCGAAGCTGCCGGAGTGGAGGTGCAAGCCAGCTTTTGTGAAACGGGCGATCCGGTAAAGGCCATTGTCGAGCGCGGCCGAGACTATTCGGTTATAGTCATGGCGGATACGACAAGGCGGGGCTTCCGGCGCTTCTTCCGCACGAGCACAGCCTATGAAGTGCTGCGCCGCGCGCATAATTCGGTGATGATCGTGCGATAAGGCAGGCGGTTGGCTGTTGCGCTCACACCCTGCACCTGCGATAGATACATTAGAATATCGTCATATACTAAGATAAGCGGCTGGTGAGGATCAATGGGGCTAAATCCGTTTGAAACTGTGAAGGAAGAGGTCGGCCTCTCGCCCAAGGTTTCCGATGAGGTGAAAACCTCGACCTGCTACATGTGCGCCTGCCGTTGCGGCATAAAGGTCCATCTCAAGAACGGCCAGATCCGCTATATCGAAGGCAATCCCGATCACCCGGTGAACAAGGGTGTGCTCTGCGCCAAGGGTTCTTCGGGCATCATGCACCAATATGCGCCAGCCAAGCTGACCAAGCCGCTGCTCCGCACGGGCGAGCGTGGTTCGGGCGAGTTCAAGGAAATCGAGTGGGACGAAGCGCTGGAGCTGGCCACCGAGTGGCTGGGCGATGTGCGCCAGCGCGATCCGGGCAAGCTCGCCTTCTTTACCGGGCGTGACCAGAGCCAGTCACTGACCGGCTGGTGGGCGACCAAGTTCGGCACGCATAATTTCGCGGCCCATGGCGGTTTTTGCTCGGTCAATATGGCGGGCGGCGGGCTCTACACGTTGGGCGGCGCCTTCTGGGAATTCGGCGAACCGGATTTCGAACGCACCAAATATATGATGATGTTCGGCGTCGCCGACGATCACGATTCCAACCCGATCAAGCTGGGGCTGGGCAATCTGAAATCGCGTGGCGATGCCAAATTTGTCTCGGTCAACCCGATCCGCACCGGCTACAGCGCGATTGCCGATGAATGGGTCGGCATCCGCCCGGGTACGGACGGGCTGTTCATCTTCGCGCTGATCCACGAATTGCTGCGGGCGGAGAAGATCGATTTCGCTTCGCTCGCGCGCTATTCGAACGCGCCATGGCTGGTGATCCGTGAAGAGGGCGCCGCCGATAACGGCCTGTTCCTGCGCAATGAGGATGGTCATCCGCTGGTGTGGGACCTCGCCAGCGGCGGGCCGGTTTCGGGCATGGCAGCGGAATTCAGCCCCGCCTTTGCCGGGGAGCGCGAAGTGCTGGGGCGCACAGTCGTCCCGTCCTTCCAGATCCTCGCCGAACGCTACATGAGCGCGGAATTCTCGCCTGAGGCTGTGGCCGAAACAACCGGCATCCCGGCAGAAGTCACGCGCCGGATTGCAGCGGAAATTGCCGAGGCGGCATTCGAACAGGAAGTCGTGATTGACCAGCCCTGGACCGATGCCTGGGGCCGCAAGCATGAGAAAATGATCGGCCGCCCGGTCGCCTTCCACGCGATGCGCGGGATTTCCGCCCATTCCAACGGCTTCCACACCTGCCGCGCGATCCACATCCTGCAGGCGCTGATCGGATCGGTCGATACGCCGGGTGGCTGGCGCTACAAGCCGCCGTTTCCGAAGCCCGCCCCGCCGGGGATCAAGCCTGCCTTCCCGAAAGCGGAAGCGGCAACCCCGCTCGACGGCCCGCCGCTTGGCTTCCCGCGTAGCCCGGACGACCTCGTGGTCGACCAGCATGGTGACCCACTGCGGATCGACAAAGCCTATAGCTGGGAATATCCGCTCGCGCTCCATGGCATGATGCATATGGTGCTGCACAATGCGGCCAAGCAGGACCCCTACGGCATCGACGTGCTGTTCATGTTCATGGCGAACATGGCGTGGAACTCGTCGATGAATATCCCGGAGACACTGGGCTATTTCACGAAGAAGGACGAGAATGGCGAATATGTGATCCCCAAGATCATTTATTCAGATGCCTTCTGGTCGGAAACGGTTCCCTATTGCGACCTGATCCTGCCCGACACGACCTATCTCGAACGGCATGACGCCATTTCCATGCTCGACCGCCCGATTTCGACCGCGCATGGGGCAGGGGATTCGATCCGCCAGCCGGTGATCGAGCCGGACCGCGATGTGCGCCCGTTCCAGACCGTGCTGCTCGATCTGGGTGCGCGGCTGGGCCTGCCGGGCATGGTCAATGAGGATGGCTCGCCCAAATATCCGGGAGGCTATGCCGACTATATCGTCAACCATGAACGTTCGCCCGGCATTGGCCCGCTGGCCGGTTGGCGCGGCACGGATGGCGAGAAAGAAGGGGTGGGTGAAGTCAACCCGAACCAGCTTGAGCGCTACATCGAAAATGGCTGCTTCTGGTCGCAAGACCTGCCGCACAGCGCGCAGTATTTCAAACATTCCAACCGCGAATATCTCGATCATGCGGTCAAGATGGGCTGGATCGGCCATGCCGACCCGATCACTTTCCACCTCTACAATGAGGACTTGCAGCGCTTCCGCCTCGCCGCGCAGGGCCATGGCGAGAAACAGCCGCCGGAGCAGCATCGCACGCGGATCGAGACCTATTTCGACCCGCTCCCGATTTGGTACCAGCCCTTCCTCGAGGCCGAGGAAGGCGGTGACGAATTCCCCGTCCATGCGCTGTCACAGCGGCCGATGCATATGTATCACAGCTGGGGCAGCCAGAATGCGTGGCTGCGGCAGATCACCTCTGCCAACAAGCTGCATGTGCATCACAAGCTCGCCGCGAAGCACGATCTTAAGGATGACGATTACGTCTGGATCCAGAACAGCCGCGGCCGGGTGAAAGCGCAGGTCAAGCTGGTGGATGGCGTGAACGAGAATGTCGTCTGGACCTGGAACGCCATCGGCAAGCGCAAGGGCGCATGGGGGCTGGACAAGGACAGCCCGGAAACGACCAAGGCCTTCCTCCTGAACCATATCATCACCGAACAGCTCGCGCCGGGCGCGGATGGCCATGCCTATTCCAATTCCGACCCGGTGACCGGGCAGGCGGCATGGTATGACCTTCGCGTGCAATTGCAGAAATGCGCGCCAGAAGATGCGACGGAAGAGGGCGCACGCTTTGCTCCGCTGCCGGATCGCACCAGCAAGGTGGTGAACAAGGGCCGCTATGGCGCGCAGCTGACCGGCGAGGACACGGGCGGCGCAGCGCCCTTGCGCGAATTCATCGGCCAGCGCAGCGCCAATGCCAGCGCGATCCCGGGCATCCGACCGGGCCGGGGCAACCAGGTGGAGGAAGACGCATGACCTGCCTCCCCAAGAACCCGACCGAGAAGAAGCTCGGCCTTGTCATCGACCTCGACATCTGTGTCGGCTGCCATGCCTGTGCGGTGAACTGCAAGGAATGGAACACGGCGGGCAAGTCCGCGCCGCTGACCGACTATGATCCCTATGGCAAGAAGCCGGACGGCGTGTGGTTCAACCGCATCCACACCTATGAGACTGACGATGGGCAGGGCAATGGCACCACGGTCCATTTCCCGCGCTCCTGCCTCCATTGCGAGGATGCGCCCTGTGTCACCGTTTGCCCCACCGGCGCGTCCTACAAGCGCACCGAAGACGGGATCGTGCTGGTCAATGAGGATATCTGCATCGGCTGCAAATTGTGCAGCTGGGCCTGCCCCTATGGCGCGCGCGAATATGACGAAGCCGAAGGGGTGATGAAGAAGTGCACGTTGTGCGTGGACAAGATCTATAACGAGAACCTGCCCGAAACGAGCCGTGTCCCGGCTTGCGTGTCCACTTGCCCGGCGGGTGCGCGCAGCTTTGGCGATCTGGGCGATCCGGACAGCGAAGTCTCGAAGCTGGTCGCGGCTCGGGGCGGGGTCGAACTGATGCCGGAACAGGGGACCAAGCCGGTCAACCGTTACCTGCCGCCGCGTCCGCGCAAGAAGGGCGAGGAGGGCAAGGCGCCGCGTATGCTCAACCATTCAGACGATTCTGCCGATGGGGCTGGCCTCATCGCGCGTTGGGTCGACAAGATTCTTTCGTAGGGGGCTGGGCAATGCATCCGGCGAAATCGGTTATCTTCTTCACCACCGCCAGTGGCGCGGGCTATGGCATGATGGTCTGGCTGGCCGTGCTGGCCGCACTGGGGCTTGTCCCGGCGGACATGGCTTTCGGATTGTTCGCATTTGGCATCGGCTTTACGCTGATTGTAGGCGGCTTGCTGTCTTCCACTTTCCACCTTGGCCACCCTGAACGGGCATGGCGTGCATTTTCGCAATGGCGCAGCAGCTGGCTTTCTCGCGAAGGCGTCTCCTCCGTCGTGGCATTCCTGCCGCTCGGCCTGTTTGCCCTGTCGTGGGTGGTGATGGGCGAGAATGGCGGGAATGCCGCGTTGTTGGGGCTGGTGGGTGCGGCGATGAGTTTGCTCACGGTGTTCACGACCTCGATGATCTATGCCCAGCTCAAGACCATCCCGGCATGGCATAATGGCTGGACAGTGGCCGGTTACCTCGTGCTTGGCCCGATGAATGGCGCGGTGATCGTGCTGCTGCTGGCGCAGGCATTCGGCTATGCCGAGGCTGCTTCGTTGCTGCGTATGGCGGCGCTGGGGCTGCTGGTTGCGGCCCTGCTGGTCAAGCTGGCCTATTGGGCGAGAATCCATGGCGGCCGGGTGACCAGCACCGCAGGCAGCGCAACCGGGCTGGGACATCTGGGCAAGGTGACCATGTCCGCCAGCCCGCATGATACGGACAATTACCTGCTGCGCGAAATGGGCTTTCGTGTTGCCCGCAAACATGCGGCAAAACTGCGCCCGATCGCGATTGTGGCGGGTTTCCTGCTGCCCTTCGCCCTGATCGCGCTGACCCACAGCATTGTAGGCGGCAACGCGGCTGTGCTGGCGCTCGCGCTGGCCTGGCTGTTGTGCCAGGTCGGGCTCTATGTTGAACGCTGGCTGTTTTTCGCAGAAGCGAAACATGCCGTCACACTCTATTACGGCGAACAGGCTGTCTGATATGTTGCGCAAATTGACGGAAAAGCGCGTGCGTGATGCGCTGGGCACGGTGATGCACCCGATTGCTGGGGTGGACATGGTCGCCGCCAATGCGGTGGAGCATGTCGGGATCAAGGATGGCGCAGTGACGGTCATACTCAAGGCCGACCCCAAGGCCAAAGATATCATGGCGAGCGCCGCCAAAGCTTGTGAGGAGGCGGTGGCCAAGCTCTCAGGCGTGAAAGAGGTCCGCACCGTGCTGACCGCCCATCGTGATGGCCCCGCTGAGCCAGCGCCACCAAAGGGCGGCTTTGCGATGAAGCCGCCAGCGCCGCCACCGCCGGAAAAGCTGCCGGGAGTGCGCAACATTATCGCCGTTGCCAGTGGCAAGGGCGGGGTGGGCAAGTCCACCACTTCCGTCAACCTCGCTTGTGCCTTGTCGCAGCAAGGGCTGAACGTCGGTATCCTCGATTGCGATATTTACGGGCCCAGCGTGCCGCGCATGCTGGGCGGGGCTGACAAGCCCGACTTTACCCCAGATGACAGGATCAAGCCGGTGATCCGCCACGGGATCAAGACAATTTCCATGGGGCACCTCGTGCCCGAAGAACGCGCAACCATCTGGCGCGGGCCGATGGTGATCGGGGCGGTGCAGCAATTGCTGAAAGGCGTGACGTGGGACATTGACGGGACGCTCGACGTGCTGGTGGTCGATCTGCCACCCGGCACCGGCGACGCGCAGCTGACCTTGGTGCAGACGGCGCAAGTCAATGGGGCAGTGCTGGTCTCCACCCCACAGGATATCGCGCTGATCGACGCCACGAAGGCTTATGACATGTTCGCGCAGATCGACATTCCAGTGCTCGGCATGATCGAGAATATGAGCCAGTTCGTCTGCCCGCATTGCCAGGGCACGACCGATATTTTCGGCCATGGCGGTGCGGTGGCGGCGGCGAAGGCCAAAGGGATCGAAGTGCTGGGCGAAATCCCGCTCGACCCGGCAATCATGCAGCAGGCAGAGGCCGGGCTACCGATCGTGCTGGCTGCGCCGGATAGTGATGTATCTGCGCGCTATGCCGCCATTGCGAAGAGCGTTGCTAGTGAGTTGCAAAGCTAATTCTTTCGTCGCAGCTGCGGATTGCGACAAGGGCAGCTAGCTGATAACCGGAAAAGCCTATGAGCTATTGCGACTCCTGCCTTGTCAGAAATCGTGCCATTTGCGCGGCGCTGGATGATTCCGAAATCCAGTCGCTCAACGCGATTGGCCGTACACGGACGCTGGAAGCGGGGGAACCGCTGATCTGGGAAGGCGATGATTCGCTGCTGGTCGCCAATGTGATCGAAGGCGTTCTCAAACTGTCGAGCGGCACCGCGGATGGCCGCGAACAGATTGTCGGGGTCGTTTTCCCCTCCGACTTTATCGGGCGGCCTTTTGGCAATACCACCCCGCATAGCGTGACCGCGCTGACTGAAGCGAAAGTCTGCGTTTTTTCACGCACCGATTTCGACGGCTTTGCTTCGCGTCATCCCGCGCTGGAGCACAAGCTGCTGCAGCGCACCCTGACCGAGCTGGACCGGACGCGCAGCTGGATGCTGCTGCTCGCCCGCAAGACCGCGGAAGAGAAGATTGCAACTTTCCTGCTGGATATGTCGAAGCGCTTGGCGCCGACTGGTTGCGAAACCCCGGAAGAACGGCCGCTCGTCGAATTCGACCTGCCTTTTTCGCGGCAGCAGGTGGCTGATGTGCTGGGTTTGACGATTGAGACTGTCAGCCGCCAGTTCACCCGGCTCAAGAAGGAAGGCATCCTTGACCTTCCCTCGCGCCGCACGGTCATTATTCGTGACCGCACGGCGCTGGAAGATTTAGCCGGTTAATTAAAACTTGAAATAGACACCGGCGCTGACGACCCACGGGTCCAGCTTGTGCTTGGTTTCAAGGGCCAGTGTGCCGCTGTCGTAGAACTTCGCGCTCGGACGCACGAAATATTTCTTGGCGTCGAGGCTGATGCCCATCTTCTCGTTGATTTCAACGTCCGTACCGGCCTGCAGGGCGAGGCCGACCTGGTTCGACATCTTCACCTTGTCGACGCCCAGCGCAGCTGCGGTGCTGCCCGGCTTTTCGCCAAACACGATGAACATGGTGGGGCCAACGCCGACATAGGGCTTAACCGGACCGGCATCGAGGTGGTACTTCAACGTGACGGTGGCGGGCAGGATCAGGACGTGATCGACCAGTTCTGCACCAGCCAGGGCACCGGTCCCGTTCACATGGTGCTGCGTGAAGCAACAGATTGTTTCAACGCCGATTTCCTTGGTCAGGTAATATTCGACAGCAAGGGTGGGGACGACATTGTCATTGGCCTTGGTATCGTAGGGGGTGGTGATGCCAGCCAACGTGCTACCAAGAGTGGTGGCCGTGTCGACCGACTTCACGCTCTTCACTGCGCCATCGGGCAGCACACCCGTGCCGAGAACCTTGACCTGGATATCGCCAGCTTCGGCGGCCATCACAGGCGTTGCCACGCCCGCCGAGGCGGCCAGGGCGATCCCGAGCGCGACGGGAGCAGTAAGGTATTTCATCGTTATTCCCTCCAACAACTGCCTGGCCGCACTGTGCAGCCAGAAATATCTGCAGCGCGGGATGCTCTCTGCGCCGGGTGGCTGGTGCAAACATTGACCAAGCGCAAAATTTCCAAACTTAATTAGAAAATTTCCGAAATTGACGTGAGTCAATGTTGCGTCACGGCTTCAAAGCCAATAGCAATGCCGTCAAACGGGAAGGGAAAGTTGACATGGAAAGCGTAGTTACGCGCGCGGGCTTGCTGTTCGTCGTGCTGGTGCTTGCAGTGATGGCAATCGCTGCGGCCCAGGACGCGGGCTTTGCCGCGCATATGACCATTGTGGCAATCGCCGCTGGTATCGCCATCTGGGCGACAATTTCCAAGGCCGACTATTCCGCCATTGCCAGGGGGATCCTGCGCGCACCGGCGGATGAAACGGCTTATGATGATGATCCGATTCGCTGGGGTGTCATTGCGACGGTGTTCTGGGGCATGGCGGGGTTTGCTGCTGGCCTCTTTATCGCGTTGCAGCTGGCTTTCCCTGTGCTCAATATAGAGCCTTACCTCAATTTCGGGCGCTTGCGTCCGCTGCATACGTCAGCGGTCATTTTCGCTTTCGGAGGCAACGCGCTGATCGCCTCGTCTTTTTACGTGGTGCAGCGCACTTGCCGGGCGAGGCTCGCCTTCCCGGGCCTCGCCCGCTTTGTGTTCTGGGGCTATCAACTGTTTATCGTGCTGGCTGCCACTGGTTACCTGATGGGCGTAACGCAGAGCCGCGAATATGCTGAACCGGAATGGTATGTTGACCTTTGGCTGACCATCGTCTGGGTGGCTTATCTGGCCGTGTTCATCGGCACAATCGTGAAGCGTAGCGAGCCACATATCTATGTGGCCAACTGGTTTTACCTCTCCTTCATCGTGACCATCGCGATGCTGCATGTGGTGAATAACCTCGCCCTGCCGGTCAGCCTGGTTGGCGCGAAGAGCTACAGCGCCTTTGCCGGTGTGCAAGATGCGCTGACGCAGTGGTGGTATGGCCATAACGCGGTGGGCTTCTTCCTCACCGCCGGCTTCCTTGCGATGATGTATTACTTCATCCCGAAGCAGGCAGAGCGTCCGGTCTATTCCTATCGCCTGTCGATCATTCACTTCTGGGCGCTGATCTTCCTTTATATCTGGGCGGGTCCGCACCACCTCCACTACACCGCGCTGCCCGACTGGGCGCAGACGCTGGGCATGGTCTTCTCGATCATGCTCTGGATGCCCAGCTGGGGGGGGATGATCAACGGCCTCATGACCCTCAATGGCGCATGGGACAAGGTCCGTACTGATCCGATCATCCGCATGTTCGTCCTCTCGGTCGCCTTCTATGGCATGAGCACCTTCGAAGGTCCGATGATGTCGATCAAGTCGGTCAACTCGCTCAGCCACTATACGGACTGGACCATTGGCCACGTGCACTCCGGAGCATTGGGCTGGAACGGGATGATCACCTTCGGGACCATCTACTTCCTCGTCCCGCGCCTGTGGAAGCGTGAGCGGCTGTACAGCCTGCGCATGGTAAACTGGCACTTCTGGCTCGCGACTGCCGGTATCGTGTTCTACACCGCCAGCATGTGGGTTGCCGGTGTGACTCAGGGCCTGATGTGGCGCGAATATGGTGCCGATGGCTACCTCGTGAACAGCTTTGTGGAAACGGTCAGTGCCTTGCACCCGATGTATCTGCTGCGCGCCTTTGGTGGGCTGCTGTATCTCTCCGGTGCGGTGGTGATGGTGGTCAATGTCTGGGCCACAATCCTGGGCAAGCTGCGCGAAGAAGCGCCGATGACGACCTCCGCATATGATCCAGTAGCCGACCGGCCGCTGGCCCCCGCTGAATAAGATCTGAGGGTTTTCGCCATGAGCATTATGGAAAAACACAAGAAACTGGAGCGTAACATCACGCTCCTCGGCGCGGCGGCCTTTGTCACCGTTGCCATTGGCGGGATCGTGGAAATTGCCCCGCTGTTCTGGATCGACAATACGATCGAGAAGGTGGAGGGCATGCGTCCTTACACCCCGCTGGAGCTGGCCGGGCGTGATATCTATGTCCGTGAAGGCTGCTACCTGTGCCACAGCCAGATGGTTCGTCCGTTCCGCGATGAAGTGGAACGCTATGGCCATTATTCGCTGGCTGCGGAATCGATGTACGACCATCCCTTCCAATGGGGTTCCAAGCGCACCGGGCCTGATCTGGCGCGCGTGGGTGGCCGTTATTCGGATGAATGGCATGTCCAGCATTTGAAGGAGCCGACCAGCGTGGTGCCGGAAAGCATCATGCCGTCCTACTCCTTCCTCGCCGATACGGACCTGCATGTGCCCACTCCGGGCAAGCGTCTTGCAACGCTGCGGACCGTAGGTGTGCCTTACACGGATGAAGATATCGAACTGGCAGAGGCGGATTTGCAGGCACAGGGCAATCCCGATGCCGATGCCGGGACGCTGGCCGAACGCTATCCCAAGGCGCAGCAGCGCGATTATGACGGTGATCCGAAACGGCTTACCGAAATGGACGCGCTGGTCGCCTATCTCCAGATGCTTGGCACGCTGGTCGACCTGAACAGCGCAGCTGCTCAGGAAGACCTCGCAACGGAGAAGGGCCGGTGAGCGGCGCGGACACCTATCACTTCATGCGCGAACTGGCGGATAGCTGGGGGCTGCTGGCGATGATGATTGTGTTCGTCATGCTCAGCCTCTGGCCCTTCCGTCCGGGCGCGAAGTCCCGCAACGAAGAAGCGGCAAACCTTATTTTCAAGGATGAGAACGATGGCTGACAACAAGCGCATCGACGACGCAACGGGCGTCGAAACCGTAGGCCACGAATGGGATGGCATTGAAGAGCTGAACAACCCGCTGCCGCGCTGGTGGCTGTGGAGCTTCTATGCCTGCATCCTCTTTTCCATCGCCTATATGGTCGCCTATCCTGCGTGGCCGCTGATCTCCAAGGGGACAGAGGGCATGCTCGGTTGGTCCAGCCGTGGCGCTCTGGCCGCAGAGATGAAGGAAGAGCAGGCAAAGCGCGGCGAAGTCGTGGCTGCTCTGGCTGACATGCCGATCGAGCAATTGCAGGGGAACGAGGAAATGATGCGCGCGGCGATTGCCGGCGGTCGGGCCGCGTTCAAGGTCAATTGCGTCCAGTGCCACGGCGCCGGGGCGGCGGGGAGCAAGGGCTACCCCAACCTCAACGATGATGACTGGCTGTGGGGCGGTGACATCAAGACTATCGAGACCACGCTGCAACATGGCATCCGCCAGCCGGGTGATGATGCGACCCGTGTCAGCATGATGCCAGCATTTGGCCGCGACGGGATCCTGACCTCTGCGCAAATCGCGCAGGTAACGGACCATATCCTGTCCCTGTCGGGCAAGGCCAAGGCCAATGCTGCGGGGGCAGCCTTGTACGAAGCCAATTGCGCGGTCTGCCACGGCGCGGAAGGCAAGGGGATGCGCGAATTTGGTGCGCCCAACCTGTCTGACGCAATCTGGCTCTATGGCAGCGATCCGGCCGCCATTCGCAGCCAGATCCATGCGCCGCAGCATGGCGTCATGCCGTCGTGGCAGGGCCGGCTTGATGCAGTGACCATCAAGATGCTCGCTGCCTATGTCCACTCGCTCGGGGGAGGCGAAGATTTCCAGGAACAGCCAGCTGCGGATGCAGCTGCTGCTCCGGCCGAGGAAGCTTCCAATGAACAACCCCAGTAAAGTGACTGCACCGGCTCCTGCTCCTCTCTACAAGAAGAAGGAGCCGGTCTTTAACCGGCGGATCGACGGACCGTTCCGCCGGTTCAAATGGGCGGTGATGATCCTGACGCTTGGTGTCTATTACATCACCCCCTGGCTGCGCTGGGATCGGGGCCCCTATGCCCCGGACCAGGCAGTGCTGGTCGATCTTGCCAATCGCCGTTTCTACATGTTCGGCATCGAAATCTGGCCGCATGAATTCTATTTCGTGGCCGGCCTTCTCATTATGGCCGGGATCGGCCTGTTCCTGGTGACCAGTGCCGTGGGCCGCGCATGGTGTGGCTATGCCTGCCCTCAGACGGTGTGGACCGATGTATTCCAGCATGTTGATCGCTTCTTCGATGGCGACCGAAATGCCCGCCTTAAGCTATACAAGGCCCCGTGGGGCCCGGCCAAGATTGCGCGGCGACTGGCCAAATGGTCGGTCTATTTGCTGATCGCTTTCGCCACCGGCGGCGCATGGATCCTCTATTTCGCCGACGCACCGACCCTGTTCAGGGAATTCTGGTCATTCGATGCAGCTCCGGTGGCCTATGCCACGGTGTTCGTGCTGACCATGACCACTTTCGTCCTCGGCGGTTTCATGCGCGAACAGGTGTGCATCTATATGTGCCCCTGGCCGCGAATCCAGACTGCGATGCTCGATGAGAAATCGCTGATCGTCACCTATAAGGACTGGCGCGGCGAGCAGCGCGGCAGCCTGAAAAAGGCGCAGAAAGAGCCGGAGAAATATGGCGACTGCGTTGATTGCAACCAATGCGTTGCGGTCTGCCCGACAGGTTATGACATTCGCAACGGGCCGGACATTGCCTGCATCACTTGCGGCCTGTGCATTGATGCCTGTGACAAGGTGATGAAGGATATCGGTCGTCCACGCGGGTTGATCGACTATGCGACGATGGAAGACTGCAAGGCCGAGGCGGCCGGGGAAGCCCCGCGGCACTGGTTCAAGGCACTGACCCATCCGCGCACACTGATCTACACGGCGATCTGGAGCGGTATCGGCCTCGCCCTGCTGTTTGCATTGGGGACACGCTCGCATACTGACCTTACTGTCGCACAGGATCGCAGTCCGCCCTACATGCTGCTCAGCGATGGCAGTGTGCGCAATGCCTACACGGTCAAGCTGCGTAATATGGAAAGCCGCCCGCGGGAGATGAAGATCACCATCGAGGGGCTGGCCGGTGCCATGATGTGGACGGACGATATGTCCCGCGACAATGCGCAGCGTGAACTGGTGCGCGAGGTCCCGGCAGACGAAACCTTGCCGCTGCGGGTCTATGTCCTTGTTCCTGACGGGACGCAGGGGCAGGATTTCGCTTTCACTGTGACCTCGATGGACGAACAGGCCGAAACCGATACGGTCGAGACCAAGTTCACCGGGCCGGGAGAGTGAGCATGGCAAATGGAGCAACCATGAATCGTCGTTTTACCGGCTGGCATATGACAACCCTGCTGGTGGCCTTTTTCGGTGTCGTTATCGGGGTCAACGTGATCATGGCCAATTTTGCTACCACTACTTTTGGTGGGGTCGTGGTCGATAATTCCTATGTGGCCAGCCAGAAATATAATGACTGGCTGGAGCAGGCCCGCGAGCAGGAAGCGCTGGGTTGGGGAGCGAAGACCAGCTGGCGGCCCGATGGCAAGGTGGCGGTTGCCTTGCTCGAAGTGCCTGCCGGTGCGACGCTGGAAGCGATTGCTCGCCATCCGCTTGGCCGCGAGCCAGACCGGGAACTGAGTTTTTCTCCAGACGGCGAAGGCCGGTTCGTTTCCGACCAGAGCCTGCCTGACGGTCGCTGGACATTGCGGATGATCGTGAATGCCGCTGGCAAGCAATGGCGACAGGAAACCACCATCCCGTGAGCGCTCAACCGCGCCCTGATCCGGCCGAAGAGCTGGAATGCACGGTGATGGCAGTGCCCGGAATGCACTGTGCCGGCTGCATGAGCAAGGTCGAGCGGGCGCTGGGGGCGATGGAAGGGGTTGCGGATGCCCGGGTGAACCTGTCCGCACGGCTGGTGAGTGTGCAGCATGATCCGGCGATCAGCCAGAATGCACTGGTCAAGGCGCTGAATGGGGTAGGCTTCGAAGCACAGGTGCGGCGGGATGAGCTTGCTCGCCCGGTCACCAATGCGCGGCCACTGCTGGCGCCGCTGGCGGTGGCAGCTTTTGCCGCGATGAATGTGATGCTGCTTTCGGTCAGCGTCTGGTCGGGGGCTGAAGGGACGACGCGAGAGCTGTTTCACTGGCTCTCCGCGCTGATCGCGATCCCGGCGATTGCCTATTCGGGGCAGCCCTTCTTCCGCTCGGCGTGGAAGGCGCTGCGCCATTGGCAGACCAATATGGATGTGCCGATTTCCATCGGCATTATCACGGCGACGGGTCTCAGCGTCTATGAAGTGGTGACTGGCGGAGCACATGCCTGGTTTGATGGCGCGCTTATGCTGATTGCCTTCCTGCTGGCAGGCCGCGTGCTTGATGCAATGATGCGTGACCGCGCGCGGTCAGGTGTGGATGCGTTGCTGAGCCAGGCGGCGCAGGGCGCAATGATCGTGAGCGAGGATGGCTCGCTCGATTGGGTCGAAGCCGAAGGGCTTGCGCCAGGCATGGTCATGCGTGTGGCTGCGGGCGAGCGGCTTGCGGCAGATGGCGAAATAATGAGCGGCACCAGCCGGTTCGACCAGTCCTTGTTGACCGGGGAGACTGCACCGGTGGCTGCCGGAATCGGCGAGCAGGCCTTGGCAGGGACGCTTAACCTCGATGCTCCGGTCGATGTACGGGTCAGTCATGCCGGGCGGGACACGACGCTGGCAGAAATCGCGCGGTTGATGGAGGCATCCACCCAATCGCGCAGCCGTTATGTGCGGATCGCAGACCGCGCGGCGCGGCTTTATGCCCCGGCGGTGCATTCGCTGGCAGCGCTGACCATTATCGGTTGGCTGCTGGCGGGCGCGACCGTTTATGAAGCGCTGGTGATAGGCGTAGCGGTGCTGATTATCACCTGCCCCTGCGCCTTGGGCCTAGCTGTGCCAGTGGCGCAGGTCGTTGCCAGTGGAGCGCTGATGCGCGCCGGGATCATGGTCAAGGATGGCTCCGCGCTGGAACGACTGGCAGCAACCAATCGCGCGCTGTTCGACAAGACCGGCACACTCACTTTGGGCAAGCCCACGCCTGATCCGGCGGTGATTGCCTCGCTGCCGGCTGAAGCTGCCTCTGTTGCGCTGGCGCTGGCGAGCAACAGCCGCCACCCGCTTTCGCGCTCGCTGGCGGATGCTTTGGCGGCGAATGGCGATCGCGCAGCAAAGCTCGACACGGTCGAGGAACGCGCGGGTGAGGGCGTATTTGCCCAATATGAAGGGCGCGCGGTCTCGCTCCGGCGTCCGGAAAGCGCGAGCGGGATTGCAGTCAGCCTCGACCTCGGTGGAGGAACAAGCTGGCTGGTGCCCTATACGGACAGGCTACGCCCCGATGCGGCAGAGGCACTGGCGCGGCTCGCGAAAATGGGTTTTGAAAGCTCGATCATCTCTGGCGACAACGCAGCAGCCGTTGCAGAGATCGCCCGGGCCACCGGGCTGGAGGCGCAGGCAGGGGTGACCCCGGCAGAAAAGCAGGATGCGATTGCGCAGCTCCAGTCCGCAGGCCAGCAAGTGCTGATGGTGGGGGACGGACTGAACGACGGGCCTGCGCTGGCCGCTGCCAATGCCAGCATGGCACCGGGCAGCGCAAGCGATGTCGGACTGCATGCGGCAGACCTTGTCTTCGTGCAGGATTCGCTTCTCTCTGTTCCCCGCGCTGTAAAGGCCGCCCGTGCGACCATGACGGTGGTGAAGCAGAATTTCGCCTTGGCTATCGGCTATAATATCCTTGCCGTGCCGCTTGCCATGGCCGGCCAGGTCACGCCGCTGGTGGCAGCTATCGCCATGTCATGCAGTTCGCTGATTGTCGTAGCCAATTCGCTGCGCCTTGCGAGGGCAGCGAAATGACTGGTCTCGCTTTCCTGATCCCGGTTGCGCTGGGGCTGGGCCTGCTGGGGCTGGGCGCGTTCTTCTGGTCGCTCAAAAATGGCCAGTTTGACGATCCCGAAGGCGCCGCCAACCGCATCCTGATTGATGACGAGGATGACGCTTGATGCTGCATTCGCCATTCATCGCCATGGCTGCGCTGGTGCCTGCCGCGCTCAACCCGTCACTCATCATGATCGAGGGCAAGACGCTGTCGTCGCTGGTTTGCGGCACCGGAGTAACTCAGGAAATCCCGCTCAGCGGACCGGTTTTGCCCGGCACGGCGGGGGCGGCCTGCTGTGCCAAGGGCTGTCATTCTGCATCGGAAAAGAAGAAAAAGGCAAAATCCGCTTCTATTGATCCATAACAATGAAGCGCAGCGGACGGCCTGCTCTACAGGCTGCATGTGGACCTATCACCCTGAATTGCTGGCCACGCCGGTGCCACGCTACACCAGCTTCCCGACAGCTGCCGAATTTGGCGACAGGGTAGGGGAGCGGGACTACCGCGAGGCGTTGCAGCGCACAGGCGGCGATATCTCCCTCTACGTCCACATCCCCTTTTGCGAGAAGATTTGCTGGTATTGCGGATGCAACACCGCCGCGGCCAATCGCAAACAGCGGCTGACCGCCTATCTTGACGCGTTGCATCACGAAATTGCGCTGGTCGGATCGCTGATCGGCAATGTGAATGTGAAGCGGATTTCCTTTGGTGGCGGCAGCCCCAACGCCATTGCCCCGCTCGATTTCGTGCGCCTGCTGGACACGCTGTTTGTCAGCTTCGGCCCGCGTGCGCCCGATATTTCCATCGAGCTTGATCCCCGAACGCTTGCGCCCGAATGGGGGCAGGTGCTGGGGTCTGTAGGTGTCACTCGTGCCAGCATGGGGGTGCAGACTTTCTCCCCCGCCTTGCAAGCTGCAATTGGCCGGATCCAGCCCACCGAAATGATCGAACGGGCGACGAGGATGCTGCGTGACGCAGGCGTCACCTCGCTCAATTTTGACCTGATGTATGGCTTGCCCGGCCAGACACAGGATGATGTCGAGGATTCGCTGCGCCATGCCCTGCGGCTGGGCGCAGACCGGATCGCGCTGTTCGGCTATGCCCATGTCCCGCATATGATCCCGCGTCAGAAGCAGATCGACGCCCATAATCTGCCCGGCGCGGAAGATCGCTTTGCGATGGCGTTGTTCGGCTACAATCTCCTGCGCGATGAGGGCTATGTCCCGGTCGGTTTCGACCATTTCGCGCGTCCGGGGGACAGTCTCGCGCAGGCCGCTTTGGCAGGAACGTTACATCGCAATTTCCAGGGCTTCACTGATGATGCCGCCCCCGTTCTGATCGGGCTGGGTGCCTCTGCGATCAGCTGTTTTCCCGATTTGCTGGTGCAGAATGAGAAGAACGCCGGGCGCTACCGCATGCTGCTTTCGCAGGATCGACTGACCGCCGCGCATGGCATTGGCCGCACCGCGGACGACCAGCGGCGCGGTGCGATCATCAACGACTTGCTATGCCGCGGACGGGCGGATGTGCCCGCTGCGATGCTGCATGATGCGCTGGACCGGCTCGACCCTTATCTGGCGGCCGGGCTTTGCCACTGGAACGTGGATCACTTGGAGATCCCGCCGGAGGGCCTGCCTTACGCCCGCAGCATCGCGGCGGCCTTCGACCCCTATCGCCAGCACTCGCCAAGGCGGTTTAGTTCGGCGGTCTAGGGCCTGGCCTGAGAATATGAGCGCTGACTCTGACCTTCGCAATCCACCGGATCAATAGTCTGGAGGTAAGGGCCAACGCTGCGTCCGACCAGGGAATTCGCAGCTCGACTGAACCTTTTCGTTCGCTGACCCGACTGATCCACCAACAGTCGTGTTGGAGGATGAAATGCGTTGGCTTGTCTGGCTCGGAATTATTGCAGCAGCCTTCTTCGGCGCAGCGTCTGCTTCCGCACAATCGGTGGGGCCCAAGCAGCTCTGCGAAGGGCTGCCCAACAGTTCCGTCCCCTGCGACCCGCAAGGCGGCGCGCCCAAGCTGGGGGAGCCGGTCTATTACGAGTTCCACCTCTATGGCGGACCAGCCCCGACGACGCTTGATATTTCAGAGGCCTATTCGCAGCACTTCGCACCGTCTGACCCCAATAATGCAGTGATCTGCATTGTCAGCAACGGGCCTAATCTGGGCAGCAGTTTGCCGATCACAGTCGTCAGCGCGGGGCCGCCCTTCCGCTTCACGGTCAACCTTGATGGCGGGCAGGACGCGACCTGCCGCATGGCCGGCACATTCATTACCCCCGGTGCAACCGCGCCCAACACCGCCGGCATAACCGCGCAGGGCGCGCCCAATGCAACCAATACGGTAATCTCCTCCAACACTGTGCTCGACGTCGATCTCGCCATCACCAAGCAGCGCATCACGCCGCTGGTTGCTCCGATGAACATTGCGGGCACGCCGGGCAAGGCGCGTTACCGGATCGAAGTGACAACGGACAAGCCGATCTACCTTGGCGAGTTCTTTCGCATCTATGACCAGCTGGCCCTGTTCCCGCAGGGGACGGCAGTTGCGGCCACGCTGCAGACCGGCTGGAGCTGCCAGCTAGCGCAAGGCGGGGGCGGGGCGGTTGCGATCCCCAATTGCCAGCTTTCCGCCAATGGCAGCGGCGAAATCAACTCCCCCGGCTGGCAGGATTTTGCCAGCTGGACGATAGGGGCCGGGCCGCTGGTGTTGCTGCAACCGGGCGATAAGATCAGTATTGAATATGAAGTCGAATACGCCGTCCCCGCGAGCAATGAATGTGTCCGCGCGGAAGATGCAGAGGGCATCCGCAACCGTGCCTTCCTGGGCCTCGCCGGAGGTGCCAGCGCCCTGCGGGACGAGGATGACGGCAACAATGATACGGTTGATGACACAAGCACCGACCTGCCGCTGGCGACCGGCATTTACAATGTCGATCCCAATTGCGCCCTGCCGCCCCCGCCAGGGCCGCCACCGCCGCCTTCGCCGCTAAAAATCACCAAGACCATGCCGCTTAACATGTCGAGCGGTCAGGCATGGGGCGGCATCTTGCCCTTCGTCATTACCGTGGAGAACCAGTCCGCGACGGCAACTGCCTATGACCTCGATCTGTCGGATGTACTGGGCAATTTGCAGGGTACACCCAACTTCACAGCGACTCTGACCAATGGGAATTTGCAGTGCGCCAGCGCCGGATGCAGCCAGACTTCCCCGGGCAGTGCAACGGGCAATGCCTTTGCGCCCACTCCTGTACCGGGCGGCTCGGCTGTTCTGTTTTCATCCTATTACGACAAAAAGCAGATGTGGTCTGGCAAGATTTCCCAATTGCTGCCGGGCGAGAAGGTAACGATCAGGCTGTATTTCCGGCTCGACAAGCCGACCTGTGACTTTGCCCCGCTGATCCAGAACAAGCGGGTGCGCAACACGGCCAGCGTTTCGGCCAAGGTCGACTACGCCGAGGTTGATGTGAACGGCAATCCCGTCACCAACACCTATAGCTACAGCCAGTCTGCCAGCACCGATGTGAAGATGGTGAACCCGCCTGCCTGCGCGATCTCGGTCAAGAAGACCTCTGGCCCGGGGCGGAACACCAACAACACGCCGCTCTGGCCCGACGGGGTGATCTTTGGCGGCTGGAAAAGCTATGAGGTCACCTTCTCCTCGCTCCCACCAACCGCCACGCATAACAAGACGCTCTATGTCGGCACGCTGATTGACGCGATCCGGATCGAGAATGCTTTCTACGCCACCGGCATGTCGGTCGATTACCAGTGGACCTGTACGGACCTGTCGGGCGGCGGGGTGCGCGGCTTCCAATCCAGCGGCAGCGGCACGGCGACTGTGAACCATGTCGGCAAGCCGCATCAGGGCGTTCGCATTATGGAGCATCCCGGTTTCGTCGAATTCGATCCCGGCGCCGCGCTGCGCTGCAATGTGAATATCAAGGTCGAGAAGCCTTCGGAGGATGACCCCTATTGCTTCTCTGACGGGCAGCCTTACCTGCAAAATCTGGCGCTGATGGATGGCTCCAAATTCTTCAACGCCAATATGCCCTGGCCCCATGCGCCGCAGGGGATGAGCTGGGATGCGAGCCGCGACAAGCTGGCCAATTGCTACAATCTGGTGGTCAACAAGGTGCCATCTACGGGCGTAGTCAGCCGCAATGGCGGGCCGGTGGATTATGCCATCACCATCACCAATGCGAATTTGCCGGGCACGAATGGCGATATCAACTATCCCAATTCGCTCGCCCAGCAGCGCATCGCGCCCTATTTTACCGATCTCTTCCTGCAGCAAAGCAATGGCACGGTCGCGCCGGTCAATTGGCAGAACCTGACCCTTGGCAATAATCCCTGCCTGACCGGGACCACGCAGCGCTGTGATATTTTCCCGACCGTCGGCATGAGCGGGAAGACGATCGAGGTCCTGCGCCTGCCTGCGCAGCAAAGCATGACCATCAGCTACACGCTGGATGGCCCGTTCGAGCCGCACCAGTTCTGCAACCGCGCGCGCGGGTTTGGCGGGGGCAGCAAGCGGCAGTGGTATGAATGGTACTACAAACATCCCGATAGCTGGAACAGCACACCCTGCGTCCTCGTACGCGCCAGTCTGGAAGTGGAGAAGGAGTTCATCACCCCGCCTTGGGTGACGCTGGGCGCCTCTACGCCATTCACCATCAAGGTCGATTGTAACGCGCCCTCCGGTTTCCAGGACTTCAAGCGCAACCTCACTGTCTCGCCGGGCAGTCCGTCTGGCCGGATCAACCGGATCGTCATCGGCAGCGTGTGCGAGATTGACGAAGTGAACCTGCCTGACCCGGACCAATGGGGCGATTGCGGCTGGAAGAACCCGCTCTATCCGGCGGGCAAACAGGTGACGCTGGATGGCAGCGTGGAACCGCACAAGCTGCGGGTGGTGAACGAGCTGGAATGCACACCGCCGGTTGGCCAATCCAACCTGCGCCTGGTCAAGCAACTGGTCGATGACCCTTCCTGCATCAACAATGCCCTGTGCCGCTTCCGCATCACGCTGATCAATGACGGGCCTGGCTATTTCTCCGGCCCGGTCGAAATTGCCGATGCCTTTGGCAATGGCAGCACTCAGAGCTTCTATTACCTTGGTCCGGTCAATCCCTTCCAGTGGGACTGGCAATGCACCCAAATTGGGGCCTCCACTCCGATTACCTGCACCGAATCCGCCTTGGTGCTCGCGCCGAATGAATCGGCCTTTTTCGAAGTGACGCTGGATTTCGGGCCCGCCGGGACCAACTGCGCAGTGCTGGAGCAGCCCTTGCTGACACCCAAGCTGGAAAGCTGCGTGTCCGTGGGTGACCTGACGCCGAAGGTCAATGTCGCCAACCTGTCAGCCACCAAGCAGAAAAAGGCGGGTGAATGCCCCGGAGCAGCGGTGGGTCTTGGCAATTGCACTTTCCTGATCACGCTGACCAATAACGGCAGCGGTGATGCGCTAGGCTTGCTGGAGTTTCAGGACGTTATAACCGGCGGTGCGGCCAATGCGGGTAATGCCTCTGTGGCATCGGTCAGCCCGGCTGGCTGGACTTGCACTGCCAACGGGGCCGTTACCACCTGCAGCAACCCCAATGCTTCGATCGCGGCTGGCCAGTCCATCACGATTGAGCTTACCCTGTATCTCAACTTTGCCGCCCCGGTAGCGGAAAACTGCATTGCCTTTACGCAAGCAGATGCAGCCGCCGGTGCGTGGGAGGCTTGTGCCCCGATCTACGCCACGGGGCAGCCGCGGCTGGAACTGGAAAAGACCAAGCTGACACCGGGTAGCTGCCCGTTGGGTACACAAAGCTGCAGCTTCCGCTTCACGATCCGTAATGTGGGCAGCGGTCCATATAGTGGCCCGATCACCTTTGAAGATCGCTTCAGCAACAGCTCGACCGGCTATAACTCGCTGACCTTCCAGTCTGCGACCAGTGGCTTCACCTGTCGAAACAAGCCGAATGGCAGCGCATTCCTGCAGAACTATTTCATCTGCGAAAATCTCGGCACGGTGAATATCCCGGCAGGCGGTTCGATCACTGTGGATGTGGCCTTTGATTATGCCGGTGCGTTTGCTGCGCGGCTCAATTGCGGGCGGTTGGTCACTGCTGCTGGTAGCGGGCCGGAAAGCTGCGTTACCATGACCGATCCGGCGCTCAATCTGGGTATCCGTAAAGAGGTGATCTCGGACGCGAGGCTGTGCAGCTATACGGGCAATGCCCAGTGCCGCTTTCGCATAACGGTCACCAACAATGGCAGCCAGCCCTACAGCGGGCCGATGCACGTGATCGACATATATCGCGACCAGGGCAATGTCCCGCAGAGCTATTCGATCGCCATGGCAGGGACCAATGGCTGGACCTGCCAAATGAGCGCATCAAGCCAATATAGCGATTGCACCAATCCATCCGTCAGCCTGCAACCCGGGGCATCCACAAGTTTTGAAGTGGTGTTCGACCTCGGCGGCACTCCGTTTGCCAACACCCGCAACTGCGCAATGCTGCAGGGGCCCCAGCTCACTCCCCGTCCCGAAAGCTGCGTCCCGCTGGGCCAGCAGCTCTTCCAGAGCGGGATCGTGGAGGATGAGGAGACTGGCAAGAAGAAGAAAAAGCGCAAGTTCAAGCTGCCCAAGGTGAAGATCAATGTCGGCATCGGCGTTGGCGGGATCCTGGGCGGCGGCAAGCGGCGCGAACCGGAGCCGGGCGAGGAAAAGCCCGACCGGCGTGGAGATGATCGCCGCAGTGATGACCGTCGCAGTGATGACCGTCGCAGTGGCGACAAGCCTGATGGAGTGGATTGAGATGAGACAGAACTTCAAAAATGCGACTTTGATGATGGCTGGTCTGGGCCTGATCTTTCCTGTGGCCAACGCTAGGGCTGTGACGGTCGATTCCACAAGTACGCCATTTACCGTGAATGATCCCGGCTCTTTTTCTCCGGTTTGCGAAGTATCATCCGTTGATCAAATTATCCGTGGAACGGTGGACGATCAGCTTTTTCAGCGAGATATCTATTATATTGGCGTAACCGATGCCACCGGCACGATTGGACTCAATAATCTGGGGCTACCCAACCCCCAACAGATTAGAAGTTTGCAGGTCGGTGTTACGACCGTTGCACTGGGGTTCATTGATCGGGCTGACTTGAACAGCCCCAAATTCATGACGATCTGGGAAGGAATACCTGATGTGGGCAATTCCGGATCGTTCCGCCCCGGTGCCGTCCTGGCGCAAATCCCAATCCCTGCGAGCGTGATTTTGGCGAACTGCGCAGGCTCGAATCAGACCCCCAGCGCCAATGCCGGGGCGGACATTGGCAATGTGGTGCCGGGGTCGCTGGTGACGCTGGATGGCACTGCCTCCACTGACCCCGACAATGACGCGCTGACCTATAGCTGGGTGCAGACCTCTGGCCCGGCCGTGACGCTGGATGATGCGACGTCCCCCACGCCCAGCTTCACAGCGCCGGGCGGGGCGGGGAGCACGCCGATCACATTCCAGCTGGTCGTGAATGATGGCACGGTCAGCTCCGTTGCGGACAGCATCACCATCAGCTTCCTCGACAATATCGCGACGGCGCAGGCGCAAGCGGGTGAGTTCATGGTCGCGCGCAATGCTTTGCTGCTGGCGCACCAGCCGGACTTGCAGCGGCGGATTGACCGGCTGAACGGCACGGCGCGCGGGGGCAGTGCGAATGTAGCCGGGGTGTCGCTGCCGCCTGCCACCAGGCTGCCGCTCGCGGTCAGCGCTTTCAACGGCAATATTGCCGCCAATACAAGCCTTGCTGCCGCGCGCGGGACAGGCACTGTTTCCGGCAGATGGGACATCTGGGCAGAAGCCTATCTGGTCGACCACCGTTTCGGCACGCGGAATGGCGACGCCGCGATTATTTATGGCGGGGTGGATTATGCGATCTCACCCGGTTTGCTGGTGGGGGTGTTGGGGCAATATGACCATGTCGAAGCGGACAGTATGGTGACCACTGGTGTGCTCGATGGGGAAGGCTGGATGGTCGGCCCCTATGCCACTGCGCGGCTCGCGCCCAATCTCTATGCGGATGTGCGCGCTGCCTGGGGCAAGTCGGACAATCGCATCTCCCCCTTCGGGAGCTATGTGGACACATTCGACACGGAACGGGTGCTGCTGGGCGCAACCCTGACCGGTGAGTTCGAGCCCGCGCCGAATTTCACCATCCGGCCCGAAATAGCGCTGCACTGGATCAAGGACCGGCAGCAATCCTATGTCGATACGCCGGGCAGCATGATCCCGGCGCAGAGTTTCGAGCTTGGCCAGCTCAGCTTCGCCCCGCGCGCCATGTATAGTTTCGAGACCGCCAATGGCTCGCGTATCCGCCCCTTCGTGGAGGCGCGCGGTGCCTATGATTTCGGGGACCGGCTGGGCGTTTTGGCAAAGCGCACCCATGCGCGGGTTGAAGGCGGGGTGGATTTGCTGACCAGCGCGGGCCTGCGCCTCTCCGCCTCCGGCTTCCTCGATGGCATCGGCGACAGCACCTGGCGCGCCAGCGGGGTACGGGCGAACGTGGCCTATACGTTCTAGAGAGCAGTTCCGACGCTCAACGCAAAAGGCCCCCGTTCGCAGGATCGGGGGCCTTTCTTGGCAGTACATGACTGGGAAGGGCATCAGGGCTGCGGCGATTTCCCGACCGGGCGATCGGGAGTAACCGGGCTTGCCGTGCTCGGGCGGCGCAGGATCGGCTTGGCCTTGGCGGTCCCGCGATCAAGGCCGGTTCCGCCAGAGCCCTTTATTCCGCTGTTGCCTTCTGTAACGTTGGCACCGTCGCAAATATAGCCTTCAGCGAGCGCGGTCATGCCGTTGCCAGTGTCTGCATACCATTCATAGCCATGCCCGTTATCCCGATATTCGCAGGCCAAGACAGAGACCACAGGCCCTTCTCCGAGTTTGACAATATAGGTGCCTTCATCGCGTGCCAGGGCTGTCTGGCTGCCCAGGAACATGCCAGATGTCAGTGCCAGAGCTGCAAGAATTCGCTTTTCCATTCTTTCCTCCATAGGTGGGCACAGGCACTTGCCTGCACATGGAAAGGTCGTCTCATGGCTGGTGACGGTTCATTCCGTGGACTGAAACGAAATTGCCCGGGCTGCAGTCAACGTCGCGGTCGAAATACCAGGTCTCGTCCGGGCCCAACGGTGTGCCGCGCAGGCTGCGGACTTCCTCCATGATCGAGCGGGCGCGGTCGCTGCCCATCGAGCTGGGGGGTAGGGGATGCGGCGTATAGCGGTAGCGCAGCCCGTAGTTCGCGACATATTGGGTGAGGCGATAAACGCCGCTGCTGCTACGGCTGAAATGGACCCGCATGGCGCATTGCGGATGCGGGGTGCAGCTCCAGTAGTGCCGCCGCCCGTTGCTGCCGGTGAAAGGTTCCACTTCGTTGCAGGGCTGCGGATTGGCCGGGGGCGGGCCGAGCACCTCAGGCTGGCTGGCAAGGCTGCTGGTGAACTGCGGCAGATCGCTTTGCGGGCCGGTCTGACATGCGGCGAGCAGCAGCACCGGGCTCAAGGCGGACAGGGTCATGAATTTACGCATAAGTGCCTCCGCGGGAATGTCTTCCAAGGTCGTGCGGCAGGCTGGGCAGGTTCAGTGAATGCACGAAAAAGGCGCGCAAAGCCGGTGCCTTGCGCGCCTTCCCCGGGGGAGGGGCCGGAGTGCCTATTTCAAAGGCAGGTCGTTGCCATCCAGCCGTTTCTTGCTGGAAGGGACACAGACAATCCGCGATCCGCCCAGCGTCATCTGCTGGCTGGTGAATTGGTCGCCGGTCTGCACCCGGATCGGGCGGCGCGGCGGGGGCTGGCGGATAATGTCATAGCAGACGAGGTGCCGCTCCGGCCGTTCGACCTCATAGGTCTTCTTGCCATGGGTCTTGACCGTCGGGTTGCACATATAGACCGGCTTGCCGAGCACCACCTGTTTACGCCCGAACTGGTCGCGCAGAGTGATCTGTTCGGGCTTCAGCGCCTGACCTTCCATCACCTGGTAGCACTGGAAATGGTCGCCCTTCATCGCAGTCGGTTCAACCGGGTTGGCGATGCCGGTGCAGGGCATGGAGACAACCCGGTAATTGCGCGGATTGGCGTTCAACGTCTGGCCCGTGCCATCCCAGACAAAGCGCAGCTCGCTCGCCTGCGTCAGTGCGGGCAAAGTGTAATTGCCCCAGCCAGATCCGCCGCTGGCGATGGTCGGACTCATGTAGAGCTGGCCCAGCGGAGCCGCGCCATTGATGATCGCCGCCGCGCCGGCATTGGTGCTTGCCATTGCCTGCCCTGCCGCAGTGGTGCCGGGATGGGTCACGCTGGACAGACGCACCTTGTTGAGCGGGCCATTGGGGGCGCCAGTATAGGTAAAGGCAGCAGGCCCGGCGACATGGGCAACCAGCCCCTGCCGCACGGCCCCGTCACCCCAGGCAATGATATGCAGCTTGCAACTGCGCAGCCCTTGCGCATCGTCAGGCAGGTCAAAGGCGAATGTGTGCATCTTTGGCCAGATTCCGGCAACGGACGCAGGGATGACATTGTACTGGCCGGGGCTGGTTTCCATCACCATCAGTGCGCCATTATCAGCCATGATGGTTGCGGTGCCCGGCTGGGCAAGCGCCGGAGAGGCCAGGACGAGGCTGGCACAGGCGGCACAGGCAGTGAGTGTTGCCGCAAAGCGGGGGTGTGGCATGATGTCCTCCTTGTTGGCCGGGCAGTCCGGCTGGCAAGGAAAGGTCGTTCCCCACGGGCAAGTGGTTCAATCGCTGCGTTGGTCTTGTCTGCGCCTGCGCCATAGCAGCAGCAGGATGGCTGCAAAAACGGCCATCACGGCTCCTGCGAGGGAGACTACGGCCCAACTGTTATCCGCCACTTCGGGGCCTCGTCGGGCGGCGGCGGCACTTGCAGCCACAGGCGCAAGGCTGGCCTGGCCCAGGGTGAACAGACCGGCACCGAAGGTGAAGTCCGTACCCGGCTCGCCCAGATCCAGCGCGTCGGAGCGAATTGCGGCACGCATGGCAGCAGGGGCGCGGCCACCATTGCAGGCGGGCATACGCAGCATGGAGCCGGACACGATGGCCGTGGCAAAGGATGTGCCGGTGACATTGCGCCGTCCGCCGGGAACCGCTGCGTTCATGCCGACGCCCCAGGCGGCGATATCGACTTTCTCCCCGCGTGAGGCATTGGTGTAGATCCGCTGCCGCTCGTCAATCGCAGTCACAGCCAGTGTGACATCCAGCCTGCCGGGAAAGAGCACGCTGTAATGCGGATCATTGCCCGCCGCCGCCGCGATACAGGTGCCGGATTGGTCAAGCTTTTCAATGAGTTTACCCACGACCTTGTCATGATCTCGCGTGGCGAAGGACAGATTGGCGACATTGGGGCCAAGGGCAATCGCGGCATCCAGCGCTCGTGCCAAATCAGGCGTATATCCATACCAGTCGCCCTTGCTGTCTTTCGAAAAAGCGGCAAGGCTGACCAGCTCTGCCCCTTGCGCGACACCGGGAAAAGCACCCGTGCCGACGAGGATTTCGGCTATCGCCGTCCCATGGGCGGCAGGCGCGCTGGTCGAGCCGAAGACCTGTTGCGAGAGCCTCGCTCCGGCCAAGGCTGCGTTGCCTTCGTCCACCGGACTGTCAATCATCACGATCCGCCCGCTCACCGCCCCGCTGGCGGGCGGTGTCAGGCCGTGCATTGCCAAGCCCTTCTCGCGCGAATTACCCAGCAGCCAATAAATATGGTTGGGTTGAGCCCAGGCGATGGATTGGTCCCGCTCCAGCTGGTCAATGGCCGCTTGCGGGCTGGTTCCGTAAGGCAAGCGCGCATGGACCATAGCCACGCCCAGATTGTCCAGCGGGCTGATCGCCAGCACCGTCAAGCCATTGCGCGCCGCAATGGCACGCAGTCGGTCTTGTGGCAAATCCGCGAAGAACAGCACCTGGTCCGGGACGATGTCCGCCCCGCTATATGGCCCCATGATGAGGGGGGCATCCGGTGCCGCATTGGGTGCTGCACGAATTACAGGGAAATCGCGCGGCGGCTTTTTCGGAGCCGGTTTGGCGGCGCCGCTTGCCCTCGGCTTTGTGTCCCCGCGCTGCGGGGGAAGCGGAGCCTTGGTCGGTGCGGCAGCAGGCACTGCGGATGCTGCTGCTGGCTCTTCAGGCACCACAATGCCAATCGCCGCCGCCTGTTCGCGGGTCATGCCTTCCGGCAGTTTGACGCTGGCGGTAGCGGACACTGTGAAGGCGATGGTCGCCAGCACGCCGAAAACATGGATGCCGGCCTGCTTGCTCACGCCGCCGGTTTTGCCGAAGCGATGATCAGGTAGGACCGCAGCCGCTCGGCCAGCTCTGCTGCGCTTTCGCCTTCCTTGCCACCGCTCAGCACCAGCGCGCCAAAGGCGCCGCTGGAAGCGATCGAGAGCCCCTCCTGCTCCAGCAGCGCGACCAGTTCACCCCACCCGGCAGTATCAGCCACTTCGATCACCACCACGCCCTGTGCAGCGTCCTCGCATTGGCCGGAGGCGAGGCGGAAATTCTCCGCTTCCAGCCGGGCGATATCCTGTGCCTGTTTGACGGAAAATCCGCCGAGTCCGGCGAGCGCGACGGACAAGGCGATTGCCGGGCGCCAGCGGGCCGGATTGAGGAAGCTGAGCGGGTTGCGCTTCGGTGTCGGAGCACTACCGGCATCACCCAGCAGCCGCGCCGGTTCCTGTTCCGGCAAGCGGTCTGACAAGGTTGCCAGCCGCTCTTCGCGATGCTCTTCTGCTTCGGCCACCTGCGCCTCCATCTCGTTACGGACCATCCGGGCAAGGTCCCGTTCGCGCCCCAGTTCTTCCCGCAGGACGCTGGATTGGCTCAGCGCCTGTTCCAGTTCCAGCCGCTCTTCCTCGTCAATCGTGCCATTCACATAGGCAGGCAACAGGCCGCGCAGCCGGTCATATTCACGTTTGTCATCCATTGCTGCACTCACTTTCCTGCGCATGGCGCGCAGCGCGCAAAGCGGTTTCGCTGAGCCAGCCTAAAGCGGAACGGCTGGGCATGAAGAAATAGCCGCCGCCCATTACCTGCACATGTTTCCTGAGGCCCTCCAGCCGCACCGGCCCGGCGGCAGTGGGAATGGTGAAGCCACGCGGCAGCGGAGCTTCCCTGCGTGAGGTGACCGGGTCAGCTCCGATGATCGGGTCTGGCTCCTTGTCCAGCCCATGGAAGGCCGGGGCGTTGGCCCAGAATTGCTGCACGAATTCAAATTGGCGTTCCAGGTCAGTGCAGAAACAGGCGAAGAGCAGGCCCTTTTCCTCGCCACTTTCACCCTGCCGCCGATAGGGGCGGCCCCGGCGCAGCAGGCGGTGACGGTTGGAAATATCCTGTTCCTCTGCATCGCCGGGGTTCTTGCTGTCGCGCGGATTGGTGCGGCGGATATGTGCGCCGAAGGGACAGGCAAGGCCCTGCGGATCATCCTGCGCGTAGGAGAAATCATTCTCCACCTCTGCGCCTGCGCCTGCGTCACCGTCGCGATAGACGGGATTGCCGATCAATGGCCGCCCGTCGCGCCAGCGGCCCATCAGCTTGGCCTTGACCCATTCCGCGTCCGGCCTTTGCCCCACCAGCTTGTATAGATCGCGATAGCCGCCTTCATTGAGTCTGCGCGCAGCTTCGCAGGCGTCCTGGTGGAAGCCCTCCACATCCTGTTTCAACTCGCGCAGCACGAGGAAAGAGCCGTTGCGGCCAAGGTCGCGCGGGGCATCGGCCAGGCTGGTATCCCCGAAATCGGTATAGCGCAGCAGGTTCTGGTCGATCACCACCGGCAGCGCGCCGGAAATATCGGCGTCAGTGGGCAGTCTGGGGCTTTCCGGCAGATAGCCGGAATCGTTCTTGTAGCCGATGATGAATTCGCCCGGCTCCACAACATCGCGATCAGGCACACCGCGCGTGCTGCGGGTGGAACCGCGCATGACCGGCTGGGAAATCCCGTCGCGAAAGCCGAAATGCTCGAAATCGGCGCGCTCGATTTCCGGCCAGGCCGGGGCGCAATCGGTACGGTGGAGCAGCTCCCCGCCATGATTGCCGAGCAAGACGCTGTGCACCATTACCATCCGCTCCAGCGCTTCGGGGGTGGAAGCATAGAGCATCATCACGGCTTCGGTCGGATCGTGGCGGTCGGGATCGTCATGCCAGCGCCAGCTTTCAGGTGCATCTTCGCCAAAATCGCCTAGCACCCGGCTGCGCGCGGCCATGCCGGTGCGGAAAGGGTAGGGCAGGCCATTGAGCACATCCTTGCAATGGCGGTGCGGCGCATCAAACCGCGCGAGACCTGCTGCCGAGATGGCGAGGAAGGCTGCCTGCCCCATGGCCAGCGCATCGGGGCTATCGCTATCGCCGAGCCCGAGCAGCGGGCGATCGCCAAAGGCGATGGATAGCGCGTGGGATAGCGCATATTCCGCCTCCTGCCCGTCCTCGCGGGGGACGGTTTCCAGAACTTTTTCTCGCAGCAGCTCGGCAATGGCGTCCTCGCCGCCTGCGCCCATCGCGCCATCGACCCGCATTGGCCGCCCGCGCACCCAGCACAGCCATTCGCCCAGCGATTGTGGTTGCTGGGGCAAGCGCAGAGAGAGACAGGTGGAATAGGGCAGGCGCTTCATCCCGCGCAGCACCAGTGCCTGTACTTCGTCGCTTTCCACCAGATTTTCCGTGCGCGGCATGGAGCTGAAACAGCGCACCCATTCTTCCGCCTCGGTCGCGGTCCGGGCGAGGCCCGCGCCGATGCGGATCTGGCCATTATTGCGGATCTGGTCAGATGTCAGCTCCGGGAAACGCGCATACCAGAAGGGGGAAACGCGCTGCACAGTGCGGGTAAATTGCTTGAAAGCGTCTGAATCCAGCGCCCCGTCCAGCGCGAGGAAGCGGGTTTTGGGGAACCCTTCCCAATTGCTCCACGCTGCAGTCTGCCCTTCATGCGCGCGGACGATGAAATCTTCGAGGTAGTTTTCCCAGCTGCCATCAAAATTGGAGAAAAAGGCAACCGTGCGTGTTCGTGGCAGGCGCCACCAGCGGGCATAGTGGATCGTGCCCATGTTCCAGACGAAACCCGGACGTATGCCATAGGTCAGCAGGATGCGGATGCTCCACAGGGCAAGGGCGTGGAGGAAAATCCGGAAATAGCCCGCCTTCAGCTTGCCGACCACGAACACATGGTTCTGGCGATAGCCGCGAAAATCCTCTCCGGCGGCGATCTGCGTCATATGCGTGTCGTTGGCCTGCGCGGTGCTTGGTATGTCGCGCGTTTCCGCCCGCCGGAGCATGACAAAATAGGTGCCGAGCACGATTCCGGCGATCACCATGGCGAGCAGGAAGCCGATCACTGGCGCGACGAAAATCCGCGACATCATGCCGCCACCCAGCGCAAACCACGCCGCCGCAGTGCCCGCAACCCAGAACATCGCAAGCGGCCATGTTACGATCCGGGCATCCTTGCTGGCGAAGAAATGGCTGAAAATCTCCCCCCATCCGCTCCGTTCGCGAAAGCGGGCGAGGGAGAGGCGCATTGTATCCGTGGCGAGGTGGAACGCGTCCCAGCCTTCGCGCTGTGCCTCTTCCATCAGCACGCGCTGTGCTGGTGTCGCTTCTGCTTTCAGCGCCGGGTCGCCCCGCAGGATACGCCGCAAATGGCCGAGCGTTAGCGAGGGGTGGCTGCCGCGCGAGGTCTCGCTGGCGACATAATCGCGCAGTACCCGTCCCGCGAAATCGGCGAAGCGGGTCTCGCGCTCCACGCGTGCGACAGGGAAATCGCCCAACCCGTTGAAGTTCAGGCCGGTGGGCCCCCACATCTTGCCATGCAGTTCGACCACATGGCTTTGCATGAAGGGGGCCAGGGCAGCGCCGGCTGGCATCCCGGCCAGTTCGAAGATGGGCCGCAGCAAGTCACCCGCCTTGGCTGCGATCTGCTCCAGCGCGGGTTTGATCGGTCCGTCGCAGCTTAGCTCAAAGACAAGGTCCAGCCCCCGCTCTGATTCCAGCGGGGAGAGCGAAGCAAAATGGAGCAGGCCGGTATCGTCCAGTGCATCGCGGATCGGACCTTTTGCGGGATGGCCTAGCCTTGCGATATGCTCTTCCAGTTCTTCCTGGCTTGCGCCGGACGTGACCGGGACTAGGACGAGGAACATGCTCTGCTGGCTGGCCAGGCTGGAATAGGTCAGTTCCATGTGCCGCGGGAAGGGCCCGGCATAGGCCATCTTGCCTGCTTTGCCGGGGGCAGGGCGGAGATTGTCGCGATTGAGCAATTCCATGAACAGTCCGGCAATCTGCCCCATGGCATGATGCTCACCCAGGCAGCGATGCGGGCCGACACCGAACAGCAGGTTCGGCTCCTTGGGCGATCCATCCTTGTTGGTGCGATCAATCCGGAAACGCTTGGGCTCGTCCCATTCGCGCGGGTCACGCAGGGCGGACATGGTGGAGACCAGCAGGGTCGATCCGGCTGGGATAGTGTCGATGCGCCCGTCAATCGTGATTTCCGCATCATGCGGGCAATAGCGCCACTGGCCGGGGGCGAGGGCGGGGTTGAGGCGGCCTGCCTCCAGCACCACCTTGCGCATTGTTTCCCGGTCACCATCCAGCGCCGCCTTGCGCGCCAGCGCCATCGCTTCGGGATGCTTGAACAGCTCCATCAGCATGTTGGCATTGGCCAGCGTATTGGTCGGCACGAAGCCTACCGCCAGCCCGATCAGCATGGCGCGGATTTCCTTGTCGGTCAGGTCGCTGGCTTGCTGGGCGAGGAGGAAGCGTTCGACGATCGTCTCGCGCCCGGCGATGTCCTGGCTGCCCTTGTGCAGCACCAGCCGGTGCCGCTCGATCGCATCGTCGATCAGCGCAGCGAGCCGCTGGCTGGCATGGACCGCCAGCCGCCGCGTTTCCTCATCGCCAAAGGGATCGCCGAAGAGATAGGCAGACAGCGCCATGGTCCAGTCGCCAAACAGGTTGGGATCGGCGCATTGCAGCCCGAAATAGCGCAGGCATATTTCCGTGGGGACGCGCTTGATGAGGTCTGCCACCACGTCAATCCGGCCAGGGCTGTTATCCAGCAGGGCCGCGGTGAAGCGTTCCGCCATCTGCCCGATTCGGTCCTTGTCCTCCGGGCGCAGGACGGAACGCAGGATCGGGTGGAGCCGCTCATGCGGCGCGTCGTCCAGCCCCAGCAGGAAAGTCGCGCCATCGCCCAGCTCCGCCATTTCCGGGCCAAAGGGGACGCGAAAATCCGCCGGGCGGAGCAGGATTTCGCGCACTTGCTCTGCGCGTGTGACATGCAGCAATCCGGCAAAAGGCAGGATGGGGCGATGCCGCCGCGAATAGGCATAGATCGGCCCGAAGGCCTTCTGTGTCAGCCGTGCGGCAAGGCGGCCCATCGCGCTCTCCGGTTCCAGCCGGTCGAGCGAGAAAGTCCAATCTTCCGGGAATTCGACCTCGCCCCTCCGCACCGGGCCAGCGCCGGCTTGTGCATGCAGATCTGCATATTTCGAAACGGGCATGGTCAGTCGCTCTCCGGAGTCGGCATTTTTGGCTAGTCGGGCATGGCTGCGGCCCGGTTCAATTGCTGTTTGAGGTAATTGGCATGAGCCGGATCAATGAAGGGCAGCCAGTCGACATGGGCCGCCGAAAAGCGCGGCTGGGCGAGTTCCAGTTCGGCGAGCGCTGCCTTGGCTGCAGCCCTGTTCCCCAGCTCGCCATGCGCACAAATCAACGCAAGATGGGCAATCCAATAGCCGCTGCGCAGCGCCAGTGCATGATCGGCCAGTTCAATGGCTTGCGGGAAATCCCCCATGAAAATCCGCGCCATGGCCTGTTCGGCGAGGATGTAAAACAGGTCCGGGTCATTGGGGCTCAGGCTGGCGGCGATTTCCAGCTCCCTCAGCGCTTCTGCGAATTCACCCTTGAGGTAGAGCGCGCTGCCCAATTGGGCATGAGCCATCATCAGGCTGGGGTTGAGTTCCAGTGCGCGCCGCAGCAGCGCCTCTGCCCTCAACGGCTGGCGCAGGAATATCTCCGCGATCCCGGCCAGCATGTGTCCGCGCGCATCCTCCGGGTCAGACAGGATTGCCTTTTGGGCAGACCGCCGCGCCTGCCGGATACGCTCTTCGCTGGCGCGTTCCATCCACAGCTGGCGGACCTGAAGCCAGCATAGCTGGATCATGGCTTCGGAAGAGGTCGGGTCCTGAGCGAGTGCCTCTTCAAAGCAGGCGCGCGCCTGCGCATTGCTACTTTCTGTCAGCTGGTTGAGGTGCCAGCGCCCGCGCCAGACCAGCTCTGCAACGCCCAGCCGGGCCTGTTCCATACGGCTGGCACGCTGCTGTTCATGCGTATCGACAGTGCGGCCCAGGATCGCTGCGAGCACCACCATCAGACGGTCCAGCTCGGCAGAGCTATCTGCCGCGCGCCATTCTAGCTGCTCGCTGCGCAGGCTGCGGCCGCTGGTGGTATCGCCCAAGCTGATCCGCAATTGATGCGTATCCCCCTCGATCTGCAGCGCTCCTTCCACGACATAGGCCGCGCCCAGTTGTGCGCGCAGGGCGCGCAAGTCGGTTGCGCCACTGGTGAAGGCAAAGCTGCTGCTGCTGGACAGCACCGGCAGCCAGCGCATCCGCGACAGCCGTTCGATCAGGTCACCGGCAATACCGTCGGCAATGGTGCTGGCTGGCTGGTTGTCCGGTTCGCACGTGAATTTGAGGACAGCCAGCGCATTTCCTTCCAGCGGGGCTGCACTTGGCGGGGCTGTTGCGACCGAGCTCTCCCGGCCTATTGCCGTTTCCCCCTGCTGCTGGGCGATCCGCTGGCGTTCTGTGCGCAGCCAGTCTTCGAAATTCTCTTCCCCGGCAATATCAAGCCCTTCCAGCAATTGCCCGTCGGGCAGAGCGGGGGCGAGGGCATCCACATCGAAGCGCGAGAGGTCGAGCGAAACCGTGTTGCGATCAGCCGCCAGCACAGCGTCGCTGTTGCGGTTGACCAGTTTCTTCAAATTGGAAATCTCGCGCCGCAGGCTGGCATTGGCCTGTTCCGGCGCCCGGTTGCACCATAGCGCTTCCTGCAGCCACACCCGGCTCCGCTCACCTCCATTGGTCAGAGCCAGCATGGCCAGCATCGCCTGGCTGCGCTTGCCGCGAATATCAATCCGTTCGCCATCAGGGCCGATCAGGCGAAATGCGCCGACCAGCCTGAGCGAAAAACTGCGCGCCATTGCGTGCCCCTGAATGTCCCCTGCCGGAATGCCTAACAGTGCGCTTGGTATTTCACAATTTTTTCACAAAACGAGCCGGGAATTTCGCATTTCCCGGACGGGGACACTCTAGCCCCGGCCTCATGGATAACGCACGAGACCCCCTGGAAATGCTCGACCGGCTGGTGGACCAGATGGAACGCGGCCGCCCTACTGTCGCGGCACACCAGCTGGTCGGCATGCTGGATGCTGTTGTGGTGGACAGGGATAGCGCAGCCCGCTGGCAAGCGGCGCTGATGGAGCACCCGATCAGTGAAATCTTGCTCGCTGGCTCGCAAGCGAGCTGTCCCGGCCCGTGCGGAGCATTGCAGGCGACACTGGAAACGCTCGATTACCATGCCGCGGCGGCGCTGCGCCAGCAACTTGCCCGTGAAGCGATCAGCCATGCAAGGCAGCGCGGGCAGACTATCCTGGTGTTGGGGGAGACTGCGCAAGCGGATGAGCCGCCCTTCGATCTTGTTGTCGGCACGGTGGCGCTTGGCTGGGTCGCACCGGCTGCGCTGGCAGACTGGATAGGCGAGCAGGCGCGCCAGCTCGCGCCGGGCGGGCAATTGCTCGTCAGCACATTCCTGCCCAGCCATATCGGGCGCGGTTGGCGGCGGCTGCAGGCCGGGGCTGAGCCCTATTCCCATGATGAAGACTCCATTCGTGCAGCCGCCGTGATGCACGGGCTGGTGCTGCGCCATTTCCGCGATGCGGCCAATTGCATCGCCTGGTGCCAGGTCATCCGGCCTGCACCCGGCGACAATCAAGGGGGACCGAGCCATGACCAATGAAGCCTTGCTGGCTGCAATTGCCGCCGGAAACAGGCAGGCATTCGACCAGCTTTATCGGCAGATGTATCCGGCATTGGTGGCGCAATGCCTTGCCATATTGGGGCAGGATTTGCCGCTGGCAGAGGATGCAGTGGATGAAGCCTTTGTCGATATCTGGCGCCGGGCGAACACGTTTGACGGGCGCGGATCAGCCAGTGGCTGGATCCGCCGGATTGCGCGCAACAAGGCCATTGACCTCCTCCGCAAGCTGCCCGCTGGAGAAGCTTTGAGCGATCCCGGCGAGCTCGTTTCTTGGCGTGATGAAAGTCCGGGGCCGGAGGATGCTGCACTGTGTGCCGATCAGGATCGGCATGTATTGGCGCTGCTTGATTGCCTGAGCGCAGACCATCGCGAAGTGGTTGTGCTGCATTATTATTCGAACATGCGGCTGGGCGAGATTGCTGAAGCGACCGGCACGGCGGAAGGGACAGTTAAATCCCGCCTGTTCCATGCGCGCAAGCTGCTCAGGGAACGGCTCGAACGCCGCGGGATTGGCGTGGCAGGCTGAACCGCGAGGCTTTGCGCGATGTGGAGCAGGTCAACCCAACGCGACAATGCTCGCGAGGATCAGGCGGACAAGGTCAGCCTGCCCACGCGTCCCGGTCTTGGCGTAGATCCGTTTTGAATAGAGCCGCGCGGTCTCCACCGTAATGCGCAGCTGCGGCGCGGCTTCGGCGATCTTCACCCCGCGGCTGATCATCAGTGCCAGCTGGGCCTCACGTTCGGTCAGGCCGAACAGGTCGGAAAGCTGGCTGGCGCGTTCGCTGCTGTCGGGCTGCTCACCATGGACATAGGCAACGATCACCGGCCCGCCTGCACGTTCACGCATCGCCCCGCGTGCAGTGGTGAGCAGCATGTCGAGCCAGGGCTCGTCACAGAGGTGGATTGCGCGCGAGCCTTCCTCGCCCTTGAGGACGCTTTCAAGGAAGCGCCGGAGCCCGCCCTGTGCTTCGCGCAAACTGGGGAGCAGTTTGCCGGCGGGGCTGCGCTGCAAGGCCTTGCCATCCTGTAGCAGGGCCTCTGCTTCATCGCTGAGGTCGATGATCCGTCCGGCAGGATCAAGCATTGCCCAGCCGAAATTGAGCCGCCGGATCGCTTCCCCGCTGATCCCGGCGCGCAGCCGCTCGCGTTCCAGCGCGCCCCAAGTGCGCAGGGCGATTTCCAGATGGTCGGAGAGATTGCTGAGAAGCGTTGCATCGGAAGCGCTGAAATCGCGCCCATTGCGCTGGATCATGATCCACAGCGCACCGCCAGACGGTTCCTCCACTCGCATTATGCGCAGATGGTCGGGAGTATGGTGGGTGAGCAAGTCGGGGAAGGGGGGCAGAGCGAGCGGGTTGTCAGGCCCTTCCAGCTCGCTGCCTGAATAGACCCTTCCGCTCCGCAGCACAGGGGAAGGGTGGGGTGTTTCGGCAGTGATCGCCAGCGGCTGTGCGCTGCGTTCCAACAGCGTCAGGCGTGGCAGGTCGCGTCCCGCGCGGAGCAGGATTGCTGCATGATCGGCCCCGGTGCGGCGGCATAGAGCATCAAGGAAATCCCCCCACAGGCCAGAGCCCAGTGTGCCCCGGTGGAGCATTGCGACAAGGTCGCCAGCTTCGAGCAGCGTTACGGCCATCTCGGGTATATCCCATTTGGGAACTGCATAGGCAAGCTGAATACGTCACATGCCCCGTCACAGGAATTGTGATCGAGGGAATGCGATGCGCCAACTGACCCATCTTGAACGGCTGGAAGCGGAAAGCATCCATATCATGCGCGAGGTTGTTGCCGAAACGTCCAAGCCGGTGATGCTCTATTCCGTTGGCAAGGACAGCGCGGTGATGCTGCACCTCGCCAAGAAGGCATTCTATCCCTCGCCGCCGCCATTCCCGCTGCTGCACGTCGATACCACGTGGAAGTTCAAGGACATGTATGCGCTTCGTGAGAAGGCCGCGCAGGACGCGGGGATGGAGCTGCTGATCTATCACAACCCCGAAGCTGAAGAGCGCGGGATCAACCCCTTCGATCACGGACCGCTCCATACCGATATGTGGAAGACCGAAGGGCTGAAGCAGGCGCTCGACAAATATGGATTTGACGCGGCCTTTGGCGGCGCCCGCCGCGACGAGGAAAAGAGCCGTGCGAAAGAGCGCATTTTCTCCTTCCGCACGGCCTCCCATGGCTGGGACCCGAAGAACCAGCGGCCCGAATTGTGGAACATCTACAATGCGCGCAAGACCAAGGGCGAAAGCATCCGTGTCTTCCCGCTGTCCAACTGGACCGAGCTGGATATCTGGCAGTATATCATGAAGGAAAATATCGAGATCGTGCCGCTCTATTTCGCCGCTGAACGCCCAACTTTCGAATATGAAGGCGGGCTGTTCATGGCGGACGATATTGATCGACTGGAAAAGGTGATGGGCACCAAGCCGGAAATCACCATGAAGTCTGTCCGGTTCCGCACTCTGGGCTGTTTCCCGCTCACTGGAGCAGTGGAAAGCACCGCCACGACCCTGTCTGAAGTGGTGCAGGAAACGCTGCTCACCACCACCAGTGAACGCCAGGGCCGCGTCATCGACAAGGATGAAGGCGGTGCCGGCATGGAGAAGAAGAAGCAAGAGGGGTACTTTTGATGACCCAGCAGAATTCCGATCCCGCCTACAAGGTGGATGCCCTCATTGCCGAGGATATCGACGCTTACCTTGAGCAGCACCAGAACAAGCAATTGCTGCGCTTCATCACCTGCGGCAGCGTGGATGATGGCAAGTCGACCCTGATCGGCCGCCTGCTCTACGATTCCAAGATGATCTTCGAAGACCAGCTGGCTTCGTTGGAAAATGACAGCAAGAAGGTCGGTACGCAGGGGCAGGAAATCGACTTCGCCTTGCTGGTCGATGGCCTTGCTGCCGAGCGTGAGCAGGGCATCACCATCGACGTTGCCTATCGTTTCTTCGGGACGGAAAAGCGCAAGTTCATCGTCGCGGATTGTCCGGGGCATGAGCAATATACGCGCAACATGGTGACGGGCGCCTCCACCGCCGACCTCGCCGTGATCCTGATTGATGCGCGCAAGGGCGTGCTCGTCCAGACCCGCCGCCATTCCTATCTTTGCCACCTTCTCGGCATCCGCAACATCGTGCTAGCGGTGAACAAGATGGATCTGATCGGTTACGATCAGGCGAAATATGACGCCATCGTCGCGGACTACCAGGCGTTCGCAGACGAGATCGGGATCGAACACTTTGTTCCCATGCCGATCAGCGGCTTCAAGGGCGACAATATCACCGGCAAGTCCGCCAATACCCCATGGTTTGATGGCATCCCGCTGGTCGAGCACCTCGAAACGGTAGAGCTGAACAACACGCTCAACCAGGCCAAGCCCTTCCGTATGCCGGTGCAATGGGTGAACCGCCCGAACCTCGATTTCCGGGGTTTCTCCGGCTTGGTTTCGACCGGCTCGATCAAGCCGGGCGACCCGGTGCGCGTGCTACCTTCTGGCAAGACCAGCACGGTCAAGAGCATCGTCACTTTCGACGGTGAGCAGGACGAAGCCCTTGCCGGCCAGTCGGTTACGATCTGTCTTGCAGACGAAGTCGATTGTTCGCGCGGCGATGTGCTGGCGACGGCTGACGCGCCGCCGGAATCCTCCGACCAGTTCGAAGCGACGCTGGTGTGGATGAATGACGAAGCGATGAAGCCGGGGCGCGGTTACTGGATGAAGCTCGGCAGCCAGATGGTCACCGCTACCGTCCAGCACCCGAAATACGAGATAAACATCAACACGATGGATCATCTTGCGGCCAAGACGCTGGAGCTGAATTCCATTGGTGTGGCCGAAGTCGCGACCGACAAGCCGATCGTGTTTGAGCCCTATGGCGATAACCGGGCGCTGGGCGGCTTCATCCTGATCGACAAGATCACCAATGCTACCGTGGCAGCGGGGATGCTGCATTTCAGCCTGCGCCGCGCGCAGAATGTCCATTGGCAGCCGACCGATATCAGCCGCGAAAGCCATGCGGCCATGAAGAACCAGACACCGCGCGTGCTGTGGTTCACAGGGCTTTCGGGTTCGGGCAAGTCGACCATCGCCAATGAGGTGGAAAAGCAGCTCAACCTGATGAACCGCCACACCTTCCTGCTCGATGGAGATAATGTTCGCCACGGGCTGAACAAGGACCTCGGCTTTACCGAAGCGGACCGGATCGAGAATATCCGTCGCGTGGGCGAAGTGGCCAAGCTGATGGTGGATGCAGGGCTGATCGTGCTCACCGCCTTCATCAGCCCGTTCCGCGCGGAACGCCGCATGGTGCGTGACATGCTGCCCGAAGGCGAATTTATCGAGATCTTCGTCGATACCCCGCTGGAAGTGGCGGAGCAGCGCGATGTGAAGGGCCTCTACAAGAAGGCACGTTCGGGCGAGCTCAAGAACTTCACCGGGATCGACAGCCCCTATGAAGCGCCGGAGAATGCTGAAATCCGGGTCAACACGGTGGAGATGTCAGTCGAAGAAGCGGCTGAACATATTATCCGCCAGATACTTCCGCTAAAGTGAGGACTAGAATGACCGACGCAGAACTCGCAGCCCATCTGGCAGAGCAGGCCGGGAAAATCCTGCTGCAGGTGCGCAGCTCCGGCATGTTCGAAGGCAAGGCGCTGGGCAAGGCAGGCGATGCCACGGCCAATGAATTCCTGTGTCACGCTTTGCGCGCGCAGCGGCCTGAGGACGGCCTCCTCTCCGAAGAGGAGAAGGACAATGAGGACCGGCTGAAGGAAGAACGTGTGTGGATCGTCGATCCGGTCGATGGCACCCGCGAATATGGCGAGGAGCGCACCGACTGGGCCGTGCATGTTGCGCTGGCGGTGAATGGCAAGCCTGAGATTGGCGCGGTTGCGCTGCCGGGTCTCGATACTGTCCTGCGCACTGATGCGCCGATTGCCGTGCCCGCCGCTGCCGATGTGCCGCGCATGGTCGTCAGCCGCACGCGCCCGGCCAAGGAAGCCGTTGCCGTGGCAGAGAAGCTGGGCGCAGAGCTCGTCCCCATGGGCAGTGCCGGGGCCAAGGCAATGGCGGTGGTGCGCGGCGAGGCCGAAATCTACCTCCATACAGGCGGGCAATATGAGTGGGACAGCTGCGCCCCCGCTGCTGTGGCGCTCGCTCATGGCCTCCACGCCAGCCGCGTTGATGGCAGCCCGCTGGTCTATAACCAGCGTGACACCTACATGCCCGATTTGCTGATCTGCCGCCCCGAATATGCGGAAAAGGTGCTGGCGCTCGTCGCTGAAATGGGCTGAATTGCATCCCTCAAGAGGGAGCATTTCATGAGCAAGCTCAACGGCAAGCGCGCCATCGTCACTGGCGCGGCGCAGGGTATTGGCGCAGCAATCGCAGAGCGCTTTGCGGGCGAAGGCGCGCAAGTGATCTTCGCTGACCGCGATGGTGGGAAGGTCGCCGCGCTGGCAGAGCGGCTGGGGCAGGCGGCACTCACCGTTGATGTGGCGGACAGCGCGCAGCTCGACGCGCTCTTCGCCATGGCGCAGGAGCGCTGGGGCGGGCTCGACATCCTCGTCAACAATGCCGGGATCACCCATGCCGCCACTTTGGACGAATTGGCGGTGGAAGATTTCGACCGGGTGATGGCGGTCAATGCCCGCGCGCCCCTGCTCGCCACCCAGCGTGCGGCGCGGCTGATGGGGCGGGGCGGGTCGGTGATCAACATGTCCAGCGTCAATGCGAAGCTCGCGATCCCGAACCAGATTCCCTACGTGGTTTCCAAGGGCGCGCTGTCGCAGCTGACCAACGTCACTGCATTGGCACTGGCTGACCGGGGCATCCGCGTGAATGCCATCGGCCCGGGCACGATCCTCACCGAAATGGCGCTGGGGATCATGTCGGATGACGAAGCAAAGCACCGGATCATGAGCCGCACTCCGATGGGACGGCTGGGCAGCGTGGAGGAAGTGGCGGCCATCGCGGTCTTCCTCGCCAGTGAGGAAAGCTCCTACATCACCGGGCAGACGATCTATGCCGATGGCGGGCGGTTGGGGCTCAACTACACCGTGCCTGTGGCCGGGGATGAAGGGCAGGGCGCATGAGCAGCAATCCCGAATGCGTACCGGTGATCGTCGGTGTCGGGCAGCTCAATGACCGACCGGAGAACCCGCTGGAGGGGCTCGATTCTGCTGGACTAATGGCACAAGCGCTGCGTCTGGCGGATGCAGATGCGGGCGGCGGATGGCTGAACGACGCAGGTGGGCTGGCTGTGGTGCAGCAGATTGCCATGCCTGCGCTCAACCCCTGCGCGCCGCGTGTGGCGGAAGCCTTGGGGGTCACGCCGGAGCGGGCGAGCGACACCGACTTGCCCCATGGCGACAGCCCGGTGCGCCTGCTCGACGAAGCCGCCGGACGGATTGCGCGCGGGGAAAGCCGGGTGGAACTGGTCACCGGCGGAGAGGCTTTGCGGACTGCGGGCGCGCGGGCGAAGGCGGCTGCGGCGCAAGCTGGCGGCAAGGCGAAGAGCGCGCTGGAACAGGCGACAGACAGCGTCAAGCAGGGCTATCGCCAGCGCTATGGTCTGGCGCTGCCAACCGACGTTTATCCGCTTTACGAGAACGCTTTGCGCGCTTCGCTGGGGCAAACATTGGCGGAAGGGCAGGCGGATAGTGCGGCGATCTGGTCTCTGATGTCCGAGGTTGCAGAGCGTACTCCGTCAGCGTGGCTGCGCCGCTCGGTCAGTCCAGAGGAAATCGCGCAGCCCAGCGCCGATAACCGCCCCATCGCGCATCCCTATACCAAGCTGATGGTCGCCAATTCCGCGGTCAACCAGGGGGCAGGCTTTATCGTTACCAGTCTGGCCGAAGCGCGGCGGCGCGGGATGGACGAGGCGCGGTTGGTCTATGTCGGGCAAGGCGCAGCTGCGCATGAACCCTACGACTTTCTCGCCCGCGCCAATTACACATCCTCGCCCAGCATTGATGTGACGATCCGCGAAACGATGGCGCGCAACGGGCTGAAAACCGAAGATCTCGCCCATGCCGAACTGTACAGCTGCTTTCCCTGCGTGCCCAAGTTGGCGCGGCGCGTGCTCGGCTGGCCGCTGGACAAGCCCGTGACTGTGTTCGGCGGGCTGACTTTCGGCGGCGGGCCGATTGCCAATTACATGAGCCATGCGATTGCCTGCATGGTCGAGAAACTGCGCAATGGCGGCGGCAAGGGATTGCTGTTCGGCAATGGCGGTTATGCCACGACGAACCATGCGATGCTGCTCTCCGCCGACCCGCTGGAAGGCGCGGCGGAGCGCCAGGATTTCGATTGCCAGCACCTCGCCGATGAATTGCGCGGCGAAGTGCCGGCGCTGGCCAAGGACTATACCGGGCCTGCGACGCTGGAGACCTTCACCGTCCACTACAAACGCGATGGCTCGCCGCGTTCGGGGACGGTCGTCGCGCTTACCCCGGCAGGCGAGCGGGTGCTGGCGCTGGTCCCGCCGGATGACAGCGCGATGATCGAACGGCTGACCAGCGGAGCGGAGGAACCGGTCGGGATGGCCGGCGAGGTCGTGGCGGGTGAGGATGGGCTGGCGTTCTGGCGGGGGTAGGGTGCTCCAAAGCCCCTCCTCTTTAGGGGAGGGGCACCGAGACTTGGCGGTTTACCGCCTAGTCGCAGTGGGGTGGGGCGTTTGGCATGCACCTTGCTCTCCGACAGTCCCCACCCCCAACCCCCTCCCCTAAAGAGGAGGGGGCTTTGGCTATCCCAACGTCCCACCCAACCCCTCAACAATCCCGCGCAGCCGATCCGTATCGCCCTGCCATTCCGGCGCGACCCTCAGGCCCACGCGGCGGGAATAGTCATACCCCGCCACATCCAGCGCCACGGTCCCCTCCGCAAGGAAACTCAGCGGCGCAGTCGTGATCCCCACACCCGCCGCTACCATCCGCATACAGCGCGCATCGTCGGCGCTGCGCAGTGAAAAGCGTGGGCGCACGCGCTGGCGGGTGAAGAAGCGGCTGGTTTCCTCCAGCAATTCGCAATTGCGGCGGGCGATCATGGTCTCGCTTGCCAGCTCCTCCGGCTCCACCTGCTTGCGTCCAGCGAGAGGATGGTTGGTGGCGACAAACATGGTGTAGCGCTCCTCCAACAGCAGCACATCGCCCGGCTCGATCTCGCGCAGCAGGGTCAGTGCGGCGTTGATCCGCCCGCTGGAGAACGCCGCGCGCAGTTCGCCTTCGCTGCCATCGACCAGTTCGAGCGAGAATTGCCCCACCAGCGCGCCCATCACCCGCTCCAGCATGGGCGCGGCGATGCTCCGCAGCACGCCCAGCTTCAGCTCCGGCCAGTCGGCGGGCTGCGCCTGCGCGAAGCTGTCCGCCGCCATGAAATTCCGCTCCAGCGCGCGCGCGATGGGGAGGAATTTGCCGCCTGCCTCCGTCAGCCGGATGCGCCGCCGGTTGCGCACGAACAGCTTGCTGCCCACCAGCCGCTCCAGCTCGGCAATTCCGGCAGACAGCGTGGGCTGCGTTACCCGGATGCGAACCGCCGCCTGGGTGAAGCTGCCAGCATCCACCACAGACAGGAACTGGCGTATGTGTGTGCGCTTTATCATAGGAAAAATCTATATTACTTCGCGCAAGCTTTCAATTTTCCTTTGTCTGCATTCCGCATTATCCTCCCGGCAAACCGCAGTGAGCGGCAAGAGGAGAGACCATGCGCGCGACCCCCCATTTCGATTTCAATCTCGGCGAAAATGCCGACATGATCCGCGAAACCACGGCACGGTTTGCGGACGAGCAGATCATGCCGCTGGCCGACCGGGTGGACCGCGAAGACTGGTTCCCGCGCGAGGAACTATGGCCCGCCATGGGCGCGCTCGGCCTGCATGGTATCACGGTGGAGGAAGAATGGGGCGGGCTGGGGCTCGGCTATCTCGAACATGTGATCGCTTGCGAGGAAATTGGCCGCGCATCCGCCAGCATCGGCCTGTCCTATGGTGCGCATTCCAACCTCTGCGTCAATCAGATCCGCCGCTGGGGCAATCCTGACCAGAAGGCGAAATACCTCCCCAAGCTGATCAGCGGCGAGCACCTGGGCAGCCTTGCCATGAGCGAGGCCGGGGCCGGGTCTGACGTGGTCAGCATGAAACTGCGCGCCGATCCGGTCGCGGGCGGATATCGGCTTAACGGCACCAAATTCTGGATCACAAACGCCACCTATGCCGATGTGCTGGTGGTCTATGCCAAGACTGCGCCCGATGGCGGCAGCCGGGGCATCACAGCCTTCCTGATCGAAAAGGGGATGGAGGGTTTCTCCATCGGCCAGAAGATCGACAAGATGGGCAATCGCGGCAGCCCCACGGCGGAGCTGGTGTTCGAAGATTGCTTCGTGCCCGAAGAAAACGTGATGGGTCCGCTCCACGGCGGCGTGGGCGTGCTGATGAGCGGGCTGGACTATGAACGCATCGTGCTGTCGGGCGGCCCGCTCGGCCTGATGCAGGCCTGCCTCGACGTGGTCATCCCCTATGTCCGCGAGCGCAAGCAATTCGGCAAACCTATCGGCAGCTTCCAGCTGATGCAGGCCAAGGTGGCCGACATGTACGCCGCCCTGCAAAGCGCGCGCGCCTATGTCTATGCCGTGGCCAAGGCGGCGGACGCTGGCCAGACGACGCGGTTTGATGCGGCGGGCGCAATCCTGAAGGTTTCGGAGAGCGCGGTAATGGTCGCCAATGAAGCGGTGCAGGCGCTTGGCGGGGCAGGCTATACCAAGGACTGGCCGGTCGAACGCTTCTACCGCGACGCGAAGCTGCTCGATATCGGCGCAGGGACGAACGAGATCCGTCGGATGCTGATCGGGCGGGAGCTGATCGGGGCTGCGGGATAGAAAATTATGCCAGTCGTTGAAGGCGAAGAGCAGAAAAAGTCGAAGCGCTCGGTCCGCGAACGGGCCGATGCGATTAAGCCGTTCACCTGCAAGAACCTGATCGCGGTGATTGAAGACCCGTCCGACGTCAAGAATATCGGCACGGTCATTCGCAACGTAAATGCGTTGGGGGTTGAGAAGGTTTACGTTGTCGATCCGCGTAAGGCATTGCCTGACGATTGGCAGGAAATGCGCGAAAAGAAATCGCTATCCAAGACATCTGTTTCCGCCGTGAAATGGAGCTTCGTTAAGCGCTTTGACAGTACGGATGACTGCCTCGACCACCTTGAGAAGAACAATTTCCATTCCCTCGTCACGTCACCGCATGTGAAGGGTAAGTCGAACGTCTATCTACACGAGGGCGACTACACTGAACACGCCAAGCTGGCCGTGTGGTTTGGGAATGAGAAGCGCGGCATCAGCGACCGAGCGGTGGAACGCAGCGATGGATGTGTCGCCATTCCCATGTTCGGGATGATCGAGAGCCTGAATCTCGGGACATCTTCGGGCATTGTCCTGTACGAAGTCACCAAACAGCGGCGAGACTATCAAAGCAGGTATCGCAAACGGGACAAGCGCGGAGAACGCGCAGAACCTTTGCCAACGGTTATGCCACAAGAGGATGCACAGACATGAGAAATCCTCCCCGGCACGGGGAGGAGGACGCGCAAGCCCCTTGGTCGCAGGCTGGTGGAGGGGGCCCGGCGGTTCTCTCCCGGCCTGTGCGGTTTGGGACAACAAACTTCCCCTCCCCGGCGGGGAGGGGATCGAGGGGTGGGGGCGCGAGACCGCAAGGTCTCGCATCCCAGCTACCGGGGTACACCCACCCCACCCCCTCCCTCAAGGGAGGGGCTTTTAATGATCAATTGACGGGTTCTATGACATGACCGCCCCCATCCTCACCACAAAACTCGACCTCGAATCACCTGACGCGAAGGCCCGCGCTGCGCATAATCGGGCGCTGGCGCAGGAATTGCGCGCGCAGGTGGCGCAGGCGGCGCTGGGCGGGCCGGAGAAGCACCGCGAGCGGCATGTGTCGCGCGGCAAGCTCTTGCCCCGTGACCGGGTGGAGCGGTTGCTTGATCCGGGCTCACCTTTCCTCGAAGTCGGCCAGTTGGCCGCGCATGGCATGTATGAGGGCGATGTCTCGGGCGCGAGCATGATCGCCGGGATCGGGCGCGTTTCAGGTCGCCAGTGCATGATCGTGTGCAACGATCCGACGGTCAAGGGCGGGTCCTACTACCCGATGACCGTCAAGAAGCATCTGCGCGCGCAGGAGATCGCGCAGGAAAACCGCCTGCCCTGCATCTATCTCGTCGATAGCGGCGGGGCGAATTTGCCCTTCCAGGCGGAGGTATTCCCCGACCGCGACCATTTCGGGCGCATCTTCTTCAACCAGGCCAATATGTCCGCGCTGGGCATTCCCCAAATCGCCTGCGTCATGGGAAGCTGTACTGCGGGCGGGGCCTACGTCCCCGCGATGAGCGACGAGACGGTGATCGTTCGCGAACAGGGCACGATCTTCCTCGCCGGCCCGCCGCTGGTGAAGGCGGCCACGGGCGAAGAGATCAGCGCAGAGGACCTTGGGGGAGGGGACCTCCATGCGAAGAAAAGCGGCGTGGTCGATCACCTTGCGGAGAATGACGAACACGCGCTGACGATTGTGCGGGATATTGTCAGCCACCTCGGTGAGAACCCCGGACGGGCTGCGAACATCGGATTGAAGGAGCCAAGGCCCCCGAAATTCGACGCGGAAGAGCTTTATTCCATTATCCCCGAAGATGTCCGCGCGCCCTATGACGTGCATGAAGTGATCGCGCGGCTGGTGGATGGCAGCGAGTTCCACGAGTTCAAGCAGCATTATGGCAGCACGCTGGTCTGCGGCTTTGCGCATATCTGGGGGATGCCGGTGGCGATCCTTGCCAACAACGGCGTGCTGTTCAGCGAGAGCGCGCAAAAGGGCGCGCATTTCATTGAGCTCGCCTGCCAACGGCGCATCCCGCTGCTGTTCCTGCAGAATATCTCCGGCTTCATGGTCGGTGGCAAATATGAGGCGGAAGGCATTGCCAAGCATGGCGCCAAGCTGGTGACGGCGGTGGCGACCGCGCAAGTGCCCAAGATCACCGTGGTGATCGGCGGCAGCTTCGGCGCGGGCAATTACGGCATGTGCGGCCGCGCCTATAGCCCGCGCTTCCTCTTCACCTGGCCCAATGCGCGGATTTCCGTGATGGGCGGCGAACAGGCGGCGAGTGTGCTGGCCACTGTCCACCGCGATGCGGACAAATGGACGCCGGAGGAAGCCGAGGCGTTCAAGGCCCCGATCCGCCAGAAATACGAGGATGAAGGCAACCCTTACTACGCCACTGCACGGATGTGGGATGACGGCGTGATCGACCCGGTCCAGACGCGCGACGTGCTGGGGCTGGCACTGGCGGCAACGCTGGAAGCCCCGATTGCGGAGGCACCCCGGTTCGGGGTGTTTCGGATGTGAGGGTAGGGGATTACCCCTCCACCACCACGTCGTGGCGGTCCCCCTCCCCGTGCCGGGGAGGTGCTTGAATGCGCGAGGCTCCACCAAAACCTCCCCGGAACGGGGAGGGGGACCAGCCGCAGGCTGGTGGAGGGGTTTTGGAGGCCGAAGACTCCGCCTTCAAAACCGCAAAGCGCGAACGGCGCTCCGGAAACCTTCCCGAAGTCCTGCTCTGGCGCGAACTGCGCAAGCGGCCCGGTGGGCACAAATTTCGTCGCCACCATCCCCTTAGTCGCCTGACGCTGGATTTCGCCTGCCTCGCCAGCAGGGTCGCTATCGAGATTGACGGCATTGCGCATGATATGGGCGACCGGCCCGAGCGTGACATGCGCCGCGACGCATATTTGCACTCGCGCGGTTTTGCGGTGCTGCGCCTGCCCGCGAAGGAAGTGCTGCGCGATCTCAACGCCGCCACCGAGGCCGTGATTGCCGCCTGCGATGCGCGAAAACCCCTCCACCCCCGGACTATTTCCGGCGGTCCCCCTCCCCGTACCGGGGAGGTGTTTAGGAACGAGCCATGATCAAATCACTACTCATCGCCAATCGGGGCGAAATTGCTTGTCGTATCATCCGCACGGCGCGGGCCATGGGGATACGCACTATCGCGGTCTATTCGGACGCGGATGCCAAGGCGCTGCATGTGCGCTCTGCCGACGAGGCGGTGCATATCGGGCCGTCTCCGGCGGCGGAATCCTACCTAGTGGGCGAGAAGATCATCGCTGCCGCCAAGGCGACCGGGGCGGAGGCTATCCATCCCGGATATGGCTTCCTCTCGGAGAATGCGAACTTCGCGCAGGCGGTTCTGGATGCGGGGCTGGTGTGGGTCGGGCCGAAGCCGGAAAGCATCCGCGCCATGGGGCTGAAGGATGCGGCCAAGCAGCTGATGCGCAGCGCAGGCGTCCCGGTGACGCCGGGCTATGACGGGGCCGACCAGTCGCCCGAACGGCTCGCGCAGGAGGCCGAGGCGATTGGCTATCCGGTGTTGATCAAGGCTGTCGCAGGCGGCGGGGGCAAGGGGATGCGCAAGGTGGATGCGCCCGCCGATTTCGCCGCTGCCCTCGAAAGCTGCCAGCGCGAGGCGCGTGCTAGTTTTGGCAATGATGAAGTGCTGCTGGAAAAGTGGATCACCTCGCCCCGCCATATCGAAGTGCAGGTGTTTGGCGACAACCATGGCAATGTCGTCCACCTGTTCGAACGCGATTGCTCGCTCCAGCGCCGCCACCAGAAAGTGATCGAGGAAGCCCCCGCTCCCGGCATGGACGAGGCCACCCGCGAAGCAATCTGCGCCGCCGCCGTGCGCGCCGCCAAGGCGGTGGATTATGAAGGCGCGGGCACGATCGAATTCATCGCCGATGCCAGCGAAGGCCTGCGCGCCGACCGCATCTTCTTCATGGAAATGAACACTCGCCTGCAGGTGGAACACCCGGTGACAGAGGAAATCACCGGGGTCGATCTGGTGGAATGGCAGCTGCGCGTGGCGAGCGGAGAGGCGCTTCCGTTGAAGCAGGAGGAGCTGCGCATCAACGGTTGGGCGATTGAGGCGCGGCTCTACGCCGAAGACCCGGCGAAGGGGTTTTTGCCGAGCACGGGGCGGTTGGAGTGGCTCCAAGTGTCAGATTACTCAGCAAGGGTCGATACTGGCGTCGAAAAGGGCGCAGACGTCTCGCCATTCTATGACCCAATGATTGCAAAGGTCATTTGCCACGCCAAGGATCGCGATGCCGCTATCGCTGGCCTTCGCCAATCAATTGGCAATGTGCAAGTCTGGCCGGTCAAACAGAATGCGTGGTTCCTTTTCCGCTTGCTGGACCTGCCTGATTTCAAGTCAGGAAGGATGACTACAGGCTCGATAGGTGATCACTTGGAGCAACTTACCGCTTTGCCGGAACTGCCCAGTCTCTCGCTGGCACTTTATGCCGGGGACTTGCTCTACGCCGATGCGTGGGGTGACGACTATGCCAGACAGTCTGGAATTGGCGGCTTCCGTCTTAACTCCGACCGCAAGACATCTGTGCGGTTGCTGGTCGATGGTGAAACTATCGAAGTCGATCCGGAGCTTGAGGGGGACGATCCAGTCTTTGACCTCGCGATAGGGGGCAATGCGGGAAAGTACTATTTCCGCAATGGGGCGACGTTCCATGTTCAGCCTTACCGACATGACGGCACCGGCCACCACTCCGCCGCCGACGGCGCGATCCTCGCACCCATGCCGGGCAAGGTCATCGCGGTCGATGTGGCCGAGGGCGATCACGTCACCGCTGGCCAGCGGCTGATGGTGCTGGAGGCGATGAAGATGGAACACGCGCTCACCGCGCCCTTTGATGGCACCATCACCGGCCTCACCGCCAGCGCAGGCGCGCAGGTGCAGGTGGACGCGGTGCTCTGCGTGGTGGAGTCTGCGGAGGAGTAGCGCACGAAAGCCCCCTCCGCCTTTAGGGGAGGCGGTGGGGGTGGGGGCTGTCGGAGAGTAACCTGCCAGCCACATGTCCCCACCCCGCTGCGACTAGGTGACAAGTCACCAAGTCTCGCTGCCCCTCCCCTAAAGGAGAGGGGGTAAAGAGACGCAAAAGCCCTTTTTTTTCGCCTCGAGCCCTTCGGCAGGCTCAGGATGAACTGCCGACATTCTGTCGTCAGTCGAAAGGCAACTGCCACCGGTGTCTCGACTTCGCTTGACACGAACGGGGAAGGGGGAAGCGTGCATTGGAGAACTTGCCCCCGCGCCCCACATCCGCCACCTAGACCGCTGTGAACGATCAAGCCCAAGCCCCTGAGCATCCCCCTGAAGACTGGCGCACTGGCGCGGGGCGGGATCGGCGTGCGCGGACGCGGGCGAAGATTGTTGCTGCCGCGTTTGAGCTGTTGGGAAGCGAACACGGGCTCTACACGCGGATCGAGGATTTCGCGCAGGCAGCGGGCGTCTCTCGGCCCACCTTCTACAACCATTTCGCCGGAATGGAGGAATTGCGCGAGGCGCTGTCTTACGAAGTCACGCATGATTTCCTGACGGCGGTGACGGAGACGATTTCCGCCAATCCCGACCCCTGCTGGCGCGCCGCCACGGCGATCCGGTTCTACCTGCACCGCGCGCGCACGGACCAGCGCTGGGCGTGGTCGATGGTCAACCTGTCTGCCAACGGACTCATCTTCGGCGCGGAAACCTATCGCCAGGCGGAGCGCACGGTGGAGGAAGGCATGGCGGCGGGCGTGCTGGCGATCCCCTCCAGCGCCTTGGGACGCGACCTGATCCTCGGCTCCACGCTCGCCGCGATTGGTGCGATGCTGCGGCAGGATTTGCCGGAGGATTATCCGGAGCAGGTGGCGGAGCATATTTTGCTGGGGCTGGGGGTGGAGCCCGGCGTGGCGCGCGATGTGTCGCGGGCGGGGTTGCCTGCGCAGGCATGACGAAAAGCCCCCTCCGCCTTTAGGGGAGGGGGTTGGGGGTGGGGGCTGTCGGAGAGTAACCTGCCAGCCACACGTCCCCACCCCGCTGCGACTAGGTGACAAGTCACCAAGTCTCGCTGCCCCTCCCCTGAAGGAGAGGGGGATTGTCGCGTTGATCCATCCCTCAAACAGTCATTCTTGACAGAATGTAAAAATTGAATAGCCTCCAGCGCATAACCCGCATGATCGGGAAGGGAGAGCTGATGGGTATTTCCGCAAAGGGCAGGATGGCGGCTGTCATCACTGCAACGGGGCTGGGCGGCATAGTGCTGCTGGCCGGGTGCAACATGCCGGCGCAGGCGAGCCAGGGGCCGCGTCCGCCGGAGAAGATCTATGCCAAGGTTTGCGGCTATTGCCATGGCAAGGACATCGGCCCGATCATTCGCGGCCGCGCGCTGGATACCGAACTCGTCAAATATATGGTCCGCCACGGCAAGGGCGGGATGCCCGCCTTCAAGCCGACCGAGATTTCCCCGGAAGAGCTGGACAATCTGGCCATCTGGATTTCCGAAAGCGAAGCTGATCCTGAGGAGCACGGCCAATGAGCGGTTTTTCCCGTCGTGAAGTCATGCGCGTTGGCGCAGTTGGTTCAGCCATGGTCGCAGGTGCAGCCGTCGCCAGCCCGCTCAACGGACCGCGGATGCTGCCCGAGGAACTGGACAAGGATTCCTTCGCCGCCGCGGTGAAGGAACTGCGCGCGATTGTCGGCGATGACTGGGTTTTTGCCGATCCGGAAAGCACGGTCAGCTATCGCAAGACCTTTATCCCGGACACCAAGGGCAACCATATCCCCTCTGGCGCGGTCGCTCCGGCAAGTGTCGAGGAAGTGCAGGCGATCCTGAAAGTCGCCAACAAATACAAGCTGCCCATGTGGCCGATCTCGACCGGCAAGAATATGGGCTATGGCTGCGCGACCCCCGCCAGCAGCGGGCAGATGGTGCTGGACCTCAAGCGCATGAACCGCATCCTCGATTTCGATGCCGAACTGGGCACGATCCTGGTCGAGCCGGGCGTCACCTATCAGGACATCCACGACTATATTGAAGAGAATGATCTGCCTTACTGGATCGACGTGCCCACCGTCGGCCCGATTGTCTCTATGGTCGGCAACACGCTGGAGCGCGGGGTGGGCTACACCCCTTATGGCGACCATTTCTTCATGCAATGCGGGATGGAAGTGTGCCTGGCGGATGGCACTTTGCTGAAGACCGGCATGGGCTCGATCGACAAGGGCAATACCTGGCAGGCGTTCAAATGGGGCTATGGCCCCTATCTCGATGGCATTTTCACCCAGTCGAACTTCGGCGTAGTGACCAAGCTGGGCATGTGGCTGATGCCGAAACCGCCGGTCTATAAGCCCTTCGTCGTGCGCTATCCCAATATGGAAGATGTGGCCAAGGCGACCGATACGATCCGCCCCTTCCGCATGAACAACCTCATCCCCAATGGTGTTCTGATCATGGGCGCGCTCTACCAGTTGGCGATGTTCGAACAGCGGGCCAATCTGTCCGACACCGATGGCCCGATCCCCGATGCGATCATCAAGGCAGAGGCGGAGAAGAATGGCCTCGGCATGTGGAATGTCTATTTTGCGCTCTACGGCACGGAAGAGACGATTGCCGCGACCGAACCGATCATTCGCGGAGCCTTCGAGGCATCGGGCGGCGAAGTGCTCACTGACGAGGAAATGAACGGCAATCCCTGGTTCGAGCACCACAAGACGCTGATGCGCGGCGGGATGACGCTGGAGGAAATCGGGCTGGTCCGCTGGTGGGGTGCAGAAGGTGGTGCAGTCGCCTTTGCCCCGGTGGCCCCGGCCAAGGGTAGCGAGACCAACGGCCAAACCGAGCTCGCGAAACGGATCATGGAAAGTTACGGCTTTGACTATGCCCCGGCCTATGCGGTGGGCGGGCGCGAGCTGCACCACATCATCTTCCTGATGTTCGACCATGGCAGCGAGGATTCCTCGCAGCGCGCCGAAAAGTGCATGGAAGAGATGATTACAGAGTTTGGTGCGCGCGGCTGGGCCGCCTATCGCTCCAGCGTCTCCACCATGGACCTCGTCGCGCAGCAATATGGCGAGGCCAATCGGGAAGTGAATGCGCGGCTGAAGGATGCGCTCGATCCGAACCACATCATTGCGCCGGGCAAGCAGGGGATCGCGTGACCGTTCATTCCGCCATTGAACTGCATAGCGATGCAGTGCTGGCGGACCCGTATCCGGCCTATCGCGCGCTACGCGATGCCGGGTCGGCGGTGTTGCTTGACCAGCTCGGCGTCTATTTCGTCGGGCGTTATTCCGATGTGCGCAGCGCGCTGAATGACTGGGAGAGTTTTTCCTCTGCGCGGGGCATTGGCCTCAATCCCATTATCAACGAGGCATGGGCCGAGGCGCTGATCTGCCAGGATCCGCCCGTACACACACCGCGGCGCAAGCTGATGGATGAATCGCTCGGCCCCCGTTCGATCCGCCCGGTGGAAGACACGATCCGCGAACGCGCCGAAGCGCTGGCGGATCGGCTGGTGGCCGCGGGCCAGTTCGATGGCGTGGCCGATTTCGCGCATGATCTGCCGATAAATGTGGTGATGGACCTGATCGGCTGGCCGCAGGATATCCGCCCGAGCCTGATCGCGATTGCCGATGGCAGCTGGAATGCCGCGGGGCCAGACGGGCCGCGCATGCGCGAAGGGCTGGGGCAGTTGCAGCGCATGATGGCGCTGATCGAGGAAATCTACGATAATCGCCGGGTCGAGCCGGGCGGCTATGCCCAGCAGCTGATCGAGGCCGCCCATGCCGGACGGATCGAGCGCGAGACAGCGATTGGCATGATGGCCGGCTATATCGTCGCTGCCTTTGAAACGACGATTTCCGCAATGGCGGCGGGGCTCTATCTCTTCGCCACCAATCCGGGCGAGTGGGACAAATTGCGCGCGGACCCGAAGCTGGCGATGCAGGCGGCGAATGAGATCGTGCGGATGGAAAGCCCGCTGCAGAATTTCGGGCGTTACGTGACACGTGACACGGTGTTGTCCGATGGCAGCAGCATCCCGGCGGATAGCTGGGCGATTGTCTCCTACGCCTCCGCCAATCGCGACGAGCGGCAGTTTGCCGATCCTGACAGCTTCCGCATTGACCGCAAGGAACGCCAGAACCTCGGCTTCGGCCACGGCCCGCACGGCTGCGCGGGGCAGGGTCTGGCGCGCATGGAACTGGCGGCGGTCTTCACCGCACTGGCAAGCCGCGTGGCGCGGATAGAGCTGGCAGGCGATCCGGAGCGCAGCCTCAACAATGTGGCGCGCGGTTTCAGCAAGGTGCCGGTGCGGGTGGCGGCGGGTTAGAGGTTGCGCCTGCGCCACCAGCCCCACAATCCCCCCAGTATGACAAAGGCTAGCAGCGCGTCGATCCCGCTATAGATCGTCACCAGCCGCGCAAACCGCATATTGCCATCCACCAGCGAGCGTTCGGGTTCGTCCGGGTCGTAGCGGATCGGCAGCGTGTCCCCGGCAGCAAACCCCTTGCCAATAGTTTCGCTCACCACCTCGCGCGTTTCGAAGAGTTTGCCCGCGACGTCATAGGCATATTGCAGGTGGTAGGTTGTGCCGATCTTGGGGCGCGAACTGGTGCTGCTGATGACTGACGCTTCCAGTGGCACACCCCGTGCGTCCAGGTCGCGCTCAAGGTCATAGGCGAACCAAAGCGGCAAATGCGCCAGCGCCCATCCAAGCAACAGCATCGCGACCACGCTGCCTCCGACCAGCCAGTCACGCGCAGGGTGCGGTGCACTGAGGACCTCCAACGGCTCGTCATCATAAGGGGCCTGGGCGAGGATGCCGTCAATCTCTGCTGCCAGCCGCTCGCGCCAATCGTCCGACAAAAGGCCGATCAGTTCAAGCTTGCGGGCAAACCAGATCCGGCGCGAATCCTGCGCCCCGACCCGGTTTGCCAGCTCATACTGCCCGGCCAGGCGCGACGCCGCATCGCGCGCCAGCCGGTAAAGCAGGGCATCATTGTCGGCAAAATGCGTCCGCTCCCACTCGCGCCCGCGTTCAGTCACGATCAGCAACCACCCGCCATCCCTGGCAGGCTCGACATGGTAGCTGCCATCGTGCCGAGGCGCACGATTGACCCGCGCCAGCTCCACCGTCCCGCCCATGGCGAGGACATTCGCCTTATGCTTGTGCGCAATGGTTTCAAGCGTGGTCACAGGAGCGGAGGATAGCAGGCGGGGACCTGATAGCTATGCCCCAATTCTCAGGGCCTTTTCCTTTCTCCCGAAGGAGGAAGCTGGCCGCATCAATGCGCCGTCTGCCCCCCGTCAATCGTCCACACGGCCCCATTCACGAAGCTCGCATCATCGCTCAACAAGTGCTTGACCGTGCCTGCCATTTCCTCCGGCTGGGCGCAGCGGCCGGAGATATTGTGCTGGAAGAACATGTCGGTGAATTCTGTGCTGTCGGCCCAGTGCTGGGTCATCGGGGTGACCACGAAACCGGGGGCGATGGCGTTTACGCGGATGCCGGCTTGCGCATATTCCACCGCCGCCGCCTTGGTTAGGCCAGCCACGGCGTGCTTCATCGCGCAATAGGCCGCCATATTCGGATCCGCAATCAGCGCGCCGACGCTGGCGGTGTTGACGATGGCCCCGCCGCCCACGCTGAGGAAATGGCGGATTTCCGCCTGCATGGCAAAGAACACACCCTTGAAATCGACATCAATGGCGAGGTCCAGTTCGTCCTCGGACACTTCGTGGATCGGGCGCTGCGGGGGCAGGACACCGGCATTGTTGAACGCCCCGTCCATCCGCCCGAAGCGCTCGACACAATGGGCCACGAGACGGTTTACCTGTTCCGCGCTGGTGACATCGGTGGGGAGGAATTCGGCTGTGCCGCCTGCCTGCTTGATGATCTCCACCGTCTCGCCCGCGCGGTCATCCTTGTCGCCGATCATCACCGCTGCCCCCGCGGCGGCAATCGCCTTGGAGGTTTCGCGCCCGATGCCGGTGGCACCGCCGGTGACGAGGATTGCCTTGTCCGTGAAATAACCCATGCTCATTCCTCCCAGGCGGGCATTTCGCCCGTTGCCACCTTGCTCGAATTGCCGAGCAGGAAATCGCCCAGCACGTCGATGGATTGGGGATATTCCGCCATCACCAGCGCGCGAAGTTCGGCGCTGTCTTTCGCCTTGGCGACCAGCTTGGGCCAGCTGCGGATGTAGCGGATGGAGAAGTCCAGCCCGCTGGCATCATTGGGCAGGCCGGGCTTGGCATGTCCCGCGACGACGATCTTGGGGTCGAGCCGTTTCAGCTCCTCCAGCGCATCGCCCCAGGCGGCGACTTGCGCGGCATCATGCTCACCGAACCAGAGATACATCTCGTTATAGACGAGGTCGCCGGGGAACAGCGCCTTGATGGAGGGGGCCCAGAGAGCCGTGGCATGGTGATGGTCCCCCTGCATCGGGCCGAGCACTTTCAGCTCATGCCCTTCCAGCATGATTGTATCGCTGGCGAGCGGCATAGGGGCAGTTGGGCTGACCGGGCCATTTGCGCCGAGCATCGGGCTCCAGCGCTTCACCTTGAAAGGCAGCGAGCGCCAGATGTCCGCCACCACCGTCGGGTGCGCGACGATCTGCACATCGGGGAAGGCCTGCTTGATCACTTCCATCGCGAAGAAATGGTCCGGATGGTCATGCGTGACGAAGACATATTTCAGCTCCTTCCCGCTATCCAGCACCATGGCGACGACGCGATGCGCATCGGCCATGGTGAAGGGGGCATCGACCAGCACGGCTTCCTTCTCGCCCTTGATCAGCGCGATATTGGCGTAGAGCGAGCCCGCGCTGGTGCGCAGCACCTCCACTTCGAGTGGCGGCTTGGTGGCTTCATCGCGCGCGGCGACGGGCTGGGCGAGGCCAAGGACCAGCAAGATTGCGAGAAGGAACTGCTTCATTGTGTTTCTCCTTTACGCTGCTGCTGCTTGCGCGCGCCGTTCGAGCACGGCCGGGGCGCTTTCCCGCAGGAACATGGAAGCGACGAAGGCCACAAGTGTCAGCACGATCAGCAACCACATCGGAGCGGTCAGGTCGTACATGTCGGCCAGCGCGCCGGCGAGGAAGGGGCTGCCCACGCCGCCGATCACTTCGCCGAGGCCCATCACCACGCCGGTCAGCGAGGCAGTAAGGCGCGGATCGACGCTTTCTGCCGGGACGGTAGCCATGAACAGCGGGAAGATGCCGTTCAATGACCAGCCGAGGTAGAACAGCACGGCCATCACCAGCCAACTACCCCCATCGTAATAGAGTGCTCCGAGAGGCAAAATTAGCCCCATCAGGCACACGGCGATGAAGGTCGGCTTGCGACCGATCCGGTCGGAAATCATCGGCACGATAAAGCTGTTGAGACCGGCGGAAATGCCCAGCGCGGCCATGATCCAGCCCATCGCTGTCTCGTCAAACCCGCCTACACTTGTCAGGTAGAGCGGCATGAAGGCCCAGGTTACGACAAGGAAGCTGACCAGCATGATCGCGATAATCACGCAGAGCAGGACATTGCGATGCTTCAGCGCTTCCTTGATGGTCACGCGCGGGGCGTCTTCATGGCCTTCATTCTCCATCCCCTTGGGCGGCTCGCGCAGAGTGAACCAGATGATGATGGCAGTGATGATGCCGGGGATGGCAGCAAGGAAGAAGCCCGTGCGCCAGCCGAAATAGATCGCAATCGGCACGAGGATCAGCGGCGCAGCGGTGGAGCCAAGCAGGTTAGAGCCAAGATTCTGCCCCACGCCCATGGCCAGCCCGCGATGCTTGGGTTCGACTTCGGAGACGATCATCGCATGGCTGACGGGCATCACGCCGCCTTCCGCAATACCCATCAAGAGCCGCGCGCCGAGCAGCAGCAGGAAGCTTCCCGCAAGGCCTGACAGCATCGAACAGGCGCAGAAAGCCAGCGTTGCCACGACAATAATGGGCTTGCGCGACCCCAGCTTGTCCGACAGCGGCCCCACCGCCATGCCCGACAATGCCCAGGTGAGCGAGAGACCGGAGGAGAGCAGGCCGATCTGCAGGTTGGTCAGGCCAAGCCCGCCTTCCTCGCCCGGTTTGGCGATAAAGGGCATCATGAAATTCGCGGCCTGCCGGTCAAAGAACAGGATCCCGAAATTCAGGCTCAGCAGCAGCACCAGCCAGATCTGGTAGTTCTGCCCGCGCCGCATGGTCATCGGATTATACATGACGTTTCTTTCTCCCCACGTCCTGTCTCGTGCCGGTCAGATAAAGGGCCGGACCGGATCGCTCCCATCCCAATCAAGTGAAGCAGTATAGAAGCTGGTGAAATGCGCATCCATCGCATCATTCACCGGTATCAGTTCCAGAAATCCCGCGCGCGCCGCATCGCCCTGATCAAGATAGATCACTTCACCGCCGGTCGGCACAGCCGCACGAAAGGCCTCGGCATAGCCGCGCGCCTGATAGTCCACCAAAGCCGCATCGGTATCGTGCACGCCAATGCCCCAATGGTGGAAACCATATCCACGTTGCTCGATAACCTCCTTATATACCGAAGGATTCTGGTCGAGCGGCTGGATCAGTTCCACCAGCATATGGCCTACATAGCCCATCGCGATTGTCACGTCAGCGGTGCTTTCTGTCCCGCGATAGGTCTGCCCCGGCTGCAGGAAATGATCGAGCAGGAAAAATGGCCCCGCCGCGCAATCAGCCTGATAATGCCGGATCGAGGCATGGATATCCTCGACCACGAAAGCCGTCTGCACCACGCCGCCCAGCGGCTGGCCGTAGCCAAGGATTTCGCGTGCCATAGTCTTACCCTGCGCTCGTCACGCTCCAGCCGCCATCCACGCGGAAGCTGGCTCCGGTGACATAACCGGCCTCTTCACTGGCGAGATAGGCGATCATGGCGGCGACATCCTCCGGTTCACCGCGCTCGCCGAAAGCCACGGCGGAATTCACGCCTGCTTCCGCTTCCTCGTCGCTGATCCCGGCACCTTGCGCGAAGGTGTGGATGATATTGTCCGTCATACGCGTCTTGATCACACCCGGATGTACCGAATTGCAGCGCACCCGCCCGCCATTTTCCGCGCCGATCAGCGCCATGGAGCGAGTCAGTTGCTCAACGCCGGCCTTGCTGATGCCATAGGCGAGAGCGGACGGCGTACCCATGAAGGAGACGATGGAAGAGATGTTGACCACTGCGCCGCGACCAATCTCCACCATATGCGGCATGATCGCGAGGCAGCCGAGCAGCGTGCCGTCGAGGTTGATGTCCATCACCTTGCGATATTCCGCATAGGTGGTGGCAAGCCCGCCTTGCGAGAGTTCTCCTTCGATCCCGGCGGCATTGACCAGTACGTCGATCTGGCCGGAATGGGCAAGGGCAGTTTTGGCCACATCCTGCCACTGCGCTTCGCTCGTCACGTCAAGGCGCAGGAAGGCACCTCCGATTTCAGCGGCGATTACTTCCCCGGCTTGGGAGTTCACATCGCAGCAAAACACCCAGGCCCCTTCCGAAGCGAGGCGCCGCGCGGTCGCGCTGCCGATCCCGCCCGATGCACCGGTGACAATGGCGGTCTTGCCTGCAAAACGGGTCATGCGATGCCTCCCAGCTTGAAGCCTTGATAGCCCTTGGCCGCCACATCATCGCATTTCTCGCGATAGGCACCGCAGCCCCCGACATAGGGCATGAAGACCAGTTTCCCGTCGCGGGTCTTGCCCTGGTACCAGCTATCGGCCTTGGGGAAGAGGGTCTGGTGCGCGACTTCGTGAGTGTGTTCCATCCATGCCTGTTCCGCGTCAGGCTGGGCCTCGATGGTTTGCTGGCCGTTGGCTCGCATGTCGCCGAGGCAGCGGGCGATCCAGTCAACATGCTGTTCGATGGAGAGCACGACATTGCTCAGCACGGAGGGGCTGCCGGGGCCGGTCACGGTAAACATATTGGGGAAGCCCGACACGCCAAGGCCGAGATAGGCGCGCGGCCCGTCTGCCCATTCCTCCGCGATCTTCGCGCCATTGCGACCGGTAATGTCGATGGCTTTCACGGCCCCGACACAGGCATCGAAACCGGTAGCGAAGACGAGCACATCGGCAGGGTAGGTGGCGCTTGCGGTCCGGATTGCATTGGCTTCGACCTGTTCCACCGGCTCTTCCCGGACATCGACCAGCACGACATTGTCGCGGTTCATTGCGTCGTAGAACCCGGTTTCGGTGCAGGTCCGGCGTGAGCCAACGGGGTAGCCATGCGGTGTGAGCTTGCGCGCCTTCTCCTTATCGTGGACCAGCTCGCGGATTTTCTCCCGCGCGAAATCAGCGGCAAAGGCGTTGGACTCTTCGTCAATCAGCAAATCTTCGTAAGCTGTGAGCAGCCCGGTCGTCCCGGCATCCCATGCTGCCTGCAAGCGTTTCTGGCGCGTCTCCGGATCATCATCCTTGGCCGAGCCCGGCTGGGGACCGGTGAACCAGCCCAGCGCAGAGGCGCGCGCTTCATCGCGCAGGCGCTTCATTTGCGGACGCATTTCCGCCAGATATTCGTCGCTGAGCGGATGGTTGCCCGCCGGGACGGTGAAATTGGGGGTGCGCTGGAAAACGGTCAGCTGCTTGGCGACCTTGGCGATTTCCGAAACCGCCTGGATGCCGGAGGAGCCGGTGCCGAACAGGCAGACATTGCGCCCTTCCAGCTCGATGGATTCATCCCATTGCGCGGTGTGCAGCACCGGGCCGTTGAAGTTCTCCAGGGCCGGCATGTCGGGCAGCTTCGGCGTGGAAAGCGCCCCTGTCGCGAGGATCAGGTGCTGGACCTGCCATCTAGCTCCATCATCGGTGGTGACATTCCAGCGCGAAGCAGCTTCGTCCCACGTCGCCTCGGTCACGCGGGTGTTGTAGGTAAAGAGCGGAGCAAGCTCGAATCGTTCCTCGACATGTTCGAGATAGCGCAGGATTTCCGGCTGCGCGGCATAGCGCTCGCTCCAGCGCCATTCTGCCTCCAGTTCCGGATCGAAGCTGTAGGAATATTCGATGCTGGGAATGTCGCAACGCGCTCCGGGATAGCGGTTCCAATACCATGTCCCGCCGGGGCCTTTGCCAGCTTCAACGCCGACTACGTCGAAGCCTTCCAGCCGCAATTTATGGACCATGTAGAGGCCGGCAAATCCGGCTCCGACCACCAGTGCATCATGGGTGCGGGCCATGATCACCCTTCCATCCTTGCGCGCAAGGCCCGGCCGGCATGGTCAATCGCTGCGCGCGCTTCCGGCAACATGAAGTGGAAGGCATGGAACACATGCGGCATGTCCGGCCAGATCTGCAGGTCGATGGCGGTGTTTGCTTCCCCGGCGCGGGTGGCCAGGCGGGTGGAATCCGACAACAGGATTTCAGCTGCGCCAACTTGCACCAGCAATGGCGGCAGGCCTGACAGATCAGCATAAAGCGGGGAGCCAAGCGGGTTCTTGCTGTCCGCCCCGGCCATGTAATGCGCTGCCATGTTGCGCAGGCCAGAGGGGGTAAGCGATGGGTCGGCGGCCTCCTTGCTGGCAATCGTGTCCCCTTCACAAGCAAGGTCCAGCCAGGGCGAAATCAGCAGCGCAGCAGCGGGCAGTGGTGTGCCATCATCGCGCAATTGCACCAGCGCAGCCAGCGTCAGCCCGCCACCAGCGGAGTCGCCGGCGAAGACGATCTTCTCTGGCGAAATCCCGCTGGCGAGCAGGGCGCGATAGGCCGCGACAGCATCCTCGACTGCGGCGGGGCAGGGGTGCTCCGGCGCGAGCCGGTAATCCACCGCATAGGCGGGGACTCCCGTCGCGCGGCCCAGCTCTGCCGCCAGCCCGCGATAGCCTTGCGCGCTGCCGGTGACATAGGCACCGCCATGGAAATAGAGCAACGCGCCGTCTTCCCCGGCACCCTCGAAACTGGCCATGACGGCAGGCACATCGCCCAGCGACAGGTTGGTGAAGGCAAAGGCCTCATCGACCGGGATCGTTTCCAGCAAACCGCCAAATTGCGCGCGGGCAACCTCTGGTTCAGCGGAAAAGTCCGGTCCGTTGGCGCGAAGCCCGGCGAACAGCTCAGTCAGGATTTCATTGGCCATTGGCGCATCCTCAGCGGATCAGCGTGTCGACATAGTCAGCGCCGATTCCTACCGCGTCATAATGCTCGCGCGCGGCCTTGATGTAATCGAACACGTCATAATGGCCGATGGTGTTGCCATCATCATCGAGCCACATCAGCGGGCCGGAGACGACGAAGAACACCTTCATCGGGTCTTCGTGTTCATAACAGACCAGCGTGTGGCTCTCGCCCGGCGTTTCATAGACGAAATCGCCAGCGGTCGCGGTCCAGTCATGTTCGAGATAGGCCCATTTCCCGCTGATCGTGTAGGCCCAGATCGGGTGTGGGTGGTAATGGCGGTTCACCAGCCCGGCTTCCTTCGACATGAGGACATCGGCCCACATATTCTTGGATGGGCTGATCCAGACGGGCTTGGACGAAACGGTTTCGGAGATCGGCACCCAATAGCGCTCGTCACCCTCAGCTATCTTTGAATGATAGACTTCAGGCAGGGCACCTTCACGGAACACCTTTTCGACCGGCTTGATGCCTTTCCAGAATTCGCTGTGGGGGGATTCGGGCATGGGACCTCTCCGTCTGGGAAACAGGGCGCGCGGGTTTCCGCGTCGCCAGATACTCAAGTGAAAAAAAGGGCGGGACTTTGCGATCCCGCCCCCCAGTAAGGTGGCTCTTAGAATTCAAAGCCAAGCCGTGCGTACCATTCGGCAGGCCGGCTGTAGGTGCCGTAGATCTGGCCGCCGGCGATCTGCGCCTGACCGGTGACGATATAGCGTTCGTCGGTCAGGTTGGTGCCACCCACGGTCAGCGACCAGTTGCCGTTGCCCGGCTCATAGGTCACGCTGGCATTCACCATGTCGGTTGTCGGACGCATGATCAGGTAGGTGCCTTCCGTATCGTTGCGCATTCCCGTGGTGTGGGTCCAGTCAGCCAGCAAGACCAGCGAACCGTCACCCACCGGCACTTCGAGGCGCGGCGAGATGTTCAGCTTCCACTTCGGTGCCTTGGGCAGGCTGGAGCCTGCAGCCACACCGGCCTGGAACGGGTTGGCCGCAACCTGCGCCGGAGCCAGCACGTTGGTATAGGTAGCGTCAATATAACCAACCGACGCATTGATCGTCAGCATATCGGTGGGGGCAGCAACGGCCTCCACTTCAAAGCCCTTGATCCGTGCAGTACCGGCATTCTGCACCGTCGGCGACACGCCCTGCTGGAAGTTCAGCTGGATGCCGTCATATTTGGTGGAGAAAGCTGCGGCGTTAAGCTGCAACTTGCGGTCGAGGATGGTCGACTTCACGCCGAGTTCCCAGCTTTCCGCTTCTTCTTCGCCAAAGGTCGGTGCAACCGGCAGCGGGTTGGAAAGGCGGGTGGTCCAGCCGCCCGTCTTGTAGCCCTGGCTGAACGAGCCGTAGATCATCACGTCGTCGGTCGGGTAAACCTGGACACCGGCCTTGAACGAGAAGTTGTTGAAGCTCTGCTTGTTCGGCTGTTCCGGGTAGTAACGGAACGGCTGGCCAGCAACCGGGAAGCCGAGACCTGCGCGGCAGGCATCATCGGGAAGCCCGTCAGTGCCGGTGGTCAGGCAGTTGAACAGCTTGTAGTTGAAGCCGTTAGCGTCAGCCTGGCCGCCGTCATACTGTTTGTCTTCAGTGGTGTAGCGACCGCCCAGGACGATGCCGATCCAGTCGTTGATCTTCCAGTCGATCTGGCCAAAGGCTGCCAGGGCTTCGGTGTCGACTGCACCCGGACCGTCAACCTGCAGCAGGCCGCCGGCGAAGGTCACGTAATCGTGCAGGTCGCCCTTTTCCTTGAAGTAGTAGCCGCCGAGCACGAAGTTCAGCGAGTTATCCAGCAGGCTGCCATTCAGCTGCACTTCCTGGCTCCACTGCTTCTGCACAACGGTGAAGCTGGTCTGCAGGATCGGCAGCGGCGAGTTGTCGAGGTCAACCCCGGCGGCGAAGTCCACCTTGCGGTAGGAGCTGATCGAACGCAGCGTGATATCGGAGCTGAGATCGACGCTTAGGTCCAGCGCAACACCGCCCTGTTCAAGGTCGGAGAAGTTGTTGCCGGTGGCATAGCTTTCGTCGATATCCGTGCTCACCCAGCGGCTGTCATACGGCAGCACGTCGTTGAACGGATCACCATCAACGTTGCGGCTGGCGAGGCCTGCCAGCGTGTTATAGCCATCATTGCTCGAACGCGGACCGCACAGGGCCGTGGCATTGCGGGCAGCGATTTCTGCAGCGGTGGAGCTGATGCAGAAATTGTACAGGCCAGCAAACAGGAAGCCGGAGCTGCCGGTTACGACGTCAAGCGCAGTGCCGGGGATGTTGTTGCCTGCAAGTCCGGCAAACGGGCCCGGGATCGGGGTGACGGCGAGCACAGTGTTCGGCGTCGATTCCTGGTCCACCTTGGTATAGTCGGCGCTCAGCGTGGCGCGGACCGAACTACCATTGTCCCAATGCAGCTTGCCACGCAGGCTGTAGCTGTGATCGCCACCCTGGCGGTCAGCGGTCTGGTAGTCCGCTGCCACGAAGCGGGTGTAGCTGTCTGCATCACCCACGCCGCCCGGATAGGGGACGCGCTTCTGGTAGCCCTTCCGGTCCATGATCGAGAAGGCAACCGAAGAGCTGAGGCCGTCCGTCAGCGGGATTTCTACCACGCCGCGCGCCTGCATGCGGGCGAAAGAGCCCACGGTGATGTCACCCTTGGCGCGGAATTCGTCGCCGGGGATGGTGGTCACGATGGAGATCGCGCCGCCGATGGTGTTACGGCCGAACAGGGTCCCTTGCGGGCCCTTCAGGACTTCGATGCGTTCCACATCAAGCAGGTCCTGGTTCGCGCCGATCGAACGGCCGAGATAGACGCCGTCGAGATAGACGCCAACAGCCGGGTCAATGTTGAAGGCAAAGTCGCTGGAGCCGATGCCGCGGATAGTTGCACCAAGCACGGCGGTGGAGCCGGAGAACGGGGTCGAAGCGTCAAGCGTGACGTTCGGCGAAATGGCGGACAGGCCGGACACGTCACCCACGGCGCGTTCCTGCAGTGCTTCGGAACTGAAGGCACTGATGGCGATGGGCACGTCCTGGACGTTTTCTTCACGCTTCTGCGCGGTCACGGTGATGACGGTAACGCCGCCGCTGCGGGCCTGGGGCTGTTCGCCGCCATCCTGAGCAAAGGCGGGGGTGGCAAGGCCGACCGCGAGCGCGGCAAGTGAGGCCGTAGCAAGTCTCATGCATTCTCTCCCTTTAACAACACTGCTCGCCCTCCGCTTCGGGAAATACGAGTAGTTGCTTACAATTCCTATCGCTGCAATGCGTTCCCGCGAAGGACGCAAGCGCAGCGAAAACAGGACAAAAGCGCAAATCGAACGTCCTGAATGGAAGCGCCGACAGGCAAAGCTGACAACGCTAGGGAAACCGGGGAAAAGTGGCTTCGGCAAGCTGTTCGAAAGGACAGGTGCGCCCTTCCTGTATTGCGCAATTGTCCCGATAAATCCGAGACACGAATTGCCAGATCGCGGACCCGGTCAGGGGGTCACAATGGGAAATTGTGGTTGCGGCGTATCTAGCGCGCCAAACATATGCGCCAGATGTGCCGGGTCACCTTCAATGCTAGCTTTCCCTGCCTGCATCAGGGCGGGCAGGCTGGCCTGCTGGGCCAGCAACAGGTTGAAATCCGTGCGATTGATGGTCAGTTTTGTTGCATAGCCAGCGCTGGTGCCGGGGCGGGGGAACATAACGCTCTTGCGCAAATCCACTGTCATGGCCTCGCCCGTATCAGGCATGGAAAACTGGATGATGGCTTCCTCGCCCGGCATTTTCGCCGGGTTGAAACGGCTGGCCAGCGCATCGAACAGGTCGGCGGTGGGGATGGAGGAAATCAATGCCAGCGAAGTCGTGTCAGGTGCATCGCTGCGCTCACCCGCCTCCAGTTCCTTCGCCCCGGCAAGATAGATATTGCGCCAGGTCCCGCCTTCCGACTGATAGGCAAGCTGGAGATAGGTGGCAGCAAGCAGCTTGCGGGCTGCGGCATTGTCGGGTTCGGCAAAGACCAGCGTCTGACCCAGCGTGGCGGCCCAGCGATAATCACCACCGTCATGCGCGGCTTGTGCCTTGGCGAGGGCTGCCTTGCCTCCGCCCAGCGCCGCCACCCATTTGCGCGCTTCCTCGGTCTTGGGCAGTGCGTCGTAATCGGCAGGAACACCGTTCCACCAGCCGAAATAGCGCTGGTAAACCGCCTTGGCGTTGTGCTTGTAGGTGCCGTAATAGCCGCGCGTGCTAAAATCCTGCGCCGCGAAATCGGGCTCGCCAATCGCTTCGGCGATCTCGTCCATCGTATAGCCCTGGTTGGCCATCCGCAGCGTCTGGTCATGGACATAGCGATACATGTCGCGCTGGTTGCGCAGGCGCTGCTGCACTGTATCCGTTCCCCATGCGGGCCAGTGATGTGAAGCGAGGATGACATCGCTCTTCGCGCCAAAGCGCACCAGCATGGCATCAATCACCCGGCTCCATTTGAGCGCATCGCGGACGAGCGCGCCGCGCGGAGTGAGGACATTGTGGAAATTGCGGGTCGCCACTTCGGCACTGTGCAGCGCGCGATATTGCGGCAAATAGAACACGAGTTCTGAGGGGGCCTCTGTCCCGCCGGCATCCATGAATTCGAAAGTCACCCCGTCAATATCCATGATCTTGCCATCCACGGGCAATTCGAGCGTGGGCGGCAGCAGGCCAATCGGGCCTACCGAGAGGGCAGGGCCAAGGCCCACCCCAATCACGCCGTCCGGCCCGGCGGCAAAGCCAGCGCCAAACTGGTATTGCGCACGGCGGCTCATGGCTGTGCCGGCCAGTACGCTTTCACCGACTGTTTCAGCCATGAAGCCATGCGGGGCAATGATCTGGACCTTGCCTGCAGCCAGCGCCTCGGCACTGGTTACCCCGCGCACCCCGCCGAAATGGTCGGCATGGCTATGGGTATAGATCACCGCAACCACCGGCAGTTCGCCCAGCGTGCGATTGGCCAGCTCCAGCCCAGCCTTGGCCGGGGCAGGGGTGAGCAGCGGGTCGACCACTATCCACCCGGTCTTGCCCCGGATCAGCGTCATCACTGAAAGATCGTAGCCGCGGATCTGGTAGATGCCCGGCATCACTTCGAACAAGCCATGGATCGCTGACAGGCGGCTCTGGCGCCAGAGCGAGGGATTGGCTGTATCGGCGGGCGGCTCCGCGAGGAAATCAAAGCGTTTGATCGGCCAGGACAGGCTCCCATCCTCGTTCAGGATATCCTTGTCCAGCTCTGCCAGCTTGCCGCGCATGGCATCGTCATAATCCTGCCGGTCATTAATCGGCAGCTGGCCCATCACGCTTTGGTTCAGCGCCGCCGTGCTGTCGCTGGCTGGCGTATTGGCGATCAAAGCGAGTGACAGGGCGATGGCTGCAGCAGGGCGGACAAAGGACATGGGCAGGCTTCCCGAAATTTTGTGTCGTCAGAAATGCAACAGGCGGACCTCCGAAGAGGCCCGCCTGCCAAATGTGCCAATCAGGCAATCATGATGCGGATCAGAACTTGCCCCGCAGCGTGATGCCGTAGCTGCGCGGCTCCTGGATGAAGGCCGACCGCGAACCGGAACGCGGCACCGTGTTGAAGGTGACCGCACGGGTCACCTGATTGGTGAGGTTGGTCACGAAGGCTTCGATGCCCCATGTGTCTTCGCTGGAAGACAGGCCGGCGCGCAGGTTGATCTTGAAATTGCCATCCTGCGTATCGAACGGAACCAGAGTCTGGGCCAGCGGGTCAGCCGGGTCAAACTTCTGGGTCGATGTCCGGCGGTCGCTTTCCATGCGGACCTGGCCGTTGAGGAACATCTTCATGCTGCTGCCGACATCACTGGTATAGGTTGCCCCCATGATGCCGACCCATGTGGGGGCATTGGTGAGCGAGATACCACACAGATTGGTGACATTTGGTGACGTCAGCGTACCCGCGCAATCGCTCGGATAATGGGCATCCGTGTAGGTCACGCCCAGGTTGACGGTGAAGTTGTCACTCGGCCGGATGGTCGATTCCAGCTCGACACCTTGCGTATTGGCCTTGGGCACGTTGAACGTCTGGAACTGCGCCCCGGTGAATTCGAGCACCTGGAAATTGGTGAACTCTTCACGGAACGCGGCGATGTTCACCAGCACCGCATTGTCGAGCAGCTTGGCCTTGATGCCGAATTCATAGGCATCGACCTCTTCCGACGCAAAGCGCGGATCGGCACCACCTGCAGCAGCCGTGCTGTCGAGGTTGAAGCCGCCGGACTTATAGCCGTGGGTGAAGCTGGCATAGACATTCACCGGAATGGCGAATTCATAGCCCAGCTTGACCGTGTAGATCAGCTCGTCATCCTTGAACTTGCCTGCGAAGGTCCGCGGCAACGGGAAAACGGCTGCAGCAGGCAAGTCTGCCGGCGCAGTGAAGGCGAAGCAGCCGGTCCCAAATACGTTATTGATGAACGGAGCCGGGACAGCCCCTCCACCGATAGCAGTCAGGATGGCCGGGCAGATGGCGTTATTGTTGTTGCCTTGGGCAAAGGCGCCATCCTTGCTTTCGTCAGACCAGCGCAGGCCAACGGTCAGGTCCAGCCCGTCCGTGATTTCCAGCGTGTTATGGGTGAAGATCGACCAGCTGGTGCTGTCCTGCGAATAAAGGTTGGTGTTGGTCGTACCTGCCGGATCGACAAAGCCGCTCCCGCCGAGGAAGGCGAAAGTCGAAAGCGGGTTTGCGCCCAGCGAACCACCGGTGGGTGCATAGAACAACGCGCCGATCAGCTCGCCATAATCCTGGCCCAGCTCGAATGACACGCTCTGACGGATCTTTTCGTCGGAGTAGTAAGCACCGACCAGCCAGTTCAGGCGGCCACCCCAGGCTTCACCCTGGATGCGCAATTCATGCGTCATCGTCTTGATATCGGTGAGGTTTGCGGTGACGTTGAACACGTCCAGCCCCGAGAAATCGGAGTCATAGGCTTCGAAGGAGCTGAACTTGCGGTAGGACCCGATATAGATCACGTCTGCCGAGCTGCCCAGCGGCACTTCGATCTCGCCGGTGATGCCCCAGTTTTCGATCTTGGTGACCGGCTCGAAATTGACGGTTGCGATCCGGTTGTCCACCGCCTGCTGCATCGTGTTGGTGTCGTTCGGATTGGTCGGCACCACAGGGGCCGCCATCCCGCCACGCGGGCCGAGGCCGACGAGGTTGAACAGGCCAGCAGTTTCCACCGGCGATTGCAACACTTCCAGTGCTGCGCCGAAGGGGGCATTGCTTTCGCTGTAGTCAGCAATGATACGGCCCTTGATCCCGCCTGAGGATTCCCAGCCCAGCTGGCCACGGACCAGGAACTGGTCAGCGCCGTTGGATTCGCCGACTTTCGTGCCGGCGGCGTTCACCAGCGTGTAGTAGCCGTCACGTTCGCGATAGGCGCCTGTGACACGCAGGGCGACCGAATCCGGCACGATCGGGACATTGACCGCGCCCTGAATGCTCATCAGGTCCCGATTGCCATAGGTGGCATTCACGAAGCCGCCAAAGTCGGACAGGTCGGGGCGCTTGTTGGTGATGTTGAGGGCACCCGCCGAGGTGTTACGGCCAAACAGTGTGCCCTGCGGGCCGCGCAGGACTTCGACGCGTTCCACATCGACAAATTCACTGAGCGCAACAGCCGGGCGCGACTGGTAAGTGCCGTCAATGAAGACACCGACGGCGCTTTCAAAGCCGATATTGTTGGAGGTGGTGCCGACACCACGGATACGCAGCACGACCGAGCCGGATGCAGTCTGTGCGTTAGAGGTGGAGAAGCTGGGCGAGACAGAGGTAATGTTCTGCACATTGACCACGCCCTGCCGCTCCAGCTGCGCCGGGCTGACGGCGGTAACGGCAAGCGGAATTTTCTGGACATCTTCTGCGCGGCGGGTTGCCGTCACGATGATGATATCATCATCGGCGCCAAGCTGAGGGCCGTCTGCTTCCTGAGCATAGGCAGCCACCGGTACCAACATGCTGGATGCAACCAGCGATGCAGCAAACTTTGTTGCGAAACGTGTCATGAATTTCCTCTCCAGTTTCCCCTGAGCGGCATTTTTGCCGTCTATGGACACACAATTCCCTATTTTTTGCGCGCTGTCACGCCCCTTGAGGCGCTGGAAACAGCGCAATTTTGTGCGCAATCTTGTGTGCAACTGCGAAGGCGGTGTCCTGTTCCCGCCTGATCGCTGCCTTACCGTAACGGAAAGCTGGATGCTGCAATGCACAAACGCGCCTGCCAATAATGCAGCTGCGATTGCGGGTTTTCTCCGGACCGTGTCGAAAACGGCACAACTTTGCCGTTTCCGCGGGGGTTCTGGTCAGGCGAACCAGCAAATCGCTTCGCGATCAGGTTCGTATCCCCGGTGAGGTTTAGGAAAAAGGATGGCTGGGGTGGCAGGATTCGAACCTGCGCATGCCGGTACCAAAAACCGGTGCCTTACCGCTTGGCTACACCCCAGCAATGTCCGTGTATCCCGGACGGGCCGCCCATATAGCGGCCCTTCCGGACGGTGCAAGGGTTGAGGTTAAACGTCCGCGCGTTTGCGTACCGGGTCGAACAGGCTGCGTTCCTCTACCGCATCGAAATCTGCCGCGGAATGGCGCTCTGCCATGGCGCCGGTATTGACCAGCCGCCCACGGATTGCGCCGGGACGGGCGTCTATGGCCTTCACCCAGCGGCCAACATGCTCATATTCGTGCAGCGAGAGGAATTCATCGCTGCCTTTGTAAGCACCGTGCCACAAATTGCCGAGCCAGGTGTAGGCAGCGATATCGGCGATTGAGTAGTCACCCGCCAGATATTCCGTCTTCGCCAGCTGGTTATTGGCGACATCGAACAGGCGCTTAGTTTCCATCGCATAGCGGTCAATGGGATATTTGTAGCGTTCCGGCGCATAGACGTAGAAATGGCCGAAGCCGCCGCCAATGAAGGGCGCGCTGCCCATCTGCCACATCAACCAGCTCAGCGTTTCCGCGCGGGCCGGGTTGGCCTTGGGCAGGAGGTAGTCAAACTTTTCCGCGAGATGCACCAGGATTGCGCCGCTTTCGAACACACGAAAGGGTTCTGCGCCGCTGCGGTCGAGCAGGGCAGGGATCTTGCTGTTCGGGTTCAGATCAACAAAGCCGCTGCCAAACTGGTCCCCGGCAAAGATTTTGATCAGCCACGCGTCATATTCGGCGTCGGAAAAGCCCGCTTCCAGCAGTTCCTCGAACATGATGGTGACTTTCACCCCATTGGGTGTACCGAGCGAATAGAGCTGGAAGGGGTGCTCGCCAAGCGGTAGCTCTTTCTCCTCGCGCGCACCGGCGGTGGGGCGGTTGATACCGGCGAACTGGCCGCCATTCTCCGGGTCGAAGGTCCAGATCTTGGGCGGGGTATAGGTGTCGTCGGCCATATGCGGGCTCCTGCTCCGGGCATTTGTATGTGATTACGCATATTCCTGCGCGAAGGTTACACCGGCAAGCAAGCATTTCTTTATTGCCTTCATGTATCCGAAAAGGATACTGGAGGATTCATGCACCGGGCAGGCGAGAAGATCCGCATCTGGCGCGAAAGCCACAGCCCGCCGCTTTCGGCGGAGGAATTCGGTGCGCTTTATGGTGCGCCGGGGCCATGGCCGAGCCGCACTGTCTATGGCTGGGAGACGAAAGGCAAGGTCCCCCGTGCCACCGCCCAGCGCAGGCTTGCGGCGCTGGGCATTTGCCAGCCCGACGACTGGCTCAGCCCCCCTGATATGAACCCCCCATCAAGCGAGACCGCCATGACTGGCAAAAGCCGCGACTTTCATGACCTGCACCGCCACGGCTTTGTCCGTGTGGCTGCGAGCACACCGCAAGTGCGCACGGCAGACATCACCTTCAACCGCGATGCCGTGCTGGCCGAGGCGCGCCGCGCGCATGAAGCGCATGTCGATCTGGTGATCTGCCCGGAACTGTGCCTGTCCTCCTACGCGCTGGATGACCTCCATTTGCAGGATGCGCTGCTCGATGCGGTGGAGCGGGCGCTGTTCGAGGTGGTTGCGGCAACTGCGCATCTTACCCCCGTGCTCGTGGTCGGCGCGCCGCTGCGGCATAATGGCAAGCTCTATAATTGCGCGGTGGTGGTGGCGCATGGCCGCCTGCTGGGGGTCATCCCCAAGAGCTACCTGCCCAACTACCGCGAATATTACGAGAAGCGCTGGTTCGCGCATGGGCGCCATATCACCGGCAAGGCGATCCGGCTGGGGCGGGACGAAATCCCCTTCGGTACCGACCTGATCTTCGAGGCGGAGAACCTGCCGGGCTTCAAACTGTTCGTGGAAATCTGCGAGGATTACTGGGCGCCGCTGCCCCCCAGCACGCGCGGAGCGCTGGCGGGGGCGACGATCCTTGCGAATCTCTCCGCCTCCAACATCACCATCGGCAAGTCGGACGAGCGCCACATGCTTGCCCGGGCGCATTCGGCGCGGACCATCGGCGCCTATATCTATTCCGCTGCGGGCCATGGGGAAAGCACGACTGACCTCGCGTGGGACGGGCAGGGCATGATCTTCGAGATGGGCGACCTGCTCGCCGATAGCGAGCGTTTCAGCCTCGAACCGGAGCTGTGCATCGCCGATGTCGATACCGACCGCATCCTTGCCGAGCGCATGCGCAACCAGACCTTCAACGATTGCGCCGAGCATGAAGGGCGGCCGGAAGATGCTTTCCGCACCATCCGCTTCCATCATGCCGCCAAGGCAGGCGACAAGGGCCTGATCCGCCCGGTCGCGCGTTTCCCCTTCGTGCCAAATCGCCAGCATAAGCTGGACGAGGATTGCTACGAAGCTTTCAATATCCAGGTCGATGCACTGATGCGGCGGATGGAGGCGACCAAGGCCAAGTCCATCGTCATCGGCATTTCCGGCGGGCTGGATTCCACCCATGCGCTGATCGTCGCGGCCAAGGCCTGCGACCGGCTGGGCCTGCCGCGCACGCATATTCGCGGTTACACCATGCCTGGATTTGCAACCTCCGATCACACCAAGTCGAACGCTTGGAAACTAATGGAGGCGCTGCAGATCGAAGCCGCCGAAATCGACATTCGCCCCGCCGCGATCAAGATGCTGGAGGATATCGGCCACGCCTTTGCTGATGGCGAGCCGGTCTATGATGTGACCTTCGAAAATGTGCAGGCCGGGCTGCGCACCGATTACCTGTTCCGGCTGGCGGGGCAGCATAATGGTTTCGTGTTGGGGACGGGCGATCTCAGCGAGCTGGCGTTGGGCTGGTGCACCTATGGCGTGGGTGACCATATGAGCCATTATGCGGTCAATGCAGGTGTGCCCAAGACGCTGATCCAATACCTCATCCGCTGGGCCACGCGCACCAACCAGTTCGACGCGGCGACGGACGACGTGCTGGAGGCGATTCTCGACACGGAGATTTCGCCCGAACTGGTACCGGCGGGTGCGGATGGTTCGATCCAGAGCACGGAAGAGAAGATCGGGCCCTACGAACTCAACGATTTCTTCCTCCACCACGTGGTCCGCTATGGCCAGCGGCCGAGCAAGGTCGCCTTCCTCGCGCTCCATGCCTGGCGGGATAAGGGGGCAGGGCTGTGGCCTGCCGACTTCCCCGAAGCGAAGAAGAATGCCTATGAGCTGCCGGTTATAAGGTATTGGCTGGAAAGCTATCTGCGCCGCTTCTTCGCCTTCAGCCAGTTCAAGCGCAGCGCCATTCCCAATGGCCCGAAAGTCAGCGCAGGCGGGGCGCTTTCCCCGCGCGGAGACTGGCGTGCGCCGAGCGATGCGGTGGCTGATGTGTGGCTGGCCGAGCTGGCGGAGAATGTCCCCGAAGAATGACGCAAAACGCCAAGCGTGGCGTCGCCAGCCGTGCTAAGGACCTTCCACTCAATGCGGGGGCTGCGAGAGGGAATATGAAGACAACAACATTCGGCCGAATTGCCAGCGCGCTGGCGCTTGCGGCCATGGCGGTGGCTCCGGCCAGTGCCCAGTTCGGCGGGCTGAACCTGAAAAAGGTGACGCGTGATGCGTCCAACCTGGATGCCGACGGCTGCCCCAAGGGCAAGAAGAAGAGCATTGGCGGCGCGCTGCTGGGCGGGATTGCCGGGCAGATTGCAGGCAATGCGGTGAGCAAGAGTGGCGTTGGCGCATGGGTGCAGATCCCCGATGTGGAAGGCCAGCTGACCAAGAGCATCGCTTGCAAGCTGGACCCGCAGGAACAAATTCAGGCCGCCGAAGCCACCCTGACTGCGACCCGCAGCACGGACGACGCACCTGCGGAGAAGCCGCCGATAGGCTCCAGCGCGTCATGGAATTCGAACACGCGCGAAGGTGTTTCCGGCAGTTCCACCGTGGTCGGGCGCCGCGATGCCAGCCAGGGCAAGGGGCAGGATTGCCTCACTGTGGTCGATGTCATCATCGTCGATGGCGAGGAAACGCGCGCGACCAAACAGATGTGCCGCTCGCCCGGTTCGAAACGGTATGAGATTGTGACTTAGGCGAATCCTGCGCAGGGCCGATGCGATTTCTGGTGGCGGTTTGTTGCGCCCGTTTCCCCATTTACCCTAGTTCGTCGCCCCTGCGCAGGCAGGGGCCCAGATGACCCAACGGTCTGGCCGCACCTCATCAGGCTCGCCCTGACGGTTCGTTTGCCGACCGAAGCGCGAGTGGAGTGACTTTCCGGGAGACCGGATAGGCCCCTGCCTGCGCAGGGGCGACGAGGTTCGGTGGGAGCCGACCTCGCGCTCCTTTCCTAAAACCGCCCCGCCTTCATGATCTCGCTCACCGGCTTGCGACCGGAAATGGCCTCGGCTTCGCGCAGCCCGTCGGGCAGGCGATCTGCCGGGGCGCGCTTGCCGATGGCAATGGCGGCTTCCACGCGGTGATCGTCCGGCACGCCCAGTTCCGCCGCTGCGCGGGGGAAATCCACTCCGGTCATGCCGTGGGTGTGATAGCCCATATGTTGTGCCTGCATCGCCATCAGCGCCCAGGCCGAACCGGTGTCGAAACTGTGCGAATGGTTGGGCTTGCGGATACCGTCCGGCCCGGTGGAATGCGTGTCCGACACGGCGAACAACAGCACGCTGGCATCCTTGGCCCAGCCTTGGTTGAATTCCACCAGCAGTCCCAGCAGCTGGTCCCAGCTTTCATCGCCGTGATGGGCATAGATGAAGGTCCACGGCTGGACGTTATAGGCCGAGGGGGCGAGGCCTGCAGCGGTGATGATCGCTTCCAGATCTTCCTGCGGCATGGCGCTGCCGTCAAAGCTGCGCGGGCTCCAGCGCTCGGTAATCAGCGGATGGACGGCGGGGTGGGTTTCGCGTTGCGAAGGGATGGACATGCACTTCTCCTGTGGGGTTTGATGGGCAATGGAGCGGGGCCGGTTCGGTTCCGGCCCCGCCTGTAATCATTGTGTATCGACGAGGACCAGTTCGGCATCCTCCAGCGCGGTGATGCTTATGGTGTCTTCGCCGGTGATGGCAAGGCCGTCGCGCGGAGCTGCCTCCACTTCGCCCAACCGGATGCTACCGGCGGCGGACACGAGGTAGAGATGGCGGTCAGGCGCAGTCTTATAGGTAATCGTCTCGCCTGCTTTCACCGTCGCACCCAACACCCGCGCTCTGGTGCGAATGGGCAGGGCGCCGGCGTCCCCTTCGATCCCCGAAGCAAGCGTAACCCATTGGCCAGCGCGGTCACCCTTGGGGAAGGGCTGTGCGCCCCAGCCGGGCTCACCGCCGCGCTGGTCGGGCATGATCCAGATCTGGAACAGGGTGGTGGCTTCATCTTCGAGGTTGAACTCGGAATGCTGGATGCCGCTACCTGCGCTCATCACCTGCACATCGCCCGCTTCAGTGCGGCCTTCATTGCCCAGACTGTCACGGTGGGTGATCGCTCCGGTCCGGACATAGGTGATGATCTCCATGTCGCTATGCGGATGGGTGGGGAAGCCGCTCTTGGCAGCGATGGTGTCATCATTCCACACCCGCAGGCGGCCCCAGCTGGTGCGCGCCGGATCATGATAGCCGGCAAAGGAAAAGTGGTGATGCGCATCGAGCCAGCCATGGTTGGCGGCGCCGAGCGTGGCAAAGGGGCGATGGTCGATCATGGGGAGCCTCCTTTTCTGTGTTGGCTTGTGATGGAGCGGAGATAGGGCGGATTGCCTCTCCTGATAATTGCGATAAAATGCGCGATAATGTTCAGGAAATCAGAATGAAACTCGGTCAACCCAGTCTCGACCAGCTGCGCATCTTCGTCGCCGTGGCGGAGGAGGGCAGCTTTAATGCCGCAGCAAAACGCATGGGACGGGCGATTTCCGCCATCAGCTATGGCGTGGCCCAGCTGGAGGGGCAGCTGGCGCTGACCCTTTTCGACCGTGAGGGCTCGCGCCGTCCGGTGCTAACCGAAGCGGGGCGGGCGCTGCTGGCGGAAGCGCGAAGCGTGCTTGACCGGTCGGACGGGCTGCTGGCCAAGGCGCAGAGCCTGCATCAGGGGCTGGAGGCGGAATTGTCGCTCGCGCTCGATGTCATGCTGCCGGGTGAGGTGATTGCGCAGGTGCTGCGCGATTTCGCGACCATGTTCCCCACAGTGGCCTTGCGCCTGCATATCGAAGCTTTGGGGGCCGTGGCCGCCTGTGTTCTCGATGGCGATGCCGGGCTGGCCGTGGCCGGACCCACCATTGGCGAAGACCCGGCGCTGGAGCGGCAAGTGATTGGGTCGGTGGAACTGGTGCCGGTTGCATCACCGGGTCACCGGCTGGCAAAGGGAAGGGCAGAGCCGGGGGCCAGCCGGGAGCATCTGCAACTGGTCCTCACCGATCGCTCGCCGCTGACCGAGGGGCGCGAATTCGCCGTCCTCTCCCCTCGTAGCTGGCGGCTGGCGGACCTCTCCGCAAAGCACGCGCTGCTGCGTGAAGGCATCGGCTGGGGCAATATGCCGCGGCACATGGTGGCGGATGATCTGGCTGCCGGGCGGCTGGTGCTGCTCGACCTGCCCGAAAGCCCCGGTGCGGATTATTCGCTCACCGCGCTATGGCGGCGCGACATGCTGCTCGGTCCGGCAGCCAGCTGGATGGTCGATGCGCTGCAGGCGCGACTGGGTGAGTGCGAGGGCGTGGAGCCATCGGCGCGGGGGAGGGGCTGAGGCGGTCCAACCCGCAATTTCTAATCCTCTCTTAATTGTCGGCCCGCACTTGCCTGCCCCGGCGAAGGCCGGGGATGCGGGCCAAGGCTTACTTTGAGAGTTGGGCGCGCGAAGAATAGCCTAGCCCCGTGTCAAGCACGGGGCGACGAATAAGGTACGTCAGGGTCTTTGGCCGCCGGTTTACGCCAACCTCAAACCTTCACCACCCAGCCATGCTGGTCCGGATGCGTGCCGCGCTGGATGCTGGTGAGGCGATCCTTCAGCTTTTGGGTCAGCTGGCCGGGGCCGCCGGAGCCGATGGTGAAGTTGACCTTGCGCCCTTCGACCTTGGCCACCGGGGTCACTACGGCGGCGGTGCCGCAGGCGAAGGCTTCCACCAGCTTGCCGCTCTGCGCATCCGCTTCCCACTGGTCGAGCGAATAGGGTTCTTCGACCACGTCCAGCCCTTCCTCGCGGGCCAGCGCCAGCAGGCTGTCGCGGGTGATGCCGGGCAGGATGGTGCCGGTCAGCGGCGGGGTGCGGATCGTGCCATCGTCAAACACGAAGAACAGGTTCATGCCGCCCAGTTCCTCGATCCACTTGTGCTCGGCCGCATCGAGGAACAGCACCTGGTCGTGGCCCAGCGCAAAGGCTTCCTTGGTCGGGACGAGGCTGGCAGCGTAGTTCCCGCCGCATTTCGCCGCGCCCGTGCCGCCGGGGGCCGCGCGGGTATAGTCGCTGACCCAGATTGACACGGCTGGCGCGCCGGACTTGAAGTAATTCCCCGCCGGGCTGGCGATCAGGATATATTTATATTCCTTCGCCGGACGCACGCCGAGGAAGGCCTCGGTCGCGATCATGAAGGGGCGCAGGTACAGCGAGCCGCCTTCCACAGTCGGGAACCAGTCGCCATCCACAGCCAGCAATTGCCGGATGCTTTCGACAAAGGTCTCTTCGGGCAGAGTCGGCATGGCGAGCCGCTCGGCAGAGGCGTTGAAACGCTGCGCATTCGCTTCCGGGCGGAACAGCGCGATGGAGCCATCTGCATGGCGATAGGCCTTCAGCCCTTCGAAGATTTCCTGCGCATAATGCAGCACGGCAGAGGCCGGGTGCATCGGGATCGGCGCGAAAGGACATACCACCGCGTTGTGCCAGCCCTTGTCCTCGCTCCAGTCGATCACGACCATGTGGTCCGAATAGACCATGCCGAAACCTGGATTGGCGAGCGCAGCCGCGCGCTCTGCCGCCGGGGTCGGGGCAGGATGGGGCAGGGTGGTAAAGGCGATTTCGTTGGCCATGGATGTCCTCAATTCCAAGGCGAGAGCGCCTAAGGCTAAGCGCGGCGAGAGGCAAGGGGGTGTGTGGCGGGGGCAGGGTGTTTCGCGCCGGGCTGAAAGGGATTGCGGGGGGCTTCCGGGAACCCCGCCAGCTTTCCTCGTCGCCCCTGCGCAGGCAGGGGCCCAGATAAGCTAACGGTCTGGCAACACCCGATCAGGCATGGACTTAAGGTTTGTGCACGACCCCAACCGCGAGCGGAGTGATTTTCCGGGAGTCCGGATAGGCCCCTGCCTGCGCAGGGGCGACGGACAGGGATTTATCGTGTTGCTGGTACGGACAGGATCGGCCGTTCGCGCCGACCCGAAACCCAGACCCAAAATCCGCAAAGCCCAATAAATGAGAAGGGCGGCTCCCCGCCCGTAACGGGGTGCCACCCTCCACATGGTCAGCGGCGGGAAGTGCCGCTCACGAAGCCTCTATCGGGCGAGAAAAATGCCTACCGATAGTGCTCCGCGCGGAAACTTGCCGACCTCTCTGCTGAACCATGAGACATCGGATCACCTCCTTTCGCGCTTGTGAGCCAGAACCGCCGCTTCACCGGGGTCCAAGATCGCGTTTCGCCGCTGATCTTGGGTGCAATGTGAGTCATGCTGCGCAGCAACACAAGACTTGAAAAAAAGTTTTCCCACGTCAGAATAGTCCGCCTTGGCCGAGAGCCTACCGGCAATCCTCAACCACCCGCGAAACCTCTGTCCAGCTGGGCAGATAGAGCGTGTCCATGCCGGGAACCTCCACCGCAAAGCGCCCCTTGGAGAAGGCAATCGCGTCGAGCAGCGGATCGCCTGCTGGCAAAGTGGCCTGCACCATGCCGGTTGACCCGGACGAAGCCTGCGCATCCAGCATTCGGTCGGCAGTCTCGCTCAGCACACGCATCGGCACCCGGCCTTGCGCGGCACCGGCGCGGATCAGATGCACTTGCCGCGCGGCCTTGTCGCAACCGATGACAAAGATCGGCGTCCCGCCCGGCGCGCCATAGGCCGCGTGGCTGCGCGCGCCTGCATCGGCATAGCGCCAGTCACCGGGCGTGCGCGCCATGTCCATCCAGTTTTCCTTCACCGGGGCCAGTGCCGGGGCCGGGGCGGGCGTGGGGCTGGGTTTCGACACGGGTGGCGGTGCCACTGGTGCCGGTTCCGGTGCCGGCGAACAGCAGGCAATGGCAAAACAGGAGGTGGCGACAAGGATGCGGCGAATGTTCATGCGCTTCCTCTAGTGAGGAAAGCCCGTTAGGGGCAAGCGGCATGAGCAAGAAGAAACGCCTCGACCAGATGCTCGTGGATCGCGGGCTGGTGGAAAGCCGCACCCGCGCGCAGGCGCTGGTCATGGCAGGTCTGGTCTTCTCCGGCGAGACCAAGCTGGCGAAACCCGGCCAGCAATTGCCGGAGGATGCCCCGCTTGGTGTGCGGGGCCGTGACCATCCATGGGTAAGCCGGGGCGGGATCAAGCTGGCCCATGCAATCGAGCATTTCGGGCTCGACCCGGCAGGCGCTGTGGCGATGGATATTGGCAGCTCCACCGGCGGCTTCACCGATGTGCTGCTGCAAAAGGGCGCGGCCCATGTCTTCGCTGTGGATAGCGGCACCAACCAGCTCGCCTGGAAATTGCGGCAGGATGAGCGGGTGACGGTGCTGGAACAGACCAGCGCTCGCATTCTCACGCCTGAACAGATCGACCAGCCCTGCAACTGGGTGGTGTGTGACGCCAGCTTTATCGGCCTCGCCAAGGTGCTGGAGCGCCCGTTTGAGCTCGCTGCGCCGCACTGTCGCGTCGTGGCGCTGATCAAGCCGCAATTCGAAGTGGGCCGCGAAGAAGTGGGCAAGGGCGGGGTGGTGCGCGATCCGGCGCTGCATCAGCGCACTTGCGACGAAGTGCGCGTATGGCTCGAAAGCACTGGCTGGCAGGTGCAGGGAATCGTGGAAAGCCCGATCACCGGCCCGGAAGGAAATGTGGAATTTCTCGTTTCGGCACAGCGTGGGTGAGATTTTCCGACTTGCGGCGGTTGCACGGCTGGGGGGGCATGGCCAATATCGCCCCAAGCGAATCATAACGGAGTCGCCATGACCGCTCTTGCCTCCAAGGCACAATTGCGTGCCAGCCTGTTGCGCTGGTCCCTGTTCACGATCCCGCTGGTGTTGTTGCTGGGCTTTCTGTCTGGCCGTGTGGCTGGCAGCGGGCCCGGAAACCCCTGGTTCGATGCGCTGGTGAAGCCGGGCATTTATCCGCCGCCCGAATTGTTCGGCATTGTCTGGACCATCCTTTACATCATGATGGGGCTGTCGCTGGCCTTCATCTGTTCAGCCTGGGGCGCGCGCGGGCGCGGCATTGCTATCGGGGCTTTCGTGGTCCAGTTGCTGATGAACCTCGCGTGGAGCCCGCTGTTCTTTTCCATGCACCGGATTTCCGGCGCTTTTTACCTGATCGTGGCGCTGGCAGTGGCGATTGTGGTGACCATCGTGCTGGCATGGAAGGTGCGGCCCGCTGCCGGGGCGCTGCTTATCCCCTATCTCGCATGGGTATGCTTTGCAGCGGTGCTGAATTACCAGTTTCTGCAGGCCAATCCTGATCTTGACGGGCAGGATATCTACCAGGTCGAACAACGCTTTGAAATTTGATCGGGCGTTTAGATATTGAAAGGCGGCGCGGTGAGCGCCAGATAGGCACCATGCAAAGCCAGAACCCAATTTTCGCCGACCTCGCCAAGCTCGCGAACAGCGCCGCCGGTACTTTCGCCGGCATGACCCGCGAAGCGCGCGACAATGCCCGCGAACATTTCCGCGAAGCCTTTGGCGGGCTGGATTTCGTTAGCCGCGAGGAATTCGATGCGGTAAAGGAAATGGCTGCGAAAGCGCGTGAAGAGAACGACAAACTGGCCGAGCGGCTGGCCGCGCTAGAGGCGAAGCTGGGGAAGTAGGGCTTTAACGCTCACAGAGGAGCGGGGGCACAGAGGAAGTTTACGGCTTCGCCGGTTTCCTCACGCGAAGGCGCGAAGGCGCAAAGAAGGGCATCACCGGCGGCAGCCGGTATTCAAACTTGCAACCGCACTTCGTGAAGCAACGCCAGAATGAGATAATGCCCGCTGCCGCGGGCGAAACATCTTTGCGCCTTCGCGTCTTTGCGTGAATCAAAACACCCGGCGCAGCCGTAAACTTCCTCTGTGCCCCTGTGAGCGCCAAAACACCCCTTTGCCTCACCCGGCCAACCCGCCTAACCAATGCCTATGAACCTCCGCGCCCCCGCAATCTTGGTCGCTGCCCGTCCGCATGGGGAGACGGCGGTGATTGCGCGGATGCTGACGGAGGAATCGGGGCTTGTCGCCGCCTATGTTGCGGGTGGGCGTGGGCGCTTGTTGCGGCCGGTGGTGATCCCGGGGAACCTTGTCGAAGCCGATATCCGGGCCAAATCCGAAGGCCAGCTGCCATTCGCCAAACTCGAATTGCTCACCAGCCGCGGGCCGTGGCTGGGCGAACCGCTCCCCGCGGCCGCGATCAGCTGGGCGACCGCGCTGGCGGCATCGACCCTGCCGGAGCGCAACGCCTATCCCAATCTTTTCAGTGCCCTGTCGGCGCTGCTTGATGCGATTTGCCATGCCCCCTCGGCGCGTGGCTGGCTGCCCGCGATGATCGGCTATGAAATGCTGTTGCTGCGCGAACTTGGCTATGGCGGCGGGGCGCGGCCGGTCACGGAGGATGTGCCCGAACTGATCGCCGCTTTTGACCGGCTGGAGCAACCCATTGCGCACTACCTGCTTGCCGACACGCGATCCGATGTTATGGCGGCGCGCGCGCTGCTGAGGGCGCGGCTTGGACGGATGACGCAATGAAGATCGCAGTTTTCGCCGGTGACGGCATTGGCCCCGAAGTGACGGCACAGGCGGTGCGCGTGCTGGAAGCGCTCAATCTCGACGGCATGGAACTGACCGAAGGCGATGTTGGCGGCGCGGCCTATTACAAGCATGGCCATCCGCTGCCCGAAGCGACATTGGACATTGCGCGCGCGAGCGATGCGATCCTGTTCGGCGCGGTGGGCGATTTCTCCTGCGACCACCTCGAACGCCATTTGCGCCCGGAACAGGCCATCCTCGGCCTGCGCGCGGCGCTGGGCCTGTTCGCCAATCTCCGCCCGGCGACCTGCTTCCCCGGCCTTGAACATATGAGCGGGCTGCGCCCCGAAATTGCGCGGTCTATCGACCTTCTGATCGTGCGTGAGCTGAATGGCGATGTCTATTTCGGCGAGAAGGGCATGCGTACGCTCGACGATGGTCGCCGCCAGGGTTGGGACATGATGGCCTATGCCGAGGATGAGGTTCGCCGCATCGCCCATGTCGCTTTCCGCGCGGCGCAGGGCCGCAGCAAGAAGCTGTGCAGCGTGGACAAGGCCAATGTGCTGGAAACCAGCCAGCTGTGGCGCGATGTGATCATCGAAACCTCCGCCGAATATCCCGATGTCGCGCTGGAGCACATGTATGTCGATAATGCCGCGATGCAGCTGGTGAAGGCGCCGGGTAATTTTGACGTGGTGGTGACCGGCAATCTGTTTGGCGACATTCTGTCCGACCAGGCGAGCATGTGCGTCGGTTCGATTGGCCTGCTGGCAAGTGCCTCGCTGGGCGAACGGCAGACGGGCTATGGCACGTTCGGCCTCTACGAGCCGATCCACGGCAGCGCACCCGATATCGCCGGGCAGGGCAAGGCCAACCCGATGGCCATGATCCTCTCCGCCGCGATGATGCTGCGCCACAGTTTTGGGCTGGAGGCAGAAGCGGCGCGGATCGAAGGCGCGGTGGCGAAGGCGCTGGAAGATGGAGTGCTGGGCGGCGATTTGGGCGGCACTGCCGGAACCCAGGAAGTCGGCGACGCTGTGCTGGCACGGATGTAGGTTTTTCGCTTGGAGGTGCGGGGACATTTGCGGCTTCGCCGGGTTTGTTTCACGCAAAGGCGCGAAGGCGCGAAGAAGGGTATCAACGGCGGCAGCCGGTCTTCAAAGCTGCATCATTCCCTCATCCGGAATGTCAGATTTGGTGAATGCCTGCTGCCGCAGGCGAAACATCTTCGCGCCTTTGCGCCTTTGCGTGAGAAAAAATACTCCCGTCCCGCGTCTCCGCGTGAAACAAACCTGTCGCAGTGCTAGCCTAGCGCCCGCCCATGCTTCGCCTTGCCGTCATCCTCCCTACACTCAACGAGCGCGACAACCTCGCGCCGTTGGTCGAGCGGATCGAAAGCGCGCTCGGGCCAGAGGGCTGGGAAGCGATTATCGTCGATGATGACAGCAAAGATGGCACCGCTGACGAGGCCCGCCGCATCACGCTGGCTGACCCCCGCATCCGCGTGCTCCACCGCATCGGGCGGCGCGGGCTGGCCTCTGCCGCGATAGAGGGCATGTGTGCTACCGCCGCGCCCTTCGTGGCGGTGATGGATGCTGATCACCAGCACGACCCGGCACTGCTCCCCGCGATGCTGGCGGCGGTCGAAGCGGGCACATGTGATGTTGCAGTGGCGAGCCGCTTTGTCGCAGGTGGATCGGTGGCGGGGCTGGCAAGCGAGCGGCGCGAACAGGGATCGGCCATGGCCAACCGCATCGCAAGTGCGCTCACCGGCGTGGAACTGAGCGACCCGATGAGCGGCTATTTCCTGCTTCCTGCGGAAACGGTGCGCCAGCTTGCGCCGCAGCTTTCAGGTATTGGTTTCAAGATCTTGCTGGACATTCTTGCCGCGTCCTCGCCGCCACTCAAGGTCCAGGAATTCCCGCTGCAACTGGCCGCGCGTCGCGCGGGCGAAAGCAAGCTCGACCGCGCCGTGGCGTTCGAATTCCTGATCGGGCTGTATGAGAAGACTTTCGGCCATCTGGTCCCCACGCGCTTCGCCCTGTTCGGCACCGTCGGCGCGCTGGGTGTGGGCGTGCATATGGCGGCATTGGCGTTGCTCTATATCCTCGCCGGGAGCGGCTTCGCGCTGGCTCAAGCCATCGCGACCTTTGTGGCGATGAGCTTCAACTTCTGGCTCAACAACTGGCTGACCTATCGCGACCAGCGGTTGAAGGGGCTGGGTGCGGTGCTGAAAGGCTGGGCCGGTTTCTGCGCGACTTGCGCGGTGGGCGCGCTCGCCAATGTTGCCGTTGCCACATTATTGCAGGCGCGCGGGGTGCATTGGGTGCTGGCAGCATTGGCGGGGATCGTGATTGGCGCGGTCTGGAATTACGCGCTGTCGAGCCGCTTCGTATGGGGGAGATATTGATGGCCGTCGCTGCCGTACCGCGCAACCAGCTGGCCATGCTGCTCGGGACCGCTGCCTTCGCCCTGTTGAGCATATGGGGCTCGCCCTATCCGCAACTGGCGCCCTTGCAGAACATCCCGACACTGTTGTTACTGCTGGCAATGGGGTTCGGTTTGCGAAAATACCCCCTCTCCAATCTGGCCGTGGGCGCGACCTCCCTGTTCCTGCTGCTGCACACAATCGGCGGGCGCTATATCTACTCCTTCGTTCCCTATGACGAATGGAGCCGGGCTATCGGTCTTCCATCCGTGTCGGAAATGTTCGGCTTTGAGCGCAACCATTATGACCGGCTGGTCCATTTCAGCTTCGGCCTGTTGCTCTTCTGGCCGCTGCAAGAAGCACTGGACCGCTACACACGGCTTACTCCGCGTTGGGCGGTCTATGTTGCGGTGGAATTCGTGCTCGCAGCCAGTGCGCTATATGAGATATTTGAGTGGATGCTGACGTTGCTGATGGCTCCCGGCAATGCCGATGCCTACAACGGCCAGCAAGGCGATATGTGGGACGCGCAAAAGGATATGGCGCTGGCCTTTGGCGGCGCGCTGATTGCGGGCCTGCTAAGCCGCTTTCGCATAAGTCGTTGGGGTTCCCCGGAACCACCGGCCCCTTCCACCCGTTAATCTCCCGATAGCCGCGGCACCCTGTTGCGGCACCACAATCGAGGAGACAGCCATGTCCTATATTCTTGGAATTGTCGTCCTGCTGCTCGATATCTGGGCAGTGATGAACATTTTTGGCAGCAGCGCTTCCGCGCTGGCGAAGGTCCTGTGGACCATCGGGATCATCGCCTTGCCGGTGGTGGGCTTTATCGCCTGGTTCCTGGTGGGGCCAAAGAGCCGCACAGCGCTGGCCTGACCCTAACGCCAGCTGTCGAGCCACATCCATTTGGCAAAACTGTCCGGTCCCTCCAGCGCCGCCGCGCTGAGGATCGGGTAGAACCATGCGAAGAGTGCGCAGCTCAGCGTCAGCACGCCCAATGGTACCCAGCGCTGCCCCTGCCGCCACAGCGAATCCAGTGCCAGCGCGAGCGCAACCAGCAGCAAGCAGCCGGGCAAGGCGTAGTGGTAATAGAACTGCACCGGCTTCGCCGCGACGATCCAGAAGCCGAGGCTGACCGTGTAAAGCACCACCACCGCCAAGGCATCGCGGCGGCGCTGGGTGATCCCGGCCCATCCGCACCATAGCAATGCAGGCAGGCCCAGCAGCATGGTCAGCGGGTTACCCAACAGCAGGACACCGCGCTGCACCCCGTCAACCGGCTCCCACAAATACCAGATCGGGCGCAGGTTCAGCATCCACTGGTACCAGTGCGATTCATAAGGATGCTCGCCAATCACCCCTTCCTGCATCGCGATCATCTTCTGGTGCTGCGCGATCAGTCCATAGTCGGCAGACAACGCATTGGGCAGGAACCACGCCGGGAAATAGGTAAGGCAATAGACCGCCAGCGGGACAATGCCGAGCCACAGGAAAGCCTCCGCCAGCGTGATCCCCGGCACCGGCGCACCGCGATGCGAAAAGGCGAAGCGCCAGCCACTCGCGCGCAGCCGCCAGGCGAGGAATGCAAGCCCGAAGAGCGGGGCGAGCGGCACGACATTCCACTTCGCTGCCATGGACAGACCGAGCGCGATCCCTGCCAGCGCCAACCGCCAGCGTCCGCGCTCCGGCTGGCGCACGGCCCCGGCGGCCTGCCACAGGGCGAGCGCGAAAAACGCCAACATGAAGATATCCAGCAGCGCAATGCGCGCCTGCACGAAAAGCAGGAACCCGCTGGCCAGCAGGATGCCCGTGGCCAGCGTGGCAAAGCGGGTGCGGGTGGCAAACCACACCGCGCGCATGAAACCATATATCGCAAGCATACCCGCCAGCAGCGACGGAAGCCGCCAGCCCAGCGGATTGTCCCCCAGCAAGGCGATGGAGAGCGCCATGATCTCCTTACCCAGCATCGGGTGTTCCTGGTTGGAGAAACTGGCCGCGCTGAGCAAATTGCGCGCAGCGGGCAGGTAATGGATCTCGTCAAAATAGGGCGCAGCGGGGATCGTCAGGCGAATCGCGCCCAAGGCGCCAAATCCCAACGCCAGCAACAGGCACCACCGGATCGGGTCATTCGCGCGGGCAGGGGCAGTGCTCATCGGCGCATTTGGTAAGCCCTTGACCTTGCAGGGGCAAGCCTGCGCAGCGCGGCGGTGCCATGAATATGGTTTGTGCAACTTACCAATTGCTGCAACTGCGAAATTGGTATAATTGCAACCATAGTTTTAAAACAGAAACATAACGGTCGCAGGGCAATCAGTCTTCCAAAGCGGAGTCGATTTTGTGCTGAAGCGTATCATTTGCAGCCTCTCGGGCCATGTCATCAATCGCCATCGTGTGTGGAATGATGGCTATGACTATCGTACTTCTTGCGACCGTTGCGGCACGCCCATGCTGCGCGATGTTGATGGCTGGCGTCCGTTTGACGAAGCGCGCGACAATGACTTGCCGCGGAAGCCGCATCCCAGCGAACAGGCAGAGACAGAAGACAGCCAGGGAGGCCCTCCCATGCCGGGCACGCCCTTGCCAAGCCCGTATGGCAACTGATTGCGCGCAGCAACGCTTCGCGCTTGCCCGCCGGAACAGTCCCGCCTAAGCCGCCGGGACTATGAAAAAGACCACCGGCACAGACCGTTCCATCACCCGTAACTGGCGCCCCGCAACGCAGGCCGTGCGCGGCGGCACCTGGCGCAGCGAGCATGGCGAGACCAGCGAGGCGCTGTTCCTCACCAGCGGCTATACCTATGACAGTGCGCAGGTGGTAGCAAACCGTTTCGCGGGCGAAGCACAGGGCATGACCTATTCGCGCCTGCAGAACCCCACCGTCGCCATGCTGGAAGAGCGGATCGCTCTCATGGAAGGGGCTGAGGCCTGCCGCACCCAGGCGAGCGGGATGGCGGCGATGACGGCGGCGCTGCTGTGCCAGCTTTCCGCCGGGGACCATGTTGTTGGCGCGCGCGCGGCCTTTGGCTCGTGCCGCTGGCTGCTCGACCATCTCTGCCCGCGCTTTGGCATCGAAGTGAGCGTGATCGACAGCACGGACAACGCCGCATGGGAGGCCGCGATCCGGCCCAATACCAAGGTGTTCTTCTTTGAAACCCCGGCCAATCCGACGCTGGACGTGGTGGACATGGAATATGTCTGCGGCCTGGCAAAGGCGCACGGGATCACCACTGTGGTCGATAATGCCTTCGCCACCAGCGCGCTCCAGCGACCGATGGAGTTCGGGGCGGATGTCGTCGCCTATAGCGCGACCAAGCTGATGGACGGGCAGGGCAGGGTGCTCGCCGGCGCGGTCTGCGGCAGCGAGCAATTCATCAACGATGTGCTGCTGCCCTTCCAGCGCAATACCGGGCCGAACCTCTCCCCCTTCAACGCATGGGTAGTGCATAAGGGGCTGGAGACACTCGACCTGCGCGCCCGCCGCCAGAGCGAGAACGCGCTGGAAGTGGGCCGCTTCGTCGAAAGCCGCGTGCCGAAAATCCTCCACCCCGGCCTCGCCAGCCATCCACGGCACGATCTGGCGATGAAGCAGATGGTGATGACCGGCCCGATCTTCGCCTTCCTGCTCGATGGCGGGCGGCAGCAGGCCTTCAAATTCCTCGACGCGCTGGAACTGGTCGATATTTCCAACAATATCGGCGATTCCCGCAGCCTGGCCTGCCACCCGGCGAGCACCACCCACGCCAATATGGGCGAAGAAGCCCGCGCAGAAATGGGCGTGCTGGAAGGAATGGTGCGGATCAATATCGGGCTAGAGGATCCGCTTGATGTGATCGAGGATTTGGGCCGGGCGTTTGATATCGCGGGGGTTTGAGGGAATAGCTTTCGGCTAACGGTGCATTTCGCTTTGCTCAATGCACCCTACTTGGTGAGTTTGGGTAGGGTGCATTGAGGCAACCCGGAATGCACCGATGATCGCGCGAGGCGGGAGTTGTGTGGAGCGCGTCCAGAATAGCCCAAATCTAACAAACTCGTCGCCCCGTGCTTGACGCGGGGCAAGGCTGTTCTTTTGCACTGACGCTGGTCAGTCGCTCTGTTTCGGTTGTCTGGCAGAGGGTCGGAGAAGCCAAACCCGTGAGAATTGATTGCCACGGAGGCGCTTGCCGCAAGTAAAAGCTAAGCCCCGTGTCAAGCACGGGGTGACGGTTGGGGATAGGTGGGAGTGCAGCGGTTGGCACAGCATCTTCGCGCCCTTTGCGCCTTCGCGTGAATAAAAACCAGCGCAAGCTCGCCACCGGCGCAACATCCGCTGGCCTCACTAACATCCCCCTCTCCCAACCCTCTGCCCTTGAGGGGAGAGGGCTCTGCGTCTCTCCTTTCCTTTGCGGTCTCTGCGTGAAACACAGGGCGGGGTGTGAATCGCGAAGAGGGGCACCGAATACGGTGTCCCTGAAGTGGGGGAGGGCTGGCAGGCATGGCCGAATTGCGATAGACAACCCCCTACGCAAAGAGAGGTGACCTGACATGACCAAGCATTACGCCAAGTCCGGTGCACTTGCCTTTGCCTGCGCGATTGCGGCCGGTCTGAGTGCCTGTGCGGCACCGGACTACGAATTGGCAGATGCTTCGGCTATCGGATCGGGGCCGCGGCCGGTGGAGACGATGGGTGAGACAATTGCCCGCAACCAGCAGGGCGACGATGGCTGTCTGGTGGCAGGCAATCTGGACAAGGGCAGGAAATGCAGGGACTTGCGCAAGTCCATGGAGCCGCCGACACTTGCGAGTGAAAAGCAGCGCTAATTCGCGAGCTATGGCGGATATTGGCAGGGCGAGAAACACCAACGCAACCCCTCGCAATCGCGCCAAACCTGCTCTATCGCGGCGCGTGATGACCCGCGTGTTTCCTACTCCTGAACAGCCAGAGACTGAGCCGCTTTCCGCGCAGATCGCAGACCTTGCGCGGCTGGAGACGGAGGGTCGGCGGCGGAGTCTGATCCCCCGCGCGGGGCTGGATTTTGCCTCCAACGATTACCTTGGTCTCGCGGCTTCGGGCGCATTGGAAGAGGCCGCGCGTAAGGCGCTCGATCGGGGCGTGCCGGTCGGGTCAGGCGGCTCGCGGCTGCTGCGCGGCAATTGCGCGGAGCATGAAGCACTGGAGGCCGAAGCGGCGGCGTTCTTCGGGGCGGAGAGCGCTTTGTTCCTCTCCAGCGGCTTTGTCGCCAATTCGGCCTTGTTTGCCACGTTGCCGCAGCGGGGCGATCTCGTGCTGGCAGATGAGCTCGTCCATGCCAGCTGCCATGAAGGGCTGAAACTCACCCGCGCCGAGCGCAAGCTGGTGCCGCATGGCGATGTGCAGGCGTTTGAGGACGCGCTGCTGGCATGGCGCGCTGCGGGCAATGGCGGGCAAGTGTGGCTGGCGGTGGAATCGCTCTATTCGATGGATGGCGATTGCGGCCCTGTGGCAGAGCTGGGCGCGCTGGCGAAGAAGCATGGCGCGATGCTGCTGGTCGATGAAGCCCACGCGACCGGCGTCTATGGCCCCGGCGGCCGCGGACTGGCGGCTGAGGCAGGGTTGCAGGGGCGCAGCAACGTCATCACGCTGCATACCTGCGGCAAGGCGCTGGGCTGCGAAGGGGCGCTGCTGGTGGGCCCGGCGGCGATGAAGGATTTCCTCGTCAACCGTGCGCGCGGCTTCATCTTCTCCACCGCGCCAAGCCCGCTGATGGCAGCGGTGGTGCGCGAAGCCTTGCGGATTTGCGCGGGCGGCGACCATTTGCGCGCAGCCTTGCAGGCGCGGATCGCCAAGGCGGGCGCGCTGCTCGGCCCTTTGGGGGCAGAGGCGCATGGCTCGCCTGTTCTGCCGCTGGTGTTGGGTGATAATCTCCGCACGATGCAGGTCGCAGAGCGCTTGCAGGCGCAGGGGTTTGACGTGCGCGGCATTCGCCCGCCGACGGTTCCGGCGGGAACGTCTCGCCTGCGGATCGTTATCACCCTCAACAGCAATGAGGATGATATTGCGGCGCTGGCCGCTGCGCTGAAGGAGGCGCTGTGACAATTCGCATTGTCGTGAGCGGGACCGATACGGGCATTGGGAAGACCGTGCTCGCCGCCGGGCTGGTGGGGGCGCTGGGCGCGACCTATTGGAAGCCGGTGCAGGCCGGGATCGAGGAAGAGAGCGACGCAGCGGCAGTCGCGCGGCTATCCGGGCGAGGGCAGGATGCGGTGCTGCCTGAGGCCTACAGCCTGCAAACCCCTTGCTCCCCGCATCAGGCGGCGGCGCTGGATGGCGTTGCGATTGACCCGGCGAGGCTGGCGCTGCCGCAGCTTGATGGCCCGCTCGTGGTCGAAGGGGCAGGGGGCGTGCTGGTCCCGCTGTCGGACGAATTGCTCTATGCCGACATGTTCGCGCAATGGGGCCTGCCCGTGGTGCTTGCCGCGCGCACGGCGCTTGGCACGATCAACCACAGCCTGATGTCGATCGAGGCGCTGCGCGCGCGCCATGTGCCCATCGCGGGCATCGCCTTTATCGGGGAGGAGAATGCCGAAACGCAGCGGGTGATTTGCCATATCGGCAAGGTGCGCAGCCTTGGCCGTTTGCCACTGCTTGATCCGCTCAATGCAGAGACGCTGGCGAGAGCAATGCAGGGCTTTCACCTCGACGTGCTAGGGGCTTCGGCATGACCCAATCCCCCGTCTGGCATCCCTTCACTCAGCACGGGCTGCAAGAGCCGATCCCGCTGGTCGAGCGCGCCGAAGGGGCGGTGCTCTACACCGCCGACGGGCGGGAAGTGATTGACGCGATCTCCAGCTGGTGGGTCACCACCCACGGCCATTGCCACCCCCGCATTGTCAGCGCGATTGCCGAGCAGGCGGGCAAGCTCGACCAGCTGATATTTGCCGGCTGGACCCACGAACCAGCAGAGAAAGTGGCGCGCGGATTGCTCGACCTGCTGCCGGTCAGCCTGCCGCATGTGTTCTTTTCTGACAGCGGCTCCACCGCGGTCGAAGTCGCGCTGAAAATGGCGCTCGGCTACTGGCACAATATCGGCCAGCCCCGACACCGCATCCTCGTGATGCAGCACAGCTATCACGGCGACACGATTGGCGCGATGTCTGTGGGCGAACGCGGCGTGTTCAACCAGGCCTATGACAAATTGCTCTTCGATGTGGGGGTAATTCCCTATCCCTATCAAGGGGCTGAACAGGCCACCTATGACGCGCTCGAAACCGCATGCCGCCAAAGCGACACCGCCGCCTTCATTGTCGAGCCGCTGATCCTCGGCGCGGGCGGGATGCTGGTTTATCCTCCCGAAGTGCTGCGCGAAATGCACGCGATCTGCGCGCGGCATGGGGTGCTGTTCATTGCGGATGAGGTCATGACTGGCTGGGGCCGCACCGGCACGTTGCTTGCTTGCGAGCAGGCGGGTGTAGAGCCGGATATTCTCTGCCTTGCGAAGGGGATCACCGGCGGCTCCATGCCGCTGGCGGTGACATTGGCAAGCGCGGCGATCTTTGATGCGCATTATTCGACGGATCGCAGCAAGACCTTCTACCATTCCTCCAGCTACACCGCGAACCCTATCGCTTGTGCAGCTGCGGTGGCCAACATCGCGATGTGGCACGACGATAGCGTGCGCGAAGGGCTGGCGGATCTGTGTCAGCGCCAGTCCGAAGGCCTTGCGAAACTCGCGCAAGTGCCCGGCATCACCAACACCCGCCAATGCGGCACGATCATCGCGCTGGATTACGCAGTGGGCGAGGGCAGCGGCTATCTCTCCAACCTCCAGCCGCGCCTGCTCGCCTTCTTCCGCGAGCGGGACCTGTTGATCCGCCCGCTGGGAAATACCGTGTATCTGATGCCACCCTATTGCATCACGCCGGAACAGCTCACGACGCTACACGATGCGCTGGCGGAGGCGGCGGGACTAGTCGCAGCTTGAGCTGCCGCCGCTGCCGGTCACGCCGGGGGCAAGGTTGCGATCATCGCGGATGGTGAAGATCGCTTCCTGCCGGAAACGAGGCGTAGAGGGCAGCAGATTGGTGAACAGACCATCATAGTCGTAATAGATTTCTGCAATCATTACGGCCGAACCGTCTTCAGCAGTGACCTTGTTCGTGTCTGAACCGACACCGGTAATTTCCGGACCATGCAGGCCGTTATTCTGCCCGTCATCGCCATAAATTGATTCTTCGGCGAGTTCCCCCCGGCAACGCTGCCAATGGATATATTGCCGACCCGTGTCATCATCCACTTCGAGGCTGGACAGGATGATCCGGCCATTTTGCTCCAGGTCGAAATAGGCACCTTGCTGCAATGCGCCCTTCATGATCGAATCGATGTCTGATTCCGTCACTGTGGGTGTGACACTGCTATTGTCCGTCTGCCCCAGGCGAGAAGCATTGTCGGCCAGCGACAGGGCAACCTGGCTGACCTGCATGTTGACGGTGGACATATAGGCCACTTCCGTGCCGACCAGCCCCATACTGATGAAGAGCGGCAGGATCATCGCGAATTCTACCGCTGCCACACCGCTGGTGTCGCGCAATTTCCGCATTTTGCGGGCAAGATTGCGGCGGGAAAAGGCCAAGACCTTCCTGTTCAATCGCATGATGCGGCCTCGTCACTCATGTCTGCCTGGGCACCAAAAGGCTGGTTCTTGCGCACTGTGCTGGAGCTGAGGGTTCGGGTTTCCCAACTTTCCGGCATGAAAGGGATCCGAAATACCGGCTCGTAGGTTGCCTCGACGGTATAGATGACCACGTCATTCGCGCCGCCATTGCCCGCGACCCCGACATCGGCATCCCACTGACCGTTGGCATTCTGGTCGGTATAGATTTCGCCATCATTGCAGTTGCCATTGCCGTCTTCATCATTCCACGGCTCTGCACGGCCGATATCGGCGAAATCGAAATAGCTCTTGCGGGTCGAATTGATGGACGCATTGGGCAACACGGAACCGACCATGTTCAGCACTTGGGCGTCAGCCGCACTCGTATCGGCGGTTTCCAGCGACGCATTGCGCGCTGCTGCTTCCACCGCGCCATTCAGCACGGACTGTCCATAGATCATATGCCCGATATCGAGCACACCCATCAGCATGATCATGAAGGTCGGCGCGATCACGGCGAATTCGACTGCGCTGACCCCGTCACGACACCGGGCAATGGAATTGAGGATGCGCCGCATTACTGGACAATCCGCAATTCGCCGACTTCATTGGCGATTTCCTGGAAGGCGCTGTTCAGCTCATCCGCATCATTGGCGGTGAAGGCACTGTCGCTGGAAGCGCAGGATTCCAGGTCGTTGGTCAGGCCCGTGTCAAAGGCGATTACCCACAGCCGGATACCCTTGGCCTTGACCGCTTCGCACAATGCAAGGAAGCGCGAGTTATGGCGCGAGTTCTGGTTGTTGCTGCCATTGCCGGTCACTCGCCGGTCATGGAATTCGATGCCATAAGCAGTCTGGATCGAATTGTTGGTCACCAGCGCGCCATCGGTCATGAAGATCAGGTGGCGCGAGACATTGCCGCCATTGGACGGATCTTCATTGACATTGTCAGCGAAGATGCCCTGCGGCGAGCTGACGCGTGCACCCCACAGAATGCCGATATCGTGATAGGTATTGCCTTCCGGATAGAGCGAATCTGCATAGGCATCAAACGCGCTTTCCGACATGGTGGTCAACAGTTGACCGGCCCGCGGACAGAAGGAAGAAGGCTGCTCGCCGGTTTCGCTCTCTGCGACGTTGGACATTTCCCAACGGCCTCCGCGACCATATGAAACCCACGACGTGCGGTACCAGGCCACATTCGGCCACATTGGTGCCCAACGCGTGTCATCATCAAACGGATCAGGGGCTGTGTCGATATCAAGATCAAGCGCGGCTGTTGGCGTGATGCCCTGAATTCGATTGTAGCTGAAGCCATTGGCGGGGATTGTGGACCGTTCTTCGATGCAGCCCTCCCATGTCGATGTCTGGCCACTACCGTTGTTGCCGGTTGGTGTGGTGACGGGGCTGAACGTCTTGAACGTGCTGACGTCATACGTGACCGGCTTATAGGCGAAACGATCAAACACATTGGTTTCTACTGTGGTGTAGACCGGATCCCTTGTGTCGAAAGTATAGTCGTAATACTCGCGTTGGTAGAGCGCTTCATAGGGAACCCAACGCCACCGCTTCTTGTTGCCCACCTTCACCTTTTCATACACGCAAGTATATTCCAGGCGTGTCTGCGTGGACGAAACGGTGGTTGTGGTTACTTGCTGCCCGCTGCCATTGACCGACGTATCGCTTTCAGTGGACGTGCTCCCGCTCGTGGCCCAGCTGGTGTCAGACGGCAGCGTATCCAGGCAATCGTTCTTATTGGTAAAGACATCTGAACCAATTTGCTCATAGTCGATCAGATCCTGCCCGCTCTGGCCGCTACCGGTCGTGGTCACCGGGTCTTCCCAACCGGCAAGTTCTTCCACCGTCGTGGTCGTGTAGACCGGCTCGCGTGACTGGATCGTATATTCGTCGACCAGGTAATCCGGGTCCTGGTCGTAGATCAGGCGGCCGACATTGACCGACGAGCTGTAAGGCACAAAGGCATAACGGATACGGGCATTTCCGCCTGCAGTGGCGGTTTGCACCGTGTCGTAGAAGTTCTTCATCGCATCGCGCAGCATCACGATCTTGGTCGGGCCACCGTAGCCGATGCGGCTGCCCATGGAGCCGGTCGTATCCAGCACCATGGTCACGTCGCTGTTGCCTACGCCCATGGAGGCGGAGCAGCTCACGGCGAGATCAATCGTGTTGAAGCCAAATGCGCGCATGATGGTTGAATTGACGCCGGTCGAAGCCGAGCCATTCACCGTGTTGCCATTATCCGGCGACACAACCGTAAAACTGGTGCCGGACGCGCCATGTTCGGTTTCGTCGAAATTGTTGTTGAAGAAGCTGTCCGCTGTATCTTCTGCGTTGGTGTCAAAGCCGCTGGTCCGCACCGCCTTGCGCCCGGCCAGCACACCGGCATCACAGGCAGCCTGCAGGCGGCTTTGCACCTTGTAGGCGCGGCTCATATCCACACCGCCGCCAACCAGTGACATGGTGACCAGCAGCCCCAGCGCGCCGAGCGCAAGCATGTTGCCCCCGGTATCGCGGGCCAGCCTGGACATCATATTCTGTTGTTCAGTCAAGGGTTTGCTCCCATGCGCCAAATGCAGTTTCAGCACTATCGGACATGGGATAGAGGCGAAGTTTTAAGATCGGATTATCGGGGTGTTACGCCAGCCTTAACCTTAAAGTCATCCGCCCAGTCGACGCACCATTGCACTGCCTGGCTGGTCGCCTGCGCGCGTTCCACCAGCTCCGGATTGGCGGTGGGGTGGGACAGGGCCGCTTCATAGGATTTGGCCTTGTCGAGCTCTTCCACCACCTTTTCGCGGTAGAATGGCAGGTCCAGCTTGCCTGCTTCAAACAGGCCGAACAATTCCTCCAACCGCGCTTCCACGGCATCGAAATCGTCATGTGTCGGCTGTGGCTTTTCTTCTGCCGCGGTCTGCAGGCGCTGCAGGCGGGAGGATGGCAGGACGATCACGTCGTCCTCCTCCTTCGCGCGCCTTTTCGGCAGCGAAACCTTGGGTACGGCCAGCTTCGGACGCGGCATGCTGGGCAGGCCTCCCCGTTTCTTGGCATAGATCGCCACGCCGATGGCAACCAGCGCGAGGGCGAGCACTCCGAGCCCGATCTGGAGGTAAATCAACTGCATATCCGTTTCCGCGACCGTCTTTTATGCAGGCATGGTTAACAAAGCCTTTGAGAGCAAGTGCTTTTCTCGAATACCTTAGCGTCGTGGCTTGCCTTTGCCGGAATGTTGCACTTATCCTGCAAGGCGTTGGAACAGGGGGAATTTCCGGATGAGGCGCTGGTTGCTGCTTGAGCTTCTTTCGATCCTTCTGCCCGTGGCGGCACTTGGCCAGACGGTCCAGCCAGTCGCGATGCCCGAATTCGTCAAGGCTGCCGTGGAACGCGCCGAAAGCGCGCCGCGCGCGGCCACCATTCCTGCTTCCTCCTTTGCCGAGCGCAATGAAGTGGGCGGCGCTAGGCTTTCCCCTGATGGCCGGTTAATTGCTATGCGCATTTCCGTGGAGGGTAATGCCAACCTCGCGATATTCGATGCGGCCACGCGCCGCCCGCTCAGCCGGATGGAGGTTCCGGAGAAGCTTGACCTGAAATGGTTCCAGTGGGCCGGATCTGGCAAGGTGCTGATGTCTGTGACGGGTACCGGGAGGCTGGTCGGTGTCGATGTCCGCTATTCAAAACTTTATGTGATGGACGTGGAACAGGGCAGCTTGCTGTATATCGGCCATCCCTACCAGCTGCCGGATGGCGATGATGTGGTGCATGTGGCGGATGACGGGTCATTCCTGCTGCTGTCCATCATGCCCTCCGCATGGGATTGGCCGCTGGTTTATCGCTTCTCGCTCAATGAAAAGGGGCGCGGCGAAGCAGTCCAGACGCAGAAGCGTGGGGTGACACGCTGGTATGCCGATGAAACCGGCGTCGTGCGGGCCGGGGTGGCGTGGATTGATGATGGCTGGCGGGTCCATTACCGCAGCGGGCCCGATGCCGACTTCATTCGCGTGGACAAGCTGGTGGAGCCAAGCGAGGATAGCTGGCGTTGGGATTTCTCGCAGGTCCGCGCGGGCAGCGATATCGGCTATGTGGTGGGTAAACAGGACAATGGCCGATATGCGCTGATGCGCTTCAACTATGCGACGCAGGAAGTCGTCGAGACGGTCTATGCGAACCCGGACTGGGATGTGGAGGAGGCATGGTTCAATTCCTCCGGCCAGCCTATCGCGGCGCTGTATAATTCCGAGCGGGAAAATATCGTCTGGCTGGATCCGGAGCTGGCCAAGACCCATACGGCGCTGAGCGGGGTGCTGCAGGAATCCGAACTGCGCATCATCTCGCGTGATCGGGCAGGCCAGCGGATGCTGGTCTGGGCTGGCGGGCCGGGTGATCCGGGGGCGCTATATGTCTTTACCCCGGCGGAGGGGCGGCTGGACCTGTTCCAGCAAGTGCGGCCAAACTTGGACTTTACGCAGCTCGTTGAGCCGGTTCCGATCCGCTACAGCGCGCGCGATGGCACTATGATCGAAGGCTATCTGACCTTGCCGCGCGGGCGCAAGGCAAAGGGTCTGCCGCTGATCATCCTGCCCCATGGCGGCCCCTACGGCATTCGCGATACGCTCACCTATAATGACGAAGTGCAGTTCCTCGCCAATCGGGGCTATGCCGTGTTGCAGCCCAATTATCGCGGGTCCGGCGGCTATGGCGAGGCGTTCGAGAAGCTTGGCGATGGCGAAATCGGGCGCGGGATGCAGGACGATATTGATGATGCGATGGATTGGGCCGTGGGGCTGGGCATTGCCGATCCGGCGCGGGTCTGTGTGGTCGGCTCCAGCTATGGCGGCTATGCGGCGATGTGGGCGGTGCTGCGCAATCCGGAGCGCTATCGCTGCGCGGCCAGCTTTGCCGGTGTGAGCGACTGGCAGGCGATCCTGCGCTATGACCGGGGCTTCTTCACCCGCAAGTTCTTCAACGAGTGGCGCGACCGGGTTGAAGGCGAGGAAGACAGTGACGAGGGGGTGGATCTGGCCGATTATTCACCGGTGAAGAATGGCAAGGCGCTGACGCGGCCCTTGCTCCTCGCCCATGGCAAGGAAGACGCGCGGGTGCCTTTCAGCCAGTTCACCGCCATGCGCGGCGCAGCCAAGGACACGGGGCTGGTCGAAACACTGGTGTTCAAGGATGAAGGGCACAATTTCGACAAAAAGGAGAGCGAACAGCAATGGTATGACACGCTCGGCACCTTCCTGGCGAAGCATAATCCGGCGGACTGATCGCATTTTCCTGCTTTCCTGCCCTTGGCGGTAGGGCAGGGAGGCGCTACCTTCTGAGTCGTCATGAAGGAATTTTTCCAGCACGCTGCCACGACGCATGGGGTCACCGTAAGAGTGGCCGTCAACTTCCTGCCAGAGCAATCGCGCCCCGAAGCGGGCAAGTGGTTCTGGGTCTATCATATAAGGCTGGAGAATGACGCGGGCGAAGTGCTGCAGCTCAAGACGCGGCACTGGAAAATCACCGATGCGCGCGGGATGGTGAACTTCGTCGACGGGGACGGGGTGGTCGGCGAACAGCCCGTGCTGGTGCCGGGGCAGAGCCATGACTATGTCTCCGGCTGCCCGCTGACCACGCCCAATGGCTCGATGGAAGGGCATTATACGTTCGAGCGCGAGGATGGCACTGCGCTGGAAGTGGCGATCCCCTTCTTCCCGCTCGCCGCGCCCGCGACGGCTGACTGAAGTAAGTCGGGACGATGAAGAGAACACTGTTGCCCCTTAACGCGCTGCGCGTGTTCGATGCGGCGGCGCGGCACCTCAGCTTCACCCGCGCGGCGGACGAGCTGGCGGTGACCCCGGCGGCGGTCGGCCAGCAGATCCGCGCGCTGGAGGATGTGCTCGGCATCGTCCTCTTCCGCCGCACCAGCAAGGGGCTGGAACTGACCGGGGAAGCACAGGCCGGGCTCGATCCGCTGCGCGAAGGCTTCCTGCGGTTCGAGGAAAGCGTGCAGGCGATGCAGGCTGGGCAGGCGAGCGACCGCTACACCATCGCCGCCCCGCGCGAATTCTACGCCCAGTGGCTCGCCCCGAAACTCGCCGCCTTCCGCGCCGCCAACCCGCAGGCGCGCTACCAGCTGGCGGAGGAGAATGCGGACTTTACCGAGGCCAACCTCGATTTCGCCGTGCGGTTGGCCGACGGGCCTGGCGAGCTGGAGGGCGTGCAGCTCACCCCCGCGCGCCGCGTGACCGTGGCCGCACCGGGCGCCAGCGCAGACTGGATCAGCTGGCCCGGCGGCGCTGCGCCGGACGGGCGCGAAGGCGCGATCCAGGTCGGCAATCCGGGCCAGGCGCTGAGCAGCGCGCTGGCAGGCCTCGGCCGCACGACCCTCCCGCTGGCCCTCGTCGAACAGGCACTGGCCGAGGGGCGGCTGAAGGCGGTCGACGGGCCAGAAGACTGCCGCCGCGCCTACTGGCTCCTCGCCCCGGCCCCGCAATGGCGCCAGAAAAAGGTAAAGGCGCTGGTGGAGTTCCTGCAGGGCTGATCGTTTCGGTTTCGCGCCAAGACGCCAAGGCGCGAAGAAGGTTGCGGCTTCGCCGGGGGATTTCGCTCACAGAGGCGCAGAGGCACAGAGAAGGGTTCGCCCGCGGCAGCGGGCAATCAAGCGATCCAACATTGCTCAATGCAGAACCGTTGAGGTTTGGAAGGCCTGCTGCCGCAGGCGATAGGTCTTCGCGCCTTGGCGCCTTCGCGCGAAACAATCCGGCGAAGCCGTAAACTTCCTCAGTGCCTCTGTGCCTCTGTGAGCGAAAAAACTACTCCTCCCGCACCTCATCAGGCCCCGGCTTGCGCTGCGCCAAGATCGCCTCGTTCGCGATCCGCCGCTGGCGCATGTCTTCGATGAAGGCGTCGATGCTTTCCAGCACCGCCTGCTCATCCTCCGCCTCCTGCGCCTGATAGGCCGCAATCACCTCGCGCGCGATGGAATCATAGACCGGATGCCCCGGCTTCAGCCGCTGGATGCCATAGCGTTCGGGCAGGCGATGCTGGAGGAGGAAGCGCAGCAGCGCATTGTCCGGCTTGTCCCAATAGCCGAGGATCTCGCCCCCGCTGACAATCGGGGTGGACGTCCCCTGGATCGCGCGCTCCAAGGCGCAATCCTCCAGCCGCTGTACCCCGCGTTCAAGCGCCGCATCCCACGCCGCGCAGAAGCCCTCTGCTCCGGGCCGCTGGCGGAGTTTGTAGATGGCTTCCAGCGACTTGCCGATATGGCGAGCGGCCTGCTTGACGATGCCGGTGGCGGCCAAATGGGCGATGAACTTGCGCTGGAGATCAGGCGTGATCGAATTGCGGCGCGGCTGGACATGAGGGACCGGCTCGAAAGCGAGCAAGGGATCATCCGCCGCCGGCGGCTCCGCAACAAAGGCGACGGCGGAGGTGGCCTGGTGTGGAGTCTGCCGGAGGCAGGTGGTCTGCGAAGCCGTGGACGGCGGATCGCGTGGAACCGGCGGCTGCCGCTCAGAGGGCCGGTCCTCGGCAGACACATTAAACAAGGACTCGCGGGTGGGGGTAGGGGAGTCAGTCATGGGGATACCTCAGCTAACTGGCGAAAGACCGGTCCACGACCAGTGGACCGCAAGCGCGACCGCGCGTCGCCGCCCCTGCGGCGTAGCCAAGCCGCACGGAGGTGCGGCGCCCGCCTGCCCCTGCGAAGGCAGGGGGCGCTTGAGGGCGAAAACAAGAAACACGCGAGGAAATCGCGCGCCGGATGGCGTGCGGAAAACAAAAAACTCGAAGGTTAGCGCAATGCCAGCGGCGCACACCAAAAGCCCTCTCCCCTTCAGGGGAGGGGGTTGGGGGAGGGGCATGTCCTACGCCAGCGTATGGCGCACTAACGGCAAGTGTAGCGCCATTATGATTCACGCAGAGGCGCGGAGACGCAGAGGGTTCTGTGGGGCAGTGGTCGGGCATGACCACGCATAGAATGCAGATTTTTGGCGTGTAGGAAAATGGATTTTGTGGTCTGTTCCAACGGGCAAGAACGGTAGGCGAAATCTAAGCTGTGAGTTTCCCACACTGCCGTGCGATCGGTGGCTTGCGTTTAATAATCTCAACCTCTATGGAGGTGAAAATTGTTAAACGGAGGCCTTGATGCCCGCTTTTGCAACGAAGATAATCACTGATGATTTTCAGGTCGATGAGAGGCTGTTTGATTTTGGTTTGGTCAAGGGTCAATTCATCGCGATTGCCGACGTTGCACGACGTTGGGCGTTGGATGCGGGGCCCTTGATGCCTCTTAATGCGCCAGGCACACTAGCTTATATATATGGTGTGAATGAGCTGCGCGACCAGCTTCTTGATGAAGCTTGGCAGGTAGACCGCGTTTGTGGTGTTGAAGCGGTTATCAATAGGCGACTTGGTCTACGCATTGGATTTCAGAATGTTGATCGCGCTTGCGACCCTGATTTCGCTCCTTTGCCAAGATCTGCAAAAGGCGCCGCTGCAGAACTCTTGAATGGGCCAACGCTCTTCGAACATTACGGTATCGAGGCAGGGCCGCTGACCGGCGTCGCCGAGGACGGAGTTCCGACCTACTATGCGATGGTGGGAGAAGATGGGTCTGTGGAACTTAGTCAGCCAATAATCGCTGGCGGCATGTATAAAGCGTTTGTCGAACGCATTTTCATCCGGGGTACGGCACCTGATTGGGGCGCTCGGATCGACGACGAGACTGGGCCGATTATGGATTTCGAAATCCCGGTCCGGCTGCGAGCCTAGTAAGATGTATTTTTCTGGCGAAAGACTAAGGGTGGCGCGACAGCGCCGCAAAATGACTGGTAAGCAATTGGCGAAGAAGGCTAAATTGACGCCAGTCACCGTTTCAAAAGCAGAGAATGGTCACCAGATACAGTTAGATACCGCGAATTCCTTGGCGGAGGCTTTGTGTTATCCACTTGAATTCTTCTATATGGATGATCCTGACGTAATTTCCGTCAATACTGTGAGTTTTCGTAGTTTAGCGAAAATGGGCGCGGCGGATCGTGATGCGTCTCTCGCGGCAGGATCCTTAGGTGTCGCTTTGTATGATTGGGTGGATGAAAGATTTCACTTACCCAAGCCGGACTTGATTGATTTGAGCAAGGAAAGGGAGCGTCCAGAGAGTGCGGCTCGCTTGCTGCGACAACATTGGGGTTTGGGTGATCGACCAATTGGTAACTTTCTCTCGCTTTTGGAGTCGAAAGGCGTTCGGGTGCTATCGCTCTCGGAAAATACATTGGATGTCGACGCTTACTCATTTTGGCGTTCAGATCGCCCGTATGTCTTTTTGAATCAACAAAAGACCCCCGAGAGGTCCATTTTTGATTGCGCCCACGAGCTTGGGCACCTTGTTATGCACCATCATGCTGGGGCAAAAGGGGACAGGGGGGCAGAGCATCAAGCCGATGCGTTTGCGTCCGCATTTTTGATGCCTGAGGCTGATATCAAAAGCGAGGCTCGTAGTGTTGAATCAGTTAGACAGGTTTTGCGCCTAAAAAAGCGATGGCGTGTTTCCGCAATGGCACTCGTTTTTCGTCTTCATAAGCTCGGCATGATCACCGAATGGACGTATAAATCGATGTGCATTGAGCTTGGGCAGCTTGGCTATCGTAGGGGAGAACCCAACGGAATTGATCGCGAAACATCGGTCGTCTGGCAAAAAGTTCTAACCGCATTGTGGTCGAAGAAGATTACAAAAAATGATATAGCAAAGGAATTGCGGATTCCGTTGTCAGAGCTTGAAGCTCTAATTTTTGGTTTGGCCAGTCCGAGGTCATCAAGTTTGGGTGATGGAGTTGGAGCTGCGCTCCGGGCTGTACAATAACTATTGAAGAAGGAGCAAAAAAATGGGGCGGGCGAAACATGAGATGCAGGTTGCTGAGGATAATTGGGCGCAAAGCGGAGCCAATTGCGCTATCTGTGGGCAAGCAGTGCCTTTGAGTGAAAAAGAGACATATTTCGAGAGTGGAATTTGCGACTATTGCCGACATCAAGCTGAAAAGGACGATTAAGTCCCCCAACCCTTGACCCCACCCCCAAACCCCGCTAACGGGCGCGCCATCTGAGGTGGGGTTTGCTCCTCCTTGGGTAGATAGAGCTGAACATTGCCGGTCATGTCCCGGAAGCCAGTCGCTGATGCGATGTGGCTTTTTTCTATTGGGGTTTGGTCTGGTCCGTAACTGCGGATTGGGCGGAACTTTGTGGGCAGCCGTCAAAGTAACCCGGTGTCCGTGCCGGGTGGAGTGTTTCAGTTTCGCGCAAGAGCAAGATGTCCGCTGCGCGGGCGTTCTTGTTAGCTGGACCCCGGATCAAGTCCGGGGTGACGGTTTGGCCGCGAACCTGCTTCTCTTCACCTGACTAGTGGCACCTCCACACGGTGAAGAGAAAGACTCATATGCCGACGATTAACCAGCTGGTCCGCAAGGGCCGCGTTCCGCAGAAGGCCAAGAGCAAGGTCCCTGCGATGGAGCAGAACCCGCAGAAGCGTGGTGTTTGCACCCGCGTCTATACCACGACGCCGAAGAAGCCGAACTCCGCACTGCGCAAGGTGGCCAAGGTCCGCCTGACCAACCAGCGCGAAGTCATCTCCTACATCCCGGGCGAAGGCCACAACCTCCAGGAGCACTCCGTTGTGCTGATCCGCGGCGGCCGTGTGCGCGACCTTCCCGGCGTGCGCTACCATGTGCTGCGCGGCGTGCTCGACACGCAGGGTGTGAAGGACCGCAAGCAGAGCCGTTCTAAGTACGGCGCGAAGCGGCCTAAGTGACCATGCCGGGGGCATGGTCATCCTCGAAAAATCGCCACCAGCGATTTTATCGGGGATCCAGTCCCAAGGCTTCTTGAGTTTATTGCCCGCCGCCTCTGGATTCCCGCCTTCGCGGGAATGACAAGTTGAGGGGTAGGGCCAAGAGAAGGAATTCGTGACATGTCACGTCGTCGTCGTCCCGAAAAGCGGGTCATCCTGCCCGATCCCAAGTTCGGGGATCAGGTGCTGTCGAAGTTCATGAACAACCTCATGCTCGACGGGAAGAAGTCCACTGCCGAGCGTATCGTCTATGGTGCGCTCGACACGGTTGAAGCCAAGGCCAAGGCCGATCCGGTGCAGCTGTTCCATGATGCGCTGAACAATGTGAAGCCGCAGGTCGAAGTGCGCAGCCGCCGTGTGGGTGGTGCCACCTACCAGGTGCCGGTCGAGGTTCGCCCCGAGCGTGCCCAGGCTCTCGCCATTCGCTGGCTGATCGGCGCTGCGCGCGGTCGTCCGGAAACCACCATGGCAGCGCGTCTGTCGGGTGAGCTGATGGATGCTGCCAACAACCGCGGCAATGCCGTGAAGAAGCGCGAAGATACTCACCGTATGGCAGACGCCAACCGCGCCTTCTCGCACTATCGCTGGTAATCCGGCAGCTTTCAGGAGTAACAGATATGGCCCGCGAATATCCGCTGGAGCGCTATCGCAATATCGGCATCATGGCCCACATTGATGCTGGCAAGACCACGACTACCGAACGTATCCTCTACTACACCGGCAAGTCCTACAAGATCGGCGAAGTGCATGATGGCGCTGCGACGATGGACTGGATGGAGCAGGAGCAGGAACGCGGCATCACCATCACCTCGGCTGCGACGACCACCTTCTGGTCGGCCGAAGATGGCCAGGGTCCCAAGCACCGCATCAACATCATCGACACCCCCGGCCACGTTGACTTCACCATCGAAGTCGAACGCTCGCTGCGCGTACTCGACGGTGCCGTCGCCGTGTTTGACGGGGTCGCGGGCGTGGAGCCGCAATCCGAAACCGTATGGCGCCAGGCCGACAAATACGGCGTTCCTCGGATGTGCTTTATCAATAAGTTAGACCGTACTGGTGCTGACTTCTACTACTGCGTCCAGTCGATCATCGACCGCCTCGGCGCGACCCCGCTGGTGCTCTATCTCCCGATCGGTGCAGAGAGCGACCTGAAGGGTGTGGTTGACCTGGTGAACAACCGCGGCATCGTCTGGAAGGACGAAAGCCTCGGTGCGGAATTCGAATATGTCGACATCCCCGCCGACCTCGCCGACAAGGCTGCCGAATACCGCGAAAAGCTGATCGAAACTGCCGTCGAGCAGGACGATGACGTGATGGAAGCCTATCTCGAAGGTAATGAGCCCGACGCTGCAACGCTGAAGCGCCTCATCCGCAAGGGGACCATGGCGCGCGACTTTGTGCCTGTCACTTGTGGCTCGGCCTTCAAGAACAAGGGCGTTCAGCCGCTGCTGGATGCTGTGGTCGATTACATGCCGAGCCCGCTCGACGTGCCGGCCATCAAGGGCGTCCTGCCCGACAGCGACGAGGAAGATACTCGTCCGTCGAGCGATGATGCACCCTTCGCGGCACTGGCGTTCAAGATCATGAACGACCCGTTCGTGGGTTCGCTGACCTTCACTCGCATTTATTCCGGCCAGCTCCGCAAGGGTTCGGTCCTGAACTCGGTGAAGGACAAGAAGGAAAAGATCGGCCGTATGCTGCTGATGCATTCCAACAACCGCGAAGACATCGAAGAAGCTTTCGCTGGTGACATCGTCGCCATTGCGGGCCTCAAGGAAACGACGACTGGTGACACGCTGTGCGCCGAAAAGTCGCCGATCATCCTTGAGCGGATGGAATTCCCCGAGCCGGTTATCGAACTGTCGGTGGAACCCAAGACCAAGGCTGACCAGGAAAAGATGGGCGTTGCCCTCAACCGCCTGGCTGCAGAGGACCCGTCGTTCCGCGTGTCGACCGATCACGAATCGGGCCAGACGATCATCAAGGGCATGGGCGAGCTTCACCTCGACATTCTCGTTGATCGCATGAAGCGCGAGTTCAAGGTCGAAGCCAATGTCGGTGCGCCGCAGGTGGCCTATCGCGAAGCACTCGCAAAGGAAGTCGAAGTCGATTACACCCACAAGAAGCAGTCCGGTGGTTCGGGCCAGTTCGGCCGTGCCAAGGTTACTGTCACCCCGGGTGAACGCGGCCAGGGCATCCTGTTCGAAGACGAGGTGAAGGGCGGTAACATCCCGCGCGAATACATCCCGGCTATCGAAAAGGGCATGCGCGAGCAGGCGGAAAGCGGCTACATGGTCGGCTTCCCGATCATCGACTTCACAATCAAGCTGACTGACGGCGCGTACCACGACGTCGACTCCAGCGCGATTGCCTTCGAAATCTGCGGCCGTGGCGCAATGCGCGAAGTGGCTCAGAAGGCAGGTATCAAGCTGCTCGAACCGATCATGAAGGTGGAAGTCGTGACTCCTGAGGATTACCTCGGCGATGTCATCGGTGACCTGAACAGCCGTCGTGGCCAGATCCAGGGCACCGACACGCGCGGTAATGCGCAGGCTGTGGAAGCTTTCGTGCCGCTGGCCAACATGTTTGGCTACGTCAACGAGCTGCGTTCGTTCACCCAGGGCCGCGCCCAGTATTCGATGCAGTTCAGCCACTATGACGAAGTGCCCGCGAATGTTGCGGCCGAAGTCAAGGAGAAGCTTGCCTAAGGCGAGCGATCAGTCTAGGGGCGGCGCCTGATTCAGCGGGTGCCGCCTTTTCTCCCGCAGGGATTCAATTTCTAACCAGAGGTTATTTGAGAAATGGCTAAGGAAAAATTTGAGCGGAACAAGCCGCACTGCAACGTTGGCACCATCGGTCACGTTGACCACGGCAAGACCACGCTGACGGCTGCCATCACCAAGGTGCAGGGCGCCGCTGTCGATTTCGCAAACATCGACAAGGCTCCGGAAGAGCGCGAGCGCGGCATCACCATTTCGACTGCACACGTCGAATATGAAACCGACGCACGTCACTATGCACACGTCGACTGCCCGGGCCACGCTGACTATGTGAAGAACATGATCACCGGTGCTGCGCAGATGGATGGCGCGATCCTGGTCGTGAACGCAGCTGACGGCCCGATGCCGCAGACCCGTGAGCACATCCTGCTTGCCCGCCAGGTCGGCGTGCCGCAGCTGGTTGTGTACATGAACAAGGTCGACCAGGTTGACGACGAAGAGCTGCTTGAACTGGTTGAGCTCGAAGTCCGCGAACTGCTGAGCGAATATGGCTTCGACGGCGACGAGATTCCGATCATCAAGGGTTCGGCTCTGGCCGCTCTCGAAGGTCGTGACCCGGAAATCGGCGAAAGCTCGATCAAGGCCCTGATGGACGCTGTTGACAGCTACATCCCGCAGCCGGAGCGTCCGGTTGACAAGGACTTCCTGATGCCGATCGAAGACGTGTTCTCGATCTCGGGTCGTGGTACGGTTGTCACCGGCCGTGTTGAAACCGGCAAGGTCAATGTTGGCGACGAAGTCGAAATCGTCGGCATCCGCGACACGCAGAAGACCACTGTCACCGGCGTGGAAATGTTCCGCAAGCTGCTCGATTCGGGTGAAGCTGGCGACAACATCGGCGCCCTGCTGCGCGGCACCGGCCGTGACGACGTTGAGCGTGGCCAGGTTCTCTGCAAGCCCGGCTCGGTCAAGCCGCACACGGAATTCAGCGCCGAAGTTTACGTGCTGTCGAAGGATGAAGGTGGCCGTCACACGCCGTTCTTCGCCAACTATCGTCCGCAGTTCTACTTCCGCACGACTGACGTGACCGGCGAAGTGATCCTTCCCGAAGGCACCGAAATGGTGATGCCGGGTGACAACGTGACCATCTCGGTCAAGCTGATCGCACCGATCGCCATGGACGAAGGCCTGCGCTTCGCAATCCGCGAAGGCGGTCGCACCGTCGGTTCGGGCGTTGTTTCGAAGATCACGGCCTGATCTCGTAACGGCGTAAAGCCAAAGGAATTCGGGTCCGGTCCTCGTTTTGAGGGCCGGGCCCTTTCCTTTCCGCCGGGACAGCAGGGGGGCGCAAGCTGCTCTTTTGTAATCCGGAAAATTTTGGCGGCTTTCGGGGTTGCCAGACTCGGCTCTCGCCCGTATAGGCGCGCCACACCAACGGGGATTCGTCCCGGTTGAAACGAAATTTTCGGGAGGCCGCCCGTTCCGGGAAACCGGGTCAGCGGGGCGGGCCTTTTGTTTTTATTGGAAGGGGGTAACCTCTTCTTGGCTCTTTCGCATCGGTAGATTTGGACATGGAAGCTCAGAATATCCGCATTCGCCTTAAGGCGTTCGACCATCGCGTTCTCGACCAGGCAACTGGTGAAATTGCAGACACGGCGCGTCGTACCGGTGCCCTGATCCGTGGCCCGATCCCCATGCCGACGCGTATCGAGAAGTTCACCGTGAACCGCGGCCCGCACATCGACAAGAAGTCGCGCGAGCAGTTCGAGGTGCGCACCTACAAGCGGCTGCTCGATATCGTGCAGCCCAACGCCCAGACCGTGGACGCGCTGATGAAGCTCGACCTCGCAGCTGGCGTGAATGTCGAGATCAAGCTCGCTTAAGCGAATTCTCGACTGGTCTGACTGGCAGACTTTAAACGCTCAGTGAATTTTGGGGCTCCTGTGGCCCCGCTGTATCACCAGATGCGGCAAGACATAGGGATACCGCCGGACGTTCCTTCGGGAGCATTCAGATCCGGGCTGCGTCCCCCGTCTCGCTCTCTTCCGCAAGGGGGAGGGCAGTTCAGCCCGGACGGGGCGACGTATGAAAAATTCGGGCTGACAAGCACCTCGGATGGGCCGGGGTGCCTCTGTTTAGGAGAATGGATCATGCGTACTGGCGTGATCGCTAAGAAAGTCGGGATGACCCGCCTCTTCCAGGAGGATGGCCGCCACGTGCCGGTCACAGTCCTCGCTCTGGAAGATTGCCAGGTTGTCTCCCACCGTACCACCGAGCGTGATGGCTATGTCGCGCTGCAGGTCGGTTCGGGCGAAGCGAAACAAAAGAATGTTGCCAAGCCGCAGCGCGAGCACTTTGCCAAGGCGCAGGTGCCGCTGAAGATGCGTGTTGCTGAATTCCGCCTCGACAGCGAGGAAGCCCTGCTTCCCGTCGGCGCGACGATCAGTGCAGACCACTTCGTGGCTGGCCAGAAGGTCGACATCACCGGCCACACGCAGGGTAAGGGCTTTGCCGGTGCGATGAAGCGCTGGGGCTTCGGCGGTATGCGCGCCACCCACGGTGTGTCGATCAGTCACCGTGCTCACGGTTCGACGGGTAACCGCCAGGATCCGGGCCGCGTGTTCAAGAACAAGAAGATGGCTGGTCACATGGGTGACCGCCAGCGCACCCAGCAGAACCTCGAAGTCGTGCGCACCGACGCCGACCGTGGCCTGCTGTTCGTCAAGGGTTCCGTGCCCGGTTCGAAGAATGGCTGGCTGTTGGTTCGTGACGCGGTGAAGCTCGCGCTTCCCGAAGACCTTCCGTTCCCCGGCGCCGTGATCGACACCGCTGCTTCTTCCGCCGCTCCGGCGCAGGAAGAGCCCGCTGTGGTCGAAACCGCTGCTGCCGACGCCACGGCTGAAGCCGCCACCCCCGCCGAGGCTCCTGCAGCCGAAGGCGAAGAAAACAAGGAGGGCTGATCCGTGAAGGTGAAGGTCCAGAAAATCGACGGCAAGGCGTCGGGCGATATCGAGCTCAATGATGCCGTGTTCGGTGTCGAGCCGCGCGCTGACATCCTGCATCGCGTCGTCACCTGGCAGCTTGAGAGCCGCCGCGGCACTGCCCGCGCCGCTCGTGAGCGTGCTGACGTTGCCCGTACCGGCAAGAAGTTCGGTCGCCAGAAGGGTGGCGGTGTTGCCCGTCACGGTGACCGCAAGGCTCCGATCTTTATCGGCGGTGGCAAGGCTCATGGTCCGCGCAAGCGTGACTTCAACCCCTCGCTGAACAAGAAGATCCGCGCGCTTGGCTTGAAGATGGCGCTGTCCAGCAAGGCGAAAGACGGCCTGGTAGTCGTTGACAGCCTTGAGCTGAAGGACGCCAAGACCAAGGCTCTCGCCGCTACTTTCGGCAAGAACGGCTGGAACGGCAAGGTGCTGGTGATCGACGGCGAAAGCGTTGATGCCGGTTTCCGCCTCGCTGCTGGCAACCTCAAGGGCGTGAACGTGCTCCCCGCAATGGGCGCCAATGTTTACGACATCCTGAAGCACGACACGCTGGTCCTGACCAAGGCAGCTGTCGAAAAGCTGGAGGCCCGTTTCAATGGCTAAGAAGCAGGAAATCGACGCACGTCACTATGACGTGATCCTCGCCCCCCATATCACTGAAAAGGCGACGCTTGCTTCCGAGCATAACGCTGTCGTCTTCAAGGTGGCAGGCGATGCGACGAAACCGCAGATCAAGGAAGCGGTTGAAGCGATCTACGACAAGAAGGTCGTGGGCGTGAACACCATCGTCGTTAAGGGCAAGACCAAGCGCTGGAAGGGCAAGCCCTACAAGCGCACCGACGTGAAGAAAGCGATCGTCACCCTCGCCGAGGGCGAAATGATCGACATCACGAGCGGTATCTGAGGGGCTAGAGAGAAATGGCACTCAAGAACTATAAACCGACGAGCCCGGCCCGGCGTGGCTTGATCCTCGTCGACAAGTCGGCCCTCCACAAGGGTAAGCCGATCAAGGCGCTGACCGAAGGTAAGCGCAAGACCGGTGGCCGCAATAACAAGGGCCATGTCACTTCGCGTGGCATGGGCGGTGGCCACAAGCAGAAGTACCGCTTCATCGACTTCAAGCGTCGCAAGTGGGATATGCCGGCTACTGTCGAGCGGATCGAGTATGACCCGAACCGCACGGCCTTCATCGCTCTCCTCAAGTATGAAGATGGTGAACTGGCTTACATCATTGCTCCGCAGCGCCTTGCTGTTGGTGATCAGGTGATTGCTGGTGAGAAGGTCGACACCAAGCCGGGCAACGCGATGTTGCTGGGCCAGATGCCGGTTGGCACCATCTGCCACAATGTGGAGATGAAGCCGGGCAAGGGCGGCCAGATAGCTCGCTCCGCCGGTGCCTATGTCCAGCTGGTCGGTCGTGACCGCGGCATGGTGATCGTGCGCTTGAACAGCGGTGAGCAGCGTTACCTGCGCGCCGATTGCATGGGTACGGTTGGCGCGGTGTCGAACCCCGACAACCAGAACCAGAATCTGGGCAAGGCCGGTCGTCGCCGCTGGATGGGCAAGAAGCCGCTTACGCGTGGTGTTGCCAAGAACCCGGTCGATCACCCCCATGGTGGTGGTGAAGGCCGCACCTCCGGTGGTCGCCATCCGGTGACTCCGTGGGGCAAGCCGACCAAGGGTGCCCGTACCCGCAACAACAAGCAGACGGACAAGATGATCATCCGTTCTCGCCACGCGAAGAAGAAGAGGTAAGACACGATGGCACGTTCCGTCTGGAAAGGTCCTTTCGTCGAACTCAGCCTTCTGAAGAAGGCGGAGGACGCACAGGAAGCGAGCAGCAACAAGCCGATCAAGACCTGGTCGCGCCGCAGCACGATCCTGCCGCAGTTCGTTGGTCTGACGTTCAACGTTTACAACGGGCACAAGTTCATCCCGGTTTCCGTTTCGGAAGAAATGGTTGGCCACAAGCTTGGTGAGTTCGCCCCGACGCGCACTTTCCCGGGCCACGTTGCCGACAAGAAGGGTAAGCGCTGATGAGCAAGCCTAAAGCTCCCCGTCGCGTCGCCGACAACGAGGCTCTGGCTGTGGGCACCACCATTCGTGGTTCCGCACAGAAGCTGAACCTCGTCGCTGGCCTGATCCGCGGCAAGAAGGCTGAGGAAGCGATGAATATCCTCGCTTTCAGCAAGAAGGCCATGGCCAAGGATGCGAGCAAGGTGCTCGCTTCGGCTATCGCCAATGCGGAAAACAACCACAATCTGGATGTCGATGCGCTCGTCGTGGCAGAAGCCTCGGTCGGCAAGTCGATCACCATGAAGCGTTTCCACACCCGCGGTCGTGGCAAGTCCACCCGCATCCTCAAGCCGTTCAGCCGGCTGCGGATCGTGGTTCGCGAGCAGGAAGAGGCGTAAGATGGGCCAGAAGAGCAATCCGATCGGTCTGCGCCTGCAGATCAACCGCACCTGGGACAGCCGCTGGTACGCCGAAGGGCGTGACTATGCGCGCCTGCTCAAGGAAGACCTCCAGATCCGCAACTACATCATGGAAACCCTGCCGCAGGCGGCGATTTCCAAGGTTGTGATTGAGCGCCCGGCAAAGCTGTGCCGCGTTTCGATCTATGCTGCCCGCCCCGGTGTGATCATCGGCAAGAAGGGCGCAGATATCGAAAAGCTGCGTTCGAAGCTGGCCACGATGACCGACAGCGAAGTGAAGCTGAACATCGTTGAAATCCGCAAGCCGGAAATCGACGCAAAGCTCGTTGCTACCGGCATCGCCGACCAGCTGATCCGCCGCGTGGCTTTCCGCCGTGCGATGAAGCGCGCTGTGCAGTCTGCCCTGCGTCTGGGTGCCGAAGGCATCAAGATCACCTGCGGCGGCCGTCTGGGTGGCGCAGAAATCGCTCGCGTGGAATGGTATCGCGAAGGTCGCGTGCCGCTCCACACGCTGCGGGCAAACGTCGATTATGCCGAAGCCGAAGCGCTTACCGCTTACGGGATCATCGGTATCAAGGTGTGGATCTTCAAGGGTGAAATCCTCGCCCACGATCCGACCGCGCAGGACCGGCTGATGATGGAAGCGCAGACTTCCGGCGTCCGCCCGGCTCGCTGATAGCAGGACTGAGTAGAGATCATGCTGCAACCGAAGAAAACCAAGTACCGCAAGGCTTTCAAGGGCAAGATCAAGGGCGACGCCAAGGGCGGCACCACCCTGAACTTTGGCTCTTACGGTCTCAAGGCTCTTGAGCCGGAGCGTGTCACCGCTCGCCAGATCGAAGCTGCGCGTCGTGCAATCACCCGCGCCATCAAACGCCAGGGCCGCCTGTGGATCCGCGTCTTTCCCGACGTGCCGGTTTCGAAGAAGCCTGCTGAAGTCCGTCAGGGTAAGGGCAAGGGTTCGGTCGAATATTGGGCTGCTCGCGTAAAGCCGGGCCGCATCATGTTCGAACTGGATGGCGTTCCCGGCCCCGTGGCCGCGCTCGCTTTCGAACGCGCTGCCATGAAGCTGCCGATCAAGACCAAGGTTGTTGCCCGCTTCGGCGACACCTCGCACCTGGGAGGCGAATGATGGCCAAGGTAGAAGATATGCGCACCAAGAGCGATGACCAGCTGGCCGCTGACCTCGTCGAGCTGAAGCGTGAACAGTTCAACCTGCGTTTCCAGGCTGCGACCAACCAGCTGGAACGCCCTGCACGCGTCAAGGAAGTGCGCCGCGATATCGCCCGCATCAAAACGCTGCAGACCGAACGCGCTGCCAGCGCAGCGAAAGCCTGAGGAGTAACGACATGCCCAAGCGTATCCTGACCGGCACCGTCTCCTCGGACAAGACCGACAAGACCGTGACCGTGCTTGTCGAGCGTAAGGTGAAGCACCCGCTTTACGGGAAGATCATCCGCCGCTCGAAGAAGTATCACGCCCATGACGAGGCGAATGAATACAAGATCGGTGACAAGGTTCGTATCGAAGAAACGAAGCCGATTTCGAAGACCAAGACCTGGAAGGTTCTCGACCGGGTCCAGGCGGGCAAGGGTGTAGCTGTCGAAGCTGACCTTTCCGCTGAAGCGTAAGCAACTGACGTAGGAACTGCCGGACTGGTTCCGGCAAGCCAATGAGAAGGAAACGGATCTATGATCCAGATGCAATCCAATCTCGACGTCGCGGATAACAGTGGCGCAAAGCGCGTCCAGTGCATCAAGGTACTGGGCGGCTCAAAGCGCCGGACTGCTTCCGTCGGCGACGTGATCGTGGTTTCCGTGAAGGAAGCCCAGCCGCGTGCCAAGGTTAAGAAAGGCGACGTGCACCGTGCGGTTATCGTGCGGACGAAGAAGGACGTGCGCCGCCCCGATGGCAGCGTGATCCGCTTCGACAGCAACGCCGCGGTCCTCGTCAACAAGAACGAGGAACCGATTGGTACCCGTATCTTCGGCCCGGTGGTTCGCGAATTGCGCGGCAAGGGCTTCATGAAGATCATTTCGCTCGCTCCGGAGGTGCTGTGATGGGCGCTGCCAAGATCAAGAAGGGCGACAGCGTCGTCGTGCTTTCGGGCAAGGACAAGGGCCGCACCGGCACTGTCCAGAAGGTCCTGCCTGCTGAAGGCAAGGTCGTTGTCGAAGGCATCAATGTTGCTGCCCGTCACCGCAAGCCCAGCCAGGTGAACCCGCAGGGTGGCATCGACCGCTTCGAAGCGCCGATGGCCATTTCCAAGGTTGCCGTGGCTGATCCCAAGGATGGCAAGCCGACCCGCGTCCGCTTTGAAGAGCGCGATGGCAAGAAGGTCCGCGTCGCTGTCAAGTCCGGGGAGACGATTGATGGCTGATTATACGCCCCGCATGAAGACTCGCTATGACGATGTGATCGTCAAGGCGATGACTGAAAAGTTCGGTTACAAGAACCGTCTTGAAGTTCCGAAGCTGGAAAAGATCACGCTCAACATGGGTGTGGGCGAAGCCAGCCAGGACAAGAAGAAGGTTCAGGTTGCCGCAGAAGAAATGGCACTGATTGCTGGCCAGAAGCCGGTTATCACCAAGGCCAAGAAGTCGATCGCCCAGTTCAAGCTGCGCGAAGGCATGCCGATCGGTTGCAAAGTAACACTGCGCCGCGACCGCATGTTTGAATTCCTTGACCGCTTGGTGACTGTCGCCATGCCGCGCATCCGCGACTTCCGCGGGCTGAATGCAAAGAGCTTCGACGGCCGTGGCAACTATGCCATGGGCATCAAGGAACAGATCATCTTCCCCGAAATCTCCTACGACAAGATCGAGAAGGTCCGGGGCATGGATATCATCGTGACCACCACCGCGAAAACCGACGAAGAGGCCCGCGAGCTGCTGCGCCTGTTCGGTTTCCCGTTCCCCGCTGAAGCGGAAGCGCAGGAAGCGGCGTGAGCCGCCCCGCGCGAGAAGGAAAGAGAGCTTAAGTCCAATGGCGAAACTGAGTTCCATTAACAAGAACGAGCGTCGCAAGAAGCTGGTTCAGAAGTATGCGGCGAAATACGCCAAGCTGAAGGCAATTGCGGACGACAAGTCGCTCGACGAGAGCGAACGCATGATCGCACGCCTGAAGATGGCTGAACTGCCGCGCAATGCGAACCCGACCCGGGTGCGCAATCGCTGCAACACCACCGGCCGCCCGCGCGGCTACTACCGCAAGTTCGGCCTGTGCCGGATTGAGCTCCGTGATCTTGCCAATAAGGGCATGATCCCGGGCGTGACCAAGTCGAGCTGGTGAGGATCTGACAGATGGCTATGACCGATCCCCTGGGTGATATGCTCACCCGTATCCGCAACGGCCAGCGCGCGAAGAAGGACTCCGTCCTGTCGCCCGCGTCCAAGCTGCGTGCGAACGTGCTCGAAGTGCTCCAGCGCGAAGGCTACATCCGTGGCTTCAGCGAAGACAGCACTGGCAAGCACCCCGCGCTGCGGATTGAACTGAAATATTTCGAGGGCGAACCTGCGATCAAGCATGTCGCTCGCGTCTCCAAGCCGGGTCGCCGGGTCTATTCGGGTTCCAAGGAACTGCCGACGATCCGCAATGGCCTTGGCATCACCATCGTCTCGACCCCGCGCGGCGTGCTTTCTGATAATGAAGCGCGCAGCCAGAATGTCGGCGGCGAAGTGTTGGCGGAGGTGTTCTGATGAGCCGCATTGGCAAAAAGCCGGTGGCGATCCCTGGCGGGGTCACTGCCAATATCGAAAACGGCACACTCAGCGTGAAGGGGCCCAAAGGCACCCTGACGCTCGGCCTGTCGGACCTCGTCGAGTACAAGCTCGAAGATGGCCAGATTTCGGTTGTTCCGGCGAATGACAGCAAGGCTGCCCGCAGCCATTGGGGCATGCAACGCACGCTGGTGTCCAACCTGGTCGAAGGCGTTACTGATGGCTTCACCAAGGTGCTGGAAATCAAGGGCGTTGGTTACCGCGCTTCGGTCCAGGGCAAGTCGCTCAAGTTGCAGCTCGGCTTCAGCCACGACGTTGACCTTGACGTGCCGGAAGGCCTCGAAGTGAAGACCCCTGACCAGACCACGGTCGAAATCAGCGGGATCGACAAGCAGGCTGTTGGCCAGTTCGCTGCTGAAGTCCGCCGCTGGCGCAAGCCGGAACCCTACAAGGGCAAGGGCATCAAGTACCGCGGCGAGTATATCTTCCGCAAGGAAGGGAAGAAGAAGTAAGATGGCAAAGCTCTCTCTCTTTGCACGCCGCCGTCGCCGCGTGCGTACCGCCCTCAAGGCCCGTGCAGGCGGCAAGCCCCGTCTGTCGGTCCACCGTACTGGTCGCCACATCTATGCGCAGATCATTGACGATGCAGCAGGCCGCACTGTGGCTGCTGCGTCCACGCTCGGTGGCAAGGCCTCCGGCGCGAATGTCGATGCTGCCGTGCAGGTGGGCAAGGATATTGCCGCCGCTGCCAAGAAGGCTGGCGTGACGACTGTCGTGTTCGATCGCGGTGGTTTCCTGTTCCATGGCCGCGTCAAGGCGCTGGCCGATGCCGCCCGTGAAGGCGGCCTGGAGTTCTGATGATGGCTGACGAGAACAACACCGAAAACGCAGAAGCCGCCGTGGACATCAAGACCACGACGACTGAAGCAGCAGAAACCCAGTCGGCCGAAGCCGCTGGCCAGCCGGAACAGCGCGAAGGCCGTGGACGCGGCCGTGGCCGTGGCGGTGATGACCGCGGTGGCCGTGGTCGTGGTCGTGGGCGCGATGATCGCCGGGGCCGTGGCCGCGACGAGGAAGAAGGCGAAGAGCTGATTGAAAAGCTCGTCCACATCAACCGTGTCAGCAAGACGGTGAAGGGCGGTAAGCGCTTCGGTTTCGCTGCGCTGGTCGTCGTGGGTGATGGCACGGGCCGCGTTGGCTTCGGTCATGGCAAAGCTCGCGAAGTGCCGGAAGCCATTTCCAAGGCGACCGCTGCTGCCAAGAAGAAGATGATCCGCGTTCCGCTCAAGGAAGGCCGTACGCTGCACCATGACGGCAAGGGTCGCTTTGGCGCTGGCAAGGTCAATGTCCGTTCGGCTCCTCCGGGTACTGGTATCATTGCCGGTGGTCCGATGCGCGCCGTGTTCGAAAGCCTGGGCGTTGCTGACGTGGTGACCAAGTCGGTCGGCACTTCCAACCCCTATAACATGATCCGCGCTACGTTCGACGCGCTGACCAACCAGACTTCGCCGAAGTCGGTGGCACAGCGTCGCGGCAAAAAGGTCGCTGACCTGCTTGGCCGTGGTGGCGCTTCGGAGGCCGAGGCAGAAGCCGACGCCGCCGCAATCGCGGAGTAAGCGACAATGGCTACCATCAAGATCAAGCAGGTGGGTTCGCCCATCCGTCGGCCGGAAAGCCAGCGCAAGATCCTCATCGGCCTGGGCCTCAACAAGATGCACAAGGTCGTTGAACGCCAGGACACCCCCGAGGTGCGTGGCGCGATCGCCAAGATCCCGCATCTGGTGCAGGTGGTCGATTAAGTCGCGGCGGGGAGGGCATATGCCCTCCTTGTCATTCCCGTGAAGGCGGGAATCCATGGTGCAATGCGCGTTGCGCCATCGGGCATAGCAATATTGGGCCCCAGCCTGCGCGGGGGTAAACTACAGCGAGTGCATACTATGAAACTGACAGACATCCGCGACAATGAAGGTGCCCGCCATCGCCGTATGCGTATTGGCCGTGGCATTGGCTCGGGCAAGGGCAAGACCGGTGGCCGCGGCCAGAAGGGCCAGAAGAGCCGCGAAGGTGTGGCTATCAAGGGCTTCGAAGGCGGTCAGATGCCGCTGCACATGCGCCTGCCGAAGCGCGGCTTCAACAATCCGTTCGGCAAGGATTATGCCGAAGTGAACACCGGGATGGTCCAGAAGTTCATCGACGCTGGTAAGCTCGACACCAAGGCTGTTGTCGATCATGAAGCGCTCAAGGCTGCTGGCCTGGCACGTGGTGGCAAGGATGGCGTCCGCCTGCTGGGCAAGGGCGAAATCACGGCCAAGGTGCAGTTCAAGGTCGCTGGCGCTTCCAAGGGCGCGATCGAAGCCGTCGAAAAGGCTGGCGGTTCGGTCGAAGTGATTGCTGCTGGTCAGCCGGAACACGAAAAGAAGGCTGCCCGCGCAGCCGCAAACAAGGCCGCCAAGGCCAAGTAATCGACATAAATAGGGGGCGGGGGTTCGACATTGGGCCACCTGCTCCCTATCTATCCGGTCTGAGCCGGGACGGGCTGGCTCCAAACTAGGATCGACAGCGTATCATGGCTTCACGCGCCGACAATATCGCGAGCAATCTGAGCTTCGCCAATTTCTCCAAGGCTACCGAGCTGAAGAACCGCATCTGGTTCACGGTCGGGGCCCTGATCGTGTTCCGCTTCCTCAGCTTCGTTCCACTTCCGGGGGTCAATCCGCTGATCCTGTCGGAGCTGTATGATACGACGCGCGGCGGCATCCTGGACCTGTTCAATACTTTTTCGGGTGGCAGCCTGGAGCGCATGAGCCTCATCGCGCTCGGCGTCATGCCCTATATTACCGCGTCGATCGTGGTGCAGCTGGCGGCATCGCTCCATCCGGCGCTCGCTGCGCTCAAGAAAGAGGGCGCGACCGGGCGGCAGAAGCTGAACCAGTACACCCGCTATGGCACGGTGTTCCTCACAGCGGTGCAGGGCTGGTTCCTTGCTTCGGGTTTGGAGAGCTTCGGTGCGCAGAGCGGCCTGCAGGCGGTGGTTGACCCGGGCCTCATGTTCCGGGTCGGCGCGGTGATCAGCCTGGTTGGCGGCACGATGTTCCTGCTGTGGCTGGGTGAGCAGATCACCAGTCGCGGGATCGGCAATGGTGTGTCGCTCATCATCATGGCGGGTATTGTCGCTCAATTCCCCAGCTTCACGGCCAATCTGTTCGAAGGTGGCCGGACGGGTTCGATCAGCCCGGTCATCATCATCGGCTTTATCGCGATGATTATCATCCTTATCCTTTTCATCAGCTTCATGGAGCGCGCCCAGCGCCGGTTGCTGATTCAATATCCCAAGCGGGCCACGCAGAAGGGGATGATGCAGGCGGATCGCAGCCACTTGCCGCTGAAGATCAACACTGCCGGTGTGATCCCCCCGATTTTCGCCAGCTCGCTGCTGCTGCTGCCGCTGACGATTACGCAGTTTGCGGGCAACAGCGTGGACACGGAAAGCACCACCGGTGGCATCCTGAACTCGCTCAACTTCTACCTGCAGCATGGCCAGCCGCTCTACATGGCGCTCTATGCCATCGGCATCATCTTCTTCTGCTTCTTCTACACTGCCGTGGTGTTCAACCCGGAAGAAACGGCAGAGAATCTGAAGAAGAATGGCGGCTTCATCCCGGGTATCCGTCCGGGCAAGCGGACCGAGGAATATCTCGATTACGTGCTGACCCGCATCACCGTGGTTGGCGCGATCTATCTCACCATCGTGTGTGTGGTGCCTGAATATATGATCGCACAGACCGGCATCCCGCTGTTCCTGGGCGGCACCAGCCTGCTGATCGTGGTGAACGTGACTGTGGATACGATCAGCCAGATCCAGTCACACTTGCTTGCGCACCAATATGGCGACCTTATCAAGAAGGCGAAGCTGAAAGGTCGCCTGCGCTGATCGGGCGACTGGCTAAACCGGGAATTTGGGGGATTAGCGACGTGAACATCATCCTTCTTGGCCCTCCGGGCGCTGGCAAGGGTACTCAGGCTCAGCGGCTCGTCGAACGCCGCGGGATGGTGCAGCTTTCGACCGGTGACATGCTGCGCGAAACGCGCAAGGCAGACACCGATCTCGGACGTCAGGTTGCTGATGTGATGGATAGCGGCGGGCTGGTTTCGGACGAGATCGTCTCCGCCATGATCGACGCCAAGCTGGCGGCATTGCCTGCTGAAACCGGCGTAATCTTCGATGGCTATCCGCGCACGGAAGCGCAGGCGCATTCGCTGGATGATTTGCTCGCCAAGAATGGCCGTTCGCTCGACCATGTGATCGAGCTGGACGTCAATGAAGACGCGCTGGTGGAACGCATCACCGGTCGCTTCACCTGCGCCAGCTGTGGCAAGGGTTATCACGACATCTTCGAACAGCCCGCTGTCGAAGGTGTCTGCGACAAATGCGGCAGCACCGAGTTCAAGCGACGTCCGGACGATAATGAGGAAACCGTGCGCAACCGCATGGCGGAATATCGTGCCAAGACGGCGCCGATCCTGCCCTTCTACGAAGCGCGCAACCTTGTGACCCGCGTGGATGGCATGGCCGATATGGACGCTGTCACAGCCGCCATCGAGGCAATCCTCGGCTGATATCCGGGCGTTCCGCGCTCCCTCTTCCCATGGGCCGCAAGCCATGGGATAGGGGTGGCGAAAGGATTGCCATGACCATTACATTCCGTTCGCTTGCTGCCTCTGTTGCCGCATGTTGCCTGTTGCCGCTTGCCCCTGCTGCGCAGGCGGAGGTCGTCAAGCAGGATGAGGATGGCTTTGTCACGCGGGATACGGCCACGGTCGCGGCAACACCCGAAGAAACCTGGCAGGCACTGATCGCACCGGGCAAGTGGTGGAATGACGGCCACACATGGTCAGGCTCCGCTGACACCATGTATATCAGCGCGCAGGCTGGCGGCTGCTTCTGCGAACTCTTTCCGGAAGACAAGGATGCCCCGGAAGGGAGCAGGCGCGGCAGTGTGCAGCACATGGTCGTGCTGATGGCCAATCCGAACAATGTTCTCCGGATGCGCGGCGGGCTGGGGCCCTTGCAGAGCGAGCCGGTGGATGGCGTGCTCACAGTCACGCTCAAGCCCGTCGATGGTGGCACCCGCATCTTGTGGGAATATGTCGTGGGCGGATATATGCGCTTCAAGGTTGGCGAGATCGCCCCGGCGGTGGACATGGTGATGAGCCAGCAATTGCGGGGACTGGCCGTGCATCTGGGCCCGCTTGCGATGCCGGAAGGGGCAGCACCCGACAGCGAAGATGCCGGCGAGCCTGCCGGAGAAGCGGGTGCTGACGCCGAGGAAGAAGCCGAAGCAGATGTGGCGGTGGGTAAATCCGACACCGATGCCGAACCGGAAGAGCCCAAGATCGAGATCGAGGATGTCGACGATGTCATGAGCGCGCTCGACAAGCTTGGTGCCAGCAAGCAGGACGAACCGCCAGTCCCGCGCTGAATTTGAGAATTATCTGCAACATCTTGGCCTTGCGCAAATCCCCGTTAGGATGCGCTGGTCAAGACAAGGTGCGAGTCGCAGCGGATGGCTGCGCTACGTGCCAGCAAACAGGGTCGTGAACTTCAACAATCGCCAGCGCTGCCGGTGGGGCAGGGCCGCGAAACGAGAGGGGGCGACCAATGGCTTCTGTATATGAGCGTCACGTAGATCTTCCGGCCTTCATGGAAGGGGTGAAGCGCCGCAACCCGCACCAGCCGGAATTTGTCCAGGCAGTGCAGGAAGTTGCCGAGGACATCTTCGAATTCATCGAGGACAAGGAAGAATACCACCAGGAACAGATCCTGCGCCGCATCGCCGAGCCGGATCGGGTCGTGTCCTTCCGCGTCTGCTGGGAAGACGACAATGGCAATGTCCGGGTGCAGCGTGGCTGGCGTGTGCAGAACAACAACGCCATCGGCCCTTACAAGGGCGGCATCCGCTTCCACCCCAGCGTGAATGAAAGCGTGCTCAAATTCCTCGCTTTCGAACAGACTTTCAAGAACGCGCTAACTGGCCTGCCCATGGGCGGGGGCAAGGGCGGATCGAACTTCAACCCCAAGGGCAAGAGCGTGCGCGAGATCATGCGCTTCTGCCAGAGCTTCATGACCGAGCTCTATCGCCATATCGGCGCGGACACGGATGTCCCGGCGGGTGATATCGGCGTGGGCGGGCGCGAGATTGGCTATATGTTCGGCCAGTACAAGCGCATCACCAACCAGTTCACCGGCGTTCTGACCGGCAAGGGGCTGGAATATGGCGGTTCGATGATCCGCCCGGAAGCGACTGGCTATGGCGCGGTCTATTTCCTCGAAAACATGCTCAAGCACAAAGGGGACTCGGTCGAAGGCAAGACCGCCGTGATTTCCGGCTCCGGCAATGTCGCTACCCATGCGGCGGAAAAGATCGTCCAGCTGGGCGGCAAGCCGGTGACGCTCTCCGATTCCGGCGGCTTCATCTATGACCCGGACGGGCTGGACCAGGAAAAGATCAACTGGGTGAAGGAACACAAGACCCACCGCCGCGGGCGGATCAGCGACTATGCCGACCACTTCACCAATGCGACTTTCCACGAAGGGGCAACCCCGTGGGGCGTCAAATGCGATGTGGCATTGCCCTGTGCGACGCAAAACGAGCTGCTCGGCGCAGATGCGAAGGAACTGGTCAAGAATGGCTGCATCGCCGTGTCCGAAGGGGCCAACATGCCGTCAGACCTCGATGCAGTGCATCACTTCAAGGATGCGAAGATCATGTTCGCTCCGGGCAAGGCGGCCAATGCAGGCGGTGTGGCAGTGTCCGGCCTCGAAATGAGCCAGAACTCCGAACGCCGCGCGTGGAAGGAAGAGGAACTGCAGCAGATGCTGCGCGATATCATGGACGGCATCCATGACCGTTGCCTGACCTATGGCACGCAGGATGGCGGCTATGTCGACTATGTGAAGGGTGCGAATATCGCAGGCTTCAAGAAGGTGGCCGACGCGATGCTGGCCTTTGGCGTGGTGTGATTGGGTGAACCCGGCGGGGCGGTTGGTGCTCTGCCGGGTTTCTCGCTTTACGTTTCCACGGGGAGTTTGGGCTGCTGCTTTTGGCTGTGCTTCCGTTCCAGCGGAATGACAGCTTTAGATTCTGCCGATCAAAAAAGGCGAACTTCTGGACCCGACCCGATTACGGACATAGAGATCAAAGCTCATAAGTTAATCGAATTCGCTTGGATCAAGGGGCTACGCATGGCAATGGGTCGAGGGATATCGGTAGCGCTATTCATCTCGGCAGTATTCGCTGCCTCATGTTCGGAACAAGGGGTTCCCGTTCAGATAAACGCTGAGTTTCAACAACTTTCAATGCGCTCGTCGCTCTATACGGGAGCGCCGAAGGTCACCGCTTCCCCGGAGCCGACCTTTCCAAACGAACACACCCGCGCTGTCTCTTCTGAGATTGGCGTCAGCTATGAGGTAACCTTCGAATACTTCGAAACGGTATCCTTAGCCGGGAAATCGTACGATATCTTCGACGTGGTCGAAGTGCCCGACACTTTTGTGGGCGTCCCACATGCTGGCAGAGAGCTAATCCTGATCACGCTTTGAGCAGAGAGCCGTTAGTCCGCTCTCCACCTAAAACCAGCCATTCAAGCAAATCGCATTGGCGCTCCAAAGCGGACGGCGCGTAACCGCCCAGTTCTATTCGCTGCGCAAACCTAAACCCGGTTCCCAATCCACCATCCTCGCGCTAACCCTCTAGGCATGGATCTAGGAATAGCAGGCCGTAAGGCCATCATTTGCGGGTCGAGCAGGGGCCTTGGGCGTGCATGTGCCGAGGCGCTGGGTGAGGCCGGGTGCACCATCCTCATCAACGGGCTCGACCCGGAGCGGCTTGAGGGCGTCGCGGCGGAGATGCGTGAGCGTTTTGGTGCCGAGCGGGTGCTGCATGTTGCGGCGGACGTCACCACCGAGGCGGGCAGGGCGGCGCTGCTGGCGGCGATGCCGGAACCCGATATCCTCATTACCAATGCCAATGGCCCCCCGGCAGCGGATTTCCGCATGCTGGACGACGAGGCCCTGCATGTCGGGCTGACCAAGAACATGACGAGCCCGATTGCGCTGGTGCAGGCGGTGGTGGACGGCATGGCCGCGCGTGGTTTCGGGCGGATCATCAACATCACCTCTTACTCGGTGCTCACCCCGGTTGACGGGCTTGAACTGTCTTCCGGGGCAAGGGCAGGGCTGACGGCGTTCCTCGCATCCATCGCGCGGCAGGTCGCTGGCAATGGCGTGACCATCAACCACTTGCTCCCAGGGCCGTTCGAAACCGACCGGATGACACAACTCGGGGAGATGATGGCCAAGGCCAAAGGCGTGACGGTGGAGCAGGTGCGCGCCGAATTCCTGCGGCCAATCCCCGCAGGGCGGATGGGCACACCTGCGGAATTCGGTGCGGCCTGCGCCTTTCTCGCCAGTGCTCATGCCGGTTTCATCACCGGGCAAGGCCTGCTGCTCGATGGCGGTGGTTTCCGCTCCAATTTCTGATCGCTTTTGACTTTGCGGGCAGGTCGGCTATCATGCGCCTATCGACAGCGCGGCCAGCGCTGCACACGGGTCAGTACAACTGTCTCGCCTGTTCAGGCGTGAGGCGTTGACTCTATGTGCGAATCGCCCTAAGCGGCCCATTCATTCGACAAAGCGGAGCAGTCCGGCAGGCGTCAGCCCTTGATGCGCGCCATCCGGGCTTTTTGCCGTTCAGGACATTGCTGTTCAGGACTCTGCCGGATCGAATGGTTGTCGCTATGAGATAGGGGTTTTCCCCTGTGGAGCATGGAGAAGTAAGTGGCTCGTATTGCCGGGGTCAATATCCCCACCAACAAGCGCGTTATCATCGCGCTCACCTATATTCACGGTATTGGCCCGACCTCGGCGAAAGCTATCGCTGACAAGCTGGGCATTGATCACACCCGCCGCGTGCAGGACCTGTCCGACGCGGAAGTGCTGTCGATCCGTGAAACCATCGACGCGGAATATATGGTCGAGGGTGACCTTCGTCGCGAAACCGCGATGAACATCAAGCGCCTGATGGACCTGCGTAGCTATCGCGGCCTCCGTCACCGTGCCAAGCTGCCCGTCCGCGGCCAGCGCACCCACACGAACGCCCGCACCCGCAAGGGCAAGGCCAAGCCGATCGCCGGCAAGAAGAAGTAAGCGGCCCGCCGCACTCTTCTTTTACGACCTTCTGCAAGACAGGATACAGATACGATGGCACGCGAACCAGGGCGCATCCGGCGCCGCGAACGCAAAAACATTTCCAGCGGCGTTGCGCATATCAACGCCAGCTTCAACAACACCATGATCACCATCACCGACGCACAGGGCAATGCTATCAGCTGGTCCAGCGCTGGCATGATGGGCTTCAAGGGCAGCCGCAAGTCGACTCCCTATGCCGCGCAGGTCGCCGCTGACGACGCCGGCAAGAAGGCAGCCGAACACGGCGTGCGCACGCTTGAAGTCGAAGTGAAGGGCCCGGGCTCGGGTCGTGAAAGCGCACTGCGCGGCCTCGCCGCCGTGGGCTTCACCATCACTTCGATCCGTGACGTGACTCCGATCCCGCATAACGGGGTCCGTCCGTCCAAGCGTCGCCGCGTCTGACGCCTGCCTTTCCGGTGGCTTCGCATTCGTGAGGTCACCAAATTCACGGATCGGGCAGGGCGTTACCAGCAAAGAACGCTCCACCGGTCCCGCCTGCACCTGAACCTAGGGGATATCCATGTCCGTCAATACCAAGAACTGGCAGGAACTGAAAAAACCCAACAGCCTTGAAATCAAGGAAGGCGGCGAAAAAGGCCGCAAGGCTACTTTCGTGGCCGAACCGCTTGAGCGCGGCTTTGGCCTGACGCTCGGCAATGCGCTGCGCCGCGTGCTGCTTTCCAGCCTGCAGGGCGCTGCGATCACCTCGATCAAGATCGAGAACGTCCTGCACGAATTCTCCAGCCTTGCTGGCGTACGTGAAGACGTGACCGACATCGTCCTGAACGTGAAGCAGATCGCACTCAAGATGGAAGGCGAAGGCCCCAAGCGGCTGCAGCTTTCGGCAACCGGCCCGGCGGAAGTCAAGGCTGGCGACATTGCCGTATCCGGCGACATCGAAGTGATGAACAAGGATCTGGTGATCTGCCATCTCGACGAAGGCGCCACGCTGAACATGGAACTGACCGCTGACACCGGCAAGGGCTATGTCCCCGCCGTGTCGAACCGTCCGGTCGATGCGCCGATCGGCCTGATCCCGGTCGACAGCCTCTACTCGCCGGTGCGCCAGGTCAGCTACAAAGTCGAAGCGGCCCGCGTTGGCCAGGAGCTGGACTATGACAAGCTGAGCCTGACCGTCGAGACCGACGGCACGGTGACCCCGGAAGATGCCGTGGCTTACGCCGCGCGCATCCTGCAGGACCAGCTGACCCTGTTCGTCCACTTCGAAGACGGTATCCCGCAGCCTTCCAGCCCGATGATCGGCATGGCTGCACAGCCGGAAGAAAGCGACGCCAACCAGCTCAACCGTTACCTCCTCAAGAAGGTGGACGAGCTGGAACTGTCGGTGCGTTCGGCCAACTGCCTCAAGAACGACAACATCATCTATATTGGCGATTTGGTCCAGAAGACCGAAGCCGAGATGCTGCGTACGCCGAACTTCGGCCGTAAGTCGCTCAACGAGATCAAGGAAGTGCTTTCCAGCATGGGCCTGCGCCTCGGGATGGATATCCCCGGCTGGCCGCCGGAGAACATCGAGGAAATGGCCAAGAAGCTCGAACAAGAGCTGCTGGGCTAAGGAATATTCCTCCCCGAGCTTGCTCGGGGAGGGGGACCGCCCGCAAAGCGGGTGGTGGAGGGGTATCGGTGGCGCCCACTTAAATGCCACCAGCACTGGGCTACCTCGCACGGGCCCTTTTCGAACTGAAGGAAGAGTAAAATGCGTCACGGAATTTCAGGCCGCAAACTGCAGCGCAAGACCGGCCACCGCAATGCCATGTTCCGCAACATGGCTGCTTCGCTGATCAAGCATGAGCAGATCATGACCACGCTGCCCAAGGCGAAGGAAATTCGCCCCTATGTCGAAAAGCTGATCACGCTGGCGAAGAAGGGTGGCCTGTCCAACCGTCGCCTTGCGATGAGCCGCCTGGGTGACGAAACCCAGTTGAAGAAGCTGTTTGACGTGCTGGCCGAGCGTTATTCCGACCGTGATGGCGGCTATACCCGCATCATCAAGGCTGGCTATCGTTCGAGCGACGCTGCGCAGATGGCAATCATCGAATTCGTCGAGCGCGATGTCGATGCCAAGGGCCAGGACAGCGGCCCGGCAATGAATGACGAGGAAATGGAAGACGCATAAGCCGCGTCATCCCAGCGAAAGCGAGAGGGGCCGGGGGGAAACCTCCGGCCCTTTTGTTTTGCGCGGTGCGGCTGTCAATAGGGCGCACGGCTCTCGGCAATTGCCTTGCGCTTTTCGCGCACACCATATTTCAGCTCGTCGTCGGGGATGCTGGCGGCGAGTTCCTCGGCTTCAGCCAGCATTGCCTTTTCACCAGTGATCCAGCCATGGTCAAACAGGGCCTCGGCCAACATGTTCTTCTCGAAATAGTCATCGCCATATTCTTCGACGCGCAGGCGGTTGGCGGCGACGCGGGCGGCGGACCATGTGACCCAGCGCTCATCCTGCAACCGCTCGCCATGTTGCCACAGCTGGCCAGTGACACCGCGATATTCATAGCTGCTCTGGAAATTTGCAGCATCGAGCGCACGTGAACGCTCCAGCCGGTCCAGCGCCTTGCTGAGCCATTCCACTTCCAGCGCCTGGCCAGCTTCATCATTCCATTCCGGGTCATGGTTCTGCGCGGCATAATACCACGCATGACCGGCGATACGTAGCGCCGCCGCCCGGTCCCCGTCGGACATGGCCGCGCTTTCGGCAAGGCTGTCTGCCTCGGCGGCCAGCGCCAGCAGCTCGCGATTGGCTTGTTCCACTTGCCCGTCAAACCCAAGCGAAATGGCTTCCGACACGCGGCCATCCAGCGTTGAAACCTCGACTGCAAGCTCTTGCGCAGCAAGCGGTACAGACAGGGCAAGGGCCAGCGGCAGGGTCAGGATAGGGGCAAGGCACATGAGAAATTGCTCCGTGGGATACGCAAGTATCCTCTCATTCACATCGGCTGGCAATAAGGATTGGTGGCCTGCGCTTGCGTCGCGCCTTGGCGTGGTTACATAGGAAACAGTCTCTAATTTCCCTTCCGGAGAGCCTGATGATCCGTAAAGCCTTGCTGGCAAGCGCCGCCCTCAGCCTTGCATCCCCACTGGCAGCAGAAGACATGACCACACCCCAATATCCCGAAACCCGCAGCGAAGAGCTGGTCGAGACAATCTTTGGCGAGGACATCGCCGATCCCTATCGCTGGCTGGAAAATGATGTGCGCAGCGATGCCGAAGTGGCCGATTGGGTCGAGCGCCAGAACACGGTGAGCGAGGCTTACCTGGGCCAGTTGCCCGCAAATGCGTGGTTCAAGAAGACGATTGGCGGCTTGCTGGATTACGAACGCTTCGGCCTGCCGGTGAAGGCAGGGACACATTACTTCTACACGCGCAATTCCGGGCTGCAGAACCAGTCGCAGCTTTATGTGCAGGACGGGTTGGACGGTGAGCGGCGATTGCTGATTGACCCGAATGAATGGGCGGAAGATGGCGCCACTGCGCTGTCGGGCTGGACACCATCGCAGGACGGGAAGTACCTCCTCTATTCTATCCAGGATGGCGGGACGGACTGGCGCATCCTGCGCGTGCTTGATGTGGCGAGCGGAGAGCAGCTTGAGGACGAGGTTCGCTGGGCCAAGTTCACCGCGCTAGATTGGGTCGGCGATGAAGGCTTCCTCTATTCGCGCTTCCCCGAGCCGGAAGAGGGCAAGGACTTCCAGGCGTTGAATTACAACCAGGCGGTCTATTTCCACCGCATCGGCACTCCTCAGGATCAGGACGAGCTGGTTTTCTCGACCCCGGACCATCCCAAGCGGGGGCATTACGCACAGGTCAGTCACGATGGGCGCTGGGCGATCATTACCAGCTCGCTGGGTACGGATTCCCGCTATGAAGTGCATGTGGTCGATCTGGCCAAGCGCGGCGAGCAGGGCTGGGTGGCGCAACCGCTCGTCACCGGTTTCGAAAATGCGTGGAACTTCGTGGCGGCGCTGGATAGCAAACTCTATTTCGTCACCAACAAGGATGCGCCGCGTTACCGCCTGGTCACTATCGACATGGCGGCGAGCAAGCCGGAATGGTCAACGCTGGTGCCGGAAGGCGACATGCCCATCGAAGCGGCCAGTATCGTGGGTGACCGGCTGATCGTCTCTTACCTGCAGGATGCCAGCACCAAGGCCGTGATTCTTGGCCTCGATGGCAAGCCGGGCAAGGAACTGGCGCTGAACGGGATCGGCACCGCCAGTGGCTTTCGCGGCAAGCCCGGCGATCCGGAAACTTTCTATAATTACGAGAGCTTCAACCGGCCAGACACCGTCTATCGGCTCGATCTGGCAAGTGGCGATACACAGGTCTTTGCCAAGCCGGAGCTGACCTTTGACCCGCAAGACTATGTGGTTGAGCAAGTCTTCTACGCGTCAAAAGACGGCACCAAGGTGCCGATGTTCATCGTCCGCAACAAGATGCTGGCAGACAGCAAGGCCGCCGCGCCGACACTGCTTTACGGCTATGGGGGGTTTGACGTCTCGCTCACCCCCACCTTTTCCGCCACCCGCATGGCATGGCTGGAAGCGGGCGGGGTGTTTGCGCTCGCCAATATCCGTGGCGGGGGTGAATATGGCAAGGAATGGCACGATGCCGGGCGCCTGGCGAACAAGCAGAATGTGTTCGATGATTTCATTGCTGCGGGTGAGTTCCTGAAGGCCAATGGCTACACCACGCCAGAAGGGCTGGCGATCCAGGGCGGATCGAATGGCGGCTTGCTGGTGGGTGCGGTTACCAACCAGCGCCCGGACCTCATCAATGCCGCCCATGCGGCAGTGGGGGTGATGGACATGCTCCGCTTCAACCGCTGGACAGCGGGCCGCTATTGGGTCGATGATTATGGTGATCCGGGCAAGGAAGAGGATTTCAAAGTCCTGCGCGCCTATTCGCCCTATCACAACATTGCCGACGGGGTGGACTATCCGGCGGTGCTGGTGACCACGGCGGACACGGATGACCGCGTCGTGCCGGGGCACAGCTTCAAATATACGGCTGCCCTGCAGGCCGCCGATGCGGGGGACAAACCGCACCTCATCCGGATCGAGACTCGCGCCGGGCATGGTTCGGGAAAACCGACTGACAAGGTGATCGAGGAATATGGCGATGTGCTGAGCTTCCTTGCCTATTGGACTGGTTTGGAGGTTCCGCAGGAGTAGGTGGGTAACCAAAAGCCCCTCCGTTGTGCTGCGCACAACTGCGCTTCCAGGGGAGGGGAGGAGCCGCGAAGCGGCGGAGGGGTGGGGGTTGTGCCCCTGCCGCTGCGCTTGCTGACAGCCCCCACCCCAAACCCCTCCCCTAAAGGGGAGGGGCCTAAGTGGCCGAAAAGCAACGTCTTTTTGTCATTCAGAAAAATAACCACTTTTCTGAATATCTCCTGTAACCGCAGTTCAGGATCGCCACAGCGGGTCTGTCCTACAACACGCTTGAAACCGGAGCAGACTCGCCCCGGTCCAGAGCGAGGACAGAACCATGAATACTCTGAACAAGACCCTGGTCGGAACCGTCGCCGCGGGCGCGATGGCTCTTACCCCCCTGACCCCTGCCATGGCGCGGGACCGCCATGACAATGGCATTTCTGCTGGCGATGTGATTGCCGGTGCGTTGATTATCGGCGGTATCGCCGCCGTGGCTTCTGCCGCCAGCAAGGATCGCGATGGCCGCTATTACGACCGACGCGGGTATGACGACCGCTATTATGACCGGCGCGGTTACGACCGGGGCTATGGTTATGGTGACAATCCGCGCCAGGCTGTCGAGCAGTGTGTCCGCGCCGCAGAGCGTACCGGCACCCGCTATTCCAATGGCCGCCTGCGGGTAACCGACATTCGCGATGTTGATCGTCGCCGGGGTGGCTTCCGGGTAAAGGGCAATGTCGTGCTCAACGAGCGCAACCGGGGCTGGCGTGGTGATTATGGCTATGGCCGCAGCGGACGCGACTATGACATGGGCCGGTTCACCTGCGATATCCGTCATGGCCGGGTTGTGGATGTCGATTTCAGCGGCATTCGCGGGCTTCGCTAAGCCCAAAGGATGAAATTTGGCGGTTCAGCCTGTCGCAAGGCTGGACCGCCTAGTCCTGACGGCACAATTTGCGGTATCATGCCGCCATCTACAGGAGGGGCACAGCAATGGCTCTGATTTCGCGTATTTCATCTGCCGTGGCGATGGCTGCGGCGCTCTCCATGGCGGCAACCCCGGCGGTGGCAGCGGACATCAGCTCCATGCCTGCAGGGGCAAGCCTGCCTACGGCCAGTGGCTGGGATGCAGAGGCAGTCAATGCCGATGGCTATCGCTACGGCCGCTATGGCCGCTATCGGCGCAACCGGGTCGATGCCGGGGATGTGCTGGCGGGCGTGCTGATTATCGGCGGCATCGCGGCCATTGCCAGCGCAGCGAGCAATTCCAGCAAGCGCGACCGGGATTATCGCGAGCGGGACTATCGCGACCGGCCTTATAATTATCGCACCAACACCAGCAATCCGCGCAGCTCGGGCAGCAATGGCATCAACAGTGCAGTCGATATGTGCCTGCGCGAGATCGAGCGCGATGTGCGCGTTGATGGCGTGGACAGTGTTGATCGCAATGCCAGTGGCTGGCTCGTGACCGGGCGCCTGTATAATGGCGATGGTTTCACTTGCCGCATTGGCAGCGATGGCCGCGTGGAAGGTGTCAATTACAGTGGCCGAAGCCTGTCGCAAGCCGGTGGCGTGGAAGATCGCCAGTGGGACGATGACCGCTATGCGCAGGCACGCCAGAATGCGGATGGCGCCGGTGGTGCAACCCCAGCCTATCCGGGCGGCCCGGTCGATGGCGACCTTTATCCCGGCGGCACTTACCAGCCCAATGGCGGCTGATCAGGCCCTGTCCTGCTCTCGGTAAGAGGGCAGGGCGAGGTTCCAGCGAATGGCGGCGGCGCGCAGGGCAAACCCTGCCGCCGCCGCAACGCTATAGGTCAGCGCCTGGGGCAAATTGGCAAGTGTGCCCACCACGCACAGGGCAGCCGACAGGGCGGCGGCAGTCACATAAAGCTCTGGCCGCATGATGATGGAAGGCCGTCCGGCCACCACATCGCGGAAGATCCCGCCGACGCAGCCGGTCACGATCCCCATCACAATCGCCGGGATGGGCGGAATGCCGTAAGTCAGTGCCTTCGCCGTGCCGAGTACGGCATAGGCGGTGAGGCCAAGCCCGTCGGCATAGTCGAGCAATTTCCCGTCCCACCAGCGGGTCGGCGTGAACCAGGCGACCAACGCAGTGCCAAGGCACACCGCCGCCACCCAGGCATCATTGATCCAGAACACCGGCGCACCGATCAGCAAATCGCGCACGGTCCCTCCGCCAACCCCGGTCAGCAGGGCGAAGAAGCCCATGGTGACGAAGGTCTGCCGTTCCTTCGCCGCGAGCAGCGCGCCGGACAGGGCGAAGACGGCGACGCCGAGAAAATCGAGCAGGTCGAGAACCGGGGTGAGGATTTCGGGAGCTACCGGCATGGGCGCGATTTACTCTGTCGCGAAGAGCTGCGCCATATCGGCGAAGGCCTTGATCTCGATGGCATTGCCGCTGGGATCGCGGAAGAACATCGTCGCCTGTTCGCCCGGCTGGCCTTTGAAACGGATATAGGGCGCGATCTCGAATTGCGTCCCGGCGGCAGTTAGCCGGTCTGCCAGCGCCTGCCATTCCGCCATCCCCAGCACGAGCCCGAAATGCGGCACGGGAACGCCATGGCCATCGACCGGGTTACTCGCTTCGTCCCGCTGGTCGCAGCCGGGTACATGATGCGCGACGATCTGGTGGCCGTGGAAATCGAAATCGATCCACTGCGCGCTGCTGCGCCCCTCTGCACAGCCCATCACGCCGCCCCAGAAGGCGCGCGCGGCGGCAAGGTCGTGGACAGGGAAAGCGAGATGGAAGGGCGGCAGGGTCATGTACGGCCTATAGCTGGCAGGCGACAGGTCTGAAACCCTCACCCAAGCTTCGCTAGCTCCGTTGGAGCAAGCTGCGCTTTCCCTCTCCCACCGGGAGAGGGTTTGGCAGCACTCCTCCTCTCCAATGGGGAGAGGGATAATGAAGCTAGCCGGACCAAGGTGAGGGGCTGCGAGCTATCGGTCCTCCGTGCCAGGACAGTCTATTCGCAAAACCCATGATCACATATGGATCGGCTTGCCGGTCACTGCCATCGCCGCTTCCTTGATCGCTTCGCTATGCGTCGGATGGGCATGGCAGGTATAGGCGATGTCTTCGCTGGTGGCGCCGAATTCCATTGCCTGCGCGGCCTGCGCGATCATCGTTCCGGCAACGCTGGCGATGCACCACACGCCGAGGACGCGGTCGGTCTTGGCATCGGAAATGACCTTCACGAAACCGTCCGGCTCGTGGTTGGTCTTGGCGCGGCTGTTGGCCGCCATCGGGAACTTGCCGACATTGATATCGCCGCGTTCTTTTGCTGCCTCTTCGGTCAGGCCAACACCAGCGATTTCGGGCCAGGTATAGACCACACCGGGGATCACATCGTGATTGACGATGCCCGTATCGCCCGCAATCCATTCGGCCACGGCAATGCCTTCATCCTCGGCTTTGTGGGCAAGCATCGGGCCGGGGATGACGTCGCCAATCGCGCGCACGCCATCGACGGAAGTGCGGAATTCATGATCGACTTCGATCTGGCCTCGTTGGTTGACCGAGAGACCGATATTTTCGAGGCCGAGTCCCTGTGTATTCGGACGCCGCCCAATGGCGACGAGCACGCAATCGGCCTTGATCTCGGTGGTCGCGCCGCCCGCAGCCGAGCCAACGGTCAGCGTCGCAGTCTTGCCCTTGACCGAGCAATCGGTGACCTTGGTGCCGAGCATCAGTTCCATGCCCTGCTTCTTGAAGATCTTGGCCGCTTCCTTGCGCACATCCATGTCCATGCCGGGCAGCAGCTGGTCGAGGAATTCGACAACCGTCACTTCCGCGCCGAGACGCCGCCAGACCGAGCCAAGCTCCAGCCCGATCACGCCGCCGCCGACCACGACCATCTTCTTGGGCACGGATTTGAGTTCGAGCGCACCGGTGGAATCGACCACGATCCCCTTGTCATTGTCGATTTCGACGCCGGGCAGGGGGGTGACGGAAGAGCCGGTGGCGATCACCACTTCATGCGCGGTGACGGTTTCGTCCCCGACCTTCACCGTGTGCGCATCTACGAAGCTGGCATAGCCCTTCTTCCAATCGACCTTGTTCTTCTTGAACAGGAATTCGATGCCCTTGGTCAGCCCGCCAACCGCGTCAATGCGCTGGGCGTGCATCTTGTCGAGGTTCAGCTTGGGGGTGACGTCGATCCCCATTTCGGCCATCGCGCCATTCTTCGCCGCGTCGAAATATTCCGACGCATGGAGCATAGCCTTGGACGGAATGCAGCCGACGTTGAGGCACGTCCCGCCCAGTGTTTCGCGCCCTTCGGCGCACGCCACCTTCAGCCCCAGCTGCGCCGCACGGATTGCCGCGACATAGCCGCCGGGTCCGGCACCGATAACGAGGACGTCGTAGTCGTATTTGTCAGCCATTTTGGCCTCCGTACCGCGTGGCCTTCGACAAGCTCAGGCTGAGCGGGCATTGGTTCATTTTGTCCTGCACACCATCCGCTCATCCTGAGCCTGTCGAAGGATGGTCACAGGTCGGGCGTCAAAGGTCGATCAGCAGCCGGGTCGGGTCTTCAATCGCTTCCTTGATGATCTTCAGCGCGGTCACCGCTTCACGCCCGTCGATCAGGCGGTGGTCGTAGCTCAGCGCGATATACATCATCGGGCGGATAACGATTTCGCCGTTCACCACGACCGGGCGATCTTCAATCCGGTGCAGGCCGAGCACGGCGCTCTGCGGCGGGTTGATGATTGGGGTGGACATCAGGCTGCCGAACACACCGCCATTGGAGATGGTGAAGGTGCCGCCCTTCATGTCGTCCATGGTCAGCGTGCCATCCTTGGCCGCCTTGCCGTAATTGGCGATATCCTGCTCGATTCGGGCAAAACCCTTCTTGTCGCAATCGCGCACCACCGGCACGACCAGCCCGTTCGGCGCACTGACGGCGACCGAGATATCGACATAGTCGTGATAAACGATTTCATCGCCATCAATCTGCGCGTTAACGGCGGGCACATCCTTCAGCGCCAGTACCGAAGCCTTGGCGAAGAAGGACATGAAGCCGAGGCGGATGCCGTGCTTCTTGGCGAAGAGGTCCTTGTACTTCTCGCGCGCTTCGATGACGGCGGACATATCGACATCGTTGAAGGTGGTGAGCAGCGCGGCGGTTTCCTGCGCGCTCTTCAGCCGCTTGGCGACAGTCTGGCGCAGGCGGGTCATCTTCACGCGTTCTTCGCGGCGTTCACCAGCGGGGGCGGCAGCCGGGGCAGCGGCAGCAGCAGGTGCGCTGTCCTTCGCCTTGGCAGCGGCAATGACGTCTTCCTTGGTCAGGCGGCCATCCTTGCCGGTGCCCTTGATCGTGGTGGGATCGACACCGTGTTCAATCACTGCCCGGCGTACGGCGGGCGACATGGTCTGCGCGCTGTCACTTGCAGGTGCAGAAGTAGCGGGGGCCGGAGCCTCTTCCTTGGCAGCAGCAGGCTTGGCCGCAGCAGCAGCGCCTTCTTCCACCAGAGCGAGCAGTGCGCCCACTTCCACCGTGTCACCAACGGCGACGGAGTGCTCGCTCAGTACCCCGGAAACGGGGGAGGGGACCTCTACCGCGACCTTGTCGGTCTCTAGGCTGGCGATGGGTTCGTCCGCCGCAACGGCATCGCCCGGCTGCTTGAGCCATTCACCAACGGTGGCTTCGGTTACCGATTCACCGAGCGTGGGGACTTTGACTTCGATTGCCATGATTATTTTCCCAAAGGGTCAGGATTACTTGGATTTGCGGGTCTTGCGCGGGCGAGCCGTGCGACTGGTGGACTTCAGCGTCTTGCCGCCATCGCTCAGGCCCAGCGCCATTTCGACCAGCGCTTCCTGCTGCTTGAGGTGGCGTGAGGCGAGGCCAGTAGCAGGTGAAGCGGCTGCATCGCGGCCAGCATAGGTCGGGCGCAGGCCCGCCTTGCCAGCGTTTTCAGCAGCCATTTCGATCTGCCGGTCAACGAAGAACCACGCGCCATTGTTGCGCGGCTCTTCCTGGCACCAGACAATCTCTTCGAGGTTCGTCATGCGCTTGATACGCGCTGCCAGCGGTTCGCCGGGGAAGGGGTAGAGCTGTTCGAGGCGGACGATGGAGACATCCTCCAGCCCTTCCTCGTCACGCTTCTGGATCAGGTCGTATGCGACCTTGCCCGAACAGAGCACGAGGCGCTTGATCTTGCTGTCAGCAATATCCTTCGTATCGGATTTGATCCGCATGAAGTGCTGGTCACCCAGGAATTCCTCCGCGCTGCTCTTTGCCATCGGGTGGCGCAGCAGGCTCTTCGGCGTCATGATGACCAGCGGCTTGCGGAACGGGCGCAGCATCTGGCGGCGCAGCACGTGGAAGTAATTCGCCGGGGTGGTGATGTTGCAGACCTGGATATTGTCATCCGCGCACAGCTGCAGGAAGCGTTCGAGGCGCGCGGAGCTATGCTCCGGACCCTGACCCTCATAGCCATGCGGCAGCAGCATGACGAGGCCATTGGCGCGCAGCCATTTGGCTTCGGAAGCCGCAATATACTGGTCGATCACGATCTGCGCGCCATTGGCGAAATCGCCAAATTGCGCTTCCCACAGGACCAGCGTTTTCGGATCCGCCATGGCGAAACCATATTCGAAGCCGAGCACGCCATATTCGGACAGCGGGCTGTCATAGACCTCGAACTTGCCATGCGGCAGCTGGCACAGCGGGATGTATTTTTCTTCGGTTTTCTGGTCGACCCACACTGCGTGGCGCTGGCTGAAGGTGCCGCGGCCGGAATCCTGGCCGGACAGGCGCACGCCGAACCCTTCGGTGACAAGGCTGCCATAGGCCAGGGCTTCTGCGGTCGCCCAGTCAAAGCCTTCGCCGCTGGCGAACATCTCGCGCTTGGCTTCGATCACGCGGCCCAGCGTCTTGTGGATGGTGACATTGTCCGGAACGGTCGTCAGCGTACGGCCCAGGCTTTCGAACAGCTTGGGTTCGATGGCGGTGTGGACGTTGCGACGTGCGGTTTCCGGATCAGCCGGCTTGTGCAGCCCGCTCCAGCGGCCCGCGAACCAGTCGGCCTCATTGGCCTTGTAGCTCTTGGCGGCTTCGAACTCGTCGCTCAACAGCTCGTCAATTTCCTCGCGCAATTGCGTGGCATAGCCGGTGACGATCTCGCCTTCGCTGATCAGGCGCTGGGCATAGACCGAGCTGACCGGCGGATGCTGGCGGATCGCGTCATACATCAGCGGCTGAGTGAATTTCGGTTCGTCGCCTTCATTGTGGCCGAAGCGGCGATAGCACCACATGTCGATCACGATATCGCGCTTGAAGCGCTGGCGATAATCGACGGCCAGCTTGCAGGCAAAGGTTACCGCTTCCGGATCATCGCCATTCACGTGCAGGATCGGGGCCTGCACACCTTTCGCCACGTCCGACGGATAGGGCGATCCGCGCGAGAATTTGGGCGCGGTGGTAAAGCCGATCTGGTTGTTGATGATGAAGTGGATGCAGCCGCCAATATTATAGCCATTCACGCCGGAGAAGCCGAAGCATTCCCAGACAATCCCCTGGCCGGCAAAGGCCGCGTCGCCATGGATCAGCACGGGCAGCACCTGCTCATGCTTGTCCAGATCGTCGCGAATGGCCTGCTGCGCGCGGGTCTTGCCCAGTACCACCGGGTCCACCGTTTCCAGATGGCTGGGGTTGGGGACCAGCGACATATGCACCTTGATCCCGTCAAACTCACGGTCGGTGCTGGTGCCGAGGTGATATTTCACGTCGCCCGATCCGCCGACATCTTCCGGGTTAGCGGTGCCGCCGGAGAATTCGTGGAAGATCACCTTATAGGGCTTGGCCATCACATTGGCGAGCACGTTGAGGCGGCCACGATGGGCCATGCCGTAAATGATTTCGCGCACACCGGCTGCGCCGCCATGCTTGATGACAGCTTCCAGCGCGGGGATCATGCTCTCGCCGCCATCAAGGCCGAAGCGCTTGGTGCCGACATATTTCTTGCCGAGGAACTTCTCATATTCCTCGCCGCGGATCACGGCGGCCAGGATGGCGCGCTTGCCCTCGGGCGTGAACTGGATGACCTTGTCCTTGCCCTCGATCCGCTCCTGCAGGAAACGGCGCTCCTCCACGTCGGAGATGTGCATATATTCGAGCGCGACATGGCCGCAGTAATTGGCGCGCAGAATGTCCACCAGCTCGCGCACGGTGGACCATTCCAGCCCCATTGTTCCGCCCAGATAGACCGGCCGATCCAGCGCATCGCCGGTGAAGCCGTGATATTCCGGCGTCAAATCCTGCGGGAGCTCACGATGGGACAGGCCCAGCGGGTCGAGATCCGCCGCCAGATGCCCGCGCACACGATAGGTGCGCACCAGCATCATGGCCCGGATGGAATCCGCCGCAGCCTGTTCGATGGCCTTGGGGTCCATCGCCTTGCCCGATTTCGCCGCCGCTTTCTCCACCGCGATCTGCATCGCAGTGGGGTCCATCGAGCGGGTCAGCTCATCTTCGCTCTCGCCGCCAACCAGCGGCCAGGCGGGGTTCTGCCATGACGGCCCCGGCTGGGGGTCGTCTGGCAGGAAATCGTGCAATTCATTACCCATGGTGGGCTCCCGGGGAGGAAGGATTGGGGACTCGATCAGGCGAGTTCTTTAAGCAAAGCGTCCAAAGTCGTGCCAAGTTCCGAAGGCGAGGGCGAAACGCGGATGCCCGCGCTTTCCATCGCTTCGATCTTGTCTTCCGCGCCGCCCTGGCCGCCGGAGACGATAGCACCGGCGTGGCCCATGCGGCGGCCCGGAGGCGCCGTGCGGCCTGCGATGAAGCCGACCATCGGCTTGGAACGGCCACGCTTCGCTTCGTCCTTGATGAACTGTGCGGCTTCTTCTTCTGCCGAACCGCCGATTTCACCGATCATGATGATCGACTTGGTTTCGTCGTCCGCCAGGAACAGTTCCAGCACGTCAATGAAGTTGGTGCCGTTGACCGGGTCACCGCCAATGCCGACAGCCGTGGTCTGGCCGAGGCCGACTGCGGTGGTCTGGTGCACGGCTTCATAGGTCAGCGTGCCCGAGCGGGAGACAACGCCGACGCTGCCCTTCTTGAAGATGGAGCCGGGCATGATGCCGATCTTGCACTCATCGGGGGTCAGCACGCCGGGGCAGTTCGGTCCGATTAACCGGCTCTTGGAACCCTGCAGCGCGCGCTTCACCCGCACCATGTCAAGCACCGGAACACCTTCAGTGATGGCCACGATCAGTTCGATCTCCGCATCAATCGCTTCGAGGATCGAATCCGCTGCAAAGGGCGGCGGCACATAGATGCACGAAGCAGTCGCGCCAGTCGCGGCCTTGGCTTCAGCGACAGTATTGAAATTGGGCAGGCCGATATGCTCCGTGCCGCCCTTGCCGGGGGTCACACCCGCAACCATCTGCGTGCCATAGGCCAGCGCCTGCTCGGTGTGGAAGGTGCCGGTGGCACCGGTCATACCCTGAGTGATGACTTTGGTGTTCTTGTTTACGAGGATGGACATCTAGTAGCTCCAGTTTCCAGAATTCACAGGTGAGGCTGTCTCACCCTCAAAAGTCACTTCAAATATGCGTCGCGATTCCAGGTTACCCTTGCAGCCGACATAGGTTCCGCCCTCAGCATCCAGCACGGAATAATCAAAGTTTCCGGCGGAATCGACTTGTCCAATCCCGAGTACGTCGCCCGAAAATTCTTCTTCGGACAGTCCCGACGCTTGGGGGAACACTGCTTCGATCTGCTCCAGACAAGAGGCAAAGGTGGCGATTTCCGTCACCACGCTGCAGCCTGAAACCGACAATGCCAGCAGGCCGAGTGCAAGCGCCTTATGCAAGCGAGCTATCCAGCCCCTTGCAAGCTTCCAGCAGTTCTTCAACTGCATCGACGCTGACCTTGAGGTTCTTGGCTTCTTCGTCCGACAGTTCGATTTCGACCACGTCTTCGATGCCGTCCTTGCCGATCACGCAGGGCACGCCGACATAGAGACCGTTCACGCCATACTTGCCGTCAACATAGGCGGCGCAGGGCAGGATGCGCTTCTGGTCACCCAGATAGGCTTCGGCCATGGCGATGGCGCTGGTGGCTGGGGCATAATAGGCGGAGCCGGTCTTGAGCAGGCCAACGATCTCGCCGCCGCCACTGCGTGTGCGGGCAACGATTTCGTCCAAGCGGCTGGCGTCCACGCCCTTGATCTTGGCAAGGTCATGCACCGGGATGCCGCTGATGGTGGAGTAGCTGAGGACCGGCACCATCGTGTCGCCATGGCCGCCCAGCACGAAGGCGTTGACGTCCTTCACCGAGCATTCGAATTCCCAGGCGAGGAAGGTTGCGAAACGTGCGCTGTCGAGCACGCCGGCCATGCCGACCACCTTGTTATGCGGCAGGCCGGAGAATTCGCGCAGCGCCCACACCATCGCGTCGAGCGGGTTGGTGATGCAGATCACGAATGCGTCGGGGCAGTTGTTCTTGATGCCTTCGCCCACTGCCTTCATCACCGAGAGGTTGATACCTAGCAGGTCATCGCGGCTCATGCCCGGCTTGCGCGGCACGCCAGCGGTGACGATCACCACATCTGCGCCAGCAAGGTCGGCATAGTCATTGGTGCCGGTGATCTTGGCATCGAAGCCTTCGATCGGGCCGCACTGGCTGAGGTCCAGCGCCTTGCCCTGCGGCATGCCTTCAGCGATGTCGAACAGGACGACGTCGCCCATTTCCTTCTTCGCTGCGAGGTGGGCGAGCGTGCCGCCAATCATGCCCGAGCCGATTAGGGCGATCTTCTTGCGTGCCATGTCCGGTAAAACCTTTCCCAAATTGCGGGAACGCGAAGCCAGAGCCAAACTACGCACGCACACCCCCTCGTCCCGCGGCGGGGTAGCGGCCAAATACCCGGTTGGCCTAGGCGTGTGAAAAGGCGATTGCAACCTGCAAAAGGTCGTAGGCGGGAACTATCTTTGCAATTGGTTCGCGATAGCAATAAAGGATCGTTCAAGGTCAGAATTTTTGCACGCAAAGGCGCGAAGGCGCGAAGAAGAATGCGGCTTCGCCGGTCTATTGTTCACGCAGAGGCGCGGAGACGCGGAGATTGTGGCGCCGGGATGCAGCCAGCAGGATTGATCGCGAAGGCCCTTGAGAAACACAAGGTCAGATTTGGGGAGCGCCTGCTGCCGCAGGCATGATATCCTTGCGCCTTCGCGAGAGAACCTCCGGCACAAAGCGATGAAGAGCGGGATTTGACGCAGTCAAATGCCATCCCGCTCTAGAGGTCAACTTCCCCGCGTCTCCGCGTCTCCGCGTGATTGATTGCTGATGCAGATATTGCGCAGCGACGTGAAGCTAAGCCTCAGCCCACCTTACGCAGCGGGTTGTCGCCTTCGCGTTCCTGCGCCAGCAACATCGCGGCGAGGTAATCCGGCACGGCGCGGCTGAAGTAATAGCCCTGGCCCAGCGTACAGCCGAGGTCGCGCACGCTGCGCACCTGCTCGATCGTCTCGATCCCTTCGGCGACGATGTCCATGCCCAGCCGCGCGCCCATTTCGGCCACAGCGTGGATGATCGCTTCGCTTTTCTTGTTGGCGCTGTCACCCGACACGAAGCTGCGATCGACCTTGATCTTTTTGAAGGGGAACTTGTTGATATAGCCGAGCGAGGAATAGCCCGTGCCGAAATCATCCATCGCGAAGCGGACGCCCTTGGACGAGAGCTCTTCGATGAACTTGCCGGTCACATCGCTGTCGTCGAGGAACAGGCTTTCGGTTACTTCCAGCTCCAGCCGGCTTGGGTCCAGCTGCGCCTCGCGCAGGGCGTTGAGGATGCCAAGCGCAGCGCCCGGCGCCTTGATCTGCAAGGGCGAAAGATTGACGGCAATGGTCACATCTTCCGGCCATTGTGCGCAGGCCTTGGCCGCCTGTGCGGTAATCCAGTTGCCCAGCGTGATGATGACGCCGGTCTCTTCTGCCACGGGGATGAATTCATCCGGGCGCAATTCGCCCTTTTCCGGGTGGAACCAGCGCACCAGTGCTTCGAAAGTGCGAATTCGGCCGCTTTCGAGGTCAACAATCGGCTGGAAGAAGATCGACAGCTCGTCCTTCTGGATCGCAGCGCGCAGTTCGGCTTCGATTTCCTTGCGGCGCACCAGGTTGCGCGTCATCACCGGGGTAAAGAAACTGGCCTGATTCCGGCCATTGATCTTGGCATGATAGAGCGCAAGGTCAGATGCCTGCATCAGCTCGTTCAGGTCTTGGGCATCCTCTGGCATCAGCGCGATGCCCATGGAACAGCCGACGCTGATCCGCTCTTCATTCACGTAATAGGGGCGGTTGATTTCTTCCTGCACCAGCCCGGCCAGCATTTCGCAATCCGCGCGGTGCTTGACTTCTGTCACCACGATGAATTCATCGCCGCCAAAGCGGGCGATCATTGCATTTTCGGGGACTTGCTCCGTCAAGCGCTCCGCAACCTGGCGCAACAATTCGTCACCGACAGTATGGCCAAGGATGTCGTTCACTTCCTTGAAACGGTCGAGGTCCATCCAGAACATTGCGAGCATCTGGTCATCGGTGCGCTTGGCCATGATATCGGCCAATTGGTGATCGAGCCCGGCGCGATTGGCGAGACCGGTGACGACGTCCGTGCGGGCGAGAATTTTCATCTTCTCAGCCAATTCTGCACTCTTCTCCGCAGACGCAATCGAATCGCGCAGCACCCGGTGCACATTGAGCGTGATGGATGCCATGGCCGGAAACAGTAGTACGAGGTTCACGATCAAAGCGGCATGGACAATCGGTGAATTGCCGAGCAGGGCCGCAAGCAGGATCGGAGCCACCACCAGCGCCAGCTGGCCCAGCGCAATGGTCGGGCTGCCGGCATTGCGGGCACAGATGCCGATGCCATAGCCCAGCGCATTGGCCATCATCAGCACTTCCACTGCAGCGCCAACATCGTGAACCATGGCGATGGCACAGATCGCACCGATCAGGAATGCGTAGCTGAAGGCACCAATTTCATAAATGATTTCAAGCTTGCGTGTGCTGGTGCCGGTATCATCCGGCGACAGGCCGAATGCAGCGGTGACGCGCGCCACGGCGACAAAGGTCAGCGCGATACAGGCATAGAACAGGATGGGCATGCCGCTGACCGCTGCGGTGATCGCGCTGGAGACGATCCCGTTGACGGCACCAATGGCAAGGGAGGTCGGCTGCGTGTACAAAGTGCGCACCAGCAATCGGCGCACACGTTCGCTCAGCGCATCGCTGCGCTTGCGAATGAACAGCTGTTTGAGACCGATGGTAATTATGGTCTGCTCCTCAGTGACCCGCACAGGGGGCTAGAGCAGAGGTGGTCACTTTTTGGTTAACGGCCTGTTTGCCATTACCACGCGCAGCACAACCGGCCCGGCGCAAGGCCAAGGGCGGTGCAGGCCGGCGCGGTCAGCGCCGGGCCTGGCTATCGGTTTCCCGTTCCAGCCGGTTAGCCAGCCGCCGGTCGAGCGTACGGCAAACGCCCAGCCACCAGTCATAGCGTTCCCGGTCGCCGGTGAAGAATGCCTGCTTGGCCTGCATCCGCGCTTCCTGCGCTGCGCCCAGCCCATGTTCGGCAAAGTGGCGCAGGGCAGCATAAAGCAGCCGGTCGTCTTGCCCGTGGCCGTCATTGTCGTTTGCCGGGCAAGCGAACACCCCGCGCGTCATGGCACGGCTGAGCGGGCTTGAGCCTGGCGTACGGGAAGCGGCAAAATTGACCGGCATGCGGGACTTTCCTCAACGGGATATAACAGCGAGAAGCCCCTTCTAGACGGGGCCCCCTAAGGCTTGGTTCTGCGACAAGGTTGACGGGAATTAACGCTGTTTTTGCAGCGAATTCAGCAGGCTGGGAATGGCGCTATTTCGCCTTTGCAGGGTCTGCGATCCAGCGGCCGGAATTGGCATATTCAGCCTTCACATTGCTGGCTTCGGGCAGGTCCTCTGCCGTGAACAGCGCATCACCGCCGCGCGCCTGAACGGCGGCGCTATAGGTGGGCGGCGGGGCCGGGCGAGCCGGACCATGGCTGGCTACGGCTTTCATGCGCGCATCCTCAAAGGCGCGGGCCAGCGCCAGCGGATCAGTGGCGGCGGCACTTTCCACCACGGCACTGCGCGGCTTGGGCGCGGCGAGCGGCTCGCCCCCGCGATAGGCGGAGCTGAAAGCCCCTGATTTGCCTGCTGCGCCGCGCCAGCGATAGAAAGTGTGCAGGCCGATCGTGCCGACATTGTCGAGGCTGGAGGCCCAGTAAGGCATCACATAGGTTGCATGGTAATGGGTGGCGAGGCCGACCGGGCGAAATACTTCGCCTGCCAGCGCATCTTCTGCCACCATGCGCGCACGGGCCATGCCGGTGGCAGATGGCTTGCGGTTGAGCGAGCCATCACAGGTAAAGCTGAACTGGCAGCCGGTCACGCGTTCGCTGCCCTGGAATACCACGCCGCACACGCTGTTGGGATAGCTGGGATGCGCCACACGGTTGAGGATCACCTGCGCAACGGCGCGCTGCCCGTCCAGGCTTTCGCTGGCCGCTTCGTAATAGACTGCCATGGCGAGGCACTGGTTGGCGCGCATCCGGTCAGTGCCGCTGCCGGCGAAATAGAAGCTGCGCGCTGCCGGGCCTGCCTCGTGCGTTTGCACCAGCTCGGTGGTTTCGTCAGAGCTGAAGGGGTTCAGCTTGTCGAAGAAGCTTGGCTCGTCATAGGTGATTTGCGGCGCGTCTTCGAGATAATAGAAGGCAGAACCGGGGAAGCTTTGCCCGGCTTGTTCGAAAGGCATGGGCTGGACCAGCTCGGTTCTGGCACCGCCGAGCATTTCGGGGGCTATGGCCTGCCATTGTTCCGGCGCGGCCCATGCGGGCACAGCCACCGCAGCGCCCAGCAGCACCAGCCGCCGCCCGTAATGGCGGACTGCGCCCCGGCGCCGCCCGACCGGGCGCGGCTTGCGGCTCACCCGCGCGGTGAAATCCACCGGGTGATAGTCCTCCATATAGGTCCGCGGTCCAGTCAAAACGGCTCCTGCCAAAAATCGCGCTTATGCGCGTATCACCCGGCGGTTTAACCGACGAGCATGGATTCCAGACTGTCCCTTGGCAGGACAGGCTGAAAGGCGGGGTTAAATGGGATGCTGAATGAAATCCTACCGGTTGCGCTGGACGCTGCTTGGGCGTAGGTGCCGCCGGACGTCACGGGTTGTCCGGGAAACCGGACCTAAGAGGGAAGGAGGTGCGATACCTCCGCTGCCCCCGCAACTGTGACCGGGGAGCGAACCGCCCCAATGCCACTGCCTGATCGGGCGGGAAGGCGGGCGGCGAGCGATGATCCGGGAGCCAGGAGACCTGCCTGAGACGGTCGTTCCGCAGCCGGGCGGGGTGCACCGGGATGCAGCGTGGACTGAGCGCAATCGGAAGCGCGCGCAGGCCTCTCGCCATGAACGGCATATCGTTCAATGTGCGGAGGTTTTATGCGTAAATATCTGTTTTTGATGGGGTCTTGTCTGGCTGCTGCTCAACCTGCCTTCGCGCAGGATGCGGATGACGGCGAAGGTCAGATTGTCATGATTCATTACCGCTGGCAGCCCATGATCACTGTTACCGCTGACGGGATGGGCACGACAATCGGCAATACTGGCCAGCCCGCAATCGTGATCGACACGGACGAGATCGACAGCATCCAGGGAGCAGACATCACCCGCGTCCTCCAGCGCGTGCCGGGGGTTGCGATCACCCGCAATGGCGGAGTCGGTGCCTTCACCGGGGTGAGCATTCGCGGCGCGGCGTCGGAGCAATTGCTGGTGCTGGTCGATGGCGTTCCGGTGGCAGACCCGGCATCACCCAGCGGCGGGTTTGATTTCGGCAACCTCCTCACCGGCATGGCGGGCAAGGTCGACCTGCTGCGCGGGGCCAATTCGGTGATCTGGGGTTCGGACGCGCTGGCGGGGGTGATCGACATCTCCACCCGCCGCGATACGGGGCTGAGCGCCAGCGCGGAATATGGCAGCAATGACACAGCGTTGCTGCGCGGCAATGGCGGGCTGTCTGGCGATGGCTATTTTCTCGGCCTTTCAAGCAGCTGGTACACCAGCGACGGCTTCTCCGCCGCCGCCAATGGCAGCGAGCCGGACGGGTTTGAGCAAGTCGCGCTCGGCGGCAGCGCCTTTGTCGACGTGACGCCGGAACTGGAAGTCTTCGCGCGCGGCGAATGGAGCAAGTCCACGCTCGATATCGACGGCTTCCCCGCGCCAACCTACCAGCTCGCCGACACTGCAGAATATCAGCGCACGCGGCGCTGGTCGGCGGCTAGCGGGTTCAACTATTACGGCATGAATTGGACGCTGAAGGGTGCCTATTCGCGCGCCTATACCAAGCGCGGCTATTACGATCCCGCTTTCGGCAGCGCGCCTTCTTTTGAAGGGCTGGGGCGGTCTGAGCAGGTGACCATGCGCGGCTCCTACCGCCTGATCGGGGGGCTTTCGCTGGCCTTTGGTGGTGAGCATGAATGGAGTCGCTTCAGCACCACCTTCGACACCCCGGCCAAGACCCACAGCACCGGTGGCTATCTCCAGCTTGGCTGGGAAATGGACGCGCTGGCGGTGCATGTCGGCGGCAGGGTGGATGACCACCAGCGCTTTGGCACCCATGCGACGTTCGGCGCGGATATTAGCTATGGCCTCGGCGATAGCTGGCGTGTGCGAGCGAGCATTGGTGAGGGTTTCAAGGCACCGACGCTCTACCAGCTCTACAGCTTTTATGGCGACACCCAGCTGCAACCCGAACAGAGCACCAGTTTCGATTTTGGGATCGAAAAGGGACAGCGCGGGCAGGGCGTGCATGTCGCGCTCACGGCTTTCCGGCGGGATAGCGAACAGCTGATTGGCTTCGGCTTCACCACTGCGCGCCCCTTCGGCGTCTATATTAACACCGGCCGCGCCCGCGCGCAGGGGATCGAGCTGGAGGCAGACTATGAAGTCGCCCTGGGCCTGACTATCGCAGGCAATTACAGCTATATCGGCACCGAAGACCGCGCGACAGGCAACGACCTCGCCCGCCGCCCGCGCCATGTGGCGACGCTCTATGTGGATTGGGAGCATGAGTCCGGTTTCAAGCTCGGCGCTGATTTGCGTGTCGCCGGTCGCAGCTTTGACGATGGCGGGAACTTCACCCGGCTTGGCGGCTATGCCGTGGCGGATGTGCGCGCCAGCCTGCCGGTTTCTGACCAGTTCGAGCTGTTTGGCCGGATCGAGAATATCTTGGACGAGGACTACCAGACCGCCGCTGGCTACGCGACACAGGGCCGCGCGGCCTTTGTCGGGGTCAGGGCGACAATGTGAGGGTGAAGACCTTCATCCAGCTTATGCTAGGCGCTTCGCGCCAAGCTCCAGCATCCTTCTCCCACCGGGAGAAGGATTGGCGTCGCGCTCCTTCTCCCGGTGGGAGAAGGATGGCGAAGTTTGCTCCGCAAGGAGCTAGCGCAGCCTGGATGAGGGTTTTTGCGTTCGCTTTTCTCGCAAGCGCCTGCACCCCCGCTCAACACACACATCAAACCTCCGACCAGCCCACCATCGTCAGCCTCAACCCCTGCAGCGATGCGATCCTGGCGGAGGTGGCGGACCCGGCGCAGATCCTTGCGATCAGCCACTATAGCCACGATCCACGCGCAACCTCGATGGACCTCGCCACAGCAAGGCGTTTTGCCGTGACCGGCGGGACAGTGGAGGAAGTGCTCGCGCTCAGGCCCGATGTGGTGGTGGCGAGCGCCTTTATTGACCCCGCCGCAAGGCTGGGTTTCGAGCGGCTGGGGCTGAAGGTCGAGACGCTCGGCATGGTCGGCACGGTTGAAGAAAGCGAAGCGCAAATTCGCCAACTGGCGGCGCTTGCGGGCCATCCCGAACGCGGCGAAGCGCTGATAGCCCGGATCGAAGCCGCGCTCTCCGCCAATCGCGGCGAGGGCGAGACGATCCCGGCGGTCCTCTGGCAACCGGGCGGGATCGTGCCGGGCGAGGGGCAGCTGGTCGATGGCCTGATGCGCAATGCTGGTTTCGCCAGCCACAGCGCCGCACGCGGGATGGCGCAGGCGGAGTATCTCTCGCTGGAAAGCCTGCTGGCTGCTCCGCCAGAGGTTTTGCTGGTCGCGGGGCAGGAACGGATGCAGACACATCCCGCACTGGATGCCGTGCCGCAGATGCAGCGCGCGGATTATGCGCCCAGCCTGCTCTATTGCGGCGGGCCGACGATTATCCGCGCGGCGGAGCGGCTGGGTGAGGTGCGGAGGAGATTGCAATGATGGCACTCTGCATCAAAGATCCTCCCCATTTTTCCGCAGGACAAATAGGGAGGGGGACCGCGAGACCGCAGGGCTCGGGGTGGAGGGGGGATGGCGTTCCATACCCCTCCGTCACGCCGCCTGCAGCGGCGCGCCACCTCCCCAAATGGCTCCGCAATTTGGGGAGGATCCAGTGCCCATGACCCGCCCGATCCCCCTGCTGCTGCTCCTCCTCGCCATCGCCTTCCCGCTGTCATTACTGGCGGGGCGGGTGTGGCTTGATTTCAGCGCGACGCCCAATGCCATGGTGATCCTTGCCGAGCTCCGCTTGCCGCGCTCGGTGCTGGCGCTGGTGATCGGCGCGGGGCTGGGCGCATCGGGAGCGGCGATGCAGGGCTATCTCCGCAACCCGCTGGCCGACCCCGGCCTGTTCGGTATTGCACCCGGTGCGGCACTGGGCGCGGTGGCGAGTTTCTGGTTCGGCTATGCGGCGAGCGCGTGGCTGCTGCCGCTGTTCGCACTGGCTGGCGCGGCAGGGGCGATGGCGCTGCTGGCGCTGATCGCGGGGCGCACCGCCAGCGGAACGCAGGGCATCGCGCTGTTCACATTGGGCGGGATGATGCTGGCGAGCCTCGCCGGGGCGCTCACCAGCCTGATGATTTCGCTCGCCCCCAATGCCTTCGCCATGAGCGAGATCGTGACCTGGCTGATGGGCGCGCTGACCGACCGGGGGTGGAGCGAAGTCTGGCTCGCCGCGCCGCTGACGCTGGCGGGGATCGCCTGCCTGCTGGTGGCGGGCAAGGGGCTGGACGCGCTGACCCTGGGCGAAGCCGCGGCACGCTCGTTGGGGGTGCGCCCCGGTGTGCTGCAGATCTGGCTGGTGGCCGGTGTCGGGCTGACCGTAGGCAGCGGTGTGGCTGTCGCGGGTATTATCGGCTTTGTGGGGCTGGTGGTGCCGCATCTGGTGCGCCCGCTGACCGACCGGAGGCCGTCGCAGTTGATCCTGCCGAGCGCCATGGCGGGGGCCTTGCTGGTGCTGGTGGCGGATTCTGTCTGCCGCATCCTGCCACTGGTGACGGAATTGCGGCTGGGCATCGCGCTGAGCCTGATCGGCGCGCCTTTCTTCCTCCATTTGCTGCTGCGCATGCGGCAGGGGGCGATGTGATGCTGGGCGCACGCGATCTTCATCTTGCAGGTCGGCTGTCCGGTGTTTCCGCCGCGCTGGAGCCCGGCCAGATCACCGCCATTTGCGGGCCGAATGGCGCGGGCAAGTCGAGCCTGCTCTCCTGCCTCGCGGCCTTGCTTGTGCCGGACGCAGGCGTGGTCGAGCTGGACGGTGCGCCGCTGGCAGCCATGCCGCCACGCCTGCGCGCGCAGAAGATCGGCTACTTGCCGCAGCAAGGCGAAGTGGCGTGGGACGTTGCCGTGCGCAGCCTCGTCGCGCTGGGGCGCTTGCCGCATGGGGATGACGGGGCAGAGGCTATCGAACGCGCGCTCAATGCGCTGGATTTGCAGGCATTGGCTGATCGTCCTGTTTCACGCCTTTCGGGCGGCGAGAAAGCGCGGGCCTTGCTGGCGCGGGTGCTGGCGGGGGAACCGGCATGGATCCTCGCGGACGAACCGCTTGCGGCGCTGGATCTGGCGCACCAGCTGAAGCTGCTTGCTCATCTGCGCCATGCGGCAGAGGGCGGGGCAGGGGTGGTGCTGGTACTACACGACCTCGCGCTGGCGATGAACCATGCGGACCGGGTGCTGGTGCTGGATAACGGTGCGGTAGCGGCTGACGGTGCGCCGGAAGAGGCGCTCTCTGCCGAAGTGATCCAACGCGTCTGGGGCGTCAGCGCGCAATGGCTGGGCCAACGGGGCGCGCAGGCGCTGGTGGCGAGAGATTGTAGCCCCTCATCCAACTGCGACTAGGCGCATTGCGCCAAGTCTTCGTATCCTTCTCCCCAATGGAGAAGGGGGCTTGGTGCACTTCTTCTCCCGGTGGGAGAAGGATGGCGCAGCTTACTGCGAAGCAGTTAGCGCAGCCTGGATGAGGGTTTCAGGCCTGTCGGACCAGATCGAGACCCTTCCGTCACAGCGCCTCGCGGCGCTGCGCCACCACCCATTTTGCACTACGTGAAAAAGGGGAGGAGTTCACTAGGAAAGGCCGAGGAACATCAAGCCCCTCCCCTGAAGGATGAGGGGCTGAATTGCACTTTACTCGCCCCCGCCAGTTAGCCCGCGGGCTTCCAGCATCGGGGTGACGTCCGGCTTACGCCCGGCGAAATTGTCGAACATCACGAAGTAATCCATCGTCCCGCCACGGCTGAGCACCGTCTTGCGGTAATGGTCGCCATTGGCGCGGGTCAGGCCGCCATTGTCGCGGAACCACTTGCGGCTGTCGCGGTCCAGCATCTCCGTCCAGAGGTAGGAGTAATAGCCGGAGCTGTAGCCGGTCGGGCCGGAGAAGATGTGGTTGAAATAGCTGGAGCGATAGCGCGGCGGGACCAGCCCGATTTCCAGCCCCAGCTCCTTCAGCGAACGGCTTTCAAAGGCATCGACATCCGCCGCTGTCTTGATCTTCGCTGCTTCTTCCGGGCTCAGTGCATGCCACTTCATGTCGAGCAGCGCGGCTTCCACCACTTCGCCGAATTCATAGCCCTGGTTGAACTTCGCTGCCTTCTGGATCTTGGTGATCAGCTCCATCGGGATCGGCTTGCCGGTCTGGTAATGGACCGCATAATTGGCGAGCACTTCCGGATCGCTCGCCCACATTTCGTTCACCTGGCTGGGATATTCAACGAAGTCGCGCGCTGTGGCGGTGCCGGACAGCGAGGCATAGCGCTGGTCGGCAAACATGCCATGCAGCGCATGGCCGAATTCGTGGAACATCGTCTCCACATTGTCGAAGCTCACCAGCTGCGGTTCGCCAGCCGGGGCCTTGGGAATGTTGAGCACATTATAGATCACCGGCTTGGTGCCATAGAGGTGGCTCTGGTCGACGAAATTGCTCATCCACGCGCCGCCGCGCTTGCTGGGGCGCTGATAGGGATCAAAATAGAAGATCGCCAGTTCCGAGCCATCGGCATCGAACACGGTATAGACCGTCACATCGGGGTGATAGACGGGCAGGTCGGTGCGCTTTTCGAAAGTCAGGCCGTAAAGCTTGTTGGCAGCGTAAAACACGCCATCTTCCAGCACACGGGTGACTTCGAAATAGGGCTTCACCGCATCGGGATCGAGATCATATTTCTCTGCCCGGACCTGCTCGGCATAGCGCGCCCAGTCCCACGGCTTCACGTCGTAATTGCCGCCATCGGCCTTGATCTGCGCGTTGAGCATCGCGGCTTCGCGCCGCTGCGTGGCGGCGAGGGCGGGGACCATCTGCTCCATGAAGCCCAGCGCGGTCTTGGGGTTCTTGGCCATGCGGTCATACATCACATAGCTCGCCCAGTCGGGCAGGCCGAACAGGGCGGCCTTGCGCGCGCGCAGCTGGGCGATTTCGGCGATCAGCAGGCGCGTGTCGTTCTCGTCACCCATCACGGCACGATCATGCGAGAGAGTGAACAGCTTCTCGCGCGTGGCGCGGTTTTCGAGGCTGGCGAGCAGCGGCTGCTGCGTCGTGTTCTGCAGCGCGATGGCATATTTGCCTTCCATGCCGCGCTCTGCCGCCAGCTTGGCAGCGGCTTCGATCTCGCCGTCGGACAGGCCGGCCAGTTCTTCCTTGCTATCCACCACCAGCGCACCGGCGACGGTGGCTGCGCGGACTTTCTGCGAGAAATCCGTGGTGACGGTGGAGAGGCGGCTGTTGATCGCTTTCACCTCTTCCTTCTGGTCGGCGGTCAGCAGCGCGCCTGCATGGACCATGCCGTCATAGGTGTTTTCCAGCAGCTTGCGATCCTCAACATCGAGGCCGAGGCTGTCGCGCATGTCATAGACCGTCTTCACCCGCGCAAACAGCACCGGATCGAGCGTGATCGCATCGAAATGCTGCGACAGTTTCGGGCCGATCTCCGCATCAATCGCATCGAGCGTGTCATTGGTGTTGGACCCGGTGAGCGCGTAGAACACGGCGGCCACGCGGCCGAGCATCTGGCCGGAGGTTTCCAGCGCGACGATGGTGTTCTGGAAGGTCGGCGCTTCGGGATTGTCGCGGATGCGGGCGATTTCCGCATCATGGATTTTCATCGCCTGTTCGAAGGCGGGCTTGTAATCCTCGTCCGAAATCTTCGTGAAATCAGGGGCATGGAAGGGCAAGCTGGAAGGCTGTGCGAAATAGCCGGTGGCTTGCGGCACTTCGGGCAGCGCGGCAGAAGCAGTGGACGTTTCAGCAGCGCTATCCATGGTCGTGCATCCTGCAAGAGTGGCCGCGCCGATCAGCGCGGTGGCGGCGGTGGCAAGCAGCCGGGCCTTGGTCATCTCGTATTCCCCTTTGAAAAAGCACATATCCGCAGCGATGCGGATTCAGCCCTGTTCCTGACAGAGCCTGCTTGAACCGGAGATTGATTGCAAATGCAACCGGCTGAAAGGCTGGAAGGCGCACGGCTCGACCAACGGCCAACAGGCAGCGACGGGGGTGTTTAGCGATTTTGCTAGCTGTGGGCGCTATGTGCCATCCGCATCCAGCGGAAGTTCAATCTCGCGCATGATCCGGTCCGTTTCGACCAGGATCTTCACGATCTTCTGATAATGGCCCACATCCTCATAGCTGAGCGTGCGGCCCTTGCGATCCTTCAGCCATTTCTGCGCGGGTTGATAGCCGCCAATGTAGAAATCCCACGCCACCTGCGGGACATTGTCGAAATACTGGCCTTCGCTGCCCTTGCCATTGATATAGACCCGGCCAGCAGCGGAGCGGGACCCCGGCTCGGGGGCCGGGGTGACGGGATTGGTTTGAGCGCGAACATCTCCTTCTTCGTCACCCCGGACTTGATCCGGGGTCCCGCTTGCTTGCGGTTCAAACCTCGGATGCTTCGCCGCCACTTCGCCATCCCCTTCGCCGAGGAAGGGGTAAGGCGTCTCGCCAATCGCGGGTGCTTCCATCAGATGCAGGCGGCGTAGCTGCTCGCCTTTCTCGCTGACATGGCGGAACACCTCCGGGCTGGGCGGATAGGGCACACGGGGGAAGTCGATCTTGAGGAATTCGGCAAAGGTTTCGCGGTAATCCGGGCTGTGCAGCACGCCATAGATATAGTCGAACACCTTGACTTCGCTGGGCCGTGCATCGCCGGTGGCGGCGCGGAAAGAAGCCCTGCTCCCCTCCCCATGGGGAGGGGTTGGGGGTGGGGGTTCCACGCCACCGGAACGCCGTACACCCACACCCTCCGCGCTTCGCGCTCCTCCCTCTCCCTCAAGGGAGAGGGCGTGCTGCCGCGCCATATCCGTATCCGCCGGATCAATCCCGGCCATGTCGCAGATTTTGGCATAGAGCTTGGGATCGAGATTGAGCGTCCGCCCGGTCGGGGCGAGCGCGTCGGCCTGCACCGCGTTCTCGTCGGGGTAGAGGTAGAGGGGGAAGGAATACCCCCTCTCCCGCGAAAGGTTAGAGACGCAGCTATCGTCAATAATGTTGCCAGCGGCCAGCGCGTGGTGCCAAGTAGGTTGAATGATCTGCCGACATGTCATTAGCGACAGGTTGGGCTTCAATTGGTGCCGCATGACTTCTGTTCGAGGTCGGCAATGAAATCCGCGTGAGTTTCCTGTGAAATATGTCCAACGTGAATCAAGGGGTCGATATAGAATTGGGACTAAGTAACGGTCGTCAAAGTTTGCGACCACGTCGTTCTTTGCACCTTGAACAGACCAATCTTGTGCATCGTCTCCGAGCGAGTATCGACGTCTCAGTTCCTCTGGCTCCGACCGAAAAAAATCCTGAACGCGACTCCAGAGGTCGGCCCGCTCTATGTTCACAGTCAGTGCGTCCCGAGCGGTAACGATCCCGACCGAGTTAACCGCCTGCAATTTGGCGATAGAAAACCCAAGGCGGTACATATTCTCAAGTTCGTAGTCTCTCGGTTCAAAAGGGAAATTACGTTCGTCATGACGAATTGCAGTTTCCGATGAGTTTACCGGCAGAGTACTGCCAAGCTTGTCGGACTTTGCCTTCCGCGAACCCCACAAATCACCGTGCCAGACCTGCGCCAGTTCCTTGCTGCCTGCGCCTTTGCGCACGGCGATAATCAGCGCCACGCCTTGCTGAATATCGAACACATTCTTGTCCGGCGATCCGTCCGGGCTGACTTCCTTCTTCTTCGCATTGCCATGCAAATCCAGCACCCAGATCTTGTCGAAAGTCTTGAGCAAGTGCCAGCGCATCCCGCGGAAGGTGGGGTTATCCAGATAGCCGTGATTGGTGATAAAGCCGAGCACGCCGCCTGACGGGTTCTTGGCGATCAAATCCTCAGCACTGCGGATGAATTTGACGTAGTCGTCATTGATCCATTTGGGATTGCGTTCTTTCAGCCGCTCTTTCCCGCCCGGCTCCATCTTGTAGGCTTCCATCAAATTCATGATGTGATCGCCTTTGTTGGAGCTTTCGCCCGAATAAGGCGGGTTCCCGATCACGCACATGATCGGCGTCTGCCGCTTCACTTCGCTCGCCCCGCGCGCTTCTTCGGCCAGTGGCTGGAAGAACAGGTCGCGCACTTCGCGTTCGGCCGGTTCCAGCGCATTGGTCAGCCAGACGGACAGGCGCGGCGGGTTGGCGGAGGGTGTGTAGCCGCTTTCGGTCAGCTGCATATCCAGCTTCATATGGCACATGGCATAGCTGGCCATCAGCAGCTCGAACCCGTGCAGGCGTGGCAGCAAATCGTTTTCGACATAGCTGGACCACATGCCCGGTGCGCGCGCCTTCACCCGGTCGGAAATCAGCTGCACCGCCTTGGCCAGAAAGGTGCCCGTGCCGGTGGCAGGATCGAGGATTTGCACCTTGTGCACATCCTTCTTGATCGTCACCGCCTTGCCCGTTTTCGGGTCATTGGTGCCGGTATCCCAATCCACCGTCACCTTGCTGGTATCAGCTAGCCCGTCGGCCAGGCCAAATTCACTTTTCAGCACATCATCCACCGCGCGGACGATGAAATCCACCACGGGTTCGGGCGTGTACCACACGCCCCGGCTCTTGCGCTTTTTGGGGTTATAGGCGGCGAGGAAATCCTCGTAGAAATGGATGAAGGGGTCGTTGCGCGCGGTGAACTTGCCGAAATCGCGGAACAGCGAATGCGGATCGCTGGCGCGCATGACCTCTACCAGATCATCGACAATATATTTCAGGCGCGGGGGCAGGCTGGGGCCGGCGATATATTCAAACAACCCCTTGAGGAAGGGATTGCTGGCAGGCAGGCGCTCCATCGCTTCCTGTCTGCTGAAAGTGTCCAGGTCTGTGTCGTGAAACCGTGCGGCGAACATGCCATAGGTGATGGTTTCCGCGTAAATATCCGAAAATTCGCCCGGCGTCAGATTGGGCAGCAGGTTCTGCTGGAAGCTTTTGAACTGCCCGCCCAAGCCGCTGCGAAAATCCGGGTCTTCGCTCAGCGCAATGCCGACTTCATCCTTTATGATCGCAGCCTTGGCCGCCATGAATTCCGCCAGTTTCGCGGCGGAGCGGATGGAAACCGGTTTCTGTTCGGCAAACAGAGTGAGCTGGCGTTCCAGCTCGGCAAATTTATCCGGCTGCGGCTGCAACCCCATCAGGAAATCCGCGATGGAGGTGAAGTGGACGCTGACCCCTTCGCGGATAAATTCAAAATCCACGCCATTGGTGTAGATCAGGTTTGGATAGGCCGCTTCATAGCGTTTGCGCTGTTCGACCGAATAGCCTTTCAGCCTGATCACATCCTTGTCGATGTCTTTCGCCTCTGCCCAGCCAAAGGGCACGCCATCGCGGTGGAACAGGAAATCGGGCATACCGCCATCGGATTTCTTCGGCTCGTTCACCACCTGAATGGCCGGGTCGATGCTCTGGAACAGGGCGTAGAGGGCAGGGCGATAGCTATGCTCGGTTGCTTGCCCGCTGTCATACAGGGCCTTCACCTGATCGAGATAGCCAGCAATATCCATCAAGTTCCTCCTGCGCGCCCTTCCTCCCCGAATTTCATGCGCTTGCCAAGGGGGCGTGAGGGGGAGGGGCGTGAAGGCGGGGGACACGGAATACCATGTCCCCCGAATAGCGGGTTCAACGGGGACACTCTATCGAGTGTCCCCGCCTGCCAAGTTGCCTTACGCGGCCAGTGGGGATATTTTGAAGCCAAGCCTGTGTGTTTTCGGACATGACGGGCGCGGGGCATGGGCGGAGCCGTTTCGGACGTTCGGTCTACGTCGGGTGATTAAACCGCAAGGGCTCGGCACAAGACATCCGTACCGCCCCGCATTTGGCTACAGGCAATCGCCCCCCAAGCCCCTCCGCCTTCAGGGGAGGGGCTTGAGACCGCCTGATCAGCTCTGCAATCTTAAGCCCCTTCCCTAGAGGGAAGGGGTTGGGGATGGGTGTTCGACGCCCAAGAGGTGGGAACCCCCACCCCCAGCCCCTCCCCACCGGGGAGGGGAGTAGAAGGTTGGAAATCCAGCACAAGCGGCTTCAAACTTAAAGCCTCGTCATTGCGAGGGGGCGCAGCCCGCGTGGCAATCCAGAGCGTGCCGCACAACCGCTCTGGATTGCCGCGTCGCTTCGCTCCTCGCAATGACGATGTATGGGGGGCGACACAGCTTGTGCTGGATTTCCAGCCTTCACATTCCCCCCATCATCCCCCACATCGCAGCCTCACCTGTAGGGGACACTTTATTCCGTGTCCCCAACGGTCCCGTTGCGCTTTTGCTGGGGACACTCAATAGAGTGTCCCCGCATTGGCTCGCCGCGCCTCTTGACACTTGCGAACATTACCGGAACACACGCCCCCATGGCACTCACCACAATTTCCGTCCGCGGTGCGCGGGAGCATAATCTCAAGGGCGTCGATATCGACCTGCCGCGGGACAAGCTGATCGTCATCACCGGGCTTTCCGGCAGCGGCAAGTCGTCGCTCGCTTTCGATACGATCTATGCCGAGGGGCAGCGGCGCTATGTCGAGAGCCTGTCCGCCTATGCGCGGCAGTTCCTCGAAATGATGCAGAAGCCCGATGTGGAGCATATTGACGGGCTCAGCCCCGCGATCTCCATCGAGCAGAAGACGACCAGCCGCAATCCGCGCTCTACCGTGGCGACTGTCACCGAGATTTACGACTATATGCGCCTGTTGTGGGCGCGTGTCGGCGTGCCCTATTCCCCCGCCACCGGCCTGCCGATTGAAGCGCAGACCGTCAGCAATATGGTTGACCGGGTGATGGCCTTGCCAGAGGGGACGCGCGCCTATCTGCTCGCCCCCGTGGTGCGCGGGCGCAAGGGCGAATATCGCAAGGAGCTGGCCGAATGGCAGAAGGCAGGCTTCACCCGTGTGCGGATCGACGGGGAGATGTATCCGATCGAGGAAGCTCCGGCGCTCGACAAGAAATACAAGCATGACATCGAAGTAGTGGTCGATCGGATCGCGGTGAAGCCGGGGCTGGAGACAAGGCTGGCGGACAGTTTCGAGCAAGCGCTGAAGCTGGCGGACGGGCTGGCCTATGTCGATCTGGCGGATGGCGTGGTGCCTCCTTCCGGGGGCACTCTGCCTCCTTCCGGGGACACTTTGCCTCCTTCCGGGGACACTCTATTGAGTGTCCCCCATAGCGCTGCGGACCAGGCCAGGGGGACACGGAATACCGTGTCCCCGGCTGGTTCGGGGGGTATGAAAGGCGCCGGCATCCCCGCCAACCGCATCGTCTTCTCCGAGAAATTCGCCTGCCCGGTCAGCGGCTTCACCATCGAGGAAGTCGAACCGCGCCTGTTCAGCTTCAATGCGCCGCAGGGTGCCTGTGCCACTTGCGACGGGATTGGCGAGAAGTTGCTGTTCGATCCGCAGCTGGTGGTGCCGAATGAGGCGCTCAGCCTGAAACAGGGCGCGGTGGTGCCCTGGGCGAAGAGCAACCCGCCATCGCCCTATTACATGCAGGTGCTGAGCAGCCTCGCGCGCGCTTACGACTTTGACCTGACGACGCCCTGGAACGAGCTGGAGGCGGACCAGCGGATGATCATCCTCCACGGCACAGGCGGGATGCCAGTGCAGCTCACCTTCAAGGACGGGCGCAAGGAATATAGTGTCAGCAAGCCGTTCGAAGGGGTGATCGGCAACCTCAACCGCCGCATGCTGCAGACCGACAGCGCGTGGATGCGCGAGGAATTGTCCAAGTTCCAGACCGCGCAGCCGTGCGAGGCCTGCGGCGGGAAACGCCTCAACGAGAAGGCGTTGGCGGTGAAAGTTGCGGGGAGCGATATCAGCTCCCCCGTGCGGCTCTCGGTATCGGACGCGCTGGACTTCTTCACCGCGCTGCCCGGCAAGCTCACCGACACGCAGAACCAGATTGCCAAGGCGATCCTCAAGGAGATTGTCGAGCGGCTGGGGTTCCTCAACAATGTCGGGCTGGACTACCTCAACCTCGATCGCACCAGCGGCACGCTGAGCGGGGGGGAGAGCCAGCGCATCCGCCTGGCCAGCCAGATCGGCAGCGGCCTTTCGGGCGTGCTCTATGTGCTCGACGAGCCCTCCATCGGCCTCCACCAACGCGATAATGACCGGCTGCTGGAAACGCTGAAGCGCCTGCGCGACCTCGGCAACACGGTGATCGTGGTCGAGCATGACGAGGATGCGATCCGCAGTGCCGACCATATCGTCGACCTCGGCCCCGGCGCCGGGGTGCATGGCGGCGAAGTGGTTGCGCAGGGCACGCTCAAACAGATCCTCAAGGCCAAGGGCAGCCTCACCGCCGATTACCTCAACGGCACGCGCAAGATCGCCGTCCCGGCCAAGCGCCGCAAGGGCAATGGCAAGCAGCTCACCGTCCATGGCGCGCGGGCGAATAACCTCAAGGATGTGACCGCCTCCCTCCCGCTCGGCACCTTCACCTGCATCACCGGCGTATCGGGCAGCGGCAAGTCCAGCTTCACCGTCGACACGCTCCACGCCGGGGCCGCGCGGGCGCTCAACGGGGCGCGAGTCATCGCCGGGCCGCATGACAAGATCACCGGGCTAGAATATTGCGACAAGGTGATCGAGATCGACCAGTCGCCCATCGGCCGCACCCCGCGCTCCAACCCCGCCACCTATACCGGCGCCTTCACCAATATCCGTGACTGGTTCGCCGGCCTGCCCGAGGCGCAAGCGCGCGGCTACAAGCCGGGCCGCTTCAGTTTCAACGTCAAGGGCGGACGGTGCGAGGCCTGCACCGGCGATGGGCTGATCAAGATCGAAATGCACTTCCTCCCCGATGTCTATGTCACCTGCGAGGAATGCCACGGCAAACGCTACAACCGCGAAACGCTGGAGGTGAAGTTCAAGGGGCATAGCATCGCCGACGTGCTCGACATGACGATCGAGGATGCGGAGGAATTCTTCAAGGCCGTCCCCCCGATCCGTGACAAGATGCACATGCTGAACGAAGTCGGCCTCGGCTATGTCAAGGTCGGCCAGCAGGCGACGACGCTGTCGGGCGGCGAGGCGCAGCGCGTGAAACTGGCCAAGGAACTCAGCAAACGCAGCACCGGGCAAACGCTCTACATCCTCGACGAGCCGACCACCGGGCTGCATTTTGAGGATGTGCGCAAACTGCTGGAAGTGCTGCACCGGCTGGTGGACCAGGGGAATTCTGTCGTGGTGATCGAGCACAATCTGGACGTGATCAAGACGGCGGACCATATATTGGACCTGGGCCCCGATGGCGGCGTGCGCGGCGGAGAGATCGTGGCGCAGGGGACGCCGGAGCAGGTGGCGCAGGAGCCGCGCAGCTATACCGGGCAATATCTGAAACCAATGCTGGGTAGGGCGCGGGAGGCTGCGAAATGAGTGCCATGTTTCTATTCGGAGCAGGAGCCTCAATAGATGCTGGGCTTTCTGATGCGTTCACGCTCACTGAGGACATCTATCAAAGACTTAACAATGGATATCAAAAAGACGCTGCTAAGATCTTCGGTTTGGTTGTTGCCAAGGTGATTGCAAAGAAAGTCCGAGTAGGTGGATCTCCGTTCGATCGAGTAAATGTCGAAGACGTCTACGATGGAATTCAGCGTCTTGCTTCTCGAGAAACTGACATACTTTCTGACTTTGTGACCGGATGGGATCCCGGACTGGCTCTTTTTAGAAGGAGGGTTGATGAAAGAGATGTTGAGCGCGCATTTGAAAGCCTTCTGAACTCCGTTAGGGCAGACAACTTTATCGGTCGTGGAAGAGTTAGGCTTAATTTAGGCGCTGCGCGACCGATCCAAGAATTGCTGGCGAAAGCAACCGATACATCTCTTGGCGACAACATAGGCCCTGTAACCGATTCCCTCTTGAGAGCATTGGTGGAGTCTCTGGAGCACGATTCCCAGCGAATTGACTACTTCGGTCGTCTGATTGAAATCGCAAAGGCAAATGCTGCTGATTTGACGACTCTCAATTACGATCTGATCGCGGAGAGTTCGGCAGAGTCGTTGCGCTTGGCATACGACTATGGGTTAGAGAAATGGAACGATGAGAAGATTGTGAGCTTTGGCCGTACGTCGGCATCCAGCGTGCGGATCATTAAGCTCCATGGCTCAATTAACTGGTTCGCCAATGATGATGACATAGAGGTTAAGCAGTCCGAAGCGAGACTGTACCGACGGATTCCAAATCTCGTTTTTGGTGGGGCGGGCAACAAGCTTAGAATTGATGGACCATTTCTTCAACTAAGACACGAATTCCAAATCCGGTTACTTAAAACAAATACGTTGGTCGTTGTCGGGTATTCCTTTCAGGACGAGCACTTAAACTCCATCATACGTCGCTGGACTAACACAAGGCGTAAAGCGAAACTAATCGTAGTGAACCCGAGCCCGGTAGGCTCTTTTGCTGGTAGTATTGGCTTGCCGTATACAAAAGATGATAAAGGGAAGATCGGAAATTTGACTGTGGATCTTATTCATATTCAGACTGGGGCGGCAGCAGCCGTTGATGCTTTGGAGCAAGCTTTGGCGCAGGGGATCGAATTGGAGCGCCCTGAAGCGAACGGTTTCTTGCCACACGTCCACTTCCGCAGAGTTGCTTAGTTTTTCCGATACAGGAGCAAAAGCTAGAATTACGGTGACACCTTACTTAACCCCCAAATTCGTTCCAACCCGCACCGCCTGACGGGGACACGCGACAGCATATCCCCCGGTGCTACCCCTTCGTGCCTTCGCGTCTTCGTGTGAACCAAATCTGCTCGGCGCTTCGGCGGGCGCGGCGTGAGAAAGCTGGACCCCGGCTCAAGGCCGGGGTGACGGCTGGGCAGGTGCGGGATAGCGCTGTCCTACACTGGTTTTCAGGTATACATGGATCGGTCCATTTCCCCACACGGAGCCGGACCATGACTGCCCTCATTCCCCAAGACCATTTCTCCACCGCCCACCACCCCCAAACCCCCTTCTCTGACGAAGCGTGGGCCTCCGGTTCCGCATCGCAACCGGAGCAGCGCGAGGAGGACACCCGCTCCATCCTCACGCCCGAAGTCCAGTCGCGTTTCCTCGACTCGCTTTCCATCAACGGCACCGTCCGGCTGGCCTGTCGCCATGCGGGGGTTTCGGCGCAGACGGTTTATCGTGCGCGGCGGCGGTGGCGGGGGTTTCGCCTGGCGTGGGATGCGGCTTTGCTGGCGGCGCGCAGTCATGCGGAGGAGGCGCTGGCGTGCAAGGCGCTGGACGGGTGGGAGGAGCCGGTCTTCTACCATGGCGAGCTGGTCGCCACGCGGCAGCGCTTTTCCGACCGGCTGCTGCTGGCCCATCTCGCGCGGCTCGACCGGCTGGCCGAGCGGGCCGAGCTGGCGGCGGTGCTGGAGGTGTTCGACGATATGGTCGAAGCGCTGGCGGAGGGGGAGGAATTGCCGGAGCCGGATTTGGCCAGTGGAGAAGAGGTTGAGCGTGAGGAGGGGGCGGCGCGTGGCCTTCGGAAGCGAAGCTGTGGCGCAGCCACACCGGCTCAGGCTGAGCGGGGTCTTGGTGATGGGGATGAGAACGAGTGCGAAGAGGAGCAGGGCGACTGGCGTCATGCCTTCACCAGACCCGTAGGAAATTCACCTCTGGACGGTGTTCCATGTGTTCCACCCCCCTCAAGTAGCGGAGCGGTAGGGGAGACAGGATTCCCCTCAAGCAGCGGAGCGATAGGGAGCCAAGAAACAACCCCACCATGCCAGGTCTGCGGCGGCGAATGCAATGATCCGCGCGCGGTGCTGGGGCCGCTGGACTGCATGTTCCTCGAAAGCCGGTTTGACCGGATGGAGGCGGACCGGCCCGAGGGCACGCCTTTACCGCATGAGATCGAGCCGAACGCCTATCTCGCAGGCGAAATCGAACGCGCGCAATTGCGGGCTTACGAGGCGGGGCGGAAGGAATGGTGGCTGGTGATGCCGGACGAGTAGGGGGGGAAGATACGAGAGCGTGAAACCCCTCATCCAACTCCGGCTAGCTCGCTGCGCTCCCAAGCCTGCGTATCCTTCTCCCACCGGGAGAAGGTTTGGCGGCACATCCTCCTTCTCCTCAGGGGAGAAGGATGCTGGAGCTTGGCGCGCAGCGCCTAGCGCAAGCTGGATGAGGGGTTACACGGTCAGAGGCCTGGTCGCGGAGCACGGCGCGCAGCGCCGCAAGGCCGACCGGCCGCCCGCAGCGATTGGGCCGACAGGCCCCTTGAGCGAGGACATCGCACGCCGGATGGCGTGCGTAACACAAGGACTCCGGCGCCTGAGGCTAAACAGAGGCTTCCACCAGCTCCTTGGCCTCCTTCAGCCCCAGCCCGGTCTTCTCGCGCACCAGCTTGATCGCCTCGATCTTGCGCCCGGCGGCGAGGGCGGCTTGCACTTCGGGGTCGGCGAGGATCTGCGCCGCGTCGGCGGAGGAGATGGCCGGGGCGGGCCGGGTGAAGCTCCTCGTGGCCTCGCGCCGTTGCTGGTCAAGCATGTCGCGGCCGCCGCGTCGTGTGACCAGCAGAGCGAGCAGCACCACGATGGCGGTGAGGGCGAGGGCGATGATCCAGACGGGCACGAACATGCCCGTTGCTTACACCTTCCAGACGAGGAAGGGGAGGTAGAGTTTGCGGAAAGGCCACATCAGCGCGAGGTTCAGGCCGAGGCAGACCACGCCGAAGGCCACCGCGATGGCGCCATGTTCGAGCACAAAGTTCCAATAGGCCACGCCGATGGAGATGGGCATGTTGATCACCAGCGTCGCCGGCACGAAGCGGTTGGCGAGCATCAGCACGCCGACGACGAACTCCACCGCCTTGACCACGGCGAACAGCCCGCTGCCGATCAGGGCGACGGTGAAATCATGCGCCGCCTGCGCTTCGCCCAGCGGCTGCTCGAATTGGGGGAGGAAGTACTCAGCCCCGGCATAGACGAACCATGCGCCAAAGAAGATGCGCCCGGCATGCCACAGCTTGCCCGTCGTGATGCGCGGCGCGGTGCCGGAAATGCCCATGAACTGTCCCCTCTCTCAGGCGAGAGGGGATAGTAACGGGTGTTAGAATGGTCAAGGTGGTTGTGGGGGGGGGGGGGCTAGTCCGCCTTGGCTTCGTCGCGCTGCTGGCGCAGCTTGACGAAGCCCTCGTCGCCTAGCTCTACTCTGGTGAAGGCGGGGCGCGCGGGGTAGGGGCAGCCCATCTGCTGGCCCAGGCCCTTGAGATAGCCGCGGCGCACGGCCCCGGCGAGGATTGCGCGTTCGAACTGGCGCTGATGGGCTGCCGCCCCGGAGACCTCGCGCACGATGGAGCGGAAGGGAATGAACGAGCCGACGGCAGAGCGGGCGATGCGGCCGATGGAGATGTTGTCCTTGTCGCTGGAGGCGACGTCGAGATCGCCGCCCAGAACGTCGTCCAGTCCGGCAATGGCTTCGCCGATCTTGTCGCAACTGGTCAGCCCTTCATCGGCATAGGGATCCTGTGCAGCATCCTGCAACACCGCAGGGATATCGTCCTTGGCGAGGTTGAGGTCGCGGATCGGGGTGGTGGCAACTTCCTCCACCCCTGGCTCGCGGTCGGTCACGACCTCCTTGTCCGCCTCCTGCGCCGCCAATGGTGCAGCGGTGAGCAGGAGGGCAGCAGAAAGGGCCGTGCTAGCGGCGCAAGTCAGCGAATGTGTCACACTTGTCTTCATCGGCGGTCTCCATGCCTATACGCAACCAACGCATACGTTCGGCACTTGATCCGTGGGTAAAGCCCTCGGGATTGATCCGCTGTCCGGCATTGCGCTGCAGCGTGTCGTCCCCAATGGCTGAGGCGGCGTTCATGCCTTCCTCGAAGTCGCCCGGCTCGATGAGGTTGCGGTTGCGCCCGGCCCACACGCCGGCATAGCAGTCCGCCTGCAGCTCCATCCGGACCTGCAACTGGTTGGCGGCAGAGGGGTTCTGCTGCTGCGCGCTGCGGACCTGAGTGGCGAGGCCGGTCATGTTCTGGATATGGTGGCCATATTCATGCGCCATCACGTAATAGCGCGCAAAGTCCCCCCGCGCGCCCAGTTGCCGGGCCATCTGGTCATAGAAAGCGGTATCGATGTAGATGCCCTGGTCAGCCGGACAGTAGAACGGACCAGCCGCGCTGGAGGCAGAGCCGCAGCCCTGCGTGTTGACGCCGCCGGAGTAGAAGTTGAGCACCGGTTGCTCATAGCGGATGCCCGCCTTCGCAAACAGCGGCTCCCACGTGTCATTGAGCGAAGTCAGCGCGTTGCACGCTTCGGTTGCATAGGCATTCTGAGTGCAGAGCTGTTCCTCGCTCATCCCGCCGGGCATTTGCTGCTGCTGCGTTGGCGCGCCTTGCATCCCCTCCATCTGGCCCAGCATGTCTGCCGGGGCAGCGCCAAAGACGAACACGGCGATCAGCACCAGCACGATCCCGCCACAGCCGACCTTGCCGCCGCCACCGCCGGGGAAACGTCCGCCGCCACTGCCATTGCCCTGGCGCACACGGATGCGCGACGTGTCGAACCGGTTGAGCCGCATGGGGTGAAAACTCCTCTCAATTGCCACACCGGGCGGGAAAGTTGCCACGATGCCAGCGAAAGCCTTGCGGGCCAAGCCCGCTCTCGCCATCTTCCTGTCAAATCACACTTTTGGAGACGTTTCCCAATGTTCCTTGCTGGCAAGCGCGCCCTGATTACCGGATCGACTTCAGGCATTGGCCTCGCCATCGCCCGCGCCCTGAAGGGGGAAGGGGCAGAGGTCGTCCTCAACGGCTTTGGCGATGCAGACGAGATTGCCAAACTATGTGTCGAACTGGATGCGATGCATATCGGCGCGGACCTCACCCGCCGCGAAGGTTGTGAGGAATTGATGGAGGCGACCGGGCCGGTCGATATCCTCGTCAACAATGCCGGGATGCAGCATGTCGCGCCGATAGAGGACTTCCCGCCGGACAAGTGGGATGCGATCATTGCACTTAACCTGACCAGCGCCTTCCACACGGCGCGGTTGGCTGTGCCGTATATGAAGGAACAAGGCTGGGGGCGGATCATCTGCACCGCCAGCGCGCATTCGCTGACGGCTTCACCCTACAAGGCCGCCTATGTCGCGGCCAAACATGGGCTGACGGGGCTCGTCAAAACCATTGCGCTGGAAGTGGCGGAAAGCGGCGTGACGGCCAATTGCATCAGCCCCGGCTATGTCTGGACCCCGCTGGTCGAAAACCAGATCCCTGACACGATGGCCGCGCGCAATATGAGCCGCGATGATGTGATCAAGGAAGTGATCCTTGAACGCCAGCCAACCAAGCGCTTCAGCCAGCCGGAGGAAATCGGCGCAATGGCGCTGTTCCTGTGCAGCGAGGCGGCGCAGAATGTGACAGGAGCCAACTTCTCGATGGACGGCGGATGGACAGCGCAATAGGCGCGTGATGAAGCGGGAATGAGGATCGCATGAAAAACTGGCTGGCCCTTGCAGGCGTTCTTGCATTGCTCGGTGGCTGTGCTCCCGGAGCGATGCGGGGTGCGCCGGGCCAGCCCTCGCTCGACCAGCTGGAAACAGCGATGGCCGGACATATCAGGGTCCTCGCCAGCGATGAATATGAAGGTCGCCGCCCTGGTACTGAAGGGGAAGCCAAGACCCTGCGCTATCTAGCGCGTGAATGGCAGGCGGCGGGGCTGGAAAGCGGGACCAATGACCCTGCACATCCGTGGTTTGCGCCTGTAGACCTCTCGCTCAGCACACCGGCCAGCAGCAAGGCGGAATTCCGCCGCGGGCGTAAATTGGTGGAATTGCCAGAAGGCGCCGTGACGGTTTTCACCTCTGGCCGCCGGACCCTGGTTGAGCAGGCGCCGCTGCTCTATGTCGGACGCCACGGGACGGACCTGGATCAGTCTGAATTGGCTGGCCGGGTTGCCGTCATGCTGTGGGACAATGATGACGCGCGGGAACGCCGCGTGGCCTTGCTGGAAAATGGTGCGGCGGCTGTTCTGGCGATTGTTGCAGACGACGCGGAACTGGCGACGATACTGAGCCAGCGGCGTGGCGGGCAATACCTCCTCAGCAGCGAAGGCAGTGGCGAAGCCATGGATGGCTATATGTCATTGGTCACGGCGCAGGCCTTGCTGGGCGAGCCTTTGCTGGCACGGCTGATGTCGGATGAAGCCAGCAAGCCCGAGCCGCTCCGTGTGACTGCCCGGCTGGAAGCAATTTCGACATTGGCCAATGTCGATACGCATAATCTGATCGCCCGTCTACCGGGCAAGGTTCCTGATGCCGGAGCCGTGGTGGTGATGGCGCATTGGGACCATTTTGGCGAATGTGGCGAGGCATCTGCCGCTGACCGGCTGTGCAATGGTGCGGTCGATAATGCCAGCGGACTGGCGCTGGTGACAGAGCTGGCCAAGCTACTCGGCAAAGGGCCGCAAATGGACCGCGATGTCTATTTCGTCGCCACTACCGGGGAGGAATGGGGCCTGCTGGGAGCGCGCGCTTTCACGCAGGAGCCGCCGATTCCGCTGGGTACGATTGTGGCTGCATTCAACATTGACTCTATCGCCGTGGCCAGGCGCGGGACGCCCGTCTCCATGCTGGGGCGTGGCATGACCCCGCTTGATCCCGGCATTGACGTCGTGATCGCGCAATCGGGGCGCAAGCTGGTGGAGGCTGCGGAGGCGTCCAACTATGTCCGGCGGCAGGATGGCTGGGCTTTGTTGCAGCGCGATGTCCCCGCAGTAGTCGTTTCAAGCGCCTTTGCCGATACCGGCCAACTCGCGCGCTTTACCCGTGATCGCTACCACCGCGCGCAGGATGAAGCGGCTGCTGTCGAACTGGGCGGCGCGGCGGAGGATTTGCTGCTCCACCTGGCGCTGGTGCGCCATTTTGCCAGTCTCGCATTGTGGCCTGCGCCCGCGGCGCTGGAGCCTGTTGCCCCGCCTATCATGGAGGCTGGCGGATAATTCGTGCCCGCCCACTAGCACCCGTAACAATGTGTCGTTACATGGGCCGCCACGAATCTCCGCATCCAGTTAGAAAGTGGCAATCATGGATATCCCCCTCGGCCTTACCTTTGACGACGTCCTACTGCGTCCGGCCGAAAGCGATATCCTGCCCTCCATGGCCGATACACGCACACGGCTGACGCGCGATATTTCGCTCAATATCCCGATCCTGTCTGCTGCTATGGACACGGTGACAGAGGCCGACATGGCGATCGTCATGGCGCAGTTGGGCGGCATTGGTGTGCTCCACCGCAACCTTGAGATCGAAGAACAGTGTGCGGCTGTGCGCGCAGTGAAACGGTTTGAAAGCGGCATGGTGGTCAACCCGATTACTATCGGTCCTGACGCGACGCTGGGTGAAGCGCAGGCGATCATGCAGGCGAACCGCATCTCCGGTATCCCGGTGACTGACCGCGGTGGCAAGCTGGTGGGCATCCTCACGAACCGTGACGTGCGCTTTGCCGACAATCCTATGCAGCCCGTGCGCGAATTGATGACGCATGAAAACCTCGCGACGGTCGGCCTCGGCGTTGGCCAGGACGAAGCCCGCCGCCTGCTTCATGCGCGCCGGATCGAGAAGCTGCTGGTGGTTGATGATGACTATAAGTGCATCGGCCTGATCACCGTGAAGGATATCGAGAAGGCAGTAACCTATCCCGATGCAACCAAGGATGCCGCCGGGCGCCTGCGCGTCGCCGCTGCCAGCACTGTAGGCGAGAAGGGCTTTGCTCGCACCCAGGCGCTGATCGAAGCGGAAGTGGACGTGGTGGTGATTGACACCGCGCATGGCCATAACAAGGATGTCGCCCGCGCAGTGGAAGCAGCCAAGAAGCTGTCCAACTCAGTCCAGATCGTTGCCGGTAACGTCGCCACGGCAGAAGCGACCCGTGCGCTGGTCGATGCGGGGGCGGATGCGATCAAGGTCGGGATCGGTCCCGGCTCGATCTGCACCACTCGCGTCGTGGCGGGTGTCGGTGTCCCCCAGCTTACCGCTGTGATGGAAAGCGCAGAGGAAGCCGCCAAGTCCGGTGTTCCCGTGATTGCCGATGGCGGCTTGCGCACCAGCGGCGATGCGGCCAAGGCGCTGGCAGCAGGCGCATCAACCGTGATGGTCGGCTCCATGCTGGCAGGCACGGAGGAGGCACCGGGCGAAACCTTCCTCTACCAGGGCCGCAGCTATAAGAGCTATCGTGGCATGGGCAGTGTCGGCGCGATGGCGCGCGGCAGTGCGGACCGTTACTTCCAGCAGGACGTATCTGCGCAGAAGCTGGTGCCTGAGGGGATCGAAGGACAGGTGCCGTTCAAGGGCCCGGCGGCCAATGTCGTCCACCAGCTGGTCGGCGGGATCAAGGCGGCGATGGGCTATACCGGCTCCGCCACGATCAACGATCTGCGCGAGCGAGCGAAATTCGTACGCATCACCAATGCGGGCCTGTCGGAGAGCCATGTCCACGATGTGGCGATCACCCGCGAGGCGCCGAACTATCCGACGCGGTGAGCCATGACCCCCGCCGCTCGTGTGCAGGCGGCGATTGAGCTGCTCGACGCCATCATTGACGCTGCGAAGGGGCAGGGTGCCCCTGCAGATCGCCTGATTTCTGACTATTTCCGCACTCGCCGCTATGCCGGGAGCAAGGACCGGCGCGCGGTGCGCGAACTGGTCTATGCGGCAATCCGTGCTTGCGGGCCGATCCCCGCCAATGGCCGCGCGGCGATGTTGCGGCTTGCTGAGTGTGATCCGACAATTGTGCCCTTGTTTGATGGCACAGCCCACGGGCCTGCGCCGAAGCAGGACAGCGAAATGGCCGCAGCGGGCGGAATTGCGCCGGAGTGGCTGGAGCAACGCTTGGCGGCCTCTGAAATCGAAGGCGACGAAGCGCAGGCGCTGCTGGGCCGTGCACCGCTCGACCTCAGGGTCAACACGCTCAAGGCAGATCGCGCCACACTGGAATTGCCGGAGGCGGGGGAGCAACTGGCTGCACCGCAGGCCCTGCGTTTCGCATCCGGGCTGCAAGTGGAACAATGGGACGCCTACAAGTCCGGACAGGTCGAAGTGCAGGATCATGGTAGCCAGATCGCCTGCATGGCACTGGGCGCACAGCCCGGCGAGACAATTATAGACCTGTGCGCCGGGGCAGGGGGCAAGACGCTTTCGCTCGCTGCAGCGATGGACAATCGCGGGATGCTGGTCGCGTGTGACACGGATAAGCGGCGGCTGGGCAACCTCCGGCCGCGTGCCGCGCGTGCCGGGGCGGCTATTGTCGAAACGCTGCTGCTCGATCCGGGCAAGGAGCTGGAGATGCTCTCCCACCTTGCGGGCAAGGCCGATGCCGTGCTGGTGGATGCGCCCTGTTCGGGCACCGGTACGTGGCGGCGCAACCCCGAAGCGCGCTGGCGACTCAATGCCGAGTCGCTGGACCGATTCGCTGCTGCGCAAGATCGTTTGCTGGCCATCGCTGCCCGTCTGGTGAAGCCGGGCGGACGGATCACCTACATCACCTGCTCGCTGCTCGACATGGAAGGGGCCGGGCGCGTGGAAGCCTTCCTTTCCGCGCATTCCGGCTGGTCAGCGCGGGCTCCCGCGCTCCCACTTGGGCGACCACGCGGGGAAGGTTTGCGCCTTACTCCGTGTCATGACGGTACGGACGGGTTTTTCGTCGCCTGCCTCGATTCGACATGTTAGCTTCTGGCGCTATGGTTGGTTCTGAAACCCCCTCTGCGCCTTCGTTTAAGGAGTTAATCATGCGCTTTGCCGGACCCGCTGCTGCCTTGTCCCTGTTGCTGGCTGTTTCCGCCAGTGTTGGTCATGGAGCGGAGCGAGCGCCCGCACCGCGCGCAGCGATGCTGATCGCAGAAGGGCGCTCTGCGCTGGAAGCGGGGCAGCCGCAGCGGGCGATTGATGCATTCGAGGCGGCACTGGCTGTCGATCCGGCCTATGCGCCGATCTATCTCGACCTGGCAGAGGCCGCGCGCCGCGAAGGGCTGCAGGGCAAGGCAATCCGTTACTACCGCGAAGCGCAGGAGCGTGATCCGGGTAATCTCGCCGCAATCTCCGGCGAAGGGGAAGCGCTGGTGGAGAAGGGTGCGGTGGAAAAAGCGCGCAGCAACCTCGCCAAGCTGCAATCCATGTGCGGCAATCGCTGCGAAGCCACCCGCCGCCTCGCCAGCGCTATTGCCCGAGGCCCGCAGCCGCGCATGCTGGCGGCTGAGACGGTCCTGCCGGACGCGAGCGTTTCGCAGAATTGAGGTTCAATACCAAAGAGTAGGGCAATGAATGAGCGACGGCAGCAAGGATGAAGGGCGTAGTGCATTAAAGACCCTCGGCATTGGCGGTGCTGTCGTTGTTGGGTTTGCTGCGATTGCAAGCCTTTTGGGTTCCCCGGCAGGGACACCTGAGGAGAAAGCTGCCCGTCAAGCTGATGTAGTGAAAGCCGAGCAAAAGGCGGAAGAGGATAAAGAGGCTTCGCTTGCTCAAGCTAAAGAGCGGGAAGCAGAAGTCGCGCTCGTTTGGTACAATCGTATCATAAGCATTTCTGAGGCTTGTGATTCATCTACGAGCGAGCTGCAGACTCAGTTCGAAGACATCGGCAATGGCTCAAATGTGTACACAATCTATGAAACTGCGAGAACCACGCGTGATAAGTGTGGCGAAGCTTGGAAGGCATACGAAAGTCTAGAGGCACCCTCCGAGTTCTCTGGAGAGCTGCGTGACAAGGCGACAGAGACTTCTGAAGCATGTGCAAGTGCATTTTTTGCGAAACGTCAGTTTGCAGATATTGCGATGGAAATTGCTGACGGAGATCAGCGGCCTTCAAAGGTTGCTGAAGGCGTTGATTATGCGAAAGCCGGAGGTGCTGGCGTAATGCTCTGCGTTGCCAGCGCCATGGAAACGGCCACTTTGGCTGGTGCTGACCTTTCGGATATTTCTCCCAAAACCGACTAAATCAAATCGCGAAACGCTTCCAATACAGTGCGATAGACTCGCTTCTTGAAGGGGACGATCAACTCTGGAAGCTGCTCCGGATCGACCCAGCGCCATTCGCAGAATTCGGGCGTTCCGTGCGCTTCAAGGTTGATGTCCCCGTCGCTGCCGTGGAAGCGCATCAGGAACCAGTCCTGCATCTGCCCCCGATATTTGCCGCCCCATAGTTTGCCGACCAGTTCGGGCGGCAGATCATAGGGGATCGGTTCTTCCATCTGTTTGAGGATTGTGACCATATCGCTGGTAACGCCAGTTTCCTCTTCCAGCTCGCGCAGCGCAGCGAGGACGAGGTCTTCGCCTTCATCCACCCCGCCTTGCGGCATTTGCCAGGCGCCCGAATCCTTGTTGTCGATCCGCATCCCGGCAAAGGCGAGGCCGCTCTCGTTGACCAGCATCACCCCCACACAGGGGCGATAGGCGAGGGTTTCGCTCATGCATTATGCTCCAGCGTCATGCGCATCGCGGCAAACATGGCGGCCATGTCCTTCTGCCCGCTGGGGATTGCCTTGCGGATATTGACGAAGCCGTGGATCGTTCCCCGCATTTCGAGATAGGTCACGTCCACCCCATTCTGGATCAAATGCGCCGCATATTCGCGCCCGGAATCGCGCAAGGGATCAAGCCCGGCGGTGATCAGCACGGTGGGCGGGGTCTTGCCGTGGTTCTCCCATTTTATCGGGTAGTTCTTCACGCTGTCTTCGTCCGCCGCATAGCAATCGGTGAACCAGGCCATCGCTTCGCGAGTCAGCAGGAAGCCGTCGCCGAAACTGGCAAAGCTCTCATGATGCGCAATCGGGCTGGCGACCGGGTAGATCGGCACCTGCATCACCATCGGCACGTCAGCTGGTTGGTCCGCCAGCGCCTGGGTAATGACGATTGTGAGGTTGCCGCCTGCACTGTCGCCCATGGTGACAAGGCCGGTTGTCTTGAGGCCAAGCGCGTCGGGGTTCGAGGCAATCCAGCGCGCAGCCGCTTCGCAATCTTCCGGTGCAGCGGGGAAGGGGTGCTCGGGCGCAAGCCGGTAATCGACCGAGACGACCGGCAAGCCAGTCTCCGCCGCGATTTCGGTGCACAGGCTGTGATAGGATTCGAGGCAGCCGATAGTGAAGCCGCCGCCATGGAAGAAGGCGATGGTCGGGCGTTCTGTCGGCGTCTCCTGCGAATCGTATAGCCGCACGGGGATATCGCCCGCCGGTCCGGGGCAGGTGAGGTCGCGGATCACGGGCAGGTCACGCGCATCGGCATCGGCCATTTTCGCCATCGTGCGCGATGCTTCGCGGGCTTCGTCAAGCGCCAACTCGTGCAATTGCGGGCGATTCATCGCCTCCAGCATTCCGAGGAAAGCCTGCACATCGGCTCGGACAAAATGGGCATTATCGGACATGGAAAGGCTCTCTCCTCTGGATTGGCCGGGAAGATTAGCGTGCAAAATGGGCATTTCCACTCGACATTTTAGCCCTGAAAGGAAAAACTTCATTGCCGCATAGGGACGTGCAGCATAGTGCGCCCACGGTAACGCAGGAAACAGCGCCTTTTGGCGGCGCACAAAGGAACTTAGATGGCTAGCACAGCCGCAGGCAATCCCGACACCACGCTCCCCGTCAGCAATCCCGAAGCCGTTGTCGTCCGTTTCGCAGGCGATAGTGGTGACGGGATGCAGCTGACGGGTGGCCAGTTCACGCTCTCCACCGCGCTGGCGGGGAACGATCTGGCGACTTTCCCGGACTTCCCGGCGGAAATCCGCGCGCCGCAGGGGACGTTGTTCGGTGTCTCTGCTTTCCAGATCAATTTTGGTTCGACTGAAGTGGATACGGCGGGCGATGCGCCCGATGTGCTGGTGGCGATGAACCCGGCGGCGCTGAAGGTGAACTTGCCGCAGCTCAAGCCGACCGGGCTGGTGATTGTGGATACAGGTGAGTTCACCAAGCGCAATCTCGACAAGGCGCATTACGAAACCAACCCGCTCGAAGACGGCACGCTCGCGCCTTACGACGTGCTTGCGCTCAACATCTCCGAAATGACGCTGGAAGCGGTGAAGCCTTTCGGCCTCGGCAAGAAAGAGGCTTTGCGCTGCAAGAATATGTGGACGCTGGGCCTTGCGCTGTGGATGTTCGACCGCGACCGCAAGCCGCTGCATGACTGGCTCAAGGGCAAGTTTGCCAAGCTGCCGGAAATTGCCGACGCCAATATCGCCGCGCTCGATGCGGGCCATGCCTATGGCGAAACCGCAGAGCTGGCCGGGCCGCTGCAGCAGGTCCATATGGACCCGGTGCCGAGCAAGCCGGGGCTTTATCGCACCATCACCGGTTCTGAAGCTGTCGCGCTGGGCCTTGTCGCCGGTGCGCGCCTGCTGCGCCTGCCGATGTTCTTTGGCGGCTATCCGATCACGCCTGCCAGCGCGATCCTGCACCATCTGGCGAAGCTGAAAGAATTCAACGTCACCACCTTCCAGGCGGAAGACGAAATTGCCGCGATCTGTTCTGCCATCGGCGCTAGCTGGGCGGGGAGCCTGGGCGTTACCAGTTCCTCCGGCCCCGGTATCGCGCTGAAGGGTGAGGCGATGGGCCTTGCCATCATGACCGAGCTGCCGCTGGTGATCGTCAACAGCCAGCGCGGCGGCCCCTCCACCGGCCTGCCGACCAAGACCGAGCAGAGCGACCTCTATCAGGCCGTCTATGGCCGCAATGGCGATGCGCCCATGCCCGTCATCGCGGCGCGCAGCCCCGGCGATGTGTTCGAATGCGCGATCGAGGCGTGCCGCATCGCGGTTGATTACATGACCCCGGTGATGCTGCTGACCGATGGCTATATCGCCAATGCCAGCGAGCCGTGGAAAGTCCCCGATCCGGAGAGCTTTGAGCGCGCACCTGTCGAGTTCCTGACCGAGAAAAACGCGGTGGATGCAGAGGGTAATCCTGTACTGCTGCCCTACAAGCGCGATGAAAAGGGCGCGCGGCCGTGGATCAAGCCGGGCACGCCGGGCCTGATGCACCGTATTGGCGGGATCGAGAAGGACGCGCTGACCGGCAATATCAGCTACGATCCCGATAACCATCAGGTGATGACCGATGCCCGCCACGACAAGGTGAGCGGCGTTTCCTTGCCCGACCAGGAAGTGGAAGTCGGCGAAGCAGGCGGCAAGCTGGCGCTGGTCGGCTGGGGCAGCACCTTCGGCCCGATCCATCAGGCTGTGCGCCGGGCGCGCAAGAAGGGGCTGGATGTCAGCCACATCCATGTCCGCCACCTCTGGCCGCTGCCGGGCAATCTGGGCGAGCTGCTGAAGGGTTATGACAAGGTGCTGGTGCCCGAAATGAATGCGGGCCAGTTCAAGACCGTGCTGCGCGACCAGTATCTCGTCGATGCGCAGCCCGTGACCAAGACCACCGGCCAGCCGTTCACCATTGCCGAACTCGAAGCCGCCATTGAGGAGGCTTTGGGGTGAGGTCAAGTGATGTGCAAACTTCGGTTGTGAGGGACAATGAGTCCTAATCGTATCTTTATTTCCCTACTGATTGTTCTGGCGATCTATGTGTTGGGCGCGGTAGCCATATCATTCCTGCCGTTGCGCCCCCAAAACGTGTGGGTTGCGTTTGGCGCTGGAGCGATCCTGTTCTTGATCGCGGGTATCCGAATATCGCCGCTACGCCGAAAAATACAGGCAGAATACGGGTTCGAGACGAGTACAATAGAGTGGCCAATTTGGGCATATTGGGCATTCCGCCTGTCAGGCGCTGTATTTATGGCGTTGATTCTATATAATTTGCTTCCGCTATTTATTGAAGAAAACAGGGTGCAGGACGTCTATTTTTTCGGTGCCCTGACCGGTTATGCTATTTCTGGATTTTACAATCCTAAGGTGATGGACAAACAGAATGAACGCACCAACCAAAATTGAAACCACCCTCAAGGATTGGGAAACCGATCAGGAAGTCCGCTGGTGCCCGGGTTGCGGGGATTATGCGATCCTGAAGGCGGTGCAGCGCACCCTGCCGCAGATCGGGGCGGACCCGGCGAACACGGTGTTCATCAGCGGGATCGGCTGCTCCAGCCGCTTCCCCTATTACATCGAAAGCTACGGCTTCCACACCATCCACGGCCGCGCACCGACCTTTGCGACCGGGGCGAAGCTTGCCAATCCCGATCTCGACGTATGGATTGTGACGGGTGATGGTGATGGCATGTCGATTGGCGGCAACCACACGATGCACCTGCTGCGCCGCAATCTCGATTGCCAGATCATGCTGTTCAACAACGAGATCTATGGCCTGACCAAGGGGCAGTATTCGCCGACCAGCCGCGTGGGGACGACTTCGCCCACCACGCCCGCCGGCTCGATCGACCGCCCGGCGCAGCCCTGCGCCTTTGCGCTCGGCTCTGGCGCTCGCTTCGTGGCGCGCGGCTTTGACGTGTCAAAGAACCTGCCTGACGTGTTGATCGCCGCCCATGCGCATAAGGGCGCAGCCTTCATCGAAATTTTCCAGAATTGCATCGTCTATAACAAGGACGTTTTTGACGATTTCGCCGCGCCCAAGGGTGCCGAAGATCGCCAGCTGTGGCTTGAACACGGCCAGCCCATGCTGTTCGGTTCGGAAAAGACCGGCGGGGTGAAGGGCATCACGCTCAACCATGTGACCTGCGGGCTGGAAGTGGTCGATGTGGTCGATGGCGACTGGGAAGCCGCCAATGTACTGGTCCACGACAAGGCCAACCGCCTGATCGCGCATATGCTGGTCGAAATGCCCTTCGGTCCGTTCCCGATGGCGCTGGGCGTCCTCTATGACGACCCGCGGCCGAGCTATGAAACCGAAGTCGTCGCCGAAAACGCGCGACTGGCGGCAGGGAAGGAGCCGAATTTGGCAGCGCTGCTGGCGAAAGGGCAGACCTGGACGGTGGAGTAGGGCTTTTTTGGTTTTTGATCACGCAAAGGCGCAAAGGCGCTAAGAAGTCGTGATGGATATTGAGCGTTGTGCCAAAGTTGCAGTGGATTGTGGCTTCCAGCTTCACAAGGAGTTGGGGCCCGGTCTGTTGGAATCTGTCTATGAAATCTTGCTGTTCGAGAGCCTGAGAGAACGCGGGTTAGAAGTGAGGCGGCAGGTGCCAGTTCCTATCAAGTTTAAAGGCGTTGTCGTGGACAACGCGTTTCGGATTGACTTGCTTATTGAGAACACGCTTGTGATTGAGCTGAAGTCAACTGAGCGCGATAGCGCTCTCTACCCCAAGCAATTGCTTACCTATTTGCGATTGATGGATTTGCCCTTGGGACTGCTGATGAACTTCGGCCAAGAGACCTTCAAGCAAGGCGTGAAGCGAGTGGTGAATAACCACCGCGAGGGAAGCTGAACACCTTCTTTGCGCCTTTGCGCCTTTGCGTGAGAAAAAACTCTGTGTTGTTTCCTACTGCGCTGAACCGATGCTACCCTGTCGCAATGTCGCAAGCTAAGCGCCTCTTTTCCCGTCCTTCCTTCCTGCAAGAGACGGCGCAGCTTTTCTCCCCTTGGACAGTGTTCCATGTGTTCCATCTCCAACAAACCCCAACACAGGTAACCCAGCCCAATGGATAACCTCACCCACTCTCTCGTCGGTGCATTGCTGGGGCAGGCGGGGCTCAAGAAGAAGACGGGGCTCGCCATGCCTGCGCTCATCATCGGGGCGAACTTGCCCGATGTCGATGCGGCTTGCTTCCTGTGGTTGGAGGGGGTGGAGCATCTCGGTTTCCGGCGCGGGATCACGCACGGGCCGCCAGCCTGGGTGCTGCTGCCGCTGGTGTTGGCGGGCGGGCTATGGGCGTTTGACCGCTGGCAGGCGAAACGCGGCACACGCCCAGAGGGGCGGCTGCCGGTGCATTTCGGCTGGCTCTATGCGCTGGCCTTCCTCGCCTGCCTCACCCACCCGGCGCTCGACTGGCTCAATGTCTATGGCATCCGCCTGCTGGAGCCGTTCTCCAGCCGCTGGTTCTATGGCGATACGCTGTTCATCATTGACGTATGGCTTTGGATGCTGATGGGTTTCGCCACGTGGTTCTCGCTGCGGCGGGAGAAGCGGGGCGGGGAGTGGAAGCGGCCTGCGCGGATCGCGCTGGTGGTGGCGCTGGGGTATATCGGGGTGAATGGGGCGATTAGCTCGGCCACCAGTGCCATGGCATCTGGCCAGCCAGCCATTGCTAGTCCATCGCCACTCATGTCGTGGAAACGTGAGGTGATTGAGCCGCATGGACGGGGGCAATGGCTAATCAACGGGACCAAAGTTGGTGATTGCGCACTTGCTGCCGCTATTGCTGGTAGATCGGTAAACTCGCAAACCGACGCCTTCCTCTTCTGGTCCCGCGCACCCTTTGCCGAGCGGGCACCCGACGGCTCGGTAATCCTGCGCGATGCGCGCTTCTACGATCCGCGCGCGCGGGATCGCTTCTCTGTCGCTTTGCCCGATGTGAAATGTGAGGAACTTACGTCCCCTTGATTCGTCATTGCGAGCGTAGCGACGCAATCCAGTGCGTCGCGCGAAACGCTCTGGATTGCCACGGTGACTGCGTCACCTCGCAATGACGATGAATGGGAAACTGAGGCAATCTGCAATGACCAAACCCCAGATCCTCTGGCTACGCCGGGACTTACGCCTTGCTGACCAGCCCGCGCTGGTCGGCGCGCTGGCCGATGGGCCGGTGGTGCCGGTCTATGTGCTCGACGATGCAGCCGCGAAGAGCCATGCCTATGGCGGCGCCTCGCGCTGGTGGCTGCATTACTCGTTGGACAGCCTCGCGCGGGACCTCGGCATGCACAATGTCCGCCTGATCCTGCGCCGTGGCGATGCGGTGGAGGAATTGTGCAAGGTCGCGGCAGAGGTAGGCGCGGACACCGTCCACGCCATCCGCCACTACGAACCCTGGTGGCGCAAGGCGCAGGGGGAGCTTGGCAAGCGGCTGACGCTGGAACTGTATGACGGCAACTACCTGCTTCCGCCCGGTGCGGTGACGACCGGTTCTGGCTCGCCTTACAAGATCTACACCCCGTTCTCCCGCGCGACGCTGGAGCAGATGCCGCCGCGCGATTGTGTACCAGCGCCGGAGCACTTCACGCTGCCGGATAGCTGGCCCGCCAGCGATGCTTTGGAGGATTGGAATCTGCTGCCGACCAAGCCCGACTGGGCAGGCGGGATGCGCGACTTCTGGCAGGTGGGAGAAGCGGCGGCTCAAAAGCGGCTGGAGGAGTTTGCGGATCGGGTTGCGCGCTATGATGATGATCGCAACCTGCCTGCGGTCGATGGCTCCAGCTTCCTTTCGCCCTATCTCCACTTTGGCGAGATCAGCCCCGCGCAAGTGTGGCATGCCCTGAAAGGTCGAAGGGGCCGGGGCTGGGAGGTCTTCGCCAAGGAGCTGATCTGGCGCGATTATGCGCAGAATGTGATCTGCCAGTTCCCGCGCTATCCGCTGGAAAGCTATCGGGATGAGTTCGACCAGATGGCATGGCGCGATCCGGAAAGCGACCCGCAAGCCGCCGCAGACCTTGCTGCGTGGCAGCAGGGGCGCACCGGCTATCCCATCGTCGATGCCGGGATGCGGCAATTGTGGCAGACTGGCTGGATGCACAACCGCGTACGGATGATCGCAGCCAGCTTCCTGATCAAGCATTTGCTGGTCGACTGGCGCCATGGCGAGCGCTGGTTCTGGGATACGTTGGTCGATGCGGACTATGCGCAGAACGGCACTAATTGGCAGTGGGTCGCGGGCACCGGGGTGGACAGCAACATGTTCGTGCGCATCATGGCCCCGCTCAGCCAGAGCGAGAAGTTCGATGCGGCCGCCTATATCCGCCAATATGTGCCGGAACTATGCGCCTTGGACGAACCCTATATCCACGATCCCGCCGGGCACGGCTGCCGGGTGAAGGACTATCCGCAGCCGCTTATTGCGCATCGCGACGGGCGCGAACGGGCACTGGCGGCCTATCGGGTGATGAAGGGGGAGTAATGGCGCGCGGCGCTTGTCCCATCACCGTATGCACGGCATACTGACAGGTATGAAAGCAGGGGAGGTCATCCGTGGCGGCGAGCTGATCGCCGGCGGCGCGAAATTCGCGCGGGGGACGGGCTTGCTTGCGCGTCTCTTTGCGCCCGGCTTCCACAAGCTGCTCGACCGTGTCGATGCGGGGCTGGAAAGCGGCTCGATCATGGCGCATTTGCCCGATGGCACCACGCGCATGCTGGGTGGCCGCGCGCCGGGGCTGGAAGCGGAAGTCACGATCAAGGACTGGCGGGCGCTGCTGCGGCTCGGCACCAATGGTTCGATCGGATGCTTCCAGGGCTGGGAAGCAGGCGAGTGGGAAAGCGCCGACCCGGTGCCGCTGTTCGCGCTGTTCATGGCCAATGGCGTGGCGCTCGGTGATGTCGGGCGGGCCAAAGGGCCCTTCCGCTGGGCCGCGCGGATGGCGCATTGGTTCAACCGCAATTCAAAAGAGGGATCGCAGCGTAACATCCATGCGCATTACGACCTCGGCAATGACTTCTACCGCGAATGGCTCGACCCGACGATGAGCTATTCCAGCGCGATCTGGGATGGGGCGGAAGAGCTTGAGGCGGCTCAGCGCAACAAATGGGCGGAACTCTCGCGCAGGCTGGGCCAACCGGGGAGCTTGCTGGAAATCGGCTGCGGCTGGGGCAGCCTTGCGGATCACTTTGCCAGAGGTGGCAGCAAAGTAACGGCGATCAGCCTCTCTGATGAACAATTGCACTGGGCGCGCCAACGGCAAGACAGCTCGATAGACTTTCGCAAGCAGGATTATCGCGATGTCGATGAGCGCTTCGACGCCATCGTCAGCGTGGAAATGGTCGAGGCAGTTGGTCGAGAATACTGGCCGAGCTATTTCGACTGCATCGCGCGCAACCTGAAGCCAGGTGGCCGCGCAGCGATCCAGTATATCGCGATGCGTGACGAGCTGTTCGAGGAATATGCGAAGAGCGCTGACTTCATCCAGGCCTATGTCTTCCCCGGCGGCCTGCTGATCAGCGCCCGCGAATTCCAGCAACTGGCGAAGGAGCGCGGGCTTGTCTGGGAGGACCAGCGCGATTTCGGGATTGACTATGCCGAAACGCTCAAGGCATGGCGGATGCGCTTTGACGCAGCCGAGCGGGAAGGGCGCCTGCCAGAAGGATTCGACCAGCGCTTCTGCAATCTCTGGCGCTTCTACCTTATGTATTGTGAAGGTGGCTTTCGCGGCGGCGGTATCACTGTCAGCCAGGTCACCCTAGTGAAATCCTGATCCGTTCCCTGCTGCGAAAGGCCCTGCATGTTCAAGAAAATCCTCATTGTGGTGATGGTGTTGGTCGCTGTCGCATTTGGCCTTAGCTGGGCTTTCGTTGATCGGGATACGCGTAACCTGATCGCCAATATGCCAACCGATGCCAATGTGCTGTTCTGGTCGCAGGAGCAGCGCGATGCAGCCTTCCGTGCGATGGATGCGCTGCCGGTGCTGGCACAATCGCGGGTGATCGAAGCAGGCGAGGCGACCTGGCCGCTTCCGGCAGGTGAACCGCTGGACATCGAAATGGATATTGACGCCTATATGGCACACCAGCGCACTGCCGGGCTGGTGATCGTGCATGATGGCAAGTTGGTGCTGGAAAGATACGGGCTGGACTTTGACGCGCAGGGCAAGTGGACCAGCTTCTCTGTTGCCAAGAGCCTGACTTCGACCATGGTCGGTGCAGCGGTCAAGGACGGCGCGATCAAGAGCCTGGATGACAAGGTTACCGACTATATCAAGGGGCTGGAAGGCTCCGCCTATGACGAAGTCACCGTACGCCAGTTGTTGACCATGACCAGCGGCGTGAAGTGGAACGAGGATTATGCCGATCCCAATTCGGATGTGGCGAAGTTCAACAACCACAAGGCGGAAGACGGGCTGGATGCTACTGTCAGCTATATGCGCACTCTGCCGCGCGAAGCACCGGCTGGCGAGAAGTGGGTCTACAAGACCGGTGAAACAAATCTGATCGGTGTGCTGGTCAGCGAAGCGACCGGCAAGCCGCTGGCCGAATATCTATCCGAGAAAGTCTGGGCGCCCTTCGGTATGGAGCAGGACGCGACTTGGCTTCTGGGCAGCACCGGACATGAAATTTCCGGCTGCTGCATCCAGGCTTCGACGCGCGACTTTGCGCGCTTCGGTCTGTTTATCCTCGGTGGTGGCGTGGCCGATGGCAAGCAGGTGTTGCCTGATGGCTGGTTGGCAGAAGCGACCACCAAGCAAGCCGATATCGGCGCACCCGGCCGCGGTTATGGCTTCCAGTGGTGGACCAATAATGACGGTAGCTTCGCCGCGCAGGGCATTTTCGGACAGGGTATCTTTATCGACCCGGCCCGCAAACTTGTTATCGCGAGCAACGGCAATTGGCCCATTGCCAGCGACTGGGAAGATCGCGGCCCGCAGCGCGAAGAGTTCTACAAGGCAGTGCAGAAGGCAGTCGATGCGAAGACCGGTTCTGCTCCGACAATATAGTTAGAGGACGCTGCGATAGATCGTGGGAGGCTGGTATCGGCTGATAATGTTGTCGTGGATGATCGGGCTCAGCAGGTCATAGAATGCGCAGCCGGCTATCGAATGCTCCCACCAGACCACTTCGGCCATAAGCGATTCCAGACCGGGCAAGGTCAGCCAGCAAATCTGGCCCGGGTGCATCCGGCTGATCGACGTGGCGGAGAAGCCGGAAATCGACAAGTCGTGCACCACCGTCTGGAAAGCGCGTCCGCCGGAAACCCGCAATTGGCTGGGGATTGTGATCTTGGTGCGCGGCGCGCAGCGATCTTCCTGCGCGGCAAGTTCATAGCGGTCTTTTGTGTCAAACATCATCGGCGCTTCCTTTGCTTCGCATCAGGCTTTCCGGCACCTTGTCCATCAGCCTTTGCGCAAAGTCGCCGAACCTGCTTTCTGTTTCTATCCCGCTTGCAGTTAAGCGGGTCGGTTAAGCCGGATTCACCACCCGCTCGCGGTGCCTGTTAGGGAAATCTTCCGCCAGAAGCTGCACGATCCGGTCTGCCACTACTTCGGGCGGCTTAACCGTCTGCGGATCTTCACCCGGATAGGCGCGGGCGCGCATTTCTGTGCGGGTTGCCCCGGGATCAAGGATCGCGACACGCAATTCGCTGATTCGCTCCACCTCTTGCGCATGGCAATCCAGCAGCACTTCCATCGCAGCCTTGGTCGACGCATAGGCACCCCAATAGGGGCGCGTGTCAGTGGCGACACTGCTGGTCAGGCCGATGATCCGGCCATGATCGCTGCGTTTCAGCAACGGGTCAAACCCGGCGAGGAGAGCCTGCGTCGCGAGAACATTGGTGGTCAGCGCCTTGCCGAACAGGTCACCCTCAATCTGGCTTACTGGGCCCAGTGTCGGCAAATAGGCAGCGTTGATGACCATGATGTCGAGCTTGTGCCAGCGGCTGGCAATGGCGGCGGCAAGGCGCGGGATGGCATCAGGTTCAGCCAGGTCCATCGGGGCAATGGTAGACGTCCCTCCGGCTGCGTGGATTTCGTCTTCAACGGCTTCGAGAGCCTTCACATTGCGCGCCGTCAGGACCACATGGACACCGGCCTGTGCCAGCGACCTTGCTGTCGCCGCACCAATCCCCTTGCTCGCCCCGGTAACGAGTGCAATCCGGCCTTCCAGCGGCTTGGTTTCCGACATCAGCTGTCCTTGTTGACGGGGAGGGTAAGCTGCGCTGCATCCTGCTGGCGCAAGGTCAAGTCAGTCAGCGATGTGGGATAGTCACCTGTAAAACAGGCGTCGCAGAATTGCGGACACTTGCTGTTGCGACTTTCCTGTCCAACTGCGCGATAGAGGCCTTCGATGGAAATGAAGGCCAGGCTATCCGCCTTGATGAATTCGCGCATCGGCTCCACATCCATCCGGGCTGCGAGCAGCTTGGAGCGTTCCGGCGTATCAACACCGTAAAAACAGCTGTGGGCGGTGGGCGGGCTCGCGACGCGGAAATGCACTTCGGCAGCGCCCGCTTCGCGCATCATTTCAACGATTTTGAGGCTGGTCGTGCCGCGCACGATAGAATCGTCGATCAGGACGATCCGCTTGCCTTCCACCAATGTGCGGTTGGCATTGTGCTTGCGCTTCACGCCGGAATGGCGCGCGCCATCGGAAGGCTGGATGAAAGTGCGGCCAACATAGTGGCTACGAATGATGCCCAGTTCGAACGGTACGCCCGATTGCTGTGAGTAGCCTATTGCGGCAGGCACACCGCTGTCCGGCACGGGCACGACCAGATCGGCTTCGACCGGGCTTTCAAGCGCCAGCTCGGCGCCGATCGCCTTGCGCGCGGCATAGACACTGCGACCGTCAAACACCGAATCCGGGCGGCTGAAATAGACATGCTCGAAAATACATGGGCGGGGCGAATGATTGCCAAACGGGTGCAGGGAATCGACATTGCCATCGAAATCCACGCGGACAATCTCTCCCGGCTCGACCGAGCGGATGAACTCTGCGCCGACCACGTCGAATGCCACTGTCTCGCTGGCGAAAACGGTCGCTTCACCAATCCTGCCCATCTGCAAAGGACGAATGCCGAGTGGATCGCGGCATGCAATCATGCCTTCCGGGGTCATCACGATCAGCGAATAGGCCCCTTCGACCAGGCGTAGTGCGTCGATCAGGCGGTCAATCATGGTCGGATAGCGGCTGGTCGCGACGAGGTGAATGATCACTTCCGTATCGCTGGTGGACTGGAAGATCGCCCCTTTACGCACCAGGTCGCGGCGGACTGTCTCGGCATTGGAAATATTGCCGTTATGCGCCACGGCAAAGCCGCCACTGGCCAGATCGGCATAGAGCGGCTGGACATTGCGCAGGCCCGAGCCGCCGGTGGTCGAATAGCGCACATGGCCTGCTGCCATGAAGCCAGGGAGCTCGGAGATGGCTTCCTGACTGGAGAAGTTCTCTGCCACATGGCCATTGCCGCGCAGCGAGTAGAATTGCTGGCCATCAAAAGACGTGATGCCAGCCGCTTCCTGCCCGCGATGCTGCAAGGCATGAAGGCCCAGCGCTGTCAGCGCTGATGCGTCATTAGCATTGATAGCGCCAAAAACGCCGCACTCCTCGCGGAGCTTGTCGCCGTCTTCGTCACGAAACGGATGTGTAAAATTCATGCTTGTGCCGGGTCCGCTGCAGCCGCGCGTTCGGGGCGCTCAATGGCGATGTTACGATACAATTACAAGGGCGCGCAGGCGTCGGTCACAAGCTTTTCGCATTGCGCCGCTCGCCAGCCATGCCTAAACCGGAGACGCTTAACCAAATTCAGGGTTCTGATTTGCTCCTTTCCCCCTTCGAATGGACCATTGCCAAGCGCTACATGCTGCCCGGTCGCGGCGAAGCATTTATCGCGCTTGTTGCTGGCATTAGTCTGGTTGCGGTGATGCTGGGCGTAGCTGCTCTGGTTGTTGTCATGAGTGTCATGAACGGTTTTCGGGCCGAGCTGTTTGACAAGATTGTTGGGCTGAACGGACATGCAATCATCCAGGCTTATGGCGGTCGACTGGATAATTGGCAGGACGTGCTGCAGGAGGTGCGTGAGACGCCGGGGGTTACGGAAGCATCTCCGCTGATTGAGCAGCCGCTGCTGACGACTTTCAATGGCCGGGTGGAGGCTGTGCTGGTGCGCGGCAACACACAAAAGGATATATCGGGCCTCGCTGACAAGCTGGTGACGGGTAATCTTTCTGAACTGCAAGCCGGGGCAAGTAATGTCGCGATTGGCTCGCGGCTGGCGGAGAATATCGGCGCGCGGGTGGGTGACACGATCACCATCATCAATCCGGCCGGGCGTTCCACACCCTTCGGCACCGTGCCGCGCCAGATCGGCTATCGGGTGGCAGCTATCTTCGAGATTGGCGTCTATGATTATGACAAGGCCTTTGTCGTCATGCCGATGAAGGACGCGCAGACGCTGTTACTCACAGGCGACACGATCGGCATGATCGAAGTCACTACCCAGGACCCGGACCGGGTCGGCGAATTCCTCGGGCCGCTGTCCAACAAGTTGGCCGGGCAAGCCGTGGTTTCCGACTGGAAGACTATCAATGCCAGCCTGTTCGAAGCGCTGGCGGTGGAACGGGTGGTGATGTTCGTCGTTCTGTCCATCATCGTGCTGGTGGCGGTGTTCAACATCTTGAGCTCGCTGATCATGCTGGTGCGGGCAAAGACGCGGGACATTGCGATCATGCGGACCATGGGCGCAACGCGGAAAAGCCTGCTCAAGATTTTCGTCACCACCGGCTTTGTGGTGGGGGCATTCGGGACATTGGTCGGGCTGGGGCTTGGACTGGTCTTGCTGCAGTTCCGCCAGTCCATCGTGCGCGGGGTGGAGGTGATTACCGGGGTCGATCTGTGGGCACCGGAAATCCGCTTCCTCGCTGAGCTGCCGGCGCGGACGGATCCCAAGGAAGTGGCGGTGATTTGCGTGATGTCGCTGGTCCTCAGCTTCCTCGCCACGCTTTACCCGGCCTTCAAGGCGGCAAGCACGGATCCGGTGCAGGTGCTGCGTTATGAATAGCTGGCTGCAACCCGTTGTCCGCCTTGGTGATCTGACCCGCAGCTTTGAACAGGGCGGGGTGCGGATCGACGTGCTGCGCGGCGTGAACCTGCAGATCATGCCGGGCGAGATCGTGGCGCTGCTGGGGCCCTCCGGTTCGGGTAAATCCACTTTGTTGCAAGCGGTTGGCCTGCTCGAAGGGGGCTTTGGCGGCGAGATCGAGATTTCCGGGATCGACGCCAGTTCGCTCGGCTCTGACGGGCGAACTACGGTGCGGCGCGAGCATCTTGGGTTTGTCTATCAGTTTCACCACTTGCTGCCTGATTTCAACGCGCTGGAGAATGTCGTCCTGCCCCAGCTGGTGGCAGGTACGGCCAAGCCGGTCGCAGAACAGCGGGCGGAGGAATTGCTGACCGCTCTCGGCCTCGGCCACCGGCTGGACCACCGGCCCAGCCAGCTTTCCGGCGGGGAGCAGCAGCGCGTGGCTGTTGCCCGCGCGCTTGCCAATCGTCCCTCGCTGGTGCTGGCCGACGAACCAACCGGCAATCTGGACGAAGCCACGTCTGAGCGGGTGCTTGAACAATTCCTCGCCCTGGTGCGTGGCGAAGGGAGCGCAGCGCTGGTTGCGACGCATAATGAACGCCTTGCTGCAAAGATGGACCGGGTTGTGCGGCTGCACGAAGGGGTGCTGGTTTAACTCTGCGCTGGTCGAGGCGATTGTGCCCTTGGTCCAGCGCTGCTTGTTTTCAAGCTAGTGCCCGCCATTCTCCCTCTTTCAAAGGGGAGGACTTCCGATGCTGGGACTGATCGCATCGCTTGCCTTGCTGCAAGCCACCGGGGCCAGTGCCCCACAAACTGCTCCGCAAGCTGCACCGCCGCCACCGCCCTGCGCAGGCGAAGAATTTGCCGCCTTCGACTTCTGGGTCGGTGAATGGGACGTCTATCCCAATAGCACCGAACGCAAGGTTGCCGATAGCAAGATCGAAAAACTCTATGGCGGCTGCGCAATCCGCGAGAACTGGATGCCCCTGCGCGGCTCGGGCGGGGGGAGCCTCAACAATCTCGATCCGGAAAGCGGCCGCTGGCACCAGACGTGGATCGGCTCATCCCCCGGCCGGGTGGAATTCGAGGGCGGGCCCGTCGCTGGCGGCATGGTCCTCACCGGCTTCTGGCGCAATGTGAACGGGCCAGGACAGCACGCCCTGATCCGCATGAGCTACAGCCAGCAGCCCGATGGCTCCGTGCGGCAGCATGGCGAAGCCTCGACAGACCATGGGGTAACGTGGCAGACCAGCTTTGACTTCATCTATCGAAGGAAGCGGGAGGCCCCATGACTACCATCGCCGATTTCAAGGTTGCCACCAACAAGGGCGAAGAACTGGACCTTGCCAGCAAGCAGGGCACCGTGCTGCTAGTGGTCAACACCGCCAGCAAATGCGGCTTTACCCCGCAATATGACGGGCTGGAGGCGCTCTACCAGAAATACAAGGACCGTGGCTTTGAAGTCATGGCCTTCCCCTGCAACCAGTTTGGCGGGCAGGAGCCGGGCGACGCGGGCGAGATCGCGGAATTCTGCAAGGTCAATTTCGGCCTGTCCTTCCCACTCATGCAGAAAGTGGAAGTCAACGGGCCGGGCGCCAGCCCGCTCTATGACTGGATGAAGGGCGAGGCACCGGGGCTGATGGGTAGCAAGTCGATCAAGTGGAACTTCACCAAGTTCCTGATCGACCGCGAAGGCAATGTTGTGAAACGCTATGCCCCGACTGACAAGCCGGCGAGCATTGCGAAGGATATCGAAAAGCTGCTCTGACCGGGTGCAGTTGCGTTTCGCGCAAGTTGATTAAGCACATTCGGGAGCCATGGCTTTGGCTGCGCTGCGTCCATGGGGACGTGGCGGGTGGAGTCGACGATGTGAAAGAGCCGGTGCCGCGAGTGTGGCAGGGCAGGGCGGTGTAGGAAAGTTTTTCCGGCTGGGCGGTGTGCGGCGCGCCCGCAAGGAAGAGATAGGCTATTATGAAGGCGACTGATTTCGACAAGGCGTTCGATGCAGGCAGCGATGTCAGCGATGCATTGGACTGGTCAAAGGCGCGCCGTCGCAATGACCAGAGCAGGCGCGTGAATGTGGACTTCCCGGCATGGGTCGTCGATGCGCTCGACAAACAGGCGCGGCACCTGGGTGTTACGCGCCAGTCCCTGATCAAACTGTGGATCGCGGAGCGGCTGGGGTAGAGGTTTGCCCTGTGCGGCTGGTGTTGTGTGCGGTTTGGTTCACGCAGAGACGGGGAGGATTGCGCCTTTGGGGGTGGGGTGGTTCGGTGTCGGTCAGGTGGTTCGGATCAGCGCGGGCGGGATTTGAGGCGCGGGGTTTTTGGAGCAAGCGTCGCCGCAACCCAATCGCGTCGCAATTGGTGCATTTCGGCGCTGCCTCAATTCACCCTACACTGGGGTTTCCGAACGTCCAGTAGGGTGCATTGAGCGAAGCGAAATGCACCCACGGTGGGAGCGGGTTGGTGAAATGTTAAATAGGAAAAATCTATTTGCACTTCTGCATTTTTCCCGCATAACAAATATGTTATTAATAATAAAAACTATCGCGGAGCTAATTGGTGATGCGTAAACTTTCGAAATATTTGTCGATCGTATTTTTGGCGATGACATTAACCATTTCTCAAGCGCATGCGAATGGCGTCGTCCTTCTGCTTTTTGATGGAAAGACTGGAAAGGTTTTTGCTGGTTGCCTAAATTGTAGTCGATATGATGAGAAATCTGTTTGCAACCGATATGGGGACTATGGTTCGCGTTATAGCGAAAAGAGCTTTTGGAACCGATATGGCGACTTTGGCTCTCGATACGAGAGTACTAGTCCTTGGAATAGGTATGGAGAAGGTCTCCGAATTTTAGACGGTGATGGGAACTATTATGGGCGTTTTTCGCTTGCGAGATATGGCCAATCGAAACTCCCGATTATTCAAGCATTGTTGAAAGCTTATGAAGCAAATGACGATTTGTCTTCACTTCGTGATCGCTATTGTGAGCCTTGAATTTTTGCACGGAGTATACGTAAGCTATTCCGAGGCATTTTGACTCGCTGGAGAGCCCAAATATCCCTCCGCGTCTTAAAACTCACCCGTCTTTTGTAGGGAGACCGGCAAGCAACAGAGCTAGCTGGCCCCCGAAGGCGCCACCCTCTGCGCTCTCTGCGTGAACCCCCGGCGCAGCCGTAAACGGGTGGGGTAGGGCTGACCTTGCTCCCATCTCACAGGTGGGAAAGCCGGGACACGCAAAAGCTTGTCCCCGTTTGCTCCAAGCCCCCCAACAATCCCCACCCTGTGGACAAATCCCGCCCTCGCGCGCTCCCCGAATCGCGCGCAATTTCCTAGCCTCCGGCCATGCCCTACGCCCCCTTTGTCCCGCTGCGTGTTCTCTCTTCCTATTCGATGCTCGAGGGGGCGATTGATCCCAAGGCGATTGCCAAACTGGCGAAGGAGCGGAACTTCCCGGCCATCGCGATTTGTGACCGGAACGGGCTCTATGGCGCGGTCATGTTTGCCAATGCCTGCAAGGATGAAGGCGTGCAGGCGATTATCGGCACGCTGCTGGGCGTGGCGCGCGATGAAGCTGCGCGGGTGGTCGATTATTTGCCGCTCTATGCGCAGGACGAGCGCGGCTATGACAATCTGTGCCATTTGGTCAGCAAGGCGCATCTGGACCGCCCGCTGGAGCTCGAGCCGCATGTGCAACTGTCCGATATGGAAGGCCATACGGACGGGCTGATCGCGCTCACCGGTGCGGGCGAGGGCGGGCTGACGCGGCTGCTGGCCGAGGGGCAGCAGGATCATGCCGAGGCGTTGGCGGACAAGTTGCAGGCGCTGTTCTCCGGGCGGCTCTATGTCGAGCTGGCGCGGCACAGCAGCGCGGCGAGCGACATGGCAGAGGAAGCGCTGATAAAGCTCGCCTATGCGCGGGATTTGCCGCTGGTGGCGACCAATCCCGCGAA
>JACKKZ010000006.1 GCA_024236195.1 Sphingomonadaceae bacterium
TTGGCTTGCCGGAAAGCGGGGGTAACCCCGCTGGAAAAAACGAACCACTGGTGGCTCGCCCGGCCGAGAGGCGCCCCTTTGGCGAAGCGATGCTTGCCTGTCAATGGGGCGACTGGCAGGAGGACCCAGAAGAAGCATCAGGAAGGACGATTGAATGGCCAAAGGCCAGAACAAACGGGCATTGCGCGGACGCGCGGGGCGCATGCAGGGTGGACGCGGTAGTGGCCGGGCGAGCAGCGGCAATGTGAGGTTGTGGGGCCGCCATGCAGTGGAAGCAGCTCTGAAAAATCCCAATCGCAGCCATCGCAAATTGTGGGCAACACGCGAGGGAATCGATAGTCTCGATGGCGAATTGCCGCCGGATTTCCCGGTAGAATATGCCGATGTCGCCGACCTTGCGCGGCTGGTTGCACGTGATGCGCCTCACCAGGGGCTAGTGCTGGAATGCGAGCCATTGGAGGATATGTTCCTCGATGAAGTCATGTCGGGTGAAACAAATCGACCGCTGGTTATCCTCGACCAGGTGACCGATCCGCATAATGTCGGGGCAATCCTGCGCTCAGCAGCGGCCTTCAACGCGGCGGCTATCGTGACTCAGGATAGGCATGCCCCACCCGAATCGGGAGTGGTCGCAAAATCAGCGTCGGGTGCGCTGGAAATTGTGCCTTGGGTGCGCGTGGTGAACCTTGCCCGCGCGCTCGATGAAATGGCCGAAGCAGGCTATTGGCGCATCGGCCTGGCTGGCGAGGCAGAGGCGACGCTGGCCGAGGCCCTTCCCGCTGGCCCGGTTGCGCTGGTGCTGGGCGCAGAAGGGGAAGGCATGCGGCACAATACTAGTGCGCATTGTGATGCTCTTGCTCGCTTGCCGATCAGTAATGCCATGGAAAGCCTGAATGTATCGAATGCCGGAGCCATTGCGCTTTATGCTGTGGCCACGCGTTCCGAATAAGGGGGAAGACCTATGACGCCGTATCTCTCACCGCGCCGCCTCGCCATTGGTGCAATGGCCGCTATCGGAGCTGTCTTGCTCAGTGGCTGCATGATCATGCCGGGCAAGTTCGTGTCCGAATTGATGATCATGAAGGACGGTCGCTTCTCCTACAGCTACCAGGGCGATATCCATATCCTGTCCATGAGCAAGCTCGCCCAGATGGGCTCGCAGATGGAAGGCGGGGAGTTCACGCCGGATAGCTGCTATGACGAAGACACCTATGCCGACCGCGAATGCACCGCAGAGGAGCTTGCGCAGCAAAAGGCTGACTATGAAGAACGCATGGCTGGCAAGGCTGAGCGTGACGCGAAGGAAGCAGAGCAGATGCAGGCGATGTTTGGCGGCGTTGATCCGTCTGATCCCTCATCAGCCGATGAATTGGCCAAGCGCATGGAACGCCAGGCTGGTTTTCGCAGCGTGACGCATAAGGGTGACGGGCTTTTCGAAGTGGATTACCGCATAGAAGGGACGCTCTCTTACGACTTTGTCTTCCCGACCTTTGAGCGTTTCCCGATGACCAGCTATTTCGTCATGGCTGGCAAGCGGGATGATGGCACGGTGCGGATTGATGCGCCCGGCTTTGCCCCCGCTGCGGCAAACCCGATGCAGGGCATGATGGGCGGGATGAACCGTGCTGGCGGTAATGACGCCAAGATGCCGCCCATGCCGGTGATTGACGGCAGCTTTGCCATCGTCACCAATGGTGATCTGCTGGCCAACAACACCGATGAGGGCGCAGTAATTGACGGCAATGGCCTGAAACGCCTCGAATGGAAGATTGACCAGTCAACCACGGCGGCACCGACGGCTTTGATCCAGCTGGATCGCTGACCAATCCGGCCCTGCCATGGAGGCACAAGAAAACGCCGCGCTGGCCCATAGGCCGGCGCGGCGTTTCTTTTGGCAGGGGGGAGGCGTACCACCCTGCCCTATGCGAAAACGCGTCTTAGTTGACGGCGTCCTTCAGGCCCTTGCCGGCCTTGAACTTCGGCTGGTTGGAAGCCTTGATTTCCATCGGCTCGCCAGTGCGCGGGTTGCGGCCAGTCGAAGCCTTCCGCTTTGCGACAGAGAAAGTGCCGAAACCGACCAGGCGAACTTCGTCGCTCTTCGACAGCGCCTTGGTGATGGCGTCGAAAACACCTTCTACGGCGCTCGAAGCATCGCTCTTGGAAAGGCCGCTGGAATCGGCAACCGCGCTGATCAGATCATTCTTGTTCATTATGGGAACCCCCTACCGTTGGTTATGCGAAATTTATCTCGGTGAATCGCCTCTCCGATGGCCGGGAATTGAGACGAGTTTCCCCGCTAAGTCAAAGGCAAAAAGGCCGGAATCAGGCGGTTTTCGGGCTAATACGCACATTTTTCGACAAGTCGTGCCCTATGCCGCATTATTGACAGGCCGTGGTCACCGCAGCGACCCGCGATTGCCATTGCGAGTCGCTGCAATGCAGCATTTCTTTCTGCCACTGACAGCCACTCAATGCGCCGTGGTCGAAGCACCCGAATGGACCGCAGAGGGCGAAGGCTGGCTCGCCAGATCGTCCGCCTCCGTCCAGTCAATCGCTTCCAGCTCTGCCACCAATGCACGTTCGAGCACCTGGTCAACATGGCTGACCGGCACGATCTCCAGCCCTTCCTTGATGTTGTCCGGGATCTCGGCGAGGTCCTTCACATTCTCTTCCGGGATCAGGACGGTCTTGATCCCGCCCCGCAGCGCGGCGAGCAGCTTTTCCTTCAAGCCGCCAATCGCCAGTACCCGGCCACGAAGGGTGACTTCGCCGGTCATGGCAACATCGGGCCGCACCGCCACACCGGTCAGGGTCGAGACGATCGAGGTGACCATGCCGATCCCGGCACTCGGTCCATCCTTGGGCACTGCCCCTTCGGGCAGGTGGATATGGATATTCTTGCGCTGGTAGATGCTCGGCTTGATGCCATAGGCCGGGCTGCGTGCCTTCACGAAGCTGAAGGCAGTGGCAATGCTTTCATTCATCACTTCGCCCAGCTTGCCGGTTGATTTGATTTCGCCGCGGCCGGGCGTGGTGACGCTTTCAATGGTCAGCAATTCGCCGCCCACTTCGGTCCAGGCGAGCCCGGTAACCGCGCCCACCTGCGCTTCATCCTCGCTCTCGCCATGCTTGAACTTGCGCACCCCGGCAAAGTCACCAAGGTTTTCCGGCGTAATCACCAGCCCCTTGGTTTCCTTCTCGAGGATTTTGCGCAGGACCTTGCGCGCCAACCGCGCGATCTCCCGCTCCAGCGTACGCACCCCGGCTTCGCGGGTGTAATAGCGGATCAGGTCGCGCAGGCCTTCTTCCGTCAGCTCGAACTCGCCCTTGCGCAGGCCGTGCTGCTTCACCTGCTTGGGCACAAGATGGCGCTGGGCAATCTCGACCTTTTCATCTTCGGTGTAGCCTTCCAGCCGGATGATCTCCATCCGATCCAGCAGCGGCTGCGGCAGGTTGAGGCTGTTCGCGGTGCAGACAAACATCACATCCGACAGGTCGATATCGAGTTCGAGGTAGTGGTCCTGGAACTTGGCGTTCTGCTCCGGGTCGAGCACTTCAAGCAGCGCACTGGCCGGATCACCCCGGAAATCCTGCCCCAGCTTGTCGATCTCGTCGAGCAGGAAGAGCGGGTTGCTCTTGCCCGCCTTGCGAAGATTCGACACGATCTTGCCCGGCAGCGAGCCGATATAGGTGCGGCGATGGCCACGGATTTCCGCTTCGTCGCGCACACCACCGAGTGACTGACGCACGAATTCGCGCCCCGTCGCCCGGGCGATGGACTTGCCAAGGCTGGTCTTGCCCACACCGGGCGGGCCGACGAGGCACAGGATCGGCCCCTTCAGCTTGTTGGTGCGCGCCTGCACGGCGAGATATTCGACGATCCGGTCCTTGACTTTCTCCAGCGCATAATGATCCGCATCGAGGATTTCCTGCGCCTTGCCGATATCCTTCTTCAGGCGGCTCTTCTGGCCCCAGGGCAGACCCAGCAGCACATCAAGATAGTTGCGGATCACGGTCGCTTCCGCGCTCATCGGCTGCATGCTCTTGAGCTTCTTCAGCTCGGCATTGGCTTTCTCGCGCGCTTCCTGCGAGAGTTTGAGGCCGTCAATCTTCGCCTGTAGCTCCGCGATCTCGTCGCCATCTTCGCCATCGCCGCCACCCAGCTCGTTCTGGATCGCCTTGAGCTGTTCATTGAGATAGTATTCGCGCTGGGTCTTCTCCATCTGCCGCTTCACACGGCCACGGATCTTGCGCTCCACCTGCAGCACGGACAGCTCGCCTTCCATGAAGGACATGACCATTTCCAGCCGCTTGAGCGGGTCAGGTTCTGTAAGCAACGCCTGCTTGTCGGCCACCTTGGCGTTGATGGAAGAGGCCACCGCATCGGCCAGTTGGCCTGCGTCATCCAGTTCCTTCAATTCGTCACCAGCGCCCTCGCCCAGCTTCTTGTTGAGCTTGGCATATTCGGCGAACTGGTCTGCGACACTGCGCATCATGGCCGTTACTTCACTGCCGGATGCAGTGGTTTCAGGAAGCGTATCAACCTGCGCGACAACCAGGTCACCCTCTTCGCGCATGGATTCCAGACGGGCGCGCTGCGTTCCTTCCACCAGCACACGCACTGTGCCATCGGGCAGCTTCAGCAACTGCAGCACCTGTGCGACCACGCCAACATCATAGAGATCATCCACCGCCGGATCGTCACAGCCCGGATCAAGCTGCGCGAGCAGGAAGATGTCCTTGCTGCTTTCCATCGCAGCTTCCAGCGCGGCGACCGATTTCTCGCGGCCGACGAACAGCGGTACGACCATGCCGGGGAAGACGACAATGTCGCGCAGGGGCAGGAGGGGATAGAGCTGGCTCATAGATTCATCATTTCCGTTTGTGCGCGGCCGCAAATGTAGGCTGGCCGCAGGACTTGGCCCGAATATGGGGAGCAAGGCCGGGTGCCGCAATGGCCGGGATGGCCGGAATTGTGGATTCGGGACTTCCCCTGATCAGCTTTCACGCCCCATTCCTGAACAAGTGGAACACATGGAACACAGTCCAAGGGGAGAAAAGCCGCCGCCAAAAGGCGACCGATTGGAAGCTGCTTCAGGCCAGGATTATAGCGGATTTCCATACCACAGCTTGTGGCAAGGGGAGCTTGGGTAGGAAATCGAAATCTGTCCAAGTCCCCCCATTTCTGCTAAGCAAAAATGGGGAGGATCAATTGCCCCTACCCCATGCCCGGCAGGTTGAACCCGGCGGGCAGGCCCATGCCGCCCTGGATGCGCTGCATTTCTTCGTTCGTCTTGCGGTCCGCCTTGTCGCGCGCATCGTTGAAGGCGGCAGTGACGAGGTCTTCGACGATCTGCTTCTCTTCCGGCTTCATCAGGCTGTCATCAATGCTGACGCCGAGGATGCGGCCCTTGGCCGTGGCACGGACCTTCACCAGCCCGCCGCCAGCGGTGCCTTCTACTTCGATCGCATCCAGCTTGGCCTGTGCTTCACCCATTTGCTGCTGGATGGTTTCCGCAGCCTTCTGCGCGGCCTGGATCATTTCTTCCATGGATTTCATCGGTATTTCCTAGCTCTGCTAACCCCATTTGCGGCCAGTGCCTGCCGCCGCCTGGGTTTCTTCGTCAAATTCCGCATCAGGGAATGCCTCGAATGTGGCCTTCACCAGCGGATGTTCAAGCATCTGGTCATGCGCAGCCTTTTGCGTGGCCTCTTCGCTTTCCACCAGCGTCGGCGCACCGCCTTCGGCCATTTCCTCCAGCTGCCAGCGTTCGCCGGTGGCCGCCATCAGCGCGTCGCGCAACTGCGGGCCGACATCGTCCCTGAATTGCGGCGGGCGAGAGAAGCGCAGCAGGCCGGGCGCTAGCTCCACCACGCGCAACTGCATTTTCATGATGCTGGCGGCGAGCGGCTGGCCGGCATGGTCAACCTGCTCGACCAGCGCTGCCCAGTCCGGCGCGGGCGCCTGCGCCGGGGCCTGTGCAGAAGGACCATCACTTGCCCCAGCAGGAACAGATGCGACGGCAGCACCTCGTTCGGCCAATTCCTCCAGCTTTTTCACCAGCGAGCCAGGATCGGGCATATCCGCCGCGTGGAGCGTTCGCAGCAATGCCATTTGCGCGGCGACCAGCGGGTCCGGCGCTTGCCGCGTCTCATCATGTCCCTTGAGCAGGAGCTGCCAAAGGCGGTGGAGCTGGCCCGGCTTCATCCGCCCTGCCCATTCCGCCAGTTCAGCGCTTTCCTCAGGGGTGGGCGCATCCGGTTCGCCGCCGCTGACCTGCGCCAGTGTGATCCGATGCGTGAAGTCCATCAGCCCGCGCATCAGCGCTAGCGGCTCCACCCCCAGCGCATATTGGTCTGCAATGGCGGCCAGCAACGCCTTGGCATCGCCATCCAGCAAATGCGCAAACAACCGACGCCGCGCGCCCTTGTCTGCAAGTCCCAGCATGTCGCGCACGCGCTCTGCAGTGACCTTGCCATCGGTGTCGAGGTCAGCATGGGCAATCGCCTGGTCGAGGATCGACAGGCCATCGCGCACAGACCCTTCAGCAGCCGCCGCGACCATGTGCAGCGCCTCTGGCTCGGCTTCGACCTGTTCCTGTTCGCACACCCATGCAAAGTGGCTTTGCAGCAATTCCGCCGGGATCCGCCGCAAGTCGAAACGCTGGGTCCGGCTGAGCACGGTGACCGGGAGTTTTTCTACTTCGGTGGTGGCGAAGAGGAATTTCACATGCGCGGGCGGCTCTTCAAGTGTCTTGAGCAAGGCATTGAAAGCATTGCGCGAGAGCATGTGAACTTCGTCGATGATGTAGATCTTGAAGCGCGCGCTGACAGCGGCGTAGCGCACGGCCTCGATAATTTCGCGGACATCATCGACACCGGTATGGCTGGCGGCGTCCATTTCGATCACGTCGATATGGCGCCCCTCGGCAATCGCCGTACAAGGCTCGCACTCGCCACAGGGATTGATGGTCGGGCCGCCCTGCCCGTCCGGCCCGATGCAGTTCAGCGCCTTGGCAATCAGCCGCGCGGTGGAGGTCTTGCCCACGCCGCGCACGCCGGTCATCAGGAAGGCATGGGCCAGCCGGTCACGCTTGATCGCATTGGCCAGCGTGCGGACCATCGGTTCCTGCCCGATCAGCTCGCTGAAAGTCTGCGGCCGATATTTGCGCGCCAGCACGCGATAGGGCTGCGCGGTTTCCACCTTGGGCGCGGCAACCGGTTGCGGCGCGGGTTCAGGCGGTGCAGCAGGCGCATCGCCAAACATGGCGGACTGCCCCGCAGCCTCCAGCTCAGCCGCCGATGGAGCAGCCTCCTGCTCGTCCTCGTCCCATGGAGGCGAGCCTGATGTGTCCGGTGAATCACCCATGGCGGGCAATCTAGGTCCGCCGCGCAGCCTTGTCGAATGCGAAGCGGCTTGACATTTCAGTTGCAAATTGAAATTCTTTTGCCGGAAAGCAGGAGACACTCCCCATGACCATCCGCGCAGGGCGCTTTGCCGCCGATTTTTCCGGGCCGCTGGTGGTCTTCATCATCGGGATGCGGATCAACCATTTCCACAAGTTCCGCAAATGGCTGCCCGTTGCGCGTTCAATGCAGCCGATGATCGAGGAACTTTCGCGCAATCCCGACAGCGGTTTCCTCGGCGCAGAAACCTTGCGGCAGGGGTTCCGCACTGTGCTGCTGGTGCAATATTGGCGCGATTTTGACAGCCTCGAGGCCTATGCCCGCGACCGCGACCAATTGCACATGCCCGCGTGGACCGCCTTCAACAAGGCCATCGGCAATGATGGCACGGTCGGCATTTTCCATGAAACCTACACGGTGCAGGCGGGCCAGTATGAAACGATCTATGGCAATATGCCGCCCTTCGGTCTCGGCAAGGTTGCCGGGCTGGTGCCTGCGACCGGCTCACGCCAGCAAGCAAGGGCGCGGATGAAGGTTACGGCCGAGTAGAGGAAAAGGAGCCGGCCGACCCGCCGCAACCCGTTGTGGCTGCTACCTTCCGGTCCTGACCAGGTTGGCGGACGCAAGCGTCCGACCGACTCCCGGGCGGCCATATGGCGTGTGTTGGTCATTTTCGCAAGTCAAAGCGTACGGTTTTGGAACGGGTGCAATTAGACGGGAGACACAGGCAATTTTCCCGCCAAAACAAAGTCAGGGGGAGTGGGGACTAGGATTGGAATCTATGCGGACGGAAATCTGCTATCGCTTGTCACGCAACCTGATCAAGCCGCCTTCGGAACGGGCGCGCAATGCGGATAGTTACTCCCAATGGCGCGACGAGCAGATGTATGCGAGCTGGCAGCATTTCTCCAATACCGACATTGATGGCAAGGATGTGCTCGATTTCGGTTGTGGTGAAGGCCCGCTGTCACTCTATCTTGCGCGTATCTGCCATCCGAAATCCATCCTTGGTGTGGAAATAGACGCCCACGCTATCGAACGCGCCAACATGGCGCTTGCCCGGCTTGGCGAAGACGCAGCGGGTCGCGCTGTCTCCTTCAAGCTGTGCGACAAGGATGGTTTGCCCGTTGCCGACAACAGCGTGGATACGATCCTGGCGTTCGACTGCATGGAACATGTCATGGCGCCGAAGGCAATCCTGGCGGAATGGCACCGCGTGTTGCGTCCGGGCGGCAAGGTGCTGATCGAATGGTATCCGTTTAAGGGGCCCTATGGGCCGCATATGACCGCCATGATCCCGATCCCCTGGGCCCATGTCCTGTTTGGCGAGAAGGCCCTGTTTGAGACGGCGGCGCGGCTCTATGAACAGCCTGACTATATCCCCAACCGCTGGGACCTCGACGAAGAAGGGCAGAAGAAACCCAACAAATGGGCAACCTCCTCCACCTTCCGTGAGCAAGGCTATCTCAACGAACTCACGATACCGCAATTCAATGCGATGACTGCGGCCACCGGGTTCAAGACTGTGCGCTTTGACAAGCGCGGCTTCGGGCAGTCAGGCCCCAAGGCCGCCATCGGCAAGGCGCTGCTCAAGCTGCCCGTGATCGACGAGTATTTCGTCAATTATTCGCTAATCGAATTGCAAAAATAGCGCCACCGGGCGCGCTGCAATCAGCGGAAATTGTCAGCGTAGGCCTGGATCTTCAGCCGCTTGGGCGGGGTCGCGTGGACACGAGCGGGGATGCCGTGCTTGGCGGCATAGGCCTGCGCCTCTTCCTTGCTCGCGAATTTGAGCTGCACCTGCACCTGCGTGTCGCCGCTGCCGGTCCAGCCCATCAGAGGATCAGCCTTGCGCGCCTCGGACTGTTCGAATTCGAGGACCCATTGGTCGGTCAGCGCCTTGCCGGACTGCATGGCGTTTTTCGGGCGTTGGTAGATACGTGCGGACATTTGCTTTTCCCTCAATCGCCGGGCGGCAGGCGTCCGCCTGCCTTGGCTACGCGGCAGTGGCCGCGACGCGCAGTCGCGCTTGCGGCCCGGCTTCGCCGGACCGTTAGTCTAGTCCGCCGAGCGATGGAAGGCATTCTTCGTCTTCAGGCTCGGCTTTTCCGCCCATGGTTCGTCGGGCCAGCGATGTTTGGGATAGCGGCCCTTCATGTCTTTCTTCACATCCGCCCAACTGCCGCGCCAGAATCCCGGCAGGTCGCGGGTGGACTGAATCGGGCGGCCAGCCGGGCTGGTCAGCTTGAGCAGCAACGGCGTATCGCCCACCATCGGGTGCCGTTCCAGCCCGAACAGCGCCTGCACGCGCACTTCCACGCTGGGGGCATCGTCACCATCATAGGCGATGGCATGGGTCGTCCCGGCAGGCGAGGTGAATTCGCGCGGAGCCAGTTTGGCCAATCGCTGTTGGTTATCCCAATCAAGCAGGCCCTGCACAGCCTCCACCGCCTTGCCCTTGGGCACATCAAGGTCACGCCGCCCTTTGAGCAAAGGCGCAAGCCACTGGTCAGCACTGGCTGCCAACGCCTCCTCCGACAGCGCCTCAATCCCGGCATAGCGCCCGCGCGCCAGCAGCGCAGGCGGGAGTATTTCCCCCAGCCTTTCCCCTGCCTTTTCCACAAGCATGTCCACAAGCGCTTGCGGATCAGGTGACGGGTCCGGCCCACTCGCCAGCGTGATCGCCCCCATCCGCCGCTCCAGCCGCGCTTCCACGCGCCCTTCGGCCTCGTTCCAACGCAGGATGGAGCGCTTCTCGATCCGATAATGCAGGTGCTTTTCGACCTCCGCTGGATCGAGCGCCATGGCAGCGGTAATCCTCGCGCCCTTCGCTTGCCCCTGCGCATCGCCGATCACCAGCCATTCCGCCCGTGCGAGCGAGCTGGCCGGATCGAGCATAAAGCCCCTGCCCCCGGCGGAAATCCAGTTCTCGCCGCTGGCATCGCGGCGCTTGGCCACGAAATCAGGACGCGCGAAAGCGAGGAACAGCGCCGGGTCCAATTCCGCGCTCTCCCCGCCAGAAATCATGTGCTCAGCCTTGTCCGCCCAGCGTGCCGCCAGCTTGCGCGAGGCATCCGCCCGCTTGCCGCGATCCGCATCCCAGCGCTGGAGCCGCGCAGCCATGTCTTCACCACGCCCGCCAAGCCCGCGTTCCTGCAAGAGCAATGCGAGTTTTGCGGCAACGCCTGCCTGCTCGTCTTCCGCGCCATAAAGCACCATCGCGCCATGCACCGGCTCCATCGGCATGTGCGACAACTGGAGGCCGAACGGTGTAATCCGCCCGTCCCCATCCAGCGCGCCCAGCGATTCCAGCGCCTGACGCGCTGCCGCCAGCGATGCTTCGGGCGGCGTATCAAGCCAGGGCAACGAGGCCGGGTCGCCAGCGCCCCACTTCGCCAAAGCCAACACCAGCGGGGCAAGATCAGCCGTTTCCATTTCCGGCGGATCAAAAGCGGGCCTGCCCGCATGGCCACCCTGCTCCCACAAGCGATAGGCAACACCCGGCCCCTGCCGCGCCGCACGGCCTGCGCGCTGGGCGGCAGCGGCTTGGCTGGCACGCACGGTGACAAGGTGGCTTGTGCCCGCCGCCTGGTCAAACTCCGCCCGCCGCGACAAGCCGCTGTCGACCACCACCGACACACCATCGAGCGTCAGCGAGGTTTCCGCGATGGCCGTCGCCAGCACAATCCGCCGCCGCCCTTGTGGGTCGCGCTTGATCGCAGCGCGTTGTCCCGCCGGATCGACCTGCCCATGCAGTGGCAGCACCAGTGCATCCTTGAGCCGTTCCTCCAGCCGCTCGCGAGTGCGCTCGATCTCGCCCACTCCGGGCAGGAAAGCGAGAATATCTCCCTCCTCTTCGCGCCATGCCGTGAGCACGGCGGAGGCCATGGCATCTTCGATCCGTTTGTCAGGTGACGCGCCGAGCCATTTGATTTCCAGCGGGAAAGCCTTGCCCTCGCTTTCCACCACCGGCGTATCCTCGCCCAACAGCGAGGCGAAACGCACACCGTCGATCGTGGCGCTCATCACCACCAGCCGCAAATCCTCGCGCAGCACCGCGCGGCTTTCCAGCGCCAGTGCCAGGCCAAGGTCGCTGTCGAGATGCCGTTCATGCGCTTCGTCGAACAGGACGGCGGAAACGCCTTCCAGCTCCGGGTCCTGCACGATGCGATTGACGAAGATCGCTTCGGTGACGACGAGGATGCGCGTTTTCGGCCCTTGCCTGCTATCCATGCGGGTCAAGTAGCCGACGGTTTCGCCGGGCTTTTCACCCAGCATTTCCGCCATCCGTTCCGCCGCAGCGCGTGCAGCCACCCGGCGCGGCGAAGTGATAATGACCTGCTCCTTGCACCAGTCTTCAGCGATCAGCGCAGGCGCAACAGCCGTGGTCTTCCCCGCGCCGGGCGGCGCCACCAGCACAGCACCCGTCTGACCGCGCAATGCGGCGAGCAGGTCCGGCAGAACGGCATGGATCGGTAAAGCGACCACGTGTTCAGTCGCCTTCCCAGCCGAACACATCTTCCAGCCCCACCCCGAACAGCCGTGCGATGCGGAAGCTGGTTTCGAGACTGGGCGAATAGCGACCCTGTTCGATCGCGATGATCGTTTGCCGTGTCACGCCCACGGCCTCGCCCAGGGCAGCCTGGCTAAGCCCGCCATTTGCCTCGCGCAGCTCCTTCACGCGGTTGGTTATGGGTGGACGCTTCGACACATCAAAGCGCCCGGCGCAGCAGGGCGATCTGCATGATGTACTGTGCGATCTGCGCCACGATCAGCGCCAGCACCGCATGGTGGAACAGCATGTTGCCGTTCGGCGCGACCACATAGGCGATACCCGCCAACACGATCGCCGCTGCGAGAATGACACCGCCCCAATATCCGGCGCGGTCCACGACCAGCCGTTCGCGTTCGTCGAGCGGCGCGCGGGCTTCGTCCGGCGACCGGATTGCCAGCACCACCTGCCCGGCAACCGACAACACGATCACCAGCAGGACATAGGGCACCACCGTCTCCATCACCGGAGAGCCGGGATAGGGGAGCGCGGACATCATGTAGAACAGGCCGGAAAGCAGCATGACTGCAGTCATCACCCAGGTCGATTTTTCACGGAACGACATACGAATCTCCATCAGTGTCGAAAATATTTGACATTGATGGCAGCATTTTCACGTCATGTCAAAAATTCTTTACACCGCGGATCAATACCCCCGCGCCACCGCAAACCGCGCCGCCTCGGCCATCGCCTGCCGTGCTTTACCGTCGGGGAAGATCGCAATCGCATCAATCGCGCGCTGTGCGAACATGCGGGCGCGTTCGCGCGTTGCCTCCACCGTGCCATGGCGACGGATCAGTTCGATCGCGTGGGCGAGGTCTTCATCTGACGTGCGGTGCCCGCCAATTGCAGCCTTCCAGAAGGCGCGCTCTTCCTCGTCGCCGCGGGCATAGGCGAGAATCACCGGCAGGGTCATCTTGCCTTCACGGAAATCATCGCCCTGATCCTTGCCCATTTCTGCGGCGTTCGAATCGTAATCCAGCGCATCATCGACCAGCTGGAACGCCACGCCCAGATTGCGCCCATAGGCGTCAAGCGCCTCTTCCTTTTCCTCGTCACATTCGGCCACCACAGCAGCGATGCGGCTGGCGGCAGCGAACAGCGCAGCGTTCCTGGCAGCAATAATCTGGAGGTAGCGTTCCTCGCTGGTTTCGATCTTGCGCTGGGCGGTCAGCTGGTCAACTTCTGCCCTCAGCAATGATCGCTGTTAATTGAGAGGGATTTCGCACTTTCAGGCCGCCATCCTCAGTCATCAAATTCAAAGTTGGCTGGCTGAACAGGAAATCGCCCACCAAGACAGTGGCCGGATTGCCGAAGATAATGTTCGGTACCGCCTGCCCTGGCGTACTTTCGCTACCATCCAATTACATCGTCATGCAGCAGCGGCAGTGTGGATGAATTCCAGCGTGTTGCGAGTTTAGATATGCGCCTGGTGTTCGACCAGCTCTGCCCCGGCGAGAGTGAGCATCGGCCGCAGGCGCTTTTCGCCGCCACCAGCGATCAAATGCCCGGCAAGCGCTGGAATCAGGGGAATTTTGCTCTGCATCCGGTCAAGGATGACGGCGTTGACGGAATTCATCCCTGAGGCTGTCAGCGACAGGATCGGATCAAGGCTGGCCGGTGCTTCCGGCTGCTTGCGCGGTAGGGGAACGATATCGGCGCTCATGGCCGCCCCCATGGGCGCGTGACAAAGGATTGGCAAGGTTGGAATTGGACGCGTCTTGGTGGTAAGCGCCGAATCCTATGGCCAGCCAACCCTTCCAGCCCCAGCCGCGACCGGCACCGTCGCGCAAAGAGACCGACGCCATGCGTGATTCCGCACCCGATCCCGTGCTTGCAGCCTATCGCAAGAGCATCGACAACATTGACGCGGCACTGGTGCATATGCTGGCGGAACGTTTCCGCATCACGCAGGCTGTGGGCGAGTACAAGGCGCAGGTCACCTTGCCCCCGGCTGATCCCGGCAGGGAAGCAAGGCAGGTAGAGCGCTTGCGCAAGCTCGCAGTGGAGGCGGACCTTGATCCTGAATTCACGGAGAAATTCCTGCGCTTCATCATCGACGAAGTGATCCGGCACCACGAGCGCGCGCGGCAGGGATAAGCACCTGACCTATAGTAGAAATTCTTAGGATCGCTTTCGCGTGGCCTTGAGGGCTGTTGCGTCAGAAGTGGCGCATGGCAAGTGCCCCACGCCCCCCGCCCGAAGCGCCGCCGCATCGCCGCGCTGCTGCCCGGCTGCGCGTCTGCATTCCCGGCAAGCTGATCCTGCTGGGTGGCGAATATGATTGTGCGCTGGAAGATGTCTCGCTCACCGGCGCGCGCGTGGTCAGCGACGCGCCAATGACCAAGGACCAGCAAGGTATCTTGCAATGCACCCCACTGGAGGTGCTGTTCACCACCCGCTGGGTCCATGGCAAGGCAGCCGGACTTGAGTTCGAGGAAGAAGTCGGCCTCGGCACGATCCGGATGCTGCGCTGGCATAATGACCGCTACCGCGAAACGCATGACGCGGAATTGCGCGACATGATGCAGGATTGGGTGGCGGGGAAAACGCGCTAGGCGGCGCGCGGCAGGATAAGCCGCACCAGCAGCCCGCCCAGATCCTCGCTTTCGCCCAATTCCACGCTGCCGCCGTAGATTTCGACCACGTCGCGAACAATGGCGAGGCCGAGGCCGGTGCCGGGCTTGCCCGTGTCCAGCCGCGCGCCGCGGGCGAAGATGTCGCTACGCTTGTCCTCTGGGATGCCGGTGCCGTCATCTCGATCCAGATTTCGCAATTTCCTGTATCGTCCGGTTTGGCATCGACTGTCACGAATACGCCACCACCGTGCATTTCGCCGCGTTGATTAGATTGCTGGCGATTTCATCGAGGTCCCGTTTATCGCCAGTTGCACATCGCGCTTGCCGTCAAGGTCGAAGCGGGTCTTCACAGATCCGCCATGTCACGCCCGCAATACGCCTCGACACTTGGCCAAACATCGGCGCGAGAGAGGCCGGCGGCCCGCCGCCCTACCGCCCTTGCACGGGCAAGATGGTGGTCAACATGCGCTGCATCGCCTTGGTTTCTGCGTGGAAAAGGCGGCGCTGTGTCCGGATCGCGGGCAGTTGCGTTGGTCAGCACCGTCAGCGGGGTCTTGAGCGCATGGGCAAGATTGCTCCCGCGGCATGGGCGCAAGGCCTTCCGCCTGCTTCTCCGAATGGGGCGAGCAGCATAGTTGCTTCGACCAGCGGCTGGACTTCGAGCGGCAGCGGTCGGTGACATGAAGTTGGGAAATCCGCGGTGCGGATGCGCGATCGCCGATGCGCACGGCGCAGCGGGCGCAGGCCGTACCATGTTTGCAGCACCGCCATCAGCAGCAGGCCAGCACCCAATACGCGGCAAAGCTCACGCGACGATGGATCGGATACGAAGGATCTGGCCATCCATCTCCTTCCCGGCTGGCGTATACAGTGAACCACCATTTCGTCTCGCCGCTCGGCAGCGTCAGTGACCGTCTGGCAACCCCTGCAATGGCTCATTGGCGAACTGGCTGGAACTATGATGTGACATCGCTGTCCTGATGATCGCCCGTATCTCCGTGCTGCGATCCCACAGGCTGCGGCTGGGAAATCCCTGCGCCCATCGCCACTGACTTGCCAATAAAGGCCGCTATTGGGCTCCAGAAAGCGTTGGTCACCCAGCGGGCGGTTGAAACAGACTTCACCCATCTGGCCTGACCTTCGCCGAAGGATCATGGCGGTGTTACGTAGTTGAGCTGATCGCGTCGAAATTATCCTCGACCAGCTCACCAATGTCCGGTCCAGCGCAAAGCCGCCGCCCAGCAGCAGCACGAGCTATCTGCGCCCGCTGCACCGCATCATGCGTCGCGCAAGGCTGCCTGCATGGGGAGGCGACCGCCGCCCGCGATTTCCGCGTTTACTGTCGCAGCTTCAGCGCTTTCGCGCAGGGCGGCGGATGTTTCCTCCGCCCTTTGCACTGCGCTTTCCGCATTCATCGCTTAATTAGCGCGCGGTTGGTCGGCAGGATCGTCAAGACTGTAACCGAGGCCGCGGATGGTGGTGATCACATCGGCGCCCAGCTTCTTGCGAATCCGGGTAACGAAGACCTCGATAGTGTTCGAATCGCGATCGAAATCCTGATCGTAGATATGCTCGATCAGCTCGGTGCGGCTCACCACCTTGCCCTTGTGGTGGAGCAGATAGGACAGCAGCTTGTATTCCTGCGCGGTCAGCTTGACTGGTTCGCCGTTCAGCGTGACCCGGCCCGAACGGGTATCGAGCCGCACATCGCCCGCGGTTAGCTCGCTGCTGGTATTGCCAGAGGCGCGGCGGATCAGCGCGCGCAGGCGGGCGATCAGCTCCTCGGTCTGGAACGGCTTGGCAAGGTAGTCATCGGCCCCGGCATCGAGCCCCGCCACCTTGTCCGACCAGCTATCGCGCGCGGTCAGCACCAGCACCGGGAACTTGCGGCCTTCCTTGCGCCACATCCCCAGCACGGTCAGACCGTCGATCTCGGGCAGGCCAAGATCGAGGATCACCGCGTCGTATTCCTCGGTGCTGCCCATGAAATGGCCGTCTTCGCCATCGGTCGAAAGATCGACCGCATAGCCGTTCTGTTCCAGTGTGCTTTTCAGCTGCTGGCCAAGTGTCGGTTCGTCCTCGACAATCAGGATGCGCATGGTCTGTCTCGTTCCCCTGTTTAGAGACCGCTAGTTGGAACTTTCGTCCGGCAGCGTCAACCGCATGAACCTATTGTGTGCGCTGCAATATGCGGCCCGTGCGGGCATCGACATCAACAAACATCACACGGCCATCACGAATGAATTTCAGGCGGTATGCCATGGCGGTGGAATCATAGGCAGGGCCAAGATATTCTGCCCCTGCCATAGTCGGCAGCACACGCCGTTCAATCTGGCGCAGGCTGAGCACATTGCCAGCCCGCATTTCCTTGCGCGCTTCACCCTGTTCGCGGCTTTGCTGCGCGGCGGCAGGTGGCACGGCAAGGCTGGCCATGGCCAGTCCCGCGGCAAGGGAGCGGATGAGGTTTCGCTGCATCATGCCAAACTGCCTAATCCTGCTGCATTGAACAAGCGGTGAATAGGCAGATTACCGCCTATTCAGCATTCCCGACCATTTCGTAGGTAACAGAGACAGTGACCGCTGTGCCCACCAACCCCGGTTCAACCGGCGTCGATTCAGCAACTGCATCCATCGCATAGCCGCGCATCATGGGCTGCGGAGCATTGCTGTAGATGGTCTCATTCACTTCCAGCAGGCGGATCGAGGAATAACCTGCCCAGCCGGCATATTCCATTGCCTGCCCCCGCGCTTTTTCCATCGCCGCCTTGCGCGCCTGTGCCTTGGCCGCGGTATCATCCTGCATTCCGAAGCTGGGCCCACCAATATCCGTAGCCCCGGCTGCAACCAGCGCATCGAGCACCTGCCCCGTCCGGTCCACATCGCGCAGGATCACTGTGACGCGATTAGACGCCTGGTAACCGCGAAAGACCTGCTTTTGCGTATTGCGATCATAGTCATAGCGAGCGTTGAGGTTGATCCCCGTGGTCTGGATGTCCTCTCCCTTGATCCCAAGCGCCTTTATGCGGTCGATCACGGACTTCATCTCGCGCGCATTGGCCTGCATCGCTGCAACCGCAGTGGGGGCATCACTGGTAACGCCAGCACTGACTGTCGCCATGTCAGGCCGCGCCTTGACCGTTTCGGTGACTTGCAAGGAAACAATCGGCCCCTTCGCGGCAATATCCACTTCGGCCAGGGCGGGACTGGCCAATGCGCCAGCGGCCAGGATCGGCAGGGCAATGCGGGTGGTGCGATTGGTCATGGCGTATCTCCTGAAACTCATTCCCGCCCAATCTGGGCACGTCCTGATGACGCGGGGGTGAACCAGCTTGTCGCCGCTGTCCAGCGCGTCTAGGGGCGGCCTCCATGGCGCAACCACCAATCCTCAGCTGGGAAGGTCTCGGCCTGCAACAGGGCGGCCGCTGGCTGTTCGGCGGGCCGGACACGCCCGGCATCGACCTGCATATCGGCCCGCGTGACCGGATGGCGCTGATCGGGCGTAATGGCGCGGGCAAGACGACGCTGTTCAAACTGGTCAATGACCAGATCGAGGCAGATCGTGGCCAGCGCAAGGTCAAGCCCGGTACACGCATCGTATTGCTGGAGCAGGAACCGGACCTATCCGGCTTCACCACGCTGATGGATTTCGCCCTGGCCGGCAAGGACGCCCCGCCCCGGCACGAAGTGGAATCGATCGCCGGGCAGCTCGGCATCGACATGGAGCGCAAGGCGGCGAGCGCCAGCGGCGGGGAGCGGCGCCGCGCGGCGCTGGCCCGGGCGCTGGCTTCGGAACCGGATCTGCTGCTGCTTGACGAGCCAACCAATCACCTCGATCTCGCCGCGATCGACTGGCTGGAATCCTGGCTTTCGCGCTATTCCGGCGCCTTCGTGGTCATCAGCCACGACCGCACCTTCCTCGAACGGTTGACCAGGGCCACGCTGTGGCTTGATCGCGGCAGTCTGCGCCGCAAGGAGATCGGGTTCGGCGGCTACGAAGCCTGGATGGAAGCGGTCTACGCCGAAGAGGCCCGCGCCGCCGACAAGCTCGACGCCAAGCTCAAGATCGAGGCGCACTGGCTCGAACGCGGGGTCACCGCGCGGCGCAAGCGCAACCAGGGGCGGCTGGAAAAACTGTGGGAAATGCGCGCCCAGCGCGCCGCCATGATCGACCCCACCGGACCGCTGAGCTGAAACTCGCCACGGATGGGGACAGCAGAGCAAGTCCGTGATCGTGGCTGAACACGTTCTCAAGACCTATGGCGAACGCACCATCATCCGCGACTTTTCGCTGCGCATCCAGCGCGGCGACCGGATCGGCGTGGTCGGCGCCAACGGCTCGGGCAAGACCACCCTGCTCAAGCTGCTGACGGGCGAATTGCAGCCCGATACCGGCAGCGTGACGCTGGCCAAGACGCTGACCGGTGTGATGATCGACCAGCAGCGCAGCCTGATGGAGCCTGACCGCACCGTGCGGCAAGTGCTGGCCGAAGGCGGCGACTGGATCGACGTGCGCGGTATCCGCAAACATGTGCAGGGTTATCTCAAGGAGTTCCTGTTCGATCCCAAGATCGTGGACATGAAGGTCGGCGTGTTGTCAGGTGGCGAGCGCAGCCGCCTGCTGCTGGCGCGCGAATTTGCTCGCAAATCGAACCTGCTGGTGCTGGACGAACCGACCAACGATCTCGACCTCGAAACGCTTGACCTGCTGCAGGAAGTGATCGCCGATTACGAAGGCACCGTGTTGATCGTGAGCCACGACCGCGACTTCCTGGATCGCACTGTCACCATCACGCTCGGCCTCGATGGCAGCGGCAAGGTCGATGTGGTCGCGGGCGGTTACGAGGACTGGGAGAAGAAGCGGGATCAGGGCCGGAAGCAGGCAGCTACGGTTCGGGTTGAGCGCAGCAAGGACACACAGGCAGCGCCGTCCCCTCCCCCGCCGCCCAAAAGCACCAAGCTCTCCTATAAAGACCAGCGCGACTACGAACTGCTCCCTGCGCGGATTGAGGAACTGGAAGCCGCCATTGTGAAGGGCGAGGCAATCCTCTCCGACCCTGAGCTTTACACAAAGGACCCGCAGAAATTCGCCAATATCTCCAAGGGCATCGAGAACGCCCGCGCCGAGAAGGATGCGGCGGAAGAACGCTGGCTGGAACTGGCGGAAATGGTGGAAGGATAAGCGATGGAGTTCGATGACCAGCTACGTCGTTTTTTCGGCACTGACGACCTCGCTTCGCTCTCCCCCGCCGGGCTGGCTGCGGGGATCGAAAAGCTACAGGTCGATTTCGGCCTCGAACAATCGCGCGAGCGGCGCTTTGCGCTGTGGACGCTGCTGCACATGTTCGGCGCTGCGCCCGATCTCGACGTAGCTTTCGACAATGAGGATGATCGCAACAGCGCGCGGGATTTCATGGAATTGATGGAGCGCGCGGCGGAGGGTTAGGCCTCCATCGCCAACACACTTACAGAACCTCAACCATCGTCGCCCCGTGCTTGCCTGCCCCGGCGCAGGCCGGGGACACGGGGCCAGGCTATTCTTCGCGCAACCTCCGCCCAAAAAAGCCTTGGCCCGCATCAAGTGCGGGCCGACGAGACAGTGTGGGTTGAGAGGGGATTCGGGCATATCCGGGCGCTCAAGCCACCCGATAAAACTCTGCCACCCTTTCCAGCGCCAGTTTGAGCACCAGCTTCCCGCTGCGCGCGGGCCAGTCGAGCGCCTTTTCGGCATCGGGCAGCCCCTCCCCCGCGCAGGCGACGCGCCAGAGGATATCGGACAAGCCGCTGCCCGCTGCCGCCATCGCGCCATCGAACCGCGCCTTGGCTGCGATCTGGCGTTCGGTGGGGCTGAGGCCCGCATCACCGCTGCCTTTGATCCGCACCGGGTCCCAGCGCATGGTGACATTGGGGCCGAGCTGCGCGCGCTCGTAGTCGGTCCTCAATCTTTCCCCGGCATCGAACAGCCTTTCATTCAGGTGCCCGCGCGCGTGCAGCCAGCTAAGCGGGCTTTCGGCGAGGTTGACGGTGACACTGCGTCGTTTGCCGCGCGCTCCGCCCTTGCGGCGCGGACCTTCGCTGGTGAGTTCGCGTTCGACGAGTTGGCGGCGCATGGCATTCTCCCCTGGTGGCAACGAATCGTCCCTTGCCAAGCGCGATGGTTTGTAGGAAAGAGAAAAATAGCCAAATTGGTTATCAGTCTGATCGTCACCCTGAACTTGTTTCAGGGTCCATTCTTCGGCCCGTTCAGGTCTGCGAAGAAGGCAAAATGGATGCTGAAACAAGTTCAGCATGACGAGTTGTGAAGGAAGATGGGCACCGTGATCAACCGCATCCGCGACATTCGCAAGCAGAAGGGCATGACGCTGGCTGACCTCGCCGCTGCCTGCTCGCCTCCCACTACGGCGCAGACCATCGGACGGCTCGAAACCGGGATGCGCAACCTCACGACCGGCTGGATGGACAGGATTGCCTCTGCACTAGGGGTCGATCCGGAGATGCTGGTCCGCTCCGAAGCCAGCGAAGCCGCGCAGATTGTCGCGACGCTCAATACACAGGGCGCAGAGGCGCTGCCCAGCCCGCGCGATGCCATCCTGGTGACAGACCTTGGCGGTGATGGCGCGCTAATGGTGCTGGAGGTCGAAGCCGCCAGCGGCCCCTATATGGCAGGCGACCAGCTATGGCTGCGCCAGATCGCGCCAGAGGATGCCGCAAAGGCGATCAACCGCGATGTCCTCGTCCCGCGCCCCGGCGGGCGCTTTGCCTTCGGGCGGCTGATTGACCGGCAAGGCACAATGGTCGGTATCCTCCCCACTGGCGCCGGGCAGAAGCAGCAAGTGGTCGATAATCCTGCGTGGATTGGTGTGGCAGAAATGCTGGTGCGCCCCCTGTGAAACGCGTCCTTTCGCTCTCCACCCTCTATCCCAACGCCAGCAACCCGCGCTTCGGGACGTTCGTTGCGCGCTCGCTGGAGGCGCTGGCCGCGCGCGGTGACTGGGATGTGACCGTGATCAACCCGATCGGCGTGCCGCCCATCACCTTTGGCAAATATGCTGCGCTCAAGGCAGCTGCGGTGGACGGGACCGAGCATGGTGTGCGCGTGCTGCGCCCCACTTTCCCGCTGATCCCCAAGATCGGTGGCCGCTTCAACCCGGCATTGATTGCGTGGAGTGTCAGTAGCTTAGCCGCCAGACTTCACGACGAGCAGCCCTTCGATTTGCTCGATGCGCAGTTCTTCTACCCCGATGGTCCGGCGGTGGCGCGGCTGGCGAAGAAGCTCAACCTGCCCTTCTCCATCAAGGCGCGCGGGGCGGATATCCATTATTGGGGCAGCAAGCCTTATGGCCTGCGCCAGATGCAGGCTGCTGCGGAAGAAGCCAGCGGATTGCTCGCTGTTTGCGGCGCGCTGGCGGACGATATGGGCGGGATTGGCCTGCCACGCGAGAAAATCACGCTGCATTATACCGGGCTCGACCGTGACCGCTTCCGGCCGCTCAATCACCCGACCTTGCGCCGCAAATTAAGCGAAGAACTGGGCATCGCCTTGCCCGACAAGGCTCCCCTTCTCGCGACTGTCGGTGCGCTGATCCCGCGCAAGGGGCAGGAGATCGTGCTGGGCGCGATGCTTGGCCTGCCCGCTGACACACATCTGCTGCTGGTCGGCAAAGGCGAGGATGAGCAGCGCCTGCGCGCCATGGCCCGTGACTTGGGGCTGGAGGGCCGTGTCCATTTCCTCGGCCTGCTCGACCACAACCTCTTGCCGGTAGTGTTGTCAGCGGCTGACCTGATGGTCCTGCCCTCATCCAGCGAAGGCCTTGCCAATGCCTGGGTCGAAGCGCTTGCTTGCGGCACCCCGCTGGTCATCACCGATGCCGGTGGTGCGCGCGAAATCGTGACTTCGCGCGATGCCGGGCTGATCGTCGAGCGGAGCGAAGAAGCGATCCGCGAAGGGATAGTTTCCATGCTGGCCGACTTGCCCCCACCCGAAAGAGTGGAGGCGATGGCGACGCGTTTCAGCTGGCAAGCCAACGGCGCCGCGCTGGCGGAGTATTTCGAACGCCTGATTGCGACCGGATGACACGCTTGAGCCCCTCCCGCAAGCGGGAGGGGAGAGACATCAGCCCTCGCCGCGGGCGATCTTTTCCTGCTTGTCAGTGACGCTTTCCTGCGGGACGAAGCTGTCCGAATTCACACCCAGCCAGATCAGGATTGGCGCTGCCATATAGACCGAGCTGTAGGTGCCGACGAAAATACCCAGCGTGATCGCGGCCACGAGGCCAAACAGGCTTTCCGGCCCGAAGAACAGCAGCGGGATCAGCGCCACCAGCAGTGTCAGGCTGGTCATCACCGTACGCGCCAACGTTTCGTTGACGGACAGGTCCAACAGCTCCGGCAGCGGCATCTTGCGATATTTCTTCAGATTTTCGCGGATACGGTCATAGACTACGATCGTATCGTTCAGCGAGTAACCGATGATCGCCAGAATGGCGGCAATGATCTGCAGGCTGAATTCCATCTGGAACAGCGCAAACATGCCCAAAGTCAGCGACACGTCATGCACCAGCGCGAAGAGCGCGCCGACGCCGAACTGCCATTCGAACCGCACCCAGATATAGAGCGCAATGGCGAGCATCGCAGCGAGCAAGGCATAAAGCGCCTTCTCACGGAATTCGCCCGACACCTTGCCGGAAACCGAATCCACCCCATCGATCCGTACATCGGGATGATCCTGCTTCAACGCGTCAGTTATCTGCCGTGTAATCCGCGCGGCAAACTCCGGATCGCCCTCTGCCTCAGGCGGCAACTTGACGCGGATAGAGACCTCGTTCGGCGCGCCAAAGCGCTGGATAACCGGATCACCCACTTCCTGCAGCGCGCCCACCGTTTCGCGCAGTTGGGGGATCGGAGCTTCCTCTTCGCCCACGAAGGTGGCCCGGATTTCCTGGCCACCCGCAAAATCGACGCCGTAATTGAGGCCTTTGGTCATGACCATGCCCCAGCTCGCCGCCATCAGCAGCAAGCTGACCACGTAGAACGGCACACGCCATTTGAGGAATTTGATATTTGTGTCGTCAGGGACGAGTTTGAGCAGTCGCATATTCCTGTCCCCTTACAAATGCAGGTCTTGCGGCCGCGCCTTGCGCAGCCAGCCAGCCACCCACATGCGGGTAAGCGTCACGGCGGTGAAAACAGAGGTGAACAGGCCAATCACCAGCACCACGGCAAAGCCACGGATCGGGCCAGAGCCGAAAATGAACAGCAACACACCCGCAATGAAGTTGGTGACGTTGGCGTCATAAATTGCCCGGCTGGCTTCCTTGTAGCCATTTTCCACTGCAGCAATCACCCGCCGACCACGCTTGCGCTCTTCACGAATACGTTCGTTAATCAGCACGTTGGCGTCCACCGCCGCACCGATCGTGAGCACAAAGCCGGCAATACCCGGCAGCGTCAGCGTGGTATTCATCACCGCCATGATGCCAAGCAGCATGAGCACGTTAAGCACCAGTGCCGCCGTGGCATAAACGCCAAATCGACCATAACTGGCCACCATCAGCACGATCACTGCGACAGAGCCGATCATCATCGCGATCAGCCCCTTCTTGATCGAGTCCGCGCCAAGGTCCGGCCCGACCGTGCGCTCTTCCACCACGGTCAAATCGACCGGCAGCGCGCCCGAACGCAGCGAGATAGCCAGGGCATTGGCGCTTTCCACCGTGAAACTACCCGCGATCTGCGCGTTACCGCCACGGATCGGCTCATTGATATTGGGGGCGGAAAGCACTTCACCATCTAGGATGATAGCGAAAGGCTTGTTGACATTCTCCGTCGTCAGCTTGGCGAACTTTGCTGCGCCTTGCTGGTCGAACTGGATCGTCACCACCGGTTCGTTGGAACGCTGCGTATCAAAGCTCTGCTGCGCATTGACAAGGCTGTCGCCCTGAATACCGCCCAGCCGCCGCACGGCGATGGAGGTACCTTCATAAGGTGTGCCTGCGGCGTAGGGGAAAATTTCCGATCCCGGAGGAGCAATGCCCTGCTCAATGTCGGAAGGAAGCGCACTCTGGTCCACCAGCTTGAATTCCAGCTTGGCAGTCTGGCCCAGCAAATCCTTGAGCTGATCCGGGTCTTGCAGGCCCGGCACCTGCACCACGATGCGCGTATCACCCTGGCGAATGATGGTTGGCTCACGCGTGCCCAATTCGTCGATACGCTTGCGAACCACTTCGGTCGCGCTGTCCATAGCCTGCGTTACGGCAGTATCCAGCCCCGCCTGGGTCGGCGTCAGGACGAAGCGGGTTTCATCCACCACTTCGAGGTCCCATTCCCGGACAAGACCCGTCCCATTGACCACCGGAAGCAGGATTTCCCGCGCGCGATCAACGTCTGACGCGCTTTCCACCATGAAGCTGAGGCGGCCATTCTTGGTCGAGACATCACCGATGCGGATGCGCGGGTCAGCCTGCCGCATACGGCTACGCACGTCTTCTTCCATGTTTTCAAGGCGCTGGGCCGCCACCTGCTTCGGATCAGCTTCCAGCAGGATGTGGCTACCGCCAGCAAGGTCGAGACCCAGATTGACCATCGGGTCCGGCAAGGCCTCAGGCCAGCGGATGTTGGCCAGCGAGAAAATGGAAGGCAGCGCGGCAGCAATGGCGATCAGTGTGACCAGCCACAACCAGACTTTGCGCCAAGTGGGGAATTCAAGCATCGGGACAGCCCCTGAAAATCCGTGACGTCAGTCGTTGGCGGCGGGGGTGCCGCCGGGGGGGATAATGTCACCAATGGTCGACTTTACCGCCTTTACCTTCACGCCCTGGGCGATTTCGATTTCGGCGTAATGTTCATCAACCTTCACCACCTTGCCCACCAGGCCACCGGCGGTGACAACCTGATCACCCTTCTTCATCCCGGCAACTTTTTCGCGGTGCTGCTTCTGCTGGCGCATCTGCGGGCGGATAATGAGGAACCAGAAGATCGCAATCATACCGACGATCGGCAGGAAGCTGACCCATGCCGGCGGAGCATCCGCACTGGCCGCTGCAGCGAGTAAATTCATCATAATGAGTGCCTGAACCTCTTGGAAAAGCGCCATATGGGGATCGCCTCAGCCGGTCTTCAAGACCATTACGGCACGACACTCCCCGAATTTGCGCCGCGACTAGCAGTTAACCACTGGCAGGGCAATTGATTGCACCGGATGAGCCACAGACTTTGCGCATTTCACCCACTCTCCAAAAGCCTTTCAGCAATGCTTGCCAAGGGTGATGGCACACCCTATAGGGCCGCCCTCCACTGGTATCGGGACGTGGCGCAGTCTGGTAGCGCACTATACTGGGGGTGTAGGGGTCGCTGGTTCGAATCCAGTCGTCCCGACCAGTGGATTTCCTGTCAGCCAGATTTCTTGGGTGTCGCCTTGCGGGCCGCTGGCTTGCGCCGCGCGGCTGGCTTCTTGACGGTTGGCTTGCGCTTTGGCGCTGCCTTGCTTGCTTCTGGCTTCGCCGCTTCCGGCTTGGTCTCAGCTGCCGCAGCCGCCATCCCCGCCGCTGCCTCTTTCATGTCTTCAAAGCTGGCGCGGATGCAGTCCATGTAGAAAGCGATATCGGGCATGATTTCGCGGCAGGAAGTCACCGAAATGGTCGATTCAAAGTCCAGCCCGGTGATCGCATGGAACACACCAGATAGGTTGAGGATCGGCCCATAGCCCGCCGAACAGATGACTTTTGCCCCGGTGAAGTAATGCCCCCCGCGTGGCGGCGGCGAATTGGAAATCACCACATTGGCAATCGCCGGTGTTTCCATGTCGAATTTTTCCGGCATCGACAGCATTTCACCCAGCACCCGGTGGCGCAAGGGATAGGGGGTCATGGCAAGCAGATGGGCGAAGAAATCGCCGCCAATCGCCGTGGCCTGCGCCTTGCCCCCCAGCGAGCTTTCCGTAATCGCCCGCAGCCGCTCCAGCGGGTCGGCAATATCCGTCGCCAAAGATACACGCATGCCGGAAACATAGTTCCCGCCATCAATCGGATTGCCTTCCCGAACATTGATCGGACAGAAGGAATAAAGCGGCTTTTCAGGAAGTTCGCCGTGCTTGTTCAAATAGCGACGCAGCCCGCCAGCGATTATCGCCAGGATCAGATCGTTCATCTTGGGCTTGCCCAGCGCCGTGCGCAGGGCCTGCATTTCAACCATTGGCAGGCTAACGAAATCCCATACACGATGCGAAGTTACCGGCTGCTGGAACCGGGTTTTCGGCGCAAGCATCCCGCGGAAACTGTCCGCCAGATTGCCGCCCTTGGCACCTGTCTTGGCGCTGGCTGCCAGCCCCTTGCCCATTTCTGGCAAGGCTTTGACATTATCGACCCACTGCTTGAACCCCTCCTGCAACGAGCTGACCGTCCAGCCGAGCATGTCCGGCTCCCGTTCCGGCACCCAGCGCTTTTCGGGCGGGAGCGGTTCGTAATCGGGGGCGTCCTGCATGAAGGTCCACATGGTCGCCCCGGCAGCCGCCCCGTCAAACACCGCATGGTGCATCTTCATCAGCACGGCGAAGGCATCGTCAGGCACACCTTCCAGCTCTTCCAACCCTTCGATGATATACATTTCCCACAGCGGGCGGTGCATATCCATCGGGCGGGAAATCAGGCGGGAGGTCAGGATCTTGAGCTGGCGCCAGTCGCGCGGCTTGGGCAGGCCGATATGGCGGACATGGAATTCAAGATCGAAATCGGGATCGTCAATCAGGCGCGGCTCGTCGAGTCCGAGCGGATGATAGACGAGCTTGCGGCGCAAATTGGGCGCAAGGTGCAGGCGGGTTTCTACATATTGCAGGATATCGCGATGGCGGACGAAAGAGCCCGGTGCAGTTGACGGATCAAGCACCATCAGACCACCAATGCTGAGCGGCGCATTGGGTGTTTCCAGATCGAGGAATATCGCGTCGCTTGCAGAAATCCTGCGCATAATTTGCCTCTCCCGACGTTTGTCTTTTGCAGGTGCTACAACAAAATGCGCCGCAGGTCAGCTTTTCCTGCTGCGGCGCTTGCGTTGCCCCACCGCCGTCTGCGGGTGGGCGGCCTGCCCTGCCCCGGCGGCGTCATAATCCATGAGGATATGTTCCAGCTTGCGGCTGATCGCGGTTTGCAGGCGGACCATTTCAATCTTGGGCCAGCTGGTCCGCTCACCCATCTCAATCAGCATGGATATCTCGTCAGCAGTAAGCGGCGACAGCAGCTTGGCCGGCGGCCAATAGAGCGGCGGGCGGATAATATTGATATCGCCAAGGTAATCCTGGTTCAGGACCGAAAGCGACATGCTCGCCATTTCCTGCAATTTGGGTGCCAGCACGGAAAGCGGCTTCTCCATCAGTTGCAGGTTGAGCGTCGCCCAGGTCTTCGCCGAAGATCCCACCGCACGACGCACGGAATCGAAGGTAGATTGCGGTTGCTTCATGTCCGTGGTGAATGGGGTAATCAGCGGGTTGGCCTGGCTGACGATATGGTGGTTCACCCCGTATAGGCGTGAAAGCCGCTTGGTCGGCAGGTCATGCGTGACGGAGCCATCAACCCATTGCCGGTCGGGCAGATAGGGTACGCGCCGCCCGCGATGGTCACGCGCCATCAGCGTGACCGGCGGATAAACCCCCGGTACGGCGCAGCTCGCCAGCACCGCTTCACGAATACAGACATTGGGCGAGGTAATCGCGTTGAGCAGACGACCGTTCTGGTGCTTTTCCGCCGGTGCGATGGAAATGTTCAGGTGCCGCCCGGTCAGTTCCCAGGCCTGCTGGAAGGTCAGATCCGGCACTACGCGGTTGATCGACTTGGCAACTTGCTCCTGCGCTGCCTTGTCTCCCAGCCACAGTCCCGCAACACCCTCGCTTGGCTCATGATGCTGCATATCGTGCAGCTGGTTCACCTCCAGCAATTCCACCAGTTCTTCATCAGAATGGGTGCACAGCATGGCCCCCACAGCAGAACCGCCGCTGGAGCCGGAAATGATCGAAGGAAGCAGCCCTTCGCCAAGCAAGGCCCGCGCCACACCGACATGGAAATAGAGGAAAGAACCAGAGCCGCTGAGCAGCAAGGCCGAGCAGCCATAGCAATGCGATGCGCGGTGGAAGAAATCGAGTTTCTCCTCAAACGGGATCTCGTCCACTTCCTCGCTCGCCAGATGGTCAAGAGCGTCGACCACCGCATCGACATAATCGTGGATCAATTGTTTCGTACCAAAGCGAGTCTCACGCCACAGCTGCTCATTGGCGATCCCGTCCATATTGCCGTGGATGCCTTCATTGAGCGTGAAGAGCAGCGCCTGATTGTCGCCCCGCTCGCGCAGGTCGGTCAACAGGTCGAGTCGGCGGCGGATTGAACGGTAATCGAACAGCGCACTGCTTTCAGCTTCACGCCAGCTCTTCTTGCCGCTGCCAGCATCCAGCGCCTGCGCCGCCTTTGCCCAATCAGCATAGCTGCGCGCCTGCTCCAGCGGCTTTTCGACATGGAGGACTGTCTTGGTCATGCGCGCCCTATACAGGAAAAGTTTCAAAAAACGACCTGCATTGCGCTTATCACCATCACTGAAGCAATTGGTTACCCCATTTTCCTACATGAACCATTTTGGTTATTCGGGGCGAATCGCCAAAGGAGATTGCGCCATGCCGCTCATCGAATCGCTTATCGGCCCCATCGCTTCGATCATCGACAAGGTGATCCCCGACCCCGACGCCCGTCGCAAAGCCAAGCTGGAATTGTTGGAATTGCAGGGATCGCAGGAGCTCAGGACCATCGAAACGCGCCTTTCGGCCATCGTCGCAGAGGCGAACTCCAGCGATCCCTGGACCAGCCGCGCCCGGCCGAGCTTCCTCTATGTCATGTATGCCATGATCCTGTGGGCCCTGCCCATGGGCGTGCTTGCCGCGTTCAACCCGACAACCGCAAGGGACATTGCCAGCGGCATGAACGCCTATCTGAACGGCCTGCCCGAACCGCTCTACGCGCTCTTCGGCACCGGCTACCTCGGCTATACGGCCGCACGGCAATGGGGGAAGGTCAAGGGCGTGGAGCGCTAACCGAGACACAATTTCGCGCAATTATCCCATCCCAAACTCATTTCCGTCCTTGGCCGCACGTTACCAGCGCGGCTAAGGGCATGGCATGACCAACACCATCTACGTCCTCAACGGCCCCAACCTCAATCTGCTCGGCATGCGCGAGCCGGAGATTTACGGGACCGACACGCTCGACGATATTGCCGGAATGCTGGAAGATCGCGGGCGCGAGCTGGGGCTTGAGATCGACATGCGCCAGTCCAACCATGAGGGGCACCTCGTCGACTGGCTGCATGAAGCGCAGGCCGAGGGCGCCAAGGCAGTGCTGCTCAATGCCGGGGCCTATACCCACACCTCCATCGCGCTGCATGATGCGATCAAGTCGATCCGGACGCCGGTGATCGAAGTGCATCTTTCCGACCCTGAAACTCGCGAACCCTTCCGCCATGTCTCCTATGTCGGCATGGCCGCAATGGATTGTGTGAAAGGCCTGGGCGCGCGCAGCTATGTTGTGGCGCTGGAAAAGGCCGCCGCGCTTTAGCGCAACCCTCAAAACCCCTCCTCCCCCCTTGCCAGCGCCGCTTGCCCCGCGCATAGGCACTGGCAGCAACAGGATAGAAGAAGGCACCAAAATGGCCGAAACCAAGGGCGCAGCCGGGCGCAAGTCCGGCATGGATATTGACAGCAAGCTGGTTCGCGAACTCGCCGAGCTGCTGGCGGAAACCGGGCTCACCGAAATCGAAGTGGAAGATGGCGACCGCAAGGTACGCGTTTCGCGCAGCGCGCCTGCCGCTGTTGCAGCCCCGGCACAAGTCGCAGTGGCTGCACCGGCCCCGGCACCCACAGCCGTTGCCCCGGCTGCAGCTACCGCCGCGCCTGCTCCGGCAGACGACCACGCCAACGCCATGAAATCACCCATGGTAGGCACCTGCTATCTCGCCCCGGAACCGGGCGCTGCCAATTTCGTCAGCGTGGGTGACAAGGTGAATGCGGGCGACACAATCCTGATCATCGAAGCGATGAAAGTGATGAACCCGATTGCGGCCGACAAATCCGGCACGGTCCAGGCGATCCTCGTCGAGAACGCGCAGCCGGTCGAGTTTGACCAGCCGCTGGTCGTGATCGGCTGAGGAGGCTGCAAGCATGGCAATCCGTCGTATCCTGATCGCCAATCGCGGTGAAATCGCGTTGCGCATCCACCGTGCAGCGCATGAAATGGGGATCGAGACAGTCGCGGTGCATTCCACTGCTGACGCCGATGCCATGCACGTCCGACTGGCCGACCACGCGGTCTGCATCGGCCCACCCTCGGCGACGGACAGCTACCTCAATGTCGCCGCGATTATCTCGGCGGCGGAAGTGACCGACGCCGATGCGATCCATCCCGGCTATGGCTTCCTGTCGGAAAATGCCAAATTCGCGGAAATCGTCGAAGCCCATGACATTGCGTGGATCGGCCCCAAGCCTGAACATATCCGCACTATGGGCGACAAGGTGGAGGCCAAGCGCACCGCCGGGAAGCTCGGCCTGCCACTGGTTCCGGGATCGGATGGCGCAGTCGAGACTTTTGACGAAGCACGCAAGGTCGCAGCGGAATGCGGCTATCCGGTGCTGGCCAAGGCTGCCAGCGGAGGCGGCGGTCGCGGGATGAAGGTGATCCAGCACGAAGGCGAGCTGGAAAGCCAGATCAGCCAGGCCAAGGCCGAGGCCAAGGCCGCCTTTGGCGACGACACGATCTATATCGAAAAATATCTCGGCAATCCGCGCCATATCGAATTCCAGGTCTTTGGTGACGGCAAGGGCAATGCCATCCATCTGGGCGAGCGCGATTGCTCGCTCCAGCGGCGGCACCAGAAAGTCCTCGAAGAAGCCCCCAGCCCCGTTATCTCCGCCGAAGAGCGTGAGCGTATGGGGATGATCTGCGCCAATGCCATGGCCGATATGGGCTATCGCGGCGCTGGCACGATCGAATTCCTGTGGGAAGATGGCGAGTTCTATTTCATCGAAATGAACACCCGCCTGCAGGTGGAACATCCGGTGACGGAAGCCATCACCGGCGTTGATCTCGTGCGCGAACAGATCCGCATTGCCGATGGCAAGCCGCTGTCGGTGAAGCAGGAAGAGCTGGTCTTCTCCGGCCATGCGATCGAATGCCGCATCAATGCGGAAGACGCCTTCACCTTCGCCCCCAGCCCCGGCAAGATCACCTATTACCACCCGGCTGGCGGGATGCATGTGCGCGTCGATTCAGGGCTTTACGCCGGATATTCGATCCCGCCCTATTACGATTCCATGATCGCCAAGCTGATCGTCTACGGCCGCAACCGCGAAGGCTGCATCATGCGCCTGCGCCGCGCGCTGGAGGAAATGGTGGTGGAAGGGGTGAAAACCTCGATTCCCCTGCACCAGGAACTGCTCAAGCAGGATGACGTGCTGCACGGCGATTACAGTATCAAATGGCTGGAAGAATGGCTGGCGGAGCGGAACGCCTAGAGCACATCCGCACGTGCGCCCGCCCTACTCAATCGGCTGCTGATAATCCTCGCGGCGCAGCGTAATCATATAGGCCGCAAGCGCATCGCCATCTTCTTCCACCACTTCAAAGTTCATCTTCTCGGGGAAGTTGTGCGAATTGCGCAGGAACTCGCTCAGCGTTTCCTGTGTCAGCCCGCGCGCATTGGCGATCATTTCGAAGCTTGGGGAATGCGGGTTGGGCGAAATTTCGCCCGGTTTGACTGCATGGCAGCCCGAACATAGCGCATCGGCAAGATCATGCCCTTGCTTCACCAGCGCCGGGGAAGGCGCCGCAGAAACGGGGCGATCCGCAGCGGGCTGGCAAGCCGCCAGGCCCAGCGCGATGGCGGCGAAAACGACAGTCGTGCGCATACGAACCCTCTTTATATTTCTATACTTCCAGCGGAACGCCGGGCAGGTGCTTGGCGGTGCGGATGGTCAGGCTGGTTTTCACGCTGGCCACATTGGGTGCGGGCGTGAGTTTGCTGGTGAGGAATTCCTGGAAGCTCTGCAAATCGCGGCTGACGATCTTGAGGATGAAGTCGATCTCACCATTGAGCATATGGCATTCGCGCACTTCGGGCAGCGCGCGCATATGGTCTTCGAATTCACGCAGCGCGTCCTCTGCCTGACTCTTCAGGCTGACCATGGCGAAGACGGTGATGGCAAAGCCCAGCTTCGACGCATCCAGCTCTGCATGATAACCGTGGATAACGCCTGCCTCTTCCAGCGCGCGCACACGGCGCAGGCAGGGCGGCGCAGTGAGACCAACCCGTTGCGCCAGTTCGACATTCGTCACCCGGCCTTCCGCCTGCAATTCGGCGAGCAAACGCCGGTCAATATCGTCCAGATTCGCCATTAGCTGCGCCTGTCCCGTAAAATTTCGCTGTTTATAACGCGGTGCTGAAACAGATTTAGCCGCAACCTGCCTGCACAAGCAATAATGTTGTTGATGGCAGCAATTGTCCCGCTTTGCAACGCACTGCGGCACCACACTTTCGAACCGGATTTATACTGGTAGTGGAGCAAGGCCCGGAGAAGTGTCCGGGAGCCTGCCTGCTGCCGGAGATTCGATGTTTTTCGACGATCGCCTCGCCACCGTCTTGCGCCAGAGCGCAACGGGCGAGCGCGCGTGGCGGACGCAGTTCCGGCAATTGCTGGACTTGCTGGGCAGCGGCCAGTCTGGCCGGGATAGCAGCTTGCGCGAGGCAGCCCTGTTGCGACTGGGGGCGCTGGAGCAGCAGATCCCGGCTGCAGAGCGCGCTGCAATGATTGGCGAACCGGGATTGCGACTGCGCGACCCGGCATTGGTGGCCCATCTTGCCGAAGGTGAACCGTCCATTGCCATTGCCACGCTGGGACGGGCCGAGCTTTCGGCTGAGCAGTGGGATGCCATCGTGCCTGCCCTGCCAGTGCGCGCGCGCGGCTTCCTGCGTCTGCGGCGGGGCCTGCCAGAAAGCACACAGGCAATCCTCGAACGGCTGGGCGTGCATGATCGTGGCCTGCCTGTTCCTGAAACATTGGTGCCTGATCCGGCAGTGACGGAAACCGTCGAGACCAGCCCGCCTGACCCCACGGATATTCCGGCAGCAACGGTGATGCCGGCTCCGAGTGCCGCCAATGACTTAGCTGAAACTGCTCCCGAAACCGCAGAAGAGCCTGAAGAAAGCGAAATCGGCGCGCTGGTTCGCCGGATTGAGGCGTTCCAGAAAGGGCGCAGCACCCCGCATCGCGAAGAGGCACCGCATCTGCCGCTGGGCGATCAATTCGAAGCCCGGCCGCACAAGCCCGAACTGGAAATCCCCTTCACCACAGATATGGAGGGGCGGATCAATTGGGCAGAGGGCCCGCTGTTGAGCGGGATTTTCGGGCTTGCACTGGGCGAAGCAGGGAACAAGGAGCTGGCAAGTGCCATGCGCAGCTATGCCATGCTGCGCGCTGTGCCAATCGAGCTGCAAGGCGCGCCAGAGATCGAGGGGCGCTGGCAGGTTGACGCCAGCCCGCGCTTTACCCGTCCCGGCGGGTCTTTCATCGGCTATGCCGGTGCCTTGCGCCGCATGCCGGAGCCGCCGCCCTTGCCGCCGCAGGAAAGCGAAGAAGCGCGCGAAGCTGCGCGGATTCGTGAATTGCTCCATGAATTGCGCACGCCGGTCAACGCAATCCAGGGCTTTGCAGAAGTCATCCAGCAGCAGCTATTCGGCACGACCCCGCATGAGTATCGCGCCCATGCCGCCGAAATCGCCAGCGATGCGGCACGGATGCTGGCCGGGTTTGACGAGCTGGACCGGTTGGCAAGGCTGGAAACAGGTGCGCTGGAACCGGAACCGGGTGAGGCGGATTTCGCGGCTATCGCGCGGCGAATTCTGGCCCAATTGCAGACCATACTGGCACCACGCACTGCCAGCTTTGCGATTGGGATCGGCCCGCTGGAGGCGCGCATTCCGCTTGCTCAGCGGGACGCAGAAGCGCTCGCCTGGCGCATCTTTGCCACGCTCGCCGGGGCTATGGGCGCGGGTGAACAATGCGAAATCGCCCTGACCGTGCAGGATGGCAAGCTAATGCTGCTGTGTGAAATGCCACTCGCTCTGGCAGACAAGGAAGAAGTCTTTGCCTCCATCCGCAAGCCTTCAACCGGGGCCTTGAGCGCGGGCATGTTTGGCGCAGGCTTTACCCTCAGGCTCGCCCGTGCAGAAGCCCGCGCCATCGGCGGGATTCTGGAGCGGGAAGAAGACTGGCTGCGGATGCAATTGCCGGTCTTGTCCGGCAAGAAGGGCATTCCCGGCAGCAGCGTTAACGCTAAAGAAGCACGTCGCGGCTAAGCAGGCCACAACGCGGATTTGGCGTGAAGAAGGGGGCCGTTGGCTGTGGAACAGCGTTTGATTGATCTACCGGCAAGCGGGTCGCGCGCGACTTTCGCCGATGGATTCGGTCAGCGCGCCTTGCTGACGGTTGATACGGAAGAGGAATTTGACTGGAACGGGCCGTTCCGGTCGAGCGGCCACGGGCTCGACCATGTCGCCCGCCTGCGCAAGTTCCAGCAATTCTGTGAAGGGATTGATGTTTCGCCGGTCTACCTGATTGACTGGCCGGTCGCTACATCCCCACTGGCGATCGAAATCATCGGCGACGCGGTGGATCGCGGCACTGCCGAAGTCGGCATCCAGTTGCACCCGTGGGTTAACCCGCCGTATGATGAAGAAGTCAATTCGTTCAACAGCTTTGCCGGGAACCTTCCCCGCGACCTGGAACGAGCTAAATTCCTGCGCTTGCGTGACGAGATTGAAAAGAATTTCAAGATCGCACCCAAGATTTACCGTGCCGGGCGCTATGGGCTGGGACCGAACACCGCCGCCCTGCTCAAGGAAGCCGGGGTCCCGATTGACAGCTCGGTGCGCGCCAAATTCGATTACAGTTCCCATCACGGGCCGGATTTCCGGCATCATCCTCTGGAACCCTATTGGGTCGATGCCGAGAATTCCCTGCTAGAACTGCCTTTGACGACTGTTTTCTGGGGTATGCTTCGCAAGCAGGGGGATTTCTTGTTCCCGATGCTCAAGCGGCTGCCTGCTGCGCTGGGCCTGCTCACCCGCCTCGCCATGCTGGAACGGATTTCACTGACCCCGGAAGGCGTCACAGCGTCAGAAGCGTTGCGAGCGGTCGATATCGCGCTGGATGACGGGCTGCCGCTGCTGATCCTGTCGTTCCACAGCCCTTCGCTGGTGCCCGGCAATACGCCCTATGTGCATAGCGAAGGTGAGCTGGACCTGCTCTATGACTGGTGGCGGCAAATCTATGCCTATCTCGGCCAGCGCAGCGTGCGCCCCACCACCGTGAAGGAAATCCTCACCGCCAGTGGCCTCGAATAGGCAAGATCGCCTTGCCAGCGCGGCACACCCAAGCTACCGCGCTGGCCGCAATTGCGCTGCTGACGGGCCTGTAGCTCAGCGGTTAGAGCTGGCCGCTCATAACGGCTAGGTCGCGGGTTCGAATCCTGCCGGGCCCACCAGCGGCGCATTATGTTGCGAAGAGCAATTGCCTTCCCCCTCAGCCTTGCCTAAAGGCCCCGCAAGGTCGGGGAGTAGCGCAGCCCGGTAGCGCGCCTGCTTTGGGAGCAGGATGTCGCAGGTTCGAATCCTGTCTCCCCGACCAGACCTCCCCCATCCCCGATACAAGGTGATACTATTCATCGCCTGACAAGACTTGGTCCGCTAGGCATAGTCCCGGCATGGACGAGATTGTGATCGCCTGGAACCGCTTCGGCCTTGGTGGCCGGCAGCAGGATCGCGTGGGAGATGATCCGCGCCATGCGCTGCTGCGCCAGTTTGACCGCTTCGATCCACGGCCCGCCATGCTGCGCGAACGGCCTACCACCGCTGACGCGATTGCGCATTACAAGCGCCTGACAGAGGCCCAGCGCAACCAGCGTCAGCAGGCGCGCGCCAAGGGCATGGCGATCAGCGAAGCACAGGCCAACGCCCCGGAAGCAATCCAGCAGATGCGGCGCGACATGCGCCAGGCCTATCTGGCCAATGTCCACGCCCGCGCAGCCTCTGCGATTGCCAGCAATGCCCCCTTTGTCGAACGGCTGGTCCATTTCTGGGCCAACCATTTTGCCGTCTCGATCGAGAAAGGCGCGGTCACGGCCCTGTCCGGCCCCCATGAGTTCGAGGCTATCCGTCCTCATGTGCTGGGCAATTTCCGGCATTTGCTCCGCGCGGCTTCGCTTCATCCGGCGATGCAGTTGTTCCTTGACCAGGCGCAGTCCATCGGGCCGAACAGCCAGTTGGCCCAACGCGCGGCGACACGAGGCCGCGATGCCGGGCTGAATGAGAACCTCGCACGCGAAATCCTTGAACTGCATACGTTGGGTGTCCGCAGCGGTTATACACAAGGTGATGTGACGGAACTGGCCCGCGCGATGACCGGCTGGACCGTTGACGGCTTCCGCCGCATGTCCGGATTGAAAGTGTTTGACGATCACAGCGCCTATTTGCCGCAGATCCACGAGCCGGGCGCGCGGCAGGTCCTGGGCCGCCGCTATGCCAATAATGGCGCGCAACAGGTGCTCGACATACTGGATGACCTCGCGACCCACCCGGCCACCGCGCACCATATTGCGACCAAGCTGGCCCGGCATTTCGCCGGGGACGAACCGCCTGCAACGCTGGTTTCACGGCTGGAATCGGCCTTCCTTGGCAGCAATGGGGACTTGCTCTCCACCTATATTGCGCTGGTCGAAGCGCCGGAGGCGTGGGCAGCGCAGCCGCTGAAATTCCGCCAACCTTGGGAATGGGTGATCGCATCATTACGGGCCATGGACGCGGCACCACCCAGCCCGCAAATGCTGAACGGGCTGCTGGTCAATCTGGGGCAACCGACCTGGCAACCTGGCTCGCCCGCTGGTTTTGCCGATGAGGCGAGCCATTGGGCCGCGCCCGACGCATTGATCCGTCGGGTCGAGTCTGGCCAGCGTATGGCACGCCTTGCGCGTGAGCAGGACATTCCTGCCTTGGCGGAGCGGCTCTTCCCCGATAGCCTTGGCGAACATACGCGCCTTGCCCTCGCCCGCGCGGAAAGCCCGCAGCAAGCCATGGCGCTGCTGCTCGCTGCCCCGGAAATGATGCGGAGATGACCATGCTCGACCGCCGCAGACTGATCGCCAGCGGGGCCGGCTTTGCCTTGGCCAGCATTGCGGCACCCGGCATTGCACTGGGCCGGGCCGCGACAGACAAGCGCTTGCTTTTCGTGATCCAGCGCGGTGCCGCTGATGGGATGGCGCTGCTCGCCCCGGTTGGTGACCCCCATTTCATGGCCCTGCGCCACCTGTTTGCGCCTGACTATGAAGCAAGGCCCCGGCTCAGTTCCTTCTTTGCGCTCCATCCCAAGCTGGAAATGGTCGGCAAGCTGGCGGCCAGCGGCGATGCCCGCTTCCTCCATGCCGCCGCCACGGCCTATCGCGAGCGCAGCCATTTTGATGCGCAGAACCTGCTCGAAGGTGGCGGGACCCGCGCCTACCAGCGGCGCGATGGCTGGCTCAACCGGCTGGTCGGCTTGCTGCCTGATGGAGAAGTGCGCGCCCTCGCCCTGTCCCCGCAAGTGCCGCTGGCCATGCAAGGGCCAGAGCGGGTCACCAGCTATGCACCCACCGCCATCCCTGAGGCAGACGGTGATTTGCTGGAGCGGGTCAGCGATCTCTACGCCGACGACCCGCAATTGCTCAGCCTGTGGAGCGAAGCGCTCAAAACCCGCGAAATGGCGGGCGATACCGGGCTCAAGAACCTGCGGAACGCGCAACAAGCCGGAGCGCTGGCAGCATCATTGATGGCGGGGCCGGAGGGCGCGCGGGTGATGATGGTGGAGAGCACCGGCTGGGACAGCCACGCCAACCAGCGCGGGCAACTAGGCCGCACTGTTGGCAACCTTGATACGATGCTGGGCGCCTTCCATGCCCGCATGGGCGATGATTGGCGCAACACGCTGGTGATCGTTGCCACCGAATTCGGCCGCACAGCACAGGTCAATGGCACTGCCGGGACAGACCATGGCACGGCCAGCATGGCGATGTTCCTTGGCGGAAATCTGCCCAGGGCCGGAGTGGACACGGACTGGCCAGGCCTAGCCCCGGCGCAGCTGCATGAAGGGCGCGACCTCAGGCCCACGGCTTCGCTGGAACAGAAAATCGCCAGCACTGTGGCGGGTCATTTCGGACTGGACGGAGGCCGCACAATGGCGGCGCTGTTTCCAGGGCGAAGCTAGCCGACGATTCGCGGCCGCCGATTGCGGTCCAAGATGCAGGCTTCCACATCCTCGATCATGTCGCGGACGGGGTTTGCCTTGCGCTGCCTGCACCATTGCTCCAGCTCGCAAAGCGACATGGCGGGTGCAAACAGATGCCCTTGCAGCCGGTCACAACCCAGTTGCACGAGGAAGTCACGCTGTTCAGGCGTTTCGATCCCTTCGGCGACCAATTCATGCCCCAGCGCCTTGGCCATGTGAACAATCGCCCCGACAATGGATTCCGATTTCTCGTTTTTACCCAACCGCGCGACCAGCGAACGGTCGATCTTGAGCACGTTGAACGGCAAACGGGCAAGCTGGGACAGGTTTGAAAAGCCGGTGCCGAAATCGTCGATGGAAATGCGCACACCCGCTTCCTGCAATTGCTGCAGGCGATAGCGCGTCCCGGCGAAGTCGGACATGACCATGCTTTCCGTGATCTCGATTTCCAGCAGCGCGGGATCGACCCGGTAATCTTCCAGCACGCCCAGGATTTCGCGCACCAGATGCGGCCGTTCAAACTGGGCGGCGGAAATGTTCACCGCGACCGGGATCGGCGTGTCCGCTTCCATCCATTTGCGCGCCTGCTTCACCGCCAGATGCAGCACGGCCAGCCCCAGATCAGGCATCAGCCCCCGGCTTTCAGCAATCTCGATAAAGGCATCGGGCGGGATCATGCCCTTTTCAGGGTGGTTCCAGCGAACCAATGCCTCGACACCGTGGACTTCATGTGTCTGCGCATCCAGCTTGGGCTGGTAGTGCAGCTCCAGCTGGCCATTGTCGATGGCATGGCGCAGCCCGGTCTCGATCCCGGCACGATCCACCGCCATCTGCCGCAAGCGATCATCGAAAAAGCGGGGGCGGCCCTTGCCCGCCTGTTTGGCGGCATACATGGCGAGGTCCGCATAGCCGAGCAGCTGTTCCGGATCAGTGGTATCAGCGGGCGAACGGGCAATACCGATGCTCGCACCCAGCCGCACTTCCGTGCCATTGATGATAAAGGGATCGCGCAGCGCAGCAATGATTTCTCTCGCGCGCGCCTCAATTTCCGCCCGGTCGACCTTTTCCGGCAGGATTGCGACGAATTCGTCGCCCGCAAAACGGGCAAAGACCAACGCGCTGGGGCATTTGGTGCATAATTCGCCGAAAGTGGTGGTGCAGGTATCAATTTCCTGCCGGGTCATGCCGAAGCCGCCCTCCAGGATGCGATTGCTGACTTCGCGCAGCACATCATCCCCGGCCTCATGGCCCAGCGTGTCATTGACCTGCTTGAACCCGTCAAGGTCGATAAACATGAGCGTGGCGGGGCAGCCGGCATTGCTCATGATTTGCAGCACGTGGTTGACCACGGCCCGGTTCGGCAATTGTGTAACCGGATCGCTATAGGCGAGGATATTCATCCGCAGAATGTTGTTGTTCAGCCGGTCCACCATGGCGCGGAAACTGTCCGCCAGCCCGCCGACTTCGCAGGCACAATCGACATCCAGCGGTGAATTGAGGTCACCTGCAATGATCGCTTCAGTGCTTTGCCGCAGCTGCCGGATCGTGCCCGCCAGCTTGCTCGCCGCGCAATAGGTGATGAAGGCCGGGACCAGCGCCAACACTGCTGTGCCAACGATCAATTCTACCCAGCTCGTTTCCTGCGATCCGGTGAAGAGGATGAAATAGCCTGCGATCACGCACAGGGTGGTGAACACGGCGGACATCAGCGCAAAACGCACGGGAATGGAGTTGAGCCCCCGCCCCTTCGCCTTTTGCAGCGATTCACGCGCAGCGGCAGCGGCGGGGCTGGTGCTCCACTCCGCGACCTTCATCGCCCGTCCAAAATCGCTGTGACGCTGTTCCAAAACATTCCCCGCAGTGGCTTTTCACCCGCTGCGACAATGGCATGGGGAGTGGTAACCGGGGTTTAGGAAGCGTGCTTAGCGCAATGCCAAACAGACACAGTTAATGCGGGAGTAGGAATTTCCCCCAAGATCAGGGTTTCGGACGGATTTCTCCGGGTTCATTGGCAAGGATGCCCACAACCTGCGTCCATACGGCAACATTCTGCCGCAACTGGACCGGGTCGATCTTATCGAGCGTGTCATCCGGCGTGTGATGCAGGTCGAAATAACGGGTCCCGTCCTGCTGCAGGTCAATAATCGCCGTATCCTGGTCCCGCGCAATATTGATATCCGCGCCGCCTGTGGCCACGGCCATGCCATTCGACACACCAAACCGGACGACTGACCTGGCGATCCGGTTATGCAGCGCCGCGTTGCTCTCACGGAAATTGCTCTCGAATTTCCAGATGCGATCTGCACCGAAGTCGCTTTCCAGCCCGACCGCAATCGGCTCACCGATATGCGCGGCACTATAGGCCTTGCTGCCCCACAGGCCGGTTTCCTCTGCGCCTGCCATCAACACCCGGATGGTCCGCAGCGGCTGGCCTGCCTTGCTCACATTCAGCGCAGCAGCGGCAACAATCCCGCAGCCCACGCCATCGTCAATTGCACCCGTGCCGTTCCACCAGCTATCAATATGGCAAGCCACCAGCACCGGCGGCAGCGACGGATCACGCCCGACGATCTCGCCCACTACATTGCCGCTGGTTGTGGTGCCCAGATTACGCGGGGTCAGGATCAGTTTGAGGATAATTGGCCGGTCCCCTGCCCGTGCGAACATCCGCTCCAGATTGAGCGCATCTGGCACGGAAAGCGCCCCGGCAGGGGTCGGCTGGACTCCGGCAGGAAAGCCGGTTCCGCCGGTATGCGGGTTACGGTGAAGATCCGTTCCGACTGACTTGATTACCGTCGCCAGCGCACCCTTCTGCGCGGCGATCCCGGCCCCGACCCAGCGCGCCGGCCCGGCAAAGCCATAATGCGACCCATCCTGCGTCGGCGTCATGGCATGGCTGATATAGGCGATCTTGCCTTTCAGGCTCCCCTCCGGCGCGGCGCGCAGATCATCAACCGTGCGGAAAAAGACGACTTCGCCCGTGATCCCGTCCGGCCCGGTGGATGCGCTGCCCCCCAGCGGCTGGACCACCAGAGGTTGCGGGAAAGGCCCCACGACCTCTGCCTTGTGCACATCGCCTGGCACCCAAGTCTGCATCTGGTAGGGTTCATCCGCAACATTGGCAAAACCGCGCGCCTTCAGCCAGCGCATGGCCCAGGCACGACCGCGCGCCTCTGCCTCCGTCCCTGCCTGCCGAGGGCCGACTTCGGTCGTGATCCCTTCGACAAAGTCCCATGCCAGCACATCCTGCTCCAGCGCAGCATCCGCTGCAGCGGCAACGCGCTGGTCAGAAGAATCATCCACGCCCAATTGAGCAGAGGCAGCAACAGGAAGCGAAAAGGCGGCGAGCGCGAACAGGGTCTTTTTCATGGCCGCAAGAGCTATCCGCGCGGCCTCGCGAAGTCCAGCTTGCCCCGCGCGCCTTCACCCCCTATCTGCGCCTGCAAATCCAGACACACGAATTTTCCGCGAAGGACGACCCCGATGGCCGCGCAATATGCCTATGTCATGAAGAGCATGACCAAGAGCTTCCCCGGTGCCCAGAAGCCGGTGCTGAGCAACATCAACCTGCAATTCTACCAGGGTGCCAAGATCGGCATCGTCGGGCCGAACGGCGCGGGTAAGTCCACGCTGATGAAGATCATGGCCGGGATCGACACGGATTTCAGCGGCGAAGCATGGCCGGGTGAGAACATCACCGTCGGCTATCTCCCGCAGGAGCCGGAGCTGGACCCGACCAAGACCGTGCTCGAAAACGTCAAGGATGGCGCGCGCGACATTGCTGACCTCGTTGACCGTTTCAACGCCATCAGTGCCGAAATGGGCGATCCGCAGGACGACACCGATTTTGACGCGCTGATGGAGGAAATGGGCGAGCTGCAGGCCAAGATCGACGCGGTCGATGGCTGGACGCTCGACAACCAGCTCGAAGTCGCGATGGAGGCCCTGCGCTGCCCCCCCGGTGACTGGCCGGTGGACAGCCTCTCCGGTGGTGAAAAGCGCCGCATCGCGCTCACCCGCCTGCTGATCCAGAAGCCCAGCATCCTGCTGCTCGACGAACCGACCAACCACCTCGACGCGGAATCGGTCGAATGGCTGGAAAACCACCTCAAGGAATATGCCGGCGCGGTGCTGATGATCACCCACGACCGCTACTTCCTCGATCACGTGGTCGGCTGGATCCTCGAGCTCGATCGCGGTTCCTACTACCCCTATGAAGGCAATTACTCGACCTATCTGGAAAAGAAAGCGAAGCGCCTCGAACAGGAAAGCCGCGAGGAATCAGGCAAGCAGAAGGCGTTGCAGCGCGAACTGGAATGGATCCGGCAGACCCCCGCCGCGCGCCAGACCAAGAGCAAGGCCCGTATCCGCAAGTTCGAGGAACTGCAGGACGCGCAGGACAACCGCCAGGTCGGCAAGGCGCAGATCGTCATCCAGGTGCCCGAGCGCCTTGGCGGCAAGGTGATCGAAGCCAAGAACATCACTAAGGCCTATGGCGACAAGCTATTGTTCGAAAACCTCTCCTTCATGCTGCCGCCCGGCGGCATTGTCGGCGTGATCGGGCCGAACGGTGCGGGTAAATCGACCCTGTTCAAGATCCTCACCGGCAAGGAAACACCTGACAGCGGCACGGTGGAAATCGGCCAGACCGTGCACCTCGGCTATGTCGACCAGAGCCGTGACCATCTCGATGGCACCAAGAATGTGTGGGAGGAAATCTCCGACGGGCTCGATTACATGAAGGTCAACGGGCAGGACATGTCCACCCGCGCCTATGTCGGCGCGTTCAACTTCAAGGGTGCGGACCAGCAGAAGAATGTCGGCAAGCTTTCAGGCGGTGAACGCAACCGCGTCCACATGGCCAAGATGCTGAAACAGGGCGGGAACGTGCTGCTGCTGGACGAACCGACCAACGATCTGGACGTGGAAACGCTGGGCGCGCTGGAAGACGCCATCGAAAACTTCGCCGGCTGCGCCGTGGTCATCAGCCACGACCGCTTCTTCCTCGACCGTCTGGCGACGCATATCCTGGCATTTGAGGGGAATTCACACGTCGAGTGGTTCGAGGGGAACTTCGAGGCTTACGAAGAAGACAAGCGGCGTCGCTTGGGCGATGCGGCGGATCGGCCTACGCGGTTGGCTTATAAGAAGCTGACTAGGTAGGGGTGAATAAGCATGGTTCGCCTCGCACGAAAATCGGAATCTGCTGCGGGCCTACGCGCTGCGTTGTTTGGAGTTTGCGGCTTGCTAACGGCATGTCAGCATGAAGATACTGAACTCGATGTCGAACCAGTCGTTCTCGAATGCACAGACGAGCTCTTGAGGGGGACTGAGCAGGAAGGATTTGTTACCACAGTGCGTGTCTACCCCGATGGTGACGGTCCAACTGCGCTACAGTATTTTCATGCGAGCGAGGGGCGCTGGTTTGAGCCATGCCGCCAGATATCTGGCGACTGTAAATTGGTTGTTGATGATCGGTTTTTCAGGGAAGCCTACACCATAGGAGAGGGCTCCACGGTAGTGACCGAAATAAACCGTACGACTGGTCAGATCATTAAAACCGCTTACGCTGATGGTTTAGGTTCAACCATTCTAGCCGATGGTGTTTGTTCACCCATTGTCGAGCCGCAAGAGAGTGAAATCCGATTCTGACAAGTACTGCACCAACGATGCATTTCGCTTTGCTCAATGCACCCTACGCCATTTGCTAACTTGGTGAAGAACCAATGCAGGGTGCATTGAGGCGAAGCCGAAATGCACCATCGCGGCGTAGAAACACTTTCACGGCATCGTATCGCCCGCATTTTCCCGCTTCCATCGGTGCCAAGAGGAATAGGGCCAGTCGTCCATCTCCGTCACCAGCCGGTGCTTCACCGGGTTACCATGGACATAGGCGACATGCTGCGCGAGGTCGTCAGTGTCTGTAATCACATGTTCCCAGAAACGGCGCTGCCAAATGCCACGCTCACCAGGGCGGCGACCGGGGGCGAGATCAGCTTCGCGGGGCAATTGGCGGGAAAAGCCGGATTTGATCCGCCGCCAGCGTCCCGAAAAATCACTGTCCCCGTCAGGCAAGGTCCAGATGCAGTGCACATGATTGGGCAGCACGCAAATCGCCACGGTCTCAAAGCGCTGGGCTCTGGCCGCTTCGGCATAGGCTGCGCGGAACGCGTCAATTTGATCAGTCAGCAGCCGACTATCCTTGCGCAGCAGATTTGCCGTGAAGAAATTGGTGCCACCGGGGACAAACCATCGGCGATAGTCGGGCATAGGGGGATCATATAACCGAGGGCGCATTTGGCGAGTGCAATTCGCACCAACGGTGCATTTCGGCTTCGCCTCAATGCACCCTACGGATTATTCCTAGCTCAAATGTAGGGTGCATTGAGCAAAGCGAAATGCACCATCCTACCCCCCCCCTTCGCACATGCGCTGCAATGCGCTACCCCCTCCCCGCACACACAACACACCCGCAACACAAGGCCCCGCCATGGAAGAGACCCCGCCCGATCTTGTCATCATCGTCCTGACCGGGGCGGAAAATCCCAAGCGGATACCTTCGGCCTTCTTCCTCGCCGCCACGGCTGCGGCGGAGGATATGGAGGTGGTGATGTTCTTCACCGGCCCCGCCACTGAGCTGCTCGCCACTGGCCGCGCAGAGCAGATCGTGCCCATGCGCGGGGGCAAGTCGATTGCCGAATTCATGAAACTCGCCACCGGCAATGGGGTAAAAATCATCGGCTGCCAGCAATCGTTGGAGCTGAATGGGCTGGTGCGCGAGGATATTCCGGCCGAAATCCCCGTCATCACCCCCGCCGCCGCGCTGCCCGCGCTGACGGGAGCGGGCAAGGTTCTGACCTGGTAGGGCTTGCCTTAGCCCCGCAGCTTAGAGCGGGCGAAGTCCATCGCCCAGTGATCCTGCGGCAGCAACAGCGCGTAGAATGCCTCTGCCCTGCCCGCCAGCGCGCCAGTATCTGTGAGGTCGAGCCGTTCAAGCAGCCCGTCATGGCAAATCTCGAACCCCACCCGGTGCCCCCAGGTGAAGCGTTCCAGAATCTCCGCAAAGTTTCCGCAGTTGCGCCATTCCTTCGGGGTAATTTCGATCACGATAGCCGCTCCGGCCGACCGCCCCAGCACAGCCGCAAGCCCCAGCGCAGCCTGCGGCTCAAATCCTTCAATATCGAACTTCATCACGTCAAACGCGGTATCCGCCGACAAGACATCATCGCCGCGCACCACCTCCACTTTGATCCGCTCCTCCCCCCGCGCCATGGCATCTGACAGCGATGCACTGCCGGCGAAGGCCGGGTCGAACCGCAAGGTCGCCAGGCCAGCCTCCGCCCCCAATGCCTGCTGGTAGACCATGCTGTGCCCCTCAAGCGCATTGATCGCGAGATTGGCCCGCAGCACATCGGCCATGGCGGGATTGGGTTCAAACGTAGCCAAATGTCCGCCCGGCCCCACGATGCGCCCCAGCTTGACGGCGTAATAGCCCTGGTTCGCGCCTGCATCGAGCACCCGGTCCCCCAAGCGCGTAACCCCGCACAATATGGGATCGACAAAGGTCTCCCACGTGCCGCCCAGGATGATCCACGGGGTAATCCCCGTGTCGCGCGTGTCGACGAAAAAGGGCTCGCCATGCGCCAGTTGGGTCAAGGCCCGGTTCCGTCCAAGATAGTAGTAAGGTCGCATGTCTTGCCCGTTCGATGTGAGGAAATAGCACGATGCCACAGGCGGGGGGATTTACCACCCTCCTGCAGAGCCTCCGTTACCGCGGTTGCGTTCGGTTCCAGTTTTGGCGTAGCTTGAGGTATAGAGGGAGGACAGGATGACACTGAATTGCAATGCAAAGTTAGCCTGTATCGCGGCGATAGTGGCATTGGCAGCGCCCCACGCCGTTCAAGCAAAAAAGCCTGAGAAGATTGAACTCGCTGCGGATAGCGAAATGGCCGCCGTCGTGATCAAAGCCGATCATTGGGACCCGGCGCCCAACATGAAATCCGCGTTCAAGCTTACCCTCTCGACTTACGACGAAGTAGCGCAAAAGCTGACTGGCAAGCCGTTTGGCGGAAGCGAGTTGATTGAAGCGAAGAAGAAGAACTTCGTCGATGGCTACCTGATCGCTTTGGTAAAGCCCGGCCGTTGGGTCTTCCAGAGCTATTCACAGCAAGACCGCTGGGCATTGTGCTTCAATGCATCGACCCTGCAATTTGAAGCCAAGGCCGGCGAAGTCATATATCTCGGTGAGTTGGATTCCCGCTTTCACCGGGCGCAGCTCTCTGCAGAAACCATGAAATCAGGCAAATACATCATCAGCGGCAGTGGCTTTGCAGATTTCTTTGATTTGAGCAGCGGGCCAAGGCTGCACCCCGTTGACGAGACGCAATTGCAGACTGTTCGCACATCGCTGGCTGAACATACGCCCAAGATTACAGCGCCGGTGCGCGCAGTTGAGTATAGTCCTGCGGCATTTGGCACAGGCTCTACTCTTTGGGGACAACGCAAATGTGGTGGCTATTTTGCGAAGGGGGCAGAGGGAAATTAGCGACCGACGATCCAATCGCTGAAGAATTGCCATTACGGCGCTCCTTCTTGCGTACGCTTTCCTTGCCAAGCAGCTAGGGCACTACCCAGCGCCCTGCCCCGCCGGGCACACTGAATTGAGCGCGACGATGGCCATCATGGGCGAGATAGAGCCAGTCCACGCTGGTGATATCCACCAGCAAGACGGCGAAATTGGCACGCGCAGGCAGCAATTGCTCGGCCGACGGGTTGATGCCCTCTACCTCCGCCGGAAGGCCAGACGTTGCTGCCTCGCTGTGTGCGCCAGGCGCCGCCTCCGAGAGATAGCAACGTTTGGCGTAGTTCGTGGCCTCAGCCCAGGCGGCGTCAGCAACCCCGCCCTGCGTCTCGATCCGCCCTTGCCCTCGGCAGCGCAACTGCATCTTCGCCTCCGGATCATGCAACAGCACGCTGACTCGCCCGCCCTGACCGATGGTTGCAACCTTGGGGCTACGCACATCGGTGTGGAAGCGCAGAGTCCAGTCGCCGGGATCGAAGGCGCGCAGCACCATCATCCGCAGATCGCCATCAGTCGTGCCGACCACCGGCACATGCATGGCAGAACGGCGGTTGCTGGCCGCCTCACCCAAGCGGGCAGCGATATCGGCGCGAATATCTTCCAGCGTCTCGAACATGACCGCATTTGGCCGCGCTGCAGGGATTTGGTCAATCCGGGAATTCATTCATTTTATGAGGCTATAACCTGAACAAAGACCTTACCAAATCGTTCACAATCAGGACAGCCAAGATGAACTAGAAGCGAATCATGATTGAAGGCCGCATGGTGGGGCGGCGCGGATGGAGAGTCGCTATGACCTTGAAGACTTTGTTGAAATCCAGTGCCATGGCAGCGGTTGCTGTCGCGATGGGCATCACCGCCATCCCCACGGCCGCATCTGCCGCGCAGGATAGTCGCCGCGGCAATTGGGAAAGCCGGAGCAGTGGCACCAAGGCCTCCAGTGTGCGCTCGGAATCCCGTCCGGTGCAGCGCCCGGAGCGCAGCTACAAGGCGCCTGAGCGGGTAGCGCCCTCGCCCCCGATGCGCGCCACCCGTTCAGAGCCGCGCCCGGCACCTGCCGTCCAGAGCCCGCGCGTCGAGCGTCGCGCAACCATGGGCGATGACGGGACCGGCTTTGATCGCCGCATCCAGCGCCGTGTCGAACGTCGGACAGAGCGCCGCGAAGAGCCGCGCGAAGATCGGCGGGCAACGGGCTTTGGCACCAGCCGCGAACAGGTCGCCCGGACTGACCGGAGCGGGGATCGCAGCTACCGGGACAACCGGCGCAATGGCACCTATAGCGATACGCGTCGCAACGGGACCTATCGCGATGGCTATCGTGACGGCCGCCGGGTAGATCGCCGTGACGACCGCCGCGACACCCGCAGTGCCTATCGTTCCGGCTACCGCGACGGGCGCAGCACTGGCTACCGCGACGATCATCGCCGGTGGGACCGCCGCTGGCGCGATAACCGCCGCTATAGCTGGTACAATTATCGCCAGTCCAACCGGAGCATTTATCGGCTGGGCCGCTATTACGCCCCCTATCGCGACTATTATTACAGCCGCATCTCGATTGGCTTCTACCTCGACTCGCTGTTCTATTCGAACCGCTATTGGGTGAGCGATCCGTGGCAGTACCGCCTGCCGCCCGTCTATGGCCCCTATCGCTGGGTACGCTATTATGACGATGTGATGCTGGTGGACATCTATTCCGGCGAAGTGGTGGACGTGATCTACGACTTCTTCTGGTAAGCCACTTCCCTGAACCGGTGGTGAGAGTGGCATCACCGGGCAAGCAAACCCCCGCCAGCCTCGTGCTCGGCGGGGGTCTGTATTTTCAGGCTTTGGGAGTGCCGAACGGCAGCATCCGGAACAAATTGCCGTCCTTGTCGATGAAGGTGTGCTTCAGCGCGCCGAGGACGTGGACAACGATCAGGATCAGCATGATCTTGCCAACCGTACCATGGGCATCGCCAATCGCTTCACTCATGGCTTCGTCCTTGCCTACCGGCAGCGAACCCAGCTCAAACAAGCCCCACATATCGACCGGGTAGCCAGCATAGGAACTCGCCAGCCATCCACCAATCGGCAGACCGATGAGCAACGCATAGAAGATGACGTGAATAACCTTGGCCAGCGCCTTCTCCCAACCCGCGAGATGCGCTGCAAGATCAGGCGGACGCTTTACGAAACGCCACACAAGCCGCAGCAGGGTAAGGACGAGGATCGTAATTCCCAGCGCCTTGTGCTGGCTCATCCAGAAAAACTTGTCCGCCCCTTCCGTGGCATGTTCGTAATTCTCCGCCAGACGCCAATTGACGATCACGGCAATCGCAATCACCCAGTGCAGGATCATGGCGACGGTTGAATAGCGGGCCTGTCCGTTCATTTTCTCTTCCCCGACCAATAATTCGCTGCAAACTACCAGCAAAAGCCTGCCCCGCAAGCGTGGCTTGCAGCATGCAGCGGGCTTGCTAGGAACCCACAATGACTGCGACACTCCCCAATCCGGACAAGGATGCCCTGAAACGCGTTGGCGCGAAGGTGCGCAAGCGGCTGGCCGCTGACCCGCTCGCCTACAAGGTCGAGACCGATGTGGCGGAGATTTTCGCGGTTGGCGATTTCCTCTCCCCCGGCGAATGTGAGAGGCTTTGCCACATGATCGACGCGGTTGCAGAACCGAGCAAACTGTTCGAAACCCCCTATTCTGAAGGGTTCCGCACCTCCTATTCCGGCGATCTTGATCCTACCGACCCCTTTGTGATCGGCATTTCCCGCCGGATTGACGACTTCATGGGTATCCCCGCCCATCTTGGCGAGAGCATCCAGGGCCAGCGTTATTCGGTAGGGCAGGAATTCAAGCCGCATAATGACTGGTTCTACACCGACCAACCCTATTGGGAGTCAGAGAGTAAACGCGGCGGGCAGCGCTGCTGGACGGCCATGGCCTTCCTCAACACCGTGGAAGAAGGTGGCGAGACCCACTTCACGGAAGTCGGCATCAAAATCGCCCCCACACCCGGCGCGCTGCTGGTGTGGAATAATGCCCTGCCTGACGGGACGCCCAATGAAGGGACAATCCACGCAGGGACCCCGGTGATCCGCGGCACCAAATATGTGATTACGAAGTGGTACCGGACGCGGAAATGGACCTGACGGCTCAGGCCTTAGCCAGCGCCTCTGCTATCAGTTTCCGGCTGTTCGCCACACCGTAGAGCGCGATGAAGCTGCCCATGCGCGGCCCCTGCGCGCTGCCCAGCAGCGTTTCGTAAAGGCACTTGAACCAGTCGCGCAAATTCTCGAAGCCATGGGCTTCGTCCTTGCCGATTTCATAGACGACGGTCTGGATGTCCTCTGCGGGAGTATCCTCCGCCATGCTCGCCAGCGCCGCGTCCAGTGCCTTCAGCGCAGCCGCTTCATTTGCTGCCGGCGCCCGCTTCACCAGCGTCGGCGCAACGAAATCGCGGTTATAGGCCAGCGCGCAATCGACCAGATTGTTCAGCTCCGGGTGATGCGCGGGATCGGCATCGTGGATGTAATTGCCAAGATAGGACCACACCTGCTCGTGGTTGGCCCCTGCCCCCAATACGCCCACAAGGTTGAGCAGCAGGCCATAGGTCACCGGCAACGTATCGCCTGCACCGGGCGCTTCTGCCCCTTCGTGGTGCTGGTTCGTGCGCAGCAAATGCCACACGGGATTGCCCAGCTGCTTTTCGAGCGGCTGGTCCGGCAATTGTGCGCGGAACTGCCAATATTCGTCCACCGCGCGCGGGATGATCCCGACATGCAGTTGCTTTGCGCTCTTCGGCTCGCGGAAGATGTAGAAGCTCAGGCTCTCTTCGCTGCCATAGGTCAGCCATTCTTCGATCGAGAGGCCGTTGCCCTTCGACTTGGATATCTTCTCGCCCTTGGCATCGAGGAACAGCTCGTAGATCAGCCCCTCCGGCTTGCGCCCGCCGAGTATCTTGGCGATCTTGCCCGACTGCACACCGCTGTCGGTCAGATCTTTGCCATACATTTCATAATCGACGCCCAGCGCGACCCAGCGCATGGCCCAGTCGACCTTCCACTGTAGCTTGGACTGGCCGCCGAGGATCGACTGTTCGACGATCTCGCCCTCATCCTCGAAGCGGACGATCCCGGCTTCGGCATCGACGACTTCGAGCGGCACCTGCAGCACATCGCCGCTCTTCTGGCTGATCGGCAGAACTGGCGAATAGGTCTTGCGACGTTCCTCGCGCAGGGTCGGCAGCATGACGTCCATGATCGCCTGATAATTGCGCAGGACATTCTTCAGCGCCTCGTCGAACCCGCCCGCATTATAGCGGTCACTGGCGGCGACGAATTCGTAGTCAAACCCGAACTGGTCAAGGAATTCGCGCAGCATCGCATTGTTGTGATGCGCGAAGCTCTCGTGTCCCTTGTCAAACGGATCAGGGATACGGCTTAGTGGCTTGTTGAGATTGGCCGCCATCATTTCCTGGTTCGGGACATTGTCCGGCACCTTGCGCAGCCCGTCCATGTCGTCGCTGAACGCGACAAGCCGCGTGGGATGGCCACCCGTCAGCGCTTCATAGGCGCGCCGAACCAGCGTGGTGCGCAACACTTCCTGGAAAGTCCCGATATGCGGCAGGCCACTGGGGCCATAGCCGGTTTCGAACACCACTGGCACAAGATTGCCGTCCGCATCCCGCTTGCCATTCGGGAAACGTTTGGCGAGCCGCTGCGCCTCCTGAAAAGGCCAGGCCTTGGAGGATTGAGCGGCTTCGATCAGTGCGGTGTCAGTCATGGCTCCAGCCCTTTGCCCAAGGAGCGCTGTGTTGCAAGTGCGAAGGTGGATTGGGCACTCAGCCGATCAAAACCACGCCCTGATGCCCACCAACAGTTTCATCGCATCCGGATCTTCCCCTGCCGCGCGTGCCAAGCTCGCCGTCCGGCCCGCCTTCGCCTCATACTCCACACCAACATAGGGCGCGAATTCGCGTTTGATCTCGTAGCGCAGACGCAGGCCCAGCTCAGCCTTGGTCAGACCAGAACCCAGGGCGCGTTCGGGCACATCCTGTGCTGAAAATTCCAGCTCTGCGCGCGGTTGCAGGATCAGGCGCTGGGTGATTTTCTGGTCGTATTCGCCCTTGAGGCGTGCGGTCAGGTCGCCCCGGTCGGAGAGGAAGACCGCTCCATCGACATGCCACATATAGGGCGCGAGGCCCTGCACGCCGAGCACGAGGTGACTGCGCGTTTCCGGCTCGATATCGAGCCTTGCGCCAGCCTGCAGGTCAAAGAAGGGCGTGATCGCATGGCTCCACAGCGCCTGCACTTCGGCATCTTCCACCGGGCTGCCGAGCTCGCCCTCGCCTTCGCTCTTGAGCCAGAGCTTGTCGATATCACTGCCCTGCCAGGCCTCGACATCCCACAGCCACGCATCCTGCCCTTCACCTAGACGCGCTTCGAACCGTTCGACCATGACCATGCCCGTTGTCATCGCGCCATTTTCGCGGCGGACCGCCTCGCGTGACGGAGCCATGGCGTCAGCGCCCCAGATCGCGTCAGCAGCGCGTTCGGGACCCTCGAGCGCCCGCTCTGGCGGAGACGCGGCGGGTGCGGAGGGACCGTGAACCATCCCCTTGTGTTCCATCGGCATGGGAACCGGCGGAAGGACTGGGGGTGTTGCCTCTGGCTTCCGCTGTGTTTCGGGAACAATGATAAATTTGTTCCCCTCCGCGTCTGTGCAGCTGTCCCAATCTCCCACGCACTCGCCCTTTGGTTTGGTATCTATGGGCTTGGTGGCGGGATCATGCCCCTTGTGTGGATCATGCGCGTCATGGTCTTGCGCGGCCAGCGGGCTGGCCAGCACCGCCAGCGGCAAAGCGATTGAGACTGCGCACCTCATGCCAGCGGCCTCACCGTCACCACTTGCATCATCCCGGCGTGCATATGGTAGAGCAAATGGCAGTGAAACGCCCAGTCGCCCGGCTCGTCCGCCGTCAGGTCGAAGCTTGCGCTGCTGCCCGGCTGGACCACCACCGTGTGTTTGCGCGGCTGGTGCATATTGTGGCCCCGGTCGCCATTGACCAGTTCGAAGAAATGGCCGTGCAGATGGATCGGATGCGCCATCATCGTGTCGTTAATCAGCTTCACCCGCACCCGCTCGTTGAACCCAAAGCGGATCGGGTCGTCGCTCACGGCGGAGAATTTCTTGCCGTCAAAGGACCACATATAGCGTTCCATATTACCGGTCAGGTGGATCTCCAGCTCGCGCTCGACCATGCGGTGCGGGTTCATCCGCTTTGATTTAAGGTCGGTGTAGCGCAGCACACGGTGATCGACAGTGTCGAGGCCGAGGCCGGGATAATCCATCCGGTCCACCGGCATGGCGCTGACCATATCGACGCCAGAGCCGACCTTTACAGTGTCGGGCAGCAAGGAGGTGTCGCGCATCGAATGGTCCATGCCGCCATGGTCCATCCCTGCCATGGCCCCCATACCCATATCGGCCATGGTGAGCGTCGGAATTTCACGCAAGGGCGGCGGCGTGGCCTTGTGGCCGGGATGCGAGGTCAGGCTCGCCCAGCCCATGCCGGAGCGATCCATCGCCTCCGCCACAATGGCGTGGCTGCCATGGCCGGGAGTGACCACGACATCATAGGTTTCGGCAACACCCAGCTGGATTTCCTCGACTTCTACCGGCTGCACATCCTGCCCATCCGCTGCGATCACCGTCAGCGGGACACCGGGAATACGGACATTGAAAAAGGTCATGGCCGAGCCATTGATGATCCGCAGTCGTACTTTCTCGCCCGGCTGGAAGAGGTATTCCAGCCCATCCTCCGGCCCGTGGCCATTGACGAGATAGGTATAGGTCGCCCCGCTGACATCGGCGATATCACGCGGGTTCATCCGCATCGCACCCCACATGCGACGGTCTGCGCCGGACATGTCACCATCGGTTGCGGTCTGCATCTGGCGGTTGAAGTAATGCTCGCCCACCTTGAGCTTGCGCATGATCGCGTGCGGATGGAGCGGCGTAAATTCGCTCAGCAGCACGACATAATCGCGATCATATTGCGCGTCAGACCCATCCGCCGCTTCGATGATCAGCGGGCCATAATGCCCCGCCTGCTCCTGCAACCCTGAATGGCTGTGCCACCAATAGGTGCCTGCTTGCCGGATCGGGAATTCATAGGTGAAGCTCTCATGCGGGCGGATGCCGGGGAAACTGACGCCGGGCACGCCATCATATTGGAACGGCACCAGCAAGCCATGCCAGTGGATCGAGCTGTCCTCGTCGAGATGGTTGGTGACGTTGAGCCGGACATGCTGCCCTTCCTTGAGTCGGATCAGCGGACCTGGAACAGTGCCATTCACGGCGAAGGCATGTCCGCTACGGCCACCGGTAGAAAAGCGGCCATGGCCGATATTGAGGTCGATCACTTCGCCTGACAGCGTACCGAAACCCTTACTCACCTCCCCCATCGACATGCCTTTGGCCCAGGCGGGAACCGGCATTGTAGCGGCTGCTCCCAACGCAATTGTGCTACGTATCAACTGGCGGCGCGAAACGGCTGGATTGCTTGATTGCATGGCACACTCTATACATACCCCCTAGGGGTATTTAAAGGGCAATTCCGGATGAGCGATACCAGCAAGACGACAATCAACCGCCTGAACCGCATCTCTGGTCAGGTGCTGGGCGTTGCGCGGATGGTCGAGGATGGACGCTACTGCATCGACATCCTCAACCAGCTGCAGGCGGTAAAGTCAGCCCTCGCCAAGGTCGAAAGCGAAGTGCTCAAAAGCCATGCCGCCTGCTGCGTCGCCGAAGCCATCGCCAGCGGTGACGAAGCCGAACAACGCCAAAAATTTGACGAGTTGATCGACCTGATGGAGCGCCAGCGGCGCTGAAATCAGGAAAAGATCGGGCTCGGATTTGGCTGGCTCAATTTGCGGTGCATGCCGGGCATCAGGAACAAATCCGCGAAAATCCAGATTATCCACGCAATGATGCCGATGGCGGCCAGCGGTGCAAAGACAAAGGCCAGGATGACACTCCCGAACAGCAGCCCCAATTGCTTGAACGCCGAACTGGTAGCGCCAAGGTAAAAGCGGTGCGCTGATAGCTGCCCCACAAAGAACCACAGCAGATAGGCCACCCACAATGGTCGATCCGCTGCCGGTTGCGGCTGGGATGACTGGAAGCTTTCTGCATAGGAGCTGATCCCACGCTGGTCCGCCTGGGCCATCCGGGCGGAGCGCTCTCGCTCGGATTGCAGGAAGGCAGCACGTTTGGCCGCTACGCTGCCAGGATCGCCAAATGTGCCCGTAGCGCGGGCATTGGCAGCGCGCAGTTGCTCGTGCTCGTTCACCCGGTTGCCAAAGCCACCACGCGATGCAGGCACCACCGGACCATCACCCAGTCCTTTGCGTCCAAAACCACTCATCGCCAGTCCCCCTTGGTGTGCGACAGCGCCGGACTAAGCGGGAATGGTTAAGTTTCGCTTGGAGAAAGCATTGGCCGTGGTTGTCGAAATTCAGCCGCTGGCATTTACATAAGTGATTTTGCCGTCCCGCACGGTGTATTCGGTATAGGAACAGCACAAAGTCTGGCCATCGGCGAAGTTATAGCGCACCTGTAAATAGATTGCCTCGCCGTTCCAGCCGCTGCCTTCAATCTTGATCGTAGGGGCTTTGGGGGCAAAGTTCAGGGCATAGAATTGCCGGATTTGCCCCTTCCCGCGCGCAGTAATGCCATTGGCGACCACCACCGCATCGGGCGCAAATGTGCGCATGAAACCATCCAGGTCGCGCGCCTTGTAACGATCAACATGCGCCTGCACCACGGTGACCCGCGCATCCTGAGCCTGCACCGAAGCAGGCATCGCTGCAATAGCGGTCGCGCAAGCAGCAAATAGCAGGCGGGCTGATTTCATCGGAACTTGCTCTCTTCTTTGCAGGATAGCAGCCCCATACCAAGCAGAGAAAGTCTTACTATCTCGTTGATCTACCGGTGTGCCCGGATTGAGCATCACGGCCGCTGCTGGTCGGCCGCTTGCCCACACAGCGGCTCGACATAGATGTAACTCACGCCTTATGTTAGCCGCGATCTTGTAAGGACTGCGCCCATGAAACTCGCTCGTCTCATATCCAGCTTCCTCGCATTCGCCATGGCCGTTTCGCTTGTTTCCAGCCCTGCCAGGGCGGATGAAAAGGGGTGGTCCGATGCAAGTGATGTGGCTCGCAATGCTTTGGTGCTCGCCGCGCTGGGCGTACCCATCGCGAAGGGTGACACGGATGGCGCTTTGCAAGCTGGCGGGAGCATCGCGGTCACCAGCGCAGAAAGCTGGGCATTGAAGGAAGCTATCAAGGCACGACGCCCCGACGGCTCCGACTATAATAGCTTTCCCTCTGGCCATACCTCCGTCAGCTTTGCTGCCGCTGCGACACTCCACAATCGCTATGGCTGGGAGGCAGGTGTTCCAGCCTATCTCGCTGCCGGCTTCGTCGGCGTTGCGCGAGTGAAGGCGGACAAGCACAAATGGCGGGACGTCATCGCAGGCGCTGCCTTGGGAAGCGCAACCGGCCTGCTGATAACAAGCAAGCGGGATAGCAATGTCCAGCTCGTGCCATGGGCAGAGCCTGGCGGCGGTGGAGTAACCGTAGCGGCGCGTTTCTGAGGGTATTTCCCTTTCGCGCATTGGCAAGGTTCCGTATTCGTTCTATTCGGTGAGGCGTGACAGCTGCCCTTCCCCTCCCTGCCTTGCATGCCAGCCATGCGGGCACGTGGCTGCGCGACCCGAACGGGGCGACGCGCGGTTGCTCCAAAGGGGAAGCGATCATGGCGGCGGCGGATACGCCGCTGCTGCTACTCAACGCGCCGCTGGTAGCGAGCAGGCTGGGTTATCCCGACCTGTCCGGGCTGGACCTGCTGGAACTGTTCGCTTTCGTCTATCCTGCCCGTTTCTGCGTTCCCACGCCCAAGGGGCTGGCCCATGCGCTGGAGCTGGAGGAACCAACCAGCGACGATGGTGTACCTGCCCTGCTCCAGCAGGCAGCGGGCAAATTGCTGGAGACCTGCGAAAGCGCGAGCTGGACTGAACGCGAAGGCGCGTGGAGCGTGCTGCAATCGCTGGGTCAAGCTGCGCTGGGCGCCTGGGCGCGCCGTGCTCAGCCCACATATTCGCAGGCCCGAAAAGGCTGAGCGCTGGCTGTTCGCCAAACTGCCCGAATGGGAAGAAGCGCCGAACGCCCTGCCCCGCAACAAGTCACCACACCGAAGAGGGTGTCGTGCAAACGCAGCTCGCACGGCTGACCGGCGAAGGGGCTGAACAGCGCGAAGGCCAGCGCGCCTATGCCAATGCCGCCGCGCAGATCTTCGCCCCCCGCTCGCGTGACCGCACGCCGCATGTGTTACTGGCACAGGCTGGCACCGGGATCGGCAAGACGCTGGGCTATCTCACCCCCGCCTCGCTCTGGGCAGAGGCTTCGGGCGGCACAGTCTGGGTCTCGACCTATACCAAGAACCTCCAGCGCCAGCTTCGCTCGGAAAGCCGCCGAGCACAGCGGGAGCGGCGACTGGACGGGTCGCAGCCTGTGGTAGTACGCAAGGGCCGAGAATTATCTCTGCCTCCTCAACTCTGGAGGACGCACTGCAAGGCGGCTTTGGCGGGCGCGCGGCGATCCTCGCGCAACTGGTCGCGCGCTGGGCAGCAGACTATAGCCGAGACAGGGGACATTGTCGGCGGCGATTTGTCCGGCTGGCTCGGCACATTGTTCCGCAAACGCGGGATCGCAGCGCTGACCGACCAGCGCGGCGAATGCGTTTATGCTGGCTGCCCGCATTACCGCAAATGCTTCATCGAACGCTCCGCCCGGGCGAGCGCGCAAGCAGACCTCGTCATCGCCAACCATGCGCTAGTGATGGTCAATGCGGCGCGCGGTCGTGACCATGCCCAGCGCCCGACGCGCATCGTCTTTGACGAAGGACACCATGTATTCGAAGCAGCGGATTCCACCTTTGCCGCCGCACTGACCGGGCAAGAAGCGATTGAACTGCGCCGCTGGATCATCGGCCCGAGAAGAAGTCGCGCGGCCGCCGCCGGGGCTTGGCTGCGCGCCTCGCAGACGTTGCTTCCTATGACGATGATGGCGGCAAGGCGGTGGAGGCGGCCATCACCGCTGCCGAAGCGCTGCCCAGCGATGGCTGGCTGCAACGGATCGGCGATAACGAACCCTCTGGCCCGATCGAGGCGCTGCTGGCTGCCGCACGCTCGCTCACCTATGCCCGCGATGAAAGCGGCGGGCAGGAAGCGGGCTATGGCATCGAGACCGAAGTCGCGCAGTTGCCCGGTCATTTCATTGACGTCGCACAGCAAGCTGCCAGCGCGCTATCTGCTATTCGCGTGCCACTGATGCGGCTGGGCACGAGGCTGGAGGCGGTGCTGGAAGACGCGCCCGACTGGCTCGACGGGCAAGGCCGCGCGCGGATTGAAGGAGCGCGGTATTCACTCAATTGGCGAGTAGATCTGCTCGCTGCATGGGAGGCGCTGCTCGACCGGATGGGCGGCCCGGCGGACCCGGAATTCGTCGATTGGCTCGCGGTGGAACGCTCCGACGCGCGCGAATTCGATATTGGCATCCATCGCCATTGGCTCGACCCGATGAAGCCCTTTGCCCGCGTTGTGCTGGAGCCTGCCCATGGCGTAATGCTGACCAGCGCGACGCTTTGCGATCGAGGTGCGGAGGGGCCGGACTGGGAAGGCGCCATTGCCCGCTCCGGGACGCCACACATCGACGTGAACCCGCGCCTCGCCAGCGCGGAAAGCCCGTTTGATTATGCCAGTAACGCAGAGGTGCTGATCGTCACTGACGTGAAGAAGGGCGATTTGCCTGCCCTCGCAGGTGCCTATGGCCGCATAATCGAGGCGAGCGGCGGCGGAGTGCTGGGCCTGTTCACCGCAATCCGCCGCCTTCGCGCCGTGCATGGCCGCATTGCCGACCGGCTCGCACGCACTGGCTTGCCTCTCTACGCGCAGCATGTTGATCCGATCGACACTGGCACGCTGGTGGACATCTTTCCGCGATGATCCGCGCGCCAGCCTGCTCGGTACCGATGCGCTGCGCGACGGGGTGGATGTGCCCGGCCATTCGCTGCGCTGCGTGGTGATGGAGCAAGTCCTGGCCGCGCCCGACCATTCTCCACCGCGCGCGCAAGGCCGCTGGCGGCGGTGGCAGCTTTGACGACCGCCCGATCCGCGCACGACTGGCACAGGCCTTTGGCCGCCTGATCCGCAGCAAGGACGACCATGGCCACTTCATCGTCCTCTCATCCGCTTTCCCCAGCCGATTGCTGTCAGCCTTCCCCAATGGCACTCCTGTCACGCGTTTGACACTGGATGAGGCTTTACAACGCGTCAGCAAAGGTGTTTTCGGGAATGAACGAATGTCGGGCGATGAACTGGCCCGCAGCGGAGAAGGACCGGACAGCGCGTGAAAATTCTGGGTATCCTGCGTCATGCCAAATCTGACTGGGACGACACCGCCCAGCGCGACTTTGACCGCGGGTTGAATGGTCGTGGCCGCAAGGGTGCGGCACTGATCGGCGCACATATCCGGGACCATGGCGCGCGCTGGGATGCCCTGCTCGCCAGTCCTGCCGCCCGCGTGAAGCAGACGCTGGAAGAGGCGCTGCCGGATATCGAGCCGGTATGGGACGAGCGGCTCTATCTCGCCAGCGTCACGACCATTTTCGACGTTATCCGCGAACATGCAGGCGATGCAGACCATGTGCTAATCAGTGGGCATAATCCCGGCTTGCAAGAAGTGCTGTTTGAACTGATCCCGCCGGAAAACGAGAATGAGCTGTTTTCCGAAGCAGTGCGCAAATTCCCCACCGCCTCTTTCGCCGTGATCGAAATCGACATTGACGATTGGGCAGATCTGGATGGCGCAAAGGGCAAGCTCGCCCATTTCGCGCGTCCGCGTGACCTCGACCCGGAACTGGGGCCGGAACGGGCGTATTAGGCCAGCACAAAGCGCGGCCCTGCCCCGCTCTCGCCTGCTTCATCATCGCGATTATAGAGCTGGCAATTCCTGAGGCTCAGGCAGCCGCAACCGATGCAGCCATCAAGCTTGTCCCGCGTGCGCTGGAGCGTGGCGATGCGAGCGTCGATCACGCTGCGGATCGCAGTGCTGATCGCTTTCCAGTCCTTCGCCGTGGGCGTGCGCCCTTGCGGCAGACGCGCCAGTTGCGCCTCGATCTCTGCCAGCGACAGGCCGAGGTTCTGTGCGATCACCACGAAGCTCAGCCGACGAATATCGCTGCGCAGGAAGCGGCGCTGGTTGCCGCCTGTACGCAGCGGCTCGACCAGTTTTTTCTCTTCGTAAAAGCGGATTGCCGAGACAGAGAGGCCCGTTCGCCGGGCCAAGTCACCGATGGTCAGCAGGTCATCTTTCCTGAGTCGGGTCATGGCCGCCCCCAAAATTCAAAACTTGACCTCACCTTAGCTTGAGGTTGCACGATGGGCAAACAGGACGATTCGCCGGAATCAATCACCGCGCGATGCGTCAGGGAAGAAAGGAATAGACCATGCCCAAAGGACGTCTCGAACACGCCAATATCTCCGTCACCGATCTCGACCGCACCGCGCGTTTCCTGGAGCAACTGGCGGGCTGGAGAATCCGCTGGCGCGGGCCGTCAATGAACAACGGGGAGACCGTGCATATCGGCACGGACGATGCCTATGTCGCGCTCTACACCCATCCGGACGTCAAGGGCGGCTTCTCCAAGGGGCAGCCACTCAACCATATCGGGATCGTGGTGGATGATCTCGACGCTGCCGAGAAGGTGGTGGTGGAGGCCGGCCTCGAGCCATGGGGGCATGACGACTATGAACCGGGGCGCCGGTTCTATGTCTTCGATTGGGACGGGATCGAGTGGGAGATTGTGAGTTATGCTTGAAACTATCCACTTGCTCGTCGCCCCGTGCTTGACACGGGGCTTGGCTATTCTTCGCGCGGTCCCGCTCGATAAGCAGCCTTGGCCCGCATCAAGTGCGGGCCGACGAATTTAGGGGTGCCAAAGCTCCTAAAACAACCGCGCCTGCCCGCCGCCGGACCATGGCTCGTCGGTGCGGTCGATATCCAGCTCGCCAGACCACGGGCGGCACAAGTCGAACGCATCGGCCGGGCTGCCGTCCATCCACACAGAATAATCCTGCGGCGCCAGCAGCACCGGCATACGCGTATGCACTTCGGCCGCACGCCCGGCGGCATCGGTCATCACCATTGAATAGGCATCACCCCATTCATCGGTCGGCCGCCACACACCCGCCGCAGCGAATAGCTCCACGCCCGGCACGGAGAGCCAGCTGCGCGTCTTGCTGCCCTTCGCTCCCTCCGCCTCCGCCCAGGCGGTGAGCGGGATCAGGCAGCGGCGCTGTTCGAAACTGCTGCGCCAGACGAAGCCCTCCAGCTTGTCGGTGCGGGCATTGTTGACCGGCTTGGGCTTGAGTAATTGCCCTTGCTTGCCCTTCATCTGCAAGGGGAAGCCCCAGCTCATCTGCCGTAACTTACCGCTTTCCAGCACCGCACCGGGATAGCCGGGATAGACCTCCGCCCCGAAATTCGCACCGCCCATTTCGTCAATGCCGCCAAACCAGTCGGCGACTTCGGTGGTGTTCCTGGTCATGCGGTAGAGGTTGCACATGGGTCAGCTGCCTGCATTCCCCACCACAAAACACGCTGCCGCCATCAGGAACCCTGCCAGCCGGTTGGAACGGAAGCGGTCAAGCGGGTTGTCCGGATCACTCGGGTCCAACGTAGCCGCCTGCCAACCAAGATGCCCGGCCACCGGCAGCAGCGCCAGCAGCGCCAGCCAATCCGCGCGCCAAAGCCAGAAGGCCAGTGCCCACAGCGCCACCGCCCCACCGTAAAACAGCCACACGCCCGCCTGAACCTTGCCGCCCAGCCGCAGCGCCGAGCTCTTGATCCCGACCAGCGCGTCGTCCTCGCGATCCTGAAGCGCGTAGATCGTGTCATAGCCGATGCACCACAGCATTGCCCCCGCGTAAAGCGCGCCGATCGCATCGAGATTGTCGCTGCGCATCGCAAACCAACCAACGGGCGCGCCCCAGGTGAAGACCAAACCCAGCCACGCCTGCGGCCACCAGGTGATCCGCTTCATGAAGGGATAGGCGGCGACCAGCAGGATACTGCCCAACGCCACCAATTGCGCCTGCCAGCGCAGTTGTAGCAGCACCACCAGCCCGATGGCGCAGAGGAACAGCAGCCAGCCCCATGCCAGCTTCAGGCTCACACGCCCGCTCGCCACCGGGCGGCTGGCAGTGCGCGCAACCTGCCGGTCAAGGTCGGCATCGACAATGTCGTTATAGACGCAGCCCGCCCCGCGCATGGCGATGCTGCCCAGCAGGAACCATCCAAGCAGCGCCCATTGAAACCCCGCCCCCGCCAGCCACAGCCCCCAGGCGCAAGGCCAGAACAGCAGCCACCAGCCAATCGGCCTGTCAAACCGCGCCAGCATGGCGAGGTCACGCGGCAATTGCGGCAAGCGCGCGATGATGCCGCGATGTTCGCTGTCGGGGACGATATGGTCGCTCATGCTTGCTTCCTAACCAACTCGTCATTGCAGCGAAAGCTGGGATCGCCTTCGGTCACTTTCGCCTGTGAGAAGCAGATCCCAGCTTTCGCTGGGATGACGGATGTGGTTTAGGGATGACCATGCCTGCTACCCCCGCCTGGCCCCCGAAAAGCGCCCCGCGCCTGTTCATGCAGGATGCGCTATCTGCGGGCGCGTCTGTAACCATTTCCGGCAACCAGGCGCATTACCTTGCGCGCGTGATGCGCGTGAAGGAAGGGGATGCAGTGGTGCTGTGTGATGACCAGACGGGCGAATGGGCCGCCAGCGTAACGGCTGCGAGCAAGCGCGATGTCTCACTGCAAGTCACCGAACTGCTCCGCCCGCGCGAGGAGGTGCCCGATTTCTGGCTCTGCGCCGCATTGCTCAAGAAAGACCGGTTTGACATGGTGCTGGAAAAAGCAACCGAACTGGGCGTCGCAAAGATCCTGCCCGTGATCACCCGCCGCTGCGTGGCGGACAAGCTCAACCTTGATCGCGCGCGCATGGTCGTGACGGAAGCCGCCGAGCAATGCGCCCGCACCGCGCTGCCCGAAGTGCTCGAGCCAGTGAAGCTGGACGCGTTGCTACGTGACTGGCCTTCCGACCGCATGCTGTTCTTCGCCGACGAGCTTGGCGGCGAACCCGCAGCGGAGCGCTTTGCTGCCCACGCCCCGCCCGCAGCGCTCCTCACCGGTCCTGAAGGCGGTTTTGACGATGATGAGCGCGCTGCCATCCGCAAGCTGACGGAAACCCGCGCCATCACTCTCGGCCCGCGCATCCTGCGCGGTGAAACCGCAGCGCTGGCTGCCATTGCGCTGTGGATGGGCACCGCCGGCGACTGGTCACAGGACTCGTAAGCCATGCTGACGAATTGCTCTTCCCCTCCCCCTTTCGGTTGCGTAGGGCAACCGGCATGAGCACACGCGAGGCGTCGGGGGGAGAGGACCCCTTTATCGAGAGCCGCGACCAGCTGGTCGCGCCCATGGCTGCTGGCGAGAAGCCCGCAGAGCGCTGGCGTATCGGCACCGAGCACGAAAAATTCGTCTACAAGGATTACGACAAGCACGCGCCCGCCTATGACGAGCCTTGCGGCATTCGCGACCTGTTGATGGCACTGCGCCAGTTCGGCTGGGAACCGGTGGAAGAAGGCGGCAATGTCATCGCCATGCGCGGGTCTGACGGGACCGTCAGCCTTGAACCCGCAGGCCAACTGGAGCTGTCCGGCGCTCCGTTGGAAAACCTCCACCAGACCTGTGACGAAACCAACCGTCACCTCGAACAGGTGAAAGCGGTTGGCGAGAAATGCGACGTCAAGTTCCTCGGCCTCGGCATGTGGCCGGACAAAACGCGCGAAGAGCTGCCGATCATGCCCAAGGGGCGCTATGAAATCATGATGCGGCACATGCCCCGGGTGGGCAATCTCGGCCTCGACATGATGCTGCGCACCTGCACGATCCAGGTCAATCTCGACTATTCCAGCGAAGCGGACATGGTGAAGAAGTTCCGCGTGGGCCTCGCGCTGCAGCCGCTGGCCACTGCGCTTTTTGCCAATTCGCCTTTCACGGAAGGCAAGCCCAACGGTTACCTCTCCTATCGCAGCCATATCTGGAGCGATACGGACCCGCACCGCACCGGAATGCTTCCTTTCGTGTTCGAAGATGGCTTCGGCTACGAACGCTATGTCGACTACATGCTCGACGTGCCGATGTATTTTGTCTTCCGCGACGGGAAGTATATCGACGCCGCTGGGCAGAGTTTCCGCGACTTCCTGAAAGGGGAACTCCCTGCCCTGCCCGGCGAATTGCCGCGTGAAAGCGACTGGTGGGATCACCTCTCAACCGCCTTCCCCGAAGTACGGCTGAAAAGCTTCCTCGAAATGCGCGGGGCCGATGGTGGGCCGTGGAACCGCATTTGCGCCCTGCCGGCCCTGTGGGTTGGCCTGCTCTATGACCAGACCGCACTCGATGCCGCATGGGACCTCGTCAAGGATTGGGACATGGAAGGGCGGGAGGCGCTGCGTAATGCAGTGCCAAGGCTGGCACTCGATGCTCCCTTGCCGGGTGGCGGGAAACTGGCCGACATTGCTGGCGAAGTGCTGGCCATTGCACGGTCCGGCCTTGCTGCCCGTGGACGATTGAATGGCGCAGGGGACAATGAAACCGGCTTCCTCACCCCGCTGGAAGAGATTGTGAAGGACGGCCGCGTACCCGCGCAGCGCCTGTTTGACCTTTATCATGGCGAATGGAGCGAGGATGTGAGCCGGGTTTATGCAGCCAAGAGCTTCTGAACGTGATTGTCGTTACCGGTTCTTTCCGCCTGCCTGCTGAAAACCTCGACGCAGCCATCCCCGCGATGAAGCGCGTGATCGCCGCCAGTCTGGAGGAACGCGGCTGCCTCGCTTATGCCTATTCGGTCGATATCGTCGATCCCGGCCTGATCCGCGTTACGGAAGCCTGGGCCAATGGCGAGACTCTCGCCCAACATTTCAACACCCCGCATATGCAGACCTGGCAGCAGGAACGCGAAGCCTTGGGCATGACGGACCGCACCATCACCATGCACGCGGTGAAGCACAGCACAGACTTGTAGCGATCACTCCGCTGGTTGGGCCACCACCGGGCCGCGCGGGCGCAGGCGGCGTTTGAGCGCAGTCAACGGGCGGGTGAGCAAGCCATGCTGGTCCATCCATGCGTGATATTCACGGTATTTCGGGTCTTCCGCCAGCAAATGCGCTTCTTCCGTCTTCGCCCGCCAGAAATAGATCGCATTGACGCAGAGCAGGAAGAAGGTGTTGCGGATCGCATCGGTGGCAGAACCATTCGTCACGAGGAACGGCATGACCGAGCACCACCAGAACAGGTTCTTGGACAGATAGGCCGGGTGCCGCGTGAAGCGATACGGACCATTGGTGAGGACACCACGATAGGTGAGGTTGGAGAAGCGGATACCGAAAGCCACGGTCGCCCACGCATAGATGCCCGTCAGCACGACCAATAGCCCGGCCCAGATCCACAGCAGCGCCGTATTGCCGGACAGCCAGACCCCCCAGCCTGCGACATTATGCTCGTAGCTCAGCACATCGCCATTGCCCAAAATCACCCATCCAAAGGGCGGGTAACACATCAGCGCGGCCAGCCAGCCCGCCAGGAAGGGGTTACCGCTGCGAATATGAGCATCGAGCGGGCGCATGGTAACGAGGTAACCAACCGTGCCAATTTGCACGTCGATTACGAACAGTAGACCTGTCAAGAATAGGCCAACACGAACCGGGTCGTTGGATATCTCCGAAAAATCGGTGGATACAATAAAGCTAAAGCCGCCCGGCAGGATCGAGATCATGAAGGCACCAAAGAAGGCCTTGATGATCCATGCCCGCCAGTGCTTCTTCACTTCTTCCGGGTCATAGGCTTCGCGGCCCATCAGCATGGCGCCGAAATGCCAGGCATGGTCACGCGGATTGACCATCACCCGGTCGAGCCACATCACATAGGGCACGGAGAGCACGACCATCGGGATGATCGCATAGCCCAGCACGTTCATGGCAAAGAGATATTGCCCGTTCCAATACCAGCGCGCGAGGCAATAGAGGCAGCCAATGATTGCCCAGGTCGCCCACAGGCCCGCGATCTTGGTCACGGTAACGTCGATATCCTTGCCCCACGGGCGCGGATTATCCCAGTTGATCCCGGTGGACGGCCGCCTGTGCACCTTGTCCACCAGCAGGGACCACGCGACCATGGGGATGACGGAAAAGGCCATGGCGGCGAGAGCGGCATAGGGGCCAGAAAGCGGCTCTCGCGGCCCCGGCAGGTTCAGCATGTCAGCAAACGCCGGGTAATTACGGCAGAAGAAGATCCACAGGAACAGGCCCAGCAAGCCCGACAGGCCAACGCCTGAGGAAACGTCGCTTGCGGGCGGGTTGCTGCTCTTGGCCTGATATGCGCTCATGGCGAGCGCCATAGCGGGAAAGGGTTAAGGCCGCTGTAACATCCTCGCCCGCGTCCCGCGAAGGGATGGTCCGCGGGCGAAAGGTTAATCCGCGCGAAGCCGTTTAGCGGAAAGCGTGAATCTTCCCACCATCATCAAGGACATAGAGCATGTTGTTGGCAACAACCGGCGGCAGGCTGACGGAAGAGCCAAGGTCACGATACAATTGGGCAGAGCCTTCTGCCACGCTGACCTTGTGCAATTCCCCGCGCGAGCTGGCGACCCAGAGGTTGTTGCCTGCGAGCACCGGACCGGTCCAGAAAATCTGGCCCTTTTTATCCTTCTGGTCCTTGTATTGCTGCATTTGCGCAATCCAGCGAACCTTGCCGGTGGTGCGCGCAATCGCGAGCAGACGGGCATCGTCCGTCAGGGTGAAAATCCACTCGCCCGCGATTGCGGGGGTGGAAATGCCTGCCAGGTTCAGTTCCCAGATACGCTGGCCAGTAACCAGTTCATAGGACGCCATGCGGCCACCCTGCCCCAGCGCGAAAACGCGGCCCTGATCAATGATCGGGTCAGCGTCGATATCCGTCAGCGAGCCGACTTCGGTGGAAATGGACGTACGCGCGAGCGCGTCCGCCCACAGCGACCGGCCGTTTTCATACCGATAGGCGACCAGCTCACCCGTCGAATAGCCTGCAACGACAGTGCCCTGCCCTGCTGCCGGAGCGGCCACACCAAACACACCGGCTTGCCCGGCAGAGGCCGATTCCTGCCACGCCAGCGAGCCGTCTGCGGCGTTGAGCGCGAAGATCTGGTTGTCCTGCGTCATCACAAAGACATTGCCGAATGCCAACGTGGGGGAGCCGCGCAGCGGGCCAGCGGGTTTCGTCTTCCAAACTTCCGCGCCATTGGCGGCATCAATCGCCACCACATCGCCCACGCCATCAGTCGCGTAAACACGGCCACCGGAGAAGCTGACACCGCCGCCAAAACCGGAATTCTGCAATTTGCCGTCCAGCTTGATTTCATGGGTCCACAAGCGGGCGCCGCTGGCAGCGTCAAAGGCATGCACCTTCGCATCCGTGTCCATCACGAACAGCTTGCCATCGCCAATCACCGGCGCGGCTGCAAGGCGGCGCGAATTGCTCGACCCGGCAATGCTGGCCGACCATGCGGGTGACGGATTGTCGGCCAGGGCAAGGTGGCCATAGGCCTTGCTCGCCGTGCCGCCTGCCTGCGCCCAATCCGCATTGGCCTGCGGCGGGGGCAGCACCACGGTGATGCCTTGCAAATTGGGATCGACCTGCGCCCCGCTTTCGATCTTGGACAGGATCGGCATCCGCTCGCCAACGGTCGGCGTGTTCTTCTTGTCACCGCCGCCAAAAAGTCCGCCACTGCAGGCAGACAACGCCAGTGCGAGTGTGCCGACAAGGGCGATACGCCCGGTGCGATTAAATTTGCGCATGGTCATGCTACCTGCCTGTCCTGTAATCATTTACTGTGCCGGAGCCGAAGTCACGCGTTGGCTTTCCAGCAGCTCATCTACATCTTCAACCGCATCCACACCGAGCAACCCGGCCATCTGGCGCGCGCGCGAGCGGAGCGTTTCCGGGACATCTTCATCCTTTGCCATCTCGGCAAACATGGTCCCGGCTTCCTTTTCCTTGCCCTGGTCAAGCAAGGCCATGGCAACCAGTTCGCCCGCGCTGCCGAAATAGGGTTTGCCCGGCACCGCCAGCGGGCGGATGCGTGCCTCAACATCGGCCGGCTTCATGTCATCATAACGCAAGGTGACTTCGCGAATAGTGGCAAGGTCACGCAATTCCTGCGGCGCTTCCGTGTCGGCCGAAACGGCGGCAAATAGCTCTATCGCTTCCTTTTCCTTGCCTTGTTCCACCAGCGCACCGGCTCTCAGCATCCGGGCAATGCTGCGCGCACCCGGCGCGCCATCTTCGATCACCGGATCGGCCTTCTCTGCCGCACCCGCGAAATTACCTGCCTCGGCCTGGTCAAGCGCGCTGACGATGGCTTCGGAGTTCGCCTCCTTCGCGGCTTCCCGGCGGCTGTCCCAATAGAGATACCCACCAAAGGCAGCGAGGCCGAGGACCACCAGCCCGATCAGAGGGCGGCCGAATTTCTTGGCGAAATCGGCATATTGGTCTTGCCGAACGGCATCATCGACTTCGCGCAGCAGCACATCTTCCTGTGCTGCCTGCTTCTGCGCTTTCGGATCGTTTTCGGGCTTATTTGAGCTGGGTATCAGGGCCACGCAGGCTTCTCTTCTTGAATTGCTGCAATTCAGGGCGTTTGGCGTCTTTAGCCGATGAAACCGCCAATTCAATCGGCGATTACGCGCCTGTCCCCTATGAATTGCGCATCTGGGCCTGAACGCCGGGTGAAGGACCGGGCAGATTACGCCGACTGTGGCCGCCCCATGGCTGAAGTGTAAAGCCGCCGATAGGCTGCAATCATCGCCTTTTCATCGAATTCCGCCACCGCCTTTTGCCGGTTTGCTTCGCCAAGCTGCTGCCGCAATGCGGGATCGACAGCCAGTGCCCGCATGGCCCCGGCCAGCGCCTTGTCATCCCCCTTCGGCGTGATGAAGGGGCGGTTCTCTTCCGCTACCATGAAGGGAACATCGCCCACTTCCGGAGCCACCGCCGGAACACCTGCCGCCATCGCTTCCAGCAGCGAAAGCGGTGCCTGCTCGCTGTTGGAGGAAAGGGCAAAGATATCGAACAGGCCAACGACCTTGGCCGGGTCAGCAGCAAAGCCGGGCAAATGGACCCGATGGCCAATGTCCAGATCAGCCGCAGTATCGCGGATCGCATTCCGCTCCGGCCCTTCGCCCACGATCACCAGCTGCCATTCCTCCGGCATGTCGGCAAAGGCTCTTACCAGCCGGGGCAGGTTCTTGACCGGGCGCAGGCCCGCCATCGTGCCAACCCAGAACTCGCCCTTACGCTTGACGATTCCGCGCAGCGCATCCGGCTTGGGGCGCTTGGCGAAATTGATGGTTGGGATGCCATTGGGGATCAGCTTGACCCGCCCCATGGGCTGCATCCATGTGTCGAGCGCGATTTCCTCCAGCCGCTCGGACGGGACGACCAGGCCGGAGGCCTTGCCCAGCGCAATCCGGCGATACCAATTACGGCTGGCCTTGAGCTTGTCCTGCTCATCCTCGTTAAAGCCGTCTTCGTGATGAACCAGTGGCGGCAGGCCCAGCATGTCGCTGAACAAGGTGTGCGCCATCACTGCATCCATCGCCCCCCAATTATAGGTCAGGACGAGGTCATAGGGCTTCATTGCTTGTGCCAGTTTCAACAACCGCCCCGGCCATGGCTTTCCTTGGAGCGGCGGGAAGTCCTTTGGATAAACCACTGGTACTCCGGCAGAAACATGGCTTGCCGCCTGCATCGCATCGGGTACAGCGGAGACGATCGCATGGCTGAAATCGCGGCCAAATGCGTTCATCAGTTGCACCGCGCGCAGCTCTTTCCCGCCTGCGGAAAAGGTCGAATGGAGGTGCAGGATACGCGGAGTGGCCGTCATTGTACACGCTCCAGCAAGGCGTCGATCCCGGACAGCGCAGCTTCCTCATCCAGCATCGGCGCATGGCCGACGCGCGATACGCTCACCGCCTCGGCCAGCGGCAGGCGGCGGAGCATTTCCTGCAAGGTCGCTTCGGACAGGACATCGGAAAACTCCCCGCGCAGGATCGCCACCGGGCATTGCGACAGCGATTCCAGTGCAGGCCATAAATCCACCCCTGCCTCTCCATCCGGCAGGTTGAAGGGTTCTGCAATGGCCATGTCATAGTCAAAGGCGATGCGCCCGCTCTGGCCGATGACCATGCAGCGCTTGGCCATGCCGATCCACTGGTCGATCTCGTAATCGGGGAAGGCATGACCATGGGTTTCCTGAAGCGCGCGGGCAGCGTGCATCCAGGTCGGGAAGCTGCGCCCTTGCCCGACATAGTCACGGATGCGCTCCAGCCCTTCGGCTTCGATGGCCGGGCCAATATCGTTCAGCACGGCCCCGGCAATGCGGCTGGCATCGCGGCTCGCCAGCAGCATGGTAAGCAGGCCACCGAGTGAAGTGCCCACTGCGACGAAACGCACAAGCGCCAGTTCTGTCAGCAGCGCTTCCAGGTCTTCGACATAGGTTGCCGGGGTGTAGCTCATCGCATCGCGCGCATATTCACTATCCCCGCGCCCGCGCAATTCGGGCACGATTACGCGGTGCCGCCCGGCAAGATGCGCCGCCAGTGCCTCGAAGTCGCGGGCATTGCGCGTCAGGCCATGGAGGCACAAGACAGGTAGCGCGCCGTCAGGCCCGGCATAATCGCGATAATGCAGCGACAGGCCATCCGGGCTGGTCCAATGGTGATCGACCCAAGGCAGTGTGTGTGCTTCCTTGTCCATACAGACGGCGTATTTCCCGGATATTTGCGTTTGACCCCTGCGCGCCCTGTTGCACAGGGCGGCGCGCATGGCCAGTATCACCTGATGCGCCCTGAACCGCAAGCAGCACCCTATCGCCCCGATCCGGTCATCCTGTCGCTGGCTGACTGGCTGGCTGATCCCGTCCAAGCGGCAGATTTCCCGAAGGTGCAATTGCGCTTCCGCAATTCCCGCTGGGACATGGCCGTGGGGCTGGCAGAGCTAAGTGAAGAGCAATGGACCAGTCATTTCGGGCGGTTCGAGCCCTTGCCGGACAACCTCCCGCAGCCGCTTGCGCAGCGCTATCACGGGCACCAGTTCCGCGTTTACAACCCGGAGATCGGCGACGGGCGCGGCTTCACCTTCGCCCAGATGCGCGATGCCCGTGGCCGGTTGCTGGACCTCGGCACGAAGGGATCGGGCACGACACCCCATAGCCGCAGCGGCGACGGGCGACTGACCCTGAAAGGCGGTGTGCGGGAAATCCTTGCCACGGAGATGCTGGAAGCACTGGGTGTAAACACTTCAAAGACTTTCTCCATCATCGAGACAGGCGAAGCGCTCTGGCGCGGTGACGAACCAAGCCCGACCCGTTCCTCCGTGATGGTGCGGCTGAGCCATGGCCATATCCGGATCGGCACGTTCCAGCGATTGCTGGCGATCCAGGCAAAGGACGAAATGGCGCAACTGGTGGACTATTGCTTGGCGCATTACCCTGGCCCTCCCCCACCTGAGGACGCGCCGGGCCGTGATGAACCAGCCGTCCAACTCATGCACCTTGTGGTGGAGCGGCTGGCAGACCTTGCGGCCAGTTGGATGGTCGCAGGCTTCGTCCACGGTGTGCTCAACACTGACAATATGAACATCACCGGCGAGAGCTTTGACTACGGTCCGTGGCGCTGGCTGCCAACATGGGATGCAGGCTTCACCGCCGCCTATTTCGACCAGTCCGGATTATATGCCTTTGGCCGCCAGCCAGAGGCTTTGCACTGGAATTGCGGGCAATTCGCGGTCGCCCTGCGGCTTTTGGCAGAGGCGCCGCCGCTGGTCGCGGCGATGGAACGGTTCGGGCCGCTATATATGCAGGCAATTGCACGACGCTGGCTGTGGCGGCTGGGGCTGATACCGCAAGGTCAGGAGCGTGATGGTGCGCTGGTTGCAGCCTGTGAGAAGGCAATGCGTGAGAGCAATATCCAGCCGGACCTGTTCTTCCACCGCCATCGCGGCGGGCGTGGCGCGCAAGGCGAACTGGCAGAAGCCTGCTCCGGCTACCAGCCAACCGATGCCAGCCATGCCTATTGGTCGGACGAAGCACCGCAAAGCATGCTGATCGAGGAAGTAGAGGCGATCTGGTCCGCCATTGCGGAGCGCGATGACTGGGTGCCGCTGGAGGAGAAGGTCACCGCGATCAGGCGCATGGGCGAAGCGCATTGCCCCGCCCCTGCACCTGCCGGGCACATCACTGCCAGCTAGCGACGATCTCGCCGTCGGTCTTGCTGCGGTGCGGGTGCTGGCCCCGGCATCGCCTCCACCATGCTGACGGGCTGGATATCAATCCCGAACAATTTCCAGCGCCCCTGTTCCCATTGGTAATACATGTCAAAATAGATCGACGTCGGGCGCAGCTGGAAGATGCCTTTCACCTGGAACACATCCGCCTGGATCTGGCGAGGAGGCTCCGTATAGGTCGGCGGTACCAGCAGGGCATTGGACAGGTCGATCCGTGACGTCCGGATGCCAGCAAAGATCTCTGCCAACCGGGCGGCATTGTTGTTGATCTGGAATCCCTGTGCCGACATGTCACGCAAGACGGAATAATTGCCCGACCGGTTGGCGTGATCGACAGCCAGCATGGTGGACCAGATCATTTTTGACAGTTCGAGCTGGTCCGGCACTGGCCGCACTGATGGTGGGGGCTGCACAGCGGGAGCCGCAGGCTGTTGTGCCTGAACACTTGCCGGAAGAGCCAGCCCGGAGCCAGCGAGCGCCAGCGCGAGGGCGGCACGAAGAAATGCCGGGGCACGAAGCCCCGGCATTGCAGTTGGGTGTGCAAACATGCTCATAAGTGCGTGTCTAGCCGCTTACCAGGCAACCTGGAAGCCACCACGGGCACCGACTTCGCCGCTGTCGAAGCCAACCCCGATACCGGCCGAGAAGGCAGCATTCTCGCCGATCCGTGCCGTCACAGCCATGGTTCCGGCACCCTTGTCTTCAAAGTAGCCGATACCACCGCTAAGTGCGAAGCTCGTGCCGGGCGGGAGCATGGGCGATTCCATGGCCAGCGCCATAGCGACACCTTCATTGGCACGGTCGATTGCCCGACGGTTATCCGCCGTGATCGCAAACAGGTCGTTGATCTGCCCCGTCTGAGTCGCAGTGAGGGATTGCAGCGCGGTGATATCGAGCCGGTTGGCAGCGATGCCCGCAGCATTCGTGGCGACACCAGCAGCATTCGTGGCGACGCCGGCAGCGTTGGTCGCAATTGCAGTCCGGATCGTTGGATCCCGGCCAATCACGCCATTGGCATCGACCGTCATCACATCTGTCGCACCCGTTTGTGCCGCCGTGCTGGCAGCAATATCACCAACACGAACCGACGTGCCCGTTGCGCCAAGCGCTACCTCGTTGGCAGCAGTCGTAACCGCCCCGGCACCTACCGCGGTGGACCCTGCAAAGGATGCGTTGGAGCCCCAGCCGATTGCGGTGGCGCCGGTTCCCGATGCTATCGAATCTGCGCCCAGCGCCGTTGTCTGATCGCCCTGAGCCTGAGAAAACAGGCCAACCGATGTCGTCCTTTCGCCATTGGCGATGGCTGCCGCGCCTAGAGCGGTAGAGCCAAAGCCGTCCGAAAAGGCGATGACACCCACCGAGGTGCTACCCAGATCCTGAGCTCTGGACTGGTCACCAACTGCTACAGACTGTGTTCCGATCGCTTGCGACGCTTCGCCCACTGCGGTCGAACGCAATCCGGTGGCATTGGACAGGTGGCCCAGGGCAGTCGCACGCTCGTTACCGGCATTTGCCCGCCAGCCATAGGCAGTTGCGCCTGGCCCGATAGCATCGGATTCGCCGCCAACAGCCGTTGTCGAATTGCCGATTGCACGCGCACCGGACAGGGCATCGTCACCACCAATCGCAACTGCATCTACGCCGTCTGCTACAGAATCATTGCCGATTGCGATGCTGGAAGCGCCAAGCGCCGCAGCGCCGGGGCCCTGAGCGATGGACCGATCACCGGCTGCCGACGCATTGATACCGATGCCAATTGCCCCGAACGCGCCCGACGAGGCCGCAGAGCCAATGGCAATGCCGTCAATGGCTGCAGCACCAGTATTGGCTAATTGACCAATTGCGATTGACCCGTCCGCAGCGGTAACGGACTGGTCACCCACCGAAATTGCCCCGGCACCATTGGCGACAGCAGCTTCGCCAATTGCAACGCTGCGCTCACCGGTGGCTTGCGTGAGATGCCCGATTGCAGTTGCGCGCACTCCGGTTGCCGCAGCCCGCCAGCCAAAGGCCGAGGTGCCAGGCTGGGTCGCGGAGCTTTCTGCACCGACAGACACGGAATTCAGCCCGCTGCTCGCCGCCCCTTGCCCGATAGCCACGCCATCATCGCCATCAGCAGTCGCCTGCGCACCGATGGCGACCGAGGTGTTGCCCAGCGCGTCAGAGTTCGCCCCCACAGAAACACTTTGTTGTCCAATTGCTGCTGCCCCTGCACCCATGGCGGTGCCACCGGCACCAGCAAAAGAGTAAACGCCATTGGCTGTACCGTTGCCACCGGCAAAGCTGCCCCGGCCCGTTGCAGTAGCGTTGTTGCCCTGCGTCAATGAGTTGACCCCGATTGCGACCGAAGAACCACCCAGCGTTGTTGCGTTAGTGCCAACAGCCGTGGAGGCAGAGCCCAGCGCAGTGGCCTGGCTGCCAACCGCTGTGGAATTGGCAGCAGCAAAGGAATCCGCACCACTGGCTGTCGCATTATTGCCATTGGTGGTCGCGTCTTCCCCACATGCAGTGGAATTTGTTCCGGGGGCGGACGCGTCCCCGTCCGTGTCCAGAATATCCGGGAAACCATTGTCGTTGGTATCCAGCAGGCATTCATTTGCCGCTGCCGGTGTTGCTGTCAGGCCTGCGCCCGCTATGGCAATGACCGATGCGGTCAGCCCGAGCGCGACCGCCTTGGTAATATTCTTGCGCATTTTTCACACCTCTTGTTGTGGCCGACGTTGCTCGTCGTGCCTGCAGGACAGGTTCTTCCTGCCCCTTCCGAAGTGCGACCCATGAATATGGTTGCGCGACCTGTTTTTCCTGAGGATGCGGTGATCTTCGCCCCGCCTTCTCTCCAGCAATATTGGGCGTTGTTTACGCCTGTGCGTTATCCCCGGCAGGCCGTTGTTCAGACCTTCGTATGCTTGCGTTTCAGCACACGCTCTGCTTTTTGCTTGCTGAGGGCGACAGCCGAAGCTGAATTACGACTCAGAAAGCGTGATACAACGGTAAATGCTCGTTAAGCATAGGCGTTCTATGAGGGAAACCAAGCCAATTCTTGGTAGGAAGAGAACAGTACGTGTCCCAGGATGAGATTGTTTCCTACGAACCGGCAACGGGCAAAGAATTGTGGCGAGGCAAGGTTGGCGATGTTGACGCCACTGTTGATCGCGCCCGGCGTGCATGGCCCGCATGGGCAGCCCAGCCACTGGCAACCCGGATCGAGCTCTGTCGCCGCTTCGCCAATGAAGTGCGCAAGGAAAGCGACAAACTCGCCGAACTGATCTCACGCGAGACGGGCAAGCCGCTGTGGGAATCCCGCACCGAGGTGGAATCGGTGATCGCCAAGGTCGATATTTCCGTCAGCGCCTATGCCGACCGGACCGGCCAGAAAAAGCTCGACAGCGCGCTGCAAGGGACAGCCGCCGTGCGGCACAAGCCGCATGGGGTGATGGTCGTCCTCGGCCCCTATAATTTCCCGGCGCACCTGCCCAACGGGCATATCGTACCAGCGCTGATCGCCGGCAATGTCGTGATCTTCAAGCCGAGCGAGAAGACCCCGGCAGTCGGCGAATTGTTGATGAAATGCTTCAACAAGGCCGGGATTTCTGCCGCAGTGGCGCAATTCATGCCGGGCGGCCCGGAAGAGGGCAAGGCGCTGGTCGCCCATCCCGGGATTGACGGCGTATTGTTCACCGGCTCCGCCCAGGCAGGCATTGCCATCAACAAGCGGCTGGCCACCAATCCGGGCAAGATCGTGGCGCTGGAAATGGGCGGCAACAATCCCATTGTCGTGATCGACACGCCCAAGGTGAGCGATGCGGCAGTGCTGATTATCCAGTCCGCTTTCACCAGCGCGGGCCAGCGCTGCACTGCCGGACGCCGCCTGATCGTCGTCGACAGCATGTATGACGCCGTCATAGCCGAAGTGAAAACGCTGGCGGACCGGTTGATCTATGGTGAGCCCTTTGCGGAACCGGCGCCTTTCATGGGTCCGGTGATCGACAATGGCGCAGCCGACCAATTGACGGAGAGCTTCCTCTATTTGCTGTCCAATGGCGGCAAGGCGATCAAGCATATGACCCGGCCGGACGACAATCTGCCGTTCATTTCCCCCGCCATTATCGACACCACCGCGATGAAGGACCGGCCCGATGTCGAATTGTTCGGTCCGCTGCTGCAGGTCATCAGGGCGAAGGATTTCGATGAAGCGATTGCAGAAGCCAACAATACGCGCTTCGGCCTGTCTGCCTCGTTGATTGGTGGAAGCCCGCAGGATTACAATCGTTTCTGGGCGAATATCCGCGCCGGGATCATCAACTGGAACCGCCCCACCAATGGCGCTTCGTCAAAAGCTCCCTTTGGCGGCCTGGGCCTGTCCGGCAACCATCGCCCGGCAGCCTTTTACGCCGCTGATTATTGCGCTTATCCGGTGGCCAGTACAGAAATGGACCAGCCGCGTGCCAGCATTGGCGTTGGTTTACGCGGCTAAACGCAGATCGGTGGGTCAGCCGCCGGTTGTCACCAGTTCCACTTCGGTCACGCCATTCTGGTGGCGACGGGCGTAGATGACATAGGCAGCGGGGCCTTTCGTCCCGCTCAGCACATTGTCGCCATCCTGTTTGACATGTTCAACCGAATATCCACCAGTGCTTGCGCGGGTGTTATAAAAGGCGAGCACATCGTCGAGCGGGACCGGGGTCAGGAAATTCACCACCCGCAAGGCGCAGTTGCCTTCGTCCGTCCCAGCGGCTTCCTGTGTGGAGCCACGCGGATAGACCGGCAATGCATCTGGCAACTTCGCTGCCCAGGCTGCTGAATACTGGACTTTTTCTGCACAATTGGCGCCGCCCGGTGCAACCACTGCACGCGCCGCAGCCGTAAGTGCAGCAGTTGGCGCTGCGCCCCCTTCCACCTCGACCGGTGCAGGAGGAGCAGCCATTCTTGCCAGCCCTCCCACCAGGGCAGCGGCTTCATCGCGCGCGGCGGCCATGGCTTCAGGCGTGGCATTTTCCGGCGGCAAGGCCGCCGAGCTTCCGCCAGTGAGTGCGGCGTTGCCTTCATTCTGGTTGGCAAGGTCCGGGTCGACCATGATCTGGTCGTTCAACGCAGCGGTGGCCGCCGGATCTTCCTCGGCCATCGGATCGCCCTCTTGCGGGGTCCCGCCACAGCCGGAAACCAACAGGACCGGCACCAGCGCCAGCGAGGCAAGCAGCGGCAGGCGGATTCGAGACAGGCTAGGCGGTGTCATGGCGATACCCTTGCGATCATTTTACATCTGCTCAGGGAGTGTCCCCGCGCGGTTAACGACCTATGACCGGGAATGGTTAATAAACGCGCCTGTCCCAAAGCGGGAAAGATTGGGCCCGCTTCGTGAAGCGGCGATAGAAAACACCGGGCGGCATTTCAGCCAGCCCGGTGTTTTCCGCGGCTCGGTGGGCGCCGCGCCCCGGCTGTGCGCTACGCCAGCCGAAGATGGTTAGCCTGGTTAACGGCAGCGGGCATTGCTACGGTCGATGGACCGGCCGAGTATGGCTCCGCCAATGGCACCAATGATGGTGCCCGCAGTCTTGTCGCCACGACTGGAAACTTCATTGCCGATCAGGCCGCCCACGGCCGCACCGACCAGCAGGCCTGTCGTGCCATCCTGTTTGCGGCAGTAATAGCTGCCATCACGCCCGCGCCAGATGCGCGTGTCGCGATAGACCGGATCGCCATAGTAGGTGCCGCGATAACGGTCGCCCCTGTACCTGTCGTCACGGTAGCGATCGCCGCGATAATAGCGGTCGCGATTGCCCCGCCCGCGATCCCAGCCTTCATGACGGCCACGATCACGACCATGCTGCCATGCAAGGTCACCCATGCCGTGCAGTTCCGGTTGGGCCGGCGCATGTACTTGTGCTGCAGCGGATGCAGGCGTTGCGAGGGCGAGGCCCGGTATGGCCAGCGCCATGGCCGCGAATTTGGAAAGTTTACTGCGTGTCATTGCCAATATCCTCTTTCCGTCCTGCGCAGGGATCTGAGTCGCGCTTGCGTGATGGTTCATAAATAACCTCACGTTCCTGAACGCCCTGCAACCGGTCAGACAATGTCCTGTCAGGAAGGAAAGCAATTGCCGCATAGTTGTGCGACGCCTAGGGGCGACGGGATGAACCAGTCCCAGCCACATCCCCAAGTGCAGCCGTCCGGCCTCCCTGCCGCGCTGACCGCTTACTTCATCTGGGGCTTCATGCCGCTCTACCTGCTCTTGGTGAAGAGCGTGCCTCCCCCAGAGTTCGTCGGTTGGCGGATCATCTGGACTCTGCCGCTGTGCCTGGTGATCGTCGCCTTGCGCAAACAATGGCCGGATTTGCGCCGCGCGCTGGCGGACTGGCGCTCTCTCGCTTTCCTGACGGCATCAGCCATCCTGATTGCGATCAATTGGTTACTCTATGTCTGGGCGATACAGAGCAATCAGGTCTATGCCGCCAGCCTTGGCTATTACATCAATCCGCTGGTCAATGTGCTGCTCGGCACGGTGGTGCTGGGCGAGCGTCTTTCACGCCTGCAATGGGCCGCCGTGGCGATTGCTGCGCTGGGCATTGCCTTGTTGCTGGGCGGCGCGTTGGACGCTTTGTGGATCAGCCTTACGCTGGCTTTCAGCTTTGGTGCCTATGGCCTGTTGCGCAAACAGGTTCCTGCCGGGGCGCTACCGGGCCTGACCATCGAGAGCGCGATCTTGCTGCTCCCGGCCGCCGGGATTGCAATGTATTACGCAGCCGGGCCGAATGGATCGGCCTTTTTCCAGAGCCCGGAGCTCAGCCTGTCGATCATGCTTGGCGGCGCGTTGACGGCTTTCCCGCTGCTGCTGTTTGCCATTGCTGCGCGGCGGATGGACTATTCGACACTGGGTTTCACCCAATTCCTTGCGCCCACTATCGTATTTGTCCTGGCGCTGACCGTGTTCAAACAGCCGCTTGAACCGGTGAAGCTCGCCTGCTTCATCCTTATCTGGATTGCGATTGGCCTGTTCAGCTGGGACTTGCTCCAGCGCCGCTCCAAAACGGCCTAGCCAAGAAAAGTCCAGCCGAGTGTTTCACCCGCATGAAACGGCACGAGTTCGGCCGCTTCAGTGGTAATCCGTTCAGGCACAGGCAGCGCCCGCCGTTCCAGCGTGACTGTGCCATCATTCAGCGGCAGGCCATAGAAGCGCGGGCCGTTCTCGCTGGCAAAAGCCTCGAACCTGTCCAGCGCGCCCTCTTCCTCGAACACCGTCGCATAGCTTTCCAGCGCATAGGGAGCGTTGAAGATACCCGCACAGCCGCAATCCATCTCCTTGCGCTCACGCGCATGGGGGGCGGTATCCGTGCCCAGGAAATACTTCGCCGAACCCGACGTTGCCGCCTTGCGTAGCGCCAGCCGGTGCAGTTCACGCTTGGCCACGGGCAGGCAATAGGCATGCGGGCGCAGTCCACCGGCGAAGATGGCGTTGCGGTTGATATGCAGATGCTGGGGCGTGATTGTCGCCGCGACATTATCCCCCGCCGCATCGACAAAAGCGACGGCATCAGCTGTCGTTATATGTTCAAAGACCAGCTTAAGTGATGGAATTTCCTGCACCAGCGGGCTCAGCACACGGTCGATAAACACGGCCTCCCGGTCGAAGACGTCGATCTCCGGGCTTGTCACTTCGCCATGCACGAGCAGCGGCATACCGATCTGGGCCATGCGATCCAGCACGGGGTAGAGACGGACTACATCGGTTACGCCATGGGCGGAGTTGGTGGTGGCATTGGCGGGATACAGCTTGGCAGCGGTAAACACGCCCTCCGCATGGCCACGCGCCAAATCATCGGCATCGGTGCTGTCCGTGAGATAACAGGTCATCAGCGGAGTGAAGTCCCTGCCCTCTGGCAGCGCCGCCATGATCCGCTCGCGATAGGCGGCTGCCGCTGCGCTATCCGTTACTGGCGGGGAAAGATTGGGCATGACGATGGCACGGGCAAACTGGCGTGCTGTATGGTCCACCACCGCTTCCAGCATGGCCCCGTCACGCAAATGGACATGCCAGTCATCCGGGCGGCGAATCGTCAATCTGTCAGGAGCAGTCATGCGGCTGCCCATAACGCAGGCCGCCCTGCCTAACCAGCGCAAGCAAAAGGGGCGGGAAGCCTTGCAGCCGCCCGCCCCCTCTCGCTGTCATCCGTGAAGGATTACTTGAGGTCTTCACCCTTCAGGGTGGTGTAGTTGGTGGCTGCATCGGTTGCCTTGGCAGCAGCATCTTCCGGGTTGGCCACCAGGCCGATCTTGGCCAGCGGGCCGCCCTTGCTCCAGCTGCTCACCCACTCAGCCAGATATTCCTTCAGGCCGGGGATCGCATCGAGGTGCGCCTTCTTCACATAAACGAACAGCGGGCGCGCGCCGGGATAGGTGAAGTCCGAGATATTGGCATAGGTCGGCTCGACACCGTTCATCGGCAGGCCCTGCACCTTGTCGAGGTTTTCTTCGAGGTAGGAATAGCCGAACACGCCCACAGCCTTGGGGTTGTTCTCGATCTTCTGGACAATCAGATTGTCCTGCTCGCCCTGGTCGACATAGGCACCGTCCGAGCGCACTTCTGTGCAGACCTGGTCATACTTGTCTTCGTCGCTTTCCTTGAGCGCGGCCATGGCCGGATCAGCCTTGCAACCCTTTTCAAGGATCAGTTCCTTCAGCGCATCACGCGTACCGGAGGTGGACGGCGGGCCGTAAACGAGGATCGGCTCTGCCGGGAGCGATGCGTCAACATCGGCCCAGGTCTTGGCCGTCTGTTCCTTGCCATAGGGATTGGCGGCAATCGCCTTGTAGACCATTTCCGGTGTCAGGTTCATCATGATCCCGCCCTTGGCGGAAGCGAACGCGATCCCGTCGAGGCCGACCTGGATTTCGACAATGTCGGTCACGCCATTGGCAGCGCAATCATCAAATTCAGACTTCTTCATGCGGCGTGAGGCGTTGGCCATGTCCGGCGTATCCGGACCAACACCAGCGCAGAACAGCTTGATACCGCCGCCGGTGCCGGTCGATTCGATCAGCGGGCTCTTCATGCCCGGATTCGAACGAGCGAGCGATTCGGCGACTGCCTTCGCAAACGGATAAACAGTGGAAGAACCCACAGCGCGCACGGAATCACGCGAACCGGCACCCGGAGCGTCACCGCAAGCGGACAGGGCGAGAGCGGAAATGGCAGCAAAGGCAATAGACTTGGTAAGACGCATTGGAATGTTCCCTCGTTGGCGGGTTGTGAGCCCCCGCTAGGCATCAAGTGTGACAGGAAGGTGACAAGCTTCAAAATGCCGCCTTCCACCTTCCCAAAACAATCAGAAATCGACCTGCGCACGAACGCCGAAAGCATCGACCGAGTAGGACGTATTGCCGCCCGCAGCCGGGAAAACGGCATTGTCGTAGGATTGCTTGCCATAGTTGAACAGCAGGCGGGTGTAATCGGTCGGCGTCCAGACCAGCGAGAGCTGGTAGCCATTCTGTGTGCCACCCACGATCCCGGCATCGGTCAGGTCGAGATAGTCATAGCGGGCATTCACCTGCACTGCACCGAAGCCGCCCTTGCCCACCGGGTTCTTGGGCTTCACGCGATCAAACACGCCATGTTTGTAGCCACGCTTGTCACCCTTGGTCAGGAAGATGCCTGTTTCGACATAGCCGCCGAAGAAGGTGGGATCGGCCAGTGTGCCCGGACGGCTAACCTTCTGCCAATACCCTTCGCCCGCGACATGGAACGGCCCCTTGATCGCCGCCGCTTCAAGGCCAAGCCCCAGTTCGCTGTCTGCGCTGAAGCTGCCCGTATTGATGAAACGCTCGCTGGTGAAGTGAACCAGCGGGCGCTGGCGATAGCGGACCGTGGTGGCCGCATCATTGAGGTCAGTATAATGGACCGAGCCGCCCAGATGCAGTTGGGTATTGCCGACCTTGGGCATGAACACCACGCGGCCATCCGCGCTCCAGCCCTTGCTCGGCAGGTCAGCCATATTGTCTGTGAACAGACCCACCTGCAGCAGGAATGCCTTCTTGCCATATTCGGCGGAGACACCAACGCGGCGCTCGAACCCGAATGCGTCCGTAAATGCGGCTCGTTCGATGAAGGATGTGAAGCGGCTTGAGCTCAGCTCCTCCAGCGACTGGAAATTATTGTGCTGGCCAACCGAAATCTTCAGCGCATCATCCTTGTATGTCATGATCGCATCGGTCACTTCGATGGCGCTGCCGGCTACATCGACTTCGAACTTGTAGCCAAAGCCACCCGGAATATCGCCTTCCACGCCCAGGCGCGCACGGCGTGCCTCGCTGCCGAAACCTTCATTGCGGCCGGTTGAATTGGGGGCGTTGACCAGCCCGAAATCATAGTTGAGGCGACCGCGCGGTTTGAAGGTAAAGCCACCCTCCCCCTTCAGCTTCGGCGCGCCCTTCCATTCAACGCTGGTGCCGGAACTGGCGGCGGCGCTGGCGACCTTGGTCGCTTCGCTCGCAGCAGTATTGGCTTGTGTGGCGGCTTCCGTGGCCGCGTCAGCCTTGGCTTCTGCCTCCGCCAGCTCCCCTTCCAGCACTGCAACTCGCTGGTTGAGATATTCGACCTGGCCGCGCAATTCGCGGATTTCGGCCAGAACAGCTGCCATATCCGCATCCTGCGCAGCAGCAGGAACGGACCAGCCGCAGGCAGCGGCGACAGCAAAAGCGGAAATGGTAGTTATGTTACGCACGGGAGACCCCTTTGTGACCTTTGTTCGTCCAACTCGTGACGCCCGTATGTTCGGTTTGCGACACCTTTGTTACAGTCGGGATTCTATCCACAGCCTATTCGGAATTGATTTCTGCCGCACCGACCCCAATTTGGCTCCATGATAGCAACTCACCTGGCAAAACGCGCGGTAATCCGCCTTTCTCCGACTGACGGCACAGAGGATGTGCGGGCTTTCCTGCAAGGACTCGTGACCAATGACGTTGCAGGTGACCTGCCCGTCTGGGCCGGGCTACTTTCAGCGCAGGGCAAGGCAATGTTCGATTTTCTGGTCTGGGAAGGTCGCGAGTCGGGCACAGTCCTGCTGGACTGCGAGGCGGAGGCAGCAGAGGAACTGGTCAAGCGCCTTTCGCTCTATCGCCTGCGTCGCAAGATCGCGATTGAGCAGGATGATGCTCTGGCTGTGCATTGGAGCACACAGCCGGGCGATGGACGCGTTGTTGACCCGCGTTTGCCACAGCTCGGCTATCGCTGGTTCGCCCCGGCGGGAGAGGCGGCCGACCCTGCCGACGATGCCTGGCTCGCCCATCGCCTTGCCTGCGGTGTTCCGGAAGGGCGGGCAGAGTTGGGCGATATCCTTTGGCTGGAGACCAATGCGGTTGAACTGAACGGCGTCAGCTTCACCAAAGGATGCTATATCGGGCAGGAAAACACCGCGCGAATGAACTGGCGACAAAAGGTCAATCGGCGGCTGGTAGTGGTGCCTCTGGGCCAGTCCGAGGAAAAACGCCGCAAGGTCGCCTATCCGGAGCTGGGGCTGGCAGTTGATCACCTGCGGGTAGAGGACATCACCAATCCCCCAGACTGGATGCGACTGACAGCCGATGGCGAGTAAGGTCCGACCCTAGTCGCAACAATCCTGTGCAAGCCCCGCCATTTGTGCGAGGGAGCCAGATAGCAGCTTGACCGCTTCCTCGCGCGCTGTGTCACGTTTCAGGCCCAGTGAAGCTGCCAGCGGTGCACCCATCAACGCGTCACCCAGTGCCATCAGCACCAGCGTGAGCGTAGTCTGGTGCATTTCCTTCAGCTCTGCATCGCTGCCGCATTCTTCCGGGTGGAGTTCATCCACCAGCGCATGGATCGTCTCGATGATCGGATCGAGCGCGTCCTCATTGCCTGATGCCAGCATCCAGCTGGCCAGCGCCCCGCCGCCTTCCTTGTCGAAAGCATCAAACGTCAAATCAACCACTTCGCGCGGATTACCGATCCCGGCGCGGCTCGCCCGCACCGCCTCGGCAATGGTTTCGCAAACTGTTTGTGCCAAATAGCCTGCGAGAGCTTTTTGCAGGCCGGAGGCAGAGCCGAAATGATGCAGCAGATTTGCATGGGTGCGCCCGATCCGCGCCGCCACCGCCTTGAGCGTTACCGATTGCGGCCCGGTTTCGATCAGCAGGGTTCGCGCCGCTTCCAGCGCCGTATTACGCGATTCTTCCGGGCTGAGACGCTTCCGGCTTGTCATGGAATCCCCCACAAAGTAGTTTACGCATCGTGACCAAGCATCAGACCATCGACCTAGACCGCGCCGAGCCGCTGGGCAAGGCAGTGACGCCAACACCGTCAGATCATGAACTGACGATTCGTGACGAGCGCTTTTGCCGTGAGGATCGCCCTCCGCGCTGGTGGCATTCGAATGATCCGGTGGCGACTGCATGGTACAATTCGGTTTCTGCCAGCCTGCCGCGCGGTGAAGCTTTCTTCATTGATACTTTGCGCGAATTCCGTGACCAGTTGCCTCCGAAACTGGCCGCAGAGGTGAAGACCTTTATCAAGCAGGAAATCAACCACACGCGCGAACATGTAGCGTTCAACCGGCTGGTTTCCGACCATGGCTATAATGTCGAGAGCATCGACAAGGGCATTGCCGAGATGCTCGCGCTGACCGAGGGCAAGCCCAAGGAAGTGAACCTGGCGATCAGCATCGCGCTGGAACATTTCGCTGCCTGCATTTCCGACCGGCTGCTGTCTGACCCGCGTTACCTGGATGGCGCCCATCCTGAGGCCGCCGCGCTGTGGCGCTGGCATGCGACGGAGGAAATCGACCACAAGGGACTCGTGGCCGATGTGTGGGACGCAGTGACCCGCGACTGGAGCGCTTGGAAGCGCTACAAGACACGCGTTCTGGTGGCCGTGCTCATCACCCGCAAATATTTCAGGAACCGCCGCCGCGATGCGATTGGCCTGATGGGCCAAGACGGGATCACCGGCTGGCAGGCCAAGTGGCGGCTGCACAAGCTGCTGTGGCTTTCCCCCGGCATGATGAGCCGCATGTTCTTCCAGTGGGCGCATATCCTGCTTCCCGGGTTCCATCCGTGGAAGCACGACAATCGCGCCCTGCTGGATAATGCGGAAAGCCATTACCGCCGCGGGCCCCTGCCCGCTGAGTAGAGCCTGCCGGAGGAACAGCTCCCGCATTTCTTATTGACACCAGTGTAAGTATCATTTACTTACACTGGTGAAAGCAATCTCGCGGAGTATCCCCACCATGAACGCCCCTGTCCGGATTGAAACCGATCCTGCTGACACCACTTCCCGCAGCCCGGCTGACCTTGAAATTGTCGTGCGCGATCTGCGTTTTGGCCGGGGTAGCTCGCCACGTCATTGGTGGCTCAATGGCGACCCTGTGGCGACTGCGTGGATGAATGCCCTGTCCGCCACCTTCCCGCGCGGAGAAGCCTTCTTCATCGAAAGCGTGAAAGCCTTTCGCGAAGGGGCTGACCCCAAGCTGGCGGAGGAAATCCGGGCCTTCATCAAGCAGGAAATCAACCACACACGCGAACATATTGCCTTTAACAAGCTGGCGGAAAACAGTGGCTATGACGTGTCCTTTATTGACCAGCGCGTGAAGGAAATGCTGGCCCAGCTGGAAGGCCGTGCCCCTATCCTCGACCTGGCCTCGACCATGGCGCTGGAACATTTCACTGCCATGCTGGGCCACCAGTTGCTCGCTGATCCCAAGTTCCTCGAAGGGGCTGACGGGGATCTGGGCGATCTGTGGAAATGGCACGCGATCGAGGAAGTGGAGCACAAGGGCGTCGCCTACGACACCTGGCTGCATGCCACGCGGGACTGGAGCCGCGGCAAACGCTGGCGGGTCAAGAGCATCATGATGCTGGTAGTGACAAAGAATTTCTTCAAGCATCGCATCGAAGACACGATGGCGCTTTTGCGGCAGGACGGGTTGACCGGTTGGAAGTGGCGCTGGCGCCTGTTCACTTACCTGCTGGTTTCACCGGGTTTCCTGCGCAAGATCATACCGGCATGGATTGCCTATTTCATGCCCGGCTTCCACCCGTGGAATCACGATGACCGGGCGTTGATCGGCAAGCAGGACAGTGAATTCAGTGACGCCATGATGCCCGCAGAATAGCCGGCGACCTTTATCCCACCAAAACACGAAAGGCCTCGCAGCAGCTGCGAGGCCTTTCTGCTTGGCTGACAGGGCAAATCACGCCGCACGCATGGCTACTGCATCCTCTTCGTCGAGCGCCTTTTCGTAGACAGCGCAATCGCTCGGCGTGGCACGCCCAAGGCTGGTCCGTGCTTCAACCCGGCCAGTCGGACGAAAACCCACCTTGCGCAGAACGCGGCCCGATGCGGGATTATCAATGAAATGCTCGGCCCGAATGGTCCGATGGCCCAGCATTCGTGCCACTTCCAACACACCACGCGCCGCCTCGGTCGCATAACCGCGCCCCTGATGGGAAGGCGCAATCCAATAGCCTATTTCGACAGCGCCATCCCGGGGATGAATACCCATGCAGCCAACAATCGCGCCGCTGCTCGCTTCACACACAAGGAAACGCGGGTGAAACGGATCCTGTGGCAGCGCGACCCAGCGCTGCGCGTCTTCTGGCGCATAGGGCCAGGGTGCAAGGGCGAGGTTCCGGATCACGTCCCTGTTGGCAATCCCCGCAAACACGCCCTGCCAGTCTTCCTGCCAGGGCGGTCTCAGCAATAACCTCTCGGTGCAGTGGAACATGATCCGTCTCCTCTCGCCCCGCAGCGCCCGGCTAGGCGCGCTGCGTGACAGCTTCATTGCATCGGAAGCAAATTTCCGATGGTGAGCGAGGGAGAAACGACAAGAGGGAGCCGGGTGGACCCGAACTCCCTCTGAACTGCCAGCTTAGGCGCTGGCCGGGCCCTCCCGAAGGACGGCCCCTTTATCGAACCGTCTTATTCTGCGGCTTGCGCCATCGCATCCACGGATACGAATTTGCGGCCCAGCTTGCCTTTGTGGAAGCGGACGCGGCCTTCGGCGAGCGCGAACAGCGTGTGGTCCTTGCCCATGCCAACATTGGCACCCGGATAGAACTTCGTGCCGCGCTGACGCACGATAATGTTGCCGCCGATCACTTCCTGACCGCCGAACTTCTTCACGCCAAGGCGACGGCCAGCTGAGTCGCGGCCATTGCGGGACGAACCACCTGCTTTTTTATGTGCCATTGTCTCGTCCTACCTCTTACTTGCTCTCATCCGCCTTCTTGGCGGCGGGCTTCTTCGCTGCGGGCTTCTTGGCCGGTGCAGCTTTCTTCTCTTCAGCAGCCGGGGCAGCTTCCTTCTTCGGAGCAGCCTTCTTCGCCGGGGCCTTCTTGCCTTCACCGACATCGGTGATGCGCAGCAGGGTCATCTGCTGACGATGGCCGGCCTTGCGGCGATAATTGTGGCGGCGACGCTTCTTGAAAACGACAACCTTCTCGCTCTTCGCCTGAGCGATGATCTCTGCCGAAACAGAAACCTTCGAGGCATCAGCAATCGATTCGCCTTCACCGGCGAGCAGGACATCGTCCAGCACAATTGTCTCACCGGCTTCACCAGCGAGCTTTTCAACTGCGATCTTGTCTCCGGCAGCAACCCGATATTGTTTGCCGCCCGTGCGCACTACTGCGAACATGCTATAATCACTTTCAATCTTCTGGCATTGCCGCCTTGCGAACGGCGCGCCCGCAGCCCCGCCACAAGGCGTGCCCCGGAAAGAGAGGTGCCGTTAGGCGAAGCGCTTCGTTCTGTCAACGCCGCAAGCCTGCCTTTTTCAGCATATGGCCGACGCAGCACACAGCGAGGCACTGGCACAGCGCATTTGCCGTGCTAAAGCACTGGTGATGAAACTGCACACCGCCCTACCCCTGCTTGCCTGCTGCCTGACACTGGCTGGCTGCGCCACCAATGGTACAGACTATCCCTCTCTCGCCGTAAGGGACGCAGAACGTGTGGAAATGACCTATTTGCCGGGGAGTGCCGACACAGAAGCAATGAAGCCGGCCCCTGCCCCGGATTCCTTGCCAGACCAACTCGCCGCCTTGCGCGCAGAGGCCGACAGCGCCCACCGCGCCTTCATGGACGCGGCCCCCGGTGCCGAACGTACTGTATCTGCTGCGCGAGGAGCCGCGCTGGGCAGCCGGAGCTGGGGCGATGCGCAAGTGGCCATGGCCGATCTCGATTCGCTGCGCAGCCGGTCTGCCGTTGTTTTGGCGGATCTCGATCTGCTCTACACCAATGCCACTGTCGATTTTGTCGAACGTGATGCGATTGCACAAACCCGTGAGGCGGTGATCGGCATGGTCTTGGAAGAAGATGCGATCCTTGCCCGTTTGCGCAAGCAATTCTGATTCTCGGCGAGGAGCACACAAAAAAGCGGGGCCGGAAACCGACCCCGCATAAAGGCTGGGAGAAAGAAGAGAAGGAAGCCTAAGCAGCTATCCTTCGCTCTGATGTCTGGATAGGCCTGCCGAATCCCGTGTCTCTTTGACCAATGTCAAAAGGGACAAGAATTTTCACGACCAGCGTAAAATATCATCTGCATCCTGCGCGCGCGGCTCGATCCAGTGCCAGCCATCAACGCGCTTTTCCCGCTTCCAGAACCAGCTGTCGCTTTTCAAATGATCCATCGCGAAATCGACCGCCTGGATCGCATCACGACGATGGCGGGCAGCGGCAGAGACCAGCACGATGGGTTCGCCGGGGTGCATCAATCCCGTGCGGTGGACGATCAGCAGCCCTTCCAGATCGAAACGCCCCAGCGCTGCATCAGCAAGGGTATCCATCCCCGGCAGGGTCAGCGGCTCGTAGTGCGACAGCGCCAGCGCCTCCACACCTTCACCCATACGGACCTTGCCGAGAAAGGTAGCTAACCCGCCCGCCGCAGGGCAAGCCATGGCCAGCGCATCAATCAGCGGATTGGGATCAAAAGCCCTGTCGAGCAGGCGAACGTCCTTCACCCGCTCAACCTCCACTGACGGGAGGCAATAATGCCACTTCGTCGCCCTCGCCTGCCGACAGGGTCGCCTTGTCCGCCAGCACGGCCCCGTTCACGGCGATACGGACCTTGTCACCGGAGATCGCATCGCCAAGATCACCATCGCAGGCTTCGACCAGCGCCATCCAGTCGAGCGGCGCAGGCAATTCGCGCTCAGCCCCGCCCGCGAGGTCAGCCAGTTTGCCAAGGAAGACGATCCTTACAGCCATGCCCTAACCACCTGTAACCGACATATGGCGCGGCTGGGCGGGATCGGCACCGCGCTGGGCAATTGCGAAATGGTGGCGCTCCGGTTTGATCCGCATGGCTTCATCCAGAGCTGCGGCCAACTGCGCCTCCGGTTCCTCTGAGCGCAAGGCACCACGTAGGTCCACCATCTCTCCGCCACCCAGGCAGGGATAGAGCTGGCCAGTGGTCGTCACCCGAATACGGTTACAGCCGGCACAGAAATTATTCGTCAGCGGCGTGATGAAGCCGAGTCGCCCACCCGTCTCCGCCACATCAACATAGCGTGCCGGGCCGCCCGTCGCATGGGTGGATTCGGTCAGCGTCCAGCGCTGCTCCAATGCTTCGCGCACTGCCATCAGCGGCAGGTAATGATCAACCCGGTCACCTTCGATTTCGCCCAACGGCATGACTTCGATCAGGGTCACATCATGGCCCTCGCCATGGGCCCATTCGATCAACGTGGGCAGTTCCGTCTCGTTGAGCCCCTTCAGCGCCACCGCATTGATCTTGATATCTAGCCCGACCGCCTTGGCCGCTGCAATCCCGGCCAGAACCTGCTGCAACCGGTCACGGCGGCTGAGCTGTTCGAACAGCGCACGATCGAGCGTATCGAGAGAGACATTGACCCGTTTCACCCCCGCATCAGCCAGAGCGGCAGCATGTTGCGCCAGCTGCGTACCATTGGTGGTGATGGTGAGCTCTTCGAGCCCGTCTCCCAGCTTGCGACCCAGCGCCTGCACCAGCTCCACCACGTCGCGGCGCACCAGCGGCTCGCCGCCGGTCAGGCGAATCTTGGTGATGCCGCGCTCGATAAAGCCCAGCGCCATCTGGTGCAGCTCTTCAAGGCTGAGCACTTCCTTGCGCGGCAGGAACTGCATGGCTTCGGGCATGCAATAGGTGCAACGCAAATCGCAGCGGTCCGTCACCGAGAGGCGCAAATAGGTAATGCGGCGGTCAAAGCCATCAACCAGTGGAGCGGGAGGTGTTGCTGCGTTCATCACCCTACCCTGCCGGATTTCCGGCGCCCTGGCTATCCACTGGCAAAAGCTGGCCCGTCACCCCCGGTGCCATCTCCAGATAGGCCAGCGTGGCGGCGACGGCGGATTCCGCATCACCGACAACACAATTGACCCGTTTGGGCGCATGGGCCCGGGCAAGATCGCGCACGACAGCACGCCGCCAGTCTGCGTGGTCGCTCCCGGCGAAAGCCATTACCAGCACCAGCGATTCCGCATCCCCTGCCAGTAACTCGCGCGCTTTCGGTAGCCATTCGGCATGGAAAACACCAGCGGCCTCCAGCGCGTCGTCAGGCAAGGCAGTGATGTGCAGGGCCTGCTGCATGAGCGTCAACGGCGGACCCGGTGCAGTGTAATGCCGATCTTCTCGCCCTTCTCGCTGATGGCGAGTTTGACGATCTTCACTGTGACCGCTTCAACCTTCTCGTCCTGCAGGAACAGCGTTTCACAGACATGATCCGCGACAGATTCGATCAGCTTGAAATGCACCCCCGGCGGCAGGGCGTCAGAAGCGGCGAATTTCAGATCCATGTAATTCTTGCTGGCTTCCAGCGGCGTATCCGGCTCGTAGCGCGGCTCGACCTTATAATGGACCTGAATGGTGAAGCGCAGCGGCTGCGGCTTGCCGGTCTCCTCCGAATAGATGCCGGTGAGCACATCATGCTCGAAATCGGCCACTTCAAGGATCAGGCTATCGCTCATTTCTATGTCCCGCTTACAATTGCGCGCTTTTGGCAAGGCAGGGCGGCGCTGTCCAGCATCAGGCCGCGGGATTACTCCAGCGAGCAAAGATGGCGGTCGGCAGCATGCGTCCGCCTTGGCCCTCCTCGCGTACGGCCAATTCGCCATGCTCGATCCTGCCGGGCAGTTCCGCAAACAGCTCTTGCAGCAGCCCGCCCAGTGCGAGGCTGCTCATGCGCACGGCATAGACGGTGAGGAACAGGAAACGGCTCTCACCATCAAGCAATTTGCGGCAATCGCCCACCAGTTCGGGCAGGCCCGTCTCCAATTGCCAGCGTTCGCCATTGGGGCCACGGCCAAATTTGGGCGGATCGAGGATGATGCCGTCATAGCGGTTCCCCCGGCGCACTTCGCGCGCGGCGAATTTCATCGCATCGTCAATCAACCAGCGGATCGGGCGGTCTTCCATCCCCGCCAGCGCCGCGTTCTCGCGCGCCTGCGCGACCGATTTCTTGCTCGCATCGACATGGGTGACCGGGCCGCACTGGCTGAGGGCGAGCGAACCAACGCCGGTATAGCCGAACAGGTTCATGGTGCTGGCATCCGGCTCGTCTGCGACCATCGACCGCATCCAGCTCCACACCGGGGCCATGTCGGGGAAAAAGCCAAGGTGCCGGAACGGCGTACATTGCGCGGTGAAGCGCACATCGTCCCATTTCAGCGGCCAGCCTTCTTGCGGGACAGGCTGATTGAAGTGCCAGCGCCCGCCGCCATCTTCGTCCGAACCGGGTACGAATTCGGCATGGGCATCCCAATCGCCAAGCCGCGGGCTCCACATGGCCTGCGGTTCCGGGCGGATGAAGCGATAGGGGCCGTAGCGTTCCAGCTTGCGCCCATGGCCGCTATCGACCAGCCCGTAATCCCCCCAGCTTTCGCCAATGAGGACAGTGGGTGTTTCCTGCAACTCTGTCATTACCACCAACCCCGCTCAGCCTGAGCTTGTCGAAGGCCACGCGCCGGTGCTTCGACAGGCTCAGCACGAGCGGACGTTGGCGAAAAAGTCATGCGCTTGGCGTGGCCCGCTCGGCGACGAAAGCCGCGACGGCATCATAATCGCCCGGCAGCTCGCTGAATGCCTCTTCGCGCTGGAACAGGTCGCCAACACGGCTTGGCAGGCCCGGTCGCACACCGGTGCCGCGCTCCACTGCATCGCGGAACTTGGCCGGATGAGCCGTGGCCAGCGTCACAATCGGGATATGCGCCGGCAGATCAGACGCCCGCGCGGCATGGAGGCCAATGGCCGTATGCGGGTCAATGATCTCGCCGCAATGTTCGCTCGCCCAACGCATGGCCTGCGCCATGTCATCAGCATCGGCGCGCGCGCTGGTGAAGAGCTTTGCAGCCCCTTCGCGCTGCGCATTGGTGAGGCGCATGGCCTTGTCCGCTTCGAAACCGCGCATCTGCTCGGCCAGCGCCAGCCCGTCACGTCCGCCGACATCGAACAGCAAACGTTCGAAGTTGGAGCTGACCTGAATATCCATGCTCGGCGCGGCGGTGGGTGTGACCGTGCCGGTCGAATAGTCACCATCGCTCAGCGCGCGGTGGAGGATGTCATTGACATTGGTCGCCACGATCAACTGCTCTATCGGCAGGCCCATCTGCGCCGCGACATAGCCAGCAAAAACATCGCCAAAATTGCCCGTGGGCACGGAATAGGCGACCTTGCGATGCGGCGCACCCAGCTGGATCGCGCTGGCGAAGTAATAGACCACCTGCGCCATCAACCGCGCCCAGTTGATCGAGTTCACCGCGCCGATGTGGAAGCGATCCGTCATGGCGGCATCGTTGAACATGCGCTTCACCATCGCCTGCGCATCGTCAAACGTGCCTTCGATGGCGATATTATGGACATTAGGCGCGCGCACCGTGGTCATCTGGCGGCGCTGCACATCGCTCACCCGGCCATTGGGATGGAGCATGAAGATATCGACCCGCTCACGGCCCGCCACCGCGTCAATTGCAGCCGAACCGGTATCGCCGCTGGTCGCGCCAACAATCGTCAGGTGATCGTTGCTGCGCGAGAGGAATTCCTCGAACAGGCGGCCGAGCAATTGCAGCGCCACATCCTTGAAGGCCAGCGTCGGGCCATGGAACAGTTCGAGCAGCCAGTGGCGCTCGTCAAACTGCTTGAGCGGAGTCACCGCGTCATGCGCAAAGCGGCCATAGGCGCGCTGGCACAGGTCGCGCAGCTTCTCTTCGGTCAGGCTGGGCGTGACGTATGGAAGCATCACCCGCACGGCGAGCTCCGCATAGGGCAGCCCCGCCATGTCGGCGATTTCGGCTTCGCTAAAGCGCGGCCATTCGCGCGGCACATAGAGGCCACCATCGGAGGCAAGCCCGGCGAGCGTTACCCCTTCGAAATCGAGCGCCGGTGCGCTCCCGCGTGTCGAGACATATTCCATATCGGCTGCGCGGTTAGCCGCGCACCGCGCCGGTGGCAAGCAAACTGCGCTATTGCGCGATTACTTGCCGCTTTCACGGAGCCGTTTGCGCACGGCAAGGATGTAGATAACTCCGGCAACGAGCGCGAAGAAGAACCACTGCCCGGCATAAGCAAGGTGGTTGTTGGGCGTGTCTGACGGGTCAGGCGTAGCATTGGCTTCCAGCCCGGCCTGCGGTGGGTCTGCAACAAGGCGCCAGCCCGCTTCGCTGCCCGGTGCGATCATGCCCTGCACCGTGCCGCCGCTCCAGGCCGGATTGCCCGGTTCGCGTGACCAGCCGAGGACAATTTCCGCTGTTCCCCCGCCGCCTGAGCAATGCGCCACATGGGCGTAACCTGCTGCATCGCTGGCATTGCGCCCGGCAATCGCGCTCCAGCTGGTAACCGTTTCACAGACAAAGGATGCACGGCGATAGAGGCTGTCCAACGGATTTTCGGCAGGAAAGGCGCTGAGCGGTTGGGGATTACCTGCCGCAGCTTCAAAGCGCGCAATCATCGCTTCCTTCTGGTCCTTGCGATCCAGTTGCCAGAAGCCAAGCGCCACCATCACCGCCATCGCGGCAACCACAATAAACGTCGGGATAATCGGAAGCTTGCGGATCACGGGTCCTTGCGCCCCGCTTCGCCTGCCTTGTTCTTGTATTCGCTAGCCAGCAAGGCTCCCTTTGCCACGCGCAGCCCGTAGATCACCGCCACTGTTGTGAGCGGGATCCACAATATTGCATGGACCCAGAAGGGTGGCGACACGGACAGTTCCAGCCACATGGCAAGGCCGGTGATAAGGCCGCCGATCAGCAAGGTCAGAAACGCCGCTGGGCCATCCCCCACATTGAAACTGGAAATATCCAGCCCGCAAGCGCGGCACTTGTCGGAAAATTTCACTGTGCCATCGAACATCGTCTTCGCCCCGCATTGCGGGCAAAGACCGAAAAGGGCAGCCTCGGCAATACCGGGCTGCCCCTTCGTTTCTGGCGTATCGTCAGCCATCAGTCGATCAATGGATCGGTGCGCCCCAGCCGCCCCAGATGTAGACGACGACGAACAGGAACAGCCACACCACGTCAACGAAGTGCCAGTACCACGCAGCCGCTTCGAAACCGAAATGCTGCTTGGGGGTGAAGTGGCCCTTGTAAGCGCGAACGAGGCACACGATCAGGAAGATCGTGCCGACCAGCACGTGGAAACCGTGGAAACCGGTCGCCATGTAGAAGGCCGAGCTATAGGTGTTGCCACCGAAGCCGAACGGCGCATGGGCATATTCATAGGCCTGGATGCAGGTGAAGATCACGCCCAGGATGATGGTCAGCCACAGGCCCTTCTTCAGGCCATCGCGATCCCCATGGATCAGCGCATGGTGCGCCCAGGTAACCGTGGTGCCGGAGCACAGCAGGATCAGCGTGTTAAGCAGCGGCAGCGAGAACGGGTCCATCACTGCTTCGATGCCTTTGGGCGGGAACTGGCCGCCAACCACTTCCGAAATGGTGCTGGGGAACAGCGCGAAATCGAACCAGCTCCAGAACCAGCCCACGAAGAACATCACTTCCGAAGCGATGAACAGGATCATCCCATAGCGCATGTGAAGCTGCACTACCGGCGTGTGATGGCCGGTTTGCGCTTCCTTCACGATGTTGGAAAACCAGCTGAAAAAGGTGGCAATCAGGCCGGCAATGCCAAGACCCAGCACCAGCCACGCATTGGCCATTTCGTGCATGTAAAGCACCATGCCGCTGGTGAAGGTCAATGCCGACAGTGAGCCGACCAGCGGCCAGATGTCTGGCGGCAGAATATGATAATCGTGGTTTACAGTACCAGCCATGAGTCTTTCGTCCCCGGTAAATTTTGATCGGCCTTAATGCGACACCGCAGCAAGGTCCAGAGCCTACTGCGCGGAATCCTTCGCTTTGTGGAATGTATAGCTGAGCGTGATCTGCTCAACATCCTGCATATTCGGATCATCCAGTGCGGCCGGATCGACATAATAGAGCACCGGCATTTCCACTTCCTGCCCGGGCTGGAGGGTCTGCTCGGTAAAACAGAAGCACTGGATCTTGTTGAAATACCGCCCCGCCTGCTCTGGCGTTACGTTGAAAGTCGCCGTCCCGGTGATCGGCACGCTGGAATTGTTGCGCGCGGTGTAGAACGCCATGTCGCGCTGGCCAATCGCCACATTGTCCGACACTTGTACCGGTTTGAAGGTCCATGGCAGATCACGTGCGGTCGATGCGTCAAAGCGGATCGAGATCATCCTGCCACCGGCACTGGCCGCCATTCGCGCGGCGAGGTCTGCATCAGCATCAGTCGCCACCTGGGTGGTCCCGGCAAAGCCGGTGACCCGGCAGAACAAATTGTACAGCGGCACTGCAGCAAAGCCGAGGCCCAGCATGGCCGCCGCTCCGAGCAAGGCCAGAAAGCCCGTCCGAACATTCCTTTGATCAATGCCAGCTGCGGACGCCATCGCGGTTAGGCCCCCATTTTCACGAAAGTGATGGCGTAAAACAGGACCGCAAAGAAACCGAGCACCAGGCCCAGCACGATATTGCGCGATTTGCGACGGCGGATGAATTCAGCCTCTTCTTCAGGCGTCATGCGACTACTCCAAAACTTGCCAGCAGGCGGTCTGCGACCAAAGCTGCGAACAGGGCAAAGAGATAAAACACGCTATAGGCGAACAGGCGCTTTTCCGCCTTCATCTTGTCATCCACCCGGTCTGTGCGGCGGCGACTGACAGGGATTGCAAGCGCTATAAAGCCTAGCGAAAGCAACAGCGCAGACAGGCCGTAGATCACTCCGGTGCCGCCGACATACCAAGGCGCAACCGCAATCGGCAGCAGGACCAGCGTGTAAAGGATGATCTGGGTCCGGGTCGGCCCGTCCCCATGCACCACCGGCATCATCGGGATGCCTGCCTTGGCGTAGTCCGTTTCGACAAACAGCGCGAGCGCCCAGAAGTGTGGCGGGGTCCAGAAGAAAATGATCGCGAACAACAGCACCGGCATCAGCGTGACATCGCCGGTGACCGCAACCCAGCCGATCATCGGCGGGAAAGCCCCTGCTCCGCCGCCAATCACGATATTCTGGGGCGTACGTGGCTTCAGCCAGATGGTGTAGATCACGGAATAGTAGAAGATCGAGAAGGCCAGAATGGCGGCGGCGAGCCAGCCAACGCCCAGCCCCATCACGACCACAGAGGTCGCGGACAGGAACATGCCGAAATCGCGCGCATCGTCACGGTGCATCCGGCCAGCCGGGAGCGGACGCTGCGCGGTGCGCTTCATCTGCGCGTCAATATCAGCTTCCCACCACTGGTTGAGCACAGCCGCCCCGCCCGCGCCCAGCGCGATACAAAGCACAGCGGTAAAGCCGATTACGGGATGGATTGTTCCGGGCGCAGCGAGCAAGCCACAGAGGCCGGTAAAGATCACCAGCGTCATCACGCGCGGCTTGGTCAGCGCGAAAAAATCACGCCAGTCAGCCGGCAGGGCCTGTTTCGCGGTGGTCATTGCGCTTTGCATTCCCGTTATTCTCCCACCAGCCAGTTCGGGCAACTGTCCTGTGGTCTTTCAAAAAGGAGGGCGCGCCGATCCCGGCACGCCCCCCCTTTTCGGATTTGGTCTCCCCATGCCCATCCGCGCATGGGGTCCCGGCGGATCAGGCGGTAACCGGCTGACCCTTCTCGTCGATAACCGGGAGGGTTTCGAACTGGTGGAACGGCGGCGGGCTGGACAGCGTCCATTCCAGCGTCGTTGCCCCTTCACCCCAGTAATTGGGCGCAGCCTTCTTACCAGCCACCAGCGCATAGATGATGTTGATGAAGAAGATCACGATCGAAACAGCCATGATCTTGTAACCAAGCGTGGCGATTTCGTTCCAGTAGGCATAGGCGGCCGTATAGTCGGGATAGCGACGCGGCATGCCCTGCAGGCCCAGGAAGTGCATCGGGAAGAAGATCACGTTCACGCCCACGAAGAACACCCAGAAGTGCAGGTGCGCGAGGAATTCGCTGTGCATCTTGCCGCTCATCTTGGGGAACCAATAGTAGAAACCGGCGAACATCGCGGTCACGGCACCCAGCGACAGCACGTAGTGGAAGTGAGCAACCACGTAGTAGGTGTCATGCAGGTTGTCGTCGACGCCGCCATTGGCGAGCACCACACCCGTCACACCGCCAACGGTGAACAGGAAGATGAAGCCCAGCGCCCAGACCATCGGCGATTTGAACTCCATGCTGCCGCCCCACATGGTGGCGATCCAGCTGAAAATCTTCACCCCGGTCGGGACTGCAATCACCATCGTCGCTGCCGTGAAATACATCTTCGTGTTCACGTCGAGACCGGTCGTATACATGTGGTGTGCCCACACGATGAAGCCGACCACACCGATGGCGACCATGGCATAGGCCATGCCGAGATAGCCGAACACCGGCTTCTTGGAGAAGGTGGACACGATCTGGCTGATCATGCCGAAGCCCGGCAGGATCATGATGTACACTTCGGGGTGGCCGAAGAACCAGAACAGATGCTGGTACAGAACCGGGTCACCGCCGCCAGCAGCATCATAGAAGGTCGTGCCGAAGTTGCGGTCCGTAATCAGCATGGTGATGGCAGCAGCCAGCACCGGCAGCGCCAGCAGCAGCAGGAAGGCCGTAACCAGCACCGACCACACGAACAGCGGCATCTTGTGCAGGGTCATGCCCGGCGCACGCATGTTGAAGATGGTGGTGATGAAGTTGGTCGCACCCAGGATCGAGCCCGCACCAGCAAGGTGGAGCGAGAAAATCGCGAAATCGACTGCCGGGCCAACCGAACCGCTGGTGGAAAGCGGCGCATAGACCGTCCAGCCCACGCCTGCCCCGTTGCCGCCCGGACCACCGGGAACGAACATGGAGAACAACAGCGAGATGAAGCCCACCACGGTCAGCCAGAAGGAGATATTGTTCATGCGCGGGAACGCCATGTCAGGCGCACCGATCATCAGTGGCACGAACCAGTTGCCGAAGCCACCGATCATGGCTGGCATGACCATGAAGAACACCATGATCAGGCCATGCGCCGTGATCAGGACGTTCCAGTGATGCAGCGCGGCATCCATGCTTTCCGCACCAACCCCGACAAACGGGATCGAGGAATTCAGGATCTGGATACCCGGCTCAGCCAGTTCGGCGCGCATGATCCCCGAAATCGCACCGCCAATGATACCGGCGACGATCGAGAAGATCAGGTACAGCGTCCCGATATCCTTGTGGTTGGTGGACATGAACCAGCGAGCGAAAAAGCCCGGCTTGTGATCAGCGTCATGATGCCCGTGATCTTCGGTGTGGGCATCAAATCCTTCAGCGGTGGTAGCCATTATTGTGGACCCTGCTTCCTGTTATTTCAAATCAGACGGCGGGCGCTTCAGCAGCAGCTTCTTCAGCCGGTGCTTCTTCGCCTGCTTCTGTGGCTTCCTCGGCGGGAGCCGCTTCTTCAGCCGCACCGACAGTGCCGCCCTGCGACTTCACCCATGCTTCAAACTGTTCCATCGGGACAGCTTCGACAGCGATCGGCATGTAACCATGCTTGATGCCGCACAATTCGGAGCACTGGCCGTAATAAATGCCCGGCTCCTTCGCCATCATCACCTTCTCGTTGAGGCGGCCCGGCACAGCATCGAGCTTGAACCACAGCGAAGGTACGGCGAATGAGTGGATCACATCCGCCGCTGTCGTCTGGATGCGAACGGGAACGCCGACCGGGATCACCATCCGGTTATCCACCGCCAACTGCGCCGGCAGGCCAGCCGCCAGAGCGTCCGCTTCAGGCAGCATGTTGGAAATGACTTCGAAGTCGCCATTATCGGGATAGGTATAGCCCCAATACCACTGGTAACCGGTCACTTTGACAGTGATCGCGTCAGCTGGCGCAGGCTCATATTGCTTGGCAATCAGCGAGATCGAGGGGATCGCCACGCCAACCAGAATGAAGACCGGGACCAGCGTCCAGACAACTTCGATCAGCGTGTTATGGCTGGTCTTGGACGGGTTCGGATTGGTGCGCTTGTTATAGCGGACCATCACCCACAGCAGCAGGAACAGCACCAGGATCGAAATCGCAATGATCAACGGCATCAGGATCGCATCGTGCATCCACAGCGCATATTCACCGGTTTCGGAATACTGGTCCTGGAAACCAATCCCACCCGGAGTCGGCTGGCCCTTGATCATGTCCGGACCCAGCGGCGTATAGGCCGGAGCCTCTGCCGCTGCTTCGGTTGCTGCGGGCGCAGCGGCTTCTTCCTGCGCAAGGGCGGATTGCGGCACGAAAGCCAGCATTACTGCGGCCCAGAGGACCGTCATCATCCGCGTTACGCGACGTGTATGTTCACCGAAATTCATCTGCTCGACGCTTTCCGCTCTTCTTTCTGCCATGGCTGCACAGGCAGCCCCCCATTGAGCCTTTGGAGACCCATATCTGGCGGGCCTATACGCATGCTTGCCCGATGCCTCAAGCGCTTCTAGGGAGTTTTTTCGACAGCCGGGTCTGCGCCGCTTTGTGGCGCCTGGCGCATCCCTCAACCGGAAGGCCCCAATGACAGAAGAAGAAGTCCTGAGCGAATTCCGCAACTGCGAGGCATTGCTGGAGGGGCATTTCAAGCTCTCCTCTGGTCGCCACAGTGCCTATTACATGCAGTGCGCCCGTGTGTTGATGGACCCGGAGCGCGCCGGGCGGCTGGCGCTCGCCCTCGCCCAGAAGTTGCCCCGTGAGCTGCGCGGCGAGATCACCCGCGTTGTTTCCCCGGCCATGGGCGGACTGATTATCGGGCATGAAATGGGCCGCGCATTGGGCAAGGAAGCGATCTTCCTTGAGCGCCCGACCGGCACGTTTGAATTTCGCCGCGGTTTCCGGCTGGAGCCGGGCGACAAGGTGCTGATGGTGGAAGATGTCGTCACCACCGGCCTTTCCAGCCGCGAAGCCATTGAAGCGGTTGAGCGCGAAGGCGGCGAAGTGCTGGCAGAGGTCGCGCTGGTGGATCGCTCTGGCGGCGAAGTGGATCTGGGTGTTCCGTTCTACCCACTCGTCCAGATCAGCTTCCCGACCTATGCCGATGATGAAGTGCCCGCAGAACTTGCCGCCGTGCCGGTAACCAAGCCGGGGAGCCGCAAGGCTTGAGCCTGTTGCTGCGTCTTGCACCGCTGTTGGTGGCCTTTGCCGCCGGGTCGGTGCTGGCGCAGGAACCTGTTGCACCCCGGCTGGATGATCCGCAGGCGAGCGCATACCAGACTATCCTGTTCGCAGCGAAAGATGCAGGCGTGGAAGGAGATGTCGGCGTGGCCTTTTATCGGGGCGAGCGTGACTATCGACTGCTCCTCACGACTGAAGGCGATCCGGTCGGTTCGCCATGGGGCTCTGTTACCAAGCAAGTCATTGCGACCATGGTGATGCAGCAGGTTGAGCGCGGGCGGATCACGCTGGACGCGCCGGTGATTGCTTACCTGCCCCTGCCTCCGCAAGGCGACATGGCTGCACCGACCATTCGCGAATTGCTCCAGCACCGTTCCGGCCTGCGCAATCCCGAAGGGCCCGCGGGTAACGATACCAGCTTCTACCGTTCCGGCCTGTCGCGCCCGGCGGCTGCACAGTGGTGCCTGACAGAGCGGCAGGCCCCGCCTGCGGAAGGCTGGAGCTACAATAATTGCGACTACATCGTGCTGGGTGCCGTGCTGGAAGCGGTAACCGGCGAGGATATGGATCGCCTGCTGGCGGACTATATTTTCCTGCCTTCGCAGATGAAGGACACGAGACTGGTGAGTCCGCTGGACCGCGCGGACCCTTCGCACCCAGAGGGTCTGGCGGGCTATGGCACATCCGCCGCGCTGGTCGGCCCGACCGAAGACATGCTCCGTTTTTCTCTCGCCTTGCAGTCCGGGCGGCTGCTGGGTGAGGAGGCGCTGGAGGACATGTGGGCAGGCGATCCGCAGCTCGGCTTTATGGCGCTGGGCCAATGGTCCTATGCCGCGCCGCTCAAGGGTTGTGACGCGCCGCAGAGGATTATCGAGCGCCGTGGCGCTATCGGGGATCAGCAAGCTCTCCACCTGATCCTGCCTGACGAGGGGCGCTCCCTTGTCTTGCTCGGTCCGGCACCCAATGTGGAATTCGGCGCGATCTGGACAGGTGAAGGCCTTGCCTATGATCTGCTCTCAGTGCTCGCTTGCGAGGAAATGGAATGAATAGCCTCCCCACCTCCGGAAAATTGCGGCTTGGCGTGAATATCGACCACGTGGCGACCATCCGCAATGCGCGCGGCGGGGACCATCCCGATCCGGTGCGCGCGGCGGAGATCGTCGCTGCGGTTGGCGGGGATGGGATAACTGCCCATCTGCGCGAAGACCGCCGCCATATTCGCGATGAAGACCTCGCCCGTATCCAGACGGCGACCGACCTGCCACTCAACCTCGAAATGGCCGCGACTGAGGAAATGCTGGAGATCGCGCTGCGCCACAAACCCCACGCCGCCTGCATCGTCCCGGAAAAGCGCGAGGAACGCACGACCGAAGGCGGGCTGGATGCGGCAGGCCAGCACAACCGGCTCGTCCCCATCGTCAGCCGCCTGCGCGATGCCGGAATCCGGGTGAGCCTGTTTATCGAGGCAGAAGAACGTCAGTTGGAGGCCGCCCGTCTGCTTGGCGCGCCGGTGGTGGAATTCCATACCGGCGAATATGCTCATGCCGGACTGGATGGCGATGCCGGGCGCGAGGCGAGCGAACTCGCCCGCATCGCCCGCATGTCCGCCCTCGCCCGCGAGATGGGGATCGAACCGCATGCAGGACATGGCCTGACCTACGAGAATGTGAAGCCCATTGCCGCAATTCCCGAATTGGCCGAGCTTAATATCGGGCACTATCTTGTGGGCGAAGCAGTGTTTGTCGGGCTGGAGAACGCCGTGCGCCGGATGCGCGAGTTAATGGATGAAGCACGGTGATCATTGGATTGGGCAGCGACCTCTGCAATATTGAGCGGATCGCCAATTCGCTCGCCCGCTATGGCGAACGGTTCGAGAACCGCGTCTTCACCGAGATCGAGCGTGCCAAGGCACGACGGCGGCCCTTCACCATTGCAGGCACCTATGCCAAGCGTTTCGCCGCCAAGGAAGCATTCAGCAAGGCTGTGGGCACGGGCTTCCGGCGCGGCGTTTTCATGAAGGATATTGGCGTCGTGAATGCCCCTTCCGGCGCGCCGACACTGGACCTTGCCGGAGGCGCAGCATTGCGGCTTGCAGAATTGACCCCGGATGGCCATGAGGCCGTCATTCATCTTACCCTAACAGACGACCATCCATGGGCGCAGGCCTTCGTGGTGATCGAGGCACGCCCCCTATGACTTCCGAGAAAAGCGCTGAGAGCAAGATCAATTGGTTCGCGGAGATTCGCGGGCTGGGGATCATGCTGTTCGCCGTGCTGATGTTCCATTCGCTCGTCGCCAAACCGTTCTACATCCCGTCCGAATCCATGCTGCCCAATTTGCTGGTGGGGGACCGGCTGGTGGTGAGCAAATATCCCTATGGCTGGAGCTGGGCATCGGCCAGTTTCCACCTTCTGCCGCGCGGCGACTGGCGGGTGATGGGCGATACACCTGAATATGGGGATATCGTGATCCCGGTCCATCCGGAGCGGGACGAGGATTATATCAAACGGGTGGTCGGCCTTCCGGGGGATCGCTTCGCAGTGGTCAACGGCCAGATCATCCTCAACGGCAAGCCTGTGCCGCAAGCAGTCGAGCCGCCGCTCAAGATCCCGGTGGACGGCAATATGCCATGCGATTTCGGGTTGAATTATCAGACAGGTGAACCGTTTGACTACAAGGTCACACTGGAAAGCGGGCAAGTGGTGTGCGAGCCCCCTACCTTGCGCGAAACGCTCCCCAACGGTGCAAGCTATCTGATTATTGACCATATGGACCAGCCGCTCGACAATTTCGAGGAAATCACCATTCCCGATGATGCAGTGTTCGTGATGGGCGACAATCGCGACCATTCCGCCGATAGCCGGGCGGAAGTCTGGGAAAAGGGCCTGGGCGGGCCGGTGCCGCTGAAGAATATTGGCGGGCGCGCGGAATTCATCACGTTCTCGCTTGATGGCAGCACCAGTCTGAACCCGATCAGCTGGTTCACCTCCTTGCGCGGCGGGCGGGCATGGAGCACCTTGCGCCCTGCAATTGCCAAGGACGAGCAAGACTGATGGCCAGAAAATTTCTCTATTTCATAGCGTTCTGTATCGTCCTTGTGATCGCGGTGCTGGTTGCCCTGCGCATCTGGACCAAGGAACTGACCGCCATCGCCATGGTGCCGAGCGTCGATTTTGTCGAGCAGCAACCGCTGGCCAACAATGCCTATGAAGACCCGGCCATGTGGTTTTCCCGCCCCGGTATTGGCGAGAGCGATCCGGCCCGTTGGCAGCCTGCGACACTCGGGGATCGCGGGCTGGTGCCGACCCCGGCGGACCCGGCGCAGGACTTCGCCGTGTTCTTCGTCCACCCCACCAGCTACCTCAATCGCACGCATTGGAATGCGCCGCTGGACGACAAGGAATCACAAGACCTTGCAAGGCTTTATGTGCGGGGGATGGCAAGCCCCTTTAACCAGGCAAGCGAGATCTGGGCCCCGCGCTATCGCCAGGCGACCTTCGGCAGCTTCCTGACCACGGAGAAGGAAGGCCAGCAATCAATCGACGCCGCATACGATGATGTCGAGGCATCCTTCGACTATTTCCTCGCCAGTATCGACGCAGACAAGCCCATCGTGCTGGCGGGGCATAGCCAGGGCGCCCTGCACCTGAAGCGTCTGCTGGCAGAGCGCGTGGCAGGCACCCCGCTCGCAGATCGCATCGCCGCAGCCTATGTCATCGGTTGGCCTCTTTCGATCGAGCATGACCTGCCCGCCATGGGCCTGCCCGCCTGCGCCAATGAAGGACAGGCAGGCTGCATCATGAGCTGGTCCAGCTTCGCCGAACCGGCCGAGCCGGAATTGGTGCTGGAAGCCTATGCTGGTTACAAGGGGCTGGATGGCGAGCTGAGCGGCACCAGCAAGATCCTCTGCACAAACCCGCTGACCGGCGGGATCGGTGGGGAAGCGGCGGCAGACCGGAATCTTGGCACGCTCAAGCCCAATACCGACCTCAGCGACGGCGAGCTGATCCCGGCTGCGGTCCCGGCCCGCTGTGACGAGCGGGGGCTGCTGCTGATCGGCGACCCGCCGCAAATGGGCCCCGCCGTGCTGCCGGGGAACAATTACCACGTCTATGATATCCCGCTGTTCTGGAAGAATGTGCAGGCTGACGTTGCCGCGAGGGTAGAGGCTTGGAAACGCAAGCCCTGATCGCGGAAAGCATCCTCGATTTCCGCCCTGCCCTGCCCGATGGCGGCGTGCTGCTGGCGCTGGATATTGGGACCAAGACGCTGGGCACGGCCTTTTGCGATGCCGGGTGGCGCTATGCCAGCCCCGGTAAGACGCTGCCCCGCGGCAAGTTTACGCGGGACAAGGAAGCGCTGGAGGCACTGGTGGCAGAGCGCGCTGTTGCCGGGATCGTGATCGGCCTGCCCCGCAACATGGATGGCAGCGAAGGCCCCCGCGCGCAGGCCAGCCGCGCCTATGCCCGCAATCTCGGCCCGCTGGGCCTGCCGATCCTGCTATGGGACGAACGCTGGTCCACCGCCAGCGCGGAACGCGCGATGATCGAACAGGATACCAGCCGCCGCAAACGGGCCGAGCGCATTGACAGCCACGCTGCCGCCGTGATCCTGCAAGGCGCGATTGATGCGCTGGCTGGCGGAGCGTTTTAACTCACCAATTCAGCCAGCATGGCCCGGCGCATTTTCGACTCCGCTTCCAGCATGCGGCTGCCCGACAGTTCCGCTTCGCGCCACAGCGCATCGCGCGCTTCCTCGCTCTCGCAAAGCAGGCTGCGGGCTTCGAAAGCGGCCAGCCGCATTCGGTCTGCCGGGTGGCTGCGCCCGACATGCTCCGCATAATCACGGGCTTCGTCCCCGCCCATGCCCACCGCAATGCGCAGCAGGCATTCGCTGCCACCCGGATTGAGGATGCGTGAGACGGCGCCCTTGCCAAGGTCAAAGCCATATTGGTCGAGCCAACCCTGCATATGGTCTGTCGCCATGATGTTGAGCGAGACAGACAGACTTTCCGGCGGGATCTGGCTGTGCACGTCCACATGGGCACGATAGAGCATCAGCTTGCCTTCATGCAGATTGCTCCGCTCGACAAAGCGCAGACTCGGCGGCTGCTCACCGCGATACCCGGCCACCTCTTCATAGTCGAATTCGTAGTAATCGCTGGCATAGCCGGGGCCGAAATAGCCGACCGTCAGGAAGTTGAAATTATGGTCATGCGGCGCGCCATAGGCAAAATGCTGCGCCCCGCTGGCGCGAAAGCAATAGTCCTGCTCTGCCGGCCAGATATTGGCGCGCAGGAAAAAGCCATTATCCGAATCCGACAGCACGATAGCCTGCGGAGAATAGGCTGTCGCCACACCGATATTCTCGCGCCCGGCCAGCTGGTCTATCAGCAAATCGCCCAGGAAATCCTTGTTATTGCCGAGCTTGCGCAGCCACGCCGCGGCATGGTGCAAACTGTCCTCGTCATAAGGGTCAAAGCCGGTTTCGCTAAGAGCGCTGACGCATTCGGACAGGTCGCAGCTGTCGCTGCCTGCAAGGTCTATTATGCGGGGCATTCCACTGTCTCCAGCTGGGGATAGTTTTCCAGCAATTGCGCGCGCAGGGCCCCGGCGGGAGCGGCCAGCGGATCTTCCATGTCGCGCGCGACCTGAGTCAACACGCGGAACCCTTCGGCAGCATCCAGCGCCAGGCATTCGCGAATGGCCTGCCAGCGGAAATTGTCGCTGCCAGTGCGAGCCATGCGCGCAAGCACCGGGGCTGCATCCTTGCGTCCCATTTTGCCCAACAGGGCCATCGCCAGTTCCGCCCGGCTTTCATCACGATCGCCAGAGGACTGGTGCACCAGCACACCGTCAGACAGGCGATATTCGCGCGACGGCTCCGGCAAGTCGGGGACTCGCGTCAGGCGCAGCGTTACCAGCCTGCTCGGCACATGATCGACCAGCCGCGTGGAATAAGGCCCGTCGAAAGACAGGATCACCCCCGGCACCAGCTCCATCGCCTCAAAATCGAGCCGCGCGGGGCCGTTGTCCGGCCCGGTACGGCGCACGATCCGCGCCGAAGCCTGACCTGCCACGATAACTTCATGGCGTTCGCAATCGGCAAAGCTGATGCTGCGCGCTTCACCACGTTCATGCAGCGCATCGCCTTCCAGCATCATCAGCGACAGGCGGGCATTGCCGACTGCCGCCAGCTCCATGATCGCCAGCCCATCCGAATATTGGTAGGGAAAGGGCGGATGCGCAAAATTATTGGCGCGCATTGCGGGGATCAGTTCCCCCATCAGCCCTTCGGCCACTGATGCGGCAATACCCGGCGCGGTGAACACGCGTTCCAGCGCCGGGCAAGCCTGCAGTCCTGCCCCGTTTGCAAAGCGCTCCAGATCCCGGAACATGAGCGCGACACGCTCCTGCCCCAGCCAGTTGCGCTTCGCGGCCTGGACATTGTCCTGCAACTGGCGCTGCGCCGCCGGATCGGCTCGCAGCGCCCGAAGTTCGGATGAGACCCTCATCCCCCAGCCTCAGAAGAGGCCACCACCATCGGACGGCGGAGGGGGCAGCGTATCGTAGATATAGACCATGATCATAACGATCCGGTCGTCAAAAAAGGCATTCGCCAGGTCAGAAAGGCTGCCGAAAACGCCAGTGGCGGTTTCAAGATCCGGCAGGTTCGACAGGTCGATTTTGGGCAAATCCATTGCAATGTCTCCCATAATCGCGGAGAACATCCCCCGCAGGGCTTTGCTGGCCTGCCCACCCGCGCGCGTGAAATTAAAAGATTGTAATCGCTCGCCCGGCCTGCTCTTCCACCAGCATGAATCCGCAAGCCAAAAAGCTCAGGGAAATGATCGCCGCCAATATGGGCGGTCTGGGCCATGTCGATTGGCTGGGCTGCGACTTCCATGATTTCGGTGAAGACTGGTTCGAACTGTCGATGCCCTGGCGGGAAGACCTTGTGGGGGATGAAGAAAGCGGCATCCTCGCCACTGGTCCGATCATCAGCCTGATGGATACGGCCTGTTCGCTGGGGGCATGGCGCAGGATCGGTGGCTATCGTCCGCTGGTGACGCTGGATTTACGCGTCGATTACATGCGCCCGGCGCGTATGGGAGAGACGGTGATTGGCCATGGCGAATGCTATCGCCTCACCCGCTCCGTCGCCTTTGTGCGCGGTATCGCCCATGATGGCGACGCGGCTGACCCGGTGGCCCATGTCGCCGGAACATTCATGCTGCTGTGAGCGCCAAACGATGAAGACGACCGATCTCACCCCCTATGCCCGCGCCACCGGGATCGCCTTTACCGGCGACCTGCTGGACGGAGCCCCGGTGCTCAGCCTGGCATTCAGTGCGGCGGTGCAAGGCCGGCCGGAATATCTCCATGGCGGGGCGCTTGCCGGGTTGATGGAAACCGCCGGTTTCGCTGCCCTGCGGCTTGCCATGGGCGATGCTGGCGAGCAGGCCGTGCTCAAGCCGATAAATTTTTCAACCAATTACCTGCGCGGGGCAAAGGTTGGTGACACATTCGCTTGCGGGCGCGTGACCCGGCTGGGCCGTCGCAGCGCCAATATCGCAGTGGAGGCGTGGCAGGAGGATCGCTTCCGCCTGGTCGCCGAGGCAGTGATGAATGTGCTGATCCGGCTACCTGATCAGGGCGACGGCTGAGGCTGGTTGCCACCCGGCGCAACCGACAGCCCGCCATCGTCGAGCCGAATATCCAGCGGAATCCCTTCCACTTCGGTCGATACTTCGAGCCCTTCATCACGCACCCGCAGGGTCGAACCCTTGTCGTCGAGCGGCACCACCGGTTCGGGAATATCCATCGGCTGGACCGGTCCGGTGGGATTGGCCGGAGCCTTGCGCCTGGGCACTTTCCCGCTGCTCGCCTTGCCCTGCGCCTGCCGCATGAAATCGCGCCAGATGCGTGCCGGGGTCCCTCCCCCGCTCACGCCCTTGAGCGGTGAGTTATCGTCATTGCCGACCCAGACGCCGACCACGAGGTCACCCGCATAGCCGACAAAGATCGCATCGCGATTGTCCTGGCTGGTGCCGGTCTTGCCGTAATTCGGCCCACTGAGCATTGCCGCGCGCCCGGTGCCGCGATTGACGGCACTGCGCAGCATGCGTTGGATCGCGTCATGCTCGCTGGAAGACAGGCTGCCCTTCCCATCCCATATCCAGTCAAACCAGCCCGCTTCCTCCACGGGAATCGCGCGCGGTTCGACAGGGAAGCTGTTGGCCGCCACGCCAGCATAGGCGGAGGTCAGTTCCAGCAGGGTCATGGTGGTGGTGCCCAAGGCAAGGCTGGGGTCACCTTCCGGCAGTTTTGCGGTCACGCCCAGCGAACGCGCCATGGCGATGACTTTCTTGTCGCCCACTTCGTTGAACAGCCGAACGGCGGCGACATTGCTGGAGCGGGCAAAGGCATCCTCCAGCGTGATGCTGTCCGAATAGGAACCGCCTGAATTCTTCGGGCGATAGCTGCCCGTCTCGAACGGCTGGTCGGAGATCGTATCCTCTGGCTCCCACCCCTCTTCCAACGCAGCGAGATAGACGAATAGCTTGAAGGTTGATCCCGGCTGGCGTTTGGCCTGGGTCGCGCGGTTGAAGGGCGATGCGGCGTAATCCTTGCCGCCGATCATCGCCACCACTTCGCCATTGGGCCGCATCGCCACCAGCGCGACCTGCGCCCCGCCCAGCCGCGCATTGGCGGTGACATTGCGGGCAATGCGCTGGAGCCGCGAATCGAGCGTGGTGGTAATCGTCTGGCGGGAATAGCCATTACCTGCCACCTGCCGCGCGGCGGGCAACGCCCAGTCTGCAAAATAGGTGCCGGTGGGCAGATCATTGCGGGTGCGTGAATCCACCTTGGGATAGGGCATGGCGCGCGCTTCCTCGACGGTCAGATACCCGGCATCGACCAGAGATATTTTCACTTCATCCATGCGCGCCCTGGCCCGGTCATAATGCTTGGTCGGCGCATAGCGTGACGGTGCCTGTACCAGCCCCGCCAGCATCGCGGCCTGTTCGGGCTTCAGCTTTTCCGGCTGGCGGTAGAAATAATGCAGGCTGGCGGCGCGCAATCCATAGGTGTTGTCGCCAAAATAGGCGTTGGAGAGGTAGCGTTCGAGGATTTCATCCTTGGTCAGCCAGGTCTCCAGCCACAGCGCGATAAAGGCCTCGCGCGCCTTGCGCGTCATGCTCTGTTCGGGGGTGAGGAAAGTGAACTTGGCGAGCTGCTGGGTGATGGTGGAGCCGCCCTGCGTGCGCCCGGTGGTGACATTGGTCCACACCGCGCGCGCGATCCCGCGCGGGTCGATGCCCCAATGCGAATAAAACCGCCGGTCCTCCACCGCCAGGAACGGCTCGATCACATGGTCGGGCAAATCCGCAACCTTCACCGGCTCATCCACAATTGCCCCGTTGCGGGCAATCGGCGTGCCGTCCGCCGCCAGGATCGTCAGCTGCGCCGGAGCAATCGGTTCGAGCGATTTGGACAGCGGCGCGGTGATCGCCAGCCAGCCCACCAGCAGGATAAAGGTGAGCAGGAAGCAGGCGACAATGCGCACCGCCCACCAGCGCTTGCGACGCCCCTCCCAATAGGACGGCATCCACCAGCGTTGGCGGCGTCGCTCTTCCTGTTCGACCTGCTCATCAACTGCACCCAGCCGCGCATCCCACGCCTCATAGTCAGGTGCAGTCGCGGGATTGGCAGTGCCGGAGCGGAAACGGACTTCCCCCCACTCTTCCCCGCCCCGTTCCTCCGGTTCATCCCAGATCGAGCCGGGCGATTCGTGCAGCGGGTAATAGCCAGTATGCGACCGCCCCGCTTGCGCAGGGCTCGCATCATGTTTCCGCCAAGGGAGGAAATCCCGGATCGCCATCGAAGGCTGTATTACCCAAACAACACAGTCATTGCGAGAGTAAACTTAGGTCGCAAAAGCTGAACCGGAGCTTCACGCTTTAGCGACGACGCTTTCGGGCAAATCTTCACCAAACACACGCTGGTAATATTCCGCCACCAGCATCCGTTCTGCCTCGTCACACTTGTTGAGGAAGCTGAGGCGGAAGGCGAAGCCGACATCCTTGAAGATCGCGGCATTCTGCGCCCAGGTGATGACGGTGCGCGGGCTCATCACGGTCGAGATATCGCCATTGATGAAGCCTTGGCGGGTCAGGTCTGCCACGCGGATCATGCTTGCCAGCACCTTGGGATCGGTATCCGGGTTCTTGGCAGAGACAATTTCCAGCTCGGTTTCATGCGGCAGGTAGTTGAGGCCGACCACGATGTTCCAGCGGTCCATCTGGCCCTGGTTGATCGCCTGCGTACCGTGATACAGCCCGCTCGTGTCGCCCAGCCCCACCGTGTTGGCGGTCGCGAACAGGCGGAAATAGGGGTTCGGGCGGATCACCCGGTTCTGGTCAAGCAGGGTCAGCTTGCCTTCCGTTTCCAGCACACGCTGGATCACGAACATCACGTCCGGGCGGCCTGCGTCATATTCATCGAACACCAGCGCCACCGGGTGCTGCAGCGCCCAGGGCAGCAGGCCTTCGCGGAATTCGGTAACCTGCAAGCCATCGCGCAGCACGATTGCATCGCGCCCGATCAGGTCGATACGGCTGATATGCGCATCCAGATTGATGCGGATACAGGGCCAGTTGAGCCGCGCCGCGACCTGTTCGATATGGGTCGACTTGCCCGTGCCGTGATAGCCCTGCACCATCACGCGGCGGTTATGCGCAAAGCCCGCCAGAATCGCCAGCGTCGTGTCCGGATCGAAGACATAGGTTTCGTCCAGATCCGGCACGCGCTCATCCGCCTCGCTAAAGGCGGGGACCATCATGTCCACATCAATACCAAACACATCACGTACGCTGACTTCGCGGTCAGGCGCGGAAAGGGTGGTCTTGCCGGAGGCGTCGAAGCTCTTTTCAGTCATGTCATTCATCGCGTGGGAACGCCTATACGCGCGCGGCGCGGCCCGCAAGCGGTGTTCGCGGCATTTTTGCTATCACCGGCAAATTGCCTGCGACCTGCATCATTTTGCTGCTAGCCTGGCACGAGCAAGCGAAGAGGGAGAGCGTCATGCACGTCATGGGTGTCATCCTGCCGGTGCCGGAGGAAAACGAGGATCGCTACCTCGCAATGGCGGAGAGCATGGCAGAGATTTTCATGGATTACGGCGCGCTCGAAGTGATGGAATGTTGGGAAAGCGATATCAGCGACGGAGTCCAGACCGATTTCCGCAAGGCTGTGGCCGCGCAGCCGGGCGAGAAAATCGTCTTCTCCTGGGCGATCTGGCCGGACAAGGCTGCTGCAGACAGCGCCCATGAAGCCATGATGCAGGACGAGCGGATGCAAGGACCGCCCGAAGACATGCCCTTTGACGGAAAACGAATGATTTTCGGTGGTTTCCGCAGTATCCTTGCGAAAGGACGTTAAAAGGGAACCGCATGATGGCTGATTTCACTTTCTACACCAATCCCATGTCGCGCGGGCAGATTGTGCGCTGGGCGCTGCATGAGGCTGGCGCGCATTACCAGACGGTACTGGTGGACTGGGCCAACCGCCCCGCCGCGCTCGCGCATGCGAACCCGATGGGCAAGGTACCGGTGATCATCCATCACGCCGAAACAGGCGACCATGTGGTGACGGAGGCTGCCGCGATCTGCCACTACCTCGCTGAGACAGTCGGGCGCGACCTGCTACCCAATGACGCCGAGCGCGCGGACTATTTCCGCTGGTTCTTCTTCTCCGCGGGGCCGGTGGAACAAGCAGTAACCGCCAATGCGATGGGCTGGCAGGTCCCGCCCGAACGCGAGGGCATGGCCGGTTTCGGCAGTTTCGAGCGGACGATGGATACGCTCGATTCGATGCTCGAAAGCGGCGACTATGTCTGCGGCGAGCGTTTCACCATGGCCGATGTATATGTCGGCAGCCAGATCGACTGGGGGCTTGCCTTCGGCTCGATGCCCAGCCGCCCCAGCTTCGAAGCCTATGCGGAGCGGCTGCGCGGGCGCGAAGCATACAAGGCGGCGAAGGCCATCGACATGGAACTGATCGCGGAGGCACAAGCGAATGGCTGATGCGAAATTAGCCACCTGCCTGTGGTTTGACGGCGGCGCTTACGACGCGGCACAGTTCTATTGTGACCTTTTTCCAGACAGCAAGATAAGCCGCGTAGACAAAGCTCCCACCGACTATCCGGGTGGGAAGGCAGGCGATGTCTTGACCGTCAATTTCACCCTGCTCGGCCAGCCCTTCATGGGGCTTAACGGCAAGGCGCAAAACGACTTTACCGACGCCGTATCGTTTCAGGTGTTTACCGATACGCAGGCTGAGACTGATCGCTACTGGGCTGCACTGACGGCGGATGGCGGCGCGGAGATGGCATGCAGCTGGTGTCGCGACCGGTGGGACATACGCTGGCAAATTGTTCCCCGCATCTTGATGGAGGCGCTGGGTCACCCCGATCCGGAAACGCGCACGCGCGTGTTTGCTGCAATGCAGGGCATGGTCAAAATTGACCATGCCGGGATCGAAGCAGCAGTAGGAGGGTAGCCCTCCCTCACCCAAACGCCTCGCTTTTGCGCAGCAGTTGGTACGCCTCGACCACCTTGCCCAGCCGCGCTTCGTGGCGACGGTCGCCGCCATTGCGGTCGGGGTGGTAACGACGGACCAGTTCGGAATAGCGTTTGCGGAGCTGGTGGCGGTCAGCATCGCCCTTCAGCCCCATGGCGTTGAGCGCTTCGCGTTCGCGCGGGGTTAAGCGGTCATATGCGGTGCGATTGCCCGCAGCGCGCGCCTTGATCTGGCTGGCGCGCATGCCGATGGCATCCAGCGGATCGTCGAAATCGGCCCAGCGCGGCATGCCGTCCACCCCGGCATCAGCGCGGAAAGCACGGGTTTCGCGTTCCCACCCGGCGATGGGGTTCTGCGCGCGGATGACCTCTTCTGCGCTCATCCCTTCGAACCAGTCATAGCCCGCGTTGAATTCGCGCACATGGTCAAGGCAGAACCAGCGCCATTCGCCCGGCCCGTCAAATCCGGCAGGTCGGCTGCCGGGCGCGCGGAATTCGCCGGCCTCTGTGCAGCCCGGCACGGCGCACAGGTGCCCGTCATTCTCAAATCGTCCGTGGAACCTGTCGCCGCGCATTGCGCTTTAGAATGGGCAATGCCACATGAAATGCAAACATTAGAAGGAAGAAAAATGGCCGGGCCGCTCCAGACCGAGATGGAAACATTGCTGCAAGAGGCGTTTTCGCCCGTTGCGCTTGACGTGATCAATGACAGCGCCAGCCACCATGGCCATTCCGGCGACGATGGCAGCGGGGAATCGCATTTCACCATCGTGATCGTGGCAGAGGCCTTCGCCGGCAAATCGCGGCTCGAAATGCAGCGCATGGTCAATCGCGCGCTGGGCGACATTCCCGGCGAGCGCGTCCACGCCATCGCAATCAAGGCCAGCGCCCCCGCCTGATGCTGCTTTCGCGGACCTATCATCCGTCAGAGGATCTCGCGCCCTTTGTGCGGCGCTTCTACGTGTTCGAGGCCGAACTGCCTGACGAGATGGTGATTGAGGATTTCCTCCTCTCGGAAACCGCCTTTGTCCGCTGCCTGCTGAAAGGGGACTGGACAGGAGAGCTGGCTCCTGGCGAATGGAGCCAGCCGGGCCGAACAATTTTCTTCGGTGCCAATTCACGCCCCCTGCCTGTGCGGGTCAAGGGCAGCTTTGCCGTGGCCGGTTTCGCCATCCGCCCAAGCGGTTGGCGGGCATTCTTCATCGAACCGCACAGCCAGTTCCACGATACGCTCATGCCCTTGCAGGAGCTGTGGGGCGGGCTTGCTGACATCATGCAAGTCGGTGTCGAAGCCGCCAGTCATGACGACGGCAAGATCGCCGCGATGGAGAATACGATCCGCCACCGCCTCGCGCAGATCGGCAGCTGGCACAGCGACCCGAAAATGGCGAAGTTCGAACGGTTCTCGCGCACGGACAGTGCCATCAGGGTGGAGGATGCAGCCAGGGAAATCGGCCTCTCCATGCGGCAATTGGCGCGGCGCTGTCTCCAGTCTTTCGGCCTGACGCCCAAGGCCGTGCTGCGCCGCAGCCGCTTCCTTGACATGGCAACCGCAATGCGCGGATTTTCCAGCCCGACCGAGGAAGATCTGGCAGTGCTGCGCTATTTCGATCAGTCGCATGTAAACCGCGAATTCAAACGCTTCACCCGTATGACACCGGCAAAGTTTCGCGACGCGGTCACCCCCTTGCAGACCGCCGGGCTGAAATTGCGGGAAGAGAGCCGTTTCGAGGATTGAGGGAGAAGATCATGACTTTTGCAGGCAAGGCCGCATGGATCACCGGGGCATCATCGGGCATTGGCGCGGCCCTGGCACGCGAACTGGCTCAGCGTGGCGCACGACTGATCCTGTCCGGGCGAAATGAAGCCGCGCTCGCCGCAGTGGCCGCCGATTGCCCGGAGCATCTGGTCCTGCCCTTCGAAGTGACCGACCTTGCCGCCCTCCCCGGACTGGTCGAACAGGCTGAAAGCTGGAGTGGCGGCGTCGATATGCTGGTCAACAATGCCGGGATTTCGCAACGCTCGCTAGCGAAGGATACCGCGCTGGAGGTCTATCAGCGGATTGTCGATATCGACTTGATGGCCCCCATCGCGCTGACGCAGGCCTTGCTGCCGCGCATGGTGGGACGGCAAAGCGGGCGGATGGTGTTCATCTCCTCGCTCGCTGGCAAATTCGGGGCACCGCTGCGCACGGCCTATAGCGCGGCAAAGTTCGGGCTGATCGGCTATGCCGATGCCTTGCGGGCCGAGCTTTCTGTTGAAGGGATTTCCGTCCACACCATCACACCGGGCTCGATCAGGACGGATGTGTCGCGCAATGCGCTGACCGCGGATGGCAGCCAGCGTGGGCGCAGCGATGAAGCAATCGAAAATGGCATTCCGGCTGACGAAGCAGCGCGCGACATGCTGGATGCCATCGCTGCGGGTGAACGCGAGATCATCATCGCGCAGGGCATGGAGCTGGCTTTGGGTGAAATGCGCAAGACGCCCGACGCGCTGTTCGATCAGGTCGCAGCCTTCATGGCCTCAGGCTACGCAGAGAAAATGGAAACGGAGGGCAAGGAATGACCGATTTGCAACGGGTTACACTCGCCTCTGGAATCGAGCTCGATGTACAGGTCAGCGGCCCAGACGATGCGCCCGCGATCATTTTCCTCCATGGCTTCCCCGAATCGCACCGCACATGGCGGCATCAGGTGGCGCATTTTTCTGACCGATATCGCTGCATCGTGCCCGACCAGCGCGGCTATCGTGGATCGTCCAAGCCGCAAGATGTGGAAAGCTACACGCCGGACAGACTGATTGGCGATATCTTCCAGCTGGCGGATACGCTGGGCGTGCAGAAATTCACCCTCGTTGGCCATGACTGGGGCGGCGCGATTGCCTGGGGCGCGGCGATCATGGGGCAGATGACGGGCCGGGTCGAACGGCTGGTGATCATGAATGCCCCGCATCCGATGGTCTTCCAGAGGTTGCTCTACACCCATGAAGGCCAGCGCACCTCCAGCCAGTATATTCGCGAATTCCGAGATCCGGCCAATGATGCGCTGGTGGAGGAACACGGGCTGGTCGGGATCTTGCTCAAGGCGGTCCGCTGGGACCGTCCGGGCGCGATGGAACAGGAAGAGCGCGACGCACTGATGGCCGACTGGCAGAACCGCGACGCGGCGCGCGGCATGCTCAACTGGTATCGCGCCACCCCGCTGGTGGTCCCGGCGATGGACGCGCCGTTCGAAATCCCTGCCGATGCGCAAATGCCCGCCCTGCCCAACCTCACCATCCCGACGCTGGTGATCTGGGCGATGGACGACCTCGCCTTGCCTGCCGCCAATCTCGACGGGCTGGACGCCGTGATTGACGACTATACGCTGGTGGAAGTGCGCGATTGCGGCCATTTCGTGCCGTGGGAGCGGCCCGATGCAGTCAATGCGGCAATGGACGAGTTTTTGGGGCGGTAATTCCTCCCCAAGCTTGCCTTGGGGAGGGGGACCACGCGCAGCGTGGTGGAGGGGTATTCGCACCCTGCACTATTTCCCCTCCACCGTCCTGCGGACGGTCCCCCTCCCCGAGCAAGCTCGGGGAGGATCACTTCACCCCGCCCAATCAACCCAGGCACCATGCGGATGGGCCTCGCCAAGCAATTGCCATTCTTCGCCGCCGGGCCAGAAGCGCACGCGCAATTCGTGCTTGAAGGTCTCGCGATTGGTTTCGAGCATGATCCACGCGAGCGGCCTGTCCGCCGTCGCCTGCGCGCCCGCTGCTTCCATCGCGGCCGTGATCGCCGCGCGGCTCGGCTTCGGGATATATTGCCACACGATGGAGTGGAACAGCACCCGCGTCACGCCCGGCAGTTGTGGTTCTGCCAGCGCCAGCGGCACCCATTCCGCCGCATCCATCTTCACCAGTTCGGGCCGCTGCTCAGACGCAAGCGCAATCGCCGCTTCGATCCGCGCCATCCGCTCGCGCGCTTCGGGCCAGACATAGCTTTTAAGCTTTTGCGCCGCGGCCGGGTCGGACAGGTCGATCGGCGACTGGTCACAGCCCCAGATCGAAACAATCTCCACCTTCCCCGCAGGCGGCGCATCACCGCGCCATTCGGGCTTAATCTGCATCGGCGAATCTACTGGCCCCGCCTGCACCCCGGCCAGGTCATAATGGTAACGGTCCATCATCGTATTGACGCCCGCGCTCGCGCCGATTTCGTTCAGCCCGAATTTCGGCCCCAAACGCTGTGACAGCCACAGAAGACCTGCCATAATGCTGGCCGAGCGCCCCGCTTCATTGGTCTGCGGCGGCCCGTCGAGCCATGGCAGCAGCCGCGTGTCCCATTTCTCGAACATGTCGCAGACAATCGCGTCGATCTGCGTCTGGTCGGTCAGCAGCCCGGCATAGACCGGCTCCAGCCGCGTATCATCGCCGGTAATCAAAAGGTTATGCAATCCGCCTGTTACACGCAGCGGCATGGCATCTTCCAATAGCAGCCCTTGCCACCCGGCCATCCGCCGCCCGGTCGCGGTATCGGTCTTCATCGCTGCCAGCAGCGCGCGGATCACACGGCCCGTGCATGTCGCGCCTGCTTTCTCCGCGTGCTCGGCCTGCCAGACAATTCCGTCAGTGATCGAGCGCATGTGCATCACCGCGTGAGGCTGTTCGGCCATTGCCCTTTGCTCCAGTAAATCCTAAGTGCCGCCCCGCCATGACAACACCGCTGACATTTGCCATTCCCAAGGGCCGGATCCTCGACGAAGCCCTGCCCGTGATGGCTCGCGCAGGCGTCGTGCCCGAAGAGGCGTTTCACGACAAGGGCAACCGTTCGCTCACCTTCGCCACCACGCGGCCGGACATGCGCCTGATCCGTGTGCGCGCCTTTGATGTGGCGACCTTTGTCGCGCATGGGGCCGCGCAGGTGGGGATCGTGGGGTCCGACGTGATCGAGGAATTCAACTATTCCGACCTCTACGCACCGGTCGACCTCGACATCGGCCATTGCCGCCTGTCCGTGGCCGAGCCGGTTGGCGGCGCTGCGCCAATCGACAGCTACAGCCATGTGCGCGTGGCGACGAAATATCCCAACCTCACCCGCCGCCACTTTGAAAAGCAGGGCGTGCAGGCCGAATGCGTCAAGCTGAACGGTGCGATGGAAATTGCCCCCAGTCTGGGCCTGTGCGGGCGGATCGTCGATCTCGTCTCCACCGGGCGCACGCTGAAGGATAACGGCCTGGTCGAGACATCGGTGATCGTGCAGATTTCCGCACGGCTGATCGTCAATCGCGCGGCGTTGAAGACGGATCCGCGCGTGGCCGAACTGGTCGAGGCATTTCGCGCCGATGCACAGGCGCGCGAGGCAGCCTGATGAAACTGCTGCGTTCCACTGACGCCAATTTCGCGCGGGACTTTGCGCGGCTGGTCGAAGACCGGCGCGAGAGCGCGAGCGATGTCGCATCTGATGTCCGCGCGATCCTGCATGAAGTCAAAAGCCGCGGCGATGCGGCGCTGGTGGATTACACCGCGCGGTTCGATGGCCACCGGCTGAGCGAGAATGACGATTGGCGGATCGCGCCGGACGACTGCGCGGCAGCTTATGCCGCGCTGGAACCGGAACTGCGCGACGCGCTGGACCTCGCTGCCGCGCGCATCCGTGCCTATCACGAAGCGCAGCTGCCCTCAGACCGCGACTATGTGGACGAGGCAGGGGTGCGGTTGGGCGCAATCTGGCGCGCAGTGGATGCGGCTGGCCTCTATGTTCCGGGCGGACGGGCGGCCTATCCCTCCTCGCTGCTGATGAACGCGATTCCCGCCAAGGTTGCCGGGGTGGAGCGGCTGGCTGTGGTGACCCCTACACCCAAGGGCGAAGTGAACCCGCTGGTCCTCGCCGCTGCGCATATTGCCGGAGTGGACGAAATCTGGCGCGTCGGCGGTGCGCAGGCGGTGGGTGCGCTGGCCCATGGCACTGAGCGGATTGCCCGCGTCGATGTGGTCACCGGCCCCGGCAATGCCTGGGTGGCAGAGGCCAAGCGCCAGCTTTACGGCGTGGTCGGGATCGACATGGTCGCCGGGCCGAGCGAAATCCTCGTCATTGCCGATGCGCAGAACGATCCTGACTGGATGGCGGCCGATTTGCTAAGCCAGGCCGAGCACGATCCCTCTGCGCAGTCGATCCTGATCACCGACGATGCGGCATTTGCCGCGCTGGTGGAGGATGCCGTGGACTTGCTCTGCGCGCAGCTGGCGACAGCCAAGGTCGCGCGCGAAAGCTGGGATAAGCACGGCACCATTATCGTGGTGAACAGCCTCGACGAAGCCCCCGCCCTCGCCAATGCGCTGGCGGCGGAGCATGTCGAACTGGCGGTGGACGATCCGGAACCTTTCTTGCGCTCGATCCACCATGCGGGCAGCATCTTTATCGGGCGGATGACGCCGGAAGCGGTGGGCGATTATGTCGCCGGGCCGAATCACGTCCTCCCCACCGGGCGGCGCGCGCGTTTCGCCAGCGGGCTGTCCGTGCTCGATTTCATGAAGCGCACCAGCTTCTTGGGGCTGGACGAAGCGGCGCTTGCCAAGATTGGCCCGGCTGCTGTCGCGCTCGCCCATGCAGAGGGGCTGCCCGCCCATGCCAAATCCATTGAAGTGAGGCTGAAATGACCCTTCCCCGCTCGCAGGCCCGCTCTGCTGCCCGCCTCGCTGCCGTGCAGGCACTCTACCAGCACCAGATGGAAAACACGCCGCAGGCACGGCTCCTCAATGAATTCCACCAGCACCGGCTGGGCGCGGAAATCGAAGACGAACAATATGTGGATGCGGAAGTCGAATTCTTTGACGACGTGGTAAAGGGCGTGCTCGCCCGCGCCGACGAAATCGACGAAGTGCTGCAAGCCAAGCTGGCCGAAGGCTGGACGCTCAAGCGGCTGGACAAGACCATGCTGCAGGTGCTGCGCGCCGGAGCCTATGAACTGATGGCCCGCGCCGATGTGCCCGTGGCGACCGCAATCAGCGAATATGTTGACGTGGCCAAGGCATTTTTTGACGACCGTGAAGCGAAATTCGTCAACGGTGTGCTGGATGCGGTGGCGAAAGAGGTTCGCGCCTGATCTCGCTCTCAAACCCGTTCGCCTCGAGCCCAGTCGAGAGGCAAACACGCGCAGGTGTCTCGACTTCGCTCGACACGAACGGCAATGGGTAAAGAGTGACTACAGAACCCGCCTTCATCGCAGCCTTACGCACCCTCGTAACCTCCCCCGCTGCGCGTGGGTTGCAGGACGATGCCGCTGTGCTGGAAGTAGGCACAGAAGCACTGGTGCTCACCCATGACATTATGGTCGAAGGGGTTCATTTCCTCCCCGATCAGGACATGGCCGATGTCGCGTGGAAGCTGGTGGCGGTGAATATGTCCGACCTTGCCGCAAAGGGTGCAGAACCGCTGGGCGTGTTGCTCGGCTATATGCTGGCGAATGATAATGAGCGCTTCCTCAAGGGGTTGGAGGAAGCTCTTCAGGCATACAACGTCCCGTTGCTCGGCGGCGACACTGTCTCCGGCGGGCCGCCGCGCAGTTTTGGACTGACCGCCATTGGCCGCGCAACGCACCGGCCCGTCCCGGCCCGCTATGGCGCGCAGGCTGGCGACACGCTTTGGATCACCGGTCCGGTCGGCGCGGCCATGCTCGGTTTCGAAGCCTTGCGTGACAGGACCAGTGCAGACAGTGCTGCCTTTCGTCGCCCCCTCCCCCTGCTGGCAGAAGGCAAGGCCCTCGCCCCGCTCGTCACCGCGATGATGGATATCTCCGACGGGCTGCTGCTCGATTGCTGGCGGCTGGCAACGGCCAGTGACGTTTCGCTGATGCTGGACCCGGCGGCGATCCCCGTCGCCGACCCGGCACGATTTGATGAATGCGTCCGCTGGGGGGACGATTACCAGTTGCTATTCACCCTGCCAGATGGCGTGCAACCACCCTGCCCGGCCTATCGGATTGGGCAAGTCGAGGCAGAGAATTTCGCCCCGCTCTGGCTGGGCGACGAAATCCTCACCCCCACAGACTCGCTTGGCTACACGCACCGCTGAGGCGGTTAGCTGTGCATTTTATACGGTAAACGCGCCTTAACGCTTGCTTTGAGCCGCCTGCAACTATAGCCAAACGCCCCACAACCCCTGCCTTCGACAGGGGGGACACCCATTGTGATAAGAGGGGATACTCGTGGGACTAGTTGAAATCTCAATTGTCCTGGGGCTGCTCGCCGTAGTGTACGGCTTTGTGACCAGCCGCCAGGTTCTCGGCGCACCCGCCGGGAATGCAAAAATGCAGGAAATCGCCGGGGCTATCCAGGAAGGCGCACAAGCCTACCTCAAGCGCCAATATACCACCATCGCCATCGTCGGTGTCGTCGTGGCCGTGCTCGTCGCCTGGTTCTTGGGCCCGATCTCGGCTGTCGGCTTCGCCATCGGCGCGATCCTTTCGGGCGTCGCGGGCTTCATCGGGATGAACATCTCGGTCCGGTCCAACGTCCGCACCGCAGCCGCCGCTGAAAAGGGTCTGCAAGACGGCCTCACGCTGGCCTTCCGCGCAGGTGCCATCACCGGCATGCTGGTGGCAGGCCTCGCCCTGCTCGCCATCGCAGTGTTCTACTGGGTGCTGACCACGCAGATGGGCAAGACCGTGGGCGGCGATGACCGCACCGTGGTCGATGCACTGGTCGCGCTGGCCTTTGGCGCTTCGCTGATCTCGATCTTCGCGCGTCTGGGCGGCGGCATCTTCACCAAGGCTGCAGACGTCGGCGCTGACCTCGTCGGCAAGGTGGAAGCAGGCATCCCGGAAGACGATCCGCGCAACCCCGCCGTGATCGCCGACAACGTGGGCGACAATGTGGGCGACTGCGCTGGCATGGCGGCCGACTTGTTCGAAACCTATGTCGTGACCGTCGGTGCCACCATGGTGCTCACCGCGCTGCTGATGTCCACTTCGCCGGTTCTGGAAGGGCTGATGGCCCTCCCGCTCCTGATTGGCGGCGTGTGCATCGTCACCTCGATCATCGGGACCTATTTCGTCCGTCTGGGCGGCGGTACCAATGTGATGGGCGCGATGTACAAGGGCTTCCTCGTTTCGGCCATCCTCGCCATCCCGGCGATCTGGTTCGCAACGGACGCGGCACTTGGCGGCATGGCCACCGAAATGACGGTGGGCGAACAGACCTTCAACGGTCGTGAGCTGTTCTACTGCTCGCTGCTGGGCCTCGTCATCACCGGCCTGATCATCTGGATCACCGAGTATTACACCGGCACGGGTTTCCGTCCGGTGCGCTCGATCGCCAAGGCTTCGGAAACGGGCCACGGCACCAATGTGATCCAGGGTCTGGCCATCAGCCTTGAATCGACTGCCCTGCCGACCATCGTGATCGTCGCTGGCATCATGATCGCCTTCAACCTCGCTGGCCTGATCGGGATTGCCTATGCCGCAACTGCCATGCTCGCGCTGGCTGGCATGGTCGTGGCGCTCGACGCTTATGGTCCGGTGACGGACAATGCAGGCGGCATTGCCGAAATGGCCGGTCTGGACGACAGCGTCCGCGAAAAGACCGACCTGCTCGACGCCGTGGGCAACACCACCAAGGCTGTGACCAAGGGTTATGCTATCGGCTCCGCCGGCCTCGCCGCGCTGGTGCTGTTCGCTGCCTACACCACTGACCTTCGCGAATTCTTCCCGAATTTGACGGTCAATTTCAGCCTTGAAAACCCCTATGTCATTGTTGGCCTGCTGCTCGGCGCGCTGCTCCCGTACCTGTTCGGTGCGATGGGCATGACCGCCGTGGGCCGCGCCGCTGGTGACGTGGTGGTGGATGTGCGCGACCAGTTCGCCGCAGATCCGGGCATCATGGCAGGCACCAGCAAGCCGAACTATGCCAAGACGGTGGACCTCGTCACCAAGGCAGCGATCAAGGAAATGATCATCCCTTCGCTGCTGCCGGTGCTGGCCCCGATCGTGGTCTATTTCGTGATCAGCTGGATCGGCGGGCAGGAGAACGGCTTTGCCGCGCTCGGCGCGCTGCTGCTGGGCGTGATCGTGGGCGGCCTGTTCGTCGCTCTCTCCATGACTGCCGGTGGCGGTGCATGGGATAACGCCAAGAAGTACATCGAAGACGGCAACCACGGCGGCAAGGGCTCTGACGCCCACCACGCCGCGGTGACCGGTGACACAGTGGGTGACCCCTACAAGGACACCGCCGGCCCCGCCGTGAACCCGATGATCAAGATCACCAATATCGTGGCGCTGCTGCTGCTCGCCGCGCTGGCTGGCCATGCTGTTGGCTAGGCGGTGACAGGCCTGGGGGGTGGCTTGGCCCATCCCTTTGGCTGATATCGCCATCTAATTGGTAAGGAAAACCCCGTCCGGAGCGATCCGGGCGGGGTTTTCACTTGCGGTTCAGTGCACCCTAGGTAGTTTCGTCCGTATCCAACCAACGTCACCCGGCAGCTCCTCTGGGGTAAGAGAAGGAGATGGCGGTGGTGGCGGGATGCAGACGCGTACGATTAAAGGGACTGAATCGCATGAAACTCCATCGAACTGCACTGCGCGGTGCCAGCATGGCTGCTCTGGCCATGTGCGGACTGGGCATGGCCTCTTTCTCCAGCACGGCAGTGATGGCCCAGGCAGCTGCCGAACCGGCATCACATCTGGCCGACAAACGCATTCCGGCTGGCGAATTTGTAAAGGCAGGCAATATGCGGACGGTCCGGATTTCCCCGGATGGCAGCAAGCTGGCCTATGTCGCTGGGGTTGAAGGCAAGGAAATCCTGGTGGTGATGGACCTTGCCACCAACAAGATCACACCGATCCTGCCTTCTACGGAAGCGCGCGAAAGCGGTGACCGGGAAATGCGCGGTTATCGCTGGGTCGGCAATGACCATGTGGTCGTGACGATCATCAGCCGTGAAGACCTTGGTAGCGGGCTTGGCGATTTCCGCCGTCTGGTTGCATTCAATGTCAAGACACGCGAGGCGATCCAGCAGGCATGGCGTAATGCCGGCGCTGACGCTGGGGTGATCCTGCATATTGACCATGACAGCGGCAAATACCTCTTGCAGCGTGACAGCACCGCTGTTTCGACAGAGCGCTGGGGCCTGCCCGAAGTGGTTGAAGTGGACGTGGCAACAGGCGATTTCAAATCTGTCCAGCGCCAGAATCCCATCGTCCGCAGCTGGGCCGCGGATGGCAAGGGCGAAATCCGCATGGGCACAAGCTTTGACCGCGACAGCGGCAAGATCCGCCTGTTGTACAAGGGCGAAAATGACCGGAACCTCAAGACGGTCTATAATGACAAGGACGAGACCTTTACCGAGAGCCTCCCCGCCCCGCGCATGTTCATCCCCGGCACGGACATGGCCTATGTGGTTTCCAACCATGAAGGCGTCGACAAGGTCTACAAGATGGACGTCAGCACGATGGATATCGTTGAAACGGTGTATGAAACACCGGGTTTTGATATCCAGGGCATTGTTACCAACGAGCACGGCACCAAGCTGCTCGGTTATCGCATTTTCGATGGGACAATGAAGACGGTCTACACCGATCCGGACCTGCAGGTTGTGCAGCAGCTGATGGAAGAAATGTTCGGCAAGGACGAAGGGACGATTGTCGATTACACCGATGATCTGTCGAAGGTCATTGTTTATGGCGGCGGCCTCACCAAAGCGGGTGCCTATTACATTTTCGACACGCGTTCCGGCCAGATGCAGCTGCTCAACTGGAACCGCACGAATTTGAAGGATGCCCCGCTCAACCCGGTCAAGGCCGAATGGTATACCGCGAGCGACGGCACCAAGATCCAGGCCATCGTCACCTATCCGCGCCACCGCAAGGATGTGAAGAACCTACCCGTGGTGGTGATGCCACATGGCGGGCCGTTCGGTGCACTTTCGGCCACCAACGCCAATGAGCCGTGGAGCCAGCCGCTCGCTGAACAGGGTTATGTGGTAATCCAGCCGAATTATCGCGGTTCGGGCGGCTATGGGAAGGATTTCGTCAAGATCGGCCGCGATCCGGGCGGCTATGGCAAACGAATGCAGGATGATCTCAATGATATCCTGACCTATTTCGGGCAAAAGGGCGTGATCGACCCCAACCGTGCCTGCGTCATGGGCTGGTCCTATGGCGGCTATGCCGCGGCGCGCGGGGCTCAGCGTGACCCCGATGTCTGGAAATGCGCCATTGCCGGTGCCGGCGTGTACGACATGCCGCTGATGAACAAGTGGGACCGGGTCAATCTCGGCAAGTTCAGCGAAGGGTTCCAGGCCACCTCTGACGATGCAGAGGGCATTTCGCCTGCCCGCAACACTGATGGCAAATGGGCACCGATCCTGATTGTCACGGCCAAGCGCGATGCCCGTATTCCGATGGAACAGGCCGAAACGCTGGTCAGCAATCTGAAGAGCTCAGGCAAGCAGGAAGGCAAGGATTTCCGCTATATCGTGCAGGAGCAAGGAACGCATAATTTGCCCTATGACGATGTGCACATCCAGTGGATCGAGGAAGCCCATCAATGGCTGGAAAAATATAACCCCGCCTATATCGCCTCTGATCCGGACAAGGCGCCGCCGCTGGCAGTGATGAACTGACCAGTCGGCACAAACCAACATAACGGGGCGCGAGCTGCAAGGCTCGCGCCCTTGTTGTTAGCTTTTCCTAAGCTTTCCCTTGTTACTGGACGGGTCGCGGCAGCTTTGTCGCAGGCAACAAGGGTTAACAGGTTTGGCGAGTGTCCCCCTCTCGCGAGAAATTGCCGAACAGGCAGGCGTCTCCGGGTCAATTGCCCGGCAGCAGACAGCCGCACATGATTGGCGCAAATTCTCTGTGGGCGACAATCTGGACGCCTGGCGCAGGCTTGCCAGCGAGGCGTGCGAACCTAACCCGTTCCATGAAAGCTGGTATCTCCTCCCCAGCCTCGAAAATTTCGATCATACTGGCAGCTGCCGCCTGTTCACGACCAGCGCGGGCAACCAGCTGACGGGCCTGCTGCCGGTTGGCTATAGCCACCGATATTCGCGCTATCCGATCCCGCATCTTGCGAACTGGCAGCATCCCAACATGTTCTGCTCCGTCCCCCTGGTCCGCAAGGGGCACGAAGAGGCATTCTGGCAAGGACTGCTCGACTGGGCCGATGCCAATGCCAGAGCTGCGCTGTTTCTCCACCTAACGGACTTGCCTGCCGATGGACCACTCTTCGCTGCGCTGCAGGCAGTGATTGCCCGGCAAGGCCGCCCCGCGGCAGTGGTTATGGATGAAGAGCGGGCCATGCTCCAATCCGACCTTTCGCCGGAAGACTATTTCGCCTCGTCGATGAGCACCAAGAAGCGCAAGGAATTGCGCCGCCAGGCCAAGCGGCTGGGTGAAGAGGGGGAACTGGCATTCACCCGCCAGTCCGATGCCAGCGAGCTGGGGCAATGGATCGACGAATTCCTCGCACTGGAGAAAGCGGGCTGGAAGGGCGAGCAGGGTTCAGCCCTCGCCTGTGATACGCGAACCAGCACGTTGTTCCGCAATGCGTTGGCCGGAGCGGCAGAGGCAGGCAAGCTGGAACGGCTCGTCTTGCGCCTTGATGGCAAGCCGATTGCCATGCTGGTCAATTTCCTGACGGTTCCGGGTGCCTATTCGTTCAAGACCGCCTTTGACGAAGCGTGGTCCCGCTATTCGCCTGGTGTGTTGATTCAGCGCGAAAACCTCGACCTGCTGGCGCGGAATGACATCGCCTGGTGCGATAGCTGCGCGGCGGCAGACCATCCCATGATCGAACGCATCTGGCGCGAGAAACGCCGCATCGTTCGCGTCAGCATCGCCATCGGCGGCCCTGTGCGCCGCATGATTTTTCGACAGCTTGCCCGGCGTGAGACCGGCGCTCCTGCCAAAGGACTGTAACCATGGACCTGAACCCGCAAATTTCCGCTGCTGATACCCAGCCGGTGGAGGATACCCATGATACCGGCGCCCCGGTATTCGGCCCTGCAGCGCGGCAGCAATTCGCCGCTGCCTATCCGGAACTGCCGCACACATTGCGCCATAACCTAGCCGATCACCATTTGCTCAAGCTGGATTCGCTTGCCGCACTGGCGGGCAAGCTCCCGGCGAACGAGATCGAATATAATCGCGGTGACCTGCCTATCGGGATTGATGCCAAGCCGGGCGAGACCGGCCTGACGATCGAGGAAACCATTCGCCACATCGCCACCAGCAACAGCTGGGCCGTGCTCAAGCATATCGAGCGTGTGCCGGAATATCGCGCCCTGCTGATGGCGCTACTGGAAGAAATCCGCCCGGAAATCGAAGCCAAGACCGGCAAGATGCTGCGGCCGCAAGGTTTCATCTTCATTTCCAGCCCCAATGCCGTCACGCCCTATCACTTCGATCCGGAGCACAATATCCTGCTCCAGCTGGTCGGTTCCAAAACCATGATCCAGTTCCCGGCAGGCAACCCCACCTATGCGCCGGACGAGATTCACGAGACCTACCATTCCGGTGGCGGGCGCGAACTGACCTGGCATGATGGCCTGGCCTCCGGTGGCCGCGATTATCCGCTTGGACCGGGTGACGCTGTGTTCGTTCCGGTCATGGCCCCGCACTATGTCCGGGTCGGGCCAGAGAGCTCAATCTCGCTGTCCATTACCTGGCGCAGCGAATGGAGCTTTGCCGAGGCTGATGCGCGGTGCTTCAATCGCTTGCTGCGCAAGGCGGGCATCCGCCCCACGGCGCCGGGTCGCTGGCCTGCCACCAATCGCGGCAAGGCGCTGGCCTTCCGCGCCTGGCGCAGGATGGCCGGTTCGGATTGACGAAAGCGGCATTGGGCGACAAAGAAGCCCCATGCCTGATCCAGTTTCAATTAACCACCCAACGGCAGAGCAGCAAGTCGCCGACCTCGTCCTGCTGCTCGACCTCCAACCCAAGGGCAGCGACCGTTTCGAAGGGCGCCGCCGCAAGGATGGCATTGGCCGCGTGTTTGGCGGGCAAGTCATCGCACAGGCGCTGGCTGCGGCTGAGCGGACCGTCGATGACGAGCGGGTCCCACATTCGCTCCATGCCTATTTCCTGCGCGGCGGCAGCGAGGATCACACGATCTGCTATCAGGTGGATCGCCAGTTTGACGGGCGCAGTTTTTCCAACCGGCGCGTGGTGGCCGGGCAGCAAGGCAATCCGATCCTGAACCTGACCGCCAGTTTCCAGCGTCCGCAGGACGGCGTCCACCACCAGATGCCGCCCATGCCCGATGTGCCCTTGCCGGAAGAGCTGACCAGCGCAGAGGAATTGCAGCGCGACTATTGGGGGCAGTTGACCGAGATAGAGCGCTTCATGGCTAAGCGCCCGCGCCCTTTCGAGATGCGCCCGGTGAACCCGCATTCGATCCTGCGCCGCGAAACGGCCGAGCCGGTGCAGCATATATGGCTGCGCACCAAGGCCCCTTTGCCCCATGAAGATCGCATCCACCGCGCCGTGCTTGCCTATGTCAGCGACATGTATCTGCTTGGCACTGCGCTCTTGCCCTTCCGCCTTTCCCCCTTTCGCGGCGAAGTGAAGATGGCCAGCCTCGATCATGCCATCTGGTTCCATGAACCGTTCCATGCAGACGACTGGCTGCTCTATTCAATGGACGCGCCGTGGAGCGGCCATTCGCGAGGCTATACGCGCGGCCAGTTCTTCTCCCGCGATGGCCGGCTGGTGGCCAGCACATCGCAGGAAGGAATGCTGCGCAAGCTAGGGTCAGGACCCATTAGTCACGCTGTCGAGGCGCCGGAATGACGAACATATCGGGCGAAAGCGCGCGCCGGAAATACTGGATGTAATTCCAAGCGTGTTTTGGGCCGAGATGGAAGTCATTCCGGCGTCCTTTCAGGATTTGACCAAAATGGGCCCAGTGCGGCGTCGGATCGGCTTGAAAGATGGACATATTCCTTCGCCTCTCCTTCTTGCACTGAGCCCATTTTGCCTCAAACCTCGATAGCGCGATTCATGGGCACTGACCCTAGAGCCCAAAGCGGACTGACGCCGTCAGTGCGCCATCAGCAAGGGTAGCGGCGGGTCCGCCAGCATCCGGTGCGTTACCCCGCCCAGCATCGATTCCAGCAGACGGGACTGGCCATAGGCCCCCATCACCAGCACCGTTGCCCCGCGCGCCAGGGCCGCGTGGCCAAGCACTTCTGACGGATGCCCGCCCTTGCCCGGCAGTTCGAGCATTTCTGCACTGATGCCATGGCGGGAAAGGAATTCTGCCCCGCTGGTGGGCGGCAAGTCGAATTTCAGCCCCTTGCCATCGCGCGTAACCGTGGCGAGCATCACCGAGCTGGCTTTCTTCAGCAGCGGCACTGCAGCGCGCAAGGCACGGGATGCTTCGGGTGAACCATCCCAGCCAACCACTGCCGGGCCGGAGCAATCAAAGCCCGCCGTGCCATTCGGCACCACCAGCACTGGTGTGCGCGCATTGATCGCCACGTCACCTGCCAGCCGCGACGGGCCGCCACCCAGCTCCTTGGGCTCGGTCGCGCTCACCACCAGCACATCGCTCAACGCGGCATGTTCCATCAGTCGGGTTTCCGCCCAACCCGGCTCGTCCACCCAGTCCCAGCGAATATCCTCGCCCGCCATGCGCTGTTCCAGCTTCTCGCGCAGGGTCTGCGCCTGTTCGCGGATCACCGGGATCAATTCGGCGCCCATCCCACCATAGAAGTCACCCGGCATCACCACATCATAGCTGATTGCTTGCAGAAAGGTGACATGCCCCTCCATCGCGCGGGCGAGGTCAAGTGCGGCCTGCAAGCGGCTTTCCAAACCTTCATCGTCGTGAACATGGAGCAAGATCGAACGCATGGCTTCTCTCCTTCCAGAGGCTGGCCCTTCGCTTCGCCGGCCAGTCCGTCGTTATTGGCCTGCCAGCATAATCCCACCGGCAGGCGCGCCGTGCATTGACCTGAGTCAAGCCCCGGCTGGACCACGGCGCTATTATTGGCCATTGAAGCAGTGGGTCGCACGGGACTGAGAAGGAGGGGGACCGGATGGAACAGGCAGGCAGCCCTGCCCCGCAACCCGCGACGGCGGGCGAACGCCACGCAATTGGTGCACCACATGATGGCTGGCGCGCGCTGGTCTATCGCGTCACCTTCGAATCCGAGACCCCCGCGGGCCGCCTGTTTGACAAGCTGCTGATCTGGGCAATCCTGGCCAGCGTAGCCGTGGTGGTCGTGGACAGCATCCCCGGCCTGCATGATCGCTGGTATGTCGCCTTCGACGTGGCCGAATGGTTCTTCACCATCCTGTTCACTGTCGAATATCTGCTGCGGCTGGCCTGCCTCAAACAACCATGGCGCTATGCCCGCAGCTTTTTCGGGGTGATTGACCTGCTGGCCGTGCTGCCGACCTATCTCGCGCTGATCCTGCCGGGGATCCACGTGCTGGTGGATGTGCGTGTGCTGCGGCTCTTGCGCATATTCCGGATCTTCAAGCTGACCGCCTATATTTCCGAATATCACACGCTGGCGCTGGCGCTGAAGGCGAGCCGCCGCAAAGTGCTGGTCTTCCTCGCCACCGTTTCGCTGATAATCGTGGTGATGGGATCGCTTATGTATGTGGTGGAAGGGCCGGAGCACGGCTTCACCAGCATCCCGACCTCGATCTATTGGGCGATCACCACCATGACCACGGTCGGTTATGGCGATATCACGCCGGAAACGCCGATTGGCCGGATCATCACCGCCATCATGATGCTGCTGGGTTGGGGCACGCTGGCGGTGCCCACCGGCATCGTCACCAGCGAAATCGCGATCCGGCAAAGCCGCCAGGAAGAGGCCGGACGTGCCGCCAGTGCGGCCCTTCCCCTGCGCGAATGCGCGGCCTGCGGTGAGGCAGTTCATACTTCAACCGCGCGCCATTGCCACCAATGCGGGGCGCGCTTGCCGGTCTTGGGGTAGCGTCAGCCGATCCCCGGCTGGAATGGCTTAGCCGCCGCGCGACCAGCTGCTGCCACCGCTACGGTTGCCGAGTTTCCACCCGCGCGACTTTTCGCCAAAGCCCCCGCGAGACGCCGCTGCTGCCTTGGCAGAAGCGCTGGCCGCTTTCACCTTGGGCACGGATTTCGCGCTCTCCATGGCGCGGGCGCTGGCATAATATTTGCCCGGTGCCCCGGCATAGCCCAGCCTTGTGCCATTGGCAGTCTGGTATCCATTATCCTTCGTACTGAAGAGTGGCATACCCGTGCCGTTCCTCGCTCTGGACCAGAAAAAGGCGCCGATAAAAGGTGAGAAATGGCTGCGATGGGAACGGGTCTCTTCCTGACCCTTCTGCTCGGCGCATTTGCCCTCGCCCCATTCTTCCTCGCAATCCTCGCGCGCTTCGTAGCGTGGAGCTTCTGCCTGCCCCGCGGCAATCGCTTCATCCCGCTTTTGCGCGCATTCTTCCTTGGTCAGCCCGGACTTGCTGGCGCATTCAAAGACATTCTGGAAGACTTGGAATTCCTCCGCATCGGCGGGCCGCTCCGCCACTGCAGCCGGTGTATCTCCGCCGCCGCCACATCCGGCGAGGGCAGCGCTGCCGCCAAGGACGGCCATGGTGGTCAAGGCCACACTGGATGAGCGCTTGCGCCTGCGTGCCTGCTGGTCCCCGAATTTCATCCCGCATTCCCCCTTCGCATCTGCAATCTCCACTGGCATAGCCACAATTGCTTAGCAGAATGTTTGCAATAACCGACTTCTGCCAAACAAAGTCAATATGGGGTAAATAATGCAAAGACGTGTGATGACCGAACGGCCCAACTGGCAACAGGTCGCGGAAGAAAACGGCTTTGTGTTCCATCACGTTAATGGCGAAATTTACTGGGACGAGCGCGCCTGCTGGGCTTTCACCCTCGATGAAGTCGAAACCATGATCGAGGATCCGAGCACGGAGCTCTATGCGCTGTGCCTCGCGCTGGTTGATGATGCGGTCAAATCGCAGGAGATGATGGAGCAGCTCTGCATCCCGGAAACCGCTTGGGATTACATCGCCAATAGCTGGCGCTCAGGCGAAGCCTCGCTGTATGGCCGGTTCGATCTTGCCTATGATGGCACCGGCCCGGCCAAGCTGCTGGAATTCAACGCCGATACGCCGACCAGCATCTATGAAACCGCCTATTTCCAGTGGTTGTGGCTGGAGGATGTGGTGGCGATGGGGCAGTTGCCGGAGGGGACGGACCAGTTCAACCGGCTGCACGAAGCGTTGATGGAGCGCTTTACGCAAATCCTTACGCCCGGCAGCCATTTGCATTTTACCGGCGTGGCTGACCATGTCGAAGACCGCGCGACGGTGCTCTATCTGGAAGATCTCGCCCGGCAGGCGGGGCTGGAGGCGACCTTCCTGCCGATTGACGATATTGCGGTGGATCGCAACGGCCAGTTCCTCGATGCGCAGGATGCGCCGATCGGGGCGCTGTTCAAACTCTATCCGTGGGAAGATTTGCTGCGCGAAAGCTTTGCCGCGCATCTGGGCAAGTCGCAGACGCTGTTTATCGAACCGGCTTGGAAAGCGATCCTGTCCAACAAGGCGATCCTGCCGCTGCTGTGGAAGCGCCATCGCAACCACCCGAACCTGCTGCCCGCCTTTTTCCCCGAAAGCTCCGGCGGGCTGGAAATGGTGACCAGGCCGCATGTCTACAAACCGCTGTTCAGCCGCGAGGGCGCGGATATCTCGCTGTTTGACGGGCGCAGTCACCACAAGGGGCCGGAACAGGGCTATGGTGCGGAAGGTGGGATCATCCAGGCGCTCGCCCCGCTGGCGCAGTCAGGCGGGAACCATGCGGTCGTGGGAAGCTGGATCGTCGGCGATGACGCGGTGGCCATGTCGATCCGCGAAGATAGCGGCCCGATCACGCGCGACCTCGCGCGTTACGTGCCGCATGTGATTATCGGCTAAAGCTCATCCGCCTGCGTGGTAGAAGTCGTAGATCTTCTGCGCCACGCCGGCGCTGATACCGGGCACACGCTTCAGATCATCGAGCGCCGCCGCGCGGACTTTCCCCGCCGTGCCGAAATGCAGCAAAAGCGCGCGCTTGCGGCTCGGGCCGATGCCGGGGATCTCATCCAGCGGGCTGGCGGTGATTGCGCGGCTGCGTTTCGCCCGATGCGCACCGATGGCATAGCGGTGGACCTCGTCGCGCCATTGCTGGAGCTGGAACAGCACGGGTGAATTGACCGGCAGCGTCTTTTCGCGCCCGTCGGGGAAGTGGAACACCTCCCGCCCCTCGCGCCCGTGATGCGGGCCCTTGGCTATGGCGATCAGCGGCACATGCTCGATCCCCATTTCCTCCAGCGTATCACGCACGGCGGACATCTGCCCCTTGCCGCCATCAATCAGGACAAGGTCCGGCCAGGTAGTTTCGTGGCCTCCCTTTTTTGATTCACGCGGAGGCGCGGAGGCGCGGAGATTCCCTTCTTTCGGCGTAGCCGCATCATTTTCCTGCGATGGGCCAAGAGAAACCTCAGCAACTTGATTGCCTTCGGCGGATTCAAGCTCCCTCCGCGTCTCCGTGTCTCCGCGTGAATCCCCCACTTCCTCTTCCGCCAAAGCCCGGAAGCGCCGCTCCATCACTTCGCGCATCATCGCGAAGTCATCATTGGTCTGCGCCCGCTTGATGTTGAACTTGCGATACTGGTTCTTCACGAAGCCTTCCGGCCCCGCCACCACCATCGCGCCCAGTGCCTTGTCGCCCTGGATATGGCTGTTGTCGTAGATTTCGACGCGCTGCGGCACATCCGGCAGCTCAAGGAATTCCGCCAGTTCGCGCATGACGTTGGCCTTGGTCCCGCTTTCCGCCAGCCGCCGGTCGAGCGCTTCCACCGCATTGCGGCTCGCCTGTTCCATCAGCCGCCGCCGGTCGCCGCGCTGGGGGATGCTGATTTCGACCTTATGCCCGGCAGAGGCGCCCAATGCCTCCGCCAGCAGCTCCTGCTCAGGCAAGTCGCGATCCACCAGCACCAGCCTTGGTGGCGGCACTTCTTCGTAGAATTGCGCCAATACCCGTGCGAGCACCTCCGGCTCTTCCACGCCTTGCGTGTGGCTGGGGAAGAAGGCGCGGTGGCCCCAGTTCTGCCCGCCGCGCACGAAGAATGCCTGAATGCCGACCTGCCCGCCCTTGCTCGCCAGCGCGAAGACATCGGCATCCCCGACCCCGGCGGCGTTGATCGCCTGGCTGCCCTGGATGAAGGTCGCTGCGCGCAGACGGTCGCGCAGCATGGCGGCCGTCTCGAAGTCGAGCGCCTCAGCCGCCGCGTGCATCTGCTGCTCGATCTTTGCCTGCACCGCGCTGGAACGCCCGCCGAGAAAATCCTTCGCCTCGCGCACCAGCTCGGCATAGCCCGCTTCGTCAATCCGCCCTACGCAAGGCGCCGCACAACGCTTGATCTGGTAGAGCAGGCAAGGCCGATCGCGGCGGGCAAAAAAGCTGTCAGTGCAAGACCTTAACAGGAACAGCTTCTGCAGCGCATTAATCGTGGTGTTGACTGACCCGGCACTGGCGAAGGGGCCGTAAT
>JACKKZ010000007.1 GCA_024236195.1 Sphingomonadaceae bacterium
TTCAGCCGAACGCTGGAACGCGCCGCTCGTAGGTGGCGCCCGGCTTGGTCAGAATCACCCAGACAACGCGAGCGATCTTGGCAGCCAGGGCGACCGTGACCTTGTTCTTGTGCATCCTGCTCTCAAGCCCGTCGAGCCATGGGCCCAAGCGGTCCCTGCTTCTATCGAGATGTGTAACACAGGATCGAGCACCATGGACGATCATCCTTCGCAGGTATTTATTGCCGCGCTTGCTGATGCCAAGCAGCTTAGTCTTCCCGCCGGTCGAGTGTTCGCGCGGCACTAGACCGAGCCAGGCAGCGAGATCACGTGCCCTGCGGAACTGACGTCCCGACCCTGCCGCCGCCAGCAGAGCGGTCGAGGCCAGCGGTCCGATGCCCGGCACAGTCATCAGGCGCCGTGCGGTATCGCTGCGCGCGGCGATGGCTTCGATCTCGTGGTTCATGGCTGTGATGCGCTGTTCGAGTTCCATCATCTCGCCGTGAACCTCCGTCAGGATCCGGCGCATCGAAGGGGTGAGCTCGTTGGTCTCATCCGCAAGCACGCGCGGTATCTCGGCCTTGAACTTGCCTGCGCCCTGATGGATCGCGATACCATACTCGAGACAGAAGGCGCGCATCTGGCTGATCAGCCTCGTTCGATGGGCGATCATCCGGTCTCGCACCCGGTGGAGTGCTTGCAGGTCGATCTGCTCCGGTGTCCTTATCTCTACGAAGCGCATCGTCGGCCTAGTGACGGCTTCCGCAATGGCTTCCGCGTCGATGATGTCGTTCTTGTTCGACTTTACGAAGGGCTTCACGAATTGTGCCGGCACGATCCTAACTGTGTGCCCCATCCCTAGCAGCTTGCGCGCCAGCCACTGCGAACCGGGGCATGCTTCCATCCCGACCAGAACCGGCGACGCGCGTTCGAAAAACTGCAGCAACGTCTCCCGCCTGAATGTCGCCTTCTGGATCGGTGCATGGGCCGCATCGAGGCCGACAACGTGAAAGACTGTTTTGCCAATGTCGATGCCGAAGACGGCTGCATCTCTTGGTTGGTTGCGTATGCTCATAATTACCTCCTTCTCACTCCGCCGAATGTGCATGGAAGGACAGGCGGGTCATCCCATTAGTTTTGACGCCCGCCGCCAAGCGAGAAGCTGTCGCTCATCTCCAGGCGTACCACGGGATGAGCGAGCGGCGGGCGTGCCGTGTCATCGATGCCGATCGCAAGAGCGTACGTTACCGTTCCACCCGGGACGATGACGCCGGTCTGCGTGAGAAGCTGCGCGAGCTGGCCACCCAGCGTCGCCGGTTCGGCTATCGCCGTTTGCATATCCTGCTGCGCCGGGAGGGGATCATGATCAACCGCAAGAAGACCCAGAGGCTCTACCGTGAGGAAGGCTTGGCGGTCAGGCGACGACGTAGCCGCAGGCGTGCTGTCGGCACGAGAGCACCTGCTCCGGTTCTGGCGCTGCCGAACCAGCGCTGGAGCCTCGACTTCGTTCACGACCAGATGGCTTCGGGAAGACAGTTCCGCGTGCTCAACGTGGTCGATGACGTGACGAGGGAGTGCCTGGCAGCGGTGCCGGATACGTCGATCTCTGGTCGCCGTGTCGTTCGCGAGCTGACGAAGTTGATCGCCCAGCGCGGCAGGCCGGGGATGATCGTCAGCGATAATGGCACCGAGCTCACCAGCAATGCGGTGCTCGCATGGTGTGGGGAGATCGGGGTGGAGTGGCACTATATCGCTCCGGGCAGGCCGATGCAAAACGGTTACGTCGAAAGCTTCAATGGGCGCATGCGCGACGAGCTGCTCAACGAGACGCTGTTCCTCAGCCTCGCCCATGCCCGCGTCGAGATCGCCGCCTGGGTGGATGACTACAACCGGGAGAGACCGCACTCATCCCTTGGTTACGCAACCCCAGCGGCGTTCGCCGCCGAACTGGATAAGCAATGGCCTGCTTCGCTACGCCCTACGGGCTCCGCTACGCAGCCCATTGTTTCAACCGCGCTCATGTGCAACAAAGCCGCCCGGCTCTAATCCCAGCTGGGGGAAAGCTGGGGGTCAGGTCACGTGATGCAGAGACGTTGGAGAAATCCGCAAATGACAAATGGCTTTAATCGTCGGGAGTTTGTCGGCGCCGCAGCGGCGGCTGGCACCGCCTTGGCCTTTGGTGCCCCGGCTATCGGCGCTGACCGTTCGCAACGTCCGAATGTGATTTTCATCATGGCCGACGACATGGGCTATGCCGACCTGTCATGCACGGGGTCGCACCACATCAAGACCCCGGCGATCGACAGCATCGCCCAAAATGGCCTGTTGCTGCGGCAGGGCTACTCCAACAGCTCCATTTGTTCGCCCACGCGGACGGCCCTGCTGACAGGCTGTTATCAATATCGCTTCCGCGTTGGTCTTGAAGAGCCGATGACGTCCCTGGATTACGGCGTTCCGCTTGATCGACCGACGATCGCCTCGGCGTTTCGCGCCCTTGGATATCGCACGAAGCTGGTGGGTAAATGGCATCTTGGCGCCCCGCCGGAGCACGGCCCGCTGCAACATGGCTATGATGAATTTCTGGGGCTGCTGGAGGGCGCTGGCGACTATTTCCGTCATGCAATCGTGGCCGATGGCAAGAATTTCGGATCAGGCCTTGTGCAAGGCAATGATCCGATTGAGCGGGCAGGATATCTGACCGATCTTTTCGGGGACGAAGCGGTCCGGACGATCGAGACTGTCCGTAAAGGCCAGCCGCTCTTTATGAGCCTGCATTTCAATGCGCCGCATTGGCCGTGGGAAGGACCGGAGGACCGCGCGGTATCCGATACCCTCGGAGATATTTTTCATCGGGACGGCGGCAATCTGGCGACATACAAGAAGATGGTCGAAGCCATGGACGCCAATGTGGCGAAGCTTCTGGCCGCTCTGGACCGCATGGGGATGCGCGAGAACACGATCGTGGTGTTCACCAGCGATAATGGGGGGGAGCGCTTTTCCGAAACATGGCCGTTCGTTGGCGTCAAAGGCGAACTGCTCGAAGGCGGCATTCGTGTCCCGATTCTCATGCAATGGCCCGGGAAAATCGCTGCCGGTTCACGCAGCGAGCAGGTCATGATGTCGATGGATTTTCTGCCGAGCCTGCTTGCCATGGCCGGCAAGGCGCCCGGCGCAGCGCGAGATTTTGATGGTATGGATCTCTCGGCGCAACTCAAAGGTGGCAACGCCGTGGAGAGGACACTCTTCTGGCGTTTCAAGGCGAACGAGCAGGCCGCTGTTCGATCGGGCGACTGGAAATATCTGAAGCTGGCCGGCAGGGAATATCTGTTCAACCTGTCGCAGGATGAGCGCGAGCGCGCCAATCTGCTCGGGAAGCACCCCGACCGGGCCGCTGATATGCGCCGGGCCTTTGATGAGTGGAACGCAGCGATGCTGCCCTATCCGCTTGCGAGCTACAGCGAGGATGTCTCAACGAGCTATGTCGACAGATATTAGGACATTCGAGGAGCCTGCGGATTGTCGTCTAACGATGTTGGTGGAGGTGTGAATGCACTATGTGGAGAACTGACCTTCCCCCCGGAAAGTGGTCCGTTTTGAGAGTTAGGATTTCGGCTATTTACGGCTTGGAAGGAGCTACTGAATGGCACGGAAGAGATACACGCCAGAACAGATTATCGGGATGCTGCGAGAAGCCGAGGTTCGGCTGTCGCAAGGTGAGAAGGTCGGTGAGATCAGCCGATCGCTGGGGATCTCGGAGCAGAGCTACTACCGCTGGCGTCGCGAGTATGGCGGGCTGAAGGTCAGCCAGGCGCGGCGGCTGAAGGATCTCGAGAAGGAGAACCAGCGGCTCAGGAAGGCGGTGTCTGATCTGACACTGGATGCTTTGATCCTGAAGGAGGTTGTCGAGGGAAAGTACTGAGCCCTTCACGACGGCGGTTGGCCATCGATCATGTGCGGGAGGTGTTGGGTGTATCCCAACGTCGTGCCTGCCAGGTCGTTGGCCAGCACCGCTCGACCCAGCGCAAGCTGCCAATGCCACCACCCGACGAGAAGCCGCTGACTTCGGCGATCATCCGGCTGGCGCAACAATATGGTCGATACGGCTATCGCCGGATCACTGCACTGCTGCGGAATGAAGGCTGGGTGGTGAACGCCAAGCGGGTTGAGCGGATATGGCGCCGTGAGGGGCTCAAAGTGCCGCAGAAGCAGCCTAAGCGGGGTCGTCTGTGGTGTAACGACGGATCGTGCGTGCGCCTCAGACCGCAATACACCGGACACGTGTGGAGCTACGACTTCGTCATGGATCGAACCCATGACGGGAAAGCGTTCCGCATGCTCACCGTGATCGACGAGCACTCGAGGCAGTGCCTGGCGATCCATGTCCAACGCAAGTTGAAGAGCGATGACGTCCTGGCGGTGCTCACCGAACTGTTCCAACAGCATGGTCCGCCTGATCATATCCGCAGCGACAATGGTGCTGAGTTTACCGCACACGCTATACGCGACTGGCTGGATCGGATCGGTGTGAAGACGCTCTACATCGAGCCGGGTTCACCATGGGAGAATGGATACAACGAGAGCTTCAACGGCAAGCTCAGAGATGAACTGCTCAACGGCGAGATCTTCTACACCCTCAAAGAAGCGGTCATCCTGATCGAGCGCTGGCGTATCCATTACAACACCGTTCGACCGCACTCATCGCTCGGATACCAACCCCCGGCACCACAAACGATCTTGCCTCGCCCTGCTAAACTGCCTTACGCTACGCTTCAGGCCGCCCAGCAGGGCGACCATAACCGCCGGAACTCTAACTTATCAAGTGGACCACCCTAATGGGGCAGGTCAGAGATTGACGCGTGGATCAGGAGTGTCTCCTGCGTGGATCAAAGCAATCGGTCTTAATGCGGAGGATACGGAACCCGCTCGCCCTGCCAGACCAAGTTCTCACCCGCACTTGGAAGAAAATCAGGGGTCACGTTACGGCAGATCCACTAAAGCTCGCTCGTTTTGAAGGACCGTTCCACGCTCTTATGCGTGTCGCGATCGCACTCACGTTTATCTCGCATGGAACGATGAAGCATTTGGGATTTCCGGCGATTGTGCCCGGAGAAGGGCCACCTGCATTCCCGCCTTTACTCAGTCTGGCAGGGATTGCGGGCATACTCGAACTTGCAGGAGGCGCGATGGTTCTCTTCGGCCTAATGGTACGCCCAGTAGCATTCCTGCTGTCGGACATGATGGCTGTAGCCTATTGGATGGTACATGCACCGAATGGGTTCGCTCCCGCCATAAACGGTGGCGAGGCGGCCTATCTATACTGCTTCCTTTTCCTTTTCCTCGCAGCTGCAGGGGCCGGGCCCTATTCCATCGATGCGGCAAGAGCAGGTGCAAAGAGCGAGCTGTGATTGCTCTTAGCCAAAATCCTCGGTGTCTATCGTTCCGCGCATGACTTCTGGATAGCGATGGCCGTGAACCGTTTCCTGGTTGATCAGTCTGGCTGCTTCTTCAAGCGTTTCGGGCGCAAAGACAAGACCGGCTGCACGGAAGTTTTCGCGTAGGTGATCCAGATTTGTGGTGCCCGGAATGGCATGGACATGATCGCCTTGTCCCAGCAACCAGGCAAGAGCCAGTTGTGCGGGTTTGAGACCGGCGGTGGCGGCTAGTGCATCAAAGGTTTCGATCAACTCGAGGTTTTTTGGCCAATTATCCTTCGAAAAGCGCGGATGGGATCGACGCAGGTCCTTCTCGCCCAGCAATTGTGGGTCCTTCAACTCGCCACCCAACGCTCCCCGCGCGACCGGGCTGAAAGCCACGAGCGCAATTTCCAGTTCGCGCGTTGTATCGAGGACACCCAATTCCACATTGCGGGTCCACAAGGAGTATTCGGTCTGCACTGCCGCCATGGGGTGTACCGCATGCGCCTCGCGTATGTGCGCAGACGACCACTCGGACACGCCGTAGGCACCGATCTTGCCTGCCTCGATCGCTCGAACCATTGCACCAACGCTTTCGGCAATCGGAACCTTGGGGTCGAAACGATGCATGTAGAACAGATCGATATGGTCGGTACCAAGCCGCTTGAGGCTGGCATCAAGGCTTTCGGCAATCGCTTGCGGCGAGCAGTCGATCCCGCGCTTTGGGCCGTCAACTATGATACCGGTCTTGCTTGCAAGCAGAAACTCTGACCGGCGATGCATAACCGCTTCTGCCAGCAATTCCTCGTTCTTGCCAAAGCCATAGATATTGGCCGTGTCGAGGTGATCGTATCCTAGGTCGAGCGCCTCGTTGATAAGTCTCACCTTGTCGTTATGAGGTGGCGGATCGCCATAAGCCCAGGACAGGTTCATGCAGCCGAGCCCGACGGCGTTCACGGCTCTGCCGCATAGTGTTCGTTTCATTGCTCTTGCCCGATCTCTCGGCCGTTACCGCCAGCTTCGACCCATGCGATAAATTCGCGCACTTCCAGCCCGACCTTGCGGCTGTCATCGCGATAGGCCTCCGGATCGCCCAGGAACCGTCCAGTACCCCACTTCAACTGGTGATAGCCGGTAAGGCTCTTGATTTCACCGAAGCGGTCTTCGAACCCTGGCATCGTTGCACCTTCGTCTGCCAGTCTTTCCATCAGCTCGTTGAATTGCGTACGCAAACGGGAGATTGTGATCGGATCGAGCTCACGTGCATTAGCAGCGCGCAGCTCGTCCAGAAGCTCCTTGAGGTCTTGGATCGACTTCAGCACCATAATCGAATGGCTAGCTCCAGCCGTCCTGTGCCTCAAGGCTGGCGGCAAGCTCGCCGATAACGCGGTAGCAATCGAGTACCTGCCCGACGGAGCTGTTAGGCTCGCGGCCATCCCTGATTGCAGCGATGAACTCGCGGTCCTGCAACTCGATCCCGTTGCTCGAGATTGCGACGACCGAAAGGTCGATCGGCTCCTCGTGACCGGTCACCAGATCATCGTAGCGCGCGATATAGGTTGCAGTGTCGCCGATGTAACGGAAGAACGTGCCGAGCGGCCCATTGTTGTTGAAACTGAGCGACAGCGTCAGGATCTGGCCTGCCACGGTCTTCATCTGGATCGACATATCCATCGCTATACCAAGCTCAGGGTGCTTTGGCCCTTGCAATGCGTTAGCGGCGATTACCTTGCTACCGGTCATATATTGAAAGATGTCGATCGAATGCGCGCTGTGATGCCAGAGCAAGTGATCGGTCCAGCTGCGCGGCTCGCCCTTGGCGTTCATGTTCTTGCGGCGGAAGAAGTAGGTCTCGATATCCATCGCCTGGATCGTGAATTCGCCTGCGTCGATCTGCTGCTTCACATATTGGTGCGACGGGTTGAAGCGGCGGGTGTGGCCAACCATGCAGGTGAGGCCGGTTTCCCTTGCCTTTGCCTCGACCGCGAGCGCATCTGCCCAACTGTCTGAAAGCGGAATCTCTACCTGAACATGTTTGCCCGCATCCATGCAGGCGATAGCCTGTTCTGCGTGCATCTGCGTAGGCGTACACAGGATCACCGCATCGACATCATCGAGGGCAAGCGCTTCGGCGAGTTCGGTCCCCGAATGCCGCGCGCCGTACTTGGCAGCGACTTCCGAGGCCTGTTCGGCACGGCGAGAGATCACCGATACGATCTTTGCCCCTTCGATGTTCCTGAGGCCGTCGAGGTGTTTCTCGCCAAACGCCCCGGCGCCAACAAGCGCAATTCCTGTCATTCTTGCTTACTCCTGAAAATCAAGTCGCTGGTTCGAGCACCATGTGCCCGATTGCGGTGTTCGAGCACGGGATGTGATAGTGCCGGTGAAGGCAGCGCGTGGCAGGCCCAAGAGCGCCGCGCATGATCAGCCACATGACCATCTCGATCCCCTCGCTTCCGGTCTCGCGCAGGTATTCGATATGCTCGATCCAGCGCGCGTCGTCGCTATCGCCGATCAGCATGTCCATGAAGCGGTTGTCCCACTCGCGATTGAGCAGGCCGGCGCGCGGACCTTGCAGCTGGTGGCTCATCCCGCCCGTACCCCAGACTTGCACCTTGAGGTCTTCGGGAAAACTCTCCACCGCGCGTGCGATTGCTTCACCCAGCGCCCAGCAGCGATTTCCCGAAGGCACGGGGTAGGTGACGACATTGACAGCCAGTGGGACGACCCTGACCGGCCACTTCTGGGGCGTCCCGAACATCATCGACAGTGGCACGGTGAGGCCATGATCGACGTCCATCTCATTGATGATGGTCATGTCGAAATCGTCGAGGATCAGGCACTGTGCAATGTGCCAGGCGAGGTCCGCATGCCCCTCGACATCGGGAACCGGTCGCGGCCCCCATCCTTCGTCAGCAGGTTTGAAGTTCTCGCCGCACCCGATCGCGAACGTCGGAATGATGCTCGCGTCGAATGCCGATGCGTGATCGTTATAGACCAGCACCACGACATCGGGCTGTTGCTCCTTCTCCCATTGGCGGGTCCATTCGTACCCAGAGAAGATCGGCGCGAAATACTCGTCACCGGTCTTGTCCTGATCGACTGCCACACCGAGGAGGGGGACGTGGCTTGAAGCGACTCCGGCGGCGATGCGGGCCATTTCAGTATCCTCCCTTGATCGAGCGATTACCTTCCGGAGAGCGGCCACCCTTGTTCATCATTTCGCGATATTCGGGAAAGCTCATGTCGGTCATGGTCGAAACAGCTTCGGCAAAGCTGATCCCATCGGTGGAGAAGATCTTGGAGAGAAAGTAGATGTTCCCGCCCAAGTCGAGCATCCGGTTGTAGTCGCGCGTAAGCACGGCCTCCCTTTGCTCATCGGTGAGAGGCCATTGGTCGAGATAAGCGGTTTCGTCAGCTTTCCAGCGTTCTCGGTTCTTGGCCTTCATCAAGCTCATCGCGAACTGATTGAGATGATAGCCCTTTCGCGCCCGCGCAGCGGTGAAGACGCGTGTGCCTGGGATGTCGTCGAACTCGGCGAGATAGGAGTGGACATCAGTCATGGGCGTCTGCCTCCGAACAGACGTGTCGACCAGCTCTGTCGCTTTGGATGGGCGGCTGGTGCTTCTGTCACCTCAATGAAGATGATTTGGTACCCCACTTGTACCGCCTTGAGGCGACAAGGCTCGTTGATTGCCCCTGTCACAGCCCTCTCTCCTTCAGGATCGCATCGAGACGCGGGTAAACGCTTCGCGCATTGCCTTCGAAGATAGCGTGGCGCTCTTCGTCGCTGATATCGAGCGCGTCGATGTAGCGTTTGGTGTCGTCGAAATAGTGGCCGGTCTGCGGGTCGATCCCGCGCACCGCACCGACCATCTCGCTGCCGAACAGGATGTTCTTGTTCTCGATCACGTCGGCGAGCAGGTTGATCCCCGGTTGGTGATACACACAGGTGTCGAAAAACACGTTGTTCATGAGGTGCTGTTCAATGTCGGGCTGCATGAGCATGTCGGCGAGACCGCGGTAGCGGCCCCAGTGATAAGGCACCGCGCCGCCACCGTGCGGGATGATCAGCTTGAGGTCAGGGAAGCGGCTAAAAAGGTCGCCCTGAAGCAGTTGCATGAAAGCGACCGTATCGGCAGCGAGGTAATAGCCCCCGGTTGCGTGCATCGCCGGGTTGCAGCTGCCCGAGACATGGATCATCGCCGGAACCTGAAGCTCGCACATCGCCTCGTACATCGGGAACCAGTACTCGTCTGTCAGGGGCGGATGGGTGAAATGGCCACCGCCTGGATCGGGGTTGAGGTTGCAGACGACGAAATTGAGGTCCTCGATGCAGCGGCGAAGTTCCTTGACGCTTTCCGATAGGTCCGACTTCGGGCTTTGCGGCAACATGCAACCGCCGATGAAAGTGTCGGGAAAGAGCTGCGTGACGCGATAGATCAGGTTGTTGCAGTGCCGGGCCCATTCGCTCGCTACAGCCTGATCGCCGATATGCGGGGCCATCGCGGAAGCGCGGGGTGAGAAGATCGTAAAGTCAGCGCCGCGCTCCCTTACCAGTTTGAGCTGGTTGTCCTCGATCGTCTGGCGGATTTCGTCATCCGAAATCTCAGGGTAGGGCAGGGGCTGACGGCCTTCCTTGAACGCAGCTTTCTGGTCTTCGCGCCATTGGTCGTGGCTCTTGGGCAGGACGGTGTAGTGACCGTGACAGTCGATAATGAGGCTCATGCTGCATTCCGTTCCGAGGACGGAGATACCGCTGCTGCGCGCTGGCGGCGAACTGTACTCTCGGTCATGACAGGATCAACTCCGAGGCTGCGCAGGGTTTTGACTGACTCCTCCATTTCTGCCGCGCGGCGAAGCCCGTGGGTCGTCATCCTTTCAAGATTGTAGGCTGCTCTGGCAGACCAAGGTTCGTGGCGCTCGCTCGCATCGAGCGATGCGAGGACTTCTCTCGTGATCCCTGCCGCGTCAGCGGCCGCCATCATTTCGTCGGTCAGCGCCTCAACGCCCTTGATCATGATCGAGCGGATCATCTTGATCGCAGATGCCCGACCGATTTCGTTGCCAACGACGCGCACATTGGTGAATTTGCGGGCGATCAGTTGAATGCGTGCTTCATCGGCAGACGGACCTGAAACAAGTAACGGCACCGCCATTCGCGCGGGATGGACTGGGGCGAGCACGGCCACGTCGACATATCGACCTCCGTTCTGCTCGATAAATTGAGCAGCTATTGCCTTGGTTTCCGGCGCAACCGAATTCATGTCGCACCAGATTGCGCCTTCCATCAAATAGGGCCCGTAGTCTTTAGCCACTGACAAGGCCTCTCCAGCGGTTACCAGCGACAGCACGAGGCTGGCGTCGGAGAGCGCGGTTTGTGCATCGCTGGCGGCGACGACCCCCGCTTCCTTCATCGCGAGTTTGCAGGCAAGATCAACATCGAAGGCGCGTGCCGAACTGCGCCAATTGGCACTGGTCGCAAAATTGCTGCCAGCTTCGCCAAATCCGATCAAGGCAATGTGATTACGCATGGCAAAGCTATGGCGATGCCCGACAAGCTAAGCCAATGAATAGCGAGGCCAGTCGATAAGTTTTTACGAAAGCTCCTGCGCAACATCATGCAATATCGTGATCATGTCACGTTGTGGTGCGGTTGGACGCCAGTCGCGTCGGGTTGTGATCCCGATAGTCCTCTCGATCGCCAGTGGCGGTGCAAGTGTAAGGTGCAATCCTGCTTCGATCTCTACTCGCAGCTGATCGGGGGAGAGGAGTGTAAGCATATCGGTCTCAAGTAGCAGCTCGCGGATTGTCAGCACCGATCCGCATTCGATCGAGACTTCTGGCAATTCACCGCAGGCGTCCATCATCGCGCTCCAATATCCTCGGAGCGGCGTTTCGGCTCCCGGCAAGACCCAGGGATAGCGGCGCAACTCCTCCGCGCTGAGGAGTCTCATGCTGGCGAGTGGGTGTCCTAGACGCATGGCGATTTGTGGGCTGTCAACAAACGCCTTCGACTGCACCAGATCGTCAAATTCGCCATCGTCTCTCAGCGCGCCGAGCAGGATGTCGATCTCGCCATTGCGCAAGGGTCCGGTCAGTTCGGAATGGCTTCCTTCGACCACCGCTAGCTGAGTATCGGGTCGGCGTTGACGAAAGGCGATGATAGCTTGCGGAAGCCATCGCGCGCGTGACAGCGGCATGGCGCCGATCACAATGCGGCCGCCAGCCTTGCCAAGCCATTCGGATACCTCGGCAAGTCCGCTGCGCAATTCCGCCATGGCGAGGCCAAAGCTGCGCGCCCTAGCTTCGCCCTTGCGGGTTAGAGCAAGGTGCCTTCCGCGACGTTCCACCAATCGCTCGCCAAGCGCGACTGAAAGATCGGCGACCGCGCGGTGGAGCGAGGCCGGGGCAACTGCGAGCTGCGAGGCGGCCTCGGTGTAGCTGGACCTGCGCGCCAGCGCGAGGAAGGCGCGGACCTGCGTGGTGGTGACCCGCGGCGAGCCTATCATTGCAAGCGCCACTTCTGCACGTGAGGCGAGCAAAAGCGCTGGTTCGGTTGGTCGCATGCCGCCGGGCTCGCGGTCGAACAAGCGGCAATCGAGCGCGAGTTCAAGTCGCGCAATGGCCTGGGTCAGCGCAGGCTGGGTAAGCGCGATCTCGTCCGCTGCCGCTGTCACTGTTCCCAGACGCACTGTTGCTGCAAACGCGGCGAGATGCCGGATATTGGGAATATCGTCGACCATGGAAGACTTTTAGCAAAATCTTATGGTGAGGGATAGCTTAGCATTGGCGCCCGCCCGCTGCTGGGCGCATGGGAAAGAAAAGGAGATCAGTATGGGCATAGTGCGCCAGAGTATCGAACGTGCTGCCAGCGAAGTCATTGATGGTCTTGCCGCCTGCGGCGTCGCGACCGTACACGAAGCGCAGGGGCGAAAGGGCCTTTTGGCGAGCTACATGCGCCCGATCTACGCAGGTGCCCGCATTGCAGGCAGTGCAGTCACGATCAGCGCGCCTCCAGGTGACAACTGGATGGTCCACGTAGCGATTGAACAGTTGCAACCGGGCGACGTCCTGTTGCTCGCTCCGACTTCGCCTTGCGAAGACGGCTATTTTGGCGATCTGCTGGCGACGAGCGCGCAGGCCCGCGAGTGCCGCGGCCTGATCATCGATGCCGGGGTGCGCGACGTCCGTGACCTCACCGAGATGCAATTCCCGGTCTGGTCGAAAGCCGTTTTCGCGCAAGGGACGGTCAAGAATACGCTCGGAAGCGTCAATGTGCCGGTTGTTTGCGCAGGAGCGCATGTCGAGCCGGGTGATGTAATCGTCGCCGACGACGATGGTGTATGCGTGGTCAAGCGCGAAGAAGCCGCCGAAGTGCTCGAAAAAGCGCGCGCACGCGACGCGAACGAGGGCGAAAAGCGCGAGAGGCTGGCTTCGGGCGAACTCGGTCTCGACATGTACAAGATGCGCGAACGGCTCGCTGCCGAGGGGCTCAAGTATGTCTGACGGCATCCGCTGCATGTGGATGCGGGGGGGGACCTCCAAGGGCGGCTATTTCCTCAAGCAGGATTTGCCCGCCGATGTATGCGAACGTGATGCGTTGCTACTGCGCGTGATGGGAAGTCCAGATGCACGCCAGATTGATGGTATGGGCGGGGCGGATCCGCTCACCAGCAAGATTGCGGTCGTCAGCAAGAGTGCTCGCGAAGGGATCGATGTCGACTACCTCTTCTTGCAGGTGTTCGTCGATCAGGCGCTCGTTTCCGACCAGCAAAACTGCGGCAATATGCTGGCAGCGGTCGGGCCGTTTGCGATCGAGCGCGGGCTGGTGGCGGCACAAGATGGTGAGACGCAAGTCTCGATCTTCATGGAAAATACGAGGCAGGTCGCCGTGGCCACAGTCGCGACGCCCGCTGGAGCGGTCAGGTACAGCGGTGATGCAAGGATTGACGGTGTGCCGGGAACCCACGCACCTATCCCGCTGGAATTCCGCGACAGCGCCGGATCAAGCTGCGGCGACTTGCTGCCTACCGGCAATCCTGTTGACGAGATCGAGGGTGTGCGCTGCACACTGATCGACAACGGCATGCCTTGTGTTGTGTTCAAGGCGGAGGATGTCGGCGCGACCGGCTACGAAACACGCGATGAGCTCGAGAGCGAGGCCTATGCCCCCATCCGCGAGCGGATCGAGACGATCCGCCTGGCCGCAGGACCGCTGATGAACCTCGGCGACGTGCGCGAGAAATCGGTTCCCAAGATGACTCTGGTTGCCCCGCCACGGCATGGCGGAGCGGTGACGACGCGGGTCTTCATCCCGCACCGCGCGCATGCCTCTATAGGGGTGCTGGGCGCGGTGACGGCGGCGACAGCTTGCCTAGTCGAAGGCTCGCCGGCAGCAGAAGTTGCGACGATTCCGGGCGGCAAAGCCAAGACACTGAGCATCGAGCATCCCACAGGAGAAATGTCCTGCGTTCTCGGCACCGATAATACCGGTGCGGTCATGTCCGCGGCTCTGCTTCGCACCGCGCGCAAACTGATGGATGGAGTGGTCTTTGGCTGATCGCATCACAAGTTGGCATCCTAGCCCCTCGACGCCGCACTTCGTGCCGCCCCCCGGCGCGGTCGATGCGCATTGCCATGTCTTCGGACCGATGGCGCAATTCCCGTTCAGTCCCATGGCGAAGTACTTGCCTCAGGATGCCGGACCCGATCAGCTGTTCGCGCTGCGCGATCACCTCGGCTTTGCGCGGAATGTGATCGTGCAGCCCAGTTGCCACGGCACCGACAATTCGGCCACTCTAAATGCAATTGCCTGCTCAGGGGGTAAAGCGCGGGGTGTCGCAGTGGTCAATCCGACGGTATCCGAGGGAGAGCTGGCGGCGCTGAACGAAGGAGGCATCCGCGGGATCCGCTTCAATTTCCTCAAACGATTGGTCGACAATGCACCCAAGAACAAGTTCCTAGACGTCGCCGCGCGCTTGCCAGAGGATTGGCATGTGGTGATTTATTTCGAAGCCGACCTTCTTGCTGAACTTCGCTCCTTTCTGGACGCTATCCCTGTTCCGCTAGTCATTGACCACATGGGTCGCCCCGATGTGTCACAGGGACCGGATGGACCCGACTTACGGGCTTTCCGCGCGCTTCTGGAAAGTCGTGAGGACATCTGGTTCAAGCCGACCTGTCCTGACCGTCTCGACGCGGTGAAGGAAGGGGGAAGGGGCGATCCGTGGGATAACTTCGCTGACGCAGTCGCGCCCCTTCTCGCTGAGTATCCCGATCGCTGCATTTGGGGCACCGACTGGCCGCATCCCAACATGCAGGACGAAATTCCCGACGATGGGCACCTCGTCGATATGATCCCGCGCATTGCGCCGACAGAAGAACTTCAGCGCAAACTGCTCGTGGCCAATCCCATGAAGCTGTACTGGCCGGAGCAGTGTGAGTGAGGGGAAGACCCAGTGATACTGCAAAACGGAACCTGACGCTGGATAGTGCGGCAGAGATTTTCCTAGAAACTGGCTACGAAGCAGCATCGATCGAGGCGATCGCGGCGAGGGCTGGCGTGTCGAAGGTCACAGTATACAAATACTTCGGTACGAAGCGTGAGTTTTACCAAGCGGCAATGACGAGATGGCTGTCGAATTTGCGTTGTGAGATCAACGTCTCCCGCACGGCCCAAGTTCACACGGACGAGCTGATCGAGTTCGGGATCAAAATCAACAGGGCAGTTTCATCGCCAGCTTTTGTCAACTCAGAACGCAGATTTGCAAGCACTCACGACCTTTGTCCCGATTTGGGCGTCGCATTCCTTCGGTCTACATGGTCAAAGTTCCATGCTGCTCTCGTCGAGCTACTGGCCGATCTGCAGGATGCTCGGTGTATTGTGGTCTCTGATCTCTCTTTGGCCGCTGAGCAGCTGCTTTCAATGTTCAGAGGATTAGGCGATCTGGAACGTCGCTTCGGAGTTCAGGGATCAGAAGAATCAGCCAAGGAGCGAACAACCGCTGCAGTCAGGACATTTCTGGCTGCTTATGGTGCTCTCGATTTGCAAGGTAAAGCCTAAATGGGCGCACTTCGCGATACGATGGTGCGCGCAGATTAAGTAGGGCATGATTGTCTTTGGCGAGGTGATGCTGCTCTTTTGCGAAAAGGTAGAGCCCATGCCGAACAATCCTCATACGGAAAAGGCCCGACCATATAGGTCTCGCCAAAACGGGTGAGTGAAGGGCGGCCTAGGCAATGCGATCTGAGGATCACTGAATACGTCCTTGCCGGAAAGCCATTGTTGCTCAAGTTGCGAGTTTTCCGAAGCAAGCTTGAGCGCAGAATTCCATTCATAGGGCTCACAAGCAAGACCTGCATGGAAGATCGCGCCCTTAAGCGCCATGCTGTAAGACTGACCTAGGTTTGACCAACCTGGCGGCACAGGAATCTCGATGTCCTGGCCCTCAATAAATGCCCTCTGACACGCATCAGCATCCATTGAGGCCGCTGTCCTGCAGTTCAGAGGGCGGAACCGATAGACACTACATGAATCTTCGATAAGCAGGGGGCAAGGGATAGGAATTTTATCACGCTGTTCGAATGACACCTTCGCAGAAAACTCGCCCGTTGCCTTGATTAACGATGCGGGCTGAATTTCAGCGGAAAAGGGAAGCTGTTTTGTAACGAACAGGATCTCGGGCGCATAAGCATCAGTCCAGATGTTGCAGCAATGGCTACAACCGTTCCTACATGCCACTTTGCCGTTCGAAAGCCGAGAAGCAGATTTCTCGAAATGCTCGTAGATGAAGTGCATTAACGGCGTTACCGAACCGCGTCGAATGCTCTGATCGAGTTTCTCCCGTAGTAATCGCATCAATACGACGAAGACATCTGGGTCGAATGTCCCAGCCGCGATCCCGTCGGCGATCCCTTTACGATCTTGCTTGCTTGGTTTCGGATACTTCTTGCCCATCAGTTTTGCACCCTAGCGGGTTCCTCACTGGCCCGCATTCTTAATCTTCCTATATCGGTTACGCCGCGTGCTGGTGCCGATGAAGCAGTTCTCTCCTGGCTCAGCGCAACGAAACGCCTCGCCGATTTCGGCTCGCCGCGCCATTGCAACGCTTTGGCGAAATGAACGTCTTGAGGGGGTATCGCTGGGGGTATTCTGTCAGGGGTAGTAATAAATAAGCATATATAACAGTATCTTCAAAGACGAATGCACGTCCCTCCTCCGCTACCATAAGATGCAGATGAGATTTCCCTCTGAGGATGTTAATGGGTTCTACAGGCCTTTAATGTCTTGGATCCAATCTTCGACCTCAGCCTCGACCCAAACAGCGCATCTTGATCCCAACGATCGCGAGCGAGGAAACCTACCTTCTTTCATCCGCTGGTATATCGCCGATCGCTTCATCCCGACGCGATCCATGACTTCAGGCAGGCGGATCAGCCGACCATGAGTGGACGGAATTCGCTCGTTCGATTTGTTGTCCGAACGGGCGTCTGTTGCGCAACTAGTCATCTCGAATTCCTGGTATCTACAAGTGCCTCCCCAGGACGATGGGCCTAGCTAGCGACTAGCATTGGGTGTAGGAAACCAAAAAGAACATAAAAAGAACAGTGGCTATGTGTCTCAACGGAAGGATGGTGTTGGGGAAAACGTCCGGGTCAGCAGATCCATCGCACCGTCTTGCGCGCCACGAATGGTGCACCAAGCCAAACCCGCTGGGAGATTTGCGAAAAAAGTTTTTCATACTTTTTTCATACGCGCCCAATGATCTCAGCTAAGTCGTTGAAATCATGGTGGGCGCGGCAAGGATTGAACTTGCGACCCCACCCGTGTGAAGGGTGTGCTCTACCACTGAGCTACGCGCCCGCCGGCGGGTCAAAAGCCCGGCTGGGAGCGCGCCTTTGCCATGGGGCGGGGCGCTTGGCAAGGGTGATTTCCTGCCGTGCGGCCCCGGTCCCTGATCGGCTTCCGTCAGCCCAGCAGGCGCGCCAGCATCGCCAGCCAGCCGGTGCGCTCTGCCTTTGCCTGTGCGCGCGGATTGACCGGGCATTCGAGGCAATAGGCCTGCATCCCGCGAGTGCCGGTGAGCATATCGAAATCGGCGGCAACCCGTGCCCACAGGGCGTTTTCACGCTGCGTCACCATCGCAAAGACATCGCCTGCGCGCGCGCTTTCTGTTTCGTTACCCATCATCTGGCGCAGCAGCGAATCGTAATTATCGGGCGCATTGCCGAGATATTTGGGATGCCATTCCCCATCCTTGATCCCGGCCTTCTCGGCGGCATAGGCCAAGGCGTCCTGCAGCCCGCCATATTGGTCCACCAGCCCGATCTGGCGCGCGGTGCCGCCATCCCATACGCGGCCCTGGCCGATTTCATCGACCCGCTCCGTGCTCAGCTTGCGCGATTCGGCCACGCGGGTGAGGAAATCGCGATAGCCGTCTTCGATCGAGCTTTGCAGGATCGCGTCGATCTCCGGCGTGAAACCGGCAACAAGGTCCGGCTGGCCGGATAGCGGCGTGGTGCGCACCCCATCGGTGGTGAGGCCCCAATCGGCAGCAGCGCGTTCAAAGGTCGGGACGACAGCGAAAATGCCGATGGAGCCGGTAATCGTTTCCGGCTCGGCAAAGATGCGGTCGGCCGGTGTCGAGACCCAATAGCCGCCGCTGGCCGCGACATTGGCCATGGACACGACAATCGGGATATCCTTGGCCTTGTGCCGCAGGATCGCGCGGCGGATTTCCTCAGAGGCGAGGACAGAGCCGCCGGGGGAATCGACCCGCACCACCAGCGCCGCCAGATCGTCGTCCAGCGCATCATCCAGCAAGGCTGCAATCCGGTCCCCACCGGCCATGCCCGGCCCGGCATCGCCATCGACGATTTCTCCGGCGATGGTCACCACGCCAATCGCCTTGCCATCATCGCTGGCTGGATTGTCCGCCAGCCAGGGGGCCAGCTCGCTATGGGCATAGGCGCCGGGGGCGTCATTCCACGGGTCTTCCCCGGCAATCTCGGCGACGCGTTCCCCGAATTCGACCCGGCTGCCGAGCTTGTCCACCAGCCCGGCATCTATCGCAGCCGTCGCGAAATCACCATTGGCGGCCTGCACCCAGGCGACCGGGTCAGACGTCACGCGGTCCAGCTCCAGCTTGGGGCGCGCCTTGGTGACATTCGCCTTCCACTCTTCCCACAGGGCGCCATAGAGAGCGGCGTAATTCTCGCGCGCGGGGTCCGACATATCGCTGCGCACCCAGGGTTCGACGGCGCTCTTGTATGTGCCCACCTTGTAGACGCGGGCATTCACATTGAGCTTTTCCAGCAGCGCGCCGTAGAAAAGCCGCTCGCCGCCCGGCCCGGCGATCACTGCGCCGCCCATCGGATCCAGCCAGACTTCGCTCGAATGGGCCGCCAGCATCATAGCGTCATCGCCATAGCCGATGGCCCAGGTCAGCACCTGCTTGTCCGCCGCGCGGACGCGGTCCAGCGCGGCCGCTATATCCTGCATATGGACATGGCCGCCGCCCAGGAAGCGGGAGAGGTCCAGCACGACCACCTTGATCCGGTCGTCGGTGGCCGCTGCATCCAGCGCGCGGACAAGATCCTGCACGTCATATTCCTGCATCGGTGCTTCGCCGGAAAGCAGCACGCTGAGCGGGTCAATCTGCGTGCGCTCTTCCACCACCACGCCGTCCAGTTCCAGCAGCAAGGCCCCTTCGCGCACCTGTGCCGGGCTGGGCCGCGACGTCAGGACGCCGAACAGGAAGAAGAAAAACAGCAGCAGGAACAACAGGGCCAGCCCATCCTTGACCCCGACCAGCAACCGCCAGACCTTGCCTGCAAAACTCATATGATCATGACCTCGAAAATAGCTTTTCCACTACCTAGGGGCTTCACCCGCAAGGTTCCACAGGAAACCGCTTGAGCGGCAGACATGGCTCGACTAGGGACATTTTTTTAATGACATCATCTGGCACACCTTCAGCCGCAGGCCGCTTTCCAGCGGGCCGCAGGGCTTTCCCGCATCGCGACCTGGTTGGCATCGCCCAGCTGGAACGGCATGAAATCCTCTATTTGCTGGAGGAGGCCGAACAATGGGTCTCGCTCAACCGGCAAAGCGCGAAGCATACGGACAATCTGGCCGGGCTGACCATCATCAACGCTTTCTTCGAAAACTCCACGCGCACGCTGCTGAGTTTCGAGATTGCGGGCAAGCGGTTGGGGGCGGATGTCGTCAACATGCACGCCGCGCAATCGAGCGTGAAGAAGGGCGAGACGCTGATCGACACGGCGATGACGCTCAACGCGATGCACGCCGATGCGATCGTGATCCGCCATGGCAGCAGCGGGGCGGTGGAACTGATTGCGAGCAAGGTCGATTGCCCGGTGCTCAATGCCGGGGACGGGCAGCATGAACACCCGACGCAGGCACTGCTCGATGCACTGGCGCTGCGCCATGCCTTGCGCGAGCGGGGGCAGAATGCGGATGACTTCACCGGGCTGACGGTGACCATCTGCGGTGACATCCTGCACAGCCGCGTGGCGCGCTCCAACGTGCTCTGCCTGCAGGCGCTGGGGGCGAGCGTGCGGCTCTGCGCGCCGCCTGCGCTGATGCCGCAGGGGATCGACGCGATGGGCGTGGAGGTGTTCCACGACTTTGATGCAGCGCTCAGCGGCACGGATGTGGCGATGATGCTGCGGCTGCAGAACGAGCGGATGCAGGGGCAGTTCATTCCCTCTGCGCGTGAATATCACCACCTCTACGGGCTGACGGCGAAGCGGCTGGCGGCGCGCGCACCCGATGCGCTGGTGATGCATCCGGGGCCGATGAATCGCGGGGTGGAGATCGACAGCGACGTGGCCGATATGCTCGACCGCTCGATCATCACGCGGCAGGTGGAAATGGGCGTGGCCATCCGCATGGCCTGCCTTGATGTGTTGACGCGCAAGGCACGCGGCGTGGCCGGTTGGGCCGATGGGGAGTGGGTATGAAACAGCAAGCTCCCCTTACGATCACCGGCGGCAGGCTGGTGCTGCCCGATGGTGTGACATCCGGTGCGCTGCGGCTGGTTGATGGCCGGATTGAAGCGCTGGGCGATGTTTCGCCGCAGGATGGTGACGAGGTGGTGGATGCGGCAGGCCAGCTGGTCGCGCCGGGCCTCGTCGACCTTGGCGTGTTCGCGGTCGACAAGCCAGCGTTCCATTTCGGCGGGATCACCCGCGCGGCGTTGATGCCGGACAAGTCCCCGATCCTCGATTTGCCCAGCCGGGTCCAATATGTCGCTTACTCGGGCAAGCCCGACTTCTGGGTCCATCCGCTGGCCGCCGCCACGCGCGGGCTGGAAGGGCGCGAGCTGGCAGAGCTGGCGCTGATGCAGCAAGCGGGCGCGCGCGGTGTTGCCACCGGGCGCGGCTGGATCGCGGATTCGGGCGTGATGCTGCGGCTGCTGCAATATGCCGCGATGCTGGGCCTCGTGGTGGTCAGCCATGCCGAGGATGCCGGGATTACTGGCAATGCGGTGGCGTCAGCAGGCGAGATGGCGACGCGCCTCGGCCTGCCCAGTGCGCCTGCCGAGGCTGAAGCGCTGGCTGTCGCGCGCGACATTGCGCTGGCCGAGATGAGCGGCGCGCGGCTCCACTTCCGGCAGGTTACGACCCGTGCTGCGGTCGACCTCGTGCGCGCAGCCAAGGCGCGGGGGGCAAATGTGACGGCGGGTGTGACTCCTGCCCATTTCATGCTCTCTGACCTCGCGACGGCAGAATTCCGAACTTTCGCGCGCCTGTCACCACCCTTGCGATGCGAGGACGACCGGCAGGCAGTGGTCGCCGCCATCGGCGACGGCACGATTGACGTCATCGCCAGCGGCCACGACCCGCGCGGGCCGGAAGACAAGCGACTGCCTTTCGCCGATGCCGAACCGGGTATGGCCGGGGCGGAAACGCTGCTCGCCATGGTGCTGACTTTGGTGCGCGATGGCGTGATCAGCATGGAGCGCGCCTTCGACCTCACCGCCCGCACCCCCGCGCAATTGCTCGGCGTGGCCGCAGGCGAACTGGCCGAAGGCTACGAGGCAGACATCGCGCTGATCGACCCGGAAAAGCCGTGGATCGTCGATAGCCGCAAGATGGAAGCGAGCGCAGGCAACACCCCCTTCGACCGCCAGCCGACGCAGGGCCGGGTAACGGCTCTGTTCAAGGGTGGGGTGAAGGTGGGGTAGGGAGTTTGCCTATCGCAACAATTCACCCACCAGCGAGGGGCGCTTGGCGATCATGGCGAGCAGGACCTGTGCTGGCCCTGTCGGTTGGCGGCGGCCCTGTTCCCAATTGAGGAGCGTGCCCTTGGCCACGCCGATACTGCGGGCAAAATCGCGCTGGGACAGGCCGGTGCTGGCACGAATGGCTGCGACGTTTACCTCAGGCACGGCGATGGAATGCACCTTTGCGCCCACATCCTTGCCTTTGGCATGGTCCAGGGCTTCGTTCAGCCCCTGCATAATGCTGTCATAGGCGGTCATTTCCGGTCTCCAAAATGAGCTATCAGGGCCTTGCTCAGTTCGACTGCTGCGGCTTGCTCTGCCTTGGTAAGGTTTGCCTTTTCGTTCTTGGCAAAAACCGTGATCAGAAAAATCGGCATTTCCCGGCCACCGAAGACATAGATCGTTCGGAAGCCGCCACTCTTGCCACCACCCGCGCGGGGGATGCGGATCTTGCGCAAGCCGCCGCCCAGCGAGACCCCGGCCTCGGGATTGGCAGCGATGAAGTTGACGCAGGTCATGCGCTCTTCCTCGCTCATGATGGCCTTGGCCCGGCGGAGAAACTCAGGGAGCTCCACAACGGTTTGCAAGTCTGTCATGGCGAAAATATATGCGTCAATGGCGTATATGTCAATGGCGTATAAAATTGGTGGCAGCCGCTATCCTACAGACCACACGAGCCAAGTCACCGCCGCCGCCACTGCAGCACATGCCAGCGCCACCCATGGCTTGCCGGGCTGCATCTCATGCGTTGCGGCATCGCCTTCGACCTTTGCCTTGCCCGTCACCATCGGACCGACCAGCTTCTTGCCGCGGATGGCGTAGTAGATGATTGCGGCCAGATGGAGCACGATCAGCGCGAGCAGGACGTTGAACAAGGCCTCGTGCAAGTCCGTCAGCGTTTCGGCGGTGTCCGGCGATACTTTGAGCGAAAAGGGGCCAGCCATCAGCCCGTCATTGTCTTCCGCAAACAGCCCCAATACAGTTTGCAGCCCCACCACGCCCAGCAGGCCAATCACGCTGAGTGCGCCGAGGGGATTGTGGCCAAGGCCACTTTCCGCCTTGCCTTTGACGTAAGCGAGGACTCCGGCGGGGCCCTTCACAAACTGGCTGAAACGTGCGGTGGAGCTGCCGAAAAAGCCCCATAAGATCCGGAAAGTGAGCAGGAACAGGATGGCCATGCCGGAACGCAAATGCCAGTCCAGCATCTGCTCTTCCGCGCTGTACCATGAAAAGGCAATCAGCCCCGCCAGCGTCCAGTGGAACAGGCGGATCGGCAAATCCCAGACACGGACCATCCTGCTTTTATCCTGCGATCAATCTTCTTCGCGATAGGTGTCGTGGCAGGCCTTGCAGGTGCCGCCGGTCTTGCCGAAAGCAGCCTTGAAGCCATCCACATCGTCCGCCTGTGCGGCAGCGTTGAGGGCGGCAGCCGCGACCTGAAAATCCTTCGCCTTGGCCATGAAATCATCCGGGCTTTCCCAGATATTGGCCTTGGCTTCCGTCTTGCCTGCATCCGGGCCAGTGCCGGGGGCGAACAGGCCGGGCAAATCGTTGCTCTTGGCCTCTGCCAGCGCGGTAGCTTCCTTCACGGCGGCCATGTCGGGCGCGTCAGACTTGCTCGCGCGCATCAGCACCTTGAAGGCATCGCCCAGTTCCTCGAACCATTCATGGCGATCGTGCATGGCCATGGCGGCAGATTCGCCGCTCAGCGCTTCGGTCGGCATGGCGGCCAGCTCAGCGGCAGCGCCTTCTGCAGCACCTTCTTCAGTGTCAGCCGCTTCTGCCGCTGCGGGCGCAGCGGCTTCTTCTTCGCCAGCACTGCAAGCGGCAAGGGCAAGGCTGGCACCGGCCAGAAGGACGAATTTACGCATGGGGATCCTCATATTTGTGAGACGAAACAGCATTGTGACATGCAATCACGTAAGAGGGAAGAGACCGAATTGTCGCCACGGGCCAAGCGAAAGGCACACATAAAAAAGGCCCCCTTCCGGTAATGGAAGGAGGCCTTTTTCTATCGGTTGATGTGCTGGATTAGCGTGCAGCCATCCGGAAGCCGGTGTCCACTGCACCGGGCAGCGGCTTGCCATCGGCCCATGCAATGCAGCCCTGGCCGCGAGCCTTTACCTTGCCACACATGCTGGTGGCGCTGGCTTGCTGGAAACCACCGGCAGAGACGCGGAAATAGGTCTTGCCGCGCACCTTTGCCTCAGTGATGACCATTTCATAATTGCTCAGTTCCGGCCAGCGGGCAGCGTAGATGCCCCATGCACGGCGCGCGCCCTGTTCGCTGGAGAAACTACCCAGCTGGACGAGGTGGCTGCCATTGGCGGCAATTTCCCCACCACGCGGTTCAGCGCGGCTGGCGGTACGCGGGCCAACAGCGCCATAGCGGGCCGGGGCCTTCTGTACGACAGGCTCCGAAACGAAGCGCATCGTGTCCTGCGCGACTTGCACCGGGGTGGAACCGCGCGGAGCGGGGGCGACAAAGGCTTCTTCGAAATTGGCCGGTCCTTCGACCTTCGGCGCTTCATAGGCAGCAACGCCTACAGCCGGGGCGGACGGATCAACGCGGACCACTTCCACCGGAGTGTCGGTATAGTCGAGCGGCGGCAATTCGCCGGAATTGGCAGCGGCAAGCGTCGCTTCCTGTGCGGCTTCGGCTTGCGCCACCGGCACCAGAGCTGCGGCTTCGCTGGCGAGCTGTTCTGCGCTCGGGAAGTTGCCCAGCGCCAGCTGGCTCGGCTGGCCGGGGTCAGCGCGGAGCGGCACGCTCAGCAGACTGGCGACACGTTGCTGGTAATCTTCCGGCTTCGCTTCGCGCGCCCACTGGCTGATGCGGGCATCAAGCTGGCCTGCGGGCACATCTTCTGCCGCCATCACGCGGGCAGCGCGCCAATTGCCCTGCAAGGCATAGGCATAAGCGAGGTTCTGGCGAACCTTCGGCGTATTTTCCCCGCTGCGCAGAGCGTTGGCGAGGATGTGGACACCGCGATCCGGTTCTCCGGCCAGCGCGAGGGCGAGGCCGAGGTCAGCGGGGGCAATATCGTCACGCCAGTCATCGAGGATGGCAACGGCCTTGGCATTATTGCCTGCGGCGACCTGAGCGAGCGCATAGGACAGTGCGGTGCGCGGGCTGCTGTCGCCCAGCGACATGGCGTCATCAAAGCTGGTAGCGGCAGACTGGAACCGGCCTGCTTCCATATAGGCCGCACCCAGCACCGCGCGATAGGCGGCGTTGCGCGGGTCAGCCATCACAGCCGCTTCGGCATTTTCGATGGCACGGTCCACATTGCCCTTGGCCAGCGCGGTTTGCGCCTTGCCTGCGGCGAGGTCTGCGCGCGGTGCCTTGCTGGCACATCCGGCGAGGGCAGTGGTGGCAAGTGCGCCCACCAGCACGAGACTGACAAACCGTTTGCGGTTGGCCCGATTGGCGTTTGCGGTGCGAGTCATGGTCCGGATCCCCTTCCTGGGCCTCAGTTGCGCGTGACCTGGGCGGCCAGCGATTCGAGTTCGTTCATGTCGCCGAGCAGCGAATCGAGTGCTTCGGTGACGAGTTGCTGGGCGCTGCGATTGCGGATTGTGCAGGCAAGCCGCAGCTTGAGATGGCGGTCTGCGTCGAGCCGCAGAGTAAAGGCCGCGCGCTTGCCGCGGTCCAGCGAGCTGCGGCGCGAACGGGCGGGTGCAGCGGGCCTGGGCGCAGCGACCGGTGCCACCTTGGCCACCGGCACGGCGACCGGCGCCGGGTTGGTCACAGCGGCAACCTTGCGGGCGATTTCTTCCTGCTGCTTGTGCACGGCAGGGCGGGCCGCTTCGGCGAGTTCAGCCTGGGCTTTCTCATCCTGGGCGCGGGCCTGGGCGGCGGTTTCCTCATTGGCTGGCGCCGGGGTGAGGGCGACGACATCATGGTCAGAGCGATGGTCTTCATCGCCCATATCGTTCCAGCCAAGGTCTTCGAGATGTTCGTCACCTTGCTGGACGGTGTTGGCAACCACCGGGGTCAGTCCGCCCAATTGCGGGCGCATCGCGGGCTTCGCGCCGCCCTTGCGGGCCAGCAGCGTGGGGCCGAGCGAGGCAAAATTTGCTGCTTCTGCCATGGGGGCGCTCCGGCTTACTGTGCCACCCGGCGGCCAAAGCCACCTGCGGGACGGTGATGGATGCCGGGGGCCTGCGGAGCCGCGGTGTTGGGAGCCGCAAACACGGTGCGGCGGAAATTCTTTTCGAGCCGGTCAGAGATGTAATTCCACAATGCAGCCACTTCGGCGGCGCTGCGGCTTTCCGGGTCCACTTCCATCACGGTGCGGCCGTCAATCATCGAGGCGGCATAGTCAGTGCGGTGGTGGAGGGTGATCGGGGCAACCGTGCCGTGCTGCGACAGGGCAACGGCGGCTTCGGATGTGATCTTGGCCTTGGGCGTGGCGGCATTGACCACGAAGACCAGCGGTTTGCCAGCGCGTTCGCACAAATCGACCGTGGCACCCACGGCGCGCAAATCATGCGGGCTGGGACGGGTCGGGACAACGATCAGCTCGGCGACGGAGATCACCGACTGGATCGCCATGGTGATGGCCGGCGGCGTGTCAATCACGGCCAGCTTGAATCCCTGCTGGCGCAAGACCTGGAGGTCATTGGCCAGCCGCGCGACAGTGGTCTGCGCAAAGGCGGGATATTCCGCTTCGCGTTCGTTCCACCAGTCAGCCAGCGAACCCTGCGGGTCGATGTCGATCAGAACGACCGGGCCAGCACCGGCGCGCTGCGCCTGCACTGCCAGATGTCCTGACAAGGTGGTCTTACCTGATCCACCCTTCTGCGATGCCAATGCCAGTACTCGCAAGGTCTGGTCCCCCTGATTACGCCAAAATCGACGTCGTTAGACATGTGTTCAGTAGGGAAATCGCAGGATACCCCTAATTTTGGGTTAACGGTGTGGTTAAGGAAAGGGCGTGAACGGCGCCAAGTCGCGCTGGCGGTCTGGCCATCCCGGAAAGAACTTCTTAGAAAATCTTTGCTAACGGCACGTTCACTATGTCACTCTCATACAGAGCTGATGGAGGCTTCCTGATCCGATGATGCGTTTTTCTGCCTGTTCTCTTGCTGCCATGGCGCTGGCCGTGGCCCTGCCTGCACCTGCGCTTGCTGATGTGAAGTCTGGCGTCGATGCGTGGAGCCGGGGCGATTACGAACAGGCTGTAAAGGAATGGCGCGGCCCGGCGGCCGCGGGTGATGCGGATGCGCAATTCAACATGGCGCAGGCCTATCGCCTTGGCCGCGGGGTGGAAGTGAACGCCAAGCAGGCAGAAGTCTATTATGCCAAGGCCGCAGCGCAGGGCCATATCAAGGCGGCTGACAATTACGGCCTGATGCTGTTTCAGGATGGCCGCCGGGAAGAGGCAATGCCCTATATCAAGGCGGCTTCCGAACGGGGCGATCCGCGCGCGCAATATCTGCTCGGCATCGCGCACTTCAATGGCGACATGGTGCCCAAGGACTGGGTGCGCGCCTATGCGCTGCTGACGCTCGCCAATTCGGCCGGCCTGCCGCAAGCCAAGCCTGCGATCCAGCAGATGGACAGCTTCATCCCACTGGCCCAGCGGCAGGAAGCGCAGACGGTCGCAGGGCAGATCAAGGCGCAGGCCGATTCCAAGCGTGGCACACAGCTGGCAGCTGCTGATCTGGGGCAGGGGGGCAGTATTACCAAGGCCGCTCCGCCGCCACCGCGCCCGGCACAGGCAGCGGTGCTGCCCGGCACGACCGGCCGCATCCCGCAGCCGATCCAGACGACGCCGGTGGCACCGTCCATCGCTGCGGCAGAAGCCGCCATTTCAGAGGCGCAGCGCGTGACCGGCACTGGCAGCCCGGCGGGTGCCGGGGCCGACTATGCTGGCAGCGCCCCCGCAGCGCGTCCGCGCCCCGGGCGAGTGTCCGGCGTGACCACAGCAGCGGTAGAGGCAGATTCCATGCGCGCCCGCGCCATGGGTGCGCCTGATCCTTTGCCCCGGCCGGTTGCTGCCACCCCGACTCCGACACCGCAGCCCACGCGGACGGCGGCGTCTGGCACCGCTGCCAGCGGCGGCCCGTGGAAAGTCCAGTTGGGCGCTTTCTCCGTTGCCGGTAATGCCGACCGTATGTGGAACCAGCTTAGTGGCCGCGCCGAACTGGCAGGGGCATCGAAAGTGGTGGTACCCGCAGGGCGGCTGACCAAGCTGCTGGCAGGCGGGTTTTCCAGCCGCGGCGAGGCGCAGCAAGCCTGCTCTGCGCTCAAGGCTGGCGGGCATAGCTGCCTCGTGACCCGGTAAGCCACCCTGCCAACGGTCGATCCCATTCGACCGGGGCACTTCCATAGTTTTGCCAAGCTGGTAACCTGCCCCGGATTGATCGGGGGATTATCGCATGAGCACAACCGCCAGCCTTGATGAAGGCGCGACGCCGGACGAACCGCAAATGGTGGCACCGGTCGGCCAGCAGCGCCTCCTCAGCCTCGATTTCATTCGCGGCATTGCGGTAATGGGAATCCTCGCGGCCAATATCGTGGCCTTTGGCCAGCCATGGTCCGCCTATATGTATCCCGATGGGTTCGTGACCCCGCATGGTGAAGCGGAAGACTGGATGTGGATCGCGCAATTCGTGCTGATCGACCACAAGATGCGCGGGCTCTTCACTATCCTGTTCGGCGCCGGGATGATGCTGTTCCTTGAAAAAGCATGGGCGAAGGGGGCAACCAACTGGTTGCAGGCGCGGCGGCTGGGCTGGCTGTTCCTGTTTGGCCTTGCCCATTTCTTCCTGATCTGGCGCGGCGATATCCTGATGCTCTATGCGGTGGCCGGTTTGCTGGCGCTGCTCTTCACCCATCTCAAGGCGCGCGAGCAATTGTTGATCGGGGGGCTGTGGTATCTTGCCGGGATGATCCTGTTCGCGGCGATGATGATCCCGTCTTACCTGATCGCCGAAACAAGTTTTGGCACCGCACCCGCCCTGGCCGAAGTGTTGCAGCAAATGCAGGATGCCAAGGCCAAGCAGCTGGCTGACGATGCGATGGAGCTGTCGCTGGCGCAGGGTGGCAATTTGTTCGCATGGCTGGGGCATGGCTTTGAAAAACACGCACTGGACCCGTTCAACAATCTGATCGTCCTGTTCCTGGAGACGGTGCCGCTGATGCTGATCGGGATGGCTTTGTATCGCATGGGCCTGTTTGACGGGACGATGATGGATGCCACTACCCAGCGCCGCCGGGGATGGCTGCTGCTGGTGATCGGTGCCGCGATGTCACTGGCCATTGGCCTATGGGCCAAGAGCATCGGCTTTTCCTTTTTCGGCGTGCAGGCCGCCTTTATGGGCATGACCCCGCTGCCCCAATTGCTGATGACGCTGGGGCTGGCCATGCTGCTGTCGCTCTGGGCACCCAAGGCAACCGGCTGGCTGGGCGAGCGGGTAATTGCCACCGGGCGCATGGCCTTTTCCAACTATATCGGCACGTCGATTCTGATGCAGTTCGTGTTCCAGGGCTGGGCGCTGGGGCTCTATGGGGAACTGACCCGGGGCGGGCTCTACCTCGTCGTGCTGGGTGCCTGCGTGGTGATGCTGGCATGGTCAAAGCCATGGCTGGCCCACTATCGCTATGGCCCGCTGGAATGGCTGTGGCGCTGCCTCACCTATGGGCGCATGTTCCCGCTCCGGCGTTGACTCTTTCCCATCTTGTTATTGCGAGTTACTTGCATTAAGTGAGTCGCATAACCAGCGGAGAGATCGGCCATGTATGTCTGCATCTGCAATGCCATCAAGGAGAGGGAACTGCGCGCCATCGCCTGTTCCGTATCCGGCGATGCAGAGGCGGCCTATGCCGCGCTGGGCAAGGAGCCCGATTGCGGCCAGTGCTTGTGCGAAGCGGAAGATATACTGGCTGAAGAACGCGCCGGCGCCATACCGCTGGCACTGGCGGTCTGACAGTCTTGCCACTGCCCTTTCCTTGGCTGGCTGAAACAGGCATAGTCCCTGCGATAGCGGTAGCAGGAGATTTCCCATGAAGGGCGACGCCAAGGTCATCGAATTCCTCAACAAGGCGCTCACCAACGAGCTGACCGCGATCAACCAGTATTGGCTTCACTATCGTGTCCTTGCCGATTGGGGGGTGTCCAAGCTGGCAGACTATGAGCGGCATGAATCCATCGACGAGATGAAACATGCCGACCAGCTGGCGGAACGGATCCTGTTCCTCAATGGGCTGCCCAACTTCCAGGCGATCCACAAGCTGAAGGTCGGCGAGAATGTCGAGGAAATCCTCAAGGCTGACCTCGCGGTGGAAATGGAAGCCATCCCGCTGCTGCGCGATGCCATCGAATATTGCGAATCGGTGCGCGACTATGTCAGCCGCGACCTCTTCGCTGCCATCCTCGAAAGCGAGGAGGAGCATGTCGATTATCTCGAAACGCAATTCGACATGATCGAGCGGATGGGGCTGCAAAACTACGTCCAGCTGCAGAGCGAGGCCGCCAGCGCGGACTGACCCCGGCCGGGTAATTTGACTCAAGCCAATTGCGTCATGCGCATATCCCGCTAAAGGCGCTCGCCATGCGGTTCCGCCAGACATCCCTGTTTTCAGCATTTGCTGCGCTGCTGATCGGCACGGCATTGCTGCTGCGTGTGGCGGTGCCTGCGGGCTGGATGCCCGATGTCGGCACGGATGGCGTGATGCGCGTCACGCTGTGTACCGGTTATGGCAAGGTCAATGCCTGGATCGACGAGGATGGAACGCTCCATCGCGGCGAACCGGCGGACCATGACAGTGACGACGCCAAGCATTGCGCCTTCACGGCGACGGCCATGTCGCTTGCCATGGCGGACATGCCGGAACTGCCGCAGCCGGTGCTGCTGCCGCAGGACCTCCCTGAGCCAGCATTGCGCGAGCTTGCACCCGGCAAAGGCCTCGCTGCGCCTCCACCGCCAGCCACCGGCCCTCCTTCACTCGCCTGACATGCCCAAGCGGCTGCGTATCTGCGCAGCCTGATTTCCTGTGGCGCTCACCAGCGCCCCTGTCAGACGAGTATCCACGACCATGAATTTCCGTTCCGCCGGGGCCCGTGCGGCCTCGCTCGCCGCGCTTTCTATCGCGCTGTCTGCCACTCCCGCCTTTGCTGCCGATGATGCCGGAGCAGGCGACCCGCTGACCGATATCATTATCGTGACCGGCACTCCCCAACGCGCCACGATCGAGGATATTGATCCAAAGGAACAGCCGGTCGTCACCCCTGATGCCGCCGGGCTGGTCGCCCGCGCCCCCGGTGCGGCGCTGATCGACAATGGCGCGCTGTCCGGTCAGGTGCAGTATCGCGGCAGCTTTGGCGACCGCGTGCTGGTGCGCGTCAACGGCCAGCGTTTCGGCTCTGGCGGCCCCAATTGGATGGACCCGCCACTGCATTACGCGCCGATGGTGCTGGTCGATCATATCGAGCTGGATCGCGGTATCAGCCCGGTCAGCAAGGGGCCGGGCGAAGCGGGCGGGGTCAATGCCGTGCTCAAGCAGGTCGGCTTTGCTGACAGTGCTTCCGTTTCACCCACTGTCGATGTCGGCGCACTCTATCGCTCGGTGGATGATAGCTATGCGGTGGGCGGTATCGCCGGTGTTTCCAGCGACACGGTGCGCTTTGGCGTGATGGCCGCATGGGAAGAGGGCGATGATTACCGCTTCCCCGGTGGCCGCGCCGCCTCGACCGGATTTGAACGGCTCACGCTGGGCGCTCATGCCGGGCTGAAGACCGGGCCGGGCGAATTGAGCGTGGAATATCGCCGCCAGGAAACCGGGCCGACCGGTAACCCGCCATTCCCGATGGATATCCAGTATTTCAACGGAGACTTCTTCCGCATCGGTGCAAAGGTGGACCTGACGGACAAGCTCACGCTGGAAAGCCATCTCGGCTATGTCGCGATCCGGCATTTGATGGATAATTACACGCTGCGACCGTCTCCCCCGGCGATGAATCAGCGCGCGACCTTTGCCGATGCGGATACGACCACGGCCGACCTCGCGCTCTCAATCGGCAGCGGCATGGGCACATGGACGCTGGGCGGCGATGTGGAACTGGGCAGCAAGCAGGTCCGGATCACCAATCCGAACAATACCGCATTCTACCTTACCTCGCTCAACCGTATTGCCAGTGACCGCTATGGCGCCTTCCTGCAATGGCGCGGCGCGATGGGTCCGGTCGAGGCTGAGCTGGGCGCGCGGGTGGATCGCCACGGCATCCGCGCCGCTGCGCCGGAAGTGGGCAGTGCCGTGCCGATGGGGCCGCGGATGCTGGCCACCATGTTCGCCGCATCGGATCGTAACTGGTCTGATACCAGCTATGATTTGACGGGCCGTTTCTGGATGGAGCTGGGCGCGGTGCGTCCGCGTCTGACCATCGCCCGCAAGACCCGCGCGCCAAGCCCGCTCGAACGGTTCAGCTGGCTGCCCACCAGCGCCAGTGCCGGGCTGGCTGATGGCAACATCTATGTCGGCAATCCGAACCTGAAGATCGAAAAGATGTGGGTGTTCGAGGCCGGTGTCGATGTCGAAACCGACATGGTCTACGCCCGCCCGACGCTCTTCTATCGCCGGGTGGATGATTTCGTGCAGGGTGTGCCCTTCGATGCCACCGTGGGTGTGGTCGATACGCCGGTGGAAATGGTCGCCGCGATGAATGGCGACGCGACACCGCTGATCTGGGGCAATGTCGATGCTGAACTCTATGGTGTTGACCTGGACTTTGGCGCGAAGCTGCCTGGCCCCCTGCGCATGGACGGTGTGGCGAGCTACACCCGCGGGAAACGGCGCGATATTGCCGATAATCTCTACCGCATCGCCCCGCCCAATATCCGCCTGGGCCTGACCTATGAAGGGCAGGGCTGGTCGATCACCGCCGAAGGGCATGGGGTCTCGAAGCAAACCAAGGTCGCAGCCAGCAATGACGAGCAGGCGACGGGCGGCTATGTCCTCGCCAACCTCTATGGCGGGATTGACCTGCTGGACGGCGTCCGCCTCGATGCCGGGGTCGAGAATATCTTTGATCGCTATTACGAGGAACACCTCGCAGGCTACAACCGCGTGGCAGGCAGTGACGTGCCGCTCGGCAGCCGCATGCCGGGCACGGGACGGAGTGGCTTCGTGCGGGTGCGGGTGAAATACTGAGCAGATCGCTCCTCCCCATTTTTGCGCAGCACAAATGGGGAGGGGGACCGCCAGCCTGCAAGGCTGGTGGTGGAGGGGGGCTTGCGAAGGGGCCCCTCCGTCACGAGGCCCGTGGCCTCGCGCCACCTCCCCAAATGGCTTGCGCAATTTGGGGAGGAACTGGCTCGATCAGCTCTTCGCAAACGGGTTCTTCGGGCTTTTCAGCACTACCCGCACCGGCACGGCGTCAAAGCCGAGTGACTTGCGGATGCCGTTGACCAGATAGCGTTCATAGCTCTTGGGCAGCATGTCCAGCCGCGTGCCGAACACAACGAACCGCGGCGGCCGGGTGCCGGCCTGGGTGATATAGCGCAGCTTGATCCGCTTGCCCTTGGGCGCGGGGGGCGGGTTGGCTTCCAGTGCATCGTCGAACCAGCGGTTGAGCGCAGCGGTGGGCACGCGGCGGCTCCAGCTTTCGCGCAGCACGAAGGCAGCGCGGATCATGTCGTCCAGCCCTTTGCCGGTCTTGGCGCTGACCGCGAACAGCGGCAGGCCGCGCACCTGCGCCAGCCCTTCGTCCAATGCCCCGCGAATGCCGTTGAACAGGCTGGAAGGATCATCTGTGCCGATCTTGCCTGCCACGTCCCACTTGTTGATCGCGATCATCAGTGCGCGGCCTTCTTCCAGCACATGGCTGGCGATCTTCAGGTCCTGATGCTCCAGCCCCTTGGTCGCATCCAGCAGCAGCACGACGACTTCGGCAAAATCTACCGCGCGGCGCGCGTCAGCGACGGAGAGCTTTTCCAGCTTGTCCGTCACGCGCGATCTCTTGCGCATTCCCGCCGTGTCGATCAGGCGGATATCCAGCGGTTCGCCGCCGCGCGGATCGGTCCATTGCCAATCGACAGCGATGGAATCGCGCGTAATACCCGCTTCCGGGCCGGTCAGCAGCCGATTTTCGCCCAGCAGGCGGTTGATGAGGGTGGACTTGCCTGCATTGGGCCGCCCGACAATGGCGAGCTTGAGCGGGCCAAGCGGTTCCTCTTCCTCTTCCAGCTCCTCGCCAGCCTCCAGCCGGGCTGCGCGCGCCGCAGCGGCTGCCTCTGCGGCAGCTTCAGCTTCCTCCTCAAAATGGCCGATCAGGGGCCATAGCCCTTCGAACAGATCCGCCACGCCTTCGCCATGTTCAGCCGAGATGGCGACAGGTGTGCCCAGGCCGAGCGAGAAAGCTTCGTACATGCCGGCATCGCCAGCCTTGCCTTCCGCCTTGTTGGCCACCAGCACCACCGGCACATTGACCGTGCGCAGCCAGCGGGCGATTTCCTCGTCCAGCGGAGTGATCCCGGCGCGGGCATCTATCACGAACAGGGCCGCGTCTGCCCCTTCGATGCTGACTTCGGTCTGGGCGCGCATCCGGCCCGGCAGCGATTCGGAGTCTTCATCTTCCCAGCCCGCCGTATCGACGACCGTGAATTTCATCCCCGCCAGCTCGGCATCGCCCATCCGGCGGTCACGCGTGACGCCGGGCTGGTCATCGACCAGCGCGAGTTTCTTGCCCACCAGCCGGTTGAACAATGTGGACTTGCCGACATTGGGGCGGCCGATAATGATGACTTGCGGAAGCATGATTGGCCGCAGGTGGCGCTTTGCGCGCCCGTTGGCAAGCACAGAGCGTAACTGAGCGTAAAATCGGTGATCATGGTTATTTCCGGTTAACCGTGACCGGCAGGGTCATCCTAACCGCCTAAGGGGCAGAGAGGCGGCATGAAATTGCCGCTGACCTCCTTGATCCTTGCCGCTGCCTTGAGCGTGCCTGCTGCTGCAGGCGCGGAAAGCGCGGTCGGAAGCTCCTATCGCAACGCTCGCAGCGACGGCAATGAGTTGCCGCCTTACCTGCAATGCGTTCCATTCGCCCGTGAACAATCGGGCATCCGTATATACGGGGATGCCCATACATGGTGGGATCAGGCCGAAGGCCGCTACCAGCGGGGCAACCAGCCGCGCGTGGGCGCGGTGATGGCGTTTGTGCCCCATCGCAATATGCAGCTGGGCCATGTCGCCATGGTCAGCCGGGTGATTGATTCGCGCACTGTGCTGCTGACCCATGCCAACTGGTCGCCGATCAATGGCCGCCGCGGCCAGATTGAGCGTGATGTGAAGGCGATTGACGTTTCACCGGGTAACGACTGGAGCCAGGTGCGCGTGTGGTATGATCCGCTGCAGGCGCTGGGCAAGACGCCGTGGCCAGTGGCTGGCTTCATCTATGCTGAAAGTGCAAAGGGCCAGCGGGACATCTTCTCCAACGCGCGCAGCACAGTGATCGCCCGGCGCGAAGTGCAGCCAGCGCCGCAGGCTGTGTCAGCCAACCCTTCGCGCGCTTTCCAGCAGGCTTTTTCCGGGGGATTCTCTGCGCCGCGCAGCACTCAGCCCAAAATTGCCTCTGCCCCGCGCCGCGATGTGGTTGCAGATATCATTCGGCGTAACTAGATGGGGCCTGCCCAACCTTAGGTTGAAAATCGCGCGGCAGGGTTGATTTTACAACTGCTTAATGCGCGAGACAGGAACAGCTGGCCATGGGCCAGTCGAGAAGGGGCAGGACGCTCCCTGAGCCGGCCGAGAACCAATTCAGATTGTCGCGGCCTGCCCCTTCGAATTCTTCAGCGCCTGATCAGGCCTTGGCCACCGGCGGGTTTTCGCCCAGATCCTCGTACCACGCTTCCACCGGGCCGGTCAGCTTGATGGTCAGCGGGTTGCCCTTGCGATCCATCGTCTTGCCTGCCTGCACCCGCACCCAGCCTTCGGAAATGCAATATTCCTCGATATTGGTGCGCACCGTGCCTTTGAACCGGATGCCGATGCCGCGTTGCAACTTCTCCGCATCGAAAAATTCGCTGCGCGGATTGATCGCGATGCGATCCGGCGGAACATCGCCGGCATTGGTTGCGGGGGCGGCTTCTGCGCCGGTCTCTGGGGTGTTGTCACTTTCGCTCATGGCCGGGGCCATTACTGCGGTGATGAATTGCGGGCAAGATGAGTCAAGCGCGCGCTTGCCCTTTTGTGCCTGCCCTACTAAGGGCGCTGGCTTGATCGTGCGGGCTTTGTCCCGCGCGCGGCTTTCGTTCGGGTTGCGGGCGTGGCGGAATTGGTAGACGCGCTGGTTTTAGGTACCAGTATCGAAAGATGTGGGGGTTCGAGTCCCTTCGCCCGCACCAATCCCGCCCATCCCAAGCTCCGCAGACAGTATAGATTAGTTTGAAAAGGCTTTAGTTCGCACCATGCAGATCAAAGAGACCACCAATGAAGGCCTCAAGCGCGGCTACCAGCTGACGATCCCGGCTTCCGATATCGAAGCGAAGATCGACGCCGAAGTGAAGAAGGTTGCGCCGCAGGTGCGCATGCCCGGCTTCCGCCCCGGCAAGGTGCCTGCCAACCTCGTGCGCAAGATGCACGGCGAGCAGCTCCACGCACAGGTCGTGAACGATGCGATTCGCGACTCGGTCGATTCGCTGATGCGCGACAAGCAGCTGCGCCCCGCGATGCAGCCGAAGATCGAAATGGCAGAAGGCTATGACCAGGGCAAGGATGCCGAGCTGACTGTCGAGCTGGAAGTGCTGCCCGAAGTGGAAGCACCCGAAGTGGACGGGCTGAAGCTGGAAAAGCTGGTTGTTCCGGTGACGGACGCACAGGTTGACGAAGCGCTGCAGAACATCGCTTCGGGCCAGAAGAGCTACAAGGATGCCGCCAAGTCCAAGAAGGCTGCCGATGGCGATCAGGTCATCATCGACTTCGTGGGCAAGCTGGACGGCAAAGCTTTCGAAGGCGGCAGCGCGGAAGACGCGCCGCTGGTGATCGGCTCCGGTCAGTTCATCCCCGGCTTCGAAGAGCAGCTGGTGGGTGTGAAGACCGGTGACGAGAAAGTCATCACCGTGACCTTCCCCGAAGATTACCCGGCGGAAGAGCTGAAGGGCAAGGACGCCACTTTCGATATCACCGTGAAGCAGGTGAAGGTCGAAGACGAAACCAAGGTGGACGAAGATTTTGCCAAGAACCTTGGGCTCGAAAGCCTCGACCAGCTCAAGGGTCTGCTGCGCGGCCAGCTGGAGCAGGAAACTGCCGGCCTGACCCGCACGCAGATGAAGCGTGCCCTGCTCGACCAGCTCGCTGCTGGCCATGATTTCGACGTGCCGGAAGGCATGGTGAACGCCGAATTCGAACAGATCTGGGCCCAGCTCCAGCAGGAAGCTGCGCGCGAGGAAGATCCCGCAGCAGCGCTGAAGGAAATCGAAGCGGAGAAGGACGATTACCGCGACATCGCCGTGCGCCGTGTGCGCCTTGGTCTGTTGCTCTCGGAAATCGGCCAGAAGAACGGCGTCGAAGTGACGCAGCAGGAAATGAGCATGCTCATCCAGCAGGCGGCCCAGCAGTACCGTGCGGAAGACCGTGAACGGTTCATCCAGTATGTCCAGCAGGAGCCGATGGCCGCTGCCCAGCTGCGCGCCCCGCTCTATGAAGACAAGGTCGTCGATTTCCTGTTCGACAAGGCTGAAGTGACTGAACGCGAAGTGACGCGTGACGAGCTGCAGGCTGCGATCGAAGCGGACGACAGCGAAGAAGCGAAGAAGCCTGCTGCCAAGAAGGCCCCGGCCAAGAAGGCGGCTGCGAAGAAGGCTCCCGCCAAGAAGGCTGACGCAGAGGAAAAGCCTGCTGCCAAGAAAGCTCCGGCGAAGAAGGCCCCGGCCAAGAAGGCTGCGCCCAAAGCTGCGGAAGACGAGCCGGCTGCTGAGAAGAAGCCTGCCGCAAAGAAGGCTCCTGCCAAGAAGTCTGCTGCGAAGAAGGCCCCGGCGAAGAAGGCTGACTAGAGCCTGCTGACGTTACATTGATCCACCTTGATTGGACGAGAAGGTCCTGTGGCAAGGCGCGGGTCGCAGCAGAGGCTGGTTGCCTCTGCAAGAACCGCAACGCTGTCCACAGGGCCTTCTCGTCCAACCCTGCGGGCGGGCCGATTTTGCTCCGTGGCGGCGTTGCTCGTCGATCACGATGCTACGGCATCGCTCGCTCCTCGCGCCTTCCCACGAACTAAAATCGGCTCCGTCAAGGTGGGTCTATGCAATGTCATCAGGCTCTAAGCCTCTTTCACAGCTTTCAAGCTAATCGAGCCGCCGCTTCGGGGATGCCCGGAGCGGCGGTTTCGCTTTTTCAGGGCAGCGCTTCGCCTTCGCCCCAGGGTTCAAGGGAAGGCGCGGCCAGCTCTGCGCTGCGCACCCGTTCATAGGCGGCACCAATCGCCAGCACTCTGGCATCATCCCACTTAGTGCCAATGAAGCTGAGGCCAATCGGCAAGCCTTCCACCGCGCCCATCGGCACAGTCAAATGCGGATATCCGGCCACCGCCGCCAGCCCGGTCAGGCCCACGCCGCCGGTGAAATTGTCCCCATTGACCAGGTCGATAGTCCAGGCCGGATTGTTGGTCGGCGCGATCAGCACCGCCACGTCATTGCCGCGCAGCAGCTTGTCGATCCCCTCCGGCCCGGCCAGCCGCAGCGAATTGGCGCGCGCCGCCTCATAGGCTTCGCGGTCGGTGGTTTCCTGCGCCATGATGAAGAGCGACTGGCCAAACCAGCGCAGTTCCGTATCGGCATTGGCTTCGTTAAAGGTGATCACCTCTGCCAGACTGCGCGGCTGAGCGGTGTTCGGCAAGCTGCCGAGATAGGCATCCAGCCCTTCGCGGAATTCGAACAACAGCACCGTGAATTCATCGTGCCCGATCGCCGGGTCCGGCTGGTATTCGACATCGACCAGAATCGCGCCTGCACCGCGCAAATCATCCAGCGCAGTGCCGAACAGCGCGCCAATATCCTTGCGCGGGCCGACCCGCTGGACCAGCACCCCGATCCGCACGCCTTTCAGGCTGGACGTCGCAATCCCGCTGGTCAGGCCGGGGCGATATTTGTCCGCCTCTGCCGTCGCCGGATCAGCCGGATCGCTGCCAGTGATGGCCCACAGCAGCAAGGCGGCATCGGGAACGCTCTTTGCCATCGGTCCTGCGGTATCCTGTGACACGCTGATCGGCACCACATGGGTGCGGCTGACCATGCCGACGGTGGGCTTGAACCCGACAATGCCGTTAATCGCCGCCGGGCAGGTGATCGAACCGTCCGTCTCTGTGCCGATGGCGGCCCACGCCAGATCGGCGGCAATCGCCGCCCCGCTGCCGGAGGATGAGCCACAGGCGGTTCGGTCCAGCGCATAGGGGTTGCGCGTCAGCCCGCCCACTGCGCTCCACCCGCTGCTGGAACTGGTATCGCGGAAATTGGCCCATTCGGAGAGGTTGGTCTTGCCCAGCACCACGCCGCCCGCCGCGCGGAGATTGGCGATCAGCGGGGCATCGCGTTCGGTCCGGTTATCCTTGAGCGCCAGACTGCCAGCCGTGGTCGGCCATTCGCGGGTTTCGATATTGTCCTTCACCAGCACCGTGCGCCCGCCAAGGGGCAGCTGCACTGCCTTGCCAGCCTCCATCGGCGCATCGGGATTGACGACAATCACCGCGTTTAGCGCAGGCCCATTGTCATCAACGGCCTCAATCCGGTCGAGATAGCTATGAGCGCTCAACACCGCTCTTGGTGGTTCGCGCAGGATAATGACGTCTTGCTCCTGCGCCTTTTCCTGTGCCAGCACGGGCAGGGGGAGGGCCGTCAACGGAGTGCTTGCCAGCATCAGGGCCAGCGCAGTGCGAATTGTGCTCATGGCGCGCATCCTGCCACCGAAGCCCAGCGACGCAAGCCTGCTGTGCACTGCTCTATTGAATTATCGGCGCAAACCTCCACAATCCGGGCCGAGTCACATCGGGGGAAGTGATGGCGAATGATCCGGATACTGCAGCCGCCAAGCGGCAGCCCGTGGCCTTTATCAGCCACCATTCCTCGCAGGTGGATGCCGCGCGGCACCTTGCACGCGTGCTCGAACGCCACGGCATCCGCGGCTGGATGGCCCCGGACGATATCGAGCCGGGCAAGCCCTTTGACCAGGTGATTATCGAACAGATTGGCAAGAGCGATGTTATCCTGCTGCTGTTCTGCTCCCGCTCTGACCAGTCGAAACACGTCAAGCGCGAGATCATGCTGGCGGAGCAGAACCATAAGCTGATCTATCCGATCCGGCTGGAAACGATCCAGCCAGAGGGGTTGGCTTACTGGCTGCAGGATTACCAGTGGATCGACTGGCTCGACCAGCGCGACGAAGCGATAGAACGCATGGTGCGCACGATCCGCTCGCAGCTGGATATGCCGGAGGAAAGTCCGCCGCAAATGGCGCCACAACCCCTTGCGGCAGGGCCTGCGCAGGAATCGGTGGCGCCTTCTTCTCCCCCGCCTACTTCTCCGCCTCCTTCACCGTCACCTGCAAAGGCGGAGGGCAATGCTGCGCCCGCGCCAAACATTGTCCCGGCCTCGCCCAATCGCTGGCTGGTCTTGCTGATTCCGCTGGGCCTGTTGGGGGTGCTGCTGCTGATTTTCCTGATCGCGCTGGCGGTTGATATGTCCGGTAGCGAATTTGACCCGGTGCCTGTGCCCACCCCGACGACCGGGGCGGACGCGCAGGCCGTCGATGCCCTGCAGCCGGGGCGCTATGCGCTCACCTACCAGCTTGGTTTTTTCAATGGCGGCGATGCTGGTGGCAACCGGGCCAAGGCGGAAGAAACACTGGCAGCCTCCGCGCGGGAGGAGTGTATCGGCGACCCGGCAACGCAGGACCCGGCCGATACCGCACGGCGTTTCTTTTACACGCCGCTGGCCAATTGCACTGTCGCAGATGTCAGGGCCGGGGGCGGCCTGGTCTCTGGCGAACTGCAATACCTCGGTTCGGACAATGTCCAGACCAACACCACGCTCGAAGGCTTTTACACCAGCACCAGCGCGCAGGTGGAATATGTTGTGGTACAATATAACGCGGCAGCCGGGGCGAATATGGGCGTGGACTATGCGCTGACCGTCACCGCCAATCGGGTGGGGGAGTGTGCGTTTTAGAAATTGCCGGAAAGGGTAAAGCGGAAAATCGGACCGATCCGGCGATTGGTGTCTTCAACAAACAGCACGCCGCTGTCAGGCCGTTCACCATCATAGACCGTCCGGAAAAAGCGATTGCGCGCGCCCAGCACATTGCCGGCAGAGGCATTGGCCGTCATCCCGAACAAGTCCTTGTGCTCGACAAACAGCCGCAGGAAGACCGGCCCTTCCCAATCGCGCCCCACTTCGAACCGGCGGGAATATGCGATGGTCCTATTGGTGTAGAGCCCGGCGCCATAGGCGAAGCTGGAGCGCGGGATATCATGGCGGAAATTGACATCGAGCTCCTTGTCAATGTCCCACGAAAAGGGGCGTTTGAGCCCGACAAAGGGATCGGTCACGCTCATCCAGCGGCGGGTGGCCTTGGCATCGACCTGCGCCCCCTTCCATCCCAGCGGGTCCAGTTTCAGCGTGATATTGGCTTCCAGATGGGTGCGTTTGGCATCGCCGATATTGCCGCGCGCTTCCCCGCCGCCGGGCAGGGGGAAGAAGTCGACAAAATCTTCGAACCAGGCCTGCCGCAATTCCAGCTTGGCTGACCCCCACGCGCCGAGGCCCTTGTTCACTTCGAAATCGAGGTTCCAGCTCTGGTCAGGCTGCAACTGGTTGTTGCCGCCATTCTGGTTGTCATTGTTCAGCGAAACACTGGCGAGGAAATCGCCAAAGGATAGCTGGCCCACCTTGCGCCGCAGCTCCACGGATATGCTGAAATCCTTGTCCGGCTTCCATGCCAGCGAGACGGCCCCTTTCGGGCGGGTAAAGCTGCGCGCATTGGCGGCCGCGCCGGTCTGCGCGATTTTCGAATATTCCGCGCCGCCGCTCGCTTGCAGGGACAATGTGCCGGTCAGCTGCTTGGTGACGCTCAATATGCTTTCATAGCGGTCTTCGGTGACGCCGCCCGTCCCCTGCGGGAATGGCAGCTCCACAAATTCTCCGCCACCGTCCAGCTCGAACAGGCGCGATGCGCTGTTGAACCGGTTGAACGCCGCTTCACCGGAAAGCTGCCAATTGGCCTTGAACATGTCCCAGCCATATTCGAACCGACCGATGCGCTCGCCAGTTTCATTGATCTGGATGAACTGGTTGCCCCTTGCCGGGCTGCCGTCATCAAACCGGTCGACCAATATGCTGGTGCCATTATCGCGTTCAAACCGTTCCAGCCCGATCAGCTTCATCCGCCCCGGCCCCAGCGGAAATTCGATGTCGCCGCCCACTTCATATTCCGGGCCATCTTCGTGATAGCGGAATTCTCGGGTGCGCAGCGGGCCGGAAACGGGCTGGCCGGTTTCCGGGATTGCGCGGGTGAAATAGTCGCCGCCCAGCCGCAGGTTGAGATGGCCCAGCACTTTTTCGGTGAACCGGTAGGTCAGGTTTGCAGACAGGCGGGGATTGTCGAACTTGCCGGAGAATTTGGTGCGCTGGGCTTCGATCAGGGTTCCGTCTTCTGCCGTGATCAGCGTGGGCCCGTCAGCACCGAAGCGGTCATTGGGGTTCGAAAGGGATAGCGAATAATCGAGCGCGCCGTTGCTGCCGGAAAGCGAGATTTCCCCGCCATAGAGCTGCGCTTCGGTATTGTGCGGGCGGAAACCGGTAACCCAGCGGAATTGCCCGGAAATCCCGTCAGCGCGGCTGGTAATGACATTGGCGACCTGTCCGGAAAGGCCCGGTATGTCCAGCGTAGTGCCATCGACTATGTCGATCCGCACCACGTCGCTGGTGGGTATACGCGCCAGCTGGTTGGCCGCGCTGTCAGACTTGCTGGACAGGCGTTCGCCATTGATCAGCACATTCTGTGTCGCTTCGCCCAGTCCTCGGCTGCCATCATTGCCCCCGGAAATGACAAAGCCGGGTACGCGGACCAGCATGTCCAGCGCGGTGCGCGGGGCGAATTGGGCAAGGTCTTCTGCGGTATAGCTTTGCACCTGCTCGTCCGCTGGTTCGGCAGGGGCTTCCGGCGTGGCCTGCGGTGCATTGGCTAGCGCTGCCTGCGGCAGAGCCAGCAGGGCCAGAGTCGCCACCCCGCCCAGCGCTTTTGCGCGCAGTGTTTCCAGACGGTTCGCCAAGGTAACTCCCACTCCCTTTGCACCCTGATCGGCGCAGGGATGAAGTTACGACAGTTACTATCGACAGGGCGGGTATGGACTCCGACCAACGGCTTTCCACCAGACAAGCGTTAACACCCTTGAACATTGTCCCTGCTATCGCGACATAGGCGCGAAACCTGCAAAAAGAGGAATTCCATGATCGACCTGACCGGCCAGCTTGGCGAAACCTACGGTGCCCAGGGGCAGTTCACCCGTGACCCGCTGACTGGCGCTCTCGTCCCCGTTGTGGTCGAGCAGACCAGCCGCGGCGAGCGCAGCTTCGACATTTTCAGCCGCCTGCTGCGTGAACGCATCGTGTTCGTCACTGGCCAGGTGGAAGACAATATGGCGTCGCTGATCACTGCGCAGCTGCTGTTCCTTGAAAGCGAGAACCCGTCCAAGCCGATCAGCATGTATATCAACTCGCCCGGCGGGGTGGTGACGGCTGGCATGGCGATCCATGACACGATGCAATACATCAAGCCGCGCGTTTCCACCGTGTGCATGGGGCAGGCCGCCAGCATGGGCAGCTTCCTGCTTGCTGCCGGTGAGCCGGGGATGCGGATTGCATTGCCCAATGCGCGGATCATGATCCACCAGCCCAGTGGCGGTGCGCGTGGCATGGCCAGCGATATCGAGATTCAGGCCAAGGAAATTCTGCGTATCAAGGCGCGGATGAACGACCTCTATGTGAAATATACCGGCAAGCCGCTCGACGAAATCGAGAAGGCAATGGACCGTGACACTTTCCTTGAAGCAGACGAAGCGATGAAGTTCGGTCTGGTGGACAAAGTGTTCGAAACCCGGCCGGAAGGCGAATCGAGCGGTGATGAAAGCGGTTCGGGCGGCGCGCCGGAATAATTGCCGTCTGAGTAAGCCGTTGGGGCAGGATAGCCCCGGCGCGGCACATTAACTGTAGCTTTTCGGCAACCTTGCTGCTTCAGCTTGCGGCAAGAGGAAAATGCTACACCCTATGTGTTGATTAATAGCCATCCCGGCGTAGAGTCGGGCGAATCCCCAAAGCTGGGGTTTGGGAACGCAAGGTATGACTAAGTTGAGCGGCACCGATTCAAAGAGCACACTTTACTGCAGCTTCTGCGGCAAGTCGCAGCATGAAGTACGCAAGCTGATCGCGGGCCCCACCGTGTTCATCTGCGATGAATGCGTTGAGCTGTGCAATGACATCATCCGCGAAGAAACGAAGGCGGGCCTGAGCGGGCGCAAGGAAGGCGAAGTTCCCACGCCGCATGAAATCTTTGCGACGCTCAATGATTATGTGATCGGCCAGGACCGCGCCAAGCGCGTGCTTTCTGTCGCGGTGCACAACCATTACAAACGGCTGAAACATAGCGGCAAGTCGGGCGATGTCGAACTGGCGAAGTCCAACATCCTGCTGGTCGGTCCGACCGGTTCGGGCAAGACGCTGCTGGCGCAGACGCTGGCGCGCACATTCGATGTGCCCTTCACCATGGCCGATGCCACCACGCTGACCGAAGCGGGCTATGTGGGGGAAGACGTCGAAAACATCATCCTCAAGCTGCTGCAGGCGTCTGATTACAACGTTGATAAGGCGCAGCACGGCATCGTCTATATTGACGAAATCGACAAGATCACGCGCAAGGCGGAAAACCCCTCCATCACCCGCGACGTGTCGGGCGAGGGCGTGCAGCAGGCATTGCTCAAGCTGATGGAAGGCACCACCGCCTCCGTCCCGCCGCAGGGCGGGCGCAAGCATCCGCAGCAGGAATTCCTGCAGGTGGACACCACCAATATCCTGTTCATCTGCGGTGGCGCTTTTGCCGGGCTGGACAAGATCATTGCCGACCGTTTGCAGAAGCGCAGCATCGGTTTCGGCGCGCATGTCGCCGATCCTGACAAGCGCAAGGTGGGTGAGTTGCTGGAAAAGAGCGAGCCGGAAGATTTGCTCAAATTCGGCCTGATCCCCGAATTCGTTGGCCGTCTGCCGGTGATCGCCACGCTGCACGATCTCGATGTCGATGCGCTGGTCACGATCCTGCAGGAACCGAAGAACGCGCTGGTCAAGCAGTATCAGAAGCTGTTCGAGCTGGAAGATGTCGAACTGACCTTCACCCCCGAAGCGCTCAAAGCGATTGCCGAACGCGCGATCAAGCGCAAGACCGGCGCGCGCGGCCTGCGGTCGATCGTGGAAGGGCTGCTGCTCGACACGATGTTCGACCTGCCGAGCATGGACGATATCACCGAAGTGGTGGTCGATCAGGAAGTGGTCGAAGGCCGCAAGGAACCGATCCGTGTGCTGGGCGGCAAGCAGGACAAGGAAGCGGCGGCTTAGTCGCAAGCTTTTGCGGAAGGCGCGATGACCGCCGACCTAGTCCTGCTGTTCGGTTTCCTCGTCGTCATGCTCGCCATGTCGGTGTGGGCGGCGGGCCGGTTGCCGCTTGCGAGCGCTCGATCGGATCAACACGAGGCGGACGCTTTCCTGGATAGCATTGGCTGGCGCTGGTTCGGACTCCTGTTGATGCCGGTAAACTGGCTTTTGCTCGACACGGTCGTGCTGCTCAGCGAGGCAAGTGTAAATGCGGGCAGTTCGGGCGGGGTGAAGGCAGGGCAAGTCCTGGGCGGGCTGGCTGTGACCAGCACCCACGCCGCGCTGGTCGCAATTTTGCTGCGCTGGACGAAACGCTAGCCTTCGCCAGCCTGCCTGCGCGCAACCAGTGCCTGCAACCTTGCCAGCCGGTCTGGCGGGAGGACTTCCGCGAAATCGTAATAGGCGGGGAAGGCGGGAATGCCTTCGGGCAGGGTGACCCACGGCATCTTGCTGGCCGTAAAGATCACCACGTCGGGCGTGACGCTACCCGGATCGTCAAGCGTACCCGCGCGCAAGCCGCTCGAAAGGCTGCCGAGGCGGCTATACTGGCTCCAGATCGCCGTGCCGCATTGGGTGCAGCGGAAGATCGTGTGCGACTTGCCGCTGCCGCCCTGCACCACATGGCGGGTTAGTTCGCCAGTGAGCAATTCGATCCGCTCGCTTTCGAAAAAGGCGTTGACCACGCTGGTTGAGCCGGTCTGCTGCTGGCACAGGCGGCAGTGGCAATTGTGGACCATCATCGGCTCGCCGGCCACGCGATAGCGGACATGGCCGCAGGCGCAGCCACCCTCTCGCACAGCTTCATTCATGCTTGTGTCCGCTGTCAGTTTCATCGTGTCCAACCGTACAGCCGGTGCCACTCTTCGCCAGTTCTACTTGCAAGGTGGCATGGCCGATGCCGAAATCGTGCTCCAGCCGGTGAGCGATGCTGCGCAACGCTGCGTCGCCCGGATGGCCGCCGGGCATCACGATATGCGCGGTCAGTGCGGTTTCGGTGGTGCTCATTGGCCAGATATGCAGGTGATGGACGGCTTCCACCCCATCCTGCGCACAGAGCAGGTTGCGCACCGCCTCCCTGTCGATCCCGTCAGGCACCGCGTTAAGGCCCATCTTCACGCTGTCTTTCGCAAGCCCCCATGTGCCCCAGGCAATCACCGCCACGATCACCAGGCTGGTCACCGGGTCAATCCAGTGCGCGCCGGTCCACAGCACCAGCAGCCCCGCAACCACCACCCCGGCAGAGACCAGCGCATCGGCGGCCATATGGAGGAAGGCGCCCCGGATGTTGAGATCATGCTCGCGCCCGCGCATGAACAGCAGCGCGGTGAAGGTGTTGATGACAATACCGATCCCGGCGACCACTACCATCGTCTGCCCCTGCACCGGGGCGGGCACGGCAAAGCGGTGCAATGTCTCGATCAGGATTGCACCAATGGCGACCAGCAACAGCCCGGCATTGGCGATGGCGGCAAGGATGGTCGAGCTCTTGTAGCCATAGGTATAGCGCCCGTTCGGCGCGCGCTTGGCCAGCGTCGCCGCCCCCCATGCGAGCAAAAGCGCGAGCACGTCTGACAGATTATGCCCGGCATCGGCTACCAGCGCCATCGAGCCGGAGAGGAAGCCATAGACCGCCTCCACCACGACAAAAGCGCTGTTGAGCACGATCCCGATGGCAAAGGCGCGCCCGAAATCCTTCGGCGCGTGCGAATGGCCTCCATGGGAATGCCCATGGTGATGATCGTGACTGTGCCCGTGCGAATGGCCCAAATTGCCCCCTGGCTAACAATTGCGGCGAGCCTCGCGACCCGCTGCTATACCTCTCCCATCCATGCCACATGCGCCGTACATGGCAAGAAAAATACTTTAAATCAGCATGTTATACAGTAACCTGAATTCTATAATGATATAACATACCTGAAAATGAGAGACGGACAAGTGGCTGATTGGGCGGGCAATTCCTTGCTGGTGTTGATCCCCGTTGGAATCGCGCAGTTCTTTTGGTTTCTCGCAGAGAGCGCAGAGGAAAGGGGCACGTGGAGAAGGTTACGGCTTCGCCGGGTGTTTCACATAAAGACGCGAAGAGGGCAGCATCGGCGGCAGCCGGTTTTCGAAAGTGCTGCCGCCTCTGCCAAAGGAGAGGTTTGCGGCGCAGAGGGCCCGCTGCCGCGGGCAAGACATCTTCGTGTCCCTTCGACAAGCTCAGGGCAGGCTTCGTGTGAAACACAAACTGGCGCAGCTGTACCCTTTCAGCCGACCCTACTCGTAAACACACCCATCCAGCCCGTCGCGGCGCACCACGCCGATGCGCGCGGCGATGGTGTTGCCATAGCGGCGGGTGAAGCCGGTCGGATTGGTGACCGAGCGCTTCTTGGGCAGGGGCAGGGCGGCGGCCATGCGCGCGGCTTCAGACTTGCTCAGCTTGGCGGCAGAGTGCTGGAAATAGCGCTGCGCCCCGGCCTCGGCGCCATAGGTGCCAATGCCGGTTTCCGCGACATTGAGATAGACCTCCATGATCCGCCGCTTGCCCCAGATCTTCTCAATCAGGAAAGTGAACCACGCCTCGAAGCCCTTGCGCACGAAGCCACCCCCTTGCCACAGAAAGACATTCTTCGCGGTCTGCTGGCTGATGGTGGAGCCGCCCCGGATCTTGCCGCCCTTGGCATTGTGCTCAATCGCTTTCTCGATGGCTTCGCGGTCAAAACCGTCATGGCTGCAGAACTTGCCGTCTTCCGCTGCGATCACCGCGCTCACCATGTTGCGGTCGATATTGTCGAGCGGTTCCCAGTCTTTCGTGATGCCATTGCTGTCCATCAGCATGGTCGCGGTGACAGGTACCGGCACGAATTTGAACAGCACCACCAGCCCGACGCTGATGAGCACGAAATAGAGCACGATCTTTGCGAAGAACTTGGCGAGACGGATCATGGGGTGAGATTTAGCCTTGGCTGTGGGACTGGCAAGGGGAATACGGCAGGCCCTTCTTTTGTTCACGCAAAGGCGCAAAGGCGCGAAGAGGTCTACGGCTTCGCCGGAGGTTCGCGCAGAGCGCGCGGAGGAAAGAAGGACGCGGAGGAGAAGTGCCCGCGACAGCGGGAATTCAATCATCAAATCTTGCCACATGCGGAAAGGTAGTTTGGTTGGTGACTGGTTGCCGCCAGTGGTTCTCTCTTCGCGCCTTTGCGCCTTCGCGTGAATCAAACCGGCAAAGCCGTAACCTTCTCCGCGTTCTCCTTTCCTCTGCGTCCTCTGCGCGAAAAAATTACTCCACCAACTCCGCCCAGGCGACCCGCCGCAATGGCCCCGGCTCAACCGCATCAAACGGATAGCAGGTAGCCAGCGCCAGCAATTCCCGATCCGGCGAGACCGGATAGGCAAACCCGTCCCACCGCACGGTCTGGAAATGCGTCACCCGATAGCGATGTTTCACTCCGTTGATCCCCTGCAACACCAGCTCATCCCCGACCCGCAAATCTCTCATGAAGCGGAAATGTGTGTCGCGATGGGCGGCGAGGATGCGGACAGAGCCATTGTCCAGCACTTCGGTCGGGCCGAAAGCCATCGCCTGACCAGACGCGCCTGACAGGACCACATCGCTCACATCCAGCCGGGTCGCTGTTATCCGCGCGACCGGTTGCATATCGGCCCATGGCCAAGGTTTGAGCGGAGCCCCGGCATCCATGCTGGCAGAGAACGACCGGTCGAGCAGTACCTGAGCGACCTGCGCCTTCACCGGGATCCACAGACCTTGGCCAAACTGCACCAGCCCCGCAACCACCAGCAGCAGCGCAAATAGGCGTGGGAGGAGGGCGCGCCAGCTGGCACGCCCTCCCACTTGTGGCAGGCGGAGAGCCAGCGCGCTCATGCCCGCTTCCCCCGGCGGCGACGCAGCACCGCCAGCGAACCGAAGCCGAGGCCCAGCAGCGCCAGCCCGCGCAGCAGCAGGGCGACAAAGCCGGTGGCCGTGTCTGGCAGCTCCATCGCCTGCTCCAGTTCGGCCTGTCCTTCAGCAGCAGCCTTGGCATCATGCACACCCTGATTGTTGAACAGCGCGTCAAAGTCCCACCCGGCGGGCAGCAGCAGTGGCAGTTCCTCGCGAGTGAGCGTTGCGCCTTCCGGGCGGCTCGGCGTGTCATCTTCCGCGATCAGGCTGGTGCGGCGGGTGACGATGTGGAAGTCGAGTCCCAGCTCCTCGATGGCAGCATCGGCTACGCTGTCGTCGATTTCATTGGCCCAGCGTTGCGCCTCCAGATCGGCGATCCGGCGATTGGCCCACAGCCGCGCAACCGCATCGCTGGAGCTTGCATCCTGCAGCCGCAGCGTCTGGCTCCACGCCTTGCCGCCCAGCGTGCCGGAGACCGTTATCTTGCCTTTCAGCTCTTTCGAGCGGGCAAGCAGCACCAGCGGCTCCCCGGCATAAAGGTCCGGCAAGACGCGCGGGGCAAACTCGACATTGGTTCCATCGACGCTGACCTTCAGGTCGCTCGCCACCGGGGCGGAAAGGCGATCCAGCAGCTTGCGCATTTCTGCGTCCACTTCGCTGTCATGGCTGATATTGGTGTAGGTGCCGCGACCGGTTTCTGCCATGCGGTTCATCAGGTAATTGTTCGGCGCAGAGCCGATCCCGACCATGAACACCCGGCTGCGACCCAGCGAGCTGTTGAGGACTTCCATCATCTCGCGCTCGTTGGAGAGGTTGCCATCGGTCAGGAAAATCACCTGCCGGATTGCCGTGGCATCATGCGGGCGGCGATCAGACAAGGCCGCTTCCAAGGCAGGTAGCATCTCCGTGCCGCCATCGGCATCCAGCCCTTGCGTATAGCGCTTGGCGAAGTCCACCTGGTCCGGCGTTGCCGGCACGGCTTCCTCGAACAGCACGGTCATCGTGTCGTCGAAGCGGATGATGTTGAAGCGATCCTGCGGGCGCAGCGTACCCAGCGCGTAGAGCAAGCTGGCTTTCGCCGCGCGGATAGATTCCCCGCCCATCGAGCCTGAATTGTCGATCACGAAGATCATCTCGCGCGGGGGCACGTTTCCCACCGGCCCGGCAGATGGCGGGGTGAGGGCGGCCATCACGTAATCCAGCCCATTGAAGCGCTGCTTGAACAGGGCGAAGGCAGGGGCCTTGCCCGGTGCGCTCCAGCGCAGTTCGAAATCGCGATTGGCCGGGGTCTCGCCCTTGGCCAAAGTCACCATGCGGCTGTTTCCTGCCATCTTCTGCACCATGATTTTGTGATAGGGGCTGGTGATGCCCTCCGGCTGGAAGCCGGGGGCCAGCTCGACCGTGATAGTCACTGGATTGAGCCCATTGCCGAGCTTCGGGTGGGCCAGCGGCGCCGTCACGTCCTGCGCATCCGCCACCGCTTTGCCATCGCTCAGCGTATGCGGCGGGACGTAGCGCGGGCCGACCACCAGCGGCAGGCGCAGCGCATAATCGCCGCCCAGCTGGCGCACGGGGGCCTGGAACTCGATCTGGACCAGCACGGTTTCACCGGGGCCGACATTGGCGATGGTGTTGCGGAACATATTGGCGCGAGCCTGTTCGACCAGCCCGGCCTTGCGCCCTTCGGCCTTGGCTTTCTCATAGGTTTCGCGCGCTTCTTCGCGGGTCTTGATCTTGCCGATGAAGATACGTTGGCCCACCACCATGCGCAGGCTATCGACCGCGCCATCCTCCGGCAGGGGGTAGAGATAGGTGGCTTCCATCCATGTGTCGGAGGTGTTGCGGAAGGCCTGCGTCACGGTGACGCGCGCGGTCTGGCCACTGATCTTGGCGGAGATGTCGGTGCCCAGCCGCATGGCGGGCATGGCTTCTTCCACCCCCTTGCCGCGCAGCATCAGCCCGCCGCCAGCGGCAGGGTCAGGCTCTGGCTCGCGCGCGACAAGGCTGGCGGAGAGCAGGCAGGCGAGCACCACCGCGAAGAGCAGGGACAGGCCCACGCTCAGCCGGTGGCGTATTTCTGGTTGTCTGGTCATTGGTCGGGCTCCTTGGATAGATCGGGAGCCTTGGGGCTAGGGCGCGCGGGTGGCGGACAGCTACAGGCAGTGCCCGCCAGTCTTGTCCGCCAATTGCCATACTGTGCGGCGCGCGGATTTCGCTTGACGAAATGTGCGGATTTGTGCGGATATGTCCGGCGTGATGGCGGGGAGATGTGCTCTGTGAGCGATGAGTTGATGGATCACGGGGCAATTGCCGCCCGGCTGCGCGAGGAAATCGCCCGCCGCCGCATTTCGCGACAGGCGCTGGCGGACATGGCGAAGGTCAGCCTTTCGACATTGGAGAAGGCGCTGTCAGGCAGCCGCCCCTTCACATTGGCGACGGTCGTGCGGCTGGAGGATGCGCTTGGTTCCCCCTTGCGCGACCAGCAGCAGGCTGTGCTCGCGACGCCCGGCCTCGCGCCGGAAAGCATGGGCAGCTATGTGCGGCCCGCGGTCCAGTGGATCGAAGGCGATTATTTGACCCTGCGCCCCAGCTTTGGCGAGGAGGGCTGCATCTATGCCTATCGCACCCATATCCAATGGGACGAGGATGCCGGGCACCTGACCTTTGCCGAGAGCGACCGGATTGACGGCGTGTTCTCGCAAGCGGGCTTTGTTTCCATGCCCAACCTGTCTGGCCACACCTATCTGGTGACCAGCGAGAGCGGGCAGTTCCGGCTGGTGATGCTGGGGCGCGCCACGCGCGAAAGGCGCATGTTCGGGCTGCTTTCGACCTTGCAGGTGGGGGCAGGCTCGCAACTGGTGCCGGTCAGCTGCCCGATTGCCTATGTCCCGCTGGACCAGCTGGAAGAGCCGGTATTCGGGCTGGTCAAACCGGGGGAGCCGCAGGCAGCGCCATACCGGGCAATGCTCGATGCAGCGCTGGCTGAGGATTACTGCCGCTTGCGGTCTTAGCGGTTCCAGCCGCCGCCGGGGCCGTGGCCGCCGCCACCGCCGCCCATACCGCCACCACCACGGCCGCGGCCTTTGCCGCCGCCGTTACCCATCGTGCCACCACGCGCGATGCAGCGTTCAAAGGCGGGCAAGTGGCGGTCACGCGAGGCAGCCTGCAACTGGCCGAGCACCGCCTTCACTTGCGGGTCGCGGACATTGGGCAGGATTTCATCATACAGCGCGATATTGGCGATCTCTGCATCGCGTCCTTCCTTGCAGGCGGCGAGCAGGCTTTCCGGCGCGGCGATCGTGCCCAGATAGGGATTGCCGGGCACATCCATACCCAGCCGCCGCATCTGTGCTGCCGCCATTTGCGCATGGTGCTGTTCCGCGCGGATAATGTTGGTGAAAGGCCGCACATCTTCGCCAAACTTGTCTAACACCGCGCGATAGGTCGCTTCGGCTTTGTACTCGTCGTCCAGCGCCATTTGCAGCGCGGCGCGATCCTGTTCGGCCGGCAGTTGCACCGGCTCATTGGCATAGGCGCTGGCAGTCAGCGCGATCCCGATGGCAGCAGTGGCAGCGAGGGTGCGACCCCGGCAGTGAGATTTGCATTTGGGCATGAATTTGCTCCTTGACCCCTTCCACTCCCAAGATGGGATAACATTACATCAGTGCAACTTTCTGCGAGACGTTTGCAATGTTTGGCGCAGCCCAAACGAAAACGGGCTGCACCCCGTCAGGGTACAGCCCGCTTCTGTCACCAGCCTGACAAATCAGGCGGTAACGAAACGCTCGCCGGCAATGCGCAGCATCGCCTTCTGCAGCTTTTCGAACGCGCGCACTTCGATCTGGCGGATACGCTCGCGGCTGACATTATAGACCTGGCTCAGCTCTTCCAGCGTCTGCGGATCATCCTTCAGGCGCCGCTCGGTCAGGATATGCTGTTCACGCTCGTTGAGGCTGTCCATCGCTTCGGCCAGCATTTCATGGCGCACTTCTGCCTCTTCGGCGTCTTCCACCACGCTGTCCTGCAGCGGACGATCATCGGTCAGCCAGTCCTGCCACTCGCCAGAGCCTTCTTCACCGTTGCGCATGGGTGTGTTGAGCGAGCCATCGCCGCCCATCATCATGCGCCGGTTCATATTGACGACTTCTTCTTCCGAGACGCCCAGATCGGTAGCGATCTTCTTCACGTCATCGGGGTGGAGGTCGCCATCTTCATAGGCTTCGAGCTGCTTCTTCATCCGGCGAAGGTTGAAGAACAGCTTCTTCTGCGCGGCGGTGGTGCCCATTTTTACGAGGCTCCACGAGCGCAGGATGAATTCCTGCATGCTCGCCTTGATCCACCACATGGCGTAGGTGGCAAGGCGGAAGCCGCGATCGGGCTCGAACTTCTTCACGCCCTGCATCAGGCCGACATTGCCTTCGGAAATCAGGTCCGACACGGGCAAGCCATATCCGCGATAGCCCATCGCAATCTTGGCCACGAGCCGCAGATGCGATGTGACCAGCTGCGCGGCAGCTTCGGGATCTTCATGTTCCTGATAGCGCTTGGCGAGCATGTATTCCTGCTCAGCCGTCAGCACGGGGAATTTCTTGATTTCGGACATATACCGGTTGAGGCTCTGCTCTCCGCCGAGCGCCGGTACTGTCAGTGCCTTGTTATTGCTCACTTCTTCCCTAACCTTTCTGCGTCGACCCGGGTCATTGGAACCCCTGCTGGGCATTCGCTTGTTCGGGCCACGTGGTTACATATAGGGCACTCCATGCGTGGCTTGAAGCGCCTTTCATCGATTAAAACGATCCAGTTCGTCGATCAGTTCCCGCATATCGGCCGGTAAATCGGCGGAAAAATCGCATTGCTCGCCCGTCACAGGGTGGAGGAAACCCAGCGAGGCAGCATGCAGCGCCTGGCGGGTGAATTGGAGCGATTTGAGGATCGGGCGAAGCCGTGAAGATGTGCGTCCATATGCTGGATCACCCAATAAGCCATGGCCTATTGACGACATGTGAACGCGCACCTGGTGGGTCCGCCCGGTTTCCAGCCGGCATTCTATCAGGCTGGAATCGGCAAGGTCTTTCAAGACCTTGTAATGCGTAACCGCATGTTTCCCGCGGCTAGAATCGTCCGGTAGCACGGCCATTTTCTTGCGATTGGCATCCGACCGGCCAATCCGGGCGCGAATCGTTCCTTCGCGCCGCTTCGGATGGCCCGCACAGACCGCCCGATAGGTTCTGGATATGGAATGGTCGGCAAACTGCCGTGCCAGCCCTTCATGTGCTGCATCGCTCTTGGCGACGACCAGCAGGCCGGAGGTGTCCTTGTCGATCCGGTGGACGATACCGGGCCGCGCAACCCCGCCAATCCCCGAAAGCTGCCCCCGGCAATGATGGAGCAGCGCATTGACCAGTGTGCCATCCAGATTGCCCGCAGCCGGGTGGACGACCATCCCGGCAGGCTTGTTGATCACGATCAGATGCGCATCCTCGAACACCACTTCCAGCGGGATATCCTGCGGCTGTGCCGCGGCTTCTTCCGGCGGGGGGAGGGTGATCGAAAAATCTGTGCCAGCTGCCACCTTGGCGGCGGCGCTGCTGGCGACTTTGCCTCCCACCAGCACTTCACCTTGCGCGATCAGGGCCTTCACCCGTTCACGCGAAAGCTCGGTCGCCTCGGCCAGCGCCTTGTCGAGCCGGGCATTGCCTGCGACAACGCCTTGAATGGTTTGGCCTGTTTCGCCCATGCAGGCTCAATGCTGCACCGCGCCGGGGCTGGCAAGGCCGGAGATTGGGCATGAAGGGGGAAGTTGGGATGAGCGAAGTGGAAGGCAGGTTTTTCGACTTCCGGCCCTTTGGCCCGCGTGACCCGGACGAAGTCCATCGGGCAGCGACCCCGCTGGAGCTCTTCTTTGACCTCGTCACCGTTATCGCCATCGCTTCCGCAGCGGTAGGGCTGCATCACGGTATTGCCGAGAACCATGCCGCACAGGCAATCCCGGTGTTCCTGGTTGCTTTCACCGCAATCTGGTGGGCGTGGATGAATTATACCTGGTACGCCTCTGCCTATGACAATGACGGGCCGCTCTACCGCTTGCTGACCTTCTGGATCATGGGCGGGGCCTTGCTGCTGGCCGCATCCGTCCCCCGCTTTTTTGACGGGATGGATTTGCGCCTGCCCGTGCTGGCCTTTGTGATCATGCGGGTCGGCATGATTGCCCTGTGGGTGATCGCTGCCCGGCATGACAGCGCCCATGCAGCCTCTGCCCGTCGGTATGCCATCGGGATTGCGCTGGCGCAGGTCTTCTGGATCGTGATCGTGGCGCTGGCACCGCCGCAATCACCATTGCTTTTTGCGCTGATCGGGCTTGGTTTTCTGGCGGAGTTCATGGTCCCTGTCTGGGCAGAACGGGTTTCCCCAACACCGTGGCATGCCGAACATATTGTCGAGCGCTATGGCCTGCTGATGATTATCATGCTGGGCGAGATATTGCTCGCCGGTTCGATCGCTTTTGCGCGGGCAGGCGATGCAATCACGCTGGCATCCCCGCTGGTGCAGATTGCCGTGGCGGCGCTGATCACTGCCTTTTCGATGTGGTGGCTCTATTTCGCGCGGAACGACCATCACCGGGTACATATGCAGGACCGGCAGCTGGCTTTCACATGGGGTTATGGCCATGTGATCCCGTTCTGCTCTGCCGCCGCAGTAGGGGCTGCGATTGCCGTGCTGGTGGATATCGTAACCGGCCATGCGGATATATCCCTGCGCGCGGGCCAGTGGGCCATCGCGGTCCCGCTCGCTGCATATATGGCAGGGTTGTGGGTGATCCGGGATCGATTCGTGCTGGAAGGCGCAACACGGCACATCCTGTTGCTGTTTGCCGCGCTGGTGCTGGCGACGGGCCTGCTGCCAAATGGCGGCCTGGTGGCCTTGCCTGTACTGGCACTGGCCAGCGTTTGGGCGCGGTCCATGCTTGCGACCCGCCAGCGCAGGCGGGAGAGGGCCGATGCCGGGGATTGAGCAATCCCTGATCACGGCCCTGTTGTCCGAAGCCGCCAAAGCCCACCCCCGGGAATGCTGCGGTATCCTGTTGGGCGAAGGCAACCGGATCACCGCGAGTCAGCCCACTGCAAACGTCCATCCCCGACCTGATACCCATTTCGAGATTGATCCGCAGGCGCTGGTTGATGCGCATCGGGCTGCGCGCGAAGGCGGGCCGCGGGTGCTTGGCTATTACCATTCGCACCCGGCGGGCATGGCGGAGCCATCCGCCACCGATCAGGCCATGGCCACTGGCGATGGCCGTATCTGGGCAATTATCGCGGGCGAAACAGTGAAATTCTGGCGAGATGGGGAAGAGGGCTTTGAAGCGCTTTCCTATATCGCCAGCGAGAGGTAAGGCTAGGCTATGTCGCGCTTAAATTCCTTCTCCCGTCGGCCCTTAGAAGCGTTCCTGTCTGATGGCGGTTTTTTAGCCATTAGACCCTGTTCCATGTGTTCCACCTTTCAGGAATCTCAGCTCCAAGATGAATGACGTCGATCCAACCGAACTTGCCAGCCTGCTCTGTTCGCGGCTGTGCCACGATATGCTCAGCCCCGTGGGCGCGCTGTCCAACGGGCTTGAACTGCTCGCGGATGAGAAAGACCCGGAAATGCGCCAGCGCTGTTTCGAGCTGCTGGAGCAGAGCGCGAAGATCAGTACCGACAAGCTGAAGTTCTTCCGTCTTGCCTTCGGGGCGGCGGGCGGCTTTGGCGATCGAGTACCGGTGGAAGAGCCTCAGGCACTGGTCAGTGCCTTGCTGGGTGATAGCGGGCGGATCGAAGCGAACTGGTCGATGCCGGGGCATGAACTACCCAAGCCGGCAGTGAAGGTGCTGCTCAACTTCGCGCAGATCGCGATTGATGCGCTGGTGCGCGGCGGGACGCTCGATATCGGGGCAGAGATCCGCGACGGGGCAAGCGAGATTGCAGTGCGCGCTGCGGGGCCGAAGATTGCCTTTGATCCGGTGATTGGCCGCGCTCTGGAGGGCTCGCTGGAACCGGGCGAACTGACCAGCCGCACCGCCGCCGCCCATATGCTCGCGCTGCTGGCCAAGCAGACCGGGGGCGGGTTGCAATATGCGCTGGATGCGGATTCGCTGGTGCTGGGCGCGGTGCTGCCGCAGGATATGAGCGGGATGATCGGCTGAAATGGATGAGCTCGTCCACCGGGAGGTCTTGAGCCCGAACTGGAACGAGCGGGCGCTGCCGATTGAAATGGTGGTGCTGCACTATACCGAGATGAAGCCGATGGAGAGCGCGCTGGAGCGGCTCTGCGATCCGGAAGCGCAGGTTTCGGCGCACTACCTGATCAGCGAAGAGGGTGAAGTTATCCGGCTGGTACCGGAGGACAAACGCGCATGGCATGCCGGGGCATCCTATTGGCGCGGGCACAAGGATGTGAACTCGGCCAGCATCGGGATCGAGCTCGACCATCCCGGCCACGCGCTGGGCTATCGTCCCTTTGCCGCAGCGCAGATTGACGCGCTGGTACCGCTGCTGAACCGGATCGTGCAGCGCTATGACATACCGCGGGCCAATGTGGTGGCGCATTCCGATGTCGCGCCCGCGCGCAAGATTGATCCAGGCGAGCTGTTCCCGTGGCAGCGGCTGGCCGAATATCGGCTATGCCTGCCGCGCCCCACCCGGCTGGAACTGGGTGATCCGTTTGACAATGACGGTGCCTTCTACCTCGCGCTCGAACGTTTTGGCTATGACATCACCGATGGGCATAAGGCAGTGGAAGCCTTCCAGCGGCGTTGGCGGCCCGAACTGATCGACGGCGAGGTGGATGGCGAAATTCGTGCGATCCTGTTCCAACTGCTCTTGGATCGCGACCGCGGAACGACTAGATGAGGCGCGCCAGGGGGCCGGGCAGCCGCGATACCGCAAGGTACCGAGGAAAGTCCGGGCTCCACGAAGCAAGGGTGGCGGGTAACGCCCGCCCGGCGCAAGTCGAGGGAAAGTGCCACAGAGAGTATACCGCCGATGGCGCCTAAAGCGCACAGGCAAGGGTGAAAGGGTGCGGTAAAGGCGCACCGGGGGGCTGGCAACAGTCCCCGCATGGCAAACCCCACCCGGAGCAAGGCCGAATAGGGGCGGCGCGCTGAGGGCTTCGGCTCAAGGCAGGTCTGTTTCGGACCCGACCGCCCGGGTTGGCTGCTTGAGCTGCGGAGCAATCCGCAGCCCAGACGAATGGCTGCCCCTGCCGATACGGTCCGGCATGTCCGGATACCGTCGGCGGGACAGAACCCGGCTTACAGGCCCCCTGGCACCTTGCCTGCAGCGCTGCCTGCGATAGGATGGCTTCCATGGTTGGAAATGCAAAGCTGCTCGCCGCCGGATTGGCTGCCATGACGCTGCTCATTGCCCCGTCATGGGCGCAGGAAGAAGTCAGCGAGGATGAGCCCCATGTGCCAGGCGCTGTGGCCGGACATGCCCCTCTGCTGGACATGGTCTTTGGCCAATTCCCCTATGCGGTGGAACTGCCCGGAACCCCGCGGCCGACCTATGAACTGCGCTATCGCGACGATGCCAGCTGGCCCGATGATGACTATGTGAAGGGCGATATCGAGGCCCGCATCCGTGAGGAAGGCGTCGAATTCCTCTCCGTCGACAGTGGCAGCCGCACCATCCGCCTGCGCACGACGCGCCCCGGCATTCGGAGCCTCAAGCTGGTCCCGGCGGAGGTGGTGCTGGTGGAAGATGCGGCGCCAGAGCTCACCTGCAACAAGACTTATGCCGAGATCGTGCTCAAGCCTGATGATCCGGAAGCGGTGGAGCCGGGCGTCCAGTGGACGCGCCCATCCGGCACATGCCCCGGTGCGCGGATATTCAGCTGGCTCCGAAATGTGCTGGTCGAAGGGGTTGATGCGCAGGGTGGCCGTCTGTTCGTGGTCGTCGCGAATGACGGGCGCTGGTATCACAACGAGACTTTCGATGATCAGGGGCGCCCGCAATTCCACGGCAGTGGCAAGCGCGACTGGCCTGACCTTTCCGTTACATTTGAAGCGCCGGTCGATGAGAATCTGGTTGCGATCCGCGTTTGGGAGCTGGACGAGGCCCTGCAGCCCAAAATGATCGGCGAATTGCCGTGGCAGGATGTCGAAATACGCGACTAATTGCGAACCAGTTTCATGTGACACTTGTTTACTTGCTCGTTCCCACTTTTGGTTTAAAGGGCTGCCAACGGCTGGCCAGGGGGCTGGTCGTGCAAAGCCGGGGGCAAATAACCGGCAATGTCGGGCGTAATGAGGGTCGCACAAAGACGACCTCCGCCTGTCCTGATGGTTAGTATGAATGTTCCTCCCTCGGGGTGGTTGAGCGTCACGCTCATCCCTTCGGGTCGCACTGGGGCCTAGAGTCCCAGGGGGGATGGGGTCGGCTGCCTTCCGGGTGGCCGACCCCTATCTTTCCGCCCAATTCATACGAAATGGTGAGACACAAGTTTACTTGCCACGCCTTATGCAGCGCGTAGTTTCCCTTGCCGTCAATAATTGACGGGAGAGAGACAATGGTACGCAGGCTATCTGCAGAATTGATCGGTACATTCTGGCTGGTTTTCGGGGGCTGCGGCTCGGCTGTGCTGGCGGCGGCATTCCCGGAACTGGGGATTGGCTTTGCCGGGGTGGCGTTGGCCTTTGGCCTGACGGTGCTGACCATGGCCTATGCCGTGGGCGGTATTTCCGGGGGGCATTTCAATCCGGCGGTGACGCTGGGCCTGTGCCTCGCTGGGCGGCATGACTGGAAAGACCTGCCGCTCTACTGGATTTTCCAGGTCGCAGGCGCCGTGCTGGCAGGTGTGGTTCTCTATGCCATCGCATCCGGTCAGGAAGGCTGGAGTGCAGGCGGCTTTGCCTCCAACGGCTTTGGCGAGCTGTCGCCGGGCGGTTATTCCATGCAGGCTGCGCTGATTATCGAAATCGTCCTGACGGCAGGCTTCCTGCTGGTCATCCTCGGCTCGACCAGCAAGCTTGCCCCGGCGGGCTTCGCGCCGATTGCGATAGGCCTTGCGCTCACCTTGATCCACTTGATCTCGATTCCGGTGACCAACACTTCGGTCAATCCGGCGCGTTCCACCGGTGTCGCCTTCTTCGCCGAGACAGGCGCTACTGGCCAGCTCTGGCTGTTCTGGCTGGCACCGCTGGTGGGCGCTGCAATTGGCGCGCTGGTCTGGAAATATGTGCTGATGCCCGGTGAAGGGCTCGACAATCTCGGCGAATAGGATTGCCAGTTGCAGTCAGGAGAAGGGGCCGGTTGCCATGCGGTGACCGGCCCCTTCTCCTGTTTGCCAGCTCACAGTTGCCAAGGCCGGTTTCGCAAATCTAACTCCAATTTAACCTACTGTAGCTAGGGGTTTTTGCGTATTTCCGATGGAGTGGTTCAAACCGCACGCAAGAATGCTGTTCAAGGCCTGGTCCCCACCCCGCGCGCGTTCCCAAGCGCTGGCGCAAGTATACCTGCCGATCATGCAGGGTTATTTTCTGGTGGTTGCGGCCTATTACGGGCTGATGACACCGGGCCATATGCTGACGCTGGCCGGGTTCGAACTGGTCACCATGGTCACTGCATCCACCACGGCCTGCCTTGTGGCGATGGCGGCATGGTACCGGCTGCGCTCCCCGATGAAGATGGGCGCGATGGAAGGGCTGATCAGCCTCGTCAACCTGCTGATCCTCGCCAATGTGATGGCTGCGCTTACAATTGACTATCACGCGGCCAAGCTGGTCTATTTCGTGATGATGGCGATGATTTTCGCCTTTGCCAGCATCAGCCTCAGGCAAGGACTCGCTTCCATCACCGTCGCGCTGGCCTGTCTCTTCTGGGTCGTCAGCGCCCGCACCCCGGCTGACACGGTAACATGGGGCTTCGTCGCCTTTGCCGCTGCCCTAAGTTCGGTCGCCATCGCCTATTACTTGCGGCGGGTGATCGGGCTGGCGGTGATGGCCCGGACAGAGGCCGAAGGGCGGCTGGCCAGCGCGGAAAAGCGCAGCCGGGAAATGCACCTGGAATCGCTGTCCGACAGCCTCACCGGATTGCCGAACCGCCGTGCCTTCTTCCGCGAGCTGCAACTGCGCAAAGACATGGTCGCCAGTGGGATCGGGCATTGGCTGGTGCTGCTTGATCTGGACGGGTTCAAGGCGGTCAACGACAATTACGGCCACCTGATCGGCGATGCGCTGTTGCAGGCCGTGGCCAAGCGGCTGCGTGACCATTGCGGGCAGGAAGCCTTTGCCAGTCGCATGGGCGGTGATGAATTCAACATCATCCTAGCTTCAGACGAGGATGCCGCCGGGATCGAGCAATGGAGCCAGTCGCTGCTGGAAGCCGTGGCGGAAACCTATCTTATCGAAGACCGGCTGATCCAGATTTCGGCCTCGCTAGGCTGCCACCGGCTGGAGGCGCGTGCGTCTGACAATCGCATGATCCGCAATGCTGACTATGCGCTGCTGCGGGCCAAGCGAGATGGCAAGAACCGCGTTGTCGTCTTCCGGCAGGAACATGCCGAGGATGCCGCGTTGCGCTTCAAGGTAGAGCAATCACTGCGCGTCGCCAGTTTTGCTGACGAGATCGAGTTGCTGTTCCAGCCGCAATTCGACCTGGGCCAGGGTCGTATCGTTTCTGCCGAGGCGCTGGCACGCTGGCACAGCCCGTCCATCGGGCAGGTCGGGCCGGACCGTTTCATCAAGATCGCCGAGGATTGCGGCTTGATTTCGCGGATCACCGTCGCGGTATTGGCCAAGTCGCTCACGTTCATCGAATCCTGGGATGACCCGGTGCCGCTTTCCGTCAACCTGTCCGGCCATGATTTGATGTCAGACCAGGTGATCGAACAAGTTCTGGAGATCGTTGCGCGGAGCAAGGTCCCGCCGGAGCTGCTCGAATTCGAAATTACCGAAACGGCGATGATGCCGGACACGGCGCGCGCGAGCCAGAACCTGCACCGGCTGGCGGCGCGCGGTCACCCGCTTTCGCTTGACGATTTCGGGACCGGCTATTCCAATTTCAGCTATTTGCGCTCGCTCCCGATCAGCAAGCTCAAGGTGGACCGCGCCTTCATGCAAGACCTCGGCGATCCTATGACGGAGAAAGTCCTCAACTCGCTAACCGGCATGGCCCGCACACTGGACGTGCATTGCCTGCTCGAAGGGATCGAGACCGAACTGGAACTTCTCGCCGCCAAACGCGTGGGCGCACAGTCTGTGCAGGGTTTCTACTTCGGCAGGCCAATGGATGGCGATGCGCTCAAGCAATTGCTCGCCAATGATCGCAAGGCTGATCAGGTGGTGAAACTGGCGGAGCCCAAGCGTGCGGCCGGCTAGGCGGGGCGCGCAGGTGCTGACCCTTCAAAAATCCACTGCAATTCCATTCCTGACCCAATCGCCATAGCGGGTGGGGGAAAGGCCGTCGGGGTCCTTTTCCTGCGGATCTGCTGCCTTGGGTTCCGGCAGGGGCTCATTGGTCCAATGGGCAGGCTTCACGAAGTCGGCGGGCCGTTTGGATTTGCGTTCGGTCATGTCCCCCTAATGCGCGCGCTGGCCTTTGGTTGCAATGCTGCGTAAGCGGCGCGGATGAATCGCCAACGTTCCAGCAAGCCAGCCGCCATCCCCGGAGAACCCGCACGCCTTGCCGCGATGCGGCTGCTCGATGCGGTGTTGCGCCGGGGGGAGACGCTCGACCAGGCAGAGAAAGCCGCCTTGCGTGACCTTGCCGGGGCGGCGGACAAGGGGCTGGCTCGCGCATTGGCTGGCGAAGTGCTGCGCTGGATGGTCGATCTCGACGCGCTGATTGACAGCGCGATGAAGCAACCTTTGCCGGAAGATGCCAAGCCGCGCATGGCGCTTCGCATCATGCTCGCGGGCTGGTTGAGGCTGGAAACCCCGCTCCATGCGGTGATCGCGACAGGCCTGCCCTTGCTGAGCGGCGGGCCACGGCGGCTGGCGCATGGGGTGTTTTCGACTTTGGTGAAGCAGGAGGTGCGCCTGCCCGACGCGCCCACTTTGCCGGAGCGTGTGACTGAGCGCTGGGGTGACCTGGCGGAGGCCGTCGCCCCCGGCCTTGTCGCGCCGCCGCCACTTGATCTCGCTCTGCGCGATCCGGCTGAGACGCAACAATGGGCCGAGACACTGGGCGGCACCTCGCTCCGCTCCGGCCATGTCCGCCTGCAACGCGGCGACAAGGTGGAGGACCTGCCCGGCTATCGCGAAGGCGCATGGTGGGTGCAGGACCTTGCCGCGCAGCTCCCCACCGCGCTGCTCGGCGTGGGCGAGGGCAAGCGCGTGCTCGACCTCTGCGCTGCGCCCGGTGGCAAGACCATGGCACTCGCCGCGGCGGGCTGGCGGGTGACCGCACTCGATATCAGCCAGCGGAGGAGCGAGCGAATGCGCCGCAACCTCACCCGCACCGGGTTTGAGGCAGAAGTGGTGGTCGCCGATGCCTTCAAATGGGAACCGGAAGAGAATTTTGACGCCATCCTGCTCGATGCGCCCTGCACCGCGACGGGCACCTGCCGCCGCCACCCTGACGTGCTCCACCGCATCGGCGCGCGGCTGGTCGAGGAAATGGCGGAACTGCAAGCTGCGCTACTTGAACGCGCGGCAGGCTGGCTCAAACCCGGCGGCACGCTGGTTTACGCCACCTGCTCGCTCGAACGTGCTGAAGGGGAGGGGCAGGCGGAAGGCATTGCGCTCACCCCGTTGCCGATCCGCGCAAATGAACTGCCCGCAGGCCTCACCCCCAGCGGCGAAGGCTGGCTGCGCACCCATCCGGGGCAGCTAGCGGAAGCAGGCAGCCTGGACGGGTTCTTTATTGCGCGCTGGGTGAAGGACTAACCCCCCTTCAGCTTCTCCTTGAACCCGCGCCGCAGCTTTTCCAGCTTGGGGGGGATCACGGCCATGCAATAGGGATTGCGCTGGCCTTCGCCTTCCCAATATTCCTGGTGGTAATCTTCCGCCGGATACCATGTCGAGGGGCCTTCTATCGTTGTCACGGCGGACTGACCCGGATGCTCGTCGTTCCAGCGAGCCAGCGCGGCCTCCGCATCCTCTTGTGTCAGATCATCATTCAAGAAGATCGCGCTGCGATATTGTGTGCCCACATCATTGCCCTGCCGGTTGAGCTGGGTCGGGTCATGTGTCGCCATGAACACGTCAAGCAGATCGGCGAGCTCCAGCACCGCCGGATCGAAGGTAATGCGGATCGCTTCGGCATGGCCGGTCGTGCCGCTACACACCTGCTTGTAAATCGGGTCAGCCACATCGCCGCCAATATAGCCGCTTTCCACTTCGCTCACGCCTGCCAGCTGGCGGAACACGGCCTCTGTGCACCAGAAGCATCCGCCCGCTAGGATTGCCTGCTTGTTCTCGCTCATGATCGTCTCCATGCTCTGCGCAGAAGATAGGAACGGAAACCGGATTTGCCATTGTGCATTAGGTTTCGAGTAACAGACCCTAGGGGAATTGGATCCATGAAAGCCAAACTTGCACTTCTTGCCGCTGCTTCTGCCACCTTGCTTGCCGCTGCGCCTGCGCTGGCCGATCATCACGAGGCGGGCAAGATGGACCATGCGAAACACCATCCGATGCAGCATGGCTTGATGATGGCGGCGCAGAGCGAAACCCGCGCGGATGACAAGGCGCGCGACCAGTATCGTCACCCGATCGAAACGCTGGCTTTCTTTCAGCTGCAGCCGGATATGAAGGTGGGTGAATATGAACCCGGCGGTGGCTGGTATTCCCGAATCCTCGCACCTTATCTCGCGGAAAAGGGGCAGCTTGTCGGTCTGTTCCGCGATCCATCCGGCGCCACCAGCGATCCGGCGCGACAGGAAAAGATGCGTGCCGGTGTGGTTGCTTTCCCGGAATATGCGGCTGGCTGGACGGGCCTCCCGGGGGAAAAATTCTTTGGCTACAGCACCGATGCGATCCCCGCTGGCGAGGCGGGGACGTTTGATCGGATTGTGATATTCCGCATGATGCACCACCTTTTCCGCACCAATACGGCCGACAGCGAGATCAAGGCGCTGCGCAGCCTGCTCAAGGATGGCGGGATGATCGGCATTGTCCAGCACCGCGCCAAGGCAGATGCGCCCTTCAGCTATGCGGATGGCAACAAGGGCTATTTGCGTGAAGCGGACGTGATCGCGCTGATGGAAATCAACGGCTTCGATTTTGTCGGCAAGAGCGACATTAACGCCAACCCGAAGGACAGCGCTGACCATCCTGATGGTGTATGGGAAATGCCCCCGGTCTGGAGAACCAAGCGCGAAGAGCTGAAAGACCTCGGTGAAAGCGACCGCATGACGCTGCTGTTCAAAAAGCGGGACTGACGCTAAGGGCGGAACATGAGTGAAATCACTGTCGCCGCCCTGCAACTTGCACTCGGCTCGCTGGACGAGCAGGAAAATATCGCTGCCGTTTCCACCTTGGTGGAGGAGGCCGCCGCACGCGGGGCGCAGATCATCCTGCCGCCAGAGCTCTTCTCCGGCCCCTATTTCTGCAAGCTGGAGGATGAGGCGCTGTTCGCGCTTGCCCGCCCGACCATGGAGCATCCTTCGGTCCGTGCCATGGCCAAGCTGGCGAAGAAGCTGGGCGTCGCCATCCCGACCAGCTTCTTCGAGCGCGACGGGCACCACTATTACAACACGCTGGCCATGATTGATGCTGCAGGCGAAGTGCTGGGCACCTACCGCAAGAGCCACATCCCCGACGGGCCGGGCTATGAAGAAAAATATTATTTCCGCCCCGGCAATGACGGGTTCAAGGTGTGGGAAATTATGGGCACCCGCATCGGCGTGGGGATTTGCTGGGACCAGTGGTACCCCGAATGCGCGCGGGTGATGGCGCTGATGGGGGCGGAACTGCTGTTCTACCCCACCGCTATCGGCTCCGAGCCTTATGATGCTGATCTCGATACCAGCCGCATGTGGCAGCGCGCGATGCAGGGTCATGCCGTGTCAAACTGCATGCCGGTGATCGCTGCCAACCGTATCGGGCAGGAGCGTGAATCCGGCACTGAACAAGCCTTTTACGGGCACAGCTTCATCACCAATGAATGGGGCGAAAAGATCTGCGAATTCGGCAAGGAAGAGAGCGGCGTGCTGGTCGCGACGCTCGACCTTGCGCAGGCGGCGACGCATCGCGCCGGGATGGGCTTCTTCCGCGATCGCCGCCCGCAGCTTTACGGGCGCATCTGCGAGGATATCTGAGCGGGGTGTCAACACACCGCTACCTGATTGCGCTCGGCTCCAACCAGCGCCACCCGATGTTCGGGCGCCCGCGAGACGTGTTGCAGGTGGCGATTGACCGCATGTCCTCCGCTGTCGGCGCCGTTCTGGCGCAATCGCCGATCATCACCAGCGCGCCCATCGGCCCGTCGCAGCGGCGCTATGCCAATGGCGCGGTGGTGATTTCTACCAACCGGGAGCCGGAGGACCTGCTCGAATCGCTGCAGGAACTGGAGCAGGTGTTGGGCCGCGAACGGCGCGGACAGCGCTGGCGTGCGCGCACGCTGGACCTTGATATCGTGCTGTGGTGTGGCGGAATTCTCTCGCAAGAGCACCTGCAAATCCCGCACCCCGCCTTCCGCGAGCGGGAATTCGTGCTCGGCCCGGCCATGGCTGTCGCCGCTGGCTGGCGCGACCCGGTGACAGGTTTAACCATCAAACAGTTACACTCCCGCTTGACCAAGCCGAAACCCACCCCTAGGTGAGCGCCCGGTGGTCGGGCCCTTAGCTCAGTCGGTAGAGCAACTGACTTTTAATCAGTAGGTCGCTGGTTCGAACCCAGCAGGGCTCACCACCTATCCCCCACATTGCCAATACAGGCCAGCCCGTGCTTTGCGTGGCAGGCCTAAACGGCGTCGTCCACCGGGTCATAGCCTAGCGAGGCGATCCACGGTGCGAGCTTCGGCAAGGCGGGTTCAAGGTGCTTGCGATATCGTGTCCAGCGGCCTGAAGCGCGGCGGTAGATCGGCTCGACCACCTGTGAATAGCTGGCCGTTGTAATCAGGTCGCGGGAGCGGGCAGTGCTGGTGTGGTCCAGCACATTCTCATGCCAGTCCAGCCCCAGCCAATCCAGCAAGGGGCGCACTTGCCCTGAGACATCCTCCACCAGATCTTCATATTTCAGGGCATGGATATTGCCGGGGAACAAATCGCGCGAGGCCTGCCAATGGGTGAAGCACAAGTCGTAGAAATCGGCCGCGTCTTCCAGGCGCAGGAAATTGGCCATCGCCGGGTTGAGCCGAAAATTGCTCATCAGGCAACTCAGCACTACATCACATGGATGCCGCAGCGCCAGGATCACGCGGGCATTGGGGAACAGCCGCCGGATCAGCGGCAAGCGGTAGAGGAACAAGGGCGATTTATCGACCAGCATCTGCCCCGGTGCGACGGGCTGGAGTGCGTCAACTTCGGCAAAATAGGCAGCCCGCGCGGCCATGATCGTTGCGCTGTCCATATCCGGCAAGGCTTCAATGCCGCCAAATTTCTCCTCGACATGGTTCAGTGGAGGCTGCTCTTCCATCACCACCGTATCAGGATGGCCCATCAGGATCGTATCCAGCAGCGTTGTACCTGAACGCGGAAAGCCGACCAGGAACACCGGGTCTGGCCGCGGGTCGGAAATCTCCGCTGCTTGCCAGCTGTCCAGCCAGGACGGCTCCAGCAAGGCAATTTCCTCACCCAGCTTCCGGCGCAGTTCGGCTGCGCGGGCCAGTGGATCGGTAGGCGTTTCAACCAGCATGGCGTTGACATGGGCGAAAGCCGCATAGGCTTCATCGCTCTGGCCCAGCCGGTCCAGCAGGGTGGCTCGCATATGGGCGGTGCGCACCAGCTCTATGTCGTCCGGGATCGCGTCAAGCTTGGCCAGCGCTTCTTCAAAGCGCTTCTGGCGGCGCAATTCCAGCGCTCCGATAAAGGCGAGCGAGGCGTCGTCCACACCGCGCCCGCGCGCTTCGGCAATCAGGGGTGCAAACAGGTCTTCGCGATTAGTGTGCTCATACTGGATGGCGAGGCCGAGATAGCCGTCAATTTCAAGAGGATTGAGAGCAAGGGCGCGGCGATAGGCGGCTTCGGCTGCCTTCGTGTCGCGCAACACGCTATATTCCGCGCCCAGCTTGATCTGCAGTTCAGCCGAATCCGGATCGCGCGAAACAGCACGCTGCAGCACCTCCATCGCTTCGTTCTGCAGGCCCTGCTGCTTGTAGTGGATATAGAGCTGGTTGAGTGCCTGCGTGTCGAAGGGGAAGTCCTGCGCGATGCCTTCAAACATCGCAATGGCGTCCGCCTCGCGCCCGTCAGCGAGCAGGGCAGCGCCCAGGTTGAGCCGCGCAGGCGCTGCACCGGGGTCGAGATCCACGGCGCGCTGCAAGGCATCCACCGCGCCGGCAAAGTCGCCCAATCCTGAGCGTGCATTGCCGAGATTGTTCCAGCATTCAAAATCGTTCGGTGTGCTGGCCAGGATCATTTCATAGGCCGGGATTGCATCGTCAAACTGTTCGAGCTGCTGCGCCAGAAAGGCGCGATAGCGGGCGACCCGCAGCGACCGGTCCGCAGCGGCCAGCTCGGCACTGGCGATTTCGAGGGCGGCTTGCTGCTGCCCGGCCTCGTTGAGGGTGGCGATCAGGTTGCATGCGATCGTAATGTCTTGCGGTCGTTTCTCATGCGCCTGAGCGAGATAGTTGGCGGCGGCCTCCAAATCGCCCATCCGCGCACAGACCATGCCGCAAAAGGCCAGGAAAGGCAGCGGGTCCGCAGGACCGGTGGCGAGCGCTTCTGCCGCTTGCTGCCGCGCCTCTGCCAACTGACCGCCCTGCGCAAGCTGTACGCAGCGGTTGAGGATGGTTGCTGGATCGAGGGGGGCTGAGGCAGTCATGCGTTGCTCGCAAGTTAATCGGGCAAGACTGGCAACGAATTGCTCGTCGCCAAAAGAAAACGGAGGGCCCCGGCAAGGGACCCTCCGCTATTCTTTACGCTGCGGCTATTAAAAGTCGAGCGTGACGCCGGTGAAAATGTAACGCCCAAGAGCGTCCCACGTCGCCGGGTAGGTGTTGCCGTTACACGGGCCGGTCGGGCACAGGTTCGGCGTACCACCACCACCGGAAGTGACCAGCGGCGGTTCCTTGTCGAACAGATTGTTCACGCCCAGGCGGAACTGGAACCGGTCCATGACGTCGAAAGTGGCCACTGCGTCAATGTAGTTGACCGAACCAATTCGTGCACCCGGGCCGTTCTGGTTGCCTGCGCTCAGCGCTGCATCCGGAGACAGGGTTTCTGCCGTCACCTTGCCAATGTGGCGCCACTGAAGCGACAGGCCAATACCCGAATCCATGTTCAGGCTTGCGCGCATCTTGTGGCGCCATTTGGGCAGAGGTGCACCCGCATCGGTGCCACCACCAACGCTACAGGTCGGCCCATAGAAGCCAGCGCAGTCATAGGTCACGGCGCTGCCATCAGCATTGACCAGACCATTGCGGACTTCATACTTGTCCAGGTAAGTTCCGGTGAATGAGACTGCCACCCGGCCAAGACCGGTCGAACGGCTGTAGTTCATCGTCCCTTCAAACCCGGCGGTCTTGACGCTGCCGACATTGTTGGGAAGGTCCTGGGTAAAGCCACCCGGAGTCAGCCACAGCGAACCGGCTGCGTCACGATTGACGAGAGCGCAGGAATCCGGCGTGAACGAGGCCGAAGCGTTATCGACGCAGTTCTGCAGGATGGCGTCAGGCCCGAACGAGCGGATCGCATTGTCGATCTTGATATTGTAGTAATCGAACGTTGCGGTGAAGCCCGGCAGGAAGTTCGGATCCAGCACGAAGCCTGCAGTCCAGGTCGATGCCTTTTCCGGCTGCAGGTTCGGGTTGCCGCCGAGCAGGCCGTTATACTGGCCCGCCGGGTTGGGCGTGACACCCTGGCCGACAGACAGGCCCTGTGCGAGACAGCCATAGTCGGTTGCAGAGATCGTGAAGCCGGAGCACGGATCGTTCGAACCGGAAAGGCCAACCGCCTGCGTCTGGAACAGTTCCGAGATGTTCGGGGCACGAACAGCGCGGTTGTACATCACGCGGAAACGGATGTCCTCGACCGGAGCCAGTTCAGCACCGATCTTGTAGGTATCGGTCCCGAAGCTGCCACCTGCACTGGTGTCGTAATCCGAACGGCGATAGCCGGCGTTGATTGCGAACAGGTCGACAAAACCGTCCTGCACGACAGGGATCGAGGCTTCTGCAAAGAATTCGAGCACCTTGATGCTGCCAGACAGAGGCAGCGTTGCACCGCCCTGGCCGGTGAGGTCACCAGTGGCAAATGCCTGGTCAACCCGCAGGTTCAGGCTCGATTTGCGCCATTCGGTGCCGACGTTGACGATCACACCATCGCTCGCCCACGGGAAGGTCAGGCCATACTGGCCAAGGTCACCCGTGAAGGAGAGGTTGGCCACCTGTTCGATGGTCTCACCACTCTGGAAGCCGGTTGCGTTGAGATAGGCAAGCGCTTCCTGGCTGGCACCACCTTCGCCTGCGAACACGTCATAGGGGACGCAGTTCGGGTCGGCGCCGGTGATGACCGAACGGCAGACGATCTGGCCGTTGGTTGCGCTGCCGGGGCGGTTATCGACCACGGCATCGAGGGCATTGTTCAGGCGGGCAACAGAGAATTCGTTCTCATAAACCTGCGAGAAGTCAACGCGGCCATACTGGTAGTAGGCGTTGTAGGACCATGCCGGATCAATGTCACCGTCTGCACCGATCACACCGCGATAGGTGGTGTGGCCGAGCTGCGCACGACGCGGGCCACCTTCGATGTTACGACGCAGCAGCAGGAAATAACCCTGGTTGTAGGTACCGCCCTGGCCATCGGCGAAGGCAATCGGGGCAGCGCCCGGATTGGGGTTATAGGCTGCGCCCACAGCAAGCGGGAAAGTGCCAAGGAAACCGTTGATCAGGTTTTCCGGGCTACAAACAACGGCAAGCTGGTCTGCGCCGAGCAGCGGGTTGTCGCAGTTGACGGTCAGCGTGTTGCCGAAGTCACCCGACGGCGCGATCTGTGCGGTCGTCTGGTCGTCCATGAACATGAATTCCATGTAGGGACGGAAAGACGAGCTCACTTCGTAATTGACGAAAGCACCAGCGGTGAAACGCTCGTCATTACGCTGGTAGAAGTTGAACGGAGCGAAGTTGAACACGCCCAGCCCGTTCACGAAACCGCGGTTCGGGGCAAAGGTGTAGAAGGTGGACGTGCCGGTTGTGACCGAGCTGTCGAACACCAGCGCATTGCCGTTCGGCGTGGTTGCGGAACCACCGCAGCGGTTTGCACCACTGCCCAGGTTCTGAATGACGCAAGCGCTGTAGTCGCGCTGGGCCTGGGTAACCGGCTTGATCTTGCGGTAACCACCATACATCATGAAGTGGCCGCGATCATCGTCGAACTTCGAACCGAAAAGCATCGTGGTATCGAAGCTTCCGCCATCCGTGCTGCTACCAGTCGGATAGGGGAAACCGCGCGCATCCAGCAGCGGCCGGACGAAGCTGTTATTGTTGTTGTGCTGGTAGAAGCCATAATTGGCGTCAACCTTGAAGCCTTCGAAGTCGTCATCCATGATGAAGTTGACAACACCGGCCACAGCGTCAGCACCATAAACCGACGAAGCACCGCCGGTCAGCACTTCCACGCGCTTCAGCAAGGCAGCGGGGATGATGTTGATGTCTGCGGCAGAACCGCTGCCGGGCTGCGGGTCACCGGGGACGATGCGGCGGCCGTTGATCAGCGCCAGTGTGCGGCTGGTGCCGAGCCCGCGAAGGTCAACCGTTGCCGTACCGCTTGCGCCATTGGCGAGCGAAGAGGCCTGGCTGGCGGCAACAGACGGCAGCGAGTTGAGGATGTCTTCAACCCGGGTCGTGCCTTCCAGCTTGATGTCTTCACTGCCGACCACGGTCACCGGCGAGGGCGACTGGAGGTCAGGGCGCGCAATGCGCGAACCGGTCACGATGATCGGTGCGTTATCTTCTTGCGCACCATCGGCGGCTTGCGCCAGAGCAGGGGTTGCGACCAAGGCAAGCCCGAGAGCGGCAGGTGCAGCGCTCACTTTGAGTAAAACTTTGTTTCTCATGTTTTTTCCCTAAACTAGGGCCCTCCCCTGAGAGGCCGTTCTCCATGGAATCCAAAACGCAATGACCAGTTATGGCCATCACGTCCGGAACGTTGCAGTTACAACCAACGGCCCTTACTTGCAATCGCCGGTTTGGCATGATGGCCATTTATGGTTCCGGGTGTGACAAGTTTGATACAAGGCCTCTGCGCGCCAATGGCGGGGCTGCAGCCGCGGCACACATGCCCAGGCCGGCAGGTTTGCGCTGCCACGAAATCTGCGGGAAAAGCTGGTCCACCCCGCCGCAAGGCCCCGCCGTTACGGCATGCGCGGTTTGCCAGCATTGCGGGGATAAATTGTGCAAGCGCAGGCAAAATCTCCGGTTGATCTGCGCCCGGCAAGCTGCACAAATGCGGCGCAACAGGATAAGTAGTGAGAGGATTCCCGATGGAAGAGGCCATCCTGGTGAAAGAGGACGAGGGCGTACTTGTTATCACCATCAACCGCCCCGAGGCGAAGAATGCCGTTAATCGGGCAGTTGCAGAAGGGATCGCGGCGGCGCTCGACCGGCTGGATTCAGAGGATTCCCTGCGGGTGGGCATATTGACCGGTGCAGGCGGGACTTTCTGCTCGGGCATGGATCTCAAGGCTTTCCTCAAAGGGGAGACCCCGATGGTAAAGGGGCGCGGCTTCGGCGGGCTGGTGGAAGCGCCGCCCAAGAAGCCGCTGATTGCGGCAGTCGATGGCTATGCACTTGCGGGCGGGCTGGAACTGATGATTGCCTGCGATCTGGTAGTGGCCAATGCGGCATCGAAATTCGGCATCCCGGAAGTGAAGCGCGGGCTGGCCGCTGCCGCTGGCGGGCTGATGCTGCTGCCGGATATGATCCCGCACAAGCTGGCAATGGAACTCGCGCTGACCGGCGATTTTATCGACGCGGCGCGCGCCTATGAAGCGGGACTGGTCAACCGTGTGACAGAGGGTTCCGCGCTGGAAGGGGCGCTGGAACTGGCGCGCTCGATCAGCGCCAACGGGCCGCTCGCCGTGCGTGTGTCCAAGCAGGTGATCGACCAATCGCGCGCCTGGCCGCGTGAGGAACGCTGGCAGCGGCAGGGCGCCCTGGTGCAGCAGGTCTTTACCAGCGAGGATGCACAAGAAGGCCCGCGCGCCTTTGCCGAAAAGCGCGCACCCAACTGGAAAGGGCGCTGAGCCATGGCCGGACCGCTGGCTGGGTTGAGAATTATCGAATTTGCCGGGATCGGGCCTGGGCCCTTTGCCGGGATGATGCTGGCTGACCATGGCGCAGAAGTGATCCGTATTGACCGGCCCGGACCACCCGGCGGGGTCGGCAGCATGGGCGGCAAGGATGTGCTTGCGCGTTCGCGCCGCTCGATTGCGCTCAACCTCAAATCGCCCGAAGCGGTGGCGGTGGCGCGCAGGCTCTGTGCCAGCGCCGATGGCGTGATCGAAGGGCTGCGCCCCGGTGTGATGGAGCGGCTGGGGCTGGGCCCGGACGAGCTGCTCGCCGACAATCCGAAGCTGGTCTACGGCCGGATGACGGGCTGGGGCCAGACCGGTCCCTATGCCCAATCTGCCGGGCATGACATCAACTATATCGCGCTCGCCGGGGCGCTGTGGCATTATGGCCGGGCGGGCGAGAAGCCGACCGCGCCGATCAACATGGTGGGCGATTTCGGGGGCGGGGCCATGATGCTCGCCTTCGGCATGGTCAGCGCCATGCTCAATGTCCAGCGCGGTGGGGAAGGGCAGGTGATCGACTGCGCGATGACCGATGGCACCGCCTTGCTGATGGGAATGTTCTGGGGGATGAGCAGCGCCGGCATGTGGCAGGAAAAGCGTGGAGCCAACTTGCTCGACAGTGCAGCGCATTTCTATGACACTTATGAATGTTCCTGCGGCGGCTATGTCTCGATCGGTTCGATCGAACCACAATTCTATGCCGAATTGCTACGGCTGGCGGGGCTGGCGGATGATCCGGACTTCGCCGTCCAGATGGACCCGCGCCGCTGGCCTGCGCTGAAGGACAAGCTGACTGCGCTGTTCCTCACCAAGTCGCGCGATGAATGGTGCGCGATCATGGAAATGACCGATGTCTGCTTCGCCCCGGTCCTGCCGATGAGCGAAGCGAAGGTGCACCCACACAATGTCGCGCGCGGCACATTTATCGACGTGGGCGGGGACACGCAGCCCGCCCCCGCGCCGCGTTACAGCAAGACCATGACCGACTATCCCCGGCCTGAAACAGCGCCGGGGAAGGATACTTCCGCCATCCTCGCCGAACTCGGCCTTGCGGAGGCGGAACTTTCCGCACTGCGGGCTGCCAAGGCCATTATCTGACAGGAAAACCCCATGAACATGATGCTCAATACCGCCAACCGCACGGTTTACAGTGAAGAACACGAGATGTTTCGCGATACGGTGCGCAAGGTCTTCGCCCAGCATATCGAACCCTTCATGGATGAGCATGATCGCAACAAAATCGTGCCACGCGAAGTGTGGAAGGCAGCGGGTGAAGCGGGCCTGCTGTGCCCCACGGTAAAAGAGGAAAATGGCGGGCTGGGGCTCGACTTCCTCTATAATGCCATCGTTTCGGAAGAGATCGCCTATCTTGGCAGCGGTGCGGGCTTCAGCCTGCAGAGTGACATCACTGCCAATTATTTCGAGCGGCTGGGGACAGAGGAACAGCGCCAGAAATACCTCCCCGGCATGGTCAGCGGGGATGTGATCACCTCCATTGCCATGACAGAACCGGGCACCGGCAGTGACCTGCAGGCCATTCGCACCACCGCGAAGAAGGATGGCAGCGATTTCATCATCAACGGGTCCAAGACCTACATCACCAACGGTCAGAATTGCGACGTGGTAATCGTGGTCGCTAAAACCGATCCGGAAGGCGGTGCGAAGGGCACTTCGCTGATCCTTGTCGATGCGGGCACACCGGGTTTCGAGAAGGGCCGCAACCTCGACAAGGTCGGGCAGGATTCGGCTGATACTTCGGAGCTGTTCTTCAACGATGTGCGGGTGCCGCAGGAAAACCTGCTTGGCATGGAAGGGCGCGGGTTTATCCATTTGATGGAGGAACTGCCGCAAGAGCGCCTTTCCATCGCGGTGGGTGTGCAGGCATCGGCGCAGCGTGCTTTTGACGAAGCGGTTGCCTTCACCAAGGATCGCAAGGCCTTTGGCCGCACCGTATTCGACTTCCAGAATACCCGCTTCAAACTGGCGGAAATGCAGACCGAATTGCAGGTTGGCTGGGCCCATCTCGATTGGGCTCTCAGGAAACATGTTGAAGGCAAGCTGACGGTGGAAGAAGCGGCGGCGGCGAAGCTGTGGCACACCGAAATGCAGAACCGGCTGGCCGACATGGCGCTGCAGATGTTCGGCGGTGCAGGCTATATGAACGAATACCACATCGCCAAACTCTGGCGCGGCGCGCGGGTAACTCGCATTTTCGGCGGCACGAGCGAGATCATGAAGGAAGTGATCAGCCGCGCGATTTGAAAGGGGGCCGGTGCTGTAGGGCAGGGCGGGGACATGCTATTGCGTGTCCCCGCTACCAGGCGCTGGTTTGTTTCACGCAGAGACGCAGAGGGTTGCGCCTTTGGGGGGCAAGTGATTGTGCACGCTTATGTGGTGGTTCGATCAAGCGCGGCTGGGATCTGAGACGAGGAGAATGAGAGGGCCTGCCGGCCCATCACCAAGCTTCCTAACTCGTCGCCCCGTGCTCGACACGGGGCTTGGCTACCTTTTGCGCAAGGTCTCCCGCCATTCCGCCTCTCGCATGTCGAACACAGCGCCCCTGACACTGCCATGCAAAGCCTCGCACACCAACACTCCAGGAAAAGCCAAACCCCGTGTCAAGCACGGGGCGACGCTGGGGGCGGGATCAGTCTCCAGCCCGCTCCTCAAGCCACTTCGCCACCGCCTGAACATGCCCCACGGTCACCGCGCTGGTGAGGATATCGAAGGCGTGCTGCCCGCCGGACAGTTCGGTCAGCTTCACCTCTGCGCCCGCCTCGCGCCAGCGTTTGGCCATCGCCTTTGCTTCTTCGTTCGGGATCAGCGTGTCGTGGCACCCGTGGATCAGCCAGACGGGTGGGCTGTCGCCGCGCACTCTCGCGATGGGGCAGGCCTTGTCCCACAATTCCGGCGCGCTGGCGGGCGGGCCGGGGAGCACCTTTTGTGATTCCCATTCGATCATGGCCTGATGGTTGCGGTGCCACAGCTTCTCGCGGTCGAGGAAGTCGTAGCGGCCATAGAGATGCACCCCGCCCGCGAGCGAACAATCGGCCTGTTCGAATCCGGGTTTGAACACCGGATCATCATGGCAGAGCAAAGCGAGCGAAGAGAGGTGCCCGCCAGCCGAGCCGCCGGTGATAAAGATCCGCGCCGGGTCCCCGCCATGCTCTGCGATGTTTTCCTTTGTCCAGTGGAGCGCGCGCAGCACATCCTCGATCATCGCAGGCCAGCGGTTCTTCGGGCCAAGGCGATAGTCGATATCGACACAGATCCAGCCGCGCCGCGCCATTTCACGGAGCAGGGGGAGGGCTTGCTCGTTCTTCTTGCCAAGGATCCAGCCGCCGCCATGGACGTGGAACAGCACGGGAGCGGGGCCTTGCAGCGGGTCAGCGGGCAAGATCAGGTCGAGCCGGTTAGCGCCGCCATGCGGGCCGTAGGAGATATCCGCCAGCTTGCGTGTGCCGGTGGTTGATCCGAAGCCCACCAGCAAACCGGCCAGCAGCGGCAGGCGCGGTTCCAGCCCGGCTGCGGCCATGATTGCCTTGCCATCCGCACGGTTGCGCAGATGCGCCAGCGCGAAGAGCAGCATGGCGAGCAGGACGGCGACTGGCCTGGCGGCCAGCTCCACCCCTTCACGCCATTGCCAAACTGTCAGCAAGGCGCAGATCAGCGCCAGTGGCAGGGCAAAGGCCTGGGCGAGAAAGCTGGGTATCCACCACGCGACAATCGCGGTGCCGGGCGGACCATGCGGCCGCATACGGATGGTGCCTGTTACCGCTATCAGCAGCAGGAATGCAGAAAAGCCGGTGGCCATTACGCGTCAGCCTCCAAGCTGGCGAGGAATTCCTCGCGCAGCTTCTTCTTGTAGAGCTTGCCATTTTCGTAGCGTGGCAACTGGTCGGTGAAGTGGTAGCTGCGCGGGCATTTCACGGGCGACAGGCTGGTTCGGCAATAGGCGTCCAGCTCCTCCGCCAGTGCATCGCCTGCACGGGCCATGTCCTCCGGCTGGACCACCGACACCACGCGTTCCCCGAAGTCAGGGTCAGGGATGCCGAACACGGCAGCGTCTGCCACCGCGTTATGCAGAACTAGGTGGTGCTCCACTTCCTGCGGATAGACATTCACCCCGCCGGTTATGATCATGAAATCCTTGCGGTCGGCAAGGTAGAGATAGCCATCTTCGTCCACCCAGCCGACATCACCCAATGTGGTCCAGTCGGGATGGTCGGGATGCTGCGCATCGCGCGTCTTTTGCGGATCGCCCAGATATTCGAAGCTGCTATCGCTTTCAAAATAGATATTGCCGACTTCGCCTTGCGGTAATTCGGACCCATCCTCACCGCAAATATGGGCGGTGCAATTGATCGGCCTCCCGACCGATCCGGGATGGGCCAACCACTCCTGCGGGCTGATGATTGCAGAGCCATTGGCCTCGCTGCCGGCATAATATTCGAAAATGATCGGGCCGAGCCAGTCGAGCATCGCCCGCTTGACCTCCACCGGGCAAGGCGCAGCGGCATGGAGCACGAGCTTGAGCGTGGATAGGTCATGCGAATTGCGCTCTTCCTCTGGCAGTTTGAGCAGGCGGATGAACATGGTCGGCACGACCTGCGTCATATTGACTGCGTATTTCTCGATGGCAGCGAGGAAGCCGACAGGGTCGAATTTCTCCATCACAACCACTGTGCCGCCTGCGCGCTGGGCGACGGTGGAATAGTTGAGCGGGGCAGCATGGTAGAGCGGGGCGGGAGATAGATAGGTCGTGTGCGGTCCCATTTTCCAGATCGCAGCGAGGATCGGCCCCAGCGGCGGCTCGCCGTCGGCGGGGCCTTCGGGCAGGGTGATCTTCACACCCTTGGGCTGGCCCGTGGTGCCGCTGGAATAGAGCAAGTGGAAACCCTGGCTTTCATCGGCGATAGGCGTAGCTGGCAGCGATGCGCAGGCCTCCGTCCAGTCGGGCGCACCTGCCATCCCGTTATGGCCATAGATGTGCCGCACGTCCGGGATCAGTTCGGCTTGTTCTGTCACCAGCCTGCGGGTCGTCTCGCCGATCCCGGCCGACAGAACCGCCAGCTTCGCTCCGCAATTGTTGATGATATAGGCTGCCTCGGGCGCGGTCAGGTGGATCGCAATCGGGGTGATGAACAGCCCGCAGCGCTGCGCAGCCCAATAGGTGGTGAAGAATTCAGGGCAATTCTCCACCATCATGGCAATAGCATCGCCGCGCTGCAGACCGCATTGACGGAGCAAATGCGCGCCCTGATTGGCTGCGGTCTCCAACTCTGCAAAGCTCATCGAACGGCCGCTGCCCGCCATGATAATGGCAGGCTGATTGCCGCGTTCAGCCACATGGTCGCGTGGGTGCATCCATAACTCCCGAAAATTTGTGCGTTATCGGGAGCATCCTAACCAGCTTTGCCTCGCAGTCTATCCCGCGTTACCAGCGCAGCAGCGGCGGCATGGCGACCCGGCCCAATGCACCGCAGACAACAATCGGGACGACATGCCAGAACCCCAGGTGGGAAATGGTGTCAATCGGGCAATGCAGGCCATAGGCCGCGCTGCCCAGCGCCCCGGCGGCGACGCCGCTCCACAGGCCGGCGCGTTCCGGCGAAACCGGTGCGCCACGGCGCAGCCAGAGCAGCAGCGCGGCGGTGACAAAGATTGCGGCAAGCGAGCCATAGACCGCACATTGCCAGCCATAGCGATCATCGCTCAACTCATGGAACAGCGCATCGGGATTGGCGTAGGATACCGCCGCAGCCAGTGGCAGCACGGCGACCATCGCCAGCGCCCATTTCGGTGCATCATGGCGATTGCCGACGCGCGGCCCGGCCATGTTGATTACCGCCGTCATCGCCGCCAGGCCCAGCAGCAGGTAGAGCAGGTTTGCGATCAGGAACAGCGTCGGCGGGGGGGAACTGACCAGCCCGTCACGCAGCCCGCCAACGGCCGCCACGGCAACAATGCTGATCGCCAGGGCCATCAGGACCATGGCGATACCGTCGCTGGCGCTCATCACACGCACAGGTTCCAGCTCATCCGTGAGCTCGTCGATCAGCGAGCGGGGGATCTCACTCTTCATCTCATTCAGCCTTTTCAATCAACGCGGACAGCTTCTTCAGCCCACGATGGATATTCACTTTGACGAGGGATTCGCTCTGCCCGGAAAGGGCGGCGGCTTCTGCGATGCTATGCCCCTCTATCCGGACCAGCTCTATCACTTCGGCCTGTCCTTCAGGCAGATTTTCCAGCAGGCGGTCCAGGCTCATCCGTGCCAGTACCGCTTCCTGACCGCCTTCTTCGCCGGGGTCTTCATGGTCAAACGCCTGTTCCTGGCGGCGATAGGCGCTGCGCAGGTGATCAACCCAGCGATAGCGGGCAATCGCTGCCAGCCAGGGCAGGAAAGGCCGCGCCGGGTCATAGCTCGCACGTTTGCGGTGGAGCGAGACGAGCACTTCCTGCACCAGATCGTCAAGCTGGTCCGGCGCGATCTTGCGCCGGAAATAGCGGTTGAGCCAGCGCGAAGACTCTTCCAGCAGGGTGGTATAGGCCTGCTTGTCCCCGCGCTGGGATGCGGCCATCAGCCGCGAAAGCGCTTTTTCATCCGCAATCACTTGCGCACCTTGGCAATAAGTGCGTCGAGCGAAAAGACCCCGCCACCCCGGCTGATCAGCACCAGCGCCATGGCTGCCCAGACGATATGCACGCTCCACCATGCTTCGGGATAGACGAAGAACTGGATCACCATCGTCATGCCCAGCAAGGCAAGGGCGGAAAAGCGCGTCGCGAGGCCGAGTACCAGCAGGGCAGGCCAGAGGTGCTCGGACCAGGTGGCGAGGGTGGCTGCGAGGTCGGGCGGCAACAACGGCACGCCCGCATATTCGCTTTCGAACAGGAAGCGGGTGGTGTCGCTGACCTGCAGCCATGTGCCTTCGACAACCTTGGTGCGACCCGAGCGCCAGAAGATCCCGGCCAACGCGACGCGCAACACCAGCAAAGCCACGCCTTCGGCATAGCGTCCGGAAAGGAGGGCGATCATCCGGTTATAACCGGAAAGCACAGCTTGCATGGCGTCTCTCCCCCTTTGGCGGGTTAGCGCTGGATCGGGCTCAGCGAACCCTTGCCCTTGGGCGTGTCAATCTTGGTGCAGGTGCCAGCCTTGACCAGTTTCCACGCATTGCCCTGGTAATCGCGGGTGGAGGTGCCAGCGCAGCTTGTGCCGGGCCCGGCAGAGCAGTCATTTTGCCCGGCCTTGGCCACGCCATAGCATTTTTCCATCTTCGGCTTGGCCGCAGTCGCGGGCTGCGTGGCAAGTCCAGCGGTAATGCCTGCGGCGAGGGTCAGGCCCGCGATCTTGGTAAGGGACTGCTTGTTCATTTTCCGGTTCCTTTCAGGGTGCCTCAAACTCGTGCCCCGGAAATGCCGGAGCTGTCGGTGAGTTCGGGCGGCCCCCCGATGCGGTTACAGCGTCGGAAAAGTTTTTGTGCTGTAACCTTGGCCAGACTCCTGCCGAACCAGCCCTTGTCCAATCCGGACGAGGATGAATTTCACGGAGAGAATTGATGAGCACCATTCGCAAGCCTGCCGCTGTTGCCACCGCGGCAGCTGCCTTCGCCCTTTCTTCGCTGGCGGGTTTCGCCGCTGAACCGCCCGTAGGCAGCAGCGGTGCCGCGATTGCTGCAGATGATATCGTGCATTGCTATGGCATCCATAGTTGCAAGGGCCAGGCTGACTGCGCAACGGCTGACAATGCCTGCAAGGGCCAGAACGAATGCGCCGGCCATGGCTTCAAGGCGATGAAGGCGGGTGAATGCCTGACCAAGGGCGGCACGATCGGCGATATTGGCTAATCCGACTGCCTGATTATGGCGGCCCGGCGCACACCCCGCGGGCCGGGTCGCCAACCTTTTACAGTTGGATACCTTAACGAAAATGGTTAATTAAATAACTGTTAATGCAGGGAAAATGATCTGATCATCATGACAAAGATTACTCCCTTTGGCGGTTTTGGCCTTGGCCTTCGTCGTTCGCATTATTCGGATTTCCTCGATGGCAATGTTCTGATCGACTTTGTCGAAGCCATCTCGGAAAACTATATGGTCGATGGCGGCAAGCCGCTCGACGTGCTGACCCGTGTGCGTGAAAAGCATCCGGTCGCGTTGCATGGGGTCTCCATGTCAGTTGGCAGTGCACAGCGGCTCGACCGGGATTATTTGTCGAAACTCAAGCGGTTGATTGACCGGATCGAGCCATTGTGGGTTTCTGACCACCTCTGCTGGACCCGCACCAGCGCACATAACAGCCACGATTTGCTGCCACTGCCCTATATCGAAGAAGCGCTGGAGGTCGTCTGCGGCAATATCATGGAAGCGCAAGAAGCGCTTGGCCGACCGATGCTGTTCGAGAACCCGTCATCCTATTGCAGCTTCCCGGATAACGAGATGGAGGAATGGGAATTCCTCTCCGAGATGGTCCACCGCACGGGCTGCTACTTGCTGCTCGATATCAACAATATCTATGTCAGCGCGCATAATCATGGCTTTGACGTAATGGACTATGTGCGCGGCCTGCCGCTGGATCGTGTGCGGCAGGTGCACCTCGCCGGGCACACACCGGGTGAAATCCTGATCGACACGCATGATCGCCCGGTCTGTGACGGCGTGTGGCAACTCTATGGCGAAGTCATGCCGCTGCTCGGCGAAGTGGCGACCATGATCGAGCGTGATGATGCCATTCCGCCTCTGGAGGATTTGCTAGACGAGCTGGACCAGGCGCATGCGCTGGCAACCCGTGCCCGGGAGCGGCGAGCGGCATGAGCCTCGCCGCCCGGCAAGCCGAATTCATGGCCCATGTGCTGGAGGAAGGCCGCGCTTTGCCCGATGGCTGGGACGCGCGTTTTTCCGCCGGGCTGGACATTTATCGCAACGCCTATCGCACGCGGCTGGTCGATGCCATGCGCGAGACGTTCCCCCGCACCGCCCAATGGGTGGGTGAAGAGAGCTTTGCCGCCGCCGCTGCGCATCACCTGATCACCAATCCCCCTTCCGTGTGGACGCTCGACCTTGTGGGCGAAGGGTTCCCGGACCTGCTGGCAGAGCTGTTTGTGCGGGACCCTGACGTGCCGGAACTGGCATGGCTGGAATGGACCATGCACCTGGCCTTCATCGCCGCTGATGTGGCGCCGCTAGACCGCGAAGGCTTCATGGCGGCGGTCGCGGGATTTGGCGAGGATGACTGGCCGAGCATGGCGCTTGCCTTCACGCCGTCCTTGGCATGGGCAGAGGTGAAGCATGATATTCCCCGCCTGTGGAACGGCCTGAAGCAAGAAACTGAAAAGCCCGAATGTCCCGCGCTGGACCAGCCCGCAACGCTGGCTGTGTGGCGCGAGGGTTTGCAGCCGGTCTTCCGCCTGCTCGATCCGGCCGTGGCCAGCCTGCTGGCGACCATGCAGGGCGGTACAGCCTATGGCGATGCCTGCGCCATGCTGGCGGAGTTGGTGGGCGAGGAAGCCGCGGCGCAGGCTGCCGGGGCTGCGCTGGGCCAATGGATTACGGACGGGCTGGTCGTGGCGGTACGCGCATAGCTTGCGATGGGGCAAGGCTTCCCTCTCGTCGGCTGACATCAGGGGCCAAGACAATCTGCAGCTCACGTCGTCGCCCCGTGCTTGACACGGGGCAAGGCTCTTCTGCGCGCGGATTGCTGTCAAAGTGAAGCCTTGGCCCGCATCCCCGTCTTTCGCCGGGGCAGGCAAGTGCGGGCCGACGCGCTTTTTGATAATGTGCTCCCTGAACAGGGGCGCTTGAACCACGCAATCACCCGCGTCATCTTCGCATTCGCAGCATTCCCGATTTACAAATATAAAAATATCTTTATATCCCCATGTCAATGCGGATCGAATCTGTCATAAAGGCCCTTGCGGACCCGACCCGGCTGAGGATCATGCGCCTGCTTTCCACCATGGAACTGGCGGTGGGCGAGCTGGCGCATGTGCTGGGGCAGAGCCAGCCGCGCGTTTCCCGCCATATTGCGATCCTCTGCGATGCCGGGCTGGCCGAGCGCCGCCGCGAAGGGAGCTGGGTGTTCCTGCGCCAGGCGATCAGCGAACGCGGCGCTGTTTCGCTCGAACGCGAAGTGGCGCGGATGCTGGCTGCCGGTGAGCAGGATGATCCCGTCTTTGCCGATCTTTGTGTTGCCGACCGTCGCCACCTTGCCGAAATTCGCGCAACGCGGGAGCGCCATGCTGCCGATTACTTTGCACGACATGCTGAAGAGTGGGACAGTTTGCGCGCCATGCTCGCGCCAGCTGAACAGGTAGAGGCCGCACTGGTCGAGGCGCTGGGTGAGGGTGGTTTGGGCCAATTGCTCGACATTGGCACGGGTACCGGGCGGATCGCCGAATTGCTGGCGCCTCAGGCTGACCATGTCGTCGCGCTCGACAAGAGCCCGGAAATGCTGCGGCTGGCGCGCGCGCGCCTACAGGCTTTGCCCGCCACATCGGTGGAGCTGGTGCAGGGCGATTTCTCTGCTTTGCCGCTGCATGATGAAAGCTTCGACACAATCATCATCCACCAGGTGCTGCATTATGCGCAGGAACCCGCCTACGCGCTGGGTGAAGCGGCGCGGGTGTGCCGTGCAGGCGGCCAGATCGCAATTGTCGACCTCGCCGCGCATGGCCGCGAAGAACTGCGCGACCGCCATGCCCATGCAAGGCTCGGTTTTTCGGACGAGCAGGTAGAATCCATGCTCTCGACACACGGCTTCAAACCCACCGGCACCCGTACGCTGAGCGATGGCGAATTGCCGGTAAAGGTGTGGACCGCCACCCGCATCGCCAATCCCGTGACCACGCTGGAGCCGGGCGTTCGTCGCGCATCGGCCACTCCCACCACAGCCAAGGCCAATTGAATGACCCAGCCGCTCTATCCCCACCAGTCACTGCGCTTCGCTGACACCCCGCTCTTCGCCGGGCTGCCGGGGGACATCAACGTGTCCTTTGAATTCTTCCCGCCCAAGAGCGCGGATGGCGAAGACAAGGTGCTCGAAGTCGTGCGTTCGGTCGCGCGGTTGCGGCCCGATTTCGTCTCGCTCACCTATGGCGCGGGCGGCTCGACCAAGGAACGCAGCTGGTCGCTCGCGGGTCGCATGAAAGCCGAAGTCGATGTGCCGGTGGCTGCGCATCTCACTTGCGTGGGCGCGAGCAAGGATGAAACGCACCGCGTGGCGGAAGAGTTCTGGGAGGCCGGCATCCGCCATATCGTCGCCCTGCGCGGCGATGGGGGTGAACCGGGCAGTGCCTTCACCCCGCATCCCGATGGTTATGCCAATGCTGCCGAACTGGTCGAAGGACTCAAGAAGCGTTTCCCCTTCGAGATTTCTGTCGCTGCCTATCCCGAAGTGCATCCCGATGCGGTGAGCCCGGAGGCTGACCTCGACAATTTGAAGCGCAAGCTGGATGCGGGCGCGGACCGTGCGATCACGCAATTCTTCTTCTCGTCTGACAGCTTCTTCCGCTTCCGCGACCGCGCAGCGGCGGCGGGGATCGACAAACCTATCGTTCCGGGCATCCTCCCGATCAGCAACCTCGCCCGGACGAAGAGCTTTGCGGCGGCCTGCGGGGCGGATTTGCCAGAATGGATGGAAAGCCTGTTCGAAGGGCTGGATGACCATCCCGGCACGCGCGAACTGGTCGCCGCCACGGTTACCGCTGAATTCTGCCGTCGCCTTTATGCGGAGCGGGTGCGCGAATTCCATTTCTACACCCTCAACCGCGCCGAGCTGTCCTATGCGACCTGCCACATGCTTGGCCTCCGCCCCAAGGGCGCACATTCGATGGAGCAAGCCGCATGAGCGCGCGCGAAACATTCCTGGCCGAAGCCGCCAAGCGCATCCTGATTTTTGACGGGGCCTTCGGTACCCAAATCCAGGATCGCAAATTGAGCGAAGAGGATTTCGCAGGGGAGCTCGCTCTGGGCCATGACCAGAAGGGCAATAACGATATCCTCGCGCTTACCCGCCAGGATGTGATTGCCGATGTCACCCGCGCCTATTTCAATGCCGGCTCGGATCTTGTCTCGACCAACACTTTCTCCGCCAACCGCATCAGCCAGGCTGACTATGGCGCCGAAGGGCTGGTGCGCGAGATCAACATTGCCGCGGCGCGCATTGCCCGCGAAGTGGCGGATGAATTCGCTGCCAAGGATGGTCGCCCCCGTTTTGTGGCGGGTGCCATTGGCCCGACCAACAAGACGCTCAGCCTCTCGCCTGATGTGGAAGACCCAGGCTTCCGCGAGATCGACTTCGATTTCCTGGCAGAGGTTTACCGCGAACAGGCCGCTGCCTTGCTGGAGGGCGGGGCGGATTTCATCCTTGTCGAAACCATCTTCGACACGCTCAATGCCAAGGCTGCCGTGCATGCCGTGCTGCAATTGCAGGAGGAGCTCGGCCGCGACATCCCGATCATGCTGTCGATGACGTTGACGGATCTATCGGGCCGCAACCTGTCGGGCCACACGGTTGAAGCTTTCTGGTATTCGGTGCGCCATGCCAAACCGCTGACCGTGGGGCTCAACTGTTCCTTCGGCGCGGACCAGCTGCGCCCGCACATCCAGCTGCTCAGCCGGATCGCGGATTGCCCCATCCTTGCTTACCCCAATGCGGGCCTGCCTAATGAGCTCGGCGAATATGACGAGCTGCCCGAAACCACCGCGCGCCACCTGCAGGATTGGGCTCAGAACGGGACTGTCAACGCGCTGGGCGGCTGCTGCGGCTCCACGCCAGAGCATATCGCGGCGATTGCCAAGGCGGTGGCAGGCCTCGCACCGCGGACCCTGCCGCATCCTCCGGTGGCGACACGGCTGGCTGGGCTCGAACCTTTTACGATGGCGGCATGACCTTATTCTCCCCCCTCCCCTTCAGGGGGGGCTGAAATGAACCACCGCCGATCGACTGACATTCCCCACCCCAACCCCTCCCCTGAAGGGGAGGGGCTTGAGAAGAGACTATGACTACCGAAACCACTCTTAGCGGCTCGCAATTCGTCAATATTGGCGAGCGCACCAACGTCACCGGCTCGGCGGCGTTCAAGAAGCTCATCATGGCGGACGATTATGCCGCTGCCGTGGAAGTCGCGCGCCAGCAGGTGGAAAACGGCGCGCAGATCATCGACGTCAACATGGACGAAGGCCTGCTTGACGCGACGCTGGCGATGACCACCTTCCTCAAGCTCATCATGGCCGAACCCGATATCGCGCGGGTGCCGGTGATGATTGACAGCTCCAAGTGGGAAGTGATCGAGGCGGGGCTGAAATGCGTTTCCGGCAAGCCCATCGTCAATTCGATCAGCATGAAGGAAGGCGAAGCGCCCTTCCTTGAGCAGGCGCGCAAATGCATGGCCTACGGCGCGGCCGTGGTGGTCATGGCTTTTGATGAAACGGGGCAGGCAGACACGAAGCAGCGCAAGGTCGAAATTTGCGAACGCGCTTACAAGCTGCTGACAGGCATCGGTTTTCCGCCCGAAGACATCATCTTCGATCCCAATATCTTCGCCGTGGCGACAGGGATCGAGGAACATGATCGTTATGCCCTCGATTTCATCGAGGCGGTGCGCGAGATCAAGGCGCGCTGCCCGCATGTCCATTGTTCGGGCGGGCTTTCCAATCTCTCCTTCAGCTTCCGCGGTAACGAGATCGTGCGCCGCGCAATGCATTCCGTGTTCCTCTATCATGCCATTCCGGCCGGGCTCGACATGGCGATCGTCAATGCCGGACAGCTTGACGTTTACGACCAGATCGAACCTGCGCTGCGCGAAGCCTGCGAGGATGTGATCCTGATGCGCCGCCCCGGCGTGGGCGCGGATGGCAAATCCTCCACCGAACGGCTGATTGAGCTGGCGGAAAGCTACAAGGGGCAGGACAAGGCCGCTGAAAAGGCGGCAGAGGAATGGCGCGGCTGGGAACCGGTCCGGCGGCTGGAACATGCGCTGGTCAAGGGGATCGATGCGCATATCGTCGCGGATACGGAAGAAATGCGGCTGGCCGTGGCGGCTGCGGGCGGACGCCCGATCGAGGTGATCGAAGGTCCGCTGATGCAGGGCATGAACACGGTGGGCGACCTGTTCGGGTCCGGCAAGATGTTCCTGCCGCAGGTGGTGAAGAGCGCGCGTGTGATGAAGAAGGCGGTAGCGCATCTCATCCCCTTCATCGAAGCCGAAAAGGAAGCGGGGCAAAGCGCCAAGGGCAAGATCGTGATGGCGACCGTGAAGGGCGACGTGCACGATATTGGCAAGAATATCGTGGGCGTGGTTCTGCAGTGCAACGGGTATGAGGTGATTGACCTTGGCGTGATGGTGGCCTGGTCGACCATCCTTGAAACCGCGCAAGCCGAAGGCGCGGACATCATCGGCCTGTCGGGCCTCATCACCCCCTCGCTGGACGAGATGGTGACGATGGCACAGGAAATGCAGCGCGCCGGGATGGATCTGCCGTTGCTGATCGGCGGGGCGACGACCAGCAAGGTGCATACCGCGCTCAGGATCGATCCCGCCTATGACGGACCGGTGATTCACGTACTCGACGCCAGCCGTGCGGTGGGGGTCGCCAGCCAGCTGCTGTCCGACACTTTGCGCGATGGTTTCGTGGAAGAGGTCGCGGCGGATTACGAGCAATCCGCGATGTGCGCGGGAAGGCAAGACCGCCAGCGTGCTGCTGACGCTGGAGGAAGCGCGCGCCAATGGCTTTGCCTGTGACTATTCGGACAAACCCGCCCCGCCGCTCCATCCCGGCGTGCATGTGTTCGAGGAATGGGATTTGGCCGATCTGGTCGATCACTTCGACTGGACGCCCTTCTTCCGCGCATGGGAACTGGCGGGGACTTTCCCGGCGATCCTGGAAGACGAGGTGGTCGGTGAGAGTGCAACCCAGCTCTACAAGGATGCGAGGGCGATGCTCGACAAGATCGTCAGTGAGAAATGGCTGACCGCGCGCGGCGTCTGCGGCTTCTGGCCCTGCGCGCGCGATGGTGACGATGTGACCATCCACCGCGTCCGCCGCGAAGAGCATGTGCTGCTGCCGTTCCTGCGCCAGCAAGTGCGCAAGAGCCGCGACCGTGCCAATTATTGCCTCGCCGATTTCATCGACCCGGCGGGCGACTGGATCGGCGGCTTTGCTGTCGGCATCCACGGGATCGAGCCGCATATTGAGCGCTTCCGCGCCGATCATGACGATTATAACGACATATTGCTCAAGGCGCTGGCGGATCGCTTCGCTGAAGCCTTTGCCGAGCGGCTGCACAAACATGTCCGCACCGATCTGTGGGGTTACGCTCCGGGTGAACAGCTGACCAATGAGGCGCTGATCAAGGAAGAATATCGCGGTATCCGCCCGGCTCCGGGCTATCCCGCCTGTCCTGATCATTCGCTCAAGCCGAAGCTGTTTGAACTGCTCGAAGCGGAAACAAATGCCGGGCTGGAACTGACGGAAAGCTTCGCCATGCTGCCCACGGCAGCGGTGAGCGGCTTCTACTTCGCCCATCCGCAGGCTGAATATTTCGGGGTTGCGCGGATCGGGCGCGACCAGCTGGAAGATTATGCCGCCCGCCGCGGCGAGCCGGTGGAACAGGTGGAACGATGGGTCCGGCCCAACCTCGACTAAGCGCGCTGCCGCCGGGGCGGCTGGTCTGGGCGGGGTCGCTGGTGCTGCTTGCAGCCTATGCTGCCCTGTGGGTGCTGGTCCCATGGGATGCAGGCCTGTTGCAGCAATTGTGGTTCCTGCCCGGTGTGGGTGTGGTCGGCGCGATCATTGCAAATACCTCCGGAACGGGGGGCGGGGTGGTGTTCGTCCCGGCTTTCAACGCCTTGCGCGAGCATGGGGTGATGGCGCTGGACCCACTGCAGATTGTCGCGGTCTCCATGGGGATACAGGCTTTTGGCATGACCATGGGCAGCCTGCGCTGGGTTGATCGGCTGTTCCACCAGCCTGTTGCGCAGCTGGGTTCGCTCGATGCGCCGGTGCGCCCGCGTGATTTTCTCGTGGTGTCTGTCGGCGTGTTGCTGCTTTCCCTGCCAGCGATGCTGGTGACCCAGCGTCTTGCAGTGCTGGACCCGCAAGACCTGCTGCTTGGTTACAAGACGTTCTCGATCCTGCTGGGTCTTGCGCTGATCATCACCACCTGGACGGTCAACCGGACGCGGCCAGAGCTGGATCGCCTGCACCGCGTTGACCTGCTGGTGTTGTTGCTGCTGGCGATACCCGGCGGCTACATAACCGCGTTGTTCTCGGTCGGGATCGGGGAGCTGGTCGCGCTCTACCTGTTTATCCGCCATTACCCGATCCTGCTTTGCACCGGCACGGCCTGCGTCATATCCGCTGCCAGCATGATCCTGGGCAGCATCTGGCATGTCGATGCGGGCACAATCCAGTGGGAGGTGGTGTTGTTGGCGGCGCCCGCTGCCGTTTTGGGCGGCTTCCTTGCGCGCCCGATTGCCATCGGGCTCGGTGCGCGCAGGCTCAAGACGCTGGTTGGTGGATGGATTGTCCTCTCCGCATTCTACCTTGTCTGGCTCAACGCATCGTGAGTTGGCAGGGCCAGCCTTTACTTCTCATATGCGAAGAATTCGCTGGGCTGGCGAATGCGACGACATTGGTGTGAAAGGCCCGGATCGCATGGCTTTCCTATCCACAAATACAGGGCCAATCGAGCAAATTTCTTTCACATATACGATTGACCTTTCCTGCGAATCCGGCGATTTTGCAGAGGTCGCCGGGATCCTTGGGTTCCGGCCCCAGCGTGGGAGAGACCCTGTGTTTGCGAAAGGCACAGGGCGCCGAAGGAGCAACCGCCCCGGAAACTCTCAGGCAGCGAGGACCGCGTTGGGGGATCGACACTCTGGAAAGCGCTGGCCCTTGCGTCAGCCACCGAAGGAGAAAGCCGGGTATTCGACCCATCCGGCCAAGCTCTCAGGTATCCCGACAGAGGGGGCGGCGGTGAAGGTGTTCGACCCCTCCGAGCATCGCCGCCCCGACTTGGGGAGTATCTGGTGAGCGAAACTGTAGCCCAGGACGAAGTCGAAGAGCGCGCACCCGAAGCGTTGCCGCTCGACGCATGGAATCGCGCGCGGGGTGCGCGGATGGTGCCCTTTGCCGGTTACGAAATGCCGATCCAGTATGAAGGGATCGTGGCGGAGCATAACTGGACGCGCAGCTCCGCCAGCCTGTTTGACGTCAGCCATATGGGGCAGCTCTCGGTCTCAGGCGATGCAGCGGTGCTGGCGCTGGAGGCCTTGCTGCCGGGCGATATTGCCGGGCTGGGCGAAGGGCAGATGCGTTATTCCATGCTGCTCGACGAGCAGGGCGGCATCCTCGATGATCTGATCGTTACCCATGCCGGGCCGCATTATGCGCTGGTGGTCAACGGCGCGATGAAGTGGGACGATATCGCCCATCTGCGCGAGCATTTGCCCGACGAAGTCACCCTGACCCATCAAGACGAGCAGGCTTTGTTCGCCCTGCAAGGCCCGCTGGCGGCCACAGCATTGGAGGCGATTGTGCCGGGCGTGTCTGAGCTCACTTTCATGACCGCGGGCCTGTTTGACTGGGGCGGCGTCCCGCTGTGGACCAGCCGTTCCGGCTATACAGGTGAGGACGGATATGAAATTTCCGTGCCTGCTGAACTGGCGGACAGGCTGGCCGATGCGCTGCTGTCTGACACGCGGGTAAAACCTGCCGGCCTTGGTGCGCGTGACAGCTTGCGTCTGGAGGCGGGCCTGCCGCTTTACGGGCATGACCTGACGACCGAAACAGACCCTGTATCCGCCGGGCTGCTCTTCGCGCTCAGCAAGAACCGCCGACAAAGCGGCGGCTGGATGGGGCATGATGCGGTGGCGCAAGTGCTCGCCAATGGCCCGGCCACTAAGCGCATCGGCCTGTCGCTGGAAGGCCGCTTGCCTGCCCGCGAAGGGGCGGAGGTGTTTGCGGGCGCGGAGAAAGTCGGCACCGTCACCAGTGGCGGCTTCTCGCCCACGCTCGGCCACCCGATTGCCATGGCCTATGTCAGCGCCGCGCATGCCGCGCCGGATACGCCGCTTGAGATTGAAGTCCGGGGCAAACGCCTGCCTGCACAGGTGGTCAAAGTGCCCTTCGTCCCCCACCGCTATCACCGCAAGGGAGCTGCCTGATGGCCCGTCTCTACACTGAAGACCACGAATGGATTGAACTGGAAGGCGAGGTCGCGACCGTCGGCATCACCGATTATGCGCAAGGCCAGCTGGGCGATATCGTCTTCGTCGAAGTGCCTGACACCGGCGCGGAACTGACCAAGGGCGGAGACGCCGCCGTGGTGGAAAGCGTGAAGGCCGCCAGCGATGTTTATTCGCCGGTCTCCGGCACTGTCACCGAAGGCAACGCCGCGCTGGAAGAAGACCCCGCACTGGTCAATTCCGACCCCGAAGGCGAAGGCTGGTTCTTCAAACTCACCGTCTCCGACACAGGTGAGCTGGACGGGCTGATGGATGCCAAGGCCTATGCGGCGTTTGTGGACGGGCTCTAAACCGTCATCCCGGCGAAAGCCGGGATCGCTGTCCGCCTGGTCGGACATAACTGGAACCGATCCCAGCTTTCGCTGGGATGACGAGGTGGCAAAATGCGTTACCTTCCCCTGACCGATGCCGACCGGGCGCAGATGCTCGATGTGATTGGCGTCTCCTCCGTCGATGACCTGTTCACCGATGTGCCCGAGGCCGCGCGGCTCGACGGGCCGATTGCAGGCTTGCCCAATCACGCCAGCGAGATGGCGGTGGAGCGGCATATGGCCAAGCTGGCCGGGCAGAACATGATTGCGGGGCAAGTGCCGTTCTTCCTCGGGGCAGGGGCCTATCGCCACCATGTCCCGGCCAGTGTCGATCATTTGATCCAGCGCGGCGAGTTCCTCACCGCCTATACGCCCTACCAGCCGGAAATCGCGCAGGGCACGTTGCAGATGCTGTTCGAATTCCAGACGCAGGTCGCGCGGCTGCTCGGCTGTGCGGTCGCCAATGCCAGCATGTATGATGGCTCGACCGCTTGCTGGGAAGCGATTGCGATGGCCAGCCGCGTGACGAAGCGCAGCCGCGCCTTGCTCGCTTGCGGGCTGCATCCGCATTATGTCGAAGTCGCCAAGACTATGGCGAAATTTACCGGTGACACTATCGCCAGTGGCACGCCGGACCTGACCGCATCCTGCGGCGAGGACGAGCTGATCGCGGAAATCACGGACGAGACCGCCTGCGTAGTTGTCCAGTATCCCGATATACTTGGGCGCATTCCCGACTTGGCGAAGATTGCCGACGCAGCCCACGAAAAGGGCGCGCTGCTGGTCGCGGTGGTGACGGAACCGGTTGCGCTTGGCGCGATCAAATCGCCTGGCGAACTGGGCGCGGATATTGTCGTGGGCGAGGGGCAATCGCTCGGCGTCGGGCTGCAATTTGGCGGGCCGTACCTCGGCCTGTTTGCGGTGCGCGATCCGAAACATGTCCGCCAGATGCCCGGCCGCCTGTGTGGCGAGACGGTGGACGCCGAGGGCAAGCGCGGCTTCGTGTTGACGCTCTCCACCCGCGAGCAACATATCCGGCGCGAGAAAGCGACCAGCAATATTTGCACCAATAGCGGGCTCTGCGCGCTGGCCTTTTCGATCCATATGACGCTGCTGGGCGAGAAGGGCCTGCGCCAGCTGGCGATGGAGAACCACCGCCTTGCCTGCCAAGCGGCGGACCGGCTGGCGGCGGTGCCGGGGGTTGGCCTCGTCAACGATGCCTTCTTCAACGAATTCACCCTGACCCTGCCACGCAACGCGCGCGAGGTCGTGCATGAACTGGCGGCGCGCGATGTGCTCGCCGGGGTCTCGCTCGGGCGGCTTTATCCCGGTGTGGAAGAGCTGTCACAGGGGCTGGTCGTGGCGGTCACGGAAACCACCAGCGAGGAGGATATCGAAGCCTTCGCTTTGGCTTTGCAGGAGGTGCTGGCATGAACGCGCCCAACAAATCCGGGTGGAAACCCGAAATGGAAACCGCACTCCCCGGAGCCGAAGCGCCGACCCATACCGGCAACCGCGCGCTGATGCTGGAAGAGCCGCTGATCTTCGAGATTGGCAGTAGCGACACGACCGGGGTTGACCTGCCTGAAGCCACTGGCGGCACAAACCGCCTCGGCGGGATGGAGCGTAGCGAAGCCATTGGCCTGCCGGGCCTCAGTGAACCGGAAACAGTGCGGCACTACACCCGCCTCAGCCGCCAGAATTATGCCATTGACCTCGGCCTGTTCCCGCTCGGCAGCTGCACCATGAAGCATAATCCGCGCCTGAATGAAAAAGTGGCGCGGATGCCCGGCTTTGCCGATGTTCACCCGCTGGCGCCGCAGGGAGCCATCCAGGGCGCGTTGGCCGTCATTCACGAACTGGGCGAATGGCTGAAGGCGCTGACCGGCATGCCCGGTGTGGCGATGAGCCCCAAGGCGGGCGCGCATGGCGAATTATGCGGCCTGCTGGCCATCCGCGCTGCACTGGATGCGCGGGACGATCCGCGCGAGGTCGTGCTGGTGCCGACCAGCGCGCATGGCACCAACCCGGCGACGGCGGCCTTCTGCGGCTATCGGGTGGAGGAAATCGGCGCGACTGCGGACGGGCGGGTGGACATGGCGGCGCTGGAGGCGCGGATCGGCCCGGATGTCGCCGCGCTGATGATCACTAACCCCAACACCTGCGGGTTGTTCGAACGCGACATTCACCGCATGGCTGAAGCGATTCATGCAGCGGGCGGATTCCTTTACTGCGATGGCGCCAATTTCAACGCCATCGTCGGGCGGGTGCGCCCCGGCGATCTTGGCGTGGACGCCATGCACATCAATCTGCACAAGACTTTCTCCACCCCGCATGGCGGGGGCGGTCCGGGCAGCGGGCCGGTGGTCTTTTCCGAAGCGCTCGCGCCCTTCGCACCGCTTCCAGCCGTGCGCTTGGCGGGCGGACGCTTCCATCTGGTCGAGGAAGAAACGCAGGTTGACCACGGTCACGGCCAGAGCTTTGGCAGGCTGGCCGCGTTCCATGGCCAGATGGGCATGTTCACCCGCGCGCTGGCCTATATCCTGAGTCACGGTGCGGATGGCCTCAAGCAAGTGGCGGAAGATGCCGTGCTCAACGCCAATTACGTGCTGCGCCGCTGCGAGGATGTGCTCCACGCCCCCTATGGTGCGAGCGGACCCTGCATGCACGAAGCGCTGTTTGGCGATGAGGGCTTTGCGGAAGGCTTCACCACGCTCGATCTGGCCAAGGCGCTGATTGACGAAGGCTATCACCCGATGACCATGTATTTCCCGCTGGTGGTGCATGGCGCGATGCTGGTCGAGCCCACCGAGACGGAAAGCAAGGCAGCGCTGGACCAGTTCATTGGCGCACTGCGCAGCGTCGCAGAACGGGCGCGGGCAGGTGACCCGGCGCTGAAGCAAGCCCCCGTCCACGCCCCCCGCCGTCGCCTCGACGAGACCCTCGCCGCGCGCAAGCCGGTGCTGGTGTGGAGCGAGGGGGAGTAAGCCTGTCCTCACAATTCGTCATTGCGAGTGGCGAAGCCGCGAAGCAATCCAGAGTGAAGCGCAAGACGTTCTGGATTGCCGCGTCGCTCCGCTCCTCGCAATGACGAAGCTGGAAAATTTCAGCGCTATGCAGCTTGCTTTCAATTGTAGCTTTCCGCCAAAATCACCGCTTTTTCCGTCAATTGGAACCAAGGCGCTTGATCTTGCGGCCCTGAACCGCTTTCTAGGGCGCGGATCTGCCGGGGGTGGGTCCGGTCCCAATTGCCGCCAACAGGCGGGTCGCATGAAACCATAAGGGAAGGCAGCAACGGGGCTTCACGCGGGGGAAGTGACGGCACCTATGCCTGATAGCACACCAAAGAAGGTCAACCTGCTCGCCAGCGGATGGAGCAATGTGCGCTCCGCCGGGACGCAGCGTCTGGTTGTCACCGGTGTGATGGTGCTGTTCGCCTTGCTGCTGGCGCGGATGAGCTGGGACTGGCCGCTGGCGGTCAACGCGGAAGACGCATTCTATGATATGCGCACGGTCTTGCTGGCTGAACCAGCGGAACAGGATGATCGGGTGCTGATGGTCGTTTATGATGACCAGACGCTGATCAAGCTCCAGAAACGTTCGCCGCTGGATCGCGGCACCTTGGCCGAAGCGCTGAAGAACCTCGATGGGATGGGGGCGAAGGCGATCGGTATCGACATCCTGTTCGACCAGCCACAGGAAGAAGACGAGCAGCTGATTGAAACATTGCGGGGAATGCAGACCCCCACCTTCGTTGCTTACGCCGCACACGAAAATCTCGAACTCGAGATCGAGTATGAGCAGGACCAATATCTGAAGCAGTTCCTTGCCCGGCTTGAAGGTGGCACGGCAGCACCAGCCAGCATCATGCTCAGCAATGAGGGCGGGGTTACCCGTTCCTGGCCGCCGAAGATTGAGGGGCTGCCTCTTGAACTGACGCGCGCCATGCTCGCCGCGGCTGGTGAAGGCGACAATACTATGCCCGGCTATACCGGAGCGATCCGTTACAAGCGCCCATCAACCGAGGAAGCGCCGGTCTTCACCAAGCTGGCGATAGACCTGTTTTCTGATCCGGAGCTTGCCCCGGCCATGGCAGAGGCAGTTGAAGGCCGATATGTCCTGATCGGCGGCGATGTGGTCGATGTTGACCGGGTAAACACACCTTTCACCAACAGCCAGATCCAGGTGCAGGCCGATCAGGACGTGTTCTCAATCAAGCCTCCTGGGTTGGAGATTCACGCCATCATGCTGGCGCAGATGCTGGACGGCAAGGAATTGCCCGCCATTGCTGGCTGGACGCTGTGGCTGCTGAGCCTGCTGGTGGTGCTGGCGGGTGTGCTCACCGGCCTGCTCGAATTGCGCAACTGGAAAGTCTATCCGCTGCTCGGCTTCCAGTTCCTTGTGTTCCTTGGCGTACCCTTCCTGCTCCATGCGCGGGGCGTCGATACGCTGGGCTTGCCTGCCTTTGGCTGGATAGCGGGGTGGTTCCTCGCCTTTGCGGCTGTAACTTCGGCCGCACGCGCTTCCACCGCAGTGCAAAGGCAATTCGCGCAAGGGGCGCTGGGTAAATATATCCCGCGCTCGATTGCCGAGGAACTGGTGGAGAAGCCGCAGCTTCTCTCGCTCCACGGAGAGAAAAAGGAAATCTTCGTCCTCTTCTCCGACCTCGAAGGCTTCACCAAGATGAGCCATGCGCTGACGCCGGAAATGGTCGCCAAGCTGCTCAACCGTTACCTCGAAATGCTCAGCCAGGTGGTGCTCGACCATGGCGGAGTGATCGACAAGTTTGTTGGTGACGCGATTGTAGCTTTCTGGGGCGCGCCGATTGCAAAGGAAGGCGATGGCGAGCGCGCGGCGAAATGCGGCTATGCCATCTGGCAGGCAGGTGAAGCGTTCCGGGCGGAAGTTGCGGCGATGGACCCCAATCTGCCCAAGATCGGCAAGACCCGTGTCGGCCTGCATTGGGGCGAGGCGGTAGTCGGAAATTTCGGCGGCGAACGCCGCATCCAGTATACCGCGTTGGGCGATTCCATGAATACCGCCGCAAGGCTGGAAGCCGCCAACAAGCCGCTCCAGAGCTCCGTCATGGCGAGCCGTGAATTTGCCGAATTGTCCGGGTTGGATTGGTGGCGGCCCATGGGCCGGGTGGTGCTGCGCGGGCGGGCACGCCCGGTGAACCTGATGGAGCCAGCGCCTGAATTCCCCGTTCAGGATCGGCAAATGTTGGAACAGGCAATAGAGCTGATCGACAATAACCGGGCCGCAGCCATCGAACTGATCGAAGAGCTTGTCCGCCGCTATCCGGCTGACACGGCACTGGAGAATTTGCTAATGCGTACGAAGAAGCTGAATGAGGAGGGCGTCTATGTTCTCGGCTAAGACACGGATGAAAGCCATCGCGCTGGCTGGTGCAGCCTTCGGGCTGGGGCTGGCTGGGGCCGCGCAGGCAGGCGTTGTCGTTGCGTCCAGCGGGCCTTCGGCCAGCCAATATCCCAAGGGCAAGAAGCTCGATGACAATGACCGCATCGTGCTCAAGGATGGCGATTCGGTGACGATCCTCGATGCCAAGGGCACGCGTGTGCTGACCGGGCCGGGGACACGGGTGGTTGGCACGCGAGGCGCGCCCAATCGAACAAAATTCGCCATGCTCACGCGCCAGCGCTCGGCCACAAGGGCGCGCACCGGGGCCATCCGCGGGACTGAGGGCGCCCTGACCAATTCCAATCTCTGGTATGTCGACACCAGCATTTCCGGGACGATGTGCCTCGCAGATCCATCGCTGGTGCGGCTTTGGCGACCGACCAAGGAAGGCGTTGCGACCTATTCCATTACTGCCCCCAGTGGCGGGACGGTAAATGTGCTGTTTGATGATGGCGATACGGATGCGCCGTGGGACACTCAGCTCTTGCCGTTGAGTGAGGATGTGGAATACACCATAAGGGGGCCCGGTGGCGTGCCCGAGAGCAAGGTGAGCTTTGCCTTGCTTGAATCGCCACCGACAGAGCCAGAAGGCTTGGCTGCCGTGCTGATTGAAAAAGGATGCACATCGCAGCTTGATTTGCTGGCCAGCGCCATGGCAATGCCGGAAGGCTAAGCCAGTCGGCGCAAAAAATTAGACCGGGTCGCAGCGGGCCAGCGATACGCGCAGGCTCGCCGGTACAATCCTAAGGCTTTCGGGCCTGATGCCCAGGGGGGCATTCCTGCCGCAACAGCGGCGGGAGAGGGAGGCAGACGATGTATCGGGCCGGTCCGATGCAGGCACCCGCAAGCGGGGGCCGCCAGGTTTCTTTTCAGGCAGGGCCGATTGGTCCTGTTTCTGGCCATGTGCCCTGCCGGGCGCATTCGCCGCGCTGTGCTCCCCGCTATGCCATTCCTTTGCCCGAAGCCCTTGTCCGCAAGGCCAAATTGCGCGACAGTGCAGGGGATGCTGCATCGGTTCAGCCGGTCGGCATCGGGGGACATCTTACCCAGGGGGAGGGTAACGCGTGACGCAGCAGCAATCACCGATCTGGGCGCGGGTGCAGGGCTGGTCCCTTGCACGCAAGCTCTCCCTGTTCGCGATTCCCGCCCTGCTGGGTCTCGGCACGGCCAGCAGCATGGGCGCTGCACCAGCAGCGCAGGCAGCCGGTGGTTCGAGCACTTATGAAGGTGTGGCCAGCTGCGCCGGTTCAACCTGCCATGGCCGCGCAGAAGGCAATGGCGAAGTCGTGCGGCAGGATGAAATCGCTACCTGGCAGGAGCCATCCTCGCCCAGTGGCGCACATAGCCGTGCCTTTGCTGTTCTTGGTAGCCCGCGCGGCAGGCAGATTGCCGCCAGCCTTGGCCTTGGCCCCGCCACTTCGGCAGAGGCCTGCCTTGGCTGCCATGCGACTTATGCCCCTGCTTCGCAGCGCGGCGCGCGTTTTCAGTTGACCGATGGTGTGGGTTGCGAAAGCTGCCATGGCCCCTCCGGCGGATGGCTCTCAAGCCACTATTCGCTGTTTGACGGGGATCGGGCAGTGCCGGTTTCCCATGCCTCCAATGTTGCCAATGGTCTGGTCCCGCTCGACCAGCCGCAGGCGCGGGCCAAGGTATGTCTCGATTGCCATCTGGGCAGTACCAAGACCGGCCAGTTCGTGACGCATGAGATGATGGCGGCTGGCCATCCGCGCGTCTCTTTCGAGCTCGACCTGTTCAGCGCCTTGCAGCAGCATCACGAAATTGATGGCGACTACGTTGCCCGCAAGGGTCGTCTCGACAGTGTGAAGCTGTGGGCAGTGGGTCAGGCCGAGGCAGTCCGCCGCTCGACAGACCTTTATGCCCGCCCCCAATTCGGGATGCAGGGGTTGTTCCCTGAATATTACTTCTTCGATTGTCATAGCTGCCACCGCCCGATCTTTGACGGACCCAAGGCCAATCGGACATTTGAAACCAATCCGGGCCGCCCGATCCCCTTCGGCACGGCGCCCTATAATGACGAGAACATCATCATGCTCTCGGCCGTCAGCCGTGCGCTGGCTCCGGGAGCTGCGGCCAGCTTTGACGCAGCGAGCAAGGACTTCCACCGCTCAATGGGGCAAGGCCGGGCCGAATCGCAAAAGGCCGCCGTGCGCTTGCGGGATAGTGCCGGGGCACTCTCCGATGCGCTGGCCGGGCGCAGCTATACAGGCAATGATGCCTTCACCGTAATTGCCAATATCGGGGCGGAGGCGACCAGCGCGCGCTTCACCGACTATACCGGTTCGGCGCAGGCCGTGATGGCCGTGGATACGTTGCTCAATTCACTGGTGCGCGAAGGGCGGATCACCAATGGCGCGGCCGCCGGGATCAGGGCGGATATCAACCGTGCCTATGCCGCCGTGCGTAACCCGCAGGCATACCGGCCCAAGGAGTTCCGCGCTTCGCTGGGCCGCGCGGTTCGCGCAATCGGAGCGCTGCGCTGATGCGGCGGCTGGGCGGACATCTGGCATGCCTCGCCGGGGCACTGGCACTCGCGGCCTGCGGCGGCGGCGGAAGTAGCGGCGGCGGATCGACCAGTGGTGGCGGCACTGGCGGCGGGACCAGTGGCGGTGGCACTTCCACCGGCGGGCTGTTTACGCCCCCAGCACAGGTCGCGCTCAGCACGGGTGAAGTGCAGCAGATCATCGCGCAGGCAGTGGGTGAAGCGCAATCGCGCGGCCAGCCTTCCGTGATCGCCGTGACCGACAGGGTCGGCAATGTTCTCGCCGTATTCAGCATGACCGGCGCTCCGGCGATGACCAAGGTCAGCACCAAGACCATTGGCGGACAGGCCGCGGCCGGGCAGGAAATCGGCCTGCAAGGCGCCATGGTTCCCTCGACGGCTGCAGCCATCGCCAAGGCGATCACCGGGGCATACCTCTCCAGCGGCGGCAATGCCTTCTCCAGCCGCACGGCGAGCCAGATCGTGCAGCAGCATTTCCCCCCGGCACCGACAGCCGTCGGGCTGGAAAGTGGCCCGCTTTTTGGTGTGCAGTTCAGCCAGTTGCCCTGCTCGGACCTGTCCGAACGATTCAACCCCATGGGCGGCAGCGGCGCACTGATCGGGCCCAAGCGTTCGCCGCTGGGCCTTGCCGCTGATCCGGGTGGCTTTCCGCTCTACAAGAACGGGCTGGTCGTGGGCGGCATCGGCGTCATGGGCGATGGCGATTATGGCTATGATGACAATATCCTCGATGTTGACGCGGATGCCGATGAAGCGATCGCCTTTGCCGGGGCGCAGGGCTTCCTGCCGCCCGATGAAATCCGCGCCGACCGTATCCCGGTGGATGGAACGACCTTGCGTTTCAGTGACGCGACCGTGGCTGACCTTGGCCCGCTGCAGACCAGCTTTGGCGCAGTCAACGGCCCGGCAGGCGGGTTGGTGGCGGTGGCTGGATATACCGACGGCACCGTCCGCGCAGGCACGGCCTATGGCAGCGAAGCCTCCGGCATCCGCGCCAGCACACCTGCGGAATTCTCCAACAGCGATGCTTTCGTCCTCACCGACGGGAATGGCAATAATCGCTATCCGATCCGGGGCGGCACGGATGGCGCGGCAGTCGGTACACCGCTGACCGCTGCAGAAGTCCGCGCGGTGCTGGAAGAAGCCTTCACTGTGCTTTCCCGCGCCCGTGCACAAATCCGGCGTCCGTTGGACAGCCGAATGCAGGCGTCGATCAGCATCGTCGATACGAATGGCCAGATCCTCGGCCTGGTTCGTTCGCCCGACGGTCCAATCTTTGGTACGGACGTGTCACTGCAGAAAGCGCGCACGGCGACGTTCTTCTCTGGCTCCAATGCTGCGGGTGATTTGCTGGCGACGCCAGTGGTGCCGGGCGTTACCAACGTCCCCGCCTATGTCCAGCGCGTGCGGACCTTCCTCGGTGACGCAACCGCATTGACGGGCACTTTCGCCTTTGCGGACCGTTCGGGCGGGAACCTTTCGCGGCCATACTTTCCTGATGGCGAAGTCGCGCGTCCGCCGGGGCCGCTTTCGGTCGAGCAATCGAGCCAGTGGAGCCCCTTTGCAGTGGGTCTCCAGACCGATCTCGTCACGCCCAATATCGGCGCTCATGTCGCCTTTATCGCCAATAATGGCACCGGTGCGGATACGCCGCGTAGCTGCACCCAATTGCCCGCGACTTCGCAAGGCACACCGCGCATCGCCAATGGTATCCAGATTTTCCCCGGCTCTGTGCCCATCTATCGCGGTAACCAGCTGGTCGGCGGGATTGGCGTGTCAGGTGACGGGATCGACCAGGATGACATGGTCGCCTTCCTCGGCACCCATAATGCCGGGCTGCGGGTCGGCGGCATCGGGAATGCGGACCCGTCGATCCGCGCTGACCGCATCGTGGTAAGCCTCGCCGGTGGGGCATCCGTCCGGCTGCGCTATGTCAGTTGCCCCTTCGCGCCGTTCCTCGACACGGCTGAGCAAAATGTGTGTCAGGGGTTGTAATGAGCGTGCCGTTCCTCATCCCGCTCGTTTTGCAGCAAGCCGCCAGCGGCGAATTGCCGCCGCAGGAGCCGGAGCAGCCGGTCGAGGTTGCAGCGGAAGCGGCTGCGGAAGTTCCCTATGATGACCAGACAGTCGCGCCGATCGAACCCGACCTGATCGACGGACGTCGTCGCCCCGGCTATAATCCGGACCTGCCTGATCGGGCGAACCAGGATAATGAAGGGGCCGTGCGCGCCCCGCCGCCGGAAGCCTTCCCGACCGATCAGGTGCCGATCCCGGACCGTTGGCGCCTGATCCAGACGCTGGGCGTGGTGAAGGAAAATATCTGGGACCCCTATGGCCAGAACACCTACAAGGGTGACCGGCCGATCAACCCGGACAAGGTGCCGTGGCTGCCGATCAAGGAGGATGACTGGTTCTTCATCCTCAATGCGATCAGCGACACAGTGATCGAACCGCGCACTTTCCCGATCCCCGTGGGTGTCCAGACCACTGCCGACCCGGACCGGCTGGACGTGTTCGGCAATGATTTCAGCACGGTCGTGTCGCAGACCTTCATCGTGGGCGGTGCTCTGCTGAAGGGGATGACGGCTTTCAAGCCGCCGACCATTGAATATCGCCTGACGTTGGCGTTCAACGTCAACTATGTCGATGTGCCCGAGCGGCGGGTGTTGTTCGTGGAGCCGAGCAAGCCGACGCATCGGACAGATTATTTCCTCGGCGTGCAAGAAGCCTTTGTCGATTATCACTTTGGCCAGTTCGATAATTCGCGGTTTGATTTCATCTCGGCACGGGTGGGCATTCAGCCGTTTCAGTCGGATTTCCGCGGCTTCCTGTTCAATGACAACCAGCTCGGCATCCGCATCTTCGGCAATCGCGACAATAATCGGCTGCAGTTCAATCTGGGTGCGTTCTGGCGGTTGGAGAAGGACACGAACAGCGGCCTGAATGCGATCCTGCAGCGACCGCGCGACGATTTCGTGTTTGTCGCCAATATCTACCGCCAGGACTTCCTGATCCCGGCGCTGACCAGCCAGTTCACGGTCGTCTATAACCGCAACCGCGAAGGCAATGACGTCCAGATCGACGACAATGGCTTCCCCGTGCGCCCGGCATTGCTGGGCGATCTGCGCGGGCGCGATTATGATGTGGTCTATCTGGGCTATAATGCAGATGGCCGGATCGGGCGGATCAATGTCACCGCCAGCGCCTATGCCGCTTTGGGGGAAGATCGGAACAGCTTCTTCACCAGCCAGCCCGCCAATATCGAAGCCTTCTTTGCCGCAACAGAGCTGAGCTATGACAAGGACTGGATGCGCTTCCGTCTTTCTGCAGCCTATGCCACCGGCGATGGCGATCCTTATGACAACAAGGAAACCGGCTTCGACGCGATTTTCGAAAACCCGGTCTTCGCCGGGGCCGATACCTCATACTGGATAAGGCAGACGATCCCCTTTGCCGGCGGTGGCCGCGTAATCAGCGTCAATGGCCGCAACGGCATCCTCAACTCGCTGCGGTCGAGCAAGGAACAAGGCCAGTCGAACTTCAACAACCCCGGCCTGATGCTGGTTGGCGCCGGGGCCGATTTCGATGTCTCGCCGGAACTGCGCATTTCCGCCAATGCCAACCATTTGTGGTTTGAAAATACGGCAGTGATCCAGGCTCTGCGTAATGAAGGCTCGATCCCCAAGGATATTGGCTGGGACCTGTCCGCCGCGGCGATCTGGCGGCCCAAGGCAACGCAGAACATCGTCGTGCGCCTGTCGGGCGCAGCGCTGATGTCTGGTGGCGGTTTCCGCGACCTGTTCGATAATCTCGGCAATGACCGCAATTACTATTCGGTGCTGGCAAACGTGACCTTTACCTACTGATGCGCATCTATCGCCTTGTCGCCTTCTGGGCCGCGTTCCTGCTCTTCGGGGTAGCCTTGTCTGTCGGCCAGTTGCAGGCCTCTGGCGGGGAGAAAGCCGTCAAGCGGGACTATTCGCTGGTCAAGACGCCAGCTGCACCGGAAATGCAGACTGACGCCATGGTCGAAGCCAAGTCGGTCGGGTGCAAGAGTTGCCACGATCCCCACAGCAAGTGGGAAGGCATGTGGGACATGCACGAAACCCCGGCGGTGAAGCTGGGCTGCACCGATTGCCATGGCGGAAATGTTTCCATCATGGGCAATCCGGACCTGCCGCATGACCACCCCGATTATGTCACCGCGCGCGAAGCTGCGCATGTGCTGCCGAAATATCCCGACGCCTGGCATTATCCTTCGTCTGCCAACCCGGCACGCACCTATGCGTTGCTGAACAAGGAAGCGCCGGAGTTCATCCGCTTCGTCAATCCGTCAGATTATCGCGTGGTGCGTGAAGCCTGCGGGGCCTGTCACTTGCAGACCATCGAAGCGGCGGAACGCTCGATCATGGCGTCGGGCGCGATGCTGTGGGGCGGGGCGGCCTATAATAACGGTATCGTTCCCTTCAAGAATTACGTCTTTGGCGAAGCCTATACCCGCGATGGCGTAGCGGCGAAGATCGAAAGCCCGGGCGATACGCCGGGTTCGGTTACGGAGCGCCAGGCGGCGCGTGGCGCGCTGGGCGCGCTCTATCCCCTGCCCAACTGGACAGTGATCCCGCCCGCTGATGTGTTCCGCGTGTTCGAACGTGGCGGGCGCAATATCGCTTCACAATTCCCGGAAATCGGCCTGCCTAACCCGACCGGGCTGATCCAGCGGTTGGAAGAGCCGGGGCGGCCTGACCTTAAGCAATCCAATCGCGGCATGGGCACGGGCCTGCGCGTCGCAATCCCGGTGCTCAACATCCACAAGACCCGCCTCAACGATCCCTTCATGTGGTTCATGGGCACGAATGATCAGCCGGGCGACTATCGCCATTCGGGCTGCGCGGCCTGCCACGTGGTCTATGCCAATGACCGCGAACCGCGCCACAGCCTGACCTATGCCAAGTTTGGCCGTGATGGTCAGTCGATCACCACCGATCCGACCATTGCCGGCAAGATGCAGCCCGCCGGTTGCCACGATCCGCATGGTGCAGGCGATGCGCATGGCAGCGGCGACGATCACGGCAAGAGCGGCGCTGTCCATGAAGAGGGCGATGGGGCGAAAGAAGGCCTGATGAAGGAGAAGGGCCACCCGCTGCAGCATGTCTTCACCCGCTCGATTCCGACTTCGCAATGCATGAATTGCCACATGCACCAGCCAAATATCTTCCTGAATTCCTTCCTCGGCTACACCATGTGGGATTACGAATCCGATGCCCCCTCCATGTGGCCGAAGGAACAGAAATTCCCCACGGCGGACGAAGTGCACAAGGTGCTGGAGCGTAACCCGGAAGGTGCCGCGCCCAAGGGCAAGTGGGCTGACCTCGATTTCCTGCGCAATGTCTATGACTTGAACCCGGAGCTGAAAGACACGCAATTCGCCGATTATCATGGCCATGGCTGGAACTTCCGCGCGATCTTCAAGCGTGACCGCGAGGGGAACCTGCTCGATGCCTATGGCAAGGTGGTCGATCCCGATGACCCGGAAAAATGGCGCAAGGGCGATGAAGGCAAGTTTGTCCCGGTCGGCACCAATCCGGGCAAAGCCGTGCATATGTTCGACATTCATGCCGAACAGGGCATGCAATGCGCGGATTGCCATTTCGCGCAGGACAGTCATGGCAATGGCCTGATCTATGGCGAAGTCGCCAATGCGATCGAGATCGGGTGCAAGGATTGCCACGGCACTGCCGATGCCTATCCGAACCTGCTGACCAGCGGCCCGGCGGCCCCGCCCAAGGGCAACAACCTCGCCCTGCTGCGCAACCCCGATGGCCAGCGCCGCTTTGAATGGCAATATGACGAGAACGGCCGCCGCGTGCTGATCCAGCGTTCGCTGCTTGATCCGGAGCTGGAATGGGAAGTCAGCCTGGCGAAGGACTCGGTTGATCCAACTCTGCCCGAATGCGTACTCAATGAAAGCACCAATGACGGCCCCTGCTTCAATCCCAAGTCAGCCCGCGCCAAATTGATGAGCGCGAGCGGGGCCGAAGACGGCAATTTCGCCTTCGGCACCGGCATCGCGCCGGATGAGCGGGCGCATAAGGATCCGGAGATGGCATGTTTCACCTGCCACCTGTCCTGGACCACCAGTTGCGGCGGGTGTCACCTGCCGATTGAAGCCAACTGGAAGACCAAGATGCACCATTTTGAGGGGAAGGAGACGCGTAACTTCGCGACTTACAACCCGCAGGTAGCGCGTGACCAGATGTTCCAGCTGGGCAAGCACCAGACGACCAAGGGCAATCAGGTCGCACCGGTCCGCTCCAGCTCGGCGCTGGTGCTGTCCTCCACCAATATCAACCGCGAGCGCATCTATGTGCAGCAGCCCCCGATCAGTGCGGTTGGCTATTCCAGCCAGGCCTTCGCGCCGCACTTCCCGCATACAGTGCGCCTGACAGAGACCAAGACCTGCACCGATTGCCACCTGTCCGAAGCGGATGACAATAACGCGATCATGGCGCAGCTGCTCTTGCTGGGGACGAACTATGTCAACTTCGTCGGCCTCAACGCATGGACCGGGGAAGAGGGCGGCTTCGAAGCAATCCGGGTGACTGAATATGACGAGCCGCAGGCTGTGCTCGGGTCCTACCTGCACAAATATGCCTATCCCGAATATTACCGCCAGTTCGTCGAGGATAATGACCGCGAGCTGAAAGACTGGACGCGCGGCGAGGCCTTTGACAGCGGCTTGTCGGGCGAAACCAAGCCGCTCGAACAATTCGCCAATGTCCATGAAGGCACCAGCGGGCGCGTCGGATGCCTGCAACTGCGCGGCGAATATATGTTCGTGGCAGAGGGCAAGGGCGGCTTTGCCGTCTATGACGTGGCCTCCATCGCGAATAAGGGCTTCTCCGAACGGATCATCGAAGGGCCATTCTCGCCGCTCGGCCACAATACGCGGGTGAAGAGCGCCAATGCCACCTGCATGGCGCTGCCCACCGAACAGGCTATCGCACCGTCACGGAATACGCCGGAAATGCAGCAGATGAACCAGGAACAGCCGTTTCTGCCGATCTATCACTATGCTGCGATCACCGATTCCGAAGAGGGGCTGATCCTCGTCAATGTCGATACTTTCGCTGATGGCGAGTTCCGCAACAACAAGCTGAAGCGGGCGGTGACATGGAACGAAGGCGGCGTCCTGAATGGTGCGCGGCATATCCACCTCGCCGGTGAAATCGCCTATATCACGGCAGATCGCGGGCTGGTGGTCGTCGATCTGTCTGACCCGCTTAACCCGCAACTGGCAGCGGTGCGCGAATTGCAGGATGCGCGGGCCAGCGCGATCCAGTTCCGCTACTTGTGGGTAACTGACATGGACGGGCTGAAGCTGTTCGATGTCACCAACCTGCGCAACCCGGTGGCCGTGCCGGAGGCGACGATTGAACTCGCCAATGCTCGCCGCCTCTATATCGCGCGCACCTATGCCTATGTCGCAGCCAAGCAGGATGGGCTGGTGATCGTGGACGTGACGCGCCCGACTGCGCCGAAGATCTACAAGCGCGAGACGCTGGGCGGGCTCATGAATGATGCAGAGGATGTCGTGCTCGGCTCCACCAATGCCTCGCTCTTCGCCTATGTCGCGGACGGGGTGAACGGGATGAAAGTGATCCAGATGACCAGCCCGGACAGCCAGCGCAATTTCTACGGCTTCTCGCCCAAACCAATGCCCGAACTGGTGGCCTGGGCGAAGACCAAGGGGCCCGCGATTGCCATGTCACGCGGCCTTGCACGGGATCGTGCAGTTGATGAAACCGGCGGCCAGATTGCCATCTTTGGCCGCCTCGGCTCGCGGCCCTTCACCCGGCCTGAGATGGAACGCCTGTTCCTGACCCGTGGCGGCTTCCCGTGGAAGGTCAGTGATGACGTCGATATGGGCGCATGGGTCGGCGGCGGATCATGGCGCGCTGCAAATAGTGCAGGCGAGCCGGAAGAGGCGCTGGGCGGGCAGTAGGCGCGCCATGGGATTGCGGCATAAGGCAGCCCCCGCACTGGTTGCATTCTGCTTTGCAGTCGGGGCCTCTGCCCATGCGCGTGACATATTGCTAGGCGGATGGTTGCCCTATCACTTCGCGCCGCTGCCCATGAACTGGTTCTGGACTTTACTGCTGCCGCTGGACCTCGCGGTTGTGGGCTTGATCGTGCTGCGCAAGGTGGCGGCGGCATTGTGGCTCGGCCTGGCCATCATGATCGCTGATGTTTCAGTGAATGCCTATGCGCTGGTGGGGCTGGGATTTCCGGCTTTCGCTTACTCGCTCCCGTTGCAGGCGGCCTTCCTCGGCTATTTGCTAGGCGCCATGCCTTTCCTCCTGCGCGACAGAGTCGGCTCAGTGAGACCGGAATAGTAACGGGTTCCATGCGCACAGCCTATCTGCATGGCCTGCCCGGATCGCCGCGCGAGTTAGGGGCGTTTGGTGCGCCCCCTCCACAAGGCTGGCTTTTGCTAGACCGAGGCGCAATGGCGGAAGCTCTCTCAGCTGAAGCGCATTTTCGAAATCTCGCTACTGCACTGGATGAATTTGCGGAGGCGGGGCCGCTCCGATTGGTCGGCTTTTCGCTCGGCGCTGCTGCGGCGTTGCGGGTCGTGCCGCTGTTGGAGACGCGCGACCTCGAACTCCATCTGATCGCTCCTGCCGCGCCCCTGCAACTGGGTGACTTCCTGGATCGCCTTGCAGGGCACCAAGTGTTCAAGCTCGCAGGACGCAGCCCGCGCCTGTTTCGCCTTCTCACGGCGCTGCAAGGTGGCATGGCGCGCGTGACACCCGGCGCGCTGATGAAGGCATTGTTCGGCAGCGCACAAGGCGATGACCGGGCGCTTGCCGCTGACCCGCATTTCTGCGCTATGTTGGCTGAGGTGCTGCAGGCATCGCTGGGGCAAGGCCGCGCCGGCTATTGCCGCGAAGTGGAAGCCTTTGTGCAGGATTGGCGCGCTGTCCTGCCGCAGGTCACTTGCCCGGTGCACATCTGGCAGGGGGATGCGGACAACTGGGTTGTGCCCGACATGGCGCAAGCACTGGCCGGGGCCTTGCCCGATTGCGCACCGCCAACCCTGCTGGCTGGCAAGTCACATTATTCAGCGTTGCAGGCCTATCTGGCGGAAAACCCCTAACTCCGCTCGGCGAACATATGCTGGATCATGCCCTGCAATTGCGGGGTGTAACTGGCGAGCACGCGCCAGTCGCTGACGCGTTCGTAATGGGTGACCAGCCGCGTCCCGTCCCAGCGGTGGAGTGCATAGGTTGGCGGTTCAGTGGTGATAAGGTCGCGCCCGTCGGGCGTGTCCGGGTCAATCGGGCGCAAATCCATCGCCACCAGCGGCGCGACCGAAGGCGTGACGCCTAGCGGGTGGCCTTCGAACATGGTGAAGATCGGCCGATGCAAATGGCCGCAATGGATGCCGACGATCTGCTTGTGCCCGCGCACGGCCTCGGCAAAGCGGGCGATCCATGGCTCGCTCATGACCGGGTCCATCCAGTCAATCCCCGCGACCACTGGCGGGTGGTGCATGAAGATCAGCGTCGGCTGATCGGGCTTCTCGCGGAGCCGGTCGCTGAGCCATGCCGCGCGGCGTTCGCAGAAGGCACCGCCATGGCGGCCCACTTCCAGTGTATCGAGCAGCAGGATGCGCAGCCCGTCTTTCTCGGCTTCATATTGCACGAAGCCATCATTGGTGGGCGTGTCCGGAAAGGCCGCAAGCAGCCCTTCACGGCTGTCATGGTTGCCGACCATTGGTAGCACGGGGAAGGGGCATGCAGCCAGAAGCTCAGCAGTCTTGAGGAAGCTGTCGTGGTCACCGTGATCGGTCATATCGCCGGTTGCCACCAGCATATCGGGGCGGTTCGGCCCATCCAGAACACGCGCAAGAGTTGCACGGAACCGGATCCGGTTCAGCTCCTCCGGCTTCGCGTCGGGCTCAAATCCGATATGGATATCCGTCAACTGTGCGATCAGCACATCCTGTTCCCCGGCCCCTTGGTCTGCCGTGCCCTATTCATGCCGGGCACTCGCCACCTTTGTCTTTCCCGATAGTGTCTTCTTGTCTTTCCGATGCGGGTCGATGGCTGGCATCAGGCCGTTACGCGGATGGTAAGCATGGCACATTGCGCAGCTGGAGGGAACATCCGCTTCCTTGTCCGCTTCACCCATATGGCAATCGCGACATTGCTTGATCGCGGGCATCAGCAGGTCGTCAGCGCTTTTGGACTGTCCCGCCAGATGGCAATCGCTGCATTCGGCATCCTTTTCATGCGTCTTGTGATCGAAGAAGCCGCGGATGAAATATTTGTCGGGCAGATTCACCGGCATCAGGTCCGCGCGCGAACCCTTGCTGGTGGGGATATGGCAATCGCCGCAGACCCCGCCCTTGGACAGCGCCCGGTTGATCGCAATCAGGCCGCGCTGCGGCTGGCCGAAGTCCTGATAGTAAAGCCCACCACGCGCATATTCACCGGGGCGACGGCGGTCGCTGACAATCGGGCGGCGCGGAGCACGGCTGAGCCGGGAGAGCGCCGCCTGCATCTTGCCGACATCGCCGTGTTCCAGCTTGCGGAACTGGTCGCCGCTGCGGTCATAGACGAGGCTGTGGCAGGCCTCGCAATCGCGCTCCATTTCGACCGGCAAATAGTCGCTCTCATCCTTGTTGAGGCGGTGGCAATCCTTGCACTCCATCCCCGCCGAGCCATAGCCGCGCTTGGCCCCAATGCTGCGCGCCATGCGGGCGACCCCGCCGCGTGTATCCAGATGCACATCATGCGGGAAACGCAGTCCGTTATATTCCTTGGGCTGGCTGTCGAGCGAGAGGCGCACAGGGTCCTTCTGCCCCGGCTCGGTAAACAGCACCGCCTTGAACTGCGGGTGTGCGGTGCCAAAGTCCCCGGCATTGCCGAGGTCCGTATCGGTCAGCCGCTTGTCTAGGCTGCCATGGCAATCGGCGCAGAATGCCTGCGGCGTGGGCAGCATTTTGGTTTTGCCTTCATGCTCGGTATGGCAATCCGAGCAGACGCCGGGGCCAGACTTGCCAAAGGCATGGGCGATATCCCACTGCACTTGGTCGCCCCAGGGCAGGGGGCCACGTGCCGGAGCCATGCGGTCAGGCTTGGCGTGGTCCTCGATCACCGTGTCGATCCGTTTCGACAATTCGCCGTGGCATGACAGGCACGTCTTGTCGGTCACCGCTTCGAAGGGGGTGACGTGGCAGGCCTCGCAATTGTCCTCCAGCCCTTCATGGGCGAGGCTGAGCGAGCCGGTGCTCCAGCTGGCATCCATCAGCACCGCGCCCGGCTGGTCATAATCCGGCTTGACCTTTTCGCGGGTGAGGTGGCTGAAGATCGGCACGGCGAGGAAGGCGATCAATATGCCGACCAGCGCAACCCATGCCACCGCGCGCTTGCTGGGCATGGCACTGGCGAGGGCAAAGCCGCCGACCTTGTCAGCGCGTGCCCCTTCGGCCGCTTCGGCAACGCGGATGGAGATGGCGGGCACGCCGCCTTCGCCTTGCGAGACGGTAAGGCGGTAATTGCCAAAGCCCATTTCGCCGCCGCCGCGCGGGTCGATTATAGCGCTGCTGGTGTGGCGTCCCTCCACGCTAAAGCCAAGCGAACTGACCGCCTCCACCGCCAGCGTGCCATCTTCGCGCTGGGTGACACGGGCATGGTTGAGCTCGACCGCCAGATCATCAAGGTGGATTTCGTTCGCGGCATCGCGCCCGATACCCAGCTCAGTGCCTGGCAATTCCTTGCGGCGAACGATTTCGCGGCCGCTGGCGGTGACGTCGATGGTCTCGATCAGGAAAGTCATCGCCGCGCCCTCACCAGTAATAGAACACGCTGATAATATGCGCGGTCAGGGCCGCGAGCAGCGCGATGGTTACAGGGATATGGATGAAGAGCCAGACTTCGAGCATGGCCTTGATCTTCATATGGCGGCGGATCTGGTCAAGCTGCGCCTTGCGCCGCGCCAGCAGCGCGCGGACGCGTTCATGGGCGCTGTCAGCATCGTAATTGCCGGAGAAAGCGTCCAGCGCAGCGGCGGTGGCGCAATTGCCATAGCTGTTGGTCAGCCGTCGCCACATGCCTGCTCCGAACGTGTCCTGTTCCAGCGCGGCGATCACCGTATCGGCTTCATGCCGGTCCAGCGGCTGGGCAGCGCGGCGCAGCTGTCCGTCAATGGAATCAAGCGCTTCGACCATCATCTCGGTGGTCATTTCCTTGCGATTATCGCTCAGCGCCTGCGGCAAGCGGACATAGGCGATGATCCCGTAAATGCCGGACAGGATCACCAGCATCATCAGCACATAGGCCAGCGTGTGGACATTCCAGCCCAGCTGGAATCCGGTGTGCAGCGTGGCGATGACGATCAATGACAGGCCGAGATAGACATGCGCGCTGGTCCACGCCTTCAGCGACCAGTGGCCTTCGCTCATATTGCGCTTGCGGATGCCCAGCAGCGCCAGCCACACGATCAGCCCCGCGCCAATCGTGCCCAAAGTATAGCCATACCATGTCCCGCCATTGGGCCGCGGCTGGACGTCAATGCTGAAATAGATCGCACTGGTGACGATGCAGCTTATCAGCGCGACCCACAGCCACAGGAACTTGCGATGCGTCAGGAAGCTGCTGTGATCGGCTGCGCGGCGCTGTTCAATCGCGCTGGCACCGATGGGCTTTTCATCGGGGACGGAGGCCATCAATCGGTCTCCTCGGCAAAGCGGGTGATGGACAGGAAGCGTTCTGGCGAGACGCGGATCGCCGCCCCGGTGGGGCAGGCGCGCACGCAGCTGGGGCCGCCTTCAATGCCGGAACACATGTCGCATTTGATCGCGAATTTGCCCGGCTTCTTGCCGGTTTCCGCTTCCTGTTCCTCCATCTTCTTCTTGCGCCAGCCATAGCTTGGCTCGCCCGGGCCAGGTCCCTTGCCGAAAAAAAGCCACGACAGCAGCGAAGGCTTGGGCGGCGGCTTCGCATCCATGCGGATCACGCCATAGGGGCAGTTGCGCTGGCAATTGCCGCAGCCAATGCAGGTCTCGTCAATGAAGACTTCGCCATCCGGCCCGCGCTTGATCGCATTGGGCGGGCAATCGGCCATGCAATGCGGATGCTCGCAGTGGCGGCAGGATGTCGGCACATGGAGATGGGCGTAGGTGGTGCCCGCCTCGCGGTTGAGACGCGAGAGGCCATCATGGCTGTCAGCGCAGGCCTTCTCGCAATTGTCGCAGCCGACGCAGAGTTTCTCGTCGATCAGCAGCACATCGGTCGCCTCGCCAATGCCATTATCGACGAGGAACTGCGCGGTCTGTGAATACATATCGACTGCACTGCCGAAGCTGTCCTTGCGGCTTTCGACAAATTCATTGGTCGCGCGGCGTCCAGCCATGTCTGCCAGCGCGCGTTCGCGCAGTTTTGGCTTGGCATCGAGGACCTTGAGGAACTCCTCGCCCGGCAGTTTCACCACTTGCGACTTCACTGCCGCCTTCACCGTGGCGGTGCGCTTCGATCCGTCGATCACTGCCATTTCGCCGAAATAGGACCCGGCGGGCAGGTAGGAGAGGAACACCGGCTTGCCGCCCAGATCCTTCTCCACGATCATCGAGCCGCGGCGGACCACGAAGACATCCTTGTCCTCGCCGCCTTCTTGCACCAGCACTTGTCCGGCGCGCGCTTCGATCACTTCGGCCTTGTCGACGAGGTCCTTGATATCGGCCGGGGTCAGGCCCGAACCGAACATTTGCAGTAGCTGGCGCTCGATAGAGATGCGGTTGACCGCGCGCCCGACCGAGGGGTTGGTCGCGATCAGCTTGAGCGCGGCATTGCGCGAGAATTCGACGCAGATCGTCGGCTCCGCTGCACGCACGGTGGAGCCGCGCTTGCGCCCGGAAATCAGGCCGACTTCACCGAAGATGGAACCTTGCTCAATCGGCACGGTGATGGAGGAATCCGCCGGGTTGATCTCCACCGCGACTGACCCTTCGGCAATGGCGAACATGGAGGAGCCCTCGGCATTGCGCTCGAAGATCACTTCGCCCTTGTCGTAGGAATGGACCCGGCTTTCCAGCATCAGCTCGCGCATTTGCAGTGGGGAAAGCTCCTGCAGGATCACCACCTGCTTGTTGAACGTCTCCAGCCAATAGTCGACGCTCTTGCTCCCCGGCAGGCCGGCAAAGCGCTCCTCGAGGATTTCCTCATCCGCAGGCTTGAGGTCGGCATTCCCGTTGAGGAATTCGATCACGTCATGGCCCTGGTTCATGCAGTGCTTGATCAGCGGGTACCCCGCCAATGCGCCGATCACATGAATGCCGGATTTGGTGGTTTCAAAGCTGGGCGAAAGCTTGGGGAAAGCGTCGCGGTCTTCGCTGGTAAACTCGATTCCGCAGGCCTCCACGAAATCGCGTGGCGGCTTGGAGCCCATACGTGCAATGATGCGGTTGCAGGGGATGGTTTCCTGCCCGTCGCGCGTTTCCAGTACCAATTGGCCGTCTTTCACTTCCGCCGGGGAAGTTTCGCGGCGGACCAGTACGCGCCCTTCCTGCTCGGCTTCCATCAGCGCATCGACATTGCCCTTCTTCGCACGGGCAAAGCTTTCACCGCGATTGAGGATGGAGACCACATTGTTCTGCTTCGGATCCTTGGCCAGACCCAGCGCATTCTCGATCCCCGCATCGCCAGACCCGATGACAGTAATGTGTTCGTCGTAATATTCTTCGGGATCATCAAGTTGGTACTGGACCAGTGGCTTGTCGCCGCCGGGGACACGCAGCAGGTTCGGGTTGCCCTGCGTGCCGATGCTGAGCACCACTGCTTCCGCTTCAATTGTGGAGCCATCTTTCAGCTTGATCGTGAAATTGCCGGTTTCGCCGGTGATTTCGGTCACTTCGGCGTTCAGCCGGACATTGACCTTTTGCTCTTCCACCTGGCGATCCCAGGTGCCGAGGATGTCTTCGCGAATCCCCTCTTCAAAATCGAAGTCAGAGCGCAGGTTCAATACGGATGGCGTTGCCATCACATATTTGCCCTTCTGGTATTTGTAGATCGTGTCGGAAAGGTGATCGGTTTTTTCGATCAAAATATGGGCCATTCCGAGCGCAGCCGCACGGGCGGCGGCGCTAAGCCCCGCTGGTCCCGATCCGACAATAGCCACGCGAAATCGATCCGGCATCAAAACCCCCCGTTGATCCCGCGACCCTTTTTTTGCCATCATAAGGAAAGAGGCGCAAACCTCCACCCTTGATCGCTAATTTTCTTTCCTCTTTTGAGCGCGGGACATGGACCAGAGTCAACAGGACACATCGGGAAAAACCGGAAATTCACGCATCGGACTGGGCTTGCTGGCCGCTGCCGTGCTGGTTGCAGGCGGGGCCGTGGGCTATCGCGCCTTGCAGGGGGACACGGAGGAAGCACCGGTGGCAGCGCCTGATGGCGATGCGCCGCTGTCGCTGACTGAGCTGGAAGCGCAGGCCCAGGCGGACCCCATGAACTCGCAGGCCTGGAGCGAGCTCGGCTTCGCCTATTACAGCGCTGGCCGCTATGACGATGCGGCGCGCGCCTATCGTCAGGCGGCGGAAGGTGATCCTGACAATGCCACCCTGTGGTCTTCTGCCGGGGAAGCGCGGGTGCTGGCCAGCAATGATGACCCGATGCCGCCGGAAGCGGTCACTGCCTTTGAGAAGGCGCTGGCGCTGGACCCGACCGATCCGCGGGCGCGCTATTTCCTTGCCGTGCGAAAGGATCTGGCGGGCGATCATGAAGGCGCGATTGCGGATTGGCTGGCCTTGCTTGAAGACACACCGCCGGGTGCGCCATGGGAAGCAGACCTGCGCCGCACGATCAAGCAAGTGGGCAAGATCAACCAGATCGAGACCGCCAGCAAACTGGCCAAGGCCGACGCTGCCAAGCCGAAGGCGCCGGAATTGACCGCTGGCAACGCCATTCCCGGCCCCAACCAGCAGCAAATGGATGCAGCCGGGCGGATGCGGCCCAGCGAACAGCGCGACATGGCGGTGTCCATGGTCGAGCGGTTGGAAGGGCGGCTGAAGAGCGATCCGTCCAATGTCGATGGCTGGGTGATGCTGATGCGCAGCCGCATGACGCTGGGTGAACCGGACAAGGCAGCAAAGGCGCTGAAGGATGCCGTTGCGGCGAATCCTGCCGCAGCCAAGCGCCTCCAGCAGGAGGCGCAGGCGCTGGGCGTACCGGCGGGCTAATTCAGCGGTGGCAGCGGAGGTTTCTGGCCTTTGGGCGGGTCAATCGTGATGTGGATCTGGCTGAGCGAAAGGATCGCAATATAGAAACCGATCACGGACAGCGCGCTTGCGCCCAGCACAGCAAAGGATGCGCCTTTCAGGCCTGCCCAGCCGATTGATGTCTCCAGCACTGCGAACGCCAGCAAGGTGGGGATAGCGCGCGCCATGAAAGCGGTGCCTGCGCGGCCAACGGAAACCAGCAGCGATTCGAGACTCGCGCCGATCAGTTCGATAGCCCCGGCAATCGCCAGGATCACCATCGTCCAGTACATCTTGCTGAATTCCTGCCCAGCAATCAGCACCAGTGCCTGCCGCCCGAAAATGATCGTGATGCCAATCGCCAGCAAGCCACCAATGGCAGCGATATTGGCCATGCGCCGGGCGAGCGCCAACGCATCTTCCTTCGCCTCGACCAGCTCCGGATAGATGGCCTTGGATATAGTCTGCGCCAATTGCACCAGCGCCTGGCCCAATTGCGAAGCGACGCGGAAACCGCCAGCATAGGCTTCCCCGCCAATTGCACCGACCAGCAAGATCATCACTTGCTTGGCACCCACGGCGAGGCTGCCTGACATGTTGGTGGCCCATACGAAACGCCATGCGTCAGGATGGTCACGCGGCAATCGCAGCAAGCTGATTTGAGACAAGTCGATCTTCTCAGAGCGCGCGGCAATGATCCAATAAGCCAGTGCAACCGCGACTTCGGCGCCACCCCACGCCAGCACGAAGCCAGTCACAGTCGGCATGTAGAAGTAGGCAAGGATCGCACCGATGGCGCGCGCTACCGGCAGGACGGAATCAGCCGCAGTGGCGAGGCCATATTTGAAGCGAAGGCGTAGCAGGCCGGTGGGCGTCGAGCGGATAGCCGCGAGCGAAACGAAGCAATAAGCAAAGGTCAGCCACAGCAATTCCTTCGGCAAGGGCAGCCAGTATTGCGCGCTCCACACTAGCCCGGCAGCGAGGATCGTGCCGAGCACGACGGAGAGCATGTCAAGCGCAATGGCAAATCCGGTTGCTTCCCCGGGCCCTTCCGGCTCGGAACCCCAGCGCACGACAAATTGCCAGGTCTGGAAATTGGCCAATCCCGTAACTGTCTGCCCCAGTGCTACGATGATCGCGAAATAGCCGAATGCCTCAAGCCCAAGTGTCCGGGTCGCCAGCGCAAGATAGACAAGGCTAAGCACGGCGTTGACGCCGCGACCACCCAGTAGCCATCCGATATTGCGCATCAGGCGTCGCATCGGGTTCTCGCTTGTCCTTTCCTTGCCTGATTTCGTTACTCGTTCAGGCGGGAAAGCGGCTCTAACCCGATAGCTGTTTTTGGCAAGACTTGCCATGAACCGGGCAAACCGACAGGGCATGGGCATGAAGATCATCTTTAGTCGCAAGGGTTTTGACAGTGCCGCAGGTGGCGGGCCGTCGCCGATTGTCGATGGCAGGCCGCTAACCCTGCCGATCCCAGCGGGGGTTGCCTCGCAGACAAGCTATGGCGAGCTGGGGCTGGGCGAACATGCCGCGCGGGCGAGCCGGGGGCGGTTGGCACATGGAGATCTGTGCCACCATGACCCGATGTTTCTGTCTGATGGCACTTGCTTGTTCGGGCAGGTTGGTGCCGCTCAGACCCACCTCCAGAACCAGTGGGTCGGGGTTGGTGACGTATTCCTGTTTTTTGGCCTGTTTTGCGAGGAAGGCGGCGATCCGCATCATCGTTTTTTCGGCTGGCTGGAGGTTGAAGAAGTCATTCCGCTGGCTGGTTGCAATCCAGCCCGATTGGCCGAGTTCGCCGCGTATGGCCATCCCCATGCACTTGCCCCGCATGGCTCCAACGACACGCTCTGGCGCGGACCGGGCGGAGTAGCGGCGCGGGCTAGCGATGGGTTGAGGCTGACTGTCCAGGAAGGCCCTCCAAGCCTGTGGCAGCGGCCTGCATGGCTGCGCCGTGGCGGCTTGTCCTATCACGACCGGGCGGACCGCTGGCTGCGCGGCGGGCGGCTCAAGAGTGTGGCGAGGGGACAGGAATTCGTCGCCGACATCGGGCGACGGCGCGAACCGAGGGAATGGCTGGAGCGGATCTTGGCGGAGATGCGGGGTTAGAGCGAATCCATCCCCGTCACGCTACGCAGGCTATAGGCCGCGGTGAGCAGGTTCCCCGCTGCCTGAATCTTAGCGGTTTCCGCAGCGCTGGCCTCGCGCATGGCGTCGAGCAGCGCCAGTTGGGGCTTGGCCCCGGCTTCGACTTCCAGCCGGGTGCTGCGCAGTGCCTCTTTCGTCGCGCGGGCGCGTTCGTCAGCGGCGAGGACCATCGCCTTGGCAGCCTGCACCGCTTCGAAGGTTTGTACTGCCTGCACTTCCACGGCCTGTGCGGCAAGGCGCGCATCGGCGCTGGCTGCGCGTGCATCGGCCTCGGCCTTGGAAATCTTGGCGCCGACCCGGCCACCGCTGTAGAACTGCCAGCGGCCCCGCACACCAATACTTGCGCTGTCTGCCTTGTAACCGGGGAAGAACTGGTCGCGAATGGTAGAGGCTTCGGCATAGACGCCGACAGTCGGCAAGCGTTCCGCCTTGGCGCCGCGCACACCCGCTTCGGCAATTTCGGCTGCCTTGCGTGCCTGCGCAACCATCGGATTGTCCGCAAGAGCCATCTGCCGGGCCTGTTCTGCGTCGGGCGGGATAATCGGGAGCAACGGCAGCGTCGGGTCCAGCTCGACCTCTTGCCCTGTAAGCGTTGCCAGCTGCGCCTTGGCCGTGGCCAACATCCCCCGCGCATGGGCGAGGCCCGCCTTGGCTTCGGCCAGCCGCGCCTCTGCCTGAGCAACATCGGTGGAAGTCGCGGCACCAACCTTGAACATCAGTTTCGACTGACGGACAACTTCTTCCAGCATGGTCGCCATGGCGGAGTAGGACTCTACCTGCTCCTGCGCAGCCAGCGCCTGCGTGTAGGCGCGGATCACCTGCAGCCGCAGGTCAAGCATGGCTGCGTTAGCCCCGACTGCCGCCAGTTCGCGTCCGGCCTTGGCCTGATCGACAGCAGAACCGATCCGCCCGAAAGTGAGGATCGGCATTTCCGCACCCACTTGCGCCACGCGCGGGGTTACATTTGCGGCAGGCAGGGCGAAGAAGCCCTGCGGGTCGATCCGTCCGGTGCCAATCTGCCCCTGCAACGTCGCCATCGGCATGCGTTCAGCCTGCGCCTGCCGCACGGCAGCATCCGCAGCGTCCTCACGGGCGCGCGCAGCTTCCATCGCCGGGGACCGTTCCAACACGATCTCCAGCACCTGCTCCAGCGACTGTGCCGCGACGGGCGACGCAGCCAGAGTCAGCGCGATGGCGGCAAGCGAGGGTATCGACCTGTGCATCATATCCTCAATCGAAAGCGCAGCCCTGCTTCACACCGACGGCGCGAAAGATCATCGCCGCCGGGCAGAAGCCGGTGAAGCTGGCCTGCAGCATGTTCAGTCCGGCAAACATCGTCAGCCCAATCCAATAGGGGTGGATGGTGACGGACAGGATGGCGCTGGCCAGTACCACGATACCGGCAAAGGCCATGACAGCGCGGTCAAGGTTCATCGTGTGCGGTCCTCAGTCGAAATTGAGTTTTTTCACGCCCAGCACATGCAGGGCCAGCTTTTCGTAGAACGGCTCGCTTTCGCCCTTGCGGATCTTGCGCAGGAAGTATTTTTCGAAGCCGATCTTGGCCAGGTGCACCCATTTCCCGTCGCTCGACCAGTTGGTGTTGCGCGGCGGGATTTGCGGCTTGGCGACAAAGGCCACCCCGCCGTCGCCGAAGTCAGCCAGGCAGATGGCGTTCCAGCTGGCTTCGTGGGTGGGCTCTTCGCCATTCAGGATCTGCTTGAGGTTCATGGCTGTGGCGGTGACCATGCTTTCGATCATGAAGCCGGTCTTGGGTACGCCCACGGGCAGCGGGGTAGGGGCGACTGGCGGGATCGCAATGCACACGCCTACGCCGAACACATTCTTGTATTTAGTGTTGCGCTGATGCTTGTCGGTAATCACGAAGCCGCGCGGATTGACCAGTCCTTCGAGGCCCATCAGCGGCTTGATCCCGCGGAAGGCGGGCAGCATCATCGCCCAGCCGAAATCAAGGTCATGCTTGGCCTTCTCGCTGCCATCCTCATTCACTTCGGTGACATGGCACACACCCTCTTCGACGCTGTCGACGCGGGCGTTGGTAATCCACTTGATGTGACGGTTGCGCATTTCGCTTTCGAGCAGGCCCTTGGTGTCACCCACACCGTCAAGGCCGAGATGGCCGACATAAGGCTCTGGCGAGATGAAGGTCATCGGGATCTTGTGGCGGATCTTGCGCCGCTTCAGCTCGGTGTCGAGGATCATTGCCATTTCATAGGCAGGGCCATAGCAGCTGGCCCCCTGCACCGCGCCGACGACAATCGGGCGGGGATTGGCGCAAAGCTCTTCAAACTTGGCATGCGCTTCCTTGGCATGGTCGGTCTGGCACACGGACTGGGTATGCGCTTCGGGCCCGAATCCGGGGATTTCGTCAAATGCCAGCTCCGGACCGGTGGCGATCACCAGATAATCATATTCAATAATCGAATCGTCGTTGAGTTCGATCTTGTTTTCATCGGGCATCACCTTGCGGGCGCCCACGCCGGTAAAGCCAATGCCATGCTTCTTCATCACCGGGGGCAAGTGAGCGCGAATCGCTTCCGGCTCGCGCCAACCCACGGCGACCCATGGATTTGACGGGACAAACCAGTAATCGTCACCCTTGTTGATGACGCTTACCTTGGCCTTGCCCTTGGTCGCTTCAGCGATTTCGTAAGCTGCGATGGTGCCGCCCAGGCCTGCCCCCAGGATGACGATATGAATATCAGACATTGTGCAACCTCTCTGCGAATTACAGGTTGACGAGTAGAACACATACACGATATTCGCAAGTCAATAATCGAAAGGATCACCCATGTTTGGTTTTGGCAAGCGTACCCCGATCAAGGAAATCTCTCCCGGCGTGCTGCATGATATGATTGCGGACAAGGAAGCAATCGTCGTGGATGTGCGCGAACCGGGCGAATTTGCCGGCGGCCACATCCCCGGTGCGATCAATCTTCCGCTCTCGCGATTCGATCCGGCGCAGCTTCCCGCTGCGAAGGGCAAGCTGGTGGTGCTGAATTGCGCTGGTGGTATCCGTTCGGCCAAGGCTCTGCAGAAATGCGGGGACGTGCCGGTTGATACGCATCTTGCCGGAGGTATGGGGGCGTGGAACCGGGCCGGCTTGCCCATCGAACGCTGATACCGGAAACACCTGTCTACTGACGTCCCAAGGGGGCCATATGCGCAAGCTTACCTTCATCCCGACCATCGCCCTGGCGCTCGCCCTGGCGGCCTGCGGTTCTGACGCTGATCCGGAGGGGGCAGGCGCGCAACAGGCTGCGGACCCCACGGCGCTGGCTGTGCAGGAAGTGGCGGTTGAGCGCTGGACCGCCGTCAGCGCGGAAGTTTCCACCGTGGACCAGGCTCAGGTGCTGGCCCGCATTCCCGGCATCGTTACGTCCCTCTCCGTCAAGGAAGGCGACTATGTGCAAAAGGGGCAAGCCATCGGCCGGATCGTCGATAGCCAGCTAGGTTACCAAAGCGGTGCCTATGGCGCACAGGCAGCTGCCGCCGCCGCGCAGGCTGCGCAGGCGCAGGCCGAGCTTTCGCGGACCAAATACCTCTATGAGAACGGTGTTTATGCCAAGGCGCGGCTGGAGCAGGCGCAAGCGGCCGCCTCTGCCGCGCAGGCACAGGTGCGTGCCGCCCAGGCGCAGCAGCAGGCGGTGAACGCCGTAGCCGGGCAGGGTGTCCTCTATGCCCCGGCGAGCGGGCGCGTGCTGATGGCTGATGTTCCCCCCGGGTCCGCCGTGGCACCGGGAATGCCGATTGCCGTGATTACCTCTGGCCCGGTGGTGGTGAAGCTGGAAATGCCTGAATCACTGGCAGGCAAGGTCCATGCCGGCAGCGAAGTGCGCGTTAAGGCGGATAATGGCGATGTCCTGACTGGAACGATCCAGCGCGTCTATCCCTCCGTCGCAGGCGGGCAGGTCCGCGCCGATGCGCAAGTGGCAGGAATCGACACCAGCCTGATCGGTCGGCGGCTGGCAGCAGAAGTTGCCAGCGGCAAGGACAAGGGACTCGTGATTCCGCAAGATTATGTCGTGACCCGTTACGGTGTCGATTACGTCACCATCCGGCCCAAGGGTGGCAAGCCAGCCAGCATGCCGGTGCAGACGGCCCCGGCTGGCGAAGCGGGCAAGGTGGAAATCCTCTCTGGCGTCAACAAGGGTGACGTGATTGTGAAGCCCGCAGCTCCTGCTGCTGGTGGAGGCAAGGCCGAATGAGCCTCGGAATATCTGGAAACCTGACGAAAGCGGCGATTAATTCGCCGCTGACACCACTGTTCCTGCTGGCGGCGATCCTTGTCGGTGCGCTTGCCACCATGACGATCCCGCGCGAGGAAGAACCGCAGATCAGCGTGCCAATGGTTGATATCCAGGTCGCTGCACCCGGCTATTCCGCCAGTGACGCAGTGGAACTGGTAGGCAAGCCGCTGGAAACCATCGTCAAATCGGTTGGCCAGGTGGAACATGTCTACACCCAGGCCGAAGATAATGGCGTGATGGTCACCGCCCG
>JACKKZ010000008.1 GCA_024236195.1 Sphingomonadaceae bacterium
CCGGCAGCTTGCGCCACAGCACCGGGCTGAGCGTGAAGCCGAACAGATAGTCCAGCGCGCGGCGGGCGAGATAAGCGTCGATCAGATCGGTATCGAGCCCGCGCGGCTTGCCCATCGCCTCGGTTACTGCCGCCTTGGTGATGGCGTTGAAGGTTACGCGATCAACCTCTTTGGGCAGCGCGCGGCGCTTGGCCAGCAATTCCTGCACATGCCAGCTGATTGCTTCACCCTCGCGGTCAGGGTCAGTCGCGAGCACGAGCCGGTCAGCCTTCTTCGCCGCATCGGCGATTTCCTTAAACCGGCTCTGCTTGTCGCGATACAGCTCCCAGTCCATCGCGAAATCCTCGTCCGGGCGGACGCTGCCATCCTTGGGCGGCAGGTCACGGACATGGCCATAGGATGCGAGAACCTTGAAGTCCTTGCCCAGATATTTCTCGATGGTTTTCGCCTTGGCCGGCGATTCAACGATGACAAGTTGCATTTTGTTTTTCTGATGCCCTTACGCGTATACGTGTACGTACGCGCGAAAGTGGGGACGCTCCGCACATCTCGTCAAGAAGGATTGTCGATATTTGTTTCATTGAGAACTGAGCTAACGAATGCATGAGTCGCCTCTTCCAGAGGTTCGTTAGGAAATAAAAACGAAAACGCGCTGATTGCATGCATTAGCGCCTCACGCGGCCGAAGCTCGCGCTCGTTCAACAAACCATCGGGATCCCGGTCGCCATGTTTCATAAAATTGAATGGGGCAGAGATGTGGCGCATGGCCTTGGCCTCAATTTTACCAGACATATTGATCACAACGTCATCCGGCGACGACACCTGACCGTTACGAATTGCATCCTCGATCTGCTGCACAGCTTTCTCGACCTCAGGATCGTCGGGTAGGTCAGCTACGGCTAGCCGATTCTCGACGCGTGCAATGGCTTGCTCAAATAGTGCAGACGCGAAAACTCGCGATCCATAATTCGGCCCACGGACTGCCACCAACTCCCGTAGCAAGTTCGATGCAGACGCTGCAATCGCATGGATTGCAAGCGGATCAATCCCTGCTTCGATCATTGAAACAGCAGAGTTTATTAACCGGATAGCCACAGCCTGCTTGGTTAAGAGGACTTGGTCCAAGTCTTCATCCGACATACCTTCCCCCTATTCCCCCAAGCTCACCCGCCCGCCAGCATGGCGCACCAGCCTGCCGACAATTTCCAGCTCCAGCAGCGCCAGTTGCACACTCGCCGCGCTTTCGCCGGACTGGCGGATCAGTTCGTCCACGGCAATCGGCGCAGTGGTGAGCAGGCTGGCAATATCCGCAGGCTCGGCACTGTCGAGCGCGTCTTCGCCTGCGTCCCATCCGGGGGCGAGCGGTTCGCGGAAGGTCGAGCGCGGGGTACCGTCAAAGCTGCTCAGCAATTCGACCACATCCTCCACCGCCTGCACCAGCACGGCCCCTTCTCGGATTAGCTGGTTGCAGCCTTGCGAGCGGGCGTCGAGCGGGCTACCGGGAATGGCCATTACTTCCCGGCCCGCTTCGCCCGCCAGCCTCGCGGTGATGAGCGAGCCGGATTTGGGCGCAGCCTCCACCACCAGCGTTCCGGCAGAAAGGCCCGCAATGATACGGTTGCGGCTGGGGAAGTGGCTGCCGCGTGGCTCCGTGCCGGGGGGCTGTTCAGCCAGCAACAACCCCTCATTCGCAATCCGCTCCTGCAAATCGGCATGTTGCAGGGGATAGGCGATGTCGATCCCGCTGGCGATCACGCCGACGGTCGCCGGGAAAGCTCCTTCATGCGCAGCGCCATCAATCCCGCGCGCAAGACCGCTCACGACAGTGAATCCGCTTCAGCCCCAGCCCGGCGGCAAATTCCAGCGCGCGATCTTCACTGCCGCCGCGCTGGCGATACGCGCGCCGACCATGGCGACGCAGGAGGCGCAGCAAGCGACATCACTGACAGGTCAGGATCGGCGGCGCTGTCAACTCGGCGAGCAGCGCGGGATAGTCAGAGGATCGTGAAAGAGGTAGCGCGCTCCGCGCCGCCGCGCACCACAACCACTTCGCTCAATCTTGTCACCGGCGCGGCGCGATAAAACCCTCCCCGCTTGGCGAGATCAGGCGCCCTCCAGCGATGACCTGCGCAGAGCCGAAGCGGCGCAACAGCTGGGCATAGGAGACCGGCCCGATATTCGGGCTGCAGAGCAAACCCAATATCCGGGCGAAGAGCCTCTTCCTGCGTCAGCGCATGACGCTCCACCAGCGTCGCTCATTTCTTCCCGCACCGGCTTTCGGTTCTTCAGTCAACGCGCAAGCGGGCAATGTACGCGATGGAGCCCTTTTGGCTCGCGATAACCAACACCGGCTTTTGGTGCAGGAAACTGGCACCGCGGCAGCGTGACTGGCACGATCACTGCAGCCATCCCGGCCACCGAGCTGATCCGCTAAGCCCCAGCACCGCCAGCCGCCATCAGCGCAAGGCCAGCCCGATGGGTATGCGTTGCCAAAAGAAACTACGCCCGCATTGGTCGCACGCCCTTGCGCCGCCAGACTTCAACCAGACGGGAAAAGCAGGTGCCCGTCCACGGCCCCATGGCATGCAGGGACCGGCTTCGCTGCCGCCAGCCAGGCAAGGCCTCAGCTGCGTAAACAGGCGCCAGCACCAGCTACACCCGCTACCCAACCCTTCCGCAAGGTCCAGCAGCAGGGGTGAGCGCAGCGAGCCATTTGCTGCCCGTGCGCAGCACACATTGGTGGCACCAATGCTGCCGCCGATGGAGCGCACATCGCCCTTGCGTCAGCAGGGGTGAGGACCAGACCAAGGGGATGGGCCAAGTGCACATAGCCCATCAGGGCTGCGAGGGAGGATTCGGGAAACCATGGACAAGTCCCTATCACCGCGCTTGCCCCCGCTTGTCGAAGGAGTAGCTTTGATTTAGGGCCGGTTGGACCACAAAATTTCAGGGCCAGTGTCCGCCCAGGTGCCCATTCCTTGGACGTCGATCCGCTTTACCGATCCTACTGTTCGATTCCGGCGTTGGCGATAGCATGACGAGCTGCGCAAGCTGCTGCCCGATGCGCCATTGATCTATACCACCGAACTGGCGGGCCTATGGCACCAAGACAGAAGCCGAGATTGCCGCGCGCGCGTCGCCAGGCTGCTCCAGGCGAATGAAGCGAAGCGGTACAAGCCGCGCCTGATCTGCATTGCCTGCAACACCGCCAGCACCATAGCTGGGCATGGTGCGCGATGTTCACGAATACCCCGATTGTTAACCGTCGGCGCGATCAAGCCTGCCGCCACGACCCGGACCGGTACCCATCAGCCTGCTTTCGGCACCGCTGCCACGATCCGCCAGCGCTATGTCGACGAGTTGGGCAGATTCGCGCAAGGCCAAGCGACTGATCCACCATGCTGCCCCAGCTGGTATGCTGCCGAGCTGAAACTGCGCGGCGGGAAGCCAGACCAGCGGTCTTTGTGGATGCGATAGCGGGCCTGCGCCAGCCAGCGGCGAAGACTATCGACACGATTGTGCTCGCCTGCACCCATTTCCAGTGATTGCAGGAAGAACTGAACGCTGCCTTTGGCGGCGACATTGAAACCCAATCCATGGTGCACAAAGGTATCATAGGGTTGTACTTCACAGGGCAGGGTACCGGAGCGGGCTGTGGCGGTGCTGACCGATCCGCCGATGCGGCGATACAGTCCATGTTGTTCGCTCCCTATGGGGATGCGCTGATATTGCCGCACTTTGGTTGCAGAGATCGCTCGCAAGATCGCGGTGGCATAAGTGTGAAGCGGCTAAATCGGCAGCCTGAACTCAGCCCACTGGGCGATGATGCGCGAACCTCGTGAATTACGACGAATGTTCGGCAGGGCGATTGACCGACTCCATGCAGAGGGTCGCACCGCGTGGAAATTCATCGACATCCTGCGTAACAAGGCATATGTCAATGCCCGTTGCTTCCACAGGCATAACGGGCCGAAGCCGTCACCGTGTGGTGCTCGAATGATTATCTACGCCATGGGCCAGCCAGGGTGATCGCCGCCATGGAAGAGGCGCTACATGATGTCGGCGCGGGTTCAGCACGCGCAATATCGGCGGCAACACGCACTACCATGTCAGGCTGGAAGAGGAGCTGGCCGATCTGCATGGCAAGGAAGGCGCGCTGCTGTTCACTTCAGGCTATGTCTCCGGGCAAGATGCGACGCTTTCCCTCGCCAAGCTGCTGCCGGGCTGCGTGATCTTCTCTGACCCAGATTGAACCGCCAGCATGATCGCGGGCATCCGCAATGCAGGGCACGAAAGCGTGTGTTCCGCCACAATGATGTGGAGCATCTTGAAGAATTGCTGGCCCGCCGAAGACCCAGCCACGCCAAAGCTGATTGCCTTTAGAAAGCGTTTATTCCATGGATTAGCGATGTCCGCTTCCGATCCCGTACGATCTGCGATCTGGCTGAAGTATAACGCGCTGACCTATATCGACGAGTTCACGCCGTGGGCATGGCGACATGGCGGCGGCATTACCGAAGCGCGACCGAAGCCGCTGACGGTCGACATTATCGAAGGCACTTTGGGCAAAGCCTTTGGCGTCATGGGCGGCTATATCGCTGCCGACAAGCGGATCATCGACTGCATCCGTTCCTACGCCCCCGGCTTCATCTTCACCACCAGCCTCAGCCCGGTTCTGGTGGCCGGTGTGCTGGCCAGTGTGAAGCATCTGAAATCATCGAGCGTAGAGCGCGACGGGCAACAGGCAGCTGCCGCCACGCTCAAGGGGATGTTCCGCGATGCGGGCCTGCCAGTGATGGACAGCACCACGCATATCGTCCCCCTGATGGTGGGCGACCCGGTCAAAGCAAAGCGGATCAGCGATATTCTGCTCGCCGAATACGGCGTCTATGTGCAGCCGATCAACTTCCCAACCGTCCCCCGCGGCACGGAGCGCCTGCGCTTCACCCCCGGCCCGGCGCATACGGAAGACATGATGAAAGAACTGACCGAGGCGCTGGTCGAAATCTGGGACAGGATGGAGCTGGAACTGCGGCAGGCGGCGTAGTTGCAAAACGGCCAGGATGAGAAGTCGGATCAGGACAGACTAGATAGATCGGTGGAATGCTCCCCCTCTCGAACACAGCTTTTGGAGTCTTCTCGCTCGTCTGGTTCTTGCTGATCGCAATAGTGCCGCGCCAAACGATCCTTATTTTGAGTTTTGGCCAGTCTCGAATAAGCGACAAGGGAGTACGAGCTCTTCGCTGGCTGGGCGGCTTCTTTGCAACTTGGTCGGCATTTCAGCTTTGCATGATGCTCCTGCGCTAGTGGCGTCTCATCACTGGCCTTCAAACAAAAAGCCCCGCCATCGCTGGCGGGGCTTTTCATTTAGCGGTGCCGTTTGCGCTCAGCGCAGGCTCACCACATTGTCGCTTTCGCGCGGGTCGATGCGGTCGCCGCGATAGAGGCTGGCCATCGGCTCATCAGCGACATTTACCGGAACGGCATTGCCGAAGCCGTTAAAGCCGGTTTTCATCGCTGCGCCATAGGCGCCGAGCATGCCGATCTCGATGAAATCGCCCGCCTGAATGTCACCGGGCAGCAGGAAGGGGCCTTTCATGTAATCGGCATCGTCGCAGGTCGGGCCGTAGAAGGAGAACTCGGCCTCGCCTTCATAGAGGTCATCCTCCAGCGCCACGACCGGGAAACGCCAGTCCACATGGGCCGCATCGAACAGCGCGCCATAGGCACCGTCATTGATGAACAGCTCTTCCCCGCGGCGCTTTTCCACGCGCACGATGAGCGAGCTATATTCCGCGCACAGCGCCCGCCCCGGCTCACACCACAATTCGGCGTTGTAAGCGACGGGGAGATTTTCAAAGTGGCGGTGAATGACGCTGAAATAATCCTCCAGCGGCGGTGGTTCCATGCCCGGATAGACCGAGGGGAAGCCTCCGCCCACATCGATCATGTCGATCACCACGCTGGCATCGGCAATTGCCGCGCGCACACGCTCAAGCGCCTGCACATAGGCAAAGGGTGTCATCGCCTGGCTGCCGACATGGAAACATACGCCCAGCCAGTCCGCCTGCTGGCGAGTGGCCTGAAGCAGCGGCCCGGCATCAGCGAGGTCCACGCCAAACTTGCTCGCCAGCGACAGCTCCGAATATTCCGAAGACACACGCAGGCGCACGCACAGGCGCAGGTCCGTTGCTGCCTCGCCTGCCTCATTGGTGCAGCCGCGCACGATCTTCTCCAGTTCCTCAACCGTGTCGAGGCTGAAAGTGCGCACTCCATGCTCGAAATAGGCTTCGCGGATGGCGCGTTCGGTCTTCACCGGGTGCATGAAGCACAGCACCGCATCGGGCAGCTCAGCGCGCACGAGACGCACCTCTGCGATAGACGCAACGTCATAATGGGTGATGCCGTTATCCCACAGGATCCGCACCAGATCAGGCGAGGGATTCGCCTTCACTGCATAGAGACTCTTGCCCGGAAACTTCTCGGCAAAGAAGCGGGCAGCGCGCGCCGCAGCATGCGGGCGGTTCAGAATGATCGGCTCGTCCGGAGCGAGATCGCGGACTACAGACCGGGCGTCAGGATAGATGTACAACTCAAGGGACCCCCAAAACATTTAAGTTTCGAACAAGGCTGCCTTGCGGTTAAGAGTCCCCTTGGGGCAGCGGAAGGGGCGCTATAAAACCAGCGAAATTAATCGCAAGTGAAAATTGCCTCTTGCGCAGACAATTATCGAGAATGGGAAAGGGTTCCGGAATGGCACCCTTCCCGCCCGCTGCTCCGGCGATCACTCGCTGCCGGTCGCGCTTTCCATCGCCAGCGGATAGACATCCAGCAGGACGTTCACATTCTCGCGGATATTGGCCATGGTCACACCGTAATCCAGCACGACATAACGGGTGAAGCCGAGCGTACCCTCGCCTTCGAAATCGACCCAGGTGTTCAACGCCGCCTGCTCATAATTGGCCTTGGCGACGGTTTCATAGGTCACACCTTCGGGCAGGTCATAGCGCACCTGCATCATGATGCCCTGGCAGCCGGAAATCTCGCCCACATCACAGGCGGTGCCGATCAGCAGGTATTTGACTCCGTTCTGGTCCGCAGCGCGCAGGCTGCGATCCCCGTCCTCGCCATACAGGCCCTTCTTCTCGACTGTATGGCCGAGGGAAAGCACGATGGCCTCCAGGTCTGCCGTCTCGACCGATTTCACCACCCGCTCCGGCTGGTAGGACTGGGCCGAAACCGACATCGGCAAGGCAACAGCGCCGATCACAAGGGCAGCGGCAAAGGCGAAACGGGTCATGTAGAGATCCTTTGATAACGGGCCGCACCTGCAGCCTTGATGCGCCATTGTCCCAATCCGGAGGGACAATGGCAAGACACAAAAGCTGTCAGGAAAGCCGGTCGCGGAAGGTTTCGTAGCCAAACTCTTTCACCAGCTCGAGCTGGTCGGTCTCGCTGTCCCACAAATAGATGCTGGGCAGCTGGACACCGTTGAAAGTGTTGGTCTTGACCATGGAATAATGCGCCTGATCAAGGAAAGCGAAGCGCTGCCCCGGCTCGCACGGCACCGGCAGGCGATAATCGCCGATCACGTCCCCTGCGAGGCAGGAGGGGCCGCCAAGGCGGACAGGGATATGCTCCTCGTCCTGCACCTCACCCAGCATCGCCGGGCGATAGGGCGCTTCGATCACATCGGGCATGTGGCAGGTAGCGGAGATGTCCGTAACCGCGACCGGCATTTCGTTCCAGTGATGGTCGAGGATCGTGCCGACGAGGATACCAGCATCCAGCGCGACGGCCTCCCCCGGTTCGAGATAGACCTCAGCCCCGGTGTCTTCCTTCAAATCCTTGAGGAACTCGACCAGTTCCTCGCGCTCATAATCAGCACGAGTGATATGATGCCCGCCACCAAGGTTGATCCATTTGATCTGGCCGAAATAGGGTTCCAGCACATCAAACAACCGGTCCCATGTGCGCTGCAGCGGCTCCAGCGTCTGTTCACAGAGGTTGTGGACATGGATGCCATCCACCATCGCCATATGCTCTTCGGTCAGCTGGTCGAGCGGGAAACCCAGCCGCGAGCCCGGCGAGGACGGATCATATTTCGCCACTTCGCCGGTCGGCACTTGCGGGTTGAGCCGCAGGCCGACATCGAAATCCTGCCCCTGCGCGCGGGCGTGTTCGAGGATCAATTGCGCGCGTTCCATCTGGCCGGGTGTGTTGAAGATGACATGGTCGGACAGGCGGCAGACTTCTTCCAGCTCTTCCGGCTTGTAGGCGGCGGAGTAGGTCGCGATTTCGCCATCGTAGAACTCGGACGCCAGCCGCGCTTCCCACAGGCCGGAGGTGCATACGCCATCGAGATATTCCCCGATGATCGGTGCGACCGAGAACATGGAAAACGCCTTGAGCGCGGCGAGGACCTTGATGTCGGCGGCATCGCGAATTTCCGCGAGCATTTGGAGGTTCGCGCGCAATTTCGCCGCGTCCACGACGAATGCGGGGCTATCGACGCGGGAAAGGTCGAAATGGGCAAATGCGCCCGGATCGCCGGCTTTGGTTTCCATCGTAGTGTTTAGCTCCAAATGGTTCGCGCGAAGACGCGAAGAGGTCAGTCCCCGTACGAACCGCCTCGATGATCATTGACGACGCGCCGCAGGCCATCCTTGAACATTGCTTGCCCGAAATTCATCAGCAACCCGACCGGCAGCCTCATCAATCGAAGATAGGTGAGAAGTTGCTTTCCATGAACCGGTGCAAGCTTGTCGACAGACTTGAGTTCAATGATCAGGCAGCCCTCGATCAAAAGGTCGATTTTGAAAGCGTTGTCTACGATAACGCCATTATATTTCAGCGGGACAGAAACCTGCCGTTTCACCTGAAAGCCTTGCTGCCTTAATCCCTCGGCCAGCAACGCTTCATATGCACTTTCGAGCAGCCCCGGTCCGATATCACGGTGAATATGGTATCCGCAATCGACGACGATTCTTGCAATGTGCTCCAGTTTGTCTGGGTGCAACATCTTCGCGTCTTCGCGTGAACCAGAATCCATCAGAACGACACAGGCCCCTCAAGCTCCTCGACCGTCCACGGCAGGCCATGTTGGTTCAACATATCCATGAACGGATCGGGGTCCATCTGCTCCATGTTGAACACGCCCTCACCCGACCACAGGCCTTGCACCACCATAGCTGAACCGATCATTGCCGGGACGCCGGTGGTGTAACTCACTGCCTGGTTGCCGGTTTCTTCGTAGGCGGCTTCATGCGAGCAGATATTCTTGATGTAGAAGGTCTTCTCGCCGCTCCCATCCAGCGCTTCGCCGGTGGCGATACAGCCGATATTGGTGTTCCCCTTGGTCGTTTCACCCAGTGTCTCCGGCTGCGGCAGCACGGCGGCGAGGAATTGCAGGGGGATGATTTCCTGCCCCTTGTATTTCACCGGGTCGATCCGCGTCATGCCGACATTCTGCAGCACGGTGAGGTGGGTGATATAGGCATCGCCAAAGGTCATCCAGAAGCGCGCACGCTCCAGTTCAGGGATGAACTTGGCGAGGCTCTCCAGCTCCTCGTGATACATCATGTACATGTTCTTCGGGCCGACCGCTTCGAAGTCGAATTCGACCTTTTTCGCCATCGCCGGAGTCTCGACGAATTCGCCATTATCCCAATGCCGCGCCGGGGCAGTCACTTCGCGGATGTTGATTTCCGGGTTGAAATTGGTGGCGAAATGCTGGCCGTGGTCACCGCCGTTGCAATCGAGGATATCGAGCTGGCGGATAGTCTTCAGCTTGTGCTTCTTGAGCCACATGGTGAAAACGCTGGTGACGCCCGGGTCGAAGCCGGAGCCGAGCAGCGCCATGATTCCGGCCTGTTTGAAGCGGTCGTGATAGGCCCACTGCCAGCTATATTCGAATTTCGCTTCGTCCTTCGGCTCGTAATTGGCAGTGTCGAGATAGTTCACGCCCGCTTCAAGGCAGGCGTCCATGATCGGCAAATCCTGATAGGGAAGCGCGAGGTTGACCACGAGGCTGGGCTGGACCTTGCGGATCAGGTTCACCATCGCCGGGACTTCCTCAGCGTCGATTTCGTAGGTGGCCACGTCCACGCCGCAGCGCTGCTTCACGCTGGCGGCAATCGCATCGCATTTCGCCTTCGTGCGGCTGGCGAGGTGAATATCGCTAAAGATGTCGGGGTTGAAGGCCATCTTGTGAACGCAGACCGAGCTGACACCGCCGGCACCGATTACGAGGACTGTGGACATGCTAAGTTTCTCCGGAAACGAATCTTGGGGGTTCCAATAGGGCAATGAGCGAGGCTCGCCAACGATCCTGCACAGGATGATTTCCTACTTGCCGGAAATGGGGCATCACTGCCGCATCTTTACCTGCTTACCCCTGTCCCAAATGCCAAACTCCGACCCAATAGCCGCCGCGCGGTTTCTTGCCATTGGACTGTGTTCCATGTGTTCCACTTGCTCAGGAAAGCCCCATGCAAACTGAACGAATGCCAACCCGCGACGGTGTGCTGGAGGCCAATCGCAAGATCGCGGCGATCCTGCCCCCACCCCCGCTGCTGCCGCTGGAGATTGGCGGCGTGCAGCTGTGGGCCAAAGCAGAGGTGCTCCAGCCTATTGGCGCCTTCAAGATCCGCGGCGGCTGGCACCGGCTGAGCGCGCTGGATGAGACGCAGCGCCAGCGCGGTGTGGTCGCGGTTTCCAGTGGGAACCATGCGCAAGGTGTCGCATGGGCAGCCAGAAGGCTGGGGATCAAGGCAACCATCGTCATGCCACGTGACGCGCCACAGGTGAAACTCGACGCGACCCGCGCACTAGGCGCTGACATCGTGCTCTATGACCGCCCCGGCGAAGACCGCGACGAGGTGGCGGCGACGCTGGTGGCAAAGACCGGCGCAGTCCTCGTCCATGCCTTTGGCGATCCATGGGTGATCGAAGGGCAAGGCAGCGCCGGGATCGAAATTGCTCAGCAACTGGGCCGCGAACCCTCTCGCATCCTCACCTGTTGCGGCGGCGGCGGGCTGGCGGCGGGCCTCGCCCTCGCCTGCCCGTCCAGCGCCATCGTGCCGGTCGAGCCGGAAGGTTGGGATATGGTCGGGCAAGCACTTGTCCGCGGTGAACTGGTCAACGCGGCAAAGGATGCACCGAAAACGATCTGTGATGCGCTACAACCCACAGCAACCAAAGCGATCAACCTTGCTGTTTTGCAGGGTCGCTCCGATCCGGGCGTAACCGTGAGTGACGAAGAAGTGCGCGCCGCACAGCGCTTCGCCTTCGCAAAGCTCCATCTTGTTGTCGAACCGGGTGGAGCAGCAGCACTTGCTGCGGCGCTGGCAGGCAAGGTGCCGCTCGATGAAAACACCGTGGTCATGCTGACCGGCGGCAATGTCGATCCGACGGCATACGCCCGGACTATTACTGGCGAGTAAGTTGCATTTGACAATCAATCCGCGAGCAAGCACTCTCCCTGTCGGAGAAAGAAGGGGAGAAATCCATGCAAGCGCAAATGCTCGCGCCCGCCGCCGTATTGGTGGCGTGGTCGCTTATCATGCTGTTCTGGACGGCGGGAACCCGGTTTTCCGCCATGGCGAAGATGGGGGGCGGACTGGGTGATGCCAAACCCGGCGGCCGCGGCCGCGACCTCAATGGCGTGCTGCCCGATGTCGTGAACTGGAAGGCCCACAATTACGATCACCTGATGGAACAGCCGACCATTTTCTATCCCACCGTCATCATCCTCGCGATGATGGGCGCAACCGGCGGGGATGCGCTGGCAGCGTGGATCTATGTCGGCTTGCGGATCGTGCATTCGGTTTACCAGGCGACAATCAATGTCGTGAAAATCCGCTTCCTGATCTTCCTGAGCGCGACCTTTGCGCTGGTCTATCTCGCCTATCGGGCCATCGCCCTGACCCTGTTCGCAAACCCGGGAGTTGTCGCATGATTGGAATGGAAATCCTCAAGCCTGTCGTGGCGCTGGCCGCATGGACGATGGTAATGTGGGCTTGGATGTATGCCACCCGCATCCCGGCCATGCAGAAATCGGACAAGATTGATGTCGGGACGCTGAAAGGTGGCAAAACCGGGGACCTCGATGGCGTCCTGCCTGACCATATCCAGTGGAAGGCGCACAACTACAACCACCTGCATGAAGCCCCGACCGTGTTCTATGCCATCGCCATCACGCTGGCCGTGATTGGCCAGGGCGATGGGCTCAATGCACTGCTGGCATGGATTTATGTCGGGCTGCGCGTGATCCACTCGCTGGTGCAGGCCACCGCGAACAAGGTGATGGTGCGCTTTGTGCTCTTCGCTCTTTCAAGCGTAGTGCTGATGGCGCTGATCCTCCACGCTGCGATTGCACTGTTTCACTAACCGGACAGGCAGCCGGACCTCGCGGAAGCGCTACTCCGCAGGTTCGGCTGTCTTTGCTGCATGGTCGCGGGTCGCAAGGAAACGCTCCGCATCGAGCGCGGCCATGCAGCCCGTACCCGCAGCGGTCACCGCCTGACGATAGGTGTGATCCATCACGTCACCGCAGGCAAACACGCCGGGAATGGCTGTCTTGGGTGTGCCCGGTTCGACCACCAGATAGCCACTCGAATCCGTTTCCAGCTTGCCCTTGAACAGCTCTGTCGAAGGGGCGTGGCCGATGGCGACAAAGGCCCCGTCGACTTCCAGCGTGCTGATGTCGCCGGTTACAGTATCGACCAGTTCGAGACTGCCCAGCGTCCCATCTTCACCCGCGACAAAGCGCTTCACGCTCTTGTTCCACAGCGGGGTGATCTTCTCATTGGCGAAGAGGCGATCCTGCAGGATCTTCTCTGAACGCAGCTCATCCCGGCGATGGATCAACGTCACATCGTCCGAATGGTTGGTGAGGTAGAGCGCTTCCTCAACCGCCGTATTCCCGCCGCCGATCACCGCGACTTTCTTGCCGCGATAAAAGAAGCCGTCGCAAGTCGCGCAGGCAGACACGCCCTTGCCGCCCAGTTCCTGCTCACCTTCCACGCCCAGCCACTTGGCCTGTGCGCCAGTGGCAATCACCAGCACATCGCCGACATATTCATCGCCGCTGTCGCCCTTGGCCGTGAAAGGAGAACCGTTAGCAAGATCCACCTCGGTGATCGTATCCCACATCATCCGCGTACCGACATGCTCGGCCTGCGCCTGCATCTCCTGCATCAGCCACGGGCCCTGAATCACGTCGCGGAAGCCCGGATAGTTCTCGACATCGGTGGTGATGGTCAACTGCCCGCCGGGCTGCAGCCCCTGCACGACAATCGGCTCCATCCCGGCGCGCGCGCCGTAGATCGCGGCGCTCAGGCCGGCCGGGCCGGAACCGATAATCAACATGCGGGTGGTGTGCGTCGTCATGGTCTGTCTTTCCAAAAAATCGGGAAACTGTTGCCGCGCTGATATCTATACGAGCAGCGCGTTGCGCAAGGCCTCCCGCCTTGCACTGTCCACACCCAGCATGTCTTCGAGATAGGCATCGAGGCTGCCGTGCTCGTCAGCGATGCGTTCAAAAGCGGCGTGGAGGAAGGCTTCATCCGTGCCCAGCAACACCTTCAGCGCGTCTCCTGTGGCATTGCCGGGGCGATTGGCGAACAGCCGTGCAGACTGCCGAGCCAGCACATCGCTGGTTTCATTGGCAAGATTGGTAAGCAGGTAATCGGCCATGGCATCATCGGGATGCACGCCCAGCGAATGATGGAGCAACGCCACCGCTACACCGGTGCGGTCCTTGCCGGCAAAGCAATGGACGAGGCTAGGCCCCTTCCCTTCCGCCAGCGCGGCGAAATAGTCGCGAAAAATTGCCAGCATTGGTGGGTTGTAGGGCATACGGCGATAGAGCTGGACCATGCGCATATGCGCCTGATCTGCGGTGGGAGTGCCCTGCTCCGCCTCTTCATGCGGGGCGCGGTTGGTGGTCTCCCCATCGTAGAAGACGACTTGCGCGGCAAAGCCTGCTGGCCTGCGGCAAGGGAAACCGTTGCGCTCGCTGGATCCGCGCAAATCAACGACATGGGCAAGGTCAATTTCCGCCACTACCGCCAGGTCTGCGTCGCTTGCTTCATGGTGCTGGCCTGACCGCCACAAAACCCCTCGGCGCACGCGACCGCCGCCAGCAGTGGCATAACCACCATAATCGCGGAAATTATGGATTCCTTCGAGCGGGAGCAGCCTGTCATTGGTCATCGCATGGCGGTGCCAAGCCGGAGCGGACTTGGCAAGCGGGCATCCCACCGATCCACGGGTTTTCACGGAGGCAGGGCGTCACGCGGCGCCAACCGCCTTTGCTTACACCCTGACAACTATGATGGGCAAAGACACGAGGGCAAGACGAATATGGCGTACATCCTGATAGTCGACGAGGATTACCTGTCTGCAGAGATCGCCAGTGATGCGCTGGTGCAGGCTGGCCATACAAGCGGCACAGTGCATGATGCCCAAAGCGCGCGCAGCCTGCTGGCGCATAAGCGGCCTGACCTGCTGTTGATTTCTGCATCGCTGCCGGGCAGATCGAGCGCTGGGCTGATGCGGGAATTGCGCCTGTCAGACGAATATCACCAACTGCCCATTATCTTGCTCGGCCTGCAAAGCGCGATGTTGCCTTCCGCACAGGAGGTCCTGCCGAAACCCACCATGCCCGCGGTGCTGGTTGGACGGGTCAATGCGATCCTGCATGCCGCAGGCCGCCCGGTCCATCACTGGCAGGCAACCCGCAGCTCAGCGCGGCGCGCCTGAGTTACTCGCTGGCAAGGTCGCGGCAGAAATTCGCGGTCCAATCCTGCACATTTTCGTCCCGAACGCTCACAATCAACTTTTCCCACCGGGCCTTGCGCTCGGCGAGCGGCATGTCGAGCGCGACCTTGATCGCATGGCTCAAATCATCGGGACTATGTGGATTGACCAGCACGGCATCCTGCAATTGCTGCGCAGCGCCGGCAAAGCGTGAAAGGATGAGGACACCCGGATCAGCCGGGTCCTGGGCGGCGATATATTCCTTCGCCACGAGGTTCATCCCATCGCTCAGCGGGGACACCAGCCCGATCTTGCACGCGCGGTAGAAACCGAACAATTCTGCCAGCGAGTAGCCCTTGTTCCATAGCGAATGGGCACAAGGTCCACTTCCGACCGCGCTCCGTTGATCTGCCCGGTCTTCTGTTCCAGCAAGGTGCGGATCTGCTGGTAGGATTCTACGTCTTCCCGGCTTGGCGGAGCAATCTGGATATAGACGAGGTCGCGCACGATCCGATACTGATCAAAAAGCGCCCGATCCCGTCAATACGCTCAGGCAGACCTTTGGAATAATCAAGCCGGTCCACCCCCAGCATCGCAGTGCGATCGCGCGTGCTGGAGATGATCCGCTGTTCGGCCTGTTTCGCTTCCGCTGTGTCACCCTGAGCCGACAAATGTTCGTAATCAATCCCGATGGGGTAAGCCCGTGCGACCACTGTGCGGCCTTCAAAGCAGATCGTGCCGCTCTCTTCATCCACTTCCGCGCCTAATTCCTTGCGGCAGTAATGGAAGCTCTCCAGCCATTCGGTCGTCTGGAAGCCCAGCAAGTCATAGGCCAGCATTGTGCGCACCAGTCGCTCGTGAAACGGCAGCGAGACGAACAGGCGTGTCGGTGGCCACAGGATATGCAGAAGAAGCCGATCCGGTTCCTCAGCCCGCGTGAGCGCAACCCGCTCGCCAAAGGGATCAGGTGGTAATCATGCACCCAGACCAGATCTGATGGTTCGATTAGCGGCGCGGCGCTGTCTGCGAAGCGTTCATTCACCGTTCATAACCGCGCCCGAATTCCCGCTCATATTCCGTCAGGTCAATACGGTAATGGAACAGCGGCCACAGCGTCGAGTTGGCATAGCCGTTATAATATTCGTCTACATCCTGCTGTTCGAGGTCAATCGTCGCAGTGGTCACGCCATCATGGCGCTGCAAATTGATATTGCCCGTGAAACTGTCTGTTTCCTGACCCGACCAGCCAAACCAGATGCCGCCGTTCTTCTTCAGCGCGGCGTTGAGCGCACCCGCAAGCCCCCTTGCGCGCCCGCCGCCCGCGCGCTTCGGCACGGCCACCGGTTCGAAATGACGACCAGCCTGCTCACCTTACTTCCTCCAGCTTTTGACAGCAATCCGGCACAATTGATGACCCTGACCAGCGAATAGGTCTGGGGAAATTCCCCAATTCGCCGGTTTCGAAATCGAGGTCTTCGCTCAACAGGCCGGATCCGTCGTGGCTGAGCATGGCCGGAACAGGGTTCGCGCTTTTCGCTCCGCCCTACCAGCACCAGCGCCTGATCAGCCAGAAGGTGCACACGTTGAAGGCGGTTTCAGGCAGCCCGAAATCATCCTCTGACGCGTAACGCAACATATGCTCCCCGCGCCGCAATTCCTTCTCCACGGCTGCAAAGGTGGACGGAAGCGTGGATCATCCGGCGAGCGCAGTTCGACCATTTGTAGCAAGCTGGCATCGAGATAGTCACTTTCAAAGCTGGCGCCGTAATGGCCGCCATGCTCACCAGTTTCGACCCATGCTTCCTGCTGGATCAACTGATGGATGCTATCCGCCCGTTCCGCCAGAAGGCTGCCCTGTCAGGCTTGCCAATATGCGCCGCAACATTGGCGAGACGGTCACAGCAGCCCAGCTCATCACCGCTGAATAGGTGTGCACTTCCTGTCGGGTACGGAATTCCCACAATCCTGCATCGGGCTGGTTGTGCATTTTCGAGCAGTTTCGCCCACTTGCTCCAGTTTTCAAAGTCCCGCTCATCCGCCATCCGCAGCAGCCGGTGGTCAAGGAAGCCCTGCGCTGTGGGGAGCACGATCTGGCCATAGGCATCATGCTGGACACGGAGATAGGCCGCATTACCGCGCCGCACCGGCCCCATACTCCGATAACCGGCCAGATAGGCCGCCGTTGTCTCGTCCAGCTCGCTTTCACCCATGACCGAGTAAAGCGGCTGCACTTGCCCCTTGGCCGAGTCCACGATATTGCGCAGATAACCGAGATATTTCTCCAGCACGTCCAGCGCTCCCAGCCGGTTGAGCGCCTGCACCGTGTAATAGGAATCGCGGATCCAGCAGTAACGATAGTCCCAATTCCGTTCTGAATTGGCGGCTTCAGGATGGACGTCGTCAGCGCGGCGACAATCGCGCCGGTCTCTTCATGCTGGCATAATTTGAGCGTGATGGCACAACGGATCACTTCATCCTGCCATTCAAAGGGCGTGGCCAGCCGCGCACCCAGAGTTGCCAATATTGGCGCGTACTCTGCTCCATGCGGCGGATTTCTTCACGGAGGTTGCCGGTAAAGGGCTCGTCCGGCCCAAGGAAGAAATGCGTGTCATGCTCAATCCGGAAAGTACGCCCTTCACGGATGTAGCCCACCGGCGCATCGGTGGAGAGGCGCAAAGCCTGACGCCCGACGAGGTAACGGATGTGGTTCGTGCCATTGGTCGTCTCTGCCAGCCCGGCACCGTAATCCTTCATCGGGCGCAGCGACCTTGACCCGCGGATTGCCGGAAATTGGCCGCACAATCCGTGCAAAAGCGACCGGCGGTACATCCTGCCGGATTGTTCGAAACGCGGGCAGAAATCGAGCACTTCCACCGCACTTCCGTCGCTGGCTTCAACGTAGTCAGCAGGATCGGCGTGTTGCGGATATATTCCTGTTTGGCGCTGACCTGCCCCTCCAGCTCGAACCGCCAGACCCGGCATCACGTTGGTCACCGTTGAGCAAGGCGCAAAACACAGGATCGCCATCCACACGCGGTACGCAGCCCCAGACGATTGACCCCTGCTGGTCGACCAGACCGCTCACCTGACAATTACCGACGGGCCAAAGTTCGAGGGATGGTTGCTGCATCAAAGGTCAAGCTCCAGCCAGGAATGAACATGCGAAATATCGGGCAGGTGGAATTGGGCAGTGTCGCTCACCCGCTCCCCTACCGCGATACCGAAACCGCCAAATTCGCGGGCTGCACGGAACCCGTCTTCATCCGTCACATCATCGCCAATGAAGATCGGGTGCGCGCCATAAAACGGTTCCCCCGACATGAAGGCGGCCACAGCACCTGCCTTGCCATCGCCGCGCGGGACCAGTTCGACGACACATTTGCCTGCTTTGATGGCGAGCTCATATTGTTCTGCCAGCAAGCTGGAAAAGCGCGAAACTGCGCGCTCCATCTGCGGCCGGTCCCGGTAATGCAGCGCCGCCCCATGGGATTTGTGTTCCAATAACAGGCCATGGCGCTCTGCAAATTCCGCGAGGTCGCGCAAAACAAATTGGGCAAGTGGTTCCGGCTCTTCACCAATCACCGATCCATCGGCGGCGACACGCATATCACCATGCGAGCCAGCCCGGGCCATTCCCGACAAGTCGAGGTGCCCACAAAGGTCATCCAGTGACCGACCGCTGACGATAGCCAGGCGCCCGTCCAGCCGCGCTGAAAGTAACTGCAAGGAACGACACAGGCCCGCCGGCACTTTGATTGCATCAGGCCGGGGCGCTATCTCAACCAGCGTTCCATCGAAATCGAGGAACAGCGCGATCGCCATTTCCTCACAGAGCGATTGCAGGCTGGGAGGTGGCGCAGAGACTGGCTGATGCGTCATCAAGCCGCAGCATAGCCATGATGCGTCCGAGGTAAATGCCGAATTTGCCGCAGTGCAGCAAATCGCTTTGCACTGCGCTGCGGGTCAGCCCTTGCCCTTGGTCTTGGTTTTGCCGTCCTGCGCATTGGCGGCAATGAAGTCGATTATCTGCCCGGCAATATCCTTGCCCGTGGCATTTTCGATCCCTTCCAGCCCGGGGGAGCTGTTTACTTCCATGATGACCGGTCCGTGGTTGCTGCGCAGCATGTCCACCCCGCACACATTCAGCCCCATACGCTTGGCCGCACTGACAGCGGTGGCCCGTTCTGCAGGGGTAATCTTGGCCAGCTTGGCACTGCCGCCGCGATGGAGGTTGCTCCGGAAGTCATCCGCTGCACCAGTTCGCTGCATCGCCGCCACAACCTTGCCGCCGATCACCAGCGCGCGAATATCGGTGCCGCCGGCTTCCTTGATGAATTCCTGCACCAGGATGTTGACATTGGCACCGCGGAAAGCCTCGATCACCGACTTCGCGCTGCTCATGGTTTCGGCCAGCACCACCCCGATGCCCTGCGTCCCTTCCAGCAGCTTGATCACCACCGGCGGTCCTTTTACCGCCTTGATGATCTCCTCCGCCTGCTTGGGATCATTGGCATAGGCAGTCAGCGGCAGCCCCAGCCCATGCTTGGCCAGGATCTGCATGCTCCGCAACTTGTCCCGACTGCGACCGATCGCCACGCTTTCGTTGAGCGGCCACACTCCGCCCATTTCGAACTGGCGAAGTACCGCGAGGCCGTAATTGGTGATGGACGCCCCGATACGTGGGATCACCGCATCATATTTGGGCAGCGTCTGGCTGTTATAGGTCAGCGTCGGCCGGTGGCTGGCGATATTAACCGTGCAGCGCAGCGTGTTGAGGATATCCAGCTCATGCCCGCGCTCTTCCGCCGCAGCTTTCAGCCGCTGGTGCGAATAGAGGTCGGGATTGCGGGCAAGCATCGCAATTTTCATCGCGCAGGGACTTTCAGAAAGGTTTGGCGGACTGGAGCCAGGACCGGCCCGGATCGACGCAGAATCGCCGACGCAGGGCCATCCGGCCAATAAGCACCGGATACTTCATGTCGCTCCGATCTGCGAGGCTGAATTCGGTGCGGAAACGCATTTCACCGATGGCCAGACTCGTCTTGACGATAAGTCGCTCCTCCGCCGTGCCGTTGGAGCTGGTGATGCTGCGATGCTCGACATGCGGTGCCTCGACCCGGCGAGGTGCGAAACCCGCGCCGAGGTCCAGCAAGAAGCGCACCCAATGCGCTCCATCGCGGTCGAACAATTCCGGTTCGAGCGCATGGAGCGAAGAGGTTTGCGCCCCGGTGTCGATCTTGGCGGCGAGGCCGGTGACACCAAGGTCAGGCAGGTCAACCGCCTCGCGCCAGCCGACAGTGGCCAGCGGAGGCTTGGCGCTTACCATCCTTGCGGTTTGCCCTTGTTCTGCTCTTCCAGCCAGTCGATCAGCGGTGCGAAATACTCGATCAGAGCTTCGCCGCTCATCTTGCGGGTGCCGGTGAAGGCTTCCAGCGCATCAGGCCAGGGGCGGCTCGCGCCCATTTCCAGCATCGCGTTGAGGTTCTTGCCGACTTCCTGATTGCCGTAGAAGCTGCAGCGATGCAGCGGGCCCTTCCACCCGGCCTGCTCGCAAGCCGCCTTGAAGAACTGGAACTGCAGGATGCGGGCAAGGAAATAGCGCGCATAGGGCGTGTTACCGGGAATATGGTATTTCGCACCCGGATCAAAGGCATCTGCAGGGCGTTCAACCGGCGGGGTAATCCCCTGATACTCGCGCTTCAGCCCCACCCATGCGTCATTATACTGGTCCGGGGTAATCGACCCGTCAAACACGCCCCAGCGCCATTTATCGACCAGCAGGCCGAAGGGCAGGAAGGCAACCTTGTCCATCGCCTGCCGCAGCAGCAAGCCGGTATCCTTGTCCGCGCCGGGAACATCCGCACGGTCTAGCATCCCGATCTGGACGAGATATTCCGGCGTGATCGACAGCGCGATCATGTCGCCAATCGCTTCATGGAAGCCGTCATTCGCACCGTTTAGATACAGGAAGGGCTGGTCCTTATAGGCGCGCTGGTAATAATTGTGGCCCAGCTCGTGATGGATCACGACAAAGTCGTCCGCATTGCGCTTGATGCACATCTTGATGCGGATATCGTCCTTGTTGTCGATATCCCACGCGCTGGCATGGCAAACCACTTCGCGGTCAGCGGGCTTCACGAACATGGAGCGCTGCCAGAAAGTCTCCGGCAGAGGATCAAAACCAAGCGAAGAGAAGAAGTTCTCGCCCGCCTTGACCATGTCCTTCTCGTCCAGCCCCTTGGCGGCGATCAGATCGGTCAGGTCATAACCAATATCACCCGCTCCGGCAGGAGCGACCAGCGGGTAGATATTGCCCCATTCCTGCGCCCACATATTGCCGAGCAGGTCAGCGCGGATCGGGCCGGTCTTGGGCTGCACTGCATCGCCATATTTCTCGTTGAGCTTCCAGCGGACATAGGTGTGAAGCGCCAGGTAGAGCGGCTTCACTTCCTGCCACAGCCGCTCCATCTCGCCGGAAAATTCTTCCGGCGGCATGTCGTAGCCGCTGCGCCACATCGCGCCGACATCGGCAAAGCCCAGCTCGCGCGCGCCTTCATTGGCGATGGCGACCATGCGGGCATAATCATCCTTCATCGGCGCGCCGACATTGTCGTGCCAGCTGGTCCACATCTCTGCCAGCTCTTCAGGCGTCCGTTCCAGATTGCCCATTTCCGCTTCAATGTCCGAGCCATTGATGGCTTCACCCTTCAGCGTCCCCTTGCCCTTGCCATATTGCGAGTTCAGGCGGGTGGCGATTTCACTCAGCTCAGCTGCGGAGCCTTCCGTGGTCGGGGCAGGCAGGACAATGCCATTGCGCAGGATGTTGAGCTTGCGATGCGTGTTGTAATCGAGCCCCTTAACCTGCGCATATTTGGCCGCTTCGAGCGCATAATTGACGCTCTTTTCCGTGCCGATCGTGCCGTAACGCGCCGCCAGCGCATCGGAATCATCGGTGATATAGGTGCTGTTGATCCAGAACACCCGACTGGCCTCGACCTGGAAGTCGAACAGATCCTGCTCGACAGCTTCAACCCACTCCTTCGCCCCTTCCGGGGTCATGGCAGGCGCCGTCTCGGCGGCCCCTTCCTTGTGGTTGTCAGCCAGCGCCGGAGAGGCAAGGCACAGGGCAATGGCGGAGAGCGCAACGGGGGCGAATTTCATGGAAGGATGTCCTCAGCGACTGATTGTTTCGATTGCGACCAGTCTGGACCGGCACGGCGGTGGAATCAAGCAGGCTTCATGGCTGCCCGCTATCGGATGCTCGACATCTTGTTTCTGCTCATGCAAGATACGGTCAACCAACTGAGACCGCCGCTATTTTCGGGGAAATTCATGTCACCGCTTTCAATCCGCCATATTGTCTGCAGTTTGAGCGCGGTTTCGCTCCTCGCCAGTGCCAATGTGGCATCAGCCGCGAACCAGTCCCAACCATGGCGGTTCCAGACTATTGGCGGCGATTGCACTTTGATGGCGAAATTTGACGATGGGACCGGGATCGCCGTTACCGCGAAAACTGACAAGAATACCGATATGGTCACTCTGCGGGCCTTCAATTCTGCCTGGCCAAAAATCGCGGGACAGCAAGATGGCGCGATTTACCTCTCCTCTGGCGAGGAAATGAAAGCTGCGGTCAGCGTTGGCGTCGCATCCGGAAACCAGATGCTCTATGGTCTGGGTTACTTGCGAAACAGCAATCTGCTGGAGAAACTTGCCGGTAACACGTCGATAGACATTTTTACCGCTGGCGCCCGACGCGGATCATATCCAATGGGCGGTTTCGCCGCACAGCTTCCGCTGTTGACGCGCTGCGCGGGTTGGCCGGACGTCACTGCCAATGTTCCATCACAAACTGTATCACGTGCCGCACCACCGCCTGCACCCGTGCGACCTGCTCCATTCCCTCGCCCCGCCATTGCCCAACCTGTCGGTGAATGGACACTTGCCCGCGGAAGGGATGGCAAATGTGAAATTTCCGCTAGCTATGATGACGGTACCAGCTTTGTGCTTTTCGCCGGACCAACCGGGAACAGCGGCAATAATCTGCTGACTTTCTATCTGGACAATGCGCGTTGGAACACACCGAGTGCCGAGCGCGAGTTCAACGGCAATATCCTGTTTTCAAGCGGCGTACGAAGGGACGCACTGGCCGCGCTGAAAAAGACCGATATCTGGTCTGATGGGTCGGCTCACCGCACTTACAAGCTGGGATATATCGCGGAGAGCACAGATATCGCCATTCTGTTTTCATCCCAATCGTGGCTGGAATTTTTCGATGGAGGCACATCGCTTGGCAAATACTCACTCGCGGGTTCGTCAGCAGGCATGGCGAAATTGCGGAGTTGCGCCGGATTTGGCACACAAAGCACGGCAAAATATGAGCAGACCAAGCAGCAGGGGGCGGTCGCAAAGCAAAAGCTTATCGAAATTTTCGACCAGATGATCCTGGCTGATGCTCGTACATGGATGTTCAACCGCTATGATCCGGGCAGTGTCTCCAATTTCGAGATAACCCAAAAGGATGCTCGCGGGGATGCTGCCACTATCAGGGTCTATTATACCTATAATCGAGGCCGCCGGGGCTATGTCGATGTCTCCATGCTCAACGGCAATCCCAGCTGCATGCGCTTCCATGACAACCCGATTGTCTGCAAGCCGGTCTATTGAGAACGGGCGTCATGCCCGTTTGCGGGAAAGCCAGTCCGCAATGATGCAGATCACGATCCCGACAAAGCTGATGACCCAGGCGACCTGCTTCACGGGTTGCAAGGTGGAATGGATCGCCGCGTAGCTGTTGCTCCCCTTACCTGCCAGCAATTCCTTTAGCTGCAGGATTGTCTCGCCAAGGTCGCTCAGCAGGAAGAACACCGCAGCCCAGACGATGACATTGCCCAGAACGCGCACAACGCCCTGCCCGTTGCGGCGGAACCAGAGCCCGCCCAGCCATGCGCCAAAGCTGTAGATCACGATAAACACCAGGTCGGTCAGCATCGCCGTGCGCGCCTGCCCAAGCAGCCCGGCTGCCTCCCAATCTGCCTGTATCCGGTTCACCTCTGCCGCAGTGCTCGCTGCCTGGTGATCGAGTATGCCGCCGGGCACAGCGTCAATCACAAGCGGGACATGGAAACTGTGGGTGATGCCAAAAGCGATCAGCCCGCCAATCCACCAGCCGAGGAATGCACGATAGCTTTTCATTGCAGGAAACTCACCAAATGTTCGCCCAATGCGCTTTCCGTTACGGAGCTCATATGCGTCCCGGGGACTTCCGCGAGACGTGCATCGGGCAAGGCTTCGACAAGGGCATGGGGCGAGCCATTGTCACGATCTTCGCTGCCACACAGCACCAGCGTGGGCATGGTGATCCCGGCCAGTTGTCCCGGCGTCGTGTCGCCGACTGACTGGAGCAGCAGGCGCGCCGCCACCCGGTCTACCTTTTGCGTTTTCATGAAGCTCTTCGCGAAAAAGGCCGGATCGCCCATGCGGATTTCATCATAGCGATCAATCGCGTCAATGAAGAAATGCGCGCGCCGTGCCCAACCCGCGAGCCCTTCCAGTCCCATCCCGGACAGCACCAACCTGCGCGGAGAAAGGCCAGCGATTACGACCCTTGCCGCAGTGCGCGCTCCGAGCGAGAAACCGACCAGGTCGAATTCATCCAAGCCAAGCGTAGTGACCAGCGCTTGCACATCACGGACCAGTACATCTTCCGGATAGGCTTCTGGCTCATGCGGCTTGGCGCTCTGCCCATGGGCGCGCAAATCAGGCATAAACGCTTCGAATCCTGCTTCCACCAGCTTTGCAGCATGGCCGAACCGGACCCAATTGGTGTGTGCATCGGAAAACAGCCCGTGGAGGAGCAGAACCGGTCGCCCCGCACCCATGCGATGCACGGCCAGTTCGACACCATCAAACGATGCCAGCATTTCTGTGCGCATGCCGTTCATTCAGGCACCTTCAGCCCGGCTGCCTGCCAGCGGCTGACGATGCTCTGCGTTTCGTCGCTGCGCTGGCGTGGCAGGGCGCTGGTGTCGAGCCAAGCCTCATGCAGGCTTTCCGCGCCCGCATGCAGCTTGGGCTTGAAGCCCGACGGATCGTCAAAACTGCCGAAGGTCAGATCCATATGGTCATGCCCATTGAACATGAACCCCAGCGGTGATCCGCAATGCGAACAGAAGGGCCGTTTCGCGATCGGGGAGCTGGCATACCAATCCGGCTCGCTGTCCCATTCCACCGCCTTTGCCGGCAGGAAGACAAACGTCGCCGCAAAGCCCCCGGTTGCCTTTTGGCACATGCGGCAATGGCAGTGATAAGCCTCCGCCTCGCTGACATCAGCGTGATAACGCACCCTTCCGCACTGGCATCCGCCGGGCTTTGTATCCGTCCCAATCATCCGCGCCTGCTCTCCTTGGCAAGAGCCGCAATCATGCGAGAATTCAGCGGAAGATGCAATTTGTCCCGGCCCACAGGTCTGTAACCGGCGCATCCGCATCATCGCTGGCAAAGAGACCGGAAACAATGGCTTCGCGCTCCCCCATGGTGAATTCCTCACCAATCGTGCTGTCAGCAAAAGGGGTCGCTGCATCGCCCAGTTCGGCGCGGGTTTCTGACGGCAGATAGGGCGCACCCTTGGCGAACCAGCCGACGAGGGTGCCATCCTGGAAATTGAGGGTCAGCCCTTCGTAGTTGGAAAACTCCATCGGCCCCGCGCCGCATTCCGGATTGGCATCGCGCGATTGGGGTTCGCCCAGCAAGGGGACCAAAGTCGCCTCTGCTTCCGCGCGCGGGGTGCCAAAGGCGACCAGCACATCCTCTGCCCCGCCCGTCAACGTGATCCCGTTGGCGCCAAGCTGCGCGCTCGCCTGCGCTACGGGTGTGGAACCATCCCCGCTTGCTTCCCCTGCCGGGTCTCCCGCGTCACTACAGGCAGCAAGGGCAAGGGCGGATGCCAGGATGAGCAAGCGCATGGGGTATCTCCTCCAAAAGTTCGGAAAAGAGACTAGGGCTGCTGGCCCTGCCTGTCGATGCAAGGTGGAATCTATCCCCCGGACATAGCAATAGCTTGCTTATTATAAGCACCCTTATTATTGGCCCGATCCATGGACAATATCGGATATCTCCTCGCAGATGCTGCGCGCCTGCTGCGCCGCCGCTTTGACCAGCAAGTGCGCATCCATGGCGTGACCGGCCCGCAGGCACGGCTGCTGCTGATCCTCAACGCCAATGGCGGGCAAACCCAGGCGTTTTACGCAGACCAGATGGAGGTGGAGCCGATTACGCTGTGCCGCATGGTTGACCGGCTGGAAGAGGCACGGCTGGTTGAGCGTCGGCCCTCCCCCACGGATCGCCGTGCACGGCAGCTGTTGCTGACCAGCGAAGGACAATCGCGGATCGCGGAATTGCGCAAGGATGTAGACGTGCTGATCGACGACATGATGCAGGGCCTGAGCCAGCAGGAGCATGAGAGCCTGATGCACCTGTTGCAGGTAATCCGGGCAAACCTTGGACCGCAAGACACGCACCAGGAGGCGGCCCATGGCTGAAGCTGATCCGCAGATTACGCCCGAACAGGCTGAGACCAATGCGGCTGAAGCCAAACCCCGGCGCAGGCTTGGCCGACTGGCTGTCATGCTGGCTGTGCCCCTGCTGATCCTGATTGGAGGCGTGCTCTACTGGCAATCGCTGGCCGGCAAGGTCAGCACGGATAATGCCTATGTGAAGCAGACCAAGGTCGCGATCAGTGCCGAGGTTGGCGGGCGGTTAGTCGACGTCAAGGTGCAGGAAGGACAGGACGTCAAAGCTGGCGAGTTGTTGTTCCGCATTGATCAGGAACCCTACCAGCTGGAAATCCAGAGCGCGCAGGCCGCCATCGCCGGAGCGCAAGCCAATGTCACGGCGCTGGCCAATGATTCCGCCCTGTCGGGTGCCGATATTGCTGCTGCCCGCGAAGACATTGCCTTCACCCGCGCCACTTTGCAGCGGCAGGAAGCGCTGTGGGCGCGTGGGTTCACGACCAAGGCTGATCTCGACGCGGCGCGCCATGGTGTGAATGAAGCGGAAGAAAGGCTGCGCGCGGCGGAGGCCCGCCAACGTGAAGCCCGCGCCCGGCTGGCGACCGGCCCGGCCGTGCCCGGCCAGAACCCGCAAGTCGCCGCCGCCCGGGCGAAGCTTGCCAGTGCGCAGCTCAATCTCGCCCGAACGGAAGTGCGCGCCCCGGTTTCCGGACGGGTCGCGGAGGCAGACCGCATGCACCCCGGCCAGCAAGTCATCCCCGGCCTGCCCATGCTGACATTGGTTGAGAGCGGCCGCAGCTATGTTGAGGCCAATTTCAAGGAAACCGACCTCGCCAATATGCGGGTCGGCCAGCGGGCGGAACTTAGCTTCGATGCCTATCCGGGGGTTACCCTTAAGGGCCGCGTAGACTCGATCGGGGCCGGCACCGGATCGGAATTCTCAGTCCTCCCGGCACAGAACGCTACCGGCAACTGGGTGAAGGTTACTCAACGCGTCCCGGTGCGGATCGCGCTCGATGAAGAAAGCCCGCGTCCTTTGATTGCCGGGCTTTCCACCCATGTAACGGTGTTCACCAACGAGGACGAGAAGCGCTAGGCGATGGCCAGTGCTGCCGCACAACCGGGCAAGCCCCCTCCGGCGGGCGCAGTCGCCCCGCCATTAGCGGACGAGCCACTGCTGCCCGTCGCCAATCACGCATTATTGCTGGTTGGCATTATGTTGGCGTCGCTGATCCAGATTCTTGATACGACCATTGCCAATGTTGCCTTGCCGCATATGCAGTCGGCGCTGGGGGCGACACCTGAATCGGTGACCTGGGTGTTGACCAGCTATATCGTTGCCTCTGCGGTCGCCATGCCGATTACCGGCTGGCTGGCGGACCATATTGGCGCACGGCGATTGTTCATTCTTTCAACCGCCGGTTTCGTGGTCACGTCGATGGCTTGCGGCCTTGCGCAGAACCTCGAAGAGATGGTGCTGTTCCGCACGGCGCAGGGTATCACCGGGGCATTTATAGGCCCGCTATCGCAAAGCTTCATGCTGGATACGTCACGCCCCAGCAAACACCCGCAAATGATGGCGCTGTGGGGCATGGGCGTAATGATTGGCCCGATCATGGGTCCTGTGCTTGGCGGATGGCTGACGGAGAATTTCAGCTGGCGATGGGTCTTTTTCGTCAATTTGCCACTGGGAGCAATTTCGCTGGCGATCATGCTGGCCGCCCTGCCCAAACGCCCGGCTGAAAAGCGCAAATTCGACATGTCCGGCTTCCTGATAGTCGGGCTGGCGCTGGCGTCGTTGCAATTGCTGCTCGACCGGGGGATGCAGATCGACTGGTTCGCATCCGGGGAAGCATGGATCTATGCCGGGATCATCCTGTCGTGCCTGTGGATGGGCGCGGTCCATTTCAGCACCACGAAGAATTCGCTGTTCGACCCACATTTGTTTGCGGACCGCAATTTTGTCATTTCCTGCGGTTTTATCCTGATCGTTGGTTGCGTGATGTATGCCAATATGGCGCTGTTTGCCCCCATGATGCAGAACCTGCTTGGCTATAGCGTGATCGAAACCGGCTGGTTGATGATGCCACGCGGAATTGGTGTGATGATCAGTATGCAGCTCGCCGGGCTGTTGATGCGACGCGGCGTGGATGCGCGAATTCTCGTCGCATTCGGGTTTGTGCTGACTATTGCTTCGCTATGGGAAATGACCAGCTGGTCACTGGATGTGGACAGCAGCCACATTGTCTGGACCGGCATAGTTCAGGGCCTGGGGATCGGGCTGATTTTCATGCCGCTCAACTCCGTCGCCTTCATTACATTGCCCCCGCGGCTGCGCACTGACGGGTCGAGCCTGCTCAGCCTGATGCGCTCTCTCGGCGGCTCAGTCGGCATATCCGTAGCCACGGTCAATTTTGCCCACAGCCTGCAGACCAGCCATTCGGACCTTACGGGCCATGTCACCAACGCCACCACCAGTTCCATCGACTTTTCTGCCGTGGACCGTTTCCAGGGTATTGGCGATGTGGTGATGGTCACACTGGACGGCATGATCAACCGGCAGGCCGCGATGATCGCCTATCTCAACGACTTCTACCTGATGATGTGGATGAGCATCGCAGCACTGCCGCTGCTGTTTTTCATGAAGACGAAGCGCTGACCAGTTCGCTCCAGCCATCCGCACTGTCGGGTTGGGTTTCCAACGCCACCGCGCCTTCGGGGATCACGATCCAGGGCTGTTTGCTGCGCGTCCAGACATGGATGTCGGGCGTGATGGTGGAATTGTGGTCGAAAGTCCCCGCACGGATGATCGCGATGCCGGGCCGCAGATCGTTTGTGCCATAAATCCGGCTATGGCATTTGGGGCAGTTATAGAGCCGCGCCCGCGCCCCGCTTGGCTGGGTGAAGCCACCCTCGGCCATTTCGCCACTCACCTCGAAATCCTCAAGCCGCACCGTTTGCTGGAGCGCGAAGGATGATCCGCTGCGCATCTGGCAGTCAGTGCAATGGCAGGCATTGGACTTGAAGCGCACACCCGGCCGCCAGACATAACGCACAGCGCCGCAGACGCAGCCGCCGGGATATTCCTCGCTCATTTCGCCGCCAGTCCCGTCTGCTCCATCCGCCATTTGGCCAGCTCGATCCGGTCTTGCCCGAAGAAGGGTTCGCCTTCGAACACCAGCGTCGGCACGCCCCAATGGCCCGCATCTTCCAGCGCTTGCTGGTTAGCAGCGATTTCAGCGTCAAGCGCCTCTGGCTCCGCAGCGACCTCCGCATCCAGTTCTGCGAGGTCCAGCCCGGCCCGCTCGGCGGCCCCCGCAAGGTGGTCGCCCTCATGCCAGTTCTCTGCCCCGCCCCAGATCAGTGCGGCGGCCTCATGGGCGAAGACAAGCGCAGAGCCCTCCCCCGCATCGCGCCGCGCGGCTGCCTGCCCCAACCGAGTGATACGGCGGATATAGGGCTGTTCAGAGGCAATCACGCGCGTCGCAATATCCTGCACGATCGGGTCAGGACGCGGAAAGCCCATCGGCACCTGAAGGAATTGCGCCAGCCGCATGACATCCATCAGCACATAGCGCATCCAGTTTGGATGGTTCCGCTCGAAGAAATCCGGCTGCCGGATCGCCAGCGGATAGACCGGCCTCAGCGCAATATGCAGGTCATGCGCCTCCGCCAGCGCGCGGTATCGCCCGATCGCAAGGTAGCTATAGGGCGAACGGAAGCTGAAATAGAGGTCTGCGGTCAGAGTCATGGGTAAAGTTCCGCCAAGGTCACGCAATGCTGCACATAGGCAGTGCCTGCCAGTTTGCGCAGCAGCCGCTGATCGGCAGTCACCAATCGCACAGCTTCCCGTTCGCAATGGGCAAGGTAGATGCAGTCATAAACCGGATGATCGAGCTTTCCGGCAATCTCCAGCGCCCTTTCGACCACCTCCTGATCAGGCAGGTAACGCTCAATCCGCACGTCAAGGGTCGCGATGCACGCAAGCATTTGCTCCTGCGTAATCACTCCTCTGGACGTGGCTTTCCACAGGCCATTGGCCAGTTCCGATACGAACAGCGTGGGCGCAATCAAGTCATGTTCGAGTGACAGACGTTCCGCGAGACCCGCGTCGACCTCGCCAATAAACCATTTCAGGCCGACGCTCGCATCGACGATCATCACCGGCTGTCACGATCCTCGCGGATCAGTTCCCAGCCTTCGCAGCCCAGCAGCTCGGGCTTGCTGGCAGACCGAATGCGGGCAGCGATTTCCAGCGCCGCGCGTTTGCGCTCTGCCTTTACCGCAGCGCTCAATTCCGCATGCAATTCCGCCTGGAGTGAACGACCATTGGCGTCGGCGCGCTTCTTCCAGGCGGCAATTACATCTTCATCAAGATTGCGAATGAGAATATTGCCCATGCGACGCGTGATAGCATCATGCTATCACAAAGGCAATCACCCCTTCTTGAGGTGACGCTGGCCGAGCAGTTCCGCAATCTGCACCGCGTTAAGCGCCGCGCCCTTGCGGAGGTTGTCGGAAACGCACCACAGCGTCAGGCCGTTGTCCACGGTCGGGTCTTCGCGCACGCGGCTGATATAGGTGGCACCATCGCCTGCGCATTCCACGGGGGTGACGTAACCGCCATCTTCGCGCTTATCGACCAGCATGATGCCCGGGGCTTCGCGCAGGATGTCCTGCGCTTCGGCCGCGCTGATCTCACGCTCGAATTCGATGTTCACCGCTTCGGAGTGGCCCACGAACACCGGCACGCGCACGCAGGTGGCGTTCATCTTGACCTTGGGATCGAGGATCTTCTTGGTCTCGACCACCATCTTCCACTCTTCCTTGGTGGAACCATCATCCATGAAGACGTCAATATGCGGGATCACGTTGAAGGCGATCTGCTTGGTGAACTTGGCCGGCTCAACCGGGTCGCCGACGAAAATCGCGCGGCTCTGTTCGAACAGCTCGTCCATGCCCGCCTTGCCCGCGCCGGAAACCGACTGGTAGGTGGAGACGACCACGCGCTTGATCCCGGCGGCATCGTGCAGCGGCTTCAATGCCACAACCAGCTGCGCGGTCGAGCAGTTGGGGTTCGCGATGATCCCCTTCTTCTTGTAATCGTCAATCGCGTCCGGGTTCACTTCGGGCACGATCAGCGGCACGTCCGGATCCATCCGCCAATAGGAGCTATTGTCGATCACGACGCAGCCCTGCGCTGCCGCTTTGGGCGCATATTCCCTGGCCGGGCCGCCGCCTGCGCTGAACAGGGCGATATCATAGCCGGTGAAGTCGAAATGCTCGATATTCTTGCACTTCAGCATCTTGCCGGTGTCGCCGAATTCGACTTCCGAACCCGTCGAGCGTGGCGAAGCCACTGCTGTGACTTCGTCACAAGGGAATTCGCGCTCGGCAAGAATTGCCATCATTTCGCGTCCGACATTGCCGGTCGCCCCGACAACTGCCACCCGGTAACCCATTAGAATATCCTTTCAACAAACGCATTGTGCGCTGCAAAAAACGCCCGTTAGACGCCTATTTCCCGCAACGCAATGTTACACAAACCCCAATAGGTAGAGCAGGAGCATTGCCGCCCCGGCAAACGAACCTGCCAGCCCGGCCAGCGCGATCCAGCGCTTGCCCGCCTTGCGGTGGATTGCCAGCCAGTTGACCAGCGCAAAGACGAGCAGGAAGACCAGGCTCGCCCCTTCCACCAGCACGGCGATATCGCCCAGCAGTACCAGCACGATAGCGGTGCCGGAGATCACCAGCGTGCCGAACCACGGCACGTTGCGCTCGTCCCGACTGGCGAAGAGTTTGGGAAGTTCGCCATCCTGCGCGGCACTTTCGGCCAGACGCGCGGTGGCGAACACCGTCGCATTAATGGCAGAACCTGCAGAGAAGGTGGCGGCGATGGAAACGGCGATAAAGCCTGACAACCCCAGTGCTTCTCGCCCGGCCAGCGCCAGCGCGACTTCCTCTTGCTCCACAATCGCAGGCGCCCCGGCAAGCATGGTCGCCCCCACGGCAACGAGGATATAGGTCACCATGGTGACAAGGATCGCGGCGGGCATGGCCACAGCAATGGTGCGCGGGGCATCGCGCATCTCGTCATAGTCGTAGCTGAGCAGCTGGAAGCCTTCATAGGCCATGAAGACCACGCCCATCCCCACCAGCGCGGCCCCGAAACCAAACGGCTGGCCAGGATGGAGCACCAGTTGCTGCGGGTCCCAATGCCACAGGCCAAGGCTGGCAAGGCCCAACAGGATCACCAGCTTGCCCCAGACTGCGACCTTTTCCAGCAAAGTCGCCTCTGCCGCACCCATCAGATTGACGGCTGCCAGCACGATAATCGCGCCAATAGCAGCGGCCAGCTTCACCCATTCAGGCGCATGGAAAACATTCGCGGCATAGGCGCCAAAGGTCACCGCATAGACCGAGACGGTCAGGATGTAGCCGATAATCAGCACCCACACGACGATCCGGGCCATCCGGTTCCAGCCCAGATCACGCAGATAGGCGTAGGAACCGCCCGGTTTGTCAATCTGGCGGGTTAGCGCGGAATAGGAATGGCCTGAGGCCAGCGCCACCAGCCCGCCGAGCAGGAAACTGAACCAGGTCCAGTGCCCGGCCACAGTGATGACCACCCCAAGCGTCGAGAAAATTCCCCCGCCGATCATCCCGCCCACAGCCATTGCCCAAGCGCCGCCGGGACCAAGGGCCCGGCGCGGCTGCGCGGCTGTCTGTTGTGCTGGCTGGTTCATGATCGCTGTCGTCGTCAATCTGCGTCACGCAAAGGAAAAGGGCGCCCCGGCTGTTGCCAGAGCGCCCTTTTGGAAACTTGCGTTTCGCGAGGAACTGAAACTCAGTTCGCGCCCTGGGTGTCGCGGCGTTCCGCAATACGCGCACGTTTACCGGTGCGACCACGCAGGTAGTAGAGCTTCGCACGACGCACGACGCCGCGGCGGACCACGGTGATGCTGTCAACGATCGGCGAGTAGAGCGGGAACACGCGTTCCACGCCTTCGCCGAAGCTCATCTTGCGAACGGTGAAGTTGCTGTTGATGCTGCGGTTGGAACGCGCAATCACAACGCCTTCGAAGTTCTGAATACGCTCACGCGTACCTTCGATAACTTTCACGCCCACGCGCACAGTGTCGCCGGCACGGAATTCAGGGATGTCCTTGCCAGCCTTGGCAATTTCTTCCGCTTCGATCTGCTGGATCAGATTCACTGGTCCAAGTCCTTCTTCTTTCGCCGCGCGCCAGAGGCAGACTGGTCCCGAACACCGATATGGCGTTCCCAAAGGTCCGGCCTGCGTAACCGAGTATCGTCTTCGCTCCTTGCCTTGCGCCAAGCAGCGATTTTCGCATGATCCCCCGATCGCAGCACTTCAGGGATCGTGCGCCCTTCCCATTCCTGAGGTCGGGTATATTGAGGGTACTCCAGCAATCCTTCTTCAAAGGATTCCTCGGTACCGCTCGAAGCCGCGCCCATTACGCCGGGAAGCAGGCGAATGCAAGCGTCAAGAATCATCAGCGCGGCAGGTTCCCCGCCAGACAGGACGATGTCCCCCACGCTGACCTCTTCAATGGGCCGCGCGTCAAAAATCCGCTCGTCAAATCCCTCGAAGCGCCCACACAGGATAATCACCCCCGGCCCCGCCGCCAGCTCCCGAATGCGCGCCTGCGTGATGGGTTTGCCACGCGGAGTCATGGCGAGGATGGGGCGAGGCAATAGCCCCTCCCCTTCAGGGGAGGGGTTGGGGTGGGGATTGTCGGGCGAGTGCTGTGCTTGAGCGACAGCCCCCACCCCCTCCGCTCCTGCGGTGCTCCTCCCCCTCCCCTGAAGGAGAGGGGGTGTTAGTGAATCCAAAGCCGCCGCCAGCACATCCGCCTTGAGCACCATCCCAGCCCCGCCGCCGGCCGGCGTGTCGTCCACCGTGCGGTGCTTGTCCGTGGCAAAATCGCGGATCTGGACAGTCTCGCAAGACCAGTCCCCCCGCTCCAGCGCGCGGCCAGCAAGCGAAATGCCGAGCGGTCCGGGAAACATCTCGGGATAGAGAGTGAGAATGGTGGCGGCGAAGGTCATTTTCTAGCGACAAATTTCAGGAATAGCCAAGAGACTATTGCCCCATAAACAAAGGCTAGCCCAGCCGTCCAATACAAGTCTGGCCACGCATACATTATGCAAACGGTATTACCTTTCGACATCATGCAGGGGTTGAGCGATCCAGTGCGAATTACCGCATAACCAATCCGGAGCATCCAAGGCAGGAGCATAACAAAGCCAGCCAATGCGACAATCCAGCGGAAGTGCTGCCCCCGCAACAGCCGGTTTGCTAGCCACGCAGCGAGGATGGGCAGCAAGGCATAGAAAAGAAGAAAAGCAATAATCATAGATGCCCCAGATCCATCACACCGTCCAATTCTCAACCGTCAGCCCCGGCACATCGGCAAAATCAGCTTCATTATTCGTCACCAGCACCAGCCCCAGTGCCAGCGCATGGGCGGCGATCAGGTGGTCAAAGCGATGCCGATGGAAGGGAACCTTTGCGACCGCATCCGCTGCGTTTCGATCAAACTCCAGCACCGGCACAATCCGGAAGAAACGCTCAACCAGCTCCAGCGATTTCCTATCAGCCGGATCAAGTCCCCGGATCAATTCCGCATAGCATATCGCAGAAGTCACCACGGCACCCGGCACGCACGCTTCCACACGCTTACGCGCCCTGTCGGACAGTCCTTCGAGCAGATAAATGCAGATATTTGTGTCCAGTAAGGCTTGTGGTTCAGTCACGCTGTTTCAGCCGCTCGCCTGTCCAGTCAAGCTTGCGCTCTTCCAGCATCCTGTCTGCCGACTGCAAGGGCTTCAACCCTGCCCCGGCACCGTAAACGCCGGACAAGTCGATCAAGCGCTTTTCTGCCGGTTTTTCACGGATGCGCAATTCCCCTTCAACGCGTTCGACAACCCAGTCTTTTCCGGCCTCTACGCCCAATGCGGCCGGTATCCGGATCGCAACAGAGTTGCCGGACTTGAAGCTCCTGCAGTCATATTCCTTGCCCATCACGGCCTCCGTATATACGGATTGTATATACAAAAAGACTTCCCGAAAGGCAAGTGCTACCCCCCGCAACCACCGCAACCGCCGCCGCAGCCACCTCCTCCGTCGCCACCACCATCGCTGCCGCAGCTACCGCTATCGCCGCCGGTGCTGCTCTGGCGCATCGTATGGAAGTCGGAAAAAGGGGTGCCCACCAGCACAGCGGTTCCGAACAGCGCGACAGCCGTTGCCGTCTCCTCACCGGTGGGCGCGCGGCGCAGGCGATCAGATTGGCTTTGCGCATATTTCACCGCTTCGATGCCGCCCTTGGTCGAGCGGTTCACATAGAAGAAGCGGACCAGCGCGATCAACGCGGTGATAATTAGCAGGATGGCGAGGAAGCCCACCGGCTTGTCACGCGACAGGCCGATTTCCAGCTTCATATAGCCGAACACCATCAGCGCCAGATAGGGCAGCGTCTGGAAGATGCGCATCTGCCAGGCCGTGCCGCTCTCCATCATCTGCCCGCGATCAATCAGGCGCTGCTCGATCGCTTCCGAATCCAGCGCAATGGCCTTGCCGATATCGCCAAAGGAAATCGGCGCGACGAGATTGGATACTGCGCGTTCGGCGCTGCTTTTGGCCACTTGCGCCTTGCCCGGTGCCATCCGGCGCTTATCGAGCATTTCCAGCCCGCCACGCGCCAGCAGTGAGGACGCTACGACCTCGGCATGACGCTTTTTCCCGCCGGTAAGCACGGCCATTTCTTCGGGATCATCAATCCGCCGGGAATTGCCCTGCGGTCGCAGCCATGCCGGGATTGCAAAGCCTGCAGTGATCGCGCCGACAAGCAGGGCGACATAGAGCATCAGGAACGGGCCACCGGTCCAGTCAAAGGGATTCATCAGCCAGTCACTCCCCACAACAGCACAGCGGCCAATCCTGCCGCTGCAAAGATGGCGATAGCATAGAACAATCTGCGGGGCAGAATAGTGACATCCACCGGATTGATCCGCACCCCGCGCGGATCGACCTGGAACCGGCGCTGGGCGGAGGGCCAGATATCGGCGGGTGGCACTTCACCAAAGGCCTCCTCATAGGCTTTGAGCGTCCCCGCATATTGGTCGTAGAAACGCGTACGATCATCCACTGTGCCCGTGGTAGGCCCGTGATGCAGCGGCGCGCCGAGCACCTGCGGGCAGAAACGCTCCCAATAATCGCGGGTGTAGGTGAGGTGGAGGTGCCACGCCTGATCGACCGCGTCAGACGGCGTGACTTCATGCCCGGTAGTCAGCGCGAGGTAGCAGAAGCGCTTGTATTCCCAAACTACCCGCTCAGCGAAACCGGCGCTCCAGCGATTTTCGCGCGCCAGCCGGGCTGTAAAGGACAGCGGTGCGCCTTCTGGGCCTATGGAATAGCCGGAAAGGGCCTGCCAGCGGGGATCATCACCTGCGCTGGACATGACGCAACTACTCAAATGCGTCCGAGGGCTGACCAGCCCCTCGTTTGGCTTCCCTCGCCCGCAGGAAGAAATAGGCCGCCGGGAAACCGAGCAGAACAGCAAACATTGCCCCGCCGACAAGAACCGCAAGGATGGCAATGATGCCTTCGGAGGAAAAGCCTGTCTCTGAGACAAGCGCTGCCAGCGGCACGGTGATTGGCAGGAAACCGGCGAACAATCCGGCCCAGACGGCGCGCAGTTTCCATCGGGTTTGAGGCGTTATTGCCTCCAGCACGAAAGCGGCACCAATTGCCAATCCGGCGATCAGGGCAACCAGGAAAACAAGCCCGAAGAGCATGGAGAGAACACCAAACATCGCCTAGATGTCGCAGAAATCGTCCGAGACTACCAGACGTTCTGCATCCCATTCAGGCACGGCATCAGCGTTCATCGGGATCATGAAGCGCTTGCCCCGTTTGCCGTCCACGCCGGGGCGTTCGATCTCGACAATGTCCTGCGCGCCGAAATTCTCGACTGCGATCACCGTGCCGAGGTCCTCGCCACTGGTCGAAACGGCGGGCAAGCCGATCAAATCGGCGTGGTAATATTCGCCCTCTTCCAGTGCCGGTAGCGCGGAGCGTGGGACCGTCAGCGCGGTGCCGCGCAGCTTTTCCGCTTCGTTGCGACCATTGATGCCGTCAAAGCGGGCAATTGCCCCGCCCTTTCCGTCATCGCGGACCTTCTTGAGCGTTAGCTGGCCGTCCCCGCCCAAAATGCCGAAGGCGCGGTGGCCCTTGAGAGCCGCCACGCCTTCGCCAAACAGTTTGAGCCGGACTTCGCCCGCCACCCCATGCGCACCGGTAATGGCCGCGAGCGTGACTTGCTTTTCAATCATACTCATAGGTTGCAACCCCTCATCCAACTGCGACTAGGCGCTGCGCGCCAAGTCTCCATATCCTTCTCCCCAGGGGAGAAGGATGGCGTAGCTTGCTCCAGAAGGAGCTAGCAAAGCCCGGATGAGGGGCTACGACCTCGATCCCATCAGCCTTCAGTCTGCTCTTCAGCAGCTTCCTCAGCAGCGGCCTCTTCAGCAGCCGGAGCTTCTTCAGCGGCAGCTTCTTCCACCACTGCTTCTTCAGCCGGTGCAGCGGCTTCTTCTTCCGCAGCCTTGGCAGCTTCGGCAGCTTCAGCGGCCTTTTCAGCCTTTTCTTCTGCGCGGGCCTTGGCAGCTTCGCCCGGTTCACCCTTCTTCGGGTTGTTGCGGGCAGCGCGTTCGAGGATGCCGGCAGCATCGAGGAAGCGGTGGACGCGGTCGGTCGGCTGTGCGCCAACGCTCAGCCAGTGGCGGGCGCGGTCTTCATTGAGCTTCACGCGTTCGCCCGAATCCTTGGGCAGCATCGGGTTATAGGTGCCGATCTGCTCAAGATACTTGCCGTCACGCGGGCTGCGCGTGTCCGACACGACGATGCGATAGTAAGGACGCTTCTTCGCGCCACCGCGCGACAGACGAATTGCAACTGCCATGTTATTCTACCTTTCCAAACAGAAATATCTGAAAATCACTTCTTCTTGTTCATCAAATCCTGCAGTTCGCGGGATTGCGCCGCCACCGAGACGGGCAAACCGCCCATCCCGCCGCCGCCCATGCCAGCACCGCCACCACCAAGGCCCGGCATGGCAGCACCCATGCCGCCTTTGCCGAACAGGGCGCCAAGGCCCATGAGCCCGCCCATCTTCTTGATCTGCTTCATCGCGCGGCCCATTTCACGGTGCATCTTGAGGACCTTGTTCACGTCCTGCACCTGAGTGCCGCTACCTGCTGCCACGCGCTTTCTTGCGCTTGGCATTCATCAATGCCGGATTGGCGCGTTCGCTTGGGCGTCATCGAACCGATGATCGCATCCATATGGACCAGCACCTTGTCATCCATGCCGCTGGCCGCCATCGCCGCCTTGGCTTTCTTCATGCCCGGCATCATGCCCGCAAGCATGCCCAGGCCGCCCATCTGCTGCATCTGTTTGAGCTGGGTGCGGAGGGTCGTTGAGATCGAACTGGCCCTGGCCATGCGCTTTGGCGAGCGCTTCAGCCTCTTCTTCCTTGATGACCGTCGCGGCTTTTTCGACCAACGAAACGACATCGCCCATGCCGAGAATGCGATTGGCAACCCGGCCGGTGGAAAGCTTCCAGCGCATCCAGCTTTCGCCCGTCCCGGCAAATTTGATCGGCTGGCCGGTGACATGGCGCATGGACAGCGCCGCACCGCCGCGCGCATCGCCATCCATCCGGGTCAGCACCACGCCGGTCAGCGGGACTTCGCCGCTAAAGCTCTGCGCAACATTGACCGCGTCCTGCCCGGTCAGGCTATCGACCACCAGCAGCACTTCCGTAGGCGTGGAAACGCTGGCGACAGCCTTCATTTCCGCCATCAGCGCTTCATCGACATGCAGGCGGCCTGCAGTGTCGAGCAGCAGCACATCCACCGCCTGCAATTTCGCGCTATCAAGCGCGCGCCTCGCGATTTCGACCGGCTGCTGGCCAGCGACGATTGGCAGGGTTGCGATTCCTGCACCTGCTCGCCCAGCACGGCGAGCTGCTCCTGCGCGGCGGGGCGATTGACGTCGAGCGAGGCCATCATGGCCTTCTTGCCGTGCTTTTCCTTGATGAACTTGGCGAGCTTAGCAGTGGTGGTCGTCTTACCGGAACCCTGCAGACCGACCATCATGATCACGACCGGCGGTTTGGCATCCAGCGTCAGGCCCGGCGTCTCTTCACCGCCGAGCATTTCGACCAGCTCGTCATTGACGATCTTGACGACCTGCTGCCCCGGAGTGACCGAGCGCAGGACTTCTTGCCCGATTGCCTTTCCGTGACTGCATCAATGAAGCGGCGGACAACCGGCAGCGCAACATCCGCTTCGAGCAGGGCCACGCGCACTTCGCGCATGGCATCGCGCACATCCTGTTCGGACAGCGCGCCACGGCCTCTTCAGGCGGTCAAAGACATTGCCGAGCCGGTCGGACAGATTGTCAAACATCGCCTACTCCAAACACCCTTCCAAAGCACCGCTTCCGGACTAAACGCGAAAACGCCGGCGAACGAAAACTCGTTGGCCGGCGTGCGAATTTCAAACGTGAAACCCGATTCTTAAACAGTTGAATGGTGGAGCCTAGCGGGATCGAACCGCTGACCTCTACAATGCCATTGTAGCGCTCTCCCCAGCTGAGCTAAGGCCCCGTGCCATTCATGCAATACCCGGCACGGGAGCCGGAGGCCGCCATTTATGGATGGATCGGCCTGTTGGCAGGGGGATTTTCACCCCCTCGCAATTTTCTTGGACGACCTAGTTATCATCATCCTTGTCGTCATCAGACGTCTGGACACCGAGGTCGTCATCGCCGCCGAGATCGACATCATTGTCGGGCAGATCATCATCTTCGTCGATATCGTCGAGATCATCATCGGCCAGTCGGAATCCGCCTCGCCATCTTTCTTCTTGTCGTCTCTCTTCGAACGGGATCGGCTGTTTCGACTTCAGCACCGGCTCCGGATACCACTCTTCAGCGCATTCGATGCACGTAACCGGCTCGTCATTGCCGAGATCATAGAAACGGGTGCCGCATTTCGGGCACGAACGCTTGGTGCCCCACTCTGGCTTGACCATTGCAATTCTCAAAACTGTCCGCCCGAAAAGGGCAGAACGATAATTCTGTGCTTGATGGGATCGGATTCGTCCTGAATCAAGAGCGCGGCGCGCCTTGCCAGAAGCCATTGCCGCTGTCAAAGACGCCGCGCATTTCTCGCCAATCCAGCGAAAGCCACGCTTCTTGTCCGAACAACCCTCCCCGCACTTTCTCTGCTTCCGGCCCGTTAAAGGGCGCATCCGCGTCCCCGGCGACAAATCCATCAGCCATCGCTCGATCATGTTCGGCGCGCTGGCGGTGGGTGAAACCCGCGTCACCGGCCTGCTGGAAGGCGAAGATGTGATGGCCACCGCCGCCGCCATGCGGGCGATGGGCGCTACGATTGAGAAGCAGGACGAGGAATGGCGCATCCATGGTGTCGGCGTCGGCGGCTTGTTGCAACCCCAGTCCGCGCTCGACATGGGCAATAGCGGCACCAGCACCCGCCTGCTGATGGGCCTCCTCGCCGGCCATCCGATCAGCGCCAGCTTTGTCGGCGATGCCAGCCTGTCCAAGCGGCCGATGGGCCGGGTGATCGACCCGCTCAGCCAGATGGGTGCAAGCTTTACCTCCAGCCCCGGCGGTACGTTGCCGCTGATGATGGAGGGCGCGAACCCCGCCATCCCGATCAGCTACCGCCTGCCCGTCGCCAGTGCGCAGGTGAAAAGCGCGGTGCTGCTCGCCGGTCTCAACACGCCGGGCATCACCACGGTGATCGAGCCTGTCCTCACCCGCGACCATAGCGAGCGCATGTTGCGCGGCTTCGGCGCGGTGTTGGAGGTCGGGGAAGAGGCTGGCGAACGCATCATCCGCATCCATGGCGAAGCCGATTTGCGCCCGCAGGTGATCGAAGTCCCCGGCGATCCTTCCTCCGCGGCCTTCTTCATGGTCGCTGCCAGCATCATTCCGGGCAGCGAATTGCTGATTGAGAATGTCGGGTTGAACCCCACCCGCGCCGGGCTGGTCACCGTGCTGCGCCAGATGGGTGCGAATATCACCGAACAGAACGCCCGCGATGTCGGCGGGGAGCCAGTGGCCGATCTGCTGGTCAAACACGCCCCGCTGAAGGGTATCGACGTCGACCCCGCCCTCGCCCCCAGCATGATTGATGAATTCCCGGTGCTGTTCGTCGCTGCCGCGCTGGCAGAAGGCCGCACAGTGACCCGCGGGTTGGATGAGCTGCGGGTCAAGGAAAGCGACCGCATCGCCGTGATGGCCGCCGCCCTCACCGCTGCGGGTGTACGGGTCGAGGAAACCGAAGACGGCCTGATCATCGACGGCACCGGCGGGGAGCACCTGCGCGGCAGTAAACGTGCCATCGCCACCCACCTCGACCACCGCATCGCCATGAGCATGGCGGTAGCTGGGCTTGCGTCGAAAGCTGGCGTCCAGATTGACGACACTGCGCCGATCAGGACGAGCTTTCCCACTTTTGAAACATTGCTGGACGGGCTTGTCGGATGAACCGCAAGCGCTGGATCTATTTCCCTCTGATCCTGCTCGTTGCCATGGCGATTTCGTTCTGGAATTCAGAATGGAAGATCAATCCTTTTGATGTCGGCGCCCACCTTGTGATTGGGGCGCTTGCGTGCGTGGTCTTGCACTTCAAGTGGAAAAGGTCTGAGACACCAGCTGCACCGCGACCCAAGGATTTGAAGGACACGTTCTCATGATCATCGCAGTCGACGGACCAACCGCTTCGGGCAAAGGCACCATCGCCAAGGCGCTCGCGCGGCATTTTGGCTTGCCGCATCTCGATACCGGGCTGCTGTATCGCGCGGTCGGGGCGCAGGTGGTGGCCAATGGCGGGAACCCGGATGATCCGGCGGACGCGTTGGCGGCCTGTGACTTTCCCGATGGGCTGCTCGACGATCCCGAATTGCGCAGCGAGCATAGCGGCGGGCTGGCGAGCCGCGTTTCAATCCATCCCGGTGTGCGGCAGGCCCTGTTCGAGCGGCAGCGGGAATTTGCCACCCAGCCTGGCGGCGCAGTGCTCGACGGGCGCGATATCGGCACGGTGATTGCGCCGGAAGCCGATGTAAAGTTGTTCATCACCGCCAGCGTGCAGGCGCGCGCCATGCGCCGCTGGCTGGAAATGCAGGGCCGCGAGATCGACATCCCGCTGATGGATATCGAGAAGGAAATCGCCGCCCGCGACATGCGCGACATCAACCGCGCTGATGCACCGTTGCGGGCGGCCGAAGGCGCACATGTGCTGGACACGTCTAAGCTCGACAAGGACCAGTCGATCGCTGCGGCACTGGAAGCGGTAAACGCTGCGACAGGGCAAAGCCCCTGCCCTTAGAGGAGTAAACACTTTCTGATTATCGCAAATGAATGTGCAAACCTTCCATTGAAGGCAACTTAACCCACCCTTTTCCGCCATTATCGGAAAATTCGATTACATATATCCATTAACTTCGCTTCATTCGATTTATAAATTGACTAACTGTCTCTGTGTGATCCGACAACGGGTCCTGACACCACACAGGAGACAGACAATGACCGAAGCCACTATCCAGCCTGCCGGGCCGCGCCTGAATGAACCGGCCCCTGATTTCACCGCTCGCACTACCCATGGCACTCGCAGCCTCGCCGATTACAAGGGCAAGTGGCTGATCCTGTTCTCGCACCCGGCCGACTTCACCCCGGTTTGCACAACCGAGTTCATGGGCTTTGCCAACCATGCCGATGAATTTGCCAGCCTGAATGTCGAACTGCTCGGCCTCTCGATTGACTCGCATTATGCGCATATCGCCTGGATGCGCAGCATTGAGCAAAATTTCGGGGTGAAGATTCCTTTCCCGATCATTGAAGACATTTCGATGCAGGTTGCCAGCGCATATGGCATGATCCACCCCGGTGCTTCCGATACGCAGGCCGTGCGCTCGACTTTCTTCATCGACCCGGACGGCATCCTGCGCGCCATGGTCCATTACCCGATGAGCAATGGCCGCTCGATCCCTGAATTCATGCGGCTTATAAAGGCAATGCAAACCAGCGATGCCAACAAGGTAGCGACGCCCGAAGGATGGCAGCCTGGTGAAAAGGTGATCGTACCTCCGCCGCAGACTGCCGAGGAAGCGGACCTGCGTGCCGAAGAAGGATTTGAATATACCGACTGGTATTTTTCCAAGAAAGCACTCTGACAGGCCCGATTGCCTCGAAGCAGTGCCCTGCGGCGCGCGCAGCCACCCTCTCCCCACGGGCTGCGCGCGCCCTTTTGGTTAGCGATCGCGTTAATTGAAGGATTTGCCAAGTGTCAGCTTGGTGACAGTATATCATGGAAGAGACCCGGCCTGGGGCACCAGACCAGACGGGAAATCATTGCAATGGAAATTCTGACCACACACTCCACCAAATCCAACAAGCGCGTGCTGCATGTAGCTTTGGCCGGAACACTGGCCCTTGCCCTTGGCGCTTGCGGTGGTGAACAGGCGACACCGTCGGCCGCATCGAGCAGCATCACTGCCGTTACCACAACGCCGACGCCCACCTCGCCAACCACACCAACTCCGCCGCCAACGACAACGCCGCCGCCGACTGCAACCGTGTCTGCCGAGCTGATTGCTGCGCTTAACGCCTCGCTCGACGATGAACGCAAGGCCGAAGCGACCTATGTTGCGGTGATGGACAAGTTTGGCCCGGTCGCGCCCTTTTCCAACATCATCGAAGCCGAGCGGAAACATGCTGCAATGGTCATCGACCTGTTCGAGGACCGCAAGCTGGACGTGCCCGCCAATAGCTGGCTTGGCCAAGGCAAGGCGGAAGAAACGCTCGTCGCCAACTGCGTTGTCGGCATCACCGCCGAAGAAGAAAATATCGAGATGTATGATCGGCTGATCGCAACGCTCAGCCCTGATGATGAGGATGTGAAGCAAGTCTTCCTGGCACTCCAGGCAGCCTCGCGTGACAAGCATTTGCCGGCCTTCAAGCAATGCGCCGGGGTGATTTAGGGCATACCATGGAGAGGTCGTAGCCCCTCATCCAGCTTCCGCTTGGCGCTGGACGCCAAGCTCCAGCATCCTTCTCCCCTGGGAGAAAGATACGAAGATTCATCGCGAAGCGATTAGTCGCAGTTGGATGAGGGGCTGCGCTCCATCGGCTCGCACCCCCTTTTTCCTTGCCTTCGCGCGCGCTTTCGCCTAGGCGCGCGCCCGTCCCGGACAGCTTTGGCTCAAACGGACCTTCGCGGTGGCATCCGGCCTCGCGGAGATGTCGGCCTCTTGCCCCGTACGGCCCGCAATGGTGCGAGCAGACGGAGAAAGACCCCGGGTAAACCGGTGGCCGGTAGCAAAACGAACGTTAGGACTAACCATATGGCGACTTCTGCCAATCCGACGCGCGCCGATTTCGAGGCGATGCTCAATGAACAGCTGGGTGATGCTGGCGACGATGGCTTCGAGGGCCGCGTTGTAAAAGGCACCGTTACCGCGATCGAAAACGGTTACGCGATGATTGATGTAGGCCTGAAGAGCGAAGGCCGCATCCCCCTGAAAGAATTTGCCCGTGGCGAAGACGACCATGGCCTGACTGTCGGCGGCGAAGTGGAAGTCTTCGTTGACCGCGTCGAAAACGCAGACGGCGAAGCCATGCTGAGCCGCGACCGCGCCCGCCGCGAAGCCGCGTGGGACAAGCTGGAAAGCGAATTCGGCGAAGGCAAGCGCGTCGAAGGCCGCATCTTCGGCCGCGTCAAGGGCGGCTTCACCGTCGATCTCGACGGCGCCGTGGCCTTCCTGCCCGGTTCGCAGGTTGATATCCGCCCCGTGCGCGATGTCACTCCGCTGATGGACATGGCCCAGCCCTTCCAGATCCTCAAGATGGATCGCCGCCGCGGCAACATCGTCGTCTCGCGCCGCGCCGTGCTGGAAGAAACCCGCGCAGAGCAGCGCAGCGAGCTGATCGACAAGCTGGCCGAAGGTCAGGTGATCGACGGTGTCGTGAAGAACATCACCGATTACGGTGCATTCGTGGACCTGGGCGGTATCGACGGCCTGCTCCATGTCACCGACATGAGCTACAAGCGCGTCAACCACCCCAGCGAAGTGGTCGAAATCGGCCAGTCCGTGACGGTGCAGATCGTGCGCATCAACGCCGATACGCAGCGCATCAGCCTCGGCATGAAGCAGCTGGAAAGCGATCCGTGGGATGGCGTTGCTGCCAAGTATCCGATCGGCGCAAAGCTGAGCGGCGTTGTCACTAACATCACCGAATATGGTGCCTTCGTGGAACTGGAAGCCGGGATCGAAGGCCTGGTCCACGTTTCGGAAATGTCCTGGACCAAGAAGAACGTTCACCCCGGCAAGATCGTTTCGACCAGCCAGGAAGTCGACGTGCTGGTGCTGGAAGTCGATTCCGACAAGCGCCGCATTTCGCTCGGCCTCAAGCAGGCCCAGCGCAATCCGTGGGAAGAGTTCGCCGAGAAGCACCCGGTGGGCAGCGAAGTCGAAGGCGAAGTCAAGAACGCCACCGAATTCGGCCTGTTCATCGGCCTCGATGGCGATGTGGACGGCATGGTTCACATGTCCGACATCGCATGGGGCATTTCGGGTGAAGACGCCCTCGCCCTTCACCGCAAGGGTGAGCAGGTCAAGGCTATCGTGCTCGACGTTGACGTTGAAAAGGAACGCATCAGCCTCGGCATGAAGCAGCTCGAAAAGGGTGCCCCGGCAGCCGGCGGCGCAGCTTCGGCCAGCGGCCTGAAGCGCAACGACGTGGTCACCGTGACCGTGCTCGAAGTCCGCGATGGCGGCCTCGAAGTGCAGGTTGGCGACGATGGCGCAACCGGCTTCATCAAGCGCACCGACCTCGGCCGCGACCGCGACGAACAGCGCCCCGACCGCTTCCAGCCCGGCGCCAAGGTTGACGCCATGGTCATCGGTTTCGACCGCTCGAAGAAGCCGAACTTCTCGATCAAGGCTCGCCAGATCGCAGAAGAGAAGGAAGCCGTGGCACAGTTCGGTTCGTCCGACAGCGGCGCCTCGCTCGGCGACATCCTCGGCGAAGCGCTGAAGGGCAAGAGCGAGTAATCGCGAGCAAAGCGAGCGCCCCCGCGAAGGCGGGGGTCCAAGCTACAAATGCCAAGCGAATAGCAAAGCCCGTCCGGAGCGATCCGGGCGGGCTTTTGCTTTGGGGCCGCATGGGTTAGGTTCGCCTCATGCTTGAAATCCATCAGTTCCCCTGCCTGTCCGACAATTACGGATACCTCATCCACGATCCCGCCAGCGGCGAGACAACCTGCATCGACAGCCCCGATGGTGCGGAATATTTGCGCCAGGCTGAAGCGAAGGGCTGGACCATCACGCAGGTGTGGAACACCCATTGGCATCCCGACCATGCGGGAGGGAATGAGGCGATTCGAGACGCGAGCGGTGCAGAGCTGGTCGGACCAGCGGAAGTCCGCAAAATGTTCCCGCTCGACCGCGACGTGGCGCAAGGTGACACGGTGACACTCGGTGGCTTTATCGCACAGGTGATTGACGTAGGCGGGCACACGCTGGGCCACATCGCCTATTATCTGCCGGAAGCGGGCGTTGCCTTTGTCGGGGACTCGCTTTTCGCGTTGGGCTGCGGACGTATGTTCGAGGGCACGCCGGAACAATTCTTGGCCAGCCTCTCCCGCCTCAAGGCACTGCCAGGCGAAACCATGCTCTATTGCGCGCATGAATATACCGCCTCCAACGCCAAGTTTGCGCTCCATGCTGATCCCGACAACACGGCGCTGGCCGCCTATGCCGAGGAGATCGCTGACAAGCGCAGCCGAGAGGAATGGACCGTGCCCTTTCCGCTTAGCCGCGAACTGGCCACCAACCCCTTCCTGCGGGCGGATACGCCGGAGATGCAGGCCCGCTGGGGCGGCAACACCCCGGAAGAGACCTTCGCCGCGCTGCGGGCTGGTAAGGATAGTTTTTGACTATTTGGGCGTTCACAGAGGCACAGGGACACGGAGAAGGTTACAGCTTCGCCGGGTTTGTTTCGCGCAGAGGCGCAGAGACGCAGAGAGGAATCACCGGCGGCAGCCGGTAGCCAATCATTGCCGTGCCGTTAGATGAACTCTTGCTATTTAGAGTGCCTGCCGCCGCAGGCGAAAATATCTTAGCGCCTTAGCGTGAAAAGTTCCGGCGAAGCCGTAACCTTCTCTGCGCCTCTGCGGCTCTGCGCGAAACAATAGGCGAAAGCCCGCCTTTCCTTTGAGCCACTTTACCTCTGTGAGCGCAAAACACCCCGGACCCAAACAAAGACCCCCGCACAATGGCGGGGGCTCTCGTTATTCAGCAATGCGCTCGAAGCGATCAGATACCGGCGATCAACTCGTCAGCCAGCTTCTTATCGGCTTCGGCATCATGCTTGTCAGCAATCAGGCCCTTGGCAGCCACAGTCGCAGCATTAACAGCAACCGCGCGGACTTCGTCCACCGCAGCGCGCTCAGCAGCGGCGATCTTGTCTTCGGCCATCTTCTTGCGGCGTTCGATCATCGCCTTGCTGTCAGCTTCGGCCTTTTCGACGATATGGTCGGCCTCGGCCTTGGCATGTTCCAGCATCGCTTCTGCGTCTTTTTCCGCATTGGCGATCTTGGCGGCATATTCGTCACGCAGGGCTTCGGCCTCTGCGCGCAGAGCCTTGGCTTCGTCAAGCTGCTGCTTGATCGCGGCGATCTTGCTGTCCAGCCCGCCTGCGATGGTCTTGTGAACCTTCGCGCCAAAGAACGCGATGGCCAGCAGCACCAGCATGGCGAGCGAAACCCAAGCGGTCGGGCCGATGCCAAATGCAGTCGGGACAGCGTGTTCGGCACCATGGCCACCATCGCCGTGCTCGACGACTTCAACCAGGTCGCCCTGCTTTTCGCTATATTCGAGGACAGGTTCAGACATGGCTCATCGCCTTCTTCACGGCTGACTTGGCAGAGGCAGCAGCAATCTTCACACCCGCAACACGCTGGACAATGTCCTGCGCAGCTTCGGCTGCAACCGCTTCCACTTCGCCCAGCGCTTCGCTGCGCGCAGCGGCAATGCGTTCGTCCGCTTCGGCCAGCTTCTTGCCGAGCTGCTTCTGCGCCGCTGCCAGCTTCTTTTCGCTTTCAGCAGCCGCCGCAGCCTTGGCTTCAGCGACGATCGTCTGAGCCTGAGCGCGATTTTCATTCTCACGCTTGCGCCAGGATTCTTCCTGTTCGTCTGCCTTGTCGCGCGCGGCCTGGGCAGCGGCGAGGTCAGCAGCGATCTGGTTGTCGCGCTGGGCGACAGTGTCCATCACCTTGGGCACCATGCCGCGCCCGATGATGAAGAAGACAAGCCCGAAGAATACCAGCACCCAGAATATCTGGCTGCTCCAGGTTTCCATCAGCTGAGCTATCTGGGGCATTGTTTTACGTCCCGGCGGTCAAGCGTTCGAAAAAGTCGGTCCGGCCGGGGCGAAACCCGGCCGGGCATTGCAAATCGTGAAATTCGTCAGGCGACGAAGATCAGGATCATCGCAACGACGAACGACAGCAGGCCGAGAAGTTCCGCAGCAGCGAAGCCGATGAACAGGCGGCCCTGCTGGCCGTCAGCAGCACCCGGGTTGCGCAGCGCGCTTTCGAGGAACGAGCCGAACACGTTACCCACACCGATTGCGGCCATGCCGGCACCGATAGCAGCGAGACCAGCGCCGATGAGCTTTGCAGCCTGAGGATCCATTTCCATAACTCCTTAAATTCCCGTAGGATTTCGTTGAATTGATAATCGAAACTTAGTGAAGGTTTTCAGCGTCGTTGATGTAGAGCGAGCTAAGCAGCGCGAACACATAGGCCTGGATACCTGCGACCAGGATTTCCAGAGCACAGATCGCCACCATCAGGACGAAGCTGAGAATTGCCACAACCGGGCCGATGCCGCTGGCCATCGCGTTGAGGCCGTCGATCACGAAGCTGGAGAGAACTTCCAGCAGCACGTGGCCAGCCATCATGGCAACGAACAGACGCAGGCCGAGGCTGAACGGACGCACCATGAAGCTCACCAGCTCGATCATGAAGATCAGCGGGATCATCACCAGCGGCGTACCGTGCGGCACGAACAGCGAGAAGAAGTGAAGCTTGTGCTTCCAGAAACCGACAACCAGCACGATCAGGAAGCTCATGATCGCCAGCACGCCTGTGGCGGTGAAGTGGCTGGTGAAGGTGAAGGGGTGCATTCCGACCACGCCCAGCGGCAGCAGGCCAAGGACATTGGCGAAGAGGATGAACATGAACAGCGAGAAAATATAGGGCACATATTTGCGCCCGGCCTTGCCGATATTCGCTTCCAGCATACCGTCGATGAAGCCGGTGAAGCTTTCAACCGCCATTTGCCAGCGACCGGGAACGAGCTCGCGCTTCATCCCGCCAGCGACAAAGACCCACAGCACGATGGCGGCAATGGCCATCCACAGCGCACTGTTGGTGAAGGCGATGTTATAGCCTGCAATTTCCCAGTTATCCGAGCCGAACATCGGCTGGATAGTGAACTGGTGCATCGGATCGACTTTGGCCTGTTCGGCTGCCACGCTCTGACCGTCCCTTACGCCCTTGGATAGCTGATATGGACAACGCCCCCACCGCCCGCATTTGCAAGGCTATTCAGGGGGCGTGTTCGCCATCCGGAAAATGTTCCTGAAGGCAACTGCTATTCCAAGGAACAGCATCACCATCAGACCCCAGGGAGATGTCCCGGCAAACTGGTCAATGACCCAGCCGATCAATCCCCCGCCGAGAAGCCCGCCAAGGAGGTCCGCCAGCACCCGGTTGCCCATGCGATAATTCGCATCCGCGCCCGAACTTTGCGGCCGGTTACGCTCTTCTTCACGCTCTTTCGCGGCCTTGAGCCGCGCTTCGAGCGCGTCGATCCGCGCATCTTCGGCAATGCTATCCCGGGCAGGTTGCTCGTCACTCATGCCATGCTCCATAGATGAAGGCGCGGCACAGGCAAAGGGCTGCCTGCCAAGGGCGAGGCCCCCTTAGAAGGGGGTCAGGGGCAAGTCAACATGCCGCAGTGCATCATTTGCGGGGAAAATCGCCCGCCAATTGGAAGTGGCGGGAAAAAGCCGTTTACGGGCAGCGGGCATCGCGCTCCGGCGGGGCTGAAGAGCGGGTCTTCCAGCTGCCATCCGGGGCCTGGTATTTTTCGCCCGGCGTGGTGCGCGAAATGGCGATGCAGCCTGCTGTCAGCGAATATTCTTCCAGCGTTGCATTGGCGGCCTGCGCCTTTTCCGCATAGACCGCGCGGCGCTTGATATTGATATCATTGACCAGCCGCTTGAGTTCAGTGGTTTCCGCACCGACAATGCCGAGGTAACCGTCCATCTTCTCACCCACCTGGCCAGAAGAACGGGCGGCTTCATAGGCCGGGTCACGCTGGGCCCAGGCAGCACCGGCAAGGCCCGTCACCGCCAGCGCGGCAGCGGCAGAGCCCAGGGCGATCTTGCGAGTCAGTTTTGTCATCACGCACTCCATCCTCGAATAGCGATCATCAGAAGATGTCCGCATTATCTTCAATCGTCTCGCTGGCATCGTTCGCCAGCCGGTAAACCACTTCAGACCGGATATTGATGTTGAGCTCTATGACGATAGGGCCATCGGGTGCGTTCACGGAAACGCAGCCGCCCAGCATCGCCATGCCCGCCACCAGCATCAGCAGCCTGCATGTTCCCCTGCCTGCCGACCACCGTGATTGCCCCATCCCGTTCATGGAATGGCTTGTCGCAGCCGCGCGGCGCAGGGTCAATTGCCAGCCTGTCATGGCCTATCCTCGCTTTCTGGGGTCTGAATGGCGCCTTCAGGATTGGTTTGCCTGATCGGGTTGCCTTGCGCGTCAACCAGCCCCAAAGCCATGGGATTGGCGGACATTGCCGGGTCATAGATCATCTGGATATCGCGGAACAATTTGTAAAAAGATGTGCGGATATTGATGTTGAAGCGGATCGGCAGCTTCGCGATCCGGCGGGTGAGGATATTGCGCGATGCGCCCTCCCCCTGCGTCACCCCGTCAAATCGCATCTGGGTAATGATCTCACCTGTCAGCGGCCCCTGCATGTCGATCGTCATCTGCCGGTAATTGAGCGAACGCAGCGCCTTGAAGGCGAAATTGGCCATTGCCCCCATGTCTTCATAGGTCAGTTCCCCGACATAGGAGAGATTACCCCCCGGCGGTCGCGAGACGAGCGCGCCGCCTTCAATGCTGCCATTGCCCATTTCATCAAAGACCAGCGGCAGTGTACCGTCAAACTGGCCGGTTGCGCTAAGGTTGGCGAGTTCCATCTGCTCAATGAACTGCGCTGCCTCCACCCCGGCAATGTCGAGCACATAGCGGCGGGTTTCCGGCTGGGAGAAATTCAGCGTGACCGGGCGCAATTCCAGCCGCCCGCCCAGGAATGGCCATTGTCCGCCATGGACCTCGAGCACTTCACCATTGACGAGCGACCATTCGATTTCGCCATCCCGCGCTTCAATGCCGGGGTCGATGGAGGCAATGTAGAGTTTCTGCCGCGGGGCAGTGGTGAGCGAGATCAGGTCCGTGAATTGCACCTGGCCGCGCAAGCCGCCGACAGTGCCAAAGGCAGCCGCAAGCTTGAAATCATCGCTGCCAAACGTCCCCCCGCTGCTGGTGACGCCGTTTTCGTCCCAATTGATCCGCCCCTGCCCGCTGACGATCCCTTCGGCATAGGCGACGAAGCCGAACAGGTAATAGCTGACATCCCCGAATTCGAGCTGGTCATCAAACCGCAGCCCGTCAACCGCCAGCCGGGCCTCGCCGCGTGTAGTCAGCAAGTCATGCCGGATATCGGCCCGCACCACTTCGCGCAGGGTGGCGGGATTGCGCATCACTGCATCGGCGCGAATGACATTGTCGGCCAGCTCCAGCGCCGCCTCGCTGGCAGTAAGCGGGTAGAAGCGCGGCTCCTTGGTGCCGGGCACGAATTCGCGGTCGCTGAGGCGGAACTGCGTTTCGCTAAGGCGCAAGGCACCATCGGCAAAGGCCCATTTGCCGGTCGCCTCGCTGATATCCATCGGCACGGCAGCAAGCTGCGCCTCCACGCCGGAGAAAGTCCCGGCAATCTCGCTGCCCAGTGTCGCATCGAGGTCGGCGAGGCGCAGGTTTACGCCGCTATCTGCCGGGCCAAGCTGGACATTGGCATCCTTGGCATAAAGCGCGCCCGGCCAGGCAAAGCCAATCGGGCCGCTTTTCACTTTCAGCGGGGTTTCACCCAGCAGCCCGTCAATTGCCAGTGACGGGGCACCAGCCGCCAGCCGCATCCCGCGCCCGTCCATCTCGAGGATCGAACGCCCGCGTGGCGGGCACAGCGTCAGCGCGCGTTTTTGCAAGGTCAGCTGGGCGAGCTGGAGATTGTCAAACGCCACATTGGTGCAAGCGCGCGCAATCGCCAGCTTCCCATCGGGCGACCAGCTACCGACCAAGGGCATCCGCAGCCCCTGCGCCTCACCGCCCGGTAAGGGGCCGCTGGCGATCACTTCGCCGGAAAAGCCCAGCGTCCCGCGCCGATCCTGCAACAGGACCATGCGGGGCATGGCGAGCGAAGCAGCGCCCTCTTCATAGGGAGCCATGGCGAGGTTCAACACCATTCGCCCGCCCCCGCCCTGTTCCATCCGCCCGGTGATACGCGGCAATCCGCCGCCGGTGGAAAGATTGCCCGATACCAACGGGGCGCCACCGTCGCTGGCCAGCTGGAAGCTGGAGAGAGCAAGCAGCGTCTCTCCGCTGCCCCCGCGCCAGCGCGCCTGCGGCATGACCAAACTCGTGCTCTCCGGCGTGGTGCGCAGGCTCAGGCTTGCGGCAAGGCGGCTGCCCGTCGCTTCGCGAGCCAGTTCGGAGCGGATCTTGGCCAGCAAAGGCGCTGCCAACGTGTCCACCGACGAATCCTGCACAGAGGCGAGCGTGGCATCCAGTTCCCGACCAAGGGCGAACCCTTCCCCCTCCAGCTCCGCCTCTGCGCCGATCTGGCTGAACCCGTCGCTTGCACGCAGGGTCCCTTCGCCTGACAGCTTGGCCAGTTTCGCTTGTGGCAGGTTGATCAGCCGCGCAGCCAGCTTCCAGGTGGAGTTGAGCCGCCCATCCCGCCATGCGGCGCGGATCGTCCCATCACTGCCCGCCAGCCTTGCCGTGCCAAAGCGCGCCTTCCCACCGTCCAGAACCCCGCTCGCTTCGAAGGCGGTGAAATCCTTGTCCGCATGGGCGGCCAGTTCCATCGCCGAGGAATCAAGCTGGATGCCGCCTTCGCAGGACACTCCACCCATCCGCAGCGGTCCGGCGAAATGCGGCTCACCGCCCTTGGTCTTCACACTGCCATAAAGCGTGGTCTTACGCAGGACGCAGCCCTGCCCTGCCAGCGAGGGCGCGTTGGCAGCAATGATCCCGACAAAGCCGCTGGCAAGGTTTCCCGCACCTTCGGCCTTGATCCCCACCGGGCCATATTCGCTGTCCACCAATGCGCGGCCATCTTCCAGTGTCAGATCGATATCGGGCAAGGCTGGCGGCACGTCGCTTTCGGCATAGATTACCTTGTCGAGACTACCGAAGCTGACTTTGCCGTCCTCCAGCCGCCCGAACAGGCGCGGACGCACCAGCCGGACCTTGCCGATGGAAGGACCGCCAAAGCCGTATGTCAGCTCGACTTCTGCCCGCTCGATTACCATGTCCGGGCTCTGCGGATCGCCGATCACGATGTTGGCCAACACTTGCTGCCCGGCTGAAATCTGCTCGATATCGTAGCTCGCCGGCAGGTCATATTGCTCAAGCTGGCCGGTGATCAGATCATCTGCCAGCCGTTCGCGGCTACCCCACACCCATGCCAGCAATGCAGCCAGCACCAGCAGGAACAGGCCGGACACGCGCCAGCGCCACCGCGCATGCCATGCGCGCGGCGCCCTGTCCGCTCCAACCGGTTCACTGATCTGCTGTTCGGCCTCGGCCATCGCCTCACACTTGCGCGCATCGCCCGCGAAAGGCAATGGATAGGAAGTTGCACAGGTGCCGGGGGCAAGCTTGCCGCAAGCTGAAGGAAAGACAGCGAAACATGATGGCGCGGGCCACCGCGCGCGTCTGCGCGACAGGCTGCTGCATGGCGGGGCGGAGGCGCTGGCAGATTATGAAGTGCTGGAATACCTGCTCTTCGCTGCGATCCGCCAGGGCGATACCAAGCCGATCGCCAAGCGGCTGATTGACCGGTTCGGTTCGCTGGCAGGCGTGTTGAACGCCGATCCCAAGGCGCTGCAAGAGATCAAGGGCATGGGCGAGACCAGCGCCGCAGCGCTTAAATCGGTCGCCCTCGCTGCCCGGCGCATGGCGCGCAACGAAGTTCAGCAAAAGCCCGTGCTGGGCAGCTGGCAGGCTCTGCTCGATTATCTCACCATCGACATGGCGCATCTGACGGTGGAGCGTGTGCGGGTGCTCTATCTCGATTCGCGCAACCGGCTGATCGCGGACCATCTTGCTCAGGAGGGCACGATTGACGAAGCCGCGATCCATCCGCGGGAAGTGGTGAAGCGCGCGCTCGATATCGGCGCGACCGCGATGATCCTCGTCCACAACCACCCCAGCGGCAACCCGGAACCCAGCCGCGCCGATATCCAGATCACCCAGCGCATTGCCGAGGCTGGCCGATTGCTAGGCATAGTTGTCCACGACCACGTGATCATTGGCCGCGAAGGCCATGCCTCGCTGCGGGCCAAGGGGTTGATCTGATCGCCTTGCGGGCCTAGCCGCGCGGCAAATCTTTTCTATCGGAGTCTCCCATGGTCCCCCGTTATGCCCGCCCTGCCATGTCTGCCATCTGGGAACCGGAAGCGAAATTCCGCATCTGGTTCGAGATCGAGGCTCATGCGACGGAGAAGCTGGGCGAGCTGGGCGTGGTACCCGAAAGCGCGGCCAAGGCGCTGTGGGACTGGTGGGCGACCAACCCCAAGATCGACGTCGAAGCGATCGACGCTATCGAAGCAGTTACCAAGCATGATGTGATCGCCTTCCTGACATGGGTGGCGGAGCAAGTGGGTGACGAAGCCCGCTTCATGCACCAGGGCATGACCAGCAGCGACGTGCTCGACACCACGCTGGCCGTGCAGTTGGCGCGTGCGTCCGACATCTTGCTGGGAGACCTCGACCTGCTCCTCGCTGCGCTGAAGAAGCGCGCGGAGGAACACAAATTCACCCCGACCATCGGCCGCAGCCATGGCATCCATGCCGAGCCGGTGACCTTCGGCCTCAAGCTGGCGCAGGCCTATGCCGAGTTTGACCGCTGCAAGAAGCGCCTGATCGCAGCCCGCGAAGAAATCGCCACTTGCGCGATCAGCGGCGCAGTCGGTACTTTCGCCAATATCTCGCCCGAAGTGGAAGAGCATGTTGCCGAGCGCCTCGACCTCGTGCCTGAAACTATTTCCACCCAGGTGATCCCGCGTGATCGCCATGCGATGTTCTTCTCCGTGCTGGCGGTCATCGCCAGCAGCATGGAGCGGCTCGCGGTCGAAATCCGCCATTTGCAGCGCACCGAAGTGCTTGAAGCGGAAGAATATTTCTCGCCCGGCCAGAAGGGCTCGAGCGCCATGCCGCACAAGCGCAACCCGGTGCTGACCGAAAACCTCACCGGCCAGGCGCGCATTATCCGTGGCTATGCCATCCCGGCTCTGGAAAATGTCGCCCTGTGGCATGAACGCGATATCTCGCACAGCTCGGTCGAGCGCTATATCGGCCCCGATGCCACCATCGCGCTTGATTTCAGCTTGGCCCGCCTGACTGGCGTGGTCGACAAGCTGCTGGTCTATCCGGAACGGATGCAGAAGAACCTCGACCGCATGGGTGGGCTGGTCCACTCGCAGCGCGTGCTGCTGGCATTGACGCAAAACGGCGTTAGCCGCGAAGATGCCTATCGCCTTGTCCAGCGTAACGCGATGAAGGTGTGGGAATCGGACGGCGCGCTGAGCCTGCTCGATTTGCTGAAGTCTGACCCGGAAGTGACCGCAGCGTTGACCAACGAACAGCTCGAAGAGAAGTTCGACCTCGAATATCACTTCAAGCAGGTCGATACGATTTTCGCCCGCGTATTTGGCGAAGGCTGAACGGCCCTTCCCATTCGCGCGGCAGACGCCTAGCATCGGCCCATAACAACAAGACGGAGGAACGATGCAGATCTTGCGCACGATCATGTGGATCGTCGTCACCGCCATCCTCGTCGCCTTTGTGGCGATGAACTGGGAATCGGTGCCGATCCGTTTCTGGCCACTCGATAATGGTGATTATTTGCTGTTCGAATGGCCCGTGGGCTTTATTGCCATCGTCTTTTTCGTGCTGGGGTTCATCCCCATGTGGCTCTATCATCGCGGTGTGAAATGGCGCCAGCAGCGGCGGATTGCCTCGCTGGAAAACGCCTTGCGCTCCGCCACGCCGACCCCGGTGCAGACGCCCATGTCCGAACCGGGCGACCTGCTTCCAGAGACGGAGGCACCCGCCAAGGATACACCTGCTGCATGAGCAACCCGATCTACCTCGCCGTTGATGTGCCTCAGCTGGACGCCGCCAAGGCGCTGGCCGAGAAGGTGAAGGCGCATGTCGGCGGGCTCAAGCTGGGGCTCGAATTCTTCTGCGCGCATGGCCACCATGGGGTGCATGAGCTGGCGCAAGTCGGCCTGCCGATCTTCCTTGATCTGAAACTGCATGACATTCCCAACACGGTTGCGGGTGCGATGCAGGCGATCCATGTGCTGGAACCGGCGATTGTTACCATCCATGCCAGCGGCGGGCGGGCGATGATGGAAGATGCCAAGGCTGCGGCGGGCGAGCATACGAAGGTGGTCGCCGTGACCATGCTCACCAGCCTCGACGAGAATGACCTCGCCCGCACGGGCGTGAGCGGCAGCGCGCATGACCAGGTGATGCGGCTGGCCGAACTGGCCGAAACCTCCGGCCTCGACGGGATTGTCTGCTCCGGGCAGGAAGTCGGCGCAGTCCACAAGCAGTGGAAGGATGGCTATTTCGTCGTCCCCGGCCTGCGCCCCGGCGGCAAGGCCACGGGCGACCAGAAGCGTGTCGTGACCCCGCGCCAGGCACGGGACGACGGCGCGAGCGTGCTGGTGATCGGCCGCCCGATCAGCCGCGCAGACGACCCGGTGATGGCCGCGCGCGAGATCGAAGCGACGCTCTAATCCCATGCCCGCCCCCGCTATCAAGATTTGCGGGATCTCAACGCCCGACGCGCTCGATGCGGCGATTGCCGGGCAGGCGGCGCATGTCGGTTTCGTGTTCTACCACCCCTCCCCGCGCAATGTCGCGCCAGCATTGGCCGCCCAACTGGCCGCGCGGGCGGGTGCGCGGATCGGCAAGGTCGGGCTGTTCGTCGATCCCAATGATAGCTTGCTGGCAGAAGCAGTCTCCGCCGGGCAGCTCGATGCGATCCAGCTGCATGGCAAGGAAAGCCCTGAGCGCGCCGCACAGGTCAAGGCACGCCACGGCCTGCCGGTGTGGAAAGCCCTGCCCGTCGCCAGCGCAGACGATGTCGCGCGCGCAGCTTCCTATCGCGAGGCAGTGGACCTCATCCTGTTCGATGCCAAGACGCCCAAAGGCGCACTGCCCGGCGGGATGGGGCTGAGTTTCGACTGGGCGTTACTCGCTGCCTACAAGGGGCCGCTCCCCTGGGGGCTGGCAGGCGGACTCAACCCTGCTAATGTCGCCGATGCCATTGCGCAAACCGGCGCACCGCTGGTCGACACCTCCTCCGGCGTGGAAAGCGCCCCCGGCATCAAGGACGTGGACAGAATCGCGGCATTCTGCAAAGCGGCCCATCAATTATGAACACACAAGCAAACTCCTTCCGCACCCAGCCTGACGAGCGCGGGCATTTCGGCCAATATGGCGGGCGCTATGTCGCTGAAACGCTGATGCCGCTGATCCTCGACCTCGAAAAGGCCTATGACGAGGCGAAGGCGGATCCGGCCTTCCACGCGCAGTTTGACGATCTGCTCGAACATTATGTCGGCCGCCCCAGCCCGCTCTATTTCGCCGAGCGGCTGACCGAGGCGCTGGGCGGCGCGCAAATCTGGTTCAAGCGCGATGAATTGAACCATACCGGCGCGCACAAGATCAACAATTGCGTGGGGCAGATTCTGCTCGCCATGCGCATGGGCAAGACGCGCATCATCGCGGAAACCGGCGCGGGCCAGCACGGGGTGGCCACCGCCACGGTCTGCGCGCGCTTTGGCCTGCCCTGCACCATCTTCATGGGCGCGACGGACGTTTCACGCCAGCAACCCAATGTGTTCCGCATGAAGCTGCTCGGTGCCGAGGTCGTGCCCGTCACCAGCGGCGCGGCGACGCTGAAGGATGCGATGAACGAGGCGCTGCGCCACTGGGTCGCGCATGTGCATGACACGTTCTACATCATCGGCACCGCCGCCGGGCCGCACCCCTATCCGGAACTGGTACGCGATTTCCAGAGCGTGATCGGCAAGGAAGCGCGCGCGCAGATGCTCAGCCGCACAGGCCGCCTGCCAGACCTGCTGGTGGCAGCCATCGGCGGCGGCTCCAACGCGATTGGCCTGTTCCACCCCTTCCTCGACGATCCCGAAGTGAAGATGCTCGGCGTCGAGGCGGCGGGTCACGGGCTGGACAAGGAACACGCCGCCAGCCTCGCCGGCGGTGTTCCTGGCGTGCTCCATGGCAACAAGACCTATCTGCTGCAGGATGAAGACGGCCAGATCACCGAGGCCCATTCGATCAGCGCGGGTCTCGACTATCCCGGCATCGGGCCGGAACATGCCTGGCTCAAGGATATAGGCCGGGTCGATTATACCAGCGTGACCGATGACGAAGCGCTGGAGGCCTTCCAGCTGCTCTGCCGCACCGAAGGCATCATCCCCGCGCTGGAGCCCAGCCACGCCATCGCGGCAGTCGCCAAAAAGGCCAGGGAACTGCCCGACGACGCGATCATCCTCGCCAATCTGTGCGGCCGTGGGGACAAGGATATCTTTACCGTGGCGGATGCGCTTGGGGTGGAGATGTGACGCATGCTAGCGGCGAGGTTGGGAAACCGCTTTTGCTTTCGCTGCTTATCGTTTGGGCCATTTCGATCTCTGCATACTGGATCCTCGACATAGAGTATGCTGGCTATGTTGATCGCCTCAGGGGCGCTAGCGATGCCCCCGTTCCCGTCAACATAATGCTTATAACCCCCGGGCACGCGATCATGGCCGGTGTGGTATTTTCGATTCTTCTGGCGATTCACTGGTGGCTCAGCGGATTGTTCGCGAAGCCCGGCATGGCGAAAATGCCAATCGCGAACATTATGCTCGCAGCCACGGCGCTATTCCTCATTCTGGAGTTGTTTGAAAGCGCGGCAAATGACTTTCACAATTACAGCCTTTTTTGCCGTGCCGACGAACCGCCAGTGGTAATTTTGGTCGATGAAGTGCACAGGTGCGCGCGCGCCCTTTCGATCCGCTATATCCTGGGTCCGATGGCCCTGCTGCTACCAGTCATTTCAATCCCGGTTCGCATTTTGGAATCACGAATTAGAAAACCAACATCATGACCCGCCTCTCAAACGCCTTCGCCAAACCCCACCCCGCCCTCGTCTGTTTCCTCACCGCTGGTGACGGAGACACTGCCGCCAATCTTGATGCGCTGGTCGCAGGCGGTGCTGACGTTATCGAACTCGGCATGCCCTTTACCGATCCGATGGCTGATGGCCCGGCGATCCAGGAGGCTAATCTTCGCTCGCTCAGCAAGGGGACGACCACGCGCGATGTCTTGCTGATTGCGAATGAGTTTCGCGACCGGCACCCCGATGTGCCGCTGGTGCTGATGGGCTATGCCAATCCGATGATCGTGCGCGGGCCGGAATGGTTTGCGGCGGAAGCCAAGGGTGCGGGCGTGGATGGCGTGATCTGCGTCGATATCCCGCCGGAGGAAGACCCGGAGCTGGGCCCCGCCCTGCGCGCGCAGGGCATTGACCTCATCCGCCTTGCCACCCCCACTACGGACGCTGCGCGCCTGCCCGCCGTGCTGGATGGGTCGAGCGGGTTCCTCTACTACGTCTCCGTCGCCGGGATCACCGGGATGCAGCAGGCGGCGGTGGATTCGATCGAGGCAAATGTCAGCCGGATCAAGCAATCGACCGATATCCCGGTCGCGGTCGGTTTTGGTGTGAGGACCCCCGAACAAGCCGCTGAGATCGCCAAGGTTTCCGATGGCGTGGTGGTAGGGTCAGCACTGGTGGAACTGGTCGGAAAACATGGCGAAGATGCCCCGGCGAAGATCCTTGAGCTGACGAGTGCACTGGCTGAAGCGGTGCATTCAGCACGCGGCTGATCGCCTAAACTCCAACCCGACACCCACCGTCGCCCCTGCGCAGGCAGGGGCCTAGATAAGCTTGCGCTGCGGCAAACCGCCCGCCCAGCCACGCAATGCTCCAAGCCAGCGCGGACACTGCGCAACCGTGAGGTCGTCTGGACCCCTGCCTTCGCAGGGGTGACGGTTGAAGGAGTCTGTGAGCATTATCGCCCGGAAAAGTAGTTGCCCCCTGATGACCAAAGACCAGCAAACCCAGCACAGGCCCCACCAAAACCAAACCCTCGTCGCCCCTGCGCAGGCAGGGGCCTAGATAAGCTTGGGTTCTGGCACACCGCCAACATTTGACGGCCGCCCCTCCCAGCCATCCAACAATCCGCACAACCGATAAGTCAGCTGGGCCCCTGCCTTCGCAGGGGCGACGGTTGAGAAAGGTGGGAAGCTATTTGAGCTTCCTGCGAACACGACTATAGGCACACCCATGAACTGGTTCACACGCGTCCGCAATTCGCTGCCCTTCGCTGCCAAGAAGGACACGCCCGACAATCTCTGGGCCAAGTGCCCCAATTGCAACGAGATGCTGTTCACCCGCGAGTATGAGGACAATATGTCCGTCTGCCCGCGTTGTGACCATCACGGGCGGATCAGCGCGGACGAGCGGTTGCGGCTGCTGATGGATGCTGGCTTTGACCTGCTCGAAGAGCTGGATGTGCGCGAAGACCCGCTGAAATTCCGCGACCAGAAGAAATATACTGACCGGATCAAGGCCGCTCGCGCCAAGAGCCCGCACAAGGATGCGTTCCAGGTCGCCAGCGGCAGCATTGATGGCCGCCCGGCGGTGGTCGGCGTGCAGGATTTCACGTTCATGGGTGGCAGCATGGGCATGGCGGTGGGCACTGCCTTCTGCCAGGGCGCCGAACGCGCGCTCTCCCGCAAATGCGGCTATATCGTCGTGACGGCGGCAGGCGGCGCGCGGATGCAGGAAGGCATCCTCTCGCTGATGCAGATGCCCAAGGCGACGGTGATGACGCGCCGACTGAAAGAGGCGGGCCTGCCCTTCATCGTGCTGCTGACGGACCCGACCACCGGCGGCGTCACCGCCAGCTATGCCATGCTGGGTGACGTGCATGTGGCCGAACCCGGCGCGCTTATCGGCTTTGCCGGACAGCGCGTGATCCAGGATACGATCCGCGAGAAACTGCCCGAAGGGTTCCAGCGCGCGGAATATCTCCACAAGCATGGCATGGTCGATATGGTCGTCCACCGCCACAAGATGCGCGACACGCTGGCGACGCTGCTCGACTACCTCGCCCCGCGCAAGGCGGCGTAAGCACGCCGAGCGGTCGGCACGCCATGGCTGACAAGGCACAATCCGAATCCCCGCTGGTGCAGGCGCAGTTGGACCGGCTCGACAGCATGGCTGCGGGGAAGGACATGCTCGGGCACGAACGGTTGGCGCATCTGCTGGCGCGGCTGGAGCATCCCGAACGCGCGCTGCCCCCTGTGTTCCATGTCGCGGGCACCAATGGCAAGGGATCGACCATCGCCTATTTGCGCGCGGCCCTGCAGGCGCAGGGGCTGACAGCGCACGCCTTCACCAGCCCGCACCTTGTCCGGCTAAACGAGCGGATAAGGCTCGCCAATGTGCTGGTGAGCGATGCGGAGCTGGCGAAGCTGATCTCCGACACGCTCGATGTGGTCGGGCCGGAGGGGACGACTTTTTTCGAAGCGACCACGGCGGCGGCGCTGCTCGGTTTTGCGCGCCATCGGGCGGATGCCTGCTTGCTTGAAGTCGGGCTTGGCGGGCGGCTCGATGCGACCAACGTGGTGGCGCAGCCTGCCGTATGCGGGATCGCCCATGTCGCTATCGACCATCAGGAATTCCTCGGCGAAACACTGGGCGAGATCGCGGCGGAAAAGGCCGGGATCGCCAAACCGGGCGTGCCGCTCTGCGTCGTGCGGCAGGAGTTGGAGGCACTGGCCGCGATCCAGCGTGTGGCGGAACAAGTGGGTGCGCCCATGCTGCTGCAGGGTCGCGACTGGGATGCGCATTTCAAGGGCGAGCATTTGCTCTATCATGACGAGCACGGCCCGCTGGAGCTTCCCGCCCCCACCCTGCCCGGCGCGCATCAGGCGACCAATGCAGGCCTTGCGCTGGCGATGCTGCGGCACCAGACGGCATTGACGCTCGACGTGGATTCGCTCGCCGCAGCGTTGACCGCCGCCCAATGGCCCGCGCGGTTACAGCGGCTCAAGGCCGGGCCTTTGACAGCGCAGCTACCCGAAAACGCAACGGTCTGGCTCGACGGCGCGCATAATGTCGCGGCCATGCGGGTGGTCACCACCTATCTGGCCGAGCAGCTCGCAACGGGCGAGCCGCTGGAAGTGGTCTTCGGGCTACTCGCCAACAAGGATGCGCTGGGTGTGCTCAGGGAACTCGCCCGCCTGCCCTGCCGCCTGCATTGTGTGCCCATCGCCAGCTACGATTCCCGCGCGCCGGAGGAACTGGCCGCCATCGCCTGCGGCATGGGGCTGGAAGCGAGCACCAACGAGACGCTGGATGCCGCATTGGCGCCAATCAGCGGTGATGCGCCCAAAGTGCTGATTGTCGGCTCACTCTACCTCGCCGGGCAAGTGCTGCGCGCGAATGAGGAGTTTCCGGATTAGAGCGCCCATTAGGCCGGCGCTTCATCCGGCTTGCTATCCCCGCCCTTACCCTTGGTCTGGCGCGCGGTTTCGACCACGAAGCCCTTGCGCCACAGGATCCACAGCAAGACCATTCCTGGGATCGCGACCACGACGGTGAAGCCCCAGAAGCCGACCCAGCCCAGCCCCTCGGCAATATAACCCGATGGTGCCGCCAGCCATGTCCGCCCCACTGCCGCAAAGCTCGACAGCAGCGCAAATTGTGTCGCCGTATAGGCAAGGCTCGACAGGCCGGAGAGATAGGTCACGAACACCGTCAGCCCGATCCCGCTGGTGAGGTTTTCCGTCCCCACTGCAATGCCCAGCATCAGCGGCGAATGGCCGACCATGGCGAGGACACAGAACAGCAGGTTGCTAAACATCATCAGCAGGCCGGAAATCCACAGCGCGCGGCCCATCCCCAGCCACGCAATGAACGGCCCGCCCAGCGCGGAGCCGACGATCAGCGCGGCAAAGCCGACAAATTTGTTCACCGCGATGAATTCGGTGTCAGTAAAGCCCAGTTCCACGATCATCGGGTTAAGCATCCCCTGCCCCATCGCATCGCCGACCTTGTAGATCAGCACGAACAGCAGGATCAGGATTGCCCCCTTGCGCTGGAGGAATTCGGCAAAGGGGCTGACCACGGTTTCCTTCAGCCATGCACCGAAGGACAGGCCGGCAGCCCGCGCCGTGCTTGGGTCATAGCTCCCGATACCCGCCCACAGCGCGCCAATCGCGGCCGGCAGGACAAGGAAGGCGGTGAGGCCGTAAGCCATCGCCCAGCCCGCATCGAAGCCTTCGGTAGAAGCGAGGTAGATCGTCCCCGCCCCTGCCAGCAGGTTCCCCGTGCGATAGCCGAACTGGTTCATCGCCGTGCCATGAGCCAGCTCGTCATCAGACAGGATTTCGATGCGATAGGCGTCAATCACAATGTCCTGCGTCGCCGAGAGGAAGGCCACGGCAATCGCCCACAGGGCGAAGGGCGCAATATTGTCATTGCTGGGGTTGCTTGCCCCCAATTGCCACAGCGCCACCACCAGCAGTGCCTGAATAAAGAACAGCCACGCCCGCCGCTGGCCGAACATGCGCGTCAGGATGGGCAACGGCACCTTGTCCACCAGCGGGGCCCAGAGGAATTTCAGCGTATATGGCGTTGTCAGGCCGATAGCGAAGCCAATGGTCGATTTCTCGATCCCCACTTTGGAGAGCCAGAATGTCATTGTGCCCAGCAGCAAGGTCAGCGGGAAACCGCTCGATATGCCCAGCAGGAAAGCCACGAAGGGCATCTTGCGCCGATAGGGAGCAAAGGCCGGGATGACAAAGGCCAGCGCCACCACCCCGCCGATCACTGCGAACAGGATGATCGTGTCCATCCCTATAGCCATAAACGCCCTCCTCCTTGGCAATCTGTCGATACCTAACGGCTTGCGCGAGTATGGGAAGGCTGGATAGTCACTCACTCAACAGCTAAGGGGCGCTTCATGACCACAGAACCGCGTCCCGAAGGCGATCGTATCGCCAAGTTGCTTGCCCGTGCAGGTGTCGCCAGCCGACGCGAAGTGGAGCGAATAATCGCGGATGGACGCGTCACGCTGGATGGCAAGCCGGTCGATACGCCCGCGACCTTCCTCACCAGCCTGCGCGGGGTGAGCGTGGACGGCAAGCCGGTGGCCAAGGCCGAGCCGACCCGCCTGTTCCTGTTCAACAAACCCGAAGGCTTGCTGACGGCAGAGCGCGATCCGGCAGGCCGCCCGACGATCTACACCGCGCTGCGCAACGCACTGCCCAAGGGTGCGCCGCGGGTGATGCCGGTTGGCAGGCTTGACCTCAACACCGAAGGCTTGCTGCTGCTGACCAATGATGGCGCGCTCAAGCGGGCGATGGAGCTGCCCGCCAGCGGCATCCCCCGCACCTATCGCGCGCGCGCCTTTGGCGACATCACGCAGGGCCAGTTGGAAGACCTGATCGACGGGATAACCATTGATGGTGTCCGCTATGGCAGGATCGACGCCAATATGGAGCGGCGCACGGGTCGCAACCAGTGGATCGAAATGACCATAACCGAAGGCAAGAACCGCGAGATTCGCCGCGTGCTGGAACATCTCGGCCTCAAGGTCAGCCGCCTGATCCGCACCGCCTATGGCCCATTCGAACTGGGCGATCTGGGCCGTGGACAGGCGGTGGAAGCGCGCAAGCACGATATTGGCCGGTTCATGAGCAGCCTTAAACTTTCGGGCAATCTTCACCCCTCCCCTTCAGGGGAGGAGCCGGGGGTGGGGGCTGTCCGCAAGCACAGCACCCGCAAGACAACCCCCACCCCAACCCCTCCCCTGGAAGCGAAGCTGTCCCGCAGGGACAAAGGGAGGGGCTAATAATGAGGATTATCTCGGGCACATGGCGCGGGCGCAAGCTGGCGGCGCCCAAGGGTGACGCAACCCGCCCCACGGCGGACCGCACGCGCGAGACCCTGTTCTCCATGCTCACCAGCCGCCTTGGCAGTTTCGAGGATTTGCGCGTGGCGGACCTCTTCGCCGGCTCCGGCGCACTGGGACTGGAAGCGCTCAGCCGGGGCGCCGCAAGCTGCCTGTTCGTGGAGCAGGAACCTGAAGCATTGAAGGCCATCCGCGCCAATATCGCCACCCTTGGGGCACGCGACCTCACCGATGTGCGAGCCAGCTCTGTCCTAACGCTTGGCCCTGTCCCTGCCCCCTATGACCTGCTGCTGCTCGACCCGCCTTACACCACCGGCGCAGGCGCGGTGGCGCTCGACCGGATGATGCGGCTCGGCTGGATCGGCGAAGGCACATGGATGGCGGTGGAGACCAGCGGCAAGGAAGATGTCGTGGTCAAAGGCCTCGCCATCGAAACCGAGCGCAAGGTCGGGAAGGCGAAGCTCACCCTGCTGCGGATGGAAGCCTGAGCGCGCTTGCACGCCGCCCCAACGTTCCCTAAACGTTCACACATTGCCATGACTGATACTCCACTCGCACTTGCCGCCGGGGATGCCGGCCTGCCGCCCTATGCGGAGCGGCTCAACATGCCGCAGAGAGAGGCTGTGCTGACCACGGAAGGGCCGGTGCTGATGCTGGCGGGAGCTGGTACGGGCAAGACCGCCGCACTGACTGCCCGGCTCGCTCACTTGGTCGCCACGCGCCGCGCATGGCCCAGCGAAATCCTGTGTGTCACTTTCACCAACAAGGCTGCACGCGAAATGCGCGAACGGGTGGGCCAGCACATCGGCGATGCAGTGGAAGGGATGCCATGGCTGGGCACATTCCATTCGATCTGCGCCAAAATGCTGCGCCGCCATGCCGAGCTGGTCGGGCTGCAATCCAATTACACGATCATCGACACAGACGATCAGCTGCGCCTGCTGAAAACGATGATCAAGGATGCCGGGCTGGATGAAAAACGCTGGCCCGCGCGGCAACTGGCCGGGCTGATTGACCGCTGGAAGAATCGCGGGCTCAACCCGGTAGACCTCGATGCCGGGGAAAGCGAAGCCTATGCCAATGGCCGAGGGGCGGAGTTCTACAAGGCCTATCAGGAACGGCTGAAAGCGCTCAACGCCTGCGATTTCGGTGATTTGTTGCTCCACATGCTCAACATTTTTCGCCGCGAGCGCGAGGTGCTGGAGCAATATCAGCGCCGCTTCAAATATGTGCTGGTGGACGAATATCAGGACACCAACGCGGTCCAGTATCTCTGGCTGCGGCTGCTGGCGCAGGACCGCAAGAATATCTGCGTGGTTGGCGATGATGACCAGTCGATCTACAGCTGGCGCGGCGCAGAGGTGGCGAATATCCTCCGCTTTGAGAAGGATTTCCCCGGCGCGAAGGTGGTGAAGCTGGAGCAGAATTACCGCTCCACCCCGCATATCCTTGGCGCGGCCAGCGGATTGATCGACGCCAACAGCCAGCGACTGGGCAAGACGCTGTGGACCGAGACGCAGGGCGGCGACAAGCTCCGCGTGATCGGCGTGTGGGATGCGCCAGAGGAAGCGCGCCGCGTGGGCGAAGAGATTGAACGGCTCGAACGCGAAGGTGCGCCGCTGGACAAGATCGCTATCCTCGTGCGCGCACAATATCAGACGCGCGAGATTGAAGATCGCTTCATACAAATAGGGCTTAACTACCGGATAATCGGCGGTTTCCGCTTCTACGAACGCGCGGAAATCCGTGATGCTTTGGCCTATTTGCGGGTGATAGCGCAGCCGCAGGACGATCTGGCGTTTGAACGCATCTACAACCAGCCCAAGCGCGGGCTTGGCGCGAAGACGCTGGAGAAAATGCACATTGGTGCGCGGCGGATGGGGATGCCACTGGCCGCCGCTGCCCTGCAACTGGCCGATAGCGACGAATTGCCCAAGCGCGCGGCAGGCACGATTGGCGCGCTAATGCGCGATTTCCTGCGCTGGCGGGAGATGGCGGAGCGCGTCACCCCGTCCGAATTGCTGCGGACTGTGCTCGATGAAACCGGCTACATGGCCATGCTGGAGGCCGAGAAGACCGCCGAGGCCAAGGGCCGGATTGAAAACCTCTCCGAACTTGCCCGCGCGATGGAAGACTATGAGACGCTGGGGGACTTCCTCGAACATGTCAGCCTGGTGATGGATAATGATCGCAATGATGATGGCGAGAAAGTCACCATCATGACGATCCACGCTGCCAAAGGGCTGGAATTCGACAATATCTTCTGCGTCGGCTGGGAAGAAGGCGTCTTCCCCAGCCAGCGCGCATTGGATGAAGGCGGGCTGGCTTCGCTGGAGGAAGAGCGCCGCCTCGCCTATGTCGCGATCACCCGCGCAAGGCGCCGCTGCACCATCCTCCATGCCGCCAACCGGCGCATCTATGGCCAGTGGACCAGCTCCATCCCCAGCCGCTTTATCGAGGAACTGCCCGCCGAGCATATCGAGCAGGAAACCACCCTCACCGGCGGCGCGAGCATGTGGCAAGCCAACTGGAGCGAACGCGAGGATCCCTTCGCGCATGTCTCCCGCGACCGCCCGGACCGCTCATCCTCGCGCGGCCCCGGCTGGCAGAGGGCCTTGTCCACCGGCTACGAAAAAGTACCCGCACGGGTGAAGGAAAACACCCGCAGCGCCGCAAGTTTCGCAGCAAAACCGCGCACCGACATCGCCTTGGGGGCGCGCGTGTTTCATGAGAAATTCGGCTATGGTGTCGTCACTGACCAGGAAGGCAACAAGCTGGAGATAGAGTTCGAACACGCCGGGACGAAGCGGGTGCTGGATAGTTTTGTGAGCTTGGCTGAGTGAGGAAATCACTGCATCTTGCTGCATTATGTGCCTTGCTAGTCGCCTCTTCGGCGAATGCCAAATCGAGGCCGTCAACCTTGCCAGAAGTGCAAGACCAAGCTGAGCAAATCCTGAAAAAGTGCGATGCGAAAGCGGTCATAGCGATCAACGTGCCCCATATTCAGTCCATTCGCTTCAAGCCGCGAAAGGATCCAAATCTGCGCACCGAAGGGGATTTGGCTGCGCTCAGATGTGTAGCAAGGCAGTATCGCAATCTCTTGAGCTACAATGAGATGGAAGCAATGCTGTTGGGACTCCCCAACGCGGCGGACGGACCAAAGTAACCCTCCCCGTCACCCCGGGCTTGACCCGGGGTCCAGCTTCCTTTTGCGCCATGCTGAGCGGTCGCACACATCCGAGAAGAACAGCGGGACCCCGGCTCGGGGGCCGGGGTGACGTCAGCGTGGGTGGATTGGCCAAATCCCCATTTTCCTACACGCGACCGACTCGCTACACTCCACCCCGCTCTTTGAATTCGTAAAGCCGATCTCGACCAAGCCCTGTTGCCAACATTCTGGCCAGCAGGGCTTTCACATTTCTGCGCCCCTATGGATTGTGTTGCAGGGTGCGTGTCCGGAATGTGTTTGATCAACTTGCGGGAAAGTGTTTGCGCGAAAAGCGGGCGCTAAAAACCCTCATCCAGCTTCCGCTAAGCGCTACGCACCAAGCTCCAGCATCCTTCTCCCACCGGGAGAAGAAGCGCGACGACACCCTTCTCGTTGGGGGAGGAAGCGCAGCTGTCCGACGGACAACGGTACGAAGACTTATCGCACAGCGATTAGTCGCAGTTGGATGAGGGGTTACGGGCGCGCTGGTTAGCGCGACCCACTCAACTCGCCCCGATATCAAGGAAGCCCGGACGCGGGCCATTCCATTCGCCGGCGGGGATCACTTCGTTATCCGCTTCGTCGCGGCGCTGGCGGCGGGGGCGTTCCTCGCGTTCGGGGCGGGAATTGCGTTCAGAGCGCTCCGGACGTTCGCGGCGCGGCCTGCGCTCCTCGCGCGGTGCCTCTTCCACCTCAGGCTGCGGCTCAGGCGCCTTCAGTTCGACCCGCACGTCCTTCTTGCCGAAAACGGGCACTTCCGCGCCGGTCAGCTTCTCCACATTGCCGATCGCTTCGGCATCTTCCTCAGCGACAAAAGTGAAGGCGCGGCCCTTGGCCCCTGCCCGGCCTGTGCGGCCGATGCGGTGGACGTAATCATCCGGGTGCCAGGGCGTGTCGAAATTGAAGACGTGGCTCACACCCTTGATGTCGAGCCCGCGCGCAGCAACGTCGCTGGCAACGAGGATGTTCACATCACCCGCCTTGAACCGCTCCAGCTCGCGCAAGCGGCTGGTCTGGTCCATGTCGCCGTGAACTTCGCTGCTGGCAAAGCCGTGGCGCTGCAGGCTCTTGTTGAGCTCGCGCACCGTGGTCTTGCGGTTGGCGAAGATAATCGCGGTTTCGACAAGGTCGTTGCGCAGCAGCCAGCGCAGCGTCTCACGCTTCTGGCGGCTCTTCACCGGCACTTTGAAGGCGGTGATATCCTTGTTGGTGGTCGCCGCCCGGCTGACTTCGATCCGCTTGGGATTGTTGAGGAATTTCTTCGCCAGTTTCTCGATCGGCGGCGGCATCGTCGCACTGAACAGCATCGTCTGCCGCGTTTCGGGCAGTTTCGAACAGATGAATTCAATATCGGGGATGAAGCCCATGTCGAGCATGCGGTCGGCTTCGTCGATCACCAGCAGTTCACACCCGTTGAGCATGATCTTGCCGCGCTCGAACAAGTCCATCAACCGGCCCGGCGTGGCGATCAGCACGTCGACGCCTTCCTGCAGCGCCTTGACCTGGTCACCCATCTGCACGCCGCCGATTAGCAGTGCCATCTTGAGGTCGTGGTTGGTGCCGTATTTCTCGAAATTCTCGGCCACCTGCGCGGCCAGTTCGCGGGTCGGCTCAAGGATCAGCGAACGCGGCATCAGTGCGCGGCGACGGCCAGCCGCCATGATGTCGATCATCGGCAGCACGAAGCTGGCGGTCTTGCCCGTGCCCGTTTGCGCGATGCCGATAATGTCCTTCATCATCAGTACCGGCGGGATCGCCTGCGCCTGGATCGGCGTCGGCTCGCTATAGCCAGCGGCTTCCACCGCTTGCAGCAATTCAGGTGAAAGGCCGAGATCGGCGAAAGTCATAGGCGTATTTTTGTCCGGATTTACGGGTGTTTTCACCCCAGGTCAGAGAGCGCGGGAAACGCCCTGCGAAGTGCCGCGGCCCTTCGCTGAAAAGCCGCGTGAAGTCAAGGTTGGAGCAGTCTGATGCTCAGTCGTTCACAGCGACGAGCTGGCGCATCCGGCTTACTTCGCATTTGGCGCCAGCGCGCGATTGCAGCTTGTCCCGGTCTACGCAGAACATGCCATCGCCATTCTTTTCGACGTAAAAGCCGGAATAATAATCGCGCGCACTGCATGCTTTTTCGAGGTTGGCGCTGATGATCCGACGGTCACGCAGGAACAGGATCAACTGGCTGCCCTGCCCCGCCTGCACCCCGGCAATGGAACTGACCGGCAGGCATTTACCGATCTTGCGTTCTTCAAAGCGGGTGGAGATTTCCCGCGATGGCAGGTCTGCGATCAGGTTTTGCCGGACTTGCGGGCTGCGCGGGGTCACGCGGATAACCACGCGCTGTTCGATCCGGACCTGATTGGCAACCATCGGCAGCCTTGCTTCCTCCAGCGCCTGCCAGCCCGGTGCTTCGCCTGCGACCTGGCCTTCGCGCGGCGTAAGCTCCGCCGAACCAGCGGGCAATTCCGCCTCTCCCCCAAGCGAAGGGAGCAGGAGCGCCACAGGCGCCAGCAGGATTGCAATCTGGTGCATGCCAGTAAACTCGACCTCCGGAGCGGATACAAATTTGTCCCGATCATTCCGCTTATTGGGGGCTATAACGCCGACATTTGAACCTTGGCTTAATCCCTCGCACACAGATGACAAGGGCCAAGCCGATGCTCTAAAGGCGCAGCTATGACGGACCATCGCTCTTTTCTGGAAGCTACCCAGACCCTCTTGGGACCACGCGGTATCACTGTTGATGCAGATCTGCTGGAACCATGGCTTACAGATTGGCGGGGTCGCTTCACCGGCCGGGCGCTTGCACTGGCGTCACCGGGTTCGACGGAACAAGTCTCGGCGCTGGTCAGGCTCTGTGCCAAGCATGGGGTGGCGATTGTTCCGCAAGGCGGCAATAGCGGCATGTCAGGCGGCGCGACCCCGGATGAAAGCGGGGACGCAATTATCCTTTCGCTCCGGCGGATGGACCGCATTCGCACACTTGATGCCGATGCCATGCAGGTAACCTGCGACGCAGGGGTCATCCTCCAGACGCTGCACGAAGCCGCAGAGGCCCGGCAACTGCGCTTCCCGCTGACGCTGGGTGGCAAGGGCTCTGCGACAATTGGCGGGCTGATTTCGACCAATGCGGGGGGCACACAAGTGCTGCGCCACGGCGTTATGCGGGCACAAGTGCTTGGAATAGAAGCAGTGCTGGCAGATGGCAGCATTTTCAACGCTCTCACCCCGCTGAAGAAAGACAATCGCGGTTTCGACCTGAAACAGATGCTGATCGGGTCAGAAGGCACATTGGGCATCATCACCGGCGCGACCTTGCGTTTGCTGCCGGAAATTGGCGGGCGCGTAGTCGTTTGGTGCGGCCTTCCCTCCATCGGCATGGCGCGCCGCCTTCTGATCCATTGCGAAAAGGGCGCTGGTGACCTGTTGGAGGGATTTGAAGTGATGCCCCGACACAGTCTCGAAGCGGTGCTGGACCATGTGCCCGATGCCCGCTCTCCCTTGTCCGGAACATATGAATGGCATGCGTTAATCGAGCTGGTTGCCAGCAAGAAGGGCGTAGACGACCTGCCGCAAATGGCAGAATTCCTGCTCGAAGGCGCGTTGGAACAGGGCCTGCTGGAAGACGCCGTGATTGCCAGCAATGAAAGTCAGGCGGACAGGTTCTGGCTGTTGCGCGATTCCATTGCGCCCGCTGAACGCGCAATTGGCCCCGCCATGCAACACGACATCTCCGTGCCAGTGGCGAAGATGGCAGAGTTCGTCGAAGCCGCCGTTCCGGCAGTGGAAGCACAGTTTCCCGAAACGCGCGCCGTTGCTTTCGGCCATTTGGGGGACGGCAATGTGCACTTCCATGTCCTTGCCCCACCCGGCGCCGTGCGTGGCCAGTGGGAAGGTGAACAGGGAAAGAGCATCAGCACATTTGTCCATGATTTGGTGACCCAATGGGGCGGTTCGATCAGCGCCGAACACGGAATCGGGCAGTTGAAGCGAGATGAACTGGGCCGTTTGGGCGATCCGGTATCGCTCGCCATGATGCGCGCGGTAAAGCTGGCGCTCGACCCGCAAGGCCTGCTGAACCCCGGCAAGCTAGTCCCGCTTGCGCCGGAGGCCGCCAGCCACTAAAGCGCGCGCTTCACAAAGCTGCGTGTTGCAGCAAAAGACATAATCCAACCGGATCCGGAGAATTGCCATGGCCAGCGCGCCGCAGCCTAACCTGCCCCTGTTCTATAACGACCTGATGCCGATCAACAGCCAGGATCACAGCACCTGGAAGCTGAAGCAGCTGGATTCTGCCCCCTGGCTTGGCAACCAGCATGCCGTGCCGCTGACAGTGGAAGAATTCCCCGAAGCGCAGCGCAATTACCCGATCGTCTTCTCGTCTGGCGACAACCCGCTGCCTTTGGCTCTGATGGGCCTGAACGAAGGTGTGAACACCTTCTTTGGCGAAGATGGCCGTACCAACGAAGACGTTTACGTCCCGGCCTATATCCGCCGCTATCCCTTCATCCTCGCGAAGCTCCAGCAGGGCAGCGACGAAATGTCGCTTTGCTTTGATCCGACCGCCGGCGCAGTAGGCGATTTCGAAGAAGGCGATGCCATCTTCGACAGCAATAACCAGCCGACCGATGCAACCAAGGGTGTGCTCGAATTCTGCCAGCGCTTTGAAGAAGCCGGCATGCGGACCAAGAACTTCATCGACGAGATCACCAAGGAAGGCCTGCTGATGGAAGGCGAGATCGCCATCACGCAGAACGACCAGCCCGACAAGCCCTTCGTCTATCGCGGCTTCCAGATGATCAATCAGGAAAAGCTGCGCGAAGTGCGCGGTGACAAGCTGCGCGCATGGAACCAGAATGGCCTGATCTCCATGATCTACGCCCACCTGTTCTCGCTGAACCTGATGCGCAGCGTCTTTGGCCGCCAGGTTGCACAGGGCAAAATGCCCGCGCAGGAGATCAAGGCAACGATCTGATTCGCGGCCTAAGCAAGTAAACTATTGAAAATCAGGGGTAGGAAAAGGTTGAACAGACCCGCTCCTGCCCCTACTTTATTGGTATCCGGTGGCGCTGCCCTCATGGCGTTGCTGGATAGGTGCACTTTGTGCACCTCCTCCCTGAACCTTGGCCACCTCGTACATTTGTACGAGGTGGTTTTTTCTTGGCTGTTACGCCGGGCTATTCGGCGGCAAGCGGCAAGCTCCGTTCGCGGCCGATCTCTGCAATTTCGCCCGCCAGCAAACGGACCATGCCGGCGATCAGGCGCGCAATAGCGGGCAAGTCCGGGGATAGCTGGTCAAAATGCCGGTCAAGATACGTGCCCCGACACACCTCAAGCTGGAAGGCATGGATTCCCCGCGATGGCTGTGCGTGGCGATCCAACACGTAACCGCCAGCATAGGGCCGGTTATGCGCTGCAGGGCGCTCTTCGGCTGCAAAATGGCGGAATGCCCGCGCCACCAGCATCCCGTCACAGCTTGCCCCAAAGCGGTCCCCGATCACGAATTGCGCCGGCTGTTCGCCCGGATGATTGCGCTTGAGCGGGGGCATGGAATGCAGGTCCACCAGCAGGGCCGCCCCCCAGCGATCCCGCAATTCCTCCAGTGCCTGCCCCAGAGCCCGGTGATAAGGCTTGTGTATCCCGGCAATCCGCGCCTCCAATTCCTCCCGTTTCAGGGGATGCTTCCAGATTTCCCCCAATCCGGCGAGCCGCCGGGGCACAAGGCCCAGCCCGCTGCGAGCGCGGCGATTGGCGAGAGAATGGCGCGTTCCGGCAGGTGCTCCGCCGCGCACCATCTCCCAATCAACATCCTCCGCAGCGCGGTTGAGGTCGAGCATGGCCCTTGGCGCTTCGGCCAGCAGCAACGTGGCTCCGGTTTGCCGGGCAACTTGCCGGGCCAGGACGTCAACGTAGCGATCCTCCAGCCTGAGGCAGGAATAGTCGGCCCGTCGCATCCCGGCCAGCAGCTCTGCCGGATAAGACCGCCCG
>JACKKZ010000009.1 GCA_024236195.1 Sphingomonadaceae bacterium
GCTTCCGACATCTTGGTCGAAGTCGTGCTGAAGGTCGTGGTCAGCTCGTTGCCGAGACCCTGCATCGCGGTGATGGCAGCAACTGCGATCAGAGCAGCAATCAGGCCGTATTCGATAGCGGTTGCACCAGCTTCGTCGCGGATCAGCTTGTTGAAGAATTTCATGTGTAGTCTCCTGGTTTCAGTCTTCGGTACCCGACTCTTTCCAGTGAATGTCCGGATCGAGTAATCTGGGAGTTAAGGGGAAGGCGTTGACAAATTCCTAATTCCCGGTGGATTTATTCTGCCTTCTTGCTTGCCTCGCTCACCTTGCCGCCAATCGTGGTCCACATCGAAATGGCTTCGTTGCCAAAGGCATTCACGGAACTGACGATGGCGAGGAAGACGAGCGCAAGGATCATCCCATATTCAATGGCCGTCGCGCCGGAAGCGTCTTTTCCCAGTCTTTTCAGGAAATGCATCATTCGCGGCGGTCCAACTTCGTCTATAGGGATGACAGTCTGGGCTTCTCGGCTGATAGGCTTAAGAATTCGTTGCCATACCGACTAAAGGTGCAAAAAATTCCGACATGGATATCAGTAGTGGCCGCAGCCATCAGCGACGGTGAGGGGCGCTGGTTGATGAATTGTCGGCCAGCGGGAAAACATCACGGCGGCCTGTGGGAATTCCCCGGAGGTAAGGTGGAAGCCGGTGAAACGCCTGCAATCGCGCTGATTCGGGAAATCGGGGAAGAGCTGGAGCTTGAGCTCGAACCAAATGCACTGTCGCCTGCCGGATTCGCACAAGGGTGGGCAGCCGACGGGACAACCCAGCTTGTCCTGCTTCTTTACACCTGCAATCGCTGGAGCGGAACACCACGCGCGGTGGAGGGCGGTAGCTGCGGTTGGTTCACCCCGGCAGAGATCGCCGGCCTGCCCCGGCCACCGATGGACGAGACGCTTTGCGACCAACTCTTTTCCAAAACCATCGCTTAGGGGATTGCCAAGCGCAAATGGCCCCCCTATGTGGCGCCCTCCAGCGCGCCCGTAGCTCAGCTGGATAGAGCACCAGACTACGAATCTGGGGGTCAGAGGTTCGAATCCTTTCGGGCGCGCCAATTTTTCAGGCCGTCTCCGCGCCAGCGGGGGCGGCCTGAAAAGTTTTCGGGCTCAGGAAGATGCAACCTTGTTCGGAATCGTAGCGCCGCAGGCGCGGAGATGACGAAGCGGCGAAGCTGCGGAGTAATCCTTTCGGGCGCGCCAATTTTTCAGGCCGTCTCTGCGTCAGCGGGGGCGGCCTGAAAAGTTCTCCGCCTGCCCTTTCTGGCTCGCGCTTTGTCCTCCTTTTTCGCAGCCTTTCTTGCCCCAGCCCAATCGGGCAACGATTTGCTGTTTCAGCTTGCCCCGGCTAGGGCAAAAGCGCCCGGTCATGGGAACCGATGCCATTCGGTTTCGTATGATGGGGCGCGCTGCTTTAACGGCGAGTGATAACGGGACGCGCAATTGCGCATTGCAGGGAACAGACAAGCGATGAGTCATTGCGCTGATGATTATGATGACGGCCTGGCCGAAGACGGGAAGATGGCGGTGCCGGGCGAAGTGCAGGACGCGATTCGCACATTGCTGCGCTGGGCCGGCGAAGATCCGGAGCGTGAAGGGCTGCTCGATACACCCAAACGTGTGGGCCGCGCGTGGAAGGAATATTGCCAGGGATATCTGGAAGATCCGGCAATCCACCTGTCCCGCCGGTTTGAAGAAGTGGGCGGTTATGACGAGCTGGTATTGTTGAAGGATATCCCCTTCCAGAGCCATTGCGAACATCACATGGCCCCGATCACCGGCAAGGCTGCCATTGCCTATATGCCGCGCGACAGCGTGGTGGGCATTTCGAAGCTGGCCCGTGTGCTACATGCCTATGCGCGTCGGCTGCAGGTGCAGGAACGGCTGACTGCTGAAGTGGCACAGTGCATCTGGGACAATTTGAACCCGCATGGCGTGGCCGTGGTGATCGAGGCGCAGCATGGCTGCATGACCGGCCGCGGGGTGCGCACGCCCGGCGTCGGCATGGTCACCAGTCGCTTGCTGGGTTGCTTTCTCGACGATCCGCGCAGTCGTAAGGAAGTCATGAGCCTGATGGGCTATTGATCGTTCCGTTCTGCCGGAATGTGGAAAGGGGAGGGCCCGGGGTGGCAGCGGACCCTCCCGCTTCAGTCAGTTCCCGAAGAGTTGGCGCAGGATCTGCACACAGTCACCGCGATTGACCGCGCCGATAAAGCCGAGAAAGCCCTGATCATCGAGCCGCTTGCAAGCCTTGGCCGGATAGGCCGAAGGGTTGGCCCGGAAGATCGAAACGCATTGGCCGACACTGCTGTAAAGCTGCAGGCTGACCATCTGCTGGCAAACTTCCACCTGCTGCGTTGCGCCTTGTGCCGCTGCCGCACTGGGAAAGAGAACGGCTCCACCCGAAAGGGCAAGGGCTGCGCTGGCGGCGAGAGCGGTGATCTTTTTCATGGTATCCTCCGGTTTGCGATCGTCCAGTCGCGATCAGCCCGAAGTATGGAGCGCGCAGCGTTCCGCGCATGCCATGAATTTGGTTGAGGTGGCAGATCAGCTCCGCCACCCCTAGTTTCTGTCAGAGTTGGCCGAGCATATGCTCTGCGCTGGACACAGAAAAGTCGCCCGGCGCCTCGACATTGAGCTGTTCCACAACGCCGTCATTCACGACCATGGAGAAACGCTGGCCGCGTGTGCCCATGCCAAAGCCGCTGCCATCCATGGTCAGGCCCACCGCTTCGGCGAAAGCGCCGTTGCCGTCTGCCAGCATGGTCACATCATCGCTGCCCGCAGCCTTGCCCCAGGCGCCCATCACGAAAGCGTCATTGACTGCGGTGCATGCGATTTCGTCAACGCCCTTGGCCTTGAGGTCAGCGGCTTTCTCGACAAAGCCCGGCAGGTGTTTGGCAGAACAGGTCGGGGTGAATGCGCCCGGCACGGAGAAAAGCGCCACCTTCTTGCCTGCGAAATAGTCCGCCGATTGCACCGCTTCGGGGCCATTTTCGGTTGCTTTGATGAGGGTAACGTCCGGCACCTTGTCGCCAACGGAAATAGTCATTCTGGTCAACTCCCTTGCTGTCTCCAGTCCAGCACCAGAGATAGGCGCGCAGGGCGGGTGCGCAAGCGGTCTTTCCCGCGCATAGTAAATTTCGCTTCACTTTCGATATTGAAGATTGGGTAAACGCCAAGGGTCACTCTGGCTGCTGTGGGGATGGGACCCCCACGACAGGGAGACCGGGACAATGCATATTTCAAGAAGCCTCGCGGGCGTGGCCGCTGCTGCAATGCTGATTGCTGCGACGCCAGCCCAAGCTGGGCAGGCCGAACTTTCAGCAGAAAAACTGCGCAAGCTGGATATCATGCTGATGGTCAGTGCGCTGCGCTGCCGCCACGGGCAGGACGATTTCCAGGCTGACTACAACCGCTTTGCGAAACGCCATTTACCGGCGATGAGTGCGGCGCATCGGACATTGAGCGCCCAATATACGGGGCGTTTCGGTGCCAGCGGCGGCAAACGTGCGCTGGACAAGCTGAGCGTCAGCATGGCTAACCGGTATGGGCAGGGGCATCCTTGGATGGATTGCCACGAGCTGGGCGCTGTGACCCGTGATCTTGCCGATCGTGCGCAAGGCGACAGGCTGGATGAAGCAGCAGATTTGCTGCTCGCCAGTCACCGCGCAGGCACGCTGGTTGCGCGTTACGAGCGGTAATACGGGAAATTATCTAGCACTGGCCCCTTCCGGTGTTTGCTTTCGCACCTGCGAAAGGCTAAGGGCGGCTCCTGAATTGGCGCCGCCCTACTTTTTGCTGGTTGGACGGCGTTTTCTTTTGGCACCAATCCCCAGGGGACCAGAACGTGACCGAATTTACGGACTATATCGTCAAGGACATTTCGCTCGCCGAATTCGGCCGTGATGAGATCAAGATTGCAGAAACCGAAATGCCTGGCCTGATGGCGCTGCGCGAAGAATATGGCGCTTCCAAGCCACTGCGCGGTGCGCGCATCACCGGCTCGCTGCACATGACCATCCAAACCGCCGTGCTGATCGAAACGCTGGTGGACCTGGGTGCAGACGTGCGCTGGGCGACCTGCAACATCTCTCCACGCAGGATCACGCCGCTGCTGCCATTGCAGCTGCGGGCATCCCGGTCTTCGCGATCAAGGGTGAAAGCCTGGCTGAATATTGGGACTATGTCGGCAATATCTTCGACTGGACCAGCGAAGGCGATCCGGACCTCACGGCCAACATGATCCTCGACGATGGCGGCGATGCCACCATGTTCGCGTTTGGGGCGCTCTTCGCCCCGAAGCAGGCGAAGACATGCCTGAGCCGACCAATGAAGAAGAAGTCGAAATGCAGCGCGCGCTGAAGGCTTTCATCGCCAAGAAGCCGGGCCACCACCGCCTCGGTCAAGAACATCAAGGGTGTTTCCGAAGAAACCACCACTGGCGTCCACCGTCAGGGTGTACCACATCGCCAAGAAGCGGCCGCCTGCCGTTCCCGGCGATCATGTGAATGACCTGTCACCAAGTCGAAGTTCGACAACCCCATGGTTGTGCGAATCGCTGTTGACGCAATCCGCCGTGGACGACGTGATGCTGGCCGGCAAGGTCGCTTGCGTCGCCGGTTTCCGTGACGTGGGCGGGTCGCTGACTTGCTGGTGCCGTGGCGGCGCCTGCGTGATGGTCACGGAAATCGACCCGATCTGCGCTGCAGGCCGCCATGGAAGGCTATGAAGTCGTCACCATGGAAGAAGCCAGAAGGCTGCGATATCTTCGTGACCGCGACCGGCAACGAAGACGTGATCACTGCTGAGCACATGGCCGCGATGAAGCCGATGAGCATCGTCTGCTACATTGGTCACTTCTGACAGCGAAATCCAGATCAACGGCCTGGAAGAACTACGAGTGGAAGGAAATCGCCGGGCACGGACCCGGTGACTTTCCCCTGATGGCAAGCAGATCATCATCTCGGGCGCAGGGCCGCCCGGTGAACTCGGGCTGCGCCACCGGCCACCCCAGCTTCGTGGATGAGCTGCTCCTTCACCAACCGTGCTGGCACAGATCGAGCTGTGCGAGCGCGGTCACGACTATTCCAAGGAAGTCCACATCCTGCCCAAGCATCTCGACGAGTAGCGGGTTGCGGCGCTTCACACCTGAGAAGCTGGGCGCAGCTGACCCAGCTGAGTGCTGAAGCAGGCCGACTATATCGGTGTCGCTGAATGGCCCGTACAAGCCGGAGCATTATCGCTACTAGCGCTTGTGGTTTAGGATTGAAGGGCGGCCTTGCAAAAAGCAGGGCCGCCCTTTCGTTGAAACTGCGCATTTGCCCGGCTTTGCCATTGCATCCACGGACACGCAGCATAGCTGCATTGTCGCGGAATTATCGCCGCCGATCCGCCCCTGCTGGGGTGTTGCTTTGCCCTGTGGACAGGCGGTGCGGCTTGGCTGATGATCGCGGCCAGCAATCGCGCGCGTAAGGCGGAGAGTAGCAAACGGGCGGCACGGCGCTTCGTCCTGCATGATTGACGAGGCACCGGCGATCCTGCTGCTCGTCCGCGCTGGATGGCCGGATCGAGGCGCCAGACCGGCTCGCCCTGTGGCTGGCTGAAGCGCGTACCGCACCCTCACGAACTGTCATCGGCGGACGGCAGGGCCTGTCGCCGGACCAGCTGTTGAATTGTCGGACCATGTGCATCGTACCCAGAAACCGCTGCCCTGTTCCAGATGGCGCTGACCCCACTCGGTTCGCAGCGCTGCCTTCCGCCTTAAGGGTATGCTGGCAGATCCACAAGCTTCGCCCGGTGGCGCTGTTGTGTGGCTGTTCGACTTCAGTGAAAGCGAGAGCGAGCTGAGCTGAATTGCGCGCAGGCCGCCTCGCGGGCGCACCGATTTCGCCGCGCTGGGGGGCCTGATCGAAGCAGCGCCCATGCCTGCGTGGTTCCGCGGGCAGGATATGAAGCTGCACCGGTCAATCGCGCTTATGCGGCCGCCGTCGGGCAGCCAGTGCCGATGCAGTGGTGGAGGGCAGGTCGAACTGGTCGAGACTGTGGATGGCCTGACTGCCGCACAGGTCGCCGGGCAGGCACCGGCCAAGGACCCGCCGGTGGAACGGATCGTCACCGCGACATTCTGATGGGTAGCGGCGCAGCGTCCGCGTCAGCGACCCGCCATTGGGCAAGAAGGTGGCTGGATACGCGTCGATATCGAGGAAATGGAAGAGCAGGCGCGCCTTCGTGTTCCGCGATGCTCAGCGCCAGATGCTCGACCAGCTGTCCATTGGCGTGGCGCAATTCGATGCGCAGCGGCAAATGAGCTTCGCAAACCAGCCCTTCCGCCGGATCTTGCTGTCGCCCCGGCAGCGTTGCCGCAGAATACACTTGTTTGAGCGCTTCTTGTCGAGGCGCGAGAACGGACGCATCCCGGAAGTGCGGATTTCGTCGCCCCGGCGGCGCGAACATGTGGACTGGTTTACTGCGGGCGCACTGCAGGAAGAAGCGTGGCTGCTGTCTGACGGCACGCATATTCGCGTCGTAGGCAGCCCTATGCCCGATGGCGGGCTGGTGCTGATCGCGGAAGACCGCACCGAACAATCCTGCTCTGTCGGGCGACATCGCGCGAACATTGCTGCGCAGCACGGACTGCGACTTTCGACAGCCTGTTCGAATCGCTCGCGGTGTTTGCGCCTGATGGCCAGATGCAGCTCTGAACAGGCGTTTGCCCCGGCATGGGGATCGAGCCAAACTGCTCGACAAACACCCTTCGGCAGACAAGCTGCTGAAGCCATTGCCGCGAATTTGGCCAAGCCTTCGCAGGTTAAGGCCATCGGGGAAGTGATCCGCTCGGCCACGCCTGATCGCAAGCAGAAGAGCGGGCGCGGTCACCATGAGGGATGGTCGCACACTGAATTTGCCGGGTCCCGCTGCCAGACGGCAATGGATTGCTGACCGTGCTCGACATTACTGATCTGCAAATGGCCGAGGATGCGCTGCGTGAACGCAACCTCGCGCTGGAAGAAGCGGATGCGGTGAAAACCCGCTTCCTCGCCAACATGTCCTATGACCTGCGACCTGCTGACATCAATTGGCGGGTTGGCTGAATTGCTGCAGGCGGCGTGGCCGGGGAACTGAGCGAGCAGGGCAGGAATATGTCCAGCGATCCTGACCTGGCTGGGCGGCTGAGCGAACAGTTGAGAATGTGCTCGACCTTCGCAAAGCGAAGCAGGATTGCTATACCGATTGCTGCGGAAACGCTGGAGGTGCTGCCCTTCGTCACCAAGGTGGTGCGCGAGCGGAAAAGGCGCTGGCCGAAGGGGAGCTCAACTCGACCTGCGCGGTGACCGACCAGCGGCAAGCTGGAAGCTGATCCGCGCCAACTAGGCAAGGCCATCGGGCAACTGCTCGACAATGCGATTGCCGCAACGCCCAGGGCGGGAAAACTGGTCGATTTGTCGCGGCGCAAGCGGGTGGTGAGGATAGTCATCTCCGATAATGGGCAGGCATGACTGCCAGTGAACTTGCCGGTGCATTGATGGCCTGCGCCCGGGGCCCGACGGCAAGGATCGAGCGACGGCAGCGGATAGGGCCTGCTGCCGCGCGGCTAACTGGTCGAGGCACATGGTGGCAGCCGAAATCCTCTCAGAAAAAGGGAACCACCGCCACGATCCTGCTTCCGTGTTGATCCTGCTGGCGGACCTGACTGCGATGGACGTTGTTCGGCAACTGCATTGCGGCGAAATTGCAGCCGGGTGATGTCGCGTTCTGAATGGTGGGCTGGGTGCCGGCAAGACGACGCTGGCCCGCGCAATCATTACTGCTTTGGGCTATCAAGGCGATGTTCCGTCGCCAACCTTCACCATTATCGAAACTCTGATCCGCCTGCGGTCCGCCTGCCTTTGGTTCATGCCGATTTTACCGCCTCGACAACCCATCAGAAGTCGAGGAATTGGGACTGGATGAGTATCGCGAGGGTGCGGCGTTGCTGGCGGAACGGCCGGATCAGCGCTGGCGGTTTTGCGCATGAGCGGGATGCCTTTCGATTGCGCTGGAAATTGCGGGCAAGGGCAGGGAAGCGATTGTCGAAGGCGGGGCAGATTGGCTAGGGCGGATGCCATGAGGAAAAAGATCCCGGTCTCGATGCGTTCCTGACTCATGCCGGCTGGGGCGATGCCTCGGCAGAGGCTATTCTGGTGATGCGTCTTTCCGCCGCATTACCGGATTTGCGAATATGATCGCCGGGCGATGTTGATGCACGCACCGCCACCGCATGAGGACCCCTGTGCCCTTTATCCATGTGGCCAAGTGGCTTCGAAAACGGAAATGCGCGCGCCGGAAATTTATGCGGAGGACGCGGGCGAAGGCTGGGTGCTGCTGGAAGATTTGCCATGCCTGCAGCCGCGCGACTGGCTCGATGAACACCCGGCGGACGAGAGCGATTTATCGCAAGGCGATTGATGCGCTTGTGGAACTCCACAGCCTGCCTGCCGGGCCTTGATCCCTACGACATGGCGATTCTTACCAGCGCGAGGCGGCTTGCTGACCGAATGGCATGCGCCGCAAATGGGGCTGGATGTTGATGTGGCTGGCTACACGGCGGCGGGATGAAGCGCTTGCACCCTGCTCGCTCGGCAGAATCCGGCGGTGACGGTACTGCGGGACTATCACGCAGAGAATATCATGCTGCTCCGACCCTACGCATAGCGAGGATGGCGAAAGGGGCGATAGATTTCAGACGCATTGGCAGGCTATGCGGCTTATGACCTTGTTCCGCTGCAGGATGCTCCGGCGCGATGTGTCGCCAGAGCTCGAGAAGGTGATGCTCGATCACTATCTGGCAAAGGTCGATGGCGGGGATCACTTTGCTGGACATGCGTTGCTGGGCGCAGCGCGAAATGCCAAGATCGTCGGCATTTTCGTGCGCCTGTGCAAGCGTGACGGGAAACCGCACTACCTCAGGCGATCCCGCGCGTGTGGGAAGCGCTGGAGCGTGACCTGCCCATCCGGCGCTGGCCCTGGTGGCAAAGTGGTTCGATGCCAATATCCCGGCGCTGATCCGCGCCAAGCATGGCGGGGACATTCCTGCATGAGCAAGCTCGCTTCCGATACGGCGATGGTAATGGCCGCTGGCATGGGCAAGCGGATGCGCCTGCCGACGGCAAACCATGCCCAAGCCGATGGTGCGGGTGGCAGGCAAACCGCTGATCGACCATGCGCTCGACCGGCCTGAAACGGCAGGCGGGCAAGGCGGTGGTCAATGTCCATTATCTGGCTGACGCTCTCGAAGCGCATTCACAACGGCAGAACCCGGCGGTGGTCATATCGGATGAACGCGCAATGCTGCTTCGAAACGGGTGGCGGGATGGTCAAGGCTGCACCGGAGCTGCCTGATCCTCTTCGCGCTCAATGCCGATAATATCTGGCCTGACGGGCCGCGTGATGCCTTTGCTGATCTCTCCAGCCGGTGGGATGCGGAGAAGATGGATGCACCACTGCTGATGGTGCCCCATGCGCGCGCGCCCAATTATCGCGGCAAGGGTGATTTCCATATGGACCCGCATGGCCGGACCAGCCGCCGCCGTTCGGCCGGATCGCACCCTTTATCTATTCGGGCATCCAGCTTGTTTCGCACCGCCTGCTGCGCGATGCGCCGAAGGGAAGTTCAGCACCAACATCCTGTGGAACCCGCGCGATCGAGGAAGGTCGCCTGTTCGGGATGAGCTTACCGACCAGGTTCGAAGTCGGCAGCCCGGAGATGATCCGCCCGATGGAGGAATGGCTTCGGCGTGGCTGACCGGCCCGAACCGGCACATCTATTCAATCGCCGCGCATCGCGGCTTTGCTGATGCGCTGGTGGCGGGTTGGTCCCGCGTTACGCCGATGACGGCTGGGCCTGCTCGGCTGACGCTTGCTCCTCAGCACCCGCGCACAACGCACGATCAGCGAAGCCTTCATCCGCTATTTCGGCGAACATGGGCTGGGCGGATGCTACCTGCATGGCGGTGGTGGGCGACCTCGACCTTGACGAGACGCTGGGCAGCCTGTTCGATCCCTCCGGCGCAGCGGATATTCCCGGCGGTCGACCCCATGGCGCTGGTTGCGCCCGGCGGAAATCATGCGCTGGGATGAGCGGGCAAGAGGCGCCGGGCGGGCGCGGGCCCTCGGCGGCTAGCGCGTGACATGGCCCGCGCGATGGACCGCTTGTTGGTAGAGGATATCGCGCCAGAGGAACTGCTGGGCGACCGGGTGCTCCTGATATCGTTGGCGACCTTTCCGACCATTGGCGCAAGAGCCTGCACCGCTTTGCCCGTACGCAACAATTCTGGCGGTTGGAGCTGGAACAGGCCGGCGGATCGACGCGGCGAAACGGCGCAATCTTCTGTTCGACCATGCTGCACGAATGGAAGGCCAATCCGCCCGCCAGCCCGATCATCGCCGCCGGTGTCACCAGTGCTGCCCCCAGCTTCGCGCGGTTGGCGGGTGATCTCCGAGCTGCTATAAGGCGCGCGGTGGTGCTGCCTGATTTTGACCTCTCACTGATGTTGCTGTGTGGAGGAACTGGGCCGCGCGGGCGGGCGAGAATGTCGATGATCCGTTCTTCGCGGGCGGATGACGTTGTTACCCATCCGCAATATCATCTGAAGCTGCTGCTCAACCGCATGGGCATCGCCCGCGAGGGAAGTGGTGCCCGTGGCACCGCAGCAGGCATGACGGCTGCGCGGCCTGATCGCAGCCATGCGGTTTCCAGCCTGTTCCGCCACCGGAAGCCAGTAGGAGCTGGGCCGGAATGGAGCCTGATTTACGCCGTCTTGCCGGTGTGCGCGTCATGCAATGCGGCAATCCCGAAGAGGAAGCGCAGGCGATAGCGCTGCTGGTGCGGCAGGCGCTGGAAGTGCCGGAGAAGCGCGTCTCCGTCATTACCCCCGACCGTGGACTTGCCGGGCGCGTGGTGCGGCATTTGCGCCGCTGGCACATCGAAGCGGACGACACGGCGGGCCAGCCGCTGTCGCAGACCACCGCCGGGCGGCTGTTCCTGGCGCTGGCGGAAGTGATGGCGGAAGAGGCCGCACCCGTGCCGCTGATGGCTTTGCTGGGTCACCCGCTGGTCCGGCGCGGGGAAGGGCGCGCGGAATGGCTCACCAATCTCCGCGCGCTGGAACTTGGCCTGCGTGGCCCAAGGCGCGCGACGGGCCTCGCGCCAATTGCCCATCTTGCGGCGAAATATGATGTCGGGGATTGGTGGAGCGGCGTAGAGCCGCTACTCGCCCCCATCCTGCTCGCCTGGGATGCCGACTGCCCGCTGGCGACCTTGCTCGATCTGATGGTCACGGCAGGCGAACAGCTCTGCGGTGATGGACTGTGGGAACGCGAGGATGGCCGCGCCCTGTCCGCCTTTGTCGAAGACCTGCGCCTGCAGGCCCGCGAAGTGGGCACAATGCTCACCCCGCTCGACCTGCCCACCGTGCTGCGCGATGCGATGGAGGCTGTGGCCGTGCGTCCGCCATGGGGCGGCCATCCGCGTGTGGCGATCTATGGCTTGCTCGAATCCCGCATGAGCCGCGCTGACCTGACCATTTGCGCCGGGCTGAATGAAGGTACATGGCCCCAGCCGCCCGCACCCGACCCGCTTCTGCCACCGCGCGTAATGCGCGCGCTGGGCGTGCCGGGGACGGATTTCCGGATCGGCCTGTCCGCGCATGACCTCGCCGGGGCGCTGGGCGCGCCGGAAGTGGTGCTGAGCCGCTCTGCCCGCGATGAAGCTGGGCCTGCGATCCCCTCGCGCTTCCTGCTGCGGGTGGAGGCCTTGCTGGGCGAGAAATTGCTGGAAACGCATATCGAGCAGGAGATCGTAAGCCTTGCCAAGCGGATCGACGCAGCTCCGCGACCGAATCGCTACGAACAACCCTCTCCCAAACCTTCGCCCGACCAGCGCAAGGTGCGTGTCAGCGTGACTGCTTTGGATCGGCTGCGCTCCGACCCTTACCAGTTCTATGCCAATGCGATCCTGCAACTGAAGGAGCTGGACGCGCTCGATGCAGAGCCTTCCGCACCGTGGCAGGGCGAACTGGCTCATGAAATACTGGAGCGCTGGCATAAGGCGGGGCACCCGCCGATCCTGACCGTGGCCGAGGAAGTGCTGAGTGACATGGATGGCCACCCGCTGATGCGCGCCCTGTGGGAGCCGCGCCTGTTTGCTGCGCTCAAATGGGTCGAGAAGGAGGTCCGCTCCGCGCCTGATCGCAAGCAAGCGGTGATCGAGGGCTGGGGCGAGATCACCCATCGTGGTGTGCGTGTGTTTGGCAAGGCGGACCGGATCGACCAGTTGCCAGACGGCTCGCTGGTTATCGTCGATTACAAGACTGGCGAACCGCCGAGCAGCAAGCAGGCTGGGAAGGGCTATACGCTGCAATTGGGTACGACCGGGCTGATGGCTGAACTTGGTGGTTTCGAGGGTGTGAAGGGCACCGCAGTCGGGTTCGAGTACTGGTCTCTCAAAAAGGACGACAAGAGTGACACGCGTTTCGGCAAACTCGTGTCACCGGTCAAACATGGCCGTAACAAGAGCGAGATCGAGCCGGATGAATTTGTCGGGAAGACGCTCGAATTCCTCGACGATGCGTTCGACAAATGGATCCTCGGCGAAGAAGGCTTCACGGCGCGGCTCAACCCCGATGCCAAGGTCTATAATGCCTATGACCAGTTGATGCGGCTTGATGAATGGCTGGGGCGCGAGGAAGAGGGATGAGCGGCGAGATTTTCCCTCTTTCCGATGTCCAGCGCGATGCGGTGGAGCCGCGCGACAGCGTGTGGTTGTCTGCTTCGGCCGGGACAGGCAAGACGCAGGTGCTTTCGGCGCGCGTGCTGCGGTTGTTGCTGGAACCCGGCACTAATCCGTCCGAATTGCTCTGCCTGACCTTTACCAAGGCGGGCGCAGCTGAGATGGCCACGCGCGTCAATGAGGTGCTTGCTCGTTGGGTCCGGATGCCGGATGAAGCGCTCGCTGACGATTTGCGCAAGATCGGCGCGCCCTATGGTGAGGAAACGCGCGAACGGGCGCGAACCCTGTTCGCCAGCGTACTCGATTGCCCCGGCGGCGGGCTGCGGATCGACACAATCCATGCCTTTGCCCAGTGGCTACTGTCTGCCTTCCCGGAAGAGGCGGGGCTGCTTCCCGGTACGCGCGCGATGGAGGATCGCGACCGCGAATTGCTGGCGCATGAGGTGCTGGCGGCACTGCTGGTGGACATGCAGCGCGATGGGGAGAAGGAGCTGCTTGATACTTTGGCGGAGCTGAGCGTGAAGCACGGGCCGGATGGTGCACGCGACTGGCTGATGCGCTGCGCTGATGCGCGCGACCTGTGGTTCGGCACGGGTGCGTGGCAGCCGCCTATGGATGCGCCGGTAAAGCAGGTGCTCGGCTTGCCGTCTGATGCGGATGCGGAGTGGTTAAGCGGGTTCTGCGTATCGCCTGAATTTGACCAGTCCGCGCTGGAGCAATGCCTTGAACATTACCGCAGCTGGAAGAGCAAAAGCAGCGACACTGCACTGGATGTGATTCCGCGCTGGCTGGCGCAGGATGCGCAGAAACGGCTAGCGATGCTGCCCGCGCTAAATGATGCTTTGTTCCACAAGAAGGGCACCGGCAAGTTGCCGAAGAACTGCGATCCTGCCTTTGCTGAAGCCAGCGAGCGGGTGAAGATCAGCGTGGAGGCAGTGCTGGGCCGCCAGCTGACGCTCGATTTCGCTGCCCGGCTCGTGAAGGCACTGACCTTAGGTCGCCGCTTTGCGCTGGCATGGGATGAAGCGAAGAAGCGCGAGGGCTTTATCGACTTCAACGACCAAATCAGGGAAGCCGCGAAGCTGCTGTCAAATCGCGATGTGGCGGACTGGATTCGCTACAAGCTCGACCGCCAGTTCGACCATGTGCTGGTCGATGAAGCGCAGGATACCAATGAAGAGCAATGGTCAATCATCCGTGCGCTGACGGAAGAATTCTGGGCCGGGGAGGGGCAACGCGATAACAAGCTGCGCACGCTCTTCGTGGTCGGTGACTACAAGCAGGCGATCTTCGGCTTTCAGGGCACCAGCCCGGAGAATTTCCGCTTGGCGAAGGAGTATTTCGCCGAGAAGATCAAGGCTGCCGCGGATAATGCCCATCGGTTACGCAGCAATCTGGTGCCGCGTGAATTGCAGCCACTCAAGCTCGATCATTCCTACCGTACCGCGCAAGTGGTGCTCGATTTCGTCAATCGCGCCTTGGCGGCGATTGGCCATGAAGCCATCGGACTGGATGAGCCGGCAGAGAAACATAATGGAGATGTACGTCCCGGTCTGGTGACCCTGTGGCAGCCGGTCAAGACAGATGCCGGAGAAGAGGCAGGTGATGGCGAAGATCAGGATGCCCCGGTCTGGCTCTCCCCGCCAGAGCGGCTGATGGCGGACAAGATCGCACGGCAGGTGCAGGACTGGCTCAGCCAGGGTTTTCCTCTGCACAAGAAAAAGGGCCAGCCGCGCAATGCGACGCCGGGCGATATCATGGTGCTGGTCCGCTCGCGCAAGGAACTAGCCGGGCTGATTGTCGCGCGACTCCACGCTGCTGGCGTGCCGGTGGCCGGGGTGGACCGGCTCAGGCTCGGTGCGCCGCTGGCGGTGAAGGACCTGATGGCAGCGCTGCGCTGTGCCACACAGCCGCTGGATGACCTCTCGCTCGCCAGTCTGCTGGTCTCACCGCTGGGTGGGTGGTCGCAGGATGATTTGCTGGAGCATGGCTATCGCGAGAAGGGTGTCACGCTCTGGCACCATCTGCGTGCTGGCGAGGCTCCGCTGGTGGTGGAGACGGTAGAGCGCCTGCGCGAATTGCTGCGTCTGGCCGACTTCGAGACGCCTCAGGCGCTGCTCCACTGGCTGCTGGTCGGGCCATGGCGCGGGCGGAAGCGGCTGGTTGCGCGGCTCGGCAGCGAAGCCAACGATCCCATCGACGAGCTGCTCAACGCTGCCCATGCCTATGCCAGCGCGCATACGGCCAGCTTGCAGGGCTTCATCCGCTGGTTCGATGCCGGTGATGGCGAGTTGAAGCGCGAGAATGACGGGGCGGGGGACCTGGTCCGGGTGATGACCGTGCATGGCTCCAAGGGCTTGCAGGCCCCGATCGTGATCCTCGCTGATGCAGTGGCCAATCCCGACCGGGCGCGTACTGGCGAGATTGATCTTCCGGAACAATTGATCGGTGAAGGGAGTGGACGGAAAGTGCCGATGCTCTCCGTCCCGTCGGCTGAACGCCCCCAACCGCTGCAAGCCGCGGTGGACGCCAACAAGGCTGCCGAAATGCAGGAGCATTGGCGGCTGCTCTATGTCGCCATGACTCGCGCGGAAGAGGGGCTGTTTGTTGGCGGTGCGCTGGGCGTGTCGGAAGAGGAACCATCGCCAAACAGCTGGTATGCGCGTTTGCAGCAAGTGTTCGAAAGCGAACCGGTGGAGGTTCCGATCTGGGGCACTGCCCATGAATGGGGCGCGCTGGGCGAGCGAGTGCCGGTTACAAGCGGTGAATTGGAGCAGAGCGAGCTCGCGCAGTTGCCGCGCTGGGCCGCCGATCCGATTGGACCGGAACCAAGGCCACCGCGTCCTCTCGCGCCATCCGCTGCCGGGGAAGAGCAGGGTGCCGATCCTCCTCTACCGCCCGATGTGGCGCGCGAGGCAGCACGGCGCGGGGTGTTGCTGCACCGTCTGCTTGAGTGCCTGCCAACGGTCAGCCCGGATATGCGGGCAGAGCAGGCGCGCAGCTGGCTGGCGAGACAAGCACCGGAGCTGGACGATGCTGCGCGGCAGGACATGCTCCGTTCGGCATTGGTGGTGCTGGATGAACCCGGTTTCGCCGAAATCTTCGGGCCGGGGGGATTGGCCGAAGTGCCGCTGGCGGCGGTGGTCGACGGGCAGGTCGTCGCAGGGACAGCAGACCGTTTGCTGGTGACCGAAAGCGAAGTGACTGTGGTCGATTTCAAGACCTCGCGCCGCCCGCCTGCATCGCTGGAGCAAGTACCAGAGGCGACGCTCAGGCAGATGGGGGCCTATGCAGCGGCGCTGGCGCAGATATATCCGGGGCGGGTGATCCGCGCGGCCTTGCTCTACACGCAGGCCCCGCGATTGATCGAGATTCCGGGTGACATGCTGGCCCAGCGCAAACCATCCTTGTCCACAAGACAGGAAAGCTTTGCTGTCTAGCCGCTTGCCTGATGCGCAGAGCTTCCTAGATAGGGAGCAACCAGTTTCAGGAGATATCCCATGGCGACCATTGCCGTTACCGATGCCAGCTTCCAGAGCGACGTGCTCGAATCCAGCAAGCCCGTGCTGGTCGATTTCTGGGCCGACTGGTGCGGCCCGTGCAAGATGATTGCGCCCGCGCTGGAAGAAATCAGCGAGGAACTGGCGGACAAGGTGACCATCGCCAAGATGGATATCATGGAAAATACTGACACGGCCGGAAATATGGGCGTGCAGTCGATCCCGTTGATGGTGCTGTTCAAGGACGGCAAGCCGGTGGCGCAGAAACTCGGCGCAGCGCCCAAGGGCGCGCTCAAGGCCTGGCTCGAAGGCGAGCTTTGATTTGTTCGCCCTTCCTCTTCAGGGGAGGGGCAACGAGACTTGGTGACTTGTCACCTAGTCGCAGTTGGGTGGGGCTTCGCGGCGCGCACAGCGCTTGCTGACAGCCCCCACCCCAAACCCCTCCCCTAAAGGGGCGGGGCTTATTGCATTCCCGCGATCCGCTCCGCCAGCTCGTCAAACAGGGCGGGGCTGGCGGCGCCGATCAGGCCGATCTTGTCATGCTCATCGACGCGATAGGCTGAGCCATCGGGGCGCGCTGCTTTGCCGCCTGCTTCATTGAGCCACAGCACACCTGCCGCATGGTCCCATGCCAGCGTACGCTTGAACACCGAGATATCGTTCACCCCCAGCGCGAGGCGCGGATATTGTTCTGCTGCGCAGCGGGGGATGTCCACCATGCGGTAATGCGGGGCAAGATGCTCCTTCGTCGCTTCGCGCTGTTCTTCATTGAGAAAGATCAGCGAAATTGCCGCTACCGGTGGAGTTTCGCCGGTGGCCTGCGCAGTAATCCGCTCCCCATTCACAAACGCCCCTTCGCCGCGCCTGGCATGGCACAGGCGCTGGCTTTGCGGGTCGTAGATCCACCCAGCGATTGTCTCGCCAGCATCGGCCAGCGCGATGATGGTGCCGAACGGCCCTTTGCCGGCGGCGAAATTGTGCGTGCCATCGACCGGGTCGATAATCCAGCATGGCCCCTTCAGGCGGTCTGCAAGACTGGGATCGGCATGGACTGCCTCTTCGCCCACAACCGGCACGCCGGGGGCGAGCTTTCCCAGCGCTTCAGTAAGGAACTCTTCTGTCTCGCGGTCCGCCACGGTGACAAGGTCGTCCTCCGCCTTCGCTATGATTTCCTCGTCGGCAAGATTGCGGAAGCGCGGCAGGATCGAGCGTTCTGCGGCAAAGCGCAGCAGGTCGCGGATTTCATCGTCCAATGCACTCACGAGCGATAATCCGCATTGATAGAGATATAACCATGCGTCAGGTCGCAGGTCCACACAGTCGCGCGGCCATCGCCGAGACCCATATCGACCTGGATAGTGATGTCCTGCCCCTTGAGGTGTTCAGCCACGGGCGCTTCGTCATAATCAGCAAGCGGCAGGCCTTCCTTTGCGGCCCAGACGCCGCCAAAACCGATGGAGAGCTTGTCACGATCCGCCGGTTCACCCGCTTTGCCGACGGCCATGACCACGCGGCCCCAATTGGCGTCCTCGCCTGCGATGGCGGTCTTCACCAAGGGCGAGTTGGCAATGGCCAAGCCAATGCGATGCGCGCTTTCATCCGACACCGCGCCACTTACCGCGATTTCGATGAATTTTTGCGCCCCTTCGCCATCGCGCACCACCAGATGGGCGAGTTCACGGCAGACCTGGTCGAGCGCGGCGGCAAAGGCGTCGGCCCCGGCATCGTCGAAACTCGCCAGCGGCGCATTGCCCGCCTTGCCAGTAGCAAAGGCCAGCACTGTGTCGCTGGTCGAAGTGTCGCTATCCACCGTGATGCAGTTGAAGCTGGTCGTGTTGGAGGCGCTCAGCAGTTGTTGCAGGAAAGCCGGCTCCACCGCTGCGTCAGTGAAGATATAGCCGAGCATGGTCGCCATGTCGGGCGCGATCATGCCGCTGCCCTTGATGATCCCGGTGATCTCCACCCGCTTGCCATCGACGATGGCGGCGGCGGTGGCACCCTTGGCGAATGTATCGGTGGTGGAGATGGTCAGGGCTGCATCCTCCCAGCTGCAGGGTTCAGCCTGCAATACCGCTTCGACCCCCGCCTTCGCCTTGTCCTTGGGAAGCGGAACACCGATCACGCCGGTGGAGGAAACGAAGACCTCTTCCTGCGCGCAGCCCAGATGGCCCGCGACCTGCGCCATGATCTGCTCCACCGCCTCGCGCCCGCGATAGCCGGTGAAGGCGTTGGAATTGCCCGCATTGACCACCAGCGCCCGCGCGCGGCCTGCCTTCACCTGCTCGCGCCCCAATTCGACTTCGCTGGAGCAGCAGACATTGCGCGTAAATACGCCCGCGACGCTGGTGCCCTCTGCCAATTCGACAAAGGTCAGATCGCAGCGATCCCAGTTCTTGTAACGCGCCCGCGCAATGCGGGGCGTCGCCCCGGCAATGGTAGGCGCATCAGGGAAGGGGCGGGCGAGGGGGGATGTTTCGAGGTCCATTTTGGGGCGCATAATGCGGTAAGGCGCTGGCGACAACGAAACGTTGCGCCATAATTGACGCAAGTGATGGAAAAGGCTGCATCGGCCTCCTGTCGATTAACACTCACGCTGTTGTGGACTAATTCACCAATAGCGCCTATCTAGCCTCCACCATGCTCAAACGCCTCCTTGCTTGTCTTGCGTTGATTACCGGCCTTGCCGCGATCAGTACGCCTGCGCAGGCCGGATTTGCCGCTGCAATTGCGGAGCAGGCCCAGTCCAGCTCCCAAACCGCGCAGCCGGGCAAGGCGCAGAGCTGCACCTGCGAGGATCGGCGGACCACCAAGCCTGCAAAAGGCACGGAAACAAGCCAGTGCCGCACCCGCACCAAGCCGGTCACGATCTATATCCCGACCGTGCAATTTGGTGCTGACCGCGCTTTCGAATAGCGCCCCTTTCCATAAATTTTCCTGAACCGGCTGCCCGGCGCAACTCTGCGCGTGGGCGGCAATTATAGATTCCAGCCCTGACGGGACACCTCCATGCTCATCAAGATTGCCAAGAGCCTGTTCGGCTCTTCCAACGACCGTTACGTCAAGTCGCTCGACAAGATCGTGCAGACAATCAACGCCCTCGAACCCCAGATCGAGGCGCTGACGGACGATGAACTTGCCGGCCAGACGGACAAGTTCCGCGAACAGCTGGCGGCGGGCAAGACGCTGAACGACATTCTTCCCGAAGCCTTTGCGACGGTTCGCGAAGCCTCGCGGCGAGTGCTCGGCATGCGCCATTTCGACGTGCAGATGATCGGCGGTATTGTGCTGCATCGTGGCGAAATCGCCGAGATGCGCACCGGCGAAGGCAAGACGCTGGTCGCGACGCTCGCCACCTATCTGAACGCGATTGAGGGCAAGGGCGTTCATGTTGTCACCGTCAACGAATATCTCGCCCGGCGCGATGCCGAATGGATGGGGCAAATTCACCGCGCGCTGGGTCTTACCATCGGCGTGATCGTGCCCGGGGTGAGCGAGGCCGCGCGCCGCGATGCCTATTTCAGCGACATCACATATGGCACGAACAGCGAGTTCGGCTTCGATTACCTGCGCGACAACATGAAGCATGACCGCAGCCAGATGGTGCAGCGCCCCTTCAACTTCGCGATCGTCGACGAGGTCGATTCCATTCTGATCGACGAGGCGCGCACGCCGCTGATCATTTCCGGGCCGACGGAAGACAAGAGCGAGCTCTATGTCGCGCTGGATGCCATTGTGAAGCAGGTACCCGCTGACTGGTATGAAGCGGACGAGAAGACCAAGAATATCAGCTGGACCGAAGACGGCAATGAAGCGGTCGAGGAAATGCTGAAAGAGGCTGGCCTGCTGGAAACCGACAATCTCTACGACGTGGAAAACACGCTGGTCGTCCACCATCTGGACCAGGCGCTCAAGGCGAACATCATGTTCAAGCGCGATATCGACTATATCGTGAAGGACGAGAAAGTCGTCATCATTGACGAGTTTACCGGCCGTATGATGGATGGCCGCCGCTGGTCCAACGGGTTGCACCAGGCGGTCGAAGCCAAGGAAGGCGTGAAGATCGAGCCGGAGAACCAGACGCTCGCTTCGATCACCTTCCAGAACTATTTCCGCATGTATCCCAAGCTGGCCGGCATGACCGGCACCGCCGCCACGGAAGCGGGCGAGTTCTGGGACATCTACAAGATGAATGTGGTGGAAATTCCCACCAATGTCCCCGTCCAGCGGATCGACGAGGAAGACCAGTTCTACAAGAACACCGAAGACAAGTTCAAAGCCATCGCGCTGGCGATCAAGGAGAAATACGAAACCGGCCAGCCAGTGCTGGTGGGTACGGTCTCCATCGAGAAGTCCGAATTGCTGTCCAGCTTCCTCAACAAGGAAGGGGTCAAGCACAACGTGCTCAACGCCCGCTTCCACGAAATGGAAGCGCATATCGTGGCGCAGGCGGGCCGGTTGGGCGCGGTGACCATTGCCACCAACATGGCAGGCCGCGGCACCGACATCCAGCTGGGCGGCAATGTGGAATTCCGCATTGATGACGAACTTAAGGACATGGAAGAAGGTCCGGAGCGGGATGCCGCCATCGCGCGGATCAAGGCCGAGGTTGAAGAAGAAAAGCGCAAGGTGCTGGAAGCGGGCGGGCTGTTCGTACTGGGCACCGAACGCCATGAAAGCCGCCGTATCGACAACCAGCTGCGCGGCCGTTCTGGCCGCCAGGGTGACCCGGGTCTGAGCCGCTTCTACCTCTGCCTCGAAGACGATTTGCTGCGCATTTTCGGGCCGGACACGTTGTTCGCCCGGATGATGAACTCCAACCTCGAAGATGGCGAAGCGATCGGCTCGAAGTGGCTTTCCAAGGCCATCGAAACTGCGCAGAAGAAGGTCGAGTCGCGCAACTACGACATCCGCAAGCAGGTCGTCGAATATGATGACGTGATGAATGACCAGCGCAAGGTTATCTATGAACAGCGTGCTGAAATCATGGATAGCGAAGCGGTTGATGATGTGGTGCTGGATATGCGCCATGACACGATCAATGCGATTGTCAGCGGCGCGTGCCCTCCCGGCTCCTATCCCGAACAGTGGGATATTGACGGGCTGAAAGAACGCCTTGCCGAAGTGCTTGGTATTGCACCGCCGATTGATGACTGGCTGACCGAAGACGCGGTAGAGCCGGAACTGATCGAAGAACGCGTGCGGGCGCAGGTCGATGAGATGATGGAAGCGAAGGTCGCTGCCAATGATCCCGACATCTGGCGCCGGGTTGAAAAGAGCGTGCTGCTCGAACGGCTCGACCATCACTGGAAAGAGCATCTGGCGACACTCGACGCGCTGCGCCAGGTGGTGTTCCTGCGTGCCTATGCGCAGAAGCAACCGATCAACGAATACAAGCAGGAAGCCTTCGGCCTGTTCGAGCGGCTGCTGGATACGTTGCGCGAAGATGTGACCAGCATCCTGCTCAAGAGCGAATTGCGCATGGCCCCGCCGCCAATGGAGACCCTGCCTGATCTGCCGGATTTCCTGACAGGCCATATCGAGCCGCTGACGGGCCTCGACAATTCCAATGACGGTGATGGTTCCGCCACGCAGGAGGCATTGTTCGGATCACTGGCAGGCAGCCCGCGTGCAGCCTTCAGCCCCGGCGGCGCAGCGACGGCAGCGGACAATCCCTATGCCGGGCAGAATGTCAGCCGTAACGCCCCGTGCCCCTGTGGTTCGGGTAACAAATACAAGCATTGCCACGGGGCCGCGGGCTAACGCCCGCTGCTATTTGTTTGGCCTCAAGCGCCGGCAGGGCCATCCGGCCCCTTGGCTATCCTCCGGGGGCCCGACCCCTGCGGGGCCACCCCTTCGGGCGCGCAGTCGCGCTTGCGGCGCTGCGCGCCGGAGTGGCGCTTGTTGTAGCCCTTCAACCAACTACGGCTAGTTCGCATTGCTCACAAGCCTTCGTATCCTTCTCCCCAGGGGAGAAGGATGCTGGAGCTTGGCGCATAGCGCCTAGCGAAAGCTGGATGAGGGGCTACAAGCTATCGGCCTGGAATGGACCGGCGCGCAGCGCCGCAAGGCCGACTGATCCTGAGCCTGTCGAAGGGCCGCAGCGCTTGCGCGAGGATTTCGCACGCCGGAGGGCGTGCGGAACAACAAAAAAGAAATGATGGCTCCCCGAGTTGGATTCGAACCAACGACCAAGTGATTAACAGTCACCTACTCTACCGCTGAGCTATCGGGGAGCAGCTCTTGCGAGCGGAGCCGCGCCTATATGCAGGCCTGCCAGCTTTGGCAAGCGGGTTTGGGCAAAATTTTCACACCATGAATTGTTCCGCGGCAATCCGCTCGTCCAACGCGTGGCCCCGATCAAACAAAAGCGTCAGCGGGGTGTCACGACAGATCGCAATATGCACTTCGGCCACGTCCCGCAGTTCCTTCTGGTCGGCGACAACGCTGACCGGGCGCTTGGCGGGTTCGCGAATGCGGAACTGGATCGAGCTGCGATCGGGCAATACGGCCCCGCTCCAGCGGCGCGGGCGGAAGGCGCTGATCGGGGTGAGTGCCAGCAGCTTGCTGTCGAGCGGCAGGATCGGGCCATTGGCGGAGAGGTTATAGGCAGTGGAACCGGCGGGTGTCGCCACCAGTACCCCGTCGCACACCAACTCTTCGATCCGCACCTTGTCATTCACGGAAACTTCGATCTTGGCGGTCTGGCGCGTTTCGCGCAGCAGGCTGACTTCGTTGATGGCGCAGAGATTATGTTCTTCCCCCATCTGGTCAAATGCCTGCATCCGGAGCGGGTTGATAGTGAAGGGCTTGGCTTCGTTCACCCGGTCGAGCATCTTCGCCCCGCCGCGATTGCGGTTCATCAGGAAGCCGACCGTGCCCAGGTTCATGCCGTAAACCGGCAAGACCCGACCCGTATCGAGCATCTGGTGGAGAACATGGAGCATGAAGCCGTCACCGCCCAGCACGACCGCACAATCGGCCTCTTCCAGGGGCACCCAATCGTGCATCCGTTCCAGACTCCGCAGCGCCTCCTGCGCCTTCTCGGAATCCGAGCTGACCAGCGCCAGCTTCTCATAATTGTTGCTCTCACTCACGCGCGGCTCCCCTGCAAATGCGCTGTCCGAGTCGGCTGGGAGCCTATGGAGGGCTGTCCCGTTTGGCAACGCATCACAAATGCAGGCAAGAAATGCTAAGAGGCAGGCGCTAGGGCAAAGGGCATGGATGTGATGATCCCAGAGATTGCAGATTCGCAGCGAGACGATTTGACCGGCCTGCCTGATGCAGCGTCGGCCTATGCTACGCTGGCGCGATGGCAGGCCGACTATGCTGCGCGGGGTCACACGGCACCGATCCACGCGATGCTGCTGGGGCTGGGGCGGTTTGACACTGTCAATCTTGCCTATGGCGAAGCGACGGGTGACGGGGCGCTGGTGGAAGTGGCCCGGCGTATCCTGCACTTCGCGGAGGATGAATTCGAGAGCGGCACAGCGCTGGTTGCGCGGATCGGGGGCGGGCAGTTTTTGATCGCGGCGCTGGACGCCTGCAGCCGCGAACGCTGGCAATGGCTCGCCGATGCACTGGCCGATGCGGTGGCGCTGCCAATTGCCGATCTGGACGCGGCCGGGACGCTGCGCCTGTGGCCGCGTGTGGCGCTGATGCGGGCAACGAAGGGAGAAGGGCCGGATATCGTGCTCGACCGTTTGGCGCAGACCTTGGCGCAAGCGCGGGCAGAGCAAGCGCGGCGGGTGCTGTGGGCCGATGGAGAACTGACCCTGCCGGGCAAGCGCGCTGCACAGTTGGAAGCCGACTTGCTGGCCGCGCTCGACCGGGACGAGATCGAGATTCTCTACCAGCCCCAATTCGCGCTGGAGGATGACCGGTTGACCGGGGCGGAGGCGCTGGCGCGCTGGCAGCACCCGGAACTGGGCCGGATCGGGGCCGGGGCGCTGTTCGCCATTGCCGAACGCGCGGATCATGTGGCGCAGCTCAGCCGCCATATCGCCAAGCGCGCGCTGGAAGGGGCGAAGGACTGGCCAGAGCATTTGCGACTGTCGCTGAATGTTACCCCGGCGGATTTGGCTGCGGGCAGTTTTGCCGATGAATTTTCCCGGATGCTGGCCAAAAGTGGTTTCCCGGCTGATCGCCTGACGCTGGAGATTACCGAGCAGGTGCTGGTATCCGACCTCGAACGCGCCTCTGCGTCGTTGGAGCGGCTGCACGAGCAAGGTATCCGCATCGCGCTCGACGATTTCGGTGCGGGCTTCTGCAACTTCCGTTACCTGAAGCTACTGCCGCTGGATTACCTCAAACTTGACCGGGCGATGGTCGATGGCGTGGTTGATGACCACCGCGACCTCGCTGTGCTGCGCGGGATCGTGGCCATGGCCAAGGCGCTCGACCTGAAGCTGATCGCCGAAGGGATCGAGAATGAAGACCAGCGCGCGATCATCGCGGCAGAGGGCTGCGACTTCTATCAGGGCTTCCTGAAGGCGGAGCCGATGGGGGCAGGGGAGTTTATGGGGTTGGCGGGAGGCTAGGCCCCGGCCAGCGAGGGAGCAGCTCCTCATCCAACTCCGGCTAATTCGCTTAGCTCATAAGCCTGCGTATCCTTCTCCCCCAAGGAGAGGGGTAAGGTCAGCGCGACCTCTTCTTCTCCCGGAGGGAGAGGGATGCTGAAGCTTGGCGCGTTAGCGCCTAGCGAAAGCTGGATGAGGGTTTCAGGGCTATCGGAAACGCGATCCTCCCCGGATCAGGCCTTCTTTGCCTTCCGCACGATCCCGCTGAGCCCCTTGGTCAGCTGGAACAGCCCGTTGAGTCTGCTCTGCGGGTCGCCCCATGCGCGGTCGATCACCAGCTTCATGTCCGGGCGCAGGCGGGCGGTGCCTTTCAGGCGCTCGACATAGGCAAGCAGGCCCGCCGGTTCGGGGAACTGGTCATTGTGGAAGGAAATGAGCGTGCCGCGCGCGCCGACGTCGATCTTGGCGATGTGCGCCTCGATTGCCTGCCGCTTGATCTCGATCAGCTTGACGAGGTTCGCCGTGGCATTGGGCAGCGGGCCGAAACGGTCGATCATTTCGGCGGCCAGCGCTTCGATCTCTGCCTTTTCACGCGCATCATTGAGACGGCGATAGAGCGCCATGCGCACCGCGAGGTCAGGCACGTAATCGTCGGGGATCATGATCGGCGCGTCGACCGTGATCTGCGGGGAGAGGCCAGTCGTGTCTTCCTTCAGCCCCATCTCGCCAGCCTTCGCAGCAAGGATGGCTTCCTCCAGCATCGACTGGTAAAGCTCGAAGCCGACTTCGCGGATATGGCCGCTTTGCTCGTCGCCCAGCAGGTTCCCCGCGCCGCGAATGTCGAGGTCGTGGCTGGCGAGCTGGAAGCCTGCGCCGAGCCCTTCGAGGTCGCCCAGCACTTTCAGCCGCTTCTCCGCGACTTCGCTGAGCTGCTGGTCCTTGGGATGCGTAAGATAGGCATAGGCGCGCAACTTGCTCCGCCCCACGCGCCCGCGCAGCTGGTACAGCTGGGCGAGGCCAAAGCGGTCCGCGCGGTGGATGATGATCGTGTTGGCGCTGGGGATATCCAGCCCGCTCTCAACGATGGTGGTGGAGAGCAGGACCTCGTATTTCTTCTCGTAGAAAGCGGCCATGCGCTCTTCCACTTCGCCCGGCGACATCTGGCCGTGGGCGGAGATATATTTCACTTCGGGCACATGTTCATGCAGCCAGTCTTCCACCTGCGCCATGTCGGCAATGCGGGGGACGACGATAAAGCTCTGCCCACCGCGATGATGTTCGCGCAGCAGAGCTTCGCGCATCACCATATCGTCCCATTCCATCACATAGGTGCGCACGGCGAGGCGATCGACCGGCGGGGTCTGGATGGTGGAAAGCTCACGCAGGCCCGACATCGCCATCTGCAGCGTGCGCGGGATCGGTGTGGCCGTGAGGGTGAGCATATGCACATCGGTGCGCAGCTGTTTCAGGCGTTCCTTGTGGTTCACGCCAAAGCGTTGCTCCTCGTCCACGATCACCAGCCCGAGGTCGCGGAATTTGGTGTTCTTGGACAGGATCGCATGTGTGCCGATCACGATATCGACCTGCCCGGCCTCCAATGCCTCGCGCGTTTCCTTCATCTCCTTGTCGGAAACAAGGCGGGAGAGGCGGCCGACGCGCAGCGGGAAGCCACCAAAGCGGGTAGAGAAGTTTTCAAAATGCTGGCGCGCGAGCAGGGTGGTGGGAGCGACCACTGCCACTTGCTTGCCTGCCATCGCTGCGACGAAGGCCGCGCGCAGGGCGACCTCCGTCTTGCCGAAACCGACATCGCCGCAGACCAGCCGGTCCATCGGGCGGCCCAGTTTGAGGTCGTGCAGCACATCCTCGATGGCGCGTTCCTGATCGTCGGTTTCCTGCCAGGGGAAGCGTTCGACAAACTGGTCGAAACCGGATTTGTCCGCTTCCAGTACCGGCGCCTTCCTGAGCGCGCGGGCCGCAGCGGTGGCCATCAATTCGCCCGCGATGGCGCGGATGCGCTCCTTCAGTTTCGCGCGGCGTTTCTGCCATGCTTCGCCGCCCAGCCGGTCGAGCGGGACGGGCTGGTCGGAAGAGCCATAGCGGCTGAGGACGTCGATATTCTCAACCGGGATGTAGAGTTTATCGCCGCCGGCATATTCCAGCATCACGCAATCATGCTGGCTCTTGCCGACGGTAATCGGTTCAAGGCCCAGATATTTGCCGATGCCGTGTTCCATGTGGACGACCAGGTCGCCTGCATTGAGCGCGGACAGCTCGGCCAGGAAAGCGTCGGCATCCTTCTTGCGCTTCTTGCGGCGGACGAGCCGGTCGCCGAGCAGATCCTGCTCGGTCAGGACTTCCAGTTCATCATTGGCGAACCCGCTTTCCAGCGGCAGCACCATGGCGACAGGTGTTCCCCTGGCGGAGAGGCCCAGCGCTTCCTGCCAGCTTTCCGCCAGCTTCGGCTCTGCCCCCACTTCGCCGAGGATCGAGGCGATGCGTGACCGGCTGCCGGCGGAATAGGCAGCGAGAAGGGGGCGTTTGCCCGCCTTGCCCAGCGCCTTCAGATGGGTGGCAGCGGCGCTATAGACATTGTCCCCCCGTGCCCGCTCAGGGGTAAAATCGCGGCCGGAAGTGAAGCCGAAATCAAGGACGGAACTGCTTTCCGGCTCGGCAAAGATGCTGGCGCGGTGGATCGGGCGGGCGCTGAGCTGCTCGCTCCATTCCTCGCTGCGCAGATAGAGCGCGTCCCTGGCCAGCGGGCGGTAGGAGCCGGCCTTTTCACCTGCATGTTCGCTGCGCTGGCGGTGGTAGTCTGCGATATCGGCCAGTCGCTCCTCCACCGCGCCGCTGGCACCGCCATCGACGATGACGACATCTTCGGGCGAAAGGTGGTCGAACAGAGTGGAGAGCTTTTCCTCGAACAGGGGCAGCCAGTGCTCCATTCCCGCCAGCCGCCGCCCGTCGCTCACTGCCTGATAGAGCGGATCGCCGGTCGCGGTCGCACCAAACATCTCGCGGTAACGGCTGCGGAAACGCTTGATACTCTCCTCGTCGAGAAGGGCCTCGCTGGCGGGGAGCAGCAAATGGCTATCGAGAATGCCGGTGCTCATCTGCGTCTGCGGATCGAACAGGCGCAGGCTTTCCAGCTCGTCACCAAAGAAATCGAGCCGCAGGCCCTGTTCCAGCCCGGACGGGAAGATATCGACGATGCTCCCGCGCAAGGCATATTCCCCATGGTCGATCACCGTATCGGTGCGCGAATAGCCTTGCCGCTGGAGCAGGGCAGAGAGGCTGGCATGGCCGATCTGCGTGCCGGGGCGAAAATCGCGCACGGATTCGCGGACACGGAACGGGGTAAGCACGCGCTGGAGCACGGCATTGGCAGTGGTTACCAGCAGCTGCGACCCGCTTTTGCCCGCTTGCAAGCGGTATAGCGCGGCCAGCCGCCGTGCACTGATCGACAGGGCGGGGCTGGCACGGTCATACGGCAGGCAGTCCCATGCGGGGAAAGGGATTACTTCCAGTTCTGGCGCGAAGAATTGCGCGGCATCGACCACGCCCTGCATCGCGGCATCGTCAGGCGCGATGAAGACTACCCGGCCGCTCGCCGCCCGCGCAATATCCGCCAGCACCAGCGGCTGCGCCCCGCGCACCAGCGAGGACAAGGTCAGCGGTGCTTTCGCCTTCAGGATGCGGGACAGGTCAGCCATGGAAACTCGCTCGTGCAAACGCAAAAGCCCCCTTCTCGCCTGAGGAGGGGGTGTCACTATCGGACAAGCCGCATAGCGGCGGATCGTGGTTTGTTAAAGCCCTCTCCCCTGAAGGGGAGAGGGCAAGTGGTTCAGCCGGGTATCTCGACATAGTCGAGGCGCTGCATCAGCTCCATCTGTGCGCCCGCAAACCGCTCCGGCACGGCTTCGCTCTGGAACACCCAGGTGGTGATCTCGACATCATCCTCGTCGAGCAGGGCTTCGAACCAGGCCAGTTCCTCCTCGCCCCAGCTTGCGTGGTAGCGTTCGAAGAAGCCGCCCATCATGTAGTCGGCCTCGCGCGTGCCCCGGTGCCATGCGCGGAACTTGGCGCGGCTCATGCGATACGTGTCAACCATGGCAAGGGCGGTAGGCGAGCGTGCGGCCACGCGCAAGCGGACCGTTAGTCTTCCGCCGGGGCTTCGACCGGAGGCTGGTAGGTCAACCGCCGGTTGCGTCGACCGAGGCTGAGCAGTTTGGCCTTCAGCGCCATCAGGAATTCATACAACCGCTCGCGCGCGGCATATTCTTCGGCATGTTTCCTTGCGAGCCGCTCGCCGCTGAACAGCTTGCCGAGAAAATAGATCACAGCGCCAATTACCAAGACGAAGAGCAGCACTGGCCAGGCTTCGAGCAGGAGCAGGAGACGGTCGAGCATCGGCGTGAAACTTCCCGAAAAGAAACCAAAGTCGTAATAGCTTAGCAGATGCAACCGCAGCAAGTTGTAAAATGCTGCAACTGCGAAATAGTTGACGGACGCCCGGCCGGGGCTTCGCATTCGCGGGCAAAGCGCATAGACGAGATCGGACCATGCGCCCCGATATCCTCAACCCCCTGTTTGCCGAAGTGGAGACGCTCGACGGTGTCGGGCCGAAGCTCAAGAAGCCGCTCGAAAAGCTCGGCCTCGCGCGGGTGAAGGACGTTGCCTATCACTTGCCCGACCGCTTCGTAACGCGCCGTTCCATCGCCAATCTCGATGAAGGGGCGGAAGGCGAGCAGATCGTGGTGGCGCTGACCCCCATAGAACATCGCTCCCCCCGGTCAGGGCGCGGGCCCTATCGCGTGCTGGCGCAGGACGAGATCGGCAATATCTGCGCGCTGACCTATTTCGGGCGCGCGTCCTATACGGCAAAGAAGCAACTCCCCGTGGGCGAGAAGCGTTGGGTGGCCGGGCGGCTCGACCGCTATGGCGACATGCTGCAGATCGTCCATCCGGACCATGTGATGAGCGAAAGCGGCGAGGGGCTGGGGCATCTGGTCGAGCCGGTTTACGGCCTGTCCGAAGGGCTGACCCAGCCCGGGTCGCCGGGCTGGCAGCGCAGGCGCTGGCGAAGCTGCCCGAACTGCCCGAATGGATCGAGCCGACGCAGCTGGATCGCGAACAATGGCCCAGCTGGCGCGACGCGCTGCACCTCGCGCACAAACATACGCATGAGGCCGCGCGCGCGCGACCGGCTCGCCTATGACGAATTGCTCGCCAACAGCCTCGCGCTGATGCTGGTGCGCAGCGAGAACCGGCGGCGGCAGGGGCAGGCGCTCAAGGGCGACGGCAGATTGCGCGACCGGCTGCAATTGCCGTTCCCGCTGACGGGCGCACAAAGCCGATCCATTGCCGAGATTGAAGGCGACATGGCCCAGGAATCGCCCATGCTGCGGCTGCTGCAAGGCGATGTCGGCGCGGGCAAGACGGTGGTCGCGCTGGAGGCGATGCTGGTCGCTAATGAGGCAGGTGCGCAGGCGGCGCTGCTCGCCCCGACCGAAATCCTCGCCCGCCAGCATTTTGAGACGCTCCGCAAAATGGCCTCCCCCACCGGGGTGCAGGTCGCGCTGCTGACGGGCCGGGACAAGGGCCGGGCGCGCGAGAGCATCCTGATGGGGCTGCTCGATGGCAGTATCGACATTGTCGTGGGCACCCATGCGATCTTCCAGGACACGGTGAGCTATCGGAACCTCGCGCTGGTGGTGATTGACGAGCAACACCGCTTCGGCGTCGGCCAGCGGCTGATGCTCACGCAGAAGGGGCGCCGCGCGCCGCATGTGCTGGCGATGACCGCCACCCCGATCCCGCGCACGCTCACCCTCGCGCAATATGGCGAGATGGATGTCAGCAAACTCGACGAAATGCCCCCCGGCCGCCAGCCCATCGACACGCGCGTGGTCGCGCTGGAGCGGCTCGCCGAAGTGGTCGATGGCGTCGCGCGGCATATCGAGACCGGGCAGCAGGCCTATTGGGTCTGCCCCATGGTCCGCGAAAGCGAAACGGACGACCTTGCCGCGGCAGAGCAGCGTTACGAGACGCTGAAGTTGCGCTTCGGCGGCGATGTGGTGCTGGTTCACGGCCAGCTTCGCCCGGAGGAGAAAGACGCCGCGATGGAACGCTTCGCCAGCGGGCAGGCGAAAGTGCTGGTGGCGACGACGGTGATCGAAGTCGGCGTGGACGTGCCCAACGCCACGCTGATGGTGATCGAAGCGGCAGAACGCTTCGGCCTCGCCCAGCTCCACCAGCTGCGCGGCCGGGTGGGGCGGGGGAGCGAGAAAAGCACCTGCCTGCTCCTGCGCGGGGATGCCCTGTCCGAAACCGGCAAACGCCGCCTGGCGCTGATGCGCGAAACGCAGGACGGCTTCCGCATCGCCGAGGAAGACTTGGAACTACGCGGCGGCGGCGAATTGCTCGGCACCCGGCAGAGCGGGGACACGCCCTTCAACGTGGCGACACTGGAGCAGATCCAGAAACTCCTGCCCCTGGCCCATGACGACGCCCGCCTGCTGATGGAACGCGACGGCGGGCTGACCGGCGAACGAGGCGAAGCGGCGCGGGTGCTGCTGTATTTGTTCGAGCGGGATTTCGGGGTGAAGACGCTTAGGGGTGGTTGAAGAGAAATTGCCAGTAGCTGCTACCACAAGATATATTTGGCAAATTCTTGCCTGTGGCCCAACGCTTTTGTGGCATAATTGATGGGAGGCTCGCTGTGAGGGTATTCGAACTTTTTTCCAAAAGGTTAAAAGATAAAGAGAAATCCGGCCAAGACGACATTTATCAGTATGACGTCATCCCGGCTAACCTACGCGTACAGGTGAAGCAAATTGCGATTGACGCAATCGGAAGAGTTGGTTCTCTTGGCGATGGCTTTAGGACAGCAGATCAAGACAACAATCTTTGGTTTCAGATTGAAAAGACCTACCTCCGTGAAAAAGGCCTTGAAGGCATAGCAAAAGAAGATTTTGCAGGATCTAGAGTGCTCGCATTTATGCGTGATTGTTCAACGCTTGACTGGTTGGACTTTCTTGAACTCATCGCCTTCGGAATAGGTTTGATGGCCAATGATGAGCACGGCTACGAGCGGCAGAAATGGCAAGTGTCGCTAGCAGGCCAAAATGCAATTGATGAAATTAACTACCGCTTCCGTGAGGCAGGTGTCGGCTATCAGATCGAAAGTGAACAGGTTATTAGGATTGATAGCCAATATGTGCATGCAGAAGTGGTTAGGCCAGCTCTTTCGTTGCTCTCTGAGCAGGGGTTTGATGGGCCGCACCAAGAGTTTCTGACAGCGCACCAGCATTATCGGGTCGGTGAAAATCGGCAAGCGGTCGCTATGGCAGCCAATGCTGTCGAGAGTACCCTTAAGGGTATTTTCGATCAGAAGGGTTGGGCTTATCAAAAAGGTTCCCGAATTAGCGATCTAGTCAAGGTTGCTCGTTCGAACAACCTTTGGCCTGACTATCTTGATGCAAGTTTTGATCAGCTAGCAGCGACCTTGCAAAGTGGCCTGCCCAAAATCAGGGATAATGATGCTTCGCACGGGCAAGGCGCGAAGCCGAAAAAAGTGCCAGATTATATTGCAGCCTATGCCCTTCATCTCGCCGCTAGCAAAATCGTGTTTATTGTTGAGGCCGCTAAGTAGGTCTGATGGCCGGATTTCATCCAATTTCATTTCCCTCTCCATCTCAAATCCCGCTCGTTCTTGGATTGACTGCGTGCTGGGTACACGCGCTAACTTGCTCCCGTAGGAGCAACACTCCGCGCCCTCTGCGTGAAACAATTGCGCCAATGCCAGTGGTGTAGCGCAGGTCTACCGGGGCAGCGCTGGATTGGTTCACGCAAAGGCGCAAAGGCGCAAAGGCACGAAGTGGGGGCGGGATGTTCATTTCGCCACCTTCGTCGCCCCGTGCTTGACACGGGGCAAGGCTCTTCTTCCGCACAACCACTGCGACCGGAGGATAGTCCACTAACGAACCCCAAGTCCTGATTTATTCCCCAAACCCGCGAAACGTCTCCCCCAGGAAATCCAAGCCCCGTGTCAAGCACGGGGCGACGGATAGGTTTGGTGAAGGGCGTACTTTCCTACTTGTCGGCAACGGGGGTAGGGTGCCGGAATGCTGCTCGCCGCATCCACCCCGGATTTTCCTCCCATTGGACTGTGTTCCATGTGTTCCATCTCCAACAAGCCGGTCATTGGAACAGACCCCCTCGCAATCCGTTCGGACGGTGCTATATCGTAAGCATCACATACTAATCCGGCAGAGAGGAACACCATGTCCACCAGCACCCAGACCGCCGCGGATATTGCCGCAGACATCGCCCGCGTCTTCGAGTTGCAGAAGGCCCACCAATGGGATGTGAAGGCCAGCAGCGCCGAGGTCCGCAAGGAGAAGCTCGCCCGACTGAAGGCTGCGGTCGAAGCGCATGCGGATGACATCGTCGCCGCCGTGCTGGAAGATACGCGCAAGCCCGAAGGCGAAATCCGTGTTACCGAAGTGATGAACATTATCGGGAACATCCAACGCAATATCGACAATCTCGATGAGTGGATGAAGCCGACCGAAGTGCCGACCTCCATGAACCCCGATGACAAGGCGCAGATCCGCTATGAAGCGCGCGGCGTGTGCCTGATCCTCGGTCCGTGGAACTTCCCGCTCGGGCTGGTGTTCGGTCCGCTGGCGGCGGCGGTTGCTGCCGGCAATTGCTGCATCCTCAAGCTGACCGACCTGTGCCCGGCGACGGCGAAGATCGCCAAGGTGATTGTCGAGGAAGTGTTCGACGAGCGCGAAGTCGCCGTGTTTGAAGGCGATGTGAGCGTGGCGGAGGCGCTGCTCGACCTGCCGTTCAACCACATCTTCTTCACCGGTAGCACCCGCGTTGGCCAGATCGTGATGGCAGCCGCTGCCAGGCACCTCGCCAGCGTGACGCTGGAACTGGGTGGCAAGTCGCCGGTGATCGTGGATCAGGATGCCGATGTTGGTGCGGTTGCCGCAGCGCTGGCCAATGCCAAGCAGTTCAATGGCGGCCAGGCCTGCATCTGCCCCGACTATGTCTTCATCCCCGAAGACAAGCAGGATGCGCTGGTCGAAGGTTTCAAGGCCAATGTGCAGGCGAACCTCTATGTCGATGGCCAGATCAACAAGCAGGGCATCGCCCAGATCGTCAACAAGCGGAACTTCGACCGGGTGAAGGCGCTGTTCGATGATGCCGTGGCGCAAGGCGCGACCGTGGCCGCAGGCGGCATACTGGAGGAGGACGACCTCACCATCCACCCGACCATGCTAACCGGCGTGACCCCGCAGATGAAGATCATGCAGGAAGAGATTTTCGCCCCGCTGCTGCCGGTGATGACTTACGACAATCTCGATCAGGTGATCGAGTATATCGACGAGCGCGACAAGCCGCTGGCGCTCTACATGTTCACTGGAAGCGAGGAAAATCGTGACAAGGTGCTAAACCGGACTTCGTCAGGCGGCACGACCATCAATGGCGTGTTCTCGCACTATCTCGAAAACAACCTGCCCTTTGGCGGGGTGAATGGTAGCGGCATGGGTAGTTATCACGGCTATTTCGGCTTCAAGGCATTCAGCCACGAGCGGGCGGTTTACCTGCATCAATAAGTGACTCCAGCCCCTCCTCCTTTAGGGGAGGGGCAACGAGACTTGGTGACTTGTCGCCTAGTCGCAGTGGGGTGGGGGAGCGAGGCATGTGCTGAGCTTTCCGACAGCCCCCTCCCCAAACCCCTCCCCTGAAGGGGAGGGGCTTAGATCTTAGCTGAGTTTGACGACAAGGTGCCGCGCAGCTTCCGAAACGTCCCGCCAGGTCGTTTGGAAGCCCGCTGCATCGCCGTAATAGGGATCGGCCACGGCCTGCCCTTCGCGGCCCGGCACAAGGTCGAGCAGCAGGGCGATCTCGGCGGTGGCGTCGGATGGCGCGCGGTGGCGGATATTGGCGAAATTGTCCTCATCCAGCGCGAAGATGTGGGTGAAGCGAGAATAGTCCGCAGGTTCGATCTGCCGAGCGCGGTAATGCCCGATATCGACGCCGTGATAGGCGGCCGTCGCAACCGCACGGCGGTCTGGCGGTTTGCCGACATGATAGGCAGCGGTGCCGGCGGAATCGGCATGCACGTCCAGCCCGGCACGCTCCGCTTCATGGCGGAACGCCGCCTCCGCCAGCGGCGATCGGCAGATATTGCCGAGACAGACAAAGAGGACCGAGGGAGTCACGCGTACCAGTAACAGATCGTCCGCATCTCCACGCTGGCGCGCGGGGTCGCCTCAGGGCCGACGGTCGGGTCGGTAAAGGCGGTGTGCGGGACGTAGCGGGCCTTGTCCTTGTCGGTATCCCAGCGCTTGAACACCAGCACTTCCTCCGGCGTCATGCCAGAGAAGTAATACCAGCGATGGCGCGGGCTGAAGCGGAAGTTCATCGAAGGGAGCTTCCATGTCACCTTGCCATCGACGTCAAAATCCGCGCTGGCTTCGATCACGTCTTCATCACGTACAGTCTGCGCGTCACAGATGGTCAGCGGGACATCGACTGACGGGCCGGAGAAAGCGCGCCAGATATTGTAATGGGCACAGCGCTTCCAGTCGCGTTCCGGCTCAGGATTGGTTGCGCTGCATTGCTCGATCGCGGCGGAGAAATAGCTGTCCGAATGAACCAGCCGCGCGGCATAGCTGTTGTGCCGCGTACCCGCTTCGCTCGAACGCTCACCCCAACGCAGGATGGGTGGCCCGGCGATCACCACCGCGTCACAGCCGGTAAGCTGTTTGATGAAGGCTTCGATTTCGAGCGGATGGACCGATCCGGCCTGCTGCTCGTCGCGCCAGTCGGTGACGGCGCTGGGCATGGAGAACAGCTCGAACCCGTTGACGTCCAGCTGTGGTGCCTGCTCCAGAGTGCGGGCATCGGTGATCGGCAGCACATGCGCTTCCTTCACCACTGTATCGAGGCTGAGGTCATTGGCGTGGAAGCTTTCCACCTTGCCCGTATCGACCGAATAGAACAGTTCGCCTTCCACCGTGCGGGGGGCTGTACCTGCCTGCGTCATCATCCGCTCTCCTTAACGGGTGTTATGATCCGCGCGGGGAGTGCTGGCAAGGATCAATCCCCGGCTTCAAGCTCGGCAATCTTCGCCAGCAGCATCGCCCGCGAAATCTCCCCGACATGTGTTTCCACGACTTGTCCCTCGGCATTGACGAACAGGGTCGTGGGCAAGGCAGTGCTGCCAATCGCATGTGAAATGCTGCCCTGCTGGTCCAGCCTGATCCCGGCGTGGGAGACGCCTTGCTGGCGCAAATAGCGGGAGACAGTGCCGCTTTCCTCGCCCTGGTTGACCAGCAGCACAGGGATATCCGCCTCGGCAGCGGTTTCGACCAGCATTGGCAGCTCCCGCCGACAAGGCGCGCACCATGTGGCCCAGAGGTTGATCACCATCGGCTTGCCGGTGAGAGCGGTGGGCTGCTCCACGCTCCCATCCATCAGTACCAATTCCGGCAGGGTTGGCAGTTTGTAGGGGGAGGGGCGTAGCAAGCTCCAGCCGGTGAACCAAAGGGCCAGCACCAGTCCGAGAACGCCTATACCTTTGAGCATCGCCGCGCGCGGCTTCATCCGCCAGGCGATGATCGCAGCTGCAGTGATGGCGCCCGCCCACAGGCTGAACCCGCCTTGCCAGAAGGCGAAGGCCGACCACCAGTCACGCGCAAAGGCATCAAGGTGCTGCAGCACAAAGCCGATCCGTGCGGCGACAAGACCGCCCACCAGCGCCAGCCCGTTCGCGGCTCGTGCCTCTTTGCCAGCGCGCGCAACCACACGGTCCATCAGCGTGATAAAGACCAGCACCAGCGCCACCGCCAGCAGCCGGTCTGTTGCCATGGCCAGCGGCCCGATATTCACAACACCTTGCATGGTGAGCAGCCATGCCGGGCGGACACTTGTGCATCAAGTGCCGCGTGAAGATCCAGTGTTGGTGAAAAGCAAAATGGTCGGGGAGAGAGGATTCGAACCTCCGGCCCCTGCCTCCCGAAGACAGTGCTCTACCAGGCTGAGCTACTCCCCGACCGTGTCGGTCCCGCGGTGCAAGGTTGCCACGCGGGTCGAGGCAAGGCGCGCCCTATAGGCAGGTGAGGGCGGGGTGGCAAGCAGGCAAATGCAGGTCTAGGGACTTTGTATGGCAACCGTCGCGATTCCCGCCGATTCTCCTGCTCGCTCGCATCCCGAGTGGCAATATCTCGACCTGATGCGCCGCATTTGGGAGGAGGGCAGCGAACGCGTCGACCGTACCGGTATCGGTACACGTTCGATTTTCGGGGCGATGCTTCGATTCGACTTGTCGGATGGGCGCATGCCGCTGATCACCACCAAGCGCGTCTATTGGAAAACTGCAACGCGCGAGATGCTGTGGTTTCTCACTGGCGAAACCAACATCCGGCCGCTGGTCCTGCAGGGCGTGAAGATCTGGAACGAATGGCCGCACGCCAACTATGTCCGCGAGACGGGCGACAAGATTGCACTCGAAGAATTTGTCCAGCGCATTGCCGACGATGCGGGGTTTGCCGAACGGTGGGGGGATCTCGGGCCTGTCTATGGCAAGCAGTGGGTCGACTGGCCGACCTATCGCTATGGCCCCGATGGGAAATACGAAAGAGGGCCGGGGATCAACCAGGTTGCGGAAGTGGTAGAGAGCCTGCGCAACAATCCCGGTAGCCGCCGGCATATTATCGAGGGTTGGAATGTAGCCGAACTCGACCGGATGGCGCTGCCGCCGTGCCACAAGACTTACCAGTTCCATGTGGGCGACGGGAAACTGAATTGCGCGCTCTACCAGCGCAGCTGCGACGTCGCACTGGGGCTGCCGTTCAACCTGTGGAGCGGCGCGCTGCTCCAGCGGATGGTCGCGCAGCAGGTCGGGCTTGAACCCGGCGAGTTCGTTTGGATGGGCGGCGATACGCATCTCTACCTCAATCATGAAGAGCTGGTGACTGAGCAGCTGACGCGGGAACCACAGGGCGAGCCGAAGCTCGAGATCAACCGGCGACCGTCATCCATATTCGACTACGAAATCGGTGATTTCATCGTCCACGGCTATGAACCGCTTGGTGCGCTTGCTGCGCCTGTCGCGGTCTGACGGCGCTGAGCTTGACCGCGGAGGCGCTTTGAAATAATATAACACGCACGTAAAAGATTGCGTCCGGGAGACCAGATATGGCCGACAGGCCCGAGGGAGCGGCGAGCAGCAACAAGCCTGCACTTGCACTCCACGTTCCAGAACCGAAGTACCGGCCCGGCGATGCCGTCGATTACTCGCATCTCAACATCCCTGAAGCGGGCAAGCAGGCGCGACCCGACGAAACCGTCGAACCGAAGGAAATCGCGTCTTTCGCATATGACCTGATCCGCGTTCTGGGGGACGATAACAGGGCGCATGGCCCGTGGGATCCGAAGCTCGATGCGGATACGCTGCGGACCATGCTGCGCAATATGGCGATGGTTCGCGCGTTCGACGAACGCATGTTCCGCGGCCAGCGCCAGGGCAAGACCAGCTTTTACATGAAATGTACCGGTGAAGAGGCGACTTCGGTTGCTGCCGGTATGGCGTTGGCCAGTGATGACATGGTCTTCCCCAGCTATCGCCAGCAAGGCATCCTCATTGCACGCGGTTACCCTCTGGTTGAGATGATCAACCAGATTTATTCGAACAAGGGTGACAAGCTGAAGGGCCGCCAGCTGCCCATCATGTATTCGAGCCGCGAGCACAGCTTTTTCTCGATATCCGGCAACCTCGCCACGCAGACGCCGCAGGCAGTTGGCTGGGCGATGGCAAGCGCGATCAAGGGCGACAGCCGGATCGCCGCGACGTGGGTCGGTGAAGGCTCGACGGCGGAAGGCGATTTCCATTCCGCCTGCCTGTTTGCCACCGTCTACAATGCGCCGGTGATCCTCAACGTGATCAACAACCAGTGGGCGATTTCGAGCTTCTCGGGTTTTGCCGGGTCGGAGCGTACCACCTTCGCTGCTCGCGCGGTCGGCTATGGCCTGGCCGGACTGCGGGTCGACGGGAATGACGCGCTGGCGGTCTATGCCGCGCAGCAATGGGCGGCCAACCGTGCCCGCGCCAATGCCGGCCCGACATTGATCGAATACTTCACCTATCGCGCCGAAGGCCATTCGACCTCGGACGATCCGACCGGTTATCGTTCTGCGCAAGAGCGCGAGGAATGGCCGCTGGGCGATCCCGTCAACCGCCTGAAGAACCACCTCATCGCGCTCGGCGAATGGGATGAGGATCGGCAGGCTGCGATGGACCAGCAATGCGCTGACGAGGTCAAGGCCGCAACCAAGGAAGCCGAAAAGAACGGCATCCTCGGCCATGGCCTGCACCATCCGTTCCGCACCATGTTCCAGGACGTATACGAAGAACTGCCCTGGCATCTTGAGGAGCAGGCCGCGCAGGCTCGCCGCGAACGAGAGACAAAATGGCCTGGCGAGGAGCCATGGACATGAGCGCAGGAACGAAGGGCGCCGTGGAAACTGCCGTCACCTCTGAACGTCGCCTCAACATGATCGAGGCGATCAACGATGCGCTCAACATCATGCTCGAGCGTGACCCTGACGTCATCATCATGGGCGAAGATGTAGGCTATTTCGGCGGCGTGTTCCGTTGCACCGCTGGCCTGCAGGAAAAATACGGCAAGACCCGAGTGTTCGACACGCCGATTTCGGAATGCGGGATTATCGGCGTTGCGGTGGGGATGGGGGCTTACGGCCTGCGGCCGGTGCCGGAAATCCAGTTTGCCGACTATATCTACCCGGGTCTCGACCAGCTGATTTCGGAGGCGGCCCGCCTGCGTTACCGTTCGGCCACCGAATATATTGCACCGATGACGGTGCGCTCGCCATTTGGCGGCGGGATATTCGGCGGCCAGACCCACAGTCAGAGCCCGGAATCGCTTTTCACCCATGTCGCGGGGCTCAAGACGGTGATCCCGTCCACGCCCTACGATGCCAAGGGCCTGCTGATCTCCTGCATCGAAGACAACGATCCGGTGATCTTCTTCGAGCCCAAGCGCATCTACAACGGGCCGTTCAGCGGCTACTATGACAGGCCGGCCGAGCCGTGGAAGCGGTTCGATGCCAGCGTTGTGCCCGAAGGCCACTACACGATCCCGCTTGGCAAGGCGCGCAAGGTGACAGAAGGCGAGCAGCTGACGATCCTTGCTTACGGCACCATGGTCCATGTGACCGAGGCGGTCTGCCGCGAAAAGGGTATTGAGGCCGAGATTCTCGACCTGCGCACGCTGGTCCCGCTCGATATCGAAGCGATCGAGGCATCGGTCGAGAAGACCGGTCGTTGCTTGATCGTGCATGAAGCAACCCGGACTTCGGGTTTTGGTGCCGAACTGTCAGCACTCGTTACCGAACGCTGCTTCTACCATCTCGAAGCCCCGGTCGAGCGTGTGACCGGCTTCGATACTCCCTATCCGCACAGCCTCGAATGGGCCTATTTCCCCGGCCCTATCCGCATCGGCGAGGCCATCGACAAGATCCTCAAGGACTGACGCCATGAGCAAGTTCACATTCAACCTGCCCGATATCGGCGAAGGTATCGCCGAAGCGGAAATCGTCGCGTGGCACGTCAAGGTCGGTGACAGGGTCGAGGAAGACGACCAGCTGGCCGACATGATGACCGACAAGGCGACGGTCGAAATGGAAAGCCCGGTTGCCGGTACGGTCGTTTCCGTCGCCGGTGATGTCGGGGACGTCATCGCAATCGGTGCGATGCTGGTGGAAATCGAAGTCGAAGGCGATGCCTCCGAACCGGTACCAGCGCCGACAGTTGAAACCGTTGAGGATCGTATCGAGCCTGAAACGACGGAAGCAGGCGAAGCGGATCATGCAGCCGCCGCCGTTGTCGCTCCCGAACCTGTGCCCGCTCCCGAAGCAACGCCTACTCCGGCGCCTGTGGATGTTTCACAGGCAAAGGTTCTCGCCACTCCTGCCGTGCGTCAGCGTGCGCGCGAACTGGGAATCGACCTCGCGCAGATCAAGCCTGCTGAGGATGGCCGCATCCGCCATGGCGATCTCGATCAGTTCCTGTCCTACAACAGTGCCTTCACAGGCGCGGCACGCACGCGCTCGGACGAGGAGAAGAAGGTTATCGGCATGCGTCGCCGCATTGCCGAGAACATGGCCGCTTCCAAGCGCAACATCCCGCACTTCTCCTATGTCGAGGAAGTCGATGTCACCGCGCTTGAGGAAATGCGTGCTCAGCTCAACACCGGCAGGGGCGAGAAGCCGAAGCTCACGATCCTGCCACTGCTGATCACGGCGATCTGCAAGACGCTGCCTGATTTTCCGATGATCAACGCCCGCTATGACGACGAAGCGGGGGTCGTGACCCAGCATGGGTCTGTCCATATGGGCATGGCGACGCAGACCGATGCAGGGCTGATGGTCCCGGTCATTCGCAACGCGCAGGGGCAGAACCCGTGGCAGCTTGCGCGCGAGATCGTGCGGCTGGCCGAAGCGGCGCGGACCGGCAAGGCAAAATCGGAAGAACTTTCCGGCGGGACTTTGACGGTGACTTCGCTCGGCCCGCTCGGCGGTGTGGCGACGACTCCCGTTATCAACCGCCCTGAAGTGGCGATTATCGGCCCGAACCGGATCATCGAGCGCCCGATGTATGTCACTGGCACCGACGGGGTGGAACGGATCGAGAAGCGCAAGCTGATGAATATCTCGATCAGTTGTGACCACCGCGTCGTCGATGGATGGGATGCGGCGAGCTTCATCCAGCAGCTCAAGAAGCTGATCGAAACGCCGGTGCTTCTCCTCGCCGACTGATCTGTTAGGACGGGCCTACTCAGGAGAGTGAGTCATGCAGACGGATCCGAGGGTAGACGACTACATCGCCAAGGCAGCCGATTTCGCGCGCCCGATCCTGATCGAGCTTCGCGCCCGTGTGCATCGCGTGCTGCCCGAGGCGGAGGAAGGCATCAAGTGGGGGATGCCACACTTCCTTCTCGGCGGTAAAAACGTCGCCGGGATGAGCGCATTCAAGGCGCATTGCGCGTTCATCGTCCACGGGGCGGAGAAAGAAGGCGATGCAATGGGTCAGTGTGGGCGCGTCGAAACTATCGATGACCTGCCGGACGAAGCCGAAATGGCGCAGGCGCTGAATGCGGCGCGCGAACGCATTGCACAGCATGGCAGCGCGACGAAGGGAGGGGCAAGCCTGCGCCCAAACCGGAAATCCCATGCCGGATTATTTTGCGACGGCGCTTGCCGCCATCCCGAAAGCGCGTGCGACTTTCGATGCCCTGGCACCATCCCATCGTCGCGAATATCTCGAATGGATCACCGAAGCCAAACGTGAGGCGACGCGGGAAAAGCGTGTGGCGACGGCCCTTGAATGGCTGGCCGAGGGCAAGAAGCGCAACTGGAAATATGAGAACTGCTGATTGGCGGGTTAGCGCACGATCGCGCTATACGTCATCCGCCCGCCCGTCTTGCCGTGAACCTTCAGCCCACATGGGTCACTTCTTCGGGCGCAGCCAGGCGTTCGCCGATGCGCAGGTGACCGATCCGGCCCCATTTGCGCCCGCCATCGACCGAGACCTCCAGCGCTTCGGAACTTCCTGCTGGAACGCCAGCGATGTGGGAATAGCGCTTCTACCACTGTGCCTTTGCGGGCTTCTGCGCCGGTCCATTCGATCATCAGGATAACCCGATCGCCGCGTCGGAACGATGTAGCCGGCTCGACCGTGCGTAGCCCACCGCTCCGTCGATCGTTTCGACATAGACCGTGCGCGAGAGGGCAATGCGGTCTTGCGGTGTGGCTGCGCTGCCGAGAAATGCTGCCAGCAGTGCGAAACTTGCTCCAATACGCATCGCCAGACCCCTTTGTTGCGGCGACTGTTGAGGGCAGCGGTTTCGCAGCGAGAGGCGAAAATATGGTTAACGCAGCGCCAACCATGGTTGCTTTGGAAGCGATTTGCAGAAGTGCATTTTTGCTGCGTTTGGGCGTTGACACGAATCCGGCGCTGGCCTAGTGGCGCGTCTCCCAAGAGGCGCTGGCCGCTTAAATGCGCGGGTGTAGCTCAGTTGGTTAGAGTATCGGCCTGTCACGCCGAGGGTCGCGGGTTCGAGTCCGTCACTCGCGCCACTTGGGACATTTATCCAGCAGCTTCGAAATTGCCCTCCGACAGAGGCTATCCCCAGCGGCCGGTTTCCATCCAGATAAGGAAGCGCTTCAGCGGCAGCAGCCAGATCAGGCCGAGGACGAGGTAGACCAGTGTCTGCACCAGCACCGGCCAACCGCTCATCAACTCGGGTGCATAGCGGGCAATGACCAGCCCGTAAGCGATCAGCCCGATGATCAGCCCGAGAATGCCGATTGGAATGCGCCAGGTGGGTTCGGTCCGTTTCATCATTCGCTCCGGAAAATCTGGGTCGGGGTGACCACTGCGTCGAGCTTCCGGTCATGGGCCTCAAGTGGCAAGGCGTCGAGCAGTTGGACGTCCCACGCCAGCCCGATGGTTGTAACCGAGCCGTTTTCGGCCAGCCAGCGATCGTAATGCCCGCCACCCTGGCCGAGTCTGTGTCCGTCAGCGGTGAACGCCACCAGGGGGACGATCAGCGCATCGGGCGCACAACCCGGTGCGGAAGCATCCGGCTGCACCATGCCATGGGGTCCGGCCTCCAGCGCATCATCGTCCCACGGGTTGGGCCATTCGCCAAACTGCATGGGAGCGGCATCGTCCTCGAACCGCGGCAGGCAAATACGCTTGCCCTGCTCGGCGAACCATCGCGCCCAGCCGAGCGAAGGCGCTTCGTAGGCGGTCGGATAATATAGGCCCAGCGTCGCACAATCGGCCAACAGGTCGACAACCGCTTGCGGAGGGCGGTTGAGGATGAGCCCGCGAAGTGCTTCGGGCATCGACGTCACGAATTCACGACGTTTTGCACGCATCGCCTTGCGCAGTGCCTGCTTGTCCTGCATCCGATGCTCCGTAACCTATGGGGTGGCGGAACCACCATGGGTCGTTACCAGTGAAATCCTCTGACGCCTAAACGTCAGGTGGGCGCCGTTTACCCGAGCCCCCAGGACGAACCCGTTAACCCGGGCAGGGACAGCTCCCTAGGATTGCTTATAGCCTCAGGGATATTCGAACGGCTCGTGCCGGGCAGTCCCGCCGCGCCCTATCTAGGGTGCCGCCGTTCCGGCCTCAAGCTTTTCGGCGCATTCTTCGAGCAATTCGGCAAATCGTTCGAGCGCAGGGGCAAGGTCTTCCGAACTGCCAGTGTTTCCGTTGGCAGCAGCAACCGCCGTCATTGCACCCAGCCGTTCCACCTTGGCTTCCAGCGCATTCTTCTCGCTCGCCAGGCCATCGGCTTTCGCCGTCATGGCTTCAAGCTCGCGCGTCAGCTCTGTCACCTTTGCGCTCTGCGCGTCGGCAGCCTCGCGGGCATCCTGCGCCTCTTGACGGCGATTGCCCAGTTCCCTGCGCATATCGTCGACCTCGGCATTATGTCGCTGCTGGGCGGACTGAAGCCCGTCCAGTTCGCCCTCGAGCTCGCCAATTTTGAGCTTTAGCTCGTCACGCATCCCGATTGCGAGATTGGCCTCGCGCTGTTGGGCTGCGGCGCTTTCCTCGACTTGTGCCTTTGCCGCATTGGCTGCTTCAACCTGCTTGCGTGCTTCATGCAAATCGTCGGCAACGAACAGTCCGGCGAACAGCAGGTTCTGCGATTCCTGCGGCGACAGCGAGCCGCCCAGCTGCTGGAGCTTTTCGTCGAGCACCATGCCCAGTCCGGTGACGTGGGCCTCTTCTCCATCGGCGCAGGCGACCGTGTAACTGCGCCCGCCGATGGTGACGGTGACGTCGCTCATGCCTCCAGCTCCCGGATCAGGCTCTCAAGCTCGCCAAGCTGGGTGGTCACGGCTTCTCGCAGCGCCTCATGTTTTTCCACCAGTGCAGAAGCGGGCGCATGTTCCGCAGGCCCGCGATCCGCCACCTTGGCAATGCGCGCCAGTGCGTCCTCGATCCGCTGCACGGCGTTTTCGATACGATCCCCACTCATGGCGTATTTAATATCCCATTTGCCTTGGCAGGCAAAGGCTTGGCGGGGCCTGTTGATAACTGGCGCAAAGGCCGATCGTTTCGTCAATTGGTGGAAGCCGGGCGCTGCTGTCCTTGACCTCGCACCGCGCGTCCGCAAAGGGGTTCGCGCGCCCGAATCATGTCTGTCGCGAGCGGTCGGCAGATGCCATCCAAGGAGCCTTCCCGAATGACGATCGACCCCTCGCGCATGGTGCCCATGGCAAATGCCATTCGCGCCCTATCGATGGATGCGATCCAGGCTGCAAATTCAGGGCACCCCGGCATGCCTATGGGGATGGCCGATGTTGCGACCGTCCTTTGGTCGAAATATCTCAAATTCGACCCCTCTTCGCCCAAATGGCATGATCGCGATCGTTTCGTGCTGAGCGCGGGCCATGGCTCGATGCTGATTTACTCGCTGCTCCACCTCAGTGGTTATGCCGCGCCGACGATGGATGACATCCGCAATTTCCGGCAGCTTGGCAGCCCCTGTGCTGGCCACCCGGAGAACTTCCTGCTCGACGGGGTCGAATGCACCACCGGCCCGCTGGGGCAGGGCGTTGCAATGGCAGTGGGTATGGCGATTGCAGAACGCCAGCTCAACGCGCATTTCGGTGACGATCTGGTCAACCACCGCACCTGGGTGATCGCTGGCGACGGTTGTCTGATGGAAGGCATCAATCACGAAGCCATCGGTCTTGCCGGTCACCTCAAGCTCGGCCAGCTCAATGTGCTGTGGGATGACAACAACATCACCATCGACGGCAGCGCTGATCTCTCGACCAGCGAGGATATTCTTGCGCGGCACCGTGCGGCCGGCTGGCACACAGTCAGTTGCGATGGGCATGACCATGCCGATATTGCCCGCGCGATCGAGGATGCGATGGCCGATCCGCGCCCAAGCCTGATCGCCTGCAAGACGATCATCGGTAAGGGTGCGCCAAACAAGCAAGGCACTTCGGCAACACACGGCGCGCCGCTTGGCGGTGATGAGATTGCCGCTGCACGAGCGGAGCTGGGCTGGGATGCCGAGCCGTTTGTCGTGCCGGACGATATCCTCGCCGACTGGCGCTCGATCAGCGAGCGGGGCAAGAGCGAGCATTCGGCCTGGATGTCGCGCCTCGATAGCGATGCGGATCGTCGCGCCGAATTCGAAAGCCGGATGATGCATGTGGTCGATCTCGTCGGTCCGGCGATCGAAGGCCATATTTCCGCACTCGCCACCGAGCCGAAAACCGTTGCCACCCGCAAGGCGTCGGAAATGGCGCTTGGTCCGCTGACCGAAAAGCTGCCGCATCTTGTCGGCGGCTCGGCCGATCTTACCGGATCGAGCAACACCAAGACGCCAAGCACCACGCCCTTCAGTGCCGACGATTATTCGGGCCGTTATCTCTACTACGGCATCCGCGAATTCGGCATGGCTGCCGCGATGAACGGCATGATGCTGCACGGCGGTGTCGTACCCTATGGCGGCACTTTCCTGATCTTCAGCGACTATTGCCGCAATGCGATCCGCCTGTCGGCGCTGCAGCAGGTCGGCGTTGTTTATGTAATGACGCATGACAGCATCGGGCTGGGCGAAGACGGGCCGACCCACCAGCCGGTCGAGCAGGTGATGAGCCTGCGCCTGATCCCGAACCTCAACGTCTATCGCCCCTGCGACACGATCGAGACGGCAGAGTGCTGGGCGCTGGCCTTGCAGACCCCGTCGACCCCTTCGGTGCTGGCTCTTTCGCGACAGAACCTGCCGCAGCTGCGCGGCGAAGGCGATGCGGACTGGGCGGCGACCTCAAACCGCTGCGCCAAGGGTGCTTATCGCATCCGCGCTGCATCGGCAGGGCGCAAGGTCGTGCTTGCCGCAACCGGATCCGAAGTTGCGTTGGCGGTCGAAGTTGCCGAGGCTCTGGAAGGCAAGGGCATTGGCGCGGATGTGGTTTCGGTGCCGTGTGCCGAACTGTTCGACGCGCAGGATGCGGCCTATCGTTCGGACATCTTGCCCGCCGATGCGCTCAAGGTTTCGATAGAAGCCGGCGCAACGCTTGGATGGGAACGCTATACCGGCACGGATGGGATCAACATCGGCCTCGACCGTTTCGGCGCTTCGGCCCCGGCGGAACAGCTGTTCGAGAAATTTGGCTTCACGGCGGACGCAATCGTTCCGCAAATCCTGAATAAACTCAATTCCTAAGCAGGAGCATTGAATATGGCGACCAAGGTTGCAATCAACGGTTTCGGACGTATCGGGCGCCTTGTGGCGCGTGCCATTCTCGAGCGTGACGATCACGATCTCGAACTCGTCAGCATCAACGACCTGGCCGATACCAAGTCCAACGCCCTGCTGTTCCAGTATGATTCGACCCACGGCCGCTTCCCCGGGACGGTCGAGGTTGGCGAAGGTTCGATCACCGTCAACGGCAAGAAGATCGCGGTCACCAGCGAGCGTGATCCCGGCAAGCTGCCGCATGCTGCGCAGGGCGTCGATATCGCCCTTGAATGCACCGGCTTTTTCCAGAGCCATGACGCGGCCAAGCCTCACCTCGATGCAGGTGCCAAGCGCGTGCTGATCTCCGCACCGGCGTCGGGCGTGTCTGCAACCATCGTTTATGGCGTCAACCACCAGACGCTGACCAGCGACGATGTGATCGTCTCCAACGCCAGCTGCACCACCAACTGCCTCTCGCCAGTGGCCAAGGTGCTGCACGACACAGTCGGCATCGAACGTGGTTTCATGACCACGATCCACAGCTACACCAACGACCAGCGCATGCTCGACCAGATGCATTCCGACATGCGCCGCGCGCGCGGTGGTGCGCAGAACATGATCCCGACCACGACGGGTGCAGCACGCGCCGTCGGCCTCGTCCTGCCTGAACTCAAGGGCAAGCTCGACGGTTCTTCGGTTCGCGTGCCGACCCCCAATGTCAGCCTGGTTGACCTCGTGTTCACCCCGGGCCGCGATACCAGCGCGGAAGAACTGAACGCTGCCCTCAAGGCTGCAGCCGAAGGTGCGATGAAGGGTGTGCTCGACTACACCGACCAGCCGCTGGTTTCGAGCGACTTCAACCACCATCCGGCAAGCTCGACGGTCGACAGCCTCGAAACCTCGGTCATGGAAGGCAAACTCTGCCGCGTCGTCAGCTGGTACGATAACGAGTGGGGCTTCTCGAACCGGATGATCGATACCGCGGGTGTAATGGCCGGTCTGATCTGACTCTCAAACAGGACACCGTGATGCACAATCCAGCTCGTATCTTCGCCCTTGGCGCGCTGCTGACATTTGCCGGATGTGAGCAGCGTGAAGAGGGGGTGTATGTGCGGGACATTCCTGCGGCAGGCAACCAAGCCTCGTTCGACGAGATTGCTGAGCAACTTCAGGGCGAAGACCGCTATCTTTGGTCGAATGTGAAGATGCGTATGTCTGCCGCAGACAAACTGGGAATCGAGTCCGCCAGCGTGCGCGAGGCGATCGAGAACGAGCGTAAACGGGTTGCATGCTCTGATGCGGCATCGGGTCCGACTGAACAGCTCAAATGTAGCAAATGGCCGATCTGACAAGGATAAACTGGTGAGCAGCTTCAATACCCTCGACGATCTCGGTGACATCACCGGCAAGGTTGCGCTGGTGCGCGTCGATCTCAACCTGCCGATGCAGGAAGGTCGCGCGTCCGACGTTACGCGGGTCGAGGCGGTCAAGCCGACCATCCTCGAACTGGCGGATCGCGGGGCCAAGGTCCTGTTGCTCGCCCATTTCGGTCGTCCCAAGGGCGCGCGCCATTCGACCATGAGCACCAGCATGGTGCAGGGCGATGTCGAGCGCGTGCTCGACCGCGAGATCATGTTCATCCCTGAAGTGATGGGGCCGGTGGTCGAACAATCGATCGGTATATTGCGCGATGGCGATATCGGCCTGCTCGACAATGTGCGCTTCTGGCCGGGTGAAGAGGCAAACGATGCCGAATTCGCCAAGGGTATCGCGGCCCATGGCGATTTTTACGTCAACGATGCGTTTTCAGCCGCGCATCGCGCCCACGCATCCACCGAGGGACTCGCGCATGTGCTGCCAGCCTATGCCGGCCGCGCAATGGAGAAGGAACTGAAGGCACTCGATGCAGCGCTGGGCAATCCGCAAACGCCCGTTGCCGCAGTCGTCGGTGGTGCCAAGGTTTCGACCAAGCTCGATGTGCTCGAAAACCTCGTCGGCAAGGTCCAGCACCTGATCATCGGCGGTGGCATGGCCAACACATTCCTTGCGGCACGCGGGGTGGATGTTGGCAAATCGCTGTGCGAGCATGATCTCACTGCGACCGCGAACGCCATCATGGACAAGGCGGATCACGCTGGCTGCACGGTGCATCTGCCCTATGACGTCACTGTGGCGAAGGAATTTGCTGCCAACCCGCCCAGCGTGCGCACATGCAACGTCCACGAAGTTGCCGGGGACGAGATGATTCTCGATGTTGGCCCTTTGGCGGTTGAGGCGCTGGGCGATGTGCTCAAAACTTGCCGGACGCTGGTCTGGAACGGCCCGATGGGGGCATTCGAGATCGAGCCCTTCGACAATGCGACCGTTTCGCTCGCCCGCACTGCGGCTGCTCTAACGCAGGACGGTTCGCTCATTTCGGTGGCTGGCGGCGGAGATACGGTTGCAGCGCTCAACCATGCCGGTGTTGCCGAAGATTTCACTTATATTTCAACCGCTGGCGGCGCTTTCCTCGAATGGATGGAGGGCAAGGCCTTGCCCGGTGTGGCGGCGCTGACAGCATGAGCGAGAACGAAGCCGTTGGTGCAAGCGGCGGGCTGGTGCCGGTAACCGAGGGTGAATGGGCCGGGTGGTCGACCTGGCAAAGCGATGCTTTCGAACAACGTGCAGGGCCGTTTTACGAGCGCATCGAGGATGATGGCGGTTATGTGAGCGCCTTCCGCGCCGAACCACGCCATATGAACGGCGCGGGGTTCATGCATGGCGGATGCCTGATGACCTTCGCCGATTCTGCGCTTTTCACCATCGCCAGCCGCGAACTGGCTGACAGCCGCGGAGTAACGCTCAATCTCACTTCGGACTTCCTCGATCCCGCGCGAGTCGGGCAGATGATGGAGGCACGCGGCAAGGTGGTGCGGGCAGGAGGCAAGACGATCTTCGTAGAGGGATTGATCACTGCTGATGGCCAGCCGGTGCTGCGCTTCAACGGCATCATCCGCAAGGTCAGTGGAAAGAGGCAGTAGTTGGCCGAAACCCGTGATCTCTTTGCGACTCCCTTCGTTGTGGACCGGCTGCAGAGTGAGGAGGGGTTGCGCATGCTGCGGGCGGCTATCGACGCCGAAATCGCGCGTGACCGTGATGGGGTGAATATCTCCAACATCGGTGGCTGGCATTCGAACACGCGGATGCTCGAATGGGGTGGGGAAGCGGCGCGGGCACTCGCACTGAAGGCTATGACCATGGCCGATGCTCAAACTGTGGATGCCCGGTCGCCGGAAAACAGCCGTTTTACCTGGCACCCAGAAATGTGGGCGAATGTGTCCGGCAAGGGAAACGCGAACCAGTATCACTACCATCCCGGCAGCTTCTGG
>JACKKZ010000010.1 GCA_024236195.1 Sphingomonadaceae bacterium
AGCCTCTCCGGTGTTAAGTGCGAGCACAGTGACCCCGCCTGGCTGCCCTGCCTGGCACTGGGCATAGAGCCGCAATGCGGGTGACGGCGAACGGGGCGATGCGAGCACGGTCGTTCCCATGGTCCGCTTCCACAGCACCGCTGCCCAATAATTCGGGCGCGGGGTCAGCGTATCGCGATCGATCAACGCATAGTCTGATGCCGCCAGCGTGTTGTGCTGGATTGCCTGGAGGCCGAGCTGCGCCAGTGCCGCGTTCTGGTTCAGGTAGCGGAAGGTGTCGAGAAAGGTCGAGGCCCAGGGGCTGCCGCCGCAGGCCGCCTGTGCAGTCTCGGTGTTCCACATTGGCTTGCCCGGCTCATACTTGTCTCGCAGGGCCGCATAATATTTGAAATCGCGCACCGTCAGGTCAAGCCATTCAGCGCCGAGAGCATGCTCCTTGACCGCGGTTCCGATGCCCATACCCAGGCACCGCTGTGATACCGATCCATAGAAGTGGTAGGATACCACATCGACGCTGCTCGGGTTGGCCGCCATCATGTCTTCGCTGCTGACATGCGATCCCATTTCCGTCGGGATGGGAACGTCCTTGAGGAGTCCCGCTTCGCCGACGCCGCCAACGCCCAGAATCTTCATTTCCGGTGCGTTCTTGCGGGCCCAGTCGCGGAACAGGCGGTACTCCGCCGCATAGTTTTCCGCGGTGTAGCGCTTCGGCATTTCGGGAGCGGCGCTGGGCATATTGGCTTCGTTGAAGAATTCTGCGGCGTAGATGCTGCCCCCCGCCTCGCGGGTCAGATCGAGCCGGCGCTGGGCTTGCACGCTGGTCCACACGCCGTTCGCGTCACGGGTGCCGTTGCTGACCGCAAAGCTGGTGACGATCGGCGCATCGACGGCCTTCGAGAAGGCCACGACATCTTTCCACTGCTGGCGGGTCAGCACCTGCACAAAGCCTGCCGGCGGGGCGGCGAGGTGTTCGCCTTCGGCCTCAAGGTAGGTGTTGTTGGCCCAGGTTCCGCTGACCCGCATCAAGCTGGGGCCAAGCCCCCTGGCGAGCGCGATGAGCCTTGGATCCTTGAGATCGATCGGCGGGCGCTGGCGATAGCGTTCGCCCTCTGGCCCGCCATAGGGTGCCCAGAACCGGCCGCCGGTCACTTCGACCATTTCGATGTTGTAGCCCTGATAGCGGGCATCGACGGTGCCCAATTTGGCCAGCCGGCCAAGCTGGAGCGACGGGGCGGGGGCCTTGGTTGCTGCGCCCAGCGCGACAAGTGCGGTAGCCGCCAGAAGGATCTTGCGGATTGTCATATCACCAGCTCCACATGGTGCCGTCTTCCAGCCTGGCGACAGGGAGGTAGGCGGGTTTGTAGGGATATCTTGCGGCCAGCTTTTCATCGATGTCGACGCCGTGGCCTGGGGTTTCGCCGATGAACAGTTCACCCTTTTCGAAGTGGTAATCGTGCGGGAAGACGGCATCGGTCTCTTCCGTGTGGCGCATGTATTCCTGTATCCCGAAGTTCGGCACCCAGGTGTCGAAGTGCAGCGCGCAGCCCATCGTCACCGGCGATAGGTCGGTCGCACCGTGGCAGCCGGTGCGGACCTGGTAGAGGCTGGCAAGATCGGCAATGCGGCGCAGGTGCGTGATTCCGCCCGCACCGACCACTGTGGTGCGGATATAGTCGATCAGCTGGTTCTGGATCAGGTCTTTTGCATCCCAGATCGTATTGAAGATCTCGCCCACCGCGAGCGGGGTGACGGTGTGCTGGCGGACCAGTTTGAAGGCTTCCTGATTCTCTGCCGGGGTGCAGTCCTCCAGCCAGAACAGCTGGTAGGGCTCGAGCATCTTGCCCAGGTTGGCCGCTTCCTGCGGGGTATAGCGGTGGTGGCCGTCGTGCAGCAGGTGGTGATCGAAACCATAGGTCTTGCGCAGTTCCTCGAACAGCTTCGGGACATGGTTCAGCGCCTTGCGTGTATCCCAGCCGGTGACAGAGGGCAGCGCAGCATCGGCCGGTTCGTAATAGAGCTTGCCGCGGCCTACGCCGTAGGCATCCTTGATCCCCGGCACGCCGGTCTGCGCGCGGATAGCCTTGTAGCCCATGTCGATGTAGTGGCCGACCGCCTCGACCGTTTCGGCGATGTCCGAGCCATTGGCATGGCCATAGACCATGACTCCGTCACGGCTGCGCCCGCCGAGCAGCTGGTAGAGTGGCATCCCCGCCATCTTTGCCTTGATGTCCCACAGCGCCATGTCGACTGCTGCGATCGCGCGCATGGTCACCGGACCGCGCCGCCAGTAGGCACCCTTGTAGAGGTACTGCCAGATATCCTCGATTCGGCGCGGATCCATGCCGATCAGGCAGGGGACGACGTGCTCCTGAAGGTAGGATACCACGGACAGCTCACGCCCGTTCAGCGTTGCATCGCCGATGCCATAGGCGCCCTGGTCGGTCTCAATCTTCAGAGTCACGAAGTTGCGACCCGGACAGGTGACGATGACTTTGGCTGAAACAATTTTCATTTCGGTGACCCAATTGCAGCGGTATGACGGGTTTTAGACTTGACGCAGCCGTTTTGGCCTGTCAAGTTTCTATATATTGGTAAGGCCAAAAAGATGAGCACACAAGACAGACTCTATCAAGAACTGGCGCGCAAGCTGATCGCCGAGCTGGCTTCCGGCCGCTTCAAAGTGGGCCAGCGCTTGCCGGCTGAGCGCGAACTTGCAGTGGAACACGATGTTAGCCGACCGACCGTCAGGGAAGCGATCATCGCGCTGGAGGTCCAGGGTCTTGTCGAAGTGAAAGTCGGCTCTGGCGCCTATGTGAAGCGCATACCGGGCAAGCAGGACAAGCCCGGCTTTGGGATCACCGCCTTCGAACTGACCGAGGCCCGGCTGCTGTTTGAGGGCGATGCAGCCGCTCTCGCGGCCACACAGATAACTGACGAGGAACTGGCGGAGC